>NZ_JACYXJ010000010.1 GCF_014842925.1 Roseibium polysiphoniae
GCGCCGCCAGCTTCAGCCAGCGTCATCGTGATTGCAGCCGTAAGCGTCGTCTTGCCGTGGTCAACGTGGCCAATCGTGCCAATGTTGACGTGAGGCTTGTTACGCTCAAATTTTTCCTTCGCCATCGGATTACTCCGCTTTCTCTAATTTCTTAACTGAGGTGAGGTCAGGCGTATTTCGCCTGGACCTCTTCGGCGACTGCCTGAGGCACCTGCTCGTAGTGATCGAAGACCATCGAGTACTGGGCACGTCCCTGGGACATGGACCGCAGGTTGTTCACGTAGCCAAACATGTTGGCCAGTGGGACCATTGCGGTGATGACCGTTACAATCCCGCGGTTTTCGGTGCCAGCAATCTGGCCACGACGGGAGTTCAGGTCACCAATAACGTCACCCATGTAATCTTCCGGGGTAACAACCTCGACCTTCATGACCGGCTCAAGGAGCTTCGGACCTGCCTTCTGAACACCTTCACGGAAGCCGGCACGGCCGGCGATCTCGAAGGCGAGAACAGAGGAGTCAACGTCATGGTAGGCACCATCGGTGAGCGTCACCTTGACATCGAGCATCGGGAAGCCAGCCAGCGGGCCGGACGACATGACGCTTTCGATACCCTTGGTAACACCTGGGATGTATTCCTTAGGAATGTTGCCACCGACGACCTTGCTCTCGAAGACATAGCCTTCGTTCGGCTCGGACGGCTCAAGGGTGAACTTGATGCGAGCGAACTGACCCGAACCACCGGACTGCTTCTTGTGGGTATAATCCACATCAGCTGCCTTGGTGATTGTTTCACGGTAAGCCACCTGCGGCGCACCGATGTTCGCTTCCACCTTGAATTCACGCTTCATGCGATCGACGAGAATGTCGAGGTGCAGCTCGCCCATACCGGCGATGATGGTCTGACCGGATTCTTCGTCCGACTTGACGCGGAATGAAGGATCTTCGGCTGCGAGCTTGTTCAGCGCGACGCCCATCTTTTCCTGGTCAGCCTTGGTCTTCGGCTCGATAGCGATCTCGATGACCGGCTCAGGGAACTCCATGCGCTCCAGGATCACCGGCTTCAGCGGATCACACAGGGTGTCGCCGGTTGTGGTGTCCTTGAGGCCTGCGATCGCAACGATGTCGCCAGCATAGGCAACGTCGATGTCTTCACGGGAGTTCGAGTGCATCTGCATCATACGACCGACGCGCTCTTTCTTGTCCTTGACCGTGTTGGTCAGGGTCGAACCCTTGTTCAACACACCGGAGTAGATCCGGCAGAAAGTCAGGGAGCCGACGAACGGATCGTTCGCGATCTTGAACGCGAGCAGGCTGAGCGGCTCATTGTCGTCAGACTTACGCTCGGCTTCGCCTTCGGTCTTCGGATCGATGCCCTTAATGGCAGGAACCTCGACCGGGCTCGGCAGGTAGTCGACAACAGCGTCGAGAAGAGGCTGAACGCCTTTGTTCTTGAACGCAGAACCGCAGAAAACCGGAACGAAGTTGCCAGCAATGGTGCCCTTGCGGATCAGCTCTTTGAGCTTCTCGTTGGTCGGCTCTTCGCCTTCCAGGTAGGCTTCCATGGCTTCTTCGTCGATCTCGACAGCTGTCTCGATCATGGCATCGCGTGCAGCCTGTGCGCGCTCTTTCTGATCGTCCGGGATTTCAACTTCATCCCAAGCAGCGCCGAGGTTTTCAGCCTGCCAGATAAGAGCCTTCATCTTCAGAAGATCGATAACGCCAGCGAATTCGTTCTCTGCACCAACGTTCAGCTGCATAACCAGCGCGTTGGCACCAAGACGGGTCTTGATCATCTCGCAGCAGCGATCGAAATCGGCGCCGAGCTTGTCCATCTTGTTGACGAAGATCATCCGCGGGACGTTGTACTTGTCGGCCTGACGCCAAACAGTCTCGGTCTGCGGCTCGACACCGGCGTTGGCATCGAGAAGTGCAACAGCACCATCGAGAACACGCAGCGAGCGTTCAACTTCAATGGTGAAGTCAACGTGGCCCGGGGTGTCGATGATGTTCAGGCGCTTATCGTTCCAGAACGCAGTCGTAGCAGCGGAGGTAATGGTGATACCACGCTCCTGCTCCTGCTCCATCCAGTCCATGGTGGCTGCGCCATCATGAACTTCACCGATCTTGTGGCTCTTGCCGGTGTAGTAGAGGATCCGCTCAGTAGTGGTCGTCTTGCCAGCATCAATGTGAGCCATGATGCCGAAGTTACGGTAGTCCTCGATTTTATGCGTGCGCGACATAGCGTCAGCCCTTCCGAGTCCAGATTACCAGCGGTAGTGCGAGAAGGCGCGGTTGGCATCAGCCATCCGGTGCGTATCTTCGCGCTTCTTAACAGCGGTTCCACGGTTGTTTGCTGCATCGAGCATTTCACCGGAAAGACGGTCGACCATGGTGGTCTCGTTCCGGTTGCGCGCTGCAGTAATCAGCCAGCGAATTGCGAGTGCCTGACGACGCTCCGTACGTACTTCGACCGGAACCTGGTAGGTCGCACCACCAACACGGCGGGAGCGCACTTCTACCTGAGGCATCACGTTTTCAAGAGCCGCATGGAACACCTCGATCGGGTTCTCGCGGGTCTTGTTTTCGATGATGTCGAATGCGCCATAAACGATGCGTTCGGCGGTCGACTTCTTGCCGTCGTACATGATCGAGTTCATGAACTTGGTGACGACAATATCCCCGAACTTAGGATCCGGGTTGATTTCGCGTTTCTCTGCGCGGTGACGACGGGACATGTAATGTACCTCTTACTTCGGCCGCTTGGCGCCGTATTTGGACCGGCGCTGCTTACGATCCTTGACGCCCTGGGTATCGAGCACACCACGGATAATGTGGTAGCGCACACCCGGCAAATCCTTCACGCGGCCGCCGCGGATCATGACAACCGAGTGTTCTTGAAGGTTGTGACCTTCACCCGGAATGTAACCGATGACTTCGAAGCCGTTGGTCAGGCGGATTTTGGCCACCTTACGCAGAGCCGAGTTCGGCTTCTTCGGCGTCGTCGTGTAAACGCGGGTGCAAACACCACGCTTTTGCGGGCAGGCCTCCATGGCCGGCACCTTGTTCCGCTTTGGCGGATCTTTCCGCGGCTTGCGGATCAGCTGGTTGATGGTCGGCATTCTGTGCCCTTTACCTCGTCCATCCAAAAATTCTTATGCATACCCTGATCACCACTGAGACTGCACATGCAGAATCGCGCCGCCGATCCAATTAAGGATCAGTCAGCGCTGCGGAAACCAGAGGACCACGAGTTGCCTCGCGGTCATGCAATCGACGCGTATTCGCCTATATGAACCCGGCAGCGTTTAAGGTCTTTAGGTCCAGCACTTGGCGCGCTTGAACTCAGGAGAACTTACCGCCTGCCTTCGGGATGCGCGGAAACTACTCAGACGCACCCTTTGCGTCAAGTGCTTTGTTGGAAAATTCGGAGAATGTGCCGATTCAGGCCTTTTCCCGGTTTTTCGCCATTTAGGTCGCTGCCCGGACGCAACTTTACATGCAGTCGGGCTTTGGAAACGAAAGGTTATTTCTTTAGCCGGGTTCAAACCCCGGCGACGAAATGAATCCTTCGTTAACCTGCTGATTCATTCCCGCACAAACAACCCATGGAATCGATCGTCCGGATTCGCATAGCCGCCATGCACTCATTCCGCGAATGATGTTCACTGCCATACTTTTTGTCGCCTACCGGAATCGCGCGGTAGTTCTCTTCAGCGATTACCGTCGGGACCAGGCAAAGAAAAAGGAGGCTTGTCAGACAAGCCCCTCCCTCGTTTGATCAACAAAGATCTGCGTATCGTCACTTCACGCCGATACAGTCGACTTCGACGCGTGCACCGAGAGCAAGACCGCTGGCACCGAAGGCTGCGCGCGCTGGAAACCTGCCAGCTTCAAAATAGCCCTTGTAGACATCATTGAAAGCGCCCCATTCGGAAATATCCGCCAGCATGACCGTGCACTTCACCAAGTTGGTCATTGCATAGCCGTGGGCTTCCAGGGAGGTCTTGATGTTGTCCATGACCTGTGTCGTTTCAGCTGAAATTCCGCCTTCGGCCAATTTCAAGCTTCCAGGCACATTTCCAATTTGCCCCGACAGATAGAGCGTATCACCTGCTTCCACGAGCTCGGAGAACGGCAAAGTGGTCGGCGAGACCTTTCCGGAATTGAGGAAAGTTGGCTCAGCAGCCAGAGAAGAGCCGGCGCCCGCAACAAGCGAGGCAATCATGGCGATCCCGACGTAGACAGATTTCATGTTCTAACCCTCTGGGTTGAGTTTGAATTGGCTTGCATATGCACTGCCTCGTCATCAGTCGACATCACGAGAAACGCACCCGTAAAGGCTAATTGCCAAATCTGACTTTGACAATTCCAACATGTGCGCAGCTCTCGCCTAGGAATTCGGCATCTTTGAACGTCTGGCCCACATGGCGCGCAAACCTTCTAAGGGCGCCCTCCCCTTGCCGGTTGTCAGCGGGTCAAGGTCAATCAGCTTCAAATTTGACGATCGCGACATTACCGGCCAGGGCATCGTGATAGGCGCCTTCATAGACGGGCTCATCCGGTTCGCCGTCCATAACGCCGATCTGGTCCAGCTCGGCTTCGACATACCCCTGCCCTGACAGTGCCTCGAGCGTCTTGCGCACAGCATCGTCATCATCAGCAGCGCGCAGCATCGCGTGGATGGTGATGGCGTTGTCTTCCGTACCCTCTTCAGTATCCCACACGCGGCCGATCACAATGTAGACGGTCGGATCCAGAACCTCTTCCTGGTCAGTCATTCCGAAACTCCTTCGGGTTTGGCTTTACCTAAAAGAAAGGCCGCCCGGAGGCGGCCTTTCAAAGTCTCACACATCGCAGGGCTTATTCTGCCGCACCGCTCAGGTCTTGAAGCAGGCCTTCGGCCGCGCTTTCGGAAGACTGCTGACGCTGCGCGTCCTGAATAAGGTCGTCGCGATGGCTCGCAATCTGGCGAATGCGCTTCATCACCCCGCCCGTACCGGCCGGGATCAGACGACCCACGATAACGTTCTCCTTGAGGCCGACCAACGGATCGACCTTGCCGGTGACCGCTGCGTCGGTAAGAACGCGCGTGGTTTCCTGGAACGACGCTGCCGAGAAGAACGAACGCGTCTGCAGGGAAGCCTTGGTGATCCCCAGAAGAACCGGGTTGCCCTTGGCTGGCTGCTTGGCTTCGTTGACCGCCTTTTCGTTGGCTTCCTCGAATTCGATCCGGTCGATTTGCTCGCCCGGGAAGAATTCGGTGTCGCCGCTGTCGGTGATCTCGATCTTCTGCAGCATCTGGCGAACAATCACCTCGATGTGCTTATCGTTGATGGTCACACCCTGCAGACGATAGACTTCCTGGATCTCGTTGACGAGATAGGCCGCAAGTGCCTCCACGCCCTTGACCGCCAGGATGTCATGCGGTGCCGGATTACCGTCGAGTACATACTCACCCTTTTCAATGGCATCGCCTTCCTGAAGATGGAAGTGCTTGCCCTTCGGGATGAGGTATTCGACGGGCTCGAGCGCCTCGTCCGCCGGATCGATGATGATGCGACGCTTGTTCTTGTAGTCGCGGCCGAAGCGGATCGTACCGGTGACTTCCGCGATAATCGCATGGTCTTTCGGACGGCGGGCTTCGAACAGTTCCGCAACGCGCGGCAGACCACCGGTGATGTCCTTGGTCTTGGCGCTTTCCAGAGGAAGACGCGCCAGAACGTCACCAGCTTTTACAACTGCGCCCTGCTGCACCGACAGGATCGAGTCCACAGAAAGCAACAGCCGTGCATCGCTGCCACGTGTTGTCTTGGCGACCTCTCCCTTGTCGTTCTTGACGACGATCGCAGGCTTCAGGTCCTGACTGCGCTGATTGGAACGCCAGTCGATGACAACACGCTTGGTGATGCCAGTCGCCTCATCGGCGGTTTCCTGAACAGAGGCACCGTCAACCAGATCCTCGAAGTCCACGACACCGTCAACATCCGAAAGCATCGGACGGGTGTATGGATCCCATTCGGCGATCCGCTGGCCACGCTTAACGTTGTCGCCCTCGTCAACATGCAGCTTTGAGCCGTATGTGACACGGTGCACCGCACGCTCGTTGCCGTCGCTATCCGTCACAACGATCGACATGTTCCGGACCAGAGCAATGAGATTGCCCTCAGAGTCACGGGCCACAGCGCGGTTGCGCATGGAGATCGTGCCGTCAACGTTGGATTCGATGAACGATGAATCCACCACCTGAGCCGTACCACCAATGTGGAAGGTACGCATGGTCAGCTGGGTACCCGGTTCGCCGATCGACTGCGCGGCGATGACACCGACAGCTTCACCCATGTTCACTGGGGTACCGCGTGCAAGGTCACGACCGTAGCAGGTCGCACAGACGCCGGTCTCGGTTTCACAGGTCAGAACCGAGCGGATCTTGATCTGCTGAACCTTCGCGGCTTCGATGAGATCAACATCTTTCTCGTCGATCAACCGGCCTTTCGGAACGATGATTTCGCCCGTCTGGTGGTTGTAGACGTCTTCAGCCGTTGTCCGGCCAAGAACGCGCATGCCAAGGTTTGCAATGACGTTACCGGCATCGACGATCGGAGCAACGGTAATACCGCGCTCGGAACCACAGTCCTGCTCGATGATGATCGAGTCCTGCGCAACGTCAACAAGACGACGGGTCAGGTATCCCGAGTTCGCTGTCTTCAGAGCCGTATCGGCCAGACCCTTACGGGCACCGTGCGTGGAGTTGAAGTACTCCAGAACCGAGAGGCCTTCCTTGAAGTTCGAGATGATCGGGTTTTCGATGATCTCGCCCGACGGCTTGGCCATCAGACCACGCATACCGGCCAACTGCTTCATCTGCTGGGGCGAACCACGAGCACCGGAGTGCGACATCATGTAAACCGAGTTCATCGGCTTTTGACGTCCGGTCTCCTCGTCGACCTGAACAGCCTTAATGCGGGCCATCATCTCGTCGGCGACCTTGTCGGTGCACTTCGCCCAAGCATCAACGACCTTGTTGTACTTCTCACCCTGGGTGATCAGACCGTCGTTGTACTGCTGTTCGTATTCGGTTGCGAGCGCGGATGTCTCGGCCACAAGCTTCTGCTTGGTGTCCGGGATAACCATGTCGTCCATACCGAAGGAAATACCAGCGCGGCAAGCGTTGGAGAAACCAAGCTGCATGATGCGGTCACAGAAGATGACCGTCTCTTTCTGACCGCAGGCACGGTAGACCGTGTCGATCATCTTGGAGACGTCCTTCTTCGTCATCAGCTTGTTACAAGCGTCAAACGGGACTTCATGATGCTTGGGCAGCAGCTCGGAGATGAGCATCCGGCCCGGTGTGGTTTCGAAAATCTCGCTGACTTCATTGCCATCAGCATCGATGTTCCGGTAGCGGCCACGGATCTTCGTGTGCAGCGTGATGACCTTGTTCGCGATCGCATGATGGATCTCGCCAATGTCACTGAACACCATGCCTTCGCCCGGCTCGTTCTCTGCCATGATCGACAGATAGTAGAGACCCAGAACAATATCCTGCGAGGGAACGATGATCGGGCCACCGTTCGCCGGATGCAGAATGTTGTTCGTGGACATCATCAGCGTACGTGCTTCAAGCTGCGCTTCCAGGGAAAGCGGTACGTGAACCGCCATCTGGTCACCGTCGAAGTCAGCGTTGAACGCAGTACAAACGAGCGGGTGCAGCTGAATCGCCTTACCTTCGATCAGGGTCGGTTCGAACGCCTGGATGCCAAGACGGTGAAGCGTCGGCGCGCGGTTCAGGAGAACCGGGTGCTCACGGATCACTTCGTCGAGGATATCCCAGACTTCCGGCCGCTCTTTTTCCACCAGCTTCTTCGCCTGCTTCACCGTTGAGGAGAAGCCCTTGGCATCAAGGCGGGAATAGATGAACGGCTTGAAGAGCTCGAGCGCCATCTTCTTCGGCAGGCCGCACTGGTGCAGCTTGAGTTCCGGACCAACTGTGATGACCGAACGGCCGGAGTAGTCAACGCGCTTACCCAGAAGGTTCTGACGGAAGCGGCCCTGCTTGCCCTTGAGCATGTCGGACAGCGACTTCAGCGGGCGCTTGTTGGCACCGGTGATGACACGGCCACGGCGGCCGTTGTCGAACAGGGCGTCAACAGACTCCTGCAGCATGCGCTTTTCGTTCCGGATGATGATGTCCGGAGCACGCAGCTCGATCAGGCGCTTCAGACGGTTGTTCCGGTTGATAACGCGGCGATACAGATCGTTCAGATCCGAAGTCGCGAACCGGCCACCATCAAGCGGAACCAGCGGACGCAGATCCGGCGGGATCACCGGAACCACGGTCATGATCATCCACTCGGGCTTGTTGCCCGATTCCATGAAGGCTTCGATGACCTTGAGGCGCTTTGCCAGCTTCTTCGGCTTCAGCTCGGTCGTCGCTTCCGCAATCTCGACGCGCAGCTGTTCGCTGATGCGCTCCAGATCGAGGCTCATCAGGATTTCTCGGATGGCTTCCGCACCGATCATCCCGGTGAAAGCGTCTTCGCCATACTCGTCCTGCGCCGCGACATAGTCTTCTTCGGACAGAAGCTGATGCTGCTTGAGCGGTGTCAGACCCGGCTCGAGAACGACGTAGTTCTCGAAGTAGAGAACCCGCTCCAGATCCTTCAGCGTCATGTCGAGCAGAAGGCCGATGCGGCTCGGTAGGGACTTCAGGAACCAGATGTGCGCGACAGGCGCTGCCAGTTCGATGTGGCCCATGCGTTCACGGCGAACACGTGACAGCGTGACTTCCACACCGCACTTTTCGCAGATAACGCCTTTGTACTTCATGCGCTTGTACTTCCCGCAAAGACATTCGTAGTCCTTGATCGGGCCAAAGATACGCGCACAGAACAGACCGTCCCGCTCAGGCTTGAACGTACGGTAGTTGATCGTTTCCGGCTTTTTGATTTCGCCGAAAGACCAGGACATGATCTTCTCCGGGCTCGCAAGCGAGATCCGGATATTGTCGAAGGTCTGTGTCGGAGCCTGTTGATTGAACAGGTTCATGACCTCATGATTCATGGTCTATCTCCTTCAATGCGCGGAGGGGGAGCGAGCCCGTTGGCTCCCTCCCCGTTTCCGGCATTCCAAGTCCTAATTCGGTCTTTTTCATGCCCTTGAGGTTATTCGGCTGCATCAGCAACCGATTCTGCCTCGATTTGGGCTTGGTCGGTACGCTGAAGTTCAACGTTCAGACCGAGGGACCGCATTTCCTTCACAAGCACGTTGAAGCTTTCCGGAATACCCGCCTCGAAGGTGTCGTCGCCGCGAACGATGGCCTCATAGACCTTCGTACGACCGGCAACGTCATCCGACTTGACCGTCAGCATTTCCTGCAGCGTGTAAGCTGCGCCGTAAGCTTCAAGCGCCCAGACCTCCATCTCACCGAAGCGCTGGCCACCGAACTGCGCCTTACCACCCAGCGGCTGCTGGGTAACGAGCGAGTACGGGCCGATCGAACGGGCGTGGATCTTGTCATCCACGAGGTGGTGAAGCTTGAGCATGTAGATGTAGCCCACGGTCACCTGCCGATCGAACTCTTCACCGGTACGGCCGTCATAGAGGGTCGACTGACCGCTCGGCTTCAGGTCGGCAATGTTGAGCGCTTCAACGACATCGGGCTCGCGTGCACCATCGAAGACTGGCGTCGCAATGGACACACCCTTCTTGAGCTGTTCGGCAAGGCGGACGACACCTTCGTCGTCGTAGTCCTTGACGCTGTCGCCCTTCAGGTTGTCGCCATAGATCTCGATCACCTTTCCACGAAGTTGATCGATTTCACCCGACTTGCGGTACTGGTCGTAGAGTTCTCCGATACGCTGGCCCATGCCGGCACAAGCCCAGCCAAGGTGCGTTTCGAGAATCTGACCGACGTTCATGCGCGATGGCACGCCGAGCGGGTTCAGCACGATGTCGACGTGCGTTCCGTCTTCCAGGAACGGCATGTCTTCGCAAGGATTGATCTTGGAGACCACACCCTTGTTGCCGTGACGGCCCGCCATCTTGTCGCCCGGTTGAAGCTTGCGCTTCACGGCAACAAAGACCTTGACCATCTTCATGACGCCCGGCGGAAGTTCATCACCGCGCTGCAGCTTCTCGACCTTGTCGATAAACCGCTGCTCGAGACGTTTGCGGCTGTCGTCATACTGACCGCGCAGAGCCTCGATTTCGCTCATGAACTTTTCGTCGTCGACGGCAAACTGCCACCACTGCGAACGCGGGTATTCATTCAGGAGGTCGCCATCGAGGGCGGTGTCCTTCTTGAAGCCCTTGGGACCACCGATGGCGGTCTTGCCGAGAAGCATTTCAGCGAGACGACCGTAGACGTTACGGTCCAGGATCGCCTGCTCATCGTCACGGTCCTTCGCGAGACGTTCGATTTCCTCACGCTCGATCGCCATCGCGCGTTCGTCTTTTTCCACACCGTGGCGGTTAAAGACGCGCACTTCGACGACAGTACCGGAAACACCCGGCGGCAGACGCAGGGAGGTATCGCGTACGTCGGAAGCCTTTTCACCAAAGATGGCGCGCAGGAGCTTTTCTTCCGGCGTCATCGGGCTTTCGCCCTTCGGCGTGATCTTGCCGACAAGGATATCGCCCGGATGCAGTTCTGCACCAATGTAGACGATGCCCGCTTCGTCGAGGTTCTTGAGAGCCTCTTCGGAAACATTCGGAATATCACGGGTGATCTCTTCCGGACCAAGCTTGGTATCGCGCGCCATCACTTCGAATTCTTCAAGGTGGATGGACGTGAAGACATCGTCAGAAACGATGCGCTCGGACAGAAGGATGGAATCCTCGAAGTTGTAGCCATTCCAGGGCATGAACGCGACGAGCACGTTCTTGCCGAGGGCCAGATCGCCAAGGTCCGTGGACGGGCCGTCAGCGATGATGTCACCCTTGGTGATGACATCGCCCACCCGAACCAGCGGACGCTGGTTGATACAGGTGTTCTGGTTGGAACGCTGGAACTTCATCAGACGGTAGATGTCGACGCCGGACTTACCCGGATCCAGATCTTCCGTCGCGCGGATCACGATACGGGTCGCATCGACCTGGTCGACGATACCTGTCCGGCGTGCGCCGATGGCAGCACCGGAATCGCGAGCCACGACAGCTTCCATACCGGTTCCAACATAAGGCGCTTCGGCGCGTACCAGCGGCACGGCCTGACGCATCATGTTCGAGCCCATCAGAGCGCGGTTCGCATCATCGTTCTCAAGGAACGGGATCAGCGAGGCTGCGACTGACACAAGCTGCTTCGGCGACACGTCCATGAGGTCAACGCGTTCCGACGGAACCATGGTGTTTTCACCTGCGTGACGACAGGTGATCAGCTCGGTGGTGAACTTGCCGTCTGCATCATATTCTGCGTTGGACTGGGCAACGTAGTGCTTTGCCTCTTCCATCGCGGATAGATAGACGACCTCATCGGTCACCGTGCCGTCTTTCACCTTGCGGTACGGGCTCTCAATGAAGCCGTACTTGTTGACGCGAGCGAAGGTGGCAAGCGAGTTGATCAGACCGATGTTCGGGCCTTCCGGCGTTTCAATCGGGCAGATACGGCCGTAGTGCGTCGGATGAACATCGCGGACTTCAAAGCCTGCGCGCTCGCGGGTCAGACCACCTGGGCCGAGAGCCGAAAGACGACGCTTGTGAGTGACTTCCGAAAGCGGGTTCGTCTGATCCATGAACTGCGACAGCTGCGAAGAACCGAAGAACTCGCGAACAGCAGCAGCTGCCGGCTTGGCGTTGATCAGATCCTGCGGCATCACCGTGTCGATCTCGACAGAGCTCATACGCTCCTTGATCGCACGTTCCATGCGCAGCAGGCCAACGCGGTACTGATTTTCCATCAGCTCGCCGACAGAACGAACACGGCGGTTGCCGAGGTTGTCGATGTCGTCGATCTCGCCCTTGCCGTCACGCAGTTCAAGCAGAACACGAATGACTTCGAGAATGTCTTCCTTGCGAAGGACCCGAACCGTGTCTTCACACTCGACGTCGAGACGCATGTTCATCTTCACGCGGCCAACCGCGGACAGATCGTAGCGCTCGTCATCGAAGAACAGCGACGTGAACATCGCCTCTGCGGTGTCGATCGTGGGCGGCTCACCCGGACGCATGACGCGGTAGATGTCGAAGAGCGCATCCTCACGGGATTCGTTCTTGTCGGCAGCCAGCGTGTTGCGGATGTAAGGACCGGTGTTGACGTGGTCGATGTCGAGAATCGGCAGGTCATGATACCCGTGTTCGATCAGCTCTTCGAGAACCTTGCCAGTGATTTCAGCGCCAGCTTCCGAGTAGATTTCACCGGAGGTTGCGTCGACAAGGTCTTCGGCAAGGTACTGGCCGTGCAGATCTTCATCAGTGACCTTCAGGGCTTCGACACCCTTTTCGGCCAGCTGCTTGATCGTGCGTGCCGTGATCTTGCGGCCGTTTTCAACAACGACTTCACCGCTGTCGGCATCAACAAGGTCGAAAGACGCCTTGGTGCCCTTCAGACGGCTGCCGTCGAACGGCATGCGCCAGGAACCATCCTTGGCGCGCTTGTATTCGATGCGCTTGTAGAAGGTGTTGAGGATCTCTTCGCCGTCGAGGCCAAGAGCCATCAGCAGCGAAGTGACCGGAATCTTGCGGCGGCGGTCGATACGCGCATGGACAATGTCCTTGGCGTCAAACTCGATGTCGAGCCACGAACCACGGTAAGGAATGACGCGCGCAGCAAACAGGAGCTTGCCGGAAGAGTGCGTCTTGCCCTTATCGTGATCGAAGAACACGCCAGGGGAGCGGTGCATCTGGGAAACGATCACGCGTTCGGTGCCGTTGACGACAAAGGTGCCGTTCGACGTCATGAACGGCATGTCGCCCATGTAGACGTCCTGCTCCTTGATGTCCTTGACGGACTTGGCGCCGGTGTCTTCATCAACATCGAAAACGATCAGACGAAGCGTCACCTTGAGCGGCGCGGAGAAGGTCATGCCACGCTGGCGGCACTCATCCACGTCGTATTTGGGCTGCTCGAACTCGTAAGATACGAATTCCAGAAGGGACGTTCCTGCAAAATCGGAAATCGGAAACACGGACTGGAAGACGGCTTCAAGGCCATCAACCTTGCGGCCACCACCCGGCATCTCGTCAACCTGCAGAAACTGGTCATAAGACGCTTTCTGCACTTCGATGAGATTGGGCATTGCCGCAACGTCGCGGATGGATCCGTAGTATTTCCGGACTTTTTTGCGACCGTTGAACGTTTGGGTCATTGTCGCTCCTCGTATCGGCCGGGTAACGGCTGGCCGAAACGCCCCTTATCCAATCGGGCCGTGGCCCAGGCGCTTCGGAAAACCGTCCCCCTATTGGGACAGTCGCCCCGGAAACGGGAAAACCCGCCGGGGCAAGAATGCGGCCCCGGAAACCCGGGACCGCAAGGGTTCTAAAACCCGATTACTTCAGCTCGACGGAAGCGCCAGCTTCTTCAAGCTTCTTCTTCAGTTCTTCAGCTTCGTCCTTCGGTGCGCCTTCCTTGACCGGCTTAGGAGCGCTTTCTACGAGCTCCTTAGCTTCTTTCAGGCCAAGACCGGTGATTGCGCGGACTTCCTTGATGACGTTGATTTTCTTGTCGCCAGCAGCGGTCAGAACAACGTCAAACTCGGTCTTTTCTTCAACAGCAGCTTCACCAGCACCACCAGCAGCGGCAGCAACCGCAACTGGAGCAGCGGCGGAGACGCCCCACTTTTCTTCAAGCAGCTTGGACAGTTCAGCAGCTTCCATAACTGTCAGTGCAGACAGGTCTTCTACGAGCTTATCGAGATCAGCCATTTTCTTAGTACCTTAAAATTCGAACCAGTAATTGGTTACAGACAGTGTGTTTAGGCGCCTTATGCGGCCTCGTCCTTCTTGGCGTACGCGCCGAAGACGCGGGCAAGCTGCCCGGCCGGTGCGTTGACAACCTGAGCGATCCTGGATGCTGGCGTCTGAATCATGCCAACCAGCTTTGCACGCAGCTCATCGAGCGACGGCATGGTTGCCAGTGATTTGACCCCATCCGGGTTCAGGTTGGTGGAGCCAAGAGCACCACCAAGGATAACGAGCTTGTCGTTTGCCTTGGCGAAGTCGGCGACTGCTTTCGGGGCTGCGACTGGATCTTCCGAATAGGCGATCAGAGTCGGGCCCTGAAACAGGTCACTAATGTGCTCAAGTTCCGTGCCTTGAAGGGCAAGTTTCACAAGGCGGTTCTTTGCCACTTTGACAGAGCCACCAGCATCACGGACGGACGACCGAAGGGACGTCATCTGTGAAACCGAAAGACCTGCATAGTGCGCGACAACTACGACGCCGGTATCACCCAGCTCGCTGTTGAGAGCTGTCACGAACTCGTGCTTTTCCGCTCTTTCCACTTGCCTTCTCCATTTGGTGGCGTTGCCGCCACCGGTTTGCCTTTGCCGCTCGCTATCGGTTCCCGAACCCGGGAACGTCCACAAACGGCGCTCAGGGGTCCTGTCCCCTCGCACACGCGGAGCGCGCGGCAAGGCATGGTTCGAACCAATTCCTCCCCTTGCGGGGACAATCCGGTTCTCACCCATCTATGCAGGCCCGTAGGGCTTAAACCGGTTTCCCGGCACCTGCAGTCTGAGACAGGGTGGTTCGGCGGTTTCCCGTCGAACCGATCCAACCGGTTACCCGGTTGGAAACTGTTGCGAAGCGGGCCTTATGTCAGACCCGCCTCGTTTAATCCGCAGTGCGGATTATTCCGCCGCGATCGATCCCAGATCGACCTTGATGCCAGGGCCCATGGTCGAGGACACCGCAATACGCTTCAGGTAAGAACCCTTTGCGCCGGTCGGCTTTGCCTTCTGGATCGCATCGATGAGCGCCTTGACGTTCTCGCTCAGAGCTTCCTTGGTGAAGGAAACCTTGCCGACACCGGCATGAACGATACCAGCCTTCTCGACGCGGAACTGAACGGCACCGCCCTTGGCGTCGTTGACAGCGGCAGTAACGTCTGGCGTCACGGTACCGATTTTCGGGTTCGGCATCAGGCCACGCGGACCGAGAACCTTACCGAGACGACCAACGAGCGGCATCATGTCAGGTGTCGCGATGCAGCGATCAAAATCGATCTTGCCGGACTGGACTTCAGCAACCAGCTCTTCAGCACCAACGATATCTGCGCCAGCAGCCTTGGCTTCATCAGCCTTGTCGCCACGTGCAAAGACAGCAACCTTGACGGTCTTGCCCGTGCCGTTCGGCAGAATGCACACGCCGCGGACCATCTGGTCTGCGTGACGCGGATCAACGCCGAGGTTGATTGCCAGCTCGACAGTTTCGTCGAATTTCGCGGTACCACGTTCCTTGACCAGGCCAAGCGCCTCGTCGAGAGCGTAAGTTGCGTCGCGGTCGAGACCCTCACGGGCCGCACGAATGCGTTTTCCTACCTTCGCCATGACCTTACTCCGTTACCTCGAGGCCCATGGAACGGGCGGAGCCTTCAACCATCAGCATTGCTGCATCGATGTCGTTGGCGTTCAGATCCTTCATCTTGGCTTCAGCGATCTCGCGAACCTGCGCCTTGTTGACGGAACCGACGGTGCCACGACCAGGGGTGGCAGCCCCCTTCTGCAGCTTTGCAGCCTTCTTCAGGAAGAAGCTGACCGGAGCCGTCTTCACTTCGAACGTGAAGGACTTGTCAGAGAAGTAGGTGATGACGGTCGGGCACGGAGCACCCTTTTCAACATCCTGGGTCTGGGCGTTGAACGCCTTACAGAATTCCATGATGTTCAGACCGCGCTGACCGAGCGCCGGACCAATGGGGGGCGACGGTGTCGCAGACCCGGCCGGCACCTGCAGCTTCAGGTAACCTTCAATTTTCTTCGCCATTTTTATCTCCAATAGCGTCTGTTCCGACATTCCGCCGGAACATCAAAGGAGTTGGTGGTCTGGCCATTCTGGCATCCGGCGAAGAATGCCGTGACCTACCACCCACTAAACGCCCGCACCGTTTGCACGGTACGAACACACGAAGGCACCGCCAGATGGCGATGCCGGTACAGTCAGATCAAAGCTTGTCGACCTGACCGAATTCCAATTCGACCGGTGTTGCACGGCCAAAGATCGAGACCGCAACCTTGAGCCGGGCCCGCTCGTCGTCGACTTCCTCGACAAGGCCCGAGAAGGACGCAAAAGGACCATCGGACACGCGAACCTGCTCGCCAACCTCGAAGGTCACGGACGGCTTCGGACGATCGACACCTTCCTGGACCTGATGGATGATCCGCATGGCTTCCTTTTCAGGAATCGGCATCGGCTTCTGATCAGAGCCAAGGAAGCCGGTCACCTTCGGAGTGTCCTTGATCAGGTGGAACGCCTCGTTGGTCATGTCCATCTTCACCAGCACATAGCCGGGAAAGAACTTGCGCTCAGCGTCGACCTTGCGGCCACGGCGCACTTCAACGACCTTTTCCATCGGGACGAGAATTTCCTCGAACAGATCGGAAAGACCCTGCTGTTCGGCCTTCTCGCGAATGGAATCGGCGACCTTCTTCTCGAAATTCGAATAGGCGTGCACAATGTACCAGCGCTTGGCCATAACCCTCAGATCCGTTTCTTTTTCTTTTGAACTCTCGCAGACGTCGTACAGCTGTTAGCCGTTAACGCCGAGCAGCAACCCAATCCCCCAGCCCATCAACTGATCGGCAGCAAGGAAGAAGATCGACGCAACCAGCACCATGACAAACACCATGACGGTCGTGATTGCGGTTTCGCGGCGGGTCGGCCAGGTGACTTTCGACACCTCGGAGCGCACCTGCTGCGTGAATGTAAAGGGGTTGGTCTTGGCCATTCCGATTCCGGTCTGTTAAATACGAGTGGGCGCGCAGAAAACTCCGCGCGCCTCACCCGAGACATCTATCTAAGCTCTCGGGAGCCAATGATCAAGAGCAAAATTTGGCAGGGGCAGCAGGGTTCGAACCCGCGACCTACGGTTTTGGAGACCGTCGCTCTACCAGCTGAGCTATACCCCTTCAGGAAGGACGTTCACACGACCCTTGCTCCTGATAGTCCCTCTCCCCGCAATGCGCAAGTTTCAGGACAAAATGAATGCCGGGCGAGCAAGCCGCCCGGCATTCGAATTCATTACTCGACGATTGAGGCGACGACGCCGGCGCCGACGGTACGGCCGCCTTCGCGGATAGCGAAGCGCAGGCCTTCTTCCATGGCGATCGGCACGATCAGCTCAACAACAACAGACACGTTGTCGCC
>NZ_JACYXJ010000011.1:2500-6513 GCF_014842925.1 Roseibium polysiphoniae
GCATGGTTGTTGGATGGATCTCAAGAAACTGGTCTTAATGATTGGATGATCATCTGGTTGTTTGCCTGGACTGAACGTTCCTGTTCGGTCCCAAAGCCGTGAGGTTTTGAGGCGGTAAGTAACCGGTGTCTGGTTGGTTTGATGTTCAAAGCCTTTGGCTTTGCAAGGTCGACCGACCGCCATGGCTTATGCCATGCGCCTCGCAGGTGTTTTGCACCGTGAGAGATTTAAAGATGAACATCGATAATGAGAGTAATCAAGTGTAAGAAGGGCATTCGGTGGATGCCTTGGCGACAAGAGGCGATGAAGGACGTGATACGCTGCGATAAGCGTCGGGGAGCTGCGAATAAGCTTTGATCCGGCGATTTCCGAATGGGGCAACCCACTCCGTATGGAGTATCCCGCAAGGGAAGCAAACCCGGGGAACTGAAACATCTAAGTACCCGGAGGAAAGGACATCAACCGAGACTCCGCTAGTAGTGGCGAGCGAACGCGGACCAGGCCAGTGGCTATGAGATAAGAACCGGAACGCTCTGGAAAGTGCGGCCTTAGTGGGTGATAGCCCCTTACGGGTAGAAAATCTTATAGTCCTTGAGTAGGGCGGGACACGTGAAATCCTGTCTGAACATGGGGGGACCACCCTCCAAGCCTAAGTACTCCTTGTCGACCGATAGTGAACAAGTACCGTGAGGGAAAGGTGAAAAGCACCCCGACGAGGGGAGTGAAACAGATCCTGAAACCGGATGCCTACAAACAGTTGGAGCCCGAAAGGGTGACAGCGTACCTTTTGTATAATGGGTCAGCGACTTAATTTAGCGAGCAAGCTTAAGCCGATAGGTGTAGGCGTAGGGAAACCGAGTCTTAATAGGGCGTCTTAGTTCGTTGGATTAGACCCGAAACCGAGTGATCTAGCCATGAGCAGGTTGAAGGTGCGGTAACACGCACTGGAGGACCGAACCCACGCCTGTTGAAAAAGGCGGGGATGACTTGTGGCTAGGGGTGAAAGGCCAATCAAACTCGGAAATAGCTGGTTCTCCGCGAAATCTATTTAGGTAGAGCGTCAGATGAATACTCTCGGGGGTAGAGCACTGGATGGGCTATGGGGGCTTACCGCCTTACTGATCCTAACCAAACTCCGAATACCGAGAAGTACTATCTGGCAGACACACAGTGGGTGCTAACGTCCATTGTGGAGAGGGAAACAACCCTGACCGCCAGTTAAGGTCCCTAAGTTATGGCTAAGTGGGAAAGGATGTAGAACTCCCAAAACAACCAGGATGTTGGCTTAGAAGCAGCCATCATTTAAAGAAAGCGTAACAGCTCACTGGTCTAAATAAGGGGTTCCGCGCCGAAAATGTACCGGGGCTCAAGCCATACACCGAAACTGCGGGTTTAGCGTAAGCTAAGCGGTAGCGGAGCGTTCTGTAAGTCTGCGAAGGGTGACCCGCGAGGGCACCTGGAGATATCAGAAGTGCGAATGCTGACATGAGTAACGATAAAGGGTGTGAGAGACACCCTCGCCGAAAGTCCAAGGGTTCCTGCTCAACGCTAATCGGAGCAGGGTTAGTCGGCCCCTAAGGCGAGGCCGAAAGGCGTAGTCGATGGGAAACAGGTTAATATTCCTGTACTTGTGGGTAGTGACGGATGCCGTGTGTCGTATCTCCTTATTGGATTGGGGATGCGGCGAAGGTGTTCCAGGAAATAGCTCCCACGTATAAACCGTACCCGAAACCGACACAGGTGGACTGGTAGAGCATACCAAGGCGCTTGAGAGAACTGTGCTGAAGGAACTCGGCAAATTGCTCCCGTAAGTTCGCGAGAAGGGAGACCCATGCTTGGGCAACCAGGTGTGGGTGGCACAGACCAGGGGGTGGCGACTGTTTATCAAAAACACAGGGCTCTGCGAAGTCGCAAGACGACGTATAGGGTCTGACGCCTGCCCGGTGCCGGAAGGTTAAGAGGAGGTGTGCAAGCACCGAATTGAAGCCCCGGTAAACGGCGGCCGTAACTATAACGGTCCTAAGGTAGCGAAATTCCTTGTCGGGTAAGTTCCGACCTGCACGAATGGCGTAACGACTTCCCCGCTGTCTCCAGCACAGACTCAGTGAAATTGAATTCCCCGTGAAGATGCGGGGTTCCTGCGGTCAGACGGAAAGACCCCGTGCACCTTTACTACAGCTTCACACTGGTATTCGTCACGACATGTGTAGGATAGGTGGTAGACGTTGAAGCAGGAGCGCCAGCTCTTGTGGAGTCACCCTTGAAATACCACCCTTGTCGTTATGGATATCTAACCGCGGTACTACAATATCCGGGACCGTGTGTGGCGGGTAGTTTGACTGGGGCGGTCGCCTCCCAAATGGTAACGGAGGCGCGCGAAGGTGGGCTCAGAGCGGTCGGAAATCGCTCGTTGAGTGCAATGGCATAAGCCTGCCTGACTGCGAGACTGACAAGTCGAGCAGAGACGAAAGTCGGCCATAGTGATCCGGTGGTCCCTCGTGGAAGGGCCATCGCTCAACGGATAAAAGGTACGCCGGGGATAACAGGCTGATGATGCCCAAGAGTCCATATCGACGGCATTGTTTGGCACCTCGATGTCGACTCATCACATCCTGGGGCTGGAGCAGGTCCCAAGGGTTTGGCTGTTCGCCAATTAAAGTGGTACGTGAGTTGGGTTCAGAACGTCGCGAGACAGTTCGGTCCCTATCTGCCGTGGGTGTAGGAGAATTGAGAGGATCTGTCCCTAGTACGAGAGGACCGGGATGGACGTACCTCTGGTGGACCTGTTGTGGCGCCAGCCGCATAGCAGGGTAGCTATGTACGGAAGGGATAACCGCTGAAAGCATCTAAGCGGGAAACCCACCTCAAAACGAGTTCTCCCTGAAGAGCCGTGGAAGACCACCACGTTGATAGGAAGCATGTGGAAGCACAGCAATGTGTGAAGCTGAGCTTTACTAATAGCTCGTTCGGCTTGATTACTCTCATTAGTCAATGTTCATCTTTTAAAAAGTGCCTTGCGCTTTTGAAAAGATTATCTGTTTTGTTCTCACGCCAGTTGGCTTAACGCCAACGGCTGCGAACCACGCGCCAAGAAATTGGCGACGCATGGTCATGCTTGCGAAGCGGTGCTTCGGGTGTGGGCATGAACAGACAAATCATCCAATCAGACCAGTTTAGACCTCTCAAGGGACGTTTGTTCCAGGCCTTTGCCTGGCAAGCGCAAAGCGCGCCGCAATTTATGTTGCGCGTTCCCGCAGGCCAGCATCGAAGATGCGACATGGCCGTGAGGGCTAAACAGCCAGACCAGTTTCTATTTATCTGCCCTTTGCCGGCCTGGTGGCCCCAGCGGGGAGCCCCCACCCGATCCCATCCCGAACTCGGCCGTGAAACTCCCCAGCGCCAATGGTACTGCATCTTAAGGTGTGGGAGAGTAGGTCGCTGCCAGGCCTGCAAAGCGCAGATAAATATATCTCTTCAATGATTAAAGCGCTTACGGCCGTACCGGGCTTTGCCCTGGCCTCCGCGAAGGCGGCCAGATCGGCCAACGCGCAGTTCGCGCTTGCCTTCGCTGCACTTCGGACCTCTCGTCCCTCTCCAGCGAAACATCCCAGGTAAGCTCGAAACCCGAGTGGTACGGTGCTCCTCAGTCTTCGAGCAGCCCCCGTGACGCCCAAAGGACCCAAGTCCGAGGACGCACAGACAAAATGCACCGGGCGAACGCTAAGCCCGCAAGGACCACAAGGTTCCAGTGCAGCAAAGACATAACGCGGGGTGGAGCAGCCCGGTAGCTCGTCAGGCTCATAACCTGAAGGTCGCAGGTTCAAATCCTGCCCCCGCAACCAGATAAGCCAAAGGCCGTCCAACAGGGCGGCCTTTGGCTTATGTGCGTGCCCGGTCGCGGATTTTGACATGACCGGGCCCCATCAAGGAGGGCAAATCCTGACCACGCAACCAAATCAGCAAAAAACCCCCGATCGGAAATCCGACGGGGGTTTTCTTGCGTTGGGGAGAGG
>NZ_JACYXJ010000012.1 GCF_014842925.1 Roseibium polysiphoniae
CGCAGGTAGAGCAATCGCCCGTCGCGCGGAGCTGTCAGATCGCGTAGCGGGTCGGGCGATTGCGGTGGTCAGGGTCCGGGCGTATTCGGCCGGGGTCTGATAGTCCAACGCCGAGTGTGGGCGTTGGGTGTTGTAGTCGGCAATCCAGGCAGTGATCACGACCCGCGCATGAGCCAGGTTGCGGAACATGGTCTCGTTGAGCAGTTCGTCACGCATGCGGCCGTTGAAACTTTCGACGAAGCCATTCTGCATCGGTTTGCCCGGCGCGATGTAGTGCCACTCGATCCGGTACTCTGAACACCACCGCAAGATGGCGTTTGAAGTCAGTTCTGTGCCGTTGTCAGAGACAACCATTCCTGGCTTTCCGCGGCGCTCGATCAAGGCGGTGAGTTCACGCGCCACGCGCCGCCCTGAGATCGAGGTGTCCGGGATCGCAGCAAGGCATTCGCGGGTAACGTCGTCGACCACATTGAGCACCCGGAAACGCTGACCATTAGCCAACTGGTCATGAACGAAATCCAGTGACCAGCGTGCATTGGGTCGCGCCTCGATCAGAATTGGCGCCCGCGTCCCAACTGCCTTGCGTCGGGCCTTCCGCTTGCGCACGGTCAGGCCTTCTTCGCGGTAGAGCCGATAGATCCGGTTGATGCCGGACTGCTCCCCTTCACGCCGCAACAGAATGAACAGGCGCCGATAGCCAAAGCGCCGTCGTTCATTGGCCAGCTCGCGCAGGCGGCCACGCAGCACCGTGTCTGGTGCACGCTGCGCCTCGTAGCGGACCATTTTACGATCCGCCCCGGCAATCCGGCACGCCCGCCGTTCCGAGAGCCCGAGCAGGGACCTCAGGTGCGCGACCGCCTCGCGCTTCACGGCAGGCGTCACCACTTTTTTGAAACCAGCTCCTTCATGGCAGCCAGATCCAGCATTTGCTCGGCTAGAAGCTTCTTCAGCTTCGCGTTCTCATCTTCAAGCGCCTTCAGCCGTTTGGCTTCTGACACTGTCATGCCGCCAAACTTGGCTTTCCAGTTGTAGAAGGTGCCTTCCGACATGCCGTGCTTGCGGCACAGATCGGCGCACTTCGCACCCGCCTCATGCTCGGCGAGGATCCCGATGATCTGCTCGTCCGTGAATCTTGTTCGCTTCATTGTCCGTCCTCAAATTGGGTCGGACTCTAATCGACAGTGGAGGAAAAATCCCGTGGCAGGTCA
>NZ_JACYXJ010000001.1 GCF_014842925.1 Roseibium polysiphoniae
CACCCGCCTCATGCTCGGCGAGGATCCCGATGATCTGCTCGTCCGTGAATCTTGTTCGCTTCATTGTCCGTCCTCAAATTGGGTCGGACTCTAATCGACAGTGGAGGAAAAATCCCGTGGCAGGTCAGCCGTTATCCAAGCTTTCGGAGTTTGAGAAAGAGTGGTTAAAGCAGGCTTTATAGAGCAGTTCAGTGATTACAATTGAGTTTAGTGTCAATTCTTGATTATGGGCAGGGGGCAGCGCTGCTGAATTTTTGAAATGTTTTCACACCGTCTCACAGGTGGATTTGGGTGGACTCTTCGCGCTCTTGCCGCGGTTTCCGCTCGATCGTGACAGGGTCGATTTCTTCCATGGTCAGCTGTGCATTCACCCGCCGGGCGGCCGGGCCAGAGCGGAACCATTTCGACGCAGCGGCCATGTTGAACCGCGGACGCCGGCGGCCTGTCTGGGGCTTGTAGGCCTCGGTCACGACCTCGACGATCTCGTCGATCCGATAAAGACCGCCGGCGACCGGGAGAGGCATTTTGCGCTGCTGGAGCGCCTGCCGCTGCACCTCGAGCTTCTCGGCCACATCCGCCAGGCTCACCAGGTCCGGACGAACCTCGCGCAAAGTGGTGCCTTCGGGCAGGGCCTTGATCAGTGCCCTTGCGGCCTCAAGCATCACGTTCTCCGCGTCATCGCCTTCGGCCTCCAGCTCAACGGCCAGCAAACCGGCCGTGCCGGAGCCGACCAGAGCGTCCTCGAACCCGGCCTCGAAGATGGCGTTGGACAAGGCAAAGGCATCATGGTCCCCGTCAGGGAGCGCAAAAACCAGTTCGAATTCAAAGTCCTCAGCCATTGGGATGTCCTTCGTTCTTCTTCTCAAGCTTCACGCAGGTGAGGGCCTTCTGGCGGAGCTTTTTGGCATGCTGCTGAGGGTTTTTCGGCGTCGACCAGACCGACATCTGGCAAAACGCTCCACAACGACAGTCCTGATCATTCGCCGGGCACCGCAGAATGCCCCAGCAATGCCCCTTGCCCTCGATCAGTTTCCATCCGAGCTTTTCCAGCTCCTGAAGAACGCTCTCGATTTCCTTCGAAGGGTGCTTCTTTCTAGGCAAAATATAGCCCGCCCTTTTAAATTGTCAATCGACAAGATAAGGCATCAATATGCTCGACGGCATTGGACCATAAGAACGGGCGTGATGTCATGCTGCCTTTGCCGCTGCGCAATCGGCGCGTGTTGGCAGCACATAAGTTCACGCCCTTGTTCTACACGTCTGCGTCGTCCGGCGCAGGCTTCGTTCCAGGGGCGCGGCCACCCAGCGCGTTGCGCAGGTTCCGGCTGTTGGTGAAAAGCTGTTCGGCGTGGTCTGCGCCGATTTCTCCGATGACGATCTGGTCGATCTGGTCCCAGACGGCAAACACCCTGGTCAGCAGGTCTTGCCCCTTGGCAGTCAGCAGAAGGATGCTGGTGCGCCGGTCGTCCGGGTCGCTGTGAACCTCGATGAAGCCGTTGTTGATCAAACGCTTGGTCATCTGGCTCATGCTTGCGGGCGTGACATTAAACTGGTCGGCCAGCTGTCTTTGCGAAGCCTTGCCCATGCGGTTGAGGGCGTGAAGTACCCGCGCCTGACCCGTGTGCAGGCCGAGCGGTTTCAGCAACACGCGCAGACGCTCGTCCAGGAGATGCGCGCAGTGTGCCAGCAGCAGGAACCCCGGACCCTTCTTGCCCGAGCGCTGCCAGCCCGGCGCGTCGCGATCCGAAGCTTGCCCATCTGAATCTGACTGGCTCGACTCCGGCCCGTCTGAATCCGGCCCATCTGAATCAGGAAGATCTGAACCTTGCTCCATTGCATCCATGTGGTTAGGGTCCTAATTAAATTGACATGAAGCTGTTGTAGGGGCTGTGTGCGGGCGGCGCAATGCCGAGACCGCGCGTGACACAGCATCTGCCAAAATCCCAGGTTCTGCCAAATCGAGGAGACCAACCGCATGCCCCTGATCCCGTCGCTGCTCAGACAGACGGACGCCCCGTACAAGACCCTGATGCTGTCTGCCGCCTGCGGACTGGCCCTGTCGACAAGCGCCTTTGGACACGCCGGTGCGCATTCGGTCGAAAAGGCCGCCCTTGCCGCGCCGAGCGAAGTCGTGGACTGCACGCTGGAGAATGGCGAGGCGGCGCAATGCGCCAAATATGTCGTGAAATATCTGCCCGACAGCCTCGAGATCGGGCCCTTCTGCCCGGCGACGCTGGACGATGAGGGCGGCATTTGGAACTGGGATGGCGACGAGGTCGGACTGTACCGGATCGACGGCGATTTTCTGAAGATGCTGGACGCCCAGGGCTACACGTTTTTCAACGAGGCCGGTGAGGTCTATTCCTTCGACATTCGGATCGAGGGACCGACCGAGCCCAACGAGTGCATATCCGGTTCGGTGGATACGGACGTCGAGATGACGGTTCTCATTCCGGTCACCCCGGTGATGGCGGAGGAGCCGGCCATGCTTGGAACGGTCTCGAAGATCGGGATCGGGCTTGATGGCGTGCCGATCTTTGCCGACGCGCCCTCCGTGCTGGACACCGGTCACATGCCGGCGCTCGACACCTGCGGTGGCCACGTCGACCCGGGTGGATGGTATCACTGGCACGCCACCGCCACGGATGTGAACGCGCTCTTTGAGAAGGAAGGTGTCGACGCGGATTGTGTCAATGTCGAGCAGGATCAGACGGCCCAGTTCGGCTATGCCTTCGACGGGTTTGCCATGTATGGCTCGCGCGAACACGATGGCTCTGTGCCGAGGGGCCTGGACGAATGCGGCGGACATGTCGGTCTCACCGAGGAGGGCAGCGAGCCGGTGTATCACTACCACGCCAGCGAGAGCTTCCCCAATCTGCCGGCCTGTCTGGTCGGGGTCGTGGCACAGGAGAATTTTTCCACGACCGCAAGCAACGGCATCGGCTCCGCCTCGGCGCCCGGCGGACCTGGAGGTCCCGGACCCGATGGCGCAGGTGGGCCTGGTCGACCGGGTGGCCCTGACTTTGACGCGGTGGCCAAGACCCTGGGCGTGGATGCCGATCTGCTGCGCCGGACATTGATCGAAGCCGGTGGCCCGCGTGCGGATCTCAGCGAGGTTGCCGGCAAACTCGGCGTCACGGTCGACGCCCTTCAGGCAGCGCTGCCCCGGCCAGGTCGCTAGGGACGGAAAGGCGCCAGCGCGTTTCGCACTCAGCCCTCAGTCGGCGTCTTTAGGCGCTGACTTGAGGGCTGACTGGGGGGCTGTTTGGGGGGGGGTGTTTGGGAGTGACGTGACGGTCCGTTCCGGGGATCTTGCCGCCAATGTCTGAACACTGAGTTCTTAACCTGTGTCACTGCGGCGAAACCAGATTCGAGTGATCGGCAGGTCCCTTCTGATGAGATGGTGATACACAGCCGCGCCAGTATGGACCAGCAGCAACACCACCAAGACCCTTGCGCCGACTCCATGAAGTATCCGCGGCGGATAGGTCGAGAATTCGGGCAATTGACCGGACACTCCAAAGAGGATGATGGAATTGGCACCTGACATGACAAGCAGCCCAATGCCGCTTAAGGACAGAACAGCAATCAAGACGTAAAAGAGCTGGTGGACGGCGCTTGCGCTCGCATGTTGCCACCTCGGTGTGCCCGCAACAGGTTTGGGCTTTTGGTCTGCGAAGCTCCACCAGCAGATACGGAGCACGGTCAGTGCGAGAATGGCGATGCCAAGCGGGGCATGGATGCTCAAAATCTGTAACTTCGCGCCGGGGTCGGCCGTGTTGCCCGCACGAAAACCGGACACCAGCAAGGCAATGATCAAAAGCGCGCTGAGCCAATGTATTGTAACCGCAACCAATCCATAGCGGCTTGGGGTACTCTTTATGGACATTTTCTGACCCTCAATCCGATCTTACAATCGAGTAGAGCGCAGGTGAGGGAACCACCCCGTCGACGCGCTCGATTCCACTTTCCTGCGACAGTGCGAGATGGGCCTTCTTGAAGGCATCCGCGCTTTCCCATTTTGCGATATTGATCAGCTGGAACTTCGCATCTGGCGTGATTGCCTGATGCAGCGCTGTGGAAATATAGCCGGGTTGCTTCTTCATGAATTCGGCGGCCTGCTCCCAAAACGAAATCGCCTCGTCTTCCTTGCCGACTGGCACGACGAAGGCATTGATCAGCGTTACGGCTTCTTCGTTGGCGGCAAATGCCGGATTGCTGGTGAATAGAAGGGCTGTCACGGCAGCCAGGGCGGATTTTCTCATGAAATTTTTCCTCAGAGAGATATTGATAGCAAGCTATATATAATTGCATAGCATGCTATGCAAATGGTAGCGTCTGTCATGCTTTTCGATAAAGAAGACTCAGCGGGTTATCTGATCAATCACTTGGCGCGCTTGTTCGCTCGGGAACTCCAGGATCGTATCCAGCCCTTGGGCATCGCAACCGGGCAGTTTCCCATTCTTCTCGAACTATGGAATGGGGATGGCCTCACGCAACGCGAGTTGTTGGGTGAAATCGACGTTGAACAGGCGACGCTTGCGAACACGCTCACCCGCATGGAGCGCGATGGACTGATCAAGCGCACCAAACATCCACAAGATGCCAGGGCCCAGCAAATCTGGCTGACAGACAAAACGAAGGCCATCAAGGCTGATGCCTATCGCGCCGCACTTGAAACCAATCAAGAAGCGTTGGCTATGTTAAGTGAGAGCGAGAAGGTGATCTTCTTGGGGCTGATACAGAAGGTCATAGGTACCATGCGGTCGGAATGACGGCGGAGCTCAAAGCTCCATTCCGCCGCTTAGACCTCTTCGCCGGAAGCAGCGTGACGGTCCGTTCCGGGGATCTTGCCGCCCAGGCCATTTCGGAGCTGGCGGGCGAGGGTGAAGAACGCCGGTGCATCGTCGCCCAAAACCGCCTTGATGACCGCATCCACCTCCGACCAGGCGATGACGATCCCGTTCAGCAGGGCGCGGCCGCTGTCGGTCAGCTCCAGGATGTTGCTCCGTCGTGAGGCCGGGTCAACAGAGCGGGTGAGATAGCCTGCCGCCAGCAGCCGTTCGGTCATGGTGCTCATGCTGGCGGCGGTGACGCCGAAGGTCGCAGCCAGCTCCACCTGGGACACAGGCCCCATGCGGCTCATGGCTTCCAGCACCAGCGCCTGACGCGGCTGAACCCCCAAAGGCGCCAGCTTCTTGCGCAGTTCCGTCTCGACGAGATTGGCGCTGTGCAGCAGTCCGTGAAAATCGATCTGATCAACTTGCATGATGATTGTTAATATACTAAGTGTTTTCGCGCAACAAGTCGGGGGCGACCATTGCAAACACATTGAGGGGACCCTCATGCGCTTGAATTCGGCCGAAATCCACAGATCTGCGAAGGCTGTTGGCCTGCTCTCCACCCTCGCGGCCCTTGCCCTTGCCGGGCCCGCCGCCGCCCACGGAGAGCATCCCACCGACACCGACCTTGCCCGTGTCGCCAGCTTCTTTTCCGGCGCGCAAATCGTCGAGGGGCCGACCAAGGTTGATTGCACCCTGTCGGAAGGGGCAAAGACCACCTGCTTCTCCATCACCGTCCGTCCCGATCCGAAGGATTACACGCCGGGTCCCTGGTGTCCGACGAACATCTCCCAAGGCGCTGAGGCAGGCGGCATCTGGTTCCTGGACGGCAAGGCGGTCGATGTTGATGGCGACTTCATCACGCGGCTGGCAGAGGTCTATGGCGATTCCAAATGGAAGCTCTACGATCCGGAAACCGGCGACGTGCGCTACACCGGCACCCTTGAGGCCTGCGAGGCGGCCGCCCGGCCGGATGTTGATCCGCAGTACCAAAACCACTGTGTCCAGTGCCTGCCGGAGTATATGCCCGAAGAGGCTTCGGTGACCTATGTCATCCCGCTGGAGCCCGTGCCCAGCACCAGGCAACAGCCGACCCAGCGTGGTGGCTCGGGCGTCGCCTCAAATGGGGTGCGCCTCGATGGACCTGCTCCGCTGGATGCCATCCTGGGTGCACATACCATCGCGCCGTTTGATGACTGCGGCGGCCATGTGAACCTGCATGTCGGCTATCATTATCATGCGGTGACCGATTGCCTGTCGCCGGGTGCTACGACGCTGAACAGGGCAGACCCTGAGGCCGTGGAAGCCCATGGCGGGCAGATCGGCATTGCCATGGACGGCCATGCAATCTTTCCGCATCTGATGGCAGATGGCACCGAGCCGGAAGGCCTGGATGCCTGTTACGGCCGTGAAGGTGAGGGGCTGCCCTATCACTATCACGTCGGCTCTGCCGGTTCGAACCAGATCCTCGGGTGCCTGGCGGCCCAGACTGGCTGTGTCCTGCCCGAAAGCGGCATGGCCTGCGACGCCAGCCGCCGTCCTCCGCGGCCCTGAGGTCACGGCGCCCGCTTGCGGGCAAACTCCCCCAAAACTGAACCTGAAGCTTAAACAAGAGAGTTCAAATGAAACTGATGTCCCTGCGCTTCGCGCCGGCTGCTGCCGCTGCGTTGATGGCCCTGTCTGGTCTCGTCCAGGCCGGTCTGGTCCAATCTGTGATGGCAGATGAGGCCGCTCCCTTCACGCCAATCCAGCTCGAAAGCGTCCAGCTGGCGCAGTCCGGCAAGGGCGGTCCTCAGGGCGGACGTCCGCCGCGCGAGGCGTTTGAAGCCTGCCAGTCAAAGGCTGCGAACGACAGCTGCCGGGTCACCCTTCCCGATGGCAACGCGATGACCGGCACCTGCCAGGCGCCGCCTCAAGGTGGTGACGGCGCGATGGCCTGCGTGCCTGCCGGTGGTCCGAAGCCACGCGGCTGATCGACTGACTGCAAAGCGTCCTGTGCCCGGCGCGGGACGCATCTCACTCGGCCGCGTTGATCTGCTCGGCTGAGGTTTCCTGACGGTGGGCGGCGACTGACGCAACGAAGTCGTTGAAACGTTCGCCCTGGATCAGCACATGCTGGCGCATGGCTTCGGCCGCTGCAGCCGCATCGCCCGCCGCGATCGCCCCGACGATCTGGTCATGTTCGGCCAGCGAATTGGAAACCCGGTTCGGCACTCTCAGCTGCAAGCGTCGGTAGACCTTCAGCCGGTTCTGCAGATGCAGTGCCTGTTCGGCCAGAAAGCCGTTGTGGCTGGCGGCATAGATGGTTTCATGAAAGGTCTGGTTGGCGCGGAAATAGGCGTCCGGATCGCCGCCGCGCTGGGCCTCATTGCAGGCTTCGTGGGCGGCCTTCAGCCGGGCCAGCTCCACCGACGTGATCCGCCGCGCCGCCAGCCGGCCGCAACTGGCCTCAAGATCTGCCATCACCTCGAACATCTCGATCAGACGCGCGATGCCGATGTCGCGCACGAAGCTGCCCCTGCGTGGGCGAATCTCGACGAGGCCGGCGACCGACAATTCGATCAGGGCTTCGCGGATCGGTGTGCGCGAGACTTCAAACCTGTTGGCCAGAGTGACTTCGTCCAGACGTGAGCCCGCCGGATAGCGGCCCGTGGCGATGTCGTTTTCCAGCATTTCACGCAAGGCCTGGGCCCGCCGGGTTCTGGTCGGATGCTTTGTCATCTTTTCAAAATATGCAAAGAGCTTATTCTTGTATACAAAAATCGTTGACTCGCATGCGCGCTGTATGATTGCCTGCATGAAGGCGGAAAACGCCGCAAGGGGCATGAGGAGCGGAAGGCCGGGAACCGGACGCTCGCCCCCGATGGGAGGAAATAATGAACTATTTTACGAAAACGGCACTGGCCATGAGCGTCGCGATGCTTGCCGCATCTCCGATGGCTCAGGCTGAAACAACACTCAAGGCATCGCACCAGTGGCCAGGTGGCAAGGGCGACGTCCGCGACGAGATGGTCCAGATCCTGGCGCGCGAAGTCGCCAATGCCAATGTCGACCTGAAGATCCAGGTCTATCCGGGCAAGTCCCTGTTCAAGCCACGCGAGCAGTGGGGCGCCATGGTCAAGGGTGTGCTGGATATCGCGGCATTCCCGCTTGACTATGCCTCAGGCCGTCATCCGGAATTTTCCGCGACCTTGATGCCGGGTCTCGTGCGCAATCACGACCGCGCTTCACGCCTGAACACGTCGCCCTTCATGGATGACATCAAGAAAGTCATCAATGATGCTGGCGTCGTGGTCCTGGCCGATGCCTGGCTCGCAGGTGCCTTTGCGTCCAAGAAGCAGTGCATCACCAGCCCGGAAAGCATGAAGGGTCAGGTGACCCGCGCAGCAGGTCCTGCATTTGAACAGATGCTGGTTGGGGCAGGGGCGTCCATCGCTTCCATGCCATCGTCCGAAATCTACACCGGTCTTCAGACCGGCGTTCTGGACGCGGCCAACACGTCTTCCGGCTCCTTCGTGTCTTACCGGATCTATGAGCAGGCAACCTGTCTGACCAAGCCGGGCGCGAACGCCCTGTGGTTCATGTATGAGCCGATCCTCATGTCCAAGCGCAGCTGGGACGAGCTGAACGAAGACCAGCAAAAGGCCTTGCTGGCTGCCGGCAAGGTCGCCGAAGAATACTTCCTGGGTGAAGCCAAGGGTCTCGATGACAAGCTGGTGGAAGCCTATTCCAACGCGGGTGTTGAGGTCGTGGAAATGTCGGGTGACGACTACGACCAGTGGCTCGCGATCGCAAAGGAGACTTCCTACAAAAACTTTGCTGAGAAGGTCGATGGCGGCCAGGAGCTGATCGACAAGGCATTGGCCGTCGAATAACGCGCGGCTTCAAGCTCAAGTTCCTCCGGGCCTGTGCGCGTCAAGCCGCAGGTTCGGAGGACTTTTCTCACCTGCAAATACTCATAGATGTTGCGGGCGCTTTCGAGCGCTCAAGGCTGTCTGACGTCGGACCACATTCATGACTGCTTACATTCGCTGGGTTTCGGCCCTGTCCCGCCTGGCGGCCGTCGCTGCCTTGTTTCTTTTGGCCTCGGCTATTGTGGTCGTGACCCAGATGGTGGTCATGCGCTACTTTCTGAATGCCTCAACGGTCTGGCAGACCGAATATGTGATCTATGCCCTGGTCGCGATGACATTTCTGGCGTCTCCGTTCGTCCTTATGGAAAAGGGCCATGTCAACGTCGACCTGCTTTATCTCCAGCTCCACGGCGTTGCGCGACAAGTCGTTCAATCGCTGGCCGGTCTGATTGGGCTCTTGTTCTGCGCCCTGCTCGCCTGGTCCGGCTGGACCTACTTCGAGGAGGCCTGGTCCTACGGCTGGACCACGGACACAGTCTGGGCGCTTCCGCTCTGGATTCCCTTGCTGCCCCTGCCTCTGGGGGTCGGTCTGATGACGCTGCAATACATTGCTGAAATCGCCAAGATCTGGAGAGGTGAGCCCGCATGAGCCCGCTGTTTACTGGCCTTCTCATCCTTTTCGCCCTGCTTGCGCTTCTGGGCATCGGCACTCCGATCGCCTTCGCACTCGGCTTCGTTTCCATCGCTGCGCTCCTGATTGTCGACGGGGCCGGAAGCCTGTCCATTCTGGGCGAGACCTTCTTTGGCGGCCTGGCCTCCTTCGGTCTTGTTTCCATTCCCATGTTCATCCTGATGGGGTCAGCCGTTGCATCGTCTCCGGCAGGCAAGGACCTCTATGAGGCGCTCGACCGCTGGCTGAACCGGGTGCCCGGCGGCCTCGTTCTCTCCAACATTGGCGCTTGCTCGATCTTTGCAGCGCTTTCCGGCTCGTCGCCGGCAACCTGTGCTGCCATCGGCAAGATGGGCATCCCGGAGATGACCAAGCGCGGCTATCCCAATGAGATCGCCTCGGGCTCAATCGCGGCGGGCGGAACCCTCGGCATCCTCATTCCGCCATCGATCACGATGATCGTCTACGGAATTGCCACGGAAACCTCGATCGGCCGCCTGTTCCTGGCCGGTCTGCTCCCCGGCTTCATGCTGACGGCTCTGTTCATGGCCTGGACGATCTACGATTGCCGCCGCCGCGGCATCGGCCTGTCCGCACTGACCGAACGTTTCACCATGAAGGAACGCTTTGCCGCCCTGCCGCGGGTGCTGCCTTTCCTGGCGATCATCGTCGGCATTCTGTATGTGCTGTATGGAGGCGTTGCCACACCGTCGGAAGCTGCCGGTGTCGGCGCGCTTTTCTGCATCATCCTGGTGGTGGTCATCTACCGCATGTGGAGCGTGACCAAGGTCACCGGCATGTTCCGCGACACGCTGAAGGAAAGCGTGATGATCATGATGATCATCGGTGCGTCGGAGCTCTTCTCCTACACGCTGTCGTCCATGTTCATCACCCAGTCGATCGCCGAATGGATCGCAGCTCTCGACGTGAACCGCTGGGTCCTGATGGCGATCATCAACTGCTTCCTGCTGTTCGCCGGGTTCTTCCTGCCGCCGGTCGCCGTCATCTTGATGACAGCGCCGATCCTCCTGCCGATCATTCTGCAGGCGGGCTTTGATCCCTACTGGTTTGCGGTGGTTCTGACGATCAACATGGAAATCGGATTGATCACCCCGCCGGTTGGCCTGAACCTTTACGTGATCAACGGCATTGCGCCGAACATCACGCTGGCCGAGATCCTGCGCGGATCGATCCCCTATGTCTTGTGCATGGTGGTCGGTATCATCCTTCTTTGTCTCGTACCGGGCATTGCGACCTGGCTTCCCGAACTGATGATGGGCAAGGCATTATGAACACCAGCTTCTTCGGCGAACTTTTGACGTCTATCACCGAGCAGGGCCGGGCCCTGCTCGACGCGGGACGAGGGCGGAACGGCGAAGTGCCGCTCGTCGACCTGTGCGAGGCGCTCTTGACCGGTCGCGGCGAAGCGTCGGGCGTGGCGCTCGCCGGAGAAGTGTTGTCCATCTATCAGCAGCTGGACGGAGAGCGAAAGCTCTCCTTCTTTCTGTCCCTGCGGGATCAATTCGGAGCGGATCTGGACAAGGTGCGCGAGACGGCGGCAGCGCTTAATGATGCGCCGGAAGACATGTCGCTCCTGCGCCGGCTGCATTCGGTGTCCGAGCCCCGGCGCCAGGAGCTGATCCGGCGTTTGAACCTTGCCCCGGGCGGCACGAAGGCCCTTGTGGCCATGCGCTCGGACCTTTTGGATTTTCTGCGCGAACAACCAGACCTCCGGGACGTGGACCGTGATTTCGAACATCTGTTCTCCTCATGGTTCAATCGCGGCTTTCTGGTCATGCGCAGGATCGACTGGAGCACGCCGGCCAACATTCTTGAAAAGATCATCGCCTATGAAGCGGTGCATCAGATCGACGGCTGGGAGGACCTGCGCCGGCGCATCGGTCTGGCAGACCGGAGACTCTACGCCTTCTTCCATCCCGCGCTTGTCGACGATCTTCTGATCTTCGTGGAAGTCGCTTTGACCCGCGAAATTCCCGGTGCGATCGGGCCTATCCTCACAGAACAGCGCGCAGAGATCACCGCGGAGGAAGCCAACACGGCAGTCTTCTACTCCATCTCCAACTGCCAGAAGGGCCTGCGTGGCATCTCTTTCGGCAATTTCCTCATCAAGCAAGTGGTCGAGGAGCTGCGGCGGGAGCTGCCGTCCCTGAAGACGTTTGTGACGCTGTCGCCCGTTCCAGGCTTCGCCCGCTGGCTGTCCCGTGCCCTCAAGGATGAGGACGGCCAGATTGCCGCGCAGCTCGATGAGGACAAGATCTCGGCCCTGTCCGAGCCTGACTGGCCTCAAGATGCGGAAGCCGCCAAGAAACTGGAAACCGTTCTTCCGCACCTCTGCGCCCATTATCTGACCCGCGAAAAAGACCGCAACAACCGCCCGCTTGACCCAGTAGCCCGTTTTCACATCGGCAATGGTGCGCGGCTGGAGCGGGTCAACTGGCTGGGCGACCTGTCGCCCAACGGTCTGGCCCAAGCTCACGGCCTGATGGTGAACTACCTTTATGATCTCAAGTACATAGAACGAAATCACGAATCCTATGCGGCCAACGGAACCGTTGCGGCAAGCTCTGCTGTGACCCGTCTTGCCAAAGCCGTACCCGAAGCCAAACAACTGACGCCGGTAAGCTGACAATGACAAATCACCTTTTCTCCGAAATCCGCGCCAACATGCCGGATCTTGCCAAGACGTTCCTGGAGACGGCTGACAGGACGTCGCTTTCCTACGGTGATGTCATTGCCCGGTCCGCGCGCTATGCCAATGCGCTGGTCCGTTTGGGGCTTGCACCGGGAGATCGCGTCGCGGTTCAGGTGGAAAAGACACCGGACGCCCTGATGCTTTATCTGGCGACGGTGAGGGCAGGCGGCGTATTCTTGCCGTTGAACACAGCCTACACCCCCGCGGAGATCGACTATTTCGTCACCGATGCCGAACCGGCGGTTTTTGTCTGTGATCCCTCCCGTGCAGATGCGCTTCAGGAGACCGCATCAAAAGTTGGTGCAAGCCTTCAGACCCTCGATGCGTCAGGCAAAGGCTCCCTTCTAGACCTTGCCGAGGCCGCCAGTGACACCTTCGAGGATGTCGCCAGAGATGCCGATGATCTGGCCGCCATCCTTTACACGTCTGGCACCACAGGCCGCTCGAAGGGGGCGATGCTCAGCCATGAGAACCTGGCGTCCAATGCCAGGACGCTGGTCAAATACTGGCAGTTCACCGCAGACGACGTTTTGTTGCATGCCCTGCCGATCTTCCATACGCATGGTCTCTTTGTTGCCACCAACTGTTTGCTGATGGCCGGAGGATCCTTGCTGTTCCTGCCCAAGTTCGATCTGGACACGGTCCTGGGGCTGTTGCCACGGGCGACGACGATGATGGGCGTGCCGACCTTCTACACCCGGCTGCTGGGCTCCGAAGCCTTCACCCGCGACCTCGTGGCGCACATACGCCTGTTCATTTCGGGCTCTGCGCCGCTGTCGGCCGAGACGCACAAGGAGTTCAGCGCGCGCACCGGCCATGCGATCCTTGAGCGCTATGGCATGACCGAAACCAATATGAACACCTCAAATCCCTATGAAGGCGACCGGCGTCCGGGAACGGTGGGCTTTCCCTTGCCGGGTGTTGCGCTCAGGATCGCCGACCCAAAGACCGGCCGCGCGTTGGATCAGGGCGATGTTGGCATCATCGAGGTCAAGGGTCCCAACGTTTTCCAGGGCTATTGGCGCATGCCTGAGAAAACCGCCGAGGAGTTCCGTGCGGACCGCTATTTCATCACAGGCGACATGGGCCGCATCGATGCCGATGGCTATGTGGCCATTGTCGGCCGGTCCAAGGACCTGATCATCACCGGCGGCTTCAATGTCTATCCAGCAGAAGTCGAAGCGGCGATCGACGAAATTGAGGGCGTTGCCGAAAGCGCCGTCATTGGCGTGCCGCACCCAGACTTTGGCGAAGGCGTCGTCGCGGTTGTGGCTCCAAAGAAAGGCGCGAAGCTGGACAAACCTGCCATAACGCAAGCGCTCGCGGACAAGCTCGCCAAGTTCAAGCAGCCCAAACAGGTGCATGTCCTCAACACACTGCCGCGCAACACCATGGGCAAGATCCAGAAGAATGTCCTGAGGGATCAATTCAAGGCGGACTTCGAAGGCTAACAGTCTTTTCGCTGCGCCAAAGAGAGAGACATTGAACAGCGCCTCGGGCAGCGGTTTTCCGCTGCCCTTGAAATCTTGGCTAGACGGCCAGGGCTTCGGCGTCACTGCCGGCAGGCAGATGCAGCGGGCAATTCGGATCTGTCACCGCGCGCCAGACCGCTTGAACCACATCATCCGTTTTTGTGGGCTCGGCGGCCGCGTTTTTTTGAAGCGCGCTCATGGCTTCCTCCATGAAAGGCTTGTAGGCCGCAGGGGTTTCCGTCGCCTCTGCCATGAGGGAGCGCGCGTTGCTGCCAAAGCTGGTCGAGGGAGCCTGACCTGGAAGAACCAGCCGGGTCTGTATCCCCAAGGGAGCAAGTTCCAGCGCAAGACACTCGGTATAGGCGTTCACGGCGGCCTTGCTGGCCGTGTAGATCGATAGCAGCGGTAGCGGCTTGAGTGTGACGCTTGACGAGACGTTGACGATGACGCCTGCGCCTTTTGCACGCATCTGCGGCAGCACGGCCCGGATCATCTCGAAAGTGCCGAGCGTGTTGGTTTTCAAGATCTTGCGGATGGTCTCCTCCGCGGTGCTTTCGAACGGCGACAGCAAGCCTATCCCGGCGTTGTTGACCAGCGCATCGATCGGACCGGCCGCGGCGACTGCCTGGGCGATGCTCTGCGTGTTGGTCACGTCCAGAGGCAGGACCCGCAAATGATCGGAGGCAGGCAGCAGCGTTTTATCCGGTTGCCGCATCGTGGCAACGACGGACCAGCCTTGTTTTAGAAAATGGCGTGCGGTCTCGAGACCAAATCCGGAGGAACATCCTGTGATCAAAACGGTCTTCATAGCAAAGTCTCCTGCTGTTGGATGTCTCTGATATCGACCGAATTGATCGGATGTTCTATGGTTGGAAATCCTTCGTTTGTTATCGAAAGTCCGAAATGCTCGATCCGCTCTCCGAAGTGATCTCCCTCTTGCGCCCTCAGGCTCCCTATTCGAAGCTTGCGGAAGCCTCTGGGCCGTTCCGTGTGCGTCGCGAGGACGTCGATGAGGTCTTCTATTGCATGCTGCTGGTCGGCCGGTTGCTACTTGATATCGATGGCAAGGCACCTCTGGAGCTGCGCGCCGGAGATTTCGTTCTGGTGCCGAAGGTGACAGGCCTGACGGTCTCCAGTCTCGATCCACCGCCGCCTCCGGGCCTCGTCAGTCACCCTGATTTTGGGTCAGATGGAGTCGCACGCATCGGTCGTCCGGAAGGTCTGGCAGAGACGTGCCCCGAGGTTCAGCAGCTGATCGGTCACTGCAGTTTCGCCAGTCCGGATTCCGAGCTTTTGATGTCACTGTTGCCCGAGATGGTCGTGGTGCGCGGTGAGGGCCGCCTTGCGACCCTCACCGCTCTGGTTCGCGACGAGGCACGCGCGGATCGGCCGGCGCGGGATGTGGTGGTTGAGCATCTCCTGCAAGTCCTCCTGATTGAGGCGTTTCGCTCCAAGACACAGTCCGAGGCGACACCTGGCCTTCTGCGTGGCCTTGCAGATCCGCGGATCGGGCAAGCGCTGCGCGCCCTGCATCATGAACCTGACCGGGCCTGGACAGTGCTTGAACTGGCGACAGAGGCGGGATTGTCCCGCTCGGCCTTCTTCACGCGCTTCAACCGGATTGTTGGGGTTCCGCCCATGAGTTATTTGCTGAACTGGCGGATGACACTTGCAAAGCACATGCTGCGCTCCGGTGGTCATGGCATTGCGGAGGTCTCGAACAGGATCGGCTATGGTTCGACAAGTGCCTTCAGCACGGCCTTCGCCCGCCATGTCGGCCGCCCGCCGGCCCGGTTCGCGAAAGCCATCCCCGCGGCAGAGTGAGCGGAACTCGCGTCTTTCCGGCATTGTTCAATCTGGTGAAACACACTGGTCATTTATCTTTGCAGAAAGTATCTTGAATAAAAGATAAAAATGGGCACATTGCAAACCAACGGCTTTAAAGGCGTTCACCGGCCCGGTCGGCCGGTGCCCCAATGTGCTTCAGGAGATGGCCATGACAATCCAGTCCACCAAGGAATTTCAGATATCGGATCACCGGACCGCTGGACACGGCGTCGACCCACTTTTTGTCGACCGCTGGTCGCCCCGGGCCTTTGACGGCTCCGACATGCCGGAAGCCGATCTGAAAACCATTCTGGAAGCAGCGCGTTGGGCGCCTTCCGCCTTCAACGTTCAGCCTTGGCGTTTTGTTTATGCGCGGCGCGCAGATGACAGCTGGGATACCTTGGTGAACCTCTTGAACCCGTTCAACAAGGACTGGGCGCAGCATGCCTCGGCATTGGTCTTCCTGCTGTCCGATACGCAGATCGACGGCCAGAATGGCGAGACCCGTCCGGCGGGCACCAATTCCTTCGACGCAGGCGCTGCCTGGGCGCAGGCCGCCCTTCAGGCATCGTCTCTCGGCTATCACACCCATGCGATGGCCGGAATTTTGACGGAAGACATTCACCAGGCGCTCAACGTGCCGTTGCGCTTCAAGGCGGAAATCGCCTTTGCCATCGGAAAGCGCGGCGATGCCGCAGCCCTTGCTGAAGGACTTCAGGCGCGCGAGCTTCCAAGCCCTCGCAAACCCTTGGCGGAAATTGCCTTCAACGGCACCTTCGGGGCCTGACAGCGGCCGCTGACGAAGACCAAAGCCCCGACGGTCGATCTTGGTTCGCCGGGGCAGGTGTCATCCGTGGAGGTCGGATCAGAACATGTCCTCGGCGGTGCTCAGGCCCAGCACGATCCAGCTCTGCATACCGCCGCGATAGTAGAAGATCTTGTCCGCCGGAAAGCCCTCGCGGGCCATTGCGCGGATGGCAATCGGGCTCTGGCCGCAGGCCGGTCCGTTGCAAAAGGCAATGACGTTGTCTGCAGAAGTGCAGTCCCAGTCGCCGGATGAGCCAGTGCAGCCGAGTTCATCGAGCCGGCTGGCAACTTCAGTGTAGGGGATGTGAACACTGCCGGGGATCGTCGCCTGTGTCCGCCATTCCAGCGTCCGCATGTCCACGACCTTGGCGCTGTGCGTTTCCAGCGCCTCCAGAACGTCGAGTTCCCCGACCGGTGTCACGCCTGGGACGGGCACCATCGGCTGGAGCACACCGCCGATCAGCGCTGCCTCGGTCTTGTCGCGCGTGATGTCGAAGGCGCCATCTTCGGTCTCGATGGTGACCACCGTGTCCTTGTCACGGATCGGCAGTCCATCGGCAGCAACAGCGGCGCTGGAGACCAGCGCCAGAGCCATAAGGCCCGTGAAGATCGTTTTCATGATTTCCTCCGCAGGTGCCGCAAGCGCCGGTGTATCCGGTTAGCATACAACACATGCAGAAAATCATATGTTTTTAATCTTGTCCATCGGCAAAAGGGCGAGGGAGATCTGCTGAGAGGTTCAGCCCAGGTGGCCTGTCTTGCGCCAGACCTTTGCGCCTGTTTCGGTGCGGATCGTGTGGCTGGATCCGGGCGGAAGCCTCAACCAGGTGCCTTCGCCATAGGTGCCGTCGTCATCGGAAAAGCTGCCCGAAACCACGAAATACTCTGCGCCGCCTGGAAGCGAAACCGGGCCGAATGTGCAGGTACCGGTCCATTGCAACATGTCGACCTGCTCATGCGGGTTCGCGAACAGCGGCAGGATCGCCTCACCCTTGCGCCCGTCCTGCCAGGCGCTTGCGTCTGTGGTGTTGACCCTGACATAGGTATCGTCATCCGGTTCCATCTGCCGCAATTTGACGAGGATGATCCCGCCTGGCGCAGAAGACGGGATGTGAGTGGAGCCGGGAGGGTTGCGGACATACATGCCCTTGTGGAAGTCCCCGGTTTCATCAGAAAAGACGCCGTCGAGGACCAGAAATTCCTCACCAAGGTCATGCCGGTGAGCGGAGAATGACGAGCCCGGAGCATAGCGCACCAGACTGGTCGCCCGCGCAACCTCTGCGCCATCTCGTTCCAGCATCCGGCGCTCAACGCCGGCCATCGGCGATGCGATCCAGTCAAGCGACGTGCTGTCGACAACCGCGCGTTTGGAAAGGTCAGCGTGGATTTGCATGAGTTTGAACGTCCCTGCGATGGAGGCTGCTGTTTCCATCAGCCGATTGTTTCAATGGCAGCAGCAAGTGTCTGACTTGCAGATAAGGTCCGCCGGGCAAACTGCAAAGGCCTTGGTATGTGAAAAGACCGTGATCTGAATAAAGGGCGGCCGTGACCGGCCCGTGATCTGGTTCGGGTGACTTGACGCCGCTGGCTCAGGTCTCCGGCGGTTCCCACCCAGCTTCCTTGAGAGCAGCCACAAGATCGTCGACCGGCGCGCGCTCCATGAAGAAGGAATACAGAAACAGGTCGAACCGGGTGGTTGGCCAGGTTGTCCGGAACTGTTCGAGCAGCTGGCGCGCGTGTTCCAGCTCTCCGGCCTTCTGGTTGGCTGCAATCAGATAGGCAAAGTTGATCGGTCCGGAGGGGCCGCCGGTTTCCATGTTTCTCTCAAGGGCGGCAATGGCGCCGGTAAAGTCACCGAGGTGAAATTTCGCAACTCCGACACAGATCTGGAACAGGTGCCCATCCAGGGGAAGATCTGCATAGCGCGCGGGATCTGTGACCGAGATGGTTCGAATGTAGTCGCCACTGAGCACCGAGATCAGGGCATCGAAATCGACGGCAAACAGGTCTGCTGGCGCGATCTCCAAGGCCCGGGCAGCGTGAATGCGGGCGTCGGGAATGTCGCGGCGGGCAAAGGCGGCCCAGGCAAGGGCGGACTGGGTCCACGCGTCAGCAGCGTTGTATTTTTCGGCTTCCTTGGCGTGAAATTCAGCCAGATCCAGCAGGGCATCTCGCTCTGCACCCGGCGGCAAGTGAAAGGATTGAAAGCCGATCACTTGCGCCAGCCCTGCATGTGCGCCGAAATAGTGCGTATCCAGTTTGACGGCGTTCTCATACAAGGCGCGGGCTTCGGCCAGCGGCTTCTTGCCAAGCTCGGGATAATAGAAGTTGCGAGCCTGCTCTGTCAGGTTGAACGCGTGGACCGAGGCCGGTGATTTTTCAAGGAAGGCTTCGCGCTTTGCCGTGCGATGGCTTTCAGCCGGCGGGGCTGCCGGAGAAAGGGCAACGGTTTCATGTTCGTGAGAGACGAACATGTGGATGACAGAGAAGATGGCGACCGCGAGGACTGCTGTTGCTGCGATGGCAAGCACGACGGGACCCGGCCGCCAGAAAGATCGCGATGCCGCAGGTGGAGCGCGACGTTCCGCGATTTCGAATCGAGCGGCATATTGACCAGGGTCGATGTGAATGCGGATGCGGTCGTTTTCACCCGGACCGGCATAATAATTCTCGAGGGCACGGCGAAGTCTGCGCGCATCGACGCGCACCAGATTTGAACTGTCGCCTTCCTTGTCGGGAGAGCGCTCGTAGACATCTTCGGCAATTGTCTTGCCGAAGATTTGCGCGCCCCGTCCTTCGAAGGTCTCAATGACCACATAGCGAAGAAAATCCTGAAGCCGCTGCGCCGCAGCGAAGCCGTCACTCGCACAGATGGCATCGAGAGTTTCCTCGATCGAATCCCTGTCCGGAAGCGTTGGTGCTTCGATTTTTTCCTTGCCGCCCATACCCGATCTTATCCTCCGAAACGGCGTGATAGAAGGGTGATACACTGTGAAACCGGTGAACTAAACCGTGAAACACTCCCTGTTTATAACAATTCCGGTGGATGTTGGGTGCATCGAATTTGTTCCCTGCAATCTTTCAGACGCGGGCATAGGAGGCGCGAGTTGACGGGATGGCAGAAGAAATTCGGTCTCGCAGCGGAAGAGATCGTCAGCTTGCGATTGCTGGATGAGGTCTTTGACGAGATCTGCCGGGACTATGAAGTGATGCTTGAAGAGCTTGCCAAAGGCGGCGACGCCGCATTTGAGAGCGATCTCGCAGAGACCCTGGAGGGTCTTGAAGGCGAGATCTTGAAGCATCTGACGAGATTGGGCGCCCGTTAGCGGCTCGCCCCGCCGGCAAAATGCTGGCACTGAAATAACATTTGCGGAGCATCAGTAGATGAGCCGTGAAGGGGAAGGCAAACCGAAAGGAAGGTCAAAAGGCCCCTGGTTTGCCAATCCCCAGGTCGAAAAAAAGGCCCCATCGCCGCCTTGAATCAAGGTACCGACCCAGCCCCTGTCGCCATCCGGCGGCAGGGGTTTCTTCTTTGGCGCACATGTTGCCCCGGCTGCTCAAGAGCTGTAGATACTGCGGGCGTCCAAGGTGCTGAATTGAAGTGCCGGGCTCATGTCGCGATTTCAAAGACGCTTTGCCTGTGGCTTTCCGAAAGGAGAGCGCGCGCTTCGCGTTGCGCAGGCCCGGGAATCAGGGAACCTTGGTATCTGAATATGGCGTCTTGGGCATTTCCGAGTGCCTGCTCCGTCTGCCGGCCCGATCATGACGCCGCAGACGGGCAAAGGCCAAGAAAAGCATGTGTATCGCCGACGGCGATCTTCGGGATGATGAATGACGGTTAGTATCGACATCGGGGAAATGGCGGGCAACGCTCGTGCCGGAATGGATCTGGAAGAACTTCTGGCCACCCGGCTCCTGGTACAGGGCAATTCCGGATCGGGAAAATCGCACCTTCTGCGCCGCCTGCTGGAGCAGTCCGCGCCCTGGGTCCAGCAGGCAATCATCGATCCGGAGGGAGATTTCGTCTCTCTTGCCGAGAAATACGGCCATGTGGTCGTCGATGCGGTCGGCACGGAAAAAGACCTCCAGATGATCGCCGGCCGTGTGCGCCAGCACCGCGTGTCTGTCGTGCTCAACCTCGAAGGTCTCGACGCCGACCGGCAGATGAAGGCCGCCGCCACGTTCCTTGATGGCCTGTTCGATGCTGACCGGGACCTTTGGTACCCGATGCTGGTGGTGGTCGATGAGGCCCAGTTGTTCGCCCCGGCCGCCGCCGGGGAAGTGAGCGAAGAAGCCCGAAGGCGTTCTCTGGGGGCCATGACCAACCTCATGTGCCGCGGCCGGAAACGCGGTCTGGCGGGCATCATCGCGACACAGCGGCTGGCAAAGCTCGCCAAGAACGTCGCCGCCGAAGCATCGAACTTTCTCATGGGCCGCACCTTCCTCGATATCGACATGGCCCGCGCCGCCGATCTTCTGGGCATGGAACGCCGGACAGCGGAGACTTTCCGCAACCTCGATCGGGGCCATTTCGTCGCCCTCGGCCCCGCGCTCTCGCGCCGACCGGTGTCTGTGAAGATCGGACCGGTCGAAACCGCAGGGCGTGGTGGAACCCACAAGCTGATGCCGTTGCCGGACCAGCCCAAGGAAGAGGCCAAGGACCTGATCTTCACCCGTTCGGCCGATGAGGAAGCGCCCCGGCGTGTTCGCGCGCCCGAGCCGGTTGCCTCCACCTCTGACGTTCTGACCCAGCTGTCTGGCGCGGAGGACGCGGCCGGGGCGGAGATTGAACCGGCCGCAAGCCTTCTCGACTATGGCGAGCGCGAAGGAACCATCGACAAGATCATTGGCGAGATTCTTGACGAGCCGGACGCCGCGTTTCAGCCGATTGCCTCGCTTTATCAGGACTTTCAGGTGCGCTGCCGCATCGCCAAGCTGGCCGGCGGTGCACCGGATTTGCAGGCCTTCCGCGAAAAGCTCTCTGTCGCGCGTGCCGGCGTCGAAAAGGGCGATGTGGACGACAGCGACTGGCAGCAGGCCGAGCTGATCGCCGCCGAACTTCCCGAGGACATGCGCGGGGTCTATCTGCTTTTGGCGAAAGCGGCACTCGCGAAGGCGCCGTGTCCGGGCAATATCGAGATCGCGACAGCTTACGGCACCCGGTCTCCCGGGCGGGCGCGCTGGCTGCTCAGTCATATGGAAGAGCGCGGTTTTCTGGTCTGTGCCACAGACCTGCGCGGCAACCGTATCGTGACGCTGACCGATCTGGGCTGGCAGACAGCACCAGGCGACGAAGCGGCAGCCTGATCAGACCACGGGCGGATTTGTGCTGGAAGGCCGGTCGGCGTTGAGGCGCGCGGGCGCAAACGATTGCAACAAGAGCACAAGCATTGCGATGGCAACGGTGACCAGTGGCCAGAAGACGGTGATCAAAAGGATCAGCGCATAGCAGATCGGATGCGTGCCTTCGCGGCTTTCGAGTTCCAGCCAGCACACAGTGAAAAACGGAAGTGCCAGCAGCATGTAGATGAGGCACATCGCAAATGTCGTCATGTCAGCCAGAAACATTGAGTGCCCCGTCGCCCAATAGAATTGATCGTTAACAACCTGTTAATCTGCATCTATTGCTATCATTGCGCGAAGGTCTGGTAAACTAAACTTGAGTAAGCAGATCTCGAAACATTCAGAAATAGTTAATTTCGCTTTGTCTCAACTAGCGGCGTTCCCATCGAGCCGGATTCACAGAGCAGGACGCATGCGCTGCGGTCTGCCGGAAAGCGTTTTCGTTGCATCATCGGCTGAGTTGAGCAGGTATCGCAATTGGCTGATTTCCTGGTCAATGCCGGCAATCGTGCGGCTGAGGACGCCATCGAGATAGCTGCCTGCAGGTGCATTCTCTCTTACGGTTTCTGCCTTCTTGCGCGTCTTGCGCAGATAAAGCAGGATCGTCTGAACTTCGGGTGATGTGACAGGCGTAGCGTCACCCTTCTGCGCCTCTCCACCGTCGATTTGGTCTTGAGGCAGGCCGAGCCGGGAATAGCCAATGCCGGCTGCGTGTGCCGCGATAAATTTTTCAGGTCCTGGGGTGTCGGTCAGCGGAAGGCGCATGTCTCAAACCTCAAATGTTCTTATTTTGTTCTTATAGCGAACAATCTCGCGAATGACAAGTAGGAGCCCGGTAGGCGGGCAGGTCTGAGCGTCGCTCTTTGTCTTTCCTTGACCGGCAAAGGGGCGCGAAACGGCTCAAGACCTGCGATTTCATGTAGGTTTGGACAATGCGCGGGAGGTCCGGGTCGATCAGGCGTTTTCGAGGCTTGACCCTTCTTGGCCAGAAAGTTACAAGTGAAACTAATTCACATGCGCCCCGTTTTTGGGAGGAACCAGCACATGCGTCACGACAGCGTTCAGACCGCGGGTCAAAATGCGCTCGAGTACATGCCCGGCTTTGGCAACGACTTTGAGACCGAGGCCCTTGCTGGCGCTTTGCCGCAGGGAATGAACAGCCCGCAAAAATGCCCCTATGGCCTCTATGCCGAGCAACTGTCCGGCACGGCGTTCACCGCTCCCAGCCATCAGAACGAGCGCACATGGTGTTATCGCATCCGGCCGTCCGTGAAGCATTCCACCCGTTACGCGAAAATCGACCTGCCTTTCTGGAAGTCGGCGCCCCATGTAGATCCCGACGTGGTGTCGCTCGGCCAGTACCGCTGGGACCCGGTGCCTCATACGGCGGAAGAGCTGACCTGGCTGACCGGCATGCGCACGATGACAACGGCCGGAGATGTGAATACGCAGGTGGGCATGGCGAGCCACATCTATCTGGTCACAGCTTCCATGGTGGACGAATACTTCTACTCCGCCGACAGCGAGCTTTTGATCGTGCCACAGGAAGGCAAGCTGCGCCTGGCGACCGAGCTCGGCGTCATTGATCTTGCGCCGCAGGAAATCGCGATCATCCCCCGTGGGCTGGTCTACAGGGTGGAGCTTCTCGAAGGCCCCGCCCGTGGCTTTGTCTGCGAGAACTATGGCCAGAAGTTTGAGCTGCCGGGACGCGGACCGATTGGCGCCAATTGCATGGCCAATCGCCGCGACTTCAAGACGCCGGTCGCTGCATTCGAGGACCGCGACACGCCCTCCAAGATCACCATCAAATGGTGTGGCCAGTTCCATGAAACGAAGATTGGCCATTCGCCGCTGGATATCGTCGCCTGGCATGGAAATTATGCGCCGGTGAAATACGATCTGAGCACCTATTGCCCGGTCGGATCGATCCTGTTCGACCATCCCGATCCGTCCATCTTCACCGTTCTGACCGCGCCGTCCGGGGTTCCGGGAACCGCCAACATTGACTTCGTCTTGTTTCGGGAGCGCTGGATGGTAGCCGAAGACACCTTCCGTCCGCCCTGGTATCACAAGAACATCATGTCCGAGCTGATGGGCAATATTTACGGCCAGTATGATGCCAAGCCGAAGGGCTTCGTTCCCGGTGGCATGAGCCTGCACAACATGATGCTGCCTCACGGGCCGGACAAGAATGCCTTTGAGGGCGCATCAACGTCGGATCTGAAGGCTGAAAAGCTGGACAACACCATGTCCTTCATGTTCGAGACCCGCTTTCCGCAGCATCTGACCAGATTTGCTGCAAAGGAAGCTCCTCTGCAGGACGACTACATCGACTGTTGGGACAGCCTTGAAAAGAAATTCGACGGCACGCCCGAGGGCAACTGGAACAAGTGATGGCACAGGCAACGGAAGACGCCGAGCAGGATCGCCTGGTCATTCTGGGATCCAAGGGCGGTCCGGCCATCCGGCCGGGCGGCCCGTCACCCACCAGTTCTCTCTTGCAGATCGCAGGCCGGACTTGCGTCATTGACTGTGGGCTTGGAGTGACCCGTGGTCTTGTCGAGGCAGGCGTCTGGCTCAAACAGCTGGACCTGATCTTCATCACCCACATGCATTCCGATCACGTGCTGGAACTCGGCCCGTTGATCCACACGGCCTGGACGACAGGATTGTCGAAAAAGGTCACGATCCATGGTCCGGCCGATCTGCAGGACTACTGGGACGGTTTCCTGGCCTCGATGCGCTATGACATCGATCTCAGGATCGAGGATGAGGGCCGGCCGGATCTGCGTGATCTCATAGAGATCCGACTGATCGGCGAGGGCGCACTGGACATCCAGGATGACGCGCTGAAGGTGTCAGCCCTGCGGGTCGATCATCCGCCGGTCACCGATTGTTTTGCACTCAGGTTCGATGCCGCCGACGACATCGGTTCATGGTCTGCCGTGTTCGGGGCCGACACGGCCTTCTTCCCGCCGCTCGCCGATTTTGCAAGTGGCTGCGATATCCTGGTGCATGAAGCCATGCTGCAGCATGGCGTGGACCGGATCGTTGAAATCACGGGCAACGGTGAACGGCTGCGTCAGCACTTGATGGACAGTCATACGCTGGCTCCTGATGCGGCCAGGATCGCAGCGAGCGCGCAAACGTCTCATCTGGTGCTCAATCATCTGATCCCGGCGGACCTGCCAGGGTTTGAAGAGCAGGATTGGCTCGACGCCTGTGCGCCCGAATTCTCAGGAACAACAACGGTCGGATACGACGGTCTGACGATACCGAGGAAACGCTTATGAAACTTGCATCGCTCAAGGACGGCAGCCGGGACGGAAAGCTGGTCATCGTCAACAAGGAACTGACCCGCTGCACCGAGGCCATGCATATCGCGTCGACGCTTCAGGCCGCACTCGACGATTGGGACAAGGTGGCACCAAAGCTGCAGGTGCTGGCCGAGAGCCTCAACCATGATGCGGTTCCGTCCCTGCGGTTTCATGAACATGACGCCCTGTCTCCGCTGCCCCGCGCCTATCAGTGGGCAGACGGCTCGGCTTACGTCAATCACGTGGAGCTGGTGCGCAAGGCACGCAACGCGGACATGCCGGACAGCTTCTGGACGGATCCGCTGATGTATCAGGGCGGCTCCGACAGCTTCCTGGCGCCGCGCGACCCGATCCTCATGGCGGACGAAGCCTATGGCATCGATATGGAAGGCGAGATTGCCGTGGTTGTTGGCGATGTGCCCATGGGTGCGAGCCTCGAGCAGGCACGTGCCGCGATCCGCCTCATCATGCTCGTCAATGACGTGTCCCTGCGCGGGTTGATCCCTGGGGAACTCGGCAAGGGCTTTGGTTTCTTTCAATCCAAGCCTTCCTCGGCGTTTTCCCCGGTCGCCGTCACGCCTGACGCGCTGGGCGATGCCTGGGATGGCGGCAAGCTCTCCCTGCCGCTGCGCGTTGATTACAACGGCAAGGCCTTTGGCCGCGCCGAAGCCGGCATCGACATGACCTTCGATTTCCCGCAGCTCATTGCCCATGCCGCCAAGACCCGGCCTCTGTCTGCTGGAACAATCATCGGTTCGGGCACGGTCTCGAACAAGCTGGATGGCGGTCCGGGCAAGCCGGTTTCGGAAGGCGGGGTTGGCTATTCCTGCATTGCCGAGATCCGCATGATCGAGACCATCAAACTCGGACAGCCGGAAACGCCTTTCATGAGGTTCGGCGATGCGGTCCGCATCGAAATGATGGACAAGACCGGCCATTCGATCTTCGGGGCGATTGAGCAAGTGGTTCAGCCCTACGACGCCTCGTAATCGACATTTGGCCGCCGCCGCCATGCTCGTGGCAGATCTGGGCAGGGCGAGAGGACGTCTGAGAATACCAGCAATTTGGGCGTTCACGCGCCGAGACAGAAAAAGCCGCTGAGACGCGGGCATATATAGGACGAGTACATGACCAAGAAATTCGCATCAGCTGGCGACATGGCGGAAAAGGAAATTTCCTTCACGGAGATCGGCCGTGACCTGTGGGCCTTTACCGCAGAAGGGGACCCGAACTCGGGCGTGATCATCGGCGACGACAGCGTCATGATCATCGAGGCGCAGGCCACGCCACGCCTTGCGAACAAGGTGATCGAGAAGGTCCGCTCGGTCACCGAAAAGCCAATTTCCCACCTGGTGCTGACCCATTACCATGCTGTCCGTGTTCTGGGAGCGTCGGCTTACAACGCTCCGACGGTGATCATGGGCGATGCCGCCCGTGCAATGGTCGAGGAACGTGGCGCCGAGGACTGGGCGTCCGAATTCGAGCGCTTCCCGCGCCTGTTTCAGGGCCATGAGAGCATTCCGGGCCTGACTTACCCGACAACGACCTTCTCCGAGCGCATGACGGTCTATCTGGGCAAACGCCGGGTGGATCTGATGCATCTCGGCCGCGCCCATACGGCAGGAGATATTGTCGCCTGGGTGCCGGACGAAGAGGTGATGTTCACGGGCGATATCGTTGAATATCACTCTGCCTGTTACTGCGGCGACGGCCACTTTGAGGATTGGGGCGACACGCTGGACATGATCCGCTCCTTCGATCCTCAGGCGATCGCACCGGGGCGCGGGGATGCGTTGATCGGTCTGGATATGGTGGAAGCCGCCATCGATTGCACCCGTGACTTTGTTGAAAGCACCTATCGCCCGGTGACCAAGGTCGTTGCCCGTGGCGGCACGCTGAAGGAAGCCTGGGAGGCGGTGCGTGCCGAGTGCGATGACAAGTTCAAGGACTTCGCCATCTACGAACATTGCCTGCCATTCAACGTGGCCCGGGCCTTCGATGAGGCGCGCGGCATCGAAACGCCGCGGATCTGGACCGCTGAACGCGATGCTGAGATGTGGGCGCAGCTGCAGGGGTAATGCGCATGGAGGCAATCGAGCAGCTGCGTCTTCAGGCGCGCAACAACGCCTGGGCCAACCAGCGCCTTTATGACGCTTGCTGCCAGCTGTCACAAATCGAGTTTGAGGCCGGGCGTTCCGGCTTCTTTCCCTCGATCCGGGAAACGCTGCAGCATATCCTCGCTGTCGATCGCTACTATCTGGATGCGCTGAAGGAAGAGGGTCGGGGGCTTTCGCTTTATGATGATCTCCTGCCGCGAACAGCTGCCGAACTTCAGGCAATGCAGAGCGACGTGGATGCAGCCCTGATCACCTTCTGTGATGCTCTTTTGACTGATGACCTGACAAAGTCGGTAGATCAGGACCGGGGAGAAAAGGGTGTTCGCCGGGAGCGGATCGACCGCACCTTGCTGCATCTCTTTCAGCATCAGATCCATCATCGGGGGCAGGCCCACGCAATGCTGTCCAGAACCAGTGTAGCGCCTCCTCAGCTGGATGAATTCTTTCTTGAGTTCGACCGGCATGACGCGGCCCAAAAACTGCAATAGACGAATGTCCTTGGTTCCCGGGAGGAAGGCATGACCCAGATCTTCGAAACGCCGCTCTATCCCTACGAGCGTTCGCCGGATCAGGATGCAACATCAACAGTCAATCATCCGATCGTGGTCGTCGGCGCCGGCCCGGTGGGGCTGGCAACCGCCATCGATCTGGCCATGTCGAACGTTCCCGTCGTGGTCCTGGACGAAAACGACAAGGTCAGCTTCGGCTCCAGGGCCATCTGCTTTTCCAAGCGCACGCTGGAGATCATGGACCGGCTTGGTTGCGCAGATGCTTTCGTGGAGAAGGGCGTTGTCTGGAACGTCGGGCAGGTCTTCTTCGGCGACCGCAAGGTCTATGACTTCAACCTGCTGCCGGAGGAAGGGCACAAGCATCCCGCCTTCGTCAATTTGCAGCAGTATTATTGCGAGCTCTATCTCGTCGAGCGTGTGCGCCAGCTGCAGGCTGAAGGCAAGCCGATCCAGATCCGGGGCAACAACAGGCTGTCGGCGCTTGAAACCTCTGCTACAGGCAGCCGCCTGACCGTTGAAACGCCGGAAGGCGCCTACGATCTCACCTGTGACTGGCTCGTCGCCTGTGACGGCGCCAATTCTCCGACCCGCGGCATGATGGGTCTCGATTTCATCGGGCGCGTCTTTGAAGACAATTTCCTCATCGCCGATGTGACCATGAAAGCCGACTTCCCGGTGGAGCGCTGGTTCTGGTTCGATCCTCCGTTCAACAAGGGACAGTCGGCGCTCCTGCACAAGCAACCCGACGGGGTCTGGCGGATCGACCTGCAGCTTGGCTGGGACATCGACAAGGACGAAGAGAAGAAACCGGAAAAGGTCATTCCCCGCCTGAAGCAAATGCTCGGGGAAGACGTCGAGTTCAAACTCGAATGGGTGTCCATCTACACCTTCCAGTGCCGCCGCATGGAAAGGTTCCGCCATGGCCGGGTGCTCTTTGCAGGAGACAGCGCACATCAGGTGTCGCCATTCGGCGCGCGGGGTGCCAATTCCGGGTTTCAGGATGCGGAAAACCTCGCGTGGAAACTCAAACTCGTTCTGCAAGGCAAGGCATCTGATGGTCTGCTCGACAGCTATGACGTGGAGCGTGTTCAGGCGGCCGATGAGAACATTCTGAATTCAAGTCGCTCGACGGATTTCATCACCCCGAAGTCTGACATCAGCAGGATTTTCCGCAATGCGGTTCTTGATCTGGCCGAGGAGCATGCTTTTGCCCGCCCCATGGTCAATTCCGGCCGGCTGTCCCTGCCCAGCACCTATGACGGATCTCCGCTCAATGGCGAGATCATTGCTCAACTGCCGCAGCGAACCCGGCCAGGCGCCCCGGCTTGCGACGCGCCCTTGGGCAAAGGCTGGCTGCTGAACCAGCTGCCGGACGGTTTCACGCTGCTGGGTCTAGGGTGCGAGGTGCCCAAGAGCACGGATCATGACGGGATAGTCCTGCGCGGCCTGTCCATTTCCGAAGGCAATGTGGGATCAGACCTCAGGGATCGCTATCTGTCGGACGCCAAAGCTGCGGTCTATCTGCTGCGGCCCGATCAGCATGTTGCGGCCAGGTGGCTGGACTATGACGCCGGGGCCGTTGCTGCCGCTATGGACACTGTGCTTGCAAATTCGGTAATGCAATGACGAAGGCTCCAGGCAATATGATCGACAAGACCGGCTTCACCCACCCTGATGACTTCTATGCGCAGCTCCTCGCGGCCCACGAAGGGCTCAGCAAGGCAGAGAGCGACGCATTGAACGCGCGGCTGGTCCTGGTGCTGGCAGCGTTTGTTGGCGATCAGGATAAATTGACGGAAGCACTGGAACTGGCCACACGCGAAAAAGAGAAGAGTTCCTGAGAGTTAAACGTTCGATCGTTGCGATGAGTGATTCTTTTGATATTGTTCAATTCATCGAAAATCACGTGTTCCAAATCGATGGTAATTGTTTTCTTTCGAGATGTATGTGGTAGAGGAAGGCTATAAGTATTTTCAGTTAGATTTATTGTTTGATAGTGAATTTTAACAAGGAGTAAATTTACAGTTTTGGGATTTTAATTTTGTTATGAAATTCCCGCTAGGGTTGCCACGTTGAATGACGTAGTGGGGACCGTATGGGCGCAGGCAGCTATCCTCTGCCGGAGAACGAAGCAGGACGTCTATCGTCCCTGCGCGCTCTGGATATACTTCGAACGCCCAAGGACCCCGAATTTGACGCCATCACCGAGCTGGCGGCATCCATCCTTGAGTGTCCGATCGCGCTCGTGAGCCTCGTGGAGGAACAGCAGCAGTGGTTCAAATCCTGCGTTGGCGTTTCGGTGGAATCGACGCCGCGCGATGTCTCGTTCTGCAGCCACGCGATCGCCACCGGAAAGCCCATGGTGGTTCCGGATACGCAGAAGGATCCGAGGTTCGCTGACAACCCGCAGGTGACGGGTGAACCCCATATTCGGTTCTATGCCGGCTACCCTCTTTCCATTGACCAGGTCCACTATCTGGGGACCTTGTGCGTCATGGACGACAAGCCTCGCCAGCCTACCGAATTTCAACTAAAGCAGCTGGAACGCTTGGCGTTGGTGGTCGAGGGACTGCTGCGCTCCTACAAGACCATGGCACTCGCCAAGCAGTCGAGCATCCTGGCTCATGCGCAAAACGCCAAGGTCGCGAGCCAGCACAAGCTTCTGAAGCAGATCGAGAGCCTGGCCAAAATCGGCGCTTGGCGGCTCGACCGTAATACGAACGTTCTGACCTGGTCCGATCAGGTCTACAGGTTGCACGACCTGCCGATCGGAACGCCGCTCGACCTTGAAATGGCTCTGTCCTTCTATCCGGAGTCCGCGCGCGCGGAGGTGGAGGCCATCATCTCTCAGTCGATTGAGGTCGGGGCGCCATTTCTCGTCGAGACGGATTTCGTCACCCACACCGGTCGGCAACGGCGTGTCCGTTTCATGGGCGAGCTCGAAGACGCCGGAACAGATGAAGAAATGCTGATCGGCGTCATCCAGGACATTACGGAACAGTACGAACACGAGCAGGTGCTCTGGCAGGCCGCTCACGTCGACTCGCTTTCCGGCCTTGGCAATCGGCACTGGTTTCAGTCCGAGCTGGAGGAGATGATGAAAGGCTGCGGCGGTGCGCCGCGCGAGCATGCCCTGATCCTGATCGACCTGGACGGTTTCAAGCTCGCAAACGACAGTCTTGGTCATCTGGCCGGGGATGAGGTCATTCGGGTGGTCGCCCAACGGATCCGGGAAATCTCCTGCAAGGGCAGTTTTTGCGCACGGGTCGGCGGAGATGAATTCGCCGTCATCGTGCCATTGAGTGGCCCCGAGACACCCGCCGAGACGGCGAACAAACTGATTTCACGGATCAAGGAACCTGTCCCCTTCGAAGGGACATCCGTTTATGTCAGCGCTTCGATCGGCGTCGCCTTTGCCCCGCAGGACGCATCGACCGCCGAGGACCTGATGAAATGCGCTGACATGGCCCTTTACCGGGTCAAACGCTCCGGGCGTGGACGGGTCGGCTACTATGAAAAGACGTTGAGGCAGGTTTTTGACAGCCGCCAGAAGGCGATTGACGTTGTCCGCAGCGCACATCGGTCGCGCCGGCTCAAGGCGCATTATCAGCCGATAGTGGATCTGAGCGACATGTCGATCAAAGGGGCGGAGGCCCTTGTGCGCGTGTCCGAGCCAAACGGCAGCCTGCTTGGGCCTGACGACTTCTGGGATGCCTTTAAGGACCCTGAGAGCGCGCGCGTCGTCGACAGCAGCGTTTTCCAGATTGTGCTGGAAAATCTGAAGAACTGGCAGAACCAGGGCTTTACGCCCGGACGGATCAGCATCAACGCATCGAAATACTGGTTCCAGACCGATGATTTCGCGTCCGGATTTCTGTCGCAGCTAAGCGATTGCAGCATTCCGCCAGACATGATCCGTCTCGAGGTGACAGAGAATGTTCTGCTGAATGACGAAATCGAATGTGTGCATCGCATCTTGTCCGATCTGCGCGAGGCGGGCGTCTCGATCACGCTCGATGACTTCGGTGCCGGTTTCGCGTCCCTGACGCATCTGCGCGACTATCCGATCGACGCGATCAAGATCGACAGGTCATTCATCAAGGCTTTGTCCCTGTCTCACCAGAACACCTTGATTGTCCGCTCCATCGTCGATCTGTCGAAGAGCTTCAATCTGACGGTCATCGCGGCCGGCGTGGAAAACTACGCGGAAGCCAGGTTCCTTCAGTCCATAGGCTGTGATCAGGCCCAGGGATCTCTCTTCAGCGATGCGGTCGATGCTGCCGAGTTGCAAAAGGCCCTTGCAGATCAGCAAAGCATCGCGGCGCCTGTGAGCTACGTCATCTAGACGCGCCGCGATGCTGCTTCTTCTTTAAAATCCGACCTTGTCAGGCCCCTTGAGCGACAGGATCTCGCGCGCTTCGTCCGGCGTTGCGATCTCAAGCCCAAGGCCCTCAATGATCTTGCGGACCATCGTGACCTGATCTGCGCTGGATTCGGCCAGCTTGCCTTTTCCGGCCCAAAGGCTGTCCTCGAGCCCGACCCGAACGTTGCCGCCAAGGGCAGCCGCTTGTGCGGCGATCCTGAGTTGGGCCGAGCCTGCTCCCAACACCGACCATCGATAGGCATCTCCAAACAGGCGATCTGCGGTCCGTTTCATGTGCAGGACGTCTTCGGGATGGGTTCCGATCCCGCCGAGAAGACCGAAGACCGATTGAACGAAGAACGGCGGTTTGACGAGGCCCCGATCGACGAAATGCGCGAGGTTGTAGAGGTGCGAGATGTCGTAACACTCGAACTCGAAGCGGGTGTCGTTCTCGTAGCAGGTCGACAGGACGTATTCGATGTCCTTGAAGGAGTTGCGGAACACCAGATCGCGGGTGGACTCCAGAAACGGCTTTTCCCAGTCATGCTTGAAGCTGTCGTATTTCTCCGCAAGGTGAAACAGGCCGAAGTTCATGGATCCCATGTTTAGGGACGCCACCTCGGGCTTGAACTGAGCAGCTGGTCTTACCCGTTCCTCCACCGTCATATAGGGACTGCCACCGGTGGTGAGGTTCAGCGCAGCATTGGTCGACTGTTTGATGCGCGGCAGGAAGCGCGCAAAGCCCGCGGAGGTCTGATCCGGTTTGCCGGTTTCCGGGTCTCGTGCATGAAGATGCAGCACGGCTGCGCCAGCCTCTGCGGCCTTGACGGCTTCGGCGACGATTTCATCCGGTGTGATCGGCAGATGCGGCGACATGGTCGGCGTATGAATGGAACCCGTGAGCGCACAGGTGATGATCACCTTGCCCTTGAGCGGATTGGCTGTACTGGCTGCACTCATTGTCCTGTCTCCCTGTCTTGCGCGCGTTTGTGGGCCGCCAGCGCCATCAGACGCCGGTCCCGCCATTTTTGGCGTTCTTCGAGTTTGTCGGACGCCAGACGTTTGCGGCGATCGCTTTCGATCTCGTCGAGCACGGGACCTGCCCAGTCAACGCGGGTCTTCATCTGCTCGAACATATTGGCGAACATGCCTTGATAGCGGGTCGCATAGTCCCGCACGCCGCCCGGGGCATTGAGGTCGATGGTCTCGAATGGACCCATAAAGGCCCAGCGGGCAGCCAGCCCCTCGCGGATACCGATATCGACATCTTCTGCACTGGCATGACCTCCCTCGACCAGCCGGAAGGCTTCTTCCAGAAGCGCGCCCTGCATGCGGTTCATGATGAAGCCGTCAATTTCGCCGGTCATCATGATCGGCGATTGCCCGGCCTCGATCATCAGCCGGCGGGTGGCCTCCATGGCGTCTGCACTGGTCCAGGGGGAGGGGACAACCTCGACAGCCTTGATCAGGTAGGGCGGATTGATCGGATGCGCCACAAGGCAACGTGCACGACCGTCGAGATGTTCGGTGAATCTGGACGGCAGAAGGGCCGACGTCGAACTGGCAAGGATCGTCTCCGGCGCGACGAGCTTGTCGAGCTGTGTATAGAGGTCCTTCTTGATCTCCAGATCTTCCGGCGCGTTTTCCTGGACGTGGATCGTATCCTTCAGCGCGGTCGCCAGGTCGGCTTCGGCACAAAGCCGGGGCATGACCTCCGCCGGTTCCTGCCCGTTCAGCAGGTCGTTTGCCGCCAGGTCTTCAAGCACATCTGCGATATAGGAAAGCGCGGCCTCTGGCGCCGCCGGGTCCACGTCCCAGAGGCAAACCTCGTAGCCCGCGCGGGCAAATGAGATGGCCCAGGCCCGGCCGATAAAGCCGGACCCCACGATAGCGATCTTCGACATGGTGTCTTCTCCCGAATGCTGGAGCCTTGCCGCGCGAAATTGGGAATGCGCCGCCTCCTCACAGGCTCCGAATTCAAAAAGACAAGCAAATTCACGCTCAAGAGAAAAGGCTTGAGTGGGGCGAAAGTGTTCGCTTGTGCAGATTGACGAGGAAGCCGGTCGTCACAGGCCGTCGCCGCATCACTTTGGGCTAGGTCGTGCTGCATCTTCGGCTGCGCGTTTTCACGCTCAGGAGCGAGGCACCTGGCTGTCACCCAGATCATCGGCGACGGCCGCGTCTCTTGAGCCTCTGGGCTCTTGCGGGTCCACGGTCGTGTCTTTTGCGGTCTGGTGCTCGATCTCCGCGTTCACTTCAGCGCCCAGCAGAACCACATAGGTGGATAGGTAGATCCACATCATCATGCCGATGACCGCGCCCAGCGAGCCATAGGTCGCCCCGTAGTTGCCGAAGTTCGACAGATAGTAGGCAAATCCGGCTGAAACACAGACGAGGCCCAGGGCACTGCCCGAGGAGCCAAGGCTGATCCAGCGCCACTTTGCAGGCTTGCGGCTCGGACCCCAGCGATAGAGGGCGCTGATGCCGATCACACTCATGATGACGACCACGAGCGGCACGAAGGTGCCAGCCAGCAAGGAATAGATGACGCCGAGGCCGAGGAACTGAAACGCCAGAGGAATGACAACCGCTGCGTTCAAGAGAATGAGGCCGAACACCATGACACTCAGCGTGAACAGCAGCGTAAGGGCCTTGAGGTGAAAGAACCCCCGGCTTTCCTTCTCGTTGTAGGCAACATTCATGGCCTGAAAGAGCGCGCTGACGCCCTTGTTGGAACTCCAGATCGCGAGCGCGAGCGAAAAGAGAAAGGAAAGCCCGAGGCTTTTGCCCGGGCTTGAAATCAGCCTCTCCAGTTCTCTGCGAATGATGTCGAGCGCACTTGCCGGGATCAATCCATCCAGCTGGTCGATCTGTCGCGCGAGGCTGCTCGGGTCCGTCAACAGTCCGTAAAGCGAGACAAAGGCGGCGAGAGCGGGAACGATCGACAGGATGATAAAGAACGCCGAACCAGCTGCGACGAGCCCGATTTGGTCCTTTTGCAGCTGCCCGAATACCCGTAGGCCGATGTCTATCCAGCCTCTTGCGGGGATGCCGCGGAGGCTGCTTGCATGCCGTCCACGCGTTGCATCGTCATCCAGGGAGCTGGAGACGACCTCGGGATGAAAGGCAGAGGGCTGTGATTTACCGGACATACAGGGCAACCCTTGATCAGGAAAGTAAAAGCAGGAAATAGACCGCTGCACCGGTTGCAAGCAAGCCGGCAAGTGTCACGAGGCCGTCGCGCGTGAGAAGCCCCAGCGACAGCAGGGCAATGGCACCGCCTGGAAGAGCGGCGGCGGTCGGGATCAGGGTTGCGGGAAAAACCGCGAGCGCGAGCATAATGCAGAGGAAGGCGACAACCCGCGGCATCGGCGGTCTGGCCAGGATGGAAAGATGATTGCCGAGGAAACGGTCGACCTGCCGCGCGTAGGGGCGGATCCGGTCGAGCATGGACAGCAGCTTGTCCTTTGGAACCGAGCGCTGTCTGATGAAACGTGGCAGCCAGATCCGGCTTGACCCGATCAGGATCTGGGCGGAGACGAGGATGATGAGGGTTGCAAGAACGACCGGAACGCCTGGGATTGCGCCGACCGGCGATATCATCACGACAGCGGGCAGGAACAGCAGTGGCCCGGCCGCACGACTTCCAGACGCGTTGAGAATGGCATTCACATCGGCGCCGTTGGAGCTCACTTCATCTTCCAGTGACTCCAGCACTCCGGTCACCGAGCTGTTTGATCTCTCTGACATGCGACTGTTCCCTGCGCGATCGATCAGGCGTCAACCGTCCATCCTCGTTAAACGTGCCAAGACGCTGCTCAATGAGAACGAAGCGCCTCGATCAACTCGTCCTTCGCCATGGAAGAGCGTCCGTCGATGCCAATGTCCTGAGCCCGTTCGTAGAGCTCGTCCTTTGTCCACTCTTCATAGGGGGAAGACGTGCCGCCATTCTTGGACGGTGTTCCGCCGCCGGCTTTTGCGTTGGAAATGCGCGCCGCCTTTTCCTTGCTCATGCCGTCATCCCGAAGGTCTTCATAAAGCGCATCGTCCTTGATCGACGGGCCATGTGACTTGGTCATGGATTGCTCTCCTCTTCACGCGTTCCTTTTCTCAAACGGTCCAAGGGTGCCGAAGTTCCCAAGAAGCGGGATGAAAGCAATTCCAAGGCTCATGATGCGTTGCACAATTATTTCGCATGCGCATAATGGCGCCATGACGCCATCGCTTTCCATACTGGTCATCGACGACAACAAGATCCGGGCCTCCATCATCGAGCAGGGGCTCCGTGATGCCGGCCATGAAAAGGTGATTGTTGTCGATCAGATGGATGGTCTTTTGCGCAAGATCACCACCATCGAGCCGGATGTGATCGTGATCGATCTGGAGAACCCGAACCGGGATCAGCTGGAGCACATCTTTCAGGTCACCCGTGCGGTTCAGCGCCCAATTGCCATGTTTGTCGACAAGTCCGAAAGCGGCTCGATCGAGGCAGCCGTTGATGCAGGCGTGTCTGCCTATGTGGTTGACGGCCTGAAAAAGGAGCGGGTCAAGCCGATTCTGGACATGGCGATCAGCCGCTTTCGCGCCTACTCGCGCCTGAACCGGGAGCTGGAAGAAGCGCGCACCGAACTGGCCGAGCGCAAGACCATCGACCGTGCCAAGGGCATCATCATGAAGTCCAAGGGCATCTCTGAGGATGAGGCCTATCGCCTGCTGCGCAAGACGGCAATGAACCAGAGCCGGAAGATCATCGAGGTGGCGCAGGGGCTCGTCATCGCCAGCGGCCTTTTGGAGGATTAGGCGATGGACATGCTCTCCTTCTTCTTGTCAGACACTTCGAACAGGACAGACCCATGAGTACGCGGTCCAGCGACACCGTTATTGCCGGGTACATCCCGCTTCTCGACAGCGCCCTGCTGGTGGCAGCAGCTCGCCTCGGATTTGCCGAGGAAGAGGGGATCGACCTGCAGCTGGTGCGTGAGACTTCCTGGGCCAACATCCGGGACCGCATTTCGGTCGGCCATTTCGACGTTGTGCATATGCTCGGCCCCATGCCGATCGCCGCATCGCTCAACATCACCAGTCTTGCCGTGCCCATGCGCGTTCCCATGGCCCTTGGCCTGGGGGGCAATGCGATTACGGTGTCCTGCGCAATCTGGGACCAGATGTCTGCGGCAGATGCGGGAGAGGAGGGCGATCCCGCCTCGACCGGCGCTGCGCTGGCCCAGGTGATTGCTGAGCGCAAGACCGCGGGTGGCGATCCCTTGCGCTTCGGCGTTGTGCATCCTTTTTCAGGTCATGCCTATGAGCTGCGCTACTGGCTCGCCGCTGCGGGCATCGACCCGGATGCAGATGTGGAGATCACCGTTCTGCCGCCTCCGCTGATGCCTGACGCCCTGGCCGTTGGCCAGATCGATGGCTATTGCGTCGGCGAACCCTGGAACACCGCAGCTGTTCACGCGGGCACCGGGAGAATTGCGACGTTCAAGGAAGCCATATGGCCGGCGAGCCCCGAAAAGGTGCTGGGCGTGACCGAAAGTTGGGCCGAGCGCAATCCAGATCGCCTGGACCGCCTCGTGAGATCCCTGGTCCGATCTGCTGAATGGTGCGGTAACAAGGAAAACGCGCCGCAACTCGCAGCTTTGCTGGCATCCGCCGAGTTCCTTGATTGTCCCGCAAACCTCTGCTTGCCAGCGCTGACCGATCAGATGCGGTTGAGCAAGGCGGGTCCCGCTCTGGACATCCCCTTCATGACTTTCTCGGGTCCGCTCGCCCATTGCCCGCGCCTGGAGCATGGTCTGTGGTTTTATTCCCAGATGGTGCGTTGGGGGCAGGCAGGCTTTAACGCAGCGGACCTTGATATCGTCAGGGACACCTTCTCCAGCGCGATCTACCGCAGAGCCTGCGGCGTGGGAGAGCAGTCTGCCCTCAGGCAGCCTCAGCCGGCCCGTTTCTTCGATCAGACACCCTTCGATCCCGACGCGATTGAGGCCTATGTCGAGGCCTTTGACCTCAAGGTTTGAGCAGACACCAATATGCTGCAGGTGCGTAAAAAATAGACGGGTGCTGAAGAAATGGGCCCGAAAATGATGCGCCGCCAAAATAAGAAGCTACGTCGAGATCCGGTTAAGGTCTTGATAAGAAGTGTAAAACGGCGAAATGAGGAATTTGGCACGGACCCTGCATAGTAGTCTGCAGAGCCAACGAAGGCCTTCCAGAGATAACGCCCGAAGCAGGGCGGAACGGCAAAGCCGCCGATGTGATCAAACCATGCTCCTCCCGCATGTGATGATCCATCGGCGGCTTTTTTTATTTCTACCCCGTGCCGGGTGAAACAGGCCGGGAACTTGCCAGAATGAGGGATCAGCAAGTGATGAAAAAAACAGACACGCTCACCATTGGCCGCAAGCTTTTGCTTGGCACAATGTTCGCCGCTGGACTGACGGCAACATTAATGCCGGCTCAGGCCGAAATGCTTGATGTCGAGAAGGACGAATTGAAGTTCGGCTTCATCAAGCTCACCGACATGGCGCCGCTCGCCATCGCCTACGAGAAGGGCTACTTCGAGGACGAAGGTCTTTTTGTTACCATCGAGCCTCAGGCGAACTGGAAGGTTCTTCTGGACCGGGTCATCACCGGTGAACTGGACGGAGCGCACATGCTGGCGGGCCAGCCGATCGCGGCCACCATCGGCTTCGGCACCAAGGCTCATATCGTGACGCCATTCTCCATGGACCTGAACGGCAACGGCATCACCGTTTCCAACGAAATCTGGGAAATGATGAAGCCGCACCTGGAAATGGAGGACGACGGCAAGCCGGTGCATCCGATCAAGGCCAGCGCCCTGAAGCCGGTGGTGGAGCAGTTCAAGGATGAAGGCAAGCCCTTCAACATGGGCATGGTTTTCCCGGTCTCCACTCATAACTACGAGCTTCGCTACTGGCTGGCTTCCGGCGACATTCATCCTGGCTACTACTCAAAGACCGATATCTCCGGCCAGATCCAGGGCGACGCGCTCCTGAGCGTAACGCCGCCGCCGCAGATGCCGGCCACTCTGGAAGCTGGCACGATTTATGGCTACTGCGTGGGTGAGCCGTGGAACCAGGCGGCTGTCTTCAAGGGTATCGGCGTTCCGGTCATCACCGATTATGAGATCTGGAAGAACAACCCGGAGAAGGTCTTTGGCCTGACCAGGGAGTTCACCGAGGAGTACCCAAACACAACGCTGGCTCTGACCAAGGCTTTAATCCGGGCAGCAAAGTGGCTCGACGAGAACGACAACGCGAACCGTATGGAAGCGGTTGAGATCCTGTCGCGCTCTGAATATGTCGGTGCAGACGCTGAAGTCATCGCCAACTCCATGACTGGCACCTTCGAATACGAGAAGGGTGACAAGCGCGACGTTCCGGACTTCAACGTCTTCTATCGCTACTTCGCGACCTACCCCTACTACTCGGATGCGGTCTGGTACCTGACCCAGATGCGTCGTTGGGGTCAGATCACCGAGCACAAGCCGGACAGCTGGTACGACGAAGTCGCAAAGTCCGTCTATCGCCCGGACATCTACCTGCAGGCTGCAAAAATGCTGGTCGAAGAAGGTCATGTGGCTGAAGCCGACTTCCCTTGGGAAACCGACGGCTACCGTGAGCCGACACCAGCTGCCGACATCATCGACGGCATCGCCTACGACGGCCGCACGCCCAATGCCTACATCGACAGCCTTCCGATCGGCCTGAAAGGCAAGCAGATCGTGGACGGCAGCGAAGTCGTCGGCGGCTGATCGCGCTCAATAAAACAAGGTGGCGGGCATTTCCGCCCGCCACCTGAAAAACAAGAACACGACAAAAAGTTTCCAGACAAAGGACCATGTCCATGGCCAATGCCGACATTTCAGCAGGTTCTGATGTTGCCCGCGCCGCGCGCCGGGAGCGTCTTTTTACGAAGATCAACAAGGCATCGAGCTGGCTGGATGCATTGGGCTTCTCCTGGCTGGTGCCTCTGCTCAAGATCGCAGCAGGCGACAGCGTCAAAGAACAGATGGGCGAGCTGAAGCGCGTTCTGGTGATCCCGCTGCTCGGGATTGCGACCTTTCTGGTTCTGTGGGGTGTTCTAGCACCTCAGGTTCAGACGTCTCTTGGGGCGGTTCCCGGACCTGCCCAGGTCTGGACGCAAACGGTCAACCTTTGGGAAGATCACGTTCGTGAGCGCGAGAAGGCCGATGCCTTTTATGAGCGCCAGGACGTCCGTAACGCCAAGCTTGTTGCCGCAGGAAAGTCCGACAAGGTCAAGCACCGGACCTACACCGGCAAGCCGACCTACATTGACCAGATCGGCACATCCCTCATCACGGTTGGTCTTGGATTCCTGATCGCTACCGCGATCGCAGTGCCGCTCGGCATCGCCTCAGGTCTGTCGCGCAGTTTCAACGGCGCCATCAATCCGCTCATTCAGATTTTCAAGCCGGTCTCCCCGCTTGCGTGGCTTCCCATCGTCACCATGATCATCTCTGCGACGTATGTTAACCCCTGGGACTGGCTGACCAAGTCGCTTCTGATCTCAGCCGTGACGGTCACCCTGTGTTCCATGTGGCCGACCCTGATCAACACTGCGCTTGGCGTGGCATCCGTCGACAAGGATCTCATGAATGTCGGCCGCGTGCTTCAGCTGCCGACCTGGAAGACCATCACCAAGCTGGTGCTGCCGTCCTCGCTTCCCCTGATCTTCACTGGTCTTCGCCTCTCACTGGGTGTGGGCTGGATGGTTCTGATTGCCGCTGAAATGCTGGCGCAGAACCCGGGTCTTGGAAAATTCGTCTGGGATGAATTCCAGAACGGTTCTTCCCAGTCGCTCGCAAAGATCATGGTCGCCGTCTTCACCATCGGTATCATCGGCTTCATGCTCGATCGCTTGATGTATGCATTGCAGCGCGCCTTCACTTTCTCGGCGAACCGGTAAGGAGCGACCATGTCATTCCTCGAGATCTCAGGCGTATCAAAGTCCTACGGCGAAGGTGCCCATCGCACTGACGTATTGGACAGCATCAATCTGAAAGTGGACGAGGGCGAGTTCATCGCCATCGTCGGTTTCTCCGGCACGGGCAAGACCACCTTGATTTCGCTTCTGGCGGGTCTGATCGAGCCGGATACGGGCGGTATTGTCTTCAAGGGTCGCGAGATCGATGGACCGAGCCCGGAGCGGGGCGTTGTCTTTCAGTCCTATTCCCTGATGCCCTGGCTGACGGTAGCGGGAAACGTCGCTCTTGCTGTCGACAGCGTGTTCAAGAAAGAGCCATCCGCAGAGCGCGGCGCGATCGTCGACAAATACATCAAGATGGTTGGACTTGAGCACGCACGTGATCGCATGCCGGCTGAATTGTCTGGCGGAATGCGCCAGCGTGTTGCCGTTGCCCGTGCACTGGCCATGCAGCCGGAGCTTCTGCTGCTGGATGAGCCGCTTTCAGCGCTTGACGCCCTGACCCGCGCCAAACTGCAGGATGAATTCGCGGCGATCTGTGAAGAAGAAAAAAAGACGATCATTCTCATCACCAACGATGTGGATGAAGCTATCCTTCTTGCGGACCGGATCATTCCCCTGAAGCCTGGCGCAAAGGCAACGCTGGGACCGGAATTCAACGTGCCTTTCAAGCGCCCGCGCGACCGTGCGGAAATGAACTCGGACGATGATTTCATCCACCTGCGTGCATCCATCACCGAATATCTGATGGAAGCAGGGGCCGAGCGCGGCTCGGAGAACGAACGCGAGATTTCCCTGCCCAACATCGTGCCGATCACACAGCGGCCGGGCAAGGATACAAAGGCGGACAAACTGCCTGACGCCTATCAACGGGCTGCACAGACCCAGGTGGAAGACCGCTACCTCGAGTTTAGCCAGCTGAAGAAGGTTTATCCGACGCCCAAGGGCCCGCTGACCGTGGTCGACGGCTTCGACTTCAAGATGAAGAAGGGTGAGTTCATCACTCTGATCGGCCACTCGGGCTGCGGCAAGTCCACGGTCCTGTCGATGGTCGCGGGGCTCAACCCGATCACTGAGGGCGCGATTGTCCTGGACGGAACCCACGTCACCAAGGCGGGCCCTGACAGGGCGGTGGTGTTTCAGGCGCCAAGCCTTATGCCCTGGCTGACCGCCTATGAGAATGTCGAGCTCGGTGTCGACAAGGTCTATCCGGATGCCACCAAGGCGGAAAAGACCGACATCATCGAATACTACCTGTCCAAGGTCGGTCTCGGGGATTCCATGCAAAAGGCGGCTGCCGACATGTCGAACGGCATGAAGCAGCGCGTCGGCATCGCACGCGCCTTTGCCCTGTCTCCGAAGCTGCTTCTTCTCGATGAGCCATTCGGGATGCTCGACAGTCTGACCCGCTGGGAATTGCAGGACGTCCTGATGGACGTGTGGAAGCGCACCCAGGTGACTGCGGTCTGCGTCACCCATGACGTCGATGAGGCGATCTTGCTCGCCGACCGGGTCGTGATGATGTCGAACGGTCCCAACGCCCGGATCGGGAACATCATGGAGGTGGATCTTCCACGTCCACGTTCACGCAAGGAACTGCTCGCTCACCCCGATTACTACGCCTACCGCGAGGAGCTTCTGGACTTCCTGGAAGCCTATGAGGGCGGCGCGGATCCGAGCGAGGAACAGCTTCAATCCATTCAGCAAAAACGCGCCAGCCGGCTCGCCCGTCAAAAGGCAGCCATTGAGGCGGCCGAGTAGCCAAAGGAAGCATGCCATGACGCCAGACCAAATCCAGCTCGTGCAAACATCCTTCGCCAAAGTTGTTCCCATTGCGGATGAGGCTGCCGCCATTTTCTACGGCCGCCTGTTCGAGATTGCTCCCGAAGTCACGCCGCTCTTCAAATCCGATTTGAGCGAGCAGGGGCGCAAGCTGATGACGACCCTCGGGGTGGTGGTCAATGGCCTGACCAACCTCGAGGCCGTCCTTCCTGTAGCCAAGGCGCTTGCCGTCAAGCACGTGGATTACGGAGTGAAGGCCGGACACTACGCGCCTGTTGGAGAAGCCTTGATCTGGACGCTGGAAAAGGGCCTTGGCGATGCTTTCACCGAAGAAACAAAGACAGCGTGGGTCGAGGCTTACACAGCGCTTTCCGGCGTGATGATCGAGGCTGCCTACACCGGCAGCACCGAAGCAGCAGAGTGATCAAAATGACAAAACAGAAACTCGTTGTTATCGGGAATGGCATGGCGCCCGGGCGCATGCTGGAATTCCTGTTCGAGAAAGATCGGGACGCCTATGACGTCACGATCTTCAACGCGGAACCGAGGGTGAACTACAACCGGCTGATGTTGTCTCCGGTTCTCTCCGGCGAAAAGACATATGAAGACATCATCACCCACGATGACCAATGGTATGCCGACCATGGCGTGACTCTGCACAAGTCGGCGAGAGTGTCCGAGGTCGACCGCGAGGCGAAAACCGTCACGTCGGAAAACGGCATCACGGCAGCTTACGACAAGCTGGTTATAGCAACCGGATCTAATCCCTTCATCATTCCACTGCCGGGCAAGGATCTCGAAGGTGTCCTGACCTACCGCGATCTCGACGATGTGGAGAAGATGAAGGACGCGGCCGCTCACGGTGGCCGGGCCATTGTGATCGGAGGCGGTCTGCTTGGTCTTGAGGCTGCTGCAGGTCTCAAGATGCAGGGTATGGAGGTGACGGTGCTTCACCTGATGCCGACGCTGATGGAGCGCCAGCTCGATCCGGCGGCCGGCTATTTGCTCGAGGAAGAGTTCAAGCGCCGTGGCATTGACGTAAGGACCAAGGCCAACAGCCATGAGATCCTCGACAACGGCGCCGGGAAGGTTGCCGGGATCAAGCTGGACGACGGCAGCGAGATTGAGGCCAGCATCGTCGTCATGGCAGTCGGCATCCGGCCGTCCGGCGATCTGGCAAAGTCCTTGGGCCTTGAGGTCAACCGCGGCATCATGGTTTCGGACGACATGCGTACGTCTGACGCCGATGTCTTTGCACTTGGCGAATGCGTTGAGCATGGCGGCATGTGCTACGGCCTTGTCGCACCGCTTTACGAAATGGCCGGCGTCATCGCAGACAACCTTCTCGGGGGCAGGTCAGAATACAAGGGCTCGGTCACCGCAACGAAGCTCAAGGTCACGGGCGTCGATCTTTACTCGGCGGGTGATTTTGCAGAGGCCGAGGACCGCGAAGAAATCGTCCTGCGCGATGCATCGGCCGGGGTCTACAAGCGGCTCGTTCTCAAGGACAACAAGATCATTGGCGCGGTTCTCTACGGAGAGACGGCCGACGGTCCATGGTTCTTCGACCTATTGAAGAAGGAAACGGACGTCTCCGAAATGCGAGAGACGTTGATCTTTGGCCAAGCCTACCAGGGGGGCGCCCCCCTGGACCCTACGGCGGCCGTTGCAGCCTTGCCGGATGATGCAGAAATCTGCGGCTGCAACGGCGTTTGTAAGGGTACCATTGTCAATGCCATCCATGAAAAGGGTCTGACCGGGCTCGACGACGTTCGGGCACACACCAAGGCGTCCGCGTCATGTGGGACCTGCACCGGTCTTGTGGAACAGCTTCTCGTCGCAACACTTGGCGATGCCTATGACCCGACCGCCGTCCAGCCCATGTGCGGTTGTACGGATCTTGGTCATGGCGATGTGCGCCGGCTGATCAAGGCCAAGGAACTGAAGACCATTCCGGAGGTCATGCAGGAGCTGGAATGGACGTCATCCTGTGGCTGCGCAAAGTGCCGTCCGGCTCTGAACTACTATCTGGTGGCCGACTGGCCTGATGAATACGCTGATGACTACCAGTCTCGCTTCATCAACGAGCGCGTGCACGCCAACATCCAGAAGGACGGCACCTATTCGGTCGTTCCGCGCATGTGGGGTGGCATGACCTCGTCGAAGGAACTGCGCGCCATCGCCGATGTGGTCGACAAATACGACATACCAGCGGTCAAATGCACCGGCGGCCAGCGCATCGACATGCTGGGCATCAAGAAAGAAGACCTGCCGGGCGTCTGGGCTGACTTGGGCGAGGCAGGCTTCGTTTCCGGTCAGGCCTATGCCAAGGGCCTGCGCACGGTAAAGACCTGTGTCGGTACGGACTGGTGCCGCTTCGGGACGCAGGACTCGACTGGTCTGGGCATCAAGCTTGAGAAGTTCATGTGGGGCTCCTGGACACCTGCCAAGCTGAAATTGGCGGTCTCGGGCTGTCCTCGCAACTGCGCGGAAGCCACCTGCAAGGACATCGGCATCGTCTGTGTCGACAGCGGCTATGAGATCCACTTTGCCGGGGCGGCCGGTCTCGACATCAAGGGCACGGAAATCCTCGGCAATGTCACAACAGAGGAAGAGGCGCTCGAACACGTCGTCGCGCTTGCCCAGATGTACCGCGAGCAGGGCTTCTATCTGGAGCGCATCTACAAGTGGGCCAAGCGGATCGGCGTTGAGGAAATCCGGCGTCAGATCATGGATGATGCGGCGATGCGCAAACGCTACTTTGACGCTTTCGTCTTCTCTCAAAAATTTGCCCAGGTCGACCCATGGTCGGAGCGCGTCTCCGGCAAGGACAAGCATGAGTTCAAGCCCATGGCGATCCTGTCTATGGAGGCTGCAGAATGAACGTCGTCGCCAAGGACTGGGTCGCGATCGGCGACCTCACCGACATTCCGCGCCAGGGCGCCCGCGTCGTCAAGACAGATGCTGGCTGCATTGCGGTGTTCCGCACGGTGAACGACGAGGTCTACGCCCTGGACGACCGTTGCCCGCACAAGGGCGGTCCGCTCAGCAATGGCATCGTCCACGGCTCCTCGGTCACCTGTCCGCTGCACAATTGGGTCTTCGATCTGGCAACGGGCCTTGCTCAAGGGGCTGACGAGGGAGCGGTCCTGACCACACCGGCAAAGGTGGAAGGTGGCAAGATCCTGCTGGCAGTTGATGCCCTTGCGTCTCGTGCCGCTGGCTGACCACGGATTTCAAGAAAAGGCCCCATCGCCTAACAATCCCCATCGACCAGAAAGCCGAATAGACCAAAAAGGCAGAGCCCGGATCTGGCGAGGAAACAAGAAAGAGAGAGACAGGTGACCGAAGAAGGACAAGAAGCCACGGTTAAAACCACCTGTCCCTATTGCGGCGTCGGCTGCGGTGTTCTCGCGAACGTCGCAGCCGATGGAAATGTCACCGTCAAGGGCGATCCGGATCACCCAGCCAACTTTGGCCGGCTGTGCTCCAAGGGGTCGGCTTTGGCGGAGACGCTTTCACTGAGCGATCGTTTGCTTTATCCGCAGATCGGCGACAAGCAGGCGTCCTGGGATCAGGCCCTTGATCTGATCGCGTCAAAGTTTGCAGCGACCATCGAAGAGCATGGACCTGACAGTGTTGCCTTCTATGTCTCGGGCCAAATCCTGACCGAAGATTACTACGTCGCGAACAAGCTGATGAAGGGCTATATCGGTTCGGCGAACATCGACACCAACTCTCGCCTGTGCATGGCCTCCTCTGTTGCCGGTCATCGACGCGCATTCGGGTCTGATACCGTTCCTGGAACCTATGAGGACCTTGAACTTGCGGACCTGATTGTTCTGGTCGGTTCGAACCTTGCCTGGTGTCATCCGGTGATCTTCCAGCGCATCGAGGCGGCGAAACGCGAAAACCCTGCGCTTCGGGTTGTCGTTGTTGACCCTCGCCGGACGGCCACATGCGAACTTGCGGACCTTCATCTGGCGCTCAAGCCAGACACAGACGTGGCCCTGTTCAACGGCCTGCTTTCCTTCCTTTCCGACGTAGACGGCCTTGACCGATCCTTCATCGACCAACACACGCATGGTTTTGAAGCTGCACTGGCAGAAGCAGGCCCGCTGGACATGGCGAAGGTCGCAGAGCAGACCGGTCTGTCAGTCCGCGATCTTGCGACGTTTTACACCATGGTCGCGCGTACCGAGAAGACCGTCACGGTCTACAGTCAGGGCGTCAACCAGTCGGTCGTCGGCACCGACAAGGTCAATGCAATCATCAATACCCATCTTGCGACCGGTCGCATCGGCCGTGCAGGCATGGGGCCATTTTCCATCACTGGACAGCCCAACGCCATGGGGGGACGCGAGGTTGGTGGACTGGCCAATATGCTCGCTGCCCATATGGCCATTGAAAACCCGGAGCATCGCCAGTTGGTGCAGGACTTCTGGCAGAGCCCGAAGATGGCCCGGCGCCAGGGCCTCAAGGCCGTTGACATGTTCGGCGCGGTGCGTGACGGCCGCATCAAGGCGATCTGGATCATGGCGACCAACCCGGTCGACAGCCTGCCCGCCGCAGATGAAGTCGCCCTTGCCTTGAAGCATTGCCCCTTTGTGGTCGTCTCCGATGTCTCGACAGAGGTCGACACGCTGCCCTACGCCCATGTCTCGCTGCCTGCCGCAGCGTGGGGCGAGAAGAACGGCACGGTTACGAACTCCGAACGCCGGATCTCCAGGCAGCGCCGCTTTCTGGACCTGCCCGGCGAGGCAAGGGCGGACTGGCGGGCGCTGTGCGAAGTGGCAAAGCGCATGGGCTTTGCGGAAGGGTTCAATTACGCGGGCGTCGATGAGGTCTTTGCGGAACATGCGGCCCTGTCTGCTCATCAGAACGATGGAACACGTGACTTTGACATCGGCGCATTCGCCGATATTGGCCAGCAGGATTATGACGATCTGACTCCCGTGCAATGGCCCGCACGCGCGGGAGAGCCGAAGCGTGACAGCCGGTTCTTCGCTGGCGGTGGATTTTTTACAAAGGACCGTAAGGCCAACTTCGTCGCTGTAGAAACGACGGCGCCCGCCAGACGGCAGCGCGCCTATCCCTTCGTCCTCAACACGGGCCGTATCCGCGACCAGTGGCACACCATGACGCGCACGGCGAAAACCGCGCGCCTGTCGTCTCACATCGCGGAACCCTTCGCAGAAATTCATCCCGAAGACGCCGCTGCGATCGGTCTTGGCGACGCGGAGCTGGTTGAGGTGAAAAGCCCCCATGGCCGCGTCGTGGTGAGGGCACTGGTGAGCGAAAAGGCGCAGAAGGGATCTGTCTTCGTGCCCATGCACTGGACCGATCAATTTGCCTCGAAAGGCCGTGTCGATGCGGTGGTTTCTCCCGATACGGATCTCTTCTCCGGTCAGCCCGGATCGAAATTCACGCCTGTCGCTCTGATGCCCGTTTCGTGCAGCTGGTACGGCTTTGCAGTCCTGCGCGACAAGCCGGAAGGCATTCCGGCTGACTATTGGGCTCTGGCTCAAGCGCCGGGTGGGTGGCGTGTCGAACTTGCAGGACTGGGTCAAGACGATCTCAAAGAGATGGCATGCGCACTTCTGCCCGGGGACACCGACGAGGCAGCATTCCTCAGCTATGAGGATGGGGGCGAGGGCGTGCAGCGCCTGGCTCTCTGGGATAACGGCGATCTTGTAGCGACGTTTTTCTTCGCGCCGGAGCCGGTTGCCGTATCCCGGCAATGGGCCGCATCTCTGCTGGAGACAAAAGCCGAAAATACGATCGAGCGTTACCGAGTGCTGGCTGGCCGGCCGGCGGCGGATCGACCGGACCCAGGCGCGATTGTGTGTTCCTGCTTCCAGATTGGCGTCAATCAGATCACTGCTGCCGCCGGACAAGGCGCGGCAACTGTCGACGCCATTGGCTCAGTGCTCAAGGCAGGGACCAACTGCGGGTCCTGCCGATCCGAGATCAAAAGCCTTTTGGATGGCCTCAACGACAAGGAGACGGCTGATGTCGACATCGCGCAAGCCGGTTGAGGTCAAATCGATCGCACAAGCGCCATCGAGGTCCCGCGGCCGTCCTCCGCGCATGGGACCACTGGCGAGCCTGCCGGTCTTCTTTCCTCTGGAAACGCGCAAGATCCTCTTGGCGGGCGGGACGGAGGCGGCAGCCTGGAAGGCAGAGCTTCTGGCCGCGGCGGGGGCCGAGGTTCACGTCTACGCCGAAGATCTCGATCCGGTGATGGCGAACCTTTTAAAGACAGGCGGCGTGAACGGACGGTTTGTTCATCATGCGCGACCCTGGGGGGCGGACAGCTTTGCCTGTGCAGCGCTGGCAATTGCAGATGCGGCAAGCGACGGCGAGGCGCAGGCCTTTTATTGTGCCGCAAAAGCCGCGGGTGTCCCGGTCAATGTGATCGACAATCCGCCATTTTGCGAATTCCAGTTCGGCTCTATCGTCAACCGCTCACCTGTGGTGATCGGCATCTCGACCAATGGCGTCGCGCCGATCCTGGGGCAGGCGATCCGGCGCAAGATAGAGACGCTTCTGCCATTGTCTTTGGCCGGTTGGGCAGGGCTGGCGGGCAGGGTCCGCAGCACAGTCATGGAACGACTGGCACCAGGTCCCCAGCGCCGCAGGTTCTGGGAGCTCTTCACCGATCACGCATTTTCGGAGCGGGACGCGCCCGAAGCGGAGGCGGAGGTCGCAGCTCTGGTTGAAGCAACAGGTGTCGCGCAAACAGTAAAAGAAGGACGGGTAACGCTCGTGGGAGCGGGGCCAGGCAGCGCTGAACTGCTGACATTGAAAGCCGTGCGCGCGCTCCAGGCAGCCGACGTCATCCTCTTCGATGATCTTGTTGCAGATGAGGTTCTGGAGCTTGCCCGTAGAGAGGCCAAGCGCATGCTGGTGGGCAAACGCGGCGGCCGCGAGAGCTGCAAACAGGAAGACATCAACGATCTGATGGTGGAGCTTGCCAAGAAGGGCAAGAACGTCGTGCGTCTCAAGTCAGGAGATCCGATGATCTTCGGCCGCGCTGGCGAAGAAATCGAGCGCTTGCAGGCAGAAGGCATTCCGGTCGCGGTGGTTCCGGGCGTGACTTCTGCGTCGGCCATGGCCTCGGCTCTTGGAATTTCGCTCACCCACCGCGATCATGCACAGGCCGTGCGCTTCGTGACGGGCCATTCGAAGAAGGGCGACCTGCAGGAGAGCGTGGACTGGGCTGGCCTGTCTGACCCCGCGACCACCACCGTCTTTTACATGGGCGGCCGTATGGCCGGTCGCATTTCGGACCGGTTGATCCGGGAGGGACGCTCACCCTCGACGCCGGTTGTCGTTATGGCAGGCATCGCGAGGCCCGATGAAAAGCGTTGGCAGGGCAGGCTCCGCGATCTTGAACTGGGGGTCGCTGCGCTTGATACCAGCGAGCCGGTGCTAATTGGCGTCGGAGAAGTGTTCGATATGGCGGGCACGATGGCTGTGCCTGGGCAGCCCGAGCAGGACTTGGCGACCGTCTCTCTCCCGTGAACCTTTGACCCGGAGCTCTTAGTTCACTTCAACACCGTCATGGATCCGTTGGATCAGCGCAATCGCCTGACGTTTGCAATTGTATTCCGCAAACCAGGTCAGAAGCGAGCCGGGCAGGGCCTCCTTCAAAGCTTCCGGAAGGGTGTTGAGGGTTAGCGTTCTCAGGTCATCGTCAATGCTCACCGCCAAACGCCCGTCGGCGGCGAAATCGCTCGGCAAGGTCAAAGTGGTCTGGTCCTTGGGCCAGGAAATGTCGGTGATGCGCCCGGCGGAGCTCCGCACCGAGACCACGGCGGAAACTGAGGCGTCTCTACGTGCAAGGGTCAACTCCGACTGCCGGACACAACGCGGACCGGAGCTGTCGACACTGGCGTGCCAGATACTGGCGGGTATGCGAAATGCACCGTCAAGGTTGCGCGACGCACCAAGCACATTTGACCGCGCGTCCGGGTCGCCCAAAAGAACCTTCAGAGCATCCCAGCTTGCGGGAACAGGCGAAGTGGATTTCGCCGAGCTCTCGTCCTCGAGCGAACCTTCAAACGGGCCGTCGATCACGCGCATCTTGCCGTCCTGGGACAGGATCGTGACACGGGCCTCGCCGGGCAGGGTCAGCACGGACGTGGGCGCCAGAATATCACCCGGCAGGTGGTCAGTGTCCCCGCTGGCCGCAACGACGACCATGTCCGCCCAGGCAGGAACGGCAGAGCAACCAAGCACCAGGGCCATAAGCCATGCCATGTATCGCATTTGAACTGCTCCCTGGGTTCTCGCCAAAACCATAGACCGCGTCCTGCTCCGCAGAAAGGCGGCTGCCAATCATTTTCCCGATAGCGTTACTTTCGTTCCAACAGAGCCATCGCGCAATCGCTCAATGTGAAGTTGGGTTGGTCCATCGCCTGGTTTCAACGCGGCGACGCTTTCAAGACAGGACAGCGCATCCGGACTGGCGTCAGACATCTTCTGATAGGCTGCCAGATAGGCCTGCATCCAGGCGGAAGAAAGATCTTGGTCGGAAACCGGTTCGAAACAGGCAACCGGCTGGCTCCGGCCCTTCAGAACGAGATCGCCCAGCGGGCGGAAGTGGTGTCCGGGACATTCGGAGGCGACTGCGCTGCTGACGCAAATGCGTGTACCGAGAAACTTATTCGCCCCTTCCAGGCGCGCGGCAGTGTTCACAGTGTCGCCAATTCCCGTGTAATCAAAGAACCGGCTGCCGCCGAAATTTCCGATGACGGCCTCGCCGTGGTGAATTCCGATCCGTGTTACGCCGAGAGCAATAGACCGGTCGTTGGCGTCTGCCCGGAAGCTCTCGCAAAATGTGTCCAGTGCGAGAGACAATTCAAGAGCGCGGCTGGCTTGGTCCGGATCCACATCCGGCGCTCCAAAGAAGCAGACGACCGCATCGCCAATGATCTTGTCGATGGTCGCGCCATGCTCGGTCGCCAGATCGCAGATGCGGTCCAGATAACTGTTAAGCAGCTCGGCCATCTGCTCCGGTGGCAAGGTCTCCGACAGGCTGGTGAAGCCCTGGAGGTCGGTGAACAGATAGGTGACCGGGCGCTTTTCGCCGCCGAGCTTGAGAGAGATGTCACCACTGGTCAGACGCTTGACGAGCGCAGGGCTTACATATTTTGAGAAGGCTGTTTTTAGGAAGACCCGTTCCGAGCGATCCTTGCGCCAACGCATCAGTGCCATGATGAGCGCAGACCACACGGCTGCAGCTGGCGGGCCGAGGACAGGAAGCAGCAGGATCTCCAGCGACACCAGCATCCACGCGGCGAGAAGGTATGCGCCGATCGCCAGAAAAAGCAGCGTGAAGTAGGTGAGAGGGCGTGCAATCACCAGAAAGCCGAAGCTCGCAGCCAGCCCGGCAAGTACCATCAAGGCAATGGTGTTGAGAAAGGATGCAGACCCAAGCGAACGTCCGGACAGCTGCTGCGCCAGAATGGTTGCGTGAACCTCTATGCCCGTCAACGTCCCTGCTTCCGAACCCGCCAGTGAAGCCATTGGTGTCGGATGCTGATCAACATAGGGAAGGTCGGTCCCGATCAGGACGTATTTGTCTGTGAACCAGGCCTTCGGAAGATATGCGACTGTTTGCGCCGGATACTGCGGAAAGGGCGAGGTGCCGTCGGATCTGTATTGATAGATGATGCGTCCTATCGCCTTCTCTTCAGCCAAAGACTCCCCAGAGAGAGCTTCGGCGAAGCTTCGAACGGTCGTGCCGCTTTCGTCTTCAAGCCGCGGGAGATGCCGGAGAACGCCGTCGGCCTCGTCCCGCTGCAGCACGATGGACCCGCTCTGGCGATCTGAAATCACGGCCTGAAGATAGGCCGCCTGCTCATGCGTCAGCCGTTCCCTGGTGCCCGCCTCAGCTAGAATGAGGGGTGCACTGGATCGGTCGATCGCATCAAGCAGCTGCTTGTCCTTGGCAGGTTCGCTCGGCCCGTCAATGAGCACATCCAAGCCGATCTTCTGAGGTGAGGCGGCGTCAATGGTCTCTATCAGCTCGGCGAGAAACCCGCGGTCGATCGGCGACCTGTAGGGAAATTGCGCCAGGGTTTCTTCAGTGATTGTCACGAGTACGATATCATTTTCGCAATCGTTACAATCCCCGAAAACGGAGATCACGAGCAGGTCGTCCAGGATCGGCCCGAGGCGCGACGCCAATGGCAGGGACAGAACTGCTGCCAACGCGCCAACAGCAAGGGCGACCAGAAGTCTCTGGGACGGGCGACCTTGCCGCCTTGGCTTTTGTGCCATCATCGTTTTGAGGCACCGATCGGAAAGCGGTCACCGGGTCTTCGAGGCAAAAGGATCATTTCGGGGCGTCGAAGCGCTTCACGTCCGAAGTCGTGCCGTCCGCATAGGTCAGTTGCACGGAGACATACTCCGTTGACTTTGGAATATTCGCGAAGACGACGGATCCTGGTCCACTTCTGGGGATCGCATGTGGGTTGTCAGGATCGCATTCACCGATCTCGAAAGCTGTATCGGGTTGATCGCTGTTCACGGCGTAGCGAACCGATGCAATGGCGCAGCGATAGCTGATCAACTGGGTGAAATAGGCCAGCTGCTTGCCATCCCAATCCTGGTAGCTGACCCAGCCGTTCGACAAACGCTCGAGAATGTCCTTCTGGGACTTGATCAGAGCAGCATTCGGATTGAACGCGATCTTAAACGGGCCCCGCACATCGCCATGAACATCGGTGTATTGCACCTCCACGTCGGTCGGACCGGCATTTCCCGGCAACTCGAAGGCGGGGTAGGGGATCGGTTGTCCGGTCGTGGGGTTGAGAGCTCCGTTGACAAATCCGGTTGACCGGAAGTCTTCGCCCGGCAGGCGAACGAAGATTTCCTGCGCGCTGTCGGCAATGGCCAGGGACAGCATCCAGCCCTGATTGCTGCGCATGGCGTTCAGCTTGACCGGATTGGCAAGTGCCTGGGTGTTGAGGCCTGACAGCGCCGCCAGTCGCGACTTGGCGTCCTCGATGCGCTGGGCCGCCATTTGCTGGTCGATGAAATACCGTAGGTACCGGCCGTCTTCCACGCCTTCCAGGAAACGCGTCAAAAGATCGAGTTCCGTCGTCTTGTCTGCCGTCGACTGCTGGCCGAGCCTGGACTGGGAGTAATCAAGGCTCAGTTCGTAAAGGGCCGGGACGAACTCCGGATAGGCATCGACGAAGGCACTGAAACGCCGGATCCGTTCGTCGCGCTCCTGCAACAGGATTTCGGCAAACAAGGTTGTCGGATCGCTGCGTCCCTGGGTTAGCGAGTGATAAAACTCGCGCGCACCGGCCCGGCCCTCCTGGGCTCTCAGCACGGCCTGAAACCGGATGTGGGGGTCGACCTGAGGTTCTCCGAATGCGAAATATTTCAGATAATCCTGCCGAGCTTTTGGATAGTCGCCCTTGATCTCGCGAATGCGCGCATTGGCATAAAACTCGAGCGGACTTTGCGGATTTTCAACGAGCAGGGACCGGCTTTGCAGCTTTGCAAACAATTGCTCAATCTCGCCAGCGGGACTGCTGCCGATCTGCGCCAGCCGCGCCTTGGCGAGCTCTGCGAATGAGCCGCCGGGAAAGCGATCGAGATAGGCCTGGATTTGCGCCCTGTCGTCACTGGCTTTGACATCATTCCAGAATTGCAGCTCCAGCTGGATCGTGCTCGCATCAGCTGGTGCGTTTGCTGCAACTTGGCCCTCGCCCATGGTGTCCGACGGTGTCAGCACGATATCTGTCGTCAGGGACGAATGATCCCAGGGAACCTGATCGCCATTTGTGGCTTCGACCACCTGCTTGCGTACGCGCTTGAACACGGTTTCGACCGTTGCGCCGGGAACGAGGATTTCGCGCGAAATGGCAAGCGTATAGGGGCTGTTGAGCCCCTGGCCATCCGTGGCCGTGCTTCCAGGTGCCGTCGCGAACGAAATGAAGCTGCCGCGCGGCGTGCTGTTCAAAAAGGCAAAGCCGCCGACCGTACCCCCGGCTGAACGCGACAGGGCGGTGTTGCGGCAGGCGTCGAAGATAACGATGTTCGCGCCGTCATGAGCCGATTCAACCGCGGACAGGACCCAGTCCACTGACAGGGCCTCAAATTCAGCGTCGATTTCATCGCGCAGGTCCGCGCCCAGCGGGGCGAGGTAGTTTTGACCACCGGCTTCAAAGCCGTGGCCGGAGTAATAGACGACAGCGATGGCGCCCGGATCGGTCTTTTTAAGCTTGTCGGTGAAGTCTCGAACGGCGCGCTTCATGGTGCGCAGGTCGGCATTCAGAACGAGGTCGACGTCAAAACCGGTTGATTTCAGACTGTCCGTAATCAGCGCCGCGTCATTTGCCGGGTTCTGCAAACGCGCCAGCGTTGAGCTGTCGTAGTCCGCATTGCCGACCACCAGCGCGAGACGCTCTGTCGCCAAGGCCGGCCCGAGAAGCGGCGAGCAGATGAAAAAGCATGCAGCCATGACGAGGCGAAAGCGTCGTGTGAATAGCGGTTTCATTATCTTCCCCCGGACCTTCGCGTTGAGCTTGAACCGTCCTGATCGCTCCCGTCAATGCGGGAACCGCGCAGTTTTCAGATTATAGCTCTATCAGGAAACCTCGGAAACATGCGTGATGCTGGTCACAATGAGGTCCTAGTCGGAAGCGGACGTATTTTCGCGCGCTTGATCAATGAAGGGCTGCGGGCCGACGTCCGTATCCCTCGGCGGTGGGATAAGTGAGGGGCGTAGTGCCCATCGCGATGCGAGGTGACCGCGCGGTTGGCGAGCGTAAGCACCTTGCGTATCGGGGGGACAACGAGGCTTGCCCGAAAGTCGAGGCCAGCGTGAGGACCACGACACTGTCCACGCCTCAATTGCGTTCGACAGAAAACGGCAGAAGCAGCTTATAAGTCTGTGAGATCAAAGAAAAGAAAATGGTCGGAGTGAGAGGATTCGAACCTCCGACCCCCTCGTCCCGAACGAGGTGCGCTACCAGGCTGCGCTACACTCCGATCCAGTAGTTCAAGCGTTTGAAAAGCTTGTCGGGAACAGCGAAACGAGGCGTCTCGCTGATGTGGCGGTCTCTTAGCACCGCTTTTTTCACCCCGCAAGAGGCTTGTCGTTTGCTGTGGCAAAATTCCGCCGTCTCAGGATCTCAGCCGTGCAGGCCGGTTTGTTTCGCCCACCTGCAGGAGGTTGGTTGGCGTTCCCAAAGGCGGCTTTTGGGACCCGTTGCTGGCGCCATGAAAAAGGTCTGTTTGGCGTGCACTTCCGATCCGGCTCTCTGATCACTCCGGCACCATCTTATCGATGCTGGGGAAAACCCCACCGGGGCCCCTTATTCTATGCCGCTACGGGTCTTGCACTCGCCAAACGGCGGGGCTATACACCGTCTCCACGGTATTGGGGTGTAGCCAAGCGGTAAGGCAGCGGTTTTTGGTATCGCCATGCGAAGGTTCGAATCCTTCCACCCCAGCCATTTTTCCGAGAATTTCAATATTTTCTCATGCTTGGTCGGCAAGTGCCCGGACTTTCAAAGGCTCGTGCTGTCTCGGTTTTGGTATTGAAGGCGCGAATTGCGGATTATTCCGCTCACGGTTCCAAAAGTCTCTGTTTGCGTTTTTAGCGCATGGGATTTGCGGCTGGGGAGATCAGGTGAGCGACTGGATTAGCGCGCGTTGGTCTTCAAAATCGGACGGCAGTGTCTGGCGCAACAGCCAATCCGATGTGAGGGAGACGGGTTGATGCCCTCGCAGTATATCCCGGACAATATCCGGTGCCAGGAACGTGAGCGGTATGACCCGCTGGACTGTGTTGACTGAAGTGTTTTCGCGCCTGGAGATTTCAGAAAAACTATCGCCCTTTTGAACCGCCTTGTACCAGCGGTGGGCAGCCCTGAGGTTCTTGATCAGCACCTGATCCCTTGACGAGGTATTTGGAGACGCCTGTGAAGATGTCTTTGAAGATGCTGGGGAACCATCCCTATGATGACCGACAATCAGTTTTGCCTCAACGCCGGCTTGCGCCGGGTGAACGGCATCGTGGTCTGAAGGATGTCCGGGTTGATCTTTGCCTATCTACATCTCCACCCTCCCAGAATTAGGAGGCTAATGAAAATGTCACGCGAGCACCGGTACCTCGCCAGACTTGTCAAGCCAACAAAAAGCAATTGGATCTGCCGAACTCACCTTCGCTGGGCTTGCCGCTTACACCAAATATAAGGCGAGCAACCTCGATGACCTTGACCCGCGAGCATTTGATGGCTGGCTTGCCCAGCAAGCTCCGCAGGTAATGGCGAGCCTCGCGGTTGGCGCGCCAATACCTGGCTGGTGCTGACGATCGGCCAGATTTATAGTGGGAAGTTCGGGTCCATGCGGCCCAGAAGTGCGGTGAGACCCAGAACGGCTGCTGGCACCGGCTCTATTAGCGGTACTTTTGTATGCTTGGCGAGCGCGCTCGCAGCTTGAGCAAGCGGGCCGCCGCCGATGATGATGGCTTCTGCATTATCCTCTTCAATTGCCTGTGCAATTCCGTTTTGAAGTCTGGTCAAAAGCAATTGCGGATCGGCCATTGTTTCGTGCAGCGCCCCTTCGGTTATTCTGATTGACGCCAGCTGAGCGCCAAAGCTATAGACCTCAGCGCATGCTTGGATCGAGCGGGTCAATTCCGGAGTGGTGGTGACAACCGAAAAGCGTCTGTTGCCCTGAGCAGCACTCGCCATACTTTGCTCCGCGATCCCGACGACCGGAATGTCCAATGCACCTTGCAAGGCTTGCAGTCCGGGATCTCCGAACGCAGAAACAATTACGCCTGAGTACCCGTTGAACACGACCGGGTCCATCGCAGCAACAACTTCAGCCGCAGTGGCCAATTCGGCCTCATTGCTGATCAACCCTGCTCCAGACGCCGCAGTAAAACCGACGATTTCGATTTCCGGCGCAGCGCGAGCTGCGATGTTGACCATTGCCTGGGTCGTTGCTTGCGATGTGTTGGGATTGACAAGAGCGACCCGGCAGAGGTGGGTCTTCGGTGAAGAACGAGGCATGGAGGTTACTTCTTGTTGCTGTCTTCAAGACACTTTGGTGCGTAAACTGTTCGACCAGGACAATAGCTTGTGTCGCGCAATCAAGCCTCCTATTGCTTGGAAGTCCCTCGTCCTCCGACGGAAGTCCTTCACCTGAATGAGCATCGAAGCAGCAGTACAATTGATCGTCGAAGCGCGGAGAGCGCGCACGACGCTGACGCGTCTTCCGAAGAGTTGTCGGCCTGAAAACGAGGCAGACGGTTATGCCGTGCAAACAGCGGTTGCCGAAGCCCTCGGGCTGGCAGTCGCAGGTTGGAAGGTCGCAGCCCGCAGTTCCAATAGCGGTGTCGCTGCTCCGATCTTTGCAGGAACAGTTCATCAGGCTCCCGTGACGCTCCCTCATGTGAACGCACTCGAGACCGAAATTGCCTTCAAGCTCAAACATGACCTTCCCGTACGGTATAGACAGTCCTATTCGCGTCAGGAAATTTTGAACGCCATTCAAAGTGTTGCACTTGCATTTGAATTGGTCGACTGGCGTTTGACAGCAGTCGATCTTGATCGGCCCGAACGCGTTGCAGACTGTTTCGCAAATGCAGGCCTTGTTCTCGGAATGGTACGTCCTTTCATAGGCGATATTTCTTCGCCCGTTAAAGAGTTAAGCCTTTTCCGAAACCAAACACCTGAGCCCTTTGAGGCCAAAGATATCGATCCCGTGGAATCCATTCGAGCCTACGTCAACTTCGGCGGCGACACCCTGGGTGGCCTCAAGGCTGGACATTGGGTGATCACCGGCTCGCTAAGCGGAATTCAGAAGGTCTCCTGCCCAGAAACCTGGACAGCGCGTTGGCGGGATGAGCTTGAGGTGTCGCTCAAAATCGATCCAAAGGCCTAAGCTTTTTCTACCAGCAGGCCGTATTGGTCCGGCTGCCTGTGGGCAGCAAAATTGAAAATGTTGTCCTGAATCTCCCGGCAGCGATCCAGATCGCACTCCACAACAATAACCTCATCTCCAAGGGTCACGCATTTTGCGGCAATTTCACCTGTTGGCGCAATGATGCAAGATCCACCGATCAGATCACAGCCCTCTTCGTGCCCGGCCTTGGCAACTCCAACGACCCATGCGCCGTTCTGATAGGCCCCTGCCTGCATGGACAGATGATTGTGAAAATCCTGCAGGTGGTCATGGTCAGGAGCAGGCGGATAATGAACTGGCGTGTTGTAGCCAAGAAGCACCAGCTCGGCCCTTTGCAGTCCGAGAATGCGGAAGGTTTCGGGCCAGCGTCGATCATTGCAGATACACATGCCGATCCGCCCACCCAAAGCTTCAGCTACGGGAAAGCCGAGGTCTCCAACTTCAAAATAACGTTTCTCCAAATGCTGAAACGGCCGCCAAATTTCGTGATCCGAGTGGCCTGGCAAATGGATCTTCCGGTATTTTAGCAATACCTCGCCGCTCGGACCAACCAGCACCGACGTGTTGAAACGCCGCGTTTCGCCTTTCGCATCCTGTGTCTTTTCCGCATAGCCGAAGGAGAAAGACAGGCCCAGTCGGATAGCTGCCTCAAAAAGCGGCTGAGTTTCCTCAGAGGGCATCTGTGTTTCGAAGAAAGCGTCGATATCTTTCTGATCCTGCAGATACCAGCGCGGGAAAAAGGTGGTCAGCGCCAACTCCGGAAACACCACAAGCTCCGCCCCACGCGATGCCGCTTTTTCCATCAGTTGCATCATTCGAATAACAACAGAAGACCGGCTCTCGGCGCGAGGAATTGGGCCCAGTTGAGCCGCCGCGATTACCAGATTACGTGACATATCATAGCCTTTTTGGGTGTCCTTGATCAGGAGGCGCAGTTGCAAATATTCCCAGTGTTTCCATGTGATCGGCTCTTCTGGGAGAGGCTGTACCTCACATCAAACCGGCCAAAGCCAGCAAATCGTTATCTTGCATACGCGCGCTGACAAGAGACAGCCCCACAGGCGCTTTGCCGACAACTGCGCCTGGAATCGTCAGTTCCGGATAGCGGTTCAAACCGGAGATGCTGGTCAGACACATGATCGCCTTTCGCGCCGCGTCCAGGTCCTCTTGGCTGGCAGCGAGTTCCGGCGCCGGTCCAGGGGCGGTCGGCAGAACCAAGATCGTACTGTCATCCATGAGGGTATCCATGGCGGCGCAAATCGACGCTCGATCAGCGGCAGACTTGGCAAACTCGGTGCCGTTGATCTTGCTGGCCATATCAAGGCGTTCAGTCACGCCAGGCCCGAAATGCGCAGCGGCCGAAGACACCCAGGGGCCAACTGTTTTCCAGATCTCATAGGCCTGATGGACGCGGAAGGTCTCGAACCAGTGCTCCAGAGTTTGTTCTGGCAAGGAGCTCGTATCTGCAGGTCCCAACAATGCTGCCAAACGGTCGATCATTGGCTTTAAGGCCGCGAACAGATCCGGATCGATCCCGGACCACACCGAAGATGGCAACCAGAGACGCGAAGGTCGCTTGCCCTGCGCCGCATTTATCCCGAAGGCAGCGCTGACACGGATCATCGTGTCCAGATCACGCGTAAACCATCCCGGCACATCAAAGGAGGGAGCCAAAGGCACCAGTCCGTTTGATGATATGCGGCCGTGGCTTGTTCGCAGTCCAAAGATGCCGCAGAAGGCGGCAGGAATGCGCACAGAGCCGCCGGTATCGCTGCCAAGGGCAAAGTCTGCCAAGCCAGCCGCAACCGCGGCGGCCGATCCGGAAGATGATCCACCAGGCACACGGCTTGGTGCTGCACTGTTCACGGGAGTGCCAAAATGCGCGTTGGCACCGATAATGCTGTAGGCGAGCTCATCCATATGCGTAAAGCCGACAAATGATGCGCCTGCCTGGAGGCACGTATCGACGCAAGCAGCGGACTTTTCCGCCGGGGGATGACTTGCCTTCCATGTAGGATTTCCGTTGGAGGCCACCCGCCCTGCGAACTCGTAATTTTCCTTGGCGGCAAAAGACAATCCGTCAAGCGGTCCAGATGCACCTGCAACCGGTTCGGGCAGGAGCTCGGAAAATGCGGCAACGGTGTCCTTTATCATTCAAGTCAACTCCGATTTATGGGCCTTATCAGGTTAAGTGAAGGTCGCAACGAAGCGCCGCCGCGTGGATATGATCTCGCAATGCCGCACAAGCGTCTGCACAATTTCCAGCCTCCAACGCATCGACGATGGCAAGGTGCTCACGAGCCGTGTCGCCGACCCTTTCAATGATAACCATCGGCACCCATTGGCTGTCCTTCATCGCCTTCGACAAATGACTGCGGATATCCAGAAAGATTCGATTGCCGCAATACTCAAAAATAACGTCGTGGAAGGCGGTGTCCTGTTCCGCGGCGACCACGGCATTGCCCTGGCGCGCGGCGATCATCAGCGCCTCCGCATGGTGGCGCAGACGCTGGAGCGCGTCGCTGGTCAACCTTGAAAAAGCCAGTGCAAGAGCGTCCGGTTCGAAGCCGATACGAAACTGATAAACCTCACGAAGATCATACCCCTTGTGGAACGGCCAAAAATCGATCGGACGCTGGCCATCCCCATTGGCGACGAACAGACCCCTGCGCCCCTCCACCCGGATAATTCCGAGCATTTCTAACATTGATACGCCTTCCCTAACGGAGGGACGGGAGGCCTGAAGCAGGGTGACAAGCTCCCGCTGCGACGGCAACGCGTCGCCCGGTTTCAAGCCCTGGTCGCAAATCATTTGCTGAAGCGCCTTGGCGACTCTGGCCGGCACAGTGGATTCCCGATCAGGGCCCTCTGTCTGGCTTGCGTCGCCTTCAGTCAATGCTGTCAATCTGGACATCAAATGCTCAAATTTTACCCTTGCACGTTTTCTGGTCTGTTTTACGGTAAACTGGTCAGACCAGAAAACGGGTACCTGATAAACGACTACTCGGCAAGAGGGAAATTAAGTTAAAGGCATTGATTTAATTAATCTTTCTGTCGTTCTGCAAGCGATGGGCAGGCGCGAAAGATTATGGAAGAAATGTCATACACCGCCTGACAGGCAGCTCCGAAACCTAAGGCGCGCTGCTGAACCGGGCCAATAACCGGCCTCCAGCGCAACGAGCGCGGAAGGATCGGACTAAGCGGCCAAAACTGGCTTTCGCGGGGAAACGTTTCGAGAAGACCATTCAATCTGCTGTCGGCCTTCCGACTGTAATCAGCTGACTTTGAAAAAAGGACATCAGCAATGGCACTACGAAACCTAAGGGGAGCCGCATTGGCAGCCCTGTCAATTGCCGCCCTCGCAACAGTGTCATTCGACGCCTGGGCAGCTGGCACGCTCCGTGTCGGCATGACAGCGTCGGACATCCCTCTCACCACCGGTCAGACCGACCAGGGCGGCGAAGGTATGCGCTTCATGGGCTACACGGTCTATGATTCCCTCATCGAGTGGGATCTGACCAGTGCAGACAAGGCCTCAGTGTTGATCCCGGGCCTGGCGACCGAATGGACTGTTGATCCCGACGACAACACAAAATGGACGTTCAAGATCCGCGAAGGCGTGACCTTCCATGACGGCAGCCCGTTCACGGCACATGATGTTGTCTGGAATTTCGACAAGCTGCTGGTACCGGAGAGCGAACAGTATGATCCGCGCCAGTCTGCGCAGGGAAAGTCCCGCATTCCTGCCGTGGCTTCCTATAAGGCACTCGACGACTTCACTCTTGAAATTATAACCAAGACCCCGGACGCGACCCTGCCTTACCAGCTCGCCTGGATCCTGATGTCGTCCAAGGCAAACTGGGAAGCGCTCGACAAGAATTGGGAAGAAGTGGCCAAGGCCCCTTCCGGCACCGGCCCATGGAAACTGACTGGCTTCGTTCCGCGTGAACGCGCAGAATTGGTCCCCAATGAAGCCTATTGGGACGCAAGCCGTGTACCGCAGTTGGACAAAATGGTCCTGATGCCGCTGCCAGAACCGAATGCCCGGACTGCAGCCCTTCTTTCAGGGCAGGTTGACTGGATCGAAGCACCGGCTCCAGACACCATTCCCGCCCTGACCGGCAATGGCATGGAAATCGTCTCCAACGCCTACCCACACAACTGGACCTGGCACCTGTCGCGCCTGGAAGGGTCTCCCTGGAACGACATTCGCGTCCGCAAGGCTGCAAACCTGGCTATCGACCGGGACGGCCTGAAAGCGCTCCTCGGTGGCCTCGCCATTCCGGCGAAAGGGTTCCTTCCTCCAGCCAGCCAGTGGTTCGGCGAGCCAACCTTCGAAGTGAAGTATGACCCAGAAGCTGCCAAGGCCCTGTTGGCTGAAGCCGGTTTCGGTCCGGAAAATCCGATTAAGGCCAAAGCGCTGATCTCGCCGTCCGGCTCCGGTCAGATGCTGCCTTTGCCGATGAACGAATACGTTCAGCAGAGCCTGGCAGAAGTTGGCATTGAAGTTGAGTTCATGGTTGTCGAATGGAACCAGATGATCAATCTGTGGCGTGCAGGTGCTGCAGATCCGAGCGTCGACGGCTCCCAGTCCATCAACTTCACCTACTTTATCCAGGATCCGTTCACCGGACTGATCCGGCATCTTTCCTGTGACCTGATTGCACCGAACGGCACCAACTGGGGCCACTATTGCGACCCGGAAATGCAGGCTCTGTTCGACGAGATCAAGACCACTTTTGATCCCGAAGCCCAGAACGCGGTGCTGCGCAAGACACATGAGAAATACGTCAATGACGCGCTTTTCCTCATGGTGACCCACGACGTGGCGCCACGCGCCATGAGCCCGAAGGTCAAGGGCTTCATTCAGGCTCAGAACTGGTACCAGAACTTCTCCGGTATCACGATCGAAGAATAAGAAAACAGAAGTTCGCGGGGCCTTCTCGCGAACTTCTCTTAACGTTCTGCCGCGCCCAGCGGTCCGCGTAGGCCAGCCCCGTTCGCTGCCCAATAGCCCGAAGCCAAAAACACACGGCCGCCTCAATGTTTGCATATCTCATACGCCGACTGGTCTACGTCCTGCCTGTTGCCGTTGGCGTCAGCATCATTTGCTTCCTGCTGGTCCATATAGCTCCAGGAGATCCGTTGACGGCGATCATGCCGGTCGACGCCACGCAGGAAGAGCAGGCGGCCATGCGTTCTGCCTATGGGCTCGATAAGCCGCTACCTGTTCAATATGCGATCTGGATCGGCAAGGCGGTCACCGGTGATCTCGGCAAGTCCATCGCAACAGGTCGCCCGGTCGCAGGCGAGGTGTTCTCCGCGGTCAAGAACTCGCTTTTGCTCGCGTTCACCGCCAGCGTAATCGCCTTTCCGATAGGCCTATTGCTCGGTTTCATCGCAGGCTACTTCCGAGACACGATCATTGATCGACTGGTCACGGCCTTCGCCATCACCGGTGTCTCGGTGCCCAACTACTGGCTTGGCATCGTGCTCGTCATCGTCTTCTCCGTCCAGCTCGGCTGGCTGCCATCGATGGGCGCAGGTCCCGGCGGGTCCGGCCAGTGGGCCTGGGATTATGCGCATATAAAGCACTTGATCCTGCCTTCCGTCACCCTTGCCGTTGTTCCCATCGGCATCGTGGCGCGGACCGTCCGGGCATTGGTTGGCGATATCTTCTCCATGGATTTCGTGCAGGCCCTTTATGCAAAAGGGATGCGCCACGGCGATGTTCTGCGCCATGTAATCCGTAACGCCGCCCCGACCGCCTTGTCCGTCATGGGGCTGCAGCTCGGCTATCTTCTTGGTGGGTCGATCCTGATTGAGACGGTCTTCAACTGGCCCGGCTCCGGTTTTCTCCTCTCCAACGCGATCTTCCAACGCGACCTGCCCTTGTTGCAGGGCACTATCCTCGTGCTCGCACTGTTCTTCGTTTCCATGAACCTGATCGTCGACGTGGCCCAGGCCGCCATCGATCCGCGCATCAAAAGGTCCTGACCATGACCGTCGTTGCTGATACGGCAGAGGTTGCAGAACCCGTCCGCAAGGCACCTGGCTACTGGGCCGGTGTGTTTAAACGTTTCTTGAACGATCCCGTTGCCGTGACGTGCACCATTGTCGTGCTGTTGCTGATCCTGGCAGCGATCTTCGCTCCATATCTCGGACTTAACGACCCTTATAAAGCCAGCATGATCAAACGGCTGAAACCAATCGGCTTTCCAGGCTTTCCACTTGGCACCGACGAACAGGGCAGGGACATGCTGGCCCGGCTCATCTATGGTGGTCGGCTTACTCTTTTCGTCGGTCTGGTTCCGGTTGTCCTGGCTTTCTTTATCGGCTCTACGCTCGGTCTTGTGGCGGGCTATGTCGGTGGCTGGATCAATACGATCATCATGCGTACGGTCGATGTCTTCTTCGCGTTCCCATCCGTGCTGCTGGCCATCGCCATTTCCAGTGCGCTGGGTGCCGGTATCATCAACAGCCTGGTGTCCCTGACGATCGTATTCATTCCGCCAATTGCCCGGGTTGCCGAAAGCGCGACCGCTAGCGTCAGGGCGCTCGACTATATCGATGCGGCGAGGGCCACGGGCGGCAGCGCCCTGACCATCATTCGCGTCCACGTCATAGGCAATGTGCTCGGCCCGATCTTCGTTTATGCCACCAGCCTGACCAGCGTCTGCATGATCCTGGCGGCCGGTCTGTCCTTCCTTGGCATTGGCGTCCGCCCACCCGAGCCCGAATGGGGTCTCATGCTCAACACCCTGCGCACGGCGATCTACATCAATCCATGGATCGCGGCCCTGCCGGGCGTGATGATCTTCATCACATCTCTTTGCCTCAATCTTCTCAGCGATGGTCTTCGGAGTGCAATGAATGTCAAAGACTGAAGCCAGCTTCGGCCAAACTGATCGCGGGGGACCGCATCAGCCGCTGATCATCGCCAAGGATCTGAAGAAACATTTTCCGATCCGCTCGGGCCTGCTCAACCGCAAGACAGCAACCGTCCACGCCGTCGATGGAATTTCTTTCGAGGTGCAAAAGGGGGAGACCCTCGGCATCGTTGGAGAAAGTGGCTGCGGTAAGTCCACAACAGCCCGCCTGCTCATTGGGCTGATCGAACTGGATGACGGCTCAATCATCTATGATGGTGATGCACTGGGAACAGACATCAAGTTGAAGGAATTGCGCCGCGGCGTCCAAATGGTGTTCCAGGACAGCTATGCCTCCCTCAATCCGCGCCTGACCATTGTGGATTCCATCGCTTTCGGCCCAAAAATTCATGGACATGCGGACCCTTCAGGGGTCGCACGGGGGCTGATGGGCCGGGTCGGCTTGGATCCTGAACGTTTCGCCGAGCGCTATCCCCACGAATTGTCCGGCGGTCAGCGTCAGCGGGTGAATATTGCCCGGGCGCTTGCTCTCTCTCCCCGGCTGGTCATTCTTGATGAAGCTGTATCGGCGCTCGACAAATCCGTTGAGGCCCAGGTGCTCAACCTGCTGAACGACCTTAAGGAAGAACTTGGCCTTACTTATGTCTTCATCTCCCATGACTTGAACGTGGTGCGTTATATTTCCGACCGGGTTCTGGTGATGTACCTGGGTGAGGTCGTGGAAGTCGGTCCTGCCGATGCCATTTACGCGAAACAGGCGCATCCCTACACCGCCTCCCTGTTCGCAGCCATGCCCTCGATGGATCCGGACAACCGCACCGAGGAACCGCCACTTGCAGGCGATCCACCAAACCCGATTGATCCGCCCACCGGCTGCCGCTTTCACACGCGTTGCCGCTTTGCTGAAGACATCTGCTCAAAGACCAAGCCAAAACTCAGTGTCATTGGCGGCTCGGAGCGGCACCTTGCGGCCTGCCACCTTCAGGACACAACCTCCGGGCACAGCCAGGCATTGAAGGAGGTCGCAGAATGAGTGTGGTCCCACTGGTCGAATTCGAAAACCTCAAGGTACGGTTTAAGGGCGAACGCACTGTCCACGCGATCAATGGTCTCAACCTTTCCCTGCAGCCGGGTGAAATGCTGGGCCTCCTAGGCGAATCCGGATCTGGCAAGAGCGTGACGCTGAAAACCCTGCTGCGCCTGCTGCCGCCCAAACGCAGCGAGCTGGAAGGTTCGGTCCGTGTCAACGGAACCGACGTCATGAGCTTGTCTGGCAAGGCACTGGCTCGCCATCGCGGTGGCGAAGTGTCCATGATCTTCCAGGAACCCGCGCTGGCTCTCGACCCGGTCTATACCGTCGGGGAGCAGATTGCCGAAACCGTCATGCGGCACAAGGGCGTCAGCCGTGTTGCCGCCATGGACGTAGCGCTCGACATGCTCACGCGTGTGCGCATTCCGTCGCCTGAACGGCGCCTGAAGACCTATCCGCACGAGATGTCCGGAGGCATGCGTCAGAGGGCAATGATCGCGCTGGCTCTATCCTGCCGCCCAAAGCTTCTTCTGGCCGATGAACCAACGACGGCTCTGGATGCCACGGTCCAGATCCAGATTTTGCTTCTGCTTCGAGAGTTGCAGAAGGAGTTTGGCATGGGCGTTATTTTTGTCACCCACGACATTGGAGTTGCTGTTGAGGTCTCGGACCGGATCGCGGTCATGTATGCCGGCAATCTGGTGGAGTCTGGAACGGCCGCCGAGGTGATCAAAAATCCGCGCCACCCTTACACCAAAGGGCTTCTTGCCGCCAATCTACACGGGGCCGTCAAGGGCCAGCGTCTCGATGCAATTCCTGGTTCTCCACCCGCCCTGGAGACGGCACCGGACGCCTGTTCGTTTGCTGATCGCTGCCCCCAGGCAACCAACCGCTGCCGCAGCGCCTTGCCGCCTGTGGTTGACATCTCCGGTCAGCATAAGGTCGCCTGCGTCTTGGAGACGGCAAACGTATAGTTTGCCTATTTCTCTTCGAGTGCGGCCTGTAAAATCAATACGTCACGCCTGGCACAATGCACCTTGACGATCCTTAGCCCGGCTTCATCTTCCGGATTGGTGAGCCAATGGCCTAAACCCTCAGCGAACTGATGAGACCGCGTTGATCCTGGAAGCCACTGGGGAGCGTCTGACGCGAAAGCCAGTCTGACGTTAGTGCGGTTGGTTGCTGCCCCCGCAGAACGTCCTGGACCCAAAACAGGCGCAGGGCCAATTGGTTGAACCCTAGTGCAGATCAGCAACGCGGATGTTGTTGGTGCTGCCTGGTTGGCCGAAGGGCGAACCCGAGACGACTATGATCTGGTTTGACGCGTGGCCGTTTCGTGGAACGCGGCGGAGATGGCGCGCGTAGTCAACGACGTTTTCGTGATCGAGCGCAGTCTCATTGACCAGTGGCTGGATACCCCAGGCCAGACAGAGACGTCTTGCGACTTCGATCGACGGCGTGATTGCGATCAGCGGACGACCTGGACGTTGTGCTGCCAGATGCATCGCCGTTGCGCCTGTTGTGGTGAAAGCAACAATGGCTTCGGCATCGATTTCCTCTGATAGAAGCGTACAGGCCCCGGCAACCGCCTTGTTCGGTTCACCGTTTGGCGCGGGTGAGTTTCGCAAGCCATGGATCTGCCGGCCATGTTGTTCAGTATGCACAATGATCCGGTTCATCATTGTGACGGCTTCTTCCGGGTAGGCGCCTGCCGCGCTTTCCGCCGACAGCATGACCGCGTCGGCGCCATCGTAAATCGCTGTTGCAACGTCTGAGGCTTCTGCTCTCGTCGGCGTCGGCGAAGAAATCATGGATTCCAGCATTTGCGTCGCAACGATGACCGGTTTCCCGTGTGTGCGGCAAAGACGGATGATTTCCTTCTGCTTGGCAGGAACTTCTTCCGGAGGGATTTCAACACCCAGATCCCCGCGCGCCACCATCAAGGCGTCTGATTTTTCGATGATGTTTTCCAGATCCAGAAGAGCGGAGGGCTTTTCGATCTTGGCAACCAGACCGGCTCTGCCTTCGATCAGGGAGCGTATTTGATCAAGATCGCTTGCGGTTTGGACAAAAGACAAAGCCACCCAGTCAACGCCGTGTTGCAGTCCAAACTCCAGATCAAGTCGGTCCTTTTTAGTAAGGACGGGAAGATCAAGTACGGTGTCGGGCAAGTTGACGCCCTTTCTGTCGGATATTGGGCCGCCGACGATGACCTTGCAGTCGATCATATCTTCAGCGGCGTCAATGACTTCCAGACGGACCTGACCGTCGTTGATCAGGACTTGACGACCGGGCTTGATGGCGGCAAAGATCTCCGGGTGCGGAAGCGGAAAGCAGCTGTCATCGTTGGACATTTCGGTCGGCACAAGCTGAACCACCTGACCATTGGAAAGCAGGGCACTCCCGTCGGCGATCTTGCCGAGACGGATCTTCGGGCCCTGCAGGTCTTGCAGGATGCCGATTGGCCGGTCCAATGCGACTTCGAGCTCGCGTATGGCGGTAATGACACTCCGGTGGGCGTCGTGGTCACCGTGGCTGAAGTTCAAACGGAACATGTCGACGCCGGCTTGCGCGAGTTTTCTCAGCATGGATGGCGATTGACTGGCCGGGCCGACCGTCGCAACGACCTTTGCCTTTTTGTTGGGTACCATTGATCTCTCCGGAAAAAGGGGACGTGACGTCTCTAGAGGACCAGGATGCCTCGTAGGTCGTTGACGTTCGTCAGGGTTGGGCCGGTGACGATCAGATCGTCCAGCTGATTGAACAGGGAATAGCTGTCATGGCGGGCGAGCATCTTGCGCGGATCGAGACCTGCGGTCGCCGCGCGGGTCAGAGTGTCGGGTGTGATGATCGCCCCTGCTGCATCCTCACTGCCGTCAATGCCATCGGTGTCACCCGCAAAAGCGAAGATGTTTTCCCGGCCCTGCAGGGCGAGCGCCAGGGCAAGCAGGAACTCCGTGTTGCGGCCGCCCCGCCCAGGTTGTTCCGATCCGATCGTCACCGTGGTTTCGCCGCCTGACAAGAGAAGAACGGGGGGCTTGGCAGGGGAACCGTGCAAGGATGCAGAGGTGGCTATGCCAGCCATAAGCGTCCCGGCATCCCGGGCTTCGCCTTCAAGTGCGTCGCCAAGGATGATCGGCGTGATGCCGGCCTCTCGAGCCGTCTCGGATGCAGCTTCCAGCGCCATGCGCGGCGTCGCGATCATCCGGTAGTCGGCCTCAAAACCTGGCAGTGGGGCGGGGGGCTCACGTAGCAGCTCGCCGGCGGCCTTTGGCAATGTGCTGCCCAATTGGGCGATGACGTGAGAGATGTCCCTGTCTGTGTCCGGCGCCGGGACGGTGGGGCCCGAGGCGATATCATGGGGCGTGTCCCCGGGAATGTCGGAAATCAGAAGGGTAACGACGCGGGCGCCTCTCGCCGCCAGGGCCAGGCGCCCGCCTTTCACCGCAGAGAGCCTGCGGCGCACCTGGTTCATTTGCGAAATAGTGAGGCCAGACTTCAGCAGCAGCTTGTTGACCGCGATCTTGTCGGCAAGGTTCAGGCGAGGATCGGGCAGCGTCAAGAGAGACGAGCCGCCTCCCGATATGAGGGCCAGGACGAGATCGTCAGGTTTGGCTTCACTGGCAAGCGACACCATCCGGAGCGCCGCCTCGACGCTGTTTGTGTCGGGAACCGGATGCGAGGCTTCAAGAACGTCGATGTTTTCGGTGACCGCGCCGTGGCCGTAGGGAACGACCACGGCACCTGTTATGGCAACGTCGGGCCAGGCGCGCTCGACAGCCTGAGCCATGGCGGCCGATGCCTTTCCCGCGCCAATGACGATACAGCGCCCTTTGGGCTTTTCGGGAAGGTAGGAGGCCAATGCCTGACGGGGATCAGCGCGAGCGACACCTGCCGCGAAAACGCTCCGCAGCAGCTGTATTGTCTGATTGGTATCCATGGAACCTTAGGTGTTGGAGCCCCGGATCGCCTCGATCACGGCATCGGTCACCTCCCGCGTGGTGGCCTTGCCGCCAACATCGGGTGTGAGGATGCCTGCCTCGCAGACTTTTTCGACCGCGGACATGAGCCGTGAGCTAGAGCCTGTTTCACCGAGATGATCGAGCATCTGCGCTGTCGTCCAGAAGGTCGCGACCGGATTGGCGATGCCCTTGCCGGTGATGTCGAACGCTGAGCCGTGAATTGGCTCGAACATGGAGGGGAAACGCTTCTCCGGGTCGATGTTGGCCGTCGGTGCGACACCGAGGCTACCTGCAAGGGCGCCCGCAAGGTCCGATAGGATATCGGCGTGGAGGTTGGTGGCGACAATGGTGTCCAGGCTCTGCGGATGCAGCGTCATGCGAACGGTCATCGCGTCGACGAGCATCTTGTCCCAGGTCACATCGGGAAACTCCTGTGCGACCTCAGCGGCGATTTCGTCCCACATGACCATGCCATGGCGCTGGGCATTGGATTTGGTCACCACGGTCAACTGTTTGCGCGGTCGGGACTGTGCCAGCTTGAACGCATAGCGCATTATGCGGGTGACGCCGACGCGGGTGAAGATCGCGACCTCGGTGCCAACCTCTTCCGGAAGACCACGGTGGGCCCGGCCACCATTGCCCGAATACTCGCCTTCGGAGTTTTCCCGTACGATGACCCAGTCCAGATCGCCGACACCGACATTGCGCAAAGGAGAGGTAATCCCCGGGATGATCTTGGTCGGGCGGACGTTGGCGTATTGATCGAAACCCTGGCAGATCGGCAGGCGCAGACCCCAGAGCGTCACATGATCGGGAACATCAGGAGCACCGACGGCGCCAAAGTAGATGGCGTCGAACGGCTTGAGCTGCTCCAGGCCGTCTTCCGGCATCATGACGCCATGCTTTTTGTAGTAATCCGAGCCCCAGTCGAAGAATTTCAGTTTGAAATCGACACCGTCGCCGCGTTGGCCAAGGGCTGCCAGTACTTCTGCACCAGCTTCAATGACTTCTGGCCCAATTCCATCTGCCGGAATTGCCGCAATCTGATAGTTCCGCATGTCTCGTCCCTAAAAGCATGTTTTTCCAGCATGATGCGGTTTCATTCGCCGGCTGCCGGTTTGTCGCGGTAACAATCGCAACTTGACATCGAGACAACAATGCTCATTCGATCATATAAAAAATTGATATAATTGAAGGGCGCTATGGAACTCCGTCAACTCCGCTGCTTTATCACCGTGGCCGACAGCCTCCACTTCGGCCGTGCCGCGCAGAAACTCGACATGCTGCCGGCATCCCTCGGGCGGCAGATCAAGCTTTTGGAAGAAAGCCTGGGATGCAAGCTTTTGGTGCGTACCACTCGAAACGTTGCCTTGACGCAGGACGGGGAGAGGCTTGTGGTTGCGGCGAGGGATATTCTGGAACGCGTTGACCAGGTCGAGACCGTTTTCAGGGAAACCTTGAGGGAACGAAGATCGATTGTGCGGGTCGGCGCGATCGACAGCGCAGCGGCCGGCTTGATTCCGCAATTGCTTCCGCATTTTCGCGACGCCTATCCTGATGTGGATCTTCAGCTCTTGGAACAGAAGACCATCCGTTTGCTTCCGCGTCTCCTGTCCGGCCGGCTTGATGTCGCCCTGGTTCGACCGCCGGAACTGAAAGACCCACGCCTCATGTTTCGGCCGCTCTTTCATGAAACCGCCGTGGTGGCCTTGCCAGCAAGTCACCCCTTGGCAGCCCAGTCGGTTATCTCCGTCGATGACATGGCTGACGAACCGCTGATTGTGCCGGACCGGCGGTCCAGGCCTCACAGCCACGACCTGACGATGAAGCTGTTTATCGAGGCGGGTTTGACGGCGCGGGTGGCGCAGATTGCTGAGGAAAAGCAGACAATCGTGAATCTTGTGAGTGCAGGGCTGGGGCTCGCGATTGTCCCAAGATGGGCGTCGAGACTGGCCGTTGGCGGCGTGACCTTCGTTCCTTTGACTGTTCCTGCCGGTTCGGCCAGAAACAAGCTCGCATTGTCGGCCGTTTGGCTGCGTGACACGAGAGACCCGGCGCGCGACGGGTTTCTTGATGTGCTTGATCAGCAGTTGGAAAACCTTGCGGAAACCGCATGATTTCTATTATTTCAAATTTTTATATAATCGATTGCTGTTGAGCCGGTGATTTTTATCACTGTAGCGTCTTTTCAAAGGGCACGCTCTTTGTGCTCTATTTGGGAGGAGACTGTTCATGATGAAAATGTTGAAGATTGCGACTTCTGTCGCGGTCGCAGGGACGCTTGCGACCTCTGCCTTTGCCGAAGACCGCGAAGGCTGGCCCTCAAACCTGACGATCGGTACCGGTAGCCAGGGTGGAACCTACTTCGGATACGGTAGCGGCTTTGCGACCATGGTCGGCGAAGCGCTTGATGTGACGGCCAGTGTCGAGATCACTGGTGGTCCTGTTCAGAACGTGACGCTGGTTGAGACAGGCGAGCATAACATGGGCTTTGTCACTATGGGGCCTGCCTATGAGGCCTGGACTGGCAAGAGCAAATTGATGCCGGGCTTTGAGCACAAGAAGATCCGTGCCCTTTTCCCGATGTATCAAACCCCATTGCAGGCTGCGGTCCTTGCAAGTTCGGGCATCAAGTCCTTTGCAGACCTTGAAGGCAAGCGCGTTGGCGTTGGCCCTGCCGGCGGAACATCGGGCACCTACTGGCCGCGTTACTTCAAGGCCGCGGGCATGGATGTGACCATCAGAAATGCCGGCGGAAGCGATACCGCAGGGCAGCTGAAAGACGGTCTGATCGATGCATTTGTCTATGCAGCGGGATTGCCGACCGGTGCCTACAGCCAGTTGCGGTTGAAAACGATGTGATCTTCCTCAGCATGTCTCGCGACGAAATGGCGAAGTTCATGCAGGCCGAGCCTGCCATGTCGCCCTTCATCATTCCGGCGAACACCTATGATGATCAGCCAGAAGACGTCAGCACCGTTTCTCTATGGAACTTTGCAATTGCGAGTGAAGATATGCCCGAAAGCCTGGCGTATGAGCTGACCAAGCTGGCGATGGAAAACAACGATCGCATGGTTCAGAGCCACAAGGCCGCAAAAGAAACGCTGCCGGAAAACGGAGCCAAGAACAGCTTCATGCCGTTCCATCCCGGTGCGGTTCGCTGGTTCGAGGAAAACGGCTATCAGATTCCGCCTGCTTTGAAATAACAGCGGCGTTTTCGACTTTCACCTAAACACTCAGGCGGGAATTTTCCCGCCTGTTCATTATGACCAAGGTTAAGCTGCAGGCCGTGAAAGGTCCGCGGATTTACAGGGCGACACCCCAGCCATGACAGATAATAACAATCCGGCCTCTACAATTGAGACCCAGACCGCAAGCGCCCAGGTGGACGACGAACCAACGGTAAGCAACCAGCGCGAATTCAACAGGAACTGGCACTGGTTTATTGCAACGGCCTGTGTTTGCTACACGGTCTTTCACTTGCTGGTAATGAATGTCTGGCCGCTTGAGACCTGGACTTACCGCTTGATCCACGTCGGTGGCGGCTTGGTGCTCGGCTTCCTGATCTACAGCGCAACAACAGGGGCGTCCGATGCGTCCCGGCGCAGTGTGCTCGACTGGTTGCTGCTGATCGTCTCCGGCGTGGGTATTTTGACCGGCTTTGCCATGGTTTCGGCCATCTGGATAAACGGTTTGATGGGGGAGGAATTTCCGCCGATCTGGGCTCTCAAATACTATGGTGCGCCGCTTTTTGTCGGGACTTGCGCGGCGATCCTGCATGGCTGGATCTTCCGGGGCAAGCAACGTGGGCGGACATCTCCGGGCGATGTGCTTCTGGCTGTCTCTTCCGTTGCAGCGATCACCTACATTGTTTTCTTTTCCGAGCAGCTGCAGCTTCGGGCCGGAATGCCCATGGCCCTGCCATCTGACATGTGGGCAGCTCTGACCGGGGTGGTTCTGATCGTTGAGCTGACCCGCCGCCTTGCCGGTCTGGCGCTGGTGATCATTGCAAGTATCTTCGTCGCCTATGCATTCCTGGGGCCATGGCTGCCTGGAATTCTCGAGCACAAGGGTTACACCGCCAAACGCTTCTTCACCTATATCTTCACCGACAACGGTATCCTGGGTGCGCCGATTGCGATCTCGTCAACCTAAATCATCCTATTCGTCGTCTTTGCGTCGTTTCTGCAGGTCACCAGGGTTGGTGAGTATTTTGTGAATGTTTCGTTTGCTGCGGCCGGCCACAAACGCGGGGGACCTGCAAAGGTAGCTGTGTTTGCCTCCGGGCTGATGGGGATGATCAACGGCACGTCGGCAGGCAATGTGGTGGCCACCGGCAGTCTGACAATCCCGATGATGAAGAAGGTGGGCTACAAGCCGCAAACGGCAGCTTTGGTGGAAGCCGCAGCCTCCACCGGTGGTCAGATCATGCCGCCGATCATGGGCGCGGGCGCGTTCATAATGGCCGAAATCACCGGTATTCCCTATCTCGACATCGTCTGGGCCGCGATTATTCCGGCGATCATCTACTTTCTGTCGATCTTCTTTACCGTCGACATCGCGGCGCAGAAAGGCGGCATGTCCGGTCTTCCGCGTTCGGAACTGCCGAAACTCGATACGCTGTTGCGGCAAGCCTATCTGTTTACGCCGATCGTCGTTCTGATTTATGCGCTTTTCGCCGGCTACTCGGTCATCCGCTGCGGAACGTTGGCCATGATGACCGCAGCGGTCGTCTCCTGGCTGACGCCGCACAAGATGGGTCCGCGGCGGCTGTTCCAGGCCCTTGAGGTCGGCGCCCGGATGTCCTTGCAGCTTGTCGCAGTGTGTGCGGCGGCGGGCATCATTGTTGGCGTGATCGCACTGACCGGGATTGGCTCCCGTTTCTCCGCCCTGCTCTTGAGCCTCGCGGATCAGAGCCAGTTTCTGGCGCTGTTTTTCGCCATGTGCGTGTCCATCGTGCTTGGGATGGGAATGCCGACGACCGCAGCCTACGCGGTGGCCGCGAGTGTCATTGCGCCAGGGATCATCAACCTCGGCGTTGAGCCACTCACGGCGCATTTCTTCATCTTCTACTTCGCGGTCATGTCGGCAATCACGCCTCCTGTGGCCCTCGCGGCCTACGCAGGATCTGCCCTTGCAGGGTCTGACCCGATGAAAACCAGCTTTGAGGCCTTTTCCATCGGGCTGGCGGCTTTCATCGTGCCCTACATGTTCTTTTATTCCGATGCGATGCTCATGCAGGGCGAGCTCGTTGATACGGTGCATGTGGCAGCAACCGCGATTGTCGGCGTTTACATGCTCTCCAGCGCCATTCAGGGCTGGTTCTTCGGCAAGGCCGGGCCGGCAGCTCGTATTGCTCTGCTCGTGGCCGCGCTGGCCATGATCGAGGCCGGCTGGATCACAGACGTGATCGGGCTCGGGATCGGCGTATTGGTCTTCCTGCTGCAGAAAAAATACGTGACGCCGCAAGTAGTTGCCCGCGGCGCCGACTAGCAGCGGCGTCTGAATAGCGTTGGTACCACGGCGCACTTGATCTCAGGGATCCGGAGGCATGGAATTGACGTTCCATTCCTTCGGAACTTGCTGCCGCAAGTGGGCCGTCGCGAGAAGATCCGATATTTTCAAACGAACGCCGGCTCAAGCGAGTAGAGAACAGCCTGTCCGGTTTATAAGCCTGATTTTATTAAACGATTTGCTTTGGTGTCAGGCCAAATTCTCTTTTGAACGCGGTTGAGAAGTTGGCAGGCGAGGAATAGCCGGCGATGTGCGCTGCCTCGGCGATCGTGAGCCCATCCCGTTCCAGGGCTGTCCTTGCTTTTGCCAGACCGAACTTCCGAATGAAGCGGGAGGCTGACAGTCCGTAGGCGCGTGAGATCAGCCGCTGCAGTGAATTCTGACTCATGCCGATGTGCCGGGCGAGTTCTTCGACCGTGAGGCAATTGCCGCGTTGATCGTCAAGAAAGGTCTCGATTTCCAGCAATCTATGCCGGTCCTGTCCATCTATTGCTTTGACAGGTGGATCTACAGGGCACTCCGAGAAGTGCTGGAAGGCCTCATCCAGCAACCCGTAGACCCGTGCGGTAATATAAAGACGGTGCTGAAAAGGCGATCTGTTCGGAGCGGCGATGATCTGTTCTGCCAGGCCAATTGCATGGGTGCTGGGAACCCAGCTCAAGCTCGAGACATGCGTCTCAGCGAACTCCTTGAAAATATGGAACCTGGGGTCAGACCGATCCAAATGGGCGAAGAGCCAGTCGTGCGAAATGGAAATGGTCACCTTCTTCAGGCGGACACCTTTGCGCGCATGCCTCACAAATTTTTCAATGCGGTTTTGCGAGAACACGGTTGCGATCGGTGACCAATGACGCGCGTCATCGTCATAGGAAGGCATTGGTATTTTGAAGTCGCCGACAAAGGCGTCGACGTGCCCCTCCAGAAACACGGAGGCGCTTAATCTGGGACCGCATTCGGTCTCAATTTTGAGGTCGTGCAGATCTTCAGCGTTCGAATAATGAACCGATAGCCCTTCCTCAACGTCCATGAACCCGATTGCACCGCGCAGAACCTCATCGCTTGTCTCAAGCGAAGGCCCGACCCAACGCATGTGTTGAGCGCCAGGTTGATCCATAAGGTCTTCTTTTGTGACGTAGTGCTTATGGCGATCAAGCGGAACAAACATGAGATTCAAGTGTCCAGAACGGGGCAGGTCGAGGGGCGGGGGCTCATTCGCTGTGTCACTGACGCTCCCCATAAGATCCTAATAGAGAAAGCACTTTTGCCATAAATTCAGTTTCGCAAAAGAGTTTGAGTGACACGCAAACGCCTTCGGAATTGTTTGAGTGTGACGCTGCCTTTATCAAATACATGATGTTTTTAGTCAAGTTTAAGTCCGGTTGAGGAGGCCTGAAGCCGCCGCGGCTGGACTGACGAGGGTTGGGGTTTGAAAAATGAAACGTAGAATCGTGAGGCAAGCGGCCATCTTGGCATCCGTCAGTGGTCTGACCCTTTCGGCAGTGGCCGCCGCCGCCCAGGATGTGCAGCAGCTGGAGACCATTGTCATCAAAGATGACGGCTCTGAAGAATTCGAGACCCTTGAAACCAGCTCCAACATCAGCCGCGACGAAATCGAGCAAACACAGCCGGTTGACCTGAAACAGCTCTTCCAGGGCACGCCATCAGTGGCGACCGCAGGGGGCAGTCCGGCTTCGCAAAAAATCTATGTGCACGGCATTGATGAGTCCAAACTCAATGTAACGGTCGATGGAGCCCGGCAGAAAAACAACGTCTGGCATCACAATGGCAGCTTGGGCATCAATCCTTTGTTCCTGAAATCTGTCGGGATAAATGACGGTGTGGCGCCGGCCGACGGCGGCCCAGGCGCGCTCGGAGGCAGCGTCGATTTTGAAACGGTCGACGCAGTGGATCTTCTCAAGGAAGGCCAGACTCTGGGGGGATTGGTTTCCTTCGGCTACGACACAAACTCGATGACGCTGACTGGAACAACCGCTGCTTATGGCGCTTCCAAGGGATTTGAGTATCTGGGTGCCATCACCCGGGGCGAGGGGCAGGATTATGATGACGGCGACGGGTTCACGGAACTCGGCACCGCGACCGATCTCTGGAATGGCCTTGGCAAGTTGGCTTATCAGAGCCTTGAGGGCCACCGGTTTGAAGCGACCGGAGAATACTACAGGGATGACGGCTATCGGCGCCTGCGCACCAACATGGGAGCCGTTGGAACCGACTTTAATGACAACCTTTATGAGCGGCTGACGGCGACCTTCAAGTACACTTTGGAGGGGGCGAGCGGAAACTTCGACCCTGAAGTGCTGCTTTACTACAATCAGAACACACTCAACCGTCCCAACAATTCCGGTTACACGCGGGCAAGCGGAGATTTCAATTCCGATCTGCAATCGATCGGCGGCCATCTGCAGAACCGGTTTCATTTTGGTTTGGGGACTGTGACAGCCGGTGTCGATTTCTACCATGATCAGGTCGATATCGAGCGCTTCCATTTTTCGACAGACGCGGCTGAAGACATCACCAATGTGGGCGCATATGTGCAGACACGCCTCACCCCTATCGAGAAGCTGGATGTTTCAGCCGGTCTGCGCGCCGATTTTCAGAGCTATCATTCGGTGGACGACCAGACGTTCGATAATTTCGGTCTCTCGCCCAACGTAAACCTCGGTTATGAAATCATCGACGGCCTGAAACTTACCGGTGGCTATGCGTATGTATTTGGAGGCATCGAGCAAGCCGAAGCAGCTCTGTTCCACTCCATTGATTACACCTATGCAGACGATTTGAACCCGACGACGGCTCACAATGCAAAAGTTGGATTGTCTTACGAATACAAAGGCCTCGTCGTCGGCGCCGACCTTTTCTATACAAAGATGTTCGACACGACCACATATGAATATGGCGCCGGATTTACGACTGCGGAGCGCGTCAACGGCGATGACTTGATCTCGAAGGGCTTTGACATCTCAGCTCGCTACAACTGGAAGAACGCTTACGTTTCTGCCGCCTATACCCACACCGATGTTGAGTATGGAGACCGCATACCGCTCTTCGGCGACTCAAACAGTGGCGTTCCGGTCGGAGACATGCTGTCGCTTGGTGCTGGATACACGTTCCAAGACTGGAATCTGACGCTTGGCGCTAACGCGGAAATAGCCTTCGAGTATTCCAATCAGGATCTGGAAGACAACGGGTATGACAACCCTATCCCGGGATATGAGGTCGTAAATATCTTCGCCCAATGGGCACCGAAGCTCGGTGACACGGATTTTACGCTTCGCGGCGAAGTCAACAACCTGTTTGACGAAACCTATTACAGCCGGGGAAGCTACAGCACGACGAGCCGTGTGACGCCGGTCAATTCACCAGGACGGAGCTTCTTCTTGACGGCAACAGCCAAATTTTAAGTTTGCAGATCAAGCTCTTCGCGTGAGCCGGGGTCTCCCGGCTCACTCTTTTATGTTCAAGAATGGATAGCCAGGGCAATGATAGTCGTCACGTCGACAGCGCATACCGCCTCAGCCTCAAAATACCTCCAGCAACTTTGCAAGCACTTTGCCCACAAGGTTCCCGCAGATTGGGATGCCAACAAGGGGGAGGTGTCATTTCCGTTCGGCTTCTGCCAGATGTTCGCCACCGACGCGAGCCTCACAATCCGCTGTGAAGCAGATGAAGATCAAAGCATGGCTCGGATGAAGGGTGTCATCGACAGTCACATTGAGCGGTTCGCTTGGCGAGAAGAGCTGAAGCTTGAATGGCGACCGACAGCTTAAAGATGCTTGATTGCTTGGCTTAAGTTGCCAGCGGAAAAGGCGCGCAGTTGCAGAGACACTGTGCGCCTTTCATTGGTCTTGCAGCTGGCGAGACTGATTAGCCAGCGATTGGATCCGATCCGATCTGAACCCCTGAATTTCCTCCAGTTTTGTTTAGCGCCCGTCTCAGTCAGGAGGCGGGCGGAACGACGCCTGCGCAGCTCACAGAAGATCATTTCACCGGGCTTTTACAGCGCCAGGATGCCGGGGTGAAGGCAGCGGAGGTCTGCCGTAACCACAGTGTTTCGGAAGCCATATTTTTCTCGCAAGAATGACATCTTGTATTCCGCTCGGGTCTCGAGAGTAGAGTTTAAAATATTGAAATAATTAGTGAAAATACGACTCGTATCCTTTGAATATTTTTCACTTTTAGCGATTTTGACGCGCGTAAAACATTATTTCAAACAGTGTTTTACATGACTATTTAACTCATGTATAAACTCCGCTGTGCCGTGCAACTGGGGGCGGTTCGAGCCATGTTCGGCTGTTCTGCCGAATTCAGCTGATCTTGAAATTTCAAAAACAAAGGAATTGGCCATGCTTGAACGCGTGCGTCTTTCGCTGCTGCTTGCCGGCACAGTCTTACAATCAGCGCTTTTTGTCGGGAGCGTAAATGCACAGGATGCATCGGATGCCCCAACGGCCAGCGGTGAAGTGACCCTGGACACCATTCGGGTGTCTCCAGATGCGGCCGACCGGTTCGATAAGCATCAAGGCAGTGCTGACCGGGCGCAGTCGATCTACATCGCGATCGAGGAAATTCAGCGAACGGATCCCCAGACCTTGCGCGACTTGTTTGCCGGAAACGCTTCGATTTCGGTCGGCGGCGGCATCCCGACGGCTCAAAAAGTGTTTGTAAACGGCATCGATGAAAACAACCTGGCGGTCTCGGTGGATGGCGTCCAGCAGGGAAACCGGATTTTTCATCACACGAGCACCAACTACATTGACCCAGCGCTTCTGAAGGCGGTTCGGGTCGACCCGGGCGTCGCGCCTGCAGATGCTGGCTTCGGTGCTCTCGGCGGCTCGATTGTCTATGAGACGGTCGATGTCCAGGACCTCCTGATCAACGATCGGAACTTTGGCGCCTTCGCGACGCTGAGCTATGAGACCAACGGCAACACATTCACTGAGAGCGCTGCAGCTTATGGGCGTTATCAGGGCTTTGAGCTGCTCGGTTTTGCCAAGTTTGCAAATGGCGATGACTATGAGAATGGCGATGGATGGGAAGTGCCAGGCACCGCAGCTGAGTTCTCGAGCCTTTTGGCGAAAGGCGCTTATGAAACTGGTACGGGCTACCGGTTTGAGCTCAGTGCGCAGCAAATCATCGATGATGCGCTTCGTCCGTACCGCGCCAATATCGGCGGATTGAACGGAACGTCTGCCACCCGCGTTTACGATACAACACGGCGCAATTTTTCCTTCAACTTTGGCAAGGAAGAGATTGAAGGCCTCTGGAATCCAAAGGTCGTCGTTGGCTACAGCGAGAACAGCTTCAAGATTCCCGAGCCTTACGACAGTGAATCCACCGGTGGCACCTGGACTGCGAAGGCCGAAAATGTTTTCGAAATCAGCGAAGGCAATACGGTCACAACCGGTGTCGATTTCATTTCTCAAACCTCGGATTACAGTGATCCAAGCGAGGCTTATACCGAAAAGGTCTCCAATATTGGCGGCTACGCGCAAGCCCGCTTAACCCCGATTGACCGCCTCAAGGTCTCGTTCGGTGGCCGTGCTGATGGGAACTATTTCGAGGGAAAAGATGGAACCAATCTCGACAATTTTGGCCTGAGCGGAAACGCATCGGCTGAAGTCGAAGTCATCAACGGCATTTCTGTCAATGCGGGTTACTCCAATGTCTTTGGCGGCATCGATCTTGAGGAGAGCTTCGAATATTGGCGGACATGGGACTATTCGAACCTGGATCCGGTTCGGTCTGATAACGTGACTGCAGGTCTGAAGTATGAGAACACGGGCTGGTTTGCTGGCGCTGATGTGTTCAACACACGGTTCTGGGACTACCGTGATGGGGCCAGCAATGTTGACTTCAGCAGCTGGGGCTACAAGCTCTCGGGCGGTTACAACTGGGGCAACGGCTTTGTAAAACTGTCCTACGCCGATACACGCCTCAGCCTCGCTGATAGTGCTTTTGAATCCTACTATCTGATCAATATAGGCGCTGCAGTCGGCCAGATCATCTCCGGTGAAATTGCTCATACGTTCAACAAGTACGACCTCACCCTTGGTGCCACCCTGGATGCTGCCCTGGCGTATGACGGCTTTGTTTCGGCCGGTTATGGGACGGTCGATCCTTACACGGTCGTCAGCGCCTATGCGGAATACAAGCCTGAGCAATACGACTTCCTGTCCCTCAGGCTCGAAGCGAACAATATCTTCGACCAGACCTATTCTGATCGGGCAACCTATGGCGGAGAATACGACTCGATCACGCCTCTCTATGAGCCGGGCCGGTCGTTCCGTTTGATGGCAAAACTGCGATACTGATTGGTTTTAATCTCTTGAGATCGGCCTCAGGAACGAGGCCGGTCAGACCTGCCACTTTTAAGACAAAGAGAGCAGCATCGACCTAGCCGGTGCTGCTTTTTTCAGACGTGGTGCAGGGCCATCTTCAGACCGTCGACGGCCTTGACCTTGACGCTCATGTCATAGATCCGGGAAATGGCTTCCTCGGTCATAAACTCATCGGTCCTGGAGTGGGCGGCGACCTCACCGTTTTTCAAGGCGATGATTGTGTCCGCATGAGCAGCCGCGTAGTTGATCTCATGCAGCACGACGACGATCGTCTTGCCGTGGTTGTCGGCAAGATCGCGCAACTGATGCATGAGATTGCGGGCAAAATGCATGTCCAGATTGTTGAGCGGCTCGTCCAGGAGAAGATATTCCGTGTCCTGTGCATAGGCCATCGCCACAAGAACGCGTTGTCGCTGTCCGCCGGACAATTCATCGATGAAGCGCTCTGCAATGTCAGCGAGGTCAAAGACATTCAAAGCGGCTTGAACCTTGTCATGGTCCAGGCTGGTTGCGCGACCCTGGTGATGTGGGAACCTTCCAAACCCAACCATGTCTTGCACGGTAATTCTGGATGCCACATGGGTGTCCTGCCGCAAGATCGCCAGCTTTTTCGCAAGCTCCCTTGAAGGCGTTTGTCGGATGTCCATGGCATCGAAAGAGATCTTGCCAGACTGAAGGGGAAGCAGCCTTGCCATCAAAGCAAACAGTGTTGATTTGCCTGCTCCGTTTGGACCAATCAGTGCGGTGATGCCGCCTCTTTTGATTGTGAGCGAGACGTCCTTCAAGATTGGCGACTTGCCATGATGGAAGGTGACATTTTCGATTTCGATCAAACTCGAACCCTCCTCAGGATTAGAAACAGGAACACCAATCCGCCGAGGAATTCGACGACAATACTCAACGTCGCCCCCAACCCGAGTACGCGTTCGAAGATGGCCTGACCGCCGACCAGAACGATGATGGAAATCAGGATGGACGACAGGAAGATCGGACCATGATGATGCGTTTTCGTCACTTCATAGCTGATTGCGCTGACCAGAAGTCCGAAGAAGGCGACCGGCCCGACCAGCGCCGTTGAGGTGGCGATCAGCGCTGTGACCAACGCAAGCCCCACCATCAGCTCGCGTTTGTAGTTGAGACCAAGACTGATGGCCTGTTCGCGCCCCAGAGCCATCACGTCCCAAACATTGCGCTTGTGCCAGGCCAGGGCGCAGCACGCGAGAACCAATGGCGTTGCAAGAGCGATAAGAGTGGTGTCCACCTTGTTGAAGCTGGCGAACAAGGATCCTTGAAGTACCGAAAATTCATTTGGATCGATCATCCGCTGCAGGAGCCCGGTAAGGCTTCGAAAAAGGACGCCGAACACAACGCCAACCAGAAGCATGCGAAACAGGTCATGCATGCCTTGGCCAATCAGACTGCCGAACAGCGCCAGGGACGCTGCGGACAACAGGCAGAGTTCCAGGGCGAACTTTAACTCCGGCGCGAGCGACGCAAACCCGAAGCCGCCAAGGATGAACACAAGTGCAGTCTGCAACAGGATGTAGAGCGCATCAAAACCCATGATCGACGGCGTCAGTATCCGGTTGCTCGTCAGGGTCTGGAAGACGATGGTGGCAACCGCGATTGCTGTGGCGACAAGGACGAGCGCGACCAGCTTCGTGCCTCTGAAAACCAGGATGAAATCCCAATTCCCACGGGCGCCAAGGACCATGAAAGCAGTGATTGAAAGGAGGGTGCACAAGCCAAGAATGCAGAAGGTTCTAGCCACGGCGAGCTGGCCTCGCAAACAACAGCCAGAGGAAAACGCCTGTGCCGAGGACGCCAAAAATTGTTCCCGCGGGAATCTCGTAAGGGTAGCGTATCAGGCGGCCAATAAGGTCACTTGCGAGCACAAGAGCGCCCCCCAAGATAGCGACAAGAGGCAAGGTTTCCTTGGTATTGTCGCCGCGGAATCGGCTGATGATATTCGGCACAACCAGTCCGACAAAAGGCAGCATGCCGACCGTGAGAACCGTAAAAGACGTAATCAGGGCGACGATGCTCAGGCCGGCGATCATGACGGCCCGGTAGCTCAGTCCGAGACCATGTGCAGTGTCCTTCCCAAACCCGGCGACCGTGAATTGATCAGCATAGAAATAGGCAGCCAGAGCGGCCGCACCGGACGCCCAAAGCAATTCATAGCGGCCTTGGAGAACCCCGGAAAACTCGCCATTCATCCAGACGGAGATGTATTGAAGCAGATCATTTTCATAAGCGATGAATATCGAGATAGACCCGATTATTCCGCCGTAGACGATGCCAGTCAGGGGAACGAGGAGAGGTTGGGTCGGAGGCAGCCTGCTCACCAATGCGAGGAAGATTGCCGTTCCTGCAAATGCCGCGGCGCTGGAAATCGCCATCTTGGCCAAAAGGGGAGCGCCCGGAACCAGAAGCAGTGTTGCCAACAACCCAAGGGCTGCGCATTCGCCGGTTCCGGTTGTGGCCGGTTCTACGAAGCGGTTGCGGACCAGCGTCTGCATAATGACGCCAGCGACAGCCAAAGACGCTCCGGTAAGGATGGTCGCCAGTGTCCTGGGCAATCTGCTGACAAGCAAGATGTCGCCACTTTCGCCGCGGCGAAAGAGGTCGAGAGCTGACACATTCGCTGCTCCGGTCACGAGGCTCCCGGCGACCAGTCCGAGAAGGACAACCGCAAGGACAATCGGCCAAAGTGCCGATGTCCGTTGCAAGGGAGCAAAGTGATGGCGCAAGCTATTGGTATCCGACTAGTCGGCTTTCTGGAATGCCGCTGAAATTTCCGCCAAAGTGCCCATCAGCGATTGATAGCCACCTGCCGCAATGTAGATCTTGCTCGCATCAAGAAAGATAACCTGTCCGGACTTCCAGGCCGTGGTTTCGGCAACCAGTTTGTTGTCGAGAGTCTCGGCCGCCAACGTTGCGTCTTGACCAATCGCAGCAGCACGATCAATCACGATAAGCCAATCCGGGTTCGCATCTCGAATGAACTCGAAGGAAACCGCTTCGCCGTGGGTCGACGATTTAACGTCTTCGATCACCGGCTCGATTCCCAGTTCTGTATGGAGCCAGCCGAAGCGAGACCCTTTGCCATAGACGCTGATCTTTGGTCCGTTTGTCAGCACTATGAGAGCTTTCCCGGCAACGGTGCTTTGTGTTTTTACTGCATTGACGGCGCTATTGAGATCATCTTCCAATTTTTGAGCAGCGTCTTCCTTGCCAAACAGTGCCCCATAAGCGTGCAGCCGTGTGATCGCCTGTGTCAAAAGGCCATCGCCCCAAATCGTCATATCGATGGTCGGTGCGAATTCTGAAAGCGCGTCAACTTGTTTGGAGGATCGCCCACCTGCGACAATCAGATCAGGCTGCAGGGCATTTATGGCTTCAAAGTCAGGTTCGAAGAGTGACCCTACTTTCTCGGCGTCTTTAGCCACAGGCTTCAGGTAGTCGACATAAACCTGTTCAGGCGTTCCAGCGACCGGAACCCCGAGGGCGTTCAGTGTGTCCAGGGCTGCAATGTCGAAGACAACCAACTTCTGGGGACCGCGTGGGACATCGACATTTCCCGTGGCGGTTTCGATCGACAAGGTATCAGCGAGCGCAATTTGACTCCCGAGCCCACACGCCAAAATAACAGCAGCCCAACGAAATGCGCGCATTGTCGTCTCCATATCTGGACGCCTGGCTATGTCTATCGATTGGCTGAGCGTTCGTTTTGAATTGCGGCTTTACGAAAGCCGAAAATTGAAGTCGTCCGGTGATGCCAAAAGTGGGCTGGTTTTACAAGAGCATTAAACTCAGGTTTTGCCTGCGATCCGCATCAGGTAGGCTTCTACCCCCGCAAACAAGAAGTCCCGGACAGCTGAAAACTGCATGTCGTTCTTGCGCTCGGCGTTCATCGTCGGCATCGCAGCAACAGATGTTGTAAACATCAGACGTAGAAGTGTTTTAATCTCAATGTCCTGCCCCTGGTTCTCAGGAATGCTTTCAGCCAACAAAGACATCAATTTGGAGAGGCCCGGCGCGCTAAAATCCTGGGCTTTCTCTAGAACTTCTTCCTGCTCAGCAGCGGCTCTTTGAATAAGAAGAATAAAAGGATCCAGCTGCCCGGTTTCCGAATTGAAACCCAGATGCGCCAGAGCGTCAAAATAGGCCGCTGTCAGATCACGCACCTTGGGACGTGCTCCCGCGGCATTCTTCTCGACGGCATTCACCCTTGCCAGAAGTTCAGCATCCAATTGTGAGAACCGGTCTTTCAACAACTCCAGCAGAAGCTCTGATTTGCTGCCGAAGTAATAGTTCACAGAAGCAACATTGGCCTCGGAGGCGTCCGTAATTTGTCGGACAGAAGTCGACGCAATCCCATTTGACGCCATCAGATGTTCTGCGTTCCGAAGAATGCGTTGTGCCGTTGTTTCCGAGACCATTTCCACTCCCCATTTCCCCCCATCGATTTAGACTGATTGATGGAAAATTTCAAACGTTGTTTGAATGGTTTGATGCTGTCCTGAAAACGGGTCTGGAATTTCTCGGCAATGGCAGGTCTCAAGCTGAGGAAGTCACGATCTTGCGGAAAGGTCAGAAGCCGTTCCATGGGCCTTTTGGGCCAAAGCCTCTCGCTTGCGGCGTGGTTTGATCACCCGAAGGTAGAGGGTAACTGCGGCTGTGGTGAGCACAGCGCAGCTGCAAAGGACGATCTTCGACAGGCTGCCCATTGTGCCCTCGATCAGAAGGGCATGGGCGACACTGGTCGCCACCACGCCCGCGACCAGGGCGTTGTGGATGATGCGCCAGGCCAATGGGCGCAGGCGGAGGTGCTTTCGAAAAGCCACCAGCACAACCGTCAGGACGAGGCCCCACATGGCGGCCACACCGTAGATGGAAAAGGGAGTTGGCGAGACCAGAAGCAGGGCATCAAGGGCGTCCGGCGGGCTGGTGATGTAAAGCCCGCCAATGTGGACCGCCACGGCCGCCACAATCAGAAAGCCGGCGACACGATGCCACCGGCGACCGTGTAGACCGGTCAGACCAGGAAGAAGGCCTGCTGCCAGAAGCGGCTGGACGAAGAGGAGCGCCAGCGACAGCGCGCCAGCAAGTCCTGCCGCGATGTAGACTGCGCTGCGGCCGACGATGTATGGGCTCGCAGCGGCAATCAGAACCGGCCAGAGCGAAAGTCCCGCCACTGCTGCCCAGACCAAGCAGCCGGCGAGGCGCCGGGTGACGGCTTGCTTGTTGTCTGGCAGCACGCCTTGGCGCTCGGCGTCAGGCTGATGCAAGGACGAAATGGGCCTGGACGCTGGTATCGCTTCTGCTGCCCATCACGGGGCGCAGAAATACCGTTTTGAAGGCTCCGTCATCATAGGCCAGATGCGCATGAGGCTGGCCGAAGTTGGGCAGAATCTGGGACATCTCGAGCCGGAAGGTTCCGTCGGCGGCGGTCAAAACGCTGCCATGGTTGCTCGGTTCGCGCTCGCCGCCGCGCTCAGTAGCCGCCCAGATCTGAATGCGCACATTGGAAAGGGGCTCACCGCCGCCAGCCTTTCTGACTGTTCCAGAGACCCAGAAACCCTTGCCCAGATTGTCGACCAGCGGTGCGTTTGGACTGTAGTTGTTGCTGCCGCCGCGCATGGAGGCTGTCGGAGCCACACCGGTTGCCGCATTTGCTGCGGACACGAGGCCCAAAGGAGGACGGATGAGGGAGGCGCTGCAGAGACCAGCACCAATCAGAAAGGAACGACGGTTGTAGGCTGGGGCTTTCATGCCTGTTTCTCCTTCGAATAACTTGACGCTTTGCCCGATGCCAAATGAACCGAGAGCGGTGGGGCGCGAATGGAAACACCACGGTGTAAGTATAGAGCTCTTGCGGGCCGAAGTAATGTCAGCGGCGTGGATTTCTCTTCACGTTTTCTCGAACAAGGTTGTCGATCGATAGCGCGGACTAATCTCCGGCCGCAGAAGCGACAGGTGCGGCGGTCAGCGTGTGCAGAAACGCAACGATGTCCGCGCGTTCTTGCGCCGACAAATCGAGCGGCCTCAGAAGAGTTTCGCCGTCCGAGTGGAGACGGTCCATGTTCATGTCGGAGTAATGGTCGACAACATCCTCAAGCGTCGCCAGGCTGCCGTCATGCATGTAGGGAGCGGTCGCGCCAACATTTCGCAAGGAGGGCACGCGATAGGCACCCCAGTTGCTGTGAAGGAAGGCTGCGTAGGCGCTTGGCGCTTTGGCCGCGAGCGCCTGGTCTTCGTCGCTATGGGGGCCGAGACGGTTGAGCTTGCTCTCGCGAAAGGCTTTCAGGCCGCCGTATCGCCCGGTGTCGACCCGATCTGCTGCTGCAAAGTGCTTGATACCGATGCTATGAAACTCGCCATTCGTGAACAGCGGGCCGAAATGGCAGATGCTGCATTTGCCCTTGCCGGTGAAGATCTTCAGGCCGCGTTTGGCAGCATCGGGGTAGGCGACCTGACCGGCTGTGGCACCCGTAACGAGTGCATCACGATAATCATCAAAACGCGTGCGAGGGGTCCGCAGTGTCTCTTGATAGGCTGCCAGGATCTTGCCCGTGTTGACGAGAATGGCCTCCGGTGTCTCATCAGCCGGGTTGGTCTGGGTCGCCTGCTCATATCGCGCGGCCAGATCTTCCTGGCCAGCCATTTGAGCGGCGATGTCAGCGGCCGTTGCTGCCATCTCCAGGTCGTTGAGAATGGGATGTATGCTCTGGCCCCAAAGTGTGTCGGACCGTCCGTCCCAGCCAAACCAACGAAAATTCGCGAGATTGGCGATCGCGGGCGCATTGCGATCAACTTCGCCGATGCCCGTGCTTCTCTCAAGACCGTCGGTGAAACCGAGTTCTGGTACGTGACAGCTTGTGCAGGAGAGATTTTCGTCGCGCGAAAGTCGAGGGTCCGAAAACAGGTCCTTTCCGAACGCAATCGCGGTTTGGTCGCCAGAAAAGCGATTGGAAGGGTCGGGAGTGGGATTCAGCGGCCAGGGACCATTTGCACTGATCATCGCCCGTTCGTCGGAGGTGAAACGATCGTTGGCGTGAGCCGCCGTCCTCGCAAAAAAGGACGAACTTGCAACGCAGATCAATAGGGCAATGGACGCTGCCCGGCCGGTCATGGCTTGAGGTCAACGGCTGCAGTCAGCCGCTCGCTTTGATCGGAGCTCCGGACATCCACGACGAACTCCCATTCCCCGGGCATGTGCAAGAGCATCCCTTCGGCGAGATATCGTCCATCGTCCAAACGTGAGAGTTCCGGCTCATAATTCATGCCATGGCCATGGGCTGGCATGCGGGCGTTTAAACGGATGACCTCCATGCCTGCCGCCGCCTCGCAGATCTCAAGGGTCAGCGCAAAGGGCTCACCGACCTCAAGAGCAGATGGCGGTGGCGTGGCGTGCAGAACTGCGGTGTCGCCCTTGATCAAAAGACCTGTCTCATCGCCGCAATCTGCAAGTGCCGGCGCAACCGAGAGCAAGGCCGCCATCGCGACAAAGCAGATTGCTCTGGCGATATTCGCCGTCATTGGCTGTTCGACGCGGTCAGGAGTGCCTCCGCATTGCGGTGGCCAATGTTTGCGGCGAGCTCCGGCGGCAGGGTGGCAAGCCATTCCCGGCTCCAGTCCGCGTTTGCGGCGATATAGGGCCAGCGTTCTGGCGTATAGGTGTCGGTTCCGAGCATGAAGCGATCCGGAAAGTCTTCAAAGAGCTTCTGCCAGTCTTCGTCCACCGCGCTTCCAGACGCGTGGTCTGATCTAAAGGCAAGGTCGGCCCAGAGCGTGTCATATTGCTCCAGAACTGCGCGGATCTCATCCGGACTGTCAAACCCCGAGTGGGCCCAGAGAACTCGTGCTTCAGGAAAATGCTTGAAAATCAGGTGGACCGCTTCGGCGTCCGAATGAGCGTGCAGGAACAGATCGTACTGCCGTGCCAGCGCGATGATGCCTTGCATCACGTCGCCGTTGATGTCCTCGCCATAGGCGTGAAACTCACCGATGCCGGCGTATTCATTGACTTCGAGACGGCTTCGGACGTGATCGAGGACAGTTGGATCATGCAGCCAGCTGCGTGTCTCGCCGCGGCGGCGATAGGGGCGCAGGACGGGCACAATCAGGTCAGGCGCTTCCTCGTAAAGCATCTGGGTGCCATCATCGCTGGAGCTTGAAACGAAAGCCTTGCGGATGTTGGCGTCCCTGAGGATCTCGATAGCCCTGGCGGGCGGAAAAATATCCCAGGCGTCGTGACTGTAGTGGATGTGTGCATCCGCGATCGTCAATTCTTGCGCCTGTGATCCGAGCGGCGAAAGCGACAGCAGGCCGATTGCGAAAAAAGTCGATATTTGCCTAATCATAGCCAGAACCCCGATGAACCTGAATTAAGGTTATAATGGCCTTGTGCCGCGAGACCAGAGGATCCGCAGCAATAAAATGTATCAAGGCCGGGCATTTGATTACATTGCCGGGACCAGAGCGGAAGCTCTTTCAAGCATCAACACGGATGTAGCCGGTGAGGCCTGTCTTCTGGTGTTCGATTACATGGCAATGGAAAGCCCAGTTGCCCGGATTGTCGGCCACGAGCGAGACTTCCATGGTTTCTTCGGCCAGGAGAAGCGCCGTATCCGTCACCAGCGGAGGCAAGGCCCGCTTGTTCGATCGCAGCAGCTTGAACGACAGACCATGCAAGTGGATGGGATGGGCGTTGGGAGTCTCGTTGCGGAACCGCAGGATATAGGATTTCCCAAGCCGCATGAGCGCAAGCGGTTCAACCGGGTTAGGCGTGTCACCCTCCCAGGCGACGCGGTTGATCGACCAGAATGTGTATCCGAGGCTGCCGCAGATGCCGGGCTGGGGCGCCGTGCTCTCCGGCGACCAGCCGAAAACGAAATCGAGAACCTCTGCATTTGCAAGATCGGCTTCTGGCACGGGGTTGGGAGCCAGTGGGCGCAGCTCGGAAAGGCTTCTGCCGGCGCTGGTTCCAATTGCGCGAAAACGGGCGATGACCTTCGGGCCCTTGGCTGAGCGCCGGGTCAAGGTGACGATCTCGCCCTCGGTTTCGGGAACACGCAGGGCGATGTCCGCCCTTTGTCCCGGTGACAGCACGATGCCTTCCGGGGCAATCGGCTTCGAAAGCGGATTGGAATCAAGCGCGATGACGGCAGCATCAGCCTTGCTGAGATCATAGGTGCCGACCCGCGTGAGGTCGGTGACAGCGAGCCGCAGGCGGGTGAGGCTGCCGGCAGGCAGATCATAGACCGGCTCACTCTGCCAGTTCACTGTCGACACGGTGCCAAGCGTACCGCCTCTTGCAGCATTGCGCGGCTTAAAGAGGCTGGTGAATTGGCCATCACCGGCGAGGCGAAAGTCACGAATGTTCAGCGGCAGGTCCTGATCGAAGCCGGGATCTTCTGTCTCTTCCACAACCATGACACCGGTCAGACCCCTGGCCATCTGTTCCAGCGTGTTGCAATGCGGATGATACCAGAACGTGCCTGCATCGGGTGCGACGAGCGTGTAGCGAAACTGCTCCCCGGGCTCAATGGGCTGCTGGGTCAGATAGGGGACACCGTCCATGCGGTTGTCGATGCGCAGGCCATGCCAATGCACGATGGAGGCCTCATCCAGCTGATTGACCACATCGATGGTGAAGGCTTCACCTTGCTTGAGCCGAAGCACAGGTGGTGGTCCGCCCGCCCCAAATCCCATCATGTTTTCCGTGACGGTATCGGGCAGGAGGCTGTGGCTCAGCGTTTTGATCGGCAGCGTCAGGTCCGCGGCGCTCGCATGGTTCGCAATCAGACTTCCGCCGGCAAAGGCCGTCAGAGTTCCTGCACTGCCAAGGAGAAACTCCCGGCGGGACATGCCAAGCATTTGGGGCCTCATCGTTTGTTGATGAAAACTATCCTAGCAGGCTCAAGTTTTCCTGCAACGAGTTCGAAGGCGCCCAATCGCCGCATCCGCTTACATATGATGTGCAAGAACGCTGGCAGTTCTCAGCTGGCAGGGTCCTGACAAACATCGACCCAGGTGCCTGACGTGATCTCCGCCATGCGGACCGGTGAAACGCGGACCGCTGCGTTGGTTGCGCCCGCCGCAGGGATGACTTCGTCAAAGGCCTTGAGGCTCTCGTCCAGGTAGACTTTCAGGGGGCTGGCGAGACCGAAGGGGCAGACACCGCCGACAGGGTGACCCGTTATCTCCTCGACCTCTTCACGGCCCAGCATTTTGACCTTGCCGCCAAATGCGGTCTTGGCCTTCTTGTTGTCCAGCCGCGCATCGCCGCGCGCAACAACGAGGAAAACCTCGTCCTTCAATCGAAAGGACAGTGTCTTTGCGATCTGTGCCGGCTCAACACCATGGGCTGCTGCGGCGAGCTCAACCGTCGCGCTGCTGGCATCTGTCTCGAGGACGCGAAGCTCCGGCGCAGCCTCGGCAAGATGGTTGCGAACGCTGTTGAGGCTCATTTCATGCTTCCTTGATTGGCACTAGAGCGGCAGAGAGTAATGTCTTGGAAGAGGTGAACAAGGACGAATGGAGCAGAAGCGGTACGCCCTTTTTAGGCGGCAGTTGATGTGGAAAATTTACAAAAGATTAACCAACCTGTTTTACGCGCCGTTAAACTTGGCCTGGCTAGGGTGTTCTCGCAGATTACACCCGAACTTCGGAGTTTCCTGGCCATGGCTTTCACGGCTGCACACATCGGCGAAACCAGACGGAAGTCGCCGCCGGCGCATGCTTTTTTGGTCGTTAAGAACGTTCTGTTCTGGGGCTCCATGGCCTTGACTGGCTATCTTCTGTTTTTCATGGCAAGCTTGGTGTTTGGCTGATCCAAGCCGTAATCGCTAGTTTCTGAAGGGCGCCAATTTGGCGCCTTTTTTATTTTGATCGAGCAATTTAGAACCTGACTTCTTCAACGCGTGTGGTCTTGGCCGAATTCCGAAAAATGGTGTCCAGGCAAGTAGCTCGGCGGAAGTGAAATCTCGGACTCCTGTCCCATGAGCTCTGCGACCAGGCACTTTGCGATCAGATGGGCGATGCCGAAAGAAATCTTGAAGCCACCGGTGGCTGCGAAGACCCGTGAACTGTTGGGCAATTGGCCGACCAGGGCGTCGCGCTTGTTGCAGCGAGGGCGAATGCCTGCCCAAACCGTTAAAAGCTCGCGTCCCTTCAGAGCAGGGCAGAACGCCGTGGCACGTCGTATCAGCTCGTCGGTGCGTTCCGGGTCAACGGTCGCGGTGGTGAAGTCGCGATCTGATGTGCTGCCGACCGCGATTGTTCCATCGTCATGGGGAACAACGTAGAGGCCATCGCAATAAATGGCTGGGTGATTTTCGAGGCCGGCCCCTTCCAGCAGGAGCGCTTGCCCCTTTTCACCACGCCCGATCATCTCACCGGTGAGGGCTTCAATCTGCTTGAAACAGGCAGGGCCGCTCGCGAGAACCAGTCTGTCGGCGGCAAGCTTTTGTCCCATGTTTGAAAGGTGCAATGAGCCAGATGCTTCATCGTATCCTTCATAGGCTGTCCCCTCGAGCAGCAGGCCGTGGTCTTGGACATAAGAGGCAAGCGCACCCAAATACGCTCTTGGCGAGATCCGGGCCGCAAGGGTTTCATAGACAATGCCGAAAGGTGCAGCATCGGCGCAAAGCCAGTCAGATCGGCTGCCGGCAGGTTCGACTTCATAGCTAAAGCCGGTGTTCTGGGGCTGCCAGCGCTCCAGCGCTTCCTCTGCGCGCTCAATATGATGATCCAGTTTATCCTGGGTGGTCAGTGGAAGGATCCGGCCGCAGCGCTTGTAGCCCGTGGTAAGGCCTGTCTCAGCTTCCAGCACACGTGCGTGGGCTTCGAGACTGGAAAGTGCCTGGAACTGAAACTCCTTTTTGGGGTTCCAGCGCGCTGGCATATGCGGCATGAGCGCCCCCAGAAGTCCGCCGCTCGCACCGGCGCCCACCTTGTCTGCCTCCAGCACGACAACGCTCATGCCCTGTTGAAGGGCCTCATAAGCGATGGAGAGGCCGAATATACCTCCTCCAACCAAGGCAAGATCATAGCGTTTGAGCAGGGCAGTGGGCATGGCGGGCCTTTCGCCCAGCAAGCTGGGGACGGTGGACAGACAAGCAACGGACTTTATCCGCCGGAACTGCCCGCTTAAAAGGACAGGCGGAAGAACTCAAGAGCTGCCGGACACCACCCGATGAGCAAAACGACATCAAAGCCACCTGATACAGTGTCGGCGTTGCATTCAGCGCCTGACCTCGAGTGGCTGGAGGAAAACGTGCCAAGAGCATCTGCCTTTCAGGATACCTATTTCTCTCGCGCTGGCGGACTCGAAGAAACACGCCACGTCTTCCTGGGCGGCAATGGTCTTCCGGAGCGCTGGCAGGATCGCGAGACTTTTGCAATCGCCGAGTTCGGTTTTGGAACTGGGCTGAACTTTCTCACCACGCTTCAAGCGCTGCGTAGGCTTGGAACGGCTCCAAAGCTGACATTTCTGTCGTTCGAATTGTTTCCAATGACCAAAGATCAGCTGGAACGTGCGCTGGGCGCCTTTCCGGAACTGGCAGCTGAAACGAAAGAACTTCTTCAGACATGGGCTCCGGAACCCGGTTGGTGTCGCTTCGCCTTCGAGGGCGCCGAGCTTCTTTTGGCGGTCGGTGATGCGCGGGAGATGGTCGACGAACCTGTTCGCGGAAAGGTCGTCGTGCCTGAAATTGATGCCTGGTATCTTGACGGGTTCAGCCCCTCAAAAAACCCGGAGCTTTGGGGCGAGGAGTTGCTCAAAGCCGCTTTTAAGCTAACGGCAGTAGACGGCACCCTTGCGACTTACACCTCCGCCGGCTGGGTTCGCCGCAATCTTCAGACTGCCGGCTTTGCCATCAACAAGTGCAAGGGCTTCGCCGGCAAGCGGGAGATGGCTGTCGGAAAAAAAGGCTGAGGATCAGCCGCGTCCAACGAAGGGCATTTTTGTCGCCATGATGGTCATGAACTGCACATTGGCCGAAAGCGGGAGATCCGCCATATGGAGTACCGCGTCGGCGATATGGGACACATCCATCACCGGTTCGGGCATGACGCTGCCGTTCGCTTGTGGCAGACCTTGCGAGAAGTTGGCGGTCATCTCAGACGCTGCATTGCCAATGTCGATCTGGCCGCAGGCAATGTCGAACGGCCGTCCGTCCAGAGACAATGACTTCGTCAGCCCGGTGATGGCGTGTTTCGTCGCAGTATAGGGCGCCGAACCAGGACGAGGCACATGCGCGGAGATCGAGCCGTTGTTGATGATGCGTCCGCCTTGCGGGCTCTGATGGCGCATGATCTCGAAGGCCCCGCGTGCGATCAGAAACGCGCCGTGCAGATTGACGTTCAACACCGTCTGCCATTCCGCCACCGTGATTTCGTCGATGGTCTTCGCGGGCACGTTGTTTCCGGCGTTGTTGAAGCAGACGTCGAGCCGACCGAATCGGTGCTTGATCGCCTTGAAGAGGTCCTCGATCTGATCGGCATCCGAAACGTCGCAGGGAACGCAGAATGCATCCCCACCGCTTTCATCGGCGGTCTCCTGAAGGCGCTCCTGGCGCCGGCCCGTGAGGATGACGCTCGCGCCAGCTTGCAGAAACGCCTTGGCTGTTTGCCGTCCAATTCCCGAACTTGCGCCGGTGACGAGAACGGTTTTTCCTGCAAGGGCCATCGCTATTTCCTCCAGATGGATGGTTGAGAGACAAGAGATACCTTGCCAAAAGACACATGGACAAGGGCGGTTCGCGGTCCTGGATCTTGACCTTGCAATCAGGCAACAGCTTTAACGCGAGGTCTCGGTTGTGAATTTACGCCGATTTCTTTTCCACCCTTAGGTTCTGCTTGGTTTTGAGCGAGTATCGCTCGAAATTTTCTGTGATTTTCCGCGCGAATTTAAATTTTGAGCAGCTTTGTGAAACGCTGTTATTCTTTGAGGCGTGAATTTGTTTTTGTCTCGTTGCTTGGTGACGCAGCTTCAATAGTCTAAACTTCAATCTGGTTGGCAAGACGCTTAAACGACCGCATGAGGGAGGAGAGCCTGCATGTCCGTTTCGCACGAGCCCTGGCTCGTTGCATTGTCCCTGGTGGTTGCTTTTCAAGGCAGCTTCGTTGGCTTGAGCCTTTCTGTTCAGGTGACAGATGCGGTTGATCCGCGCAGAAGGTTGCTGCTTGCCGGCGCCGCTTTGACATTGGCCCTGGCGATTTGGTCGATGCACTTCGTCGGCATGCTCGCTGCGCAACTGCCCGTGGCCGTCGATTTTCTCGTGTTGCCGACGCTGCTCTCGTTTCTGGTGTGTGTTCTCGTCGTTGGTCTGGCCGTATTTGCCGCCAGCCATGGGTCTCTCACGGCCCTTCGTCTCGGCCTGTCAGCCCTGGTGATGGGGGCGGGTATCTGCATCATGCATTATCTGGGCATGTACGCCCTCCATGCGTCTTCGAACATGAGCCACGATCCCGTCTATATCGTTGCAAGTTTTCTCGTTGCCTTTAACGCTGCCGGCCTCGCGCTCTGGCTCTCCTTCGGCGTTGGCCGGCAGCCGCCAATGGTCGTTTCAGCCCTTGTGCTCGCACTTGCCATTTCGGCGATGCATTACACGGCGATGGCGGGCATGACGCTCACACCGCGCGACACGGTGGTCGGCTTCGGGTCACCGTCCGTTTCGCCCGGTACGCTTGCAATTGTGGTGGCATGCGTCGCCTTCCTGGTCTCGGGCCTCTTCCTTCTTGCCCTCGTGCCTGCCCGCGAGGAAGCGGTGGCTGGTTCGCAAAGCCTAGGCAGCGACTTCGAAGCAGCAGCGCAGAGCCTTGCTGCGAATGATGTTGACGCAGAAATGGAAGATGCCATCCCCGCGGAGGCAAGGGAGCAGGCGGCGGGAACTGATGCCAAGAGGCCGCCGGCGGGACTGCAGGCAGCGCCAGGTCAACGAGGAAGCTCCGGTTTCAAGCGAACGCTGCCGGTTGAGCGTGATGGTGTGAAATGCCAGATCGGTATTCAGGATGTTGTCTCGGTCCAGGCCGATGCGCATTACACCCAGTTGTTCGACGGAACACGAACGCTTTTCTGCCCACTGGCGATCAGTGAAGTCGAGCGGCTCCTGGATCCAAAACTGTTCAGCCGGGTGCATCGCAGCCATATCGTCAACCTCACGCGCGTGGATGGCTACAAGCGCGCCGGGGACAGCGGTGTGCTGACGCTGCAGGGCGAAGAGCCACACCAGGTTCCCGTCAGCCGTTCCCGTTGGAGCCGCGTGAAAGCCCGTCTCGCTGATCGCGATGATAGGGACAATGAGCTGCAGTCAACGGCCGCCGCGCAATAGCGCGCCAGCGTCAGGTTTCATGGCGGCTTCCCTATCGTGACACGTATAAGGTGTATGTGCGGTGCGTCCGAAATGCCCAGGAGCGGCATTTCGTGCAGATGCGTTCAAAGCCGTCCGAGTCTAGGCCATCACCACCTTCAGGTTTTGAGATTTTCCTATAAGTATCCGATTTATATGGAATTAATTTTCCTTGCGCCTTCGATCTAGGTCATGAAATGCGTCAATGTTACTGACGTATTTCGTGCGTAGATCTCGCAATCCATGCGTTTTTCGCTCCGTCCGTGCAGGCCTCGTTGTTTTTGCAGTGCACTGCTTTGCACCCTGTGGTCGGTTGTCGCAGTTGGCCCAGTCGATGCTGAAACGCCTCCGGTTCAATCCGCATTCGCGAGCGGATCCGCAGGCCGGCAAACTGGGAACGCGGTGACCACCTTGGAGAGGTTTAAGCTGATCGTCATCGCCTGACGGTTTGGCGAATGAGGGAGGGAAGCACGTGATCCCCGGAGAGTTTATCTATCACAGGCCGTCGTCTGTTGCGGAAGCCGTATCGCTTCTGGTCAGCCACGGCGATGAAGCTCGGCCTCTGGCCGGCGGACACAGCCTGATCCCCATGATGAAGCTGCGGATGGCAGCGCCTGAACATCTCATTGATTTGAGCGGCGTTGCGGATCTCAAGGGTATGCAGGAAGTCGGCGACACGATCGTTATCGGCGCCATGACAACCCAGCACGAATTGGTCAACTCGGATCTGCTGATTGCCAAGCTGCCGATCATTCGCGAAACGTCCCTGATGATCGCAGACCCTCAAATCAGGTACATGGGAACAATCGGCGGCAACGTTGCCAACGGCGATCCGGGCAACGACTTGCCTGGTCTTATGCAATGTCTGAACGCGGTCTACGTGCTCGCCGGTCCGGATGGTGAGCGGGAAGTCGCAGCTCGCGATTTCTACGAGGCGGCCTACTTCACGGCACTTGCTCCCGAAGAACTGGTGACGGCAGTCAAAATCCCGACCCCGCCGGCAGGCCATGGCTTTGCCTATGAAAAACTGAAACGCAAGGTCGGCGACTATGCGACCGCTGCCGCCGCCGTGTTGGTCACCATGTCCGGCGACACGGTTTCAAGCTGTTCGGTCGCGCTGACGAATGTGGCTGACACACCGCTTTATGCCGCTCAGGCGAGTGAGATCCTCAACGGGTCGACACTCGATGCAGACACGGTCACGCGCGCTGTCGCAGCAGCCGAAGCCATCACCATGCCGGCGGCCGATGGCCGTGGACCTGCCGAGTATCGCACGAAAATGGCCGGCGTCATGCTGGAGCGGGCTCTGGCCCGTGCCGCAGAACGCGCAAAAGGCTGAGGGAGAGAGACACCATGAGCGAGATTGAACAGATCCCGGTGACGATGACCGTCAACGGCAAGAAGGTGCAGCGCTTCGTTGAGCCGCGTACGCTTCTGATCCATTTTTTGCGCGAAGACCTGAACCTGACCGGCCCGCACATCGGCTGCGAGACGTCCCATTGCGGCGCCTGCACCGTTGATATGAACGGCATGTCAGTCAAGTCCTGCACGCTCTTTGCCGCCCAGGCGAACAATGCCGAGCTGACCACGATCGAGGGTATGGCAAACGCGGACGGTACATTGTCTGCGCTCCAGGAAGGTTTCCGCCAGATGCATGGGCTGCAGTGCGGGTTCTGTACACCAGGCATGATCACCCGTGCGCATACTTTGCTTCAGGAAAATCCGGATCCGACAGAAGAGGAAATCCGCTTTGGCATTGCGGGCAACCTGTGTCGTTGCACCGGTTACCAGAACATCGTGAAGGCCATCCAATACGCCGCAGCGAAGCTGAACGGCCGTGACTATCAGGAGGCTGCAGAATGAATGACATGACCCCGTCACGGGAACAGCGCGAAGCCGCCCTCGAAGGCATGGGCTGCAAGCGCAAGCGCGTTGAAGACATTCGTTTCACCCAGGGCAAGGGCAAGTATGTCGACGACATCAAGATGCCCGGCATGCTGCATGGCGATTTTGTCCGCTCTCCCTATGCCCACGCCAAGGTCACCAAGATCGATGCGACCGAGGCGCTGAAAATACCAGGCGTGATCGCGGTGCTGACTGCGGAAGACCTGAAGGGTGTGAACCTGGCCTGGATGCCGACATTGGCCGGTGACGTCCAGATGGTTCTGGCCGACGGCAAGGTGCTGTACCAGAACCAGGAAGTCGCCTTCGTCGTCGCCGAAGACCGCTATATCGCCGACGATGCGATCCAGCTGATCGAGGTCGAGTACGAAGAACTGCCTGTCTTGGTAGATCCGTTCAAGTCGATGGACCCGGATGCTCCGGTGCTGCGGCCCGACCTGGAAGGCAAGATGGAAGGGGCTCACGGACCGCGTAAGCATCACAACCATATCTTCAACTGGTCGGTTGGTGATGAAGACGCCACGGACAAGGCCTTTGCCGAGGCCGAGGTCACGGTCAAGGAGATGATCTCCTATCACCGGACCCATCCATCTCCATTGGAGACCTGCCAGTGCCTTGCGTCCATGGACAAGGTGAACGGTGAGCTGACCCTTTACGGCACCTTCCAGGCGCCTCACGTCATTCGCACGGTCGCCTCACTGCTTTCGACCATCCCCGAGCACAAGATCCATGTGATTGCGCCCGATGTCGGTGGCGGCTTCGGCAACAAGGTGGGTGCCTATCCGGGCTACATCTGCTCGATTGTTGCATCGATTGTAACGGGCCAGCCTGTGAAGTGGGTTGAGGACCGCATGGAGAATCTCTCCACCACGTCCTTTGCGCGCGACTATCACATGACCACCGAGATTGCGGCCAAGAAGGACGGCACTGTAACAGGCCTCAAGGTCCACGTTCTGGGTGATCATGGTGGCTTCGACGCCTGCGCCGATCCCAGCAAGTGGCCTGCCGGCTTCTTCAACATCGTCACCGGGTCTTACGACTTCCCGGTCGCGCATCTGTCCGTTGACGGTGTCTACACCAACAAGGCGCCGGGCGGTGTGGCCTATCGCTGCTCCTTCCGCGTGACCGAGGCAGCTTACTGCATCGAACGCGGTATGGATGTTCTGGCGCAAAAGCTTGGGATGGATCCTGCGGACCTTCGCCTGAAGAACTTCATCAAGGCGGAGCAGTTCCCCTACAACTCGGCTCTCGGCTGGGAGTATGACAGCGGCGATTATCACACCGCCATGCACAAGGCGATGGATGCCATCGACTACCGCGGTTTGCGCGAGGAGCAGAAAGCCAAGCAGGAAGCTTTCAAACGCGGCGAAACCCGGGAAATCATGGGTATCGGCGTCTGCTTCTTCACCGAGATCGTCGGTGCAGGTCCTTCCAAGAACTGCGACATTCTCGGCGTGGCCATGTTTGACAGTGCGGAAATACGCATTCACCCAACCGGCTCCGTGATCTCTCGCATGGGCAGCAAGTCCCAGGGCCAGGGTCACGAAACCACCTGGGCGCAGATCATTGCCACCGAGATTGGTATTCCGGCAGCGGACATCATGGTCGAGGAAGGTGATACGGACACCGCGCCATATGGTCTTGGGACCTACGGTTCGCGTTCGACACCGGTCGCAGGTGCAGCCATCGCCCTTGCGGCTCGCAAGATCCGCGCGAAAGCGCAGATGATTGCGGCACACATGCTCGAAGTCTCTGAGTTCGATCTCGAGTGGGACATCGATGGGTTCCAGGTGAAGGGCAATCCGGAAGCGCGCAAGTCGATGAAAGAAATCGCCTGGGCAGCCTACAACGCGCCGCCCCCCGGCATTGAGCCGGGCCTTGAGGCCGTATCCTACTACGACCCGCCCAACATGACCTATCCGTTCGGCGCCTATTTCTGCGTTATGGACATCGATGTCGACACTGGCGTCGCCAAAACCCGTCGCTTCTATGCTCTGGATGATTGCGGCACGCGCATCAACCCGATGATCATTGAGGGGCAGGTTCACGGCGGCCTGACAGAAGCCTTCGCCATCGCGATGGGTCAGGAGATCAGCTACGACGAGATGGGCAATGTCATGGGCGCGTCCTTTATGGACTTCTTCCTGCCGACTGCGGTGGAGACCCCGCATTGGGAGACAGACCACACGGTGACACCAAGCCCGCATCACCCGATTGGTGCAAAGGGCGTTGGCGAAAGCCCCAATGTGGGCGGTGTCCCGGCCTTCTCCAATGCGGTCAACGACGCCTTCGGCTTCCTTGGCTCGACGCACATCCAGATGCCGCATGATGCATGGCGCGTCTGGCAGGTCGCCAAGAATCTGGGCGCACACGGCTGAGTTTGAATATGCCGGTCGCGGGTCTGACCCGCGGCCGGTGGCTCAGTCCTTTTGATCACCTTGTGACGATGAAGTCAGTCCCATGACAACAACCAAGCAGCAACTGGCAACGGCACTGGCCGAAACCGGCTATGTGGCAGACGAAGGTCTCGCAACAGCGCTGGTCCTGACCGAAATGCTGAAGCGGCCACTGCTTCTTGAGGGCGAGGCCGGCGTCGGCAAGACCGAAGTTGCCAAGGCATTGGCCAAGCTTGAAAACACCGATCTGATCCGCCTGCAGTGCTATGAAGGACTGGATCGTTCGGACGCTATTTACGAATGGAATTATCAACGCCAGCTTCTGGCGATCAAGGCTCATGAGGGCTCGGGCGAAACCGCCGATGCGATCGAGGAAGCGGTGTTTTCCGAAAAATACCTGCTGGAGCGTCCCTTGCTGGCGGCCATCCGGCAGGACAAGGCGCCGGTTCTGCTGATCGACGAGATTGACCGGGCTGACGAAGAGTTTGAAGCCTTCCTCCTAGAGATCCTGTCGGATTATCAGGTGTCGATCCCCGAGCTCGGGACCGTCGGGGCGAAGAGCATTCCGCGTGTCGTGCTGACCTCCAATGGCACCCGCGAACTCTCCGATGCCCTGCGGCGCCGTTGTCTCTATCACTATGTTGACTATCCGGCGCCAGATCGTGAGGCACGGATCCTGCTCAGCCGTGTCGAGGGTCTCGATGCCAAGTTGGCGCTGCAGATCGCAGAACTGATGGGCAATTTGCGCAAGGAAGATCTGGCCAAGGTACCCGGCGTTGCCGAGACCATCGACTGGGCCTCTGCGCTGATTGGTCTTGGCGGACGCAACAACCTGCATGATCAGCGCGAGCTCATCTTTGAAACGCTGGCCTGCGTGCTGAAGACAAGAGAAGACCAGGCGCGTGTTACCAAGGACGTGACCGACCGGCTCCTGGGCAAGGTGGCCTGACATGTCCGCCCTTGTCCTTGATACCCGCGATGACATCGGCGCCGCATTGCGCATGCGGCTTGCCGGTTTCGTGCGATCCCTGCGTGACAGCGGTTTCAAGGTTGGCTTGGCAGAAACAAATGATGCGCTCGCCTTGCTCCGATCTCCCTTGTCCTCGCGGCCCCATGAGCTGAAGGGTGCCTTCCGCGCACTTTTCTGCGGGCGCCGTTCGGACTGGAACGCCTTTGACGAGATCTTCGACGTCTACTGGTTTGCCAAGGGGCTCAAGGGAGCGATCAAGAGCGTCGGCGATAGCCCCAAGAAGGGCGTGAAGACCATCCGCGAGTTGGCCGACGCAAGCGTTCAAACCAACGACGGTCCCGCTGGTGATGTCGAGCGCACAGCCGGTGAGGAAGAAGACGAGGACAGCGACGCCGAGACCGATGCGAAGCGCGAGGGCGCAAGCATTGCCGACAATCTTGGCCAGACTGACTTCCGAAAGATCCACGATCCAGAGGCGATGGAACGGGCACACCAGCTCGCCGAACGTCTCGCGCATTCCATGCGGGTCCGGCTGACCCGCCGTGACCGGCAAAAGCGCAAGGGCCCGCGCCTCGATCTGCGCCGCACCATTCGTCATTCGATCTCGCACGGCGGCACGCCAATTGAATTGATCCGAAAGGGGCCTCGGGAGCGCCAGCTGCGTCTGGTCGTGCTTCTGGATGCCTCAGGGTCGATGAACAATTACACCGGTGTCTTCACCCGGTTTGTTCACGGCATCCTCGACAATTTCCGCGAGGCGGAGGCGTTTCTGTTCCACACGCGTCTTGTGCATGTCTCTTCGGCACTGAGCGAACGCGATGCAGCCAGAGCGCTCGATCGCATGGGATTGATGGCACAGGGCGTGGGTGGTGGCACCAAGATCGGCGAGGCCATCGCCGAGTTCAACCGCTGGCACGCGGCGAGGGTCATCCATTCGCGTACCTGCGTCATGATCCTGTCTGATGGCTATGACACTGGCGATCCGCAGCAGCTTGGCGCGGAAATGGCGGCACTGCGACGGAGGTGCAAACGCATTGTCTGGCTCAATCCGCTGATCGGGTGGCAGGGCTATGAGCCGACGGCAGGGGGGATGTCCGCTGCACTTCCCCATGTTGACCTGTTTGCCCCGGCGCACAATCTGGACACCCTGGCGGCGCTCGAACCCTATCTCGCGAAGCTCTGAGGACGATCCGATGAAACCTTCCCACAGCCTCAATTTGCCTCAACGAGATCACGAGGATCTACACGATCTCATGAGCCGCCTGCGGCGCGCAGGCGAGCCTTTCAGCCTCGCGACAGTCGTTAGGACCATTTCCGTGACAGCTGCCAAGGCCGGAGCAAAGGCGGTGATCCGTGCCGATGGCTCCATCGCTGGCGGATGGATCGGCGGCGGCTGTGCCCGTGGCGCAGTGCTGAAGGCCTCGCGCGAAGCTTTGGCTGACGGCGAAACGCGCCTGATTTCCATTCAGCCGGAAGACCTGCTCAAGGATCGCGGTGTTTCCGCCGGCGAAGAAAAGGACGGCATCCGTTTCGCCAGCAACATGTGTCCGAGCCAGGGAACCATGGATATTTTCGTCGAGCCGGTTCTGCCACGTCCTTCTCTGGTGATCCTTGGAGCCAGCCCCGTGGCAATCGCACTTGCCGATCTCGGACCACGGGTCGGCTTCGATGTCACCGTCTGCGCCCCTTCGGAAGATCAGGAAGCTTTTGCCGCCGCCAATGAGCGCATCGAAGGCTATGCGCTTCCTGTTGAAGCGACGGCGCACCGCTACCTCGTCGTGGCGACACAAGGGCGCGGCGATCAGGCAGCCCTCAAGGCGGCCGTTTCGGTTGGGGCCGAGCACGTGGCTTTTGTCGGAAGTCACCGGAAGGCTGAAAGTCTGCGCGCCAAGTTGCTGACGGAGGGAATTGATCCGGCTGCACTCGACCGGGTCAAGGCTCCCGCCGGGCTCGACCTTGGTGCGATCACCCCGGAGGAGATTGCCCTCTCCATCCTCGCTGAAATTCTTCGTATCCGCCGGAAAGACCAGCGCGGAACAAATGAAACCGTTTACGTCTGACGTTCAAGAAAACTGGAGAAATTTCTCATGAAAATGGAAGACAGCCAACGCATCGAAGCCCCGCGCGAGACCGTTTGGGCGGCACTGAACGATGCGGATGTCTTGAAGGCCTGCATCCCTGGCTGTGAGGAGCTCGTAAAGCACTCCGATACGGAAATGGAAGCCAAGGTTCTGCTGAAAGTTGGTCCGGTCAAGGCCAAGTTCGGCGGCAAGGTGACCCTTGAGGACCTGATTCCTCCGGAGAGCTATCGCATTGTCGGCGAAGGGTCCGGAGGGGTTGCCGGCTTTGCCAAAGGTGGCGCCGTTGTCCGCCTGGAAGAAGATGGCCCGGACGCCACCATTCTTCACTATGATGTCGATGCGCAAATCGGGGGCAAGATTGCACAGCTCGGCTCGCGCCTCATCGATTCAACGTCGAAACGTCTTGCCGGGGAATTCTTCAAGACCTTTGGCGAAACCGTTGCGCCAAGTCAGTCGGAGGACGAGGCTGATGAAGATCAGGCTGAAGGCAAAAAAGGCTGGTTGTCGGGCATGTTCGGCAAGAAGGACACGGCGGCTGAAGAAGACGCCTGACGATCATACGATCAGGCGCTTTTGCGCCTGATCTCTTGTCACTGAGTGGAGGGGAATATCATGAGCGCATACGCACAGGCTGGACTGTCACAGGAGCTTGAGGCCGCCAATATCTTGGATGAAATCCGTCAGGATCCCTGGTTGCTTGGCGCGCTTGCGACTGGCACGCTTCTTTCAGTCGGCTTTTTCATGCTCCATGCATGTTGCTTCGGCGCCGAGGCGGCCATGCTCAAGTCTCTGTCGGTCATCTGCACCACCGCAGGGTAAGTCTCTGAGAAACAGAACACTTATTGACTTCTAGGTCGATTCTTTGTCTGCACTCTCGTCAGCGTCAGTGTCCAGATGCTTGCCGGCATTGATGCTCTGACGTCGTGACGAGAGACTGTCCATATGAGCCTTGATGTCGGGCGCTTGATCCACGAGCGTCCGGTAGTCCGCCGCTGAAAGCGTGAGCAGCTGGCAATAGCCAAGCGCCTTGACGTCCGCACTACGCGGCTTGCCGGTAATCAGGGCGATTTCTCCGAACATCTCTCCGCGCCCCAGCCTGAAAGAACTGTTGGCGGTCCGCACTTCGACTGCGCCGGAGGAGATGAAGAAGGCCGTGTCGCCCTTGTCTCCCATCTGGATCAGCTTCTCTCCGGGAATGGCGAACCTGGGCCGCATCAATTTGGCGACGGCTCGCCGCCGGGCGTCGCTCAAGCTCGAGAACAATTCGTGTTGTCCGAGAAGGTCTTCGGTCCTCATGCCCAGATCGAGCTTTGGCCGCTGATGTGTCTTCAACCGGGCGTTTGAGAGTTCTCCCGTCAGATCATTGTAAAGTTCGGCGCCGATCAGCGCCTGCGAATGCGCATCGGCGTAGGCCGTCTCCTCAAGCCGAAGACCGGTGTTGCGGAGGAAGAGCACTTCCTGGGCATCGGCATAGTCCGGATACTGCAATCGAAGGGCTTCGATGGCGCGCAGGATTTCCTCGCGCCGGGCGCAGAGCGTGTCATTGAGAATGCCGCCGACACGATCCCCAACCAGAGGCCGGATCCGGCGCTGGTTGAATGCAATGAGTTCCCCCGCGACGATCCGGCTGACCAGCAAAAATTCGAACCGGTCCGATATCTGGTTCGAAAGAAACCACTGGATCTTCAGTCTGCGATGCAGCCATTGAGCGAAGCGCAAGCGAATGCCGAACTGCAGAGGCGCACGGGTCGCCCGGTTGTAGCCGGCACGGCCCTCGGTCCGTGTCAGATCGCCAATTCGTCCGGCCGCCGCCAGATGTTTGGAGACCGCACGATTGGAAATCGTTTTCTCGTGAAAATGCTTGAGCACCAGCTCCCGTTCCCGGTCGGCCAGCGCGACGAGGCCCAGGATCACGCGTTCCTTGTCCTTGAGGTCCTTCAGGGACACCGAGGATTCAGACGCGGTCTTCGTTCGCTCTTCATATATGGTCGTCACCCGTTCAGACAGCTCTGGCGCGATCTGATAGGCGTTTGCGGCCTCAGTGATGCCCTGTCGCACGTCCGAAAGCGCCAACACGAGGAACTGGTTTCTGAGGGCTTCATCACGCGGCGACAGCCTGTTCAGCTTCAAGAGCTTGATCAGGGGCTTCAGGCTGGAGCCATAGACCAGAAGCGTGAACAGCACGAAGCCGGTGGCCAGCTTGGTGATGAAGGAAGAAATCTCGTCGCTCAGGGCAGCATGTTCCGAAACGCTCAAGGCAAGCGTCAGCGTGACAGCGCCGCGCATGCCGCCCCACAGCATCACCGTCTTGAACTTCACGTTGACTCGCTCGCCGACCTTGAGCACGGAAAGGATCGGCAAGAGGCCGAAGATCACGACCGCCCGAGCGGCAAGGGCTGCAACCACGAGAATGAGCAGGAGCAGAATATCAAGCTCCGTGAAACCGGCGACCAGTTTCGGGATCATGATCGATGCCAGCACGAAGATCAGGGACGAAGCCCAGAACGCGATCTGCTCCCAAACGTCCTGAAGGAAGGTCCAGTTCTTGGGCGCAATACGGGAGGGGCCATAAAGGTTGAACACGATGCCGGCGGCCACAACGGCAACCACGGCTGAAACATCGGCAAACTGGTCCGAGATGACATAGATGAGGTAGGGCAGGGCGAGGCTGAGCGTCACCTGTGCCAGAGGCAGGTCGCGCATGATCGGCAGCGCCATGACGCAGGCGCGGGCCATCAAGGTGCCGACAATCACACCGCCGATGAAGGATCTGAAGAAGGCGATTGCCGCCTCGCTGGCATCGGGCGACTGGGTGCCGGTCAGGATGCCGAGGAGGATGACGAAGAGAACGATCGCGGCCGCATCGTTCAGAAGGCTTTCGCCCTCGACGATTCGCCCAAGACGTGGAGGTGCGCCGATGTCCCGGAAGATGCCGACCACGGCGACCGGGTCCGTGGTTGCGACGATCGAACCAAGCAACAGGCACGTCACGAGGGAGAAACCTGCAAGCGGATAGAGCGCGAACCCGATGAAGAAGGTGGCGACAAAGACAGCGACGATCGCCATCACCAAAATCGGGCCGATATCTTCAAAGATCCGCCGGACGTCGAGCGTCAAAGTGGTTTGAAACAGCAGGATCGGAAGGAAAATATAGAGGATCTTCTCTGAATCGATCGGTGGGTCGACGAACACCAGAGCAAGTTCGTTGAAGGCGTCAGTGCGCGGCGTGTAGAGAAGGTAGGTTGCAGCGATCCCGATCAATGTGCCGACCATTGCCAGAAGCACGCTGGGAGAAAGCCCGAGCTTTCTTGCCAGTGGTTGCAAAAGGGAAATGGTGACAAGCAGGCCGGCAAAGGCCGCAACGATGATCGGTGTTTCCATATCCGCTAATTTGCCAAGCCCTTGCGGTAAAGCCAAGGCCGTCTTGGGTCAATTGCGAGGCGAATGGCATCATGCTTTGGAATTTATTACTTTTTCTCGGTTTTGCGCTCTGACAGCCAGATGCCGCCCAGCACCATGACAAGGGCAATTGCATGATAAGCATGAAACGGCTCGCCCAGGATCAAAATGCCGAGACCGGCGGCGAAGATCGGCACCAGATTGATAAAGACCCCAGCGCGTGCAGGTCCGATCAGCTCGACGCCGCGCATGAAAAAGATCTGCGCAAGGCTTGATGGGAAAAGGGCGATGTAGAGCACCACGAGCCAGCCCTGAAAGGTCGGCCATTGAAGGGTGTCGACGGCATGCTCGTAAAACAGTCCAGGAATGGACGTGAGTGCCGCCACGACCGACAGAACGGCAAAGAAAACCAGGCCTGAGACCTGTGGCCGGTTTCGAAGCGAAAGCGTGTAACCCGCATAGAACAGGCAGGCGATCAGCATGATGCCGTCGCCCGGATTGATCGACAGATGCAGGAGAACGTCCGGATCTCCCTGAGCGGCGACCATCGCCACGCCGGCAAGTGTGATCAGGATGCCGACCACCTGCAAGGGACGGACCCGGACTCCGAAGGCAAGCACGGCGCCAATCAGGACAAGAACAGGCATTGCGCCCTGAATGATCCCAAGATTGACGGCGGTCGTGCGATGAGCAGCGACATAAAAGAGCGAGTTGAAGCCGGTAAAGCCGAAAAGGGCCATCAGCGACAGACGGCCCAGATGAGCCTTTATCAGCGGCCATTCAGCTTTGAGCCGTGGCAGGGTCACGCTGACCATGACGACGCTGACGATGAACCAGCGCAGAGCCACGACGGCCATGGGAGAGACTTCGTCGATTGCCAGACGCCCGGCCACCGTGTTTCCGCCCCACATCAAGGTCGTGAGGATCAAAAGCAGTGCGGCATTGCCGAAAATATAGCCTCGAAAGAGCGTGGCGGCGAAGCTCATTAGTTTACCAGAAACGGTTGGCGTGAATGTCGGAGCAGCTGGCGGCGGAATGCGGCCACCTGAACGGCTTCGCAGAAATAACGGAGCGTTGCAAGGGCATTTGATAAGGGTTCCGAACTAAGTTGATGGGAGAAAATAGAAATTATCTTTTCCAAAATAGAAAAGGTACTTGCGGTCCGCGCTGGATTGACGCAGCGGGTCGTTGCCGCGAAAAAGAGGGCTTCGATGGGCGGGGTTGCGCGCGCGCGAGATCCGACCGTCACGCGAACCAAATTCACGATCGAATGGTCGAAAAGCCAAGACACGATCGAATGATCGAAAAGACTGAGCGAGCAAGGAGACAGGGATATGACGGCGCGCATTGACGCAGACGGCCTTCAGGTTGCACGAGAGCTATACGATTTCGTCAATGACAAGGCGTTGCCGGGAACCGGCGTAGAGCAAGCCTCCTTCTGGTCAGCTCTTTCGGCAATCGTGCATGACCTTGCGCCCAAGAACCGCGCCCTGGTTGCCAAGCGCGACGATCTTCAGGCCAAGATCGATGCCTGGCACAAGGCCAATCCGGGCGTGCCGGACATGGCCGCCTACAAGGCCTTCCTGACTGAAATCGGCTACCTTGTGCCAGAGGGCAAGCCGTTCTCCGTCACGACCGACAACGTCGATCCCGAAATCTCCAGCGTTGCAGGGGCCCAGCTTGTTGTTCCGGTCATGAACGCCCGCTATGCGCTCAACGCTGCCAACGCCCGCTGGGGCTCGCTTTATGACGCGCTTTACGGAACGGACGCCATGGGCTCCAAGCCACAGGCCGGCGGCTTCGATGCGGCCCGCGGCGCGGAAGTCATTGCCTATGCGCGCAAGGTTCTCGATGAGAGCGCTCCGCTGGCAAGCGGCTCCTGGTCCGATATCACGGGTCTGTCCGTCGAGGGAGCTGCCCTGAAGGTCGCGACCGCGTCGGGAGCCGTCGCGCTGAAGGATGTGGCCCAGTTTGTCGGCTACGTCGGTGAGGCTGGCGCGCCGTCCAAGGTGCTTCTGTCCAAGAATGGCCTGCATCTGGAAATCGTCATCAAGGCGGACCATCCGATCGGCAAGACGGACAAGGCCCATATCGCCGACGTCATTCTGGAATCTGCCATGTCCACCATCATGGATTGCGAGGATTCAGTCGCGGCGGTCGACGCGGAAGACAAGGTTGTTGTCTACAGCAACTGGCTTGGCCTGCTGAAAGGCGATCTGGAAGAGACCTTCGAGAAGGGCGGCAAGAGCGTCACCCGCCGCATGAACGGGGATCGTGTCTACACCGCCCCGGATGGTAGTGAGGTGACCCTGCATGGCCGCTCCTTGCTGTTGGTGCGCAACGTCGGCCACCTGATGACCATCGACGCGGTGCTGGACAAGGACTGCAATGAGGTGCCGGAAGGCATTCTCGACGGCATGATCACCTCGCTGATCGGCCTCCATGACATCGGCCCGAACGGCGGCAACACGAACTCCCGCGCCGGCTCGGTCTATATCGTCAAGCCGAAGATGCACGGACCGGAAGAAGTCGCATTCGCCGTTGAGCTGTTCGACCGGATCGAGGATGCGTTGGGCATGGCCCGCAACACCCTCAAGATGGGCATCATGGATGAGGAGCGCCGCACGACGGTCAACCTCAAGGAATGCATCCGTGCCGCCAAGGATCGTGTGTTCTTCATCAACACCGGTTTCCTGGATCGCACCGGCGATGAAATGCACACCTCGATGGAAGCTGGCCCGATGATCCGAAAGGGCGACATGAAGGCGGCCCCCTGGATCAGCGCCTATGAGAACAACAATGTCGATGTCGGTCTTGCCTGCGGCCTGCCGGGCCACGCCCAGATTGGCAAGGGCATGTGGGCCATGCCCGATCTGATGGAAGCGATGCTGGAGCAGAAGATCGGTCATCCGATGTCTGGTGCCAATACAGCCTGGGTGCCATCGCCAACGGCGGCCACCCTTCACGCCATGCACTATTACAAGGTCAATGTCGCCGAGCGTCAGGCCGAGTTGAAATCCCGCGAGGCTGCGAAGCTGGAGGACATCTTGTCTGTGCCTGTCGCGACCCGTCCGAACTGGTCTCCAGAAGACATTCAGGCCGAGCTCGACAACAACGCTCAGGGCATCCTCGGTTATGTGGTGCGCTGGGTCGAGCAGGGCGTTGGCTGCTCCAAGGTCCCCGACATCAACAACGTCGGCCTGATGGAAGATCGCGCGACCTTGCGCATTTCCTCTCAGCATATCGCCAACTGGCTGCGTCACGGCGTGTGCTCCGAGGACCAGGTCATGGAAACCATGAAGCGCATGGCGAAGCTCGTCGATGAGCAGAACGCAGGTGATCCGCTCTACAAGGCGATGTCGGATGACTTTGATGGTTCCATCGGTTTCCAGGCCGCTTGCGATCTTGTCTTCAAGGGCACCGAACAGCCCAACGGTTACACCGAGCCAGTGCTGCATCGCCGGCGGATCGAGTTCAAGGCGAAGACGGCAGCCTGACCGAATCTTCCCAGTCTGAGCAGATTTTCTGAAACTTTTGCAGCCTTCACGCATTGAGTGTGAAGGCTGTTTTCGTAGCTGCACCTGAAGTCAGCTTTTCCAGCAAACAAAAGAAAAATAATTGTGAGGTGCACAAAGTACGCCTTGTAAAAGTGCACAAAGTGCGCATATTATGCAGGGGTAAGGTCGAGCAGAACGAAAAAAAGAAGTCGAAGGAGACCGAAAATGAATGTGCATACCGCCCGAACACTACTGGTGAACCATCGTCAGGATTACAATCGTGACCGCCTGCCGTGGCTTCCCCAAAAGCTCTATCGCTTCCTTTCGGAAGTGAACAAAAACAAGAACAGCTGACAGCAAGTCAGGATAGAGCACCCGAATGCTTGGGTCCCATCGGACGCATTCGTTCAAACTCAAGAACCCGGCCTTGTGCCGGGTTTTTTGTGTTCTGCAGGTGTCAGCCGTTCAAGATCGGAAACTGAGCCAAAAGGTTCTTTTCGCTGGAGGAGGAAAACTGAATGACCCGCGATGCCTCCAGGCGCTGTGCCCAGCCAAGCTCAAGCAGCCTCAAATAGATGGCATGGCCGGTAGAGCCCGCCAGATGATATCGCCGTTCGCTCCAGTCGAGACAGGAGCGGCATTGGGGGCGGCGGGATCGCGAGGATTGGGCCGGATTGATACCAAACGACTGCAGGAAGGCATCGCCGCTTTCCGTCAGGCGAATGCTGCCGTCATCTGCAGGCACAACGTGGCTCTGTGAAAGCAGGCTGTCATAGATGCGCACGCCCAAATCCCCCGCCAGATGATCGTAGCAGACCCTCGCTTTTCGAAGCGCAGGGTCGTTGGGGCCGGTGCGAACCCGCAAGTGTCCCTTCTTGGCCGCTAGCCCCATGAGGCTTTCGAGTGCCTGGCCAACATCGTCATCGGACAGCACATAGTAGCGGTGACGCCCCTGTTTGCGCTGGTCGACCAGCCCGGCATTGGCCAGCTTGCCCAGGTGAGAGCTGGCTGTTTGTGCCGTGATGCCAGCTTCCGCGGCAAGTTCGCTTGCCGTCAGCGCCTTGCCGCTCATGAGCGCGGTCAACATGTTCGCGCGGGCAGGGTCTCCGATGAGCGAGCCGATGAGGGCAATGTCAGGTCCGTCTCTCATACTTCGATCCTAGTCGAAGCATAGTGCGCCTTCAACATGGCAATGAGATGCGATCTTGAGCGCAAAGGAGAATGCCATGATCACCTGCTTCATTCGCTACCACATCGATCCGACAAAACGGGCCGCTTTCGAGACCTATGCCCGCAACTGGAGCGTCGCCATTCCCCGCTGCGGTGCGGATCTCATCGGCTATTATGCCCCGCATGAAGGCTCGAGCACTCTGGCCTACGGCGTTTACAACATCGAGAGCCTTGCCGCCTATGAAGCCTATCGCAAGCGCTTGTCGGAGGATCCGCTTGGCCGAGAGAACTATGAATTTGCGCAGCGGGAGAGATTTCTCTTGAGGGAGGACCGGACATTCCTCAAGCTCGCGTCCACTCCGCAACCGAGCCAATTGGCACAGGAAGAAGGCCAGCAATGATTGCCGTGATTTTCGAAGTCTACCCTCATGAAGAGCACAAGGCGCGCTATCTGGACATTGCTGCCAACTTGCGCCCGGTTCTGGAAGAAATCGACGGCTTCATTTCGGTCGAGCGGTTTGAAAGCCTGACCACACCGGGAAAGTTGCTGTCTTTTTCGGTCTTTCGTGATGAGAAGGCCCTCGATGACTGGCGTAATGTCATGGCCCATCGCAAGGCGCAGACAGCGGGCCGCAATTTCCTGTTCAAGGACTATCGGCTGCGCGTCACGGGCGTTATTCGCGACTATGGGATGACCGAGCGCGACGAGGCCCCAAGCGACAGCTGTGCTGTGCTCTAGGGCCTCGTGGCCTTCAGGAGGACGGTTCGACCGGAAGCCGAACCGTTGCTTCCAGCCCGCCGTCCGGATGGTTCCGAAGCGTGATTTCGCCGCCGTGCGCATGAATGATCGAGCGCGTAATGGACAAGCCCAGTCCAATGCCGCCCGTCTCCTCGCTGCGCGACTCCTCTAGGCGGACGAAGGGCTCGAACACATCTGCCAGCCGCGCGCCCGGAATGCCTGGACCGAAGTCCCGGAAACGGATGACTGCTTCGCTGTCGTCGCGTGCGATGGTCGCCTCGACCCTTTCGCCATAACGGATGCCGTTTTCGATCAGGTTTCGGATCGCTCTCTTGAGGGAAAGCGGCCGGCAGGACAAGATGATCCTGTCGCCGTCCGAGACCGAAACCGAATGGCCGAGATCCTGTTGGTCAGCGGCAATGCTTTCCAAAAGGCTGGTGAGATCCGTACGGACCGCGTCTTCCTTGTTTGCTTCGTCACGCGCAAACTCGAGCGTCGCTTCCGTCATCTGGCTCATCTCATCGAGTGTTTCGATGATTTTTTCTCGATTTTCCTCGTCATCGATGAACTCGGCACGCAGGCGGAGCGACGTGATCGGGGTCCGCAGATCATGACTGATCGCCGCCAGCATTCTTGTGCGATCCGAGACGAAGCGGGTGAGGCGGTCCTGCATCTCGTTAAACGCCCGGGTCACCGCCCTGACTTCGCTGGGACCTTCCACGGTCAATGCGGGAAGATCCTCGCCGCGGCCGAGCTTTTCGGCAGCACCAGCCAGGTGCCGCAAGGGCTTCGCCACACGGCGCACCGCCAGGAAAACGATAATAAAGATCGCACCGATCGTCAGGACCATCTGCACCAGAAGCGGATACAATGTCCGGGGCGGCGGCTTGTAGTCGGTCGCAACGTTCAGCCAGCCACCGTCCGCGAGCTGAATCGATAGCACAAGATCAACCTGCCGCTTCGCCAGGCGCTTCAGACGTGCAGGAAAGCCGCGTTTGACCTGTGCCGGGTCGGCATTCTGGTGGTTCGGTTGTTTGCCATGGCCGATTGCGAGCAGGTCCAGATTGACCTCACGGTCTGGCGTCAGCTGGCTGCCCAGATAGGTTTCGAGACGCTGCTCGGTCTGGGTGTCGGCGTCTTCCTTCACGACCGGGTTTTCACTGGTCCAGAAGGCGGTGAAGCGGCTGCTCGAGGCTTTCAGGATGCTTGTATGATATGTGGCCGGGGTGCTTTCCAGAAGCTGGACCATCGAGATCGAGCGCATCAGGATATTGTCCCGCGCGACCTCGAGGAGCGCGAGCCTGCGCTCGTCATGAAACAGCCAGATGCTGATAACCTGAGCGGCGACGACAGCGAGCAGCAAGAGGCCGACAAGCTGAGTGCCGAGGCTCGTCGCCCTTAGTCGATCTGCGATCCGTCTGATCATCCGTGAACTCCGTCCACATCCGATGTGAACATGTAGCCGCCGCCCCAGACCGTCTTGATCAGGGTCGGGTTCTTGGGATCGCTCTCGATCTTCCGACGAAGCCTGGAAACCTGATTGTCGATCGACCGGTCAAAGACATTTGGTGTGCGCCCGGTGGTCAGGTCGAGCAATTGATCGCGGTTCAGCACCATCTTTGGCCGCTTCAGGAATGCGCAAAGCAGCTGGAACTCGCCGCTGGAGAGCGAAACCCCGACACCATCCGGGTCGGTCAGCTCCCGCTTGGGAACGTTCAATGTCCAGCCTTCAAAGGCCAGTTTCTCTTCTTCGAGAGGGTCACGCTCTTTCGGCACCGCACTGGTCCGGCGCAGAACCGCCCTGATCCGCGCCAGCAGTTCACGAGGGTTGAAGGGCTTGGTGACATAGTCATCAGCGCCGATCTCAAGACCAATAACCCGGTCGGTGTCTTCGGCCATGGCCGTCAAGAGAATGACGGGCAGGGAGCTGCCTTCGACAAGATGGCGGCACAGCGACAGGCCGTCCTCGCCTGGCATCATGATGTCGAGAACGACGAGGTCGATGGAGGCAGCCTTGAGCGCCTTTCGGGCATGGGCAGCACTTTCCGCGGTCGTCGCGCGCATGCCGTTCTTGACGAGATAGCGCGCGAGGGTCTCGCGAATGTCACGGTGATCGTCTACGACCAGAATGTGGGGGCTGGGTTCGCTCAAGTCGGTCTCCGGAAGTCTGCCCTGATCCTCATGGTCCGATGCCGGCATTTGTCTGCTAACGTCGGAAAAGCTCTTGTCATATAGCTAAAGTGAATTCTGCGGTCGGACAGCGCAATCTTGTAACAAGATGTAACCCGCCCGCCAACCGGCACACACCGCGACACTTGTCGCTGTTTTGGCCCGTATTTTTGCGACAAGTCGTTCCTATGTTCTGTTCATCAACGCAGCAACCAAGGAGCTGACAGATCATGAAACCCATGAAGAAAATCGCAATCGCTGCCCTGACCGCTGGCGTCGCCAGCGTTGCAATCACCGCAGTTCAGGCACAAAGCCCGGCGCCGGTGAAGGGTCAGTATGCCATGAACGGTGGCATGGGCGGTGACGAAATGGGGCGTGGCATGGGGCACGGACGCAAAGGCGGCTGCCACCAGGGCCGGAAGTTCATGGAACGCTTTGACGCCAACAAGGACGGCGTCGTGGACCAGGCTGAAATCGATGAAGTCGTCGCCAAGCAGTTTGCAGAGGGTGATGCCGATACAAGCGGTGCGATCGACCTTTCCGAATTCAAGGCCGGCTTTGAAGAGAAGACCTCCCGCCAGCGCGTTCGAGTTTTCCAGCGTCTCGACAAGGATGGAGACGGCACGGTCACGACCGAAGAATTCAACGGTATGACTGATCGCATGTTCTCGCGGCTGGATCGCGACGGCAACGGCGAGCTGGAGCGTATGTCCGGGCCGCGTGGCGGCAAGCCTGAACAGGGCAAGCGCATGGGCCAGAAAGACGGCGAGAGCGGTCCTGATCAACATGCCGGCAAGGGCAAACGCCCGGGTGGCGAAGAAAAAGGCAATGACCGTGAGGCACGTGGTCCGCGCCACGAAATGGAAAAGCGCGGCCATGAAGGTCGCCGTGGTTTCAAGGGCGGAAAAAGCGGAATGCGTGGCCGCATGATGGAGAACATCTTCACCATGCTCGACACCGACAAGGACGGCAAGGTCACCCGTGCCGAGTTTGAAGATGTCCGCGGCAAGCTCTTCGCATCCGCTGATACCGATGGCTCCGGCGGTTTTGAACTGACCGACTTCAGCACGATCTGGATGACGATGAACGAGGGTCGCGTCGTTCGGATGTTCCAGAAGCTCGATGCTGATGGCGATCTGTCCATCACGGCAGAAGAACACGCCAAGCGCAGCGCCAATCTGGTCGAGCGTATGGACCGCAACGGCGATGACGTTGTGACCAAGGCAGACTTCAAGCGTGGCAAGAAGGCCCGTCATGGCAAAGGCCATCACGACCATGAAGGCCGCAAGCAGCGGGGCTGATGCCCAACCGCTTGCCGAAGCAAGATGAAGGCGGGTCCACCTGATGCCCCCGCAGGTTCCAGCTTTCATCATGAGAGGGGTCGCGTTTTCGCGGCCCCTTTTTCTTTTTTGGGTACGCGCCCGGCACCATTCAGGGCGCTGCGCTGTCTCTGGGCTTTCGATCAGAAAAGCCCCACTCAAAAAAATGCGCGCGATGCAAATTTCCCCTTGATCATGACAGGATTTCATCGCATCTACGTCTTGCCCAAATTCGCACGTGCCCGAGGCCGTTCATGGGGTCCCTGAAAAGGAGGCCTCTTAAGGGGTAGCTGCCAAATAACACCGCCAAGGGGCGGGGCAGCAAATCCGGACGGCTTAAAGCAACGACGTAAGAGGGCCTTTTGGTCTCGGCTGGGGTCTCCAACCTCCGGCGTCACTGATGAGGCACTTGTTACATCCTTGCCCGACGTGCGGTTCGGTCTTCCGATCCAATCAACGGCATTCCCGACGCGGGAAAGCTTTATTGTCTTTCAGGACAGCATTGCCCAACCGTCGCTGCAAGTCGTATTCCGCGCTCCGGTTCCATCCCGGGGCCGCTGCTCTGCACTTTCAGCACCCTGCGACGTGAACCTGAGGCCCGCCGGCAATGCAATGGTGTGGTCTGTTATGAATTGGAAGGGGAAGACCCCGATGAGCGAACGCATTCTGGACTTTTTGCGACGACGTGATGCCGACGGCCCATGTGTTGTTGTCGACCTCGACATCGTGCGTGACAACTACGAAACCTTTGCCAAGGCCCTGCCGGACACCTCTGTCTATTATGCGGTGAAGGCCAATCCCGATCCCGCGATCCTGAATTTGCTGGAAAGCCTCGGGTCCTCGTTCGACTGTGCATCTGTTGGCGAAATCGAGATGGTCTTGGCCACAGGCGCGGACGCTGCCCGCATTTCCTACGGAAACACCATCAAGAAGGAGCGTGACATTGCGCGTGCCTATCAGCTCGGCGTCCGCCTCTTCGCGGTCGATTGCGTCGAAGAAGTCGAAAAAATCGCTCGTGTTGCAGCCGGCAGCAAAGTCTTCTGCCGCGTCCTCTGCGACGGAGTCGGAGCAGAATGGCCGCTTTCGCGCAAGTTCGGATGCGACCCTGCCATGGCACCCGATGTGCTCGAATTCGCCCATCAAAACGGTCTCACCGCACACGGAGTTTCCTTCCATGTCGGCTCCCAGCAAGCCAACCTCGGCGCGTGGGATCTCGCTCTCGCCATGGCAGCGGGCGTTTTCCAAGAGATGGCGCTCCGCGGCATCGAGCTGAAAATGGTCAACATGGGTGGGGGCTTCCCGACCCGCTATCTCAAGGACGTGCCCGGTGTGCCGAGCTATGGCGAAGCCATTTTCGGCTCTCTGACCAAGCACTTCGGCAACCGTTTGCCGTCCACGATCATCGAGCCGGGGCGCGGCATGGTCGGCAACGCTGGTCTGATCGAAGCGGAAGTCGTGCTGATCTCGAAGAAGTCGGCCGAGGACGAGGTCCGCTGGGTCTATCTTGATATCGGCAAGTTCCACGGTCTGGCCGAGACCATGGACGAGGCGATCCGCTACCCGATCCGCACACCGCGTGATGGCGACGTGACGGCGCCGTGCGTTCTGGCCGGTCCGACCTGCGACAGCGTTGATGTCATGTACGAAAAGACGCCGTACGAGCTGCCCGTTTCGCTTTCCATCGGCGACAAGGTACTGATTGAGGCCTGCGGAGCGTATACGACCACCTATTCGAGTGTCGGCTTCAACGGCTTCGCGCCCTTGGCATCCTTCGTCATATAGGGCCTTCCAGGATGATCGACATTGTTGATGAGGCGCCGGCACATGTCGGCGCCCGTGAGGTCCTGCTCGACCTGAGTTTTGGCCCGGATCGTTTTGCCAAGACATCCGAGCGTCTCCGTGAAGGTCGTCTACCTGCGTTCGCCTACAGCGCGCTGGACCAAGCCGGTGCTCTGGTCGGCACGGTCCGTCTTTGGAACGTCGCGGATGAAACCGGGCGCAATGCGTTGCTTCTTGGGCCACTCGCCGTTGAAACGAGCTGCCGGAGCCAGAAGGTCGGCGAACGCCTTATGCGCCACGCAATCAACCAGGCCGCCATGGCAGGCTTCGGGGTTGTCATATTGGTCGGAGATCACGCCTATTATCAGCGTTTCGGTTTCAATGCGGGCTTGATCGACAATCTGATGCTTCCAGGTCCTGTGGAACGGGCGCGTTTTCTGGCGCTTGAACTCAAGGCCGGGCACCTGGCTGGCTTCGCCGGATGTCTTTTGCCGACAGGCGCAACGGATCTGGCACAACAGGTCGGCATGCCTCTTACGCTTGATGTCTTTGAAACTGCCGCCTGACCGCGGACCAGCGGTCAGAAGTCCATTGATCAGGGCTTCAGCCGAATGACGTCCACGAGCGCGTCCTTGCCTTTGACCTTGTGAGCTCCCAATGGCTCAAAGGGGATCGAGGAGGGAAGGCGCGCTCCGATATCGCCGGAGGCCAGGATGATCACCTCGGCGTCTGGATCTACATCCCGCCCCAGGGATTCCAGGCGAGACGCCACATTCACGGTGTCGCCGATCACTGTGTAATTGACCCGGCCGACGGCGCCGATATCGCCGACCACAAGCGGGCCCCTGTGAAGCCCGATGCGGATGCGGACGGGCGGCAGACCGTTTGTACGGCGGACCTCATTGTCAGCCATGATCGCTCTGGCAATGCCGATTGCCGCCTCAGCTGCGGGAATGTCGGGAGCATCCATGCGCTGTGGTGCGCCCCAGAAGGCCATGACGCTGTCGCCGATATACTTGTCGATGGTGCCCTGATGGGCGTCGATTTCAGCCCCAATCAGTGACAGGTGCTGGTTGACGAAGGTCGCGATCTCACCGGTGGTCATGGTTTCCGACAAGCTCGTGAAGCCGACAATATCGGTAAAGAGAACCGCCAGCTCCCGCTCCTCGGGCGGCGCGTCTGCTCGGCCTTCCCGGATCAGCTGATTGACGAGGGATTTCGGCACATAGCGGATGAAGGCAGACAGCCCACCAAGCATGGCGTTGAAGCCGTTCGCGAGATCTTCCAACTCACGCACCGCGCTTCCCGGCAGCGGTTTGACCGCGTCGAAATCAAGTCGCGCGACCGAGCGGGCACCATCGGCTGCGCGTTTGATCGGACGCGCGATGTAATGGGCGAGAAAACCCGTGGCGACAAGCGAAAGACCCAGGAGCACGAGCCCGATGAGGATCGAGCGTGTGAGCAGGTGAAGCGGTTGTTCAAGGACGTTGGCTGAAAAATGCGCGCCGATCTTGATCGGCAGCGTTCCGAATTTTTCGCCGCTGTCCTCGTACACAACAAACCGGCGGGCGCCGTCCGCATCAAATCCCGCCAGAAGATCGATCTCGCCGGAAAAATGATAGTCTTCAGCAGCTTGGGGCTCGTGATCCTCATGGCTCGCCAGGAAGGTGTCGGGCATGGACTTCATGTCGATCAGCGGAGCGTTTGGAGAAAGCTGGTCCTCGACCTCATCCAGGCGAGGATGCGCGAGAAGCTTGCCTGCGCCGTAAGTCAGAAAGACGGTCAGATCGTCCGTCGAGACCTTCTTGGTGATGATGGAGAGGCGTTCAAGCGAAACGCCTACGAACACGGCCCCCAGAAACGTGTCTTCATCCCGAATGGGGGTGACATAGGCGACATAGCTGTGGCTGCGCCCGGGAACAAATTGAACGGGTGTCCAGAAGCCTTCGGTCGCGTCTCTTGCTTTCTCCATCTGGGGAGCAAGGTTCGGCAGTTTTGCGACTGGTGCCCTGAACGGCACGATCACGCCATCACCGGCTCCCCTGTCGACCTGAACCGCGTAGCCGTCATTCGAGGCGACAATCAGCAGGGATGCCTGGGGTGTTCCGGCGAGTGCGCCGTAGGTGAAGGTGGAAAGCTCCTCAACGTCATCGATCAGAACCGAACCAGCGATAACGGCCTTGGCCGTAAACGCGGCCTGTGCCTCGATCGCATCAAGCTGTGAGGCGAAGTCGTTCTGAAGCGCGTCCATACCGATGTCGACGAGCGTGCCGCCGAGCGTGCGCACGATCTTCTCCGACATGATGACCTGAACCACGAGCACGAGTGCGGCGGTCACGAGCACAAATGTGCCGATGACGATCGTCAAGGTCGGTGTGAGTTTGATGCGTCTGCGCAGTTTCACGTCGCCGAATCCGTCCGGAGTTTGAGCCGGTCCGAGTATCGGCTGAAGGGCGCTTGCAGGTAAAGGCATCTGGTGCCTTTACCGCCGGTCCAAAAGATCAAAGGCGGGCCGTGTAAGGCCCGCCTTTCAAAGCGTCAGTTCGACTTCTGCGGCGCCTCGAACTTGTCGCCATAGTCGACGGCAACCTCATAGTCCGGATCCTCGAGAACCGAAACCTCGACAAGGTTGCCGGCTTTTTCGAGCAGCTTCTGGCAATCGCGCGAAAGGTGACGAAGGTGAAGGCGCTTGCCGGCTGCTACATACTTGGAGGCCAGCGCGTCAATGGCCTCGAGACCCGAGTGATCGACAACACGGCTGTCCATGAAATCAACGACAACGTCGTCTGGATCAGTGTTGATGTCGAAGAGGTCCTGAAAGCCTGTCACGGAGCCGAAGAAGAGAGGACCTGACAGGCGGTAGACCTTCCAGCCTTCCTTGGAAATGCCGGTGCGGGCATCGATGCGGCTGGCCGCATTCCAGGCATAGGCGAGCGCCGAAATGATCACGCCGACGACAACGGCCATGGCCAGATCCGCGTAGACCGTCACACAGGTCACGATCACAATCACCAGGGCGTCGGTCATCGGGATCTTATGCATGATCTTCAAACTGGTCCAGGCGAAGGTGCCGATCACGACCATGAACATCACGCCAACCAGTGCCGCGACCGGGATCTGCTCGATCAGCGGGGCGGCGAAGAGGACAAACGACAGCAGGAAGAGCGCCGCGGCAATGCCCGAGATGCGGGTCCGTGCCCCGGATTTCACGTTGATCATGGACTGGCCGATCATGGCACAGCCGCCCATGCCGCCGAAGAAGCCAGTCACCACGTTGGAGGCGCCCTGCGCCAAACACTCACGAGAGGCTCCACCCTTGGTGTTGGTCATATCCGCCACCAGGTTCAGCGTCAGAAGGGACTCGATCAGGCCAATGGCGGCCAGGACCACCGAGTAGGGTAGGATGATCTCAAGCGTTTCCCAGGTGAGTGGCACCGTGGGAATGTGGAATTCCGGCAAGCCTCCAGCGATCGAGGCGAGATCGCCCACCGACCGCGTGTCGAGGCCGAAGCCGAGTACCAGAGCCGATACCACGAGAATTCCGGCCAGCGGCGCCGGAAACGCGCCCGTAAGCCGGGGCAGGAACCAGATGACGGCCATCGTCAGGGCCACGAGGCCGAGCATCAGATAGAGATCGGAACCGGTCATCCAGTTGAAGCCACCTGCGCCGTCGTCGACTTTGAACTGGCCAAGCTGGGCAAGGAAGATGACGATTGCCAGACCGTTGACGAAGCCAAGCATCACGGGGTGCGGCACCATCCGGATGAACTTGCCCCACCTCAAAAGGCCGACGGCGATCTGGATGATCCCCATGAGCACCACGGTGGCGAAGAGATATTCAACGCCGTGCTGGGCTACGAGGGCAACCATGACCACGGCGAGCGCACCGGTCGCACCGGAGATCATGCCCGGGCGTCCACCAAAACAGGCGGTGATCAGGCCGACGAAGAAGGCGGCATAGAGGCCCACGAGCGGATTGACGCCCGCAACAAAGGCAAAGGCGACGGCTTCGGGAACCAATGCGAGCGCAACAGTCAGGCCTGCAAGAAGCTCGATCTTGATCCGGTTCGGGGTCAGTTTTGTCGAAGTGACGGGGGCAGGTGCCTCGGCGCGTGCGGACAAGGACAACTCCAATCTGTTTCTGGCGGCCGTTAGCTGGTCGCGATCAATTTGTTCGGCAGAGTTTGGAAATGGCAGCGATCTGGCCTCGCTGCCAGATCTTGATCCAAATCAATTTGACCGACTTTTAGCCAATGTTTCGCATCGCAGCAAGGGAAGCGACTCTACATGATTTATTAAGGATTGGTGACAGTTCGGTTACATTGTGCTTTCGTGACATCGTTAAAGTTGTCAGGAAGGGGCAAATTATGAGTGTGAAATTTGTTGTCGGCTACGATGGCAGCCAAGCATCCGAGGGTGCGATACGCTTTGCCATAGCCCAGGCCAAGAGCTGCAATGCAGTTCTGGTTGTGGCGCATGTACTTGAATGGTCTCCCTATTCCTTTTTGACACCCACTGAAATTGAAGAGCGACACAAACGCCGTAACGAGGAACTCAAGCGTGCCGAACAGGCATTGATTGGTCCCTTGATTGCGAAGATCAAGTCTGAACATGCCGAAGTTGAGAGCGTGATCCGCTACGGCAATATCGTCGATACGCTGATGTCTATTTCAGCAGATTGCGGCGCAGACCAGATCTTCATCGGGCGCACAGGCCACAGCAGCCTGTCGACCCGCGTGTTTGGCTCGGTTGCCGGCAGTCTTGCCCAGCACGCCGACGTGCCTGTGACCATCGTTCCATAAGAAAAATCCAGAGGGTGTCATGCAAACAATCAGAAAAGCCGCGCTCGGAGCTGCGGCCCTTGTGCTTTCAGCAGGTCCAACGGTCGCTCAATCCATTGATGAGCAGGTCAATGCCTTGTTTTCTTCCTCGACGGGCTGGTTTGTCAGCCTGATCTTTAGTCCCTTTCCAGGCACCAGCTTTCCCTGGATCGTTGCTTGGCTAGTCGTCGCCGCAACCATCTTTACCGTCTATTTCGGCGTTATTCAGTTCCGCGCCTTTGGTCACGCGATTTCGCTGGTCAAAGGCGATTACTCGGATCCAAATGATGCAGGGGAGGTCAGTCACTTCCAGGCACTGGCCACAGCCCTTTCGGGAACCGTCGGGCTGGGGAACATCGCCGGGGTGGCCGTCGCCGTCGGCATCGGCGGCCCGGGCGCAACGTTCTGGATGATCCTCGCGGGTTTGATGGGCATGGCCTCCAAGTTCACCGAGTGTACGCTGGGCGTGAAGTACCGCAATGAATATGCCGACGGTACGGTCTCCGGCGGCCCGATGTATTACATCACCAAGGGCTTTGCCGAACGGGGTGTTCCGGGCGGGAAAATCCTTGCGGTGCTCTTTGCGATCTTCTGTATCCTTGGTGCGCTTGGTGGCGGCAACATGTTCCAGGCCAACCAGGCGCACCAGCAGATCGCTGGCATCGTTGGTGATTATCCAGGCTGGATCACCGGCATCATTTTCGCCGGCGTCGTCTTTGCTGTCATCATCGGCGGGCTGCAGTCGATCGCAAGCGTGACCGAAAAGGTCGTGCCCTTCATGGGCATTCTCTATGTGCTGGCCGCATTGGTCATCATCCTGATGAACGTGGACAAGGTCGGCTGGGCATTTGGCCAGATCTTCGAAGGCGCCTTTACCGGTCTGGGCATTGCGGGCGGTTTCGTCGGGGCCTTGATCCAGGGCTTCAAGCGCGCGGCCTTCTCCAATGAAGCGGGCGTCGGTTCTGCGGCGATCGCGCACTCTGCGGTTCGCACAAAGGAACCCATCACCGAGGGTGTCGTCTCTCTGCTTGAACCCTTCATCGACACGGTTGTCATCTGTACAATGACCGCGTTGGTGATCATCATCACGCAGCAGTTGGTGATCGATCCGGCGACCGGAAACTATCTGGTTGAGAACGGCAGCATCGTGACCGCTTCCGGCGCATCCGGTGTTGGTCTGACCTCGGCTGCCTTCGGCAGTGCGTTCAGCTGGTTCCCCTATGTCCTGGCCGTCGCGGTGATCCTCTTCGCCTTTTCGACAATGATTTCCTGGTCCTACTACGGTCTGAAAGCCTGGACCTACCTGTTCGGTGAAGGCAAATCCAAGGAGATCGTCTTCAAGGTCATCTTCTGCATTTTCGTCGTCATTGGTGCCGCGGCCAATCTTGGGCCGGTCATTGATTTCTCCGATGCGGCCATCTTCGCCATGGCGGTCGTCAACATCATTGGACTTTATGTCCTGATGCCGGTCGTGAAGCGGGAGATGATCAGCTACATGGAACGCCTGAAATCAGGTGAAATCCGCAAGTTCAAGAGCCACTGAGCCCTAGAACACAGCACGGACAAACAAGAAGGCCCGGGACAGATCGCTCCGGGCTTTTTGCATGCAGGATCAGGTTTTCTGTAAGGGCAGCCGCCGAGCGAGTTGGGCAAGAGCTTGTCGCAAGCGTGTCCCAAGAGCACGCCGCCGTGCGGGCTGTAGGTAAGCGCAAACGCAGCATTTATCCTCTTTAGGACGCAATTTCGGGGATGGAGAAGCCGGTCGATTACCTTGGGTGCTTTTGCTCACAAAAGGCCGGGCTTCACATGGTTTTAAGACACGAAAGAAAACCCACTCGACGCGGTTCATCTTCAAGGCTACAACGCGAAATTAGACACTAGAAATCGCGTGTAAATCGCGATCGGCCGGGAGGTCCCAAGATGAAATCCACCAATCCCGTTTTCACTGGGCTGGAAACCACGATTTTCGAAACCATGTCGCGGCTGGCAATGGCGCATGAAGCCGTGAATCTGGGGCAGGGATTTCCCGATGTGGACGGTCCCTTGGACATTCGTGAGACCGCGGCAAGGGCACTGGTTGACGGACCGAACCAGTATCCGCCCATGCTGGGCCTGCCAGAACTTCGCCAGGCGGTCGCTGCCGCCAACAAGCGGTTCTACGGCCTGGATATCGATTGGCAGAGCCAGGTTGTCGTGACCTCCGGTGCGACAGAAGCGCTGAATGATTGCATTCTTGCGCTCGTTGAACCGGGCGACGAGGTGATCCTGATCGAGCCGCTCTATGATTGCTATCTGCCGCTGGTCAAGCGTGCGGGCGGCATCCCAGTACGTCTGAGGGTCACGCCGCCAAGTTGGGCCCTCGATCTTGCGGCGCTGGAAGCCGCCTTCACGGAAAAAACCAAGGCGATCTTGATCAACAATCCGATGAACCCGGCTGCCAAGGTGTTCTCCGAAGACGAGCTCAAGGCCATCGCAGAGCTCTGTGTTCGCCATGATGTCTATGCGATTTGCGACGAGGTCTATGAGCACCTGGTCTTCAACGGCACGCGCCATCATCCTCTCATGAAGTTTGACGGCATGGCCGAGCGCACCCTGCGCATTGGCTCTGCGGGCAAGACCTTCTCGCTGACCGGCTGGAAGGTCGGCTACATCACGGGCGCAGCACAGCTCATCGACCCGATTGCCAAGGCCCATCAATATGTCACCTTCACCACGCCGCCGAACCTGCAGAAGGCCGTCGCTGCGGGGCTGACAAAGGATGAGGCCTATTATGAGGGCCTCGCTTCGGACCTTGCGGCCAAACGCGATCGCATGGCCGGGGCGCTTGAAAAACTTGGCTTTGGCGTTCTGCCCTGCGCGGCAACCTATTTCCTGACCTGCGACATCACGGGGCTTGGCATAGGCGACACGGACGTTGAGGCCTGTCAGCGTATGGTCAAAGAGGCCGGTGTTGCAGCTGTTCCTGTGTCCGCCTTCTACGGCGGCGACGCGCCGACCAACTTCATCCGCTTCTGTTTCTGCAAACAGGATCACGTCATTGATGAGGCCATGAGCCGGTTGGAAAACTGGATGACGGCTGATCTTCAGGAGGTGGTGGCCCACTAAGCCGCTTCAGCCATTCAAATTCCGACCAAGGAGTGTCGTTTATGACCAATCCAGTCACCGTTGAAGTCACCCGCGGCAAGTTGGTGGAGAGCCGTCACCGTGGGTCTCTGGCGGTTGTCGATGACAGTGGCAAGCTTGTCTGCGCGATTGGCGACGCGGATGCCCGGGTTTTTCCGCGCTCCGCCATCAAGGTGCTTCAAGCCCTGCCACTGGTCGAGAGCGGAGCCGCCGACGCACTGGATTTCGATGACGCGGAACTGGCGCTTTGCTGTGCGTCTCACAACGGCGAAGGCGTTCATGTCAAATCCGCCCGTGTGATGCTGATCAAGGCTGGCCTGAGCGAGGATGATCTGGAGTGCGGCTCTCAGTGGCCGAAGCGGCTCGAGGACATCGCCGATCTGGTCCGAGCCGATGAGGAGCCGGGCGCGCTCTATAACAATTGTTCGGGCAAACATGCCGGGTTTCTTGGTCTTGCCAAGGTTCTGGGGGCCCCTACCAAGGGCTATGTGCTGCCGGATCATCCAGTGCAGCAGGAAATCAAAGCCACGGTCGAAGAATTTACCGGCGAGGAATTGACGGCAGATGTCTGCGGGACAGACGGCTGCTCGATCCCGACCTATGCCAGTCCGCTGAAGGGTATCGCGCGAGCCTTTGCAGTCTTCGGCACAGGCAAGGATCTGGAGCCGAACCGGGCGCAGGCCTGCGAGCGTCTGTATGAGGCCTGCGTCAACGAACCCTTCATGGTGGCGGGCACGGAGCGTTTCTGCACCGACATCATGGCGGCCTTCAAGGGGCGCGTTTTCGTCAAGTTCGGCGCGGAAGGTGTTTTCTGCGCGTCGATCCCCGAAAAGGGCCTCGGCGTTGCGCTGAAGTGCGACGACGGTGGCACGCGCGGCGCGGAGACCATGATGGGCGCTGTTCTTGAAGTTTTGCTGGACAAGAGCGAAGAAGAAGCCAAGGCACTGGATGCCTATGTCAATCCGCCGATCCGCACCCGTGTCGGTTTCGAGGCTGGCGAAGTCCAGCCGTCCGAAACCTTCCTCTCCGCCCTCAAGGACGCGCTCGCCTAAGCTCAGTCTGAAAACTCAAGGTTTCGCCCAATGCCGCATCGCGAAGGTCTCTCCTGGCGTTTCACTCACGCAATCACGCGCGTTCCTGCCGACAGCGTGGCAGATGGCCTCAGAGCTGTTGATACAGGCAACCCCAGCGGAGAAGCCTTTCGCGCTGAGCATGCCGCCTACGTCAATGCGTTGAAAGCGGCCGGGCTGACCGTCGATGTACTGCCGCAACTGGAAGGGTTTCCCGACAGCTGCTTTGTAGAAGATCCCGCATTCTGCCTGCCTGAAGGTGCCATTCTCTTGCGTCCCGGTACAGCAAGCCGAGAGGGCGAGGCAGCTGAAATTCGCGCCGCGCTCGAGGCGCGTTTCGACACGGTTGTCGAGATCCCTGGAGACGGGCACGTGGATGGCGGCGACGTCCTGACGCTGGATGATGAAATTCTGATTGGCTTGTCCGCCCGCACAGACAGGCGCGGCGCGGATGCTTTCGCTGCGCTTTTGGCGGAATGGGGCTACAACGCCCGCGTCGCCGAAACGCCTGAGGGGGTGCTGCATTTCAAGACCGCCTGTTCGACCCTGGGCGAAGGTGTCATCCTCGCGACCAATGTCATGATCGACAGCGGATTTTTCGGTGATCGGAAGACCGTTCAGGTGCCGGAAGATGAAGAGTATGCGGCAAACGTGATCCGGGTGAACGACGTTGTGCTGGTGCCCGAGGGCTATCCTAAGACGCGAGATGTAGTTGAGGCCGCCGGCTTCAAGACCGTCGTTCTGCCGACCCACGAAGCCCGCAAGGTCGACGGCGGCCTGTCCTGCTTGTCCCTGCGTTTCAGTCTCGACTGATTGCCGGACCTAGGCCGCGACCTGGTTGCCCATCACAGACAGATGTGACCAGTCCTGGGTGTTGTTGAGTTCACGGGTGGCCTTGTCGAGCCAGCGGTAGCCGACGATCGCATCCTTGTCGGACCCTTGAACCACGTTGTTGCTGATCACGGCTAATCCGGCTCCGTCCACCACAGTGACAGCGATGCCGGTGCCGCAGGACCGCAGGACATTCTGCGAGGCAACGATGTTGCGCATGTACGGGCCCCAGCCGAGCAACAGGCCAAAACGCGGAGCACCTTCGATCACATTGCCGGTGATGGTGGTGTCTGCCTCTGCAGCGATGCCAATGCCGAAGCCTGCAACTTCTGGCGGATAAGGCCCCGTGGCGGAGAGATTGCGGATCAGGTTTCCTGAACAGACAGCCAGGCGGCCACCATCCATGAAGTTGGCGATGGAAATGCCGGTCGTGCCGCCGTCGATCAGGTTGTTGGAAATCAGCGCGCCCTGAAAGGCAAATTCCGAGTAGATCGCGACTTCGCCGGAGCGCAGGCAGGAGTTGCCGATGATCTGAACGTTTGAGCCCGTGTTGGATCGGATCGCGGAGAAAGCACAGTCAGCGATACGATTGCCGGAGACGACCACGCCATCTGCGCGGAAAACATTGATGCCGTTGCCCCACTGGCCTGTCCCGCCATGTTTCGCGCCGATGCGTTCAATCCGGTTGCCGGAGACCAGGGTGCCATCTTCGCCCTGCTTCCAGCGGTGTACCCAGATGCCGCCATTGGCGCAGTCGGCAATGACATTGTCTGTGATCTGAAGGCCGGTGGCTTCGTTCGACCGGATGGCCGCTTCGGCGGCGCCGGTGACAATGCAGCCCGAAATCCGGCCCGAACACCGGTCAGCCACAACACCGCTTTGCGCCGAACCGACAATGGAGCTGTCCGTCAGGGACAGTTCGCGAACGCCAACGAAATGCAGGAGGCCTTCGGTGTGACCGCCAATGCTGCGGTTGGCACCGTCAAACGTAAGGCCAGACAGCGAGACATTGGAGACACCTTCTGCTGTGGCCAGCAGTCCGCCTCCGCCCTGGTAGATCAGGCGGGTGCGCCCTGGAACGCCAACAATGAGCGTGCCTGAGGGAAAGCGCAGATTGGCAACCGGATAGTTGCCGGCCGGAAGAAACAGCGCACGTCCTTTCTCGACCGCCCGGTTGATCGCATTTTGGAAGAGTGCCGTCTGATCGTCCGAGGCATTTGGAACCAGTCCCAGCTCGCTGGCATCCATGGAACCGCGCAGGTCTGCGATCTGAATGGCCGCGCTCGAGGCCGTCCCGGATAGGCACAAGGCGGTGCCACCCAATGTGCCAGCAAGAAACGTGCGGCGGCTTAAGTCGACAGGCGAGGGGACTTGTGTCCCGGATCTGGAAAAAAATCGGCTCATGCGGAGAGTATTGCAACGCCTGTGCCGGATGGCGTTGCAGTTGGACCCGATACTAGTAAACCTTTCCGTTCTCCTTGAGATAGTCCAGCAATGCTTTTACTCGGGCGGGGACCGGTCCGCCCTGGCCGACATAGACTGCATGGAACGCCTCCCGGTCTCCGGGGTTGAGATGCTCGAGCACCGGAACGAGACGCTTGTGAGCAATATCACCCTGGACCGTAAAGGCGGTCAGGCGCGCCAGTCCTGCGCCTGCAAGCGCCAATTGGCGGATCGCCTCACCGTCGCTGGCCTGGATATGATCTTTGACCGCCATGGGAAAGACGTCCATTTCTCCCCTCAAGGGCCAGCCTTCGATTGTCCGTGCATAGGTTGGGCCGATGATCCGATGGCGGTGAAGGTCCTCTGCCGACTGAGGTGTTCCATTTTTTGCGAGATACTCCGGCGAAGCCACGATGACGCGGGCCGTTTCGCCAAGTTTGCGCACCGTCAATCTGCTGTCAGTCATCTGGCCAGCTCTGATCGCAACGTCGGTTCGTTCCGCCAGCAGGTCGACCACCACGTCGGTCTGAATGATGTCGAGGGTAATGTCCGGATAACGTTCAGCGAAACTGCCGATAATCGGGATTAGAACATGTGTTGCATAGGAGGCGCTTGTGCTTATGCGAATGCGTCCAGCCGGGTGCTCTCCCGCATTCGCCTGACGCTCTGCGTCATCGAGATCAGACAGGATACGGCTTGATCGCTCGTAGAAGGAACAGCCCTCGGCAGTCAGTTGCAGGCGTCTTGTAGAGCGGGTGAGAAGCCGTGCTTCGAGCCGCTTTTCCAATCGTGAAATCAGCTTGCTTACAGCCGATGGTGTCATGTTGCAGGTGATCGCCGCTGCCGAGAAAGTGCCGCCTTCGACCACCTTGATGAAGACGCTCATTTCCCAAAACCGATTAATGTCGTAGCGAGCCATTAGTGAATTCAATTCATGAATGATATGAGATTGGGCTATCTATATCATTGATCTTCTCAAATCTAAATTGAGTTCCGAAAGAAGCGAGCCTTATTCCGGCCGCGTCTGGTCAAAACTACCTTCGGAAAGGAACTCGCATGGAATACCGTTCACTCGGTTCGTCTGGCCTCAAGGTCCCTGCTCTCAGTTTCGGCACTGGCACGTTCGCAGGTTCCGGACCCCTCTTTGGCGCATGGGGCAGGACGGATGTCGCTGAAGCCCGGAGGTTGGTGGACATCTGTCTGGAATCTGGCGTCAATCTCTTCGACAGCGCCGATGTTTACTCCGAGGGGGCGTCCGAGGAGGTCCTGGGTGCGGCAATCAAAGGCCGCCGAGGCGAGATTTTGATTTCCACAAAGGCGGGCTTGCCGACCGGTGAAGGTGCAAATGACCGTGGGACGTCGCGATCGAGGTTGATCCAGGTTGTAGACGACGCTCTGCGCCGTCTTGGAACCGACTACATCGACATCTTCCAGCTGCATGCCTTTGACGCGAGTACCCCGATCGAGGAGGTTCTCGGAACACTGGACACCTTGGTAACAGCAGGCAAGCTTCGCTACGTCGGCGTTTCGAATTTTTCCGGGTGGCAGATCATGAAGTCACTGGCCATCGCCGACAGACATAACCTGCCGCGTTACGTCGCAAACCAGGTCTATTATTCGCTGATCGGACGTGATTATGAATGGGATCTCATGCCGCTCGGAGCAGATCAGGGCCTGGGCGCACTTGTCTGGAGCCCACTCGGCTGGGGGCGCCTGACCGGCAAGGTAAGACGAGACCGCCCACTTCCAGAACTCAGCCGTCTTCATGATACCGCAGACTTTGGTCCGCCGGTGGACAACGAGCATTTGCTGAAGGTAATCGACGCTCTGGGCGAGGTTGCAGAAGAAACTGAAAAGACCATCCCGCAGGTCGCGCTCAACTGGCTCTTGAGGCGGCCGACGGTGTCTTCGGTGATCATCGGAGCGCGCAACGAGGAACAGCTGAGGCAAAATCTCGGTGCAATTGGCTGGTCCTTGACCGATCAGCAGATTGAAAAGCTGGACAAAGCCAGCCTCAAGGAAGCGCCTTATCCGCACTTCCCCTATCGACGTCAGGAGGGGTTTGCCCTTCTCGACCCGCCTCTCGCGGGATAGGAGCCAGTCTACGGAGGTCGTGCGGAGGCCGAGTTCGAAAGATTTTTAGATCCGCCGCGCGACTTCAGACAAAATCTGGACCGCTGCTGCTTCGATGTCTTGCAGGGAAGGTCTCGTGTCAAACTTTCCTCTTGGCAGCGGTGGTACGTGGATGAAGACGCTCGGAGTGCCGCTCGAGATGCTGTCCCAGAGCGTGGCGTTGCAAAGATAGGTGCCGGCGTCGTGTGACAGGGAAACAGGCACTCCGCTTCGAGCTGCCGCATCTCTCAATGCCCGTACCGGCAAGGTTGATGCCTTGGCCGCAGGCGCGTCCTGTTCCAGAGGGCCGGGGGCGGCGTGATGACCTTCTGCGTCTGGCTTGACCAGTGTCGCGCGGTTGACTGCGCGGGTCTCGATGTTGATGCCACGCCGTGTTCCGTCAACGCCGAAGTGGATGATCGCAGAGGGCTTCAGATCCTTGCGCAATTGCTCGGTGACCGTCTGCCGTCCGGCCCAGGTGGTCGGTAGCCGAACAAACTCGAACCGGATCCCTGCTCTCGGGGGCAACCGTCTTGGCAAACGAGCGATCAGCTGAGCGGTAGGGTTGATAGGCATGCCGGGGAAGGGCTCAAAGCCGGTGACGAGAATGGTTTTGGTCATAAGGTTTCTTTTCAAACGCCGATCAGACTGGAGATTTCCTCAACGGCGACGGAGACGGCCGTTTGCCCTTCGCGCACTTCACCTTCGAGGCGCTTGAGCCGCTCGGCTGTCTGCGCATTGCCCGTCAGAGCTTCCATCATGCGCTGTTGCAGCAGGTCCCACATCCAGGCGACCTGCTGGTCCGCGCGGCGTTGTTGAAATTCACCGGTCGCGCTCATCTTGTCCCGGTGGTGGGTTACCTGCTCCCACATGGCATCCAGGCCCTCATTCGCGAGCCCCGAGATGGTCACCACGGGCGGGCTCCAGGTGGGCGAGCGCGGCGCGAGGATATGAAGGGCAGCGCGGTAGTCTGAGGCGGCGCTTTGGGCGCGAAGCGCACTCTCGCCATCGGCCTTGTTCACCGCGATCATGTCGGCGATCTCAAGCACGCCTTTCTTGATGCCCTGAAGTTCGTCGCCGGCCCCTGGCAGCATCAGCACCAAAAAGAAATCCACCATATCGGCGACAGTGGTCTCCGACTGTCCGATGCCAACTGTTTCCACCAGGATGATGTCGAAGCCTGCAGCCTCGCACAGCAGCATGGTTTCGCGCGTCTTGGCGGCAACGCCGCCGAGCGTGCCAGCTGAAGGGGAGGGCCGGATAAAGGCGTTCTGATCCACCGCCAGCTGCGCCATCCGGGTCTTGTCGCCCAGAATGGAGCCGCCGGTGCGCGTCGAGGACGGGTCCACGGCCAAGACCGCGACCTTGTGTCCCTGGGCCGTCAGATTGGAACCGAGCATATCGATCGTGGTCGACTTTCCAACGCCCGGAACGCCGGTAATCCCCACGCGCTGGGCATTGCCCGTAAGCGGGAGCAAGTCCTGGATCAGCCCGCGGGCGATGGCGCGATGCTCTGCCTTGCGCGACTCGACCAGCGTGATCGCGCGGGCGAGGCTCGCTCGGTTTCCTGCGCGTATTCCGGCAGCCAGAGCCTTCGGGTCGAGAGATTTGCGAGGTGCTGTCTCGGTCATTCCCAAGGCTTAGCCGAGGAATCGGCCGCCGTCACGGTGGAACTTGGTCTTACGAAGTTGAGGTTTGAAAGGCTGTTGAAAGCGGAAGCCGCATGGTAACTTTGCCTTCTGTTGGTTTGAGTCTTTGTCGAGGAATTCAATGAAACCCCTTGCCTATCTGAACGCACCCTTCTGGTTGATGGGTGTCGTCGGAGCCGAAAAGTCCTTGAAGAAAAACCCGATCCTGGGCAGCGAGACTCTCAACAGCTGGGGGCTTCATAAAAAGCGGGTCCAGATCGCGGCCAATCTTGCGGCGGCACGGCGCAAGAGGCTGGCCTCGACACTGAACTCAGAGGACCGCGCGTTTTTTGATGAAAACGGCTATTTTGTTACGCGTAATTTCCTGCCTGACGCGGACTTCGAAGCCCTGAAACAGGAGATCTTCGGAAAGCCGTTCGAAGCTCGTGAGATGCGCCAGGGTGCGGCCGTGACGCGGATGACGCCCTTGCCCCCGGCTATCCTGAACGTCAATCCAGCGATTGCGCGCGCACTTCGAGATCCGAGAGCGGTGGCCCAGATCCGCTATGCTGCCTCTCAGAGCGGACAGCCCATGGGTTTTCTGCAGACCGTCATCGCTCAGCCTTCTGGCAAGAAAGATCCGCAGACAAACGTCCATGCGGACACGTTCCATGCCACCTCAAAAGCCTGGCTCTTTTTGCAGGACGTTGGCGAGGACGATGGCCCCTTCTGTTTTGTTCCTGGCTCTCACAAGTTGATGGAAAAACGCCTCGATTGGCAGCATCAGTGCTCGATGTCTGCAAGTCGCGGCCAGGATTCCCATCATGCCAGCGGCTCATTCCGGATCAGCTCAGAGGAACTGGAGGCACTCGGTTTGCCCCAGCCCAAGCGCATGGCCGTGCCGGCCAATACGCTGGTCGTGGCGGATACCTTTGCCTTTCATGGGCGGACGCCGTCCGACAAGCCGACTGTGCGCTGCGAAGTGCATTGGCACATGCGCCGGAACCCCTTCCTGCCGTGGACGGGGCTTGATCCCAAGTCCTTGCCCGGCATCCGAGAGCGGGAGTTGCAGCTTTTCATGCCCATCGCAGATGCGATGGAGAAATATGCCAAGAAGCGCAACGTCTGGCGGCCGGTGGGTGCCGTGCCGGTCAACTCAGAGCCACACGTCTAGTCATTTCGACAGCAGCTAAGTATGGATCAGGAGCGGGGCGTCCAGACGATCCGCTGCAACTGGGCGTCGAAAAGCTCCTTGGACGGGGGAAGCCTATCGAACGGTCCCTGGTATCCAGGGATCGCGTAGACGAGTTCGACGTTCTTGTGCCCCTTGGATTTGCAGATTGCCATACCGCGCCACAAGTTGCGTCCGACCCGGCAATCTGCGCTGGCAGAGCCGATCTCAGAGAAGGTCATGCCGATCCGCTCGCCATTTGGCCCCTGCAAATGGTGGGTCACGCCATGGACTGTGCGCACCTTGCCACCCTTACCCTTGAAGACCTGAAGAACCTGAAAACCGTCCGAATTGAAAGCTGCGATCGCCCATTCAGTGGTGTCTTCCACGGCGGTCTGAACGCCTTCGGTGGTGAAGCCGGGCAGAGCCGCTGCGATCGACTTCTCGCCATAGGTGGTTTCCGCAGTGATGCCGCCAACTGTGTCGTCGTTGATCTGCACCAGCGTCACATTTGATGTTCGGGCGATCTGGACAGGGCCGTCGTAATCGACTGTCGGAGAGCATGCAGCGGCAAGAAGACCGAGAAGACAGGCAAAACCAAGGAGCGGTGAACGCATGAAACAGGAAACTCCGGAAGGGAACTGGCTGGAGGGACTATTCCAGCGAAGCCAGCTCTTAGCACCCGTCCATGCGCGATGCAAAGACGGGTTAACAGATTGTCGACAGATGGATTGTCTGAAGCCGTGGCGGTCGGAAGAAGGCGGCGTCAGGTTTCCTCGGCTTCGATCCACTTGGGCGTGGCGGGCGGCTGATAGGCCCGAAACATCTCGAGGAGGTCAGCGGGATTGGCGGCCGCCTGGACCATGTCGCGCATCACCGGCTTCATGAAGCCCTCTTGGGTCTGAAAATCCAGGAAGCCGAGAAGCTTGTCATAAAAGCCTTGGGTGTTGAGAAAGCCGCAGGGCTTGTTGTGCAGACCGAGCTGGCCCCAGGTCCAGACTTCGAACAGTTCTTCCATCGTCCCAGCTCCGCCGGGCAGGGTCAGGAAGGCGTCGGACAGCTCCGCCATCTGGGCCTTTCGCTCGTGCATCGAACCGACAATGTGGAGTTCCGAAAGGCCGTCGTGAGCGAGCTCCTTTTCCTGCAGTGAGGTGGGCAAGACGCCAATGACTTCGCCGCCGGCAGCCAGAGCCGCATCGGCAACAGTGCCCATAAGCCCAACCTTGGCGCCGCCATAAACCAGGGTAAGCCCCTGTTTGGCGATCAGCGTACCGGTTTCACTGGCGGCGTGGGTATAGACCGGGTTCGATCCGTAGCTGGAACCGCAGAAGACGCAAACGGATTTCATGTTGTGTCTCGTCGTTGCTGAGATGTCGGTTTCAAAAGAAAACGGGCCGCACCAGCGGCCCGCTGAATGTCATCAGTCCTTTGCCAACTCGTCAAGCACGCGCGCCCAGGAGCGGATGCCCTTGTGAAAGCTCTTGAGGTTGTATTTCTCATTTGGCGAGTGGATCTGATCATCCTCAAGGCCGAAGCCGATCAACAGGGAATCCATGTCGAGCATGCGCTTGAAATCACCCACGATCGGGATGGACCCGCCCATACCGGTGAGGGCTGCATCCTTGCCCCATTCCGCCTTGAGCGCTGCCTGTCCCTTGGCCAGGGCCGGCATGTCGAAGTCGAGGCGCAAGGCCGGGCTGCCGTCCTTCGCAATGAAATCGACAGTGCAATCTGCGGGGATCTTCGATTTCACATACGCCCGGAAGGCATCGCGGATCTTGTCCGGATCCTGGTCGCCGGCGAGGCGGAACGTGAACTTGGCATGAGCTTCAGCCGGGATTACCGTCTTGGAACCGGCGCCCTGATAACCGCCCCACATGCCGTTTACTTCTGCAGTCGGCCGTGTCCAGATGTGCTCAAGCGCCTGCCGGCCTTTTTCACCGCGCATGTATTTCAGCCCGATGTCACCGAGAAAGTCTTCGGCTGAGAAGCCGAGCTTGTCCCACATAGCGGTGACTTCTTCGGGCATGTCGATGACGCCGTCATAAAAGCCCGGCAGCGTGATCCGGCCGTTTTCGTCATGAAGCCCGGCAATGATGCTGGCGACGATGTGGTTCGGGTTCTGCGCCGCGCCGCCATAATGACCGGAATGCAAATCGCGGGAGGCCGCCTTCACGATGACCTCATCGCCGACCATGCCGCGCAGCATGATCGATATGGCCGGGGTATCGGCGTCCCACATGCCCGTGTCGCAAACAAGGGCCAGATCGCAGGACAACTCGTCCTTGTTGGCAGTCAAGAAGGGATGCAGCGACGGCGATCCGGATTCTTCCTCGCCCTCGAACAGGACCGAGACGTCGATGGGAAGATCGCCCGTCTCTGCAATGAACGCGCGGGCCGCCTCGACGAAGGTCATCAGCTGGCCCTTGTCGTCGGCCGAACCACGGGCAACGATGATTTTCGTGCCATCCTCGCGGGTTGCGATCCGTGGTTCAAAGGGATCGGTGTCCCACAGCTCCAGCGGATCGACAGGCTGAACGTCATAGTGGCCGTAGAAAAGCACATGCGGTCCCGGCTTGCCGGACTTGCGGTGGCCGACGACCATCGGATGGCCTGCGGTGCTGCGGACTGTTGCGTCGATGCCGATGCTGGTCAGTTCTTTCGCCAGCCATTCCGCCGCCGTACGGCATTCGTCCTTATAGGCAGGATCGGTCGAGATGCTCTTGATCTTCAAGAGGTCGAACAGGCGCGAAAGGGAGTTGTCCAGATCGGCGTCGATCCGTGTGAGGACCTTCTCGATGGTGCTCATCGGTCATCCTTGGAGTTGTCTTAAGAATTGAGATTCGGGTCGTGCCCGAAGAGGAGACCTAATTGGCCACATCTTCGAGCGCGGTGCAAATCGAAAGCGGCTGGCCGCAATCTTCTCGCCCTTCAATCCAGGCCAGTCGGTGGTTCCGCACCTGTGGATGCCCGTGCCAATCTCCAGCGTTGAACCAGCAAAGTCGGTTGCCTCGTCGCGGTTCTAAAACCCGCGCTTGAGGGAGCCCAGAAGACCTCGAACCAGAGCTCGCCCGAGCGAAGTGCCGAGACTGCGTGCTGCTGATTTCATGCCGGCCTCCAGAACGCTGTCACGATTGCTGCGGCGGCTGGTGGTTTTGCGTCTGCTTTCTTGGCGGGGACGGTCGTCGCGGCCAAAGTCGGGCAGTTCGAAGCCGGAACGTGTTCGCCGGGGTTCGCCATGCTTTTGGGTGTGGCGGTCTTCCTTGCTCCGTTGCTTTTCTTCTTGCCGCAGCTCGTCCTGGGCGCGTTGTTCCAGCATTTCGTAGGCCGAGTGCCGGTCCTTCAGTCGCTCATAAAGCCCGAACACCGCGCTCGACTGGATCAGTTCACGCCGCTCTGCCTTGGTCACCGGCCCAAGCCGCGACGAGGGCGGGCGCACCAACGTCCGTTCAACAATCGACGGGATGCCCTTGCCTTCAAGCGTGGAAACGAGCGCCTCGCCGACGCCAAGTTCGGTGATGACCCGTTCCGTATCGAGCTTGGGATTTGGCCGGAAGGTTTCGGCAGCTGCGCGCACGGCTTTTTGATCACGGGGGGTGAAGGCGCGCAGCGCATGCTGCACACGGTTGCCCAGCTGCGCCAGGATCGTATCGGGCACATCCAGCGGGTTTTGGGTGACGAAATAGACGCCGACACCTTTTGAGCGGATCAGGCGCACGACCTGTTCCACTTTTTCAATCAATGCTTTGGGCGCGTCATTGAAGAGAAGGTGCGCTTCATCGAAAAAGAAGACGAGTTTCGGCTTCTCGGGATCGCCGACCTCGGGCAGTTCTTCAAAGAGTTCCGACAGCAGCCAGAGCAAAAACACAGCATAAAGCTTTGGCGAATTCATCAACTTGTCGGCTGCCAGAATGTTGATGACGCCGCGCCCGTCGTGCGCCGTGCGCATGAAATCGCGGATATCAAGCGCCGGCTCACCGAAAAGATTGTCCCCGCCCTGACGTTCGAGAACCAGCAGGCGCCGCTGAATGGCGCCGATGGATGACTTCGACACATTGCCATAAAGCCGGGAAAGCTCGGATGCCCGGTCGGAGACATGCGCCAGCATCGCGCGAAGATCCTTGAGGTCGAGCAGCAGCAGGCCTTCATCGTCGGCAAGCTCGAAAAGGATGTTCAGGACACCTTCCTGGGTGTCGTTGAGCTCCAGCAGACGTGCCAGCAGCAGCGGACCAACTTCGGTGACGGTGGTGCGAACCGGGTGACCCTGTTCGCCGTAAAGGTCCCAAAAGGCCGTGGGAAAGGCCTCATAGGTGTAACTGTCGGAGAACCCGATGTCGGCGGCCCGTTTTTCCAGGAAGTCCTTTTCGGTGCCGGCGGTCGACAGTCCGGAAAGGTCTCCCTTGATATCGGCGCAGAAGACGGGGACGCCCGCAGCAGAAAAGCCTTCCGCCAGGATCTGGAGCGAGACGGTCTTGCCGGTTCCGGTTGCCCCAGTAATCAATCCATGCCGGTTTGCAAGCTTGAGCAGAAGTTTCTCGTCTTTGGTGCTGCCACCAATATAAATGCTGTCCATTCCGCTCCAGTCTCCCCGGTGCCTGCCCAAGTCTCGCACGATACAAAACGAGACGAAAAAAGCCTTCCCAATACGTCATGTTCCCGTCGACGCCGGGCTGTTACACAGTGTATAGCCCTTGTCATCATCTTGGCCGAACGTTCCCGTCTGGCCCGCCTTCATTGGGAGACCGAAATGGAAGAACTCATCACCCGCATCGTATCCGCTACTGGGATCAGTGAGGATGCTGCACGCAACGCCGTGGCAATTATCCTCAAGTTTCTCAATAAGGATGGTCCTGCCGAACAGATGCAACAGATTTTTGACGCTCTGCCGGGTGCCGCCGAACTTGTTGCAGAACGTGAGGCTGACTCCAAGGGTGGTGGCCTGCTCGGCGGCTTGGGCGGCATGGTCCCGGGAATGGGCGCCATGGGCGCATTGAACGAGCTGACCTCCGAAGGCCTCGGTATGGGCGAAGTACAATCTGTTGTGCGCCAGCTTGTTGGCTATGCTAAGGAAAAAGCAGGGGATGACGCAGTAGATGAAGTGATTTCGAAGATCCCGGGATTGAGCCAGATCGTCTAGTTGTCCCAAATGAAGTTCGGGGAAATTAGGGAGTAACTTTGGAAATGTCGTATTCGATCTCTGAAATCGAGGGAATTGGTCCGGTATACGCTGAAAAGCTTGGCGCCGTTGGGATCAAGACCACGGAAGCCTATCTTGAGCGCGCAAAGGACCCGAAGGGCCGAAAGGCGCTCGCTGACGAAACCGGTATCGAAGCAGGCCGTATTCTCAAGTGGGCCAACATGGCTGACCTGATGCGCATCAGCGGTGTCGGTGAAGAGTATTCCGAGCTTCTGGAAGCTGCAGGCGTGGACACGGTCAAGGAACTGAAGCATCGCAATGCGGAAAACCTTGCAGAGAAGATGTCTGAAGTGAATGTTGAAAAGAAGCTGGTGCGCCAGGTGCCGGGAACGGCACAGGTGACCAAGTGGGTCGAGCAGGCCAAGGAATTGCCTGCGATGATGTCCTACTGACTGCTTTTTGTATCAATCAATGCAGAAAGGCGAGGCGGCAACGTCTCGTCTTTTTTTGTGGCCGGTGCGGACTGTCAGCACAGACGATGCTCGCAGCTTGAAAGCGCGAGCCGAAAATAAGGAATGAAAGGGCTTCAGCGGAGAAGGTAGATTGGAGCGCGCGGAACGAACCGTGTTCGAGCTGAATTGTGCGCAAACTTCTTGGGGTTTATGCCGAGCTGACTGTGGTCAGCGGGATCTCTGGTGATTGAGACCTTGAATGTCCCGCGCCGGCAAAAACTCGTCGACGCGTATCATTTCCCCCCAAAAGGTGGCCAAGGCTTCTTTGCCCTGGTTCTTTGGAAGCCAGCGCGCAATCACATGAAGCCGCTGGCAGTCACCGTTTTCGGATCAGACCCGAATTTGACCGTAGCGAAGCGCTTCGACGACAGTGTGTGTCTTGTTCGAGGCGTTCAGCTTGACGCTTGCGTTCTGCAGGTGCGCATGCACGGTCCGCTGTGAGATCTCGAGAACATCCGCGATTTCACCAGCGGTCTTGCCGAATGCGGTCAGCTCGAGAACGCGGCGTTCGCGGGTCGAAAGTGCGCCGGGACGCTGGCCAGAGACGACGCCCAGATCGCGAAGGCGGGCGAGAGCGGCACCTGACAGAAGTTCAAGAGCGTTCAGTTCCCACTTGGTCGCCTGGATCGATGGGCCTGCTGCAAACACAAACGCCTGGAAAGGATGCAGCTCGGTCACCGGAACGATGACAACCTGATTGCCTTCACCAGCGGCGGCCAGCAGATCGGAATGCTCCATGTCGCCAGCGGAAATGTTCCAGACCTTGGCACGGTTGGACGCAAGGCCCAGCATCAATGCACTGTCATTGGCGGAAAGAGAGGTGCTTTCGATGCCGTCGTTGCGCTGATCGGGCCAGCGGAAGCGATGAACAAGACTGTCGATCGGTCTGTTCGGCATAGGGAGGCCGGTAACGAGAACGTGGGTCGCTCCCATGCGGCGCAGGTTGGATTCCAGAATATCAAGCACGTGATGAGCGGCGTTGGCTTCCGCAATTGCGCGCAGTTTGTTCTTGAGTTCGGTTTGATCAAGCATTGTGCACATCCGTTGTTATAGCGATTTAATTTCGCTTTGTGCAGTTCAGCGCTAGTCGTATTTTTACGATTTCTTAGCAATGTACTGCAGATGGGATTTGTTGGAGCTTTTTTGTTGGTTCCTTTCCTCACCTTTTAAGTTGTTTTTGGTTTATGCGTTGCATAGGTTGTTACTTTCCCATGCGGCAGTATGTAGAAGTTACATTAGAAATATCCTGCATGCCATCACTTAAAGTGCTCAAACTTGGCCTGTCACGCCAGTTTTTTGTCCATTTGTTTCACACGGAATACCACTGGCAAAAATAGCGCTGTCCCTGCGGTAGTTTGGAAAGGTTTCATTTACCAAATCAAGCCGCTGCGAATCCTGGAGACGAAGCATTCGGGCAGATGGGTTTTGAGTGATTCTGCCGAGGTGGAAGTCGCTGGTGTCACCATCGGCGTGTTTCTCGCGATCCGGACCCCGCCCGCAGCCTTAACCGATCTGCTGAGTTGCCTTGCCTTCCCGTCAGGGACTAAAACGGAGGGCATTGGGAGATCGAGATGACGTTGAACTTACCCCAGAACTTTTTGTCTCAGTCGGAAGACGCTTGGCTGGCCGCAGTCGATAGAGCTCTAAAGGGCGCGCCGAGGACAAAACTTCATGGCAAAACCGACGAGGGGATCGACATCGCCCCTCTTTATAATAGGCGTGCTGATGTCGAGCCTAGAAAGGCGCGCGCGGCGCAGCAGCCATGGACTGTTTTTCAGCGGATCGATATCCCCGACGCGGCAAGCGCCAATCGCCAGATCCACGAGGATCTCGAAGGTGGCGCAGATGGTCTGGAGCTGATTTTCGAAACGGCCGAGACCACCGAGGGTAGCTCAGGCGTTCGTGTCAATTCCCTTGCCGACATGGAGACCTTGCTCGACGGGGTCTATCTCGACCTGATCAAGCTCCGTATCTCTGCCGGTTATGCCGGCAACGGCTTCCTGGCCATGTTGATCGCCTATCTCGAGAAAAAGGCGATTGATCCGGCGCGCGTCGAAATCAACCTCGGCAACGACCCGGCATCACGACTTGCGTCATCCGGTCGTTTGAACCTGCCGCTTGAAGAGCACTGGGCGCGTTTTGGCGATGCGATCAACGCGCTTGAGCAGATGGGGGCGAACAGCTGTTGCTTCGGCGCGGACGGACGGGTCTGGCATGGCGGGGGCGCTGGAGCCGCCGAGGAACTGGCTTGCACCATGGCGACCAGCATCGCCTATATGCGCGCTCTTTCCAGCCGCGAGATACCGGTTGCGAACTGGCAAAACCACTTGTCGGTTGTGCTGACCGCGGACGCGGATCAGATCGGCACGATTGCAAAGGCAAGGGCGGCCCGCCGCATCTGGGCCTCGATCCTGGATGCTTGTGGTCTTCCGCAGACACCGTTGAAGCTTCACATGCAAACCTCTTTCCGCATGCTCACCGATGTGGATCCCTGGGTAAACCTTCTTCGCAACACGGTGGCCACATTTGCGGCCGGCATCGGCGGCGCAGACGGCATAACCGTGCTTCCCCACACGCGGTCAATCGGCTTGCCCGACGGCTTTGCCCGGCGTCTTGCGCGCAACACCCAGTCAATTCTTCTCGAAGAAAGCCAGCTTCATATGGTGGCGGACCCTTCTGCAGGGTCTGGCGCTATCGAGGCGCGAACAGAGGCTCTTGTGTACAGCGCATGGGCAAGGCTGCAGGAGATAGAGGCCGAAGGCGGGATCTTCGAGGCACTCGCCAGCGGCACACTCATTGAAAAGATCAGTTCGGCCGCCAGCCAGCGCAATCTTGATGTCGCCCGGCGCAAACGACCGATCACCGGCGTAAGCGAGTTTCCTTCGCTGGACGAAAAGCCTGTTGCGGTTCTCGAGGGTCAGTCGGTCGAGCTGGAAGGACTTGGCGCCGCAGTCGAGGTTTCCGATTCAGCCACGGGCGAGCGGTTTCGGTCCATGTGCACGGCTTTTGCCAATGGGGCGACCATCGCCGGCCTTCTGCCTCTGGCCATGTCTGACACGGCGGCCTTTTCGATCACCCCCCTTCGCCGCATGCGTCTGGCAGAGCCGTTTGAGCAGCTTCGGGACCGGGCGGACACCAATGCAGGCGGTCCGCCCCAGATCTTCCTGGCGTGCCTTGGACCGCTTGCACAGTTCACCGCAAGGGCGAGCTGGGTATCCAATGCCTTCGCAGCTGGAGGCATCCACAGCCTCGGCGGCGAGGCTATGGACAGCCTTGAAGACTTGATAGAGGCCTTCAAGGCGTCTGATGCACGCATTGCCTGCCTCGTTTCGTCTGACAGCGTTTATCAGGACCAGGCTGTCGACGCGGCGAAGGCGTTCAAGGCTGCAGGCGCAGAGCATCTTTATCTGGCCGGAAAGCCTGGTGATCTGGAGGCGGACCTGCAGGCTGCAGGGGTCGATACATATATATATGCAGGCGGTAATCTTCTGGAACTGCTGCAGGAGCTTCATACCCGTTTGGGAATGGCGCCAGGTGAGGAGGCTTTGGCATGACCACGATCCCTGATTTCTCCAAGGTCGCTTTCAAGGATGTCCTCGGCAAGGCGGAGGCGGGAAGCGCTGAACCCTGGCTTACGCCTGAAGATATCGACGTGCCTGGCGTCTATACAGCTGAGGACACGGCCGAGCTGGCTCATCTCGACACCTGGCCCGGGCTGCCGCCGTTTATGCGTGGCCCTTATCCGACCATGTACGTCCAGCAGCCCTGGACGGTTCGTCAGTATGCTGGTTTCTCGACGGCAGAAGCTTCCAGCGCCTTTTACAGGCGCAACCTTGCCGCTGGTCAGAAAGGCCTCTCGGTTGCCTTCGATCTGGCGACGCACCGGGGCTATGACAGCGATCACCCGCGCGTTGCAGGCGATGTCGGCATGGCTGGTGTGGCGATCGACTCCATCTACGACATGAGGACCCTCTTCTCGGGCATCCCGCTCGACAAGATGAGTGTGTCCATGACCATGAACGGCGCGGTTCTGCCTGTGCTGGCGCTCTATATCGTTGCGGCGGAGGAGCAGGGCGTTGCTCAGGCTGATCTTTCAGGCACCATTCAGAATGACATTCTGAAGGAGTTCATGGTCCGTAACACCTACATCTATCCACCAAAGGATTCGATGAGGATCATCTCCGACATCTTCGCTTACACCAGTGCGAACATGCCACGGTACAATTCGATCTCGATCTCCGGCTACCACATGCAGGAAGCCGGTGCGACGGCGGACCTGGAGCTGGCCTATACGATTGCCGACGGAATCGAATATGCCCGCGCCGGTGTGGCTGCGGGCATGGACATCGACAAATTTGCACCCCGTCTGTCGTTCTTCTGGGCCATCGGCATGAACTTCTTCATGGAAGTCGCCAAGCTGCGCGCGGCGCGCCTGATCTGGGCGACCCTGATGCAGGAGAATTTCCAGCCGCAAAACCCGAAATCCCTGTCGCTGCGCACCCATTCCCAGACCTCGGGCTGGTCGTTGACGGCACAGGATGTCTTCAACAACGTCATTCGCACCTGTGTCGAGGCCATGGCGGCAACACAGGGGCACACCCAGTCCCTGCACACCAACGCACTGGACGAAGCGCTGGCGCTGCCGACGGACTTCTCCGCGCGCATTGCCCGCAACACCCAGCTGTTCCTGCAGCAGGAAAGCGGCACCACATCGGTCATCGACCCCTGGGGTGGCTCGTTCTATGTCGAGAAACTCACCAACGATCTGGCGGAAAAGGCCCTGGCTCATATCCGCGAGGTCGAGGACCTCGGCGGCATGGCCAAGGCGATCGAAAAGGGCATTCCCAAGCTTCGGATCGAGGAGGCGGCCGCCAAGACCCAGGCGCGGATCGACAGCGGAGCGCAGACCGTGGTTGGTGTCAACAAGTACAAGCCGACCAGCGAACAGCCGATCGACGTCCTGAAGGTCGACAATGCAGACGTCCGGGCGCAGCAGCTTGCGAAGCTCGAGCGCCTGCGCGCTGAGCGCAACGAGGCCGAGACACAGGCGGCGCTCGAGGCGCTGACCGAAGGCGCAAAGACAGGGCAGGGCAATCTGCTTGATCTTTCCGTCAAGGCCGCAAGGGCCATGGCGACGGTTGGTGAAATCAGCCTGGCGATGGAAAAGGTCTTCGGTCGCCACAAGGCTGAGATCAAGTCGATCTCGGGTGTCTACAAGCGGGAGGCAGGCGCCATGTCCGATACCATCGAGAGGGTTCTGAAGCTCGTCGAGGCCTTTGAGGAAAACGACGGCCGCAGGCCGCGTATTCTCGTCGCCAAGATGGGGCAGGACGGCCATGACCGCGGACAGAAGGTGATCGCATCCGCCTTTGCTGATCTCGGCTTCGACGTCGATATCGGCCCGCTGTTCCAGACGCCGGAAGAGGCCGCGCGCCAGGCGGTCGAAAACGATGTCCATGTGGTTGGTGTGTCGTCGCTTGCCGCCGGCCATCTGACGCTTGTTCCGGCGTTGAAGAAGGCGCTCGCGGACGAGGGCCGCGAAGACATCATGATCGTGGTCGGTGGCGTCGTGCCGCCGCAGGACTACGACGAGCTCTATGCCTCAGGTGCGACCGCGATTTTCCCACCGGGAACGGTGATCGCAGAGGCCGCGGTTGATCTGATTGCCAAACTCAACGCGGCGCTTGGGTATGAGCCTGCGGAAGCAGCTGAATAGAAGTAATCCTGCACGTCTTTCGATCTTGCACCTGCGTCAGGTTAAAAAAAGATGCGGCCAGAAAACTGGCCGCATCGAAAAAATAAAAATATTGGAGCCGGATGGCGAAAACAAGAATACGCTACCATCGCGAGTATTGACGGTGTAGCTATCATTTTCGATAGGTCGGGGGCGACATGGCAGATCTTGGGGCGCACGTCGAAAGCATCCTGAATGCTCTTTCGGGTGAAGAAGCGTTCCAGATATTCTATTCTGCCGTGCAGGACTACGGCTATGACAACGCCTGTTTCACGCTGATCACCGATCACCCATCCATTGACCACGCAGCGATGCACGGCTTCACGACGAACTATCCGGACGACTGGATGGAGTTCTACGGCGAGCAATCCCTCTTCGACATCGATCCTGTCGTCTACTACCTCTTCAAGAAGCAGGCCGCTTTCTATTGGGGCGAGGCGACCAGGACAAAGCTCGCCGACGAGCGCGTCGCGCCCATCGTGCGTGAACGAGTACAGACCATGATGAACCTGGCCGCGGACGCAGGTCTTGCCGACGGGGTCGGCATTCCCTTTGTCAGCCGCTCTGGAGAAATATCAGGGGTCGGACTTTCGCGGCGCGACGTGATCAAGGACCCAAGCTATTCCGAGCTCGCGGAGGTCAACCTGCTGGCCACGGTCTTTAAGGATCGCTTCTTGAGCTTTCACAAGGCGGATGGCTGTCCGGCGCTGACAAATCGCGAGAGCGAGGTTCTGTGTTGGGCTTCAGAGGGCAAGACCGACGTCGAAATTGCAGATCAAATTGGGGTTTCCGAGCCCGCCGTCCGGTTCCACTGGTCGAACATCTTTAAGAAGCTTGAGGTCACGAACCGCCTGATGGCGACAACCAAGGCCATGAGGTTGAACCTCATCACCCTGCAGCGCTCGAGACTGCTGTGAAACTGGGCGTCAGCGCTAAGCGATGGTTTTCTTCGGACCACCTTCAGCTTCAGTGTCTTTCTTGAACCTGGCTTCGTCCTCGCTCACGGCATAGCGGCTGAATTGAAGGGCTTGCAGTTTTTGCGCCTTGAACAGCGTCACCGAGGCAGGCGGAACTTCATAGGCGATGCCGATCTGCTTGCCATTGCGCCAGCAGATCCTTGCCAACGCCAAGGTCTTGTCACGGTCGTCGTAAAGCAGCACTTCGAGGGGGAGGATCACGTCTTCAGGCACAAGAAGGCCGACACCTCCCTCGGACACATCAAAAAGCGTGCAGTCGGTCAGGAATTTGTCCTTGAGATCAGCGAGCTTGCCGCCCCGCAAGCGCGCGCGGCGGCGCGGATGGTGTCTTTCTTCCTTGAAACGATGCTTGGTGTCCATGGGTCCTGCCTGGTTTGTCGCCATGCAGCCGCCGCGGAACGCGCGGGGAACCGGTCAACAGACGGCTGCGGTTCCCGGTCTAAGCCTTGTAAATTGTGCGAAGCTTGTGGCGCAGCAAGACAGGCTGCGCGGGAGGCGGCTAAACGCCCGCTTGAACTTGCAGCCTGGTCGAAGATCTGCGCTTCTTCTGCCTTAGCCGAGGCCTGCGAGACCCGTTAGGTCATTCAGGACCGCATTGGGCGCAAGATCGGTGTACTCATCCGGCTGGTTGGTGCGGTTCATCCAGACCGTCCGGAAGCCGAATGCGGTTGCGCCGGCCACATCCCAACGGTTCGAGGACTGGAACGAGACCGCATCGGGATAGATGCGGAAATGATTGGTCACCATTTCGTAGGTCCGCTCGTCGGTCTTGTAGGTCTTCAGCTCGTCGACGGAAAATACTTCATCCAGCAGTTCGGCGAGGCCTGCAGCTTGAACAGCTGCATCCAGCATGGCCGGGGATCCGTTGGACAGGATCGCCATCTTCGCACCGGTGGCCTTGAGATCCGTCAGCACCTGCGGCACTTCCGCGTAGCAGTCGAGCGTCCAGTAGGCGTTCAGGAGATCATCTCGCAGGGACCTGTCTGCCGACGGATAAAGCGCATAGGCGGTATCAAGCGCCTGTTCCGTCAGCGCCCAGAAATCCTGGTACTTTTTCATGAGCGCGCGCACCCAGGAATACTCCAGTTGCTTCTGCCGCCAGACAAAGGAAAACGCCTGGGCGTCAGGCCCGAGTTTCTCCGCGTGCTTTCGGACCGCCGCATGCACATCGAACAAGGTGCCATAAGCGTCAAACACGTAAGCGGCATGAGCCATCGGAAAACTCCAGCAGAATGAGGACGTCAATGCGGTCAGATGACAGCTCGCGCCACGGCGCGTCAAGCCGCACAGGGCGCCACTATGGTCGCAGAGGCCGCAAAAATACGTTGGGTCAGCCGGTCAGCGATACGCTGCCATCCCCGGCAAGTGTCCAGAAAGGATTGTGGGCAATCTCCAGAAGATGGCCGCCGGGAATGGCGACATAGCCTGAATAACCGCCCCAGAAGGTCTTTTCCGGGCGGGTGACGACCTCTGCCCCTGCCGCAACCGCCTGTTCAAACGCCGCGTCGACTTCACCTTCGCTGCGGCCATTCCACGCGAGTGTGATGCCGCCGAGTGTGTCGCGGGACAGCGTGCGGCCAAGATCCTTTTCCAGCGCGGCGCGGCTGTAGAGCGCAAAGGCGGAACCGGGCAGTTGATAGAACGCGATCTGGTCGTTGCTGCCTTCCGCGGCTGTCCAGCCGAGGCCGTCCTCGAAGAACTGGCGGCTCGCTGCCAGATCATCAACGGCAAGGGTGGTCATGGTGATGCGCTGTTCCAAGGCAAGCTCCGGTTCGCATGGGACGGCTCGCACTATGGAACAGGGAGGCAGGGACCGGAACCCGCAACTTGAGAATTATCTATCCGGAGGTGTCCAGTCGCTTTCGACATTCTTTCGCGCCCTGAGACGCAGAGCGAGCCCGATTGAAACGCCCACCCCGATCGCCACCGTGAGATCGACGAGCACGGTCAGGACCAGCGTCAAAAGCAGAAGCAGGCGGTCCTCCATGGGCGCGCTGGCATATTCGCGCCATTTATGCGGTTCGCTCATGTTCCAGGCCGTCAGAACCAGAAGAGCTGCGAGCGCGGGCATGGCGAGGTAGCCGGCAAGCGGTGCCGCCAGCATCAGGACCGCGAGGATCACCAGGGCATGGACGATACCTGCGACCGGGGTCTGACCGCCCGCGCGAATATTGGTCGCCGTCCTTGCGATAGCGCCCGTCGCGGGCAGGCCGCCGAACAGGGCTGAGGCGATGTTGGCAACGCCCTGGGCCGTCAGTTCGGCGTTGGGTCTGTGGTGTCCCTCAATCATGCGATCGGCGACGAGGGCGGACAGGAGGGATTCAACACCGGCCAGAAACGCAATCACGACGGCAGATGGGAAAAGCTCAACGATCCGTGCCCAGGAAACCTCGGGCAAAGCGGGCACAGGCAAGGCGCTGGGCAGGGCGCCAAAACGTGAGCCGACCGTGTCCACCGGCAGCGCGAACAGGCCGACCAAAAGTGATCCGACGGCGACGGCAACGATCAGCCCTGGAAACCGCGGTGCAAGGCGCCGCAGCAGGATGATCAGCACGAGCGTCGCAAAGGCGATTGCCAGGGCGGACAGGTTGAGCGTGTCGCGCGCCTCCCAAAGCACTTCAAGCTTGTCGATCAGTTCGGCGGGCACATTTTCGGCCGTGAGGCCAAGGAAATCCTTCAGCTGGCTCGTGCCGATGATGATGCCAATGCCGATCGTAAATCCGTTGACCACCGCCTCGGGGACGAAGGCGATCAGGCTGCCCGCCCGGAAATAACCGCCGATGATCAGGAGCAGTCCTGCCATGAACGTCGCCAGCACCAGGCCGTCGAAGCCGTGCTCGGCGATGACGCCATAGACCACGACGATGAAGGCGCCGGTTGGCCCGCCGATCTGGACCCGGCTTCCGCCAAGCAGGGAAATGAAGAACCCGCCGATGATCGCCGTGAAAAGACCGGTCGCCGGATCGGCGCCTGAGGCGATGGCAATCGCGAGGCTAAGGGGAATGGCCACCATCGCGACGGTGCTGCCGGCCTGAAGGTCGGCAAGGAAGGAGGCTTTTGAATAGCTTTGTAATGTGGTCAGAAGTTTCGGCTGGCGCATAGTGAAATATTACCATTCGCGCACCAGCGGAAAGAACCCGGTCGCGCGGTATCCTGTCGCATAAGAAATTTCACTTACATGTGAAATGCGGTTTGAGACTTTCAGATTTTTGTCTGCCTGGGAAATTATATAGCTGAATTTGTGTCGCCAGGAGAACGGGTGTTGACGCGGAAGACGTCAGGGCGTTTCCTCCGGTCAGCAAATCACCACGAAAGGACAAAGGGACGATGAGCGGCTGGAGCGAGACGTGGACCTGGATCGACGGCACATGGCACGAGGGCAATCCGCCCATGATGGGGCCTCGCTCCCATGCGGCCTGGCTCGGGTCCAGTGTGTTCGATGGTGCCCGGTTCTTCGAGGGTGTGATGCCCGATCTCGATCTGCATTGTCAGCGCGTCAATGATTCCGCCGTTGCGCTCGGTCTCAAGCCGACGATGCAGGTTGGCGAGATGATGGAGCTTTGCTCCGACGCCACCGCGAAGTTTTCCCCCGACAAGCAGCTCTACATCAAGCCGATGTATTGGGCAGAGGCGGACGGGCCGGGTGTGATCGCCGCAGATCCCGACAGCACGCGCTTTTGCATGTGCGTCTTTGATGCACCCATGTCCGGCAAGGGCGCAGCCAACAGCATCACCCTTTCGAGCTTCCGTCGTCCGACCATGGAGTGCATGCCGGTCAATGCGAAGGCAGGATGCCTTTATCCCAACAACGCTAGGGCCATGGTGGAAGCCAAGGGCAAGGGCTTTGACAACGCTGTCGTCTGCGACATGCTGGGCAATGTGGCGGAGCTGACCTCGGCGAATATCTTCATGGCCAAGGCCGGTGAGGTTCATACGCCGGTCCCAAACGGCACCTTCCTCAATGGCATCACCCGCCAACGGGTGATCAAGCTCTTGCGTGACGCTGGCTACAACGTCCATGAGCGCACGCTTGGCTTTGACGAATTTCTGGAAGCGGACGAAATCTTCTCGACGGGGAACTACAACAAGGTCGTGCCGGTCAATCGCATCGAGACGCGTGATCTTCAGCCTGGGCCGATCGCGTCCAAGGCGCGTGAGCTCTACTGGGAATTTTCCCACGCATAGCGGGGATGCAGCTGAGTTCTAGTGGTACCGGCTGAGCCGGCTCAAGTGCTTCAGAATCTGGGCGGCGTCCATGCGCCGGCCTTCCTGAATCAGGAGTTCGATCGCTTCGACAAGCTCTGACTTGCCTTCCGAGACGAGTTCCTCCTTGAGGGAGGCCCAGCTCGAAGCCGTTTGGTCTTTCTCTTCAGTCACGGGAAACCTCACTGTTTGTGCCCCGATACCCCAATGCGGCGGCCAAGACCAGTGCTCCGGCTGCTGCAAGGGAGGCTGCCTGGAAATTTCCGGAAAGATCGTAAAGAACCCCGGCGAACCAGGGACCGATCACTTGCCCGAGTCCAAAGCTAGCGGTCATCAAGGCGAGAATACGGCGCGGGTCACCGGTTGTCAGTTTTCGGGCCTCCATGAGACCAAGCGCCGTGATCCCCATGAAGGTTGCCCCCAAGAGAGCCGCGGCCAGAACCATGAGGACCGGCCCGCCGCCAGACACGCTGAGTGTGACGCCAACCGCCTCCACGAGACAGGCGATAGAAAACGCTGTGGCGGCGCCCGCCCGCGCTCCGATCCTGCTCCAGAACCAGATGGAGGGAGCAGCTGTGACGCCGACAATGAGCCAGACCAGTTCTTCAAGTCCGCTCAGTCCGGCATCCGCCCTGACGATCACCGAAATGAAGGTTGCCGTCACCACATAGCCGAAGCCGAACAGGCCATAAGCTGCGATCAGTCGCCAAAGCGCACCTGGAAAACGGTCTGGTGCCCTCGTCTCATTGGTGTCTGTTTGCGAGGCATGGGACGTCTCTGGAAGTTCTGCCGGAAGCAGCAGAACAATGGCCAAGAGCAGGATCAATGTGGCTGCGGCGGCCGACAGCCAAAGGTCCTGCCAGTCGCTTCCAGCGTGCGAAAGCCCGGAAATAAGTAGTGCGGACAGCGCAATCCCGCATCCCACTCCGGCGAAATGTAGGGATGCGAACCCGGGCTTGCCGGCCCGGGTCAGCCCGTCGAGGACAAGGGCGGAGGAAAACACCATAGCGAAGGCGCTGGCAAAACCGCCTGCGAACCTGAAGAGGCAGAAGCCCAACAAGCCGGTGTCCAGGGACATTGCCGCCGTCGTCAAGGCGCTCGCGAAAAGCGCACCGAGCAGCCAATTGCGCTTGGAACCGGGAAGGTGGCCAAAGGACCCGGCGAGCGCGCCGATCAGATAGCCGAGGAAATTGGCCGCGGCGACAAGTCCCGCCTCGCTCGGCGCCAGGGGAACCGCCTCCGCCATGAAGGGAAGGATCGGCGTATAGACGAACCGTCCGATGCCCATCGCTGCGGCAAGCGACAACAGGCCGCCAATGGCAAGGCGAAGATGCAACGGAAAACGAGGAGGCATTGGCGGGCGGGCACCTTGAAGAAATGAACCCGGCGGAGTGTGGCCTGCTCAATGGGAACTGGCAAGTGATCGCGCAAAAGCCTTGCAACAGCGTCCTGTTGCAAGGCTTTTTGAAGCGCGAAAGCGGGCAATTTTAGTTGGTACTGCGGGCTGGCTTCAAAGCGGTCGGTGTCACGACTGTCGTCTTACGCGTGGCTTTGCGCAGACTGGACGACTTCATGGCCTGCAGCGATGCACCGGGGATCTGGCTTGTCGCGGACGCATGCTTCTCGTCGCAGAGCTTCAAGCTATCAGTATAGCATTGGTTCGGATATCCGGGGGTCGTGCTGTTACACCATGAAACCCAGTTGTTATAGCACTCGCCCAGGTTTGATCCCATGCCAGGGCCTGCTGTCGCGCTGAATGCGGACGCAGTAAGGATGACGCCGCTGGCGGCGATCGATGTCAAAATTGATTTTCTCAAGGTCATTTCATTTCTCCCAAAAAGATTTGAAACGGCGAAATCGCCGTGAGAAATGATTTAGATCCAATCGCTCCTTGCCGGCGTGACAGCGATCACACTTCTGTGAATTCACTCACCTTTGGAGGTCATTCCGGCGGGCGCCAGCCGGCCGCTATGGCTTCGATTTCGGAGCAGAACCAGCGTTCGCCCGCCGCCTCGTTGATCCGGGTTCGGTTGTAATGCGGTGACCACGGCGTGTGATAGATCCGGCCATTGGCGGAGATGTTACCTTTGATCGGACAGTTCTCTGGCACGGCCTGACTGGCAACCTGCCATTTCTTCGCCCGGTAGTCCCAGGGCGCTTCGAAGGTTCCTGCCCAAAGACCCTTCTGCCCAAGCTGCGCGGTTTCCTCTTCCATCACATAAGTCGTGGAATAGCGGCGAAAGGCCAGCGCATGACCTGAACGGATCATCTCGGCGTTTAGATTGCGGCCGCGCACATGGCAGGTCGCAATGCGCCGGTCGTAGGCATCATGCTGATCGCCCGTACAAGTGACCTGGCCGGTCTCGACCAGGCGCTCTAGAAAGCGCCGGGAGGCCTTTCCACAGGGCCAGGTCTTGCCGGCGGAGGTCTTGCAGGACTGAGCGAGTTCCGGTGCGTCGATGCCGTCCAGCCGGATCTTTTCCTGGCCAAACTCGATGGTGTCCCCGTCGATCACGCGGACGCTTCCACCCGATGTGCCGTCTGCAAGTGCAGGAAGCGGGATGACAATGATGCCGAGCGCAAGAAAAAGCGCTCGCGAGCGCGATATAAACCGTCTGCACATTGAGAAAACCGTTTCGAATCAGATCTGCGGGAGGTCAAAGCGTGGCGTTGGCCGCATGTGGCTGCAAGCCGATCGCCGGCATTGGTCCTGCGTGTGCCGTGTTCTCTGTGGATGGACGTTTGGGAGCCGGGAGCGTGAAACACCGCCGCTTCGAAGTGACTTCAGGGAAAAACAACGAATTTGGTGTTTCCTGTCGTCGGTCTTGCCGAACTAGGGGGCAGTTCATTGTTTGAGAAATTTTCAAAGAGCATCGAAACGGCGTTTTCACTTGGTGGCATTTGCTGGAAAGTGCTGATGCTGGACAAGGAAATGCTGATCTTCCCAATTCTCAGCACGTTGGCCGTATTCGGTCTGCTTGGCGGCATCTTCTGGCCAATGTGGTCCTCAGGTGAGTTTGAGACCTTCGTCAATTCCTTTGAGAGCGAAGCCGACTTCCAGAATGACCCACGGGTCATCATTGGCGGTTTTCTGATTTATTTCGCCTGTTCCTTCATTGTGATCTTCTTCAACGCCGCGCTCCTGACCTGCGCCATGATCCGCTTTGCCGGAGGGGACCCGACGGTGATGGACGGGCTGCGGTCCTCTTGCCGCAACATTCACCAGATTTTCGTCTGGTCTCTCTTTGCCTCCACCATCGGCTACATCATCCAGATGATCGAAAGCCGGTTCGACGGACTGGCGCGCCTGTTCATCGGTGCGATAGGGACCGCTTGGGCCATCGCCATTTATTTCGCCATTCCAGTGCTGGTGGTGGACCGGGTCGGACCGATCGAAGCGGTCAAACGGTCCGTCTCGGCCATGCGCAAGACCTGGGGAACCGCATTGGCCTCCCACGCTGGTCTCGCCGGGCTGGGTACGCTGGCGGGCATCATCGGTTTCTTGTTGATCGCCGCCGGCGGTGTGCGTTTTGTGGATCAGCCGTCGGTTGCCTATTCCTTATGGGCCGCCGCCATTCTCTGGTTCACGGCGACGACGTTGATTATCACGACCCTGTCGTCGATCTTGAAGGCTGCACTTTACATTTACGCCGTTGAGGGCGTCGTGCCGCAGTATTTCGACGAGCGGACCATTCGCAGTGCCTTTGGGAAAAAGGACAGCTGAACACGCTGTACGGATCAGGCGACCAGAAACGCCAGACTGTCGTCTGCCCTGTTCGGCGCAACCTCGGTGACTTCCGCGCTTACGACCTTCTCCACCACGAAGGGGTCCTGATCGATGCGAGCTTGCAGCGCGTCACGATCAGAGCCGCGCGCCAGAACCATGCCACCGCCATTGGGTTTCAAGCTGCCGACAAGCAGAAAGACTCCGTCGTCAAATCCTTTCTGGATCCAGGCCTTGTGCTGTTCCATAAAGTGCGGGGCAGCGGCTTTGTTCTCGGCGAATTTCAGAAAAACGATAAACACTGGGGGACTCCCTAGTTGGCGGCTTGGATGTGCGTGCGAACCCAGTCGGTCATCGCGTCAACCTCCCGCCGAACGAAATTCTCATCCTTGAAGGCGTTTGCGAGGACTGCAACGCCCTGACTGCGTGCAACGAGGTGTAGGGCAAGCTCCTCGGCGTCATTCTTGCGGCCGAGTGCCCTGAATTGACCAGTGAGCCAGTCATTGAAAAGGGTGAAGAGCTCATTCGCCCGTGGTTGGGCATTGTGGGAGAGTTTCGTCAGTTCGATCGCGAGCGTTCCGACCGGGCAGCCATGGGCCATGATCTTCGACTGGTTGGTGACTAAGATCAGAATGAAGCAGCCAATCCGTGTTTCAGGCGTATCTCCATCTGCCTCCCAGCGGTCAAGTAATTCGCGTGTTTTTGCGATGCGACGATCGATGACAGCGTCCAGAATGTCGTCCTTCGATTTGAAGTGATAGTAGAAATTCCCGCGAGAAATCTGGACCGCGCCGGCGATGTCGGCAAACGATGTTGCCTCGAAGCCCTGGCTGTAAAATAGCTCATCTGCCGCCTCTACGATCTGGCCGCGCGTTGAATGCTTGCTCATGCGAATATCACCTGAACCCAAGAAAATTCATTTAGGACGCTTGTCCTATAAAGTGAATTAGGACAATTGTCCCAGAAGAGTCAAGGCTGAAATAGCTCGTTGAATCTCGGCCAATGAGTTGGGGCAGGCGGCGGCAAGGGGGAAAAAACAACAAAAATATTTTTTTATTTCGCGACTCGGACATTGCCGTCTCGCTTCGGGGCTCCTAAATTGCGCCTCGAAGCGGAGGAGACGAAAGGGGCCCTATCGGTCCTGACAGCCTCCGCCGGTCACCGGACCCAAAGGAGTTTTGCTATGTCTTTCGAACTTCCCGCACTGCCTTATGCCTATGATGCTCTCGGCCCCTACATGTCTGCCGAGACGTTGGAATTCCACCACGACAAGCACCATCAGGCCTATGTCACCAACGGCAACAATCTTCTGAAAGACAGCGGTCTTGAAGGCAAGACTCTTGAAGAGATCGTCAAGGAAAGCTTCGGCAAGAACGCTGGCCTCTTCAACAATGCGGGCCAGCATTACAACCACCTGCACTTCTGGAACTGGATGAAGAAGGACGGCGGTGGCACGTCTCTCCCAGGCGTTCTCGCTTCCAAGATCGACAGCGATCTGGGCGGCTACGACAAGTTCAAGGCAGACTTCATGGCTGCTGGCGCGACCCAGTTCGGCTCCGGCTGGGCCTGGTTGGCGCTCAAGGACGGCAAGCTGGAAGTGATGAAGACCCCGAACGGCGAAAACCCGCTGGTTCATGGTGCAACACCACTGCTTGGCTGTGACGTTTGGGAACACTCCTATTACATCGATTACCGCAACGCGCGTCCGAAGTACCTCGAAGCCTTCGTCGACAATCTGATCAACTGGGACTACGTCCTCGAGCTTTACGAAGCCGCTTCCTGATCGGTATCGAAATTCCGCGTTTCGAGAACCCCGGCCCTCGCGCCGGGGTTTTTGCATTCCTGTTCTCTTTTCAGTGTTTCCATTGCGGTTCGTTTATATCTCATGTCTGATCACAGGCTCGTGATCTGTCATCCTTTGCTTGATCGGTCCGGGTATAATTGCCAGTGTTCAGTTCTCTTGGAGAGGAGAGCGAAATGCGTAAACTGGTACTGGGAATGGCGCTCGCCGCCGTGACATCCCTCGGTGTGACATCTGTGATCGCGGCTGATGATCCGATCGAAATCAGAAAATCCATCATGCAGTCTGTTGGTGCGGCAGCCGGTCTTGGCGGCGGCATGATGAAGGGCGAAGTTGCCTATACCCCAGCCGCGGGCAAGGCGGTTATTGCCGCCATGGACGCATCCGCCCATTCCTTTGGCTCTTTCTTTCCGGCAGGATCGGAAGCGGGTGACACCACTGCCTCACCGAAAATCTGGGAAGACGCAGCAGGTTTCGAAGCCGCTCTTGCCAAGTTTTCTGAAACGACCGGCGCGGCGATGGCAGCGTCTGGCAAGAGCGGACCGGCGGACGTGGATGCCTTCAAGGCGGCGATGGGTCCGGTCTTCGGCAACTGCAAGTCCTGCCATGAGGCCTTCCGCGTAAAGAAATAGCGCCTGAGGGATAAGGACGTTGAAAAAGCTTGTCGCAATTCTCGTGATCGTTGGTCTGGCAGGGGCTGCGGCAGGCTGGATACTGACTGTGCCCGAAACCCTGTCGAAGACGCAGATCGCGGATCTCCCCTCCGGTGATCCTGTGAACGGGGAACTGCTGTTCTGGGCTGGTGGCTGTACGTCATGTCATGCTGCACCCGGTGCGACAGGTGACGACAAGCTGTTGCTGGGCGGCGGGCTCAAGCTGGAAACGCCCTTCGGCGATTTTGTCGCGCCGAATATTTCGAGCGATCAGGAGGACGGCATCGGCGGCTGGTCGAAAGTCGACTTCGCAAATGCCATGCTGACAGGAACGTCTCCTCAAGGAAGCCATCTCTACCCAGCCTTCCCCTATACTTCCTATGCGCGGATGACCTTGTCTGATGTCGCCGATCTTTACGCCTTCATGACGTTTCTGCCAGCCGTCAGCGGCAAGGCAGCGGCCCATGAACTAGGGTTCCCCTTCAATATTCGCCGCGGCCTTGGCCTTTGGAAGCTCTTGAATCTGAGTTCCGAACCAGTGGTGTCTGCACCGGCGGCGGGAAGCGACGCTGATCCCGATCTCTGGCAGCGCGGCCGCTATCTGGTCGAGGGACCCGGGCACTGCGGCGAATGTCATACGCCGCGCGATCTTATGGGCGGACTGGACAAGTCTCGTTGGATGTCCGGTGCGGCAGCAGCCTCCGGCGAGGGAAGGGTGCCAGGACTTGATCCGGAATCTGATATCGGCAGTTGGAGTGCCGCCGACATCGCTTACTACCTCGAAAGTGGCTTTACCCCTGAGTATGACAGCGTCGGCGGCGAGATGGTCTCCGTGCAGGAAAACATGGCCAGATTGCCGGCTGGCGACCGGGAGGCAATCGCCGCCTACCTGCAGGCCCTTCCGGCCGCCGACACAAATTGACGCAAAACGCGGTCCCGACAAGCAGCGACCAGCTCAGAGCGCGAAGATGGCTTCGACCTCCAGCGCAAGTTCTGGCGCAAACAGACCGTTGACGATCACCATCGAGCTGGCCGGGACCTGTTCTGCGTAGCGCTCAGTGAGGGCATCGCGCAGCGACGGGATGCTGGCGGGGTCGGTGATGAACACCGTAACCTTGACCAGCTTTTCCATCGAAGATCCCTGGCTGGTCGCAATGCGCTCAAGCTGGTCGAATATGGCAGCTGCCTGTGCTGAAGCGGAGGCGGACTGGGCACCGGTTCCGAAGGCGGTGAAACCCGAAGTATAAAGCGTGTCGCCGTGCCGTACGGCGTGGCTATAGGGCCCGACCGGCAGACCGAGCTCTGGAAGATTGATCCGGGTGAGAGGCATGACAAATTTCCTTTTGAGATGACTCAGATGCGGCGGATGATTTGTGCCGTCAGCGCCTGAATGAGCGGTCCGAGAAGGAAGGCGATCGAAAAGGCCGCGGGCCAGGCAAGCAGGAACGCTGACATCCATTGGTCAGCGAAACCGTCGTGCCAGCCCAGGTTGATGAGGGTGACCCAGCCGGACATCAAGAACGACAGGAAGAAGGACATGAGCGCCGAAAAGACGAGGCGTGTTTTCATCTTGTCGTCGGTGCTCAGCTGTTGGCCGCAGTGCGATGCGCACCGATCTTGCCCAGCTTCTCGATGTAGGCCACCTGTGTGTAGTTCTTCGCCAGATGGTCGAGCGTGTGCTGCGCTTCAAAATGCGCTGTCAAGGCCGCCTGGTTCACCCAGCATTCCCAAAGCGTGAATTTGGACGGGTCAGCCTTTTGCTGACGGATCTCGAACAGGATGCACCCCGGTTCACGAGAGGTTTTTTCCATCAGCAGCTGCAAGGCCTGTTCAGCGATTGCTGCATCAGTCCCAGGTGTCAGTTCGATGCCGGCACTTACCCAAAGCGTTTCCATGTGATCTCCGTTCCTCGCAATTGAATGGCGAAGACACTTCTATCGATTTCATTAAGTGGAAAAAATGTTGAATTGATCATGATTAAATTCCATAAATGAAATCATGTTGGACGACATCTCACTCTTTGTGCACATTGTTCGAAGCGGCGGCCTTGCGGCGGCTGCGGTCGAGCTTGGGTTGCCTGCCGCAACGGTGACACGCCGGCTACAGAAACTGGAGCATGTGCTCGGGTGTCGGTTGATCCATCGCTCGGCGCGCAAATTCAGTCTGACGTCGGAGGGGGAGGCCTATTTTGAGGCCTACGCGGAGCTTGTTCAGCAATTTGACGCGACAACCCGCGCCATGTCCGCCGAACTTCATCAAATCAGCGGCAAACTGACGGTGCTGGCGCCGACGAATGTTTCGGTCGGCATTCTGCAGCCCATGTGGTCAGCATTTGTGCGAAGGCATCCTCAGATCCGTCTGGATTTGCGCCTCGGCAACAAGTTGCAGGACATTTATGACGGGCAGGTCGATTTGGCACTGCGTATCGGCCCACAGCAGGACTCTCAGTTGTTTCAGAGACGCCTTGGCGTGGTTTCGACCATTGTCGTTGCCTCTCGCGAGTATCTGGCGGAGCATGGAACGCCTGATCGCCTGTCCGACCTCTCTGCCCATCGGATCATCGCCGTCAACGGGCTGCCCCGCTGGTCAATGCGCAACAAACGGGACGGCTCCACGGAAGCCATGCGACTTGAGGCGACAACGCAGGTGGACGACATCGGTCTTGCCCGCCAGTTGGCGCGCGACGGTCTGGGCATTGCCCTGCTGCCAGCAAGTGAAATGGTCGATGATCTCGAAAGCGGCCGGTTGTGCCGTGTCCTGACCGATTGGCAGGGACCGGATCGCGAAGCCTTTGCGATCTGGCCGACAGGTCGATTGCTGAGCGCGCGGGCAAAATGCCTGAGGGACTTCATGCAGGCCCACATTGGCAGGATGCCGGTCCTGCAGGGACAGGTTCCTGTCTGTGGCGAGCCGCGATCCTAGGAAAAATCAGATCGGCTGGCACCGGCTGTAGATCGGGAAGTCGATGTATCCGGACATATAGGTCAGGAAGGTTTGGCATTCCTGGCTGGTCTTGAAGCAGCCTTCGCGCGAAACGTTGAAGGTCCGGTCGAAGTCGTACTTTTTGCCGCCAACGATCCCGCGCCATCCAGAGGTGTTGCCTGCTGCCTTGAAGGACTTGCAGTCGTACCTCGTCTGGTAGGTGTGCGGCACATAGCGCGTGTCATAGGTCGGGGCGAAGAGGAGGTCGCTGGGGGTCTGAATTTGGCATGCGGAGAGGAAGCCGAGCGCGAGGACCGCAGTGCAGATCTTCGCCATCTTGGAAGGAACCATTCTCAACTCTCCGCAGTTTTCGATGTGCCTCGTGCCTGAGGTGCTTTGCACTCCCGGCACCTGTGATCCGTAACGTCCTTTGGCTGGCTTGCCAAGATTGAAAACGGGACCGCACTCATTGCCCGGAAGCGAGCGGGCGCGGTCCCAAGGTTTTGCACTGACCGCTAGTCGATGTGGATCCAGCGAAGCATCACAAAGTTGTCCGCCCGTTGGGTCAGATCGATATTGGCCTTGGAGCCCCACAGCAGCGGCTGAATGTGCAAGGGCACATAGACCACATCGTCTTTGACCGTCACAGCGATGTCGTCGAGCATCGACTGGCGCTTGGCCGGATCAATTTCACGCTGGATCTTGGGCAAGAGTTCATCGACCTCGGCGTTCGAATAACCACCGAAATTCCAGCTGCCGAGCTTCTTTTCCGTGTTCGGCGTGGTGACGAGAAAACGGATCGGATGTTCGGCGTCGAAAGTGCCCGGAGACCAGCCGAGAAGATACATGTCGTAGTTGCCGGCGCGCAGCTCTTTCCAGTAGTTGCGCACGGGCATGGCCGTGAGGTTGGCCTTCATGCCGACCTTGGTCAGCATGGCCGCCATCGCCTTGCAGAGCGCTTCATCGTTGATGTAGCGGTCATTCGGGCACATCAGGCCAAAGGAAAAACCGTCCGGGTAGCCAGCTTCCGCAAGCAGCGCCTTGGCCGCATCAGGGTCGAAGCTGGCGCGATCTTCGGCAGCCTTGCTGTAGCCCTTCATCTGCGGGCTCACCAGCTGACTGGCAACTTCCGCATTGCCGCGCATGATCTTGTCGACAAGCGCTTCGGCGTCGATGGCCAGTTGGGCGGCCTTGCGAACCTTCACATCCTGGAAGGGGTTTTTGCCCTCTGTTTCCTTGGAGTATTTCAGCGCGTCATGGCTGTGGCCGAAGCCCAGCATGATCACTCTCGCCTCAATGCCCTGGTGCAGCTTCAGACCATCTTGCGACGCAATCCGGTCAATGTCCTGCACCGGAACCGGATTGATCAGGTCGACCTGGCCACTGAGTAGACCGGCAACGGCGGTCGCCGGATTGGCGATGGGCAGGAACGTCGCCTTGGTCAGATTGTGCTCTGCCGTGTCCCACCATCCCTCAAAGGGTTCGAGAACGGTCTCGACGCCGGGTTCCCGCTTCACGATCATGAAGGGACCAGTGCCGTTTGCATTCAGCGTTGCGAAAGTCTCGGTTTCCTGTGCCGGCCGTTCCGTGCCGTTGGCCTTGGACCAGCCCTTGTCCATGATCATGAAGTTGGCGATGGAGTCGGGAAAGATCGGGTCCGGCCGGTGGGTCAGAAAGTCGACGGTGTAGTCGTCGACGACAACCACCTCCTTGACCGGGGAAAACCAGGAGCTGGTGTCGGACTGTTCCGACGACGCACGCTGATAGGAAAACAGAACGTCCTCTGCGTTGAAGGCCGAGCCGTCATGGAAGATGACATCCTTGCGCAGATGGAAGCGCCAACCGTCTTCGCCGACGGGCTCAAAGCTCTTTGCGAGCGAGCCCTCGATCGCCATCTCCTTGTTGCGGCGGACAAGGCCTTCATAGACGTTGTTGAGGAAGCCGAGAACAGGTGCGGAGTTGACCGCATGCGGATCCATGGTTTGCGGATCTGTAGGCGATGACCAGCGCAGCTCGGCAGCAGTTGTACCACCGACCGACGCGAGCAATGTGGCGGCCAGTAAGCTGGCCGCCAGGCCTTCGCGTGCGACGCAGGCAAATGAGTTCCCGCGCGATGTTTTCGTTGCGATCATCTTGTGTCCCCTCATGCATGATCAATTTGTCGGGAGATTGCGTGTTTTTGCCCGTGAATGAAATGCCGGCCGCTCCAAAAAGAACGGCCGGCTCTTCACAATTTCGCAATGTCGCCCGGGTGTGCCGCGACCTGCTGCTGATGGCAGCTTGTCGCTTCAAGCCTAGGCCTTACCGGTCACCATCAGTGCGAAGGCCTGCACAAGGGCAACTTCCTTCAGCCGGTCGAAGCGGCCTGACGCGCCGCCATGGCCCGCTTCCATGTTGGTCTTCAGCATCAAGAGGCTGTCACCCGTCTTGGTCGCGCGCAGCTTGGCCACCCATTTCGCAGGCTCCCAGTAGGTCACGCGCGGGTCGGTCAATCCGCCGACAGCGAGGATCGCCGGATACTCTTTCGCGGCAACGTTGTCGTAGGGCGAGTAGCTGGCGATATAATCATAGGCTGCCTTGTCGGTGATCGGATTGCCCCACTCGGGCCATTCCGGCGGCGTCAGCGGCAGCGTGTCATCCAGCATGGTGGCCAGGACATCGACGAAGGGAACTTCGGCGATGATGCCCGTAAAGGCTTCCGGCGCCATGTTGGCGACAGCGCCCATGAGCATGCCGCCGGCAGAGCCTCCCTGCGCGACAATACGGTCATGAGAGGTGAAGCGCTCCGATGACAGGTGCTTGGACGCCGCGATGAAGTCGGTGAACGTGTTCTTCTTGTTCTCCCGGCGTCCGTCCTTGTACCAGCGGAACCCCTTTTCCTTGCCACCGCGAACATGGGCGATGGCATAGACAAATCCACGGTCCACCAGCGACAGCGCATTGGTGTTGAAGCTGGCGGGCATGGACATGCCGTAAGACCCATAGCCATAGAGCAGGCACGGGGCAGAGCCGTCGAGAACCGTGTCCTTTCGGTAGAGAAGGGAGATCGGCACGGTCTCGCCATCACCCGCCGGGGCCTGCAGGCGCCGGGTGACATAGCTGGCCGGATCGTGACCCGACGGGACTTCCTGTTCCTTGCGCAACAAGCGCTCACGCGTCTCGACGTTGTAGTCAAAGACACGGCTCGGCGTGGTCATGGACGAGTAGGTGAAGCGAATGTCCGTCGTGTCGAATTCATAGCCACCGCTCAGCCCGAGCGAATAGGCTTCTTCGTCGAAGGAGATTTCGTGCTCGATGTTGTCGGCAAGCCGGCGGATAACGATGCGCGGCAATCCGTTTTCGCGCTCAAGCCGCACCATGAAGGTCTTGAAGAGACCGTGAGACAGGATCAGCCGGCCGGCCACATGCGGAACAAGATCTGCCCAGAACTCGCGCCCTGGCGTAGCCTTGGGGGCGGTGACAATCTTGAAATCTTCCGCATCACCCAGGTTGGTGCGAATGTAATAGCTGTCGCCATTGTCCTCGACCGAGTACTCGACGCCCGTGTCGCGCGGAGCGATCAGGTGCGGTGGATCCAGCGGGCTATGGGCCGGAATGGTCCAGACTTCCGACGTCTCGTGATCGTGAATGTCGATCAAAATCGTGTCGCCGGACTGGGTCCTGCCAACGCCCATGAAGAACCCGGCATCCTCTTCCTCGAACACCAGAATGTCGGCCGACGGGTCGGTGCCGATTTCGTGTCTGAAGAGTTTCGACGGCCGGTGATTGTCATCGAGCCGCACATAGAACAGATATTTGCCATCGGCGGAGAAAACGCCGCCGCCTGCGGTGTCCTCGATACGCGTCTCGCTGTCCAGGCCGGTTTCCAGATCACGGATCTGCAGGGAGTAAAACTCGGAGCCCTTGTCGTCATAGCCCCAGGCCAGCAGCTTGTGGTCGTCCGAATGACCCGCGCCGCCAAACTTGAAATAGGCTCTGCCCTCGGCTTCCTTGTCGCCGTCCAGAAGGATTTCCTCGCCTGATCCATCCCGTTTGGTGCGCAGGAATTTGGGATGCTGGCCGCCCGTCACATATTTGATGCCATAGGCGTAGGGACCGTCGGGCGAGGGGACCGAGCTGTCGTCTTCCTTGATCCGGCCGCGCATCTCGGCAAAGAGCGTGTCCTGCAGCTCCTTGGTCGGCGCCATCATGGCGTCCTGATAGGCGTTTTCTGCGTCGAGATAGGCCTCGATGTCATCATCGAGCACATCCCGGCCGTCACGCATGACATCTTGCCAGTTGTCTGCTCTCAGCCAGGCGTAATCGTCCTGCCGATGAATGCCGTGGGTCTCAAGGGTGACGGGGCGTGCCTGAGCACGCGGAGGAAGCGGTTTGGTCATCATTCGACCGAAGTAGGATTTTTGTTTGAGCGAGGCAAGAGGTAGCTATGCTGGGAAAGCATCAAAGTGCCGGCATCAGGATCGCAAGGGCACAGAAACCGAGGGTCTGTCTCGCCGGGGACGTCACGTGGATCGCGGTAGTCCGACCAGCTCCTCCGGTCGAAAAGCTCGGAGGAGCCCTGGTGTTTTTATGCAGCCTGGAAAGCCAGCTTGAAGGCTCTCTAGCGCAGCAGATAGGCGTTGTAGGAGCCGCCACCGGAGCCCGAACCGCTTTCAATCGTGATGTCACCATCCAGTGAGAGCTGGTTAAGCACCAGGGTCAGCTCGTCGCCATTGACTTCGCCGCTGCCGTTGAAGTGAAGGTTCCGGCTTGGAAGGTACACAAGCCCCTCGATGTTCATTTCCCCGTCGAGCTTATACTGGCTGTTTGAACTCTGAAGGCCGGGCGTTTCAAAGATGAGGAGGTCCTTGTAGGTGCCATTGTCCGGGGCGTCCAAATTGACCTCTGAGCTGCCCTGAACCGTCAGGAAGGCAGAGTCTTCGTCGGCAAGATGTATGCTGACGTTGCTACCGGACACCTCCTGACCGTTGAAGATCATCTGGGCACCGTTTTTGAGGACATAAAGCCCTTCGCCCAGGGACACGGTCTTGGCAGAGCCATTGAAGGTCAGGTTCGCGCCGTCGAAAACGTAAGTGCCGTCTCCAAAGGTCATTGCCTTTGCATTCATCGAGAGACTGCTCTTGATGTAATAGTCGCCCTCTTCAAAGACGACGGATGTCACGTGCCCATTGATCGGCGGCCAGGAACAATAGGTGCCCGGCTGGAAAACCATTTCGCTTTTGTTCGGGTCGGGGAAGTTCGTAGTGCAGCTTTGCTCGGACACGACGCCGTCGGAAACCGAGGCCATTGTGTCGGCGTAAGGATCATCGCTGACATCGCAGTTCTCATCGAAGTTATCCGCAAAGGGGCGGGCATTGCCTGCGATCTTACCGCGGACACACAGGCGCAGGGGTTCGATCTTCTTTGAATCGAGATAGGCCGCAGAGTTCGAGCTGGAATGCACATGCATCTCGCACTCCGGCGCGTCGACTTCCCCGCTGCCATTTGCCTTGAACGCGTTGCTTGCAGACGGATCGAGCACATAAATGCAGGTCTGAACGGATGAATATGCCGCTGCGGATTCTGCGGAGACCGAGATTTCCGAAATGCCGAAGATCGACAGGAAGTTGGTGTTCACCTCCACCGTCGCCGAACCTGACACGATGTTGTCTGCATCCAGAAACCTGGATGCGACGCTGCCGACGTGTTTGCGGGAGTAATTGACGTCGAAGATGGTGCTGGCCTCGGCAACCTTGTCGTCTGTCTCCAGAACCGCGGCGCCCAGAACCGCCGCATCCAGTGAGTTCTGCAGTTCGCTTCTAAAGTTGAGCGCAAACGCATAGTCGATGGCTGCGCCCGATACCGTGACGATCAGCATCGACGCGAGGCCAAACATGACGACAACGCTGCCTTTCCCGTCGCGCGCAAAGTCAGCAAGCGGACGTTGGCATGAATGAGTGCGAAATCGCCTGGCTATCGAGCGCAGGTTGCGAGAGATATTGCTCATTGGATGTCGTTCGCCCCACGAACTGTTGTTCACCTGCGCTGTTTTACCGAGGGACTGTGAAAAAAGAAGAAATAAATTCGGTAGGTGAAATAAATAGAATTTCACTCGAATTTTACTGAAAAATCCAAGAAAATGGTCACTTTCGGAGCAGCGCTCCAGATCCTCAATTCGCCGATGATCTGGTTACGTTCAGACATGTACGTGAGCGGGTCTGCTTTTGATCAGAATAAATACCATCAGTCCGATGTTCATGAAGTTCCAGGCGATACCGTTCAAAAACGCAGCGTCATAGGATCCTGTCAGGTCATAGATCCAGCCGGACATCCAGCCGCCAAGGGCCATGCCGAGGATTGAAGCCATGATCACGAGGCCCACTCTCTGCCCCGCCTCCTTCGCTGGCAGATATTCGCGCACCACGATCGCGTAGCTGGGCACGATGCCGCCCTGGGAGAGGCCGAACACCAGGGAAACGAGGTAGAGAGAGACCAGTCCGTCGAAGGGCAGATACAAAAACAGCGCGGCACATTGCAGGACCGAGCCGACCAGGAGCGTGCGGACGCCGCCGATAGCATCTGCGAGAAAACCGGACGCCAGACGGCTCACAACCCCGGCCCCGACCATGATCGCCAGCATGTCGGCGCCGCGCGCAACGCCATAGCCAAGGTCGACGCAATAGGCGACGATATGGACCTGCGGCATCGACATGGCGACACAGCAGCCGAGCCCGGCGAGCACCAGCAGGATCTGAAGCGTCAGCGGCGACAGGCCTGACGAGCGAAGACCAGAAGAGTGAGGGCCTGCATCCGCCGACTCCGGTTTGCCGGAGGCCTCGTTACTTGGTGGCGGAGGGGCCGCGCGCAGGAACAGGCTGAGCGGCACCATGATGACAACGCACAACACCGCGATCATCAGATAGGTGCTGCGCCAGTCCGTGAAGCCCAATGTCCATTGAATGAAGCTCGGCCACAGGACGCCGGCGAGATAGTTGCCGCAGGCCGCCGAGGCCACCGCAATGCCGCGCCGCTTCTCGAACCAGTGCGACAGGTCCGAAATCAGCGGGCCGAAGGTCGCTGCCGTGCCCACGCCGATGAGAAGTCCCTGGGCCAGCGAGAAGGTGATGATGCCGGTCGAAAGCCCCGCAAGGGCAAATCCTGCCCCGAGGGAGAGCGCGGACAGAAGGACAGGCACGACGACGCCGTAGCGGTCGACCCAGCGTCCGACCAGATAGTTTCCTGCCGCAAAGCCAAGCATGGTGAGCATGTAGGAAAACGAGGCTTCGCCGCGGTCGACGCCGAATTCCGCCTGAACGGCAGGCAGCACCACGACCACCGCCCAAATGCCTGCGCCGCCGACGGTGCCCAAGAGAATGCAGATGGCAAGACGGAACCACGATGCGGCACCGTCGACCGTGTCGGTCGCCGTTGTGGGGAGGGAGGCGGACAAGGAAAGACCTGGACGTCGAGAATGGTCTTCGAAGCCTAGCAGGGGCGATGGATGAGCGCCAGTGGCGGCGCTCATCCGCCTGGGTTACGAGACCGCCGACGAAACGAAGGCCTTCAGGGACAAGGTCGGATGGCCGATGATGTCCTCAAAATCCGTGCTCGCGGTGTAAAGCGCGCCGTTTGCAGCAGCGGCACCTGAATCAGCCAGGATATCGGCAAAGCCCTGGGGCAAACCGGCGGCAACCAGAACCTTGGCATAGTCTGCCTGCGGCAGGTTCTGGAACGGGATGTCCCGCCCGGTCTGGCTGGAGATTTCCGCGGCAAGCTCGGCCAGGGTAAAGGCGGGGGCGCCGCCGAGTTCATGGATGCGCGTGGAGGTGTCATCCCCGGTCAGGGTGATGGCGGCCGCTTCTGCGTAATCCTTGCGGCTGGCGGCGGAAATGAGCCCGTCTCCGGATCCGCCGACAACCGCGCCATGGGCAAGGGCTGCGTCCACCGCGCCGGCGTAATTCTCCACATACCAGCCGTTGCGCAGGATCACATGGGCGATGCCGGAGGCCTTGAGCGCCGCTTCTGTCGCCTCATGCTCTTGCGCCAAAATCATAGGCGAACTCACGGTGTTGATCAGGCTCGTGTAGACGATGAACGCAACGCCTGCCTTTTTGGCGGCGTCGATCACGGCCAAATGTTGCCGGGTCCGCTGGCCGATCGCGCTGCCGGAAATGAGCAGCAGCCTGTCAACACCTTCAAGCGCCGCATCGAGCGTTTCCGGCCGGTCGTAGTCGGCTTCGACCAGGGTCACCGTGTCGGACGCCAGATCAGCGGCCTTGTCGGGGGAGCGGACGAGCGCGCGCACGTCCTTGATGTGCCTGTCGGCGAGTGATTGCAGAACGAGGCGGCCCAGTTGGCCGTTGGCACCTGTCAGAGCGAGCATTTGGATGTCTCCTTGGTTGGAAATTGGCTCCAGATGCCCGATATGGCTTGAAAGCTTTCTATTCGTAAGTACATACAAAAAGGTTAGTTTGAAAAAAGATCACCCTGAGCCATGAAAGGTGCTGCATGATGGCCAAAAATTCTGCCGGAGCAGAGATGCAGTCGGATCAGATGGAGGACGGCGACGGCACACGGCTTTCGGAAATCGTGCGTCGCGGCGAACTCCTGGGCGGCGATTGTCCGTCTCGCGATATCCTCAAGCATCTGACCAGCCGCTGGGGCGTTCTGGTGCTCTTGGCGTTGATGCAAGGCGCACACCGCTTTGCCCAGCTGCGCCGGAAGGTCGGCGGGGTCAGCGAAAAGATGTTGGCGCAGACGCTGCAGACCCTGGAGGCGGACGGCTTCGTGCACCGCAAGGCCTATCCGGTCGTCCCGCCGCACGTGGAATACACTTTGACCCCGCTCGGCCGGGAGGCGGCGGAAAAAGTGAGGGACTTCGCCGACTGGATCGAAGTCAACATCGGCCGGATCCTGAAGGCAGGAGACGAGACCAGACAGGCCGCTTCAAACGACGCCTAGGCCATCCTGCGGTCAAACCGCATCAGTTGCCGGGCTTGGCTGTCGGCGTTGGCCTGTCGCTCTCGCAGATGCGCGCGGTCTGGCCAGTTTCCAGCTGCGCGATGAGACAGGGGCTGGAAGCACCGTCGACTGACAGCGGAAGCAGGGTCTTCAGCTGACCGGGCAGGGCGAGCGTCGCAAGCTCCCGCCATTGGCCATTCGACATCTGCATCATGCGCAGCGTTGATCTCGTGTCGGACGGCACCACAAGGACCTGCCCAGCCTGATCCTCCAAAACGGCAGAGAGGCGTTGCTCTCGGGCGCCGTTTCGGTGATTGGAAAAACCGCGCGTGGCGGCGATGACCTTCAGCCGGTCGCCCTGCCAGTCCAGCAGCTTCAAGGTGCCGCCGATGTGGGGCGTTTCGACATAGGCGATCTGCTGGCGGCCAAGCCCTGCGAAATCCGCGATCCCGGCAATGTTCAGCCAGCGGTTGGATCGCCCGATCGGCGCGGAAACGGCCCGCTCGACAAGTTTGCCGTCCTCGATCCCGTAGATCCCGACCGCGCCACCGGCCCTTGCAAAGGCGACGATCGCAATGACTTCCGTCTTCCCGTCACCGTCCAGATCCACCAGCCGCGGGGTGCGGTCTTCAAACACTCTGTCTTCGGGCAAGTTGTAGCTCAAAAGCTCGCCGGAGGCGGTGCGGACGCTCAGGGCTCCACCCTCGATGACATCGCCAAGCGCGCCATGCCGGTAGCGCTCGGTCGGGGCGCTGTACCAGGCCTCGAAAATGTCCTGCTGCACGTCAGGCGTCGCGATACGGCCATCCGGCAGGCCCTTGCGGTCCCCGCTCTGGGGCGCGGCGCGGCCAGTCTCTGCGAATGTCTCGGCCGATGGCTGTTTATCAAGCATGTCCAGCTTCCACGAACCGGCACTGGCCGGCAGGGAGAGAACGGGAAGCAGACCAAGAGCTGCCAGAAGGCGTGGCAGGAGCGAAGCGGAAAGGATCACGGGCAGGCAGACCTCGCAAGGTAAAGTTTCGAAGAGTTGAAACCTTCATAGCCGCTCTGCCGTTCACGCGCGATCACATCTCCTCACGAAACAGCAGGGAAGGGCTCTCTCCTCGCTATGGGGACCGGTCCTGCGAACAGGCCAGCGCATTCTGTTCCCGCCAGAGCGCATCTTCCCAATTGCCCGGAGCCATGATCCGCCGCGACGACTGACGCTGCTACACCCACCTGTTGTCATCCCCGACGTGTTCGGGGATCCACTCCATTCCAGAGCTGCTGAAATCTGGTCGAAGCATCCGCCGTGACCGGCAAAGCCAGGTTGGGCGCTCATCGCAAGCCGAGGCGTGGATTGGACCCCCGCACTTTTCCGCTACGCGGGGCGAGGATGAGAGTCAGGGGAGGCGCTTCCCGCCAGAGTTGTTGAATACCTGCCGCGCGGCTAAGCTTGCGGCCAAAACATTTCAACATAAGTGATTTTCATGCCAATCAGAACTTTTGCCGATATCGAGGCGTTGCCGAAAGACGAAAAGTTGACCGAGGCGGAACAGCAGCTTTTGGACAACTGCAAGGATGGTGTTCCCACTGTCCTCGGCGATGGCGAGCGCCCAAGTGGCCCAAGCCCTGAACAGACCATCCGCGCGGATCTGCTGCGCTATCTGATCCTTGGCGGCTGTGAAGAATGCGAGGTTCACGAATGGGGTGTGAACCTGACGGGCGCCTGGATTTCCGGCCGGCTCGACCTAAGCTTCGCCACAGCCAAAGGCGCGACAGGACTCCTCAACTGTCGATTCGAACAGAAAATCGCGGCGCTGCAAGCGCGGTTCGAAGCCCTCAATCTGAATGGCAGCGCGATGCCAGGTGTCAATGCGCAGGGCATTCGGGTAACGGGCGCCATGCTTTTGAGACGGTTGAACAGCACGGGTGAACTAAGTCTATCCGGTGCGGAGATCGGCGGTCAGCTTAGCTTCATGGACGCCAAGATGGATGGTGGTGATGGAACGGCCTTGAATGCGCAGGGCGTTCGAGTGACGGGAGGCGTGTTTATGCGAGCGTTGAAAAGCAAAGGCGAGGTCCGTCTCTCTGGCGCTCAGATCGGCGGACAGCTGGATTGCGAGGATGCCGAGTTGGATGGAGCAGGTGAATATGCTCTCAACGCGCAGGGTGTTCGATTGACGGGGAATGCGAAACTGGAGAGGCTGAAGAGCAAGGGAGAGGTGAGCCTGGCCGGTGCTCAGATCGGCGGTCAATTGGAATGCGAAAGCGCAGAGCTGGATGGTGGCAGTGGAATGGCTCTCAACGTGCAGGGCATTCGAGCGGCGGAGAGCGTGTTTCTGCGAGGGTTGAAGAGTAAAGGCGTGGTGAGCTTCTCCGGTGCGGAGGTCAGCGGTCAACTGGAATTCCATGACGCAGAGCTAGACGGTGGGGTTGGTGATGCTCTCAACGGCCAGCGGCTAGTGGTGACGAGTGGTCTCTATTGGCGTCACGTCAAATCGGTGAGAGGTGTCGTTGATCTGAATAGTGCCCATCTCGGCGATCTGGTCGATGATGCCGCGAGCTGGGACAAGGTGGCGGACGTGGCGCTGGTTGGCTTGACTTATGACAATCTGGCCGGTCCGCTGGATCTTGAGATGCGCAAGGCCTGGCTGAAGAAGGGCGCGAAATTCGATGGCAGTTTCTACCCGCAGCCCTACCAGCAGCTTGCTAGGTTTTTCCGCGAGACCGGCCACCGGCGCGAGGCGCGAGAAATCCTGATCGAAAAGGAAGTCCAGCAACGCAGGGCCGCGCGCAAGCGATGGTCCGATGAGCGCCATTTCCGGAGCGAGCTTCGACGTTTTATTCTAAATGCAAGTGAAGACACGGCGAGAAAACTGGCAACGAGCGCCGCCAAAACGCCGGAGTTAAGCGTGACCTGGTTGGAGCTATCAAAGCAGAGGTTCGGTAAGACTGAGGCCACCAAAAGCCGTGATCCGATGGTTGCGGAGTTCCTTCAGCAGGACTTCCGAAATCAGCTTCGTTGGGACAATGCAAAGGCGGTCATGCGCTTGTTTCTCAATCGCGGCGGCGACCGGATCTACCGTTATGTCTCCGGCTATGGTTACAAGCCGGGTCGAAGCCTGCTGGCCATGGCTTTGCTGATCGCCGTCATGACGGTGCTCGCGCAAGTCTCGTGGAACATGGGAGATCTGGCGCCGAACTCGGATGTCATCCAGATCTCAAAAGGTTGGCAAGAGCTGGCAAAGACAGAAAGGCGGCCATCAGAAGCATGGATCGAGCTTTATGGCCAGGACTATGAGACCTTCGAGCCGTTTTTCTATGCCGCCGATGTGGTCATCCCGATCATCGACATCGGGCAAACGGAGGCTTGGACCCCATCCACCGAGCGCAGCTGGTGGGGGTGGTCCATGTTCGGGGTGCAGAAGATCTTTGTCATCCTCGGCTGGGTCGTGACAGCCATTGCCGCTGCCTCGGTCACCGGCATGATCCGCCGGGACGACTGATTACTCCGGCGTGAACACCATGGCGTGGCCGTTGAGGCAGTATCTGAGGCCGGTCGGCGGCGGGCCGTCGGGGAAGACATGACCCAAGTGTCCGTCGCAGTTCGAGCAGCGGATCTCCGTGCGCACCATGCCAAGGGACTTGTCCTCGATCTCGGTGATCGCCTCCGGTGTCACGGCCCTGAAGAAGCTCGGCCAGCCGCAGCCGGCGTCGAACTTGGTGTCGGACAGAAACAGCGGCTGTCCGCAGCCGGCGCAATCATAGCGGCCATGTTCGAAGGTGTTCAGATGCGGGCCCGTGCCCGGGCGTTCCGTGCCGCTCTGCCGCAGAACGTAAAACTGTTCCGGCGTGAGCTGCTCCTGCCACTCGGCGGCACTCTTGCGAACCTTGCTGTCGTCTGCGCTCATCACCTGTCTCCCTGCTTTTCCCGAAGCAACCAAATAGGCGCCTGCATGACGCGCGGCAAGGGGAGCATGCGTCAAACGGCCCTTCGGCAAGATGCGGGAGTGTGTTCGGCAGACCTTCAAAACACAAGTCTATCGAGCGGGCAGGAGAGCTTTGACGGGAGCTTGAAGGGCCGGGGCGCCGAGGAAGAGTTCAGATGAATAATCAGCTCTGAAGCAAGGTTTGGATGAACAGATCGAGATTAGATTGCTTCCAAGGGGCGCCATCAAAATTCAGACGCCCAAAAAAGCACTTGGTCCTCCCGAAAAACGCAGGTTCTCGATTGAAAAACAGGTAATCAACACGAGATAGACTATAGGCAACGCTGGTTTCGCTTGTTGGCGAGTGGCGGAAAGAGTTTTCTAACTCTTGCGTGTCAAACACTAGGCACGTAAGACAAGCCAATTCACAAATCGGCGTAAATGCGTCGATTCGAACCGCAATCGCCCGCCGTGTACATTTCGGAAAAAGCGATCGAGACAGCATGACGCCTGCAGCGATAGACACCACCATCCTGGCCGTTCTTGCGCCCTTTGCGGCCGCAGTTGTTGCCCCTTTCGCGACCAAGATCTTCAAGCACAACGCTGCCTGGATCCTGGCGCTGGTGCCCGCCTGGATCTTCTACCATTTCGCCGGATACATCGGCCCGGTTTCCCATGGTGAAACCTTCACGCCGGCCGTCGAATGGGCGCCAAGCTACGGCATCAATCTGTCCTTCTACATTGACGGGCTGTCGACGCTGTTTGCCTTGCTGATTTCCGGTATCGGCACCTTCATCATTCTCTATGCCGGCGGCTATCTGAACGGTCACCCGCAGCAGGGCCGTTTCTTCTCGTTCCTGTTCCTGTTCATGGGTGCGATGCTCGGACTGGTGACCGGCAACAACCTGATCACGCTCTTCATCTTCTGGGAGCTGACCTCTATCACCTCCTTCCTGCTGATCGGTTTCGATCATCTGCGCGCCGCCTCCCGCCGTGCCGCGCTGCAGGCGCTGGTGGTGACCGGCGGTGGCGGTCTGTCGCTGCTAGCAGCTTTCATCCTGATCATCGGTGCCACCGGCGAGATCGAGATGTCCGTGCTGCTGTCGAGCCCGGATGTGATCAAGAACAGCGGTCTTTACCTGCCGATCTTCATTCTGGTTCTGGGCGGTGCCTTCACCAAGTCGGCGCAGTTCCCGTTCCACTTCTGGCTGCCGAACGCCATGGAAGCACCGACGCCGGTGTCTGCGTTCCTGCATTCCGCCACGATGGTCAAGGCCGGTGTCTATCTGCTGATGCGCATGCATCCGCTGCTGGGCGACACCGAACTCTGGACCACGGTCCTGCCGATCTTCGGCGGGGTGACGCTTCTCGTCGGCACGATCCTGGCGGTGCGCCAGACCGATCTGAAGCTGATGCTGGCCTATACGACCGTCGCCTCCCTGGGGCTGCTGGTCATGCTTGTCGGCACCAGCTGGGAAAAGGCGCTAGAGGGCGCGGTGCTGTATCTTCTGGCGCATTCGCTCTTCAAGGGCGCGCTGTTCATGGTCGCCGGCATCATCGATCACGAGACAGGAACCCGCGACGTCACCAAGCTTGGCGGTTTGCGCGGCGCCATGCCGATCACATTCGCCGCTGCTTGCCTTGCCGCTCTGTCCATGTCCGGCCTGCCGCCTTTCATCGGCTTCATCGCCAAGGAAGTCCTTTATGAGGGCACCTGGGAGATGGGAGCCGGCTCGTTGCTCGTCACCGGGACGGCCGTTCTCGGCAACTCGCTCATGCTGGTGATTGCCGCTGCGGTCGCGATCAAGCCGTTCTTCGGCCCGGCGGTCGAAACGCCGAAACATGCGCATGAAGGCCCCGTCCTGCTCTTTGCCGGTCCGCTGGTGCTGTCGCTGGCAGGCTTTGCCGCTGCGTTCTTCGCCCATCAGACAGGCGAGCTCTTCATCGGTCCGATGTTGTCCTCCCTGACCGGTCAGAGCGCTCATGTCGATCTGCATCTGATCCCGGGCTACATCAGCGCGCCGCTGATCCTGTCGGTCCTCACCGTGGCGCTCGGCGTTGTTCTCTATCTCCAGCTCGCGCGCCTTCGGGCACTGGTCGCGAGCGTGCTTGCAGCAATCGGCTGGGGCCCGGACAAGGGCTTCGACCAGTTTGTCGCCGGTATTGTCTCCCTGTCGGCTGCTGTCACCCGCCTGGTCCAGGGCGGCAAGATGCAGACCTACATGATGCTCACCTTCGGCGTCACGGCGGCTGCGGTGCTGGTGCCTGCCTTCCTGAACGATGGCCTGCCGTCCATGCCAGCCATGCCGGACTATGCCTTCTATGAATGGGGCATCCTGGGCATGGCCTTCCTGGGGCTGATCGCGGTTCTCGTCGCCAAGACCCGGCTGACGGCCATCGTCTCCCTCGGGATTCAGGGCTTTGCCGTTGCGCTCATCTTCATGCTCTTCGGAGCTCCGGACCTGAGCTTCACCCAGTTCATGGTTGAAACCCTGTCCGTGGTCATTCTGGCTCTTGTCATGACGCGCCTTAATCTGTCGCCGCGCGATCATCGCCCGGCCGGTGCCGCGCTGGTGACCGGTGCGATTTCCGCAGGCGTGGGAGCGGGCATTGCGCTCACCTTGATGGCGATCACTCAGCAGCCATTCGACAGCCGCCTGTCCGACTTCTTCACGGCCTACAGCCGGACCATCGCCCACGGCCGGAACATCGTGAACGTCATCATCGTCGACTTCCGAGGCTTTGATACGCTGGGCGAGATCGCCGTGGTCGTGCTGGCCGGACTTTGTGTCCTCGCCCTGATCCGGGTGCGTACCAAGCCAGAGGTCAAGGTCGATGAGGATGCCAGTGCCGAAGCGCTGGCCAAACGGGTGGAGGCAAGCTGATGCGCACGATTATTTTCCGCACCATCGCGCCCTATCTGGCCGCGCTGATGATCCTGTTTTCGGTCTTCGTGCTTTTGCGCGGCCACAATGAGCCCGGCGGTGGCTTCATCGGCGGGCTGATCGCGGCTTCCGCGCTGGCGATCTACGGCATCGCCTGCGGCGTTGCATCCGTGCGCCGCGCCATCGTGTTTCACCCGATGAGTATTTCGGCCTTTGGCCTGTTCATCGCGGTTCTCGCAGGTTTGCCGTCTCTTCTGTTGAAGCAGTCCTACATGACCAGCCAGTGGCTCTCGTTCCGCTTCTTTGACGTCAACGTGGATCTGTCGACGCCGATGCTGTTCGACATAGGGGTCTACTTTGTCGTGGTGGGCTCCATTGCCTCCATTGCACTGGCCCTGGAAGAAAGGGAGAGCGACTGATGGAAACCGGTCTTTCGATCCTCATCGGCCTGTTCTTCACCGTATCGGTCTATCTGATGCTGTCGAAGGAGTTGGTCCGGATGCTTCTGGGCATTGCCATCCTCGGCAACGCGGTCAACCTGCTGATCTTCACAGCCGGGCGTCTGACGCGCGAAGTACCGCCGCTGATCCCGGAAGAGCTCTACACGCCAGCCGTTCAGACCGCGAACCCCTTGCCGCAGGCGCTGGTGCTGACAGCTATCGTGATTTCCTTTTCCTTCCTCGCGTTCCTCCTGGTGTTGGCTTTCCGGGCCTACCAGGAGCTGGGCACAGATGACGCCAACGAAATGCGCGTTGCAGAGCCCGCCGACGAACAAGCTCCCCCGCAAGGATACTGATCTCCATGGCCGGTTCCTCCGTTTCCGTTGATATCTCACAGGCCATGGCCGTCGCTCCGGTCTCCGCCGGTGACTGGCTGATTGTCGCGCCGTCGATCCTGACGCTGCTTGGCGGCTCTTTGTGCCTGATGACCCGCAAGAACACGCAGGCTCAGCCAAAGATCGGCCTGATCTTCATGGTGCTGTTGGTGGCCGCCAACATCGGCCTGCTCGCGCGCGTCCTGGACAAGGGCGTGATCACCATGGTCATGGGCAACTGGCTGCCGCCATTCGGCATTGCCTTTACCGCCGATGCGCTTGGCGTCACGCTCTCGACCATTGCCTCGATTGTTGCGCTTTGCGCTGCGCTCTACGGCAGCGCCACCATCGACAACACCGGCCGCCGCTACGGCTTCTATCCGTTCCTGCTGCTTCTGATGACAGGCGTCTCGGGCGCCTTCCTGACGGCTGACATCTTCAACCTCTATGTCTGGTTCGAAGTCCTGCTGATTTCCTCCTATGGTCTTCTGGTCCTGGGCAATGATCGGCCACAGCTGGACGGGTCGGTCAAATACGGCATCCTCAACCTAATCGGCACAAACCTGTTCCTGATCGCCACCGGCCTTCTCTACGGCATGTTCGGCACGCTCAACATGGCGGATCTGGCAACCAAGGTTGCCGCGCTTGAAAATGGCGCGTCGGGAACGCTGGCAACGATCGCCGCGCTGTATCTGCTGGCCTTCGCCATGAAGGCAGCAGCTTTCCCTGTGAACTTCTGGCTGCCGGCCTCGTACCACACGCCGAACATTGCTGTTTCTGCGGTCTTCGCCGGTCTTTTGACCAAGGTCGGCGTTTATGCGCTGATCCGCGTCTTCGTTCTGCTGCTGCCGGGCTCCCGAGCCTATATGGCCGACCTGATTGCGCTGGTCGCCATGGCCACGATGATGTCCGGCGCCATGGGCGCCCTGGCACAGGGCGAAGTTCGCCGGATCCTGGGCTATCTGGTGATCGCCGGCATCGGCTCAATGCTGGGGGGCGTCGCGGTCGGCTCGACCCTCGCCATCTCCGGCGCGATTTTCTATGCGGTGCATTCCATCATCGTCATGACCGCGCTCTATATGGCCGCGGGCGTGATGATGCTGATGGGCGGCTCCTACCGTCTGCGCGAATTGGGTGGCCTCTATCAGGCAAGCCCGGCCTTCGCCGCTGTCTTCCTGGTGCTTGGATTTGCCGTGTCCGGCCTGCCGCCGTTCTCCGGCTTCTGGCCGAAGGTCATGCTGGTGGACGCAGCTCTCGGCGACGGCCGGTACTGGCTTGCCGGTGTCATCCTGCTGTCCGGCTTCCTGACGACACTCGCCATCGGCAGGATTTGGATCTTTGCGTTCTGGCGCGGCGGACCGGAAGGAACGGCGGACGGAACGTCAACGGTCCGGATCAGTCCAATCGGCCAACTTGGTTCTGCGGCGCTCTGGCTCCCGATCGGCATCCTGACGGCTCTTGTGGTTTACTTCGGCCTGCAGCCGGAATGGATGCTGCAGGTTGTCTCGCGCGGAGCAAGCGGCGTTGTCGAGCCCCTTGGCTATGTGCGCTCAGTCTTCGGAGGTCTGTAGATGACTGGCTTGTTCCTCATCAACATCCTGATGGCGCTGGCGTGGGGCGCCGTTTCGGGAAGCTTCACCGCCGTCAATCTGATGTTCGGCTTCGTCCTGTCGACGGGCGCCCTTTACCTGATCCGTGAACAGGTCGGGACTGGGAGCTATTTCAGCCGGGCAGGCAAGGCAATCAGCCTCGCGGTTCTCTTTATCTACGAGCTGGTTCTTTCCGCCTGGCGCGTTGCACTCATTGTCATGCGGCCAAACATGAATCTGCAGCCGGGAATCATCGCCTATCCGCTGACGGTCGACCAGGATTTTGAAATCACGATGCTGGCCAACCTGATCACGCTGACACCGGGAACCCTGTCCGTGGATGTCTCGGAAGACCGCAAGACCCTCTATGTTCACTGCATCGACGTGCCGGACCCGCAGGCGACGATCGACGACATCAAGAACGGGTTTGAACGCAAGATCCTGGAGGTGTTCCGATGACACCCATTGCAGCCTTCGCCGAAAACTTTCTGGACGTCTGCGTGCACATCTCGCTGGCGGTCCTCACCATATCGTTTCTGCTGATCGTCCACCGGACTGTGCGCGGTCCGACCCTGCCTGACCGGGTCATCGCGCTCGACATGCTGGTCGCTGTCGGCATCGGCTTTATCGCGGCCATCGGTGTGCTCACAGATTATTATCTCTATATCGACATCGCCATCACCCTTGGCCTTGTCGGCTTCCTCGCTACCGTTGCCTTTGCCCGCTTCGTCCTGAACAGGGGCAGCGCCGGCGATGAGACGATCATGCAGGAAGTTGAGGAAAGCGTTCAGCGCAGGGAGGCCGGTCAATGACAGCGGCGATCGATATTATTGTGGGCCTGATGCTGGTGGCCGGCGCGCTGTTTGCGCTTGTTGCCTCAGTAGGTCTTCTGCGCCTGAATGATTTGTACATGCGCATGCATGCGGCCTCCAAGGCCGGGACACTCGGCTCGGGCGTCATGTTGCTGGCGCTGGCGGTCTATGCCGGAGATCTCGGAGTGGTGACACGCGCTGTCGCCGGCGTGGTGTTCTTTCTGCTGACCGCCCCGGTTTCGGCGCATTTGCTGGCGAAAGCTGCCTATGCAGTCGGGTATCGGCCTTGCGCTGACACCAAAATTGATGCACTCAAGGGTGTACTCGGTCCGGATAAGTGATACTACGTATCCGGTGCTATGTAGGTGCGTGTAACGAAAGTGCTATTTGACGCTTGTTTGCATGAAATATGGCTAAAATACCGAGTAGATTTCAAAGTGTCTCAGCTTATGAACATGTGAAATATTTCCCTACATAGAATTTTTCTAGAAAAATTACTGTCATTATTAAGAATGAGGGGTTGTCGACCTCAAGGCGGAGCGATATAAGGGCGCAATCGTTGCCTGCCAAGTAGATTAATTTCTGATTAGTGCCAATAGCAAGTAACCGTTATTTGCGGTGTATGGCGCATCAAGATGCTTGCGAGGCCAGACAGAAAAAATTCCTGATTAGAACTAAAGAACAGGTGGAAAATGACTGATAGTCCGGTGGATACCAATCTTATTGACCTGACCGCTGATATTGTTTCTGCATATGTCAGCAACAATACCGTAGCTTCTACGGACCTGCCGAATCTGATCAATGAGGTTTATGGTGCCCTTCAGCGCACGTCCACAGCCTCTCATGAGCCTGAGCCCGAGCCGCTCAAGCCGGCTGTTCCGGTGAAGAAGTCGGTCATGGCCGATTACATCATCTGCCTGGAAGACGGCAAGAAGTTCAAGTCGCTCAAGCGTCACCTGCGCACCCATTACGATATGACCCCGGAAGAGTACCGCGAAAAGTGGGACCTGCCGACCGACTATCCGATGGTTGCTCCCAACTATGCTGCGGCTCGTTCCGAGCTCGCCAAAAAGATGGGCCTTGGCCAGCAGCGCAAGCGCTCCAAGTAAGGAACAGTTCCGCGTCTGTCATACGGACGCCGGTCTGAAAAAACTAAAAAAGCCGCTCGGGGTTCCGGGCGGCTTTTTTTTGTTTTCCCTCAAGGCACCAATTCCGATGAAAGTGCGCCGACTTTGATCGCGATGAAAAAACACTAGGAAATACATTATCTTGAAAGGACCACACGCGCTCCGGGAGATACTTGAACTGGCGTCATCTTAAGGTTGTTCGAAAACTTATCCCTAACCATAAATTGCACGACTACAATGTAGGAAAATAAGCCTAGTTCAGGTGAGGCCTTTGTTTTCGACAGCATTGGAGGACTGCAATGAGCGATTGCCGGGAGGGGTCTGTCCCTCAGCGCCCGATCTACGGACCAGGAGGCCTGACGAGTTTGCTGGCCCAAAATCGCACCGCCGCGCATCTGCATCTTGCGGAGGGATATGTCGCCCGGGCCTACTGCATCCAACCCACGGATCTCTACCGGACAACGCGCGGCAAGGCGCATATGGCCGAAGCCCGGCAGCTGGTGATGTATCTGGCCCACGTCGAGATCGGCATGCCCTTGATCAATGTCGCACGTCATTACCGACGCGACCGCTCGACGGTGGCGCATGCCTGCCGTGGCATCGAGGAGCGGCGGGAGGACCCGATCTTTGATGAACTGGTGGGCCAGATCGAGCGTCTGATCAGCATGCGGCAGGAAATGGCGGCCGAGCTGGCCCTGGGAGGCGTTCAATGAGCCGCGCGTCGGCGAGAACAGCGCCGCCGGATCGCAAGCGTCTGCTTTCTTTGCTGAAAGCCCTGGCTCAAACGGGAGCGCATCTGAAGCGTGACCTTGGGAAGGGGGAAGCACAGCTGTGGACCCTGGTGCGGCCAGACAGGTCTGAGCGGCCCGTGGACAATCCGGATCTCGTCGCGGTGCTCGAGCGTCAGGGGCACGTGGAGTGGGCACGGGAGCAAACGCTTATCTTGTCTTCGACCGGGCGACAGGCGCTCAAACGCTGGTTGAGCGCGGGAGATGGTTATTTGGAGCAGCACCGCGAAATACGTCTTCAGAATATCTCAGATCCGCAGGGCGGTGGTCGCACGACGGTGCCGGTAAACCTTTGCGAAAGTCCGCTTGCCTGGCTCGCGAGTCGCAAGGACCGCAACGGCCGGGCTCTTCTGGACCGCGCGCAGGTCGAAGCTGGCGAACGGTTGCGCGCGGACTATGGCTTCGCGCGGCTCATGCCGACCATGTCAGGCGGCTGGCGCACGGGAGGAGGCGGCGGGACGACCGGCAATCGGGGCAGGGCAGCCGACCTGTCGGATGATGTCATCGCCGCCCGGCAACGTGTCGAGAGGGTCCTGAAAGGGCTGGAGCCAGCTCTCGCGGGTCTGCTTGTAGATGTTTGCTGCCATCTCAAGGGCTTGAAGACCGTCGAGGCGGAGCGGGGCTGGCCGGCGCGGTCTGGAAAGGTCGTGCTCCAGATCGCGCTCACAGGTCTTGCCAGCCGCTATGGCTATCTGACCACCGCAGGAAACGGCGATGGCCGGATCCGCGCAGACCGTCCCAACTGAAAGGACTGTCCGGATCCTTATGCCGCTGCCGCGAGCGCGGCCTCGGCATCGGCGCGAATGCGCGCCACCATCGATTTCAGTCCGTTGGAGCGCTGTGGCGTCAGGTGTTCCTGGAGACCAAGCTTCGCGAACAGGCCGTCGACGTCCGTGTCGAGAATTTCCTGGGCACTCTTTCCCGAGAAAAGCGCAAGCACGATTGCCACGAGCCCCTGCACGATCAGCGCATCGCTGTCGCCGCGATAGGCAATCACCGGCTGGCCATCATCACGACGGGAAATCTCTGTCACCAACCAGACCTGAGAAACGCAGCCGCGCACCTTGTTGGCCTCGTTCTTCTCACCTTCGGGCAGCTCAGGCAGTTCCCGGCCAAGATCGATCACATATTTGTAGCGATCTTCCCAGTCATCGAGGAACTCGAAGCTTTCGACAATGTCATCAAGTGTGCTGGTCATGTTGCTCTTTTGGCCCGCCGGTCAAATCAAGGGTGATCTGACGCTTGATATAGCTCCCGGGGCACGACTTGCAAATCGAAGCGGACCGTGAGCGCAGGAAAAATCGGCAACCGGCCGTGAAATGGCCTTTGGGGGCAGGCGTCTTTCTTCTTTCTGGAAAGAAAGAGACGCCGCAAATGGAATGGGCAGCTATCCATTTGCGGCGCAGCGGAAGATCCGCTTCAGTGTTGCCGTCAATTCCGGAAACGGAGGCGACAGAGTGTTGCCACCGGTCCCGGTCAAGCGGGGCGCAAACAGCCGGTTTTCGGAAAAGAGGTCATTTCCCCGAAACACGGCCCCTCGTACGGAATTATCCCGCGCGAGGGTTGGGCCGCGGTACGGGCCCAATTTCGAAAGTCGGACTGAAAGCCGAAGTCTCGTTTCCTTGCCACGGCGTGACCATATCCTGAGAGGTCAAGGTGCCAGAAGAAGTCGAGCCGGTGATCAGGTCCGAATGATCTTGTTCGACGGGCGCAAGGCCGGTCGTGGTGTCGGCAACGTTGGTGTCTGCGACCTGGGTATCGAGAAACTCATAAACGATCCGCGCGCCGTCACGGGCCCGGGCTCCAATTGCGGACAAGGCGTTGCCACCTGTTTCGCAGGCTCCAGGATTGCGGTCGCAGAAGCCGCCGAGGTCGGCCACGGTCGCTTGCGCTGCAAAATACGCTGCGATCGGATCGATGTTTTCGTTCGCATCTGATTCTGTGTCTGATCCGAGCGGGATCAGAACCAAAACCAACGTCAGCCAGAATGCTGTCCTTAGCAGAAAGAACATGTTGCTACCCTTCAGTTCAATTCGTCTTGCAATGCTCGTCGCGCCAGACGGCAGTGCTTTTCTTATTGTTTCAAGTTAGCAGGCACATCCGAAGGCCGCGTTGAACCCAGAAGCGCGTTTTTCATCAAATGAAACAGGTATTTGAGGCAAGTTTTCAGAAAAATTGGATCAAATTTTATCTATTCCGGACCAAGCCTTGGATCCGATTGCATTTTTTGCCTCGACAGGCCCGATTGGGGTTTATCCTTTATCGTTCCTTAAGTGGTCGGCGGCAAAATAAAGCGAAATCAGTTGGATCCCTTCGCCTGCGTATTGGGCTTGGTAGTGTATCGTGCGTAACCACCTGTCGAAATTCTCCGGATTGACGGAAAACATCCAATCTCAGCTGTCGGGACTGGTCTATCCGGCCGTCTTGGGCGACCCCTTGCAGGAGCCGCGTCATCGCAGTTTTCTGGCCGGTTGCCTGGGTGGCGGCGCCATTGCGCTTTTGATTCTTCCCTTGCATCTGGCGCTCATCGGACCGACGAGCCTTCCCGTTGCTCTGGTCCTGGCCTGGATGCTCGGCCAGTGGCCACTGGCGATGTATTTGTCCCAGACCGGCAACCTTGAGCGCGCGCACGCCTTTTCTGCCGCTCTTTTCGGAATATTTCTGACCGGGCTTTGTTTGTTCACCGGCGGTCTGTCCTCTTTCGCCCTTGTTTGGCTCGCCGCTGTGCCGATGGAAGCCGCGCTTTCGGGCTCGCGCCGGATCATCGCCGCATCAGCTGCTTTTTGCGCCGGGCTTGTTGTTCTTCTGGCGGTGGTGCCGCAGGCTCCGGCGTCTTTCGCGCTTGCCACACCGCATGCGACCCTGATTTCGGCCCTGGCGGCCTGCGCCTATATGTCCATTCTCGCCCTGAGGCTTGCATTGGACCATATGCGCGTTCGCAAGGCCCTGCAGCAGGGCGAAGAACGCCTGAAGCTTCTCAACGATACGGCAACTGATATCGTCTGTTCAGTCGAACCAGATGGCACCGCAAAGGTCCTCGGCGGTCCTCTTGAGACGGTTCTTGGGCTTTCCTGCCGTCAGGCGCGGGGAGATTGGCTGTTCCAGCGCGTTCATGTCTCGGACCGGCCCTTCTATCTGACCCGTCTTGATGAGGCGCGTTGCGGCAAGAATGTTTCCGACGTCGAACTGCGTCTGCGCAAGGGAGCGAACGCCCCTGGTGAAAATGGCGCTGCCGAGTACATCTGGGTCTGCCTGAGGTTCCGCGAAATGACCTCAAACGAGGGCGACGTGAGCCTTCGGCTGGCGCTTCAGGACATTTCCGCGCGCAAGGCCCAGGATCAGGAATTGCGTCAGGCCAAGGAGATGGCGGAGGAAACCTCTATCGCCAAGACGCGGTTCATTGCAAGCGCAAGTCATGAACTGCGCACACCGCTGAATGCGATCATCGGTTTCTCCGACATGCTGCGCGCCATGCCCGCCGAACAGGTGTCGAGCGCGCAAAACCGGGAATATGCCGAGCTGATCCATCAGTCGGGCATGCATCTGCTTCAGGTCGTGGATGACATTCTGGACACGTCTCGCATCGAGACCGGCCATATGGATCTGACGATTGAGCCGGTTGACCTGGGCACCTGCCTCGAGAGCTGCCGTGCGATGATGGCGCCGATTGCCGAGCGTGCAGGGGTCGAGCTTGTCTTTGCCGATCAGGACAGTCTTCCGGTTCTTCCAGCAGACCGCCGTGCGCTGAAGCAGATCGTCATCAACCTGCTCACAAATGCGATCAAGTTCAGCGGCAAGGGCAGCAAGGTCTCCATCTCCGTCCGCACCGAAGGGCCGTTCCAGGTGCTCGAAGTGCGCGATCAGGGCATCGGCATCCCGGCCGAAATGATCGAACGCCTCGGCCAGCCGTTTGTGCGTATTGAAGCCGAAGACAGCCCGCGAAACAGCGGCAGCGGCTTGGGACTGTCCATCGTCAAGGGACTTGCCGAACTTCATGGCGGCGCATTGCAGGTCGAAAGCCGTAACGGCAAGGGGACGACCGTCTCTGTAAAGCTTCCTGCTGGAGCCATGCGAGCGGCACGCGCCGAGCCACAAAGTGCTGGCAGCAACCAGCAGACAGATACTAGCATGACCGTCAGCGAGCGCGTTTCCGCCGTTGATCCGGTCGTCCTCGCCCACAGCGCATGAGCGGAAGGAAGCAGATGGCGCGCGGCAAGAAGGCAGACTTCGAAGACGAAACCGACGGCATGATGGCCCGAGCGGGCGGCATTGCGCGCGACAATCCGGTCGCCGCCGGTGGCGCCGTTGTCATGGCACTCACCGGCTGTCTGATTGTCGCCAATGCGGTCAGCCTCCAGCCCGGCCGTCACCCCGCGCCCTTCTTTGCGACCCGTGACCGTCCGCAGGCGATCGAGCCGGATGATCTGCGCGGTATCGTCGTGCAGGAAGTGTCCGCTCTTGTGCTTGACCTGCAGACAAGCCTGCGCCGCATCGGGATCTATGAGGGACCGCTTGATGGTCTGATGGGTCCCGCGACCGAGCGTTCGATCCGGCACTATGAGAGATTGCATGGCCGTCTGGAAACGGGGGAGGCCACCGACGAGCTTCTCGCGCTGATCACACTGCAGGGCACGGACGTTGTGGCTTCAGGCCCTCCCGTGCCGCGACCAAAGCCAATCGGTGCCTCGGCCCTGGCCGCCAAGACTGTATCGGCTCCGCCGCTGGAGCCGGAAAATCCGCGTCTTGCCCGCATTCAGCAGCTTCTGTCGGATCTTGGCTACGGCCCCTTGAGCGCGGACGGTGTGATGGGCGACAATACGTCTTCTGCAATCCAGAGGTTCGAGCTGGACCGGGGGCTGCCGATCACAGGCGAGCTGACGCCCGCAGTGATCGAACGGCTGGAGATGGTCAGCGGCAAGCGAGTTGACTGATCGCCCGCCTGTCTGACTTTCGGGCCGCCTTGGCCCGCCTTATGCGACCTAAAGAGCCAGCCTCATGCGCGTGACTTCCGATTTCTTCGTGACAGCCTTGGTCCGGCGGATCTTTGCTGAAAACGGCTTTGCGGCGATCCAGAAAAAGGGCGCGCCGGAAGCCGGCGCCATCTTCATTGCCGTCGACCGGCTTGACGGCAGCTATGATTTTTATGGCCCCGCGCCCCAGGCCATGTTCATGGATCAGCCCCAAGGGCGCCTGTTCGAGCAGATTTTGGAAAAGGTGCCCCGGTCGGACATCACCGCGCGTCTTGAACGCGAAGCCCGGATGGACCCAGACTACTGGATGGTCGAGGTCGATTCTGAGGCGGGAAAGATCGACTTGCCTCTCGCCGAAGAAGAAGCGGAAAAGGCTCCCGATCCTTTCTTCAAGTTCTAGAAAAGCGAAGCTTCAGCATTGGCGTCGACTGCTCAGCCGAACCGGAGCAGTTTTTCGATGTCGTCCAGTTCCTGCCATGTCGCGTCGCCGGACCGGGCAGGGCGTGCCGGTTCCTGATTCTGGACGAGATGCTGCGCTTCAGACCGCGAGGTCCGTTGGTCGTGCGGCGTTTCTTCACCGACCCAGCGGTTGACCAGAAGCATCGCCGCGCCGTGGCTGATGTTGCCGAACACCTCAAGCAGATCACGCATTCCCTTCAGCGGCAGGCGCTCGCCCAGGAGACGCACAAGGATCTGTGATGCCTTTGCGTCCGTGAAGCCCAGCGCCTTCAGGCAGATCGAAAGCGTTTCACCGCTGTCGTTGGCAACGATATCATGCGTGAAGGTCTCTGGCAGACCGAGGGCGTAGGAGAGCTCATGAGCAAATTGCTCTGCGCCACCGGTCAGTGCACTGTGGTGCAATTGCTTCAGAAGGCTTTGTTTGAACACCGGACGGGCAGGCTTGTGGGAGCCGCTGCGGGTCAGGTTGATCAGACTGGCAAGTTCGGCCGAGGCGATGGCCTCCTGGCGCAGAGATGCGTCCAGGCGGGAAAAATGCGTCAGCATCTGGCTGGACGTCAGGACCTTGCGGTCAACCAGATCCTTGCCGAAACGCTTCAAAATGTCGGGCCTTTTGCAAAGCATTGAGACCATTGCTTCGTCGAGATCAATGTCGGTGCGCTCCAGAAGCAGAGCGATCACATCCGGACCACCGGCTTGAGCCAGGATCTCCAGCACCTTCGGGCTGGCATCCGTGCGTTCGGCGATGGCCTTGCGCAGGCTGTCGGGGCCGCGTTCCGCCTGGGCCACGAGAATATCTTCATCAAGGCTCGGCGCGTTGCGCAGCACCGGATAGGCGGTCAGGGCGTCTTCGTCGGCCGCCAGCGCCGCCAGAACCTCTGGCGGGGTGGCGGGATGGCGCACCAGATGACAGGCGATGCGGCGCCGGTCGCTTTCGTCCGTCTGCGGCAGAAGATTGAGCGCAAGTTCCCGGAAGAGGGTCTTGTCCCGGCTGTCATGGGCCTCACGGCCGGCAAACAGCTCGGAGGCGGCCAGAAGCACGCCTTCGGCATGGGAGGGACTGGACTGCCGGCGGGCAGTCTCATGGCCGGAAGAAACCTCCGGCGAGGGGACGGACAAACGGTTCATGGCTCTCGTCTACGCAATACCAACAGCGGAGCGAACGGTTGCTGTTCGTTGACTAAAATAAAACGAAAAGCGTTAGCACACTGTTAACCCTGAAAGCGGCCTAATCATTTTTAGAAAGAGTATTGCGTCACCCATTTGACCGTCCCTGCGTATGCAGGAAGAGACGAACCGAAGGAGGAGACGAGATGGGCACCCTTTTGGACTTTGCATCCGCGCAACGGCCCCTTTCACGACTGACCCCCAAGCGAAGCGACCGCCGGTCGGCCACTTCCGCACCTTCTGGAGAGGTTGTCCTCTTCCCAGGTGTTCGTTACGAGCGCGAGGCCCTTGATCTGGCCGCACGAATCGGAACCATCGGAAGAACTGCCGGAACACTCGCTTCCGACCTCGACTGAGTTCGAGTGAACGCTGCTTTTCCGGTAGGTTGAAAGCGCAAGGGCTGATTCTCGCCCGGTGCCAAGCTACGGGGAAGCCCTATGGGCGTGACATCTACGCCTGAGCCACTGTCGAATGAAGCAAGGCCGCGTCAACCTTTGGTGATGGCCGGCCGGACTGTATGCGCTGCCGCCATGCTCGCCATGCTGCTGGCCGCCTGCAGCCGCCCGACAGGTGACTTCGACCGCGCCCGCCCCAACATATTCCACGACAAGGTCATGCCGGCCGCCGGTGAGGCCGCTGCGCGCTATCGCGGCGATCCCGTTTCCAAGTTCAACATGACCAACGACGAGGAGCTCCTGCGCGAACGCGGCTGGGGATTGATCCGGCCGCCCTGGACCAAGGACTGGATCGGCGGCACGGTTGTTGAGCTCTCGCGCACCCGCGTTTTGCCTGAGGTTGAGGGCAGGGTGCCGGTCGATCTCTATTACATCTTCCTGCGCTCGGACAAGTTCCGCTCCAGCGACGCCCGCTACGATCGCGTGGCCGCCGATGCAGAGGGGGATGCCAAGCTGGTCTGGCCCTTCTGCGAGGTCGCAATGCGCGTCCAGGCCGCCGACAAGGAGCGCCTGAGGGTTCTGGCCAACAAGCCGGTCGCCACCGAAGAGACCTATGAGGGCGCCAAGGCCCGCGTGTGGGAAAACCGGATGATGATCTCCTGGGTCGGGCAGGCCCTGCGGTACCGCATCACCGCCTATCAAAAGGCCCTCGACAGTCTGGAGATCGAAACGCCGTCTGCCGATCGCTTGTGGAAGGCCAACAACGCGATCCGCACGCTGGAGGCGGAAGTGCGTCTTGCGGAAAACGGCTGCGTCAAGAAGGACCGCTTTACCGTCGAGGGCAAGACCAAACGCTCACGGATCTACACCGGCTGGGGCACGGAACGTCCTGCACCCAAGAAATAGAAACCCGGGCCCATCCGTTGAGGCGCGGCATCTGACCGATAGGCTTCATCCGACCCTTTGTCTGGCGAGCCACTGGGTCGGGGTCATGCCCAGTTCGGTGCGAAAGGCTTTGCGCAGGGACTGTACGTCTGGAAAGCCGCAGTTCACGGCTATGCCTTCAAGTCCCTTCCCACCGCGCAGCAGACTATCTTGAGCCCGCGCAATTCTTGCCCGCCGCAACCAACCTCCCAGGCTTCCGCCCGTCCGGCTGCGTATGTGCCGGCTCAAACTGCGGCGGCTCATTCCCGCTTCGGCCGCCAGGACATCAAGAGATGGATGCCCTGTCGGGTCGGCCCAAAGGCGTTCAAGGATGTCGGCGACCCGCGCTTCGGCCGTCGAAGCAGGAGATGGCCGCTCGATCAGCTGAGGTTGTTCGCCGCCGCGCTGTGGCGCCAGCACCAGTCCGCGTGCCACGTGATTGGCCTCTGCAACGCCGGAGAGGCGGGCGAGGAGATGCAGGCAGCAGTCCAGTCCGGAGGCAACGCCCGCTGAGGTCAGAACCGGTCCGGAATCGATAAAGATCGCCGTTGGGTCAATCTGAACGGCCGGAAAACGGTCGCGGAACGCCTCCGCGGCGGCCCAGTGCGTCGTGGCACGCCGTCCATCCAAAAGGCCTGTCTCCGCCAGTCCGAATGCGCCAAGGCACAGACCGACAGCGACGGCATCGCGGGCATTAGCAGATCGCAGCTGCTCGACGATCGCGGGTGGGACTGCTTCGCTGGCATCTCGCCATCCCGGCAGGATGACGACATCGGCCTCTTCTGCCGCGTCCAGCAGATGCGGTGTCTCCAGGGTTATTCCGGCAGAGGTGGATATCCGGTTCGCTTCTGCGCAAACGAACACCCTGTGATCATTTGAAAGTCCTGCACCTCCAAAGACCGCAAGCGGCGTCGACAGCATGAACGGGTTGATACCCTCATAGGCAATGACTGCAATGTCCATTGGCCCAATTTAATCGAATAATGTCCTTTGGGCCACTGCTGCAGGCCTTCGTGGAAAGGTAATTCAATCTCCAGTGAAAAGGAGAAACTTTGATGAGCCGAACTCTTCTCGTGATCGATATTCAAAATGACTATTTCCCGGGCGGTGTCCTGCCACTGCATCAGGCCGAGGAGATTGAAACCAGCGTCGTCGATGCGATTGACCAGGCGCGGCAGGCGGGGGCGCGCATCGTTCTTGTCCGCCACGTCTCTCCCGCACCCACGGGTTTGTTCGCGGCAAACGGCACCGGAAATACCATTCGCCCCAAGGTTCTGGCGGCAGCTGGCGACGCACCCGTCGTGATCAAGCAATTCGCCGATGCCTTTCAGAAGACGGATCTTGCCAAGGTGCTTGAGGGCACGACTGAGCTTCTCGTGTGCGGAATGATGACCCAGAACTGTGTGGTTTTCACCGCAATGTCACGCGCTGCCGACAGCCTGGACGTCACAGTCATTGGCGATCTTTGCACTGGGCCATCCGAGATTGTTCACAACACTGCGCTGAACGCACTGGGCTCAAAGCTCCGCCTCAAAACCGCGGATGAAATTTGGACCTAGTCTCGGGGCATCGCCTTCCGCATCCGGATGCGGAAGGCGTTTTGCGTTGAGTTGGCACGTTCTAGACGACGCCGTTTTCCACGACTTGATCCGGATGCTCGCTGGCCCAATCCCGCAGGAATTCCGAAATCTCATCGGAAGCCACATGGTCGAGGGCGCGGCGTGGCAGGTCAACGCCATGCGCCAATGCCAAACGCAGGCACGAAATGTGGTCCCGGTCGTCTCGTCCCGGGCAATTCTCTGCCCCATGCAGGACGGTGGAGAGAAGGGTGCCGCCATAGCCGTTTATATGAGCGAGGTCAGGCTTCAGGCTCAGCAGGTAGTCCATGACCTCGGGCAGACCTTCCCAGCCGGCGATCTGCACGGGCGTCAAGCCTTCCGCATCCGGGCGGTCATGCTCAACACCCAGGGCGACAAGCCGTTTGATGTGGTCGAGTTTCGCCGTGTATGACGTCAGCATTCGGATGATATTGCGATAGGCGTCCGGGATCTCCTCCGGGTCAAGTCTACCCTCAGCCGAGTGGCCCTCAGCTGCGCCGGCCAGGGCGGTCTCCACGGGGCTCAGTGTTTGATCAGCGCCCCGTGCCGCAAGTTGGTCGGCCAATTCCGTGTGCCCGAAAACGCGTGCATAGGCATAGGGCGTTGTGCTTTCGAACCGCCGGTTTGGATCGGCCCCATTGTCCAACAACAGCGTGATCAGGTCTGCCGGCACCATGCGACGCGCTGCCTGGTGGAGTGCCGGGATGACCCATGGCACCTCGCCTCCAAACGGAGCGGCGTCAAACTCGTCTACGCGCGCGCCGTGATCCAGCAACAGCTGAATGGCCTCCTTGTCATGAAAATCCATTGCCCGCAGCAAAGCGTTGGTGCCTTTGGGGTCTGCGCCATGCGCCAGAAGCATGCGCAAGCCGTCATGATGGCCAAGCTCTGTGGAATGATAGAGGCTTTCCCCATCGTTGGGGTCGGCGCCATTGTCGAGCAGCCATCGACCAAGTGTCATGTTGTTGGCGTGGCCAATGGCGAAATAGAGCGGCGAGAGCGTGTGTTCGGTGTCTGCGGAAAATGCGACCCCCTGATCGAGGTCGGCACCGTTTGCGTGAAGGGCTCGTGCGATCTCCAGCATGTCCTCTGACAGGTCCGGTTTGTGATGAACCCATTTGGAGCGCGCGAGGACAGTCAGGGGAGGCGCCTGATTGGCAATCAAATCGGTCGCGAGTTGCGGTGACTTGTCGAGAGCGGCAAGAACGTCCGGCTTGCGGTACAGGCCAAGACATAGTCCGAAATCGCCATCAGCGATGTCTGGCGTGTCGGCGAGAAATTGCTCCACCGTGCTGAAATGGCCCGCAGACAGGGCAAGCTTCAATCGCTGACGTTTGGTCGCGAGATCCATGCCGAGGAGATCTGCCGCGAGTTTCAGGGCTGGCCAGGACGGAAAACCTGCCTCGCGCGCAATGACATGGAGATAGTCGGCATGTTTCAGTGCCGCCGTATCTGTCCGGGGTGCATGGCTTTTGAGACGCTGTAGCGCTTGCACATCGTTCGACTGATGTGCCTTGCGCAGGTTTTTGGCGTCGCGGCGGAGTTGGTCCAGAGACTTTGTCATCGGTGTCCTCACTTTGGCTCGATGGTCCGCTGAGGTCGAGCATGAGACATACCGAAATCTGGTCGTCATCTATTCGATGGGGTGCCGATGACGGCTTTCCGCGGACCTGGAGGCTAACCCGATAGCAGTGTGTTTTAGACACAAATCATGCTGCCGGGCAAGGTCGCATGTAAATGAGACACGGCGCGGTCCTGGGAAGGTCTGATGATCCTGGCCGGGGCGCGCGCCGGTCAGATGTTCAGGCTTCCGGACGCCTTGGTCCGGTCCATGACGACAAAGGTCTTGAACTTGCGGATGTTGGCGTTGCCGAAAAAGAGGCGTTGGGTGAGGGCCTCATATTCCGCCATGTCGCCGACCAGGATGACGAGCACGAAATCCGCTTCGCCCGTGACGTAGTAGCATTGCTGGATCTCTTGGGCGGCCAAAAAATCGGCCTTGATGGCGTCGATCTGGCCCCCTGTTTCCGCCTTGAGCTCGACTTCCACCAGGATCGTCAAGGGCAATCCAACTTTTGACGGTTCCAGAACCGCCGTTTGCGCGGCGATCACGCCGGCTTTCTGCATCCGCTTGATGCGCCTTTGAACGCTCGGCGCAGAAAGATTGACCTGCTCGCCGATGATGCGGTGAGGGATGGTGTTGTCCTCCTGGATGAGCCTCAGGATCGCGAGATCAAACGTGTCCAGATCAGACGAGAGGGTTTCTTTCTTCACGGCGCTCACATGCAAGAATTGTTCATTTGATGCGAGAAAATAGAGCACAACTCTTACAGCTGATGAACTAAATTCTCGTCAGAGATGAAAAGGAGCGATTGATGTTGGACCTGTTCGCAAACTCAAACACGGGCTATTTCGACGCAGGACTGACAGGCGAACGTCTGCTGCCTGACCTGTTGACCCGAGAGCAGTTCGATCGCGCGGAAAACGAAGTCAGCAGCTGGGAAGGCTATGAAAAGACGCCTTTGCTCAGCTTCGGTCCGTTGGCGGCGGATCTGGGGCTGGGCGAAGTTCTCTACAAGCATGAGGGCGATCGCTTTGGCCTGGGCAGCTTCAAAGCCCTGGGCGGTGCCTACGCGGTGATGTGCGTCCTGCAGCGGGAAATATCGAAGCGTATTGGCAAGGACGTGTCCCTGGCGAAGGTCCGAGACCGCGCATTTCCGTCAGAGGCAAAGGATATTACCGTGATTTCAGCGACGGACGGCAATCATGGCCGCTCGGTTGCCTGGGGTGCGGCCCGTTGTGGTGTATCCTGCCGGATCTATGTTCATGCCGAGGTCAGCGAGCACCGCGTCGATGCCATGCGCGCGCTGGGCGCAGACGTTATCCGCATTGATGGCGATTATGACGCGACGGTGGAGCAGACCCGCCTCGATGCTGAGCAGAACGGATGGCTGATCGTCTCCGACACCTCCTGGACCGGCTATACTCAAACGCCGATCGAGGTCATGGCCGGATACGGTGTGATGGCGCGCGAAATCACGCGTGATCTCGCAACACCACCCACCCATGTTTTCCTGCAGGGCGGCGTGGGTGGACTGGCCGCTGCGGTGGCTGCAGTTTTCAGGCAGGACTGGGGGACTGAAGCACCCAAGGTCTATGTGGTGGAACCGGAGCTCGCACCGTGCCTCTTTGAAAGTTCCAAGGCAGGCCGCTCCACTGCTGTTCAGATCGCCGAAGAGACGATCATGGCCGGGCTCTCCTGCGGTGAGCCGTCCGAGGTTGCCTGGTCCGTTCTGGCTTCGCAAACGAGTGGGTTCCTGACGATACCGGAAGAGGTGGTTGCGCCGACTGTGCGCATGCTTGCGTCTTTCGAACCTGAAAGCGCTCGCGTCCAAGCTGGCGAGAGCGGGGTCGCGGGACTTTGCGGTCTGATCTGCGCGGCAACGCAGCCAAACCTGCGCGCGGCGCTTGGGCTGAATGAAAGCTCCCGTGTGGTGTTGATTGGCTCCGAAGGCGTCACCGATCCGGTTATTTACGACCAGATCATCAAGGGCGAGATCTAGGCCGGGATACAGCGATCCGAGGGTTTCAATCCAATGCCGCAATCGGCCGGATCTCGACGATCGCACCTTCCTGAACAAAGCCGGCCACTTCAATCGCCGTCCAGGCCGGATAGGGCTCGACCACATAGTCGGCGCGGACGGCCTTGAACACTTCCAGATGGGCGCGAAGGCCAACATGATAGCTGGTCATCTCGACAAGTGACCCGTAGTCCAGATTGGCCTCGCGCAAGACAAGACCAATCTTTTCAAAGGCATTACGAATTTGCGCTTCCGGGTCCTCTGGCAGGTTTCCCCCCGGATCCGTGCCTGTAAATCCTGTAAGGAAGACGTGTTGGCCAGAGATCAATCCCGGCGCCATTTTCCAGTCCGAATAGTAGGACTGCAATTCCTTTGGGACGATCGCCTGGCGTGTCATGTGGTCTCCTGATGGCTTGTCTGAGGCATCATAGCGGCCGATCCTCGACAGTTCGATGGCTGCGCGACGTGTTTGACGGCGGCAGCCGGACACCCTAGCGTTGACAGACGACCTCGACGCCCGCTTCAGGAAGATCTCATGCAAAACCGCTCTGCCGCGCTGCAAGCCTTTGTTGATGCGGCCGAAACCGCATTCAAAGAACGTGCCCAGGGAGAAGAGTCGCGGCGCTCTGTCAGCCGCTCTTTTTCGGCCCTGGCTGCGCCGGCGGACAAACCGCGCGCAACCCCCGCCAATGAAGGCTCCCGTTTGCCTGTCTGCGACGCGCATCTCGATCAGATGATCGATCCGACGCGCTTTCCGGATGCAGATCTCGCAGCACTCGCGGAAACATTCCGGGCGCTGGAGCCGGCCCTTTCCTGGAGCAAACGCAAGGGCACGACGGCCGCAGCAAGCGACACGTTCGACCAGGGACATGCCAATACGCTGATCATCGGGCCCGGTGGACTGGAGCGGCGGACGGACGTCTGGCTCGGTGTCTCCCTGCTTGCGCCAGATGTCCGCTACCCTGATCACGATCACCCACCGGAAGAAACCTATCTTTGCATGTCGCGCGGCGAGTTTACCCACGGCGGCAGTGACTGGTTCGAGCCCGGGCCCGGCGGGTCCTTCTACAATTCACCGGGAATACTGCACGCCATGCGCTCGGGATCCGAACCGCTTCTGGCATTCTGGCTTCTTCTGACCGCGTGAGCGCGGCAGAGGCCTGGGACGTCATGCCGGATAACCCCAGGCATTTTCCGGGAACTTCATTTTACCAGGATCGGCTTTGAACATGATCATCGAGATACGCCGCTACACATTGAAGCCAGGCCGCCGGGAAGAGTTCATCGACTTCTTCGAACGGGAAAATCGCGCTGCACTTCGCGAAGCAGGAATGCTGGTCTTCGGCCCCCTGAGAGATCTTGAAAATCCTGACAAGGTGCATTGGATGCGAGCCTTTCCAACGCTTGAATCGCGCGAGACCCTCAAGGAAGGTTTTTACAACGGGCCTGTCTGGAACGAGCGCATCGAGCATCAGGTCATGCCAATGATCGCGCACTACGAGGCGGAAGTGACCGAAACGACTGGCGGGTTTGAAGGGTTTGGTGGCCGACCTGAGCTCTAACGCGAGTTACCTCGCATCAAGGGCTCGGGCAACAGCTGCCTGGCAATGGAGCTCGGTTGTCGAAAACGCCGGGAGCGGGCACTCTCCGGGAGAGATAAGCAACGGGATTTCCGTGCAGGCCAGAGCGACGCTGTCCGCGCCACGTTGGCCCATGGCAGCCATCACGTCCTTGTACTTTCCACGCGTTTCCTCGTGGAAACGATTGTGGACCAGCTCCTCGTAGATGCTGTCGTGAATGAATTTTTTTTCAGCTTCGTTGGGCTCGACAGTTTCCAGGTCATTACGAGCAAAAACCTCTGGAAAGAAGGTTCCCTCCATCGTTTTTCTCACGCCCAGGATAGCTGTGCGGCCGAGGCCTTTCGATTTCACAGCCTCCGCTGTCACTTGCGCGATGTGGAGAAACGGAATGTTGATCATGGGCTCGATGGTAGGCACAAACCGGTGCACATCATTGCAGGTAATCACGATAAAATCGGCCCCCGCAGACTGGAGCGATCGTGCCGAGTCCGCGATCTGCTGGCAGGCAGCAGCTTCGTCGCCCCTGTCAATTACAGCACTGACATAGTCTTGGCGATTGACGCTTTCCAGGACGATGCGTGCCGAGGAAACCCCGCCAGCGGTCATCTGGGTTATCTCATTGACACGCTTGTAATACTCAGCCGTCGAGACCCAGCTCAGTCCACCGATCATTCCGATTTTCTTCATTCGTTTTCGTCCCGTTGATTCCCGAAGGCAAAGACTATCGGATAGCCAGGTAAAGCGCGAACGCTGGTGCCGTCATGGTCGGACGGAAACATGTGAGTAGGTCGTCGTCGACAGGGCGCCGGAGGCTGCGCTTAACAGACAGAGAAAGGCGTCAGCTCAAAGACCCGCAGAAGGCGGTGCTCAGCGCCGTATCCACTTCCCTGCTTTGATGGGCATGCGGTACAAAGGCCCTTAAGAGGGCAAAGCCGTTGGTGGCCGGGATCTCCAGAACGATCAGCTCATCCAGGTCCTCAGGCGGATTTTCCCGAATGATTGACAGCTGTTCCGGCGTCAGCAGGAGCATTGAGAGAATGTCCGATCCTGATGTCCGGTTGTTCAGGCTGTAGACGGCTTCTCCCGCCTCGTTGAAAAGGCCGATCGACCAGAAGGGCACGGGGATCGAGGCGGTGAACAGCACCGGCCCCTCGTCCAGCGTGAAGCGGCAGGCTGCATGTTTCATCGCCGGGTCCAGCGCCGGCAGGGGCTCTGCGCCCGGTTGCACGTCCGGCAGCAGGTTGAACTGGCGATCCGGGCCGAAGTTTGCGACGTCGGCATAGGCGCTGTGGCTCGTGTTCTGCGGGATCGTCAGCACCACGAGGATATGCACCACGGCGGCAAGGCTGAGCGTTGCGACCAGTCCGGTGAGCCAGGCAAGGCGTGGAGACAGGCTCATGAGCAGGACAGCCTTTCGATGAGGGGCATGACCGCACCATCCAGGGCGGAGCCTGTCGTGATCGGAGCGTCGTAGAGCCTGAACGTGAACATCAGCCCGGACCCGATGCCACCGGCCGTGGCCATGCCGTCAGCGCCTGTCTCGGAAGCTCTTGGCAGCCCGAGGGGAAGCCAGTTGCCGGGCCGAGGTGCGCGGGCGGCAGTGATCTCGAAGCTGCCGTCTTCCTTGCGCAGGATCTGACGGCTGGTGAGAAAGGTTCTGCCGGCAAGGGTTGGCACCAGCCGGCCATGATTATCCGCTGCAGTCAGGGTCCATAGACGTGCCGTCGGCGTCTGACCGGAAATCCGGTAGTCACAGGCGGGATTGAGCGTGGCGCCCGAGCTGTCGGTGCGTGCGCTGATGGCAAGACCTTCACCCGATGCCAGGGGAATGCGGGCGCTGCGCGTGTAGATCGCCACGGAGTAGGGATCTGCTTCCGACGTTCCGGCCTCCGGATAGGCCGACCAGGGGCCGATGGTCACGGACAGGAAGGGCCGATCCCGTTCGATCATCAGATAGGCCGAGGTGATGCCCAGAAGCGAACCGGCAAACAGGATCAGAAGAACTGCAAAGAGCGAGCGGATCGGCGTGGGTCGGCGCGGGGCGATGATCGCCGGCATGTCCGGCTCATACCATGAGGCCTCGCTGTGAAGTGGCACCTGAGACGTCGGCGTTTTGGGGGCGACATTCATTGCCGGGCCGCCACGTCTGTCGGGGGCGTGCTCTCAGCCGGTGGGGCTGAGGCAAGCGGTGAAATTGCGCTTAGTGCCTTGCCGATGTCTTTCAGAACGCCTTGGGTCTGCCGGTTGAGCACGCGCGGCTGAGGCCTGTTTTCGCTCTCGTCCTTCACCAGAGCCTTGGGGAAGCGGGCAAGGTCCGCCGCATCGACGCCGGGCATGGGCGCAAGATCAATGTCCCGATGGGCATAGTCCATGAAGGCTTGCCAGGTCATGGCGGGAAGGCTGCCGCCCGTGACCCGGCGGGTGGAGGTAAAATCGTCATTGCCGAACCAGACCGCCGCCGCGAAATTGCCCGTGTATCCGACGAACCATGCATCCCTGTAGGCAGAGGTGGTGCCGGTCTTGCCGGCTGCAACGACACCGTCGATGCGCGCTCTGCGGCCTGTGCCGGCCTCGACCACATTGACGAGGATCTCGTTCATTTCCTCCACCTTGTCGGCCGGAAGGACCCGGGGGGCTTCCATCTCGTCCCGGTCCCGATTGTAAAGAACGGTCCCGTCGCTGTTCTTGACTTCCACGATCGCATAGGGCGTTGCCTTCTGCCCGCCGTTGGCAAAGGTGGAATAGGACGCGGCCATGTCGAGAACCGACACATCGGAGGCGCCAAGGGGCAGGGACTTGGAGATCTTGAGTTCGTTGGTGATGCCCATGGCATAGGCGGTCTCCACGATCTTGTCGCGGCCGATGGCCTGGGCAAGACGAACGGGCACCGTGTTGATCGACTTGGTCAGCGCCACCTTCAGGCTCACCGGACCGCGGTAGCTGCGCCCATAATTGCGCGGGCTCCAGCCGCCGATGGTGATCGGCCTGTCGGGCACAATGCTGTCCTTGGAATAGCCGTTCATGAAGGCGGCCATATAGACGAAGGGCTTGAAGGCGGAACCGGGCTGACGCAGGGCGTTGACGGCGCGGTTGAACTGGCTGTCGCCATAGGATCGCCCACCCACCATGGCGACCACGGCGCCGTCCGGAACCATCGCCGCGAGCGCCGCCGAGCCCACGTCCCGGGCCTTGGCATTGTCTCTCAAGGTGGCTTCGACCGCCAGATCCGCCTGCCGTTGCAAGGCGGGGTCGAGGGTGGTGCGGACGGTGACGATCCGGTCGCGTGCCAGGGCCGGGTTTCGACGCGCCAGTTTTTTCACCTCGTCCAGCGCCCAGTCAAGGAAATACTCCGGCAGCTGATCCTGAGACCGGTCGACGGCAATGGCCGGGTTGCGCCTCGCGCCAATCACCTGTCCTTCGGTCAGGAGCCCGGCCTGGACCATGTTGGTCAGCACCTCATTGGCTCTGGCGCGGGCGGCGGGCAGATTGACGTGTGGGGCGTATTTCGTTGGTGCCTTGTAGAGACCTGCCAGAATGGCGCTTTCGGCCAGTGTCAGTTCACGGACATTCTTGTTGAAATAGAACTCTGCAGCGGCTGTCACGCCGAAGACACCGCCGCCCATATAGGCCCGGTCCAGATAGAGCTTCAGGATTTCCTGCTTGGTCAGATTGGCCTCCAGCCAGAGGGCCAGATAGGCTTCCTTGATCTTGCGGCCCAAGGTTCGCTCGTTGCTCAGAAACAGGTTCTTCGCCAGCTGCTGGGTCAGCGATGAACCGCCCTGAACGACGCCACCAGCGCGCGCGTTTTCGACCATGGCGCGAAAGGTGCCGACGATGTCAATGCCGAAGTGGGAGAAGAACCGCCGATCCTCGGTCGCAAGCGTCGCCTTGATCAGGACGTCGGGAATTTCTTCAAGCGGCACCGTGTCATTGAGGACGATCCCGCGTTTGCCGATTTCCTTGCCGAAGCGATCAAGAAAGGTCACCGCGAAGTCGTCGGTCGTGCGCCAGTCCGCATACCGTGTTGCCTCAAACGCGGGTTGGGCGAAGGCGAGCACGATGACGAGGCCAATGGCACCATAGGTGCAGGCATCCGAGCCCAGCTCCGCCAGCGCACGCCAGATGCCTCTTGCGCGAAAGCGCCGCAGGAAAGCATCATAGGATTCGAAGGTCCGCCGCAGGGCGCTGCCGATGGTCCATAGAACCGTGTCGACGAAGGCATCGATCGCCAGCAGGAATTGGCCAAAACTGCGCCTTTGCCGCGGCACGGAGACGGGCTCGGGCGCGGGGGGAGGCGTCGGTTCCGAGGGGCTCTGTCTGCTTTCGTCTTCGCTCAACGGACCACGTCCTGCTTGCTGGCGGGCGTTCAACCATGATAGGCCGCGCCGAACCTCTTGTCCCAAAGGAACTCGAAACCGCTGATGAAATCAATCACCTCGCCTGAAAATCCTGAAAGCCCGCCGTTCTGGAAGGTCAAAACCCTGGCCGAAATGACGCAAGGGGAATGGGAATCGCTTTGCGATGGCTGTGGGCGGTGCTGCTTGAACAAGCTCGAGGACTGGGATTCGGGGGCGATTGTCTGGACGGACGTCGCCTGTGAGCTTCTGGATGGAACGAGCTGCCGCTGCAAGGACTATGACAACCGGGCGGCGACGGTGCCCGATTGCATCCAGCTGACCGTGCAAGAAGTGCAGGAGCTGACCTGGCTGCCTCCAACCTGTGGCTATCGCCTGATCCGCGACGGACAGGATCTCTACTGGTGGCACCCCCTGGTTTCTGGCGATGCGGAAACAGTGCACCAGGCCGGCGTTTCGGTTCGCGGCCGAACCGTCACGGAAGCCAGTGTCCCGGTGGAAGAGCTCGAGGCCCACGTGGTGGCCTGGCCGAACGAGGTACCCGCGTCTGCCCGTTAGCAGGGCCGCTTTTGCCGCGATTCACCGACGTATTCTGGTCTGGCCCCGGATCAAGGTTAATGGATATGTAGTATTTCTTCCGGATGCCAGTTAATGGGCTCTTCACATCATTTTTTGGAATTCGATTTGATGTATATCTGGAATATCTCCCGCCAAGGGTGAATATTACGAACTCTGGGTGGCGGTATTTATGTTTGCGCATGGAAAGAAATAACAGTATTGGCTTGTTTCCTGGCATTTTTGTCAGTTTTTGTATGTGTTCCAATTAATATATCTGAAATAATTATTATTTTAACTCAAGGGAACTTGAATATACGCGCTGATGAAAAGAAGGGGCGCGTTTTCCCTGGAGATTAAGTAATGCTCGATTCTATTTTTCACGGAGATGTCAATAGTATTTGGCAGGCTGTCGGGAAGTCACATGCAATAATCGAGTTCAAGCCCGACGGTACGATTGTAGACGCGAATGAGAATTTTCTCAGCACGATGGGCTATGGTCTGGCGGACATCAAGGGCAAGAAGCACAGCATTTTCGTGGAGCGGGACTACGGTCAAAGCGCCGAATACGAGACCTTCTGGAAAGAGCTTCGCAGCGGCAAATATCAGTCAGCTGAGTTCCCGCGCTACACCCGCGAAGGCAATGTAGTCTGGATCCAGGCGTCCTACAATCCGGTCGTTGATTCCGGTGGCAAGGTCATCAAGGTGGTCAAGCTTGCCGTCGACATCACCGAGCGGAAGCAGCAGGAAGCGGAGGCCAACGGTCAGATTGAGGCGATCAACCGCGCTCAGGCCGTGATCAAGTTCGAGCTGGACGGCACCATCATCGAAGCCAACGACAATTTCCTTGGCGCTGTCGGCTACTCGATGGATGAGATCAGGGGCAAGCATCACCGCATCTTCATGGATCCGACCGAGGCTGCATCTTCAGAATACGCCGCCTTCTGGAATGCCCTGCGTCAGGGTGAATTTCAGTCGAACGAATACAAGCGGATTGCCAAGGGTGGCCGCGAGATCTGGATCCAGGCGACGTACAATCCGATTTTCGACGCCAAGGGCAACCCGCGCATGGTGGTGAAATTTGCCACCGACATCACCGCGCAGATGGAAGATCGTTTACGCCGCCGCGCGATCCAATCGGAGATTGATGCCGACCTCAACGGCATGGCAGATGCCATCACCAAGGCGAACAGCCAGGCTGCTTCGGCGTCCAGCGCGTCTTCGCAGGCCTCCTCCGGCGTTCAGACCGTTGCTGCAGCCTCCGAAGAGCTTGTCGCCTCGATCGGCGAAATCAGCCGCCAGGTCGCCCAGGCCATGTCGATTTCCGACAGCGCGGTCGAGAAGGCGGACGGGTCTTCCAAGATCATGTCGCAGCTGGCAACCGATTCCCAGAAGATCGGCGAGGTCATCGAACTGATCGAAAGCATCGCCAACCAGACCAATCTTCTGGCCCTCAACGCAACCATCGAGGCGGCGCGCGCCGGCGAGGCAGGCAAGGGCTTTGCGGTCGTTGCCTCCGAAGTGAAAAGCCTGGCATCCCAGACCAGCAAGGCGACGGAAGACATCCGTGGCCAGATTGAATCCGTGCAGAGCTCGACCTCGCAGTCGGAAGAGGCTATCGGCTCCATCCTCGGGATTATCCAGGAGCTGTCGGAGATCTCCTCCAGCATCGCGACCGCGGTCGAAGAACAGTCCTCGGTCACCCAGGAAATCTCGGGCAACATGCAGATGGCGGCCCAGGGTGTTCAATCCATCTCTGGCAACCTGGAAGACATTTCCGGTGCGACCAACGAGGTTGAAGCGGTCATGGTACGCGTGCGTGATGCCTCTCAGGCCCTGAGCTGATCCCACCTCCTGATTGGTCTTGAGAACCCGCTGCCGGATGCCGGCAGCGGATTTCCTTTTGTGCCACGAAGCGCGTTTCAGTCCGTCCGCGGGGCAGGCGACAGCAGGAAGGCTTCCACATGCCGGGTCAGGCGTTGTCGGATCTTGCCAAGATCATCAACCTGATGGGAGCGGAAGAGGATCGCCCCGTGGATCATGAAGGCGATCAGACCGTCGACCATTTCCGCCGGATCGCGATCCTTGCGCAGGGCAGGAGTGATCTCCGCAGCTGTCTGCCAATAGGCGAGAAAATTCTGCAGCTTGCCATCGAGCGCATCGAGGTTTTCGACGAATTCCGGAGCGCAATGGCCCTTGGTGACGCCGATGTTGTCCATGAACACGCGCAGCATGGTCTGGCTTTCGGTGATCACCTCAATCAGGGACATCATCCTGTCGAGCAAAGTCGCGACCGGGTCGGCTGACAGCTCAGCCAGAGGCGTGTCATCTGCATCGGCCCCTGCGCGCAGCTCCCGCAGCCGGTCGAGCAACAGGTAGGACAGCAAGCCATCCATGTCGCCGAAATGGGCGAAGATCGTGCCCTTGGCCACGCCGGCATGCTCCGAGATCGCTTCGGCCGTCAAACCCTCCAGTCCCCGGTCATGCTCGGCGGCAAGATCAGCGGCAGACGCCAGGATCTTGCTGCGCGTCACCAGGGTCCTTTTTTGCGGTTTTCGGGTCATTCCGGTCGGCTCTCCAGCTTGTTGCTCACGAAGGCCAGAATCGCCCTGCCAGCATGATCAAGCCAATCACATTAATTTGACCACGGTCAATAGTTTGTCGATTACGGACAGGTCTGGACTGCAAGGGTGAGGGCGCCGCCTGTGAAGGGGATAGAGAAGGCGTCACGAAATCAATCGCTTGGGCGGAAATATTGAGAAATCTATCAGGGTGTATTCACACCGACTGAGCCCAAGCTTCATCACCCGGAACGCTATCCCAATAATTTGACCGCGGTCAAAATAACTTGCATTCGCTGCGATGACGCATCAATAAATGACCACGGTCAATATTTAATGCGAAGGCGAAGGAGAGACATGATGACCCGGAAAATTCTGATCCTGGATGGACACCCGGCACAAGGCAGCTACTGCGAGGCGCTGACCAAAAGTTACGCCAAGGGCGCGGCGCGCGCGGGCCATGACGTGCGCGTGCATCGTCTGGCGGAAATGACGTTCAACCCGGATTTCGGCACTTCGGATTTCAAGAAGGCGCCGCCGCTGGAGCCCGATCTCCAGGCCTTTTGGGACGACCTGGTCTGGTGCGACCATCTTGTGCTGGCCCATCCCCTGTGGTGGGGCGGCCTGCCGGCGCGGCTCAAGGGCCTCTTCGATCGGGCCTTGTTGCCGGGCAAGGCGTTCAAATACAACCGGGGCAAGGACATGCCCGATCCGCTCTTGAAGGGGCGCAGCTCCAGGATCCTGATGACATCGGACACGCCGCCGGTGTTTTTCAGGTGGATCTACGATTCATCGGTGAAAAAGCAGACCCAGCGCCAGATCCTGAAGTTCGTCGGCTTTTCCCCCAACCGCTTCAGCCAGTTCGCTTCCATGATCAAGTCCACCCCTGACCAGCGCAAGGACTGGCTGGACAAGGTGGAAGATCTCGGCCGCAGGGCTGCCTGAGACGGACAGTGAAAGCTGCAAAAACGAAGCGGTACGGCCTAGCCGTGCCGTTCTTCGCGGGCAGCCGCCAGGCTTTTGACTGGCTCGAAGGTCTTGGCGTCGGCCATGGCCCAATAGGTGGTAAAGCCGGGAATGTCGTCCTTGATCAGGAGATCGCCCGGTTTCAGCCAGTCCAGCGCGGCACTGGCGGGCAGAACGTCACGGCTGCCCTCCCGCACATAGACATGCTCGGGCTTGAAGCCCTTGGGCGATTCCAGTCCGGCGGCATGGGCGAAATCCATCAGCGCCTTGACCGTGTTGCGATGGAAATTCGCAACCCGCGTGGCCTTGTCCGGCACGACGAGCGCCTTCTGCCGCTTCGGATCCTGGGTCGCAACGCCGACCGGGCAGCGGTTGGTGTGGCAGCTCTGGGACTGGATGCAGCCGAGCGCCAGCATGAAGCCGCGGGCCGAATTGACCCAATCGGCGCCCAGGCACAGGGAGCTGGCGATGTCAAAGGCGCTGATCAGCTTGCCGCTGGCGCCCAGCTTGATCTCGTCGCGAAGGCCCGCGCCCACCAGCGTGTTGTGCACGAAGGCAAGGCCCTGGCGCAGGGGCGTGCCGAGCCGGTTGGTGAACTCCAGCGGCGCGGCGCCCGTGCCGCCCTCCGTGCCGTCCACCACAATGAAGTCCGGGCGGATGCCGCTTTCCAGCATCGCCTTGACCACGGCCATGAACTCCCACTTGTGTCCGACGCAGAGCTTGAAACCCACCGGCTTGCCGCCAGAGAGCTCTCTGAGCGTGCCGATGAACGCCATCAGCTCCAGGGGCGTTGAAAAGGCCGAGTGACCGGCCGGGGAAATACACTCCACGCCGACGGGAATGCCGCGAGCTTCGGCGATTTCCTCGGTCACTTTCGCGCCGGGCAGGACGCCGCCGTGGCCCGGCTTGGCGCCCTGGCTGAGCTTGATTTCGATCATCTTGATCTGCGGGTTGGTGGCTTGCGCCGCGAATTTTTCCGCGTCGAAGCCGCCGGTCTCACTGCGGCACCCGAAATAGCCCGACCCGATCTCCCAGATCAGGTCGCCGCCGCCCTCCCGGTGATAGCGCGACACGCTGCCTTCGCCGGTGTCATGGGCAAAGCCGCCGGCCTTCGCCCCCTTGTTGAGGGCCAGGATCGCATTGGCCGAGAGCGAGCCGAAGCTCATGGCCGAAATGCTGAAGATCGAGGCCGAATAGGGCTGGGTGCAGGCCGGCCCGCCGATGGTGACCCGCAGGCGCTCGTCCTGGGCCGGATCCGCCTTGGACAGATGCGGACCGCTGCCAGAGGTCTCCGTGTTGCGCGCCGCCTCGCGCGGAGCCATGGAGTGGTTCATCCAGGCGTAGTCCTGAGCATAGACGTTGTATTCCGTGCCGAAGGGCTTGTTGCCCTCGATGTTCTTGGCCCGGTCATAGACCAGCGAGCGCTTCTCGCGCGAAAACGGCGCGCCATCCAGATTGCTCTCGAAGAAATACTGCCGCATTTCCGGCCGGATCGCCTCGAACATGAAGCGGAAATGGCCGATCACCGGATAATTGCGCAGGATCGAGTGATGCCCCTGGATCAGGTCGCGGATGCCCACGGCCGACAGGCTTGCAAACACCAGCAGCGGCCAGAGGAAATGCCAGTTCACCGTCAGCATGAGGATCAGGGCAATGACGGTGAGCACGAGGCACAGGCAGAAAATGAAATAGCGGGCGGGGATCACGAAGATAGTCTCCAGCTGGCTGGCAATCAGAACGGCAGTCGTCCCGGGTCGGTCATGTCAGTCATGGCAGGTGTTGCGGAGTTAGGGAAGGGGACGCCGCTCGAGCATGCCACTGATCCCCTTCCATAAAGCGGCTTTGTTGCAGAATGAAATCAGTTCGGTTGGAGATTGCCGTCTCCGCCTGGAGTGTCGGAACACGCCTCTTCTCCAGCCTCCGTCATGCCATGGATCGACCATGGCATCCATGCCGTGACTTTGCCCATGAGAACCACTTCGATTTGAGACACCCGAACGGCATGGATTGCAGGATCAGGTCCTGCAATGACGGCGGAGGGGTGGAAGGCGGCGCTTCTACACCAGGTGCCCCAGAACAGACCTTTCCTGCGTCATTGTTGGGCCTGTCCCGGCAATCCATAGGACCTCTCGTTTGGCGCGTGGATCCTCGGGACAAGCCCGAGGATGACGATGGAGAGACTGACGCCCACCGCACCCTCAGCGGTCATCCCCGCCTTGTGCGGGGATCTGGTCCAAGGTTCGTCGAGCAGGGGATTTGCCGCGGAAGAGGGCCGGTCTCGATGGCTTGCAGACCCTCAGTGCTCACACCCGCTCCATCTCTGGAAATGCGTGGATCCCCGCGCGAGGCGGGGATGACGGCTGAATGGATGCAAACCGGCCTTGCCACAATACTCGTGGAGCAAGCCTCTCCCTCGATGCCGTCCCGGACGCAGCGCAGCGGAGATCCGGGACCGAGTAAGCGGCGCCCTCCCGGCTCTGACCGAAGCGTCTGCGCCTACTGGATCCCTGCCTGCGCAGGGAAGGCAGAGGACGCGACACCTCAGATCGGGGAAACAAAATAATAGGAATTTATTCTTGACAGCGTGACGATGATCTGCTAGGGTTTTGTCATGGTCGAAGAAGTGCGTTTGGGGCCTTGAGGGCTCAGGCGCGGTGGCGGGACCGGTGGCAATCATCGCATGGCTGTAAGGGGCGGGGATAAGTTTCCGGCCCTTTTTTCATGACTGCGAAAGACGTTTCCCAAGTCACTGAATGATCGACGTTTTTGAAACCTTGCGCTGACGGGACGATCGGAGCGCGGGCCATCATCTGAGGGATAACAGGCGCGGCGCTTCGGCGGACGCGCCTTTTTGCTGGCCGCGTCCGGTGGCCGGTGTGAGGAGGGGCAACGTGGCGAAGGCGATCAGGAACCGGGACCGCAAGGAGATCCTTCTGGCAGAGCGGGAAGCGCGGGAGCGGATCAAGCGCGGGCTGCCGCTTCGTGTCCCCAAACCGGCTGAACCGGGTGCCGCTGCAGATCCGCCGCCTCCAGATGAGTTGCCGGAGGAGGTGGCGCGCCTGGTTGAGGACGCGGATCCCGGCGAGCGGCCTGACATGATTGTCCGGCTTTACAGGGCCTTCGAAGCCCAGGTGGACGGCGTCGAGACGCGGCTTAACGCGCTGCTGGCAGAGGCCGCCGAGGGCGGCGAGGGCGCGAGCATCGTCGAGATCGATCGGACGGTGAAGACCCTGGCGAGCCTCGCCCGCACCCTGAGCCTGCTGCTCGACCTGAAAAAGACGGTGGGGCCGGAGAGCGCGGATGAGGACGAGCCGGGGGAAACAAGCAATGACGACCTTGAGGACGCAGACGAGCTCCGCGCGCAGCTTGCGCAGCGCCTTGGCCGCCTGTGCCCGGGCGCAGAGGCTGGAACAGGCGCTGGAGCAGCTGTCCCTTGAGGAAATGCGTTTTGTCCTGACCGACTGGCCGACCTTCGCCCACGAACATCAAATGCCACCGTCGGGCGACTGGCGGGTCTGGCTGCTGATGGGCGGACGGGGCGCCGGCAAGACCCGCGCCGGGGCCGAATGGGTCAAGGCCATGGCGCTGGGCGCCGGCTGGCCAAGCGCTGGAAGTCAAACGGCCGGCCGCGCATCAGGGCGCATCGCATTGGTCGGCGAAACCTTCGCTGACGTGCGCGAGGTCATGGTGGAAGGCGTGTCGGGGCTCTTGTCGGTGCATGGCAAGCGCGACCGTCCGAGCTGGACGCCCACACGGCGCCGTCTGGAATGGCCCAACGGGGCGGTGGCCCAGGCCTTTTCATCCGAGGACCCTGAGGCCCTTCGCGGGCCCCAATTCGACATTGCCTGGTGCGATGAACTCGCCAAGTGGCGCCACGCCGAGGAGACTTTCGATATGCTGCAATTCGGTTTGCGCCTGGGCCAGGAGCCCCGGCAACTGGTCACGACGACACCCCGGCCCGTGCCGCTGTTAAAGCGCCTGCTCGGTCTGCCGACCACGGCGGTCAGCCATGCGCCGACACAGGCGAATGCGCCGTTTCTGGCACCGGGGTTTCTGGAGACGGTGGTCTCGCGCTATGCCGGCACAAGGCTCGGACGGCAGGAGCTGGACGGCGAGCTGATCGAGGACCGGCCCGACGCACTCTGGTCGCGGGATCGGCTGGAGCAGATCCGGGTCGACAGGGCGCCTGAAGATCTCCAGCGCATCGTGATTGCCATCGATCCGCCTGCCTCCTCGGGACGAAAATCCGACGCCTGCGGTCTGGTGGCCGCGGGCCTCGCCGAGGACGGCACAGCCTATGTTCTGGCCGATCGCTCCATGGCCCGCGCCAAACCCGCAGACTGGGCTTCTGCCGCCACCGGTCTCTGGCACGGACTGAGCGCGGACTGTCTGGTCGCCGAGGTGAACCAGGGCGGGGAGATGGTGGCCGAGGTGATATCGGGGGCGGACCCCTCGGTGCCGGTCAAACAGGTGCGGGCGACACGAGGCAAGTTCTCGCGGGCTGAGCCTGTCGCCATGCTCTACGACCAGGACCGTATCCGGCACGTTGGCGCCCTGCCGGAGCTTGAGGACGAGATGGTCGATTTCGGGCCATCAGGCCTGTCCACGGGCCGCTCGCCCGACCGGCTGGATGCATTGGTTTGGGCGATCTCGGAACTGCTTCTGGGCCCAAGAGCCGAACCTCGGGTCAGGCGTTTGTAGGCTTAGGTATTCCTGACCTGTCGTTTGAATCACTTTCTCAACTGCGCCGAAAAGGCATTTTAAGTCATGAGCTTGAAGACAGCACTTGAATCACTTTGGGCGCGCCCCGAAGCGGTGACGGCCGACCGGTCGCAGGAGGCGCCAGCCGAGGTCAAGGCCTCGCGCACCGGCCCCTTGCTGGCCATTCAGGGGCAGGCCCAACCAGTCTGGAGCCCGCGTGACTATGCGGCTCTCGCCCGTGAAGGTTATGCCAAGAACCCGATCGTCTACCGCGCCGTGCGCATGGTGGCCGAGGCCGCAAGCTCCGTTCCCCTGACCCTGTTTGAGGGCGAGCACGAGCTGGACACCCATCCCCTTTTGGCGCTGCTTTCCCGGCCCAACCGGCTGGAAGCGGGCGGCGATTTTCTCGAAAGCCTCTACGGCTATCTGCTGGTTGCCGGCAACGCCTATCTGGAGCAGGTGGCCGTCGATGGTGAGCCTCGCGAACTCCACGCGCTCAGGCCTGACCGGGTCAAGGTGGTGCCGGGGCCGGGCGGCTGGCCGGAAGCCTTCGACTATACGGTCGCAGGCCGGACGGTGCGCCTGGCCGCGGAGGCGGCTCCGGGCGACGAAGGTGTGGCACCGGTGCGGCATCTGAAGCTCTTCCATCCGCTCAATGATCACTATGGTTTTGCCCCCGTGGAAGCGGCCCAGATGAGCCTCGACATCCACAATGCGGCGGCCAGCTGGAACAAGGCCCTGCTCGACAATGCGGCCCGGCCCTCCGGCGCTCTGGTCTATGGCGCAGGAGATGCGGTGAACCTGTCGGCGGATCAGTTCGAACGGCTGAAGACAGAGCTGGAAAGCGGCTATCAGGGCGCGCGCAATGCGGGCCGGCCGCTGCTGCTCGAAGGCGGGCTCGACTGGAAGCCCATGGGGCTGACGCCGAAAGACATGGACTTCATCGAGGCGAAGAACCAGGCCGCGCGGGAGATCGCGCTTGCCTTCGGTGTGCCGCCCATGTTGCTCGGTATTCCAGGCGACAACACCTATGCCAATTACCAGGAAGCCAGCCGTGCCTTCTGGCGCTCCGCGGTTCTACCCCTGGTCGCCCGTACGGCCTCCGCGCTCTCCGCCTGGCTCGGCCCGGCCTATGGCGCGGATCTTCTGCTGAAGCCCGATGCGGATGCGGTCGAGGCGCTCTCGTCAGAGCGCGAAGCCCTGTGGCGCCGGGTCGGGGCAGCGGGCTTTCTGGACGACGACGAAAAACGCCTGGCGGTTGGCTATGGCCGCAAGGTGCAAGAACCGCCGGCAGGGGCAGAAGCGTGAGCGAGGAAATCACCCGCTCGGTGATCGAGCGCGGCGACCTGGCACATCTGGCGCTTTTCCTCTGGGCTGTGGCGACGACGACCTTGGCCGCATTGCTGATCCGCGAACTGACGTTCTCGAACCGACGCTTCACGCATTTCGTCGATGAAATCGCCCGCCTGAACCGGAACTTGAATCAATTTGTGAATCTCACAAGGCGAAATGGGAAGTCCTTGGACCGTCGATTCAAGGATCCGCTGCAAGCGACTCATGACGCTGGTGAAAAAACCGACTGAGCAAAACAGGGAGTTGCGATGATGTCCGAACCTTCAGGATCGCAGAAGGGTTTTGTTGTCCGGCGTTTTGCGCGCCATTTGCCTGGGCGTCTGCGTAGAAGCTTTGCGCGGTTTACCGGCGCTGACGGCGCTGGTGCCAGCCACCGCGACACCTTTCACGGCTTTGCCGAGACCTTGCATGTGCTCGCCGCCGCAGATGCGGGGCCGGAGCCGCGCAGGTGAGGCAGGCGCCGCATCAACTGGTCATCACCGGCTACGCCAGCCTGTTCGGCCAGCGCGATGGAGCTGGCGACCTTGTCAGGCGTGGAGCTTTTGCCCGCAGTCTGGCGCGCAGACGGGCGTCCGGCGTCGCCATGTTGTGGCAGCACGATCCGGCAAAGCCCATCGGCGTGTGGACCCATCTGACCGAAGACGCAAGGGGCCTGCGCGTTACCGGCCGCCTGTTGCCCGATGTTGCGCTTTCTCGCGAGGCCGCAGCTCTTGTGGCCGCCGGGGCCTTGAGCGGGCTGTCCATCGGCTTCAGGGCCCTGAAGACAGCGGGCGGGGCAGGACGCCGTGCCGGTCAGCCCACGCGCACACTGGTCGAAATCGATCTCTGGGAGGTGTCGCTCGTCACCTTTCCGCAGGTGGAGGGCGCGCGCCTGCGCCTTCTGCCGAGCAGCTCTCATCCGATACCGTCAAGGAGACCGCAATGAACACCCATGATCCTCATGCCTCATCTCTTGAAACCAAGGCCGGTACGATGCCTCCGGTCGTTGCCGCCGGCGGAGAGGACGTCGCCCGGACTTTCGATGAGTTCTTCCGCAGCTTCGAGAGCTATCGGCAGGTCAATGACGCCCGGCTCGCGGAGATGGAAGAACGCGGCAGTGCCGATGTGTTGACGCTGGAAAAGCTGGATCGTCTGGACGAGGCGCTTGACGCCACCCAGAGGCGATTAGACGACCTGACCCTGAAGAGCCGCCGTCCGGCACGCGGCGGACAGGCCGAGCGTGGACAGACAAGTCAGGCGATCGAGCACAAGGCCGCCTTTGAAAGCTATGTTCGTACCGGCCGGGAACAGGCCCTGCGCCCGCTCGAGGTCAAGGCTCTGAGCGCGTCATCCGATCCCGATGGCGGCTATCTGGTGCCCGAGGAAACCGAGGCAGGCATCCTGCGCCGCCTGTCCGAGGTCTCGCCGATCCGCGCGATCGCCGGCGTCCGTCAGGTCTCTGCTGCGACTTACAAGAAGCCTTTCTCGATCTCGGGACCGCAGACCGGCTGGGTCGGCGAAACGGCCGCACGTCCTGAAACCTCGACGCCGACACTTGCCGAACTAAGCTTCCCGGCCATGGAGCTTTACGCCATGCCCGCAGCCACAGCGAGCCTGCTCGACGATGCGGCCATCGACATGGATGCCTGGATCGCCGAAGAGGTGGAGACGGCCTTCGCCGAACAGGAGGGCGCTGCTTTCGTCAATGGCGACGGCGTGAACAAGCCAACCGGCTTCCTGTCGGTGCCCCGCGTTGCGGAAACTGCCTGGGCCTGGGGCTCGCTGGGCACCATCTCGACCGGAGAGGCAGGCGGCTTTGCAACACTCGCACCGGGCGACAAGCTGCTGGATCTAATCTATTCGCTTAAGAGCGGTTATCGCCAGAACGCCCGCTTCGTCATGAACCGGCGGACGCAAGGCGCCTTGCGCAAACTGAAGGACGGCGACGGCAACTACCTGTGGCAGCCACCGGCCAGCGCAGGCGCTGCCGCCACCTTGCTGAATTTCCCCGTCACTGAAGCCGAGGACATGCCGGACATCGCCATTGATGCCCCGGCGATCGCTTTCGGCGACTTCCGCCGCGGCTATCTGATTGTCGACCGGATGGGCGTGCGGATCCTGCGTGATCCCTATTCCGCCAAGCCTTATGTGCTGTTTTACACCACCAAGCGCGTGGGCGGCGGCGTTCAGGACTTTGATGCCATCAAGCTCCTGACCTTCTCTTCGTAAAAATAGCATTCGTATTTTTGACGATATTTTGTGCGCTGCGGCAAGCTTGGCGAAAGGCTAGGCTGCAATAGCTGTGGCTGCACGCAGTGAGTGCTTTTTTGTAACCCTCCCCACTTCGCCGGGTCCCGTTGACGGATCCGGCGTTTTTTTGTTTCAGGCAAAGGATAACGCCATGACGTCCGTCGTTGTGACGCCGCCGGCCCTTGAGCCGGTTACGGTGGCCGAGATGCGCAATCAGCTAAGGCTCACCGGTGCCCAGGAAGAAGATCTCCTGTCCGGCTTCATTCAGGCCGCCCGTCAGCAGATCGAGCGGGAAACCCGGCGTGCCTTGATCCGCCAAGGATGGCGGCTCTATCTCGAGGCGTGGCCGATGGGCCGGATCGTGTCGTTGCCGATTGCCCCGGTGCTCTCTGTCGACGAGATCACCGTCTATGATCTGGACGGCAACGGTCATGTGCTTGACCCGTCCGACTACACGCTGGATCGGTCTTCGGATCCGGCACGCATCCGCATTGGCCTTGGAGCTGGCGTGCCTTCTGCCAACTTGCTCGGGGCCGAGATCGACTTTTCCGCCGGCTATGGCGACAACGCGCAGGACGTGCCCGCGCCGCTGCGCCAGGCAATCCGTCTGCTGGCGGCACATTGGTTCGAAAACCGTGAGGCGGGGACGGACCTTGCCATGACGAGCCTGCCCCATGGGCTCGACCGGCTGATGTCGGTGAACCGGGTGCTGCAACTGTGAGGGCGGGGGCCTACCGCACGCCGGTGGCGCTTGAGCAACCGGTGCACACGGCGGCGGCCGATGGATCGGCGAGCCTTGTCTATCTGTTTGCGGGCGACGACTTCGCTCAGATCAAGCCGCTTCGCCAAAGCGAAACGCTTCGCAGCGGACGGCTCGAGGGCATCGCGACCCATCAGCTTCGCCTTCGCTACAGAGACGACCTTGCCGGTGGCTGGCGGGTCCTGTGTGGCCCGCGTGCCTTTCGCATTCTGTCGACCACGGCGGCCGATGACCGATCAAGAGAAATCATCTGCCTGGCAGAGGAGGAGGGGACATGAGCACTCATTCGCAACTGGCCCTGCGCAGCGCCCTGTTCAGCCGGCTTGCCGCCGACGCGACGCTGACCGGCCTTGTTGGCCCCGGGCGCATCTTCGATGCACCGCCAAGGGGACAAGCCTTTCCCTTTCTGGTTTTGGAGACGCTTGGCGCCCGACCCTTGCTGAACCTGCCCGAAGAAGGTCTGGTTCATGACCTCCGGCTTGCGGCCCTGTCACGCAAGGCAAGCCGCGATGAAGCGCTCGCGATCATCCAGAGGACGTCGGTGCTTGTGATGGAACCGGACCTGCTCCTTTCGGGGCACCGGCTTGTCGGACTTCAGGTGTCCGAGATGTCTTCGCGGCTTTTGCGCGATGGCCGCACCTTCCGGGCCGAATTGTCCCTGCGAGTTGTCACCGAGCCTGAAGCCTGACGCAGCCTTCAATCATCCAACAAGGACATTTGCCATGACCGCACAGGCAGGACGCGATCTGCTGCTCAAGCTGGACCAGACGTCCAGCGGAAGCTTTGAAACCGTTGCCGGGCTCCGCACCCGCAGGGTGGCGCTGAACGCGGCGACCGTGGACATCACCAATGCGGACAGCGCGGGGCGTTGGCGGGAGTTGCTGGCGCAGGCGGGCTCCCGCAGCGCAAGTCTTGCCGGCTCCGGTCTGTTCCGCGACCAGGCAAGTGACGCGGCCGTGCGTCAGATCTTCTTCGACGGGACCATCTGCCCTTGGCAGGTCATCATCCCCGATTTCGGGACGCTGGAAGGGGCATTTCAGGTCACCGCACTGGAATATGCCGGCCGTCACGACGGCGAGGTGACCTATGAGATCGCGCTGGAGTCGGCTGGGCCCATCACATTCACAGCCCTTTAGGAGGCCTGCATGGCAAATCATCTGCGCGGCGAAATCAGTGCCGGTCTCGACGGTCGCAAATGGACCCTGGTCTTGACCCTCGGGGCTCTGGCGGAACTGGAAGACGCATTTTCCTGTGAGGACCTTCAAGCCCTGGTGGATCGCTTTTCGACCGGGCGCTTTTCCGCGCGCGATCTGATCAGGATTCTCGGGGCCGGATTACGCGGTGCGGGCAATGATGTTTCCGACGACCAGCTGGCCCTGATGACATCTGCCGGCGGCGTGACCGGATATGCGGCGATCGCCGCAGATCTCCTAAGGGTGACTTTTGGCGATGGGCAAGAGGAAGCGCTCAACCTGCCTTCCTCCAAGGGGGAGGCAGGCCAGAACCAGACCGCCCCTTTCCCTGGCGCGGGTTGATGCAGGTCGCTTTCGGGCGCCTCGGCTGGTCGCCAGCCGTGTTCTGGTCGTCGACCCCGCGCGAACTTGCTGCAGCGCTGGGCTGGCAGAAATCCGCAACTGGGCTTAAGCGAAGTGTCCTCGAACGCATGATGAAGCGCCACCCGGACCGGTAGACAACAAAGGCACCTGAGATGACAGATGTTCAACTTGACGTTCCGCTGGAAGAGCTTTCAGCGTTCTCCCTGAAGATGCAGGAAATTTCACGCTCGGCGGGCAGCTTTTCAACCGCGCTCACCGGTGGCCTCAAGGCAGCTCTCGTCGATGGCAAATCGCTCGAGGCGGTCTTTCGGCAGATCGCGCTGACCACGTCGTCCCGTTTGCTCGGGTCCGCGCTGAAACCCCTGGAAGGATTGGCCGAAACGGCTTTCTCCAGCGCTTTCGGCGGTTTAACCAATGGGATCAGCGGCTCCGTGGCAGGTGCGTTGGGCGCGGTGACCCCATTTGCCAAAGGAGGCATCGTCGCGTCGCCGACCTACTTCGGTCTTGGCGGCGGCGGTGCGTCTGGCGGAATAGGGCTGGCCGGTGAAGCTGGCGCCGAAGCTATCTTGCCGCTGGTGCGCGGCAATGACGGCAGACTTGGTGTTCAGAACGGCACTGGAGCCGCGCAGCCGCGGGTCCAGATCAATGTTGCCACCAAGGATGCGGAAAGCTTTCGGCGATCCGAAACGCAGGTCTCTGCAATGGTGGCCCGCGCCGTCGGACGGGGACGGCGCGGGCTCTAACACCGGCCTGAAAAGGAGGGGCTCAGGAGCCGGTGCTCTCGCTCACCGCCAACATGGCAGCGATCTGGTCCTTGAGTGACAAACGCTTCTTCTTGAGGTCTTCCAGCGCCTCGTCCGAGGCAGGTTCGACATCGGTCTCGATGCGGTGAATTTCGCGGTTGATCGCGTGGTATTCGTCCGAAAGCTTGACGAAATGGGCGTCGTTCGCCTTGAGCGCATGCAAGGCCTCGGCGGCGTCGGGGAATTCTTCGTGCAGTTCGTGCGGTACGTGACTCATTTGGTCCTCCTTGAATGACGACCAACATGAAGAGGGTGCCTGCAAGCCACCTTGAGGCAGATCAATTGCGACCCGCTCGCAGGGGGAATTTGATGGTTTCTTTCTTGGATGAGTATTTTCCCTCAGGAGTGGCTTTTGGCGCTCTGGGAGGCCCGGAGCGGCGCACGGAAGTGGTGCTTCTGGCCTCTGGCCTTGAGGCCCGCAACGCACGCTGGGCCGACAGTCGGCGGCGCTATGACGCCTCCACCGGGATCCGGTCTCTTGTCGATCTCAGGGCTGTCCTCTCGCTGTTTGAAAGAGCGCGCGGACGGTTGTTCGGCTTCCGGTTTCGCGACCCCTTCGATCATTCGACCCGCGACGGCGGCGGTATGCCCACAGCCTTTGACCAGGAGATCGCTAACGGCGATGGGGTCACTGATACCTTTGCGTTGACCAAGACCTACGGCGAGGGCGAGGCGGCCTATGCGCGGGAAATACGCCTTGCTGATCCAGCAAGTCTGAAGGTGGCCGTCGAAAGCGCCGAGGTGACGGTCGGGGTTGATGCCTGGCTGAACGCCGAGACCGGCGAACTTGTCTTCGCCTCTCCGCCTGCCGACGGCGCGCAGATCACTGCCGGTTTTTTCTTTGACGTTCCCGTGCGCTTCGACACGGATCGGCTCGAGGTGAGCCTGACCCATTTCGAAGCGGGCGACATTCCCTCGATCCCCCTGATCGAGATCCGGATCTGACTTCCGCGAAATAGGGCGCTCTCATGAAAGACATTTCATCCGAACTTGCTGGCCATTTGGCCGGCTGGGCGACGACGCTTGCCCATTGCTGGGTGGTCACGCGCAAGGACGGTCAACGCATCGGTTTCACCGATCATGATCGATCTCTGACCGTCGATGGCCTGTCCTGCCAGCCACAGAACGGTCTGGAAACCAGCAGCCTGGCTGCTGGTCCAGGGCTTGCAACTGGCGGCGGTGACGTCAGCGGAGCGCTTTCTCTGTTCGGTCTGTCCGATGATGATCTTGAGGCGGGACTTTGGGATGGTGCAAGCGTTGAGGTCCATCTGGTCAATTGGGCGGATCCGTCCCAGACGCAGCTTCTGCGCAGAGCCCGCGTCGGCGAAGTCAGCCGAAACGGCGATGCATTTCAGGCGGAACTGCGCGGGTTGTCCCATTTGCTCGAGGTCAAGCGTGGCCGGGTCTTCGCCAGGACCTGCGATGCGGATCTCGGCGATGGCCGCTGCGGCGTTGATCTGTCAGCCCCGGCATATCAGGCCGAGGGAACGGTCACACTTGCCGGCGACCTGGGCGAACTCGAGATCGCTGGCCTGTCCGCGTTTTCGTCAGGCTGGTTCAACGGCGGGCGGCTGGAGGTTCTGACGGGCGAACACGCCGGCTTTCGGTCCGAGGTTGCCGCGCATCGGCTGGAGGAAGCCGTCGCGCGGATCGGCTTGTGGCAAGCGCCACCGTCAAGCCTTGAGACGGGAACGCAGATACGCGTTTCCGCCGGATGCGACAAGCAGGTCTCGACCTGCCGTGCAAAGTTCTCCAACGAGCTGAACTTCCAGGGCTTTCCACACATGCCCGGGACAGATTTCGTTCTCTCCTATCCGACCCGCAACACGGGCGAGAACGATGGTGGCATCCTTGTCTCCTGATACCTCCACAGTACGTGCCGCGGCTCTGAGCGAGGCGGCATCCTGGCTTGGAACGCCCTATCGGCATCAGGCCAGCTGCAAGGGCGCAGGGTGCGATTGCCTGGGTCTTCTGCGCGGCGTCTGGCGGGCGCTTTATGGCGCCGAGCCTGAACCAGTGCCTGCCTATCAGCCTGACTGGACGGCGTCCGGCACTGGCGAGAGCCTTGTCGAAGCCGCAAGGCGCTGGCTGATCGAACAGGCGCCGGACACCGCAGTGCCGGGGGACGTTCTCCTGTTTCGCTGGAGGGAGCATCTGCCCGCCCGACATGTTGCGATCGTGAGCGCACCCGGGCTGGTGATCCACGCCTATGAGCGTGTCGGCGTCGTCGAAAGCCCACTCGTGCCGGCCTGGCGTCGGCGCATTGCCCATGTGTTTTCATTTCCGGAGCAAGCCCAATGGCAACCCTGATCTTGACCGCCGCCGGACAGGCACTGGGTGGTGCGGCCGGTGGCCTTTTCGGCCTTGGCAGTCTTGGCGGAATTCTCGGCAAGGCTGCGGGCGCCGTCGCAGGGTCGGTCGTGGACCAGGGCCTGTTCGGCTCTTCGACCACCGTGGAGACGGGCCGACTTTCCGACCTCTCCGTCCAGGCCTCGAACGAAGGCACCTCCTTGCCGCGGATCTATGGCCGGGTGCGGCTGGCCGGACAGGTCATCTGGGCCACGCGATTTGAAGAAGAGGTTTCGGAGGAAAGTCAGGGTGGCAAAGGCGGTGGCTCGTCTACGACTGTACGATCCTATGCCTACTACGCCAATTTCGCGGTCGCATTGAGTGAGGGACCTATAAGCCGGGTCGCCCGGATCTGGGCTGACGGCAAGCCGCTGGACACATCCGGCATCACCATGCGGATCTACTCTGGCGCGCCGGATCAGGCACCCGATCCGCTGATATCGGGACTGCAGGGCGGCACACCGGCCTATCGGGGAACCGCCTATGTGGTGTTCGAGCGTCTGGCGCTGGAGACATTCGGCAACCGTCTGCCGCAACTGACCTTTGAAGTGATCCGGTCCGTCGAGCGTCTGGAGACAGACATCCGGGCGATCACCTTGATCCCCGGGGCAGGCGAATTCGTCTACCAGCCGACTGCCGTCAGTTCGACGCCGAGGCCCGGCGTCACCGAAAGCCTCAACCATCATGTCACGCAGGCGCCGAGCGATTGGGTCGCCTCGTTGGACGAGTTGCAGGCTCTGTGCCCGAACCTTGAAAGCGTCGCACTTGTGATCGCCTGGTTCGGCGATGATCTGAGGGCGTCACAATGCAGCATTCGCCCGAAGGTCGAGGAAAACACCAAATCCACGACTGGCGGCATCTGGTCGGTCGCGGGGCTGGCCCGTGAGGAGGCGGACGAAGTCTCAAGAATTGATGGCAAGCCCGCATTTGGCGGAACACCATCGGACGCAAGCGTGATTGCCGCGATCAAGGACCTGAAGGACCGTGGGCTTCGGGTCATGCTTTATCCGTTCGTTCTTATGGACATCCCGGCGGGCAACAGCTTGCCGGACCCCTACGGCGGGTCAGAGCAGGCCGCCTATCCCTGGCGCGGCAGGATCGTGCCCGGCGCGGATCCGGATCAGGATGCTGCAGCCTTTTTCGGCACAACAAGCGCAAGCGACTTCTCGGTTTCGGGCGACGCGATCGCCTATGGCGGCCCGGGCGAATGGTCTTACCGCCGTCATGTTTTGCACATGGCGCATTTGGCGGAAGCTGCCGGCGGGGTGGATGCCTTTCTGATCGGCTCGGAGCTGCGCGGCCTGACCAGGGCGCAGACGACATCGGGGACCTATCCGTTTGTCAGTAGCTTGATCGATCTTGCAGTCGAGGTGCGGCCGGTTTTGACAGCGGGCACAGATCTTTCCTACGCCGCCGACTGGTCCGAATATGGGGCGCATCAGGTGAGCGCTGGCGAGTTGAGGTTTCCGCTCGATCCTCTCTGGGCATCTTCCGATATCGATTTCATCGGCATCGACAACTACCTGCCCATGGCTGACATGCGCAGGGGCGGAGACCCTGATGGCAACACGGACCCTTATGACATGGAGATGCTCAAGGCGGGCATCGCCGGCGGTGAGTATTTCGACTGGTACTACGCCTCGGAGGCTGATCGCCGTTCGGGCACACGAACGCCGATTTCAGATGGGATCTACAACAAGCCCTGGGTCTACCGTGCCAAGGATCTGAGAGGCTGGTGGGAAAACCTTCATGTGGAGCGTTTTGGCGGCGTAGAAGCCGGGCAGTCGACCGATTGGGTTCCAGCCTGCAAGCCGATCCGCTTCACCGAACTTGGTGTTCCGGCCATCGACAAGGGCGCGAACCAGCCCAATGTTTTCGTCGATCCGAAGTCGTCAGAAAGCGCGCTGCCGCATTTTTCAAATGGGACCCGAGACGACCTGATCCAGCGGCGTGCGCTTGAGGCCGCTCTCAGCTTTTACGATCCTGAGGACCCGGATTTCGAGACCGGCCAGAACCCGATTTCACCGGTCTATGGCGGGCGTATGGTCGACAGCGCCAACATCCATCTGTGGACCTGGGATGCTCGGCCCTATCCGGCCTTTCCCTCCTATCTGGATGTCTGGTCCGATGGTGCCAACTGGCAGGTGGGGCACTGGCTTTCCGGTCGGCTCGGCAGCCTGACGCTAAAGGGATTTCTGGAGCACTATCTGGAAGACGAGGGCATCGCCGCGCAAGACGTGTCGGTCGGCAATGTATCCGGGACCCTGGAAGGGATCGCGGTTTCGGGGCCGGTCTCCAGCCGCCAGGTCATCGAACCGCTGCTGACGGCCTTTGGGGCGACAGCCTCCGATCGCGGCACTGACATCCGCCTGGAAGCAGCCCGGACCGACGTTGATCTGGCCCTTGCTGCCGATGATCTGGTCGATCCGGACGCCGACAAGCCGGTTTTGTCGCGCACCCGGGCGCAGGAAGGCGAACTGCCGTCGGAAGTGCGCATCGGCGCTGAAGACGTGACCGCGGACTATCAGCGCCGGATGGTGACGTCGCGCAGGCTCGAGGTCGGATCGCGCCAGATCGAGACGCTGGATCTGGCGGCAGTCAGCGCTCCTCAAGCGCTTCAGCAGGCCGCTGATCACCGGCTTGCCCGGATCTGGGGAGAACGCGAACGCGCAGAGTTTGCCTTGTCACCGGCCCGCCTTGATGTGGACCCGGGCGATGTCCTTGAGATCGCAAATGTGCCGGGCAAAAGCTTCTCGCCGCCGCTCAAGTTTCGCGTCGAAGCCATTGAAGACACGGATGTTCGCCGGATCGAAGCTGTGCGTGTCGGCGGTGCTCTGGCACCTGTCACCGCTGCGCCGGATCCGGTCGTCAAGCCATTTAAGGACGTCGTGCCGGGAGTGCCCCATGGCTTCCTGATGGACCTGCCCATTCTCTTTGACGAGGACCCCGAAGCTCCTGTTCGATTGGCGGCCTTTGCAAGTCCCTGGCCCGGCGCGCTGACGCTCATGCGCTCTGCGACCGGCAGCGGTTTTCAACCGGTATCGACCCTCGACCGTCCCGCAACGCTGGGCCAACTGGTCTCGGATCTTGCACCGGGTCCGCTTGGCCACTGGGACCATGCAAATCACATCGATGTCGAGATCTATGGCGGGCTTCTGCAGGCGCGTCCGCGAGACGCTGTTCTGGCGGGCGCAAATGCGCTGGCTGTGCGGCCGGCCGGCGGCGGTTTCGAGGTCCTGCAGTTCGTCGACGCTGAGCTGACCGGCGTCCGGACCTACCGGCTGACGACCCTCTTGCGTGGACAGGTGGGCACAGAACCGGAGATGCGGGAAGGGGCGCTGGCAGGTGCGGATGTCGTTCTTCTCGACGCTGCGACTGTTCCCTTGGTGCCGCTTTCCTCTGACCAGCTTGGCCTCGAACAGCACTACAGGTTGGTGCCCGCCGGACTAGCCGTCGATGATCCGTCTGCTCTGGTCTTCGCCCACGCTGCTTCAGGTCGCGGCGCCCTGCCGCTCGCCCCGGTTCATCTCAAGGCCCGGCGGCTGAGCGATGGCATCGAGATCAACTTTATCCGCCAGACCCGGCGTGGCGGCGACAGCTGGGCTCAGGTGGAGGTGCCTCTGGCGGAGGAGAGTGAGGCCTATGAGGTCGACATTCTTGGGATCGGTGGCGCGGTTCTCAGAACCCTCTCGTCGTCGATCCCTTCTGTTTTCTACCCGGCTTCAGACGAGGTCGCCGATTTCGGTGCCCAGGTGAGCGAGCTGAGTTTCGCCGTCTGCCAGCTGTCTGCCACGGCCGGGCGTGGCTTCCAAAGAAAGGCAACAAGTCATGTCTGAGACCCTTCGGTTTGCCCTGCCGCTTCTGGCGGCCGCGCAGGCGCAAAAGCATGTCACCCACAATGAAGCGCTGCTGACCCTTGATGCGCTGGCCCATCTGCACCTCGCCTCCCGAAGCATCGTTGTTCCGCCCGCCGCCGAGGATGGCGCGGCCTATCTTGTTGCCTCAGGCGCCTCGGGAGACTGGCTGGGCCGGGACGGAGACATTGCGCTCTGGCGCGAAGGTGTCTGGCAGTTCCATTCAGCTTTCGAAGGGCTGGTGGCCTTCGTGGCCGATGAAGAGGCCCTGATTGTTCTGACCGGTAGCGGCTGGCAGGACGTTGGTCCTCTGCTTGGACCTGATCGTTTGGTCGCGCGCTCGGAAAACGGAGCAGAAACCCGGCTGGCGGTGCTGGAAGAAGAGCTTTCCGGTCTTTCCGGCGCCTATGCCGAAACCAGCGCGCTCATTCAGGACCGGACCATCGTTTTCGGTGTCTCCTGCCGGACCATCACGACCATCAGCGGCGCTGCGTCCTACGACTGCGGCTTGGCGGGAGAGCCTTCGAAATTCGGCGGCTCACTGGGCGTTTCGGTCGGCGCGACCAATGCCGGTGTCATTGGTCCGAGCGCCTTTTACGCCCCAACGCAGGTCCGTTTGACGGCCAATGGCGGCAGCTTTTCCGGCGGCGCGGTGCGCGTTGCTGTGCACTGCCTCTTGCCGGTCGTGCCGCAGTCCTGACGGGACGCACCTGAGAAAATGATGGAAGGGAGATTTGCCATGCGGGTCAGTGAAAAAGGCGTCGCTTTCATCGCCGCGCACGAGGGGTTCGTCTCGCGGGGATACCTGGATCCGGCGGGTGTCGTAACAATCGGCTACGGGTTCACGATGCGCTCAAGGGTTTTTGCCTCCTGGTGGCTGAAGCAGCACGGCAGCCCGCTGAAAGTGGGAGACAGTCTGAGCCGCGAAGAGGCCAATCGTCTGTTGCTTACCCTGCTGGACGAAGAGTACGGCCCACCGGTTGAGCGAGCGTTGCCTCACCTGGATCAGACCCAATTCGATGCCTGTGTGTCGGTTGTCTACAACCTGGGACCAAGAGCGTTGACCTGGAAGTGGGCCAAGGCCCTGAAGGCTGGGCAGGACACGCTTGCGGCCCAGCTTCTGGCCAAGACGGGAACGACCGCTGGGGGGCGGCGCTTGCCGGGTCTCGTCCGCCGCCGCAAGGACGAGGCGGATCTTCTGCTGGACGGCAGCTATGGCTCCTTTGCCTCTGGCTCCCCCGCAACCGGGTCACTGTCCGCTGATTTCGACCAGGCTCTGAAGCTGGCACAGCAACACCTGGCGCACCTGGGTTATCGGCCCGGTTCGGCAGATGGCCTGGATGGACCGAAAACGCGCCATGCCGTTCTCGCCTTTCAGCGCGATCATCCCCCTCTCGCCATCGATGGACGCGTGGGCCCGGCCACACTGTCGGCGTTGCAGCGCAAGATAGAGCGGGGAACCAGCCATCGTGCCTCGGGGCTCACCTGCGCGGGCACGGCCGCCGCGCTGCGAACGAGCGGCTTCGACTGGGAACGAGTGCTCATTGCCGCAGGGGTGGTGCTGGCGCTGAGCCTGCTGATCGGGCTGGCCTGGCGTTACCGGGGCAAGCTTTTTACCTGGGCGCGTCGGAAAGCGTCCGTGATTCATCTGGCGCCGGCCGAGAGCCACTAAGCCCAATTTCTCTCTGCAAAGTGACGGAAAATCCGATCTGGAAAAGGAGCGGGAAATGTCTGGCTGGAAAACTCTTCTGTTCAACGGCGTCGTCGGAATTCTCGTCGTCTGCACTCAATTGGCCGAGCAGCTGAGCGCTGTCGACTTGAGTGCGATCCTGCCAGCGAACATGACGCCCTGGGTCATCGTTGCTGTCGGACTCGTCAACATCCTGCTGCGTCATGTCACAAAGGGGTCGGCTGGCTGGGTCGCAAAAAGGGGTGAGGCATGATCGCTGCGATTCTCACCTGGCTGTCCGGATCCGTGCTGGAACGCTTGCTGGCCCACGCCAGACAACGTCTCGACGGCAAAACCGAGCAGGACAGGATTGCTGCCGAACTGGCGGCTGAAGAAATCCGGGCGGAAATTGCCGCGCGCAGCGAAGCCCGGAAGGTCTTGCTGGCAGAAAACGGCCAGTTTTTCTCTGCAGGACGGCTTGGGCGACTGGTCTTTGTTCTGCCTCTTGGGCTCTGGTGGGCCGCAGTCTGTCTCGACAGTGTGTTCCGTTTTGGCTGGAAAATCGCCGAAGTTCCGGTTCTGCGCGACTGGGGCGGCGCGATCATCACCAGCCTGTTTCTGGTCGACGGCGTCAAGAGCATCAGCCGGTCGATCCGCCCGAAATAACTGCGCATGCCGGACACGCTCCTGACAGAAGGCTGTCAGGAGGCCTGTGCGACTGTCTGCCTGTTGTTTTTGACAGGAGAGACGAAAATGAGCTTTCAACCTGATGACTTCACGGTCTGGATGGAATTGCCGGTCACCGACCTCGACAAGTCCATCGACTTCTACAATGAGGTCTTTCAGACCGAACTGAACAAGATCGTCGACATGGGGCCTAATCCCGTGGCGATGTTCCCTGCCAAGAAGGATGGCGTGGCCGGGCACCTTTATCCCGGCACGCCGCCTGCAAAGGGAACCGGCCCGACCATCCATCTGTTGTGTCCGGATACGCTAGAAGCAACCATGGACCGGTTGGCAAAGGCCGGCGGCGAAGTGGTTTCGGACCCGATTGCCATCCCGGATGGCCGATTCACCTACTGCCTTGACCTTGATGGCAATTCCATCGGACTTTTCAGCCGCTGAGGAGCCCTATGATGAGACGAGCCGACCGCCTTTTCCAAATCGTGCAATATCTGCGCGGCGGCCGGCTTGTCCGCGCTCGGCAGCTGGCCGAATGGCTGGAAGTGTCCGAGCGCACGATCTACCGTGATATCGCGGACCTGCAGGCATCGGGCGTGCCGATCGATGGCGCTGCGGGCGTGGGTTACATCCTGCGCTCAGGCTTTGATCTCCCGCCACTGATGTTTTCCCGTGATGAGATCGTGGCACTGATTGCCGGGGCCCGTCTGATCCGCGCATGGGGCGGGGCGGAGATGGCGCGGGCGGCCGAAGAGGCCCTGATCAAGATCGACGCGGTTTTGCCTGACCCGATGCGCGAGCGCACAAGCTCGGTTGAGGTCCATGCCATTGCGCCGGAAATGACACCTGAGGTTCGCGAGCGGATTGATGTGCTGGAAGCTGCGAGCGATGGCCGAAAGCGGCTGACGCTTGTCTATCGCGACCGTGAGGACAAACCGTCCGAGCGCACGGTGCGTCCGCTGGGCCTGTGGTTCTGGGGCAAGGTCTGGACGCTGGTTGCCTGGTGCGAGTTGCGCACCGACTTCCGAATGTTTCGTCTGGATCGGATCGATACGATCACGGATCTACAGGACTGCTTCCGCCATGAACCGGGCAAGACGCTCAAGGACTTCTATCGCAGCATGGAAGAGCGGGGTCATCATCGCCGGTGATGGAACGGACCCATGCTGGATGCCGGTTCAGCCGATGCGAAATTCATGCTCCGGATCTCCCGCAGAAGTTTGCGTTTCATGGCCGCACGATAATTGCCGAAGCCTTTGGCCACTTCGACGAAAGCGCCAGGACCCCGGATGACCTTGTCCCGGTAGTAGGCAACCGGGTCCGGATCGGCTCCAGCGATCGCCAGGCCGTTCACCGTGATCCCGTCAAAGGCGAAGGCCCGGTAAGCCTTGTCGGCACTGAAACCTTCGTTGTTGATGCCGTCACCGGCCACGTCCACGACCCTGCGCGCGCAGGGTTCCGGCACTTTCGCCATATGGACGGCCGCAAAGCCCAGGGCGTATCCAAGCGCTGTCGGAAATTCGGTGTAGCCTCTGTCGGAGGCTGCAAGCTCAGCGGCCGCAGCGGAAATGCTGTCGTCGCTCTCCAGGAACCGCCAGTCGACCTGAACATGCTGCTGATAGCGTCCGCTCCACTCGAAGCTGGAGAACCAGATGCCGCCCAGGCCCTGGATGGCCTTGCGTACGTCGTCGTCCTTGAGCGCGCCGGAAAGGCCCTCAAGCTGGAACGTGTGCTCTTCCGGACTGACACTTGATGATCCGTCCATGGCGACGACGAGGGCCAGGGCGCACGCCGACGCAGGGACCGGTGCGGCCAGAAGCGTCGCTGCTATAAAAGCACAAGCAGCGCGTCTTTTCGTTTTCCCCAGCATCGTCTCGCCTCTCTGTTCAGCGTTCCAGCCCATTTCAAACATGGTGCCGAAAAAATCCTCGTCCCGAAAGGCTTGTTCCGTCATTCATGTCGTGTTCAGCTGGGCCCTGCTAGAAAACGGTCAAATATGACGTGATAGATGTCGGCGGCGCGGCAGATGAGGCAGAAGGTCTGCCTCTCCACAGCGCCCGACCCTGGAAGCCCGAAGGTGGTACTTTTGAAACGTGTTTTTGCCCTTCTTGTTCTGACCCTGCTGACGGCGGTGCCTGCCAGCGCGCAGTGCCTGTCCCAGGGCGAGGCGCGTCAGGCGGTTGCGAGCGGCAAGGCCGCATCGCTCGGGTCGATGAAATCGGCTGCGGGCGGGGAAATCGTCAAGGCGCAGCTGTGCATTGAAGGTGGCCGCTATGTTTATCGGCTGTCGGTTCTGGTCGGCGGCAAGGTCCAGACCAAGGTGCTGAACGCCAGCCGCTGACTTTATTGATTTTTAAGAACGACAGGATTTCAGATGCGCTTGCTCGTGGTGGAAGATGATGCCGATCTCAATCGTCAGCTGGTGACGGCGCTGGGCGAGGCGGGCTATGCGGTCGACACGGCGTTCGACGGCGAAGAAGGTCACTTTCTCGGCGATACGGAACCCTATGATGCGGTGGTGCTGGATCTCGGCCTGCCGAAACTCGACGGTCTGTCTGTCCTGGAGAACTGGCGCCGGGATGGCCGGTCCATGCCGGTCCTCATCCTGACCGCCCGCGATCGATGGTCGGACAAGGTGGCCGGCATAGATGCGGGCGCCGACGACTATGTCGCCAAGCCCTTCCACATGGAGGAGGTGCTGGCCCGTGTACGTGCGCTTGTACGCAGGGCAGCCGGCCACGCTTCCAATGAAATAACGTGCGGACTTGTGCGTCTGGACCTGCGGGCAGGGCGCGTCACCCATGATGGCAACCCCATCAAGTTGACCTCCCACGAGTATCGCCTGCTGTCCTATCTCCTGCATCATCAGGGCAAGGTCATTTCCCGCACGGAACTGACCGAGCATCTGTACGAGCAGGATTTCGATCGTGATTCCAACACCGTGGAAGTGTTTGTTGGTCGTTTGCGCAAAAAAATCGGCGCGGACATGATTGAGACCATCCGCGGACTTGGCTACCGCTTGGGCGAACCCGTTGACGAGTGAGCCGGTGCAGGGCGGACAACCCGTCGGACCAAGGCGCAAGCCGCGCTCTCTGTCCGGGCGCCTCGTTGTCGTCGCGGCCGTGTGGTCCGTGCTTGCGCTGGCGGTGGCCGGCTTCATCCTGGTCGAACTTTATCAGTCCGCCAGCGAGCGTGCGTTCGATGCTCAGCTTGATGTCTATGTGAAATCGATACTGGCCGAGATGGTGCCCGATCCGGCCGCTGGCGAAGATGCGCCTGTCCGCGAGCCCAAGGGAGTTGGCGAGCCGCGGTTTTCCTTGCCCTTGTCCGGCTGGTACTGGACGGTCGCGGAAGCGGTGAACGGCGAAAAGGTGCAATTCGCGTCTCTGTCGCTGGTCGGTGACCCGCTTGATGTCGCACCGCTTGGCTCCGCGGAAAACCGTAGTTCCTTCGGCACGGGACCGGGCAACGAAGAGGTCCGGGTGCGCCAGCAACGCATCGGGCTTGGCAGTGCGGAGTACATCATCACCGTTGCCGCCGAGACCGCGGGTTTTCGTGCCGACGTGCGTGACTTCGCCAATCAGGTGATTCTGACGCTGGTGGTGTTTGGCGCTGGTCTCGTTGGTGCGGTGTTCCTTCAGGTGCGCGTCGGCCTTAGGCCGCTTGTGCGTCTACGAGCCTCCCTTGGCGAGGTGCGGCGCGGCGAAGCCGACGAGATCGACGAGAATCTACCGGTCGAGCTGGCGCCATTGGCGGTGGAGCTCAATGCTCTGATCCATTCCAATCGCGAGATTGTCGAACGCTCCCGAACCCATGTGGGCAATTTGGCCCATGGTCTGAAAACACCCTTGAGCGTGATTTCAAATGAGGCGCGGACGGCATCCGGTCCTTTTGCCGACAAGGTCGCCGAACAGGCGACAATCATGTCGACCCAGATCCAGCATCATCTGGAGCGCGCCCGGATGGCCGCGCAAAGACGCGTCATCGGCGTCTCCTGCGAGGTCGAGCCGGTCTTGTCCCGACTAACGCGGGCCATGTCCAAGATCTACCGGGAGCGGGATGTCGAGTTGGCAGATGCCATGCCCGACGGCCTGAGGTTCAGGGGCGAACAGCAGGATCTGGAAGAGCTTGCCGGAAACCTGCTCGACAACGCCTGCAAATGGGCGAGCTCCAAAGTTGTCGTCCATGTCCGGCAATTGCAGCAGGGTGAGGCGACGCGCGAATTGTTCGAACTGATTGTCGAGGACGATGGCCCGGGCCTGTCGCAGGAAGAGCGGCGCGAGGCGGTCAAACGCGGCCGTCGGCTGGACGAGACGGTGCCTGGAACTGGGCTGGGGCTTTCCATTGTTGCTGATCTTGCAGGGCTTTACGGCGGACGGCTGGAGCTGGACCGGGCCGAGATAGGCGGCTTGCGCGCGCGGCTGATCTTGCCCTCTGTGTAACATTCCGTTACGCAATTGTGACCTCTGTCACAGTCTTTGCCCAGTCATCGGCGTAGTTCCGCCATAAAAAATGCCTATAAGTGTAAAGACTAGAGTTGATTCATTTCTAGGGCCATCATCTTCAGGGCCAATGGCGTCATGACGACGGAGCGATTAATGCGGGTTCGCACTCTTTCATGCCTCATTTTGATGACCGTCGGTCTTGGTGCCTGCAGTTCCGCGCCCGGCGGAACCCAGGGGACATGGGGAAGCCAGTTCGGTGCCAGCACCTCCGGCGTCGCGGAAGATGAAGCCAGCACGGCGATCGCTGTTCTGGTGAACAACGAATTCGGCCAGTCCCTCGAAAGATCCGACTACAAGGCAGTCGCTGAAGCCCAGAAACGGGCGCTGCGTGCACGCGCCAACGGTGTTGCCGTATCCTGGCAAAATGAGGAAACCGGTCGCAGCGGCCAGGTTCGTCCCGGGCCGGTCTACCAGGTCAACGACACATCCTGCCGGGAATTCACCCACGAGATGATCCTGAATGGCGCGGCTCTGACCTCTCGCGGCACCGCTTGCCGTCAGGAAGACGGGTCCTGGAAAACGCTCAGCTGAGGGCGCAGTAAACGGGTGAGAGGCTGACTTTCGTCCGTGTCGTCATGACTTCCTCAAGGTTATTCGGGCCATAGGACAAGTTTTCGCCAATCCCGTTGAACACGGCCATTCAGGAGCCCCGGACTGAGGGCTTCGCGGCAGCTCTCTTCAGGGCGTCTCCCTAAGTTATTGTCACCGAATGCATTTTTCGTTGCTCCATTGCAGCGCATTCGTGGTTTCTCAACCTTTGTTTAAAGGTCTGCAGATATCTTCCCGTCTGGGCGGCGCACGTTTATGTCGGCGGAAGATGTCAGAAACCGAGATTGTTACCAACAAGATCCGAAGGTATTTGCAAGAGCTCTCTCCGCGGGCTGTGGAGACACTTGTCCGAAATCTGGAGCGTGTAAAGAAATCCGGTGGTGCCGACGCTCATGTCGAATTGATACTTGCGGCATCACTTGATCTTCTTCGAAAACCCGATCCTCAACTGGAAGATCTGCCGCGCGGCGTGCTGCGCCGCAATCAGGTTCAGCGCCTTTTCTTCACGCCGCTTGACGAGTTCCTGATCAACGAACATCTGCCCACCAAGCAGGAAGGCCGTGTCAATCGCGCGGTGCTCAACCGTGTCTGGCAGTGGATCAGCCGCGATGTCCTGCCAAGCGACGTCAAACGCGTTTTGGATCAGGCCGAACAGGACACCGTCAGCGAAGAGCGGATGGAAACGCTGGTCAAGAGCCTGCGCAAGAGCTCCGTCGAGGCCGTCGGCGATGTGCTTCACAAGATCGAGATTTCCGACAAGGATCGGCGCCGGCTCGGCATGGAAGTGGGCGGCGAACGCGGCATCGAGGAACTCAGGGACATCAACAAGATTTTCGCGGCCGAAGGCTGGTTGATGCCCTTCCTGAAAGCTGTGCCGGAAAGTCTCGATGCGGCAGGTCTCAAGACCGGCAATGGCGTTCTGAAACTGGTCGAAAAAGCGTCGACCCGCTTTCCCGATCATATCTCGGTGGTCGCTGCAGCGCTTCTGGAGCGCGCGGACACACCTTCGGCCCTTTGCTCTTTTGCCGGACGTCTGGCGCGAAGCGATGATCCCAAGGCCATCAGCAACTCGCAGTTTTCACCCTTCGTCGATGTGGTTCTGAGTGAAGCCGAACGCCTGAACATCCTTGCTCATGAGCACCGCAACAACAATCCGGATCCCGTCGCTTTCTCCCAGGCTCTGTCGGAGTATCACAGCCTGGTGCGCGGCGTGGAACTCGACATGGACCTGTCCCACGCCGGGACTTGGCAAAAACGCCTGTCGGCGACCAAGAAAGACATTTCGGAGATCGTCACCAGCGAGCTGCGAAATGCGCACAGCGCTGTCCGCCGCTCTCTGCTGGTTCCCGGCTTTGATGAAGACGGAAAACTTGATCAGGATCAGACCGTTATCGACGAAGCGGTGCGGGCGCTTCGGGTCGTGGTCATGGTCCGAAATGCCTCGCAGACCTTTGCGGTCAATGATATTGGCAAGCGCACGCGGCAGGCGGTCGAGCAAACCCTCGAAATCCTGACAAGGTCGCTGATCAGTGATCTTCACAAGACCGATGGCAAGGAGCGGGAAGCCCACCTTGCCGCCGTTGATGTGGCAATCATGCTGTCGGAGATTTATTTCGGCGGCGACTATGCACAGCAACTTCGTCGAAGCCGTCAGACCGCCTTGAGCACCAAGATCGTCGCCAAGGCGGAAACACTTGCGCCAGGTCCTGTGAAGAAAGCCGCCGTCGGACAGATGCGCCGCCAGTAGTTTTCTGCATTGGTCGGCCTTCGGCGCCAAGTCTTTCCGCGACGGCTGGTCACATAGTCTTGCGCTTGCCTTCCTGACGCGGTCGCGCTCTATAGTGCTCCATGATGTTCTGGATCCTGATTGCTGTCATGACGGCCGCCGCCGCCCTGTCGATTCTTGTGCCACTGGCCCGCAGTGCGCGCCGGGAAGATCCCGTGGAAGCCGAGCAGACCGCCGACACGGCAGTCTACCGCCAGCAGCTTGCAGAAGTTGACCGGGACCTCGAGCGCGGATTGATCGAAACCGAAGCTGCCGTTGCCGCGCGAACTGAAATCGCCCGTCGCCTGCTGGCCGCCGATGAACGCCAGCACGGCGCTGAGACCGGAAGCAAGAGCGGTGCATTGCTTCGCCTTGCCATGGTGACCGCGCTGGTTTTCCTGCCGCTTGGTTCATTCGGGCTCTATCTCTACCTCGGCTCGCCTGATCTGCCCGATCAGCCACTGTTCGCACGCCTGTCGGAACCTGCGGAAAACCAGTCGGTCGATGTGTTGGTTGCGCGCGTTGAGCGGCATCTGTCAGAAAATCCGCAGGACGGCCAGGGGTGGAGCGTGGTGGCTCCTGTCTATATGCGCATGGGCAACCCGAAGGCCGCAGCCAACGCCTACGCCAATGCGATCCGCCTGTTGGGCGCGACCGCACAACTTGAAACGGATTTCGGCGAAGCGCTGACCGTCGCGAATGACGGCATCGTCAGCGCAGATGCGCAGGCCGCTTTCGAGCGCGCGGTTGCGCTTGAGCCGGGCGCCGTCAAACCCCGTTTCTTTCTCGCGCTGGCCCTTGGTCAGGAAGGCAAATCAGAAGAGGCAATTGCCTCCTGGTCATCCCTTCTCGAGGGCGCGGACCCGAGCGAAGCCTGGGTTCCGGTCGCTCAGGCGGAACTTGCCAAGCTTGGTGGAACGCAGATGGCGGGCCGGCTTGGATCAGGGGAGGCACTTCCTGGGCCAAGTGCTGAAGAGGTCGCCGCTGCAAGCGACATGACGGACCAGGACCGCACGGCCATGATCTCCGGGATGGTTGAAGGACTTGCCGAACGGCTCGATGACACCGGCGGGAGTGTTGACGAATGGCTTCGGCTGATCCGGGCATATTCCGTGCTGGGCGAAGGCGACAAGGCGGCGGCGGCGCTGACAAAAGCCCGCAAGGTCTTTGCAGAAGATACTTCGTCCTTGGGACGGATCAATGAAATGGCCGAAAAGGCCGGTATAGAAGGCTCCTGAGGGGCAGAGCTTTCGACGACGAGGAAACGGACGCGAACAAATGACAAGAAAACAAAGGCGCCTGACCATGATCGGGATCGCCGGAGCCGTTCTGGCGGTTGCGGTCGGTCTTATTCTCTTTGCGCTGAACGATCAGATCGTCTTCTTTCAAAGCCCGACTGATATTGCCGAAAAGGCAATCCCGCCAGGCCAGCGTATCCGACTGGGCGGACTGGTTGAGGAAGGCACGGTTGTGCGGTCCGATGATGCCAATGTGTCCTTCAAGGTGACCGACACGGTCAACTCGGTCTCGGTCACCTACAAGGGTATTCTTCCAGATCTTTTCCGTGAAGGGCAGGGCGTGGTGACCGAAGGCGTGATCGATGCGCGTGGAGTCTTCGTTGCCGACAACGTGTTGGCCAAGCATGATGAGAATTATGTGCCCAAGGAAGTTGCCGAGGCGCTAAAGCAACAGGGCGTTTGGCAGGGAGAATGAACCTTGCCACCCATGCTGAATCTCTTGTCGGCAAGCTAGAAACGGGAACGTGAGAACACGCCATGATCGTTGAACTTGGACATTATGCTCTCGTATTGGCTTTTGCGCTGTCACTCATCCAGTCGGTGCTGCCGATGGTTGGTGCCGTGCGCGAGGACAGCCGCCTGATGGCGATCGCTCCGCCTGTCTCGGTCGCGCTCTTCGTGCTGGTGGCCTTGTCTTTTGCCGCGCTGACAGCTGCCTACCTGAGCTCGGATTTTTCCGTCGTAAACGTCTGGGAAAACTCTCATTCGGCCAAGCCGCTGATCTACAAAATCTCCGGTGTCTGGGGCAATCACGAGGGCTCCGTCCTGCTGTGGGTGCTGATCCTTGTGTTCTTCGGTGCGCTTGTCGGGTTCTTCGGCACCAACATTCCAGCTTCCCTGCGTGCGGCCACCTTGGCGGTGCAAAGCTGGGTCACCGCCGGTTTCATCCTGTTCATTCTGGCCACCTCAAATCCCTTCAATCGGATCGCCGAAGCGCCGCTTGAGGGAAATGGCCTCAATCCGATCCTTCAGGACATCGGCCTCGCGATCCATCCGCCGCTGCTTTATGTCGGCTACGTCGGTTTCTCGATCACCTTCTCCTTTGCTGTCGCGGCCCTGATTTTGGGACGGCTTGATGCGGCCTGGGCGCGGTGGGTGCGGCCCTGGACCCTTCTGGCCTGGGTGTTCCTCACCGCCGGCATCGCGATGGGATCCTACTGGGCCTACTATGAGCTCGGCTGGGGCGGCTGGTGGTTCTGGGATCCGGTCGAGAACGCCTCCTTCATGCCATGGCTCGCAGGCACTGCCCTATTGCATTCGGCCATCGTCATGGAAAAGCGCGATGCTCTGAAAGTCTGGACTGTCCTCCTGGCAATCTTCACCTTCTCGCTTTCCCTGCTGGGCACCTTTCTCGTGCGATCGGGCGTGTTGACCAGTGTCCATGCCTTCGCAACCGATCCGGAGCGCGGCGTTTTCATTCTGGTTCTTCTGTGCCTGTTCATCGGCGGCTCGCTGACGCTCTATGCCTGGCGGGCCCCGATGCTCAAGCAGGGCGGTCTGTTCGCGCCGATCAGCCGGGAGGGGGCGCTGGTTTTGAACAACCTCTTCCTCACCGCAGCGACCGTCGCCGTCTTCGTCGGAACGCTCTACCCGCTCGCGCTGGATGTGATCACGGGCGAAAAGATTTCCGTTGGCGCGCCGTTCTTCAACCTCACCTTCGGGCCGCTGATGATCCCGCTGCTGATTGCAGTCCCATTCGGGCCGGTGCTGGCCTGGAAACGCGGCGATCTTCTTGCCGCCAGCCAGAGGCTTTACGCGGCCTTTGGCATCGCCATCCTTGCCTGTCTCTTCACGCTTTGGCTTTGGGGCTTTGAGCGTGTGATGGCGCCTCTGGGTGTCGGCCTGGCCGTCTGGGTCATGACCGGTGCCATGGTCGAGATCCTGACACGGGTGAAACTCTTCGAAGTTGGTCTGTCCCGCGGGTTCGCGCGTCTGAAGGGCCTGCCGGGCTCTGCCTGGGGCACGTCCATCGCCCATTTCGGCGTCGGTGTGACGGTCCTGGGCATTGTCACCGCATCCGCGTTTCAGGAAGAGCGTATCCTGACCATGAAGCCGGGCGACAATGTCGAACTCTCCGGCTATGAGCTGACCTTCGATGGCGTGGTGCCACGCAAGGGGCCGAACTATCGTGAGGACGTCGGGCATTTCACCGTGCGGACCGGCGGAACCATTGTTGAGAAGATGGAGCCGTCCAAGCGGCTTTACACCGCGCGCCAGATGCCGACCACGGAAGCGGCGATCATGACCTCATGGTTCTCGCAGCTCTATCTCTCGCTTGGAGAGGGACGTGACAATGGCGCGGTGGACGTTCGGGTCTACTTCAAACCGCTCGTGACGCTGATCTGGATCGGCTGCATGATCATGGCCTTCGGCGGCCTTGTCTCCATTGCCGACCGCCGTCTTCGTGTCGGAGCACCCAAGCCGGCGCGGCGCGCCACGCCTTCCCCACAGGCGGCGGAGTAGACCAGATGAAGCTCAAGTCCGTCTTCATGGTCTTCACCCTGGCGTTTCTCTGGCTCGGTCCGGCATGGGCGGTCGCGCCAGACGAAGTGCTCGACGATCCGGTTCTGGAGGAACGTGCCCGCGCACTGTCGGCCAACCTGCGCTGCATGGTGTGTCAGAACCAGTCGATCGACGACAGCGATGCGCCTCTGGCCAAAGACTTGCGGGTTCTGGTGCGGGAACGTCTTGTTGCCGGCGACAGCGATGCCCAGGTCATCGACTACCTGGTGTCACGCTATGGCGAATTTGTCCTGCTGAAACCGCGGTTTGCCTGGCACAATCTGGTGCTTTGGGCGGCCGGGCCTATCGCCCTTCTGGCTGGACTCGTGGGTCTCTTTCTCGCGGTCCGCCGGCGCAAGAGCGCTGTGGCAAACACAACCCCCAAGCCCTTGAGTGACGAAGAGCAGGCCCGTCTCGACAGCTTGCTGCAAGAGCCCAAATCCTAGCGGGATTGACGCTTTGAAGGAGCCTTAGGCGGCTTCGCCGTTCACGGACGTCAGCTTGTACTTCATCAGTTCAAGCAGCCGCTTTGCGTCGGTCGGATCGAGAACGTGGTAATTTGTCAGCCACTTGTTCCCGGTCGATGTGGGGAATTTCAGATGATGACACCGGCAGGTGCAAATGCCCGAATAGGCGGTGTCATCGATACCGGATGCCCGGCAGAGCGTTGCAATGCCGGACGAATCGAAGCGGTTCATCAGGCTCAGAACATGCTTGTGTTCCAGGCCCGAGACCACCGAGAGCATGAGGGTGATGTCGTAGAGGTTCTTTTCCATCGCCATCTGCGAGATGGCCTTGGTCAGGGTTACCTGGCCCGATTTGATGCCCATCATCCACTGCCGGACGGGAATGCGCGTCTCTTTCTTTTCGATCGGCGCGCCCGTCATGGCCTCGCTGTCGTCCTTGAACAGATCCTCTAGCAGCTGCTCGTTGGACTTGCGCAGATGCCGGACCTTGTCGCCCATCTGTTTCGGCAATTCCTTGACGACCCTCTCGAAGTCTTCCGCCGTCATTTCGGCGCCGAGATTGAGCGCAAGGGACTTGTGAACGGCCTTGCCGCCGCGATCGATAAGCTTCTTGGTCAGCCGGCTGCTGAGATGATCTCGCTTGGCGATCTCCAGCATGTGTTCCTGGCTGGTTTCCGCAGCAAGTTTGAGAAGGTCGTTCTCTTTCAAGGACTTGGATTCGGAGATCATCCTGCGCGCGATCGGCAGATCGTCCCGGGCGACCTTGGCCGCCAGCACTGAGGAGGTGGCCTCCACATCGGTCAGACGGTCGGAGATCTTTTGCCGGTCTTCGGGGGGAAGCTTGTCGTAGACACCTTCCAAAATCCCGTTGTAGGTCTCGATTTCTTCGCGTCTCTGCAGGCTTGCACGCTCGACAAACTGTGCCGTCACGTGCTCGACAAGCTTCTTCTGCTTGTCGCTAGAGATGTCCTTTGCCTGTTCTATAAGAGAATCGAGCATAATCCGACCAGTTCCAATCTAGTCTTTAGTGTAGCTGTTAAAGTCTTCACAATTGGATAAGGCGGTGTTTAAAGATTGGTAATTTTTGCAATCTTAGGGCGGTATCTCAGAAGTGGATGCTCGTCAGTCTCCGGGGCACATTATCGTTATGGGCAATTTACTTGTGACGGCGCTGCCACGACTTATTTCAATGACAGGATCGGAGCGGGATGAGATGTTCCGCATGTCAAAGTTGTGAGGGCGCATGGCAAACAGGGCACGAAAGCTGGAATTTGAGGGCGCGCGCGGCGTAAAGCTGGCCGCTCGCCTTGATATGCCGACCGGGGACGTGCGTGCGTTCGCGCTCTTCGCGCATTGTTTCACCTGTTCCAAGGATATCGCGGCCGCACGTCATATCGCCGAAGCACTGATTGCCGAAGGCATCGGCGTGCTGCGGTTTGATTTTACAGGTCTTGGTGCAAGTGGCGGAGACTTCGCCTCAACCGATTTTTCCTCCAATGTCGAGGATCTGAAGCATGCGGCCGCGTTCCTTTCTGAGCATTACCAGGCGCCGCAGCTCTTGATCGGGCACTCGCTTGGCGGCGCTGCCGTTCTGGCAGCGGCCGGTGACTTGCCCGATGTCCGTGCCGTTGCGACCATTGGCGCGCCCTCCGATGTTGGTCATGTCCTGAAGAATTTCGAGGGATCGCTTGATGCCATTCAGCGGGACGGCGAGGGGAAGGTCATGCTCGCCGGGCGCGAGTTCACCATTCGCAGGGAGTTCGTCGAGGACGCCACCGGCCAGGTCCTGACCCGGAAGATCGAAAAGCTCGGCAAGGCGCTGCTGGTTCTGCATGCACCGCTGGATGAGACCGTCGGGATCGACAATGCCACGGAGATCTTCGTGGCGGCCAAACATCCCAAGAGCTTCGTGTCATTGGATCATGCAGACCACTTGCTGAGCCGGGAGGGCGACGCGGCCTATGCGGCCCGTGTCATTTCGGCCTGGGCAAGCCGGTATCTGGATCCGTCGCCGCAAGCCGTTGCGCATGAAACCGCCGAGGGTGTCGAGGTGGCTGAGACGGGCCTTGGCAAGTTCCAGGTGGCGGTCACCAGCGGGGCGCACAGATTGATTGCGGATGAGCCGACAGGTGTCGGAGGTCTCGACAGTGGACCGTCCCCATATGATCTGCTGTCCAGCGCGCTAGGAGCCTGCACGGTCATGACCCTGCGCATGTATGCCGACAGGAAGGGCCTGCCGGTCGAGCGCATTTCGACGACCGTTGTCCATGGCAAGGTGCATGCGGCTGATTGCGAAGATTGCAGCGAGGCGCATCGCGGTCAGTCCGGACGTATCGACCGGTTTGAACGCAGAATCTCTGTCGAGGGCGATCTGTCACCCGAAACCCGGGAGAGACTGCTGGAAATCGCTGACAAATGCCCGGTGCACAAGACACTTGAGGCCGGCGCCGCCATTGTGACCAAAGCCGTTGACCCCTAAGAGGCCAGCCTGACGCGGGTCAGGCGGCTTCGGCCATCTTCAGGCGGACCTTGATGAAGCGCAGAACCCGCTGGGCTTCTTCCTCCGACAACAGCTGATAATCGCGCATCCAGTTGTCGATCGCGTTTTTGGACAGCTTCAGGTGTGCACCGCGCGCCTTGCAGAACATGTTGAACTCGCTGGTGCCGATCGAAAGCGCCCGGCAAAGCACCGCAACACCGTCGATCTCGTATCTGATCATCACGTTGGTGACGTATTTCTGATCGAGGCTGGAAACCTCGGCAAGGATGAAGGCGAGGTCAAACAGGTTCCGTGACAGCGAGTAGGCCAGGAAAACCTCATTCAAGCTGGTTTTGCCGCTTCGAATGTCCTTGAGCGCCACCTTGGCATCCAGGCGCGAGCGTCTGCGCTCGAGCGAGCCGCCCGCCACGGCCTTTCCGGCATCGTGCAGGATCTTCTCGACGAGCTGGCTGTTCTGCGCATGCATCTTGCGGACGCTCTCACCTTGATCTTCCGGAAGCAGGCTGATCAGTTTTTCGAAATGCTCCGCCGAAAGATCGGCGCGATGGGTCATGCTCTCGCGCAGCGGCGCGTCGCTGCCCGCCAGCTTCATCAGCAGGCGCATGCCCCATTCCGACAGTTCGGCGCCGGGGTTGTCCGCAATCGACCGGCGCACGGGTTGTTCGCCGCGCTCCAGAAGGATGTCGGTCAGCCTGCTTTCCAGATGATCGCGCTTTGAAATGGCCAGCAGGTGGTCCTGTCCCTTGCTCCGGGCCAGCAGGATCAGGTCGTCGCGGGTGAGCGAATTGGAATATTGCAGCATGTATTTCGCAATCGCCGCATCATCACTTGCCAGTTCGAGCGCCAGGTCATTCGGCGTTTCATCGACATGGGCCAGCCGCGCCGAGAGTTTCGCCTTGTCCTGGGTTTCCGCGTCATTGATGAGCTTTTTGAGAACGCCGGTGAAGAGCGTCATCTCTTCGCTGGTGTAGCGATCTGCGTCCGCAATGAAGAGCGCCGAGACCTGGCCCAGAAGCTCGCGACGTTTGTCGCTGCAGCTTTCCTTGGCAAGGTCGACCAATGAGTTGAGCATGAAAAACCCGAGTGTTGAAACGTGTGCAGGCAAACTGCCTGAAGGAGCTTAAATAACTGTAAGAAAGTAGGTGGGAATTTCGATGAAATCTGATTTTCTCATGGGGTTGAATACGTAGGGAAGAGGATTTTTATTGTCAGATTTGACAGTAATTTCCTTCGATGATTTCTTTCTCTCTTTTGGAAAAGATTTTTGCCTCAACGGATCCGTGCAGATTGTGCTCGGGAGAACCTCATGGGAAATGGCGCAGGGAAAGATGGCGGTCTTGACGGGCCAGCCGATTTCTTCGACAGAATGCGCGATGACAACACTTCCGATCCTCTATTCCTTCCGCAGATGTCCCTATGCCATGCGCGCGCGCCTGGCGCTTCTGTCGGCAGGCCTGGATGTGGAGCTGCGCGAGGTCCTGCTGCGCGACAAGGCGCCTGAGTTTCTGGCTGCTTCGCCGAGCGGTACCGTGCCGTGTCTTGATCCCCGAGGCGCCACCGTCATCGACGAGAGCCTAGACATCATGCTCTGGGCGCTTCGGCAGGCCGATCCTGAGGGTTGGCTGACGCCCGATGAGGGCACGCTCGAGGAGATGCTGGCATTGATCGAAAAGCTCGACGGTGACTTCAAGAGGCATCTCGACCGGTACAAGTATGACACCCGGTATCCCGACGCGTCTTCTGAAGGCGAAAGAGCTGCCGCCGCTGCCATTTTGAGCGATCTGGAAAAGCGTCTGACCAACAGGCCCTGGCTGTTCGGCCACTCGGCGAGCTTGGCGGACTACGCTTTTCTGCCGTTCCTGCGCCAGTTCGCGAATGTTGACCGGGACTGGTTCGACGCGGAGGACTGGCCGCGGCTGAAGGCCTGGTTGCGGGCTTTCGAACACAGCGAGCGCTTTGCCTCGATCATGCCGAAGTACCAGACCTGGAAGGCCGGTGATCCGCCTATGATCTTCTCCGCTGCCGCTCCTGCCAAGATTACAAAAGCTTAATCCGCTCGACAGGCGGCTGTAAGGCGACTCCCAACATAGTCCGTCGTGACAGGACGGAATGCTTCTTCCCCGCGAAGCGTCCGTCCCTGATTTCTGACCCATCGTCACCAAAGGACTTTAATGATGCAAAACAGCCAGACCACAGAAACCGCCCGCGGCTTGCGTTCTCGCCGGACCCGCCTTTTGGCCGGCGCAATGGCGCTCGGCGTTGCCGGCGTTCTGTCTGCCCAGACCGTTGTTCCGAACCAGTTTGCCCTGGCAGACGCCGTTAAGGTCGATGTGGCAGGCCCGACCGATTTCTCTCCCGTGGTAACGGCTGTTCAGCCGGCAGTCGTCAGCGTTCGCGTCAAGCAGGAAGTCGAGCCGCGCATGATGAACTTCGGCGGCGGTCGCGGCGACAACTTCTTTGAAGATCTGCCCAAGGACCACCCGCTGCAGCGTTTCTTCCGTCAGTTCGGCGAACAGGGCCAGCCGCAGGGCCGTGGTGGCGAACGGCAGCAACCCCGCCAGTATGGCATGTCCCAGGGCTCCGGCTTTTTCATCAGTGAAGACGGCTATCTGGTTACCAATCATCACGTCATCGACAAGGGTACCGAGTTCACCATTGTCACGGACGATGGCAAGGAATTTGATGCCAAGCTGATCGGCGCGGACAAGCGCACGGATCTTGCACTCCTGAAAGTCGATGCGGACCGCGAGTTCACCTACGTGAAATTCGCAGACGACGCGCCGCATGTGGGTGAATGGGTCGTTGCCATCGGCAATCCCTTTGGCCTTGGCGGTTCCGTCACCGCAGGGATCGTTTCGGCCCGTGGCCGAGACATCGGCGCTGGACCCTACGATGATTTCATCCAGATCGATGCGCCGGTCAACCGCGGCAACTCGGGCGGCCCTGCCTTCAACATGAAGGGTGAAGTCATTGGTGTGAACGCCGCGATCTTCTCGCCTTCCGGCGGCAATGTCGGCATCGCCTTCGCCATCCCGGCATCGACTGCGACAGATGTGATCATGGATTTGAGGGACGACGGCTCTGTCGTGCGCGGCTGGCTTGGCGTCCATATCCAGGGCGTCAGCGATGACATTGCCGAAAGCCTCGGCCTCGATGAAGCACGCGGTGCGATTGTCGCCGATGCTCAGGACGGCAGCCCGGCCGAAAAGGCAGGCCTGAAGTCCGGCGACACCATCCTGTCCGTTGACGGCACAAAGGTCGAAGGACCGCGTGAGCTGTCCAAGATCATCGCGGCTTACGAGCCCGACACGGACGTCGACATCACCGTCTGGCGCGATGGCAAGGAAAAGACCATCGAGGTCACGCTCGGCAAGCTGCCAGAAGCTGAAAAGGTCGCGTCTGCGGAGCCTGTCGCCCCGGAGCGGACCAGCCTGGATGACATGGGTCTTGAACTCGTCACCACCGATGAAGCCGGCGTCGATGGCGAAGGTGTCGTGATTGCCGAAGTCGATCCGAGTGGCGCGGCCGCCGAAAAAGGCCTTCGCCGTGGCGACAGGATCGTCGAAGTGGCAGGTGTTGCCGTCAAGACGCCGTCCGATGTGGTCAAGGCGGTCGCCGACGCGGAAGAAAACGGCCGCAAGGCTGTGCTCTTCCGGATCGAAAACAACGACGCCACCCGGTTCGTGGCTCTGCCGATGAACATCGGCTGACCCTGACACTCGGGAACCGGCGTGCCCCTGCCGGTTCCCGAGCGCCTTCGGCAAGTCCAGGTTTGATGCCCCATTCCCGCCTGGACCTGTCGAGACGTCCGGTGGCAGATCCTGAGAAGGATCTGCCACCGGTGTTTTCTCTCTCGGTTTCTTTGCCTTTTGAAAGTGATCTTCTGTAAAAGGAGAAGATGTTGCGGATTCTCATCATCGAAGACGACGCGGAAGCGTCGGCATACCTGGCCAAGGGCCTGAAAGAACTGGGTCACCTTGCCGATCAGGCCGGTGATGGTGAAACGGGTCTCGAGATGGCGCTCGGCAGCACCTACGACGTTCTGATCGTCGATCGCATGCTGCCGCGGCGCGATGGCCTTTCGGTGATTGAAGAGCTTCGCAAGGCCGGTGACCAGACGCCTGTCCTGATCCTGTCCGCGCTCGGTCAGGTCGATGACCGGGTCAAGGGCCTCAAGGCGGGCGGCGACGACTATCTTCCAAAACCCTATGCCTTTACCGAACTCCAGGCACGCATCGAAGCACTGTCACGGCGTCCGAAGGCCGGTGGCGAGGTCGTCACCACCTATCAGGTTGGCGATCTGGTGCTTGACCGCCTGGCGCATTCCTGCCGCCGCGGCGACACGGATATCCCCTTGCAGCCGCGCGAGTTCCGCCTGCTCGAGTATCTCATGCAGCACGCAGGTCAGGTGGTGACCAGAACCATGCTCCTGGAAAACGTCTGGGAGTATCATTTCGATCCCCAGACCAACGTCATCGATGTTCACATTTCGCGGTTGAGAGGCAAGATCGACAAGGATTTTGACAGACCTCTCCTGCACACAATCCGCGGCGCGGGGTATACGATCCGTGACACGGCTGACTAGGATTTTGAGAACGACAGCCTTCAAGCTGTCGCTGCTCTACATCGCGATCTTCACCGGCCTGTCCGGTTTTCTCCTGATCTACATCTCGCGCAACACCACCGAGCTCATGGCAAGCCAGGTGGTGCAGACCGTGGACGCGGAAATTTCCGGCCTGTCGGAGGAATATGTCCGCGGCGGTGTGCGCGCGGTGGTCGAGAGCATCGAGCGCCGGGCGAGGCGTCCGGACGCAAGCATCTACCTTCTGGTCGATTTTGCCGGCAACTCCATTGTCGGCAACATTTCCCGCCTGCCGACCGTTGTCCTGGATGAGGCCGACGGTGACGTGCGGCGAATGAAGTACGGACGTGTCGAGGCTGGCGGCGAGGTCGAGCGTGAGGCGCTCGTGCGCATCTTTGAATTGCGCGGCGGCTTTCGCCTGCTTGTTGGTCGGGATCTTGGCGAGCAACTGCGGTTCTCCGCCATTTTGTCGGGTGCCTTGCGGTTCTGGCTGATCGCAGTCGTGCTCATGGCCGGTGCCACCTGGTTCTTTGTCAGCCGCCGGGTGATGAAGCGCATCGATGACATCGCCGCGACCAGTCAGACGATCATGCATGGCGATCTTTCCCGCCGTCTGCCTGTGGCCGGCAATGGCGACGAATTCGACCGGCTTGCGACCAACCTAAACGATATGCTGGAACGCATCGAATTGCTCATGCAGGGCATGAAGGATGTCACCGACAACATCGCCCATGATCTGAAGACGCCGCTCACCCGCATGCGTACGCGGGTCGAGACGGTGTTGCGCGAGGGCAGGGACCAGCCCGACTACCGGGAAGCGCTGGAAGCCACCATTGAGGACAGCGACAACCTGATCCGGATTTTCGATGCGCTATTGCGCATTGCCCGGGTCGAGGCGATGTCGCCGGAAGCCGGTATGGAGCCTTTTGACCTGAAGGCTGTCATCGATGAGATGGCAGAGCTCTATGCACCGGTGGTCGAGGACGAGGATGGCCGGCTGGAGGTGACGGTCGAAGAGCCGGCGAGAGTTTTCGGCAATCGCGACCTGATCGCGCAATGCGTGGTCAATCTGGTCGAGAACGTCCTCAAGTATGGCCGCCCGGAGGAGGGCGGTCCGGTGATCCTGATCAAGGCGGCGCCGGAGGCAGGCCGTATGGTCCTTACCGTCAGCGATACCGGGCCGGGCATTTCCGGGCCAGACCGAGACCGGGTGACAGGGCGTTTTGTGCGTCTGGACGAAAGCCGGACCAAGCCGGGTTATGGTTTGGGGTTGAGTCTGGTGCGCGCGATTGCCCGCTTGCACGGCGGGACCCTTCGTCTGCAAGATGCGGCACCAGGACTCAAGGTCAGCATCGACCTGGCCCTGGCGGATGAAAAAAAGACACCGAACGGGAAGGGCGTAGCCGATCATGGGTCAGGAAACGGCAGTTAGCGGGAAAGATCAAACGCGGGCAATGCCGGGCAAGTCCGGTGGCAAGCCTCTCTATCTTTCTCTCACTGTCGATCCACCCTCCATTGACCCGGACAAGGGTGCCCTGTTTCTGGCCGATGTGCTGGAAAAGGCACGTGCGCATGAAGACGGACCTGATTTGCCTGGCCTTCTGCGCGATCACCCGAAGGTCGAGGCCTTTCTCTCTGCAATCCTGTCGAACACGTCTTATCTGAGGGATTTGTCTCTCGCAGATCCGCAGCGGCTTTTTGACATCCTGAAGGACGACCCTGCCGAACGCATTGCCACTTTGCTGGAACGCGCGCGCCAGACCTTGGGCGAAAGCGAATCGGAGGTGATGCGCGATCTGAGGCTGTTGAAGCAGGATCTGGCATTGACGCTGGGGCTGGCGGATATCGGCGGCGCGATTGATCTCGACCAGGTCACGGCAGGTCTGGCGGGCTTCGCTGATGCAGCCCTGTCGGCGGCCATTCGCTTTTGCCTGACGGAAATGGCGGCGAAGGGGAAATTCACACCCGTCGATCCTGATGACCCTGAAAAAGCGTCCGGTTTTATCGTTCTGGCCATGGGCAAACATGGCGCAATGGAACTCAACTATTCGTCCGACATCGATCTGATCATTCTCTACGACCCGGCGATCAGCCCGATTGCCGAGAATGCCGAACCCTCCGTCGAATTTGTCCGCATGACCCGGCGGCTGGTGAAGATCATGCAGGACCGGACGGCGGAAGGTTACATCTTCCGCACGGATCTGCGCCTTCGGCCCGACCCGGGTGCGACGCCGCTTGCCATGTCCGTGCCAGGGGCTTTGTCCTACTATGAATCCCTCGGGCAAAACTGGGAGCGGGCTGCGCTGATCAAGGCCCGGCCGTGTGCGGGTGATATTGAGGCAGGCGACGCCTTTCTGGCGGAAATCACGCCCTTCATCTGGCGCAAATATTTAGATTTTGCCGCCATTGCGGACGTTCAGTCGATCAAGCGCCAGATCCACATCCACAAGGGGCATGGCAAGTTCGCCGTTGCTGGCCACAATGTGAAGCTCGGCCGGGGCGGCATCCGCGAGGTGGAGTTCTTCGTCCAGACTCAGCAGCTGATCGCCGGAGGGCGAAATCCCGCCCTGCGCGGCAGGCGCACGCTCGACATGCTGGACGGCCTTCTGGAGGCCGGTTGGATCAAGGAAGATGCCCGTGAAGAGCTGCGCGAGGCCTATATATTTCTCCGGGCGGTCGAGCATCGGATCCAGATGCTCAACGACGAACAGACCCAGCTGTTGCCCAAGGACGAGGAAGGCCTGACGCGGATCGCCTATCTGATGGGCTTCGACAGCCGGGAGGCTTTCGAGAAAGCCTTCATGGCGCGCCTGAAACGGGTTCAGCGTCACTATGCAGAGCTTTTCGAGGATGAACCGGAGCTGGCCTCCGACCTGGGCAATCTTGTCTTCACCGGCGACGACAATGACCCTGAGACCCTCGAGACGCTTTCAGGTCTCGGGTTCAAGCAGCCCGGTGATGCCGTCAACATCATCAAGTCCTGGCACTTCGGGCGTTATGCCTGCACACGTTCGGCCATGGCGCGTGAACGGTTGACCGAATTGCATCCGGTGCTGGTGACAGCGCTGGCCGGAACCGACAACGCCGATGCGGCCCTGCGCGGCTTTGACAGTTTTCTGGCCAAACTCCCTGCCGGAATTCAGCTCTTTGCCTTGCTGAAATCCAACCCCGAGCTCCTGAACTTGCTGGCGACGGTCATGGGGTCGGCGCCGCGGATGGCGGAAACCGTGTCCCGCCGGATCCACGTTCTGGATACGGTGCTGGACCCGGCCTTCTTCGGTGCCATGCCGAGCTACGAGGAGTTTCGCGACGGCCTGGATCTGACGCTGGAACTGGCGCGGTTCTACGAGGAAGCCCTCGACCGGGCGCGGATCTTTGCCCAGGAACAGCAGTTTCTCATTGGCCTGAGGCTGGTCTCCGACACGCTGTCCGCCGACAAGGTCGGGCACGCTTTGGCCCGTTTGGCAGAAGTGGTCGTCGACAGGATCCTGACGCGGGTCGAGGCGCATGTCGCCGAGAGCAATGGTCATGTGCCCGGCGGACAGGTCGCGGTGCTCGCCATGGGCAAGCTCGGTGGCCGGGAAATGACCGCCGCCTCAGACCTCGACCTGATCCTATTGTACGAAGCGCCGGGGGGCGTCAGCAAGTCCGACGGTGCCCGGCCCCTGGCGATCTCCCAATATTATACGCGCCTGACCCAGAGGCTTGTCACGGCTCTTTCCGCGCCCACGGCAGAGGGAAGCCTTTATGAGGTGGATTTCCGCCTGAGACCCTCCGGCAACGCCGGGCCGCTGGCGACGAACCTTGGCGGGTTTATTGCCTATCAGGAAAAGGAAGCCTGGACCTGGGAACACATGGCCCTGACCAGGGCGCGTGTCATCGCCTCAAGCTCGGAAGGCTTCGCAGCCAAGATCCAGCACCATCTCTGCCAAACGCTGGCCAAAGAGCGCGACCGGGCGGCCCTGGCCGATGATGTCAGGTCCATGCGGGCCCGGATTGAGAAGGAAAAGGGCACCAAGGACATTTGGGATCTCAAGCAGGTCGCTGGCGGCCTCGTCGACATCGAATTTATCGCCCAGTTCCTGCAGCTCGCCCATGCGCATGACAAGCCGCATGTTCTGGCGCAGGGAACCGAAGAGGCGCTTGCGAAGCTGCGCGAAGCTGGCTGTCTGAGCAGCGGTGACGCGGATCAGTTGCTGTCTGCACTAAGGCTTTATCATCGCCTGACCCAGGTCTTGCGCATGGCACTGACGGGCAAGTTCGTGCCGACCGAGGCGCCGCGTGGCGTCCGCGATCTCCTGCTGCACGCAGCTGGTGTGCCCGATCTCGCGCGGCTTGAGCTGGAACTTGCCGAAATACAGCAGAGCGTCAGGGCACGGTTCGAGCAAATCGTCGGCAAGGTCGAAGTGCCATCCTCCACCTAGAGCCGAAAAGCCGAGGCTTTCTCTAACCTTGCAAAAAATGTCGAGGCAAGGCGGACAGAATTATTGCCATATTTCGACATATCTAGTATTCTTGAAATATGGATATCGAGACCTCACTCTTTGCCTTTTCGGCTCTTAGTCAAAAAACCCGCCTGGATGTCTTCCGCCTTCTTGTGAAAGCGGGACCTGAGGGGATGTTCGCTGGTGACATCGCCGACGCGCTTGGCGTTCGGCAAAACACGATGTCGACCAATTTGAACATCCTCTTGCGGGCGAAGCTGATCCGGAACGAGAGAGAGGGGCGGGCGATCCGCTACAGGGCCGATTTCGATGGGATCCGTGGCTTGCTGTCCTTCCTTGTGGAGGACTGCTGCGGCGGAAATCCCGAACACTGTGCACCCCTGCTTGACACGCTTGTTTGCGACTGTTGGGAGACTGAAAATGACTGAAAAAGTTTATAATGTGCTATTCCTCTGCACGGGAAATTCCGCCCGTTCCATCATCGCCGAAGCGGTGATGAGCAGGGTTGGACAGGGCCGGTTCAAGGCCTTTTCCGCCGGCTCTCACCCCAAGGGCGCAGTTCACCCCTATACGCTTGAGCTGCTGGAGAACGCCAACTTCAAGACCGATTTCGCCCGCTCCAAGAGCTGGGACGAATTCGCGGTGCCGGACGCACCCGAACTCGATTTCGTCTTCACGGTCTGTGACAATGCGGCCGGCGAAGCTTGCCCTCTCTGGCCGGGCCAGCCGATGACGGCTCACTGGGGCGTGCCCGATCCTGCGGCGGTCGAAGGCAATGAAGCTGAAAGACGCCTGGCCTTTTCCGAGACGCTTCGCATGCTCAATGCGCGCATCTCGATTTTCTCCAGTCTGCCGCTGGAAAGCATCGACAAGCTGTCGCTGCAAAAACGCCTCGATGACATCGGCAAGGCCGACGCCATGGACGGCGCCGCCTGATCAGGCGGAGCGTCTGGTTTCCAGACGTGCCAATAGAATTGATTGGCTGAACGGGCGCCGCATCTGGCGTCCGTTTTTGTTTGTCTGGTTGCAGAATGATAGGTGACGGGGACAGCCCACTCAGGCGACGTCGGCAGGCTCGCCCAGAGGCAGGCTGAAGCTGACGGTCGTGCCTTCGCCGACCTTGGAGTCGATGGTCAATTTGGAGCCATGCAGCTCGATCAGCGAGCGGGCGATGGCAAGACCGAGGCCTGAACCCTTGTGGCTCTTGGTGAACTGGTTTTCGACCTGAATGAACGGTCTTGCGAGGCGTTCGATGTCCGCTTCGGAAATGCCGATCCCCGTGTCGATGATCTGGAACCGGACCAGCTTGTCTTCGCGCCGTGCAACGAGCCGGACCTGGCCGCCGTCGGGGGTGAACTTCACCGCGTTTGCAAGCAGGTTCAAAAGCACCTGTTTCAGCGCGCGGCGGTCGGCTGCGACCGGCAGATCTTCCGGCACCACGTCGCAGGTGACCGAAATGTTCTTCTCCGAAGCGGCTGCCGTGATGATCCGGGCTGCGTCGTGGGTTGCCTCGCCGGCGTTGAGCGCTTCGGTGTCGATGGACATGCGGCCGGCTTCGATCTTGGACATGTCCAGGATGTCGTTGATCACATTGAGCAGATAGGTGCCGGAGTTGTGAATGTCCTGGCAGTATTCGGAATACCGATCGGTGCCCAGCGGTCCGAACATCTCCTGGTTCATGATGTCGGAGAAGCCGATGATGGCGTTCAGCGGCGTGCGCAGTTCGTGGGAAATATTGGCGAGGAACTCGGACTTGGCGCGGTTCGCGTCTTCCGCCTTGGTTTTCTCTTCGCCGTATTTGTCGGCCAGTTCGACCAGCTGCTCAGCCTGAATCTGAAGGGTCTGACGTGACTTCTGCAGGTCGGTGATGGTCGCCTTGAGCTTGCGCTCGCTGTCCATCAGCTTTTCTTCGTGAAGCTTCAGCGGCGTAATGTCCGTACCAACCGAGACGAACCCGCCATCCTTGGTCCGGCGCTCGGAGATCTGGAGCCAGCGCCCGTCGTCAAGCTGGGCCTCGTAGCTGCCGCTCGGGGCGTCGGAACGCTGACTGACCTTGACCGGATGCCCCGTGACTTCGCCGTTCTCTGCTGCGGCCATGACCTTTTGATAGGGGGTGCCTGGTTTGACCGCGGTCGCCGGGAGACTGTGCAGGGACTGGTAGTTGGAATTGCAGATGACCAGTTCGTTCTTGGCGTTCCAGAGGACGAAGGCTTCGGAAATCGTCTCGATCGCGTCTCGCAGGCGCAGGTCCGCCGTGCGGCTCTGCTCGGCCAGCTCATGTTGCTCCGTCACGTCGATGCAGATGCCGATCAGATGCGGTTCGCTGCGCCCGGCCTCGCTTTGGATTTCGCCGCGCGCCCGGAGCCAGATCCAGCGTCCGTCCGCATGGCGCATGCGAAACATCTTGTCGACGGTGCCATCACCGCTTTCCAGCAGCTCTTCTGCAAGCTGCAGCAGGTCAACATCATCGGGATGGGTGATTTCGGAGACCTCGGCAAAGGACAGGATGTCATCCTTCGGTTTGCGGCCCAGCAGTTCATAGAGAGATGATGACCAGAAAATCCGGCCACGGGAGAGGTCCCAGTCGAACAGGCCACAGCGGCCATGGTTCAGGGCCGCATCGATCCGGCTGCGCGTGGCCGCATACATGTCGTCGGCCTGTTCTGCGCGGGTGGACTGGGCGAAGAAGGCGTAGATCAGAACCAGAAGGATGGCTGCCGTGCCGACGAAGAGGGTCACATTGGCAGAAACGTCTCGTCGCCACTCGGCAAAGATATCAGCGTCCGGCTGCAGCACGGCAATCATGCCGAGGCGCCCATCAAGATGGTGGACGGTTGCGAATGTCTCGATGGTCTCGTTGCCGATGGTCGCCGGGATCGCCATGACACCGGCCCGGGCGCCAAAGACGGTCAGGGGCTGCGAGGCTCCGAAGAGGTCCGTGATCGGGAGGCCTTCGAGCATCGGGCGGAGCGGGGCACTGGCAACGATCAGTCCATCCTTGTCGGCGACGAGGAATGTGCGTCCGTGGCTCGTCGCGCCGGCCGGCAGGCTGTCTGCGAGGATGCGCTGCAGGGCAGAGCGGTAGCCGAGTTCCGGAAGGCGGCCCTCTTCGTGGGCAAGATGGGATGAGACAACGGTGGCTGTCAGGGCAATTTCGTCGCGAGCCTGACGCTCGGTGTCCTGATAGTCATAAGACAATTCCAGAACGCGGTATATGGCAAGGCAGGCGATGAAGATGAGGCAGAGCGCAGGGATGATCCGACGCATGAGCGGCTCGGACCGCAGCAGTCGCTGATAGGTCGGCTGAGCCAGCAGGCGCAGGTGGCCTGTCAGGGTCGTCCTGCCTGTCTTGGAAGCTGTGATTCGAGCAAGGCGTCGCATGGACGCGCTGCCGGAAAATGCCCGCGCCATCGGAAGTCTGCCCCGATTAAATGAATGTTGGAACGGTTGGCTTCCTGCCCCCCGAATCACTTCATTTGAATCGACGGCGGCAGTTTTGTCTAGAGTCCGCAAAGAAAAAAATGGTTAACGCTGCAAGTGGTTTCTGATCTGCGTGTTAACTATTGTGGCAACCTGCATCAATGGCGTGTAAGGGGCAAGAAATTCGCGCTTCATACTTCGCAGAATCTGAGGTGTCAGCAAGGTGACTTGCAGAGTTCCTCAATGGCAGTTTGCCATTATTTTTCAGTTTCGTCGTCATGCGGCGAGTCAAGAGCGGTCGAACGACCAGTGGATAGACGATCGCAATACTGGCGTTGGATAAAAGTCTCGGCAGTAGGTCTTGAGTAGCGGCAGGACGATCTTTGGGCTGTGGCCAGACGTCTTTGTCAGCAATTGATTCTTGCGCGCGCTTCAAGAGCCGATGGCTCTCAGAGCCAGCAGGCAGATCATCCCTCCCGAAACACTGACAACAAGCGACTTGCGCAAGCCGATCAGCGCGGTGACAGGAATGGCGACAGCCTCTGCGAGACCTTGTGTTGCCACAGACGGAGCCACCAGAGCTGTCAGGACGGCAACCGGCACCGCGTTGAGGGCTGCCTCCACGCGGTGGTTTATGGCGCCGAAGCGAGAGAGAACCAAATGTCCGCCGATACGCGTCAGATAGGTGACCAGCGCGCAAAGGGCGATGAGGAAGACGATATCAGACATCGATCGTGGCCTTTCTGGGTGTGCTGAGGGCTGCGGCGATAGCGAGCCCGCCAAGACCGCCCAGAGTGATGTGCCAGGGGCTTCCCAGGGTGAAATAGACCGCAAGCGACAACGAGGCGCTGGTAACAAGGACTGGCAGAAAGCCGGGGCGTGTGTGAAACCCGACCACGAGCCCCATAAAATAAAGCGGCAGGATAAAGTCGAAACCGAAAGCCGCCGGGTTTTCAATCAGCGAGCCAAACAGCGCGCCGATCACGTTGGCGCTGATCCAGGTCAGATAGACGGTCGCGGCATAGGCGAAATAATAGGCTGGACGAAGCCCTGGCCCGGCTGCCCGGTTTTCAGATGCTGCATATTGCGGGTCCGACAAGAAAAAGAAGGCGAGCACTTTCTGTGGGCCGGAAAACCCTCGCATGTGCCGGCCAATAGCTGCCGAATAGAGCACGTGCCGAAAGTTGACAGCAAGAACTGCCAGAACGATCGACCAGACCGGCACCTTCTGACCAAAGAGATCCAGCATTACATATTGGCTTGCGACCGCGAAAATCGACATGGAAGCGAAGAGAAGCTCTCCGAGCGACAGACCACGCTCCATGGCGACCGCGCCGAAAACGGCTGAAAAAGGCACAAGAGCAAAGAGGATCGGCAGGGCGTCGCGAGCGCCATCCTTCACATCCACCAAGAATGTGGAGGTGGTGGTGGGCTCCTGGGAAGTGGAGGGAGCTTCATCGTGAATACACATGCGGGCACCTGTCAGAGCTGCGCGGAAGAATTTCGCGTTCGAGCGCTATATCGAACGTTGTTCGTAAAAATGAACGAAGTGGATTTGTTTGTCAAATCGAACTACGTTTGACTTATCGAACGATCCGTCGGAGCTCTGCTGTCCCTATGCCCATGTCGCCGACCCTGACGCCGATTGCCCTCATTGCCCGCGCCCTGCAAAGGGAAAGGACACGGGCCGGCATGAGCCTCTCGTCTCTGGCGAAAGAGGCGGGGCTTGCAAAGTCTACCTTGTCGCAATTGGAAGCCGGGCAGGGCAATCCAAGCGTGGAAACGCTCTGGGCAATCGCCAACGCGCTCAATGTGCCGTTCAGCTTCCTGTTCGAAACGAAAGCGTCCGAGACAAAACTGATCCGCGCGGGCGAGGGGACACCGGTCTCGGCCGATCATGCGGACTTCCGCACCACGCTTCTGGCCAATTGCCCCCCAGGCGTGCGGCGGGACCTCTATCGGGCCGAAGTGAAAAAGGGCGAAATCCGCTCCGCAAAGGCCCATCCGGCGGGCACGGTGGAGCATGTTTTGGTGGTGTCAGGCCGGGTGAGAACCGGTCCGGCAGGTATGGCCGAAGATCTCGAACCCGGAGATTACTATCGTTACCCGGCAGATGTTCCGCATAGCTATGAAAGCCTGTCGGACAACGCGGTTCTCGTGATCGTGATGGAAGTGCAGGGCTGAGCGGACACTCAGCCCTGGTCCCAAGGGCTCACTGCAGACAGCGGTCGACAATGTCGCGCGTGTCGCGGGAAAGTCCTTCAGCCGACGAGATCTTCAAGAGCGCTGTTTCTGCGAGCTTGGAGCGGCCCTCTTCATAGGCCCGCCAGGAACGGAAGCAGGTCAGGAGGCGTGAGGCCACCTGAGCGTTGCGCTGGTCGATCACGAGTACATTGCCGGCCACAAACTCGAAGCCCAATCCATCCTGTCTCGCAAATTGCGTGGCATTTCCTGTCGCAAAGGCATGAACCAGCGAGCGGACACGATTTGGATTGGCAAAGTCGAACAGGGGATGGGCTGTCAGGGCCTTCACCTTTTCAAGGCCGTCGGCGAGAGGCGCGGTCGCCTGCACCATAAACCATTTGTCCATGGCCAGCGATGTCGCTTCGTGGCGCTTGCGGAAGATCTCCAGAGCCTGCTCGGCGTCCTTTAGATTGTCGTGAACCAGAAGGGTAAGCGCCGCGATGCGATCGGTCATGTTGTCCGCGTCGACAAAGGCTGCCATTACAAGGTCATCAACATCAGACGCTCCAGACGCAGCGTAATAGGCAAGCGCCTGGTTGGCCAGGGCACGTTTGCCTGCAGCATCTGCGTCGGGACTGAAACTGCCCTGTGGTTTTGCTCCGAGGGCAGCGCGGAATGCACCGGCGTTTTCTGAGCCAATGGCCGCGCGCAGCACCGCCCGTGCCTGATGAATAGCGTCGGGGTCCACATTGGATCCGATGTCGCGTGCCAGATCCGCTTCACTCGGCAATTGCAGCGCGAGCGCCCGGAATGCCGGATCCAGCTCCTCATTCAGAAGGGTCTCGCCGAAGGCTTCAACCAGCCGGGCGTCCGCCTTCAACTCCTTGCCGGTGCGCGCTTCGCCGGCAAGACGGATCAGGTCATGGGTCGCCAGCGTTTGAATGGCCTGCCAGCGGTTGAAATCATCGCTGTCCTGGCGCGCCTGAAACAGCAGGTCATCCGCATCCTGATGGTCCTCAAGCCGAACTGGCGCCGAAAAACCGCGCAGAAGCGAAACAACCGGTCTGCTCTTCAGGCCGGTGAAGGTCACGCTTTGGCTTTGCTCTTCGAGGATGAGCACATCTTCCTGAAGCCTTGCACCTGTGACCCGTTCGAAGCTCATGTCTTCACCATTGCGACCGACAAGCCCGAAGCGCAGGGGGATCACGGCAGGCTCACTCGACGCCTGACCGGGCAGCGGGGCGATCGACTGGGATATGTCCAAAGTAAGCTCGCCAGCGCGTTTGTCGTAGCGGCTCTTGACGTCGACTTGCGGCGTGCCTGCCTGATCGTACCAGCGGGCGAACTGACCAAGGTCTGTCGCCGTCGCCTCTGAAAAGCAGACGAGAAAAGCCTCGATGGTCGTGGCGTCGCCGTCATGGCGTTCAAGGTAGAGGTCCATGCCTTTTCGGAAGCCGTCAGGCCCGAGCAGGGTCTTCAGCATCCGCACCACTTCGGCGCCCTTTTCATAGACCGTGGCCGTGTAGAAGTTGTTGATCTCGGTGTATTTGCGCGGACGCACCGGATGGGCAAGGGGACCTGCGTCCTCGGGGAACTGATGTGACTTCAGCAACCGGACATCGGCAATGCGCTTCACGGCCCGTGAGCGCATGTCGGAGGAAAACTCCTGGTCGCGGAAAACGGTCAGCCCTTCCTTCAGGCAGAGCTGGAACCAGTCGCGGCAAGTGATTCTGTTGCCGGTCCAGTTGTGGAAGTACTCATGGGCAATGACCGCTTCAATGTTGGCATAGTCCTGATCAGTCGCCGTTTCCGGGTCAGCCAGAACGTATTTGTCATTGAAGATGTTGAGGCCCTTGTTCTCCATGGCGCCCATGTTGAAATCGGAGACCGCCACGATGTTAAAGACATCGAGGTCATATTCGCAGCCGAAAACATCCTCGTCCCACTTCATCGAGCGCTTCAGGCTGTCCATGGCCCAGGCGCAACGGTCCTCGCGGCCATGTTCGACGTAGATCTTCAGATCGACCTTTCGCCCTGACGTCGTGACGAATGTGTCTGCCACATGGGCAAGGTCGCCTGCGACCATGGCGAAGAGATAAGAGGGCTTTGGGTGCGGGTCATGCCAGACGGCAAAATGCCTGTCTGTGCCTGGAACATCGCCGGCGCTCACCGGATTGCCATTTCCCAAAAGGATCGGCGCATCGCCTTTACGCGCCTCGATCCGCGTTGTGTAGACCGAAAGAATGTCCGGACGGTCGAGGAAATAGGTGATGCGGCGGAAGCCTTCAGCTTCGCACTGGGTGCAGTAAGTGCCCGAGGACCGATAGAGGCCCATGAGTTCGGTGTTGCTGTCCGGGTCGATCCGGGTCCGGATCTCCAGGGTAAACGGCTCTGCCGGCGGTGCATTGAGAACCAGCTTGGAAGGCGTCGCGCTGTAGGCGTCCTCAAGCAACGGCATTCCGTCAAGCGTCAGACCAACGAGCTCCAGCTCGTCCCCATCCAGTTCCAGCGGAGCGCCCGGGTCGGTGTCTTCGTGCCGGCGAACGGCAAGACGCGCAAAGACGTCGGTTGAGCGCGGGCTCAACTGTATGTCGAGATCGACCGTGTCGATCTGATAGGCCGCGGGAGCATAATCCTCCAGATGGATGGCGACAGCCGTTTCAGGGCGCATTGGAAATCCTTGTTTTGTGTCTTCTTGTTAGCGTTGGTCTGGCTGTCTCAGCCGCCCAGCCGAGCAAGGCTGCGCGTAAGAGCGCTGCCAGGGTCGGCCAGGGGATTGATGACCGTAAAGTGGTTCGCGCCTGCCTGAATGTCCAGTTCGCCCTCCAGGCCGGGGCCATTCCAGCGACGTGCAAGGTCACGACTTTGGCGCCGGTATTCCGAAGATTCGTCACCGCCGACGACGGCCGAAAAGCGACCCGCGGCGGGAACAGGCCAAGTTAGCGGTGATGCTGCGAGAGCGCTTTTGTCCGTGAGCTTCAAGGCCGTGTTGATGCTTGTTGGGATCAGGGGCGCGAGGTCGAAAAGCCCCGAGATCGGCATGACGCGATCAACAAGAGCTTCAGGCAGGTCGCGGGCCGCCCAGTCCGTTGCCATGAGCGCTGCCGCCAGATGCCCGCCGGCGGAGTGGCCATAGACAAGCAAGGGTTTGCCGTAGGTGCGCCAGAGATGGGCAGCCAGCGCATCCATCTCGCTGATGATGTCACCGATCTCGACGTCGGGGCAGAGGCTGTAGTTGGCCACGGCAACGTCAAAGCCGTGGGCATTGAGACCTCGTGCCATATGGGAAAAGGCAGTCTTGTCCAAGGCCTGCCAGTAACCACCATGAATGAAGAGCGCGGTGCGCGGCTGCTCCGGCGTACCGGGTTGGGCGGAGAACACATCGAAGACCTGTCGCGGTTTTTCGCCATAGGGCTGGTCCAGAGCTGCATCGCTGCGCGCCGCGCGATAGGCGGACGCGTCGGCCATCCAGCCGGAGATGATCTCCGGATGCTCCGGCACGCGTGCCCTGTTGTTGTATTCCGCTTCCAGATCAATCTGGCCGGTCGCCATGATTTTGTCCCTCAAATGATGCGGCCCTTGAAGCATGGCGCCCGGTCTTTGCGCAAGAGAAGCCTTTTTTCTCCACACGTCCGGGCGCTCGAGCGGTGTTTTGACCTCGACGCTCGAGCGGGCTAAGACACAGCCGGTCCGAACCTGAATGACGCGCTAGAAACAGGAAGTCCCATGAGCCGCCTCGACAGCTTTATTCGTCGCCTGACAGCCCAGAAAACCCTGCTTGAGGATGTCGCCGAACGCGTCAAATCCGTTGAAGGCCCGGTTCTGGAACTCGGCCTCGGCAATGGTCGCACCTATGATCACATCCGCGAAATCCTCGACGACCGCGAGATTTTCGTCTTTGACAGGGATCTTGCCTGTCATCCGAGCTGCATTCCCGACGGCGACCATATGATCTTTGGCGAGATCCGCGACACTTTGGCCTTCTGCGGACCACGCATCGGCGAACCGGCGGCCTTTATTCACTGTGATTTGGGCTCTGGCGACCCGACCACCGATCTGGCAACCTCCTCATGGTTGTCACCATTGGTCGACCAGCATACAAAGCCGGGTGGCTACGTCCTGTCGGGTCTGGCGCTGGATCTCGGCAACTTCGACGAACTTCCCAAACCGGAGGGCATTCGCCCGGGCCGGTACCATCTTTATAAAAAGCACGGCTGAGCCTTCCCCTTCACGCCGTGTCAGGAGAGACGCATGACCGCACCACTTGAGGGCGTGAAAGTCGTTGAGCTTGCCCGCATTCTGGCGGGACCCTGGGTCGGACAGACCCTCGCCGATCTCGGTGCCGACGTCATCAAAGTGGAAAGCCCGGCTGGAGACGATACCCGCGGCTGGGGACCGCCCTTTGTCGAAAGCGAGGACGGTGCGTCTGGTGATGCCGCGTATTTTCACGCCTGCAATCGGGGCAAGCGCTCGATCACGGTCGATTTCCGCACCGAAGAGGGGCAGGAAATCGTGCGCCGCCTCGTCGCTGACGCGGATATCCTGGTGGAGAACTTCAAGGTCGGCGGACTGAAGAAATATGGGCTCGACTACGAGAGCTTGAAAGAGGTCAATCCGAAACTGGTCTATTGCTCGGTGACGGGCTTCGGTCAGGACGGGCCCTATGCGCATCGTGCCGGCTATGACTTCATGATCCAGGGCATGGGCGGCATCATGGATCTGACGGGCGATCCGGACGGCGAGCCTCAGAAAATCGGCGTTGCCTTTGCCGACATCTTCACCGGGCTTTATGGCGTCATCGGCGTGCTCGCTGCCTTGCGCCGGCGTGACCAGACGGGCGTTGGTGAGCATGTCGACATGGCACTGCTTGATTCGTTGACAGGCGTGCTGGCCAACCAGGCGCTCAACTATTTTGTATCGGGCACGTCGCCCAAGCGCCTTGGCAACGCACATCCCAACATTGTGCCTTATCAAGTGGTACCTGCTTCGGACGGTCATCTGATCATCGCTGTGGGCAATGACAGCCAGTTCGTGAAACTCTGTGACGTGCTCGGGCGGCCCGAACTTGCGCAAGATCCTGATTATGCGACCAATGCGGCGCGCGTGGCAGCGCGTGAGGCCCTGGTTCCCATTCTGGTTGCGGAAACCAAAAATCACAGCCGCGATGAGCTTCTCTCGGCGCTGGAAGCCAAAGGTGTGCCTGCTGGCCCGATCAATTCGGTCGAGGATGTCTTCAACGATCCCCAGATCGCCCATCGGCACATGAAAGTTGATCTGCCGGCGACCGGCGTGAAGGGCGGCTCTGTATCGTCTGTGCGGACGCCGATCCGTTTTTCCAACAGCGATTTGGTGCTCGACAAGGCTGCGCCAAGGCTAGGCGAACACACTGATGAAATTCTCATCGAATTCGGCCTGCCGCCGCGCAGCGCCAATGACAACGGCTGACAAAGCGTCCGATTGTAACAGCCGACATAAACTGTGACACGGCAGCTGGTTGAAAACCAATCAGCTGTTCGCCACAATTTGCATCACAATTGCCGCTAAGCGCCTTGCTTGATTTGCTCGACCGGATTCGCACCGGCGCGGCGGAATGGGATGAAAATGTCCGGCTGGACAAGAAGGCGCTAAAGCGTATGAGCGATATTCGCAAGATTGATGAAAAAGGACAGAAGCGCCGCTTGAAGGTGCCGCTGACCCGGATCATATCGTTCAGCTTCGGCGGCTTCGTTGCCGTCGCTCTTGCACTGGTGTTGTATCTTTCGGTCCTGGCCAACTTCAAGAACACCTTCTCGCTGCTCAATGACAAGGCGATCCTGATCACGCAGGCCATCGACCGGCAGCTGCGAGATCACTTTGCCTCCGTCGAGCAAGCCGTCGTTGACGTCAAGCCCTTCTTCGATAACGGCACCATCAGCTTCGACAATGTTGACGAGGCACTCGAGAAGATGTCGTTGGCAGTGGCATCCAATTCGCGCATCAATGTTTTGGTCGCGACGGATCTGAACGACGACAATTTTGGTGTGTTCAAGGGGCCCAACGGCAAGCTCTGGCCTTTCAAGCGCCAGATCCCACCTGGCGGTGAACGCACTTATATGCTGCCGCGGCTGACCGTCGATAGTGGGCCCACCTGGGGCGCGCTCTTGCACAATGACGTCGGACAGTTCGCCAATGTTTCCGTGCCGCTTGTGGTCGATGGAAAAATGATCGGCACGTTGACGGCCGCCAGCTCGCTCAAGGCGCTGGGCCGGGCAATCCACTCCCTGGACGAAGGGGAGGATTCGACGACCTTTATCATTGCCAACGGCGATGACGTCGTCGTTCACTCCGACATGAAGGTCTTCCAGACCGGGGAGGTGACCGACAAGACCTTGCCCGTTGCGCGCGAAGATCTGGGAGATCCTGTCCTCGCGGCGATGAACGCCGCCGATCGGCTGGAGAGCTTCCAGAAGGCTGCAGAACTTGGCATCGAAGTGTCGCGGATCGAGACGGCTGATGACGAGTTCATCATGATGCGGGTTGTGATCCCCGGATATTCCGACGAACCCTGGATCATTGGTCAGTACTTCCGGGGCGTGACCATTTCGCGCGAGGTGAGGCGGCTGACGGGATCCGCTGCCGTGGGCATCGGCGCGTTGATCATCGCGGTTCTGGTGGCGATCTGGATGGGCCGGCGCGTTGCAAGGCCGCTGAAGGCTTTGGCCAAACAATCCGAGCGCGTGGGAAGTCTGGCGCTTGACGAAGTCGAGCCATTGCCGCGCAGCCGTGTCCAGGAGCTTGATCAGGTGGCGGTCGCCTTCAACTCCATGGTGGATGGCTTGAGGGCGATGAACACCTATGTTCCCAGGTCGCTCTTCGCCAAACTGATGCGGCTTGGCGGCAAGGACGCAGCCGGTGCGCGCGAGGCGGAGCTGACCATTCTCTTCACCGATATCGTTGGTTTTACCGCCCTGTCCGAACATATGAGCGCCAGCGAGACGGCGAGCTATCTCAACGATCACTTCGCGATTCTCGTGGAGGCGGTCGAGAGCGAGGGCGGAACCGTCGACAAGTTTATCGGCGATGGCATGTTGGCCTTCTGGGGCGCTCCCGATGCACGAGCCGATCATGCCGCTGCCGCCGTGCGCACGGCCAGAAACATCGCAGCTGCCTTGCAGAAGGTGAATGATCAGGCGGAAGAACGCGGCGAGAACCGTCTGTGCATGCGGATCGGCATTCACACGGGTACTGCCGTGGTTGGCAATGTCGGCGCTCTCGACCGGTGGAACTATACGGTCGTCGGTGACACGGTCAATGTGACCGAGAGGCTTCAGACGCTCGGCAGGGAAGTCGGCGATGGTGACGAGGTCGTCATTCTGGCGAGTGCCGAAACCGTCGCGCGTCTGCCTGCCGAGCCTGGAAAGGATCACGCCGGCGAGTTCTCTCTCAGGGGGCGTTCGACGTCTCTTGAGGTCTGGAAACTTGATCCGTTCTGCGCCGCGCCGGACACCTCGGATGTGTTATCCCCCACCGCCGCTGAATAAGCTCCAGGCCTCACGTTTGGCCGCCGGAATGTGATCTGCGTCACACTTCGCCTATTTCAGCCTTTTCCGTTGCTAAGTGACTGGGATTTGTGGTTGTCTTTTCCCCAATGACGGAGGCTTACTGCTTCTGGATAAAGCGATTAATCGCAGCAGAGGGGATTGGCTGTGAATGTTCTGTCGATCGACGGCCTGACCGTCGATTTTAAAACTGCGGAAGGGCAAGTCCGTGCGGTGGACGATGTCTCTTTCACCGTTCCACAGAACAAGACCGTGGCGCTGGTGGGAGAGTCCGGGTCCGGCAAGACCGTTATTTCTCAGACGATTATGGGCCTTTTGCCCGAGTCGGCCCATGTGACATCAGGTAGCGTCGTTCTGGACGATCCGCGCGGCAGCGAGCCGCCGGTCGATATCACCAAGCTCGAGCGCAAGGGCCCGCAGATGCGCCATCTGCGCGGCAATCAGATCGCAATCATCTTTCAGGAGCCGATGACATCGCTGTCGCCGCTCCACACGATTGGTGACCAGATTGGCGAAGCCGCGCTTCTCCATCGCAATGTTGGCACCGCTGAAGCGCGTGAATTGACGCGCGAAATGCTTCGCCTGGTGCAGTTCCCCGACCCTGCGCAGTCTCTTGATGCCTATCCCTTCGAGCTGTCCGGCGGGTTGCGCCAGCGGGCGATGATCGCAATGGCGATGATCTGCCGTCCGGCGCTCCTGATTGCCGATGAACCCACAACCGCTCTCGACGTGACAATCCAGGCTGAAATCCTCAAGCTGATCAAGGACGTCCAGTCAGAGCTGGAAATGTCCGTTCTGATGATCACCCATGACTTCGGCGTCGTTGCCAACATGGCCGACGAGGTGGTGGTGATCTATCATGGCCGCATCATGGAAAAGGGCACGGCGCAGCAGCTCTTCAACGATCCGCAACATGCCTATCTGAAAGCGCTCCTGAAGGCCGTTCCAAGCTTTCACATGGACAAGAGTGAGCGGTTGGCACCAATTCGTCCGATTGAGGTTCACGCCGAAGATCTGAAGAAGAGCCGGATCGAGTGCACTGTGGAACCCGGCAAGCCCTTGGTGGAGGTGAAGAACGCCACCAAGAGATTCAATCTTCGCAAGGCCGGCCTGTTCGGCACAGCGCCGAAAACGCTGACAGCACTGGATACCATCAACCTCACCATCCGGCGCGGCGAATGCCTGGGACTGGTGGGCGAATCCGGCTCGGGCAAAACCACGGCCGCCAAGGCGATTTTGAGGGCGATCAATCTCAACGAAGGTCAGGTTTTTTACGACCGGGGCGAGGGCCTGACGGACATCGCGGAGCTGTCCGGTGGCGATCTGATGGATTATCGGCGCCGCGTGCAGCTGATTTTCCAGGATCCGTTCTCGTCACTGAACCCGCGCATGACAGTCAACGACATCCTGACCGAACCACTGCAGATCCATGGCATCGGCACACCTGAAGACCAGGCCGAGCGGGCACGCGCCCTGATGAATCTGGTTGGCCTCGATGCCCGCTTCCTGCGTCGTTATCCGCATTCCTTCTCCGGCGGTCAGCGCCAGCGCATCGGCATTGCCAGGGCGCTCGCGCTCAACCCGGAGTTCCTGCTTTGCGATGAACCGACGTCAGCGCTTGATGTGTCGGTGCAGGCCCAGATCCTCAACCTGCTTCAGGACCTGAAGCGGGACCTGAACCTGACCTATCTGTTCGTCAGTCACAATCTCGCGGTGGTCGACTATATCGCCGATCGCATTGCGGTCATGTGCCGTGGACGTGTGGTCGAGATCGGGGAAACCCGGGAGATCGTCTCCAATCCGCTCCATCCTTACACCAAGGCGCTTCTGTCGGCCGTTCCCGAGCCGGATCTCGAGACACCGCTCGATTTTGCCGCCCTTGGCGAAAGCCGGGCGTCCGATCCCTCGGAATGGCCCGAGCCTTTCCGTGTGGTCGACGGCGTTGAGCCGACACTTGTTGAATTTGAAAAAGATCATTTTGTATGCGCACCGGGCGTGGAGGCCCAGAGCGCTCTCAGGGGGACTGCAGCATGAATTTCTGGACGGGGCTCTGTGCATCAGCGCTCATCGCCACTTCACTTGCCGCCAATTCGGCGGCTGCTCTGGAACTGAAGGAAACACCTGGCCTCGACGCTGACCTGCCGCCGGTCGCCGAGCGCGTTCCAACCGAGCCCCTGGTTGTCGATCTGGCGGCCACAGGCCGCTCTGTCGGAACGCATGGCGGAACCCTGGACACCTTGATCGGCCGCTCGAAAGACGTTCGCTTGATCAACGTCTGGGGCTATGCGCGCCTGGTTGGCTATAACGAAGCGCTGGAGCTCCTTCCGGACCTTCTGGAAAGCGTTGAAGTCGAGGACGGACGGGTCTTCACGCTGAACACGCGTGAAGGCCACAAGTGGTCCGACGGTGCACCATTTGGCGCAGAAGATATCCGCTATTATTTCGAGGATGTCGCGCTGAATGAGAGCCTGAACCCGTCAGGCCTGCCGCCGTTCCTGACGGTCAATGGCAAGGGGCCGAAGTTCGAGGTCCTGGACGAGACAACCGTTCGTTTTTCCTGGGATAATCCGAACCCGCTGTTCCTGCCGGAGCTGGCCAAGGCACGACCGCCGTTCATCTATCGTCCGGCCCATTATCTGAAGCAGTTCCATGAAAAATACGGCGACCCGGCCTTTATCGAAAAGGCGGCCGCGGAAGTGAAAGCACGGAGCTGGGCACCGCTTCACAACAAAAAAGACGATATGTACAACGCCCGCAATCCGGAAATTCCGACGCTTCAGCCCTGGAAGCGCCGGGATGGCGAAAGCGATCGCAGGTTCGTGCTCGAGCGCAATCCTTTCTATCACCGCGTCGACAGCTCCGGCCAGCAGCTTCCCTACATCGACAACGTCATCATGACCGTTGCCGACAAGAAGCTGATCGCTGCCAAGACCCAGGCGGGCGAAAGCGACCTGCAGGCACGAAACCTGTCCTTCTCCGACATCACCGTCTTGAAGCAGGGAGAAGCCAACCAGGGCTACACGACGGCTCTGTGGGCGAACGCCAAAGGCTCGGAAATCTCGATTCTGCCGAACCTGACCGTCAAGGACCCTGTCTGGCGCGCGCTGTTGCGCGACACGCGCTTCCGCCATGCCCTGTCCCTTGGGATCGACAGGGACATGATCAACCGGACGCTCTTTTTCGGCCTTGGAAAGTCCGGCAACGACACGGTGCTCAGTGCAAGTCCCTTGTACCAGTCGGAGTACCTGACAAAATGGGCGAGCTATGACGCTGAAAAAGCCAATGCTCTTCTGGACGAGATCGGCCTGACCGAGCGCAACGGTGAAGGCACGCGCATGATGCCGGACGGCCGGCCGCTTGAGATCATTGTCGAGACATCCGGCGAAGCACAAGTTCAGGACGATGCACTGGAGCTTGTCGCCGAGACCTGGAAGGAAATCGGGGTCAAGCTCTTCGTCAAGCCGAGCCAGCGTGACATCCTGCGCGAGCGGGCCATCACGGGTGACCTTGTCATGTCGGTCTGGTGGGGCGTTGAAAACGGCATCCCGACCTCCGAAATGCCGCCATCGGACTTTGTTCCCGTCCACGGCGACGTTCTCGCCTGGCATGCCTGGGGTGACTATCATGAAACAGCAGGCGAGGGCGGCGAGAAGCCTGACTGGGCACCTGCCGAGCGTCTGATGGCTCTCTATGACGAGTGGCTCGTGTCCACCTCCAAGGAGGAACGCGAGAAGATCTGGACCGAAATCCTGGACATCCATGCGGAAGAAACGATCCGTATCGGTCTTGTGTCCGAAGTTCCCCAACCGGTTGTCATCAACGGCGTGGAGAATGTGCCGCTGACGGCGATTTACGGTTGGGATCCGGGCGCACATTTCGGTCTTCACCGGATGGACGAGTTCTACCTCTCCGACAAGGCCCGATAAGGCTGGAAACAACGCGCCTTCCCGGTCCCGGTTCGGGAGTGGGAAGGCCGAATTTTATGAAAGACTCACCGTGCCTGAAAAAGGCGGGTGCGGGGAAGCTGAGGACGTTTCAATGTTGCAATATATAGCGCGCCGGATCTTGGCGATGATCCCGACGCTGTTTGTCATCAGCTTCCTGACGTTTTTTATCATCGAGCTTCCGGCGGGCGATTACATCTCGAACCAGATCGCAGCTCTGAAGTCTACCGGAGAATCCTCCTCGGTTGCGAAGCTTGAGTTCCTGCGCAAGGAATTCGCGCTCGACCGCCCCTTTTTCGAACGCTATCTGATCTGGGTCGGTGTCTGGCCCGGGCCCCATGGCTTCGACGGCCTGATCCAGGGGAACTGGGGGTGGTCCTTCGAGTTCGACAAGCCGGTGTCCGACGTGGTCGGCCCGACGCTGCCGCTCACGGTCCTTCTGAACTTCGCCACCATCCTCTTCGTCTATATCGTTTCCTTCCCGATCGGGATCTATTCGGCGACCCGGCAATACTCCTGGGGGGACTACGGTTTCACCTTGCTGGGCTATTTCGGCCTGGCGGTTCCAAACTTCCTGCTCGGATTGATCCTGCTCTACCTGTTCAACAGATGGTTCGGACTGTCCGTCGGCGGTCTGATGGCGCCCGAATACATTGATCAGCCCTGGAGCCTCAATAAAGGGCTCTCCATCCTCGCACATATGATCGTTCCGACAATTGTGATCGGGACGTCGGGCACGGCCGCCATGATCCGGCGGTTGAGGGCCAATCTGCTCGACGAGCTTCACAAGCAATATGTCACGACCGGCCGAGCCAAGGGCCTGAGCGAGCGCAAGCTTTTGACCAAGTATCCGCTGCGCATGGCGCTCAATCCGTTCATCGCCGACATCGGCAGCCTGATCCCGTCCATGGTGTCAGGTTCCGTTATTGTCTCGGTGGTGTTGAATCTGCCGACGGTCGGGCCAGTCCTTCTGTCGGCCCTTCAAAGTCAGGACCAGTTTCTCTCCGGTTTCATCCTGCTCTTTGTGGCGGTGCTGACGCTGTTCGGCATGCTCGTGTCCGACCTTCTGCTGGCCGTCCTTGATCCCCGCATTCGTCTTGGCGGGAGGGCGTCCTCATGAGCGCGAACATGAACGGCAACGGCACGGAAAACGGAAGCACCGTGGAACATTACGTCGATCCGGCTCCCTTCAATCCCGCGACCACCGAAGACCTGACAGCCGAGCAGGAACGCTTTTACCAGGCGTCTCAATGGCAAATAATGTGGTGGAAGTTCAAACGCCACAAGGTTGCTGTCTGGTCCGGGGTTGTGCTGATCCTGTTCTATCTCTGCGTTCCCTTTGCAGAGCAGATTGCGCCCTACACGCCGAACACCCGCGACAGTCTGCATCTTTATGCGCCGCCGCAACCCTTGCACCTCTTCCACGAAGGCAAATTTGTCGGGCCGTTCGTGTATGGCATGAAGTCCGAAGTGGACATGGTCAACCTGAAGTGGGTCTTTACCGACGACAAGACCAAGGTGCAGAAACTTCGCTTTTTCTGCCGGGGCGTAAACTACCGGTTCTGGAATCTCTTCACCGCCGACTTCCATCTCGTTTGCCCTGCCGAGGGGGGGACCTTGTTTTTGCTGGGGACCGACCGTCTCGGGCGGGATCAGCTTTCGGGTCTGATCTACGGCGCGAGGCTGTCCCTGACTGTCGGCCTTGTTGGCGTTGCGATCTCCATCGTGCTCGGTCTCTTCTTCGGCGGGATCGCCGGTTATTTCGGCGGCATTGCCGACAATCTGATCCAGCGGCTGATCGAGATCATGCGCTCGTTGCCAGAACTGCCGCTCTGGATGGCGCTTTCGGCGGCACTTCCGGTGACCTGGGCACCGGTCTGGATCTACTTCGGCCTGACCATCATTCTCGGCCTTCTGGATTGGCCGGGCCTTGCCAGAGCCGTACGCTCCAAGCTTCTGTCCCTGCGCGAAGAGGAGTACGCCCGCGCCGCAGTGTTGATGGGAGCCAAGCCGGGCCGTGTGATTACCCGTCATTTGTTGCCGGGCTTCACCAGTCACATCATTGCCTCTGCGACCTTGTCGATCCCCTCGATGATCCTGGGGGAGACGGCTCTGTCGTTCCTCAATCTCGGCCTTCGCCGCCCGTCGGTCTCCTGGGGTGTTCTCCTCAACGAGGCGCAGAACATCTCGGTCGTCACGGTCTATCCCTGGCTGATGGCGCCGGTGATCCCGATCATCATCGTGGTTCTGGCGTTCAATTTCCTCGGTGATGGTTTGCGCGACGCCGCCGATCCCTATAAGTGATCCCGAGACGAATTTGAATCGGTGCCGCGGCGTCTGAGCTGCGGTGCAAGCCAATCGGAGACCCCATGTCGAAGAATGCCAGCACCGCCGAAGGGTGGGACGAGGAATATGAAGCGGGCCGCTGGGCCTTCCTGCGCTCGCTGCCCGAAAGCGGCCGCTACGGCATCATCGGCATGTGGCTCAACCTGTCCAACTCCATGGACGAGGTTCTGGACATCGGCTGCGGCGAAGGCCTGCTCTATGAGCGCCTGCAGCCCATGGGCATCAAGCGTTATGTCGGCATGGATCTCGCGCCGGCCGCCCTGGAGATCGCCAATGTCGACCCGTCGATCGCATCCCTTCGCGCCGGCGACATGCACACGTTCGAACCGCAGGATGGTGAGCGTTTCTCGGCCATCGTCTTCAACGAGGTTCTGCATTTCGCCGAAGATCCGGCTGCCGTTGTTGCGCGCTATGCGCCCTTCCTGAAGGACGATGGCGTCATCGCGCTGTCCATGTATTCGCCCAAGCGGCCGGAAAGTGGCGCGAACAAGCTGATCGCCAAACTCTGGGAAGCTACGGACGACGAGAGCAAATGGGAAGTCCTCGACGACTACCGTCTCGTCTCCGACAAGAAGGGCGTCACCTGGCGCATGCGCCTCGTCAAGCCGGTTACGGCTTGACCTGAACGGGGTGTGTTCAAGCCCGTCCGCTGAGCAGCCAAAGATCGAGGAACAGGAAAAAGGCGGCCATTTGGGCCGCCTTTTTTTGTTTTCAGCCGTGCCTCGATCAGGACGGCAGAACCACGATGGTGGATTTTCCGCCGGTGTTGCGCAGGGCGTGGATTGGCTCCAGGGCCGGGTCCTCGCGCCAGGCCGTTGCAGCCTCGACGGTCGGAAACTCGAGCAGGGCGGCGATATCGGGTGCGTCGAAGGCGGCCTCCAGGACGGCAGGAGCAGGGTCCGCGGCTGCCACCCGGCCGCCGTGTTTGGCGAGAGCCTCGCCTGCGACCTCGCGGTATTTGCCGAGCGTCTCCTTGTCGGTCACCGTGATCAGGGCAATGGCTTGAACAGTCATGTGTCATCTCCAGGTTTCGGGTAAGAGGAAACTAGCTGCAGATGGACCTGTGTAAAATTCCACAAATTTGAAACCAATATGTGCAATAATGCACACTATGGAAAAGTGGGATGACCTGAAGTTTGTGCTGGCCGTTGCCACGGCCGGAAATCTCTCGGCGGCAGCGCGCAAGCTGGGCGTCAATCACACGACGGTGTCGCGTCGTCTTTCTGCCCTGGAGGAGGGGCTTGGCACCCGCCTTTTTGAGCGTTTGCCGGATGGGCTGACGCCCACGCCCGCAGGCAGCGAGGCGGTCGAGAGCGCCAGGCGGATCGAGACCGAACTCTACAGTCTGGACACGCGTATCACCGCTCAGGATACCGTGCTGGAAGGCTCCTTGCGGGTCACGGCCGCCCAGCTGATCTTCCAGTCCGGTCTTGCCGACACCATGGCGCGCTTCGCCCGGCTTCACCCGCGTATTGAACTTTCAATGAACGCGGCAAACGAGATCCTCAGTCTGCACCGGCGTGAGGCGGATGTGGCCATCAGGGTGACAGATCGCCCGGACGAAAACCTATTTGGCCGCCTTGCAACAGGCCAAAACAGAACCTTTTACGCCTCGAGAGAGTATCTGCGCAGCCACTCGGAAGCCTTTGCCAGCAGTTCGAGCGCGGAGGCAATTGAGAGCGTCTCGTTCAAATGGTGGGGCAAGCAGCCGCCAAAGGAGGTTCGGGCACGTTTTCCAAATGCCCATACGACCGTGGTCTGCGACGACATGATCGCAACGCAGTCTGCCGTCAGGGCCGGGATGGGAATCGGCCGCATGCCCTGCTTTCTGGGTGACACGGATCCTGAACTTGAGCGTGTTCCCGGCTTCGAACTCAGCCGCTACTTCGATATCTGGGTGCTGACACATCCCGACCTGAAAAACGTCGAGCGGATACGCCGGTTCGTGCGTTTTGCAGCTGATGATTTCAAGGCCAACTCGGGTCGATTTCTGGGTGTCAGCGCCTGATCTGCGGGAGAGTGAACTAGCTCTTGAGCGCAATCGGTTCGCCGTGGGGTGTGGCGCGGGCGGCTTTGTCCCAGGCGTCCTGAAGTCTGCCGAGGTCGGCAAGAGAGGTGAGGCCCTTGGCGGCCAGCAGTTTCTCAAAGGCTGTCAGCCAGTGTTCGTAATAGGGCTTGCATGGCGCGCCGGGCGCGTCCTTGGCCAGTTCCGCGCCAAGGGTTTGTGCCCAGTCCTTCCAGGTGAAAAGCCCAGCGTCATAGGCGCTCAGGGTCATGGCAAAGACCTTGGCCTCCCAGGGGGCGGAAAAGGCCGGGCCGTCCTCACCGATGGGAATGGCCGGGGAGGCATCCATCAGATCAGAGGCGGTCAAGATAAGGCTCCCAGAGATCAAGGCTCAGGCTTACTTTCGGATCGCTGTCCGGACCCCAGACGTTCGTGCCCTTGAAAGCAACACCATAAAGCCAGGTCGGCTGTTCGCCGTCGCCGCGCGCATTGGTGTCGGGGAAGACGTGGACGCCGTGAACGGCTTCGATCACACCTTCGCAGCCCCGGGCATAGCGCGGAAGGCGCGTGTGGCCTTCCGGATGCATCACCTTGGTGCGGATCCTGTCACCAACCTTGAAGGCGGCAGGGGCTGTCTCCGGCCGGTCCACGGGCCCGCCCTTGGCAAGGGTGGCCGCCACATCCTTAGCCTGCAGGACGCGTTTTACCGGCGAAGGCGGTTGGATCTTGTGGCCGCTCGCAAGCTCGTCTTCGCTGAACAGCCCTGCCTGTAGGCAGAGCTTTTCCAGGCCCCTTGTCCAGATCTCGTAATAGCTGGTGCCAAGATAGATGGCGGGAGGCAGGCTCTCGCGGGCAAAGCGGGAGGTGTCGAGCGTCCAGGAGCCGGTCGCGCCCATGGCAAGGGTGATGGCAAAGGCCCGCTCTTCCCATTTGCCGTGAAAATTCGGCTCGTTTTCCTCCAGCTCGATCGCGCCAAAGCCCATCTGGCCACCGAGGTCCTGCGCGCCATTCATCGGGCCGCCTCCAGAGCCTGCGGCGACAGCGCCAACCCGGTTCCGATCATGCTGTCTCGGGTAACGAGCTCGGCTAGTTGGTCTTCGCTCCAGCCTTCGGTGCCCTCCGGCCGCATGGGGATCACGAGGTAGCGCACTTCCGCGGTCGAATCCCAGACGCGGATGCCGGTCTTCTCCGGCAGGCGAACGCCGAATTCCGTCAGAACGCCGGAGGGGTCACGCACGGCGCGGGAGCGGTAGGGCGCGGATTTATACCAGACCGGTGGCAGGCCCAGCACCGTCCACGGATAGCAGGAGCAAAGGGTGCAAACGACCATGTTGTGGGTGTCCGGCGTGTTCTCGACCGCCACCATGTGTTCACCCTGACGGCCGGTGAAGCCGAATTCGGCGATCGCGGCGGTCGCGTCGCTCATCAGCCGGTCCCGATAAGCAGGATCGCTCCAGGCCCTTGCAACAACACGCGCGCCGTTCTTCGGGCCGATCTTTGTCTCATAGGTCTCGATCAGCTCATCCAGCGCCGGCGGGTCGACATAGCCCTTTTCCGTCAACAGCGTTTCCAGCGCACGCACCCGCAGCTCAATCGGCGAGAGCTCTGAATGGTTGTGATCGTGGGAATGATCATGGTCGTGAGAAGACATGAAGGCTCCGAAGGAAGCGATGGCGGGACACTGATCTTAGGATCATTTCACTTCCCGGGCCAAGAGCTGCCACGCGGATTTGATCAAGCAGAGGAGGGCCTTCATCACATCTCTTGTCTGCATGCGCAGACATCTCCCCATCACGAGGGAGATTGAATGGCGTGGTCGGAAGAAAAAGCGCTACTTCGAAAACAGATCCTTCACCCGCGGCCACTCAGCCCCCGGGTGGTGTGCGGCGATGTTGAGGAAGCGGTCGAGGAACTCATAGCAGCCGTCTTCATGGGCGAGGTGGTGGCTGAGAATGCCGAGCGGCTCGGACGGGTTGGTCCGGCGGCGGCAGAGCTGCAGGTCGAGGCGCAGGCGGGCGCTGTTCCAGCCGATGAAGCGGCGGTCTTTCTTCCACTTGATAATGTCGACGTGGCTTTGTACCTGCCCCGGACGGGGGAAATGATGCCAGGTGAAGGTCGACAAGCCATCGAGACCAATGCCGGGCAGGCGGCGCGAGATCTCGGGCGCAATCCGGTTCCAGGGCGGGACCATGGCCGGCACGAAGCGACCGCCAAAGAGTTCCTCAAGACGCGCCTTGCCCTCGGCAAGTTCTGCGATCAACTGATCCGGATCCCGACGTGAGCCCAGTTCGCCGGCCTTTTCGCCCAAGTCCTTGCGCTGGAAATTCTTGTGCTGAAAGCCATGTTGCAAGATGACCGCATGAGGTTCGTTTGAAAGCCGCTCTGCAAGCGCTTCCCTCGCATGTTTGGGAATGACCGCAAGGGCGACATCAACGTCATGGGCATTGGCGATCGCAAGCAGGCGGTCGAGATCCTCGGTCGGCTCAACCGCATCATCATCCCGCCACCAGAAACGAACCTTTTTGCCGCGTTCGGCAAACCAGTCGAGATGGACGGTCAGCTCAGCCTGGAAACGGTCAAAGTCTGAACTCATGCAGCGCGGGCCTTCAAGTCTTCCAGAAGAATATCGGCGCTTTTTTCTGCGCCGCCGAGCAGAACCTGATGAGACGATCGGGGCAGGGCAAGTGCGTCGTCGATCGCCGCGGCGAGCCGCTCCGGCGTCAGGTTCTGTTCCGGTGTGACGACAGCCCGGCCATGGGAAGCGAGAGCGTTGGCCCGCTGGGTCTGTTCGGTTTCCTTTACCTGGGCAAAGGGCACGAAGACCGCCGGGACGCCGGCAATGAGCACATCCAGCACCGTGTTGTAGCCTGCCTGAGAAACAGACAGCCGCGCCCGCTCCAGAAGTCCGGGAAAATCCCTTCGCGCGCGCTCCACGATCAATCCGTCGCCTGCGCTCTTGCGATAGGTCTGGAAGGCGTCTTCGGAAATATCGTGGCCGACCAAAATCCGCCAATGCGTGTCTTCAGCGCGCCGGGAGAGGGGGCGGGCCTCGAGAGCGGCCATCAACAGTCCTTCGGCGACTGCGCCGCCACCGCAGGAAATGATCACTTCATCTTCGCCCACGCCATCGGGCGGGACGGGGCGCTTGCCGCCGCCGACAAAGCCCGTGTATCGCAGCAGATGCTCGACCTTATCGGCAAAGGGGAAACTGTCGGACAGCTGAACGAAATCCGGGTCGGAGTGGCACAGGATCCGGTCGTAGAACTTCACGGCCTGATCGGCCATCCATTCCTCTTTCCAAAGCTCCTGCTTGCGCACGAGAATATCCCGGATGGATGTGGCGATCAGCGGCGGCCTGTCACGCCGCCGTGCGGCATCCAAAAGCGCAGAGAGCTCGAACTCGAACTGGCGGCGCCCAAACGGATAGGTTTCGGTCAGAAGCAGATCATGGGGCTTGGCCGCAAAGGCGTCCAATGTTGCGGCCGTCCGCATTTCCTCCCAGGCAATGTCAATCGGGTCGCCGTCCGGCGTCACCAGCCGGTTGAAGACAGCGTCCGGGCTCTTTACCGGCGGCAATTGCACGACCTTGAGGCCGGTGGTGTCCAGGGTTGGCGGCAACAGGTTGCCAGTTGCCAGGGTCACGTCGACACCACGGGCCGTCAGCGCTTTGCCGATGGCGGCGGCGCGCACCGCGTGACCTGTGCCCAGGAGATGCTGAACATGGATGAAAGCCGAATGCGTCATGTCTGGTCCGGAACGATTGCTGGGCGGGAGGGCGCTGGCGTGCGGTCCCAGCGTTGATCGAGAGCCGCTTCCAGCAGGGCGTCGAGACGCTGGGCTCCAGCCTCCAGCCTGTGGTTGGCCGCGATATGGGCTCGGGCGGCATCGCCAAGGGTCTTGGCCCGGTCAGGTGCTTCAAGAACCTGGCGCAGATTGGCGGCAAGGGCTTCAGCGTCGCCTTCCGCTGACAACAGCCCTGTCTCGCCATGCCGGACAATGTCGGGAACGCCGAATGTGTCTCCCGCGACGACGCCGAGGCCAGCGGCCTGTGCTTCGAGGAACACAAATCCGAAGGCTTCGCGGATGGCCGGCCAGACAAAGAGGTCATGGGCCGCATAGAGGTCCGGAAGATCTTCCGGCTCCATGGCTCCAAGGCATCGGACGCGGGTTTCAGGAAAGCGCGCCAGAATACTTTCGCGATTGGGCCCGTCGCCAATGATGGTCAGTTCCCAGGGCAGGTCGGCAACGCGGGCAAGCGCATCGGCCAGAACTTCGTAGGAACGGGTCTTGTCGCCGTCACGCATCATGCCCACGGTCAAAAGCTTCAGCGGAGAATGTGGCGTGGCCGCGCCATGTCGAGCCGCCTCTTCAAATGGTTCTGCGTCCAGAAAGGGGAGAAGAACCCTCAGCCGATCCTTGTAAACGACGTCAGCCAGACATTCGCTGTCTGCCTTGTGAAGGGCCGCGACCTGATCTGCCCGGGCCAGGGCTGCATCGGCAGCCTCGAAGCCGAAGGCCCAGAGGCCGGTTTTGCGCTTTGGTGCGCGGCTTGCCTCGACGATGGCGTAGGCGATGCCGAATTTGTCGGCAAGCGCGGGGCCGATCCAGTCCGGTGCCTTGTGATAGAGGTGGTAGGTCAGAAACACATCCGGCCGGTAGCCTTCGGCAAGCCATTCGCCAGCCACCCGGTCGGCTTCCGCCAGAGCCTCGTCGCGGATCGCGCGCTGAACGTCCTCGCCGCTGTCTTTCGACCAAGAGCGGAAGCGGCTGGCGACACGAACGTCATGCCCGCGCGACTCAAGCGCCTGGACAATCAGGCGCCCCATGGTCCGGTCGCCGGACGGGACCGGATGGTCCAGCGGCTTCATCGGCGCTGTGAAGGCGATCTTCAAGAGGCTGATCCCGGTGCTTGAGAACCTTAGAGGACCTTGCGGAATTTTTCGGCCAGGTGATCAAGCCCTGGCGCGCTGGCAAATTCCTTGCGCACATGGTCCGAAGCGGCGCGGCCAAGCTTATCACGCCGGGCGGGATCCGCAATCAACTCGGCCAGCGCCGCGCTCAGTGCATCCCGGTCTGCGGGGGGCACAAGACGGCCGGTTTTGCCGTCAGTGATCAGTTCCGGTATCGCGGAGACCTGTGTCGACAGGCAGCACAGGCCCATGGATTGGGCTTCCATCAGAACGTTGGGAAGACCGTCCCGGTCGCCGGATTTCGCGAGTTTGGACGGCAAGGTGAAGAGATCGGCCTCGGCGCATGCCTTGATCACCTCTTCGCGCGGTTGTGCGCCCTTCCAGATGATGCGGTCCGAAAGGCCCAGCTTTTCGCCAAGCTGCTGCAATTGATCGGAGAGTTCCCCGCCACCGATGTGAACGAATTGCCAGTTGAGGCCATCGGGCAACTGCGCAAATGCGTGAAGCAGGTCGTCATAACCCTTCTTTTCAACGGCACGTCCGACCGACAGAATCCGGACGGGCTCTCCTGAGCCGTCGCGCGTGGAGGGTGTCTCGCGCGGCATCGGGAAGCCGGTGAAGTCAAGGCCGTGATAGACGAGTTCGACCTTCTCGGGCGCCGCCGAAAGGCCTTTCAGGTGCGCGGTGTTGACACCTGTACATGTCACACCCCAGGCCGCGTCGTCCAGCTTTGTCCGGAGATCCCATTCCGGGCTTGTCCAGATATCCTTGGCATGGGCCGAGAAGGACCATCCGCGGCCCGATAGGTGCGCGGCATAGCGCGCAACCGAGCATGGCGTATGCAGATAATGCGTGTGGATCCAGGAAATGTCCTCGGGCAACTCATGGGCAAAGACGCAGCCCTGTGCCCACCGCCGCTGGCGGCCGGCATTGTGCTCTTGCGTGAAATCTGCATCGAAAAGTGCTTTGGCAGCGGCATGGGTCGGCTGGCTTTCGGCCCAGCGTTTTGCTCTGGCGACACGAGCAGGATCGTCCTTGACGTACTCGGGGAGGTAAAGCACTTCGGCCGAGATTTGCCGGTGCAATTCGTGGATGAAGGGATCATAGGGCTTTCGAAGCGCCACGATCAGGATCGGGATGCCCCGCCGTTCCAGCCCCAGGATTTCCTGGGCGATGAAGGTTTCGGAAAGGCGCGGATAGCCTTTGACCACGACGGCGATGCGGGACATGGGAATTCTCTTGTGATTGGTCGTGTTGGGCTTTGGTCCGGGAGTGGCGCCCTAGAAGTTGACGAGCTTCTGCTCAGATTGGCCCGGTCGATTTTCCTCGAAGATCTCGCCGACACGTTCCTCGATGAGTTCGAGGCCGCCAAGCAGGTTCTCGACACCGGCAGCTGATGGACGCGGTGCGTTCGGCAGTGCCACCAGTGCTTCGGTCATCAGGTCCGGGTCCGGATAGGCGTCGATCGGCAGAACATTCAGCAGGCCGCTTGCCTCGGCGCGCGCTGCCCGAATCGCTTGTTCGCGGCGTGGAACGATGCGCGGAACCATCAACGTTGGTTTGTCGAACGAGAGGATCTCGCAGAACGTATTATAGCCGCCCATGCCAACAATCGCCGTGGCATTGGCCAGGTAGGGCTCGATCTGCGGCGTGAAGCGAATGATTTCAACGTCGCGCAAGTGTTCGGCGCGCTCAACGAACTGGGCAACTGATGCAGCCGGCATGAAGGGACCGAGAATGATCAGGGCAGGAAACAGCGGGTACTTGCGCGCTTCATAGGCGCGCATGACCCAGTCGACCATCTCGACGCCATCGCCGCCGCCGCCTGGAGTCACCAGAATATAGGGCTCTTCTCCGAAGGGAGAGGGTTTGGGAACCGTCTCGGCGCCTTCAGGAAGACTGCGGCGCAAATAGCCGGTGTAGCGCAGCTTTTCCTCGATGCCTTCCGGCAGGTCGATTCCCTCAACGGGGTTGCAGATGCCTTCTGGGCCATAGACCCAGATCTCGTCATAAAGCGACTGCAGCGCGGGATAGACGTTCTTGCGCTCCCATTCGTGGCGCAGGATTTCCGGATCATCCATGACATCGCGCAGGCCAAGCACAAGGCGTGTATCCGTGTCCTTCAGTGCCTCGAGCGTCGGTACGACTTCGCCGCGCAGACCCAATGGCTCCTTGTCGACGATGAAAATGTCTGGATCAAAGACTTTTGCGGTGTGCTCGATGATGGAGGAGCGAATCGCCAGGGTATGATCGATGTTCAAATGCAGGGAAAGCGGGGTGTATTCGCCGTCGCGCAGCTTGATAACGCCAGGAATCCGGACGAAATCCACCCGCGACCTGAACTCGAAACTGCCAATGATCGGAGATCCGGACAGAATCAGAACCGACAGGTCATCGAAGGTCCCGACGAGCGAATGAGCAATCGCGCGGCAACGGCGGAGATGACCCAGCCCGAACGAATCGTGGCTGTAGATCAAAATTTTCGGTGAATTCGACCGCATACTTCCCCATTCGTTGCGCCGATCCGGCTCGCGGTGTTGACACCTGCACTTGGCAGGCCCTCGGTCGGGTCTTACTTGTAACTGACCTGATCTTTGGCTTGAAGGTCAAACATCAGTGGCACATCCCCCTTCGAGGGGTAATATACTAAAAATCCGACAGGTGCACGACGTTGGTGCGGGTCAATCTGGATGGGGTAATGGAAAAAAGCCTTTTTAGCTTCATTTGGAAGTTTAGCGCCAAGCAACAGATTTTCATCCTTCTCGTCACCGTGCTGTCCTATCCGGTAAGCTATGTGCTCCTGGAATTGCCCAAGCTGATTGTCAATGACGCAGTGCAGGGCGATGACTTTCCACGAGATATTTTTGGCTTTGAGTTCGACCAGATTTCCTACCTGCTGCTGCTGTGTGTCGGCTTCCTCGGGCTCGTCGTCCTCTCCAACGGTCTGAAGCTCTACATCAACGTCTATAAGGGGCGTTTGGGTGAGCGCATGCTGCGGCGGTTGCGCTTCGAGCTCTTTCAGCGGGTCCTTCGGTTTCGCTTGCCACACTTCAGGAAGGTGAGCTCCGGCGAGATCATCCCAATGATCACCTCCGAGGTCGAGGACGTCGGCGGTTTCATTGGTGAGGCTTTCGCTCTGCCGGCCTATCAGGGCGGGATGCTGGTGGTGCAGCTCGGCTTTATCTTCATGCAGGATCCGCTTCTGGGTCTCGCTGCAATCTCGTCTTATCCGGTTCAGGGCTATGTGATCCCCAAGCTGCAGCGCAAGGTGATCCTGCTGTCGCGCAGGCGCGTGAAGAACGTTCGCCTGATCGCAGACAAGGTTGGCGAGAGCATTTCCGGCGTGCCGGAGATCCACGCAAACGATGCCGCGGCCTGGCATTCGGCGGATCTTTCGGACCGTCTCTACGAGAATTTCAAGATCCGCTATGAGATCTTCAATCGCAAATATTTCATCAAGTTTCTCAATAACTTCATGAATCAGCTGACGCCGTTCTTCTTCTACCTGATCGGTGGTTATCTCGTCATCGAAGGCAATTTGAGCATGGGTGCGCTGCTGGCGGTCATCGCTGCTTACAAGGATCTGGCTGGCCCCTGGAAGGAACTCTTGGCCTACTACCAGCTCGTCGCCGATGTGGATGTGAAGTATCAGACGGTCGTCGAAAACTTTGACCCGGCGGATATCTATCCGGTCGAGCGTCTGACCGCCGATGAGTGCGTCGAGCTGACCGGTGACCTGGAGATGTCGGGTGTAAGTTTCTCTGGCGGCGCCGCTGGTCAGGAGGTGACGGACATCAATTTGAAGGTTCCCGAGGGAGCCGCCTTTGCGATCATCGGTCCCGATGGATCAGGCCGATCGGAGGTGTTGCAGCTGGCAGCCGGACTTGTCAGCCCGGCCTCCGGAACCGTGAAGATCGGAACACGGGATCTGGACAAACTCACCGCCTCCACTTTGGGCCGCGAGATCGCCTACGTCGGCGGCGCAGTACATATCTGGACGGGGACGATCCGGGACAATCTCTACTACGGTCTCCGCCATAGACCGCTTGCCGAGCTTGAGCGGGAAGGAAGCGCGCTCAGTGATTACAAGCGACGGCTAGCGGAAGCTGCAGAAACCAAAAACCCGACCTACGATCTTGCCGCTGTCTGGGATGATTTCTCGGCCGCAGGTGTCGAGGATATGCATGGGTTGGACGCACGCGCCCTAGACCTTCTGAAGGCGGTCTCTCTGGAATCCGACATCTATCGTCTCGGTCTGCAGTCTCGCTTTGATCCGGCTATGGACGACGTTTTTGCTGATCGTATCCTGGCGGTGCGCAGGAAACTTGCTGCGCGTATTGCCGGGGATCCCGAAATTGCCGGCCTCGTCGAACTCTGGGATATCTCGAAATTCAACGCCAGTGCGAGCCTTGCCGAGAACCTCTTCTTCGCTGTGCCGTCCGATCCTGAAATCAGCATGGAAAATGTGCCTGAGCTGCCTGAGGTCCGGGCGTTTTTGAAGGAAACCGGGCTGGATGGAAAGCTCCGCGAAATCGGCCTGAAGATTGCGGAGACCATGGTTGAGCTGTTTGCCAATGTCAGCGGCGACAGCGGCTTGTTGGGGAACTACTCGTTCATCACGCAGGATGATCTGCCCGAATTTGATCGGATCACCCGTGTTGCGCGCTCCGAACAGCAAAGGCCGGGACTGACCCAGGCCGATCAGGACCGCCTGATTGCACTGGCGTTCAAACTGGTTCCTGCGCGGCACCGTCTTGGCGTCATGGACGACGCCATGAAGGAGGCCGTGGTCGCGGCCCGCGCCACTTTCCACAAGAAGGTGGTCGCGACCGGTGACAGTTTTGTTGCCATCGATCCGGAGCTTTACCTCCCGCCGCTGACCATCGAGGACAATCTGCTCTTCGGTCGCCCGCGTGTCGACCGGCGGGACGCCCGTCAGCGCATCGATGCGGTGATCCGCACCATCGTCGAAGAGACCGGTCTGCGCGAGCCCATTGTCTTTGCCGGCTTTGATTACCATGTGGGAGTCTCAGGTTCGCGTCTGTCTGCGGGACAACGCAGGCGACTGGCCCTTGTCCGCGCGCTTTTGAAAAACGCCAAGCTCACCATCCTGGACGATATTGCCACCGGTGTTGGTGAAGAAGATCAGGCGTTGCGTGCGACCCTGCAAGAAATTCTCAAGGGACGAACCTTTTTGTTTGGCGCGCCTAACGCAGCGGCGGCCAGCGGATTTCAAAAGAAATTGGTTTTGGAACAAGGGCGTATGTCCCAAGATAGCGATGAGCATGCTTGAGGCCGGGCGAACAAGGTGCTTTTCTGCACTCGGGCGTTTTCTAAACGATCGCCAGGGCAAGATTGCCGGAAACGGCAAAGGAGGTAACTGTGTCTTTGGAAACTGAAGTCGAGGCCCTCAGAAAGGTGCCCCTGTTTCGCGGGATCGACGAAACCAAACTCCGACTGCTTGCCTTCATCTCCGACCGTATGGAGTACAAGGCTGGCGAACGCATGTGTACACAAGGGGAGGAAGGCGACAGCGCATTCATCCTCTTGAAGGGCGCTGCCAATGTGATCGTCAACACGCCTGACGGTGAGAAGGTCGTGGCACAGGTGAAAGAAAACTCGATCGTGGGGGAAATCGCCATTTTGTGCGACGTTCCACGGACAGCAACCTTGATTGCAGCGTCCGATATGGATGTCCTAACGGTATCGAAAGATGATTTCCTGAAATTGCTCAAGGAGTTTCCTGAAATGTCGCTGGAGGTTATGAGAACCTTGGCACTGCGACTTGAGCGCACGACACGTGATCTTGCCGCTGCCCGCTCGGACGCCGCGGCTTAAGGAGAAACGGATTGGCGACAGAATTTTCGCTTCGCTGCTGGGGCGCCAGGGGGTCAACACCGACACCGGGCGCGAGCACCCTGCGCTATGGCGGGGAGACAATCTGCCTGGAAATTCGCGCTGGCGATGCTCTGATTCTGGTGGATTGTGGTTCTGGCGCAAGAAATCTCGGCATGAATCTGTGCCAAGCGATGCCGCGTGAATTTGACCTGCTTTTCACCCACACGCACCTTGACCACATTTGTGGTCTGCCGTTCTTCAAGCCTGCTTACGATGAGCGCTTCAAGGTCCGCGCATGGGCAGGGCACTTTCAGGACGAGACCAGTCTGGCTGACATCGTCAGCCGCATCATGTCGCCGCCGATCTTCCCGGTCGCCGCGAAGACCCTGAAAGCGGTTGAGTTCAAGTCCTTCTCCGCCGGCGATACCTTGGAGCGGGATGGCGAGCTTGTGATCCGCACAGTGAAGCTGAACCACCCGGGCGGCGCTTGCGGATATCGCTTTGAATATCGGGGCAAGTCCATTGCAATCATCACCGATCATGAGCATGGCAACCCGGAAATTGATGCCAACGTCAGGAGCTTTGTCGAAGGCGTCGATTATATGATCTATGACGCGATGTTCACGGATGAGGAATATCCGACCTACGAGGGCTGGGGCCATTCAACATGGCAGAAAGCGCTGGAACTCGCCGGACAGGCGAATGTGAAAGTTCCCGTGTTGATTCATCACGATCCGCGTCGCAGCGATGATGAGCTCGATGAGATCGCGAAGGCTGCCGAAGCGATCCATCCCGGTACCCTCATTGCCAAGGAAGGCATGCTGATCGTTCCCTGACGGGCTTTGATCTACTCTCGGAAGAAGCTGTCTTGGCGCGTCTGATCACGTCCCATCACAAAGCGCTAGCCGCGGTTGCGCCTGGCTCGCAGATCCATCAGCATGGCCTGCAAGCAGCATACACGATGAGGATTAGATGGCGCGTTTGGGTGGTTGGATCCGCTATATACTCCAGGGAGGCCCGCCCGAAAGCGGCCTGCCGGCCCGGGTGCGGGCGGAAATCCATCAGCGCGAAATCGCCTCGGAGCGTCTGATCGGTTGGGTACAGCTGGTGATCGTGCTGTTTTTCTCGGCCCTCTATGCAATCGCACCCAAGGCGGAAGGCAGCAGTGGCTTCAATTTTGTGCCTGTTGCGCTGGGCGGCTACTTCATTTTCACGATCGCCCGTCTTGCCTTGTCCTACCGGGTCGAGTTGCCCAAATGGCTGCTGCTTCTGTCGATCGCAGTCGATATGGCGCTGCTCGTTGGCCTGATCTTTTCCTTCCACATTCAATACGGCCAGCACCCGACCTTCTATCTGAAGGCCCCGACGCTGATGTATGTCTTCATCTTCATCGCCCTGCGCGCCTTGCGGTTCGATCCGCGGTTTGTCCTCACGACTGGCCTTGTGGCGGTTGCCGGTTGGCTCGGTCTCGTCGCCTATGCGGTGCTGGCTGACATGGATCACATGCGGGTGACCCGCAACTATGTTGACTACCTGACGGGCAACACGATCCTGATCGGCGCCGAACTCGACAAGACGATGGTGATCCTGATGGTCACGGGCGTTTTGAGCGCGGCCCTTTACCGGGGCAGGGTGATGCTCTTCGAAGCGACGCGAGATCAGGCCGCCGCGACCGACCTGCGCCGTTTCTTCGCGCCTGAGGTTGCGGCCTCCATCACGACGTCCGAAGCCGCATTGATTGCCGGGCAGGGGAGCGTTCGAAATGCCGCGATCCTTTATCTCGACATTCGCTCCTTCACAGCAACCGCCAGTGCGCTGCCGCCTGAAAGGGTCATGGCCGTTCTGGCAGCCTACCAGGGGCTCGCGCTTGAGATCATCAAGGACGAGGGCGGCCGGGTCGACAAGTTCCTGGGCGACGGCATTCTTGCCACCTTTGGCGCTGTAATGCCGTCTTCGACCTATGCGGCCGACGCAGTGCGAACCGCACGGCGACTGGTAACAGAGATCTCCGCGCAGCAATCGCGCTTCACAGAAGCGGGCTGGCCGGAGCCTCTGCGCGTGGGCACAGCTGTCGCAGCCGGATCGATCATGGTTGGAACCGTTGGCAGTACCGACAGGCTGGAGTTCACGGTGATCGGAGACGCGGTGAACCGTGCCGCGAAGCTGGAAGACGCCAACAAGCATCAACACAGTGCTGCCCTGACCGACAGCAAGACCTACGCCCTCGCTCGAGAACAGGGCTATACCGGACCGGAGGCCGAGCAGCGACCGGCTGTCTTGGTGTCGGGCCTCGGCAAGCCGATAGATCTCGCGGTGCTCGTATAAGTCGGCCAGACAGCTCGTGGCATTGACTGTCCCAACGCTCCCTTAACGGCATCAGCCTCTTGACCGCAAGCGTCTTTGGGTTCATTTTTAATCTTATATTGACGTAATAGTCAATTTATCAATGAAAACTATTTAAAAACAATGGTTTGATTTGTAAATTGACCTGGAGGGAAGATGCAACTGAATCAAACGATCGCTGCCGTTGTCACGGGCGGTGCGTCAGGGCTGGGCGCAGCGACCGCCCACATGCTGGCCCGTGAGGGCGTAAGGGTCACGATTTTCGACCGGGACAAGGAGCAGGGCGAGGCCACTGCCGAGGAGATCGGTGGTCTCTTCGTTGAAGTCGACGTTACGGATCAGGAAAGCGTCGAGACAGGCTTTGCGGCCGCCCGCCATGCCCACGGCGTGGAGCGCCTTCTTGTCAATTGCGCCGGCATAGCGCCCGTCGCCAAGACCGTTTCACGCGGTGAGCCGCATCCGATGGACATGTTTGAGAAGGTGATCGCCGTCAACCTTGTCGGATCCTTCCGCTGTACATCGCTGGCCGCTGCGTCCATGGCGGCGCAAGAGCCGATCAATGAGGACGGTGCACGCGGGGTCGTTATCTCGACCGCATCCGTGGCAGCCTTTGACGGCCAGGTCGGTCAGGTGGCCTATGCTGCATCCAAGGCAGGCATTGCCGGAATGACACTGCCCATTGCGCGCGATCTGTCTCAATCCGGAATTAGGGTTATGACGATTGCGCCTGGCATCTTCGAAACGCCGATGCTGCTTGGCCTCTCTCAGGAGGTGCAGGACAGTCTTGGTAAACAGGTGCCGTTTCCCTCGCGCCTCGGCCGGGCCTCGGAATATGCCCAGCTTGTCAAATCCATCTGTGAGAACGAGATGCTCAACGGCGAAACCATTCGCCTCGACGGCGCGATCCGCATGGCACCGCGCTGAGAAGGTGGCGGCGCGTCAGCGCCGCCCTCGGTCGTTGCTTAAAGCGTCCTGGCCAGGCGCAATCCGTCATAGACGGCCGCGTGCGTGTTGCGGGCCGCCACAGCGTCGCCGATGCGGAACAGCTGATAGCTGCCGTCCGGGTTCGATGAAACCGTCTGAGCCGCACTGTCAATGAGGGATTGATAGTCCACTTCTCCCAGGTTCGACGCGCCTGGCCTCAGCTCGAAATAGAGCTCATCCAGCGGCCGTGTGCCGTGATTGACCACGATCTGGTCGAGCCGTCTTTGCCGCGTGAAGTCGCCGTAATCGCTGCCAACCTCGGCCAGAAGTTCGTTGCCGTCACGGCTTGCCGACTGAAGCCGCCACGTCACGGTGAATGTCGTGTCGAGCTTTTGCAGGGATCGCATGTAAGGGACGAGGTTCATCGCCATGACTTCGGGGGCGAAGGACCGGTCCGGTGTCATGATTTCCACCTTCGCGCCGGTTGCCGCGATTTTTTCCGCCGCCATAAGGCCGGAGTGATCGCCTGCGTCATCATAAACCAGGACATTCGACCCAGGCTTGACGTCGCCCGACAGGATATCCCAGGCCGAAACGACCAGCTCATTGCCGGACTGGAGCACTTCGGTATGCGGCAGGCCACCGGTCGCGATGACAATCACATCCGGGTCGTCTTCGAGAGCGGTGGATGCGTCAACAAAGCTGTTGAAGCGAAATGTGACTCCGAGGCGTGTGCACTCCTGGAAACGCCAGTCGATGATGGAGATCATCTCTCGGCGTCGTTCGCTCAGCGACGTCAGGCGGATCTGGCCGCCGGGGTTGTTGGCAGCTTCATGAACGATGACTTCATGTCCACGTTCGGCTGAAACACGTGCAGCCTCCAGGCCCGCAGGCCCGGCGCCGACGATGACAACGCGTTTGGGCACCTCCGACTTTGCGATCTGATGCGGCTGCTGCAATTCGCGTCCGGTTGACGGGTTGTGAATGCAATAGGCAGCGCCGCCCTGATAAATGCGATCGAGGCAGTAGTTGGCTCCGACACAGGGCCGGATTCGTTCCTCTTCACCGGCCAGGATCTTGGCGACAATATGAGGGTCGGTCATATGCGCCCGCGTCATGCCGACCATGTCGAGCTTGCCGCTGGCGATAGCGTGACGCGCGGTGGCGACATCGGGGATCTTGGCCGCGTGGAACGTCGGGAACCTTGTTGCCGCGCGTATCTCGCCCGCGAAATCAAGATGCGGCGCATTGCGCATGCCCTGAACGGGGATGACATCGGTTAATCCGGGGTCGGTATCGATGTGCCCCCGGATGATGTTGAGGAAGTCCACCAACCCGCTGTTCTTCAGCTTGTGGGAGATCTCCATGCCGTCTTCCTTGGTGAGGCCGCCGGGCAGGTCCTCATCCCCCGAATACCGGATGCCAACGATGAATTCAGTCCCGACACGCTCCCGGATCGCCCGTAGGATGTCGAAAGTGAACCGCATCCGGTTGTCGAGGTCGCCGCCATAGGGGGCGTCGAGATTGTTGGTCAGCGGGGAGGCAAATTGTTCGACCAGATGGCCGTAGGATTCCAGCTCGATCCCGTCCAGCCCAGCTGCTTTCATGCGCTCTGCAGCATCTGCATAATCCGTGATGATCCGCGCGATGTCCCAGTCCTCGGCCTGTTTGGGAAAGGCCCGGTGTGCTGGTTCACGCTCGTGGCCCGCCGAAATGACCGGCAGCCAATCAGCCTTGTCCCAACGGGTCCGCCGACCCAGATGGGTCAGCTGGATCATCACCGCCGCGCCGTGATCGTGGCACTCGTCGGTGAGTTTCTTCATCCAGCCGACGACTTCGTCTTTCCAGGCCAGGATGTTGTTGAAGACCGGCGGACTGTCCCTCGAGACGGATGCCGAGCCCGCGGTCATGGTGAGCGCAACACCTGCCTTTGCCCGTTCCACGTGATAGGCGCGATAGGTGTCCTTGGGCATGCCGTCTTCGGGATAGGCAGGCTCGTGGGACGTGATCATCACCCGGTTGCGCAGTGTCAGATGCTTGAGCTGGAATGGCTGGAGGAGGGGATCGCTGGACATGTGGGCCTCGGCTTCGGCTAAAGACATCCAAAGTAGAATTGAAAATATACATGACTGTCAAGTTTATGGTCATTGATGTCGGTTTTGTTGCGTCGCGCGGCGGAAATCGCCTATAGAAGGCACTATGGATATCGAAGACAGCAGGCCGGTCGCAGCGAAAGACGCGGCCACCAGGGACGTGGCCACCAAAGACGCAGGCTGGCGTGGCTCACGAGACCTCTGGCTGAAGGCTGCGCTGTCCGCGCTGATGGAAGGCGGCGTGGATGCGGTGAAAATTCAGCCGCTAGCGAGCCAGCTCAACCTCTCGCGCACAAGCTTCTACTGGTTCTTTGAAAACCGCACGTCTTTGCTGGCAGCTTTGCTGGATCACTGGGACGGGAAAAACACGACGGCACTGGTCAAGGCAAGCGAGGCCTATGCGGAGACGCCGGCCGAGGGCATGCTCAACGTGATTCACTGCTTTCTGGAGCAGGAGGCCTTTGATCCAAAGCTTGAATTTGCGGTCCGTGGCTGGGCCCTGCAGTCAGACGAGGTGATGTCGCGGGTCAACAGCACCGACGAACTGCGTCTTGCCGCACTCGTTCGGTTGTTGCAGCGGCAAGGCTTTGAGGAGGCGGAAGCCGACGCTCGGGCGCGCACGGTCTATCTCACTCAGATCGGGTATATTTCCATGCAGGTGCGCGAACCTATGCAGGAACGCATCGCACGCGTTCCCGCCTATGTACGCATTTTCTGTGGTGAGGCCGCAACCGGTTCCGAACTCGCCCGTTTCCGCTCGCGCCTCGGCCTGGAAGCAACGTAAGCCTCTCCTAGAGCTTTGACAGAAGCGCAGGCGTCGGCCAGGCGTCGGCGGGCATGCCGAGTTGCTTTTGAACGTTCTGCACCGCGTCGCGGGTATTGCTGCCGAGGATGCCATCTACCTTGCCGACATCGTATCCCATCGACTTGAGCTTGGTCTGAAGCTGCTTCATTTGGGCATCCGACAGCCCCTTGTCCGGGCTTCCCGCATCATAACGCGGCGCGCCGGCAAGGCGCGTTGCAAAATAGGCCGCGGATGTCGTGTAAATGAACGACTGGTTCCATTCCAGATAGATGTTGTAGTTCGGATAGGCGAGGAACTTTGGTCCCTTCCGGCCCTGTGGCAGGATCAGCGAGGCCGGCAGGTTCGAAATCTTGCCGCTGCGGGCTTTGACGCCCATGCGGGCCCAGTCACTGCCGTTCTTGCGCTTGCCCAGACCGGTCGTTTCCCAGGCGAAGTTTGAAGGCAGGGTGACCTCCTGCAGCCAGGGCTGTCCGCGTTGCCACCCGAGGTTCTGGATGAATGCAGCCGCGGTCAAAATCGCGTCGGACGAGCTGGCCTTCAGGTTGACGTGGCCATCTCCATCCCCGTCCTTGCCGAACTTGATGATGTCTTCGGGCAGCATCTGAACCTGACCGATTTCGCCAGCCCAGGCGCCGGTCATGGTCCGTGGATCCAGATCGCCGTTTTGCACCATGTGGATGGCAGCAATCAGCTGCGGACGAAACAGCTCCGGGCGGCGGCAATCGTGGGCGAGCGTTGCCAGGGCGTTGACCGTGTTGAAGTCGCCCTGCACGGCGCCGAAGTCTGTTTCCAGGGCCCAAAAGGCAGTGATGACCGGCGCAGGTACGCCGTATTCGCTCTCGGCGCGGCTGAAGACACCGCCGAACTGTTTCATTCTGGCTGCGCCGTTTTTCATGCGATAGCCGGAAATTGCACGCTTGGAAAACGTCAGAAAGTCGAGCTTGAAGACGCCCTGGGCCCGATCCCGCGACAGGACTTTTCGATCGATCTGCGCGTTGCCAAGTGTCCGGTCGGCAGCGCGGGCGGAAAGGCCCATGGACAGCGCCTCCTGCTTGACGCCAGCCAGGAATTGGCGGAAATCGCCGCCACATTGAGCGGCATGAGCCGCCGGTGCAGTCGCGGCAAGGACAAGGGCGGTGATTGGAGCGAACAATCTGGCGCGGGTCATGAAATCTCTCTGGTCAAAGGAAAATGCAGTGGCGGCAATGAACGCGACGAGCATATTGCCCCTAGTTGACGGTGACACGTCAGCAAGGTCAACCGTCTTGCGCATCTTCTCCACCAACTGGGGCGGTCCTTAGACCGCCCCATCTGATTTGATCGACGGATTGCCGCTAGCGGTAGATCAGCGTCGGCAACCACATGGACAGGGCCGGGACGAAGGTAACCAGCAGCAGCACCAGAACGAGCGGCACCAGAAACGGCATGGTGGCCGAAAGGCAGCGCTCGAAGGGGATCTTCGACACGCGCGATAGCACGTAGAGCACCATGCCAACCGGCGGTGTCAGCAGACCGATCATCAGGTTCAGGACCATGACGACGCCGAAATGCACCGGGTCAACGCCCACATGGGTGACGATCGGAAGCAGCACCGGAACAAGGATCGTGATGGCGGCAACCGTCTCCAGGAAACAGCCGACGACGATCAGGATCACGTTGATCAATGCCAGAACGATGATCGGGTTCTCCGAGACCTGAAGGATGAGGCCCGCGAACTGTTCTGTCACCCGGTTCGACGTCAGGATCCAGGCGAAGATCGAAGCGCCTGCGACGATGAAGAGCACCACGGATGTCGTCTCAATGGTGTCGAAAGAGACCCTGAGGAAGCGTTTCAGGGTCAATGTCCGGTAGACGATGACGCCCAGGAACAAGGCCCATGCACAGGCGGCGATTGCAGCTTCGGTCGGCGTAAAGACGCCGAACAAGATGCCGCCTACGATAATGACCGGCGTGAGCAGAGACAGGAAAGCCTGCTTGAAGGTGACGCCAAGCACGTTCCAGTGAAATGCCTGGTCCCGGGGGTAATTGCGGCTACGGGCATACCACGCGACCATGATCATCAGAGCGACAGCCATCAGCAGGCCAGGAATGAAACCGGCAGCAAACAACTGGCCGATGGAGGCTCCTGCCATGACGCCATAGATCACCATGGGCAAGGACGGGGGGATGATCGGTCCGATGGTCGACGACGCCGCCGTGATGCCAACGGCAAACCCCGGATCATATTTCGCATCACGCATCGCCTTGATCTCGATGGCTCCGAGACCACCAGCATCAGCGACAGCTGCGCCCGACATTCCGGCGAAGATAACCGATGCACCGATGTTCACATGGCCAAGCCCGCCCCGCATCCAGCCGATCATGGCCCGCGCGAAGGCGAAGATCCGGTTGGTGATGCCGGCCGTGTTCATGAGGTTGCCGGCCAAGATGAAAAAGGGCACGGCCAGAAGTGCAAAACTGTCGACCCCGTTGATCATCCGGTGCACGACGACGACATCGGGGACTTGGCCCGTTACCAGAATGAAGGCGAGGGAGGATCCGGCGAGCGCGATGCCAACGGGCACGCCCACGATGATAAGGCCGAACAACAGGCCAAAAAGCATGAGAAGCGCCATGCGTTCACTCCGATCCGGTGGCAGGTTCGTCCGGTTGCTCCGGATCGATCAGGTGGCTGGTGCCAGTGCGCAGATGCTTGATGAGGATCCAGATGGCCAGAAGACACATGCAGGCAAAGCAGATGGAAACGCCCCAGTAGACATAGGACTTGCTGACTTCGATCGAGACCATCTTCTGCCGCGTCCGCTGCGCGAGCCGCATGCAGGTCATGGCCATTGTGCCGTAGAAGATGATGGAGACCAGATCGACACCGAATTGAAGCGCCCGGCGGAGGCCTCTGGGAAACCAGCGATAGAAGATTTCGACCGCGATCATGCTTTCCTTGCGCACGGCCATCACGGCTCCGATGAAGGTCACGGCGATCAGCAGGTAGCGTGCGATCTCCTCGGTCCAGCCGAGAGAGTCGTTGAGAACGTAACGTGTGAAGAATTGAAGAAAGACAACAGAAAAGAGCAACCAGAAAACCAGAAGAACGAGGCTGTCGTGCCAGCGAAGGTCGCTGAGGTCGATCTGCTCTTCTTCCAGTTCAATCTGATGCTGCGGCATACCGGGTGCGGTCATGCAGCACTCCCCGACTTGGAACCGTGATTCAGAGAAATGTGACGAGGTGGGAAGGTCCGGGCACGATAGGCCCGGACCAAAGTTGGTTCTTAAAGTGCCTGAAGCGCGTCGTACTGCTCTTTTGTCCAGGTTGCGTCAGGACCGTTGTGAAGCGGCATTGTCACTTCACGGAACGGAGCACGGTCAACAACGTTGACGGTGTTGCCCTGTTCGGTGAACCAGTCAGCCAGAGACGCTTCATTCTGCTGAATGTCGGCGGTGCAGCCGGCGGCTGCCTCCTTGAGGACCTCGACCAGGATCTGGTAATCCGCATCGTCCATCTGGTCGCGAGCCGGACCGCCAACGATGGTCAGCAGAGAATCCGTGATGTGACCGGTCAGGTTGATGTTCGACTGTACCTCGTAGAACTTCTTGGCCTGAATGGTGGTCAGCGGATTTTCCTGTGCATCAACCGTGCCCTGCTGCAGAGCCAAATAGACTTCGGAGAACGCGATTGGTGTCGGGTTGGCACCGGCGCCCTTCGGGAACATCATATAAAGCGGCGCATTGGGCACGCGGATCTTGAGGCCCTTCATGTCGTCCGGGCTGAGAATCGGCTTGTTGGACGTCACGTGACGCTGGCCATAGTAGGTCAGGGTGATGGCATGATTGCCCGAAGCATCCAGATAGCCGCTGGCCATCTCCTGGAAAAGCTCGGAATCGCGATAGGCTGCCCAGTGATCATAATCGCGGAACATGTAAGGTGTGCCGCCGATGGCCATCGGACCGAAAGACCGGCCGGCGAAGGATTGCCCGGTGTAAATGATGTCTACCGTGCCAAGCCCGAGGCCTTCATTGATGTCGGTTTCCTTGCCGAGTGAAGACGCCGGGAAAACCTCGATGTCGTAGCGATTGTCGGTCCGTTTGGCCAGCTCCTCACCTGCCCAGACAGCCCAATTGTGGTAAGGCTCAGTCGTTTCATAGACATGTGCCCACTTGAGAGACTTCTCGGCCTTGGCGAATGCCGGGGCGCCGAAAGCCATCAGGGTTGCCGCAACAACACTGGTCGCAAGCACAGCTCTTCTGCTGATTTTAGTGGTCATAAATGTTCCTCCCAGAGCAAAATTAAAACGATTTAAATTCTCCCAAGTTCCGATTTTTCCTGAAAGCAGTCGTTAGATCAAGTGCATAATTGAGAAGTTGTCCTGAAGGCCGGGCAAGATAATGATTTGTGCAATGCAATAATTCAGCAAGTTGAATTATAGAATAATTCCAAGATGACCTAGCTGTCGATGCAAGTCGTCCGAGGTCAGTCGCCGAAGGAGATTTAGTGAGTTCGGCCGCTAGCGGCAGTTGAGACCGGAAGCGCCGGATCTTGCGCCTAATGGCGCCCGCGAACTGCTGCTGGCCACACCGGCACGAGAGCGGCAGTTGACGGAAGGGTCGCCCAGTGTGCTTGGTCTGTGCGTCACGCCGGAAGTCTCGTTTCGGCAAATCTGATAAGCCATGTCGTAAAGGGCCTGCCAGCCGCCAGGATAGGCCGCGAGATTGTCGAGCACGGCCAACGCACCGCCTGCCCTTGCACCCCGGCGAGCTCCGCCTGGGCCTCTCCACACGCCACCGGCAACTGCACCTTCCATGCCGCCCGCGACGATATCGCCGGTTGGATCGCCGTTGCCGCGATAACTGTCCGCATAGCCGCGCGCATAGGCGTCGCAGTTCGGTCCTTGAGGCACGGCAGGCAGTGGGATTGGAAGCGCGTCTGGCTCCGGCAAGCTATCGGCCATCACGGCCGTAGACGCATAAGGGCTCATCAACGCTGCGGCAAGAAGGGCCATGCAACTGAACTTGCGGGTCTGTCTTCTGGACTTGCCGGAAGGGCGCATGCAGCTATCCTCATGCCGTGTTGGACGCTCTCCACCGGTACATCGCATGGATTGCGCAGGGCTTGCGGCGGACATTCTTGATGAAGATTGTCAGCCAAGGGCTTAACATCCGGATAGTTTTACTCTTTAAATGCTAGCGAACAAAGAGCCGGGCAGGGCAAACGGGATTTGAAACCCACCTGATGCGGCCGTGGTGACACCGATCACAAGGGGATCAATTCATGAAACGTATCTTGTCCGCCCTGACGCTTGGCGCCGGACTGGGCGCTGCCGTTCTGACCGGCACCGTCGCGCCGGCCGCTGCAGAAGGCCTCAAAGTCGGTTTCCTGGCGACGCTGTCCGGTCCGCCTGCAGTCCTTGGCCAACACATGCGTGACGGCTTCCTGCTGGGTGTGAAGCAGGCCAACGGCCGGTTGGGCGGCATCGAGACGGAAGTCATCGTGGTCGATGATGAGCTCAAACCAGACGGTGCAATCACCAAGGTTCAGGGGCTTCTGGAGCGCGACAAGGTCGACATCATGGCCGGCGTTGTTTTCTCCAACGTGATGATGGCGGTCTACAAGCCGATCATCCAGTCCGAGACAATCTTCATCGGTGCCAACGCAGGCCCGTCTCCGATTGCTGGTCGCGGCTGCAGCCCGTACTTCTTCTCCACTTCCTACCAGAATGACCAGAACCACGAAGTCATGGGCCGCTACGCCAGCCAGAAGGGCTACGGCAAGGTTGTCGTGATGGCTCCGAACTACCAGGCTGGCAAGGATGCGGTCGCAGGCTTCAAGCGGCACTATTCCGGCACGGTGGTGCAGGAAATCTACACCAAGCTCGGCCAGTTGGACTTTTCCGCCGAACTTGCACGTATTGCCGATGAACAGCCTGATGCGCTCTTCACCTTCATGCCTGGCGGCATGGGCGTGAATCTCGTCAAGCAGTACTCCCAGGCAGGTCTCAAGGACCTAATCCCGTTCCTGTCGACCTTCACCGTGGATGAGACGACGCTTCCGGCGACAAAGGACATGGCTGTCGGCCTCTACTCCGGTGCCGAGTGGGCCTCAGACATCGACAATGAAGCGAATGCTCGTTTCGTCCGCGCGTTCGAAGCCGAATACGGTTATCCGCCCTCGCTCTACGCGGCACAGGGCTATGACGCGGCCCGGCTGATCGACGGTGCGGTCTCCATGGCAGGTGGCGTTCAGGACAAGAAGTCACTCCTGTCGGCCCTTGCAGCAGCTCCCTTTGAGAGCGTTCGCGGCGACTTCCGCTTCAACAACAACCAGTTCCCGATCCAGGATTTCTACCTGGTCGAGGCTGTGAAGCGCGCAGAGGGCAAATACGTCACCCAGCTCGTCGAAAAGGTTTTCGATGACGTTGGCGATGCCTACGCCGGCTCCTGCCGCATGAAGTAAGGCGAAAAGCCTGAATTCCAGGGTCCGGACCAATTGGTTCGGACCCTCTCTGTTTGCAGCGTCATCTACTGCCTGTCGGGAAAATCTCTTGAGCGTCACCCTTCTGGCCGTCCAGACCCTCAACGGGTTGCAGCTCGGCATTCTCCTGTTCCTGATCGCAGCCGGTCTCACGCTCGTCTTCGGGGTGATGGACTTCATCAATCTGGCTCATGGCGTCCAATACATGCTCGGGGCCTATCTGGCGGTCGCCTGCTATCAGCTGACCGGCTCCTTTTGGCTGGCGGTCACCCTCGCCCTGATCGCGGCGCTCATTTGCGGCCTTCTGCTCGAGTTCCTGGTTTTCCGACATCTCTATAACCGCGATCACCTCGACCAGGTGCTGGCCACCTTCGGCGTGATCCTGTTTCTGAACGAGGCGGTGAAGGTCCTCTGGGGCGCAGCGCCGCTTTCCCTGCCGGTTCCTGAATTGCTTGATGGCTCGATCCAGCTGATGGCGAATTTCGCCTATCCCGTCTTTCGCATCGCGCTGATCGTCACCGGCCTTGCCGTTGCGGTGCTGCTCTATGTGCTGGTCACCAAGACCCGCATTGGCATGCTGGTGCGCGCGGGCGCGACAAACCCGGAGATGGTCGCGGCGCTGGGCATCAACATCAGGCGGCTGTTCATGCTCGTCTTCGGTTTCGGCGCCATGCTGGCCGGGTTCGCCGGCATCATGGCTGCGCCGATCCTGTCCGTTGAGCCCGGTATGGGCGACAACCTTCTGATCCTCGCCTTTGTGGTCATCGTCATCGGCGGCATAGGCTCCATCCGCGGAGCCTTCCTGGCGGCACTGATCATCGGCCTTGTCGATACGCTTGGGCGCTCCTTCGCCACGGACATCGCAAGGGTGTTGCTGCCACCTGCCGCCGCCAATGACGTCGGTCCCGCCATTGCCTCTATGCTCATATACATCCTCATGGCCGGTGTTCTGTTCTTCCGGCCCAGTGGTCTCTTTCCGGTGCGCAGCGCATGACCGGCTCCCTCCTGAAGAACACCATCCTGCCGCTAGCGCTCTTTGCGGCGCTGGCGTTGGTGCCGGCCTATGCCGACGTCTTCGACGACCGCTTTGTCCTCTTGTTTTTCACCCGCATCCTGGTTTTTGCGATCGTGGCCATCAGCTTGGATTTCATCCTCGGGCTGGGCGCCATGGTCAGTTTCGGCCATGCCGCCTACATCGGGTTTGGCGCCTACGCCGTGGCAATCCTGTCCGAGCATGACATCTGGGAAGCCTGGATTTCCTTTCCGCTCGCGGTAGCGGCAGGCGGGCTCTTTGCGCTCATCACCGGCGCGATCAGCCTGAAAACCCGTGGTGTCTATTTCATCATGATCACGCTGGCCTTCGGTCAGATGGCCTACTTTACGGCGACCTCCTTGTCGGCCTATGGCGGTGATGACGGGCTGACAATGTGGGGCCGATCGGAACTCTTCGGCACCGGGCTCTTCACAGGCGATGCATCGTTCTATTATCTTGTCTTCGGCGTGCTTGCGGCCGCGTATCTGCTGCTGCGCACCTTTGCGGCCTCCCGGTTCGGACGTGTGCTGAAGGGAGCTAAACAAAGCGAACCCCGGCTCGAAGCCATGGGCATTGACCCCTATCGATATCGATTGGCGGCCTATGTCATCGCCGGGATGATCGCGAGTGTCGCGGGCGCCCTGATGGCCAATCAGTCTGAATTTGTCTCGCCGGCCTATATGTCCTGGCACCGGTCCGGGGAGTTGATCGTCATGGTCATCCTTGGCGGGCTTGGCTCGCTCCATGGCGCGATCCTCGGCACCATCGCCTATATGGTCCTTGAGGAGGTGCTCTCTGGTTACTCGGAACATTGGCGCCTTGTCTTCGGACCATTGCTGATTCTGGTCGTGCTCTATGGTCGCGGCGGACTGATGGGCCTGATCCCGGGACAGATTGGCCGCCAGAGCAGGGGAGAGGCTGACCAATGACCTGTCCAATCCTTGAGCTGAAAGACCTCAACAAGGCCTATGACGCACTTCAGGTGACCAGGAACCTCTCGCTCAAGGTTCTGCCTGGCGAGATCCATGCGGTGATCGGCCCCAACGGCGCGGGCAAGACGACCCTGATTGGCCAGATCTCCGGTGCGACGCCATCAGACAGCGGGCAGGTCCTTTTCGGCGGCACGAACGTAACAGGCTGGTCGGTCGCGGAGCGCGCCAAGGCTGGGCTCGGCCGCACCTTTCAGATCACTGCGATCCTGCCTGAATTTACGGTGCTCGAGAATGTGGCGCTCGGTGTTCAGGCCCATGAGGGCCATTCGTTCAGGTTCTTCCGCAACGCTGCACGGGACCAAGACCTGAACGAGAAGGCGGCGTCAATCCTGACTGAAGTCGGATTGGCAGATCGGGCCAGCCTGCGCGCCGGGAACCTCAGCCATGGCGAAAAGCGCATGCTGGAACTGGCGCTGGCGCTTGCAGGCGAGCCCAAGCTGTTGGTGCTGGACGAGCCCATGGCCGGAACCGGGCCGGAAGAAACCGCGAGACTGATCGAGATCCTTCTGGCGGTGAAGCAGCGCTGCCCGATGCTTCTTGTCGAACATGACATGGACGCGGTCTTCAAACTGGCTGACCGTATCTCCGTGCTGGTTTATGGCGAGATCATCGCAAGTGGCGCGCCCGACGAGATCCGAGCCGATCCCAAAGTGCGCGAAGCCTATCTGGGCGAGGAGGAACTGGCATGAGCGTTCTTCTTCAGGTCGACAATCTGCAGGCCGGATACGGAGAAGCTCAGGTTCTGTTTGATGTGTCGCTGACCATCCTCGCCGGGGAAGTTGTGACCCTTATGGGGCGCAACGGCATGGGCAAGACGACAACAATCAAGAGCCTCATGGGCATGATCGCCTCGAAGGCGGGGAAGGTGGCGATCGAGGGGCGAGACATGACCGGTCAGCCATCTTATCAGGTCGCAAAGGCTGGGCTTGGTCTGGTGCCGGAGGGGCGTCAGGTCTTTCCGACCTTGAGCGTGGAGGAAAACCTTGTCGCTACTTCCGCTCTTACCAGAAAGACAGGGGCCTGGGACCTCGCCGCTGTCTATGAGCTCTTTCCGCGGCTTCAAGAACGCCGTCGCAATCTCGGCAGTCAGCTGTCCGGCGGTGAACAGCAGATGCTTGCGATTGGCCGGGCGCTGATGACCAATCCCAAGCTGCTGATCCTGGATGAGGCCACCGAAGGCCTCGCACCGCTGGTGCGGGCCGAGATCTGGGCCTGTCTGGAAACCCTCAAATCCCGAGACCAATCCATCCTGATCGTCGACAAGAATGTCTCGGCGCTTGAAAAGCTCGCAGAACGGCACGTGATCCTGGAAAAAGGCCGCACGGTTTGGACCGGAAGTACGGCCGACTTGAAAGCCGCTCCGGAACTGCGCGAACGTTATCTCGGGGCCTGAGGCATCACTCTGCTGCTTGCCGCTCGCCATTGATCTGTTCCATCACCTTCGCCGCAATCTCGAAAGAGCGTTTGCGGGATTGGTGGTCGTGGATCTGGCCGGTGAAGATCAGCTCGTCCGGTTCATAGGTCGCGATCAGCTCCAGCAGCTTTGCCTTGACGGTCTCAGGCGCTCCGACGGCAGAGATCCGCAGGGCGTCCTCCACCATTTTAATGGCGACCGGGCCGACAAGGGCCTCAAGATCTGCGACAGGTGCGGGCAGGGGACCAGGTCTGCCCGTGCGCAGGTTGATGAAGGCCTGCTGCATGGACGTTCTCAGATAAGCACCTTCCTCATCCGTGTTGGCAGCAAAGACATTGGCGGCCAGCATGAAGTGCGACTTTTCAAGATACTTTGAAGGGCGGAATGAGCGTCGGTAGATCTTGCTCGCATTGGAGAGCTCCGCCGGGGCAAAATGAGAGGCAAAAGCATAGGGGAGTCCATAGTGGGCCGCCATCTGCGCGCCATAGGTGCTGGAGCCCAGGATCCAAACCGGGACTTTGGTGCCTACACCGGGCACTGAGAGAATTTTCGTGCCATCAGTTGGGTCGTCCAGATAGGCCAACAGCTCCAGAACGTCCTCGGGGAAATTGTCGGCATTGTCCATGGAGCGGCGCAGGGCGCGGGCCGTCTGCATGTCCGTTCCAGGCGCACGGCCAAGGCCCAGGTCTATGCGGTCCGGATAAAGCTCTGCCAGAGTGCCGAACTGCTCGGCGATGACAAGCGGCGCATGGTTGGGAAGCATAATGCCGCCGGACCCGACGCGCATGGTCGAGGTGGCCCCGGCCACATGCCCGATCAGAACCGCAGTTGCGGCTGATGCGATCCCGCGCATGTTGTGATGCTCCGCCATCCAGTAGCGCTTGTAGCCGAGCTGTTCTGCGTGTTGAGCTAGATCTTTCGTGTTGGCCAGGGCCTCGCGGACGCTGTGACCGGCCGGAACAGGGGAGAGATCAAGTAGGGAAAAGGGGATCATGAAAGACCTTTGTCTTGCCTGTTTCGCCTCTGCAGACAGAGTGTTGATCAGCAAATAGGAACGCTCGGTCCAAATTGTTAGACCCGGCTCTTGTATTTGGAACCGACCGGTCCAATATGCCCTCCATGATCAGGGATTGTTGCCAATCAACCTCCGAGACGCAGGCGTCTGCCAAGGCCACATGTGGCCCGGGCCGCCCTCGTGCCTTCGATGAGGCCGAAGTGCTTGATGCAGCGCTCCAGGTTTTCTGGCGGCAGGGGTATGAGGTCACATCACTTGACGACCTGACGAGCGTCATGGGCCTGTCCCGTTCAAGCTTCTATTCGGCTTTCGGCTCAAAACAGGGTGTTTTCATCGCGGCCCTGAAAAGCTACTCGCAGGCCGCGATCGAGGCCTTGAAAGACCTGTCCGAACAGCCTTCCGACGATCCCGTTGCGACCATCATGACAGCGCTTGCTGACCCCACTGGCGGGCCGCGCGGCTGCATGCTGGTCAATTGCATCACCGAACTGGCCCCGCATCAGGAGGAGGTGGCTGAGATTGGCCGCCATCATCTCAAGCGGATCGAGGATCTTCTTGCGCAAGCTATTTCGCCACACGATCCGGCGTCTGCCAGCGCAAAAGCACGTGCTCTCTCGGCCTTGGCCATAGGCACGGTGACCCTGCGCAAATCCGGCCTGCCGCCGGAGCAGATTTCAGGAGCCCTGGACGCGGCGCGTGAGCTCTTCACGCCATAGGGTTTCTGTAAACATCCGGAGTTTTCGGCACCTGTAGGATCCCATGGTGCGGTCAATTCTGGACTAAATGGTCCAAAATATGGGCTCGATACGACTAGCAATGTCTCGAGGAGACCGGCATGAGCGAACTCAAACTTTTCTCTCCCCTCAGGGCAGGAGAAATCGAACTGAAGAACAGAATTGTTCTGGCACCCCTCACGCGCAACCGGGCACGTGCCGAAGATGACGCCCCCTATGAGATCCATGCCGACTATTACGGTCAACGTGCAAGCGCGGGCCTGCTGGTCACAGAAGCCTCCCAGATTTCTCCTCAGGGAAAAGGCTATGCTTGGACACCGGGCATTTACTCCGACGCTCAGATCGAAGGCTGGAAAAAGGTCACGGACGCTGTCCATGCGAAAGGCGGCAAGATCGTCATCCAGCTTTGGCACGTTGGCCGTATCTCACACCCTGTGTTGCAGCCTGATGGTGCTTCTCCGGTCGCGCCGTCCGCAATCGCCGCCCAGTCGAAGTCCTTTGACGGCGAGCAATTTGTCGATACGCCGCAGCCGCGCGCGCTCGAGCTTCGTGAAATTCCCGCAATCGTCGAGGACTATCGCAAGGCCACAGCCAACGCCATGAAGGCCGGCTTCGATGGCGTCGAGGTGCATGCCGCAAATGGCTATCTCATCGACCAGTTTCTGCGCGACAGTGCCAACAAGCGCGAGGATGCTTACGGCGGTTCGATTGAAAACCGGACACGCTTCCTGAAAGAGGTGATGGATGCGGTCACGTCGGAAATCGGGGCCGGCAAGGTCGGCGTCCGCATCAGCCCGTTCTCGGCGGCCAATGACATTTCAGACAGCGATCCGATGGCGCTCTTCGGCAAGGTTGTCGATCTGCTTGATGGCTACGGCCTTGCCTATCTGCATGTGGTCGAAGGCCAGACGGGCGGTCCGCGGGATCTTCCGGAAGGGGCCAGCCTGGCAAAGCTCTACGATCGCTTCTTCGGACCAATCATGGGCAACAATGGCTATGATCGCCAGATGGCCGTCAACGCAGTGGCCGACGGCAAGGTCGATCTGGTTGCGTTTGGCCGGCCGTTCATTTCCAATCCGGACCTGGTCGAACGGCTGAAGGCGGATGCGCCGTTGAATGAGTGGGATCAGTCCACCTTCTATGGTGGCGGCCGCGAAGGCTACACCGACTACCCGACCCTGGCGGAGGTCGAGCCCGCCTAACTCATAAGCTTTCAAAGACAACAAGCTACGGCTGCATTGCCTCCGTCATTGCCCCTGATGGACCTCCACAACTGGCAAGGCAGCCGACGAAACGACCGGTGCGGTCTTCCTCTCCCGCACCGGTCGTTTTGTATCTGGCGAGGAATTTGCCGGCGTCAGGCGACGGTCTTCTTCCGCGTTGCAAAAGGTGCAGCCATCGCGGCGGACTTGACCGGTCCTTCACCGTCACCACTGTTGAACACCGTCTGATTTCCACCCTTGGACTTGGCCCGATGCAGACAGTGATCAGCGATCTCCAGCGCGCGGCTGAGTGGCACCGAGGCATTTCCGCAAAACAGCCCGATGCTCATCGTAACCACCAGTTGCTTGTCTGAAGCCCGTGCTCCCTCGACGGTCAGATAGCGCGATAGCCGCGTTGCGATCGCGTCCGCTTCGACCTGCGCGACACCCGGCAGAAACAGTGCAAACTGATCATCGCGAAGACGGCAGGTTTCTGGAGCGGTCTTGGCGGTTTCCGAGCAGATGCGACCAAGCAGACGCAGCAGCGCATCATTCATGGCATTGCCGTAACGGTCTTTGATGCCTTGCAAGTCGTCTATCTCGAGAACCATCAAGGCATAGGGCGCTGCCGGCGTGTCCATTTTTGCGTGCCGGTCCTCTGTCGCGGAGATAAAGGCACGTCGGTTCGAAAGACCGGTCAGAGGATCGATCATTGCTTGCTCTGCAAAGGTCCCTGTCATCTGCTCGAAGACTGCAATGCCCAATCCAAGGATTTTCAGCACAACCGCGATGATGAGCACGATGATGGTGAGCTGCAGCGTCGTCGTCTGAAAACTGGCCTGCAAATCCGGAAATGTCCTGCCCAGGTGCATCATGATCAGGTTCGTACGAACGAAAATGTCGAGGGTGAAGACAGCCATCAGAAGCAAGGAACTGATTTTCTGCGTCTTGAGCGCCTGCCAGCACTGACGGATGCAAAGCCCCATTGCGAGGATGCTTGCGAGATTGACGTAGAGCGTGCGCGCAAGCAGATCGTCCCGAAACCACGGGACCAGGTAGAGCCCGAGCCAGCCGAAAGAGAGCAGGAACGGCAGCCAGGGATAGGAAACCTGATCCCGGTTCAGCATGCTCAGTGCATTGGGTCTCAGGCCGAAGCCGAACAGCATCAAGGCATTGGCAAGAGCGATGCTGAGCAGGTCGGAAATCGATCCGCGCATGCTGACAAGCGTTGCACAAGAGCCGGACAGCAGCATCGCAAACGCCCAAAACCCCCAGCCGAGGCGAATATGGCGTGGGAACGACCTGAGCGAGAGCGCCAGAACCGCAAGAATGAGCGCGCCTGTGTAGTAGGCGATCGTCACGGCCATCAAAAGGGTGGGGGTGTCGAGTTTCATAAAGCGATCCTGAATGTCTGTCGCCCTATTTATGATGAATCAATACTTAAGAAACCACTGCATAATTGTCTGAAATGACGGGTATATCGGCCCTCTTTTAGCTGTTGCCATGGGTTGTTTCGCAAGACCGGTGCCCCATCGGCCGCATACGCCGAAGATGCGCTCTCGCCTCCTGTCAGACAGCGCATCGCCTGCCCAAGCTTCAGAACCGTGAAATGGCAACCGTACCGCAGCGTACTGTTTTTGCGCTTTCCGCCCTTTCGCCTCTTTCAAAAACCTGACAAAACACCAGTTGAGACCAAAGGCTGTTTGGGGATTTCCCCGGGGAGGACAGCCGAAAAGACAAGAAGACCTTTGAGGACGCAAGATCATGCCCCCGTATCGTTCAAGAACCTCGACCCATGGCCGCAACATGGCGGGCGCGCGCAGCTTGTGGCGCGCAACCGGCATGAAGGACAATGATTTCGGCAAGCCGATCATTGCCATCGCGAACTCCTTCACCCAGTTCGTGCCTGGCCATGTGCACCTGAAAGATCTTGGTCAGCTGGTCGCTCGGGAAGTCGAAAAAGCCGGTGGCATCGCAAAGGAATTCAACACCATTGCGGTCGATGATGGCATCGCCATGGGGCATGACGGCATGCTCTATTCGCTGCCCTCGCGCGAGGTCATCGCCGATGCCGTGGAATATATGGTCAACGGCCACTGCGCCGATGCCATTGTCTGCATTTCCAACTGCGACAAGATCACCCCGGGCATGCTGAATGCGGCCATGCGTCTGAACATTCCGGTCGTCTTCGTTTCTGGCGGCCCGATGGAGGCCGGCAAGGTTGTTCTGGAAAACGGCGTCGCGAAGGCGGTTGACTTGGTCGACGCCATGGTCATGGCCGCAGATGACAGTGCATCAGATGCCGACGTGATGGAAATGGAACAGAACGCCTGTCCGACTTGCGGCTCTTGCTCGGGCATGTTTACGGCAAACTCGATGAACTGCCTTACGGAGGCCCTCGGCCTTGCGCTGCCAGGCAACGGCTCGACACTGGCAACCCATGCGGACCGGGAACGGCTGTTCGTCGAAGCAGGTCATCTGATCGTCGATTTGGCGAAGCGCTACTACGAGCAGGATGACGAAAGCGTTCTGCCGCGCTCCATCGCCAATTTCCAGGCCTTTGAAAACGCCATGACCCTGGATATCTCCATGGGTGGCTCGACCAACACGATCCTTCATCTCCTTGCTGCGTCCTACGAAGGCGAAGTGGGGTTCACGATGGATGACATTGATCGTCTGTCCCGCAAGGTCCCGGTGCTGTGCAAGGTCGCACCGGCGATCGAGAACATCCACATGGAAGACGTTCATCGCGCTGGCGGCATCATGGGCATCCTCGGCGAACTGGATCGGGCAGGGCACCTGCACTCGGACAATCCGACGGTCCACTCGGCCTCCATGAAGGAAGCCTTGGCGCGCTGGGATGTCTGTCAGACCAACTCCGAAAGCGTTCACAAGTTCTATAAGGCAGCTCCTGGCGGCGTCCCGACACAGGTCGCCTTCAGTCAGGAGCGCCGTTGGGATGAGCTCGACCTCGATCGGACCTCTGGTGTGATCCGCGACGGCAAACATGCCTACAGCAAGGACGGCGGTCTCGCGGTTCTTTATGGCAACATCGCCGAAGACGGCTGTGTCGTGAAAACCGCCGGCGTTGATGAGAGCATCCTGAAGTTCTCCGGACCGGCCCGGATCTTTGAGAGCCAGGACAGCGCTGTGAGCGCGATCCTGACCGGCAAGGTTCACGAGGGTGATGTGGTGCTGATCCGCTACGAGGGGCCGCGCGGCGGGCCTGGTATGCAGGAGATGCTCTATCCGACCAGCTATCTGAAGTCCAAAGGGCTTGGCAAGGCCTGTGCGCTGATCACCGACGGCCGTTTCTCAGGCGGCTCCTCAGGGCTGTCCATTGGTCACATTTCGCCTGAAGCTGCCGAGGGCGGCGCGATCGGTCTCGTGGAAGAAGGTGACACCATCGTCATCGATATCCCGAACCGTGTGATGAAGGTCGACCTCTCTGACGGCGAACTGGCTGAGCGCCGTACACAGATGGACCTGAAGGGCGATGCGGCCTGGAAACCGGTCGAAAAGCGCAAGCGCAAGATCACTACAGCATTGCGGGCGTATGCAGCCCTGACGACCTCTGCGTCAAAGGGCGCCGTTCGCGTCGTCGACTGACGGGCGCAAAACGCAGATTTGAATACGGAAAGGCAGGCCGCCGGGCCTGCCTTTTTACGTTGCGAAAGCCCAACGGGCTTGGTTTGGACGCGAAAGCTGCTGACAACAGAGACGTCAGGCCGCGTCGAGCCAGGTGCTTGGCGGACAGCCCTTCACCCGTAGAAACTCGCGGTTGAAGTTCGACTTGGTGTTGAAGCCGCTCGCGTACATGGCGGACGTGACATTTGCCCCCGCCTTCAGTTCCTGGCAAGCGTGTTCAATCCTGAAGGTATTGATGTAGCGGGAGACATTCACTCCCGAGTAGCCGTTGATCGTCGCCGAAAGCAACTTCTCAGGGACCTTGAGGCGCCGCGCGATGCGGCCAAGCGTCAGATTCGGATCAAGGTAGATCTTTTCGCCCTTCATCAGGTCTTCAAGCGCGGCGAACAGGTCAGGATCTGCGTCATAGGCTTGAGGTCGGTCCGAAGTCTGACCGGTGCCGGAAGCTGCCTCTTTGGTTGAGTTGTCTTTGTCGGCGGTGTCTTTCAGCATGTCCGACAGGTTCAAGACACCGATCATCAGCAGGACACCGGACGAAAAGATCGAGATGACCCAGGGACGCAGCCACTCCTGGCCGGTGGCCATGATCGCAATGATGACCACGTCGCTGAATGCGGACGCCAGCAAGGCCAGTCCCACGACGCGCCACAGAACGAGCGGCCGGTCTCCGTGCTCCAGCCGTATCAGGGGCAGGGCATCAGCTCCCGAAAGCGTGGCTCTTAGAAGCAGCACCGCATAGCCGACATAGGAAGCGACAACCAGACCATCCATGATATCGGGCAGGGTGAAGAAACAGATTGCGCCCGCAACAGGACCCAGCACGTGAAACCAGTCCCGCTTCCATGCCAGAGGACGAATGGCGGTGCTGGCGAAGGCGAGGTACGCAAGCGCTGGAATCACCATGGCCGTCACGGGTTGCACAGGGCCAAGCCATGAGACCCCATAGTGCTGGTTGAAGGAGATGATCATGGACTGGATGGCACAGGCCAGGATCAGGATCTGCACCATGACGGGCGTGTCTCGCGCCAGAAACGCACGCAGCCAGACATAGGCCAGAACCAGGGCGGCAAACATCGAAATGGGTAGAACTGGCATGGCACCGATCGCGCTTGAACCTGGTTGGCCTTGTCCCAGATCCGGTTTCAGGACGACCTTGAACCGGATATAGGACGTATTTCGTCTCACGTTTCAACAGTCTCCATCCTGTGATCCACCACAGGAAAGACCAATTCGATGAAACACCTTCTTTTCGCCGCTGGCCTTCTTGGTTCCCTCGTCACGGGAGCCGAGGCCGAAACGCTCAGTGGCTATGACCGGTTTGATATCAAGGCCAGTCATCGCAGCCATCTCATCCAAGGGTCTGTCTGGTATCCTGCCGGTTCCAGAACCTATGCGGTGCCGATTGGCGACAATCCTCTTTTTCATGGCACGAAGGCCCTCATAGGGCCAAAGATTGCTGACGGGAAATTCCCACTCGTCGTGCTCTCCCATGGCTCTGGTGGCAATATGGACAGCCTCGGTTGGCTCTCGTCGGAGCTGGCGCTGCGCGGTGCGATGGTGCTGGCGGTCAATCATCCGGGTAGCACGTCCGGCGACAGTTCCCCTCGGCGGTCCACACGCTTCTCCGATCGGGTTCATGACTTGTCGGCTGCTCTGGATCTTTTTCTGAACGATCAGGAGTTTGGTCAGAAGGTGGACCGGTCCAGAATTTTTTCACTTGGCTTTTCGCTGGGCGGTGGTGCGGCCCTTCAAAGCATTGGCCTGACGCTTAAGGCCTCCAAGATCGGTGACTATTGTGCCGACAATCCGAAAGCACCGGGCTGTGACTTCTATGGCAAGGGCGGTGTTGATTTCAGAAACGTCAATTTTGCTCTGACCGACGGCAACTATGCGGATCCCAGGTTGGCCGGAACCATCGCGGTTGATCCGGGCTGGCCATATGCCTTTACCGACGAGAGCATCGCCTCCATGGAAAAATCGGTGCTTCTGATCAATCTGGGATCGCAGGAGACCCTGCCGTTTCAGGTCAATGTTGGACAGAAGGGCAGCGGCATGGCGGATCGCCTGCCAAACGCCACGCACGTTGAAATAGCGCCATCCAACCATTTTTCTTTCCTCGCGCTTTGCAAGGAGAAGGCACGCTTCATTCTACAGGAGGAAGGAGAGGATCCGATCTGTGACAACCCGGCGGGGTCTGATCGGGCCGTCGTCCATCGGCAGGTAATCGACGCAGTCTCGGACTTCCTGCAGCTGCCGGGTGAGCAAAGGAACTAGGCGCAAAAGCGCTCGCAGGCGGCGGCTGAAAAAGCCGTCGTCTTCCCTTGTCCGCATGTGCTTAAACAGCAAAGCTTGCAATTTCAGGCAGCTACAGCATATGGCAGAGTGAGATTTGCCCCACAACAGACCGCTCGTCGTCATCCGGACATCGTTTCACATATGGATTCTCTGACACAATTCGTTCTTGGCGCCGCCGTGTCGACCGTCGTTCTCGGCAAGAAGCTCGGCCCGAGAAAAGCAGCGCTTGTGGGCGGCGTTCTTGGAACTCTTCCGGATCTGGATGTTTTCATTCCCTTCGACGATCCGGTCGATACCTTCGTGTTTCACCGTGGATGGACCCATTCTCTTTTTGTCCATGCCTTGGCGGCGCCTCTGATCGGTGAGGGGCTGGTACGGCTGTTCAAGGGCCTGCGCGATCATCGCTGGTTGACCTGGCTTGCCGTCTTCCTGTGCCTGTCGACCCATGCGCTGCTGGATGCAATGACGATCTATGGCACCCGGCTTCTCTGGCCTGTTTACCCTGAGCCCTTGGGCGTCGGGTCCATCTTCATCATCGACCCGCTCTACACGCTGCCACTGCTTGGTATCGTCCTCTGGGCATTGTTCAAGAAGGATTGGTCGAAGGGCTTTTCACGCGGTATAGCGGCGGCAGTGGTCTTCAGCACGGCCTATCTTGGCTTTGGTGTCGCGGTTCAATCCCATATGGAAAACCGGGCCAGGGACGTCTTTGCCGAAGCCGGGATCGAGCCGGATCAGATGATGGCACTCGCAGCGCCCTTCAACTCCGTTCTCTGGAAGGTGATCGGCATCGAAAACGGCACCTATCACAACCTTTATCTGTCGCTCCTCGATGATGATGCTCCGGCCAAAATCTATAGTCATCCACGGCGTCCCGATCTGACTGCCTGCCTTGAGGACAACGAGGCCTTTGAGAAGCTGGTTTGGTTTAGCCGTGGATATTTCAAAGCCGAGATGGTCGAAAATCAGATTGTTGTTTCGGACCTCAGGATGGGCATGACACCGGCCTATGTGTTTCGCTTCGCTGTTGCAGAGCAGGCAGGTGACGGCGCGCAGGCAATTTCCCCGAAACGCGAAATGAGCCACCGAGCGCTATCAAATGGGGATGGCGATTGGATGGTCGCACGGCTCTTGGGGCAGCAGGCTGTTCGGGCGGCCGAGGCCGTTGAGGGCTTTGACGCCGGCAGCACCATGACTTGCGCCGTCGAAGGGCCGATACAGCCTGCAGGCTAGGGGTGGAACCCAGATGGTAACATAGGCGCGGACCCCACTTATGCCTAGGGCATCTGACGCTTCTGAAGGGCGAGTACATACGTATTCTAAGTATTACTAGCTATGTTAGAATTTACTAAGCGTTTATCCGCGGTCACCTAGACTTCTGGCAGTCCACCCTGACTGAAAAATCCAGATATTCCGCGGAAAAACGCAGCAGATAGTCATGTCAAGAAACGTTACGGTTACCGGGATCGAAAGAACCTTCGGCGACAACGATATCATTGTCAGCAAAACCAATTTGAAGGGCCACATCACCTACGCGAATGATGTTTTCCTCAAGATCGCTGACTTTACGGAAAAGGAAGTCCTCGGTCAGCCGCACAGCCTGATCCGGCATCCGCAGATGCCGCGGTGCGTGTTCAAGCTGCTGTGGCAAACAGTTGAGGCCGGGCAGGAGATCTTTGCCTATGTGATCAACCGGACTAAGCACGGCGATCACTACTGGGTCTATGCCCACGTCACCCCGAGCAGGGATAGGTCAGGCCGCATCATCGGTTACCACTCGAACCGCAGGGTTCCTGATCGTGAGATCCTCGAGAACCAAATCATCCCGCTCTACCGCGATCTACTTCGAGAAGAAACGCGTCACGGGGACCGCAAGACCGGCATGCTGGCCGGAGAGCAGATGATGAAGGATCTGCTCGCGCGCGAAGGTGTCGCCTACGACGAATACATCGCGACGCTGGGAAAACCTCATTTGCGCGCAAGCCGCGAGGGGCAGGTGTCTCTGCCGCGTGACCAGGCAATTCAATTGGAACAATCGACATGTTTTCAGGCTTGAACAAATCTTCCTTGAGAAAAGCCATATCCGTCTGCCGTGCTGTGGCGGATGGCGATTTCGAGGCGCGGATCACCAATATTTCAGAGACCGGCGAAGCGGCAGAGCTCATGCACGCGATCAATCTCCTGATAGATCGGACAGATGCTTACCTGCGCGAGTCCAAGGCCTGCCTCGACTACGTCGGCCGCAACCAGCACTTCCGTCTGATTGCCGAGAAGGGGATGGTTGGAAGCTTCAAGGAAGCGGCCACCAGCATCAACAAGGCCACACTGTCGATCAAGGAAAAGCACGACGACTTCTGCAAGCTGGGGTCTGATTTCGAAGGTCAGCTTCAGGACGTGGTTCAGTCGGTGACCGATACCGTTGGTGACCTGAATGTGGTTTCCGAGAATGTCGCGCGGGCTTGCTCCGAAGCAAATGAGCAATCGGTCATGGTGGCCGCCGGTGCAGAAGAAGCTTCGACCAACATGCACAGTGTTGCCGCTTCAACCGAAGAGCTGACGAGCTCCATCACGGAGATCAACCGGCAGGTCGTGTCTGCAGCCGAGATCGCAAGTGGAGCGGTGGACAAGTCGCAGAGAATGAGTCGGGAAATCGACAGTCTTTCCCGCAGTTCGATGAAAATCGGCGAAGTGGTTCAGCTGATCAACGACATCGCCGCCCAGACCAACCTGCTGGCCTTGAACGCCACCATCGAGGCCGCTCGGGCCGGTGAGATGGGAAGAGGCTTTGCCATTGTTGCGCAAGAGGTCAAGGCGCTGGCCAGTCAGACGGCCAATGCGACCGAGGACATCAACGCGCAGATTTCAGGTCTCCAGTCCGTCACAGCCAATGCGGTTGAGGCCAATGCCGAGATCAGCGATGCGATTGAGCGCGTCAGTGAGATTTCGTCTGCCATTGCCTCCGCTGTGGACCAGCAGACCCTGGCAACGGGGGAAATCGCCCACAATGTGGAAGATGCCGCCACCGGTGCGACGAACGTTACCGCAAGCATTGTTGGTGTTCAGTCCGCGACAGCTGAGACATATGAGGTGAGCGGAAGGGTCGTTGGGGCCGCAAGCAATCTCCAACAGCAGGAGATCAATCTCCAGCAACTTCGCAGGCAAATGATCACCTTCCTGGAGACAGCGAGAAAAGTCGGCTAGCGTCTCCGGCAAACGAGTTCGAAATACAAAAAGCCGCGCAGAGGATCTGCGCGGCTTTTTTAGGTTACTCGGGAACCTGAACTTATGAGTCGGAGCGGTTCTCCAGCTCACGGCGGATCTTCAGCTTTTCTTCGCCGTTGAGATCACCGACCATGTCCTTGGAGCCACGTGCCGGGACGTCTTTTGCTTCGTCCATACGAGCTTCTGCATTGGCAGCAGCGGAAGCACCTGGCAGGATCGGACGGTCGCCATTTGCATCACCGGTAACAGCTTCGCTCTTTTCGAAAGGCTTGGCAGGTGCATCTGCTTCAACTTCGGCCTGAACGGCAGCGCTCGGGCGGATGAGTTCATCGCCATTGGCATCGCCGATCATTTTGCCATCTGCCTGTGCGGCGCTGATCATGGCCGTGGAAGCGAAGAGGCCAGCGAAAAGGGTCTTGGTAAAACGCATAGTGATTTGCTCCTTTGTTGTTTCGGCGCCGGGTGCTGATCTTTTTCAGGATGTGAAGCTCTTATTCAGCCTCGGCGCTCGAGGGGCAAACACACGAAATGCCGGGATCGTTCCGAAAAAAATGATCACGAAAATTTTGGTGAAATTGCTGTTCCAAGCGGCAACCGATGGAGCGGTTTTTCGTTCTGCGCGGGCCCACGCGGTGCGCGCTTCTATAAAGAAAAAGGCGGACCGAAGCCCGCCTTGAACTGTCCAATTGCCGAAGTCGGCTCAGGCGGGCGCTAAGGTCTTTGCCCTGGCCAGCCGGCTGACGACATTCTCGATGATCTTGTGGCCCGCATCCTGGTCGAGAGACATGATGCTCTCTGGATGGAACTGAACCGCCGCGATTGGCTCCTCGTCATGCTCTATGGCCATGATGACACCATCCTCCGTCTCTGCGGTGACCCGGAAGTCGGAGGGCAACTTGTCCTTCTTCGCAAAAAGCGAATGGTAGCGCCCGACGATGACCGGCGCCTCGAGGCCATCAAACAGGATGGAGTTGCCGGAAATCGAGATCGGGGACGGTTTGCCGTGCATCGGAACGTCAAGCTGGCCGAGTTCGCCGCCGAGCGCCTCGGTGAGCGCCTGAAGGCCCAGGCAGACACCAAAGATTGGCAACCCACGCGAACGTGCCCGGCCGATGGTTGCCGCACAATCGAAGTCCTTTGGCGAACCGGGGCCAGGCGACAGCACGACGAGGTCGGGATTGACGTCATAAAACACGTGGTCGGCGACGGGCGAGCGGTAGGTGACGACCTCTGCGCCGGTCTGGCGGAAATAGTTCGCAAGCGTGTGGACGAAGCTGTCCTCATGATCGACCAGCAATATTTTGAGGCCTTCGCCAAGCTTTGCCTTTTGGGTCTTGTCCTCGGTCTTGGTTGCCAGCCCTGCCTCGCGAACGGCAGCGCGCATGGCTTCCGCCTTGAGTTCGGTTTCAGCTTCCTCGTCCTCGGGAACACTGTCGTAAAGCAGTGTTGCGCCAGCGCGGATCTGCGCGACGCCATCCTTGATCCGGACCGTCCGGAGCGTCAGGCCGGTGTTCATGTCGCCGTTGAAGAGAACGGCGCCGATGGCGCCGCCATACCAGGCGCGCGGGCTCTTTTCATTCTGCTCGATGAACTCCATCGCCCAGCGTTTTGGAGCGCCGGTAACGGTCACGGCCCATGTGTGAGATAGAAAGGCGTCCAGCGCATCCATATCCTCGCGCAAGATACCCTCGATGTGGTCGACCGTATGGATCAGACGGGAGTACATCTCGATCTGCCGGCGCCCGATGACCTTCACCGAACCTGGAACAGAGACCCGGCTCTTGTCGTTGCGGTCAACGTCCGAACACATGGTCAGTTCGGCCTCATCCTTGGCCGAATTCAGAAGCTTGCGGATTTGAGCTTCGTCCTCGATGGCGTTCTTGCCGCGTCGGATGGTGCCTGAAATCGGGCAGGTCTCGACCCGGCGTCCGCCGGTCACCCGAACATACATCTCAGGGGAAGCGCCAACGAGGTATTCGCGGTTTCCCAGATTAAAGAAGAAGGAATAAGGCGACGGATTGATCTGCTGAAGCCGCCGGGAAACGGCCGATGGCGGGTTCGGGCAGGCTTCATAGAAGGTCTGGCCGGGGACTGTTTCGAACAGATCGCCGCGGCGGAAGTAGTCCTTGGCCTTGTGAACCAGCTTGGCATATTCGCCAGGCTCGTGGTCGCCCCGGCCCGGGACTTCGTTGGCCGGCATGTAAGGGCTCTTGTCGCCGTCGCGCGGTAGTCCCTTGGTGCTCTTGCCATCAATCTCGAAGTCATATTCGAGCACGTAAGCACGCTTGCCATGGTGATCGACGATCAGGATCTCATCGGGAAGGAACAGGACAACGTCCCGCTGGTCACCTGGCCGCTCCAGCTTCAGGTCAATGGGTTCGAACTGGAAGGCAATGTCATAGCCGAACGCGCCATAGAGGCCGAGCTGATCGTCGTCGCAAGCAAAGAGGTCTTTGAGCGCTCGAACGATCGAGAAGGTTGATGGCTGACGCGAACGTTCTTCCTCCTGGAACTCCCGGTCCGGCTTCTTCACAGTGAGGTCTATGCGTTCATCCGAGCTCGAGAAGTTTGCCACATCGGGATGCGCCTTCAGCGCCCGGACGACCGCTGGCATCAGGATCTTGCCGCGGTCGTTGAGCGCTCTGATTTCGACGGTTCGGTCATTGGCTTCCATCACCAGCGGCGGGTTGACCAGCGCCATGTCCCAACGGGTGTAGCGCCCCGGATATTCATAGGACGAGGCCAGGACCGCGCCACGTTCTGCATCCAGCCGATCAATCCACGCGGACGTGCCGGCTTCATAATCGGAAGGGCGGGACGTTCGCGAAATGGTGATCCCGCTTTGGCAGTTGAATGTCTGGTCAGCCAGTGCCGGCATGGTAACTCATCCTCTGGTGTGGGCGCGGTTGGAAACACGTCCTGAAATTTTCTGAGGCCTCGGAGTGCTCACCGTTCGGTGAGGCCGACGCCCGGTCAAATGAACTTGCTCAAACAAAACAAAGGCCGCCTGCGGAAACCCGCGGCGGCCTTTTGTCTGCTTTGATCACGTTCAAGACATGGAAAAGCGCTGGCCGCCGATTAAGCGTCCCGCCACCACCAAGTCTGGATCGCGATCATGTTCATGGGAAATGGCATAGCGGATCATGGCTGGAGTGGCAATCAGGAAATGGGACGGATGGGTTGCGTTCGCCATTCCGTCATCATTTCGCACAATCGCGGAAGCTGACCTTGTGGACGTTTGATCGGTGTCTGGTACCCGATGACCTGTTCAGCTCGCAGGCAGGGCTCCTGCGTTGATTGTAGGCTTGGCTTCGCGTTTGCCGGTCTTTCCCTCTGCGCTGGGCGTATCTTTTTCCGGCACTTTTGGTCGTGGTTGCTTGTCAGGTTTCGTGCCTTGCACGGGCTCTTCTTCGTCCGCTTCGTCGACTTCGGCATCATCTGTGTTGAAGAGCTTTCTGCCCGAGTCTTCGATCTTGGCGAAGGCGCTCTCGGCCATGAAACCTGAAAGAAAAGCGATGAACGCGACCATATAGGGACTTAGTTCGACACGGTTGCCGACGTCGCCGCCACTGCCCTGTGTCAGCATCAGCATACCGGTGCCGGCGAAGAGGAAGATCCCGATTGACGCGGCAATGCCCTCGGCCACATTGGTCAGGAGCCTGCTAACGCCAACGTTGTTTTTTTCCGTGCGCAGGAACTTTCGCGTGAAAGAGACCAGAGATGCCAGTCCTCCGGCGGCAATCGTGACGAGCAGCGTTAGAATGATGGTCGGCATCTTGATAAAGGTCAGCAGCGTGCCGTCGAAAAGATTAAGCGAGGAGAACCGGGCTCTGCCATCTTCTGGAATGTCGGCGACCACCGTCGCACGGCGATTCTTGAGCTCGACCTGCCGCGTGTTTTCAGAATTGATCTGCAGGTCGTGCTTGAACTTTTGAACGTTGTTTTGGGAGATTTCGTAACGGACTGTGCTGAACTTGTCCGTATAGACGGTCAAGGTCTTGGAAACCTCCGCGACGAGAAGATCTGCCCGCTGTTTCTGCTCTTCCGAGCCGAAGGGGTGCGTCTGGACATTGGTCACGAAACGGCGCGTTTGTGCAAAGGAAAGTGGCCCCTCGGTGATCTCCTCCCGATCGACCGCCATTGCATCCAGCATGGTCTTCTTCAAGCTGCTTTCAGGATCCTGGGTCACGACGAGCAAGAGGTCAGCCAGCTGGCCGCCGATGATATCGCCGGTGCTGGTGCTCAGGACGTTCAAGGAGCGTTTCGCGGATTCAATCTCGCTCTCGATGACGGTCTTGGCTTGAATCAATTGTGCCAGCGTCTCACTTGAGCTGCGCAGCTCCTCATCCACCTTGTTCATTTCCTCGATGCTATGAATGAGCTTGTCCAGGCTGACCCCACCAGCCGTCTGCGCATCGGTCGAGGTGCGTGTGATATAGGCGGAAAAACCGAATAGAAGCACGATCAGAAAGAACAGGAACCCGATCATTACGAAGATGCCGATGCTTGTGCTCTCAACGGCTTTCATCTGAGGCTTGAGGCTGGACATCCCGTATCCCCCCGGCAACGGTATCACCAGAACAAGCTAGCATTGCCGTTAGGTAAAGACAATCTGTGATTGTTTTCTTGTCCATTTCACCGGATGCGCGTTTGGCCCCAAATTCGGTGGATAGCGCGCCATGGGTATCCTTTAAACGTGGTTTCTTACGAGAAATCTCACCAAATCGTCTGATTTCAGCCAGTTTTGACATCGCGTTCATCTTTTTCGGTAAGGTTGTGATGAGTGCGGTCTGGAGTGTGGCCACAACAAAATCTCAGCACGGGGCGCTGATACATGGAACATTATGATCTTATTGTGATCGGCAGCGGGCCTGCCGGGCGCCGCGCCGCTATTCAGGCTGCCAAATTCGGACGGGACGTTTTGGTGGTCGAACGCGGCCGCCGGGTCGGCGGCGTGTCGGTTCACACGGGAACAATCCCATCCAAGACCCTTCGCGAGACAGCGTTGAATCTGTCAGGCTGGCGCGAGCGTGGCTTTTATGGCCGGTCCTACCGGGTCAAGCAGGACATTTCCGCAGATGATCTGCGTGCCCGTTTGCACATCACCTTGAACCACGAGATCGAGGTGTTGGAGCATCAATTCGCGCGCAACCAGGTTTCGACGCTTCGAGGCGAAGCGAAATTCGTCGATGAGAAGAGCATCGAGGTTGAAGGCGAGGCGGGCGAGACCTTTCACTTCTCCGCCGACAAATTCCTGATCGCCGTTGGAACCCAGCCTTTCCGGCCGGACTATGTGCCCTTCGACGGAGAGTATATTCTCGATAGCGACGAAATCCTCGAGCTGGTCGACCTGCCTCGGTCCATCGCCGTAATCGGCGCCGGCGTGATCGGCATCGAGTATGCGACCATCTTTTCCGCGCTTGATGTGCATGTCACTTTGATCGAACCACGCGACACGATGCTCGATTTCATCGACAGCGAGCTGGTGGCAGACTTTACCCACGAGCTGCGCGACCGCGGCATTGTCATGCGGTTTGGCTCAAAGGTCGAAAAGATCACCAAACATGGTCCGGGAAAATGCGAGATCGAGCTGGAAGGTGGCCGTTGCATCCGGTCCAACGTGGTGCTTTTCGCCGCCGGTCGCATGGGCAACACCCAGCCGCTCAACCTTGATGCCTGCGGCCTGACTGTGGATCATCGCGGGCGGTTGAAGGTCGATGCGCAGACGTTTCAGACAGACGTCGAGCATATTTTTGCCGCGGGCGACGTCATCGGCTTTCCAAGCCTGGCCTCGACGTCCATGGAGCAAGGCCGGATCGCGACCTGTCATGCACTCGGCGAAAAGGCCTATGACCCGCCCGAGTACTTTCCCTATGGCATCTACGCGGTGCCGGAAATCTCGACTGTCGGCATGACCGAAGAAGAGGTGAAGGAACGGGGCATTCCATACGAGTGCGGCATTGCGCGCTTTCGGGAGACCTCGCGCGGCCATATCATGGGCCTGAATTCCGGCATGCTCAAAATGATCTTCTCCCTCAAGACCCGCCGTCTTTTAGGCTGCCACATCGTGGGTGAGGGGGCGACTGAACTGATTCACATTGGACAGGCGGTCTTGAACCTGAAGGGCACGCTCGAATACTTCGTCGAGAACACCTTCAATTATCCGACCCTCGCCGAGGCCTATAAGATCGCCGCCCTCGACGCCTGGAACAGGATGCCGATGGTCGAGGAGTGAGGGAAAGGCCCGCCTTGCGGTCCTTTACCGGGCCGTTGAGGCGATGAATTTCTCCAGCAGCGCGGAAAGTTGCTCGACCTCCGCGTCGCTCAGGCCACTCACTGTCTTTTGCTGGCAGGCGATATAGTCCGGCATCATGGCCTTGATGAGCTTCAGGCCCTGGTCTGTCAAACAGACCATGAGCGCGCGCCGGTCCTCCGGGTGCGGGCAACGCGTGATGTGTCCAGACTTCTCTAGCCGGTCCAGCCGGGCGGTCATGCCGCCGGAACTCATCATGGTCGACCTGTAGAGCTCCGTCGGCATCAGCTTGTAAGGCGGACCCGAGCGAACCAGGGTCGCCAGCACATCGAACTCTCCCTGTTTCAGTCCAGCTGCCTTGAAAATCGGTGCCAGGCGCTCGGTGGACACAACATGGGATGCCTCATTGAGGCGGCCAAGCAGCACCATGGGTGCCAGGTCCAGCCCGGGAATTTCCCGGTTCCATTGGTCTCGCGCTACGGCAGCACGGTCACCAATCGTTCCGTTTTCCGAGCTGGGTGCAGCGCTCTTCTGGCCGATTTCAGCCTCTTTCACCATCGGTGTTCTCATCTCGGTTTCGCCTTTGAACGTGATGGCGGCTTGGCCTCACTTTGTCAAATTGCAAGAATCTTTATAACAAGTATCTTGATATTAAGATAAATAATCCGATATAGCTGAAATCAGCGAATGGCTGTGACAGCAGAGAGGATTTGGACATGGTGGCGTCGACAGAACGGGCAGTGGGGTTAGCCGCGAGGAAAAACGGAGCGGAGAGAACTTTGATAGGAGACGGCGCAGCGCAGGTGATCCCGGGGGCGGTCGTCTTTCTGGTGATCGTGGGAACATTGCTTGCGGGATCGGCGGTGTTTGCCAAATGGGCACCTACCGCCGGATGGTCGCCCATCGCATTGCTGCAATGGTCCTTGTTGGGAACAGCCATGGTTCAATTCGCAGTCGTGGCGTTCTGGAAGGCTGGATCAGCACGCGAGCGTCCTGAGGAGCAGCTGGCTATGTCGGGCGCGGCGAAGTTTCGCCAATTGGCGCTCTACTGCGCACTCTCCGGCCTGCTTTTCGCCGTTCCCAACGCATTGGCATATGCTTCGGCACGCCACGTCGGCGTTGGCTTCATCGCCTTGTGCTTTGCCTTTCCGCTGGTTCTGACCTACGCGCTCTCCGTGGTGCTGGGACGGGAACGGTTAAGCGGTCGACGCCTGACCGGAGTTGGCCTCGGCGTTGCGGGCGGCGTGCTTCTGGCCTGGCAGGGGCTTGGTCAGTCGCCGGGCAATACGGCCTGGTATCTGGCGGCTTTGGTCATGCCGGTGCTCATCAGCATTGGAAACATCTATCGCAGTGCCTATTGGCCAGACGCGGCAAGTCCGCAATTTCTGTCTGCAGGAATGATGGCCTTTGGCTTTATCACGCTGTCGGTTTTGAACGCGGTGCTGGGAACGGAGCTTGCGCCAGCCACATATGGTTGGCAGGCGATGGCGTTGCTGGCCGCGCAGGTGGGACTGTTTTCAACGCTCTATGCGCTTTATTTCCAACTTCAGAAGCTGGCTGGGCCGGTCTACCTCAGTCAGATTGGGTCTGTCGCGGCCGTCGTCGGCCTGGCGCTGGCCTATATGGTGTTTGGCGAAGTGCCAAGCCCAACAAAGCTGTTTGCGGCAACGGCAATCGCGGCCGGGATCTATTTTGTCAGTCGAAAAAACTGAGTGGGTGAGTTCTTAGCAAAGCCAGCAATTGTCAGGAAGGCTCGCGGGACCCACCGCACCTTCGGTTTCGATCCAGCTTGCGATGCCGTTCTGGACATTTGCGATCTGGGTGAAGCCGGCTTTCTCCGAAAGATGTTGAGACAGAACCGAACTGCGATTGCCCGACTGGCAAATGAAAACGATCTCGTCGCCAGGTCCGGCGATCACTTTCTGGAGTTCGTCTCCAAAGGCCGGATTGACCTGGCCTTTTTCGTCGAAGAACGTAATCAGATGGCTGCCGGCGAGAACGCCGGTGGCCTTCCATTCATCGGGCCGCCGGATGTCGACGACCGGAACTCCGGCCGCTAGTTTTGCTTTCAGCTCATCATTGCCGATGTCGGAAAATTTCTTGCCCTTGACCTCGAGCAGCTCGACCTCGAACTTCAGCGTCGCATTCGGCGGGATGACATTTCCTGCACCCCGGCGGCCATAGCCAAGTTCCGGCGGAATGATCAATTCGCGTTTGCCGCCGACTTTCATGCCTTCAACGCCCTGTTCCCAGCCGGGAATGACCCGCCGCTCGCCGAGGGTGAACGAGAACGGCTGATTGCGATCATGACTGGAATCGAACTTCGTGCCGTCCATCAGCCAGCCGGTGTAATGCACCACCACCGTCTCACCGACGTTTGCCTCTTCTCCGGTGCCGATCGTGATATCAGTGACCTTGAGCTCCTCCGCCTGGGCCGGCAGGATGAACAAGAGCAGGGCGGACACAGCCGCTGCGATGATTGGTCTGAGCATTTAAAACCTCGTCTGGATGATGAACACCGCCCGACCACGCCCTGTCAAAACGGTGAAGTCAAGGCAACACTGACCATGATGCAAAGCTTGGCACGAAAACGCAGATCAGAAAAACGGCGGCGGTTTCAATCAAAGCCATCCGCAAAAATGGTCGCTTGGTTCAGGTCTTGGCTTCGCTGCGTTTGGTCATCTCAAGCAGCTTGTCGAGGTCGGCCACTTCACAGTAGTTCGCTGATCGGTAGGCCTCGAACCATTTCGCCGCGTATTCCGCGTTTTCCGTTTCTGGATACCATGGCCCTCCGTCCGTATAGTGGACGGCCTGCGGTGTCTCGACGCCCTTGGTGTAGTCGGCGAGATAGTTCCAGCTTGCTGGGATTTCGCCGATCAGGTGATCACCCTCGAGCCATTTGAACTGATGGAGCTGAAGGCCGGTCGCAGAATTCACGTAGTCGGGGGTCAGCGCGGTACACTTCGCGTTGTTGAACAAGATCACGCTGGACCAGTTCTTTTTTTCGTACCTGGTCTGCTTCTCGCCAAGAAATTTCGTGTCTTCAGTCGGGTTGTGATCGTGCTTCACGCACATGACAGAGTATTTGTCATCTCGCAGCGCCCAAAGCTTGGCGATATCATCAAGGTAGACGATGTCGTTGTCCATAAAGATAGACCAGCCGGAGAAACCCGAAAGATAAGGCGTCAAAAAGCGGGAAAATGAGAACTCTGTCGACTGGTTTGGATCCGTGTTTCGCCAGAAAATATCTCTCATATTGCGAAGATTCAGCGGCAGGACACTAACTGGAACACTGCTGTGTTCCGTTATGGAATGCGCGAGTGTTGTTGACGCAACATGGATCCGGCGATCGTAGCCGACGAAAATCCTGACAACACTGTCATGCATTTTATCTCACCTTCGGAATCAGAAAAGGATTTCAAGCTACAATTGTGTAAATTCAGTGTGGAGTTTGATCAAGTATATGCCTCAAGAATTCATCCGTCGTTGCCAATTCTTCAGGCGTCCAGACCAATCCACAAACCTCTTCATCGGCAAGCCTATCCTGGTGATAATCTCGCAGCGCTTTGAGCATTGGTCCCAACTCGTGGGCGGAACGAACAGCATAAACTGCGGCACGTCTATTGGCAGTTGGCGGCACAAAACTTGCCGGGAAATGGAAGTATTTTCTGCGCCATGTATTCAGAAGCAGTGGGATGCGATTGTCGAGCGCTTCCTGGAGCGTCGCTGAGTTGTTGCCGACGAGGAGGTCCATTGTGCCGAAGAGCTGACCAAGTGGAGTTTCGGTGTCAATTTCAACTCTCCCACAATACTCTGGCTTTTTTAGCTCTTGATTGAGCCATTCGACGGGAAGTCCGGTTTTATTCGGTTTCAGCTTGATCACTAAGCGAATACCATCCACTTGGGAAGCTGCCCTTGAGAACTCCAGTAGGCCGCGAAGATACTCTCCAGGCGTTTCGGTGACAAATGGAACATAGTTGCACAGCTCACGATAGTTTCCCGCCATAATGATCAGAAAGGCATCGGAACCTTTTTTGAAAGATTTGTGTTTCGGGCCGATGCGGATTGGAAGAATCTGAGGGGTATTTTCGTGCATTTCCTTCGCAAGTTTAGCCGTCAATGGGCCTTTGCAAAACAGTGTATCTAAGCCCGGCAAGATAATTCGGCCATGACGCGCCCAGAATTTCGCCCCAAGTTTCGACAATCGGTCAGTTTGGGCTGTGTCGCTTCCATGATTAGCCATTAGAGCCGGAACACCTGAGGCAGCAAAATCGACGGCGGCCTGATACACTGATGGCTGGATCAAATGGTCGATGACAATTACTTGCGGCTTTGCGTGCCGGGCCAGAAGTTGTCCTGCGATTACATCCTGTGCGATGTTGGCCATATGTCGGTTTAGGCCTTTGTTGATGGCATCTGCGACAGCGGTCGAAATCTCCTTGCTCGGATTAATTCGTAACGGGCTTAAATGTTTTGACTGCCTGGGCAATGGTGCTCGGAACAGTGTGACCTCACATCTTCGCCCACGAGACAAAAATATACTACAAACTGATTTTAATGTTCGGCGAATGGTAGAAGCTATCGTTTTCCCTGGAGGACGAGCAGAAGCGATTACAATATTTTGATTGGAATTTGCTATTGTATTGCAAATTTTTGAAGTAAATGGAGTTGCTCTATCTAGTTGAAGCGCCATGGGGCGATGGAGTACAAGGCGCTGAATGATTTTATTTGAGAAGTGACAAAGGTAAGAGTTCAATTTGCTGCACCGGTTGTTAGGGAGAAGCGCCAAGTAGCTATCGCCCAAGTGGCACGCCAATTCGCCGATTGCCGCATCTTGAGAAATTCCAGCCAAAATTCGTCCGCGAGATTCGATTGCAAATGATGAGAAAGGGATTTTTTTTAACGTTTCTTCCAAGAGAAGCAGGGCTGGTATATAATTAAAAAGAAAAATGCGACAACTTTCAACAACCCCTGAGGGAATACCATCAGTTGAAAGAGTGTTTTCTATGTTATTTATGAGAATTTCTGATTTTAGAAGTATTTCCGAATGTGTAGATGTGGTAATGATATTTTCTAATTCGATTGTGTTTAAGCCATTAAATTTTAAAAAATTTGCAGCGTCGGGTGAGTAAGCTACGCAGGTTAGTTCTCTAGCGTGTAGATGTTTAAACGCTTGTGCCTGTTTAAGGTCGAGCGCAACTAAAGCAGTGGCATCGGTAGGTGCATTCATTCGGATAGATTTTTCATCATTTTTAGAAAATGTTCGCATCGGGCTATTTTTACCGACCTCATCAAAGTAATGGGTATCTTCGCCAAGATTTAAAGGAATACGGATTTACAGCTCCATGTGCACTGACTGCTGAGATTTCTCTATCTACAAATCGATATCTTGGTAGGTGATTTAAAGATCTAATTGCCTGGTTGTTACTGATCTCTGGAGCGTTATCTGCTAAAAGAACCCGAATAACTTTCTGATCGCTGCCTTCAAAGCTTTTGCACTCTAAGAATTCGCTTGGATTATCGTTGAATTTATTCCATATATGATTGAGGCTGTCTCCTTTAAAGTAATAAAATCCGCAATTTAGATGTTTTCTTCCTTCGTTGGTGTGATAAAAGCCGTAATCATAATTGAAGATTAGATTTGATTTGAATAATTTTCTAGGGAAGAAATCCAAATCAAGCATTACATGAATGTTATTCGGATCTGTCCGCGCGAAAATGTCCAGCCCCTTTAGTCGATGGTAGCAGCCGCCAAGATCTCGATGGTCTGACCAGAGAGGTGATACCTCATACTTACAATCCTTCCTTTCCAAGCAATTTGGATCAGCGTGGAGTGTGAAGCGGAATCTTTGCGGGCAGTAATTTTTTACTCGTTGGTGTAATTTGTTTACGTGTTTCTGTGTGAATGACACATTGAGTTTTTGTTTAGGAAGTTTGAATGTCCCTCTCGGTTTCCAGAGGAATGTGTGAAAGTGTATCATAATGTAGCTTTCGCAAGTATAATAGTGCCAGAGTAAACTCGATTGGAGTTTTTATTCTTCTCTTGATTCATCAAGAGTTTTTTGACAAAATAGAGTATAATTTTTTTATTTTTCGACCTTGGGTGGAACTTTTCAATTAAATCTACGACTACTGTGCCAAGTGTTCCAATTTTTCTCGACTGAACGACTTCCCAGCCAGATCTTTTGCATAGATATATCAGGTAAGTTTCAGTAAAGCGGCGATAATCAAAAGGATCTCCATGTTCGTGGTAGACAAATGGCGTCGAAATCAGTATGTGCGTACCGCTTTTTATGTGGCTTGCGAGTTGATTCCAGAAGTCCTCGATATCAAATAAGTGTTCAAGTAGCTCTGATAATACAATTAATTTAGCCTTTTGAACTTCCTTTACCAGCGTGACCGGCCAAGGTTGGGTAATATCACAAAGTAGGTCTGGAGACGCAGAACTATCAACATTAATGATATATCTATCAGAAGGTAAAACTCCATAGTCTATGCTGCGGTCTCCACCAAAATCCAAAGTGGGGCCGGAGATTTTGTTTTGTGTGAGAATCTCATTAACACCCACTTCGAGCTGGTGTCTGTGCAAGGTCATCCAAGGCATTCCTATGAATCGAAAATGGACATTGATATTTCTTTATCTGATCTCGATTTCAGTGTTTGTATTACTTCGTCTGACAGATCGTCAGAAGAGAATTCACGAAGGTTTTTGAATTTTAGTTCTTTTTTAGTTTCTCGCGATAGCTGGTTTTGTAAGACGATTGTTTTTGGAGTGAGGTTTAGAAAGGATTTCAAATTGTGAGAAATTTTTTCTTTTCTCGATTTGAATTTTTTCTTGCAAAAATGCTCAGGTAAATAATTCAGTTTAGAATTTTCAGTTATATTGTTGTTGTGGATGGCGATCATTAACATAACTTGATCCCATACATGTGGGTGTTGTCGACAATAGAGAGACCACAAATCGATGATACTCTTACAGGCCGGTGAATTACTAAAGAATACAGTACCGCTCATAAGGCGCCAGCCGTCTTTGATATGAGCAGCTATGTCACAATCTTCAAGATCAGGCAGTTCAGTGTTGAGCACTGCATCCGCGTCAAGCCACCAAAAACTTTCGTTTAGCTCAGCAGAAACTGCCTGGATAAACTCGGATTTTTGCGCGCAGTTCTCCACCCAGGTGGGTCTCGCAGGTAATCCGCGGATTATATAGTCGACGCCGACGTCGTTTAGGCTCTTCTCAAGTTGTCTTACCTCAAGTTCATAAGGAGTATTTAGGGTGTAGTAACTGACAATCTTCATCTTTGCGCCCATGGACATAATATTCTGTGTTGATGCCGTGGAGGTATAGGAGTTCTACTCCCAAAGCCATGCCGCGCCGCGGACACCGGAGCTGTCGCCGTGCTTGGCCTTGCGGATCGAAACCTCGTAATGATCAGACATTACATACGGATCCATCAGCTTCGCTAGATCGTTATATAGTTCATCCACGTTCGACATGCCTCCGCCGAGAACGAAGCAGTCAGGATCCATCAGGTTGGCAGCCATGGCGAGTGCGCGGGCGAGGCGGCTAGCATAGGCCTCATAGGTGGCTCCTGCAACAGCATCGCCGCTGCGTTTGAGGGCCATGATTTCGTGGCCCTTGAGCGCCTTGCCTGATCGCTCGAGATAATCTGCCTGGAAACCCGTACCGGAGCACCAGTGGTCGATTGCGCCGGGGTGACCCAGCCAGTTGGTTGGCCCGGGAAATTCCTCAGATGTCATCCAGGGCACAGGGATCGCACCCCATTCGCCGCCAATGCCGTTGGCGCCCCGGTGCGCCTTGCCGTCGATGGCGATCCCCGAGCCTGAGCCCGTGCCGATGATGACGGCATGAACGAAGTGGCAGCCCGCGCCCGCGCCGTCGGTCGCTTCCGAGACCGCAAGGCAATTGGCGTCGTTTTGAATGCGAACTTGGCGTCCTAGTCGTGCTTCGAGGTCGCGGTCCAGCGGTCGGCCGTTCATCCAGGTGGAATTGGCGTTCTTGACCAGACCGCTCGCCGGAGAAATTGACCCCGGAATGCCGAGCCCGAGCGTGCCGGTCTCACCCGTCGCGGCTTCCGCTCCGCTGACGAGCGCCGCCACCGCCTCGAGGCAGCCGTCATAATCGTCGCGCGGCGTGGGAACCCGTTCCCGGTAGAGCTCAGCGCCATTGGCATCCAGCGCTATGATCTCCATCTTGGTGCCGCCCCAGTCAATGCCGAGCCTCATGATCTATCCTCTTTTGATCGGCATTTCGAAAGCAGCCCCGGCATCCGGGTCCTGGTCGCTCTTCTGTTTGCCGTAGTTCTTGAACTTGCGCAGGATCTCGCTCATTTCATCCTCGTCGAGAATGACCGGATCACCGACGATGAGAGCAGACAGATACTGATCGGCCAGATCTTCAACGCCCTCCGCGGTGCCAAGGGCCTTGGATAGGGTCGGGCCGAACGCGATCTGCCCGTGATTGGCCAGAAGGCAGGCAGTGCGGCCTTCGAGAGCCGGCAGCATGGCCTTGGAAAGCGCGCTTGTTCCGAAAGTGGCATAAGGTGCGCAGTCGATCCGGTCGCCACCGGCCAGGGCCACCATATAGTGAAACGCCGGAATGCCGAGGCGCAGGCAGGAAAGGGCGGTGGCACGGGGGGAGTGGCAGTGGACCACGGCGCCGGCCTCATAGCGTTCCCGGTAGATATCAAGATGCATGCGCCATTCGGAAGACGACAGGATCTCGCCGGTATAGCCGCCGTCAAGATCCATCGGCACAATCAGGTCTTCCGTAAGATCGTCATAGGGAACGCCGGAGGGTGTGATCAGAAATCCGGTGTTGATACGGGCACTGACATTGCCGGACGTTCCTTTGGTCAACCCTTTGACGGGCAAGGCACGTGCGGTCTCGATGATGGCCCGCCGCAGCTGCGGGCTGTCCGAAGGCAATTCGTTCGTGGTCATGCTACCTCCCGGGAATTCGGATCATGTAACCGGCAGCGCCGCGATGGATCAAGGGCGAGCCGTTTTTGAAGAGCGGAAAATCTCGGGATCAGGTTGCGGTGATCCATATACGCCGGGCCGGGCCTATGGCAAAACAGCTGTGCAGCAGCCCCGGGCAGACACGTGATGAGAGCAGGCCGAAGAAAGAAACCAGCCGCACCGGCTCAGCGTCCAAGACGCACCGGGATCACCTGGGGCGATGAGGTGCCTGCGGGAGAGCGCAGGAAAGCGCCGCCTGCAGCCGGGCCGGTTTCAGGTGACGGGTTGCCGCGGCAAACGGACTGGACCAGGGTGCTTCTGATGGCTCTGCCGCTCATGCTGTTGGCGTTTGCAGCGATTGTTGTCCTGTCAAACCTTCAGCTGGTTGAGCCGCCGGATTTGGAAGTTGCCGCACCGCCGCCTGATCCGCTCGCCGGCTTTTCCGCTGATGCGCAGGATAGCCTGACAGCGCCGGATATTCAGGTGCCAGCCCGCTTGAAGCTGACATTTCTCGGCAAGCCGGAAGAGCTCTGCGCAGAGCTGACCGAGATCGGATTGCCCAACGGCGGGTGGACCAAAGCACCGTTCAGGCGGGGGCGCTGGCAATGTGCCTCCGACGTGGTTCCGTTGACCACGCCAAGTGTTGATTTCGGATCGGCGACACTGTTCTTCCTGCTGCGTGGCGGGTCGGAAGACCGTGTCGACTATTTGCGGCTCAAGCTGAATGTCGAGGATCCCCGCCAGATGGAATATGGCGAGGCAACGGTCCGTTCCGTAATCGGGGCTTTGTCAGATCGCTACAGCTGGGCTGTGCCCGATCGCTTTTTGCAGGCAATATCGGACTTCGAGGCGCTTGAGATGACCGACCGCGGCGTACGCCTGTCTGTTGCGCCCGAAGACCCGAATCTGACCGGCGATCCGGCTGCCTCTCAAAGATTGAACATCATCCTGAATTTCGGCGAGCCGGATCTGATCCGGCCAGCTGACGGGTTTCAGCGGTGAGGCTGATTGTGGAACGCGCCCAAGCCCATCGGTCAGCCAGCATCCCGCCTAGCCAAACATCGCCCGGTCCTTGGCCACCGTCTTGCGTACGAACTCCAGGGCCAGAGCCACATGGCGCAAGGGCTTTGTGCTTTCGTGCTGAACGGTCCAATAGGCACGGGTGAGTTTGATTTCAGGCAGGACTGGCACAAATGTCTCATCGCTCCGGGCGATGAAGGCGTGCAGAATGCCGATGCCGGCGCCTGCTCTGACAGCTTCTGTCTGCCCAAGCGCTGAGGCGACTTCGAAGCGCGCCGGCCAGTCTCGTGTGACTTCTGCTGCGTAGTTGAGGGCCGGGGAATAGACCAAGTCTTCGACATAGCCGACCAGATCATGCGTCGTGAGTTGAGCCACCGTGGCCGGCATGCCTTTTTGGGCAATGTAGTCCTTGGATGCGTAAAGGCCGAGAGAGTAATCGACCAGCTTGGCGGCAATCAGCCGGCCGTGTTCCGGCCGGTCGATGGTGATGGCTATATCTGCCTCGCGCCGGGACAGGGAAAACGATCTTGGCACGGGTACGAGTTGGACTGTCAGGCCGGGGTGAGCGCGGGTCAGGGCCGCAAGGCGCGGTGCCAGATAGGCAACACCGAAGCCGTCCGGCGCGCCGATCCGCACCGTGCCGCTGATTTCCAGCGAGTTTCCACCAAGGTCGGCGCGGGCTGACATCATCTCCGCTTCCATCCTCTCGGCGCTGTCCAGGAAACGGGATCCTGCCTCTGTGAGAAAACAGCCGCTGGTCGAGCGGTCGAACAGCCGAGTTTCAAGAGCGGTTTCCAGGGCGGTAAGCCGGCGGGCGACCGTGGCGTGGTTGAGCCCCAGGCGCTTTGCGGCCGCCAGGATTTGCCCGGCGCGCGAGACCGCCAGAAAAATGCGAATGTCATCCCAGTTCATGGCAGTGTAGGCCTGTGTGAGTTATGCGAGCTTGCTTTGAAATTTGCACAATGGATGCGGATTTCATCTGCTTGTTTACGACAAAAATAAAAGGCAAGAAAGATCCACGTACACTCAGGTCGCTATCGACCCGACAAGTTTCAGGGAGAAACGCCATGCAGACAATTGGTCATTTCATCGGCGGCAAGCACGTCGAAGGCACATCCGGTCGCTTTGCCGATGTCTTCAATCCGGCGACGGGCGAAGTTCAGGCCAAGGTGGCGCTGGCGACAGATGCCGAACTCGACACAGCCGTTGCAAATGCCGCTGCTGCGCAGCCGGCATGGGCCGCGACCAATCCGCAGCGCCGCGCCCGCGTGATGATGAAGTTCGTTGAGCTTCTCAACCGCGACATGGACAAGCTGGCTGAAGCTCTGTCGCGCGAACACGGCAAAACGCTGCCGGATGCGAAGGGCGACGTAATCCGTGGCCTCGAAGTCGCCGAGTTCTGCATCGGTGCACCGCATCTCCTGAAGGGTGACTACACCGAAGGCGCAGGTCCCGGCATCGACATGTACTCCATGCGCCAACCGCTTGGCGTCGTGGCTGGTATCACGCCGTTCAACTTCCCGGCCATGATCCCGATGTGGAAGTTCTGCCCAGCGATTGCTTGCGGCAATGCCTTCATCCTGAAGCCGTCCGAGCGCGATCCCTCCGTGCCGATCATGCTCGCCGAGCTGATGATTGAAGCGGGTCTTCCTGCCGGCCTGCTCAATGTGGTCAATGGCGACAAGGGCGCTGTCGACGCCATCCTCGATCATGAGGTCATTCAGGCAGTCGGCTTTGTTGGCTCGACACCGATCGCGCAATACGTCTATTCCCGCGCAACGGCGAACGGCAAGCGTGCGCAGTGTTTTGGTGGCGCCAAGAACCACATGATCATCATGCCGGATGCGGATATGGATCAGGCCGCCGACGCTTTGATCGGCGCAGGTTATGGTGCAGCTGGTGAGCGTTGCATGGCCGTTTCCGTCGCCGTCCCGGTCGGCGATGCGACTGCAGATGCCCTTGTTGCCAAACTGGCACCGAAGATCGAAGCCCTGAAAGTCGGCCCTTATACTGCCGGCGATGATGTTGACTTCGGTCCGCTTGTCACCAAGGAAGCTCTGACCCGTGTCAAGGGACTGGTCGATCAAGGCGTCAAGGAAGGTGCCGACCTGGTGGTCGACGGCCGCGGCTTCTCCATGCAGGGCTATGAAGACGGATTCTTCATGGGCGGCTGCCTGTTCGACAAGGTCACCAAGGACATGGACATCTACAAGACCGAGATCTTCGGTCCTGTCCTGTCGGTGGTGCGTGCCCAGACCTATGAAGAGGCCCTGGGCCTCGCCATGGATCATGAATATGGCAATGGCACCGCGATCTACACACGCGATGGCGATACCGCGCGTGATTTCGCAGCACGGGTCAACATCGGCATGGTCGGCATCAACGTGCCGATCCCCGTGCCGCTCGCCTACCACACCTTCGGCGGCTGGAAGAAGTCCGGCTTCGGCGACCTGAACCAGCATGGTCCAGACGGCTTCAAGTTCTACACCCGCACCAAGACCGTGACAGCCCGCTGGCCGTCCGGCATCAAGGAAGGGGCGGAATTCTCCATCCCGACAATGAAGTAACCAGCATCAAGTTGCTGAAGCTAAAGAGGGCGGCCGTTTGGTCGCCCTTTTGCATTTGCACCGGAACATAAGGTTTTCTGGCCTGAAACGGCGCCCCTAAAAATTTAGGGGCTGCCAAGTAGGTAAAAAGAAGCCGGTGTAGGTTGCCGGCTTTAAAGTTGATTACGGGTACCTCATTGCAAGGTAGAGATGGGAACCAATGATCCGCTCGAAAATTTGCGGTCGGTGCCATCCGGGAATGATTTCAAAAAAATTCAAAACATCGATTTATAACAATGGCACCATTACAACCACAAATCGCGCTGAATTGCATTTGTTTTTTCTAGTGCATTCATTCCACGGTAAATTTACCTAGTGGTCAAAATTGATGAAGATGCAAATAAGTCATTTTATTTCAGGGACTTGATCATTTTCTCTAGCTTTCGAATTTATCCAAGGGTTACGTTGAGACACAGAGCCTTTGCCTGAGTTCTCCTGATTGCAATCCAAGGTAAGTGATGGGTGTGTGCTGTCGTGCGCTGGTCGGCTGTTGATATCGATTTTCTCAGACCGAACATCGATTGCTCGGTGCCTTCGGTTTGATTTGGCGCAAGGGCACGATCGCAAGGAACGCTATTTGTCACAGAATGGATAACTGGTTTTTTGCCCGAATTCGCCCTAAAACGGCCTTTCAGGCAATCTTGAGCGGAGCGGTCTTCAAGCACCGGTTCTGCGAGGGGGCGTCAAGGATTTGAAGACGGGCAGGGAGGAGCCGGGTGCCCTTAGCTCAAATGTCTTCAAATCGGTCGGTTCGAAAAAAATACAGCTCTGTTTTAAAACGAGCGTTGGGGAGAGAATGGCGCCTGCTTGGACGGATATATCGCTTGTGACGTCTACAATGGACGCGCCTTCCGGCCGTGATCGTCGGGGCCTTGATGTCTGCGGCTGATGTGAACCAGGCACAGAAGATGCCTCAGGCAGCAAGCGATCCCTCCGATAAGGAAAAGGGCCTTGCTGCGCTGAGCGAGCAGGAAACGCGCAAGTTAAAGGGCGCGGGCCGGTTGTTTGCCTTGTCGGATCTTCTCTGGATCGCGCAGGCTTGGCTGATCTCATCGGTCGTTTCCAGCTTCGTCGCTCCGGAAGGAAATCTTGATGGCGGTTCCTCTTGGCGAACGGTCACTTTTCTGATGATTTTCGTCCTGCTCGCTGCTTTGCGCATGTTCTTGAACTTGCAGGCAAGCAAACGGGCGCGGCAGACCGCAAGGGCGGTGAAGAGCCGGGTCCGCGGCGCGTTGCTCGAGGCAATCTCCGGGGCATCCCCAGCCAGCGCACTGCCGTCCTCCGGCGCCGTTGCTGCCCATGTCGGGGATCAGGTCGACGCCCTTGGGCCCTATCTGTCGAATTTCTACCCGCAAAAGATACGTGTTTCGCTGGTTCCCGTGGGGATCATCCTGGCCACGGCAACGGTGAGCTGGCTCGCGGCCATAATCCTGCTGGTGACCGGCCCGTTGATCCCGGTGTTCATGGCGCTGATCGGCTTGAAAGCGAAAGCCGCCAGTGAAGGTCAACAGGCGGAACTCACTCGCATGAGCGGGTTTCTTCTTGACAGGGTGCGGGGTCTCGAAACCTTGCGGCTTTTCGGAGCGGTCGGCCGGACGAAAGACCAAATCCGGACCGTGGGTGAGGCATTTCGCAAGGGCACGATGAAGGTGTTGAGCATTGCCTTTCTTTCGTCCACCGTCCTTGAACTCTTCAGCGCGCTCGGCATTGCCTTTGTCGCCGTCTATGTGGGGTTTTCCCTGCTCGGCGATGTCGAAATCGGAACCTGGGGCGCGCCACTTGGCTATACCACCGGCCTCTTCATTCTCCTGCTGGCGCCAGACTATTTTGCGCCGCTGAGGGCCTACGCCGCTGCCTATCACGATCGCGCTGCCGGACTGGCCGCGACCGAGACTCTGTCTGATCTGGATCGGGATATCAGGGCACGCTCTGAAGCACTGCCCGCTTCTGATTCTGCTCAAGATACCGTTGAAAAGCTGGACGCCTCATGCTTGCGACCAACCGTTCCGATCCGTTTTGAAGGCGTCAGCCTTACTCTTGGCGGGCGTAGGGTGCTGGACTCGATGGATCTTGAGGTCGCCGCTGGAGAAACCGCGTTGCTTCTTGGGCCAAGCGGCTCCGGCAAGACCACGATAATTGATTGTCTCCTTGGCCTGCATGACCTCGGCGAGGGAAGAATTCTGGTCGGTGGACGCGATCTTGCGCAGATGGATTTGATGGCCTGGCGGCAGTCCCTTGCCTGGGTCGGTCAGGCGCCGCGCCTGTTTCAAGGCAGCGTGAGGGCCAATTTGCGCAAGGCTGAGCCTGGCGCCAGCGACGAAGACATGTGGCAAGCGCTTGCACTGGCGGGCGCCGTTGATCTGGTCGAGCGGCTGCCACGAGGATTGGGCACAGTGATCGGCGAGGATGGTTTCGGCCTGTCTGTGGGGGAGATACGGCGAATTGGCCTGGCTCGAGCGGCCATGCGCAAGGCACCGTCCATCATACTTGCTGACGAGCCGACAGCTGGTCTTGACGATGAGACTGCGCAGGATGTGATCGAGGGACTCAAGGCGATGTCCCGCGGCCGGACATTGCTGATCGCCACCCATGATCCCAAACTGCTTTGTATTACTGCCAGGCATATTCGCCTTAGCGAAAAGATCGGCGAGGAGGTGGAGGCATGAGCGGTCTCGCGAAGCTGATCAAATGGCAATGGAGCCATCACCGCACGGCTTTTGCCGGTGGGATCCTTGTTGCGCTCATTCCTGCGATTGCCGGCATTGCGCTTTTGGGTGTCGCGGGCTGGTTCATCACCGCGGCAGCGCTGGCTGGGATGAGTGGCGCGTTCTTGAACATCTTTCTGCCAAGTGCTGCAATCAGAGGGCTCGCGATTGCAAGAACCGCGGGGCGCTATGGCGAGAGACTGCTCACGCATGATGCGACCTTTCGATTTCTCACAGATCTTCGCTGCAGGATTTTTGAGGGCCAAGCGCATCGGGCGGGAAATGGCGCGAAGCCTCGCAGTGGCGCGGCGCTTAACCGGCTGACTTCTGACATTACGGCTCTGGACGCGGTCTATCTTCGCCTTGTGGTGCCAGGCATCTTGGCAGGTGCAGTCGGGCTCTTGTCGGTCGCGTGGGTCGCGTCGATCAGCCTGATCCTTGCCATCGGACCCGTCGTCCTTTTAGTGTTTATCGCTGGTCTCAGTGTGCATCTGATGACGCGCAAGAAGCGGCGGGATGCGCGCCGACAGGAAGCAGCTCTAGATGCCGTGCGCCTTCGTACCGTCGATCTCGTTGCAGGCCGCCGTGATCTCGCGGTCTATGGCGGCTTGGAGGCCGCTGCCGGCACAATTCGGGCCGCGGAGGACCGTCTCGCCGACGCCGAAGAAGCGATCGAGGCGCGTAGCAGTCTTCTCAGCGCATGTACCGGCTTCGCCGGACAGGTGGCGCTTGCCCTGACCCTTGCCGCTATTATCTGGACCGTTGGTGAAGGTGGTGTCGCCATCGCAGTCGCGGTCGCCGTCCTACTGGTGGTACTCGGACTGCCCGAAGTGGTGTCGATGATCATTCCGGGTCTTTCCAAACTGGACCGCACTCGGCTTGCTGCCCATCGGGCAGTCGAAGGCGTTGAACCGAATGGAACGGGTTCACGGTCTCAAGGCCGAGCAGTCCAAAACGTGGCGGATGGTGGTCAGCAGAAGCAGGGTCAGGCGGCGCTCGCCTTCGAGCGTGTCTCGTTTGGTTATCCAGCAGCAGAGCGTCAGGTCCTCGAGGACCTTTCCTTTGAAATCGCTCCCGGAGAATGGTTGGCACTTGTCGGCAGGAGCGGCTGCGGCAAGTCGACCGTGTCCGCGCTCGCCTCTGCCTTATTGCGCCCGGATGGTGGCAGCATACAGCTCGGCGGTCAGGGACTTGATGCGATTCGGGAAGAGGAGCTGCGTCGTCGCATCACCGTTCTGGGACAAAAGCCATATCTGTTTCACGATTCGGTTGCAGTCAACTTGAGGATCGCGAACCCGCAGGCGAGCGACAGTCAGCTCTGGCAAGCCTTGGAAGTGGCAGCGCTGAAGGATCGCATCTCCGACAACACATCAGGGCTTCAAGCCATGCTTGGCGAAGGCGGAGTCGGCCTGTCTGGCGGCGAACAAAGGCGTCTTGGCCTTGCCCGTGCGTATCTGACGCAGCCCGATCTTTTCATTCTCGACGAGTTGACCGAAGGCCTTGATGAGGTCACGGCAGCCCAGGTTCTAGACGGGTTTCAGCGCTTTCGCGGCGATGCCGCCGTCCTGATGATTGCCCACAAACAGGCGGAGATCGATCGGGCCGATCGCATCCTGAGGCTGGATGCCGCAGATCAGCCTATGGCAGCGGCGGCGCACTGGCGATAGACCGGGATCGCGGGTTCGGAAAATTCGGGCCCGCGCTGATCCCTCTGCGCCCAGTGGTCCCACCATCGTCTGGCGATCATAAAAGTCTAATCAGCTTGGAATAGCCTTTGCGCTCATAAGGGATTACCCTGATTCTCGGCACCGTCATCCCACGGAGCCGAATGACGAAAGGTGACGCGATGGAACTCGATGTCGTCAGCCTGTCCCGGCTGCAATTTGCCATGACGGCTCTCTACCATTTTCTTTTCGTTCCCCTGACGATCGGCTTGTCGATCCTGCTGGCGACCATGGAAACGGTCTATGTGATGACCGGCCGTGAGATCTGGAAGCGGATGGTCAAATTCTGGGGCACGCTCTTTGGGATCAATTTCGTCCTGGGTGTCGCCACTGGCCTGACGATGGAGTTCCAATTCGGCATGAACTGGGCCTATTTCAGCCAGTATGTTGGTGATGTCTTCGGCGCACCGCTCGCCATTGAAGGCCTGATGGCATTCTTCATGGAAGCTACCTTCGTCGGCCTTTTCTTCTTCGGTTGGGATCGGCTTTCAAAGCGCCAGCATTTGGCCGCGACCTGGGCTGTTGCGATCGGAACGAACTTTTCCGCGCTCTGGATCCTGATCGCCAACGGCTGGATGCAGCATCCGATCGGGTCGGAATTCAACCCCGAGACGATGCGCATGGAAGTTACGAGCTTCTTTGATGTGCTGTTCAACCCGGTGGCTCAAGCGAAGTTCGTTCACACGGTTTCGGCGGGATATGTCACTGCGGCGATCTTCATGCTCGGTATTTCGTCCTGGTACATGCTGAAAGGCCGGCATGTCGCTATTGCACGCCGGTCCATCGCTATCGCATCTGCCTTTGGTTTTGCTTCTGCTCTTTCCGTTGTCGTGCTCGGCGATGAAAGTGGCTACGAGGCAAACCTCAATCAGAAAATGAAACTGGCGACGATCGAAGCCATGTGGGAGACCGAACCGGCTCCCGCGTCTTTCAATCTGATTGCCTTCCCCGACATGGCAAAGCGCGACAATTCCTTCGCAATCGAAGTCCCCTATGTCATGGGTCTGATCGCGACCCGGTCCCTGACCGAGGAAATTCCCGGGATCAAGGAACTAGTCGAGTCCTCCAAGGACCGCATCCGTCAGGGTGTGATCGCATGGGATGCCTTGCAAAAGATCCGCTCAACCAACGGCGATGTCGACCAGGAAGTCCGTGAGACCTTCCAGATCAACCAGCACAATCTAGGCTACGCCTATCTGCTGCTTCCTTTCGCGGCAGATCCGTTGAATGCGACCAACGAGGAAATCGATGCCGCTGCCTGGTCTGCGGTGCCGAACGTCTGGCCCATGTTCTATGCCTTCCGCATCATGGTTGCCTGCGGCTTCTTCTTCATTTTGCTGACGGGAGTGTTTTTCTACCTCGCTTCCTCCGGCAAGCTGGATCATCTGCGCCGTAACCAGCGCTGGATTTTGCAGATCGCGGTTCTGTCGATCCCGCTTCCGTGGATTGCCTGCGAGATGGGCTGGATCATTGCTGAGTATGGCCGCCAGCCCTGGATCATCGAGGGCATGTTGCCGACGGCTCAGGCAGTGTCCAACCTGTCTGTGACCGAAGTGTTGCTCACGCTGGCGGGCTTTGTCCTGCTCTACACCGTCCTGCTCGTGATCGAGGTTGCCCTGATGATCAAATACATCCGGAAGGGCCCGGAGGACGGCGAGCTGCCCGAGCATTCCCCGGCTGAGGCCGCGACCCCAATTCCAATGGCTGCGGAGTAGTTTCATGATCCTCTACGAACTCATCGACTACTCAGTCCTCAAAGTGCTCTGGTGGGCGCTTCTGGGCATTATCCTGATCGCGTTTGCTGTGACGGATGGCTTCGACATGGGTGTTGGGACCTTGCTGCCCTTCGTCGCCGAAAGCGACGTGGAACGACGTATCGCGATCAACACCATCGGCGCCACCTGGGAAGGCAATCAGGTCTGGTTCATCCTGGGAGGCGGCGCGATCTTCGCCGCCTGGCCACCGCTTTATGCGATCAGTTTCTCTGGCTTCTATTTGGCGATGTTCATCGTTCTAGCAGCCATGATCCTGCGGCCGGTTGCCTTCAAATATCGCTCCAAGCGCCCCGATCCTTCCTGGCGTTCTGCCTGGGACTGGGCGCTCTTCACGGGTTCCTTTGTGCCGGCCCTGGTCTTTGGCGTAGCGGTGGGGAACGTTCTTCTCGGCGTTCCCTACAGTCTCGATCAAGACCTGCGGATGACCTACGAGGGGTCTTTCTTCGGGCTCTTCTCTCCGTTCTCTCTCCTGTGCGGGCTTTTGTCCGTGAGCATGCTCGTCGTGCATGGCGGCGCCTGGCTGGGCATGCGGGCAGGGGGCGTTGTGGCTGTTCGCGGCAGGCGGTACGGCTCCTTTGCGGCGATCGTCTCCCTGGTGCTTTTTGCGCTCGGGGGCTGGCTGGTTTCGACCGGTTACGTCGAAGGGTTCCGCATCACCAGCGAGATTGACCCGAACATGCAGGCCAACCCGCTGGCCAAGCAGGCAATCGTTGAAGGCAGCGCCTGGATGGCAAACTATGCCTTGCATCCCTGGATGATGATTGCACCGGCACTTGGCTTTCTGGGAACTCTCGGCGCGCTTGTCGGGCTTCAAACCCGGTTTGAGGGGCTGACGTTCCTCTGTTCAAAGGCGGCCGTTGTCGGGATCATTTCCACGGTCGGGCTGTCGATGTTCCCCTTCATTCTGCCAAGTTCGATCCAGCCGGAGGCGAGCCTGACGGTCTGGGATGCGTCATCAAGCCATGCGACCTTGTTCAACATGCTCGTTGCGACCGCGATTTTCCTGCCGTTGATCCTGATCTACACGGCATGGGTCTACAAGGTCCTGTGGGGTAAGGTCGACGAGGAAACCATCGAACGTGACCATGATACGGCCTACTGAGGAGAGTTGAGAAATGTGGTACTTCGCCTGGATCCTCGGCATGCCGTTGGCAGTCTGCCTCGCCGTCTTGAACGCCATGTGGCTGGAGATGCGTGAGGATGACGAGGAACGGAAACTCGATCGCGGCGCCTGAGATATTCGTGCGCTCAAATTGAGAGATATCAAAAAAGAACCCCGCAGAGCGGCCGCTGTGCGGGGTTCTTTGGTTCCGCCGGACGGGAACTTGAAATCAGGCGGCCTGGATTTTCGAAGACCGCAGTTTTTCAAGGATATTTTGCGGCGAAGAAACGCCGTATGGATCGCTTTCACAGTTGTCCGAGAAGCCCTCTTCCTCGAACCACTGCTCGACGGTGCCATCGTTGATGATCGCGCCATAGCGCCAGGAGCGCATGCCAAAGCCAAGATTGTCCTTGGCGACCAGCATGCCCATCTTGCGGGTGAACTCACCGGAACCATCCGGAATGACTTTGACCTTGTCGACGCCCTGAGCCTTGGCCCATGCGTTCATGACGAAGGCATCGTTGACCGAGACGCAGTAGATTTCGTCGACACCTTCGGCCTGGAACTCTTCATGGAGCTTTTCGAAATCCGGAAGCTGGAACGTCGAGCAGGTCGGGGTGAAAGCTCCGGGCAAGGAGAAGAGGACAACCTTCTTGCCAGCGAAATAGTCAGCGGAAGTCTTGTCTTCCCAGCGGAAGGGGTTCGGGCCTTCGATGCTCTCATCGCGAACGCGGGTGCGGAAGGTAACGTCTGGCACCTTTTTGCCGGTCATGGTCTTCTCCTGAAAATCGTTTCTCGAAATGGCGTGATAGGCACGCCCGAGACGAGCAGGAGACATCCAAAGATCTTCCGCTCAGGACCAGGCGACTCTATCCATGACCGCTAGGGCTAACCGAAATGATGCGGTGCGACAAGAGTTTTGCGAAGCGGGAAGTCTTTGTTTTAAAAGTGCCTTTTGCAAGTATTTGAAAACGTAAGGTCTACCGTCATCCATTTCCGTTTATGTCGTGCGATTTCTGACGTCTGTCAGCCGGTGGTCAGATCGCTGCAAAGTGGCAGGAATTTGTCGGCTACGAAAATAACTTGACTATTTTCATCATGTTTTTTAATTCATGAGTATAAATATCAGGTTAGGCGAGCGGCTGAACCAGCCGTAGACCGCCCGCGGGCTTTCCCGCTGCCAGCTTGCGAAGGCGACCGCCTTTCGCGCCAGCACACGCCGCTCACTTCATCGCTAGACACTAAGGACTTGTCGTATGTCATATCATGCGCGCATGGCGATGCTGCTTGCCAGCACCGTCATTCTCACAACATCGCCGATCACTTCCGGTTTTGCCCAGGAGCAGGAAAAGACGCTGCTTGAAAAGATCCTCGTTGCGGGCGAGGGCGACGCGGAAGTCACTGGTGCGACTGTAAACACGATTTCCGCCGACGAACTGGAAGAGCGCCAGATCGAAAGTTTGAGCGATCTGTCGAAACTGGACCCCAGTGTCGATTTCAATGAAGACGACGGCAGCGTGAACATTCGCGGTCTCGATGGATCGAGGGTTCTCACAACGATCGACGGCGTGCCAGTGCCGTGGATGACCGAACCGGTATACGGGGCTTCAGGTGGTGTCAGCACCTTCGGATTTGATACATTGAACCAGGTTGACATTCTGAAAGGCAGCGACTCCTCCCGCTACGGCTCGGGCGTGTTGGGCGGCATGCTGGGTCTGCGCACCATTGATCCCGCAGATATCATCAAGGAGGGCAAGACGTGGGGCGGTCAAAGCAAGGTCACCTACGATTCGGCCGACAACAGCTTGAGCGCAAGCCAGGCTGCGGCTGCTCGGGTCGGTGGCACCTCCGTGCTCCTTCAGGGGGGCTACAAGTTCGGCAACGAGACGAGCAACAAGGGCGATATCGGCGGTAGCGGCACCACACGCACCGAGGCGAACCCGGCTGACTACGATCAGTACAATGTTCTCGGCAAACTCTATCACGACTTTGGAGAAGGCCATCAGATCGGTATCATCGGCGAGCACTTCTATCTCAAGGACGATGTCGACGCGCAGACGAGCATCTCGTCCACCTACACCGACTATGAAGCGGAAGAGACCAGCGAGCGAAGCCGGATTTCTGCGCAATATGATTTCGAGGCACAGACCGATGGAGCCTTCGTCGATGAGGCGCATCTCCTTGGCTACTGGCAATCCCTTGAACTGAACTATGATACAAATGCGACCCGAACCGGCACCCTGGCAGGGCCCTACAATCGCGGTGACAAGATCTCGAAAGATGGTGTCGGCGCACACGGTGATTTCAACAAGACCGTAGAACTGTTCGGACTTGAAAACCGGTTCCTGTTTGCTGCCGATGGCTTCTGGGGCGAGACCACCCAGTTTACGTCCGGAGAGGATGCCTGTTCCTCGGTCTACAGTTATTCCTGTGGCTTCTATCATGTGAACCAGTCCTATCAGCCGGATGTGACCAGCCTGACATTCGGAGCGTCCCTCGAGGACCGGATTGCTTTGGGCACGAGCGGTTTCTCCATCACGCCGGGCGTTCGCTTCGACTGGTATAGCCATGATCCGAATTCCACCGCTGCATATGAAAGCAACGACACTTCGATCCAGAACCTGGCGGAAAACACCGATGCAGCCGTCTCTGGAAAGCTGCTTGCCGAATATTCTTGGAGCTTCGGCCGGGTTTATGGCCAGTGGGCCCAGGGTTTCCGCGCGCCAACAGCAGACGAGCTTTTCACCACCTATGGATCTCCGGCAACCTATTTGACCATCGGCAATCCGGACCTGGAAGCCGAGACAAGCAACGGCTTCGAATTGGGCATCGAACTGGGTGACAGCAACTTTGGTGGCGGCGCTGCAGGGTTCTTGAACCTCTACAAGAACTTCATCGACACCCAGTCAGTGACCGCCGCTTCGCTTGGCCTGTCAGGGTACCCCTTCGGTGTGACGGAATACATCAACCGCGACGACGTACGCATCTACGGCATCGAGGCAAATGTTCACTGGAAATTCCGCCCGAACTGGCGGGTTTCGGGAACCATTGCCATGATTGAGGGGCAGGACGAGAATACAGGTGAAACGATCAGCTCCATTCCGCCATTCCGGGGCATCTTCGACCTGGGATATGACAATGGGGAATGGGGCGTTGGCGCCACCTGGACCATCGCCGGCAGCCGCGACAACGTTGGCCTGTCGAAAGGCTACGCGCCTGGCTACGGCCTTCTCGACCTGCGTGCGAGCTGGAAACCTGAGCAGGTGGAGGGGTTGAGCCTGTCCGCCAGCGTCGAAAATGTCTTCGATCAAGCCTATTACAATGCGGTCAGCCTGCCGACCTCCAGTCTGTCTCAGCCGGATCGCTACTATTCCGAAAGTGGCCGGAGCTTCAAGGCAAACCTGGTCTATAAATTCTAGGCAAGCGCTTGGACGTGCAGTCCTTCTGACCGGGCATTTCCAATCCGAACAGCCAAAAGCCCGGGCGATCTGCCCGGGCTTTTTGGCATTGGCTGCGCGCCGAGAAGTTGACCGGCTGATGGCTTGTTCTGGTGATCGATCGCCTCCTCGGCTAGGATCTTTGGCAGGAACAATCCGGCACCGCGTGAAGTTGCCAATCGGGAGAAAGGATCGATGATCCGGAGTTTGCTTGTCGCAGTTTGGCTTCTCACTTTCGTCACAGCCAACCCACACAGGCTTTCCGCCCAGTCCCTGCCGGAAGACGTTTTGGATTCAGTGGTCTCCGTCTTGCCGGTCTGGCCGGGGAAACCGCAAGGGGGCGGAGGAACGCCGCCCGGTGCTGCTCCTGAGGGCTCAGGCGTTGTGGTCGGCAAAGATGGTCTTGTCGCTACAGCCTTTCATGTCATTGAACCGGCCGAGCGTATCGACGTGCGTCTCGCCGACGGCCGGATCCTTCCTGCGGAGCTGATTGGCCAGGATGAGGCCAGCGACATCGCTTTGCTGAAAGTCCCGGAGGATCTACCTCTGTTGGAAACGGCGCCGCATCCATCGCTCGCTAGCCGGGCCTGCGTGATCTCAAATGCCTATGGGCTTGGTCTCTCGGTCACTTGCGGCGTGGTTTCTGCGCGGCATGTCTCCAATGCCGGCTTTAATCCGGTCGAGGATTTCATTCAGACTGACGCGGCGGCCAATCCCGGCAGTTCTGGAGGTGCGCTCGTTGATGGGGAGGGGAGGCTGGTCGGCATGGTCTCTGCTATTTTCGCCTCAAGAGCCGAGACCAACATTGGCGTCAACTTTGCCGTCTCCAGCGCGCTTCTCGCCCGTGTGATCGAAGACCTGAGCGCAACGGGGAAGGTCTCCTATGTCTCTGCAGGTTGGGGGCTGGAAAACCCCTCTCGCGCCGAACTGCAGGTCCATGCTGGTGCGAAGATTGCCTCGCTTGCGTCCGGCGGTCCTGCACAACAAGCCGGTTTGAAGGTAGGAGATCTGATCCTTGCCTTGAACGACCGTACGATCCGATCGCCGCGGGGTGTGATTTCCGCTCTGGCTCTGGTGCGTCACTGGGAAGGTGCCAGCGTCACCGTCCTGCGGGGCGGTCGCCAGTTTTCAATCGACCTTCAATTTCCCGACCAGGTGCCGGTGGGCGCTCAGCAGGATCGCAGCGACGTCGGCCTGCCAGACTGCCCCTATGCCCATGTGATTTGCAGGACGCGTCAGGCGGTTTTTCCGGTCGAGAGCTTTGACCCGCTGGCAAGTGCGACGCGTATCGATACGGATCTTCTGGTCACCAACCGCCATGTTGTGGCTGATCGAACCACGGTCGTGGTCTTCACGCCATCAGGGCCTCTGAGGGGCGAGGTTATTCCGTCTTCCTATCGGGGAGATCTTGCTCTGATCAGGGTGGATGGCCTGCCGGAGGATGGCGCGGTCCTTACTCCCGCCAAACACATTACTGGCAAGGGCCCTCTGCATGCGGTCGGCGCTGATATTGCCCGGCGGCAAGTGCGGGTCTTTGCGCCAGGCGAAGTCATTCTCCTTCCGGCCACGGATGCAGAGCTTGGAAGGCTCCATATTACAAGCCGGATGCAGCCAGGTGTCAGTGGAGGTGCCCTTGTAGACAGCGAAGGCAGGCTGGTCGGCATTGCTGCCGGTGGCGGCGAGGGGCGCTTTGAGGCTTTGCCTGCGCAGGATGTTCTCACCCTTCTGGCGGGCCGCAATACGCCTGACGCTCTTGCCGTTCACGGTGCGCTGGGCCGTGCGCTCGCACTTTGTTCCAAAGCGATGGAACAAGCCGGGGCGAACCCGGCGTCAGAGATCGAGGCAGATCTGGTCGAGCGGATCAGCGAAACCTGCCAGCTGTCGCGAAATCAGGGGCAATACCTGGAGGCCGGTCGGCTGCTGGGCATGGCGGGTGCTTTGGAAGAAGCCATAACCTTGCATCAGGCAGCAGTTGACCAAGTGCCGAATTCTCTCAACGCGAGGCTCTCGCTTCTGACCTCGATGCAACTGGCTGGTCGGTACGAGGCAATGCTGACACACGCCCGGTTTGTTTTGGAAAATGCGCCGCAGGATCCAAGAGCTCTACGCATTGCGATCCAGTCGGGCGTCTGGGGCGGCGATCAGGCTTTGGCAAGACAGGCCCTGGCGCAAATGAAAGAGGTCGATGCAACTCAGGCAGAAGCTGCCTCTCGCTTCATCGAATCACCGCCGCCGAAACCCATTCCCCGCTAGGGCGCACCAAAATGGTCCGGCTTTTGCTGTGGGAATTGCAGCCGATCAAAGCAATCACATCCAAAAATCCAACTACCTCTGCAGCGGCAGCGTAAGCCGTTTCAATGGCCGTCATTTCGTGGGGCAGGGCAATCGCTTTCGGTGCAACTCTGCATAAGGCATTGATGCCGCAACAGAAGTGCGAGCTCCGTGAAATCGCCTCTCAAATCAGGTCAGGCTCGCCTGGAAAAACCAGCTTTGTTTCAATGGCTAAGAAGAGAACCTTGAAGTCCGAAAAGACCAGCAAACAATCCTGGGATCTTCAGCATTGTTTAATTTGTGCGCTGCAAGGTTCACGCAGTGGTTTCAAATCGGGCAAAGTCAAATGAATCTCGACCGTTTTCGCATCAGCATCAAAATCTGGATCCCAGTCATCAGCCTCGCGGTCTTTACCCTGGCTCTTGTCGGCTACGAACTTTTGTCTCTGCGCTCGGTCCTCTACGCAGAGAGGATCGCCAAGACAGAGACCATCGTAGAGGTAACCAACTCGGTTGCCACCTACTTCCATGAACTGGAAAAATCCGGCGAGCTCACACGTGAGCAGGCACAGACGCAGGCACGCGATGTTATTCGCGCCATTCGCTATGACGGCAGTAACTATGCTTTCGTTTTCGATGAAAAGGGCGACCGCCTCGTCAGCAGCAACAAGGCGACTGAGGGCAACAACGCCTGGGACTCGAAGGACAAGACTGGCAAGTTCCACGTCCGCGAGATGATCGAGACCGCTAAGGTTGGCGGCGGCGTCGTCAGCTACATGTGGAATCGCAAGGGCGAAGAGGCACTCCTGCCCAAAGCCAGCTGGGCCGCACCTTTCCAGCCATGGGGCTGGGTCGTCGCGACTGGCATCTATGTTGATGATGTTGCCGCGGCATTCTGGTCGCAGGCACTGGAACTGCTCGGTTTCCTTCTCGTTGGTGGCCTCGTCGTCGCGTTCATCGCTACCGCAGCAATCCGGAACATGGCTGGTCCTCTGAAGACGCTGACACAGAGCATGAAGAGGTTGGCAGAGGGCGATACAGATATCACCATTGACGGTGTAAACCGCGGTGATGAGATCGGCGAAATGGCTGATGCCATGGAGACGTTCGTCGCCAACGCAAATGCTCGCCGTGAACTTGAAGCACAGCACAGCGAACGCCAGGAGCTGGACATTCAGCGCTCGCGCAATATCCAGGGTCTCTCCTCCAGCTTCGACGTGAAAGTCAGCGGCCTCCTGGAAACGATCACGGCTTCGGTTGAAAGCCTTCAGTCGGCTTCCACGAGCCTGAACGCCGGCGCTCAGCAGACCACCTCGCAAAGCGATGCGGTCAAGGGCGCAGCGGCCAGTGCATCAGCCAACACCGAGACTGTTGCTGCAGCTGCAGAAGAACTCGCAGCTTCTGTGACCGAGATCGGCCGTCAGGTTAGCTCTTCCAGCGAAATCGCCTCGCAGGCGGCCTCCCAGGCAGCAGAGACGAACCATCGCATTCAGGGCTTGTCGGCAGCTGCTGGCAAGATCGGCGAGGTCGTTACGCTCATTCAGGCGATTGCCGAGCAGACCAACCTCCTGGCCCTTAACGCAACGATCGAGGCGGCCCGCGCCGGTGAAGCCGGTAAAGGCTTTGCGGTTGTTGCTGCCGAGGTGAAGGAGCTTGCGACCCAGACGTCCAAAGCTACGGAAGAGATCTCGAGCCAGATCTCCAGCATCCAGGGCGAGACCAGCCAGGCAGTGGACGCGATCGCGGCGATCACCGACACCGTCGGCAAGATCAACGATATTACCTCCAGCATCACTGCAGCTGTTGAAGAGCAGGGCGCTGCAACCCAGGAAATCGCCAGCAACATTCAGCAGGCGGCTTCCGGCACGCAAGAGGTGTCGGCGAACATTGCCGGCGTCTCCGAAGCAGCAAGCGTCACCAACGAAGCGGCTGACATGGTCTTCAATGCGTCCCGTAGCCTTGAAAGCGAAGCGCGCGAGTTGCGCGAACAAGTCGGCGCCTTCCTGAATGGTATCAAGGAAAACGCGTCTGCCGAGGCAGCCTGATCCCGTCAGACCAAGTGACTGAAGAATGGCGCGGGCGGAAACGTCCGCGCCAATTTTGTTTGACGCTGCGAATGTTATGGGAATTGTCAGACGTTTCTGGGATAGGCTTGTGCCCAGGTCAGGCGATCTGAGAAGAGGTTAAGTCATGCACACGATATTGGTGCCGGTGGATGGTTCGGATCATGCGAGCAAGGCCATCAGCATCGCTTGCGATCTGGCAGAAAAATACGATGGACGGATTGTGCTTCTTCATATCCTGGCCGATGGCAAAGGGGCTGCCGATCTTCTCGGGCTTTCTGTCGCTAAGACCTTTCCGCCCAAATTGAAGGAGCAGCTGAAGCTGGCTGCGAGCCGGACGACCCAACCCGCTCCCGAGGCTGTCTTGCGTCTGATCGGCGAGAAAATTCTGGACCAGGCCAGGGCCAAGGTCACAAGGCGCGGAGTCGAGGCCGAGGTAGCGCCAATAAGTGTCGGTTCTCCCGCGGAAAATATTCTGATCGCACAGGAAAAGCTGAGCGCGAGCATGATCGTTATGGGGTGCCGGGGTGTCACTGATGCCACCCAATCCTCTCACGGGAGTGTCTCCAACACTGTTTTCGCCAAAGCGACCTGCACGTGCCTTTCGGTAAAGTAGGTCAAGCTTCACCGACAGGAAGCTGACCTATTCGCCGGGCTGGAGCGGCCGCCCCGCGAACCTGGGCAGCAACGGCCAGCCCATGGATACGCCCGCAGCAGCCAGAATGATTGCGGCCGAACCAAGGATCTGGATGGGCTGCAGGGCAGTACCAAAGGCCACCATGTCAACGACAATCGCGGCAATCGGATAGACATAGGAGAGGGCTGCCACCATCGTCGTCGGCAGCTTCTGGATTGCGCCGTAGAGCAGAACATACATCACCCCCGTATGCACCACTCCAAGCGTGGCGAGGCTGGCCCAGGCGCCAGGTGTCTGCGGCAGCTCCGCAAATGACATGAAGGGTGCAAGCATAAGCACGCCAACGCTGACCTGTATAAGGGCGATCAAGTGGGGCGGTACGCCTTTCAATTTTTTCGTGATGGCCGCTGCGGCTGCATAGAGAGCCGCGGCGCCAAGGGCGAGTGCGATGCCCAGACCGTAGTCTGCACCGATGTAGCTGCTGCCGGGTTTGGTGCTGATGATCATCACCACACCGGCGAAGGCGATTGCCAGCCAGCCCAGTTTGCGAAGGCCGGGGCGCTCGCCAAAGGCGATCATGGCGATGGCTGTCAACATGAAGGGCTGCGTGTTGTAGACAACCGTTGATACGGCAATGCTGGCCTTTGAGAACGAAGTAAAGAGCAGCGCCCAATTGAGGACGATCGCAACGCCGCCAAGAGCGGCCCAAGCGAACAATCCCAGTGTCAGCTTGCTGCGGCGGAAAAGGCCTAGCGCCCAGCACACGACGAGAAGGGCAAGCGCCCCAAAGCCGCACCGCCAGAACACGACCTGCAGCGCAGGTTCGCCTGATTGAAGGACGAACCATCCGATGGTGCCGGATATCAGCATGGCAGCGGTCATTTCGGCGCCGCCGCGAAGGTTTTGAGTTTCCATGTCATTCGCTCCTGTTTCAACTGCAGGAAGCATCACGGATGGCTATGACGTTTTCCATGAGGCGCGGAAGGTGGTATTTTGATTTTACCTGTTATTGTGAGGTAAAATTAGAAGAGGTCCTAACAAATGAAGATTGACGACATTGATCGCCAGCTATTGGAAGAACTCTTGGGGGATGCGAGGCTGCCCTTGAAGGAGCTGGCAAGCCGCGTCGGCCTGTCATCACCAAGCGTGTCGGATCGTTTGCGTCGATTGGAAGAGGGTGGTGTGATCCGCGGCTTTACCATTGATGTGGACCCCAAGGCCGTGGGCTACCTGTTTCAGACCATGGTGCGTGTCCGTCCGCTGCCTGGCACCCTGCATGTCGTGCAAAAGATGCTGCAGGACATTCCGCAGATCACCGAGTGTGACAAGGTCACCGGAGAGGATTGCTTCATCGCACGCCTGCATGTTCGATCCATGGAAGAGCTGGATGAGATCCTCGACAAGGTCTCGGAGAAATCCGAAACAAGCACGGCCGTTGTCAAGGCTCAGCCGGTCACCAGACGCTTGCCACCGATCGGGTGAGCGGTTGTTCTGTTGGGCCAGGAGCGGAGCACTGGAATTGAATGGGTTGGTAATTCTTGAAATATATGGCTAATTTTACTTAGAGTAAGAATTGATTTAAAATTTAATTATTGTGATTTTTTACAAATACCTTGCGTTAATTTTCGAGTGTTATTGTTAGTTTTATTCATATTTTAGAGTGTTCGGAAAACGGTAATTATGAGGGAATTTGAGGAGACCAGAGCCGGTTTTTCCTTTGGGCCAGCCTTCGTCGTCCTTCTCGGCGCATTGGTCGTGGCCGGCGGCTTCTTTTTTATTCTGACAGCTGAACTCATTCGTTCCCAGGCGAATGATCGCACGCGTCTTGTGGAGGCCACCGATGCGTTCACAAGCACCTTTGCGGCTGAACGCAACGACCACAACGTTGTTCCCGCCTCCTTTCGTCGTCTTGGCATCGAGAACCTTGCAGAGTTTGTCGAAAGCAGGCAGGAGAGCCAGGAGATAAGCGTGACAATGCGCATGCCTGGTACGCCGGGACTGGAGCTGCGCACGGTCGAAAACGATCCCCGCGTCCGAGCGGCGATCAAGCAAATTGCTGACGACGGCGATCATTCCGTCATTGAAGAGAATCTCTTTGAGAAGGGCCGTTTTGTCGGGCGCACGATTTTTCCGTCTGTCGCCTCCAATCCAGACTGCGTCAGTTGCCACAACGTGGAGCTCGGCGGCCCCAAATACGAACTTGGCGACGTCATGGGCGCCTATGTTGTCGAGAGCGATCTCACGTCGGTGACCTACAACAACCTGGCCTATGCAGTGAGCGCCGGCGTTCTGGCGTTTTTGGGTGGCGGTCTCGTCGCGCGCCGCGAACGGCGCCGCATGAATCGTGTCGTCACAAGTCTTGAGGGGCAGGTCAGGGCGGAGAGGGACAAACGAGAAGCTGAGGCATTTGCCAATTTCCTCAGTTCCCACGATGCCCTGACCGGGCTTTCCAATCGAACGATGTTTCGTGACCGCCTCGACGTCGAGGTGGAGGCTTGCTCCAGCGGTCAAAGTGAGGATGTTTTTGTCGCTCTGATCGATCTTGATAACTTCAAGTCGGTCAATGACACGATGGGACATGACGCCGGTGATGCTCTGTTGGCGGAGGTTGGGCAGCGCCTGTCATCTCTCGTACATGAAGAGACCGGACTGGTTGCCCGATTCGGTGGCGATGAATTCGCAGTCCTTTTGCGCATGGGAGGAGAGCTCACCCATCCAGACCAGCTGGGTAAGAAAATCGTGCAAAGCATGGCGGCGCCACTCTCCCATGAGGGGTTGTCGATCCAGAGCCGCTGTTCTGTCGGCGTTGCGGCGTTGGGCGACATTACCGGAGGCGATGCATCGGCCTTTTTGAAAGCCGCCGATACAGCGCTCTATGCAGCAAAGCGGGCAGGCAAGGGGCGCTACCGCAGTTTTGATCGCGAGCTAAAGGACAGCATGTGGAAGCGGGCGGCGCTCTCGTCTGCCCTCCCAATTGCGATTGAAAACGGCGAAATCTATCCGGTGTTTCAGCCACAGATCGATCTGGGCAACGGCCAGATTCACGGGTTCGAGGCCCTTGCACGCTGGAACTGGTATGATCTTGTGATCTCCCCCGATCAGTTCATCCCGGTCGCTGAGGAAAATGGGCTTGTCCGGCAAATCGACCTCGAGATTTTGCGCGGTGCCGCTTCCTTCGCCGTTGAACTGGGAAGACGGAGCGCGCGGCCGGTGCGTATCTCCACCAATATGAGCGCGCTTACGTTCAAGGGAGCGGGACTCGCGGAAGATATTCTGGATATCCTGTTTGAAACAGGTCTGCCCGGCGAACAGCTCACGCTGGAGGTCACCGAGACGGTCCTGATGGAGAATTGGGGAGACTTTCACGATGTGCTGGAAGTGCTCCGGGCGAAGGGCGTTCGAGCGGCGCTCGACGATTTCGGAACCGGATATTCCTCGCTGTCCTATCTCCGCCAGTTGCAATTCGAGGAAATCAAGATCGACAGGTCGTTCGTTGTCGACCTTGGATTGGACGAACAGACAAGGCGTCTCTTTGCAGGTGTCATCGATCTGGCTGTTGGTCTCGGCAAAACCATCGTGGTCGAAGGGGTCGAGACCGAGGATCAGGCCCGTTTCGTGGTCGAAAAGGGTGCGCATCTGGCGCAGGGTTTCCTCTATTCCCAACCCTTGAGTCCTACCGATGCCTCCGCCGTTTTCGTTGAGGGCAGCTTGCAGGGTGCGCGTGAAGATCATGAGATGCGTAAGCGGATCTAAAAACAACAAACCCCGAAGCGCTTGGGCGCTCCGGGGCAATTCGGCATCAAGTGCTAAGCGATCACATCAGCTGAAGAGCATTCCACCGTTGATGTCGACATTTGCGCCGGTGATGAAGGCAGAGTCTTCACAGGCCAGGAAGAGTACAAGATTGGCGATGTCTTCCGGCGTGCCCTGGCGCTTCACCGGGGTGGCAGCTTCGACATTCCGGCGCACTTCATCCTTGGTGAAGATGTTGTGGAAGTCGGTGTCGATCATGCCAGGGCAAAGGGCGTTGACCCGAATGTTCGGACCCAGTTCCTTCGCAAGGCCACGGGTCAGGGTCATCATTGCGCCCTTGGAGGTCGCATAGGCAACAGCGCCGCCGCCGCCACCGTCGCGGCCAGCCTGGCTGGCAAGGTTGACGATGGCGCCCTCTGTAAGGTGCGGCAAGCAAGCCTTGATCATCCGGAAGGTACTTGTCAGGTTCAGGTCCATGACCGCCTGCCAGTGCTCAAGGGACATGTCGGCGATCTTGACGCGCTCGATCAGGCCGCCGGTGTTGTTGACCAGGACGTTCACTGCGCCAAAGGCCTCAACGGTCTTGCCGACCAGCGCGTCGACATCGGACTGCTGGTTCAAGTCGCCCTGAAGTGCAAAGGCATTGCCGCCCTTGGCCTTGATTTCTTCAACGGCTGCATCGGCACCCTTGCTGCTTGAGAAGTAGTTGAGCGCGATGTTCGCGCCTTCTTCGGCCAGCTTCAGAGCGCAAGCGCGTCCGATATCACGGCCCGCACCAGTCACGATTGCGGTTTTACCTTTGAGCTTCATGGGTTTTCCTTCTTTGAAATGACAATCGGCCAGCAGGCGCTGGCGTCGATCTGTTTTGGAAACTGTCGTCAGGGTGTCACGGTTGTCGGCAAGGCGGCGCGTGTTGGAAAACACGCAACTCGTTGCAAGAGGGCTCGTCGCAATCAAGCCGTCCGATTTCTGCTTTCCTCCACGCACGAACGTTCTTGATTTTAAACTAGTATACTAGTCGTCAATCTGGAATACTAGTTCAAAATTCAGGACGAGAAACCGCTGTTGAGCATTTGGCAGTTTCGCTTGATGTGGTGGTGTTTTCGATGAGACGTGGCTATCAAGCGGGTCCACGAAAGAGGTGTTCATGACGCAGGAAAATCAGGCTGGCGGGCGACGAACCAGCGTCGATGAGATTTTCGATGATCTCTACGATGACATCACGTCCATGCGTCTGAGGCCCGGCGACAGGATTTCCGAAGCGGATATTGCTGCGAAGTTCGGCGTGTCACGGCAGCCGGTGCGCGATGCCTTCAGCAGACTGGAAAACCTGAACCTTCTGCTGATCAGGCCGCAAAGGGCGACCGAGGTGAAGCGATTTTCATCCCGGGAGATTGAAAAATCGCGCTTCGTTCGTGCCGCTGTCGAAGCCGAAGTCTTCCGGCGCGCAGCGAGGCTCTGTGATGACGGCGGGGCGGCCTTGCTGGAGAAATGCCTTGCCGACCAGCGCAAGGTGATCGCCGAGCAGGACTACGAGGCGTTCGGCGCCCTCGACTACGCGTTTCACGAGCTTCTTTGCGAGATCGCAAAAGTAGATTTCGCATTCGATGTCATCAGAGCGGAGAAGGCCAAGGTCGACCGCCTCTGCATGCTGGGTCTTGCCAAGGAGGACAGGATGCCCCAGCTGCTTGACGATCACAGCGCCATCGTCGCAGCGGTGACTGGCGGCGATGAAGAGAAGGCGGTGGAGGCAGGCATGATCCATCTTTCCCGGCTTGATGCCACGATCGAGAGAATTTCGACCATCAATGCAAATTACTTCGAGACCGAGACTGAGTGAGGCTCGGACACGTTCGATGAGCGGCTAAACTGGAGACGTGCCATGCAGGTCCTGCCTTTGCGAAAATGGCGACGGAGTGATATGCACCCGCTCATGACGACCAAAAACCGCCTTTACTCCGGCCATCAGCCACGCTTTGCCGTCGCCCCGATGATGGACTGGACCGATCGCCATTGCCGGGCGCTGCACCGGCAACTGAGCCGCAATGCGTTGCTCTATACAGAGATGGTGACGACCGGCGCGGTCATTCATGGCGATCGCGAGCATTTGCTGGGCTTTTCGGAGATCGAGCATCCCGTGGCTTTTCAGCTTGGCGGTTCTGATCCCAAGGACATGGCCACCTCCGCGAAGATCGTCGAGGATTACGGCTATGACGAGGTCAACATCAATGTGGGCTGCCCGTCTGACCGCGTTCAGTCGGGCAGTTTTGGCGCCTGCTTGATGCAGGAACCTGAACTGGTGGCTGAGTGCGTTTCGGCCATGAAGGCAGCGGTCGAGATTCCGGTGACCGTCAAATGCCGCATTGGTGTCGATGAGCAGGACCCGGAGCCCGCGCTGGATGCCATGGCGGACGCCGTATTTGTCGAAAGTGCAGATGCATTGTGGGTTCACGCGCGCAAAGCCTGGCTGAAAGGCCTGAGCCCAAAGGAAAACCGGGATATTCCGCCGCTCGACTACGATCGCGTTCGCCGTCTCAAGCAGCGCTTTCCAGATCGCTTCATCGGTGTCAACGGCGGCATCGCAACGCTGGAGGAGGCCGAAAGCTTCCTGCCCGATCTTGACGGCGTCATGCTCGGTCGCGCTGCCTATTATACGCCCCAGCTCATGGGTGAGGTCGATCGCCGGATTTATGGCGAGACTTGCGAGGATGTATCGCCATGGCAGGCGGTCGAGGCCTATATGCCCTACCTCGAAGCGCAGATGAAACAAGGCGTGAAGCTTGCGCGCATGACGCGTCACATGCTCGGCCTTTTTCACGGGCGACCGGGCGCAAGGTCCTGGCGCAGGATCCTGACCGTCGAGGCGATCAAGCCGGACGCCGGTCTGGAAGTGGTCGAACAGGCGCTTTCGGCCGTGCGTCCATGCGACAGCACTGATGACGGTGACTTGAGAGCTGATACCGCTGCCTAAACGCGAGCCTAAAGGCGGCGAAACAGCTTTCTCGTTTCGTCCAAGTGATTGCCCACGGGAATCGGCGTACCTTATGCTCGTTTGAAACTAATTTCCCTCTTCAAGGCAAACCCCCATGGATTTCAGCGCAATTTCTGGTGACAGCCAGATCATGGAGTATGTCGGCCTCGGACTCGCTCTGGTCGGCTCAGGCCTGATCGCAGGGTTTCTCGCCGGACTGTTCGGCATCGGTGGAGGCGCTGTGCTCGTGCCAGTGCTCTATCAGTTTCTGACTGTGTTGGGCGTGGATGAGGGCGTTCGAATGCATATCTCGGTGGCCACGTCGCTCGGGATCATTGTGCCCACCTCCATCCGGTCGTTCATGGCCCACAAGAAACGTGGTGCAGCGGATCTGGAGCTGTTGAAGTCCTGGCTCATTCCACTGCCGCTTGGCGTCGTTGGCGCATCGCTTGTTGCAGCCTATGTCTCCGGCGACGGCCTCAAGGCGATCTTTGCCGTGATCGCGCTGGTTCTTGGAGCGCGTATGCTTCTCGACAAACCCCATTGGCGCCTTGGCAGCGACATTCCCGGATTTCCGATCCGGCCACTGTGCGGGGCGGCCATCGGCTTTTTCTCGACGCTGATGGGCATCGGCGGCGGCGTGATGAACAACACCTTCATGACGCTTTATGGCCGCTCCATCCATCAAGCGGTGGCGACTTCATCGGGAACCGGATTGATGATCTCAATACCCGGGACCCTCGGATTGATCTGGGCAGGGTGGGGCGCTGAAAACCTGCCTCCGTTCTCGGCTGGCTACGTCAATTTGCTCGGTGTCGCCCTGATAATTCCGGTGACAACCTTTGCGGCACCCTTCGGCGTGAAGGTCGCCCATTCGCTGCCGAGGCGGAAAATGGAAATCTTCTTCGGTTGTTTCCTGCTGGTGGTCGCGTTGCGCTTCCTGCTCAGCCTCAATGGCTATTGAGCCTTAGGGCGTCAGGACGAGCCGATCGCCTTCGATCCGCCAGCTGGACAGGCGATTGAGCGCGGTCATGCCGAAGAGGCTCGTGTCCAGTGCCCCCTCGCGCGCGACAAAGGCTCGTACGTCTGTGAGCGAGAGATCGCCCACGGAGAGCGTCCGGACCCTGACCGGAGCCACCAGCGCGCCGCCGTTGGCGGTCTGAACCGGGACTGAAAAGGTCAGCTCTGAATCACTGAAGCCCGCACGGGCCGCATCTTCGCGCGTCAGCACAACGGCGCTTGCACCTGTGTCGAGCAGAAAGCGGGTCTTTGCGCCGTTGGTATTGGCTTCCAGGGAAAAATGCCCGCTGGCGTCACGGACAATAAGGATGGTGCCGTCGTCTTGAGGTACGGCAAGACCCGGTGCAAGCGCGCCGAGCACCCGGTAGCCACCCTGGATCAGGTCTGCCCGGAACGTGTATCCAACGACGAGAAGCGCCAACAGACCACCCCAGAAGAACACCCCTTGCACAATGTCGCGAACCCGCGGCTGGCCGAAGACAAGGCTTGCAACAAAGACAAAGGCAAGGACCGAAAGAGCGACGATCCGCGGGCCGGTCTGATCAAAATCGAGATTGTCGGGATCGCCGGAAAAGTCGACAAGCGCATAAAGCCCCGCACCGGCCATGACCGTGATCAGAACGCCTATGACGATGCCTCGAATGCCGCGCATCAGTCAGTCATCTCGGCAAGCGATTCAGGTCGAGTTGCTCGCCGTCCCTCCAGGCCGAGCAGAATGACTTCGCGCTCCGCATCGGACATTCGGCCCCAACCCGCGATCTCATCGAGGGTGCGATAACAGCCCAGGCAAAGGCCGTTGGTTCTGTCGATCTGGCAAATCTTGGTGCAGGGTGATTTCATGCTCGAGGATATAGGCTTTGAAGTGGTCATCTGCCAGAGCAGTTAGCCTGCAAAAGCGCCTAACGGCCACCGGTCGCAAGCGTGATCGGAGCGGTCAGCACAGCCACCGGCAGTGTGATCGCGATCTGCGCAGTGCTCGCGACAAAGGTGCCAAGGTCCTGACTTGCTTGACCAATCTGGTTTGGCTCGCGTGGGTTGTAAGTGTTGAGGTCCCGTTGCTGGAGCACCGCACGGAGTTCCGGGCTGAGCGCCGCTATTTGAGCGAACTTGGAATGGTTCGCGGAATCCCCACTCTCGACCTTGGTCAGGTCGACAACGATTGCACCAAGCTCCGCCAGTTCTGCCTCATTGTCATAGGCTCCGACGCGCGCCTTACCACCGGCGATCCTCCGGGAGATGCCCAGGGCGCGGTCGTCCTCTGAGACGAGAATGATGAAGGGTTTTTTGGGCTTGGCCTTTTTGCTGAGCGCGCGCAGCTGATCCTTGAAAACGTCGATATCAATGTCTGGGGCAGCCAAGACCACTTGCTCGATCTTGGAGCTCAGACGTTTCAGGTCAGCTGCAGGGGCCTGCCTGGCCGTTTCCATCAGAAGCCAGTTGCCCATGGAATGGGCCAAAATGACAATCCGCTCGGCCTTGCTGTTGGAAAGGTCGCGGATCGTTTCCTCGAGCGCGGTGCGGGCGACAAGCGCGCTGTTCAGGTCGTAGACATAATCGGTTAGCTGACCGCGTGAGGCCCAGGTGAACAGCACTGGTACGCCCGGATAGTCCGCATCATGGACGAATTGGGTGAACCGGTAGAGCCCCTCGGCAAACATGGTGTTGTAGCCATGGATGAAGAGGAAAACGTCGCGCTTTCCCTTGGGGAGCTGCATCAGCTTCGCGTTCAGCTCCTGGCGCATGGCGGCCTTGTCGGCGATGTAGGACGCAGAGCGGGCAGTGAACTCTTTTTCCGGATCGCCGGGCAGTCTAGATGGCCATTCGATCTGTCCGGGCTTGTGGGCCGGCTCGGGCGGGACTGAAACCGTCGCCTTGGCATAACTGACACCTTCGCCGCGTTCGCCGTTGAAATAGGTGTCGGGACGGTCGTCTTTCTCGCGCGTGGTATAGATCAGAATTTCATGCTCAACCGCCCCCGGGGCGTTCGCCGTGCTGATCGCGAGCGCGCCACTTTCAGGCCGGGAGCCGCAGGAAACGAGAAAAATACTGGCGATGAAAACGAAGAGCCACGCCAGCAACCTGCCGCTGGTCGATGACTGAGCCCCGGCCATGGTTCCGGCGATTGTCTGGTCAGGGTACGCGCTCAACATGATCTCCCGATGCGCGGCCTTGTCCTGCGCGATCCACTCACGCATCAATGCCAGTCTTTCCGAATGCTCGCAACGGTTTCCTCATGGAGCCTAAGCGACCGCGAGGCAGCCAGCGAGAAAAACCAAAGTGCCGACCTGTTGAACTGCGCCAAGTACATCGCCGCTGAAGCCGCCGATCCTGGCTTTCGCAAGCATGCCGACACCATGGGCGGCGAGGGGGGCTAGGATCAACCCGAGGGCAAGAGAGGGCAGCGGAAGCACCGGCAGGGTCGGCAACAGACACGCTGCTCCAAAGATACATGCCTGCTTGAATGTTTTTGATATCGGAACGCCAAAGCGGTGCGCAAGTCCGTCCGGCCGTGCCGCTGGCAAGGTAGACCACTGCCAGACAATCAGCGTCCGGCCGAGGCTTTCGGCGCCGAGAAGGATCACCATGGCTTCCAGCGGCGTGTAGCGGTCAAGCAGGGCCGCGATCAGTACCGCTTTCAGGCCTAGGGACACGATGAGCGCGATTGAGCCAAAGGCGCCGATCCTGCTGTCCTTCATGATCTCGAGGCGTCTTTCCGGCGTATGTCCACCGAAGAAACCGTCGGCGACATCCGCCAACCCATCCTCATGAAGGGCTCCGGTGACCATGGCGAGCATGCCAACAACGAGAAAGCCGGAGGCGAGCGTGGGCAGCTGGCTCAGCCCGAGTAGCAGAACGAGAAGGCCCGCCGGCATGGCGACCACGATGCCGGCGAGTGGAATCGCTCTGGAAATTTGGGAAAAGTCCGGCAGGCGGGCCGGATCGTCTGCGCTGCAGAGTTTGGGCACCGGCAAACGGGAAAAGAACCGGACGCAGGCGGCTGTGTCGGCGACAAGGTCCGCCAGGGCGAGGCGCAGATCAAGCCTGTGCCGGTCCTCTTGCCTGTCCATGACGTATCCCAACCTTGTTTTTTGTCCGGTGGCCGTTATAGATCGGCGCAACTGTGGAACCAAGACCTGAGACCGATGACAATAGGCTCATAACAGGCCCCAACAGGCTACCTCCGGAGCAACGCCCCCATGTCCATTTCTGAATCCGCCCTGCCGTTCGACGATATCCGTAATCTGGTGCAATCCATGCCGGGTCCGGACGAAGGTGCACTGGCGGCGGTCCGGGCGCGCGACGCACAGCTGACGAAGCCGGCTGGCTCACTGGGGCAGCTCGAGGAAATTGCCGAGTGGCTGGCAGCCTGGTCCGGCAATGAAAAACCAAAGGTGACACGTCCGCTTGTTGCGATCTTCGCAACAGCCCACGGTGTTGCCGACCAGGGCGTCTCCGCCTTTCCAAGTTCAGTCAACCGTCAGATGGTTGAGAACTTCGCGGCTGGCGGCGCCGCGATCAATCAGATCTGCCGGTCAAATGACGTCGGTCTGAAGGTGTTTGATCTTGCCGTTGAAATGCCGACCCCATCGATCACCGAAGAAGACGCGATGGACGAGGCTCATTGTGCCGCGACCATGGCCTACGGTATGGAGGCTTTGGCTGGTGGTATCGATCTGATCTGCCTGGGCGAGATGGGAATTGGCAATACGACGGTCGCTGCAGCGGTCCTCAACGGGCTGTTCGGTGGCTCGGCGGAAGACTGGATCGGTCGTGGCACCGGGGTTGACGATGAAGGCCTTGCACGTAAGCGCGTGGCCGTTGAGGCAGCCGTCGCACGGTTGAACGGCGAGAAAGACCCTCTGGAAGTCCTGCGGCGTGTCGGTGGGCGTGAAATCGCAGCCATGGTCGGCCTCATCATTGCCGCACGCCTTCAGCGCGTGCCTTTGATCATCGATGGCTTCGTCACCACCGCGGCGGCTGCGGTGGTCTATGCGATGGATCCGAGCGGTCTGGATCATTGTCTGTTTGCACATGTGTCTGCGGAAGCCGCTCACCGTCGCACACTGGATCTGATGGAAAAGTCGGCTCTTCTCGATTTCGGGATGCGTCTCGGCGAAGGATCAGGCGCGGCCGTTGCTGCCGGCATCGTCAAGGCCGCGGCCGAAATGCACTCCGGTATGGCGACGTTCGCTGATGCAGGTGTGGCCTCTAAAGACGGCTAAGCCGCGGGTCTGCGCGTCATGCGCGATGGCGGTACTGGGCGTTCCGATCGGCCGGGGTTTCATAGGCCGGCATGCTTTCCATCACCCGTGACTTGGGCAGGGTGAAGATCACTTCGGTGCCTTCGCGCAACTTGGACCGCAGATCGAAGTGGCCGCCATGCATGGCGACAAGCGCCTGAACGATCGAGAGACCGAGACCGGTTCCTGGTTCTGCGCTTTGGATCGCAACAGCGCCCTGTCCGAAGGCTTGCAGCACAACGGGGATTTCGGCTTCAGGAATGCCTGGGCCGTTGTCCTTGATGGACACGAACTGGCCGCCATCTTCCGTGCGTCCCAGCGTGATCTGGACCGTGCCATTGACGGGGGTGAATTTCACCGCGTTTGACAAGAGGTTCAAGATAACCTGGCGCAGGGCGCGTTCATCGCCCCAGATCCGCGGAAGGTCGCCGGTGTGGCTTTCCTGGATGCTGATGTCCTTGGCCTTGGCTCGGATCTGCATCATCTTGCAGCACTCTTCCACGAGGGCGTCGATGTAGATCGCTTCTTCCTGCAATTCATGACGCCCGGCCTCAATCCGCGACAGGTCGAGGATCTCGTTGATCAGGTTCAGAAGATGTGCGCCTGAATGATGGATATCAGCAGCGTAGCTCTTGTAGTTGGCGTTTTGCATCGGGCCGAGGACTTCGTCCTTCATCACCTCGGAAAAACCGAGAATGGCGTTCAGCGGTGTCCGCAGTTCATGGCTCATGGTGGCCAGAAAGCGCGACTTGGCAAGGTTTGCCTCTTCCGCCCGGCGTCTGGATTCGTCTGACAACGCGTTGGCTGTTTCCAGCTCCGCGATCAGGTGATCTTTCTCTGCTCGGTACTCGAGCATCGTATTTGCGTTCTTAAGTAGCTGATTGCCCAGAATGAAGAAGAAGCCCTGAGCGCCGACCGCCATCGCCGCGAGCGTGTAGTGGATCGGTTCTGGCTGCTTCAAAAAAGTCGCCGTGACCGTCAGCGAGACCGGTAGTGTGCCCGCCAGCAAGGCGCGGGGCAGGGTGGCCGATTGCATGGTCGTGATCGCGACCACGATCAGCATTGTGGCGAACTGGAAGACCAGAAATCCGTCGCCCGTCTGGTTCTGCTTCGGCAAGAGAAAGAACAGGGCCCAGCTGCTGCCGTAAAGCAGGTCGCTCAGCGTGAAGCGCCGCAGCCATGGTTTCTCCTGCCGGCTGGCGGAAGGCGCCTTTTCATAGGCCCGGCAGGTTCCGATCGCCAGAAGATGCATGCAGAAATTCAGGATGAACCAGAAGCCGACGAGCGCCGGATGGATCCAGAGCGACGAAATGGCCGCAACGATCAGGGCAAGCATCGGGACGGCAAAGGCCGAGTTCAGGCGCGTGTCCGCAAAAAGGTGCTGTCGCTCGAGCTCGAAGTCATTGGGCAGGCTGTCGCTGGATCCGATGCGCGTGCGCACATCGCGGACCGTCCGCGCAACCTCGCGCCGACGCATCGCCCGTTTCCGGTTGATGGCGGTCTTCTCGTCGCGGATGGTGCGGGCCTCGTATCCCATGTCCGTCGGAACACTCTTTTCAAAAGCTTGATCGGTAGGTTGTCGTTTGACCTATCTGACTCACGATTTCTTAAGATCGCCCTCAGGTATGTGGTAAACGAAACGTAAGCAAAGACCGAGGGTTGGGAGAAACGGGTGCCTGGCGCAGCAAGGGCAAAGGATGAGCTGAGAGATCTGGCAAAGGAGATTTCTGCTTGCCGCATTTGTGTTGAGGAGCCACTGGCCGCGCCGCTTCCCCACGAGCCCCGGCCGGTCATTCAGCTCTCGGACCAGGCTCGGATTTGCATCTGCGGTCAGGCGCCTGGAACAAGGGTCCACAAAAGCGGGCGGCCTTTCACCGACCCCTCGGGAGATCGCCTCCGACAGTGGATGGGGGTCGACGCTGATACGTTTTATGATGCCACGAAAGTTGCGATCGTCCCCATGGGCCTGTGCTTTCCCGGACTGGACAGCAAGGGCGGCGACCTGCCGCCGCGCCGTGAATGCCGCGCGCACTGGCACGACCGGATCTTTGCCGCCATGCCGCAAATTGAGCTGATCCTTGTTATCGGCCAATACGCGCAGGCCTACCATCTGGGACGAGACAAGAAGAAAAGCCTGACCGAGACAGTGGGGAACTGGAGGGAATACCTGGAGGCTGAACGTTGTCCGGCGGTGGTGCCAATGCCCCATCCGTCCTGGCGAAACAACAGCTGGCTGAAGAAGAATGCGTGGTTCGAGAGCGAGCTTCTTCCGGTACTACAACAAAAAATCGCCCGGCTCTTATGAGCCGGGCGATCAGTCAGGCTGAGTCAAAGGTCTTTTGTAAAGACCCAGTGATCAGTTGGTTTTGACTTGTTTGGTAGGCTGTTCCGGTTTTGCCGTCGCCTTGATCGGCAGGCTTTCGTCACGGCTCCAGCCGACCATGCTGTCGTCATAGAGTGTGACATTTTCCTGTCCGAGCACCTGCGTCAGCACAAACCAGTTGGTCGCGGCCCAGTGCCCGGTGTTGCAGTAGGACACCACTTTGGCTGAGTTGTCCTTGAGGCTTGCCGGCAAGAGCGAAGCGATCTCGGCCTTGTCCTTCAAGCGGTTCGAGCCTTTGTTGTAGAACTTGTCCTGATCGAAGTTGACCGCACCGGGAATGTGCCCGAAGCGGGTCGCCTTGCCGTGTTTCTGCTTGCCGGAGAACTGTGCCTCAGGACGGCCGTCCAGAAGAACTGTTTCCGTGCCCATCGCTTCAGCGACTTCGTTCGTGGAGACCAGAAGCTCATCGCGGACTTCAGCGACGAACAGATCGCCTTCGGGCGTGACGTCGCCTGTTTCAAGCTCGCGGCCTTCTGCAACCCAAGCTGCATGTCCGCCGTCGAGGATCGCGACTGCGTCATGGCCGAGGTACTTCATGGTCCAGAAGATACGTGCCGCTGAGCCGAATTCGAGGCTTGAGGAACCGGCGGGGATGATGACGAGAGCCTTGTCTTCGGACACGCCCAACTCGGAAAGAGCAGCTTCCAGCTTCTCAACGGACGGCAGGACACCGACGACGCCATCCCGTTCGGTCCGCCAATACCCCGGATACTCCGACCAGACGGCTCCCGGGATATGGCCCTTGAGATAGTCATCCTTGCCGGACTTGGAGATCTTCGAGCGGGTGTCGATGACGACGATCTCGTCATTGTTCAGGTTCGATGCAAGCCATTCGGTCGACACAAGCGGGGTCACGTCAGGTGCCGCAGTAACGGGGGCTGCAAGAACCGTCATCGCTGTGATGAAACCGGCGAGCGGGCCGGAAAGGGATTTGAGGCTTCCAAGCATCCGGATCTCTCCAATGTGTGATGGGTTTGGAAAAAAATTCTCTTGTGATGATGGAATTGGCACTCTAGATGGGGTTCATCAAGCGTAAAGGCGCCTGATGTTAGAAGAAAAATCTCAAATTCTCCTTGGGGGACTCGAATTGGAAATTCATTCCAAGGAGGGTCTGCCGCCTCGGAAACTGAATCCGGCCTGGTTTTGTCCAAACGGCCTGACGGATCTGGAGTGTCAGAGCAATGATTGACCGTATCGACCGCCGTATCCTCTCCATCCTGCAGGAGGATTGCACTGTTCCCGTCGCTGAGATCGGCCGCCGGGTTGGTCTGTCGACAACGCCTTGCTGGCGGCGGATTCAGAAGATGGAGGAGGAGGGCGTGATCACGGCGCGTGTCGCCTTGCTCGATCCCGCCAAGGTGAATGCGAAGGTGACCGCCTTTGTCGCGATCACCACGAGCCAGCACTCTGAGGACTGGCTAAAGAAATTTGCAGATGTGATCAGCGAGTTTCCGGAGGTGGTCGAATTCTACCGCATGGCCGGACAGGTGGATTATCTCCTCCGGGTCTGCGTGCCGGACATCGAGGCCTATGATGCCTTCTACAAGAAGCTGATCGCCAAGATCGATATCACGGATGTGTCGACGACCTTTGCGATGGAGCAGATCAAATACACAACGCAGTTGCCGCTGGCCTATGTGCCCAAGGAGAAGCCGAGGGGGGAGTGAGGCGCATCCAGCTGCGGCTAAAAAACATATGAGATTTGAGATGTCTCAAGCCGAATGGCAATGTTTCCACTATTGTGAAGCCGTCATTTCACACGGGAGGAACAGTGATGACTGGTTTGTTCAAGACAGCCTTGGTTGCATCCGGCTTGGCGCTTGCCATGCCGGTCGGAGCGTCGTCGGCCGATATGGCGAAAGGGTCCGGGCCGGAGGGCGTCACCGTCTACCAGGTGACCGGAGACTTTGAGGATGTGCGGTTCGATCTGGAATCTGCGATCGTCAATCGTGGGCTTGTGATCGACTATACGTCACACATCGGCGAGATGCTGGCGCGCACCAAGGATGATGTCGGTGGCGCGAAGGATCTCTACGCCAACGCCGAAGCCATGCTTTTCTGCTCCGCCAACCTGTCACGCAAGGTGATGGAAGCTGACATCGCGAACATTGCCTATTGCCCATACGCGGTCTTCGCTTACGAGGCGGCCACTGATCCGGGAACGGTGATGGTCGGATTTCGCCATCTTGCTGAAACCGGTTCCGAGGCTTCGAAAAAGGCGATCGGAGAGGTCAATGCGCTGTTGGATGGCATCGTGAAGGAGGCAGCCGGCGAGTAGCCGGCTGCAAGGTCCTGTGTCTGGATGACGTCGGACTACTTCTTGTCGGCGTTTTCCAGACGAGCGATCAGGCTGGACGTGTCCCAGCGATTGCCGCCCATGGCCTGAACCTCAGCGTAGAACTGATCGACCAGTGCTGTGACTGGCAGACGTGCGCCGGTGTCATTGGCCGTGTTGAGGCAAATCTCCAGATCCTTGCGCATCCAGTCGACGGCAAAGCCGAATTCGAACTGCCCAGCGTTCATGGTTTCCCAGCGATTTTCCATCTGCCAGGACTGGGCGGCTCCGCCCTTGATCGCCGAAATGACGCTTGGGACATCAAGCCCGGCTTTCTTGGCGAAATGAACAGCTTCCGACAGGCCCTGCACCAGGCCTGCGATACAGATCTGATTGCACATCTTGGTCAGTTGGCCTGCGCCGCTTTCGCCCATCAGACCGACGAACTTCGCAAAGCACTCGATGACCGGTTGGGCCTTTTCAAAGACGTCGGCATCGCCGCCGCACATAACGGTCAGGGCGCCGTTTTCAGCACCAGCCTGGCCACCTGACACAGGTGCGTCGATGAAGCCGCATCCGCGCGCTTTCGCCGCCGCATAAAGCTCGCGGGCAACTTCGGCAGAAGCGGTCGTGTTGTCGATGAAGATGGCCCCGTCCTTGAGGCCGTGAAATGCGCCGTTTTCGCCAGTGGTCACGGACCTGAGATCCGCGTCGTTGCCCACGCAAGCAAAAACAAAATCACAGCCTTCTGCGGCTTCTTTCGGCGTCTTGGCAAAAGAACCGCCATACTCCGCAGCCCATTTTTCCGCCTTGGCGGTGGTGCGATTGTAGACGGTGACATCGTGTCCGCCCTTGGTCTTGAGGTATCCTGCCATCGGATAACCCATCACTCCAAGTCCAATGAATGCAACTTTTGCCATGTTCCCTGGCTCCCTCCGCTTGCAAGGAAAGGCCCGGCTAGTGGCCGGGCCTGTCAGTCTGATCGGGTTTTCGCTCAGGTTTTCGCCGGGATCCTTCAGGCAAACTGATCAGATCCAGAACCGTGGGCGATACCGCTTGATGAGCTTAATGGACGGCGTCTGCGTCTTTTTTGCAAGCCCATCAGTCAAGGTGCTGGTGGGACGTGTGAATGGGGTGAACCGGCTCGCGGTCAGCAGGGATGATGCATATATGTTTAGCATGACTTACATTCCTCCAGTGCTTCGATGCTTGAAATATCGCGCTTCTGCTGTTTTGATGCGAGTCAGCAAAAATTTTGAAATGTAAGTTGGATTTACATATGGATTGGCGGCGACTGCCTTCACTGAGCGCCTTGAGAGCGTTTTCTGCTGTGGCAGAGAAAAAGAGCTTTTCCTCAGCAGGACGTGAACTCAATGTCACCCATGCCGCCGTCAGCCAGCAGGTTCGCGGCTTGGAAGGGCAACTTGGAACGCAGCTGGTCGTGCGGGAGGGGCGGGGACTTGGCCTGACATCGGATGGCGAACATCTGGCGGCGGGGCTGCGTGATGCGTTTGCGGGGATTTACGAAACGGTCGAGGACTTGCGGCGCAACGATGAGGAACGGCCGCTCAACATCACCATGACGCCGTCCTTTGCGGTGAGTTGGTTGATGCCGCGTATCTCTGACTTCCGGCAGGAAAACCCGCACGTCGAACTCATGCTCAATCCGACGGCCGACGTGGTTGAGTTCGCTCCCGGCGGTGTTGACCTCGCAATCCGCTTTGGCAACGGCGATTGGCCCGGGCTGGAGGCCCAACAGCTGCTGGCTTCAAACTACGTCGTGGTTGGCGCGCACAAGCTCTTGGGCGACCGCGAACTCACCGATCCATCGGATATCCAGGACTTCCCCTGGCTGCAGGAATTGGGCACCAACGAATTGTCGATCTGGCTCGAGGGACAAGGAGTGGTTCCGCGTGCAAAGCTGAACATCACCCATTTGCCCGGCTACATGGTTCTGGATGGCTTGCGCCGAGGAGATGGTATCTCCGCGACCGCAAGGGTGTTCGTCGAGAACGACATTCAGGCCGGCACCTTGCGCGTGTTGTTCGAGGACATGAAGCCCCAGACATCGGGCTATTACCTTGTCAGGAAGCCTGGGGTTCCCCGCCCGCCACTCAAGGCCTTTATCACCTGGATCAGGCAGCGCGCGCGCGAAGCCGAGGCTTGCTGCGCGGCTTCAACGGCCTAGACCGTGTTGAGAGCTTGCTCCAGGTCGCCGATCAGGTCGTCGATGTGTTCGATCCCGATCGAAAGCCGCAGCAGTGTGTCGGGGATGCCTGAGTCAGGCCCCTCGATGGTTTCGCGGTGCTCCACTAGACTTTCAACGCCGCCAAGAGAGGTTGCTCGTTGAAACAGGTTTAAGGCAGCCGTTACCTTGAGCGCATCTTCGCGCGATCCCTTCATGATCAAAGACATGAGGGAACCATAGCCGCCACTCATCTGGTTGCTGGCAAGCTCATGAGCCTTGTGTGTTTCAAGGCCCGGATAAAGCACCTCGGCGATCTTCGGATGGGCAGCGAAATGTTTGGCCAGAGCCTGGGCGTTGGCGTTCATTCGCTCAACCCGGAGTGACAGAGTGCGCAGGCCGCGAAGAAGCAGCCAAGTCTCAAAAGATCCCATCACCGCGCCGGCATCGTGGCGTTCTGCGCAGATAAATTGCCATGCCTCGGTATCCGCCGAAGCGGTGGAGACCACCCCGCCTAGTACGTCCGAATGGCCGTTCAGCGCCTTGGTTGCTGAGTGCACCACAAGATCAGCACCCTTGGACAGGGGCTTCATGATCAGCGGCGTTGCAGCGGTCGCATCGACGCAGACGGTGGAACCGGTCAATTCGGCGAGCTTAGCAACGGCAGCAATGTCCACCACGGCCAGGAAAGGGTTGCTCGGAACTTCAAGGAAAATCAGGTTAGGCTGTGCCGTTTCGATTGTGTCCTTCAGAACAGACAGGTCGGACGCATCCACTTCGATCAGGGCAATGTTCGTCCGCTCGCAATTCTTGCGGAAGAAGAGTGTAGTGCCCCAGTAAATGTCGGACTGGAGCAGGATGGTTCCGCCAGGCTTGACCGTGCGCATGATCGCCGCAATGGCCGCCATGCCCGAGGCAAACAGCCGACTGTCCGCGGCGCCTTCAAGGTGAGCGATCAAGCCTTCTGTCTTGCGGAACAGGTCATTGTCGTCCCGGCTGTAGAGATGATTGCCGCTGACCAGATCATAATTCTCGTCCCGCACGAAGGTCGTGGCCGTCTGGATGGGAGGGACGACAGCTCCTGTTGCCGCATCGAAGCCTCCGCCACCGTGCGCGAGCAGGCTGTCCGTATGAAGATCGGTTTTCACCATGGCCGGGATCCTTGAAGGGCAAAGAGGTGGAGAGAAAAATAGAAGACCTGAGAAACGTTGTCAGCGTTTCAGGTGCCGGGTCAGTTTGGCTTCCAGACGATCCCAGATGCGCCTCAGGGTTTCTACCGCGATCAGGTAAAAGACCGCAGCCCAGATATAGGCCTGAAAGTCATAGGATCGCGAAAAGGCACGCCGGGTTTCACCCATCAGGTCGTAGATGGTGACGATGGAAGCGATGGCCGAACCCTTGATCATCAGGATGATCTCATTTCCATAGGGCCGGAGCGCAACCATAAGGGCTTGCGGCAGGATGATCTTGAAGAAAATCACCGGTTGCGTCAGACCAAGGGCGCGGCCACCTTCCCACTGTCCCTTGGATACATTCTCGACGGCCCCCCGCAGAATTTCGGCCTGATAGGCGGACGTGTTGAGCGTGAAGGCGAAAATGATGCAGTACCAGGCGTCGCGGAAGAACCACCACAGGTCAACGTCTGTCAGCTCTGCCCTGAATGACCCGGCGCCGTAATAAATCAGAAATGTCTGGGCGAGCAGCGGGGTGCCGCGGAAGAAATAGACGTAGCCGTAGGCAGGCCAGCGAAGCAGCGCCACCTTGGATGCACGGGCCAGTGCGATCGGCACCGAGAGAGCTGCGCCAAGTCCAAGCGAAACAAAGACGATCTGAAGCGTGACGACGAAGCCTTCGAGATATTTGCCCCAGTACTTTTGCACGAAGGGGCTAAAGATATTCGAAGCCAGATAATAGACGAGACATGCGCCTGCGATGATCCACATCGCCATCAGAACATGCCCGGCAATGCGCGTTGCGCTCCAGGCGCGTGCGGGCCGGGCTGGCGCTGGGCGAGGAGTTATGGACTGCACAAGGGAGCTCATCGAGCGGCCTCACCTCGTTTGGACCAACGCTCGATGCGAACCAGCCCGAAAGATGAAATCATCGCCAGCAGGAGATAGATCAGGCAGGCGATTCCGAAAAAGAGAAAGGGTTCCTTGGTGACTCTCGCCGCAATGCCCGCCTGGCGTACCAGATCCGCCAGGCCGATCACGGACACGAGGGCCGTCTCTTTCAGCAGGATCAGCCAGAGGTTTCCGAGCGCCGGCAGGGCGAGCCGGATGAGCTGTGGCAGGACAATGAGCCACATTGTGCGGCCACGCGAGAGACCAAGCGCATAGCCGCCTTCATATTGGCCCTGGGGTATCCCTCGAAAGGCAGACAGAAAGGCTTCGGACGCATAGGAGGAAAAGACCAGAGCAAGAGCGACCATGCCCGCCACAAACGAATTGACCTCGATATAGAGGTCAAATCCGGCGAACTTCACCAGCTGCTGAATGCCGATCTGAACGCCGTAATAGACGAGGAAGAGCGTAAGGAGTTCAGGCAGGCCGCGAAAGATGGTGGTGTAGATGTTTGCCGCCATCCGCATCGACGGATCGTCGGCCTTTTTCGCAAGCGCCAGAAAAAAGCCGAGGCAGAGACCGAAGGGCAGCGTTGCCAGCGCCAGCGTGATCGTAATGAACACGCCCTGGGCGATTTCATCACCCCAACCGGCGTCGCCAAAGGATATGAGCGTCAAAGCCTCGTTCATGCGCCTGGCGATGCCTCTCCGGATGTTGTTTCAGCGAGATGATGGGCACGGCAGGCGGATGCTGCCGCGCCCAAGATCAATCCCGAGACCGGTGTTAACCGCCGTAGACGTCGAAATCAAAGTGCTTGTCGTTGATTTCCTTGTATTTGCCGCTGGCAATGATGCCTTCGATGGCCGTGTTGAACTTGGCCTTCAGGTCGCCGTCTTCCTTGCGGATCGCGATGCCAGCGCCAATGCCGTTGATTTCCGGATCCGGCGTCAGGGCTCCGAGAAGCTTGCAGCAGGCACCGTCATCGCTCTTGAGCCAGTCCGAGAGAACAACAACATCATCGATCACGGCGTCGATGCGGCCGCTGGCGACGTCTAGCTTGTACTCATCCGGGGTCGGATAGAGTTTGAGATCGGCGGAAGGGAACTTTTCTTCCGCATAGTTGGAATGCGTTGTCGAAGACTGAGCGCCCAGAAGCGCGCCCTTCAACGCTTCGTCGGTGGTGCCGGTCAGCGCGCTGTCTTTGGGGACCGCGATCGCAGGGCCAGTGTTGTAGTATTTGTTGGTGAAGTCGACCTTCTGCAGGCGCTCTTCGGTGATCGACATGGAGGCGATCACTGCATCGAACTTGCCGGCCTGAAGCGCCGGGATCATGCCATCCCAATCCTGCACGACGAATTCGCATTCGACCTTCATTTCCTCGCAAAGTGCGTCGGCAATGTCGATGTCGAAGCCGACCAGCTTGCCGTCGGCGGTAAGCGAGTTGAAGGGAGGATAGGCGCCTTCTGTTCCAATACGGACCTTGGACCAGTCTTTCGCTTCCGCACTGCCGACCGCGGCCAAAACGAGAGCGGTTGCCGCTGCCAAATGCTTAATACGCATGTAAAAATCCCCTGATAACTGTTGAGGGCTGATGTGGCTTCACAACGCCATTCTTTACCCGACACCCCTATTCCATACACTTCCGCCCAAAATTCAAGCGTGCCTACAAAAAAACCGTGAGTTAAGGCTCTGTTTTCGTGTGCTGATTGCGCATCCTAGCGGAAACTCGCGGGCACTTTTGTGGACAACTCGCATTTCCGAAATGCGTGCGAGTAAGATCTTGCATCTAAAAAGCTTTTTATGGGGCAGTGGTTCGCTCAGCGGTTTTTGACCGCTCCCTGCTCGATGAAGAAGCCGGAAATCTCCTCAACGAAATGACGGACTTTCAACGGAATGTAGCGGTTCGAGGGGTAGACCGCGTGAACAGGCTGAGGCGCATAGCTCCATTCGGGCAGGACATACTCGAGCTGGCCCTCCTTCACGAGTGGGTCCAGCAACCAATTTTGGGCCAGACCGATCCCGAGACCTGCAAGCGCCGCGCGACGGAGCAGGGAGGAATTGTTGGCGCGCAGTGTCGGTGTGATACGAACGGTTCGCCGTTCACCCTCAGTACTGGTCAAGGGCACGTCATGCCCTGTCTGGAGCTGTGAGTAGAGCAGGTAGCGATGGCGCACCAGATCTTCAGGCACTTGGGGCCTGCCATGGGTGTCCAGGTATTCAGGAGAGGCCGCAAGGCCGCGCTCGGCCAGCCCGAGCTTCTTCACGATCAGCCGATCGTCGCGGATATCTCCGAGCCGAATGGCGACATCCAGCCCCTCGTGGATCAGGTCCTGAAAATTGTCCGAAAGCGAGAGATTCAGGCATAGCTTCGGATTTCGCTTCTGAAAGCCGATGAAGAAGTCTGCCAGCAGACCTTCGCTGAAACCCGGCGCCGCACCGATCGACAGGCAGCCGGTCATCTCATCATCGAAACGACGGACCGACTGATCGGCCTCGGCCAGTCGCTCAAGAATATCTCTCGCATGAATGTAGTACCGCTCACCGGCTTCCGTGGTCGCCAAACGCCGGGTCGTCCGGTTCAGCAGACGTGCGCCGAGTTGCCGCTCGAGTGCGCGCACCTGCTGGCTGACTGCGGGCTGCGAGATGCCGAGCGAGTTGGCGGCAGCGGAAAAGCTGCCCAGATCAACGGCGGCGACGAAACTGGAGAGAGTGGAGATCTTGTCCATCGTTTATATATAAGCAGCGCGAATAAGAAATATAAGGAATGGCCCGCTTCAAAATCAAAAGAAATAGATCATCTCTCAGCCGTGGCAATTCAGGCAATGCGTTGGTTGCGTTGCGGTCACACATGGCAGTGAGGTATTTGAAATGTCGGAAGCAAGCACAAGATTGGATCGCCGCGGTTTTTTGACTGGCGCATCGACGTTGGCAGCAGGCTCTGCGCTGGTCGCCGCCGGAGGCCTTTCCGTTTCCTCTGCAAGTGCAAGCGCGCCGCTGGCAGGTCAGCCAATGGCCGGCGCAATTCGCCGAAAGGTCGGGTCCTTTGAAGTAACGGCCTTGTTGGACGGATACCTGGATATCGGTTCAGAGCAGGTCCTCGGGCACGATGAAGACATCGCCGCAAACCTGCGCAAGGAAGCTTTTGTGGAAGGTTCGGGCTACCGCCTGCCGATCAACGCGTTCCTTCTGAACACCGGTGACAAGCTGGTTCTCGTTGACGCGGGCACCTCCGACCAGATGGGGCCAACACTCGGAAAGCTCGGCGGTGCCATGGCGGCGGCCGGTGTTACTCCGGAGCAGATCGATGCGGTGCTGATTACTCATATGCATCCTGATCATCTCTTCGGGGTTTTGAAGCCGGACGGCAGCAAGGCCTTTGAAAATGCAGAGCTGTTGCTGCCTGAAACCGATTACCGCTTTTGGTTTGATGACGCGGCCCTGAATGCGGCGCCAGACGCCTTCAAGCCGTTCTTCCTTGGAGCACGCAAGTCCGCAGATGCCTACGCCGCCAACCAGACACTCTTTGGTAGCGACAAGGAGCTGCTTCCCGGCGTGACATCAGTGGATCTTGCGGGGCACACGCCGGGTCATGTGGGGTTCCGTGTCGACGGTGGCGATGATGGTTTGTTTATCATTGCCGACGCGGTTCACGTCAGTAGCTTGCAATTCGCCCAGCCCGACTGGGGGATCGCGTTCGATACCGATCCTGCGCAGGCGGCAAAGACCCGCCGCAAGGTTCTGGATGAGGTTTCCAGCGACGGTCACCTTGTCGCCGGGTCTCATCTGCCATTCCCTGGCTTCGGCCACGTGGCGCGTTCCGGAGATGGCTATCGGTTCGCACCGGCTGACTGGCAGTACAGCAACTAGGATATAAGGGCTCCGGCGTGGCTTATGTTCAGCTATGCCGGAGCCTTTGTTTCCATGTCTCAGCCTTGTTGCGCTGCGCTTCGTGGCGCGCGTGCTTTTTCCTCGGTTGTTTCGGCGAGGCCGAGCACAGCATGCAAGGACAGCACAGGACGGCTGAGCGTATCGCCGATTGCGTTGTTTTCCGTCGCATTGCTCAAGACCGGATGCTTGCTGATCTCCGCGATCTTTTCCTCATGGATGGCGCGCTCGGACGGCGAAAGGTTCGACAGACCACTTTCGTCGAGGCCATGGTGACTGAGATAGCGGTGCCGGATTCGCTGATCCTCTGGCAACTCGGTCCACTCCAGATAGCGTTGCATCATGGTCTGGCGCACATCCTCAAAATTGAACGCGGCGGTGTCGGCATCTGCGTCCGAAGATGTTTGCTTCGATTGGGGTAATGTAACGGCGGACGAAATCGGCCCGGTAGAAGTCATTGCAAATCCTGCCTCTTAAACACGCATTCAGCTTTGAGCTGAGAGTCAAGCAAGGCGGATGCCAATGTTACCGATCGAAAATACTCATTGAAAACATGATTTTATTGAATTGGACGCTCTTCGTTGCTCGTCTTAGATAGGCAAAAGCGGTCCATCGGAAAGGTTTTGCCGGTTGGCTTGTCTGCCCATAAGGAGAAGCCTGATGCCTGATCTTGAGCTGTTTATCGGAAACAAGAACTATTCGTCCTGGTCGTTCCGGCCCTGGCTGGCCCTCAGGCAAAACGACATCCCGTTTCGCGAAACACTTGTCCCGTTTGAATTCGACAACGGCAATCCGGCCTTCAAGACCTTTTCGCCGACGGTGAAGGTGCCGGTGCTCAAGGATGGAGACCTGACGGTCTGGGAGTCTCTGGCGATCATCGAATACATAGCCGAGATTTATCCCTGTGCCGGCCTCCTGCCTGCGGACAGATCTGCGAGGGCCCGTGTCCGCGCAGCTTCGGCCGAAATGCACTCCAGCTTTTCGGCTATGCGCTCCGCATTCCCGATGAACTTTCACCGGCCGGCCGGGGCGCTTGCGGTCAGCGCATCGGTCCAAAAGGACATCGACCGCGTTGTTGGTCTTTGGAGCGACTGCCTCGAAACCTCAGGCGGCCCGTTTCTCTTCGGCGGCTTCACCATGGCCGACGCGATGTACGCGCCTGTCGTGAGCCGTTTTGCAACCTATGAGGCGACGAGCGACCCGGTTGCGACAGCCTATCTGGAGAAGATGAGAACACTGCCGGCCTGGAAGGAATGGGAAAAGGCAGCCCTTGATGAGACCTGGATCATAGAGGCTGAAGAAGTCTAGGTTTTTTGACGTCAGAAGGGCAGGAAGTCAACCAGACTGCCGCGCTCTACCGACGTTGCCTCTTCGGGGACTTCAATCAGCCCGTCGGCTTCGCGCAGGCCTGTGATCAGACCGGAACCATCGCGCTCGAACTTACGTGCGATGGTTCTGCCCGTCTCATCGCTGGCCAGAATACCGCGGTAGAATTCTCGTCTGTCCGTCTTCTTCCGTGGCACGGAGAAATCCGCGGGCACCTGAAAGCGACGGGCTTCCAGAAACGGACCGCCGCCCAAAACGCTTAGCACCGGCCGCGCATAGAGCAGGAAACACACCATCGCCGCGACCGGATTGCCGGGAAGACCCAGGAAGACACAGGACCCGATCTGGCCGAACATCATTGGACGCCCGGGCTTGATGGCGAGTTGCCACATGTGCCGTTTGCCAAGCCGGTCCAGCGTTGTGAGAATATGGTCTTCTTCGCCGCGACTTGCGCCGCCTGTTGTCAGCAGAACGTCGCAGCGCTCACTCGCATTAGACAGCGTTTCTTCGATGAATGCGGCGTCGTCTTTCAGAACGCCAAGATCCTCGATCTCCACCGGCAATGTTTCGGTGAGCGACCGCAGCAGGAAATGGTTGGAATCGTAGACTTCGCCAGCGTCCAGATCCGTGCCCGGTCGCCGGATCTCGTCACCCGTCGACAGCAGCCCGATCTTGAGTTTTTCATAGACCAGCACCTGTGCCTGTCCTGTCGAGGCAATGGCAGCAACGTCCTGGGGTCTGAGAAGGTGTCCGGGGTGGAGCAGCACCGTTCCAGCGACGACATCCTCGCCGGCTTTTCTGCAGTTGGCTCCCGGTTTCAGCCCGGCCGGGACGATGACGAAAGACTGGCCGTCTTGGTCGTGAAGCTCGCAGTCTTCCTGCATGGCGACCGTATCGCAGCCGGGCGGCATGATGGCGCCGGTGAAAATGCGCGCGGCGCCCCAGGGCCCGATCTCGGTTGCGCTCGGATGGCCCGCCGCAATGCGTTGTTCCAGACGGAAGAAGCCGCCCGCCGGATCATGGTCGGTGAAGCGAAAGGCATAACCGTCGACCGCTGAATTGTCCGCCTGTGGCACATCGCGGTTCGCAACGATCTCTTCCGCCAGAATTCGGCCGAATGTCTCTTCGAGTGGAATTCGAGTGGTGCCGGCAACAGGCGACAAGCGTTCACGCAAGATATCGAGGGCTTCGTGATGACGAAGCCTGTCCCGGTCGTGCAGGAAGCAGTCGTCCAGCAGTTTGCCTGTATCAGCCATCTGTCTCTTTCAATTCGCTCACGGCAGCGATGAAGTCGGCAATTGATGAAATGTCATCAAGGTCGAAGACCGGAAGTCTTTGGTCAGAAATAGCGTGATCGCTTGCAATGGCCACAATGGCCGGATCGCTTTCCGACAGCGGTTCGGAATTCTTGCTCTCCCGGCGCCTTGCTTCGATCTTTGGATGGCTTTCCCGTTTGTAGCCCTCGATGATCACCAGGTCGCAGGGCGCCAGACGGTCAAGTATGGCGTCCAGTGGCGGCTCGTCCTCGCTGCGCAACTCATGCATCAGCGCCCAGCGGCGGCCCGATACCAATGCGACCTCGCTCGCCCCTGCCTCGCGGTGCCGATAGCTGTCCGCTCCTTGACGGTCGATGTCGAAGTTGTGGTGGGCGTGTTTGACCGTTGAAACCTTGAAGCCGCGCCGCGTGAATTCTTCCACCAGTCGTACGACAAGCTGCGTCTTGCCGGAGTTTTTCCATCCGGTGACGCCGAAGACACGATTGTTGCTCATGCAGAATTTCTTTCAAGCGCTCTATGTGCGGTGGCGATGTCTTCGGGTCGGTTTGCATTGAAAAACGGATCAAGACCGGTGACCGGATCGTCGGCGAAGTCAACTTCGACGCTGTCGTGACGATCAACCCAAGCCAGCACCTTGCCGCTTTCGCCTGCGGCCAGCCAGTTTGTCAGATCATCAGCTAGCTCGACGGGCCAAAGGCCAAAGACCGGGTGCAGCTTGTGCTTGGATGTCGCAAGCGCGATCACAGGGCGGTCAAACGTCACGGCGGCACAAAGCCTGTTTGCCAGATCCGTCGGAAAGAACGGGGTGTCGCCCGCGACCGATACCACGTGGGTGACCTCAGGCATATGCGTGCGAGCATGGGTCAGTCCCGCCAGAATGCCGGCGAGGGGGCCCGCGTAGTTGCCGATTGTATCGGGGACAACCGGCAGTTCGTATGCGGCAAACCGTTTTGCATCGCCATTGGCGTTCAGAATGATCTTGTCGCACTGAGGCCGCAAACGGTCCAGCACCCGCGCCAGCATTGGCTTTTCGCCAATCTCCAGCAGGGTCTTGTCGCCGCCGCCCATCCGGCGCGACTGGCCGCCCGCAAGCACGCAGGCCAGAACCTTGTTCGGAGAAATCGGATGGGACGGTTGCAATGTCATTGTGTTTTCAAGTTCCATGAGCCTGTGGGCGCTCTATCTGGTGGCGGTCTGCCTCAGCCATCGCTGAAAGCACCCTTGCGGCGCGCGTCGGCGGGTTCGTCGTCAGCGGCTTCCGGCGCCATGTCGAATGTTATGCGGTCCTGGCCCGCGAGGGCGACAAATCGCTTGCCACGTGCGCGCCCGACAAGGGTCAGACCGGCTTTTCTTGCCAGATCAACGCCCCAGGCCGTGAAGCCGGAACGCGAGACGAGAATTGGAATGCCCATCATGACCGTCTTGATCACCATCTCCGAGGTCAACCTGCCCGTGGTGTAGAAGATCTTGTCAGCGGGCGTCACCTGGTTGAGCGTCATCCAGCCAGCGATCTTGTCGACAGCGTTGTGGCGACCGACGTCTTCCATGTAGACAAGGGGTTTGTCGCCCTGGCAGAGCACGCAGCCGTGGATGGCGCCAGCCTCCAGGTAGAGTGAAGGCGTTGTGTTGATGGCCTTGGTCAGGGCGTATAGCCAGGAGGTCCTGAGCTCGGCTGATTGCTTCAGTTCGATGCCTTCAAAACCATCCATGACATCGCCGAAGACCGTGCCCTGCGCACAGCCAGAGGTGCGCACCTTCTTCTTCAGCTTTTCCTCGTAGTTGGTCTCGCGTTCCGTGCGGACCACGACCACTTCAAGATCGTCGTCATAGTCGATGCCGGTGATGACGTCGTCCGCCTGCAGCATGTTCTGGTTCTTCAGATAACCTACGGCGAGCAAATCCGGATGGTCGCCGATGGTCATCATCGTGACGACTTCTTGGGAATTGAGAAAGAGCGTGAGCGCCTTTTCGGTGACAACGCGTGTGGTCACGGGCTGCCCGTCCTGATCGATCCCTTCCACGGATGTGGAAAGGCCTTCGGCTTCAGGCTCCGGGCGCAGAAGGTAGCTGTCGGTCAAGAAACGACTCCGGTGGATTACTCCGCCAGATTATGAGAGCCGTGGAATAGAGCGCAAGGGCTTAACCGGCGTGCGAAGCGTCGCAACCACGATTTGACCCGGCTTCAGCCTGTGGCCGTCGCCCTTTGGTCGCTGGATGGATCCATCAGGTGGGCAATGTTGCTCAACACCACCATCGCTTCCGAGTAGGTGAGGTTGCCGTCTGCGTCGGCGATGGCCTCTCCGATCTCTCCGAAAAGCGCTTCTTCCGAAACAGCGTGTTCCGAAAAGCCCATCCACGATTCAGGGAACCGGCGCATGTCGAGCGCGCCCTGGCTCAGCACCTCGATATTCTTGTGCCGCGTGTCCTTGCTGATACGGGCAAAGGTGGTTTTGACGTCCTTTTCCGAACCTTCGAGGATCTGAAAAAAGTAGTCGTGGGTAAAGAGAAGACAGCCGGTCACGCGTGCCGAGGAATTATGCCGTCGTGCCGCATCCAGGATATTGGCGACCTGGGCGTCCGCGACCGCTCGGTCCTGTGTGTCCGACATCTCGCTCTTGTAGCAAAGATAGAAAAGATCCTGCATCTTGTTACCCTTTCTTGCGATGAGCTTTTGACTGCTGCGAAGTCAAAATTATCTCGAAAGGAAACGCTGTCGCTTGGGAATGAAAATAGTCTGAATCCAATAGTATAATTTGGATTATGCATCTGATTGATTTGGGTTGAACTTTAAAAGTGATTAGATTGCAGGATTTGCGAATAGAAAAAGTGACAATATAGCTGGCGGATAAAGCAGATAAAGATTAGCTGCGTGGTTTTTCCAGCTGCCAGGCGAGGTTTGCTTTCACGGCAAGCCACTCGCTGGCGATGATGGAATAGACGACCGTGTCGCGCAGGGATCCGTCTTCCATCTGTTGGTGGGATCGCAATATGCCGTCGAGCTTTGCGCCAAGGCGTTCGATCGCGGTCCGGCTCTGCCGGTTCAGGAAGTGGGTCCGGAACTCGACCGCGATACAGTCCAGTTCCTCAAATGCGTGCCGCAGCAGGAGTAGCTTGCACTCAGTGTTGAACGGCGAGCGCTGCACGGCCTTGCGATACCATGTCGAGCCGATTTCGACGCGTCGGTTGAGCGCATCGATGTTCATGTAGGTTGTCATGCCGACGGCCTTGCCGCTGGACTTGCCCAAAATGGCGAAAGGCAGCATGGAACCTTCTTTTTGAAGGCCCAGCCTGCGCTCGATCTCCGCCGGAACGGCCTTGGGCGCCGGTACGCTCGTGTACCACAGCTTGTGGACATCCCCGTCAGCGGCTGCGGCGGCAAGATCGTCCGCATGGTCAAGACTCAGCGGAACCAGGCTTACGAAATTGCCTTGGGTGCAAAAGGGATCGGGCCAGCACATTGGGGGAGCCTTTGAAAACGAATCTTGCGTCTGGGATCGAGACTAGAACGGCCGCTCTTCGCCCGTCCACTTGAAGAATGCGCCCGTCTTTGAAATCTTGAGGTCCTCTGCGATCTTCAAAATGCCTTTGGCAACATCTCCCGCATCGTTGTCAGCTTCCGCACCGCCCATATCGGTCTTCACCCAGCCCGGATCGATCAGACAAACGGCAATTTTCTCGGCTTCTAGGTCGGTCGCAAGACCTTGCATGACCTTATTGACCGCAGCTTTCGAGGATCGATAGGCGATCCGGTCGGACTTGGCATAGCCCATCCAGGCCATCTGGCTGGAGACCGTCAGGATCTTGCCGTGTTCCGACTGGCGCAGATGAGGCAAAAACGCCTGGGCGATCGCAAGCGGAGCAAGCGTGTTGATCGCAAGGGTTTGGGCAAAGCCTTCGAAGTCCATGTTCAAAGTGGACTGTCTGTCCGGCCCGATGACGCCTGCATTGTTGATCACAACGTCGAGCGGTGCCCTCAAACCGGCCGCCGCCTTTGCAATTGCCTCCTGGTCGGTCACGTCAAAGACCATCGTTTGCACATCCGGCAGCAAAGAAGACAGCTCTTCAGCCTGCGCCTGTGTTCGAACCGAAACGTGGACCAACCAGCCCTTGTCGACCGCTGCTTTGGCGAGCTCCAGGCCAATTCCGCGATTTGCGCCAGTGATCAGAATGCTTGTCATGGAAAACGCTCTTGCAGATAGAGGTGAGGCCAAAGCGCCGAACGCAAGGCCAGGATATGAGGTCACCAAAGACCTATAGGTTGATGCGACACCATGCAAAGGTGATCTTCCCTGGAATGGTCTTTACGACTGCGAGCGAAGACCAAAGGTGCAGGGCATGTTGTGTCGCCGGTTTCATTGACGCCGGACCAAGCATGACTACGTTAAGCACAACCGCCGGGTGATTTGCCCGGCCTAGGGATGCGAAATCAGGAATTTTCAATGAGCGAAGCGATCAAGGAAGCCGTGCTGGACCGATTGTCCAAGGTCAAGGGACCGGATCTCGAGGGGGATCTGGTGTCACTTGGTCTTGTCTCGGATGTATTTGTGTCAGACGGCCGTGTGGCTTTCTCGATCACTGTGCCGGCCGAACGTGCCCAGCAACTCGAGCCCCTTCGTCAGGCGGCGGAGAAGGTCGTCAAGGAGATCGACGGTGTCGAAGCGGCCATGGTCGCACTGACAGCTGAAAAGGCGGCTGGGAGCTCCGGGTCTGCACCTGCAGCTCCTGTTCGTCCCGCGCCCAGCAAGGCGCAGGTCGGAGATGTTCCCCCGCCCATGCAGGCGAGAGCGAAGAGCCAGGCTCCAGAGCAGACCGGCCAGAAGCCGGGCGTGCCGGGCGTCAAGACGATCATCGCAGTCGCGTCGGGCAAGGGCGGTGTCGGCAAATCGACGACCACGGCCAATCTGGCGCTGGGCCTTCAGGCCAACGGCCTCAAGGTCGGGGTGCTGGATGCCGATATCTACGGTCCGTCCGTTCCGCGTCTGTTTAATGTTACAGGCCGGCCGGAACCCGTTTCTGGCCGGATTCTGAAGCCGCTGGAAGGGTACGGCATCAAGGTCATGTCCATGGGGTTCATGGTCGAAGAAGAGACGCCGATGATCTGGCGCGGCCCGATGGTGATTTCCGCCCTGACCCAGATGCTGCGGGAAGTCGCCTGGGGCGAACTCGACGTTCTTGTCGTCGATATGCCACCCGGCACCGGCGATGCGCAGCTCACCATGGCTCAGCAGGTGCCGCTGGCTGGCGCCGTTATCGTTTCAACGCCTCAGGATCTGGCACTCATTGATGCGCGCAAGGGGCTCAACATGTTCCGCCGGGTTGATGTACCGGTGCTCGGAATTGTCGAGAACATGAGCTACTTCCTCTGCCCGGACTGCGGCGCACGGCACGATATTTTCGGTCACGGCGGTGCCCGGGCCGAAGCGGAAAAACTTGGCGTGCCTTTCCTTGGAGAAGTTCCGCTCGACATGCAGATCCGAGAAACATCGGATGCAGGTACGCCGGTTGTCGTCTCCGACCCCGATGGTGCGCACACGACGGTCTACCGCGCCATCGCATCGCGAGTTATGGAGGAAATCGCTCGCTATGAAGGTGAGGGGGCAAGAATCGCCCCCAATATCGTGATGGAGTAGCGTCCAAGACGGCGGTTTTCGCCAGATGCCGAGCTCGTTACGCTGACCAAATCAGCCTGAAGCCGACCCGTCATGCGGGTCGGTTTTTTTATGAGCTTTGGGTACAGCTTTGATGCTGGTGAAAAGGTCTTTTTCATCGAGTGTCGTTGTGCAATGCAATATAGTTGGCCGATTTGGCGCGATAAAATCATTCCGCGAAACCTTGCCTGACCCATTGTAAAAGTTGCGTAGGGGTACTGATAGCGTGGCGTGATGATTCTTAAGTATCTGATTTATATTTGTAAATGCCGAAGGCCTGCCCCTATTCTGACCGCCTCACGGGAGTGCTCGGCGAGATTCTCTTGTCGTCGAACTGCTTGATTTATCAACGCTGATTCAAATCAGAACACGCTTTCCCGGTTGCTGCAGCGCATCCTGAAATGCCGTTTTAGTGTCTTTTGTTATTTTAATTTCAGAGATGAATCTAAAAGTATTCTAAAAGCATGAATTTGCATTCAATACTGCGATGCAAAAATGATTTCATTTGCGACCGTTGTCATTCGGAGCAATCATCGGCCACTGAGGGAGAAATTTTGGATGTCACAGGTGACGTCGGTTCAAGCCGAGATCGCGTCTGAAGATGCGGATCGTGCAATCCTATATGGTTTCATCGGCCGGATGCTGCAGGCAGCTCCGTCGAACGAGGATCTGCAGGCCATTCGCGGTCTTCAGTCTGACGATACGCCTGTAGGCCAAGCGCTCGCCGGTCTGTCGGCCGCTGCTGAGAGTGCGACCGCCGAAAACCTCTCCCGGGCCTATGAAGATCTTTTTATCGGTCTCGGCCGCGGCGAATTTGTCCCCTACGGATCCTATTATCTCACCGGCTTCTTGCACGAGAAGCCGCTGGCTGACCTTCGCGCCACCATGTCTCGCTATGGCATCGAGCGCTCGGAAGGTGTTTCGGAGCCAGAGGACCACATCGCAGCCCTCATGCAGATGATGGAAGGTCTCATTTCGGGAGATTTCGGCCAGGTGGCGACCCTTGATGAGCAACGGCAGTTTTTCGTTGAACACATCGGATCCTGGGCCGGACATTTCTTCAAGGATCTCAGCGCAACTGATACGGACGCGTTCTACGCAGCTGTCGGGGCGCTCGGACGTGTTTTCATGGCGGTGGAGGCCGACGCTTTCGCCATGACAGAGTAAGTCGGAAAGCGGCGCGTCGCGGCGCCGAGAAGCTGGATGTCGCTGTCCATGGTCTGGAGAGGCTGGATGGCGGAAAATCAGAGAGCTGGAGTGAAACGATGACGGACAAAAAAACGAAGGATACCGCCGATCGGCGCAATTTCCTGAAGCTTGCCGGTCTCGGCACCCTCGCAGGTGGTGCATCAATCGTTGCCGGTGGCGCAGAAGCTGTTGAGGCGGGAACGGACGCAGGTACCGGGTATCGGGAAACCGACCACGTCAAGAAAGTCTACGAAACCGCACGCTTTTAAAGCAATTGGCTCGCTGCTTCAGACGCGATGAAGCGGCAAGCCCGGGACTGGCAGGGTGACCCTTGTGCTGTCCCGTTTGAGGGAGAAACGAGAATGCTCAGGAAAAAGACAAGTGGGGTCGCGCGGCGCGGCCGTTTGTCCTCCGCCTTTGCTGATTTCAGCTCGGCGACAATGGATCGTAGAACCTTTCTGCGGCGCTCAGGCGTAGCGGCTGGCGGTCTTGCTGCTGTGACGGCTGCCTCCGGCGGCATGGTGCAAAAAGCGCAGGCTCAGGCGGCAACGGTTGGCAAGGTCGACATCAAGAAGTCGGTCTGCACCCATTGCTCCGTCGGCTGTACGGTTCTGGCTGAGGTCAAGGACGGTGTTTGGGTCGGCCAGGAACCTGGTTTCGACAGCCCGTTCAACCTCGGCTCCCATTGCGCCAAGGGCGCTTCGGTGCGCGAACACGCTCACGGCGAGCGCCGTCTCAAGTACCCGACCAAACTGGTCGGCGGAAAATGGGAGCGCATCTCCTGGGATCAGGCGATCGAAGAACTTGGCGACAAGATGCTTCAGGTCCGCGATGCCGAGGGTCCGGACAGCGTATACTGGCTCGGTTCTGCAAAGCACAACAACGAGCAGGCCTATCTGATGCGCAAGTTCGCTGCCTTCTTCGGCACGAACAACGTCGACCACCAGGCGCGTATTTGTCACTCCACCACGGTTGCAGGTGTTGCCAACACCTGGGGCTATGGAGCGATGACCAACTCCTACAACGACATCCACAATTCCCGCGCCATCTTCATCATCGGCGGCAACCCGGCCGAAGCACACCCTGTCTCTCTGCTGCATGTGCTGAAGGCAAAGGAAGAAAACAACGCTCCGCTGATCGTCTGCGACCCGCGCTTTACGCGCACCGCGGCACACGCAACGGAATATGTTCGCTTCCGTCCAGGCTCGGACGTTGCGCTGGTTTGGGGCATTCTCTGGCACATTTTCGAAAATGGCTGGGAAGACAAGGAATTCATCCGCCAGCGTGTCTGGGGCATGGATCAGATCAAGGCCGAAGTCGCTAACTGGGATCCTGAAGAAGTCGAACGTGTCACGGGCGTTCCCGGCTCTCAGATGAAACGCGTTGCCAAAACCCTCGCGAACAACCGTCCCGGCACCGTAATCTGGTGCATGGGTGGCACCCAGCACACCAACGGCAACAACAACACCCGCGCCTACTGCGTGTTACAGCTTGCCCTCGGCAACATGGGCAAGGCTGGTGGCGGCACCAACATCTTCCGCGGCCACGACAACGTTCAGGGTGCAACGGATCTTGGCGTTCTCGCCGATACGCTGCCCGGATATTATGGCCTGTCCGATGGCGCATGGGCTCATTGGTCCCGCGTCTGGGATGTTGAGAACGACTACATTCGCGGTCGTTTCAACACCATGAAGGGCGCTGACGGCAAGGATGTCGCCATGATCAACCAGAAGGGCATTCCCGTGTCCCGCTGGATCGATGGTGTCCTCGAGGATGAAGACAAGCTGCAGCAGCCGGCAAACACCAAGGTCATGGTGTTCTGGGGACATGCCCCGAACTCCCAGACCCGTCTTCCGGACATGAAAGTGGCGATGGAAAAGCTCGACACGCTGGTCGTGATCGATCCTTATCCGACCATGTCGGCCGTTCTGTCGGACCGCAAGGATGGCGTTTACCTTCTACCGGCGACGACCCAGTTCGAGACCTACGGCTCGGTCACGGCGTCCAACCGGTCGCTGCAGTGGCGTGAGAAGGTTGTCGAGCCTCTGTTCGAGAGCCTGCCTGACCACACCATCATGTACAAGCTGGCCAAGAAGCTCGGTTTTGCCGACGAGATGTTCAAGAACATCGAAGTCAATGGCGAAGAGCCGCTGATTGAAGACATCACCCGCGAGTTCAACAAGGGCATGTGGACGATCGGCTACACCGGTCAGTCGCCGGAGCGCATGAAGCTCCATATGGCGAACCAGCATACGTTCGACCGCACGACGCTTCGGGCGCTCGGTGGGCCATGCGACGGCGATTTCTACGGAATGCCGTGGCCGTGCTGGGGCACAGCCGAAATGGGCCATCCAGGCTCTGCGAATCTTTATGATCCGTCATTGCCGGTCGCCGAAGGCGGCATGCCGTTCCGCGCGCGCTTCGGCGTTGAACGGGATGGTGACAATCTTCTGGCTGAAGATTCCTGGCCGGTCGATTCCGAGATCCAGGATGGCTATCCCGAGTTCACCATGGCGATGCTCAAGAGCCTTGGCTGGGATGGCGACCTGACGGACGACGAACGCGCGTCCATCGAGGCAGTTGCCGGCGACAAGACCAACTGGAAGACCGACCTTTCGGGCGGCATCCAGCGCGTCGCGATCAAGCATGGCTGTGCGCCTTACGGCAACGCCAAGGCCCGCGCCGTCGTGTGGACCTTCCCGGATCCGGTGCCGGTCCACCGCGAGCCGCTCTACACCAATCGCCGGGATCTTCTCGACAAGTATGCCACCTATGAGGATAAGACCTTCTGGCGTGTCCCCACGGCCTACAAGTCGATCCAGGAGAATGACTTCTCCAAGGACTTCCCGATGATCCTGACCTCCGGCCGTCTGGTCGAATACGAGGGCGGTGGTGACGAGACCCGGTCCAACCCATGGCTTGCTGAACTGCAGCAGGACATGTTCATCGAGATCAACCCTGCTGACGCGAACGACCTCGGTGTTCGTGATGGTGAGATGGTCTGGGTGCACGGTCCTGAAGGCGGCAAGGTCAAGGTCATGGCCATGACCACCCAACGCGTTGGCCGCGGTGTGACCTTCATGCCGTTCCACTTCGGTGGTCACTACCAGGGCGAGGACCAGCGCTCCAAGTATCCGAAGGGCTCCGATCCATATGTCCTCGGTGAAGCAACCAACACTGCTCAGACTTACGGTTACGACAGCGTGACCCAGATGCAGGAAACCAAGGCCACTCTGTGCCGCATTGAGCGCGCAGCCTAAGGGAGGGAAGACTCATGGCACGTATGAAATTCCTCTGTGACGCTGAACGCTGCATCGAGTGCAACGCCTGCGTTACTGCTTGTAAGAACGAGAACGAGGTGCCTTGGGGCATCAATCGCCGCCGTGTTGTAACGATCAACGACGGCAAGCCTGGTGAGCGCTCGATCTCGGTCGCTTGCATGCATTGTTCGGATGCGCCGTGTACGGCCGTCTGTCCGGTGGATTGCTTCTATCAGTCCGACGAGGGCGTGGTGCTGCACTCCAAGGACCTTTGCATCGGCTGCGGCTATTGCTTCTATGCCTGCCCCTTCGGCGCGCCGCAGTATCCGCAGGTCGGGAACTTTGGCTCCCGCGGCAAGATGGACAAGTGCACCTTCTGTGCCGGTGGCCCGGAAGAAGATAACTCGGCTGCCGAGTTCCAGAAATACGGGCGCAACCGTCTGGCCGAGGGCAAGTTGCCGCTTTGTGCGGAAATGTGCTCGACCAAGGCGCTGCTGGCAGGTGACGGTGACGTTGTCTCCGCGATCTACCGCGAGCGCGTGGTCGCTCGTGGCTTTGGCTCCGGCGCCTGGGGCTGGGGCACTGCATATGATCAGAAGGCCGGAAACTTTTAGGTTCCGCTTCTTCTGTGCAATGAAACGAAACAGGGACGGAGGCGGCTCACCAGCTGTCTCCGTTCTTTCGCCATGAAACTGCAGGAAAGCGTAGATGAGCTGTGAATTGACCAGACGGTCTGCAAAACTGGCCTTGGCCATCTCTCTGCTGGGCCTCACCGCCCTGACTGGCTGCCGGGAATCTGAAGAAAACCGTGTGATCACGCTGGAAAAGGGCGTCTATCACGGCCAGCAGGACCATGCACTGACGGAAGAACAACGCCGCGAGCTTCGCGCACGAGGCATGAAGCAGCAATTTTGATCGGCTGCGTGCCGATTGATGATTTCAAAGAAGGTTCGACCGCAGTCGCAGATCCGGCCTTGCAGGGGCAGGCGGCATCCAGCGGGCAAAGGTCGGACCACTGCGTGACAGCAGACATGAATTGACCCAGGAGGATCCTATGGACGGGAACGGGATGACAACAGCGATGCGGACGATCTTGAGCGCATTTGTCTTGCTTTGCCTTCTGCTGACATGTGTTGTCTTGCTGCCGGGTCATTCGCTGGCGCAGTCCCTGAGGCAGGACCCCGTTGATCAACAGAACCCGATCGGCGGCGCTGTTCCGGGCGACACTTTGGGCGTGAACTCCCAGTCCGACTACTGGCGTGCCGTGCGCGAGGGCGTGAACGGCAACGTATCGATCCCGGACAAGAAGGCAGGCACCCTGATCCAGTCCGAGGGCGAGGCCTGGCGCTCACTTCGCAACGGTCCTCTGTCACTCTACGCCAGCTGGGCATTGCTCGGTACGATCGTCATTCTCGGTCTGTTCTACGCCATTCGTGGCCGGATTCGCATCGAAGCTGGGCCATCGGACAAGACAATCACGAGGTTCCGCGAGGTCGAGCGGCTAGGCCATTGGATGCTGGCCGTGTCTTTCGTCATTCTCGGCCTGACCGGGTTGAATATTCTTTATGGTCGCTATGTGTTGAAACCCCTGATCGGGGATGGAGCCTTCGGCTTCATTACCCAGATGGGCAAATATCTGCACAATTATCTCGCCTTCGCCTTCATGGCCGGGCTTGTGATGATCCTGGTCATGTGGGTGAAGCACAATCTGCCGGACCGCACGGATATCAAGTGGCTGCTTCAAGGCGGTGGCATGTTCTCGTCGAAGCTGCATCCGCCAGCCAAAAAGTTCAATGCGGGGCAGAAAATCCTGTTCTGGCTGGTGATCGTCGGGGGCGTATCCCTGTCAATCTCGGGCTGGGCGCTGATGTTCCCGTTCACCACGCACTTCTTTGCCGGCACTTTCGGCAAGATCAACATGATCCTTGGAACCGAGCTGCCGACGGCGCTGACAGTCCTGCAGGAGCAGCAGCTCAACAGCCTTTGGCATTCGATCATGGCGGTCTTCATGATCTGCGTGATCTTCGGTCACATCTACATCGGGTCCATCGGCATGGAACGCGCCTTTGACGCGATGGGATCGGGTGAAGTGGATCTGAACTGGGCCAAGGAACACCATTCTCTCTGGGTCGAAGAAAACCAGGACGATATTCATGACGCCCCCGGCAGCGGATCTGCGCCGCAACCTGCCGAGTAGGACACTCAAATGAACCGGGCGTCATGGCGCATCGCAGCTGGTGTTTTGGCACTGCCGGTCGCCGGGCTTCTGACAGTGACAGGACCCGCTGCGGCGGACTGGCCCGACCGGTTGGTCGGCCACGGCGGTCCCGTGAAATCTGTAGTGCTTGAGCGGGACGGCGATCGTCTGCTGTCGACGTCCTTTGACTACACGGCGTTGCTCTGGCAAGAGCCCGATGCGCATGGCAAGCTTTCCGATCCTCTGCGGCTGACCGGCCACAACGCTGCGGTCAATGACGCCGCGTTCCTTCCTGGCAACAGGGCGGTCACTGTGGCCGACGACAGCGACGTGATCGTCTGGGATCTTGCAACGGGCACCATCCAGCACCGGTTTCCAGGCCGCGGCGAAAAGGTGCTCAGCCTTGCTGTCTCTCCAACCGGGCGCCACGTTGCGATCGCATCCTGGGAGAACGAAGCGCGGATTTACGATCTTGAGGCCACTGAGCCGGGTCTTGTGGCAACGCTTGATGCCCACCGGGGCAACGTGAATGCCGTCGCCTTTTCGACAAGCGGCAAGAAGGTTTTCACCGCGTCCTATGACGGCGGGATCCGTCAATTTGATCTCGCCAGCGGGTCTTTCGAACGGGAACTGGTCAACCTTGGCTGGGGCGTCAATGCGCTCAAGGCCTTGCCCGATGGACGAAGCCTTCTTTTCGGTGTCACCGATGGCAAGGTTGGCGTGCTTGATATCGAGACCGGAGCGGAAACAAAGGTCCTTCCGGCACATAGCCGGCCGGTTCTGTCTCTTGCGATCTCACAAGACGGAAAACGGGCCGCCAGTGGTGGTGGTGATGGAGTCATCCGCGTCTTCGATACCGAAACCTGGGAGCTTCTGGAGGAATTTCAAAATCCCTATGGTCCGGTCTGGGGCCTGGCGTTCACGCACTCTGGACATGCGTTGTTTTACGCAGGCCTCGATGATGAGCTTCATCTCTGGCAAGTCGCGCCGCGCAAGCCCTTCGAGCCGATCGAGGTGGACTTTCCGCGCCGGTTCCAGGTGTCTGATACCGATGATCCTGGCGAACTCCAATTCGCTCGCAAGTGCTCCGTCTGTCATACTCTGACGCCGGACGGGGGAAATCGGGCCGGTCCAACGCTCTATGGCGTCTTTGGGCGCAAGGCCGGCACCTTGCCCGGTTATGCCTATTCGCCGGCCTTGCTGGCCGCCGATTTCATTTGGGACGAGAACACAATCTCTGACCTGTTTGACTACGGTCCGGATGTGATCACGCCAGGATCGAAAATGCCAATCCAGCGCCTTAAATCCGTAGAAGACCGCGATGCGCTGGTGGCCTTCCTGAAACGCGCGACGGATCCAAACCCTCCGTCCAACCCCACGGGAGAAATAGCCCAATGAAGGCATTCGTTTTTGGCGTTTGTGCCATGTCCCTGATCAGCTTAGGAGCCTGGTTCGTTCTAACCAAGCAGCTCGACTATTCGGCCGTCAGCGTCAATACCAGTCACAAGAACGACGCTGTCCGTCTGGACCCGGGTATGGGGCACCGCTCAGGCGCTCATGATTAAGCAGTTATAACAGTGTTTTAAGGCGCGGTTCGGATTCAATCTCGAAGCTGGTTGAATCAGAATGTCAGCGACTTGCAACCCGCGAAGTCTCTGACTGATGTGCTCTCAATATCACGATCAGTTCAGGCGTTCGCCTTCAGTCCATGAAAGACCCATCGATGAACAACGACACATTCAACATGTCCATGCGCAAGTTCCTCAAGCAGGTTGGCGTGACCTCGCAGCAAGCTTTGGAAGACTACGTCCGCAAGGCGGACCTTTCTTCCGGCGCGCTGGACGCAAAGGTCACGCTGACGATTGATGGCGCGGACTTCGTTCATGAGGTGAAGGGCAAGATCGAACTCGACTGATGCGGCTTGCGACGATCCAGAGAACCTATCCATGAACGAGCCGCTGAATTTCAATCCCTCGCTGCCACCCTTGTTGAGTGGCCATCCGGTTTTGCCACCGCTTGATCCTTTCGAAGCAGCCGTATCGGCAGCTGGAAGTGGAGAAGGGGAGGCTGGCGATCTCTTTTGGTCGTGCGCCACGGAGACAATCGCTTTTGCAATCGTGCTCGAACCGGATGTGGAGCGCAGCCGGGTTCAGGAAATGCTCTTCGTGCTGATGGTCTCGGCTGCAGATGCGCTCGGGGCGATCTGTCCGCCGGAGATGGGAATCTCTTGGAATTGGCCCACAGCAATCAACGCCAACCGGGCAAGCCTGGGAATGGCGCGGATGGTTGTTAGCGAAGGCGATGACGAGAACGGTGCGCCCGACTGGATGGTCGTCGGCCTGGAGCTGGGCTTGAAGCCCACGTCGGATGCCGAGCCGGGAGAGGATCTTGCGGCGACGACCCTTTGGGACGAGGGGGGCGTGGACGTTGAAGCCGTTCCAGCTCTTGAATCCCTTGCGCGCCACTTTTTGACATGGGTTCACCGCTGGGAGAGCGACGGCTTCAAGCCAGTGCATGAAGCCTGGCTGTTCCGCTGCGATGGTTACAGAAAGTCCGTGTCGCTTGTTAAGGGCCAAACACCCGTCATCGGCAACTTCATGGGCCTGGACAATCAGGGCAACCTGTTGCTGAAGGTCGGCGACGACGCGCGGGTTTTCGCAGCGGCCGATCACCTTTCGCCAGAAACCTGTGCCTTGCCTGTCGTTGGTCAAGACGACAAGCCCGAAGTCTGACCGGCAACCAGGAGGCCTGAGCCATGCCGCGACTGCTGCGTGCGATCCGTTTCGACGCTTCCGACAGCCATGTTTTTCCGGTGGTGGCCGCTGAAAACGAGTGGGCCATTCCCGGTAGCTTCGTCTTTTCACTCGGTCGCTACGGTGATCCTGCCGAAATCGCTGGAAAGGAAAGGCAAGCTTTCGTCAGTGGCTTCCTTGCGCTTGGTTCTTTCGGGTTCACAACCGTCGTCAGCGTTTCTGAGGCGAGTGAGGAGGATGTCGCCAACTGCGAAAGACTGCTGGCGGGTCATCTTCTGGACCAGTTTGGTGCACCTGGCGAAGAGGCAGCGCTGGCGGCCGCGCGCGAAGAAGTCGCCTTCGGACGGGAGCTTGCCGAAGGTGCGGCGCTCAACACCCTGCTTGCCTTGAAACGTGAAATCGGCGACGACGGTCTTATCAAGGAACGTTTTCATATTGTGACCCCGCCCGGAGAAAAGCCGCATGCGCTGGTCTGGGACGTGGTGGAGGAGCCCTGATGTGGCCATTTTGGAAGTCTGCCGGATATCACCTCGTTGAACGGGAAGGCAACGGCTGGCTGCGTGTCACACCTGACCTGGTGCGAGCCTATCTGACCCGGCCGGAGATCCATCCGGTGGAAGAGTCCTGCGAGGTCGAGCACCGGCTCTTCGAGCAGCTCATGACCGATCCCTTTACCGAGGTGAGCGACAAAGATCTCGCGCCGATGGTCGATCAGGACACGGCGGACAACTATCGCGTTGTTCTGGGATTTCGCGATCACCTGTTGAAACACAAGACCGTTGAGGCGGCGTATGCTGCGCTTTTCAAGGCGCAGACCATTTCCGTGCCGCCGGTCTTCATCGACCAATTGGTTCATCTGATCCTGCGCAACATTTTGCGCAACTGCCAGGATCCCGTTCGCCTGCGCGCCGCTGAGCTCTTCTTTCGCGAGCAGATGGTCAGCCTGAACGAAGGCACCGTCACCATCGCCGACGCGGAGATCGTCGAGATGATGTCTGAAACAGGCGGCCTTGGTGGTTTGGGAGCACTTCTCATGGAAGCAGGAACGCCCATGCGAGAAGTTGCGCTCGATGTGATCGGCGAGGAAAATGGCGAGATCTACTGGGATCGCTCCGACCGGTTTGATACAGCGCTTGACTTTCGCTTTACCCAACCTGGACCGGACGCATTTGCGCGTGTGCTGGAGGACTGGATCCGCCATTTCACCGGTGTGGATGTCCGCATCCAGCCGGTTCAAAAGATCCGCGACGAGCAATGGTCCTGGCACATTGGTCTGGATGCGGACGCCACGGCGATCCTCAACGCGCTCTACAACGAGGAAGGCATTTCCGAGGCGGACAATATGCGCATCCTTTGCCTTTTCAGAATGGACTTCGAGAACCGAACGTACATGCGGTCGGATCTGCGCGGCAAACCGGTCTGGCTTGGTCTCGCCATGAGCCGTGACAACAAGATTCGGATGAAGCCACAAAACCTTCTGGTGAACCTGCCGTTGGCGTCCGGAAGCTAGGTGCTTTCGATAAAAACCGGCATTGCGCGGTCGATCACCAAGGTCTAAGCAGGGTCGGCGAATGGGCATGCCCCTGTTCGCTTTTCATGGAGAGCTGTTTTGGAAATTCGAGACAACGGGCCTGCAATTGGTGCGATGCTCGTGGCGAATGCTGCTTTCCTGCTCAATGACACCCTGGTGAAGTTTTCATCCGACAATTTGCCACTCGGGCAGATGATTTTTGTACGTGGCGCGATCTGTATTGTCCTGCTGGCGATCGTCTGCCAGGTCACTGGCGTGTTCCGCTCGGCGCGGCTTCTCATCCATCCGATGGTTCTTCTCAGAACCCTTGCCGAGGTCTGTGCGACGCTCCTGTATCTGACCGCCTTGATGCGCATGCCCATCGCAAATGCCACATCAATTCTTCAGGCGCTGCCCCTGGTCGTGACCGCAGCTGCTGCCATCTTCCTCAAGGCGCCCGTCGGCTGGCGGCGCTGGACGGCAATTGGCGTCGGCCTGACAGGTGTGATGCTCATCATCCGGCCCGGGTTCGAAGGCTTCGACGCATGGGCGCTCGTTGCGCTGGCAGGCGTCATGTTCATGGCGATACGCGATCTCTCGACCCGGCAAATGCCTGAGGAAATCCCGACCTATGGCGTCAGTCTCATGACGGCTGTGGGCGTAACGATCATGGGGGCTGGGCTCTCGGTGTCAGAGGGCTGGCAGCCGATGGCCCTTCAGGATTATCTGAGTTTGTCCGGCGCTGCCGGGTTTATCCTCTTCGGCTATATCTTCATCATTCTGGCCATGCGCTCCGGCGATATTTCCGTAGTCGCTCCCTTTCGATACTCGGCGGTTTTATGGGCGCTGGCAATTGGGTTCCTCGTCTGGGGCGAGGTTCCCGATGCCATGACAATCATCGGAACAACGATCATCATTCTGACTGGCATCTACAGCTTCTGGCGCGAAAGGCGTCTGTCAGGCGGATAGTCAAATCAACATCTTTCTTCTCATCCGGTGAGCTTGTTTTCGCCGGATGCGCCTCTTATTGTCCACAATCCATCCTTCCGCGAGGGGCCTGCGTCCGCCGCATGACAACCAAGACATCGACAGCATATGAAACGGCCCCGAGACGGGTCCCGTCACTTGCGATTTTGATCGCGATTTCGACGGTCGCGCCCGTTTCTATGAATATATTCCTCCCATCTCTTGCCGGCATGGTCGAGGCATTCGACACCACCACGGCGACGGTCCAGCTGACAATGTCGGTGTATTTTGCCGCAGTTGCCTTGGCGCAGATCTTCCTGGGGCCCTTGTCGGATCGCTATGGTCGGCGCCCCGTCATTCTGGCCGGGATGGCGCTTTATGTGGTCGGAAGCGTTCTCTGCCTGTTGGCTCCGACCATAGAGATCTTGATCCTCGCACGTGTCGTGCAGGCGATTGGCGGCTGCGCCGGCCTTTCTTTGGGCCGTGCCATCGTTCGCGACCTTTATGAGCGCGACAAGGCAGCCAGCATGATTGGCTACGTGACGATGGGCATGACCGTCGGTCCAATGCTCGGTCCGGTGTTCGGCGGGCTGCTGGACGAAAGCTACGGGTGGCAGGGGGGATTCTACCTGATGGTCGGGCTCGGTGTAGTCGTTCTTGTTGCGTCCTTGTTCAACCTTCATGAGACGAATTACAAAAGGACCTCCAGCGGGGGGCTATCGGGACTTTGGCGCAACTATCGCAGCCTTGGCCGTCACAAGCTGTTCTGGGCCTATGCGTTGACAGCCATGTTCACGTCATCCGTCTATTTCGCCTACCTGGGCGGCGCGCCTTTTATTGCCGCCAAAAAGTTCGGCATGGGCCCCGCCGAGATGGGGCTGTACTTCATGTTCGTCGCGGTAGGCTACATCGTTGGAAATGGCATTTCTGGCCGGGTCGCCGCACGCGTCGGCATCCTGAAGATGGTGGTGGTTGGATCAGCGCTGCCGGCGATTGCGATCGTCGCATTGATCATTGATGCCGGGCTTGGTCTGGCGCATCCGCTTGCCTTGTTTCTCCCCATGTTCATGATCGGTCTGGGCAACGGCATCTGCCTGCCAAGCGCCGTTTCAGGCGCGGTCAGTGTGAAGCCGGAACTTGCCGGTGCGGCTTCAGGCCTGAGCGGCAGTCTTCAGATCGGACTGGGCGCCTTTACCAGTGCTCTTGTCGCCTGGCTTTTGTCCGACGCCATGTGGCCCGCGTCTATCTGGCCGATGGTGACAGTGATGGCTTTGGGAACCATCGGAGCCTACAGCTGCGTCTTTGCGGCCGTTGCCCTGGAACGCCGCGCCTGACACCTCCGTCTCCGGACCAAGAAAAAAGGCGACGCCATTTCTGGGCATCGCCTTTTTTGTGTGTCCGCATCGGAGTTCTAATGCTCTTTGAGGAAATCCTCGACCGAAAGACCGCTTTCCTGAGCCTCTAGATAGTCATCCGTGGTGCGCAGACGTGGGCGCGGGCTGGTCCGTAGCAGGCTGTCCTCCATGTTCCACTGCGCGTTGATACGGCAGTCGTCGCACATTTCGATCAGATTGACCTGAGCGTCCGAACGGAACATGTGATGTTTGCCTGCCAGCTGGCTTTTGATCCGCTCGATGGTGGACTTGGTGCCAAAGGCCTTGCCGCAGGAGGTGCAGGTCGCAGGTTCTTCCGAATGGAGAACCACTGGCTGCATGGCCGAAGCTTCCGTGTTGAACCGAGCCTCGAGCGAGATGACGTTTTCCGGGCAGGTGGTCTGACACAGGCCACATTGGACGCAGGCTGATTCAATGAAACTGACCTGAGGGCGATCCGGGTTGTCGGAAAGCGCACCTGCCGGACAAGCCGAAACACAGCTTAGGCAGAGCGTGCAGCCGTCGCTGTCAATCTCAATCCGGCCGTAAGGAGCTTTCTCCGGCAAGGGGAAAAGAGCCGGAGCATCTGGCGATGCACTGTGGAACGTCGTGATGGCCAGGCGGGCCACGTCCCGTTTGCCGCCCACGGGAGCAATTCGCCGCGGCGCTGAGATCAACGGCAAGGCAACCGGTCCAGCAGACAGCGCCTCGGCGAGCTTGTCCGGATCGCTGTCACAGACAATCGTGATCCTGTTCTCGGCAGTGTGTCCCATTCCAGTGACAAGGGCACGGGCAAGCTCGGCCTCGTTTTTCAGCGGCAGCAGCTCATCCCGGTTGGCGGGATCACTCAGGAACAAGATCCGCTCAGCCCCGGCAAGAAAGGCAGCAATCATCGCTTCATGGCCAAAGCCTGTGGCGGCATGAAGACCCATGGGCAGGACATTGCCCGGCAAGCCGTCCGAAAAACGGGCCAGAGCACCAATGACATCTGCGCCATGGTCGCTGTCATGAATGAGAAGCACAGGTGCGCTTCCGCCTGCCTCTTGATAGCCGATCAGGAGGCCTTGAACGCGTCCAAGCAGGTCTTCGCGATGGGGATACTGATAGTTGATGGCGCCGGTCGGGCAGCTGGCTGCGCAGCTGCCGCATCCGCCGCAGATGCCAGCGTCGATTGCTACCTTCTCGCCCGTCGACTGGATCGCGCCCGCAGGACAGGCGTCGAGGCAGTTGGAGCAACCGGTCTTGCCTGCGTGACTATGGGCGCAAATATCGGCGTCATAGGCAACATAGAGTGGTTTTTCGAACTCCCCGACCAGGTCGCCCGCGTCCCGCAAGATACGCGCGACGGCGAGTGGGTCGGCAGGGTCCGCGCGGAGGTAGCCATCGCGCTTTTGCGGCGCGGTGATCGGAGCGATCTCGCCGCTGAGGTCAACGACCAGCGCACAGCTTGATTTTGCCCCGTCGCGCGGCATCAGAAATTCGGGCGTGCGTCGCGAAGAGGGAAGCATCGGCGCATAGCCGTTGAGCACGACGTCAAAGGTTCCGAGCGAGCCTTTGAGCGTCTTGATGTGGCCGCGAAAGATCGGAAACGGCAGCACGGAGGGCAGAACGACATCGTCACTCGACGTGAGAACCAATGTCACCGAAAGGCTGTCTTCCAGCGCCAATGCGGCATCCAGGGCAGCTTGCCCGGCACCGTAGACCAGGCACAGACCATCGGATGCAATGGTTTTGACCGGCGTCGGCCTTGCAGCCGAGGCGTTATCTGCATCCTTCAGAAGAGCGAGGATCTTTGGTGTCGGGTCGACCGTATCGGCGGACCAGCCCGCGGTTTCCCGGATGTTGACGAAGCGAACCCGATCTTCAGTGCCAGCTTCTTCGGCAATCTCGCGAAAGAGCGGCGCTTCCTGGGTACATGCCACGGTCAGCGGGCTGTCACCCTCGAGTGCGGTCTCAAATACGTTGATCTCGTCGCGGCACAACTGACTGCAAACAGGGGCGGCAAGGCGCTCGCCGAGAGCCTGGGCCGTGTCATCGAGCGCCATTGTCTTGAAACAGTTGCAGACGAGGATGCGGCCTTTGCTGGCAGGCATCTGGGAAGCTGACATCGGCGTTCTCCGGTGGGGCTGGCCCCGTTTTTATAATTATTCCAAGTTTATAGGCGGTGACATCATTTGCAAGGTCGAACTGGGGTGAAACTCTTGCCCCTCACTGCAAATGATCCTCGTTTTTTCAAAGGTTTGCCCGAGACCGCAAATGGCCTAAAATGAACTTGAGAGATCGGGAGAATACGCCTTGGAAGTCGAGATCACACGTCAGGTCTGCATCGTTCTGGAACAGCGAAAGAGCCAACATGCCTGGGTCGATCACACTTGGCTGCCGGTCGCCGTTCTGCCTGATTCTGGCGGCGATGGAACATGGCAGGAAGCCGAACCGAATGGCGACGCTCGTGTCTTCACCTTCGGTCCGGTTGCCCTGACCCTGCACCGGCGCATGGGAGAGGCGTATGATGCCAACATTGAGACCGAGGCCCCAGCGCTTTGGGTGATGCTGGACGACGCTGACAGTGAGCCGGTTCCCTTCAAGGTGCGCGGTGTCACCGCAGATCCTTATGAGGCCATGGGCGCACTTGATTCCGGCGAAGGTATGGTTGAGCGTCTGCCGGTCCCAACCGAAATTCTTCATTGGATGGTCGACTATTTGAAGCAGATGCCTGATCCGGAGAAATTCAGGAAGAGAAAGCGCGTGCCGCATTCCGGGGAAGAGCTGAAATTCGGCAAGGTGCCGATTTTTGAGCCCGGAGGACGGCGCGAGGGGACAACACGCGATGACACGTGAGACCTCCGAAGGCGAAGGCTTTCTTCAGCGCTGGTCCCGTCGCAAGCGGGGCGAAGCGGACGATGCAGAAGCGGCCTCCCATGAAGCCAGCGAACCGGCGATCTTGGATGCTCAAGACGGCGCGGCTGCGCCAGACACGCCGGAGGATCCGGAACTTGTAGCCAATCGTGAGGCCGCCGAAGCTGTTGATCTGGACAGCCTTGTCTATGAATCCGATTTCACCGTCTTCATGAAAAAGGGGGTTCCAACGGAACTCAAGAATGCTGCCCTTCGCAAACTCTGGCGCAGCAATCCTGTTCTCGCGGTGGTCGACGGTCTTAACGACTATGATGAGGACTTCAGAGTTGCCGAGGGCGCTCTCGAACATTTCCAGAGCGCCTGGAAAGTCGGCAAGGGCTACGCCGACAAGGCCGAGGAAGTGGCCGCGGAAATGGAAGAGAAGTCAGCCAGGCTTGCGGATGCACGCCAACGTCTGGCCTCCGGTGAAACCTCGAATCTTGAGACCGACGCTGAGACGAAGCAGTCTGTTTCACCAGAGGAAGAAGGTGAGCCGACCCCAGTCGAAGAACTGAAAGAGGCGGAAGAGCTTCCCTTGCCGGACCACGCCGAGGGGCAGATGGCAATTGAAACCTCTGAGGCCACTGCGGAGCAGGAAACCCCGCTCCAGAAGGTGCCGATCCGCCGCCGCATGAGCTTCTCGACGGACTAGAGATCGTGGATTCTAGCCACCCGCCGGAAACTGTGTTTCGCAATAGGATGTCGCGCGGCGCTTGAAGGACGGGTACTGGCTGTCCTTGATCATGCCTTCTGCGAGCAGCTGGTCGATGTCACCGACACGGTTGGAGAGACAGGCATCAAGTTCCGGATTGCCTGACGTTTGCGCTTCTGGTTCCTTGCCCGTGACCATCGCGATGGCATCACGCACGAAGGGAACATCCTCGCGGCCAAGCCAGACCATCAATGCAAGACAAGAAATTGCGATCGCAAGCGCGACAAGCCTTCCTCCACTGCCATCCAACGAGGAGGCCGATTTCGAGCTGCGATCTTGCTCGGCGCCCATGGTGCTAGCCGCCGGTCACGCTCATGTGCCGTGTAACGGCGGGCTGCTTGGTGCGACGGTCGATGATGAAATCATGTCCCTTCGGCTTGCGGCCAATGGCTTCATCGATGGCAGCGCTCAGAAGCTCGTTGCCTTCCGAGGCCCGCAATGGCGCCCTCAGGTCGGCCATGTCGTCCTGGCCGAGGCACATGTAAAGCTGACCGGTGCAGGTCACGCGGACCCGGTTGCAGCTTTCGCAGAAATTGTGGGTCATCGGCGTGATGAAGCCAATACGGCCGCCGGTTTCCTTCACCGCCATGTAGCGGGCAGGGCCACCTGTCTTGTAGGGAATGTCTTCCATCGTAAAGGCATCGGACATGCGCGCGCGGACAAGCGAGAGGGGTAGGTACTGATCCGTCCGGTCACCGTCGATCTCGCCCAGCGGCATGGTTTCGATCAGGGTCAGATCGTGACCATTGGCATGGCACCATTCCATCATCGGAATAATCTCATGCTCGTTGACGCCCTTCAGAGCGACCATGTTGATCTTGATGGCGAGGCCGGCGTCTTTCGCGGCCTGAATGCCCTCCATGACCTTGCCCAGGTCTCCCCAGCGGGTGATCGCCTTGAAACGATCTGCATCCAGAGTGTCCATGGAGACGTTGATCCGCCTCACGCCGCAATCGCTCAGCTCGGACGACAGTTTGGCAAGCTGGGAGCCGTTGGTCGTGATTGTCAGCTCTTCCAGGTCGCCGCTGTCGATATGACGCGACAGGCCACGGATCAGGCTCATGATGTTCTTGCGGACCAGCGGTTCGCCGCCGGTCAAACGGAGCTTGCGGACGCCCTTTTCGATGAAGGCTGTGCAAAGCCGGTCGAGTTCTTCAAGCGAGAGAACCTCGCGCTTGGGCAGAAACGTCATGTCCTCGGCCATGCAGTAGACACAGCGGAAATCGCAGCGGTCTGTCACCGAAACCCTTAGATAAGACACAGCGCGCCCGAACGGGTCGATCATCATCGGCTTTTCCCTGGGGGTGTTGCCCAGATCGATGGGCGCTGAAGTGGACATTGAACGGTCCGTCGTACCACCCGACATTCATCTCTCCCTTTATCCCGCCGCGCGTCCGGCCGGATGCCTTTTCGGCACTTGAAACCAACCTAATGCAATTTGGACCAAGCGCAATATCCGGAAAGGACAAAGATTTTTGACCCAGCTTCACTCCGCCGTTTTGAGTCGTTTTCCTTTCCCTGCTCTCTGAAATTCTTCGAGAAAAAAATGATACTTGCAGGTATCATTTTAATATGATACTTTTTGGTATCATTATGAGCGAAGGGAGTTAAGAGCGATGTTGCTGGATGAAGCGCCTTCAGGGCTGTCCACTGGAAAGGGGAGGAGCCAATGAATCTCGGTCCGCAGCAGACCTTCCGCGCTCTGGCTGATCCGACCAGGCGGCAAATCCTGATGTTTCTGAAGAAGGACAGCATGACGCTGGGTGAAATCGCGGGCCATTTCGACATGACCCGCGCGGCGGTGAAGAAACATCTGGTCATGCTTGAGGACGGGTTGTTGATCACCAGCCGGGCGGAAGGGCGTGAGCGCATTCACAAGCTTCAACCGGCCGGATTGAAGAGTGCCATCGAGTGGCTCGGCTATTTCGACCAGTTCTGGGACGAACGTCTTGCCAGCTTGAAAACGGCCATTGAAAGTGAAACGGGAGAACAGGAATGACTGGTACCATTGTTGTAAAAACTGTGTTTTTTGCGGCCCCGCGTGAAACCGTATGGGCTTTTCTGACGGAGAAGGACAAGCTGGCAAAGTGGTTCCATCCGGCAAATGCTGATCTGGTGCAAGGTGAGGATTACGCCTTGCTCGATCGCGACAGCGGCGAAAAGCTCTGTTGGGGCTCGGTGCTCGAAATGCGGCCCGTCAGCCGGCTTGTCTGGTCCTTCACGGTGAAGCCGTTGAATGGCGCCATGACAAAAGTGACCTGGGAACTGGAAGAAACAGCTGGCGGTACGCGACTTTCCTTGAACCATGAAGGCGTTGAGGCTGCGGCGGGAGAGGCAGCCATGTCTCTTCTGACGGCCCTTGACCGGGGTTGGGATGAGCACTTTGGCAAGCTGCGCGACACGATCAAGGCCTTGATCCTCGCATAGGAGAGCAGGGGTCCTTGCGGACAAGCGATATTTTCTGTGATCTGAAGCCCCACACTTGCGTAAGCTTTGAAAACGCTCACAAAGAATGGCTCATGATCACCATCGTTTGGTTCCGTCAGGACCTCCGCCTCTCCGACAATCCTGCCTTGAGCGAAGCCGCCGCGCAGGGAAAAGTTCTTCCGGTGTTTATCCTGGAAGACCCGCAAACAAGCGGGGAGACGCATGCTCTTGGTGGTGCGAGCCGTTGGTGGCTCCACCACAGTCTGAGATCTTTGAAACAGGACCTGGGCGACCTTTTGATCCTGCGCGGTGACGCGAGGGTCGCGCTTCCAGCGCTGGTCGAACAGACCGGTGCGGAGGCCGTTCACTGGAATCGGTGCTATGAACCGCAGGCCATCGAAAGAGACAGCGAAATCAAGGCGAGCTTGAAAGAGGCGGGCGTCAATGTCCGCAGTTTCAAGGCGTCTCTTCTGTTCGAACCCTGGGAGCTGGAAACAAAAACCGGCGGTCCGTTCAAGGTCTATTCGCCGTTCTGGCGCGCGGCCCAACAGAAGATTTTTTCAGCGCCACTCCCACGTCCTCAAAAACTTGAATTGGCCTCCTTCGAAGCAGAAAGCACGATTGATGACTTGGAGCTTCTGCCAGCGCAGCCGAACTGGGCCGAAGGTTGGGACCGGCTCTGGACGCCTGGCGAACAGGGAGCGAGAGAGCGCCTGAGTGCCTTTCTTGAAAAGGATCTGGAAGGCTACGGCGAACTGCGCAACCGGCCGGATTTGCCAAACGTCTCCAGATTGTCCCCACATCTTCATTTCGGCGAGATTTCGCCAGGTCAGATCCGGCAGGAGACGCTTGCCGCTGCGGAGCACAGGGACGGCCTCGACAAGGATGCCGCCAAGTTTCTCAGCGAGATTGGCTGGCGCGAGTTTGCCTATCACTTGCTCTACCACTTCCCGACGATCCCGCATGCGAACTGGAAGCCAGGTTTCGACGCCTATCCATGGCGCGAGAGCGAAGAAGACCTCAGGGCCTGGCAGTCCGGCCAAACCGGCTATCCGATTGTTGACGCCGGCATGCGCGAGCTTTGGCAGACTGGATACATGCACAACCGCGTGCGCATGATTGTCGCCAGCTTTCTGATCAAGCATCTGCGTCTGGATTGGCGCCATGGCGAGGCCTGGTTCCGCGATACGCTGCTGGATGCGGACTTGGCCAACAACTCGGCGAGCTGGCAGTGGGTGGCCGGCAGTGGAGCCGATGCCTCGCCTTATTTCAGGATTTTCAATCCGATGACCCAGGGCGCAAAGTTCGACCCGGAAGGTGACTATGTGCGCAAATGGGTGCCGGAACTGAAAGAGCTCGATACAACCTATCTCAACGCTCCCTTCGAAGCGCCCAAGGTAGCGCTCGAAAAGGCAGGTCTCCGGCTCGGGGAAACCTACCCCAGGCCGATCGTGGATCATTTCAAGGCCCGCGATGCCGCTCTGGAGGGCTACCAGTTGGTGAAGCAGGCAAACGAAGACGCGGCTTGATCTTTGCTGTGACGCGCTTATCGTCCGCGCAAAGCACTGGAGACACCGCACGTGAGCGAACAGAAAACCTGGCCGACGGAACTGCGCCTGAAGAATGACAAGCAGACGCTGCTCGTGTCGTTCGATACGGGCGAAACCCATGAATACAGCGCCGAATATCTGCGCGTGTGTTCGCCCTCTGCAGAAGTCCAGGGACATGGCCCCTCGCAGAAAAAGACGGTGCCGGGTAAATCGCATGTCGGCATCATGAAGATCGAACCGGTCGGCAACTATGCCGTCCGCATTCATTTCGACGACATGCACAACACCGGTATCTTCACTTGGGACTATTTCCTCGAGCTTGCCAACGAAAAGGACAAGCACTGGGGCGGGTATCTGAACGAACTGGAAGAAAAAGGCCTTACCCGCGAACGGTAGGGTCGTTTCCACCGCCGGAGATCCAACAAAGGAAACGGTGATAGTCTTGCCGCTGCGGCCGGCCGTGACTTGATGGAGTTCTCAGTCGTCAGGCTGTTTCTTTCCCAAATCAACTGCCATCTGGTCCACGTAGGCTAGGATCGCTTCGATGTCGTCGAGTGAAAGAATCACTTCGCGAATGGTTGCCGGCAGGTGTTCGGGCCGCGGGTCGTCCCCGTCCAGCCGGATGTGGGCAGGGTGCGGGTTCCGCGCCATGAAGCTGCCGAAACGTTCTTCCCAGTCCTTTAGAAACTCGATCATGATCTTGAAAGACGGCGTCGAGGATGTGCCAGTGAAGCGGTCCGACTCGCTGACGATATGGCAACGGGCGCAATGGAGTTTCGAAAGGGCCAGTCCGCGTTCGGCCAAAGGCGTCTGTGCTTTCGCAGGACTCGATTGAACTGCAATCAGTAGGACCATCGACAGCCCCAGGTTCAGGATATTGCACCTGGCTGTTGAGTGCTGGGATGACGCTGCTGATGGCTGACGCCCCCTTGTTCTCCCAAGTTCTTGGCAAGGCATCTGGCTCTCCCTTTTTTCTCATTTAGCCAGAGAAAGGAGCGAGATGCCAGCTGTCTGAGGGGCGCCCTAAATGCAAAAAGCCGGCGCAAGGCCGGCTTTTCGACGGATCTCAGAAAGAGATCAGCGCTTGACGATGATCTTCGATCCAACGCTGACGTTCTTGTGCAGGTGGATGATGTCTTCGTTCGCGAGGCGAATGCAGCCGGATGAAACGGCGCTGCCGATTGTCCAAGGCTGATTGGTGCCATGTACGCGGTAAAGGGTCGAGCCGATGTAGAGCGCGCGTGCGCCCAGCGGATTGTTCGGGCCACCCTTCATGTGTGCCGGCAGGATCCGGCCCTTGGCGCGTTCGCGAGCACGCATCTGCGGCGGAGGTGTCCAGCCCGGCCATTCCGCCTTGCGGGTGATCCGGTGCGTGCCGGACCACTGGAAGCCGTCCTTGCCGACGCCGATGCCATATTTCATGGCCTTGCCACCTGGCAGAACGTGATAGAGGCGGCGCTCTTCCGTATCGACGACGATGGTTCCAGGGCTGTAAGGCCCCTTATAGCTGACCTTTTTCCGCCGGATCGGCGACTTTCCACCGTAGGATGGACCGTAGGTCACCCATTTCTTGGTGTTCGGATCGAAAAACTGACCACCCGGTGCGGCGAACGCTGCGCTGGTCACAAACATGATCAGCATCGCGCAGATCGCGAAAATTCCCTTTCCCATCCTAAGTCCCCAATGGTTCGGTATTAAAAACTAGACGAAATTAAACTCATCTAATCCTAGAGTTTTAGCCTTGCCGTTGGGTTAATGCTATCACATGGCGCCGTCCATCAAGGCCTGCTCACGGATTTGTGAGCGCGAGCGGTGGCGTTGGTACACGCAAAGCGGGATTTTAGTGATTTTGCTGGCGCTGCTGAGACGTTCTGCTAGCGGTATTTCTCGATAAAGGCATCGATCGAAAGGGCTCTGAAGTCGGGAAGCCTGGCTTTGAGCGTCGAATGATCCCAGTCCCACCAGGCGATCTCCTGCAGAGCGTCGCCCTGGCTTTCCGAGAAGCGGCGTTTGATTTCCTTGGCAGCAACGCCGCCGACGATCGTGTAGGGTACCACATCCTTGGAGACGACCGCGCCGGCAGCAACGATTGCACCGGTTCCCACGTAAACACCTGCAAGCACTGTTGCCCCATGGCCGATCCACACGTCGTGGCCAAGCGTCACCCAGTCCTTCTTTCGCCACTCGAAGAAACTGTCGTCGTTGTCACCCAAGTCATACGCTGCAGCGCGATAGCTGAAATGATGCTGCGACGCGCGCCAGGTCGGGTGATTGCCTGGATTCAAGCGCACATTTCGGGCGATGGAGCAGAATTTGCCAGTGGTTGACCAGACGACGTCACCGCCCTGGACGATGTAGGAATAGTCGCCCATCTGGCTCTGGCGCATCTCAGTATGAGCACCGACTTCGGTCCAGATGCCGAGCTCTGACTCCAATACGATCGCATCAGGATGAATGTTCGGGGCGGAGGTCAGGGCGGATTTGTCGGCTGGACCGGGCATTTGTCACCTTGCAGGAAAGAAAGAACCTGCCGTGATTACGCCGCCGCGGATCGGGTTGGATTGCATTTTGATGACGTTTTGATGAATTTTTAAAGTCATATAGAGCGTCAGGTCTGGTCGGAAGAGGGTTGAATCACGATATGTATTTGAAAATATCGGTTTAATTCAGAAGTATCTCCTGGTTCTATTGAGTATGAATTTTTTATGTCACTGAACTGTCATTTATTAGTTGTCAAAACTTCAAGGCGACAAGAGGTTCTTGTCATTTCTCTGTAATATAGTCGTGGCTCTTGTCGCAGCTGGAAATTTTAATTCAGCGACAGGGCCTCCGGGTGATCCACTTCGAAAGCGTCACAAAGGACTTTGGCACCCGCACAGCGGTTGACCAGGTCAGCTTCACCATCGACAAGCCGCATATGGTCGGCATCATCGGGCGTTCCGGAGCGGGCAAGTCCACGCTTCTGCGGATGATCAACCGCCTGACGCCGGCAACATCCGGCCGGATCATTTTTAATGGCGAGGATATCCTGAGCCTCAAGGGCGCCATGATGCGCCGCTGGCAGCGCGACTGCGCCATGGTCTTCCAGCAGTTTAACCTTGTCCCGCGCCTTGATGTCGTGACCAACGTCATGCTCGGCCGGTTGAACGCTCAGTCGACGCTCAAGAGCATGTTCAACATCTTCAGCGCCGATGATGTGAACACGGCGCTTGCAGCGCTTGATCGCCTCGGCATCGTCCAGGAAGCGACCAAACGGGCAGAGGAACTGTCCGGCGGACAGCAGCAGCGCGTCGCCATTGCCCGCGCTCTCATGCAGGACCCGCACATGGTTCTGGCTGACGAGCCGATCGCATCGCTCGATCCGATGAACGCCAAGATCGTCATGGACGCCCTGCGCGAGATCCATGAACGCGACAACAAGGTCGTGATCTGCAACCTCCACACTCTCGATACTGCGCGCAACTATTGCGACCGCGTCATCGGAATGCGTGATGGCAAGGTTGTGTTCGACGGCGAGCCGGAGCTGCTTACCACCGATGTGGCCCGCGAGATTTACGGCGCCGACGAGAGTTTCAACGAGGCGGCGACATCGACCGCCATCGATACACCGGACGCAAGCGTTCGGAAAACAGATCCTGCCGGTGCGATGACGCCGGCAGCTGCGGCTGTGGTTTAGACCCGGTTGCTTTCAAACGTCATCAATATCCATCTCTTTGGGAGTGCCCCAGATGAACCTCGTTTCTAAGTTTGCCGCCCTTGCTGCGGTCAGCATGCTTGCCCTGAATGCAACTTCCGCAGTTGCTGCAGACAACATCACCGAATTCCGCATCGGCATCCTCGGCGGCGAAAACGCTTCCGACCGCCTGCGCGCTTACGAGTGCCTCGAAGAAAAGACTGCTGATCTTCTCGGCGTTCCGGTCAAGCTCTTCGCTCCTGCCGACTACAACGGCGTTATCGAAGGCCTGCTCGGCGGCAACCTCGACCTCGCATGGCTTGGTGCTTCTTCCTACGCGAAGGTTCACCTGACCGACCCGGAAGCTGTTGATCCGGTTCTCGTCAAGGTCAACGTCGATGGCGGCTACGGCTACTACTCGATCGGTTTTGCGCGCGTTGACAGCGAGATCAACTCGCTTGACGACATGAAGGGCAAGGTCTTCGGCTTCGGTGATCCGAACTCCACATCCGGTTACCTGATCCCGTCCATCGCCATCCCGCAGGAAGGCTACTCCATGAAGCCGGGCGAATACTTCGGCGACGTGAAGTTCACCGGTGGTCATGAGCAGACAATCGTTGCGGTTTCCAACGGCGACATCGACGCTGGCGTAACCTGGGCCGACGGCCTTGGCGAGTGGGAAGATGGCTACAACTCCGGCGCCCTGCGCAAGGCATCTGATGCTGGTCTGGTTGACATGACCGAACTGCAGCAGATCTGGCAGTCCCCGGTCATTCCGGAAGGTCCGATTGTTCTGTCCAAGAAGCTGCCGGTTGACGTCAAGATCAAGATGACTGGCCTGATCGCTTCCCTGAACTCCATGGACCCTGACTGCGCCTACAACATCGCAGCTGGTGAGACCAAGGGCTTCATGCCGATCACCCACGAAGCCTACGTCAACATCGTTGAAGCGCGCAAGGCGAAGAACAAGAACTAATCGTTCTTTTGAAACAGGAACGCGGGCCGCTCATCGGCCCGCGTTTTCTTTGGACTTCTTTTAAGGACTTTGGACATGGCCGTCGCCGCTTTGGAGCAGGAAATCCTCTCCTTACGCAAACGTCGCCAGCTTTACTCCCTGATCGGATTGTTGCTGGTCGTTGCCGTTCTGGTTTCCGGATATTCGAAATCAAACGAAATGAACTCCGGCGGCTTCCTTCAGGGGCTCTCGAAATTCTTTGACTACCCCGGTGAAATTGTCCTTGAGGCCTGGAACGCCGGACCTGCATTCTTCGGTCTGATCATTCAATACGTGCCGGCGATGCTTGAAACCTTGAATATCGCCGGTGTGGCAACATTGATCGGCGGCGCCATGGCGCTCGTGCTGGCGATGGCGTCGACCCGAAACGTCGACAGCTGGGGCCCGCTGATCCCGGTCGTGCGCCGCATGATGGACATCATGCGTGCCTTTCCAGAACTTATTGTAGCGTTGTTTTTGATTTTCGTCCTCGGATCGAGCCCGGTCCCGGCCATGATTGCAGTCGCGTTTCACACCGCGGGTGCACTTGGCAAACTATTCTCCGAGGTGAACGAGAATATCGATCGCAAACCGATCGAAGGTCTGAGCGCCTGTGGCGCCAGCTGGTTGCAGCGCATCCGCTACGCGGTGTTGCCGCAGGTCGCGCCCAACTACCTGAGCTATTTCCTGCTGCGCCTGGAAATCAATGTGCGTGCGTCGGCCATCCTCGGTTTCGTTGGTGCCGGCGGCATCGGCCAGGAGCTGCGACGCACCATCGGTTGGGGGCAGGGAGCCGGCGATGAAACCGCTGCGATCTTTGTGCTGCTTTTCCTCACCATCATGCTGATCGACCAGGTCTCGTCCTACCTTCGCGGCAAGCTGGTCGGCTCCGGCCGAGCTCACTAAGGGAAAAATCCATGTCCATCGATACCCTTGAGCCGGTTATCACGCCTGATCTGGTCTGGACCAAAGTCCGCAACAGAACCCTTTTCACCATGCTCGTTCCGTTGGTGATCCTTGGCTACCTGATCTACACATGGTTTGCCTTCGACGTCGCCGGGCTCTTGTCCAAGGCGCAGCCGGACCGTGCCGCCATCCTCGCGACCGACTCCGTCGCCTACAAGGTGCACGTCACCAAGAACATCCGCAGGGATCAGCTTGAAGTCGCCATCGAGGGCGAGCGCCGGGCGGCCTATGATGACACCAACTATCCCGATTGGGTCCAGGTTGACGGTTCCAATTCGGTTGTGGATCTGGGCGAGGGCTATCTCGTCGAGATCGTCGACAAGACCATGAACTTCACGGTTCCCGGCTACGGCGTCATCACTGCGACGGCGACCAATTCCGGGGTCGACATAACTGTGCCACCCGGAGATCAACCGGACTGGCTGAAAACGAACCCCAAGAAGCTTGATGCGCGCCCGACCCTTGACCGGCGTGTGCAGGTGACACGCACCAAGATCGAGGTGCATAATTTCTTCGGCGGTTGGGAAAACTTCTGGTTCTCCTTCAACTCCGACCTTTATGGCATGTCCTTCAGCCAGCTCTATGCACTGGCACTCAGCGCTGATCGCTTGGATCCGGAATACTCAAATCTCTGGCACATTGTGCATGAGTTCCTGGACAATCCAGACTGGCAGCATGGCGAGATCTTCCTCGCGCTGCTGGAAACGATCATGATGGCCGTGCTTGGAACCATAACGGCGGCTGCCTTCGGCCTGCCGCTCGCCTTCCTCGCTGCTCGCAACTTTACGCCATCAATGTTCATGCGCTTTGGAACGCGGCGTCTGTTCGACTTCCTGCGCGGCATCGACATGCTGATCTGGTCGCTGATTTTCATCCGGGCTTTCGGCCTTGGCCCGCTGACCGGTGCATTGGCAATCGCCTTCACCGACACGGGCTCACTCGGCAAGCTGTTCTCTGAAGCGCTTGAGAACATTGACAACAAGCAGGTAGAGGGTGTTCGGGCGACAGGTGCCAACCAGTTGCAGCGGTATCGATTTGGTGTGATCCCACAGATTCTTCCGGTCTTTTTATCTCAGGTGCTCTACTATCTAGAATCAAATACGCGTTCGGCGACTGTGATTGGTGCGCTTGGTGCTGGCGGTATCGGCCTTATGCTGGTAGAAACGATGAAGACTTCCCGCGACTGGGAGAACACCAGCTACATCATCATCCTGACGATCCTCGTCGTGATCGCGATGGACCAGACATCGAGCTGGCTGCGCCGCAAGCTGATCGAGGGCAAATAGCAGTGTTTGCCCTAATTCAGACTCGATAGATTGTCAGCGTGTCTGGCATCGATTCGGCGATCTGCGGGGCTGGAAATGCGATTTGAAATGTCGGCTTTAACCCGGAAAGGCGTGTGTCTTTCCGGGCTTATCTCAGGACTATTGGCTCTTTCCGGTGGCATTCCGGCGCAAGCGGCGTCGATCGACAGCTGCGTGAACGCCTTGAAGGCTCAGGCTGTGAAATCCGGGGTTCGGCCCCAGGTCGCCAACCAGATGCTCTCCGGCGCTGCCTACGATGAGAAGGTCATTCGCTTCTCGACCTCGCAGCCGGAACACAAGACCCAGATCTGGGACTACATGGCGTTTCTGGTGGATCCGCAGCGGATCGCCGACGGCAAGAAACTCCTGAAGAAACATCGCTCCACGCTGTCGTCGGTCGAAAAACGCTTCGGTGTTGATCGTCACGTCGTTTTGGCTGTCTGGGGCATCGAGAGCGACTATGGCCAGTTCCGTGGCGATTTCTATACGCCTCATGCGCTCGCAAACCTGGCGTGTGCCGGTGGGCGGCGTTCTAAATACTTCCGCGGTGAGCTGATCAAGACCCTGCAGATTGCCTCGCGCGGTGACGTACCCCACAGCGATTTTCGTGGATCCTGGGCAGGTGCGTTCGGCCAGACCCAATTCATGCCCTCGACCTACATCAGTCTGGCGGTCGATTTCGACGGTGATGGCCGTAAAGACTTGGTCAACTCCGTGCCCGATGCCCTGGCATCGACGGCCAACTTCCTGAAGAACGCGGGATGGCGCGACAGCCGCCTCTGGGGTTTCGAGGTGAAGGTGCCCAAAGGCTATTCAGGTCCGTCGGGGCGCAAGAAATATGCATCCATGAGCACATGGACGAAACGGGGCCTCAGGAACATCGACGGCAGCAAGTTCAAGAGCAGGCAGGAAACCGCCCTGATACGGCCTGCCGGGGCGAACGGACCCGCGTTTCTCCTCACCCGCAATTTCAAGGCACTGCGGTCCTACAACGCCTCGACGTCCTATGGGCTCGCGATTGCGCTGCTGTCTGAGCTTGTTTCCGGCGGTGAGCCTTTCAAGACGCCTTGGCCGACCAATGATCCGGGATTGTCGCGGGCACAGCGGCTGGAGCTGCAGAAATTGCTCAATCGCAACGGTTTCGATGTCGGCGAGCCTGACGGCAAGGTGGGCCCTGCCACCCGCGCGGGCATCAAAAAGGCGGAAGCCCGCTATGGCCTTCCTGTGACAGGTCGTCCCGGCTGGACGATCTACAACAAGCTTGGTGGCCAGTAAGCGCGCAGTTGTGATGCGAGAGCTGCCCCGGTCAGAAACCGGGGCGCTTATCGTCTGAGGCTATTGGTCTTCCAGCCGGTCAGTCGCAGGCGGCGGCGTCCGCGACAAGGCCGAAATCTCGCTGCGAAGCTCTTCGGTCATGTCGATGTCGATGGATTGCAATGACGGCTTTAGCTGCTCCGTATGCCGCGCTCCGATGATCGGCGCCGTGATACCGTCGTGCCCGCCAACCCAGGCAACCGCGAGGGACACGGGGTGAACGCCCATCTTCTCTGCAAACATCGTGAAGCGTTCTGCCGTCTCATAGGTCCAATCTTCGCCGTAGCGCGCGGCATACATGGCGTTTTCCGCAAGCCGGCTGCCATCGGGCTTTACGCCGGGCCGGTACTTGCCCGAAAGCAGGCCTCCGCCCACAGGGCTGTAGGAAATCACGCCGAGGTTCTCTGACTGAGCCAGCGGCAGGATTTCGGTCTCTGCCTGGCGTTTCACCAGATTGTACATCGGCTGGAGGACATCGAACCGTGCCCAGCCTTCCTTCGCGCTGATACCGAGTGCCTTTGCCACCTGCCAAGCGGCATAATTGCTGGCGCCGAGGTAAAGAACCTTGCCCGCGCGGACCACGTCCTCGAGCCCGCGCAAGGTTTCTTCCAAAGGTGTCTCGTCGTCGAAACGATGAACGAAATAGACATCCAGCCGGTCTGTTCCAAGCCGCGAAAGGCTTGCGTCGATGGCCCTGGTCACATGGCGCCGGTTTGTTCCGCCTGAGTTGGCGTCCTTTCCGGTCTGGCCCCAGACCTTGGATGTAATGACAAGCTCATCGCGCTCGTGAGCGATTTGCCGTCCCAGGATTTCTTCGGCGGCGCCATCGGAATAGACATCCGCGCAGTCGAAAAAATTGATGCCTGCATCCCTGCATGCGCCATACAGAGCCACAGCTGCGGTCTCATCAGCGTCGCCGCCAAAGGACATGGTGCCGAAGCAAAGTTCTGACACCTTGATGCCGGTGCGCCCCAAGGGAACGAGTTTCATGACAGTCCTCCAAAATGACAGGGTGTTTCGACGATAAAGATATGATCCGGTCGCGCTCGTAAAGACCGTGTTTGGGAGAAGCAGTTGTCACGGTCGATATTGCGGCGCAGTATATTTGCGGGTGGGGTTGGAGGATCAAAATGGCAGGGCATATTCTGACGGTTGCACAACAAAAGGGTGGTTCGGGCAAGACAACGCTGGCTGCTCATATCGCTGTTGCCTTGTCGAAGGTGGCGGAAGGGCCTGTCGCTGTACTGGATGTGGATCCGCAGGGCTCCCTCGGCACATGGTTCGAGGCGCGTGAGGAGTTGCTCGGCGAAGATCAGACAGGTCTGGCGTTTCGAACAGCTTCTGGCTGGGGCTCGCGAAGGGAGGCGAAGTCCCTTGCGCGGTCCCATGAATTCGTCGTCATTGATACGCCGCCGAAAACCGATGTCGAAGCGAAACCGGCCATCGATGCAGCTGACCTCGTGATTGTCCCGATACAGCCCACACCCGTTGATCTTTGGGCGACCGGGCAGACGATACAGCTGGCAGAGCGGGAAGACACCGAGGCAGTGCTCCTGTTCAACCGTGTGCCGCCACGCGCGGCTCTGACACAGGAAATGACAGAGGCGATTGCGAAGTCCGGCTTCGAGATCTTCGAAGCACGGCTTGGCAACCGGACGGCCTTTGCATCATCCATGGGCACGGGCAGGACGGTGATGGAGATCGCGCCCTCAGGCAAGGCCTCGAAAGAGGTCGCTGCTTTTATCTCGGAGCTGGTCCAGCGCTTTCAGCCCGACAATTTTTAATTTCTGCCTTGGCAACGTCATGATCGCGTGTACCGTTACCCATCGGCAGGTTTGTCGATGCCCCAGGGGGAGGTGGTTATGTCGTTTCGGTATGTCTTGGAAGCCGCGAAGGTCGGTGGTCGGCGGTTGAGGTCACTGTTGCCCCAGTGGGTTGCCATTTGCGCTGCCATTGGTGCTTTCGCAGCGTTGGCGCTTGCGGTTCCGGTTCACGCGCAAGAAAGGCGTATCGTCACCATCGAAGATGCCGACTTTTTTGGCGGCGACTACCGGACCGTCAAGGACGTTGACCTGTCAGGCTGTGAGGCTGTGTGTCTCGCCGACAACATGTGCCGCGCCTTTACCTACAACACCTCGGCCGGCTGGTGTTTTTTGAAGTCTGACTTCGGTCAGTTGCAGAGCTTCGTCGGAGCGATTGCCGGCCGGGTCGTTTCAGTCGAGCAGCCACGGGAAGACCAACAGGCCGACCGCAAGGCAGATCTAGGATTTCTGGAAAGTAGTCTGCTTGAAACGGCTGAGACATATTCTGCCCGTTTGCAGCAAAGCCCTATCACGACCAGTTTGACAGCAGACCAGCTGCGCCGCGAGGCACGTCAGAAAATACTCAACAAGGACGGACCTGTCGCAGAGGCTGATTTCGGAGCGCTTATTGCTTTGGAACCCGGCGACCTGGAAGCCTGGCAGGGGCTCGCCATGGCCCAGCTGATGCAGAGCCCAAAAGACTGGCAGGAGCGTCAGCGCAAACAGGAAAACGCGACATCCTCGTCCATCAACGCCTATCTGCGCTCCATAAGTGCAACTGAACGCGCGCGTTCTCTCGAGCTGATAGGATCGTCTCTTGCTGCGCGCCAGCAGTGGAAGCCGGCGATCAAGGCCCTGCGCGCCGCTCTTGCGCTGGATGAAATTCCCGGTCTTCGCCGCCGCTACGATCAGATGGTCGCAGAACACGGCTTCCGGATTCTCAATCACACGGTGGCAGCCGACGCCGCCGCGCCGCGCATCTGTGTGGTCTTCTCGTCTTCATTGCCGCGTAACACCGATTTCTCGCCCTATGTCTCCGTCACCGGGCAGGGAACGACCTCTGTTGAGGCCGACGGGGCACAGGTCTGCGTCGATGGCGTTACCCATGGCGAAAGATACCGCCTGAGCGTGAGAAGCGGTTTGCCCGCGGCAGACGGCGAGGTTCTTGAGAAATCGGTGGACCTCAACATCTACGTCCGCGATCGCGCGCCATCCGTTCAGTTCATCGGCCGCGCCTATGTTCTGCCCGCCGGCGGCGAGCCGACGATCCCCATCGTTTCAGTGAACACGAGCGAAGTCGCCGCAGAGATCTTCCGCGTCGGCGACCGTGCATTGGCAGGTGTTGTGCGCGACGGCAAATTCCTCCGTCAATTGGGAAGCTATCAGGCCGAACAACTGACGGATGATCTGGGCGAGAAGGTCTGGTCCGGAACAGTCGAAACGGAAAACAGCCTCAACAGGGACATCACCACGGCTGTGCCGCTGAACGAGATCGGTCTCGATATCAAGCCGGGCGTTTACGCAATGACGGCCCGCTCCAAGCTCGACACGCAGAACAAGTGGGGTCCACTTGCGACGCAGTGGTTCATTGTCTCCGATCTGGGTCTGTCCTCCTTGAGCGGAAATGACGGCATCGCCGTGAATGTTCGTTCTCTCAACACTGCCGAAGCCATCCCCGGCGTGTCGCTCAAGCTTCTTGCGGTCAACAACGAAATCCTCGGCGAGGTGACCACGGACGACGACGGTTTTGGCCGCTTTGCGCCCGGGCTTGGCCGCGGACGGGGCGGCATGGCGCCAAGCCTTGTGGTCGCTGAAACGCAGGCCCGAGACTATTCCTTCCTGGATCTGAGAAAGCCCGCTTTCGACCTGAGCGACCGTGGCGTCGAAGGGCGAGCGGCGCCGGGACCTCTTGATGTCTTCGGCTGGACAGACCGCGGAATCTACAAGGCTGGCGAGACAGTGCATGCTCAGGCGCTCATCCGCACGTCCAGGGCTGTGGCCCAGGAGGGCCTGCCTCTGACTTTTGTTCTCGATCGTCCCGATGGCGTCGAACATTCGCGCTATCTGGTGCAGGACGCCGGTCTCGGTGGTCATCTTAAGGACTTCAGCCTGGACGCCGGGGCACAACAGGGCGTCTGGTCCTGGAAGGTCTTCGTGGATCCCAAGGGCGATGCATTGTCCCAGTCTACGTTCCTGGTCGAGGATTATCAGCCTGAACGTGTGGATTTCGACCTGGAAACCAGCGCCGAGTCCTTCAGCCGCAGCGCAGCAACACCGGTGTCCGTCGAGGCAAGGTTCCTTTATGGCTCCCCAGCGAGCGGTCAGACCCTGGAAGGCGACATCATCGTGACGTCAACCCGGGAGCTCCCCAGTCAGCCGGGGTACATCTTTGGTCTTGCCGACGACATTTCCTATCCGACACGCGAAACGCTGCCGTCTGGCCTGAAGACCGATGCCAATGGTGGCTTGTCCTTCGGCGTGACCTTGCCGGAAATTGCCGGGATCACCGGCCTCTACAAGGGCGAGCTGGTGGCAAGACTGGTGGAGACCGGCGGTCGTTATGTCGAGCGCAGGTTGAATTTGCCGGTTGCCCAGGATGGCGAAAAGATCGGCCTCAAGCCGCTGTTCGATGGCGGTGTTGACGAAGGCGGCCCGGCCTCTTTCAACGTGGTTCTGCTCGGTGAGGACGGTACGCCGCGCGCAGCCGAAGACCTTTCCTGGACTCTCTCGCGCATCGAACGCCGTTATCAATGGTACCGGACCGATGGCTCGTGGAACTATGAGCCGATCACCACGACCAAGCGCGTGGCAAACGGCGACTTGTCGATACAAGCCGGACAGGCCGGAAGCCTGTCTTTGCCCGTGGAGTGGGGCCGATACCGGCTTGAAGTTCAATCCGGCGGACCTCAGGCGACGGCAACCAGCGTCGAATTCTCGGCGGGCTGGTACACTGCCGATGCCACATCCGAGACGCCCGACTATCTCGATGTTGGTCTCGATAAGAAAAGTTACCGTCCCGGCGAAACGGCAACCCTGCGCCTGACGTCCCAAATGGATGGAATCGCCGTGGTGAACGTCGTCTCAGGTGGATTGTTGAACTCGCGGACGATCGAAGTAGAAGGTGGTGAGGCAGAAGTTGGCCTGCCGGTAACGGAAGAATGGGGGGCAGGGGCCTATGTGACCGCGAGCCTTTATCGTCCCATGGACCTTGAGAACAAACGGATGCCGTCTCGGTCGGTCGGGCTTTCCTGGCTCAAGGTCGAGCCGGGGGAGCGTGATCTTGATATCAGCCTGTCTGCGACTTCAACCCTGCGGCCGTCCACGACCCTGGAAGTGCCCATCGAGGTGGCGGGACTTGCTGCCGGCACCCAGGCATACGTAACGCTCGCCGGCGTCGATCTTGGCATCCTCAACCTGACAGGGTTTGAGCCGCCAGCACCAGAGGACTGGTACTTCGGCCAGCGGCGGTTGGGTGCGGAGATGCGCGACCTCTACGGCCAGCTCATCGATCGCACGCTTGGCGTTCGCGGCAAGGTCCGCTCTGGTGGTGATGCCATGGCCATGCGCCTTGAAGCGCCGCCCCCGGATGAAGAGCCGCTGGCGCTGTTTTCCGGTCTCGTCGCGCTGAATGACGAGGGCAAGGCTGTCGTACGTTTCGAGATACCTGAATTCAATGGCACACTGCGGTTGATGGCCGTGGCCTGGACGAAGGAGGGCGTTGGTCACGCATCTCAGGACGTCGAGATTCGCGCGCCGATGGTGTTGACCGCGAGTCTGCCTGGCTTCCTGGCACCCGGCGATGTTTCACGGCTGCAGCTTGAGATCGACAACGTCGAAGGTCCTGCAGGCGTCTACGACCTTACCCTGTCTGCAGAAGGACCGGCCGGTCTGGACCGCGAGGGCCCTCAGGTGCGTCAGCTGGAGCTTGGTGAAGGCGAGAAAACCCTTGTTCGAGTGCCGGTCTCCGCGTTCGACGAGCAAGGCAGCACGACGATCATCGCAGCTTTGGCGGCCCCCGACGGCACGGAGGTGGTCAAACGGATGCGATTGGATGTGCGCGATACCCAGCCAGATGTGGTTCGCAGGTCCAGTTTCACTCTTTCTGGGGGCGCGGGTCTCTCTCTCGATGCGGGAAGCTTTGAAGGGCTGCGGCCCGAAACCGTGTCGGTCAAAGTGACGGCCGGAGGCGCAGCTCGTATCGATGTGGCCGGTCTTCTGGATGCGCTCGACCGCTATCCCTATGGCTGCACCGAACAAACAACCAGCCGGGCCCTGCCGCTGCTTTATCTGAACCAGGTGGCAACTGCCGCTGGCCTTGGGGAAGATCCGGAGATACGGGAACGGGTCGTCAAGGCGATCCAGCGGGTTCTGGCAAACCAGTCATCTGACGGATCCTTCGGACTCTGGAACAGCTACAGCAGCTATGATCCCTGGCTCGACGCCTATGTGGTCGACTTCCTCACCCGGGCGCGCGAGGAAGGCTATCAAGTGCCTGAACTGGCCTTCGAAACGGCGCTGGACAACCTAGAAAACCGCCTGGCCTATGCCTCCGACTTCACCGAAGGCGGCGAGGAAATCGCCTATGGCCTCTATGTGCTTGCCCGCAACAGCCGGGCGTCCATGGGGGATCTCAGATATTATCTGGATGCCAAGCTTGGCGCCTTCTCAACGCCGCTTGCCAAGGCGCAGCTTGCCGCAAGTCTGGCTCTCTACGGCGAGGCCAAACGTGCCGAGGAAGGTTTCAGGGCCGCGACCTTGGCGTTGGGCGAACGTTCAAAGAGCGGTTACCGGGCGGACTATGGATCTGCGCTGCGCGATGGTGCCGGCGTTCTCACCTATGTGTCGGCGTCAGACGCCGACAGCCCGGACCAGTCTCGTGCCAGTGATTTCGTGAAGGCTGCCCAGGAGGGCCGGTCCTATTATTCCACGCAAGACATGGCTTGGCTCTTGATGGCCGCACGCGAGCTCAATGAGCAGGCGACGGCCACCAAAATTGCGATCAATGGCGAGGAGACACCCGGACGGCTTGTCTGGTCATTCTCCGGCCTGACGCTTGAGCGCGAAATAACCCGCATTGAAAACCGGGGTGGCGAGGGCACTGAACTGCTGGTTTCGGTGTCCGGCCAACCTCTGTTGCCAGAACCTGCCGGTGGTACGGACTATGTCATTGAACGTCAGATTTTTGATCTGGATGGCAACCTGGTTGATCCCGGGGCGGTTCCGGTCAGCACACGCCTCGCTGTTGTCGTCACTGTTCGCGCCCTGACCGACACGCCGGGACGCCTGATGGTGGTCGATCGTATTCCAGCGGGCCTTGCCATTGATAATCCACGGTTGGTCCGTTCCGGCGATATCGGCGCGCTTCGATGGCTGAAGACCGTCGATCAGCCCGAGCACGCCCAGTTCCACGGCGACAGGTTCGAGGTTTCTGTCGATCAGACGCGCTCAGGCGGCTCGGAATTGAATTTTGCGTATCTCGCTCGTGCCGTGACACCGGGCAATTATGCGCATCCTCCGGCGTCCGTCGAGGATATGTATCGGCCCGAGCGCCGCGCAATCACCGGCACGGGTCGTCTGTCGGTTCTTGGACCGGTTCGGTAGACAGGCGTGAAGGGCTTGCGCACAGGAACCAAACAACGGTGGCGGTTTTCTGCCATCGCCCTGGCTGTCTTCAGTGTTGCTACCGTGGCGGGTCTGGGCAAGGTCTATCTGGACTACCGGGCCCTGCCTCCGAGCCTGGCCCCAGCCGATCTGACGATCTCAAAGACTGTTCTTGATCGCAATGGGCAGCTTTTGCGCGCCTTCACCACACCGGACGAGAAATGGCGCTTGCCCGTCGCCGTTCGCGACGTCGATCCGCTCTATTGGAAGATGCTCAAGGCCTATGAGGATCATCGATTTGATCAGCATCACGGAGTTGATGTCTCGGCCATGCTCCGCGCAGCTTATCAGCTGCTGTCCTCTGGCCATGTCGTTTCGGGCGCTTCGACCCTCACAATGCAGACTGCGCGCCTGCTGCAAGAGCGGCCGACGCGCAGCCTTTCGGCCAAATACCATCAGATCCTCGCGGCACTGAGGCTGGAATCAGATCTTTCCAAGGAGGACATCCTCCAGCTTTATGCACTGCGCGCGCCCTTCGGCGGAAATCTGGAGGGAATACGGGCAGCCGCACTGACCTGGTTTGGCAAGGAACCGCGACGCCTGACACCTGCGGAGGCGGCACTGCTCGTTGCTTTGCCGCAATCACCGGAAGCGCGGCGACCGGACAGGTTTAAATCGGCAGCGCAGGCGGCGCGTGATCGTGTGCTGGATCGTGCCGTCATTGCCGGCGTGCTGTCACAGGGCGATGCTGATGCAGCACGTGAGGAGAATGTGCCGGTCAGACGGCGCTCCATGCCTTTCCTCGCAGCGCATGCCGCAAGAGCAGCGGTCGCCTCGAAAGAAATCGAAACTATCCATCGCCTGACCCTGGATGCGTCTCTTCAGCGGGCACTGGAAACCCTGATTGATCAACGCATAGATGCTATGGGTCCAAAGGTCTCTGCAGCGCTCCTCGTTGCAGATCATCAAAGCGGCGAGGTATTGGCGAGCGTCGGGTCGCCGAATCTGATGGATGAAGCGCGATTGGGGCACATTGACATGACCCGCGCCATCCGGTCGCCGGGATCAACGCTCAAGCCTTTCATCTATGGCTTGGCGTTCGAAGACGGCATTGCGCATCCCGAAAGCACAATTGACGACCGTCCCATCGACATTGGTGGCTATAAGCCCACCAACTTTGATTTGGCCTATCAGGGACGGGTCAGCGTCCGAGAGGCCTTGCAGCTCTCCTTGAATACGCCTGCGATCCAGCTGCTCGAAGCCGTAGGGCCAGCAAAGCTGGTGGCAAGACTCAAGCGAAGTGGGGCAGGGGTTGTCATTGGCGGTGCGGATGCTCCCGGACTGGCGATTGGTCTTGGTGGCCTTGGAATGAGTCTGTGGGATCTGACCCAGCTTTATGGCGCGCTTGGAAATGGCGGTCATTCGATTTCACTGCACCTGGAGGCATCTGGAAGCGACCGCCCAAGGTCACGCCGGATCTTGGAAGAGGTCGCTGCATGGCATGTTGGCGATGTGCTTGCCGGGTTGCCGCAGCCCCGCGCCGCCGGTGCCAACCAGATCGCCTACAAGACCGGCACCGCTTATGGCTATCGGGATGCCTGGGCGATGGGCTACGACGGCCGGGATGTTGTTGGCGTCTGGGTTGGACGTGCTGACGGCACGCCATTGCCAGGAATGACCGGCGCCGGTTCTGCTGTTCCGCTGTTGTTCGAAGCCTTTCAAAGGCTGAAGAAATCCCCCGCCCCACTCCCGGCTGCACCCAGCGGGACCTTGAAGATGGCGGCTGCTGACCTGCCTTTGCCATTGCGCGCTGCGAGAGTGCACAAACCGGCCGCTGGCGCGCTCCGTTCTCTGGAGATCAGTTACCCGCCGCAGTCTGGCACGATTGACCTCGGACTGGGGGAGGGGCGGCAGACATTGCCACTTGTCGTCAAGCTTCAGGGGGGAACGCGGCCCTTTAGCTGGTTCGTCGACGGCCAGCCGATGTCGGCAAGAAGCTTTGCCTCCCAATTGTCGTTTGAGCCCGAAGGTCCGGGTGCGACGAGCATAACCGTCGTCGATTCAGCGGGTCTCAGCGATACTGTCGATCTGTTCATCCGCTAGATTGAGCGCTTGGTGTTTCAGAGATGCCCCCTCAAGTCCGCCGGCTTTCGTGCGTCTTGCGCGCCGCTTCATCCGCAACGCAAGCCCCAAATGATGGGCTTGTAGGGCTTAGGGGCGGGGAAGGTATCCCTCGCTGAGCTGTCCGATTCGACACTTCTGCAATTACCGTTCGGAAACTTCCGTTTTGAAGCCTGTGGCCTTGTCTTTTCAGGCTCGTATTCGGTGTTTTCAAGAGACCTGTTTCATCTCTTGAAAGTGAAGATAAACACCTTAAATGCAAACTATACTCATTAGTGTAATTTGCTCACGAAAAAAGTGATAAGTAAACGTAATAGTGTAATTTTAAATAACAAAAATATGTAATTTTGCGAGAAAAAAATCCTCTGTCGGGTCGAGAGAGTTTCTGGGTGCGAAGGTGATGTGGAGGGTGTCCTCTTCTGATCTATTCCAGTGATGTTCAATGGATTTCTTCATCGAGATAAAATAAACAGCAAAAACAATATATTGCAAAAATAGCACACAAAAACTAAACAGAGCAGTGTAATTACAATCTGTCTTGCGTGATCGAGTCTCGCTGTGGTTTTTTCATTTCGTGAACGGCGGGTCCTGCAAACCTTAGAATTACAAATAGTAATGTATGGGCCGCGTGAATTACGAATTGGCGAAGCTTGCCGATAAGCGGCTTGCTGGACCAGAAGAGATCTATGAGGTCAGAAATGAACTTTAAGAGCCTTATGCTCGGCGCTGCTGCTGCAGCTGCTGCCACCGGCGCCCAGGCTGCCGACCTTCCGGTCGCTCCGGAGCCCGTCGACTACGTTCGCGTCTGTGACGCTTACGGTTCGCGCTTCTATTACATCCCGGGCACCGAAACCTGCCTGCGCGTAGGTGGCCGCGTTCGTGTTCAGTACGTTGCCAACAACTTCGCGGACGACGGCGATTGGGGCGATCGTTCAGAAGACGGTTACGACTTTTATGCTCGCGGATACCTTTATCTCGATAGCCGCACCAACACCGAGTTCGGTCTGCTGCGTACCTTCACAGAGATCTACGGTACCAACACCAACGGCGGCGAAAGTTTCTCGCTTGGCAAGGCCTACGTTCAGTGGGGCGGCTTCACCTTCGGCCACGCGACGTCTTTCTTTGACTACTTCACCGGTCAGGCTTTCATCGGTGTCGTTGGTCGCAACTGGTCCGACACCACGGTAAACCTTGCTGCTTACACCGCTGCATTCGGTAATGGTTTCTCCGCAACGCTCTCTATTGAAGATGGCACTAGCCGGGAAAATGGCGACTATGCCGGCTCGAAGTTCCCGGACGTTGTTGCAAACCTGCGTGTCGATCAAGGGTGGGGTAACGCTCAGGTGATGGGCGCGATCCATAATGTTCGCCCCGAGGATGCATCGGTTGACGGTTCCGTTGGTTGGGCAATCGGTGGTGGTGTGACCATCGACCTGCCGATGCTTTCCTCCGGTTCCAACATCGCGTTCCAGGCAACTTATGTTGATGGCGCACTGGCCTACATCGGTGCGGATTCGGATTATTCCGACTATGCAGCTGATGGTGACACGTCCACCGGCTTCTCAATTGGCGGCGGTGTCTACCACCAGGCAACATCGACCATTGGTCTGGCGCTTGATGGCTCCTACATGGATCTCGAGCTTGGCGATGAAACCGACGTGACGCGCTACGCAATCGACGGCTCCGTTCAGTGGGCTCCGGTTTCCGGTCTGGCGCTTGGTGTTGATGTTGGTTACGCGAGCACCGAAGTCGATGATGCCGATCAGGACGAGATCCTTGCTGGTTTCCGCGTTCAGCGCACGTTCTGATCTCAGGATCCTAAAAATCCTGGCCAGTTGATCTTCTGATCTCCGGTCAGTCATGCAGCCCGGCAGATTCCACCCTGCCGGGCTGTCCCCGTTCTAAAGGGGGAATCAGAACGCGCTTTGAGCCGGTTGATACGATCGTGCGGGGAGCGTTGAGAACTGAAAATGCGGTGATTTTCGCTTTAGGCGGGTCTTCTTTCCTAACGAAACCTTACTGCGAACGCCAAATCTGTGTCATTCACGCAACACCGGAATTTGAAACAAAGCCGTGGCGGGTCTGTTCGGCTTTTCGTTGTTGCGACTCCAATCCCGATGCGTATGGTCATTTTGCGAGCGGCTTTCGGGCCGCACTGGTTTGCACTTCCGGATATCCAACATTCGGGTCAGGGCATCTCCAGAGATTTTCGCGGGGATTAGATGACTAGCGGCAGATGCCCAGCCTCAATGAGGCAAGTCGTCATTAACATGACTGATTTGGAGGTCAGAAATGAACTTTAAGAGCCTTATGCTCGGCGCTGCTGCTGCAGCTGCTGCCACCGGCGCCCAGGCTGCCGATCTTCCGGTTGCTCCGGAGCCAGTTGACTACGTTCGCGTCTGTGACGCTTACGGCGCTCGCTTCTACTACATCCCGGGCACCGAAACTTGCCTGCGTGTAGGTGGTCGTGTTCGTGCTAACTACGTCGCCAACAACTTCGCCGATGACGGCACTTGGGGCGGTCGCGATGAAGCTCTCGACTTCAATGCAGAGGGCTACCTGTACCTCGACGCTCGAACAAACACCGAATTCGGTCTGCTGCGCGCATTCATCGAGTATGAAATTGAATCTGATGATGATGCCAAGCTCGGCAAAGCCTACATCCAGTGGGGCGGCCTGACTTTCGGTCACGCAACTTCGTTCTTCGACTTCTTCACCGGCCAGGCCAACCAGGGTGTTGTCACTCGTAACTGGTCTGATGTGACCACCGATCTTGCTGCTTACACCGCAGCCTTCGGTAACGGTTTCTCTGCAACTCTCTCCGTTGAAGACGGAACCTTCCGTGAAGTTGGTGACTACGCTGGCCACAAGATTCCTGACTTCGTCGCTAACTTGCGCGTTGACCAGGGTTGGGGTTCAGCACAGATCATGGCTGCTCTCCACAACGTTCGTCCGGCAAGTGCTTCTGACGACGGCGCTCTTGGTTGGGCCATCGGTGGTGGTGTGATCATCGATCTGCCTATGCTTGCTTCCGGTTCCAACATTGCGTTCCAGGCTCAGTATGCTGATGGCGCTCTGGCTTACATCGGTTCTAGCGACTCCTACAACGGCCAGTCTGTCTATGACGCCGCTCCAAACGGCGACACCTCCACTGGTTACTCTCTGTCTGCTGGTGTCTACCACCAGGCAACTTCGACCGTTGGTCTCGCTCTCGACGGTTCCTACATGGACGTTGACCTCGGCAACTCTACCACTGACGTGACTCGTTGGGCAATCGACGGTTCTGTTGCTTGGACGCCGGTTTCCGGCCTCACGCTCGGTGTCGACATGGGCTATGCGAACACCGACGTTGACGGTGCCGGCGACCAGGACGAGATCCTCGCTGGTTTCCGCGTACAGCGCACGTTCTAATTCGATCCTTTCCTAGGATTGAAGAAAAGCCCGGCGGCAACGCCGGGCTTTTTGCTTTTTCGATTTGATTTCTTTTGATTGTTTTCGGCGTGGGCAGCTTCCGGAAAGCCTTCGGAAAAGCAGTGCTTCGAAAAGGCCGCCTAAGAGTGCCTTGCGAGAAATTGAAGAATCCGGCTCTGCGTCGGCTCATCCCACAGCAGCGGAGCGTGACCTTCGTCGGGGACCGTCAAACACTCGGTGCCGGGGTGCACTCCGGCCATCTTCTGACAGGTTTCTTTGCTCAGAAGATCAGAGTGTTCACCGCGCAAAACGAGCACGGGTATCGGCGCGATCGTCTCGAACAAGGGCCAAAGATCCGGAATCGGCGCCGCTTCATCGTTTAGGGCCAATGTCTTGCCGAGCGCAGGGTCATATTCCAGCCGGAAATCACCGGGTGTTTCCGCGCCGAGTTGCTCGGCGAGATGGATCCAGTTGTCGCGCGACAGCTTGGGAAACTGCTGACCAAGAAGGCTCTTCAACCTTTCGCCGCAGACGGCCTTGCTGGGAAAGCTCATGGTTTTGCCGAGCGTCGCGGCGATCCGATGGATGGCCTTCATCTCGATATGAGGGCCGATGTCGTTGAGCGCGATCGCGGCAATCCGATCGGGGCCAAATCTCTCGGCCATTGCCATGGCATGAATTCCGCCGCGGGAGGTGCCGAGGATCGAGAAGCGTTGCAGATCAAGGTGATTGATGGCCGCATCAATATCGTGGCCCTCGATGGGGATTGCGTAATTGTGCCATTCCGGATCCCAGTCGCTTTGCCCGCGCCCCCGGTAGTCAAGCGCAATGACCCTCAGTCCCTGGCGCTGGAGGAACTGGGCGATTTCGCGAAAGTCCTTTGTGTTGCGGGACAGTCCCGGAAGACAGAGGATCGGCGGAAAGTCCGCTGCGACTGAAGGATCCGGCTGCCAATCGACACCATGAAGGTTCAGCCCGTCATGGCTCTTCCAGCGGAAAGTGATCGGTTCCGGGCATGTCGCCGGGCCGGCACGTGCCGCGGATTCGCTAGTGTGGTTGTTCTCCATGGCCTGTTTTCCTCTCGGTATTTTTCCGTTTGAGCAAATGGTAGGAGAGCTGCGACCAGATAGCCAGATCCGCAAGGTCACTGATGCGGCAAAAGCGCAAGATACTCAGCGGGCTAAAGGGTTTGGGATTGCCCCGAAACCGGCAGACGACTATGGTGCCGATCCATTCAGGCGCGGCCTGATATTGACTGCCAAACCGATAGAGGAAACCGAAATGTTCAAGGGATCGATTCCAGCGCTGATCACACCGTTCAAGGACGGGGCGCTTGATGAGAAACGGTTTCAGGACTTTGTCGATTGGCAGATAAAACAGGGTAGCAACGGCCTCGTGCCTGTGGGCACGACCGGTGAAAGCCCGACGCTCAGTCATGATGAGCACAAGCGGCTGGTTGAGCTTTGCATCGAGGCCGCCGGCGGACGCGTTCCGGTGATGGCTGGTGCCGGGTCTAACAACACGGCCGAAGCAATTGATCTTGCAAACTTTGCTGAAAAGGCGGGTGCGGACGCGCTGCTGATCGTCACGCCTTATTACAACAAGCCAAACCAGGCTGGTTTGAAGGCGCATTTCCGGGCGATTGATGAAGCGGTCGGAATCCCGATCTATATTTACAACATCCCTGGTCGCTCCGTGATCGACATGACCCCGGAAACAATGGCTGAGCTTTTCAAGACCTGCAAAAATATTGCCGGTGTGAAAGATGCGACCGCGAACCTTGCAAAGGCGAGCCAGCAGCGCCACCTGTGTGGTCCTGACTTTGTTCAGCTCTCCGGCGAGGATATCACTGCGCTTGGCTTCAATGCGCATGGTGGAACCGGTTGCATCTCGGTAACAGCGAATGTCGCACCGAAGCTGTGTTCAGAGTTCCAGGCTGCCTGTCAGGCTGGCGACTACGCAACCGCCATCTCGATTCAGGACCGGTTGGCGCCACTGCATCAGGCTCTGTTCATTGAACCGAACCCGACCGGTGCAAAATATGCGCTGTCGCTGCTGGGCAAGCTGGACAACAATGTTCGCTTGCCGCTGGTGCCCGTGTCTGAGGAGACACAGGTCGAGATCCGTTCGGCCATGGTACATGCCGGCCTGATCAACTAACGAGCCTTAAAAAGGCGACGGAACCCGGCGACCACGCCGGGTTCCAGGTGACAAGGACAAGAAGAAAATGGCCCCCAAACACGGAGGTCCTCCCGGTCGGACGATCATCTCCGACAACAGGAAGGCCCGTTTCAACTTTGAAATTGAAGACACTGTGGAAGCCGGTATCGAGCTGAAGGGAACCGAGGTGAAATCCTTGCGCACCGGCAAGGCGAACATCGGCGAATCCTACGCGGCCGAGCACAACGGCGAGATCTGGATCTACAACGTTTACATCCCCGAATATCTTCAGGGAAACCGGTTCAATCACGAGCCGCGGCGCCCAAGAAAGCTCCTGCTGCATAAGCGTGAGATCGGCAAGCTTGCCGGTGCCGTGCAAAAGGAAGGCAAGACCATCGTTCCGCTCAAGCTCTACTTCAACGAGCAGGGCAGGGCGAAGCTCGAGATCGCGTTGGCGCGCGGCAAAAAGGTCCATGACAAGCGCGAAACCGAGAAAAAACGCGACTGGGACCGTGAGAAATCCAGGATTATGAAAAACTACCGATAACCTGTGTGCAGTCTGTGGATAACCTGTGGGTTTTACCGCGGGCTGTCCACGCTCCAGCCTCTCGTTATGTCGTGGCGCTCAGGCCCATCAAAACCTCGCGCATGGCGTCGGGGATGCGGGCTGGTCGGCGGGTTTCTCGGTCGACAAGCACATGAACGAAACGTCCTTGAGCGGCTGCTTCAGCTTCGCCTTCCTTGAACAAGGCAATCTCGTAAACCACTGACGATGAACCAAGTTTTGAAACCTTGATGCCTGTATCGATCGTTTCAGGGAACTTCAGTTCTGCAAAGTAGTGGCACCCGGTCTCGACAACCAGGAAAATGTTGCGTGAACGCGCTGGATCGATCAATCCCTTGTCGACATACCAACCGTTTACAGCCGTATCGAAGAAGCTCAGATACTGTACGTTGTTGACGTGCCCGTAGATATCCACATCCATCCAGCGCGTGGCGATTTGACGAAATTCCGCGAAGCTGTTTCTGGCGGCAGGTGTGGGTCGCACGCTCAAAGCGCCGCCTCGTAGATCGCAAGGGCATCCGCTTCTGAAAGGGGCCGTGGATTGTTGATCAAGAGCCGTGTTTGCTTCATCGCGTCTCTTGCCATCTTCGGCAGATCCTCAGAACGGATGCCGACCTCTCTAAGCGTCGTTTGCAGGCCCAGCCGTTCGGTCATACGCCCCAGTTCATCCGCGAAAGCCGCTGCGCGGTCCTGCTTGTCGTTCAGCATGGCCAGTTCCGGAAAGACGCGCGGCGCAAGATCGGAGTATGCGTCGGCAGCCTTGATCGCATTGAAGCGAAGAACATGCGGCAAAACCAGAGCATTGGACAGTCCATGGGCCACATGAAACGTGCCGCCGATTGGGTAGGCGAGGGCGTGAACTGCCGCAACCGGGGAATTGGCAAAGGCCATCCCTGCGAGCATGGAGCCCAGCAACATCGCGCCGCGGGCGGCCTCGTTGCGTGGCTCAAACACGGCGGATTCTATGTTCGCGCCGAGAAGTTTCAGTGCCTCGACAGCAAGTGCCTTGGACACCGGGTTGTTGTTGTCACTGGTGGAGCTATAGGCCTCGATTGCGTGGACCATGGCGTCGATGCCCGTTGCTGCTGTGACATGCGCGGGCAAGCCAATGGTGAGTTGGGGGTCAAGAACGGCCAGGTCGGGCAAGATAACGGGCGAGACAACCCCGCGCTTTTCATCGTCTTCGACCGTGATAATCGAAATTGGTGTGACTTCAGACCCCGTTCCCGCCGTTGTCGGAACGAGAATGAGCGGCAGGCGTGGGCCTTTTGCGTTGCCAACACCCCAAGCCTCGTCCAGGTCTTCATCACTGCCAAGAAGCAGCGCTACGAGCTTGGCGACGTCCAGCGACGATCCGCCGCCAAAACCGATGATCGAAGTCGCCTCGTGATGTCGCGCGGCCTCCACGGCCTGATCCACAAGAGCACGCGCCGGATCGGCCGTCACCGCAGTGAAAAGCTCAAGGGAATGGCCGCTCTCGCAAAGGTCGGCAATCGTCTCCTCCAGCAGCCCAGCCGCAATGATGCCTTTGTCAGTGACGATGAAGGGCCGGGGGCCGAGAAAAGGCGCGCCTGAAGTGCTGATCCGCGAGGCAGCGCCATTTTCAAACAAAATTCTGGCGCTGGTATTAAAGGCAAAACTGCGGATCATTTGCTCCCCCGACGAAATGGATTCTCTTTTCATCAGGATGACTTGGCCCGGTGGCCGCGTCGAGGAAAATTCGTGACATCCGGCTCTGCCAATATGCCGAGGCAGAAACGACTGGCGCTCATTAAAGGCCAGGCGTTCCGAATTTGTTGGATCTCGGGAAACCGGACGGCGGCAGGCGCCCAGCCTGGCCGCGTTCGCCGCACCATTCGGCCAATTCCTCCAGGGAGCGGTTGAAGCTGCGCCCGGAAGCGTCCATCCAGGTCAGACCATCATCGCCCTTGAAGGTGCGAATATCCGACAGATCGCCGTCGCGATATCTTTGCAGACGCACACCGCGGCCGCGCGTCATCTGCGTGATCTGAGACAGCGGGAAGATCAGCAACTTGCGATTCTGACCAATAACGGCCACCTGGTCCCCGCTGGCCTCGACACAAAGCGTCGCTTCGGCCGGCGCGGTGAGGTTCAGAGCCTGCTTTCCCTTGCGCGTGTTGGCAATCAGGTCGTCTTCCAGAACGACAAAGCCGCGTGCTTCATTGCTTGCCAGCAAGAGCTTGCGTCCCGGTTTGTGCACAAAGGCGCTGATAATGTCCTGGGCCTCGTCCATCTCGACCATGAGGCGGATCGGTTCGCCGTGCCCGCGCCCGCCCGGCAGCCGGTCGGCACCAAGCGTGAAGAACTTGCCGCCGGTGGAAAAGAGCAGGATCTTGTCTGTCGTCTCGGCATGGAACGACAGCTTCAACTTGTCGCCTTGCTTGAAGGACAGGTTCCCGAGCTCCGCCTGATGTCCCTTCAGGGCACGGATCCAGCCTTTTTCCGAAACGATCACTGTAATCGGCTCTTTTTCGATCATCGCCTGTTGTATGTCGACGATGTCATGCTCTGGCGCATCCGCAAATCCGGTTCGGCGTTTGCCGATGTCGGTCTCGGGGCCGTAGGCTTTGGAGATCTCACCAATTTCCTTGCTGATGTTCGTCCATTGGCGCGCATCGGATCCGAGCAGCTTGATCAGTCCGTCTTTTTCCGCGGAAAGCTTGTCGTGTTCCTTGCGGATCTCGAGTTCTTCGAGCTTGCGCAACGACCTCAGTCGCATGTTCAAGATGGCTTCAGCCTGAACATCGGTCAGTTCAAAGGTCTTGATCAAGGTGCCCTTGGCATCATCTTCCTCGCGGATGATGCGGATCACTTCATCGAGGTTCAGATAGGCAACAAGATAGCCTTCGAGAACTTCGAGCCTGTGATTGATCTGAGCCAGACGGTACTCAGACCGTCGAACCAGCACTTCCTTACGGTGATCGAGCCATTCGCGCAGCACCTGCTTGACGCCCATGACCATGGGAACCTTGCCCTGGGACAGGACATTCATGTTCAACGAGAACCGGTTTTCAAGGTCGGTCAGCTTGAACAGTGATTCCATCAAGATCGCTGGATCGACGTTCCGCGACCTGGGCACGAGCACAACCCGAACGTCTTCCGCACTTTCATCGCGAATGTCATCGAGAAGTGGCAGCTTCTTGGCGATCAAAAGCTCGGCTATCTTTTCGATCAGGCGCGACTTTTGAACCTGGTAGGGGATCTCGGTGACAACGATCTGCCACTGTCCGCGGTCCAGCTCCTCGCGTTCCCATCGCGACCGAACGCGGAAACTGCCGCGGCCGGTCAGATAGGCCTCGCGCGTCGCGCCTTGATCGGTCACCAACAAGCCGCCGGTCGGAAAGTCCGGCCCCTGGATGAACTGCAGCAGCTCCTCTGCCTCGCAGTTCGGGTTCTTGATCAGGTGCTGCGACGCCTGGCACAATTCATAAGCGTTATGCGGCGGGATCGAGGTCGCCATGCCGACGGCGATGCCTGAGGAGCCGTTGGCCAGAAGGTTCGGGAAACCGGCCGGCAGAACGATGGGCTCCTTGTCCTCGCCGTCGTAGGTCTCCCGGAAATCGACCGCGTCCTCGTCCAGCCCTGCAAGCAGGCGCTTGGCGGTATCGGTCATGCGCGCTTCGGTGTAACGCATGGCGGCAGCGCCATCGCCGTCCACATTTCCGAAGTTGCCCTGGCCTTCGATCAAAGGGTAGCGCTGCGCGAAATCCTGAGCCAGACGAACAAGGGCGTCATATACCGCCTGGTCGCCATGGGGATGGTACTTACCGATCACGTCACCGACGACGCGCGCACATTTCTTAAAGCCGGAGCCTGGGTCTAGCTTCAGGAGGCGCATGGCGTAGAGAAGGCGGCGATGCACGGGTTTGAGCCCATCGCGCACGTCCGGAAGTGCCCGGTGCATGATGGTCGACAGCGCATAGGCGAGGTAGCGCTCTTCCAGCGCTTCGCGAAGATCAATTCCCTCAACGCCATCCGGCGGAATCAGCTCATTACCCATGAATAATCAGGTAGCCGGTCTGGACGTTCCGTACAATCAGCCCGAACGAAAATGCGCTCATAATCGGCAGTTTTTCACCGTTTTGCACCGTTGGGAGAGGCGTGAAATACGCGGTTGAGTAAATGCTAAGGGTTGAAGATAGCGCATGAAGCAGCCGTGAGTTTCTTTCATCAAAGTAGAATTAATCATCATCGCAAAACAATGTATTCTTTGACGGCGCCGAAAGCTCGGATTAAGCCGTTGTAAATGCCGTTAGGTAAGAATGCGATTCTGGACGATCCGGAGACGGCAGGCGAGGGCCTGCGGCAAGCGTTCATTTTGGATCGATTGATTTTGGGAAGATTGGATTTCAGGTGAAGACGTTTGATTTTATCAGACTTTTCAAGACGGCAGGGATAAACGACGATCTTGTTTTGGCCCAGCACCGGGCGAACTCCCGACAGATTCCGCTTCTCTACTTCCTTGTTGTGGTCAACGCATGGGCCTTGGTCACGACCTTCTTCAAGACAGCTCCGATCTATCTGACCGTCTATGTGCCTGTCGGGCTGACCATCGTTGCGGGTGTCCGAACAGTCTATTGGTGGCAATCGCGCAATCATGAGCCAAGCCCAAAAGACGCGGCCAAAGCCCTGCGGCGCACGTTCACATTCGGATCGGTCTTGGCGGTTTGCTTCAGTCTTTGGGGCCTGCTGCTGTTTCCCTATGGCGATCCATTCGCCCAGAGCCATGTCGCGTTTTTCATCGGCATCACGGTCGTCGGCTGCATCTTCTGCCTGATGCATGTGCGCGCCGCGGCCTTCAGTGTCACATTGATTGCCAATGGTGCATTCATCGCTATCGTTCTGATCTCGGGAAATTCTGTATTCGCTGCCAAATCACTCAATGTCTTCCTGGTTTCCATGGCGATGCTTGCCATCTTGTGGATCAACTACAAGGACTTTGAGGCCTTGATCGTTTCCCGCAAGGTGCTGTTGAAGCAACAGAAAGAGCTGGTTCAGCGTCAGGAGGAAACGCAGAAGCTCAGCGATGAAAACCATCGTCTGGCCAATCTGGACAGTCTGACGGGGTTGCCGAACCGCCGTAGTTTCTTTGCTCGGCTGGAAGAGATCTTGCAGAGCGAAACGGATCGGGAGAAGCCGCTCGCGGTCGGGTTGCTGGACCTTGATGGGTTCAAGTCGGTCAATGACATCTACGGTCACCGGGTTGGAGATTTCCTGCTGAAGGAAGTGGGAAGCCGGCTCGTGGCGATCTCTGACGACGATATTTTCCTGTCGCGACTGGGCGGCGACGAATTCGGCATCATGATCCAAAGTGATTATGACGATGAGCGCTTGCTTGATCTCGGCCAGCGTATCTGCGACCTCCTGAGCGATCCCTTCACCTTTGAAGAGACCGTGTTAAGCATTCGGGGCTCGGTCGGGTTTGCAAGACGGTCCGAAGGCGAAGCTTCGGCCAACAAGCTTTACGAAATGGCTGACTACACGCTCTACCAGGCCAAAAGGGCGAAGGGCGGACTGGTTCTTCTGTTTGGGGAAGAGCATAAGCAGGAAATCTTGAGGACGCGCGAGATTGAGCGCGGTTTTTATGCATCCGGCTTTTGCGATGAAATTTCGGTCGCGTTTCAGCCGATCGTTCAGATTGAAAGCAACGAGGTCCTGGCCTTTGAAGCCCTGGCCAGATGGAACCACCCAACCCTCGGTGAAGTCGTGCCAGATGTGTTCATCGGTGTGGCGGAACGGTGTGGCTTTATCGACCAGCTGACAGAGATCCTGTTTCAAAAGGCGTTGACGGAAGCGAAGGCTTGGCCCGAGCACATTCGTCTCTGTTTTAACCTGTCGGCCAAGAATGTCGCGACGCTCCAGCATGCCTCGCATCTTGCAGACCAGATCCGCAAGAGTGGTTTCGACCCGAAGAGGATCGATTTTGAACTCACCGAAACGGCAATGATCCAGGATTTCGAGCATGTCATGCGTGTGATCACCGCGCTCAAGGCAATCGGTGTTCGGATCGCCCTGGATGATTTCGGCACCGGCTATTCCAGTCTCAAGCACCTTCACAGCTTTCCGCTCGACAAGATCAAGATCGACCGCTCGTTCGTGAGTGACATCTGCACCGGATCTGCGGGATACGGCATCGTCAAGTCGCTGTTGAACCTCAGCCGCGACATGGGCATTGGCTGTATCGTCGAGGGCGTGGAAACAGAGGAAGAGCTCAAGGTGGTCAGGAGCCTCGGCGCGTCCATGGTCCAGGGCTATTACTATTCCCGGCCAATCGCCGGAAAGGATGTGAAGAACTTCCTCGCCCAGGGGGAGGACGCAGAGGCCGTTCCTCTGAGGGCCTGATCGACATCACGCGACGACAACACTCATGTGTTTTGAAGGTGATTGAGGCCCCTCCCATCTCCTGTTTACCGGCAAGGGTCGGTGATCGAACCATCGAAAAACAGGAGCAAGTCCATGACCCGCAAGTTCATTCTTCAGTCCGCAGCACTCGCAGCAGCCATCGTCGTTCTTCCCGCAAGCGTCTTTGCACAGGGTGCCGGCTTTACCTCGCTCTCTCGCAGCCATGGCGATCTGATCTTCCTGAAGCCGGGCGCTTCAATTGATGCCCCGGTTGCCGGCGCCAGTCAGAAAAAGTCGAACCCGGGTTTCATCAACATCGGTACGGATCGCTCTGGTCGCCTGCTCAAGGTTGGACAAAAACCGATTGATGCCCCGGTTGCTGGAAGCAAAGGTCCCAAGGGCCGCGATGGGTATCGCAAGATCTACGGCAACGGCAGCATCGAACGGCCAGTCGGCCGCTGAGATTTCCGTAAAATTTGTCAATGCGAGAAGGGGCCTTGAGCCCCTTTTTGCATGACTAGTCAATGAAATTCCAAGGCTGGTTCTGGCGATACTGCTTTTCCAGCGCCGTGAGCATGGGCGCTCGCAGGTCGACAGGTTGCCTGTTCGAAGGACTGTTTTGAGACGCCTGCCGGACGCGCTCCAGAAAGAACGATGTCAGCCGAAAACCCTCAGAAATGTCCGTGAAACTGATTTCACTGCCCTGCTGACGCTGGCCCTCCACCAGAAAGGCAGGCAGCGGCAAAAGCTTGTCATGATAAGGCCTGCCTGCATCGCGACTGACAGCGCGAGAGGATTTGGGCGAGACATAGGCCAGATCGTCCTGTTGCCCTGTCGCCGCACAGGAGGTGAGGTCGAGACCGAAGCCGAGTTCGTTGAGGAGTTCGAGTTCAAACCGGACAAGAAGTGGCCCGGCGATCTCGGGGCTATCCAGATGATCCAGAACGAGCTCGAGCGCGTTATAGATCTGAGGGTGCGCATCGCGCTCTGGAAAAAGCCGAACCAGTGTTGCCAGGTGTTGAACGGCGTTGAGCCCGAGCGAAGAGCCCATCAATGTCGCGGCACGTGGCTGCACGAGTTCCGCAGAAAAAGTCCCAAGATGGGCAGGCAGGCGGGCACGCCAGTTCAATTGAACAGAATTGCCAGGCTGCAGGACCGGTCGGTGCTTTCGCGAGCGGCCACCACGCACCAGCCCGAGGTGCCGACCGCGCTCCTGGGTCATCACCTCAAGGATGACGTCGACTTCGCCATGTTTGCGTGCGCTCAGCACAATGCCGGTTTCGGTCCATTCCATGATGTAACCTTAGCCGAGGGCAAGCATAGGCGCCTCAAAAACAGGCCGCATTCGTGTGCTGCTAGGCGCTATTTGGGGAAATCCAGCCCCATCTCACGATAGCGCTCCGGATCGTCGGCCCAATTCTCGCGCACCTTGACGAAAAGGAACAGGTGCACCGGCGCTTCAATGATCTCGGAGATCTCGTGACGGGACGACTGCGAGATTTGTTTGATCGTCTGGCCGCGATGACCAAGGACGATGCTTTTCTGGCTGTCCCGCTCGACGTAGATGGTCTGCTCGAGCCGGGCAGAACCATCCTTTCGGGTTTCCCACTTCTCGGTTTCGACGGTCGAAATGTAGGGCAGTTCCTGGTGCAGCCGTTCGAAGAGTTTCTCGCGCGTGATCTCGGCTGCCAGAATACGAAGCGGCAGGTCGGAGGGCTGGTCTTCCGGGTAAAGCCAAGGGCCTTCGGGAACCTGCTCGGCGAAATAATCCAGAACGGTTTCCGCGCCATCACCATTCAGGGCCGACACCATGAAGGTCTCATCGAAGCGGATGATGTCATTGGCCGCCTGGGCCACCTTGAGCAGCTTCTCGCGCTTTGCGACATCGATCTTGTTGAGGATCAGCACCTTCGGTGTCTTGATGCCTTCAAGGCGTTTCATGATGGCCTCGACTTCTTCGTCGATACCTTTGCGCGCATCGATGAGCAGCGCGATGACATCCGCATCACGCGCGCCGCCCCACGCCGTGTCGACCATGGCGCGATCGAGTCGTCGTTTGGGTTGAAAGATGCCTGGCGTGTCGACCAGAACAAGCTGGGACTTGCCGTGCATCGCGACACCGCGCACGATGGCTCGTGTCGTTTGCACTTTGTGCGTGACGATCGAAATCTTTGTGCCAACGAGCTGATTGATCAGCGTCGACTTGCCGGCATTCGGCGCACCGATCAGGGCAATGAGCCCCGCACGCGTGTCGTCAGGCATGGGCGCGACGTCCGGATCGGGTAGGGGAATGTCGAATCTGGGCGCCTTTTGCGGCAGGTCATCGTCATGACCCTCGTCGAAGTCGCCGTCATTGTTGTCGTTGTTCTGGTTCAAGACCGGTCCTATTCGTTCCACACGCCTTCCCGGCGCAAAACGGCTTCCGCCGCACTCTGTTCTGCAATTCTCTTCGATCCGCCCTTGCCGCTGCCCTGGGCCAGTCCTTGGACTGTAACACCAACGATAAATCGCGGCGCATGGTCCGGACCGTCGCGGCTGATAACGTCATAGCGCGGTGTCGGCAGCCCTCTCGATTGGGCCCATTCCTGAAGCGTGGTCTTTGCATCGCGCAAGGGACCGCTCCAGGTTAGCATACGAGGCTCCCAAAGGCGCTGGATGAAACGCTCAGCCGCTTCGAACCCACCGTCGAGATAGATGGCAGCGATCACCGCTTCGCAGATATCGGCCAGAAGAGCGGCCTTTTTGCGTCCACCGGTCTGCGCCTCGCTGTGGCCGATCCGCATGGCTTCGCCAATGCGCAGCTCGGCTGCTATTTCGGCGCAGGTCTCGCGCTTGACCATATGGTTGAAGCGCCGCGCCAGCTCACCTTCATCCGCATCTGGAAAGTGCTCGTTGAGCATCGTCGCAACAGCGAGCCCGAGGACGCGGTCACCGAGAAATTCCAGCCGCTGATAGCTGCCCGTCACACTTTCGGATGGATCGAGCGCGCTTGCATGGGTCAGGGCAACCGTCAAAAGCTTGTCGTCCGCAAAGTCATGCCCCAGGCGCTGTTTCAGCTCGGTCATGGCTTTGCCGGTATCATCGCGCGGCATGGCGGTGTCCTTGGCGTTTGTTTTTTCGCGTCAGAGCGTCTTGAAAATTCGGTCCCAACGCACTGTCCAGGGCCATTTCCACACCATCCAGGCCGGTTCGCCATCCTTCACGGAGAAGAACAGGATTTCAGCGCGTCCGACGAGGTTCTCGAACGGCACGTAGCCAACAGCAGAGAGCACCCGGCTGTCGGTGGAATTGTCGCGGTTGTCGCCCATCATGAAGTAGTGTCCTTCGGGAACTTCATAGACCCGCGTGTTGTCCAACGTGCCGCGGCTGGTCAGATCCAGCGTATCGTAGGTTACACCGTTGGGCAGGGTCTCGCGGTACCGCGCGACGCGCTGAACGCCGAAGCCGGTGTCTTCGATGTAGTCGTCGATCTGTTCGCGTTCCACCGGCTGATCGTTGATGTGGACGACACCGTCGATGACCTGAACCCGGTCTCCGGGCAGACCGATGACGCGCTTGATGTAGTCGGTCGAGTTGTCTTTCGGCAACTTGAAGACCACCACATCGCCGCGCTCAGGCTCTGATCCCATGATCCGGCCTGAAAACGGACCAAGACCCATAGGGAACGAATAGCGCGAATAACCGTAGCTGAACTTGGAGACAAAGAGATAGTCGCCGATCAGCAGGGTATCCTTCATCGAACCGGAAGGAATGTTGAATGGCTGGAACAAAAAGGTTCGCACGATCAGGGCCAGCAACAGCGCCTGTACGATGATCTTGACCGTTTCGTAGAGACCGCCGTCCTTGTCCGTCTTGGTGTCCGTCACGCTTTTGTCGTCCCTTGGCTGATGCTTGCCGGCAGAACCGCCGCAAACTGAAGTGGCTTAATCATTGCCCCGCGAAACTCTTATCTGCTTGCAACGGCAGAGGCAATGCGCTGCGGCATCGTGGTCAGTCCGGGTTCGGCGCCTCAGGCCAGTCGGCCGGCCATGCTGTGATCACGACAAAGGCTTGCGCCAGCGGAAAATCATCCGTGATCGTCAGGTCCACACGCGCAACAAAGCCCTCCGGCGTCATCGCTATCAGGCGCTCCGCCGCTCCGCCAGTCAATGCGACGGTTGGTTTGCCCGAGGGGAGGTTGACCACTCCCATTTCGCGCCAGGCAATACCCATTCTCAGCCCTGTGCCGAGCGCTTTTGAACAGGCTTCCTTGGCGGCAAATCGTTTGGCGTAGGAGGCTGCACGCTCGGCGCGCCTGTCGGATTTCGCCCGCTCAACTTCTGTAAAGACGCGGTTTGTGAAGCGCTCACCGAAGCGGGTCAGCGTCTTTTCAATCCGCCGGATGTCTATCAGGTCGCTGCCAATGCCAAGGATCATGGGGCGGTTCCGTGTGTCTTGAAGAAAATAGCGTGCCTATTCGCCAATGTCGCCGTTCATGTCGTCGGAGAGCAGGCCGCGTTTGCGCGCCAGGGAATGCCGGCGGCGCCTCTGATAGACCTCGACACTCTTGAAGACGATGAAATAGCTGACGGTGCCGACAATCAGTCCAAGCGGTATTGCACCGACCAGCATGGGCTTGAGCATCGGCAGAAGCATATCCACCGATTTGGTCAAAAGGCGCGCCTGAAACTGCTCGTGAATTTCCACATGTCCGGGAGCTGGCGCTTTGCCTCTCAAGATCCAGCCGCCGAGCTTGAACGTTGAGGCCCAGATGAGCGGGAACGTCAGCGGATTGCCAACGGACGTGCCAAGGGCGGCGGCGATCAGGTTCCCGCGAACAACGTACGCGAGCGCGAAGGACAAGAGAAAGTGAAAGCCGATCAGCGGCGTGAAAGAGGCGAAGGCTCCCGCAGCAAATCCGATGGCGATGGCATGGGGCGTCGCTGTCAGCCTGAGAACCCGTTTGCCGTAATAGCGCGTCGAGCGAACCCAGCTGTGCCGAGGCCAGACGGCGACCCGCAGGCGTTCAACTCTCGTGGGGATTTTTCGACGTCGGAACAGCATCTGGTCTGCGGCTACTTTCTCGTCAGTGTAAAGTTGCTCGCTCCGCCCGTCAGGCGAGGCCGCGGCTTCCCGGTTTTACGGGCGGAATGGCCGCAAGTTCCGGCGGCAGCTTGTCAGCCTCATAAGCAGGAACCTTGTAGTCCGCCAAGGCGATGATTGGCACGCCTGCATCCGCTTCGCCCGCAGATCGATCAATCAGACAGGCAACAGCAAGGACATTCGCACCAAGGCCTTCAAGTGATGTAACAGTTTCCCGGCTGGAAAGGCCGGTGGAAACGATATCCTCAACCACAATCACGCGGGCGCCCTTGGGCAGCTCGAAGCGGCGAAGCCGGAATTCACCGCCCTCACGTTCCACCCACATGGCCGGAATGCCCATGTGACGGGCCGTTTCATAGCCAGGAATGATCCCGCCCATTGCTGGAGAAATTATGTAGTCGATGTGGCCCAGATCGGAGGCCTTGATCTTCTCGGCCAATGCCTTGCAGAGGATCTCCGTCCGATCCGGATACATGAACACGCGCGCCTTTTGCAGAAAGGTCGGGCTGCGAAGGCCGGATGACAGGATGAAATGGCCTTCCATGATGGCACCGGCTTCTCGAAACTGTTGCAAGACTTCGTCGCGCGTCATGATATGGCTGCTCCTCTCCGGTTGCCTGCCTCAGCCGTTCACCCGCGTAACGCTGGAGACTGTGGCTCTTGACCGGAGCTGATTGATGATCCGGTTCAGGTGTTTCAGATCCCATACTTCGAGATCAATGATCATCTGGTGAAAATCTGGCGCTTTGCGCACCATTTTCACATTATCGATATTGCCGCTGTTTTCGCCAATCGTTTGCGCGATCGCCGCAAGAGAACCCGGTTCGTTGACTGCCGAAATCGAAAGCCGCGCCGGAAAACGTTCTGGGTTGTCTACATCGATATCCCACCGAACGTCGACCCAACGTTCGCTCTGATCATCAAATTCCTTCAGCGCCGGCGATTGTATCGGATAGATCGTGAGCCCTTCAGAGGGTGTCAAGATGCCGACAATGCGGTCGCCTGGCACCGCGCCGCCATTTGGTGCGAAGCTGACCGGAATGTCGCCCGATAGCCCACGGATTGGCAGGGCCGGTCCATAAGGGTCATCGTTCTTGGCGACGTGATCCCTGACTGCTTCGTCCAGCTCATTGGCGGGAATACGGAATTTGAGGCCGGCTCCCTTTTCCAGGCCGAACCAGCCTTCTTCCGGCATGGGGCTGGTCAGAGCGGCCCTGTCATCCTGATAATCGGGATGGGCGGATTTCAGCACGGACTGAGCGCTGACATCGCCGCGCCCGACCGCGGCCAGTAGGTCTGCGATGCTGGCCTGGTTGAGCTCGGTAAGTGCCGTTTCGAGAAGCTCTTCGGAATAGCTTTTGTCGGCGCGCGCAAAGGCGCGCTTTAGTATGTGTTCGCCCAATGCGCCGTATTGGGTGCGAACAGATTCCCTAGTCGCCCGGCGGATCGCCGCACGTGCCTTGCCGGTGATCGCAATGGCTTCCCATGCAGGGGGCGGGGTCTGAGCCTTCGAGCGGATGATTTCCACTTCGTCGCCATTGCGCAGCTCTGTCACCAACGGCATGATCTTGCCGTTCAGCTTGCAGCCGACGCAGGTGTTACCGATGCCGGTATGGACGGCATAGGCGAAATCGATCGGCGTGGCCCCACGGGGCAGGGCGATCAGACGCCCCTTCGGCGTGAAGCAGAAAACCTGGTCGTGGAACAGTTCAAGCTTGGTGTTTTCCAGGAACTCTTCCGGCGTATCGCCTTCGGCAAGCAAATCGATCGTGCGGCGCAGCCATTCGTAGGCGCGGCAATCCTCGGTGTGCCGCGCAATGTTGCGGCCTCCGGTCTCGCCGTCCTTGTAGAGTGCATGGGCGGCAATGCCCAGTTCCGCCACACGGTCCATCGTGATCGTCCGGATCTGCAGTTCGACACGTTGGCGCGACGGTCCGACGATGGTCGTATGGATCGAGCGATAGTCGTTCTGTTTCGGCGTCGAGATATAGTCCTTGAAGCGGCCCGGAACCGTTGGCCACGTGGTGTGAATGACACCCAGGACGCGATAGCAGGCTTCCAGCGTTCCGACCGTAACGCGAAAGCCGTAGATATCGGAAAGCTGCTCGAAGCCGAGCGACTTCTGCTGCATCTTGCGGAAAATTGAATAAGGCCGCTTTTCACGGCCCTTGACCACCGCCGCCATGCCTCTTTCGGCGAGCCGCTCGGTCAGCGTTTGCTCGATCTCGAGGATCAGCTCGGCATTGTCTTCCCGTTGCTCTGCAAGCCGCTCGGAAATCGTCTCATAGGCATCCGGATTGAGCGTCTTGAAGGCAATGTCCTCCAGCTCTTCGCGCATGTCATGCATGCCCATGCGTCCGGCCAGGGGCGCATAGATTTCCATCGTCTCTTCGGCGATGCGTCCACGCTTGTGCTCGGGCATGTGGTAGAGCGTGCGCATGTTGTGCAGGCGGTCGGCCAGCTTGACCAACAGAACCCGGACATCGTCAGCGATCGCAAGGAGCAGCTTGCGGAAGTTTTCGGCCTGCTTGGCCTTTCGTGAGACAAGATCAAGTCGCTTGATCTTGGTCAGCCCATCTACGAGCTTGCCGATTTCCTCGCCAAACAGGGTGTCGATTTCCGTCCGCGTTGCGTCGGTGTCCTCGATGGTGTCATGCAGGAGCGCGACGGCAATGGTCGCGTCATCCAGATGCAGATCGGTGAGGATGGCAGCAACTTCGAGAGGATGGGAAAAATAGGGGTCGCCAGAGGCGCGCGTCTGCGGGCCATGCTTTTGCATCGCGTAAACATAGGCCTTGTTCAAAAGGCCTTCGTCCGCGTCGGGATTGTATCGGGTGACCCGTTCTACGAGTTCATATTGGCGCATCATGGCCGGAACCGACTCACATGATAGCCGGGGAAACACATGGAGCGGGGCCGCTCCGTCTTAACAGGTGGCCGAAACCGGCCACCTGGGATGTCGCAGTCAATGCGATCAAATGTCGTCCGAACGTTCCGGCGGAACAAGGCCTTCGAGACCGCGCAGTAGGTCTTCCTCGGACATACGGTCGAACTCGACGGCGCTGTCGTCCACGGCATTGACCTGTGTCGTCTGCTGAGATGCGCTCGACGGGACGAGCGGCACAGCTTCGGCTTCCGGCTCGTCGACTTCGACGTACTTCTGAAGGGAGTGAATCAGATCTTCCTTCATGTCTTCCGGGCTTACGGTCTGCTCGGCAATCTCACGGAGGGCGACGACAGGGTTCTTGTCGTTGTCCCGGTCCAGTGTCAGCGGCGAACCGCTCGAGATCATGCGAGCGCGATGAGCGGCCAGAAGCACAAGCTCAAAACGATTCTCGACCTTGTCGATGCAGTCCTCGACGGTCACGCGCGCCATACGACGTCTCCATAGTTTGGGGATCCTGATTGATCAGCGTATACTGTTCAGGCTTCGCGAAAGCAACCCCCGAGAAAGCCCGCGGGCGTTTGATGTCCATTTTGCTGGCGAAAACCTTGCAGAACCCTTTCTTGCAGGCTCTTTATGATTGCTTGAGCAGATGTAGATAGTGTAGGGCAAAGATATCGGTCAGTAACAAAAATAAACTTGTGACCGAACGGGTAAAGAAAAAGCAAGGCTAGAGGGTCGTCAACAGGCCCAGCCGGAACTATATGCAGCGTGATAGTGGGTCGCGGGGCGCAGAAATTTGCGTCTTTTGATCGCTGCTCCGGGAGGCTGTACAACAATAAGAAAGGTTCCCTCGACAATGTTTGATGCACGAGAGAAAGTTGCTTTATTTATTGATGGTGCAAACCTGTATTCGACTGCGAAGGCGATTGGGTTTGATATTGATTACAAGCGGCTGTTAAGAGAATTTCAGGGACAAGCATATCTGCTTCGCGCCTATTATTACACAGCGCTCATCGAAGACCAGGAATATTCTTCGATCCGTCCGCTGATCGATTGGCTTGACTATAATGGCTACAAGGTCATCACCAAGCCTGTGAAAGAGTTTGTCGACTCTTCCGGCCGCCGGAAGGTCAAGGGTAACATGGACATCGAATTGGCTGTTGATGCGATGCAGATCGTTGAGACGGTTGATCACGTGGTCCTGTTCTCCGGAGACGGTGATTTCCGTTATCTTGTTGAGGCGCTGCAACGTCGTGGCCGCAAGGTCAGTGTTGTGTCGACCCTGAAGACACAGCCGCCGATGATCGCAGACGATCTGCGCCGTCAGGCCGATCACTTCATCGACCTGTCGACACTTGCCAACAAGATCGGTCGTGATCCGTCTGAACGTCCAGTTCGTCCTGCGCCCGTCGCGGACGACATCGATGATGAAGATGACGACTACTGAGATCTGATGTGATGATGGGGACGGTGCCGACCGATCCGCCGCTTGATTGCGACCTTTGCCCGCGCCTTGTCGCCTTTCGCGAGGAGATGAATGCGCAGCATCCTGATTGGTTCAACGCACCTGTCCCCTCTTTCACGTCAACAGATCCACGACTCCTGATCGTGGGCCTGGCGCCGGGCATGCGCGGTGCGAATTGCACCGGTCGGCCCTTCACCGGCGACTACGCCGGCGATCTTCTCTATGAGACAATGCTCGATTTCGGCTTTGCGACGGGACACTACGACGCCCGGCCGGATGACGGTCTTCAGCTGCGCGATGCGATGATCACCAACGCGGTGCGCTGCCTGCCTCCACAGAACAAGCCGACGGGCGCAGAGATCAAGGCCTGCCGGCCGTTTCTCCTGTCGACGCTTGATGACAATCCCAGCATTCGTGCCGTCCTTGCCCTGGGCCGCATTGCGCATGAAACCTTCCTGTCCGCGATGGAGCTGCGCCGCGCGAGCTTTGCCTTCGGCCATGGCGCGCGCCATGAGCTGGGTGTTCGCAATCTGGTGATGTTCGACAGCTATCACTGCTCGCGCTACAACACGAACACGGGTCGGCTGACGACCGAGATGTTCCGGTCCGTTTTTTCAGACATTCGAGAGTTTCTGCCTGAAGCCTAGAGGGCTGCAGGTCTGATCAGCGCCTCAATTGATGCGAGAAGGCGCGGTTACTGGCTTTATTGGCCAGGTGAAAGCGTCCAGCCGTCTGGGCCAAGATGTTCCTGAGGCTGAAAGCGTGCCTTGTAGGCCATCTTCGGCGATCCCTCGACCCAATAGCCCAGATAGACATAAGGCAGACCCATACGGCGCGCCCGCTGGATGTGATCAAGTATCATGTAGGTGCCAAGGCCAACGCCGGTCACTTCCGGATCGTAGAAGGAATAGACCATGGAAAGGCCGTCTGCGAGCTGATCGGTCAGCGCGACACCCAGAAGCGGTCCCTCGCCAACGCCGGTGATGAAGCTGTCGGGGCCACTTTTGCGGTACTCGAGGACCATCGTCTCGACGTGCGTGTCCTCGACCATCATGGCATAGTCCAGGACGCTCATCTCCGTCATGCCGCCATCTTCATGGCGCTCGGTCAGATAGGATCGGAAAAGATCATATTGTTCGGCGGAAGGAGCGGGCGGCAGTCGTGCGCCGACAACATCCTTGCCGAGCTTCCATTGGCGCTTGAGGGATTTGGTCCATTCGAAGTCATCAACGCGAACGCGGACCGAAATACAGGCGCGGCAGTCTTCACAGGCGGGCCGATAGGCAATGTTCTGGCTGCGCCGGAAGCCGCCGTGGGTGAGCACATCGTTGAGCGAGGGCGCGTGCTGGCCAATCAGATGTGTAAACACCTTCCGTTCCTGTTTCCCGTCCAGATAGGGGCAGGGCGCCGGAGCGGTCAGATAGAACTGAGGATGGTCCGTCGGGTGGCGCGTCACTTGTCCTCGTTACTCTCCCAAGGGCAGCCTAAAGCCCATAATACCATGGCGCGACCAGTGAGAAGGTCAACCACAAAAGGATCGCCAGAGGCGTTCCGGCTCTCAGAAAATCCGAGAAACGATAGTGGCCCGGACCCATGACGATCAGGTTTGTCTGGTATCCGATCGGTGTGGCAAAGGAACAGTTCGCCGCAAAGATCAGGCAGACAATAAATGCTTCCGGCGATTGTCCCGTTTGATTGGCGATATCAACGGCGATCGGCGTAAACAGTACTGCTGCCGCATTGTTCGACAGGAAATTGGTCAAAATCATGACAATCAGAAACAGCGCGGAGAGCATGACGGACGGAGAGCTCCCGTCGAGAAGCTCCACCAGGCCGGTTGCGATGAAGTTGGCGCCACCCGTTGCCTGAAGCGCAACGGCACCGGCGAGCGAGGCTCCGACGAGCATGAAGATGCGGCTGTCGATTGCCCGCATGGCTTGCCGGATGTTCAAACACCCTGAGGCCACCATGGCGAAAGTGCCCGCGGTTGCTGCGGCGACAATCGGCACAATGCCGAAAGCGGCCAGGCCAACGACAGCGCCGAAAATGGCCAGGGCGCGGGGCGCATAGACACGGCGTGGGACCTCTGCGGTCGACCAGTCAAGCAGAAGAACATCGCGGTTGCCGCGCAGCCGGGCGATCTGTTCTGCGCTCGCGGCGACCAGCAGAACGTCGCCGGCTTCCAGGCGCATGTCGTTCATTGCCATCCGCGGCATGCGGCTCCGGCGCTGGATGCCCATGACCACGCAGCCGGTTTCAGCGTGGAAACCCGATTGCAGCAAAGTGCGGCCCATCAGCCGAGAAGCAGGGGCGATGACCACTTCGGACAGGGTCATGGACCCGGGTGGTGTGCCGGTGGCTTCGCCATTGTCCGTCTGCCCGGTGGTTTCCGTGTCGAGCAGGGGCTGACGCCTGGAAAGCGCATTGGCAAGGGCCGTTCTGGTCGCGGCAACAATCACCGTGTCTCCAGGCGACAGAACCACATTCTCGAAGGGCGGAAGCAGAGGCTTCTCGCCCCGTTGGACGAGGCGAACGGTCATGTCCTTGAGTGCCGGAAACATGCCTGAAACGGATTCGACGCCCACGAGCGGGTGCCCGTAGGTGATGTTGATCTGGGCGATGAACTGCTTGCCGGACGCGCCCTGAATTTCGTCGGCCATCGTTTTGCGCGGCTTGAGCAGCCGAGGCATGAGGAACAGCACATAGATGGAGCCGGTGCCCGCCATGAGCAGGCCAATGGCGGTAAAGCTGAAAAAGCTCAGCCGAATATCCGATGTCTGGGCCGCAAAATTGGCGACCAGAAGGTTGGTGGACGAACCGATCAACGTGGTCATACCGCCGAGGATCGCGATGAAGGAAAGCGGCATCAGAACACGGGAAGACGATTGTCCCATGGTCGCGGCAACTGCGCTCAGGATCGGCAGGAACATCACGACGACCGGCGTGTTGTTCAAAAAGGCGCTCAAGACAGCCACCGCCAGCAGAACCGGCACAGTCGCCAGATGTGACCGACCCCGGCTCCAGCGCACAATCATCTTGGCGGGGTATTCAAGCGCGTCTGTCTGAAACAACCCCTGGCCGATGATCAAAAGACAGATCACCGTTATCAGTGCCGAATTTGAAAAGCCGACAAGAAAATCAGCCGGAACGATCGGTGCCCCGTCCACCTCGACTGGAAAAATCGTAAAAATCGCCATGAAGGCGACAACCGACCCGAGCGCGATGACCTCAATGGCGTAGCGCTCGGTTGCATAAAGAACGACCGTGGACACCAGGACCAGAAAGGTCAGCGCCATGGGGAAATCAATTACCAGCATTCACCAGCCCGTTGCGATCCTGGCCGAAGCCCAAGGTCAGCACTTTAGAGCATCGGTGGCAGCAAGTGAAAGAACCAACTCGCTTGTTCACCAGCGAATGTGAAATCTCATGCCTGCCGGACGGATTTAGCGGCGCAAAGCCTCGGAATTCATCACAAGTGTGCCCAGCACAATGTCATGCAGCAGCCGTTTGCGATCCGAAAACAGCGAGATCAGCAAAATCAGGGGCGTCAGAAGCGATATGGAAAACCAGAACAGTATGACGTGGACAGCCGCCAGCAGCGGATAGGGACGGGCCCCATACCAGAGGCGCATCTCAAGGCCCATCGCGCGCATCCCCGGCGTTGCCGCGTTTGGCCCGCCAAGGGTAAAGGCCGTGTAGGCGATTGGCAGGATCGGGCTGAGCACTGCAAACAACAGCCATCCAAGGCCGAGCGTGAAAATGCCAAGGAAGAAAACCAGCACGGCGGCGGGCAGGAACAGGATCGCGACGGCGATCGCATCGATCAGGAATGCAAACATCCTGCGGGTCCGCACCCCCTCGAACAGCTCGGGCTGCACAAGCGCGTCATAGGCATCGCGTCGTTCGTCGGCATTGGAAAAGTCGGCGGACATGTGCAGGTCTCCGTTTGTATTCAGCGCTTGATTTGGGGACGTTCCCCCTAAATTGCAAATCGGAGGTTGCTCTCCGTCAGTCCATCCGCTCGCCGATTTCAAGGTGGCGGACCGTAAATCCACGCTGCCGGAGGGCTGTGACGATCTCCTCGCCATGAGGTCTGTCGAAGGCCTCAAAGGTAACGTCAAGGGTTGCGCCCTTGGCCGGAACGTTCAGGAACAGCCTGTGATGGGCAACGTCCACCACATTGCCCTGCATGTCGCCGATGGTGGTTGCGATCTCGCCCAGGACACCAGGACGGTCTGGCGTGTCGATGCGAATGGAGACCAGCCGCCCATCTCGTGCAAGCTCCCTGACCACGATCTTGGACAAGAGCCGCGGGTCGATGTTGCCGCCGCACAGCACGAGACCGACACGCTTGCCGGCAAAGCGGTCCGGATCTGTCAGCATTCCGGCAAGCCCGGCCGCGCCAGCGCCTTCGGCAATGGTTCGCAAGAGCGTCAGATAGGCGTTGATCGCCTGCTCAATCGTGCTTTCCTTGGCAAGGATGATCTCGTCGACGGTCTGTTTGACGACCTCAGTGGTCAGCAGGCCGATGTCTCGCACGGCGATGCCTTCGGCAATGGTCGCGCCTTCACAACGAACGTCCTTGCCGTGCATCGCGCCCCACATGCCTGGATATAGTACGGTTTCCACGCCGATGACTTCAATGCTCGGCTTGATTGCCTTTGCCGCGACGGCCATACCGGAAATCAGTCCCCCGCCGCCGACCGGAATGACGAGCGTGTCGAGATCCGGCTGGGCCTCGAGCATTTCAAGCGCGATGGTGCCCTGACCGTGAATGACGTGGGCATCATCATAAGGATGCACCCAGACGAGGTTCTTCTCGGCGGCGAGCCTGTCTGCCTCGGCCTTTGCTTCCGCGAGCGTGTTGCCGATCAGAACCACTTCTGCGCCATAGTCGCGCGTCGCGGAAATCTTCACGAACGGGGTCAGGGCCGGCATGACGATCGTCGCCGGTATGCCCAGTCTCCCGGCATGATAGGCAACCCCTTGGGCGTGGTTGCCGGCGGAAACGGCGATCACGCCGCGTTTGCGTTCGCTCTCGCCTAGGCTGGAAAGCTTGACCAGGGCACCGCGTTCCTTGAAGGCGCCGGTGACCTGCATGTTCTCGTATTTCACATAGACATCGGCGCCGGTCAGTCGTGACAGGCGCGGAGCGGGCAGGCAGGGCGTCTTGAGAACCGCGCCGCTGATGAGATCAGCGGCTTTGCGGATACCCTCGATCGTGACTTGCGCCGGATCGGAGTGAGAAAAAGCGTCACTCATGTGCGCTCGGTCAGCAGCTTCGCCACCCGCGGCGCGAAATAGGTGAGGATGCCGTCGGCGCCCGCACGCTTGAAAGCCATCAGGCTTTCGAGCATGGCGCGCTCTCCGTCGATCCAGCCGTTGGCATTCGCCGCTTCGATCATCGCGAATTCACCTGATACCTGATAGGCATAGGTCGGCATGCGGAAGCTTTCCTTGAGGCGCCAGACGATGTCCAGATAGGGTAGTCCCGGCTTGACCATGATCATGTCCGCGCCCTCGGAGATGTCCAGTTCGGCTTCGCGGATGGCTTCATCCGTGTTGCCGCAATCCATCTGGTAGGTGCGCTTGTCGCCGATCAAGGTGGCGTTGGTTCCGATGGCATCCCGGAACGGGCCGTAGAAGGCAGACGCGTATTTGGCAGTATAGGCCATGATCTGGGTGTGGCGAAGGCCGGCGTTGTCGAGCGAACCGCGAATGGCCGCCACCCGGCCGTCCATCATGTCCGAAGGTCCGATGATGTCGGATCCTGCCTCGACCTGGGTCAGGGCCTGGCGGCAAAGCTGATCGACCGTCTCGTCGTTGAGGATGGTTTCACCGTCCAGAAGTCCGTCGTGCCCGTGGCTGGTGTAGGGGTCTAGCGCAACATCCGTCATCAGGCCGATGTTCAACCCGAGTTTCTTGATCTCCCGGCAGGCGCGGCAGACAAGGTTTTGCGGATTGAGGGCTTCGCTGCCACTCGCGTCGCGAAGCGCATCGTCCGTGTAGGGGAAGAGGGCCAGAACCGGAATACCGAGACTTTCTGCCTTCACCGCGTCCTTGACGGCCTCGTCTACGGAGAGGCGCTCGACGCCGGGCATGGATGCCACGGCCTGACGGATGCCGGTACCTTCAACGACGAAGATCGGCCAGATCAGGTCATGGACCGTCAGCACCGTTTCGCGCACCAGCCGCCGGCTCCAGTCAGAGCCCCGGTTGCGGCGCATGCGGCGACCCCCAAGGATCTCATCCATAGACTCGGAAGTGATCGCGGGGGGACGGGAAGACGAAGGCATGTGCGGGTTCCTAGCTGGAGGAGGACGTGGTGCGAACGCCTGTTCGGCGCAACCTTACGACCTCAATGGCGCGAGGCGGCCATCGAAGTCAAGTGAGCCGAGCTCAAGCATTGCTGTTCGCCAGGCTGATGGCCCAATACAAGCGATGCAGGGGTAGGGCCTCAGGCTGGTGCGCTCTCGCTCTGCTTGGCGTCTTCCATATAGAGCGACTGGGCAAAAGACGGAAAGGCGACAGCTGGCATGGGCTTGCTGAAGAGGTAGCCCTGAAAGACGGTGCAGCCGAGCGACATGAACCTTTCGAGCTGTTCCTCTTCCTCGATGCCTTCCACCATGACCGAGATGCTCATAGACTCGCCTAGTTCCAGAATGCTCTTTACAATCAACTCGTTTGCCTTGTTGAGGGCAACATTTGTCAGGGACCGGTCGATCTTGATCGTGTCGAGAGGCAATTCCTTGAGATAGTGGATCGATGTGTGCCCCATGCCGAAGTCATCCAGGGCGATCCTGACGCCGGCGATCCGAAGTTCATGAAGTGTCAGCACGGCGCGTTTGTCCGGGAGCAGGGCGCTGGTCTCGGTGATCTCCAGTTCGACCTGTTTGGGTGTCAGCCCACTTTCTCGAATGATGTGGAGAGCCTTTTCGCAGAAGTCGGGGTTGCTGAGCTGGCGAGGCGAGACGTTGACGGCGAGCGTGCAATCCTCCGCAAGCCAGTGGCTCCATTCAGCGCGTTTCGTGCAAGCCTCGCGCAGGATGAAGAAGCCGAGCTCGTCCAGATATCCGCTTTCTTCGGCCAATGCGATGATCAGGGGAGGCGCAATTCGGCCAAGAGACGGGTGCTCCCAACGCAGCAGCGCTTCCGTGCCCGAAACCTCCCGGTTTCTGACATTGATTTGCGGCTGATACTCCAGGAACAGCTGATTGGAGCTTTTCACGGCCTCGTCAAGGTCGCGGGCCAGCGTTGTCGCCAGCCGACCTTCAGCCCCATGCATTTCGAGAAGGTGAGCACCGGCAAACTGCGCGTGCTGGCTCTCAACCTGGTTATTCAGTGTTTCCAGAAGTTTGACATTCCTCAGCATGCCCACCTGTTCAGACAGTCGAACGAAGGGGACGTAGATCAGCGTTCCAATCACCAGACCGACGACCTGCAGCAAAGAGCCCGCGATGGAGCCCGTGATCAGGTAACCGCTGGCAAAGACCGGTGTCGTCCAGGTGGCATATTCGGTTATGCGCGGCACAAGGTGGAGGTCGATTGCATTGTAGGCGACGAAGGCTTGCACCAAAGGCGTGGTGATCAGGGGAATGACATAGAGCGGATTGAGAACAAGAGGGATCCCGTACATCAATGGCTCATTGACGTTGAACAGGGCCGGTATCAGCGCAATGAACGCGAACTTTCGGCTTGTGGCCGTTTTTCCTGCGATCACCAGCGCGAGAATGAGGCAAAGGGTGCTGCCTGACCCGCCCATGCGGGTGAAGAAGTCAAAGAACTGCGCGGTGAGAATATAGGGAGGCATCGTTTCGGCGCGCGCGGCCAGCGCGTTTGCATCAGCGGCCTGATCGAAAACGACCTCATGCACCGGGGAAAGAATGTTGGGCCCGTGAAGGCCGAAAAACCAAAGCACCTGGGCAGAGAATTCATAAAGAAGCGAATAGATCAGCTGGTCATTCGCCATTGCGGGAATGGAGACCAGAAAACTTGCGAACAATGCTTCGAGCCCGGGGGCAATGCTGATCATCAACAGCATCTTGGCGATGCAGAAAATCACGATTGTCGCCATGGCGGCCGGCATGAGCAGAAAGACATCACCAATAAGCGGATCATGCCCGAACGCGCCGACAGGTAAACGGAGGGCGCGAAACTGCGACAGCCTGAACAGCAGCCAACTTGCGAGGGCCGATGTTGCCAGCGCAGTGAGGATGTTGTCGCGGAGGGACAGAACCTCCAAGAAACCTGCATCGCCATCTGGGGCGACGATGACGAAAAAGCAGGAAACCACGACCATTGTTGTCAATGCCGAGTTCGCACGCAGTTGACCCGGTCTCCACGGCTGAAGGTTCGTCAACGTGATCGAGAACCCGATCAGTACGACCAGCGCCGCGATGCCGAAGCTACAGTCGATCAGCGCATCGCAGAAGCTTGTGAAGTGCGGGCTCTTGAGAAAGCCAAATGCCGGAAAGGGCGGGTGCCGAAGCAGCAGGGCGATGGCGCCGAGCATGATCAGCGGCAGCGAGAGCGCCAAGCTTCGGTGTGTCGCGATAAAGTATGGATTGTGTTCAAATCGCTCAGATAGATCCAGAATTCCGGTTTTTAGCCGGGATATTTTCGCATCCGTGCGATTTGTACTTTGCATTTATTGCTCCGCAACGAGGCCTCGGCGCATATGCCAAAAGGCGTGGCGTAACTCCAACGTGATATGAGAGTGAAAGTTGTAAATAATAATATAAATCGTAGAAAATGACATGGGCGGAAAGCCGAAGAGTGTCGGTAGTTATTATAAGCCGACTAAGAAAGTTGTGCTGCCTGAGGCCAGCTTAAATCTGTCCATTTTGAGCGCGACGGAATGAAGGTATCTAACAAACCTATTGTTATATTTCGCTTTTTTGATTTGTTTGACGTTTACGTCAAAACAGCGTAATCGCATTTGATAGGAGGATTGCGGATCTCGCGGCCAACGCGCGAGGCCATTCTTGGGAGGACAAGCAGTGGATTTTTCGCTCAGTGAGGATCAGCGTGCGTTTCGCGACATGGCTTCGGCCTTTGCGCGAGACGAGATGGAGCCCTATGCCCGGGAATGGGATGAAAAGGCGTATTTCCCCCAGGAGACCCTGCGTCAGGCGGCATCTCTCGGATTTGGCGGAATCTATGTGCGCGAGGATGTTGGTGGTTCGTCCCTGACGCGCACCGATGCGGCGATCATATTCGAGGAATTGGCCAAAGGCTGTACATCGACGGCCGCCTATATCTCCATTCACAACATGGGCGCCTGGATGATCGACACCTATGGGTCGCAGGAGCTGCGCAAAGCCTATCTGCCCGATCTCTGCACCATGGCCAGGTTCGCCAGCTACTGTCTGACTGAGCCGGGATCCGGATCGGATGCGGCCAGTCTCAGGACGTCGGCTAGAGAGGATGGCGATCACTATGTTTTGAACGGCTCAAAGGCATTCATTTCCGGCGGCGGCGTCAGTGATGTCTATGTCACCATGGTGCGGACCGGCGGGGAGGGCCCCAAGGGAATCAGCTGTGTCGTGGTCGACAAGGACACGCCCGGCTTGTCCTTTGGCGCGCAGGAAGTGAAGCTTGGCTGGAAGAGCCAGCCAACCGCTCAGGTTAATTTTCAGGACTGCCGCGTCCCCAAGGCAAACCGGCTCGGTGCCGAAGGCGAAGGCTTCAAGATCGCCATGGCCGGCCTCGATGGAGGACGCATCAACATCGGCGCCTGTTCGCTCGGCGCTGCCCAGACCTGTCTCGACCGTTCAACAGCTTATTTGAAGGAACGCAAGCAGTTCGGCAAAGCCCTGGCAGAGTTCCAGGCCTTGCAGTTCCGTCTAGCGGACATGGCAACCGAGCTGGAGGCGGCAAGGTTGCTGCTCCACAAGGCCGCCGGTCTTGTCGACGGGAAGACTGCGGATGCCACCAAAATGGCAGCTATGGCGAAGCGTTTGGCGACTGATACCGGCTTCAAGGTGGTCAACGAAGCGCTGCAGCTTCATGGCGGCTATGGCTATCTGCGCGACTATCCGATCGAGCGCTACCTGCGCGATGTGCGCGTGCACCAGATTCTGGAAGGCACCAACGAGATCATGCGCGTCATTATTGCCCGCCAGCTTCTGGCGGAGTGACCGGGCCCTTTCAGCTAGAAATTTCGGATCCCCAGGAGGCCTCGCCCTTGACCGACGACATTCTCTTCGAACAGCGCGGCTTTGCCGGCGTTGTCACGCTCAATCGCCCCAAGGCGCTCAACGCACTCAATCACCCGATGGTCACCGCACTGGCGGCAAAGCTGACAGAATGGGCCGGCGATGACAGCATTCGCCATGTGGTCCTGACCGGGCCGGGGGAAAAAGCCTTTTGTGCCGGCGGCGACATCCGCAAGATCTATGACATGAAGCTGGCGGGAGAGGCTGGGCTTCCCGAGTTCTTTCGCGATGAGTATCTGCTGAACGCGCAGATCAAGGCGTTCTCCAAGCCCTATATCTCAGTGATTGACGGCATCGTCATGGGTGGCGGTGTCGGTCTCTCTGCCCATGGAAGTCACCGCGTCGGCACGGAATTCACGATGTTCGCCATGCCCGAAACCGGCATCGGCTTCTTTCCGGACGTCGGAGGGACCTATTTTTTGCCGCGCATGCCGCGCTTCACCGGCACCTATTGCGCCATGAGCGCCGGGCGCCTGAAACAGGCGGACGCCTATGAAACCGGTGTCCTGACCCACACCATTCACCGGGACGGCGTCGAGCAGCTTTTGAAGGCGCTGGAAACGAGTGACGACGTCGATGGCGCAATCGAAGCCTGTGCCGTCGACGCTGGTGCGTCCGAATTGATGAAACAAGCCGATCTGGTTGAAGCGGCCTTTTCTGCCGGCTCGGTGTCGGCAATTATGGAGCAGCTTGACGCTTCAGGCCATGAATTCGCAGCAAAGACCGCCGCTGCCATCCGCTCAAAATCCCCGACCAGCGTCCATCTCGCCTTTGAGCAGATGCGCCGGGGCGCTTCCCTGGATTTCAATGGCTGTATGAAACTCGAATACCGAATTGTCAGCCAGGTTCTCCAAGGTCATGACTTCTTTGAAGGCGTGCGCGCGGTGCTTGTGGACAAGGATCATGCGCCAAAATGGCAGCCCGATCAGTTAGATCAGGTAGACAGCGCCGATCTGCAGGCGTATTTCGAAGAACCAACAACAGGCGACCTTCCACTGACCTGATCGGATCCGGCCATGATCACCAGCTTCCAGGACCTTATCAAAACGCGCCCGCCGTGGAGCACGGTCCTGATCTGGTATCTCAGAGGCATTGCGCTGCTCCTGGTCGGCGGTGGCATCATCCATTGGGCGCGCATCGTCGGCTTCGTGCCCTGGCGCGGCCTGTGGTTCTGGGACATGCCAATCGAATGGCAGGCAGCGACCGTCTTTTTCGCCGTGCTCGATCTCGTGGCGGCCACGGGCCTTTGGCTGGCGGTGTCCTGGGGAACGGTGATGTGGCTCTTTCGCGCCATGAGCCAGATCGTGATGCATTCCCTTTTTTCCGATATCTATGGGCGCCGCCCTTACGAGATCTCCTTCTACATTCTGACGATCGCCATCTATCTCCTGCTCATGTATCTGATGGAGCGTGAGAACCGCACCAATTAGCGGGACTTTGTCGGGATCATCTTCGTCCTGGCCCTGGCGCCGGGTTTTCAGTCATTCGCCATCGGGAGGAAAACATGGCAACGAACATCGGTTTCATCGGGCTTGGCAATATGGGCGGCCCCATGGCTGCCAACCTGGTCAAGGCAGGCCATAAGGTCTCCGGCTTTGATCTGTCCGAGGCAGCACTGGCTGCGCTCGAGGCTGCAGGTGGAAGCCGTGCCGAGAGCGTTGCCGATCTTGCCGAAGGCGCTGATGTGATCGTCACCATGCTTCCGGCCGGTGCCCATGTGCGCAAGATCTATCAGGGCGAAGGCGGCATCCTCGACAACGCACGTCCTGGCACGCTCTTGATTGACAGCTCCACGATCGACGTCGACAGCGCGCGCGTTGTCGCCGCCGCTGCTGCCGGCAAGGACATGCCGATGGTCGACGCACCCGTGTCTGGTGGTGTCGGCGGCGCGACGGCCGGAACGCTGACGTTCATGGTCGGCGGACCCGAAAATGCATTTGCTGCCGCCAAGCCGTTTCTGGACATCATGGGCAAGACGATCGTTCACGCCGGTGACGCGGGCACCGGGCAGGCTGCCAAGATCTGTAACAACATGATCCTCGGCATTTCGATGATCGGTGTCAGCGAAGCCTTCGTCCTTGCTGAACGACTTGGTCTCGATCCGCAGAAACTTTTCGACATTTCCTCAACCGCTTCTGGGCAGTGCTGGGCGTTGACGTCCTATTGTCCCGTCCCGGGACCCCTGCCGTCTTCTCCGGCGAACCGGGATTACCAGCCTGGCTTTGCGGCTGAAATGATGCTCAAGGATCTGAAGCTGGCCCAGGACGCAGCACATTCCTCAGGGGCAGGGACGCCACTGGGGGCGCAGGCCGCCGCGCTTTACTCCCTGTTCTGCAATTCAGGCGGTGAAGGCGTCGACTTCTCGGGTATCGTGAAATACCTGCGCGGAACATCATGAATCAAATGTTTCAAGCCTTTGGACAAACGCCTGAAAACATTTAACTTCTGATTCAGCGTGTCTCTTAAGCGGATTTTAGAAGCGTCTGTGTACTGTGATGATCAAGGTGGGAAAAATATCCACCGAGTGACAGGTATATAGAGGCGCAAACATATGATCACCGCAACAAGGGCAGTCGATGCAGTGGTACAGGGCGAAGGGGAGACGGAAATCAAACCGCTCTACCTGGAAGCGCTGACGCTCGTTGAGCGGCTGCATCGTCGACTCCTCGATGTTATCAAGGATGAGTTTGACCGTATGGGCCGGTCCGATGTGAACAGTGTGCAGGCTCTGCTCCTATTCAACATCGGCGACGCCGAACTGACGGCAGGCGAGCTGCGGACACGCGGCTACTACCTGGGGTCAAACGTATCCTACAATCTGAAGAAACTGGTCGAGACCGGTTACATTCACCATCAGCGTTCGCGCATGGATCGCCGTTCGGTCCGTGTCTCCCTGACCGACAAGGGCCAGGAAGTCGCAAGGATCGTCAATGATCTTTACGAGCGTCACATGCTGTCGGTGGAGCAGGTGGGCGAGATCGGACCGGAAGACTTTGTTTCCTTGAACAAGTCTCTCCGCCGTCTGGAACGCTTCTGGACCGACCAGATCTTGTATCGTCTCTAAAATTTAGCGACAGATCCAGATGACGAGAAACGCCGTTCCGGGTAAACTGGGACGGCGTTCCTCGTTCTGCCATCGGCCTCGTGTCGGGCAGGAAGGAAGTCGCCCGCTTGACCAAAATTTGCCTGCGGATGCGTTTCGTCAGAGCTCAATTGTGGCACTGCGACATGATCTGGACACATTGAAATGGCTTGGTTAAGGGGATTGTGCGAAGATGATGTGCCCAGCTGGCCTTTTTTGACGCCATTTTGTTAAGCAAGATAATGCTAGGCACCACGTAAGTTCCTAGCTGCGAATTTCGACTGGTGATGTGCACGATGATGAACCTTGGCCGATCTTTTGATTTCCGTCCCGAACTGCTGCGCTCTACTGTAGCAAAAGCCGCGCGTTTTGGCGGAAAGGGCGACCTTGGCAGGTTCGCCGTCTGTGGCGCGATGCTGTCGTCGATGTTGGTCGGCTTTAGCGTGACCGCGATCGCCGAGTCACAGTCTCCTCTTCAAGCTCTGCGTCAGCATCAGCAGCGCGTTGAGTGGGAAGATCGTTTCGATGCGACGATGGAATCGCTGCAGGCGATGAAGTCGTCGAACCCGACGCTTTCACCCGAAACGGCAAATTACATCTCCGTAGCAATCGACCATTATTCACGGATTGTGCAGCTGGGCGGCTGGGGCCGGGTCAGCGATGCCGGCAAGCGCCCGCTGCGTATCGGCGCAAAGGATGCGCGCGTTCTTGAACTGCGCAAGCGTCTGATGGCCTCTGGCGATCTTGAACAGACCGCCGGCCTTTCCAACACATTCGATTCCTACGTTGACGCGGGTCTGCGCCGGTTCCAGATGCGCCACGGCCTGATCCCGGACGGTGTTCTGGGCAGTTCCACAGTGACGGCGCTCAATGTCCCCGCTGAGGTGCGCCTGCGTCAGCTTGAGACCAACCTGATACGCCTGCGTGCCATGTCGGGTTTCCTGGGCGACCGCTACGTGATGGTCAACATACCCGCAGCCGAGATCGAAGCCGTTGAAAACGGCCATGTCCGCTCGCGCCACAACGCAGTTGTTGGCAAGATCGACCGGCAGACGCCGATCCTCAACAGCAAGATCTACGAGCTGAACTTTAACCCCTACTGGACCGTCCCCGTCTCGATCATCCGCAAGGACCTGATCCCGAAGATGAAGGAAGACCCTCAGTATCTGGCCAAGAACAAGATCCGGATCTTCGACTGGAAGGGCAATGAGCTCAGCTGGCAGCAGATCGACTGGAACACGGAAGAAGCGACGAAATATCAGTTCCGTCAGGAACCGGGCGAGATCAACTCCCTCGGCAGCGTGCGCATCAACTTCCACAACCAGCATCAGGTCTATCTGCACGACACGCCTTCGAAGTCTCTCTTCGGCAGTGACTATCGCTTCCACTCCTCAGGTTGCGTGCGTGTGCAGAACGTCAAGGAACTCGTGACCTGGCTGCTTCAGTCCACCACACCGGACTGGAACCGTGCGCGCGTTGACGACATGATCCGCGTAGGCGAGCGCGAGGATGTCCGGCTCAAGTCGAGCATTCCGCTCTATCTCACCTACATCACCGCCTGGTCGACTGCTGATGGTGTCATCCAGTTCCGCGATGATATCTACAACCGCGATGGTCTGTATTCCGCCCCAGATGACATTGCCGGGTTCACGGCGCGTCTCTGACCAACACATGATCTCGACCGGTCCCGGACTTGGAGCAGGTCTTGCCAAGTCCGGCCGGGCGTGTCTTTCTCATGGTTCTGAGTTATCTGATCGCGGAATGAGTCTGCATCCATGAGCCGCCAAGGTCCCGTTCCAGGCGAAATCTACATCGAGTTTCATCCCGTCGGCCAACAGGTCAAGGTGACGGCGATTGACGCATCGACGGGCATCGAAGTGGTGGTCATCGGGCCGTCCAAGGCCGCCTCGGCAGATCTCAAAAATCTCGCTGTTCGCAAACTCTTGCGCCGGATCGAGCGCGAAGCGCCGCCAGCCGCGCCATCACCGGCACGCGGCCGCGTTGTCTGACGCGAGCAAGATCCTCAAATATGTTTCGCCCAAAGGGTGTCGGTTTTGTGAGGCCCTGCGTCGGCGTGGCTCTTGGATCGCTGTCGTCTCTATGGTAGTTCCGACGCCAACAGAATGCGGCAGGCTGCTGATGCCGATGTCGCGCTGCAGGGCATAGTGCCCCACTTGTCGAGCTCCAGCTGAAAAGGAAGGTGCGATGTCTTTGACGGATTCCGCGACCAGCCAGTCTTCTTTCTCCGATTTCTTCACGCGTCCGCTTGCCGAGAGCGATCCCGAGCTGTTCGGTGCGATCCAAAAGGAACTCGGTCGTCAGCAGCATGAGATCGAGCTCATCGCCTCTGAAAACATCGTGTCCCAGGCTGTTCTGGACGCGCAAGGCTCGGTTCTTACCAACAAATACGCTGAAGGCTATCCGGGCAAGCGCTACTACGGTGGCTGCGAGTTCGTCGATATCGCCGAAGATCTGGCGATTGATCGTGCCAAGAAGCTGTTTGGATGCGATTTTGCCAACGTTCAGCCGAGCTCGGGCAGCCAGGCAAACCAGTCTGTCTTCCTGGCGCTGATCAAGCCAGGTGACACCATCCTGGGCATGAGCTTGGATGCAGGTGGTCACCTGACTCATGGTGCCCGTCCGAACATGTCTGGCAAGTGGTTCAACGCAATTCAATACGGTCTGGATCTCGAAACGGGCCTGATCGACTATGACGCGATGGCCGAGCTTGCTCGTGAGCACAAGCCGAAGCTGATCATTGCCGGTGGCTCCGCCTATTCACGCCAGATCGATTTTGCCAAGTTCCGGGAAGTTGCTGACGAAGTCGGCGCATTCCTGATGGTCGACATGGCTCATTTCGCCGGTCTTGTGGCGGCCGGAGAGCATCCGAGCCCGTTCCCTCATGCAGATGTCGCGACCACGACCACCCACAAGACCCTGCGCGGACCGCGCGGCGGCATGGTTCTGACCAATGACGAGGCGATCGCCAAGAAGATCAACTCTGCGGTTTTCCCAGGCTTGCAGGGCGGCCCGCTCATGCATGTCGTCGCTGCAAAGGCCGTGGCCTTCGGCGAAGCGCTGGCGCCAGGCTTCAAGGACTACGTCAAATCCGTGCGTGCCAATGCCCAGGTGCTGGCCGAAACACTGCGTGAAGGTGGTGTCGAGATTGTATCCGGCGGTACGGACACCCATTTGATGCTGGTTGATCTGCGTCCCAAGATGCTGACCGGTCGCGACACTGAAAACAGCCTTGGCCGCGCAGCCATCACCTGTAACAAGAACGGTGTGCCGAACGATCCGCAGAAGCCTATGATCACCTCGGGAATCCGTCTTGGAACACCAGCAGCAACGACCCGCGGCTTCGGCATTGCCGAGTTCCGTGAAGTTGGTCTGTTGATTACGGAAGTTCTCGATGGCCTGAAAGCTGCAAACAGTGAAGATGGCAATGCCGCCGTCGAAGCTGCGGTGAAGGCGAAGGTCGAGGCCCTGACGGCTCGCTTCCCGATCTATCCGGCCTGATTTGGCCGCCTAACGGAGAACAGCATGCGGTGTCCCTATTGCGGCGGTGATGAAACCCAGGTCAAGGACTCGCGTCCGACCGAGGACAACACGGCCATTCGCCGGCGCAGGGTCTGCAACACCTGTGCCGGACGCTTCACCACCTTCGAGCGCGTGCAGCTGCGCGAACTCATGGTGCTGAAACGGTCAGGACGCCGCGTGCCGTTTGATCGTGAAAAACTCATGCGCTCGGTGTCCATCGCCGTGCGCAAGAGGCCGGTCGAGCCTGAGCGGATCGAGCGGATGGTCAGCGGCATCGTCCGCCAGCTGGAAAGTTCCGGTGAAAGCGATGTCACTGCCGAGACCATCGGCAACCATGTCATGGAAGGCCTGAAGGGAATCGATGACGTGGCCTATGTCCGCTTTGCATCGGTCTACAAGAATTTCCGGGAAGCCAAGGATTTCGAGGCACTTCTCGATGAATTGAGTGGACCGGATGGCCAGCCTCTGGTCGAGCTGTAGGACGGAGCGCCCGCTCGTGCGCTCATGCCTCAATCGTCCAGCCAGAGGGTGACACGAAACTCATGACGACCAGTGCCGAACAGGATCGCCGTTTCATGCTGGCGGCCGTGCGTCTTGCGCGCCGCGGCCTGGGACGTGTGTGGCCCAACCCGTCCGTGGGCGCGATTATCGTCGCACAGGATGAAAACGGCGACGATGTTCTTGTCGGCCGTGGTGTTACCTCCCGTCCAGGCAGCGCCCATGCGGAAGTAAACGCCCTGCGCCAGGCAGGCGAGCGGGCACGTGGCGCGACCTGCTATGTCACCCTTGAGCCTTGTTCCCATTTCGGACGCACGCCGCCCTGTTCCAGCGCCTTGATCGAGGCCGGCATCACCCGTGTGGTGATCGGCATGCGCGATCCCAATCCGCGCGTTGCAGGCAGGGGCATCGCGATGTTGCAAGAGGCGGGCATCGACGTGGTTGTTGGCGTCGAGGCAAAGGCCTGTGCAGACCTCCACCATGGCTTCGCACTTCGGATCACCGAACAGCGCCCCCATGTGTTCTTGAAACTGGCGGTCTCGCAGGATGGTTTCATCGGCCGCCCTGGCGCCGGTCAGGTCAGGATTTCATGCCCCTTGTCCATGCGCCACGTCCATGGATTCCGCGCCTCCCATGACGCGATACTCGTGGGCATCGGCACCGCCCTGGCTGATGACCCGCAGCTGACCTGCCGCCTGCCGGGCATGGCGGATCAGTCTCCGGTCCGGGTGGTTCTGGACGCCGCGGCGAAGCTGCCGCTAAACTCAAAGCTGGTTCAGACTGCCGCAGATGTGCCGGTCTGGTTGATTGCAGGCAACGACGCCGATCCCGAGCGGATCAAGGCCTTGGCGAATGAGGGCGTGCTGATCGTGCGCGTTCCGCTGGAAGAGGGCCGTATCGCGCCGTCTGTGGCCCTGCGCGCGCTTGGAACCCGTGGTATCACGCGGCTGATGATCGAGGGCGGATCACGTATTGCCAGCGCCTTCCTGAGCACGGAATGTGTCGATGATCTGTGTGTGGTGACGGGAGCGGTTGAGGTCGGTGCGGGCGGCATACCGGCCCTGCACGGTCTTGACCTTGAAGCGGTGCTGGCCGATCCCAGATATCAATGTATCGACAGCGGTCGTCTGAATGGTGACGCCTATCTTTATTTGCGCAAACGCACCTGAATCTGCATCTGAAACTGGAAGTGGGGCCTGACATGTTCACCGGTATTGTCACCGACCTTGGCGAGATCCTGTCGGTCGAGAAGATTCCGGCGGGGATCAGGACTCGCATCAAGACTGTTTATGATCCCAATGGCATCGATCTTGGTGCATCCATTGCCTGTGGCGGTCCCTGCCACACGGTGACGGCCAAGGGCCATGGCGCTGACGGGAGCAACTGGTTCGAGGTTGAATCGGCGGCAGAAACCCTTGCGCTGACAACGGCCAGCCAATGGTCCGCCGGCCAGAAACTGAACCTGGAGCGTTCCCTCGCCATGGGTACGGAACTGGGCGGTCATCTCGTGCTCGGCCACGTCGATGGCACCGCGAAGATCACAAAGCGGACCGACCACGAAGACAGCGTCTACTTCCAGTTTGAAGTCTCCCGCGAAGTCGCGCCTTTCATCGCCAAGAAAGGCTCGGTCTGCCTCGACGGGACGTCTCTGACGGTCAATGAGGCCGAGGGGCTGCTGTTCTCCGTTTTCCTGATCCCGCACACGCTCGCCGTCACCACTTGGGGCGACCGCCAGGAGGGCGATCTCGTGAATCTTGAAGTCGACATGATGGCCCGTTATGCAGCACGTCTTGCGGAATTCACGCACGAGGCGTAACTGAAGGCAGCGATTGGCGCAGCCGACCAGAGCGGCTCGCGTTTACCAGACCTTGTTTTTCTCCCCAGCGATAGCCCGCCGGGGCAGGGAACGGGGTGGACAAATTCGCACGGGCATGGTTCCTGTCGCGACCCTCAAGAAAGACGAATGGACCCATGGCCTCAGCACCGAAGATCCTGATCATCGAAGCCCGTTTCTATGACGATCTTGCAGACGCCCTCGCCGAAGGCGCGATCCAGGCGATCGAGGCGGCAGGCGGAACTTACGAGCGCATCGCTGTGCCTGGCGTTCTGGAAATTCCTGCGGCCCTTTCGATGGTTATGACCGCTATGGAAAACGATGGTGAGCTCTACGATGGATTTGTGCTTCTGGGCGCAGTGATCCGCGGCGAAACCTCCCACTATGATATCGTCGCCAATGAATCGGCTCGGGTCATCATGGATCTGATGGTCGACGCGGACCTGGCGATCGGCAACGGAATCCTGACCGTAGAAAACGACGCCCAGGCCTGGGCACGGGCAAAGGTCAGTGAAAAGAACAAGGGCGGCGCGGCAGCTGAAGCAGCCTTGGCCATGATCGCCCTGCGCGAAAGGCTCGGAGTTTAACAATATGACCGACAAGGTCGAGCAATCGAAGCCCCATACGGACTCAAAACCGAAAGACGATGGTCCGCGCCCGGCGAACAAGCGCGGCGTTGCCCGTCTTGCGGCTGTGCAGGCGCTCTATCAGATGGATGTGGGCGGTGCGCCGCTCTCCGATGTGGTGAGCGAATTCACCGCGTTCCGTCTCGGCAAGGAGCTGGACGGCGAGCAATACCGCGATGCGGACGAACAATGGTTCAAGGACATCGTCAAGGGTGTTGTTGCGGATCAGAAATTCCTCGATCCCTTCATTCACACAGCCTTGAGCGAAGGCTGGCCGCTGAAGCGCATCGACAGCCTGTTGCGCGCCATCCTGCGCTCCGGCGGGTTTGAGCTGCTGCGGCGCAAGGATGTGCCGGCACGGGTGATCATTTCCGAATACATCGATGTCGCCAAGGCGTTCTTCCAGGAAGACGAGCCGGGTCTTGTCAACGGCGTGTTGGACCGGCTGGCCCATGACCTGCGCAACAGCGAATTCGTGGCGCCCGACGTGCAGCCGGACGAGGCTGGCACCGGCGAGGCGTGACGATGGCCGGTGACCGGCCGCAAGAGGCAGGACCAGAGCAAGCCAGCCCAGATCAAAGGATTGGCGAGTTTGAGCTGATCAAGCGCTATCTGGCGCCCCTGGCCAGCGATCCGGGCAGCCTCGGCCTCACTGACGACGCGGCGGTCTATGCGCCTCATGACGGCCACGAGCTGGTTCTGACCAAGGACATGCTGGCCGCCGACGTCCACTTCTTTGCAGACGACCCGCCCGAGGCGATCGCCGCCAAGGCACTGCGGGTCAATCTGTCGGATCTCTCCGCCAAGGGCGCTGTTCCGACCGCCTACCTGCTTGGGCTTGGACTGCCTGACGACTGGCGCGAAGATTGGCTGGAGCGCTTCTGCTGCGGTCTGTCCGGCGATCAATCTGCTTTCAATGTAGTCCTTTTGGGCGGAGACACCATCCGCACCGGAGAGGGTCTGCAGATTTCTGTGACGGCCATTGGTGAAACACCCGTCGGCACTGCGGTGCGGCGGAGCGGAGCGGCGCCTGGCGATCTTCTCTATGTGACCGGCACCATCGGCGATGCCGCTGCCGGTCTGAAAGCGCGGCTTGATCCGGGCTTCGCCCACCGTATGGGCCTCTCTGAGAGCGATCATCGCCATATCCTCGACCGTTACCTGCTGCCCCAGCCCAAGGTGAAGCTCGGCGGCGCGGTCCGCGCCAGCGCCAGCGCCGCCATGGACATCTCCGACGGTCTTCTGGCAGACGCGGCTCACCTTGCTCGGGCGTCTGACGTCGATCTCCTGCTGGAGCTTGCCGACGTGCCGCTGTCGTCAGCGCTGACGGCCATTTCGAAGGCCGATCAACCGACCTTTCAGGCCTGCCTCAATGGCGGCGATGACTATGAAATTTTGGCTTGTGTGCCGGAAGACAGGGCAAGCACCTTCGAGGCTGATTCCAGGAAGGCCGGCTGCCCGGTCACACGTATCGGCAAGGTCACGCCCGGCAGCGGACACCTGCAGCTTCAAGGGGCTGATGGTCCGCTTCCGATCGACCAGTTTCCCGGATTTCAGCACTTTTAAAGGGGGGGGGCTAGGAGTCGGTCCTGGTGCTTTCCTCAGCCTCAGCTTCAGCCTGTTCTGCTGCCCAGACGCCGGCTGCCTCGACGGCCACGGGCGAGGCGGTCGGCAAGACGCTCAGATAGCTCTCGGTGTCTTCCACCGGCACCATGGACCGTTGGGTCATCCGGTAAAGCGCATAGAGCGCGATGGCGCCGAAGGTCAGGGTCAGCACGAGCCAGAAGGCGGACGGGCCATATTCTTCCATCGCCCAGCCGGTGATGAGCGGCCCCAAAATCGCGCCGATGCCGAAGCTCAGAACCAACCCGCCGGAGGCCGCCGCCATGTCTTCCAGCGGCAGTGTGTCGTTGGTATAGGCCAGGAACAGCGCATAGAGCGGGGCGGTCACGCCGCCGGCGAAGAACGCTGCCGCCATCATGTGCCAGAGCTCGCCGCCGTTGAGCCAGCCCATGACACACGCCAGGGCTCCGAGAAACGCCGACCCGAAGATCAGCTTGCGCCGGTCCATCCGGTCCGACAGCCAGCCGATTGGATATTGCAGCAGCAGCGAGCCGGCAAACAGCATGGCGACAAAAAACGCGATCTGGTCAGGGGCAAGCCCGATCTGTGTCCCGAAGACCGCACCCATGCCCGATTGCGTCGCATAGATACAGCCCAGCAGGAAGATCCCCACCGTGCCGAGCGGCGACTGCAGGAATAGATCGCGCAATGGCATGGGACGGGCGACCTCGGCCGCTGGAACCTTTGCCACCGACAACAGGATCGGCGCGAAGGAGATCGAAACAAGGATCGAGGCGCAGATGAAGAGCGTGGAGGTGCCCGCGTCGCCGAGGGTCAAAAGACCCTGTGCGCCGATGATGCCGAGCGTCTGCGCGATCATGTAGGTCGAAAGTACCTTGCCGCGGGTGTCGTTGGTCGCCGCATCATTGAGCCAGCTTTCCGCCGTGACATAGATGCCGGACATGCAGAAGCCGACGAGCAGCCGCAACAGCGTCCAGGCCCATGGCTCGGTCAGCAGCGGAAAGGCGATCACACCCGCCGACATGAAGCTGCCGAGGGCCGCGAACACGCGCACATGACCGACGCGCCGGATGAGCTTGGAGGCGAGGCGCGCGCCGGACAGGAAGCCGACGAAATAGCCCGAGGTGATGATGGCAAGTTCAGCGGCCGAAAACCCCTCGATCCCGCCGCGCAGGCCGATCAGGGTGAACTGCATGCCGTTGCCCAGCATGATGAAGACCACGCCGATCAGAAGCGCCCAGATCCCGTGCAACACTTGAACCATGATCAGCCCTCTTGAGCCTCGCAGCGTTGCGATGCTTCCGGACCAATCGCACGACCCCAAACGCACCGCTCATGCTGCAGCGCCACATGATCGTCCATTTGCGACAGGGAGAGAGGGAAGAAGAGGGAGGACCGGGTGCGTGTGCAGGGCCTGCGAGAGGTTCAAGACCGACTGGCGATCAGCTCTTGAAACGCGCAGCTCGCGCTCCTGGCGAGGCGGGCAGCGAGCGTCGCGCCCCCGCCCCCAACACATCGGTGGTCATCCTCGGGCTTGTCCCGAGGATCCATGCAGCGTTTCCGCACATGGTCGACTTACTACTGATGCACCTTCGCCGTCAGTCAAGTCGAAGACGGCAATGCGCCCTCATTTCGGACGTTCGAGGGCTCAACCTGATCTTGAAAGCAGTCGTTCGCTGTCTGTGCAAGGTAGTTGACAGGTGGCACCAGTTGAGTGTCTCGCCCCGCCGCTCGCTGGAGTGCTACGGCGGGGCAAGGGGAGCCTATTCGGCGGCGACGATCTGCGGCGAGGGGACGTTCAAGCGACCTGAAAGGCGCACCAGAACGATCCCGACAACCACAACGCCAGCAGCGATGTAAGGCGTGGCGGCCAGTCCAATGCCTTCTACAACAAACCCACCGGCGAATGCCCCGCCGGCAATACCAAGATTGAACGCACCGATGTTCAGTCCAGAAGCCACATCAACCGCACCGGGTGAGACCTCGCGTGCGATCTGCACGACATAGGATTGCAGCGGCGGCACGTTGGCGAAGGCAAAGCCGCCCCAAAAGGCAGTAACCGCGATGGCTGCGATCGGGTTGGTGAGGGTCGACCCAAGCGCCAGCAGCGCCACCGCCAGACCTGCAAAGATCAGGGTCAGTGCGGGCACGGCACCGATACGGTCCGACAACTTGCCGCCTGCGATGTTCCCCACAGCGACAGAGGCGCCGTAAAGCAGCATCACAAGGCTGATGGCTCCTGCGGACAGGCCGGTGACTTCATTCAACATCGGCGCAAGGAAGGTAAAGGCGATGAAGTTACCGCCATAGCCGACGGCCGTGATCAGATAGACCAGCAGCAACCGCGGCGACGTCAGCACCTGCAACTGCGCCTTGATCCCGGCAGACGCGGTACGGGTCAGATTGGCTGGCACCAGGACGGCAGAGGCGACAAAGCCGATCACGCCAAGAGCGACAACGCCAAGGAAGGTCGACTGCCAGCCGAAGTTTTGACCGATGAACGTCCCCAAAGGCACACCTGTCACCAAAGCGACTGTCAGGCCGAGGAACACCAAGGCAATGGCCGAACTTTCCTTTTGAGGTTCCACCAGGTCAGTGGCGATGGTCGAGGCGATGGCAAAGAAAACGCCGTGGGCGAGACCGGTGATAAAGCGCGCAACGACAAGACTGTTATAATCGGGCGCAAAGGCGGCGTAGGCATTGCCGACCGTGAACAGCGCCAGCAGGAGCAGCAACAGTGTCTTGCGCGGCACCCGGTCGGCCAGTGCGGTCAGCACCGGTGCACCAATGGTGACGCCCAGTGCATACAGGCTGACGAGCAGGCCAGCAGAGGGAGTTGAGACGCCAAGATCGGCGGCAATGGTGGGAAGCAAGCCAACGATAACGAACTCGGTCGTTCCGACGGCAAAAGCGCTGATGGTCAGCGCCCATAGGGCAAGTGGCATCGGTTCTCTCCATAAATTTGATGTCGACGCCGTATATGCCTGTCATTATCTATTGCGAGAATAGACATGTCTGGAATGGATCATTGCAAAAAGTGCACGAATTATTGCGCATGGGGGACCTCGCTGCTTTTGTCGGGATCGTCGATGATGGCGGCTTCGCTGAATCCGCGCGGCGCAGGGGCGTTTCCGCGTCAACACTCAGCCGCTCGGTCACCCGGCTGGAAGAGCAACTGAACGTCACATTGCTCAGGCGCACCACGCGGTCCATCGAAATCACGCCCGAAGGCGCCGCTGTTCTGGCCGAGGCGCGCGAAATTCTGGACCGCAGCGAAAGCCTGCAAGAAATAGCAACGAGCGGCCAGGCCCCCGCTGGACCTCTGCGTGTCAACGCGCCCGTACCTTATGTCCTGCATGTCCTCGCCCCGCGTCTGCCAGAGTTTCGCGCGCAATACCCGGACATCCAGTTGTCGATCGACATGACTGACATGCTGGTGGATCTGATTGGCAGTCATGCAGATGTTGCCATTCGGCTGGGTCCGCTGCCCGATAGCGAAATGTTGCATCGCCCCTTGGGGCGCACAGCCTGGAAACTGGTGGCCGCCCCGGCGTATCTTGATCGCCACGGTTGGCCGGAGACGCCAGCCGACCTCGCGAAGCTGGAGCAAGTGCGGTTCGCCATACCCGAGCACATAAACACCTTGCGCTTTGCCAACCACAAAGCCCCGGTGCGTGTGTCTCCGGCTTTGACCGCTGGCAATGGCGAAGCGGTGCGTCAATTGGTGCTGAACGGTCTGGGCATTGCACGGTTCTCTGATTTCATGATCGCCGAAGACCTGCGCGCGGGACGCCTGGTTGAGTTGTTCCCTGGTCAGCTTGATGTGGAACCGCTGGATATCTCCGCGCTCTATCTCACCCGCGTCTCGGGTCTGCGCCGGTTGGGCGTTTTCCTGGACTGGTTGGGAACCATTGGCGAAGGCTGAGGTGTTTGTGCGGCCTTCAGTTTGCCTGGCAAATCGACGACTTTCGCGTCATGACACTTTCAGGCCTAACGGGCCTTTCGATTTGCGTAGCGCTGGTCGCGTTTAGCTTTACGGGCTGCTTCGTCCTGCAGGACGCGTTCGATACGGTTCTTATCAGCCAACTCGCGCGCGTCGATTTCAGCTCTAGCTGCCGCAGCAACGGCCGCATCTCGTGCTGCTGCTTCCGCGGCAACGCGATTTCGCTCATCAAGCTTCACCTGCTCGCGCTCGGCGCGGCGCTTGTCACGAGCTTCCGCGACCAAACGCCGTTCCATCTGTCTGGCTTCTCGGGTCGGTTCTGCAGTTTCCTTGGCAGCACGAAAAGCCTCAACAAGAGCTGCCTTGGCGTCTTTCGCAGCGCTGCGGCGGTCGGAGTGTTCGTTGTTTCTAATATTCTTCAAATCTCAATTCCAATTGATGGGTTACGCCGAGCGACTTAAAGACTTTTTTGCGCGTTTCGAAGAGGGCTTGGTTTCTGAGGCCATGCAGTCTTGCAATTCTTTGGCAAGCCGAGCCTCTCGCAGCCTCTGGGTCTTTTCGTCGCGGGCGATTACGATCGAGTTCAGGTCTTCAATCGCACGTTTGCGTTCGAAGAGTTGCGACTGGGTTTTACCAAAGGCGACTTCGGCCTGTTGGCGGAGTTTGCTATAATTCTCGGACATGGCTTTCCTCGTGGAGGCCGCTCACCGGTGAGCAGTTACGAAAAAGGCCAGGCAACTTGCCTGACCTTGTTTGGTCTCATGCTTTCGACGGTGCCAGTACATCCGAGGTCAAGGGAAAGCAGATTCCGGATCTATCAGGCGGCTTGCAGATTGCAGGCGGACATCTTGCCCGACTTGGTGTCGCGCTCCATGTCGTAGCCGATTTTCTGGCCTTCAACGATTTCGTTCATGCCAGCACGCTCGACAGCGGTGATATGGACGAATGCGTCCGGGCCGCCATTGTCAGGCTGGATGAAGCCGAAGCCCTTGGTGGAATTGAACCATTTTACTGTGCCAGTGGTCATGATGAACCCTTTCATAGCATAGAGAGAGGAACCGACAAGCCAAGGGCTAGCGGCTGATGATAGCGATGCTTTAAAGGGAGAATTCGTTCAGAACGCGGTGCCAAACGCGTTGTAACCATAGCTCAGCAAAAAAATATCGATGCGTACTTCTAGGGGTTTTCAGGCAGAATGTCAACTTTTAGGTGAGGGAAAATTGCACTTGCACGGGCCACAACACAGGCTGATCTGAGGTGCTGGCTGTTGATCGGCTCCACAGCGTGCCCCTCCAGCATATGCAAATTCAATAACTTGCGGCGCCGGTCGGCGTTGAGACCCATCGCTGATTCACCGTCAAAGGATTGAACGGCGGGATTGTCCGCACAGCCGCCGTCTTGCGGTAATGGTCTTCGACGGTGCAACGAATGGCCGCTTCGGCGGATTGCGCCGCCATGCTTCGAGACGCAAAGCAAATGCTCATCGCGAGAAGGGTCGGGTGTCTGAACCGCCCAGCCATCGGCAGTCATCCTCGGGCCTGTCCCGAGGATCCAAGCAGCGCTTCCTCACATGCTCTGTCGTGTCAGATCCGCGTTCTGCGGCGCGTCTCTGGCCTGGGCGACGAAGGCGGGGATGACAGCGGACACGAAGACAAGGCATCGGAGGGTCAAACCCGACAGGCCGTCATCCCCGGCGTGATCGGGGATCCAATCCACCTCGCAGGCCAGGAGAAAGTGGCGAACGCGCCGAGGTCTTTCGGCGACTCTCGTGCACCTAGACAAACGGTTCGGGTGCCAATGGATCCCCGATCACGTCGGGGATGACGCAGGAGGGGAGGCGCTGCGGGTGCAAACAGCTCTTCCAGCTGGTCGGGGCTTTTGCACGACTTGCCTCTGAGCTTCCTTCACCGTCAGCTCAATCGAAGACTGCGATGCGCCTTCATTTTGGACGTTCATCGGCTTGATAACGGGCCCCGCAAGCTGACTTTCGTTCCAACGCAGCAAATTTTTGAAATGGCGGGATGCGACAGTTCGCTGCGCTCTACACAAACGGCGGGTCTGCGGACCAAGCTGCTACTCGCTATATAGCAAGGTAATCAATTCTATTTTGTGTTACCTCGGTTGTAGCTAACCGCTCAGCTCGAAATTGAATAGAACCGCGAAGCGATGTCGGCCACGGATGCTTCTGTCATTACGTCATGAATGAACTGTCGTTTGGCAACCAAGCGAATGCATTTCAACCCCGTCTCATCGTAAACTTCCAACCTGCAAAGCCAATCATCACCGAAATCAATGTAAACTGGGCAAGTAGCATCGAGCCATGTTTTCCGGGGGCGGACCCAATCATATTGGTGATGTCCACGGTAGCTTGCCTTCACTTCGGCTTCAATTTTATCAATCCCCTCAATCCATCCGGAGCGTAACGTGGCTTTTGTTGCTCCCGGAAAATCGTCCTGATTCGCCGAAACACGAAAGAACAGGCCACGGTTCGCACCGTTCATACGGCGTGCCGCTTTGGACCATACCAAGTCCTGCGCCAAGTCGGACATTGGGTCTGGCAGCATGTGGTATATGTCAAAGTTTTTGCGAAATGGCTTTCCGTCGATCACCCAAACGAGATTTTGGTAGAAGGCTTCGCGAGAAATGCGCTCAGCATCGGTCATTCTTGAGTGCTGCACCTCGATGTAGATGCCAGTAGGTGTTTTAATATCAGCACGGTGGATCTCGCCATTTGGCGCAGTATGAGAAACCTCTCGGCACGGTTCAGGGAACAAATTTTTCCACTCACGATGCCATTGGGTTTCGTTTTCCCACCACGGATCACAATTACGCCGACCTTGATGCGCCCAATGGTGAATGACTCGGGGACCGCATTTAGCATGCATGCTGGCACCACAAGTCGGGCAGGTCCCCCTGCCGCCTCGAAACGCTTCCCGACGGCCATCATCTACAATTGCGTATTGCATAGAGCCTCCGCTCTGCTTGTGTCCAACATCCGCTCCATATCACCGGGAATTAGAGAAAGGTACCCAATTTGGTTTTGGTATCTTTGGGCTCGTTTCAGACCTTGGCTGCGCTCCGCACAGAGGTCTGCAATGCGGACTTTGCTGCCGTTTGAGCTTGAAGATTAAACGGCCGCTTTCAGCAAATCACCTTCACCGCATCGACAAACCGAGCGATCTCATCGTGCGTGTTGAAGTAATGCACGGACGCCCGGATCATTGCCGGAAGGTTGCGGGCTTCGAAGTCCAGTCTGGCTCCGGTGACAGGCGCGACGGACACATAGATCCCTTGATCGCGAAGAGTGTCTGCGATTGCTTTGGATTCGATGCCGTCTTTGGTGAATGTGACAATCCCGGATTTCTTTTGCCCTAGGTCATGCACGGAAACGCCATTCACCGTTGATAGCTCGTCGCGCAGATCCTGCGCGAGCTTGATAACGCGGTCTTCGATGTGGGACATCCCCAAGGCACGGGCATATCGCACCGCTTCCATCAAACCAACGCGCCCCGCGACGAAGCTTTCCCAGTTCTGAAAACGCCTCGCGCCGTCCGCCAGCTCGTATCCGGTTGTCTCGGTCCAGGTTGCAGAGTGCAGATCAACAAATGGTGGGTCGATCTGGTCGAGAATTTCCTTTCGGACATAGAGGAACCCGGTCCCTCTTGGGCCGCGCAGGAACTTACGTCCCGTGCCGGAAAGCATGTCACATCCGATCTCTGCGACATCGACTTGAAGCTGACCAACAGACTGGCAGGCATCGAGTAGGTAAATAACGCCGTGTTTCTTTGCGACCTTCCCGACTTCGGCAGCAGGGTTCACCAGCCCCCCTTGCGTTGGGACATGGGTGATTGCGATGAGCTTCGTTTTCGGTCCGATCATGCCATCCAAGGCTTCCACGTCGATCTGGCCGGAGGCATCAGACGGCACCAGATCAATCTCGAATCCGAGACGCCGAGACTGTTGCAGGAAGGCGAGGTAATTGGATGCGTATTCGGATTCGTGAGTGATCACCCTGTCACCCGCCTTCAGGTTCAGCCCGTAGAAAACCATGTCCCAGGCCCGAGTTGCGTTCTCGATATAGGCGATCTCGTCGGGGTCGGCGTTCAGCAGACCGGCGAACTCGGTGTAGAAGGCTTGAATGTCATCTTGAGCGCGCCGTTCCGCCTCATAGCCGCCAACCTCGTTCTCGCCGCGCAGGACGCGCTGCAGCGCATCAAAAACCGGTGCGGGCATCAACGATGAACCTGCGCTGTTGAAATGTAGCACGTGCTGGCAGCCGGGAGTTTCCGAGCGGATTCTTTTAATATCGATCATCATTTACCTGCTTTGATTTGATGGGGCGCCACGAGGCTGGACTGTGCGGCCTCGACAATCGCCATGAGACTTGGCGCGTTGGCATTTGGGATGGCTTTGCTACCGTCATCGGAGCGCTTTGAGCGTTTCACCCAAACACTCTTCATGCCCAACGCGGTCGCGGGGCGAGCCTCGCCGAGACCTTCGGCGATATGGACGATGCGACCCGGCTCTTCATCCAGTTTGCGCAGAGCAGCCTCAAAGATCGGCCTGTCCGGTTTGTAGGTTGAGGTTTGTTGAGAGGTGATGACCTCATCGAAAGGGGCACTGATCTGGGTCAGTGTCCCTGCGATCAGATCGTCATCGACATTCGAGATAATCGCCAGGCGAAAGTGCTGTGAGAGCTGCGTCAGAGCCTCATTCGTTTCTGCGAAGACTGGCCAAGATGGGAGGGATTGCGGGAAGGCCTTGCTGAGTTCAGGGGTCGGGCTTCCGAGCAGCTTTTCAGCGATGCGATCCGCAACAATCTGGAGGACTGCACTGTAGGGAAATATCCCTTCGCGAATGACTAGCGCATCCAACTCCAGGAATAGGTCTATCAGCACGTCGTCGGATACGAGCTGCTCTGCAAAACCGTAGATGTTTCGCAGCGCCTTGGCGGCTCCACCTTCCCAATCAACGAGCGTTCCATAGCAATCGAAGGTGAGTGTCGTTGGCCTGTTCTTGGCAAACAGTTCTTTCAAATCGTCCATGTCGCTGTCCTATTCCCTGAAATCCGGCTGTGCCCGCTCAAGGAGGCGCTTCATGCCGTCCAGATAACCGGGTTCGCCGTTGCACTCTTCCTGGGCGAGCATCTCAGCGAATTCCTCGCTCATGCGTTCGGTGCTGGCCCCGGTTGCTGTCGCGAGGAGTTGTATCTGGCAGGCCCGTTCAAGCTGGTAGGCCGATACCGATGCGTCGGCGAGAGATGACGCGGCGATCAGAACGCCGTGGTTCTTCATGAAAAGAACCTTCTTTGCGCCGAGGCTTCAGCCATTTCGTCGCCTTCAGCCGCGTTGGTGCGCGGCACGGCGTAGGTCGTCAGATAGCTAACTTTCCCATGAAAGTAGGCTGCTGTTTGGCTCAATCGTGTGTCGAAGCGCATGTCTTCGAGAACCGTCAGCGCTGTCGCGTGCGGAGAGTGGAAGTGCAGGATGCAGCCAACATCTGGCCGGGTTTCATAAATCGGAAGATGGATCGGCAAAGCGTCATGGTTCGCCTCACCGTCCCCGGAGATCAGCTCACCATCCCGGGCATACAGGAGCAAGGAGCTAGCGGAGACGATTGAAAAATGGGTGGAGCCGGGGGTGACGAGGTATTGTTCACCGCTTTTGAGCTTGCAACTGAAATGAGTCCAGGTTCCCTCATTCAAGCCCTCCATCGCCGAAATCCGATGGACGGCCGCAAGGTCCAGTCGCGCCTTCGCCTCGTTCATGTTCTGATACCTTCCCAACTTTGGCCGCTGTCGTCTCTCTCAGCAATGAAGCCGTTCAGGCACCAAGGCTGGACCCGAGGTATCGCTCTTTCAGTTATGTGAGAAACGAATTATATTTCTAATATTGATGAGCATTGGGAATATCGGTTATGCAGCGTGATCTCGAAATCGACCTGTTGCGGTCGTTCATGGCGGTTGCGGCTCACCTGAACTTCACCAAAGCTGCGCAGTCTGTCGCGCGGACACAATCCGCCGTCAGCCTTCAGATCAAGCGTCTGGAAGAGATCGTGGGCAAGCCGCTCTTTGAGCGGACACGCCAATCGGTTGCAATCACCCCGACCGGGGAAGCGCTGAAGGTCTACGCGAAGCGCATCCTTCTCGCGAACGATGCTGCGCTTTCGCAGCTTCGGCACCCCGAGGCTGAGGGTCGCGTTCGCATCGGTGCGCCGGACGACTACGCAACTCTCGTGCTGCCAAAGATACTGTCGATTATCGGCGCGCAACATCCGCGACTTCAGATCGAGGTTGTTTGCGAGAACACGCCGGATTTGCTCCGGGCACTTGGTAGCGGAGACCTAGATATCGCGATTGGGGTCCACACATCCGGCTCTGTATCTGGACAGATCATATGCTACGAGCCGCTCCACTGGGTGGCCGCACCCGGCTTTACAGATGATCCCGAGGCCGGTTTGTCGCTGGCCCTTTGGCCGCATGACTGCGCAAGCCGAGTGGTTGCAATGGATGCGCTCAAACAGACAGAGAGAACATGGCGGGTCGCCTACTCAACACGCAGCATCGGGTTGATCGAACGCGCACTTCTCGACGGTTCAACCTTGGGTGTCATGGAAGCGTCCTGTATCCCGGCCACTTTGCAAATCGTTGACGGGCAAATCGCTTTGCCACCGCTGCCAGAAGTCGCCATCTCACTTCATTGCTCAGAAAAAACCGCGCCGAACAACGAGCTTGTCTCAGGGATCATTCTTGCATCTTTTGCTTCAAGCCTTCGCAACCACGCTTGAGGGCATCCGGGCCGCGACCTTGGAAGCCGACATTCGCTTCATCGCAGAAAGTTGGGAGGTATGGGCTCTTTCCGGGCATTCGCCGCACCGAGCGCCGATGTCAGCCTTTGGGCCGACTGCAGGGGTCCGAGCAGCTCTCGTGAATGCCCGCTTCTCTCGCTCCTCACCCCCGCTTCCCCCTCCCGCCAATCAATTGCTGCCTCAGGGGCAAAGCTGGTGTAGGAGAGGGGCGCTATTGTGCGTCTTATGAATCGGTCCGGGGCCCCGGGCCGGGTGAACTCCGGATTTCTCATGTCTGTTTCTGCTTCCGCCGCTGTCGATGACCGCCTGGCCCGCCGCAATGCGCTGTTGCTTGCCATGGCCCAGGCCGTGGGCGCGGCCTCCGCGTCGATCGTGATCATCACCGGCTCCCTGGTCGGCTACATGCTGCTGGAGGAGAACAAGTCGCTGGCGACCGTGCCGGTCTCGGCCATGGTGCTGGGCACGGCGCTGGGTACCTTGCCGGCCGGCATGATCATGCGCCGCTTCGGTCGCCGGCCGGGCTTTATGGCTGCCTGCTTGATGGGCTGTGTGGCCGGTCTTCTAGCCGCCTTTGCCATCTTCATTGAGGATTTCCTGCTGTTTTCCCTGGGCGCCTGCCTCACTGGCTTTGCCAATGCCTTTGCCCAGCAATACCGCTTTGCAGCCGCAGACACCGCCAGCGACGCGTTCAAGCCCAAGGCGATCTCCTGGGTCATGGCCGGCGGCGTGCTGGCCGGCATTGTCGGCCCCCAGACCGTGATCTGGACCAAGGACGCCTTTGACCCGATCCTCTTTGCCGGCACCTATGTGGCCCAGTCCGGCCTCGCGCTGATCTCGCTCGTGCTGGTTGCCTTCCTGAAGATCCCGAAGCCCGTGCACGTCAAGGGCACGCCCCGCGGTGGCCGGCCGCTTGGCCAGATCATGGCCCAGCCGCGCTTCATCGTGTCCGCTGCCTGCGGCGTCACATCCTATGCGCTGATGAGCCTGGTGATGACGGCAACACCACTGGCGATGATTGCCTGCGGTCTGTCGGAGACCGATGCGGCGCTGGGCATCCAGTGGCACGTTCTGGCCATGTTCGGCCCCAGCTTCTTCACCGGCAGCCTGATCGCCCGCTTCGGCAAGGAGCGCATCGTGGCCATCGGTCTCGCCATGCTGGCCGCCTGTGCCATCGTGGCGCTGATGGGCATCGAGCTGGTGCATTTCTGGAGCGCACTGATTCTGCTCGGCCTCGGCTGGAACTTCGGCTTCATTGGCGCAACAGCCATGCTGACCGACACCTATCAGCCTGAAGAGCGCAATATGGTGCAGGCCACAAATGACTTCCTGGTCTTCGGCTTTGTCGCCTTTGCCTCCTTCTCCTCCGGCCAGTTGCTGGATGTCTTCGGCTGGTCGACGGTCAACTGGTTGGTGTTTCCCTTCGTTTTGCTCTGCCTGGTTTTGCTTGGCTGGCTTTTGACCCATGAACGGCGAAACAACGCCGTCTGAGGGTCAAGTGCTTGTTGCGCCGCAAGAAAAGAAAAGTGAATGCTGCATTGCGTGCCAGTAAATTGCTGCATCGCGTCTTAAAATGCCCAAGGGTGAGTTTTAAGTTAATTCAACGAGTAACTTGACGGCACTTGGATTTTTGCTGCTATCGTAGTTCCCGTGTTGACGGACCGGTCTTGCCGGTTCGGTCAAGGGCGAGCCGGATCGAAACACAAGAACAAACCAGCTGACATCGGGCTCGCGACATTTCTGGGAGGAATTATGAGCGAGTTAGTCGTCATCATTGTCTGTGGGCTCTTGTCCATTGCCTACGGGGGCTGGGCCATCCAGTCGGTCATGGCCGCCGATGCCGGATCGGAGCGCATGCGCGAAATAGCCGGCGCAATTCAGGAAGGGGCTCAGGCCTATCTGACACGCCAGTACACAACGATCGCCATTGTCGGGGCGGTCGTTTTTGTTTTGGCTTGGCTGTTGCTGTCGGGCACGGCCGCAATCGGCTTTCTGATCGGCGCGGTTCTTTCGGGCCTGGCCGGTTTCATCGGCATGATGGTTTCTGTGCGTGCCAATGTGCGCACGGCCCAGGCCGCCAGCCAGTCCCTGGCTGCCGGTCTTGAGATCGCCTTCAAGTCAGGCGCCGTCACTGGTCTTCTGGTTGCCGGCCTCGCGCTTCTGGGCGTTGCGGTCTATTATGCCATCCTGACCGGACCCATGGGCTATGCGCCAACCGACCGGGTCGTGATCGATTCCCTGGTTGCGCTTGGCTTCGGCGCATCGCTCATCTCCATCTTTGCCCGTCTGGGCGGCGGCATTTTCACCAAGGGTGCAGATGTCGGCGGCGATCTCGTCGGCAAGGTTGAGGCGGGCATTCCCGAAGACGATCCGCGCAATCCGGCCACCATCGCCGACAATGTCGGCGACAACGTCGGCGATTGTGCCGGCATGGCAGCGGATCTGTTCGAGACCTACGCCGTGACCCTGGTCGCGACCATGGTTCTGGCGTCGATCTTCTTCACCGGGGCTGTCGCTGAACAGCTGATGCTTCTGCCCATGGTCATTGGTGCGGCCTGTGTCGTGACCTCGATCATCGGCACCTTCTTCGTCAAGCTCGGCAGCAACAACTCGATCATGGGTGCGCTCTACAAGGGCTTCATCGCCACCGCGGTGCTGTCGGCCGTCGCGTTCCTGATCATCACACTCAGCTGGCTTGGCGCGGGCACCGTCTACACGACGGCAAGAGGCGTCAGCTTTACCGCGATGGACCTTTTCTATTGCGGCATCGTCGGCCTTCTGGTGACCGGACTGATCATCTGGGTGACGGAATATTACACGGGCACGGAATACCGCCCCGTGCGGTCTATCGCCCAGGCGTCCGTCACCGGTCACGGCACCAATGTGATCCAGGGACTGGCCGTGTCGCTGGAAGCCACCGCACTGCCGGCGCTGATCATCATCGCGGGCATCCTGGTGGCCCACGCTCTGGCCGGACTGTTCGGCATCGCCATCGCGGTGACGACCATGCTGGCCCTGGCGGGAATGGTCGTCGCACTCGACGCCTTCGGTCCGGTCACGGACAATGCCGGCGGGATTGCGGAAATGGCGGATCTGCCGGCCGAAGTGCGTGCCACAACGGATGCGCTTGATGCGGTCGGCAACACGACCAAGGCTGTCACCAAGGGCTATGCCATCGGGTCTGCAGGCCTCGGCGCGCTGGTGCTCTTTGCCGCCTATACGGAAGATCTGCGCTTCTTTGCCTCCACGGCAGAGCCCGGGTCGATCTTCGAGGGCATTGACGTCGACACGCTCTTCACCCTGTCGAACCCCTATGTGGTTGCCGGTCTGCTGTTTGGCGGTCTGCTGCCCTATCTGTTTGGCGGCATTTCCATGACAGCGGTGGGCCGGGCTGCGGGCGCCGTGGTCGAGGAAGTGCGCCGCCAGTTCAAGGAAAAGCCGGGCATCATGCAGGGCACGGAAAAGCCTGACTACGGCCGCGCCGTGGACATGCTGACCAAGGCGGCGATCAAGGAAATGATCATTCCCTCGCTCCTGCCGGTGCTCTCGCCACTGTTTGTCTTCTTTGTGGTGCGGGCCGTTGCAACGCCGTCGGAGGCTTTCGCGGCGGTTGGCGCCATGCTGCTTGGCGTGATCGTCACCGGTCTCTTCGTCGCCATCTCCATGACGGCTGGCGGCGGAGCCTGGGACAACGCCAAGAAGTCGTTCGAGGACGGCTTCACCGACAAGGACGGCGTCACCCACCATAAGGGCTCGGAAGCGCATAAGGCGTCCGTCACGGGCGATACGGTCGGCGATCCCTACAAGGACACCGCAGGTCCGGCGGTGAATCCGATGATCAAGATCACCAACATCGTTGCGCTCTTGCTGCTGGCGGTCTTGGCGCACTGATTGTCGTCAGCACTTCGAAAAAAAGAAAGCCTCGGCAGGCCCTGCCGGAGCTTTCGCATTCGAAGATGTGTTTGCCTTAAAGGCCGAGGCTTGGGTTTGCAGCGCCGCGCAGAATCTGGGTCAGGAAGCCATAATCCGATCCGCCGGTGCGTGTCTTGCGCGAGATGAAGTCTATGACTTTTCCATCCTGCAGGCCGTAGTTGGCCAGGTCACGTACGTAGCCGTCTTCGTCGAAATAAACCGCGACCACCCGCTGTTCGACGATGTCCGGCGCAAGAAAGGCCGTCGTCTCGGTGACCTGCGAAATATAGTAGTAGGCGTCGCCGCTGAGGCTCGAGGTTGTCGAGGGCGAGCCGAGAACGATCTCAACCTGTTCCTTGGAAGAGCCAACCTGGACCTGGGACAGCATGTCATTGGAAATGACGTGGCCGTGGGTATAGGTCTGCGTGAAGCAGCCGCCGAGCGGCAGGGCGACAAGAAGCGGGATGAGGACGGCATGCGCCTTGATATTCATGCGGGTCTTCCTGTAGGGCCGTCATCACGGCCGGTGTCAACAATCGTTTCTTGGCAAAGTCCCTATCGTGGGATAGGGCACATGGCAACACCAGTTATCATGGAGATCACCATGCTCTTCGGCCTCTTCCGCCGCAAAAAGCACGACGCAGAGCTCAAGGTCTATTCACAGATCGTGGCTCAAGCGCGGCAAATGCCCTTCTATGAACGCATGGCCGTTCCAGACACGGTCGATGGCCGCTTCGACATGATCGTCGTCCATGCGGTGCTTCTGTTCGGCCGGTTGCGCTGCGAAAGCAAGGACATCTCGGATTTCGCGCAAAGGGTCTTCGACGTCTTCTTTAACGACATGGATGCAAGCTTGCGCGAGATGGGCGTGTCCGATGTGCGCGTGCCGAAAAAGATCAAGGCGCTGGGAGAGGCTTTTTATGGCCGTGCCGATGCCTATATGCCAGCCCTTGAAGAAGGTGACGTGGATGGTCTGGCCGAGGCCCTGACGCGAAATATCTATCCCGATACGGACAGCAAAGGCTCGGAAAAGGCGCTGGCGCGCTATCTGATCGCCGCGGCCGCGGACCTGAAAAGCCAGACACCGGAGGCTATCATCTCCGGCGGGCTGACGTTCCCGGACCCCGAGCCGTTTGCCGACAAGGAAGAAGAAAATGGCAACTGAGACCTTCCCCTTTTCGCACAAGATCGCGGGTGACCGTCTGGGCAATGAAGAGCGTCAGGTGGTGCTTGAACTCAATGAGGGAGAGCGCCAGCGGATTGCAAAGGCCTATGAGCTCGACGGCATTGAAACCTTGACCGCGGACCTTCGCCTCAAGCCGTGGCGCAAGGCCGGTGTACGTGTCACCGGAACCGTGAAAGGCAAGTTGCAGCGCACCTGCGTCGTGACGCTCGAGCCCTTCGTTGAGGAGCTCTTCGATGAAGTCGATCGGACCTTTGAGCCGGTGTCCAGCCGTCCAAAACGCCCGCGCGACCTGAACGATGAAGGGGAGATCGAGATCGAACTGGAGACCCTTGATCCGCCGGACGTGATGGTTGACGGGGTTCTCGATCTGGGAGCCGTTGTCTGCGAGCAGCTGGCGTTGAATGTCGACGCGTTTCCGCGCAAGCCCGGGGCAGAGTTCGAAGCCGTTGAGACCGATGACGCGGAAGAGCACGAACCGGCGCCGTCGCCATTTGCGGCTCTGGCAAAGCTGAAGGACGAACCTGAGGCCTAAAACCTCAGGATGACGGCTTGAAAATGGTTGTTTCACAGCTGGAAAGCGTTATGTTCGCCACCGTTTAGGAGCTCCGAAAGATGCGGTGGAGCTCAGGTCCTGCGCCAAGATAATCGCAGTCTGGCCGACCAAGGAAAGCACTTCAAAAGACCGGCTATGGCGAAAACCATTCCAATTTCCCTCGATGTAATGGGCGGTGATAACGGCGCGGAAGTCGTGATTCCGGGCGCCGAGATTGCGCTCGTCCGTCATCCGGATATCCGTTTCCTGCTCTATGGCAACGAGAAGGTGGTCCTGCCGCTTCTGGAAAAGTATCCGCGTGTGCGCGACGCCTCGACATTCCATCATTGCGACGTGTCGGTCGCAATGGACGCAAAGCCAAGCCAGGCGCTGCGCCAGGGGCGCTGGCGCTCCAGCATGTGGCGGGCGATCGAGGCCGTGAAGACAGGCGACTCAGCGGTCGCGGTCTCTGCCGGCAACACAGGCGCCCTGATGGCCATGTCGAAGTTCTGCCTGCGCACGATGGCCAACATTGAGCGCCCGGCGATTGCGGCGATCTGGCCGACGGCCCGCGGCGAATCCGTGGTGCTGGATGTGGGCGCGACCATCGGCGCGGATGCCCAGCAGCTGATCGATTTTGCGATTCTGGGCGGAGCCATGGCGCGCGCGCTGTTTGGCGTTGAAAAACCTTCTATCGGCCTCTTGAACATCGGCGTTGAAGAGGTGAAGGGCCTGGAAGAGGTGCGCACTGCCGGCCGCCTCCTGCGCGAAACGCCGCTGCGCTCGCTGTCCTACGCCGGGTTTGTTGAAGGCAACGACATTGGTCAGGGCACCGTTGATGTGGTCGTGACCGAGGGCTTTGCCGGCAACATCGCGCTGAAGACCGCAGAAGGCACCGCCAAACAGATCGGCGGATACCTGCGCTCTGCCATGAGCCGCACCTTCATGTCCAAGATCGGTTACATCTTCGCAAAGAGCGCCTTTGACCGGCTGCGCGAGAAGATGGATCCGCGCAAGGTCAATGGCGGCGTGTTTCTCGGCCTCAATGGCATTGTGATCAAAAGCCACGGTGGAACAGACGCAGAAGGCTATGCAGCAGCCATTGATCTGGCTTATGACATGGTTCGAAATGGCCTGACCGACAAGATCGCTCAGGACCTTGTGCATTATCATCGCGGCCGCTTCGCCGACGCCGCGCCTACCCCGGAAGGTGATTTGTGAGCGTGATCCGTTCGACCGTTCTTGGAACCGGCAGCTACCTGCCAGCCAAGTGTTTGACCAATGACGACCTGGCAAAGACGGTCGATACCTCGGACGAATGGATCGTCCAGCGGACAGGAATCAAGCAGCGCCACATTGCCGCCGAAGGCGAGGTAACCTCCGATCTGGCGTTCAATGCGGCCACGGCTGCGCTGGAGAGCGCCGGCGTCGATGCACAGGACATCGATCTCATCATTCTGGCGACCGCCACGCCCGACAACACCTTTCCGGCCAGCGCCGTCACCGTGCAGCATCGACTTGGCATCCATCACGGCTTTGCCTTTGATGTCCATGCAGTGTGCTCCGGCTTTGTTTATGCGCTCGCAACCGCCGATGCCTATCTGCGCACTGGCATGGCAAAACGGGCACTTGTCATCGGCGCGGAAACATTTTCCCGCATTCTTGACTGGGAAGATCGCACCACCTGCGTGCTCTTTGGCGATGGCGCCGGGGCTGTGGTTCTCGAAGCGCGGGAAGGCGAGGGAACCATCGCCGACCGGGGTATCCTGACCTCGCACCTGCGCTCGGACGGGCAGCACAAGGAAAAGCTCTACGTTGACGGCGGTCCGTCGGCCACCCAGACAACCGGCCACCTGCGCATGGAAGGCCGTGAGGTCTTCAAACACGCGGTCGGTATGATCACCGACGTTATCGAGGACGCCTACAAGGCCACAGGCCTGTCCTCTGAAGATCTGACCTGGTTCATTCCCCACCAGGCCAACAAGCGGATCATCGACGCCAGTGCCAAGAAACTCGGCATCGCGCCGGAGAAGGTGGTCACCACGGTTCAGCTCCACGGCAACACCTCGGCTGCCTCGATCCCGCTTGCGCTCGACACGGCTGTGCGTGACGGCCGGGTGAAGGAAGGCGACATCATTCTTCTTGAAGCCATGGGCGGCGGCTTTACCTGGGGATCGGCTCTGCTGCGCTGGTGAGGGCGCGTCACTTGGTCGAAAAGACTAGGTGTTATTTCGGCTGAACTGCAGAGTCCCTGTTGACCAGTTTGCCGTGAGGCAATAGCGTAACCGGATACGGTAAGTTCTATAGCAAAATCAGCCAGATCGTTGGCTTCGCCGGGGAGTGGTCATGGGCAGCAGAACTATCACGCGCGCCGATTTGTGTGAAGCGGTCTATCAAAAGGTTGGCCTTTCGCGCACGGAGTCGTCTGAATTGGTCGAGCGGGTTCTTTCGGAAATCTCGGAGTGCCTTTTGACGGGAGAGTCCGTCAAATTGTCTTCCTTCGGGTCCTTCGTCGTTCGATCCAAGGGCGAGCGGATCGGGCGAAACCCGAAAACCGGCGAAGAAGTGCCGATTTCTCCGCGCCGCGTCATGGTCTTCAAGCCCAGCAACGTGCTGAAGCAGCGGATCAACGACGCCCTGACCGGCCAGAACTCCTGATCGGTTGAGCGGGCCTTGCAGCCGGACCTTCCTCTTGTGATCCAGCGAACATGACCAATCAGGACAAAAGCCCGGATGCGTTCCGGACCATAAGCGAAGTGGCGGATGATCTGGATCTGCCGCAGCATGTCCTCAGATTCTGGGAAACGCGCTTTACCCAGATCAAGCCGCTCAAGCGCGGCGGCGGCCGGCGCTATTATCGTCCAGATGACGTAGAGCTTTTGCGCGGCATTCGCCATCTCTTGTACGGTGAAGGTTACACCATCAAGGGTGTGCAGCGGATCCTGAAAGAGCAGGGCCCGCGTTTCGTCATGCAGATCTGGCGCGAAGATGCGCTGCCGGTTCCTGCCACCCAGCAAGCCGTCTCAAAGCCCAAGGTGGTGGAAACACCGCCGGTGCCGCAGGCCGATGACGCTGCGCCGGAGGAGGCAACGCCTCGCGACGTTCTGCCGGAGACCTCCGCACGCAAAGCGGCTGAAAAAGCACCCGGATCCATGCGCTTCATGGACCGCTTCCGGTCTGAAAAGGAAGCCGGTCAGGCCGCGGACGCGCCGGAGGCCATGTCCAAGGACGACGTCCGCCGGCTTCAGTCCACGCTGTTTGAGTTGCTTGAGTGCAAGCGCATTCTGGATCAGGCGCGATAGCAAAGAGGCGAGCCGCCAAGAGGGCGACCGCCTGATGCGTTTCTACTTGCCCATGCAGTTGGCGTAATAGGTCACAGTGGCCGGCCAGTCAGAGAAAACGCCTTCCACACCAACATCTTCAGACAAGACGTTGAGAACTTCGTAGAGCTTCCCGTCGCTGTCCATGGCGTCCTTGACGGTCTGGAAGTACCAGCCGCCCCCTGAGGCGAGCGGACCGGAGCGCTCGAGCGTCCAGGCAATCAGCTTGAGACCGGCCTCTTTGGCCGCGAGGGCATAGACGGACGGTACGATCTGCTTGTCGTCGTCCAGAGCCAGCATCATCCAGATGGGCGGCGCCAGGTAATTGACGCCCATGTCCTTCAGCTCTTCCATGGACGGCTTGAAGCTTTCCGCATTGCTCGGATCGATCCCGTTGCGGCCGTAGCGGCCATCCAGATAGACAGCCTGTTTGCCGAACTCCGGCTCGTTTTCAATCCAGTAAAGCACGTCGTCCAGATTGAAGGACTGGGGCCAGACATCTTCTGGGGCGACGCCGGCAGCCTTGTACTCGTCGATCATCTTCCGAGCGTAGTCGGCCTGCGAGAAACCATCGAAGGGCATTTTGACGGCGGGAGACTTCAGCTCAGGCGTGAACTTGCCGCCCTGGGCCTTGATCAGCTCGATCGACTGAGCATGGGTCATCAGCGTGCCCGTGGGCGCATAAAGGTCCGTGCGCCAGCCTGCGGTGGCCGCCATGTAGTCTTCGACGGTTGCCGCGGTCTTGTCGCGGCCATCCATCTTGCCCTTGAGCGACATGAATTCAGCCAGGGTCAGGTCGCTGGTCCGGCACTCTGCTGTGGCGTCCGAGCCACTGCCGGCCGGGGTGAAGCTTTGCGTGCACTTGTCGGCCAGATCTGTCGCGAGGATGTTGGTCGACGTGTGCAGATCGTCCTGCGCATGGCGGCAGACCAGCTCCTTGTCCTTGGTGAAGGTGACATCGCATTCGATGATACCGGCGCCCATCCGCGCGGCGGCGACATAGCCTTCCGCCGTGTGCTCGGGAAACTGCAGGGCAGCGCCGCGGTGACCAATGGAAAAGTCGGTTTTTGCAGCCGGTGTGGCGGCGCAGGCCAGAAGCTTGTCCTTCAGCGCCCCATCTTCCATCTGGTCCACCAGGTAAAGCGGTCGCGGCCCAAGGTGAACCTGGGTGTCGGCGTTGGCAAACCCGGAGGCGCCGAGCGTCGCGCCGGCTGCGATCAGACAGGTGAAGGAAAGGCGGTGCATGAAAGCTCCTGGAAATGGGGAAGGGAAAGTCAGCGCCAGATCATGGCGTTGCGGGACCATGACGCTGCATTGGGACAATACAATATCGCTGTTCACGCAGCTTGCCAGCGAATTCCCAGAGACGCCGGACCCCTGACGGAGAGACCCGGTTTGTAGATAGGCTCCGGGTCGGTCAACTCGATGGACGAGAACCGCTTCAAGAGCGCGGAAAAGATGATGTCCATGTCGAGCCGCGCCAGGTGGTTGCCGAGGCAGAAGTGCGCGCCGCGGCCAAAGGCAATGTGCCAGTTGGGAGCGCGGGCCACGTCAAAGCGGTCGGCATCTGGAAACTGTGCCGGGTCCCGGTTCGCAGACCCATAGAGCACGCCGAATTTCGTGCCGGCCGGAAAACTCTGCCCTGCGATCTGAACCTCTTCCGTCGTGTAACGATGAAAGAAGGGCAGGGGGCTCTCATAGCGGAACATCTCCTGCACCGCTGTCTTCATCAGGCCGGGGTCTTGTCGCAGGCGCTGCATCTCATCCGGAAACTTCAGCAGCGCATGCAGACCGCTGCCCAGCACATCGATGGTCGATCCGTGGCCCGCCATAAGGATCAGCATGGCGGTGGAAAAGAACTCGTCCTCGTTCATCAGCCCGGCCTGTTCAGCAACGATCATCGCCGACATCAGATCGTCTTTCGGGGCTTTCAAGCGCTCCGCCTTGAGGCCTTGCAGATAATGAAAGAACTCGGTCGTGTTGCGCTCGGCCAGCTCCTTGCGCGCGTCCGACCGATCGATGTCGAAGAACTGGACGATGTTCTCGGACCAGACCCTGAGCTGAGGACAATCTGCATCGGGAACCCCAAGCACCCGGCCGATGATGTGACCGGGCACATGAGCGGCCAGATCCTCGACGAAGTCGATCTCCTTGCGGTCGCTCAAACTTTCGATCAGGCCGTCCACATAGGTCTGGATCTCGCTGCGCAGCGTGTTGACCATCTTGGGCGTGAACAGCTTGAACACCTGCTTGCGCAGCCGGTCATGCACCGCGCCATCACTGTCGAGCAGGGAGAATTGCACAAAGCGGGAATGGTTCGCCATGTCGTGCCAGTTGCCCGCCCGCTTCTGCTCCGCGATTTCCTCAGGGCTGACAAGTCCCTCCAGCGAGCGCACCATTGCCGGATGCAGGGCGATCTGGCCCACGTCCTCAAACCGCGCCGCCAGCCAGATGTCGAAGTCCTCGAAATACGTCAGCCCGGGCGTCTCGCGCAAAGCTGCATAAAACGGATAGGGATCCCGGGCAAAGTCAGGCGAAAGCGGATCGAAGGCGAGGGGCATGATGGGTCCGGAACTGACGAAAGCACTCAGGCAGAACGGATTGAATCCATCTGCCAATGTGTCAGCCTAGCGAATTGAAAGTCTTGAGAAAAGCGGATTTGCAGTGGGTTGTAGAGTTGGATCGAGATGACATCTTGCCATCTCTCTCTAGCTACGTTGGCGCAAACAAGAAGCTCCAGCGAGAGATTCTCGGGTGACTATGCTTGCTTTTGTTGCGCATCCCGGATCAATGCGGTCAGCCGGTAAAAGCCGTGGGCCATCTTGGTGAAGGGCGTGAGCAGAAAGAAGCTCAACACAGATCCAAGATGCAGCGCCAGAAGAAGGGGCATTGCGGCCGTGCTCCCAAGGACGTAGAGCGCCAGACCACTGAGCGCGACAAACCCGAGCAGCGCGATAAAGCCGAAGTCGCCGCCCCAGGCATTGCCATCTCCGAGGGTGCGGTCCGACCGTAGTTTCAAAGACATCATCCAGGCGCAGCCACCTGTCAGCAGCACCCCACCAGGAATACCGAACAGCTTCGGCAGGGACCACAGCGGATAGGGAGCCGGCATGTCGAGAAAATAGTGCATCAGTGTGCCTGCGGAGGTGGACGCAAAACACAGAAGAAAGCCGTACAGAATGGCCTGATGCGCATGGCGCCGGGCGTGGGAGAAACGATCTTCCTCTTCGAAATTGCAGCCATCGCCGTGACCACCGGAAAGATCTCTCATCTCGGCGGCCATGCCGAATGCGCGCGCGACGGACTTCAAGTCGATGCGTGTGCCACCGACCGATGACCAGTATTTCTTCAAGCTGATGGCAAGGCTCGCCAGGGGGAAGAAGAACGCCGGCAGGAAAATCGCCACCATCGCGCCATGCGAAAAGGCAGCGTAGAACCCGTCCCCGCCAGCCGACCCGATCAGGCGGATTGCCAAAAACATGGCAGCGAACCCCAGAACCGATGCAATTGCGATGGCACCGCCGTGGGTGTGGAACTTGCGGGCCACCGGGGCAGGCCAAGCATAGCTCTCCCAGCTGTTACGCCGAACCTCCGCCAGGGCCTTGGGCAGGTTCAGGTCGAATTCATGGGGCGCAGTGTATTGGCAGGCGTAGTAGCAGCCTCTGCAGTTGTGGCAGAGATTGGCCAACTGGGTGATGTCGCCGTCGGTCAGGAACCGCTCACGGTGGAGGGCCGGAAAAACGGAGCAATAGCCCTCGCAATAGCGGCAGGCGTGGCAGATTTCGGCCTGACGCCGGGCTTCCTGGATCAGATCAGCTTGCATGGGCTGCGGCCTCCCGGCCCGCGATACGTCCGAAGACTGTGCCGATGGTCATCCCGAAGCCGGCCAGATAGCCCTGGCCGAGAATGGACCCGGCCATGGTTTCACCCGCAGCCCAGAGGTTCTTGATGGGACCGTCTTGCGTGCTGCATTGGGCGTTCTCATCGACCTTCAGGCCGAGATAGGTGAAGGTTACGCCGGTGCGCAGCGAGTAACCGTAGAACGGCGGTTCGGTGATCGGCCGGGCCCAGTTGGTCTTGGCAGGCGTCAGTCCGGAGGTCGCCACACCGTCGAGCTCTGTCGGATGGAAGCCGGTTTGATCCCCGCAGGCAGCGTTGAAGTCATCGACGGTCGAACGCAGCCTATCGGCAGGCAATCCCATCTGTCTCGCGAGATCCTCGATCGTGTCCGCCTTCAAAGGTGGAAACACCGACGGCATGAAGAGGTTCAGGGACTTGGCGTCGATGATGACATAGCCGACCTGATCGGGCTGAGCAGCCACCAGCCGGCCCCAGATCGCATAGCGCTTGGGCCAAACGTCCTCGCCCTCATCGTAGAAGCGCTCGGCGTTCTTGTTGACGACAATGGAGAAGGGAACGCAGTCAAGACGCGTGACGATGCCGCCGTCGAACTTGGGTGCCCGGCCGTCGATGGCCACGGCGTGGCATTGATCGGCATCCCCGACCGACTGTACACCCTGATCCAGCAAATCGGCCAAAACCACGCCGCGATTGTAGGGCGTCCCGCGAATAAGGAAGTTCTTCGCTGCCGGGCCCCAGGCGCGGGTCAACCACTCCGTGTCGGCCTGAAATCCGCCGGATGCGACAACGACCGCCTTGGGCGTGATGCGGTGGATCTCGCCACCGTGGCTGTAGTCGATCCACGCGATCTGATCGCCAGCAAGTTCCAGATGGGTGACCTGTGCCTCATACAGAACGTCGATGCCGAGTTTTGCAGCGGTCCGGTAGTAGGCGTTGACCAGCGATTTTCCGCCGCCCATGAAGAAGGCATTCGTGCGAGCGAGAGACAGGGTGCCTGACAGGGACGGCTGGAAATGCACGCCATGGTCCTGCATCCAGGGGAGGCATTCTTCGGAGCTGCGGATCGCAAGCCTGGCGAGGTCTCCATCGGTCTTTCCGGCCGTCACCTTCATCAGGTCGGCCAGATATTCGTCTTCGCTGTAGTCATCGACAAGCGGACCCAATGGCCCCTTGTGCATGCAGCGGAAGTTGCGCGTGTGGCGTGAGTTGCCACCGCGATAGGCCTTGGGAGCCGTCTCGAGGATCAACACGCTGGCGCCGGCTTCTGCCGCAGTCATCGCTGCGCAAAGAGCCGCATTCCCGCCACCGATGACAACCACATCATGTGCCATCTTACAGCAGCCCCTCGTCGAAGAACGGGCGGGACCGCAAGGCGCGGACACGAACACGCTGTGCAGATTCAATGTGAGAGCGCATCGCTGCCTCTGCCAGCCGACCGTCACGCGCCTTGATGGCTTCCAGAACCCCGAAATGCTCTTCAATCGCCCGTTCGGCGCGGTCGGCCTGGCTCAATGTCGTGGGGCCAAGGATCATGAGCGTCTTCTGCAAGGTGGTGACGGCACCGAGCAGGAAGCGGTTCTTGGCCGCGTCCATGATGGCTGCATGGAACTGGCGATTGAGCAAAATCGCATCCGGCGAGCTTCCCGCCGCCTTTAGCTCGAGATTGAGCGCTTCCAGCTCTTCAATTTCGATCTCGGAGGCAGCTTGAGCGGCGAGGCGCGCCGCGGTTCCCTCAAGCACCGCTCGCATCTCATAGAGCTCCATGACCTCTGAATAATCGAGCTGGCGGATGGTCGCTCCCTGGCGCGGGACGTGGAAGACGATGCCATCGGCCTCAAGCTGGCGAATGGCCTCGCGCACCGGCGTGCGGCTCACGCCCAATCGCTCCGCCAGTTCGGTTTCCCGCAACCTGTCGCCTGAATTCAGCTGGCCAGACCGGATCTCTTCGAGAAGTTGCCGGTAAGCGGAATTTCCTTGCGGGCCTTCCTGTGTGCCGTCTTGCAGATTGTCCTCGGATGTCATCTCAAACATGATCCTTGCTTTTCGCATCCAAATGTATACAGTTGGATACATAAATGTCAATCAGGTGAAATGCGGATGTCCTTCTCCAGTCGAACCGTGAAAATGCGTGCCGCGACACTCGCAGTGTCCTGTGCTGGAACCGCGGTGTTCTATCTGTTCGACCTGCCGCTGCCGTTTCTCTTCGGGCCGATGATTGCCTGTTTGCTGGCAGCGTTATCCGGGATGGAATTGAAAGGCTTCGGAGCCATATCCGTCGGCGCACGCTCGATCCTCGGGGTGGCGATCGGTGCGTCGATTTCGCCTGCGCTCTTTGCCAATGCCCCCGCCATGGCTGGGTCGATCGCCCTCGTGCCGATCTTCATCGGGCTGTGCGGCCTGATCGGCGTGCCGTTCTTCCAGCGTGTGTGGGGCTTTGACCGCCCGACCGCCTACTATGCGGCGATGCCCGGCGGGCTTCAGGACATGGTGATCTTCGGAACCGAGGCCGGCGGGAACGCCCGCTCGCTGTCGCTGGTCCATGCGACACGGATCCTGTTCATCGTGACCATTGCGCCAGTGCTGCTCGTGAATGTTTATGGCGCAGGCCTGAGCCATCCGCTGGGCGAACCGGTTATGGGCTTCCCCCTGTCAGAGCTGCTGATCATGTCCCTGGCGGCCATCGTTGGCTGGAAAGGAGGAGAGCGGATTGGTCTTTTCGGGGCGTCCATCCTCGGGCCGATGATTGTGACCGCGATTCTGTCCCTGACAGATGTGATCCACATGCGCCCACCGCGCGAGGCGATCCTCGCGGCGCAGTTCCTGATCGGAGCCGGTATCGGGGTTCACTTCGTCGGCATGACCTTGTCGGAATTTCGCTGGATCGTTTCAGCCGGACTTTCCTATGTTGCCGTGCTCGCGGTGCTCTCAGCCGTGTTCAGCTGGATCGTGATGCATTTCGGACTTGGTCATCCGATCGAGGCTTTTCTTGCCTTTGCCCCGGGAGGGCAGGCGGAAATGACGGTTCTGGCGATCGTGACGGGCTCAGACCTTGGTTTTGTCATCGCCCATCATCTGACCCGGATCGTCCTGGTGATCACCGGGGCGCCACTCATAGCTGCGATCATCCAGCGCGCCAGACCTCGGGGTTGATCATGTGGATTGGAGCGCCTTCGCCATAGGCTTTCACCTGATCGAAAATATCTGAGAACTGCAGATCGAACTCATCCTCGGTGACGAAGCCGATATGGGGCGTCGCGATGAGATTGGGATGAGCGAGGAGCGGGTCGGCGGGGTCAGATTGCGGCTCGACATCAAAAACGTCGATGGCCGCTGTGCCGGGCCGGCCAGTGTTCAGAGCGTCGAGCAAAGCTCCAGGGGCGATCAGCCCTGCACGGGATGTGTTGACGAAGACCGAACCTGGCTGCATCTGCGCGAGATCTGCCGAAGTGATGATGCCTTTTGTATCCGGCTTCAGCCGGACATGGACTGAAACCACATCACTGTCGCCAAAGAAGGCCTCCCGACTGTCGGCAACAACTGCGCCGTCCGCTTTCGCGCGTGCGCGCCCGTCCTCGGATGACCACCAGACGACATTCATCCCGAACGCCTCGGCATAGCCGGCGACTGTCTTGGCGATACGGCCGTAGCCGTAGAGACCGAGACGTCGTCCCCGCAGGGTTTTGCCCACGCCCATTTGCCACTGGCCTGCTTTGACGGAGGCCATCTGTTTGGGAAGCTGACGCATCCCGCACATGATCAGAGCCCAGGTCAGTTCAGCGGCTGCATAGGACGGTGTGCCAGCATGCATGTTGGAGCACAGCAGAACGCCATTGTCCGTGCATGCGGGAACATCAACATGAGGATAGACGCTGCGCTGGCTGATCAGGCGCAGGTTGGGCAATTTCTCCAGCAGCGTCCGGGTCACCTTGGTGCGTTCGCGAAACAGGACCAGCACGTCGGCGTCCTTCAGACGATCTGCCAGCAACGCCTCGTCCTCAACATGGTCGTTCCAGACTGTGACGTCCTGACCATCGAGCTTGTCATAGCAGGGCAGGCCGCGAAGCGTATCAAACCAATCATCGAGAATATGGACTTTCATCGGTCTTCAATCCGGCTGTGTTGACTTAGATGGTTCGCGGTTCTCCGCCGTATCAGTGCGACAGAAGGACCGGAATCGAGGTGTTTTTAAGAACCCTTGCGGTGACCCCGCCGAGGAAGTCCTCGCGAAACTTTGAGTGCTCATAGGCGCCCATGACCAGCACGCAGGGATCATTTTCCGCGCAATAGGCGATCAGTGCCCGAGCGATACCAGGCACCGGTGCAATGACCTTGTGGCTTGCGTTGATCTTATGGCGTTCAAGGTGCTGCATGAGCTCCAAAACGGGGCGTGGTGTGGGCTGGTCCTCCACGGTCAGAACCGTGACCTCGCCTTGGTCCTCAAGAACACCTAGACTGTCCGAGAGAGCCCTGGCGGAGGCGCGGCTACCGTCCCAGACAATCGCCGCGCGCTCATGCCTGGCGACAGAATCATACCCTTCCGGCACGATCAGGACCGGACGCCCGCTCATCAAGGCAATGCGATCGGGGTGCTGCATGACGTGTTCATCCGTGCCTTCAGAGCGATCCTGCCCCATGATCAGAATGTCGTAGCCGCGCGCGCATTCGGAAATCACCGCATCGACACGGCCCGCCTCGCGTTGGAAGTGCAGTCTGTCACCAAGTGCCAAACCGTCGCGCATGGCCTCGAACCGCGTCTCGATTTCGTCGAGAATGTCGGCATTTGCCTGTTCGATGATTTCCTTCGCCTTGGCAGGAACCCATGCCGCCCGACTTTCGATCACCTCATGCTTGGAGTGAGCCAGAAGCGCCGTGACATGCGCGCCATTGCGGGCAAGAGACGCGGCATATTTCAGTGCCGAAACGGCGCTTTCCGATCCGTTGAAGGCCACGAGGATATTGTAGATGCTCATTCTGACCGCCTATCCGATTGCGACAATGTCAGGGATATAGACATGCCCGTCTGCAAGTTTTCTGGCGGTGCGCACCAGACCGGCAGACTTCAACTCGAAGCCGTTGTCCGAGGAATAGTCGACCAGGACATCGATCGTGCCGGAGGCATGTTCGAGCACGACTTCGACAGGACTGGTCGACGGGCGTGTCAAAAGACCATCTGCAACGGAGCCGGGGGTGAGGGCGCATGACGCAAGACACTGCGCACCTGTCACGGCCATGGTCGGGTGCGTTTTCCAGGGCATAAAGTAGCGCGCGGCAATCGTGCCCCCCTGATTGGCGGGGGCCAGAAGACCGAATTTTGGCGTCACCGATTTGGAGACGTCTCCCATACCCATTCTTTTGCCCGCCTCGATGCGGATTGCTTCCATGCGCTCGAAGAAGGCTGTGTCGGCGTCGAGCTGCTCCGCGCTTTCGTGCCCCGTCAGACCAAAGTCACTCGCGCGGGCGATCACCAGCGGCATGGCGACATCCATGCAGGTGACTTCAATTCCCTGAACAGTATCTCTCAGGTTTCCTGTTGGCAGGAAGGCTCCGGTGGATGACCCGACAACGCCCATGAAGGACAGCAGGATCGGTGCGGCGGCACCAGGCACACCCGCGATTTCTGTGTCGCCTTGATAGGTGAGAACACCGCCAGGCGTCTGGACCCTGGAAATCACCTGGGCGCCGGTGTTGACGGCCCGGATGCGGATCTCCGTCTCATCCCCGGTGGGTTTCACCAGACCCAATTCAATCGCCGCCGGTCCGACGCCGGACAGGATGTTGCCACAGGTCGGCTTGAAGTCGACCAGCTTTTCCTCAACGGAGACCTGGGCAAAGAAATAGTCGACGTCGGCCCAGTCATCGTCGGACGCGGACAACATCGCCACCTTTGTGGCCACCGCGGCGCCGCCACCGATGCCGTCGATGTTGAGTGGATGACCGGCTCCTACGGCGTCGATCAGGACCTTTGACAAAGCCTCCAGATCGGCAGGCACTTCCTCGCGCCGGAAGTAGGGACCTTTGGACGTCCCGCCACGCATGAAGATGAATGGGATCGCGGTCTGGCTCATTTCAGCGGCCACGGCAGATCGGCCGCTCCCTGAAGGAGACCAGGAGGAAAGTCCCGGTTCAATGCACCGGCCATGAGGCACATGAAGCCGATCCCCGCACCGGTCAGGGCCAAGGTCTTGACCCAGCCGCAGCCGGCGCGAACCCTGAGGAACGTGATCAGGAAACCGACCAGCGCCAGAATGAACCCTACAAACCAGGTCGCTGTGATCAGCGCGGCAAACCACGCCAGTGTCGGCCAGAGCCCATAGGGTGCGTCCGCATCTTCGCCGGCAATTTCCTTGTCCGCAAAGATCACATCACCTTCGGGCCGACGCATCATCTGGATGAGCAGGATCGAGCAGCAGGCCAGGGACAGGCCGCCAACGACCAGTGGAATGACCTTGTCGGTCATATTGTAGTCGGGGATCATGTTGGCGTTGACCAGCGCGAACAGCAGGTAACCTGCGATCACCAGCAAAAAGACGAGCGGCGCGCGCTTCGAGCCCGATTGGACGTCGCCCTCGGCCATGATCGTCTTGGCTTGGCGAATTCCCAAAATGACGGACACGACCGTGATGATGATCAGCACGATCACGATCGGGCTGAAGACGTAGTCGATGCCCCTTTCAAAGCTCTCGCGAAAGCGGAAGCTTGCGATCTGAAAAGCCTGATTGGTGAACTTCTCGACCGGGTTTGAAAGGACAAAGCCAATGAGGAACGCCGGGCGCGACCAGTCAAAACGGCGCAGGAAGATGCCAATGAGGCCGATGGCAAACAAGGCAAGGAGATCTTCGAAGTTCTGACCGCTTTGGAACGCAGCGAAACTGATCAACATGAACAGGAACGGCGCAAGATAGGTAAAGCGGATCGTGGTCAACTTGGCGATGCCGCCAGAGGCTGCGATGCACAGAACCGTTCCCAGGACATTTGCAAGGGCAAGCAGCCAGACGATGGAGTAGGTGATGTCCAGATTGCTCTTCAGCATTCCGGGGCCGACTTCAATGTCACCAGAGCCGAGCAGGGCGACCGCGCCAATGAAAATCGCCATGGAGCCGGAACCTGGAATGCCGAACAGAAGCGTCGGCACAAGTCCGCCACCTTCCTTGGCATTGTTCGAGCTCTCCGGTCCGATCACACCGCGGACTTCGCCCTTGCCGAAGTTGCTCTTGTCCTTTGTGGTCTGGACTGTATGGCCATAGGCAATCCAGTCGACGACCGATCCGCCCAAGCCAGGAATAATGCCGACGACAACGCCGATGATCGAGCACCGCACGGAAAGCCAGATATTGGCAAACCAGTCCTTGATCCCCTCGACCCATCCAGCGCCAAGACTTGAGCCCTTTGCGATCGAACGATCTTGCCGGAGAAGGGAGACGATTTCCGGTATTGCAAAGACACCGAGACCGACGATGACCAGCTTGAGGCCGTCCGTCAGATAGGGAATGTCATAGGTCGCCATGCGCAGGCTGCCGCCCGCATCCGCCTCGCCGATCGTGCCGACCATCAGTCCGAGGCCAGCCGCAGCCAGCCCCTTGAGAGGAATGCGGCCCGCAAGGACCGCGACCATGGAAAGCCCCAGGATCGTGATCATGAGCATTTCCGGCAAGCCGAAGGCAAGCACGATGGGCCGGGCGACGAGAATGAAGACAGTGAGGAAGCTGGCGCCGATCAGACCGCCGAACAGCGACGAGGCGAACGCGGCCGAAAGCGCCCGCGCGGCTTCACCCTTCTTTGCCATCGGAAAGCCGTCCAGCACGGTGGCCTGAGACGCCGACGAGCCTGGAATGCCCATCAAGACCGATGCGAATGTATCGGAGGTTGGCACAACCGCGACCATGCCGATCATCAGTGCAAGGCCGAGGATCGGGTCCATGCCGAACATGAAAGGCAGCAAAAGCGAGAGACCTGCGATGCCGCCGAGACCGGGGAAAACCCCGACCGCGAGCCCCATCACGACCCCGAGAAACAGGTATCCCAGGACAACGGGTTGCAGGATCAGAGCCCACGCTTCTCCGAGCGCAGGCAGAGCTACGTCGAACGCTTCCATGGAAGCTGCCTTTCTAAAAATTTATCAGGAAATCAGGCGGGTGGGAGCGCGGCTGTGGTCGATGGGGAGAGCCGCGCACCCGGCCGAGGCTGAAACTTACTTGAGCTCAACGCCGTAGGCTTCTTTGAGCCAGTTCAGGACGTAGGTCTTTGCTTCCGCCGGAACGTTTGTCGCCGTCCCAAGAGCTGTCTGTGCGCCTTCACCGGTGAAGACCGGATATTTGCCGACGCGCTTTGAGGAGATCTTCGCGAAGTCTGCATCGGCAACGACCGCTTCAAAGGCAGCGGTGTAGGTGTCGATGACATCCTGCGGCGTGCCTGCAGGCAGGAAGGCCAGCTTTTGAACCGGGAACCCGGCGACAAAGAAGGCTTTCCAGGCATCCCAGGCTTCACCGGAGGTCTCGCAACCATCCGTTGCTTCGCAGACTTCCTTGAAGGTCGCGATGTCTGGGAACGTCGGATCACGAACGATGTTGCCGTCGGCGTCCAATGCGCCCCAGGTCATCATCGGCACGGCCTTGCCCTGTTCAACCAGGTCGACGCCGCCCTTCAGGTAGCCGGAAGATGTCTGGTAGTCGATGGTGGCTTCACCGCGTTCGAACATCAGGCGGCCATCACCGCGGCCCTTGATGCCGAAGACCGGCTCGACCTTCATCCCAAGCATCTGCCAGGCGAGAAGCGGCACCAGATCAAGACGGGTTGCGCCCTGGGAGCCATAAATGAAGTTCGTGTCCTTGAGGGCATTCGCGGTGCCGTCGAACTTTGCGCCATCGTCGGCATTCAGATAGGCGACGCCGCCGGTGCCGGAAGCCATGACTGCGTTCCAGTCCTTGTATTCATAGCGAACACGAGGGTCACCAAGCAGATAGGGGAACTGTGTCGAACCGGAAGATCCGAAAAGCAGCGTGCCGTCGTCATACTTCTGTTTCTGGAACCAGTTTGCGCCCTTGGTGGAGCCGGCGCCCGGCATGAACTTGACCACAACGGTGGGCTTGCCCGGCAATGCATCAGCCAGAAGCGGCGCAAAGAAGTTGGCCCATTTGGCTGAACCGCCTGTCTCGGAGAACGGGATCACCCATTCGATTGTCTTGCCGGCGAAATCGACTTCCGCAACTGCAGGCGCAGTCAAGGCGGTGGTGGCAACAAGTCCGCAGACAGCATTGCGCACAAAGCTAGAAATGGTCATTAGATCCTCCCAGTTGACCTGACATGCACTTTAGCGCCTCTTCGCCTCAGAGCATGTCACTATGATTTCGGGGATTGATTCCCCGTTCAATGTCGCCACCATTGAAAGCCAACCTTGCAATAAGCTTGCAGGAGCAAGAAAAATGCGAATTGCCATCATAGAGGACAACAAGGCCCTGGCGAATGCCATTGCCTATCGGCTCCGCGATCGTGGACATGCGGTCGATATCCTTCATGATGGCGATGATGCGGATGTGTTCCTGTCGCAGGACGGCGCCGACCTTGTGGTGCTCGACATCAACCTGCCCGGACAGAGCGGACTTGAAATTCTGCGTTCATTGCGCGCCCGGGCAGACAGCACGCCGGTGATCCTTCTGACCGCACGCAGTGAAACGAAAGACCGTGTCCAGGGGCTGGACACGGGCGCGGATGACTATCTGGTCAAGCCTTTTGAGATGGATGAGCTGGAGGCCCGGATCAGGGCCCTGTCGCGGCGCAAGGATCTCGAGATCGGCGTCAGCGAGACCTTTGGCGCACTGGAGTTCAATCGCACGACGAGACAGGTGCGGGCCGGCAGCGAAAGACTGGAAATTCCGCGCCGCGAACTGGCCGTTCTGGAATGCCTTCTCGAGCGGCGTGGACGCATTGTCTCCAAGTCGCAATTGATCAATCACGTTTATGGGGTTGGCGCCGATATGGACGACACGGCGATCGAGCCGCATGTCTCCCGGCTGCGGCGCCGTCTGGCCGAGCACGGCATCTCGATCAAGACCGCCCGTGGTCTGGGATACATGATTGAGGTCACTGGATGATCTGGCGTGGAACTTCGCTGCGAACCCGGCTGTTTGCGCTCATCCTGACACCCCTCGTTCTGATGGCCATACTCCTGGGATACTGGCGTTACACCACCGCCCAGGAAACCTCGGAAGAGCTTTTCGACAGGACACTTCTATCCGCCGCTTTGGCCATTTCCCGAGATGTGGCCATCTCGGATGGCGACGCCTTGCTGCCCTCAACCCGCGACCTGATCGAAGACGTTTCGGGCGGTGAAGTCTTTTACCACGCGACGGGACCTGGCGGCATCTACATCACCGGCTACGCCTATCCGCCGGCGTTGCCCGGGGGCAGCGCCGATGAAGGCTATGCGCCGCGCTTTTTCGAGGCCACTTATCGCGGCGAACGCGTCAGGGTGTTGAGCGTGACCGAACGCATCACGATGGACAATCTGACCGCCGACGCCACGGTCACGGTCTGGCAGAGACTGGCCGATCGTCAGGCCTTCGCGATTGAGCTGGCGATCCGGCTGGTGGCGGTCATGGTCGCGCTTCTGGTGACCCTTGCCCTGGTCGTCTGGTTCGGCGTCGAACGCGGCCTGCGCCCTCTGCTGGACCTTCAGGACGCAATTTCCATTCGCTCGCCCAACGATCTGAGTGAAATCCGACGTCCGGTCCCTGTCGAGGTTCAGGGAATTGTGCGAACGCTGAACCGCCTGTTCGGGCAGGTCGAAGAAAGCATCAGGGCACAACAGGTGTTTATCTCCGATGCGGCGCATCAGCTCCGCAATCCGGCGGCGGCGGTTCAGTCCATGGCAGAGGCCGTCAGGGATGCCCCTACAATGGCCGACAGGGACCTGCGAACAGCAGAACTGGTCAATGCGGCCCGCGCTTCCGCACGGGTTGCCGACCAGCTGCTGTCACTGGAGCGCTTGAAGCAGCCCGTCACCCAGACAGCACCGGTGGAATATGATCTGAGAGCCCTGGTGCAGGAAATCTGCGCAGATATCGGCCCTTCTGTTCTGTCCAGGGGCATCGAGTTTGAACTGGTTGCTCCCGACCAGGCGATACCGGTTTGTGGCGACAGGTTCTTTGTTGCCGAGGCCATCAAGAACCTGATCGACAATGCGCTCAAACATGGTGGTGACGGCTTGAGCGCCATCAGCGTTCACTGCGCCTGCGATGAGGTGGCTGCGCGCGTCACGGTCGCCGACGATGGCAAGGGGCTTTCACCGGAACAACGCGATGCGGCGTTTGGCCGGTTTTCGCAGGTAGAACCCTCCGACGGCAGTGGCCTTGGACTGGCCATTGCCCTGTCCGTCGCCGAACATCACGGCGGCTCGCTTGTCATTGACCAGGTCGACAAGGGGGCGAGCCTGACGTTGACCATGGAATACGATCCCTGAGGGGCCTGCGGCCCGCGCATGTCCGCAATCTCGGAACCGCATGTGGCGAATGTTCAGATGCCAACTGCATGATTCAGATTGCCAGAAATCCACTCTATTGAATTGAAAATATTGGCGAAAAATGTTTCTGCCGCGCCGCCGAGTTACCGCCTATTTGGCGGAGCGGTTCGTGCTTTCACGCGCACTCATTTCGAAGCCGACGTCAATGACGCTCGGGTCGGGCTCGGGGCCAGCCAGGGCCGCGTCCATCATGCTCATGGCTTGCTGTCCAATCTGAAGGCGGTGGGTGCGTACGCTGGAAATCGCAGGATTGGCCACGGCCATCATCTCCAGGTCGTTGAAACCGCAGATGCCAATTTCGTTCGGGGTGTTCAATCCCCGCCGCTGGCATTCGAACAGTGCGCCGAGCGCCAGGTCATCATTGTTGCAGAGGATCGCGTCGGTATCAGGTGCCTTGGACAAAAGATCTGCGGTGAGTTCGCAGCCGAGCGTCACGGTTGAGGGCCGGGGGGTGGTCACGATCCGTGCCGGATCGTAGAGCTTTGCAGCGGTGGTGACTTCTTCGAAACCTTGCAGGCGCCGCTGGCTGCGCGGATCGAGCCGTGCCGCAATGTAACCGGGTTTCTTGTAACCCTTTTCGAGGAGGTGGCGCGTTGCGACCCGCGACGCTTCGATATGGGAAAAGCCGATCATCATGTCATAGGGCGCCGGGCCGCATTCCATGATCTGGACAATCCGGCAGTCGGCATTCATCAGCAGTTTCGAGGTCGCCTCCGATTGCTCAAGGCCCGACAGGATCAGGCCCGCCGGTTTCTGGCTCAGGAAGGTTCGTACGAGCCGTTCTTCTTCCAGCGGCGAGTAGCGCGAATTTCCGAGTTGGATCTGCCATTTAGATCCCTCCGATGTCTCAAAGATGCCGCGCATGACGTCTGAAAAGACGTTGTTGGTGACCGAGGGAACGACGACACCGATGACATTGGTCTTGCCGACCGCGAGCGCCCGCGCGGCGGGGTCGGGGATATAGCCGAGACGGTCGACGACGGACATGATCTTGTCCAGCGTCTTCTTCGACACCTTGTCCGGATGGCGAAGTGCGCGCGACACTGTTATAGCGCTAACACCGGCTTCCTTGGCGACATCTGATAAATTTGCTTTCAAATTACCTCGTAAAATCAGTAATTTATCATTCATTCATTACGGGTTTTGAACTTAGATGAAAACTAATCATTTGACAAATGTTAGCGCTGTCATTTTGTATGTGCCGTGAAGAAACAAGGGCAACGATAAAAATGGATCATGGGGAGACAGGGGGGAATGCCTCAAGACCCGTCGCTGCAAGTCCTGTCTTTGTGATGGGGGTCTGCGGTGTGGGGAAGAGCCTGTTGGCCCGCCGGCTGGCCGACGCACTCGGCGTGGCGATGGTGGAGGCCGATGATTTCCACAGCGATGAGAATAGGCGCAAAATGGCTCGGGACCTGCCATTGACCGACGCGGATCGGTTGCCCTGGCTTGATGCGGTTTCCGCCGCTGCAAAGCGGCAGGTCCAGTCGACGGGTGGCGCCGTTGTGGCGTGCTCCTGTCTTCGGCGCGCCTACCGCGATCGTATCCGTGGCGCGCTTGGGAATAGCGTTTTTCTGCACCTGGCCGGTCCCCGGGCGCTGATTGCCGAACGGCTTGCAGCACGCACAAGCCATTTCGTTGGAGCCGGGCTGCTGGATAGTCAGCTGGATATTCTGGAGCCGCTTGAAGACGATGAAAGCGGCATTGCCCTCGAGATAAATGTGCCGATCGACGATGTGGTCGTGACGGCACTTGATGAATTGCGGCGCATGGGTGCGCCCGCACAAAGCATTGTCTGACAATTTCGGACGATGCAGCACAACCTGGGAGGAAAAAAATGTTGACGAAATTTTCCAAAATCGCTTTGGCGACCGTCGCCATCGGGGCCTTTGCCTCTTCGGCGCTGGCCGCGGACTTCGAGTTCCGTTTTCAGTCATCCGATCCCGCCGGAAATCCGAATTTTCAGCTGCAGCAAGGCTGGGCTGAAAGCATAAGCGACAAGACGGGCGGGCGTATCGCCATCGAACTGTTGCCTGTGGAATCCATTGTTGCGCACAACGAAACACAGGATGCGATCGTGGCCGGCATTCTCGACGGTCACATCACAGACACGTCGTATTTCTCCGGCAAGGACCCGGCCTTTGGTCTCGTTGCCAATCCGGTTGGCGCCTGGTCGTCTCCCGACGAAATGTTTGCCTTCATGGACAACGGCGGCGGCAAGGAACTCATGAATGAGCTTCTTGAGCCCTATGGATTGCACTTCATCGGTGCGACCACACCCGGCCTTGAGGCCTTCGTCTCCAAGGTCCAGCTCAACGGTGTTGATGACCTTAAGGGCCTGAAGATGCGCGCACCTGAAGGGCTCGTGCAGCAGGTCTTTGCGGCAGCTGGCGCCGCTCCGGTCAACCTGCCGGGCTCCGAGGTCTTCACGGCGCTGGACAAGGGCGTGATCGATGCGGCGGATTACACCGTGTTCTCGACCAACCATGCCCAGGGCATGCACGGCGTTGCGCCTTTCCCCGTGTATCCCGGCTTCCACTCCATGCCATTGGTCGAGATCTCCATGAGCAAGGCCAAGTGGGATGCCCTTCCGGCTGACCTACAGGCAGCCCTGACCGAAAGTGTTGCCGAGTTTTCCCGCAGCCAGGTTGCAGCGCTGGCCGAACGCGACATGAAGGCGATCGAGGAAGCCAAGGCAGGCGGTGAAGTGACCGTGATTGACTGGGCACCCGAGGAACGTGCCAAGTTCCGCACCATCGCCAAGGGCGAATGGGAGAAGGTTGCGGGCCGCTCCAAAAACGCGCAGCGCGTTTATGACGTCCTGACCGGCTACCTCAAAGAAAACGGCCTGATGCAGTGATCTGAGTGGTTAAATGAGAACGGGCGCCCCTGGCGCCCGTTTTTATTGGAAGGAGGGAAGCTCAGGTGTCCGACTTGGAAGACGCTCACGCAATCGAAAAAGAAGACCCGGGTGCCATTGCCGAGGCCGGGATGCTTGGCCGGTGGATCGACCGGGGTGGCATCGTGTTCGCCATCGGCATCGTCCTGTCGATGGTCATTCTCATCAATGAAGTGCTGCTTCGCTACCTGTTCAATGCGCCGACCATCTGGGCGCATGAAACCACGATCTTTCTCTGCGGAACGGCCTTCATCTACGGCGGGCTCTATTGTACTGCGCGCGACAAGCACATCCGGGTCGTTCTGATCTATGACGTTCTGCCCAGGCGTCTGCGCAGGCTTCTCGACATCGTGATTTCGCTGGTTTGCGCCGGTGCGAGCGCGATTTTTTCATGGGCGGCGTGGACCATGGTTCTCCGAGCCGCATTTCGGCCTGATGGCAGCTTCCGTCTGGAGCGGTCCGGCAGTGCCTGGGACCCGGTCTATCCAGGTGCGATCAAGATTTTTCTCCTGGCCGTTCTGGCGGTCATGGCCGTCCAGTTTCTGCTCCTGGCCTTTAACTACGCGCGGGGGCGCCGGTGACTGACATTTTCGGATCTTTTCAATCGCTCGGGATCGAGAGCGGTACCCTTTTGATGTTCGTGATGCTCCTGGGGCTGCTGGTCTCCGGCATTCCGCTGGCGTTCGTGACGCTGCTCGTTGCCCTGGTGTTCGCCCTTGGCTGGTTCGGGCCGATGGTCGTTCCCCTGATCACGAGCCGGGTCTACACCTTCGTATCGTCATTCGTCTTTGTTTCCGTGCCCATGTTTGTCCTGATGGCGGCCATTTTGGACCGATCGGGCATTGCGCGCGATCTCTTCGATGCGATGAAACTGCTGGGCGGGCGCCTGCGGGGCGGCGTCGCCATTCAGACCATCGTGGTGGCTGTCATTCTGGCGGCGATGAGCGGCATCATCGGCGGGGAGGTTGTTCTGCTCGGCCTGGTCGCGCTGCCGCAGATGCTCCGGCTTGGCTATGACAAGAAGCTCGCGATCGGCGTGGTCTGCGCAGGCGGTGCACTCGGCACGATGGTGCCACCGTCCATCGTGCTCATCATCTATGGTCTGACCGCGAACGTCTCCGTCGGCGATCTCTTCACCGCCGCCTTTATCCCCGGCCTCATGCTGGCGAGCTTTTATGTGGCCTATGTGCTGATCCGGGCCTACCTGAACCCGGCCATTGCCCCCATTCCCGACGAAGAGCCTGTTTCCATAGGTGAAAAGCTTCGGCTCCTGAAAGGCTTGTTCCTGCCTCTGCTGGTCGTGGCCGGTGTCCTAGGCTCGATCTATGGCGGCGTGGCAAGCATCACCGAAGCCTCGGCTGTCGGCGTCGCCGGCGTGCTTGTATCCACCATCTTGCGCGGCGAATTCTCGCTCGGCCTGCTGAAAGGGGCGGCGCTGCAGACCCTTCAGACCGTCGGCATGATCGTCTGGATCGGGATCGGAGCCAGTGCCCTGGTTGGCGTGTTCAACCTGATGGGCGGCATCAAGTTCGTTTCGGCGCTGATCACCGGCATCTCGGACGATCCGACCATCATATTGCTGTTCATGATGCTGATCCTGTTCGTCCTCGGCATGTTCCTGGACTGGGTTGGCATTGCCCTTCTGACCATGCCAATCTTCGTGCCGATCATCACGCAGCTTGGCTACGACCCCGTCTGGTTCGGCGTGCTCTTTTGCATGAACATGCAGGTGTCTTTCCTGTCGCCGCCATTTGGGCCCGCGGCCTTCTATCTGAAGAGCGTCGCGCCTCCGGACATATCGCTGGGAACCATCTTCCGGTCGCTCCTGCCATTCATCGCCATGCAGATGCTGGCACTGGCCATTCTGATTGCAGCGCCCTGGATCACCGGCAGGTAACCTGGCGGACGCAAAGACGACCGGCCATCGCTCAGACCGAGCGGTGGCCTTTTTCTTTTGTTCAGCCGGCATTTGGGGCAGATGATTACGACGGCTCGCTTGTCATTGACCAGGTCGACAAGGGCGCTTTCCGGTTCAGGACGACCCTCTGGCTCACCATGACGGGGATGGGTTTAACGAACCTTCAAAAAGCCGGTTTACCCATCTTCGCACCCTCTCCATGTGACCTTGAAACCTGGGACACGCACCTGTCCGGGCGTCTGGATCTTCAACCCGAATTCTTTGGATTGGCGAATGGGATTGCCAACCGGGTAAAGCGATCCCGGTCAGCCGGTAACGGAGTCGCCCCCCTGGCAGCGGCTTATGCATGGAGAACTCTCAAGGCTGCCTATCTTGTAAGACGGTAGTGGTTTGGGATGTCGGTTGCGAATTGAACTCATGACCAGCTTGGGGCCAGAAGCGGACTGACGGCTTGCGGGCAATGATGAGGGAAAGCTGCCATTTGACTTGATCGTGCTGATTGTCTCTTTTGATCGAGATAAGGATGCTGACATTGGATCGGGTCGTTGTTGGGAGGCAATATGTTTGGCTTAGATGATTGCACGCAACCTCAACGTGTTCCAAAGAATTTTCGAGGGAACTGATCAAGGTGGACATTACAAAATGATGATGGGAGAGGATTACGTTGCTCTTCCGGCCACGGGTGCGGATGAACCGCGTACAAATGTTGTGACTATAGCAGAGGGTGCAGCAATTGTTGAGCAAGGCGTTGAACACTGCGCTTTTTGACGGTGCAAGCTTGCGCAAAAGAGTGAGCAGTCAATATAGCGAGCGTCCCTAGTGAAACATTTTTATGAGGCCGTACAGGGGCAGATTCTGTACCACTACACTTCTGTCGAGGCAGCAGAAGCTATTCTTCAAAGCAATGTGCTGCGCTTATCAGAATTTTCGATGATGAATGATAAGTCCGAGTATCTATATGCAAAGTCAAAATTCATAGAAGCATATCAAAATCGCGAAGTCTGGATCGAAGAAGTGCCCCGGTTCTTGGTGAATATCAAATTGATTACCCACGAACCAGCGACTGTTATGATGATCGGTTGCTTCACCGAAGACCCGGACGATGCTGGACTATGGGACAGATATGCGGATGGGGGCAAAGGCTGTGTACTGGGGCTCGATGCCTATTGGCTCGCTGAGCGCGCCGGTATTGCAATTAGACGTGTTTCTTATGATCCCGACTATCTGCGAGATTTTGTGAATGCCGGCCTTGCGATGCTGCAAAGCCGGTATGAAGAAAATCCGGAGGACCGCGATGAACTGGCGGAACTCGCGACTTGGTTTGTACTTGATCTATACGCATTCAAGGACCCACGGTTTCGCTCGGAAATGGAGATACGCATATCTCGGCTGACGATCACTGATAGCAAAGCGGAGTACGGGCTATTCGATTCGGGTGGAAACCGCAGCGACGGGGATGAAACACCTGCGTTGGCTGTTCAACAAAGAGAGGGTCATTATGGCCCCGTACGCTTCGTAGAATTACCGCTGTGGGAAGAAAGTTATCGTACCGCCGTCAAATCGGTTGGGTTTGGGCCGAATGTTGATCCGGGCATGGAGGCACGCGTGAAAGCTTCGGCGTCCGCGCTCGGTGACATAACTAACTGGCGCTCCGATCTCCCCTTGCGTTGACGATCAATCTCCAAGATTGCAGAGCAATTTTTCAAAACTTATTCTCCACCAGAAGGTGGCTCCATGTTTGGATCATCTCTGGGGAAATCATCCGCATCAAAGTACGGATCTTCTGTCCATCCTTCTTCTTCCGCAATCATTTGCCGCATTATAACCGAAGTCCAATGGGCCAGACACGAATGTGCCCGGTCAAATTCCGTAAACAAAAGTCCCTGATCGTATCCGACCCGATCATAGGTTTTGAGTTTTCCGAAGGCTTGATGTTTGGAAGTCCCAAAACGAAAGAGGTCACCAGCCGGATCGATCGCGTGCAGGTTTTCAACCAATCGATCTGCAAATTTCAAACGTTTGTCATCTGCTATGGCATAACCGTTCTCGATCAGGAAACTTCTGCCACGGGACCATAGTGAACCCAAATCGTGGGTGAATGTGAGATTGTTTTCTGCAGCACCCGTCTTCCAAGCAATCATTTGAAGCAAAGATTTGAGCTGTAGTTCCATAGTTTGCCGGATGAGATGGCAAATGGGTGCAGTCCAATTTCCCAAGTGCGGATTGCTCAATTGTTCAGCGATCAAAGCATCAGTAGCCAACTTGTAATCGTCCGAGGCTAATCCATAATCCCAGTCTGCATTATGATTTTCAACGTAACTGATGCTTGGTTTTTGCGCTTCGTGTTCTTTGCTCGGTCCGGACCAAATTTCATAGTGAAATCGCGCGTCCTGTGAAACTGGGGGTTTTCTCGCCATCTTTTCTAGCGCCTTGGGTTGTCACATGCGCAACAGTGACCGCAGTGATGATAAAACCGGCTTGATATTAACTTAAGCGGTTTCCTCGCGTCCTCGAAAAATTGCGCAACATGTTTGACAATTGGGAAACCAACGGTCGGCAATAGGCCGATTATTTGGACGAGCAGCTTTCAAAAATCGGCCGTTGGCGCAGCCGCAGCGAAAGATCGCTCTGTCCGCATCCCGGTCGTTTGTTCGACTCGCAACGAATGTCCGGTGGTGGAAGTTGAACCCAAGCAGCTGAATGACCGAATTGAGGGCGCTTAGCGGAAGCTGATAGGAGCGACATCAAATGGCTGCTCTGGTCCGAAAGCAACAAATTGCCCAAACTTAAAACTGGATGCCAAGTGAAGTTGCGCGTTTTGCCAAACGAAGTTGCGCGCTGCACTATCGCGAAAAAGCCATGGGCAGGCCGATCAAAGGTTGACCGGAGTTCGATCAACCTATCGATGAAAATGCCAAAATGTTCGGAAAATGGTCGGGCAGGCCGGATTTGAACCGACGACCCCTTCACCCCCAGTGAAGTGCGCTACCAGGCTGCGCTACTGCCCGAACGGGACCTACCTAACCGGTTCGCTGCCTCAGCGCAAGGCGCTTCATGCGCCTTGGTCCACAGTTCTTGTGCGAGAGAAGTGCAGGCCGCGCGGCCGCTCGAGCCTGTCGGCCGCAATCAGGCCCCAGGCGAGGCCGTACAGCATGTACATGTGCCGCCAGTGGTCCGTATCGATGATGATCGACAGGATCACATGGGCCACCAGAATGGCAAAGAGGCAATGGACGAAGGGGGTCCAGTCGCGGACCTTGAACAGCAGCGGCGTCAGGCGGGCGAGCGTCCAGCCGACCAGCAGCAGATAGACCGTGCCGCCGAGCCAGCCATAGGTGGTGAACCCCTTCAGATAGACATTGTGCTCATCCTCGGGGAAATACTTGTTGAACTCCAGCGCTCCCAGGCCGAGCGGATGTTCCATCACCAGCTGGAAGCCAAGGGCATAGCGGGCAAAGCGGCCAAGACGCGCGCCGTCATAGTCCTGCACAAGGCGCGCGCGCTGCTCGAACATTTCCGCGACGCTGTCAATGGACAGGGCAACGCCGAGGAGCGCAATGAGCGCGACGATGCCGAGGGCGCCGAGCGCCAGAAGGCGCAGCCGGCGGACCGCCTTTTGCTCGGTGATGAGCGCCAGAAGGTAGACGATCATCGAGGCTGCCGCGAGCACGACCCAGGCGCCGCGCGAAAAGCTGAGAAAGATCGCCAGCACCAGGATCGCGAGCGCCGGCAGATAGGCGAGAGACAGGCGCAAGGGCTGCGTCAACAGCCGCTGGATCAGGATGACGGTGGGCAGGGCCAGGAACGGGCCGAAGACATTGGGGTCCTGAAAGGTGCCGCGCGCCCGATCATAGAGCGTGAAGAAATCGGCGCCGGGAAACAAGTGAAAATAGCCGGCGATGCCGAACAGTGACACGAGCACGGCACTGGCCAGATAGCCCTTTTCGATCAGCTGATAACGCTCTGGCCGTTCTGCCAGAATGGCGGCATAAAAGATCGCCGTGATGGCGAGAAAGCCTGAAACGGCAATATAGATGATGGCATCGTCCATCTCCCGCGCCAGCGGGATCGCGGCAATGCCGCCGGTGATGTAGAGCATCATGCAGACGATCAGCGGACCGAACTCGCGCCGCAGCTTCAGGTCGAAGGCAAGCCAGACGACGGTCAGGCCGACCATATAGAGCTCGTAAGGGGCAGGTTCGCGGATCACGAACCCGGACAGAAAGGCGGCCAGCCACAGGGCTCCGTCACCGATGCTGCTTGCGCGCACCGGAAGCCGTGGCCGGACGGTGCCAATCGTCCGGGGATCTGCGGTCCCCATGCTCAATAGGCGTTCTCTGTGTTGAACAGGCTGAAGGGGGTCATGAAGAGGATCTTCAGGTCAAACAGGATCGACCAATTCTCGATGTAGTAGACATCGCATTCGACCCGCTTCTGGATTTTTTCCGGCCGGTCGACCTCGCCGCGCCAGCCGTTGATCTGGGCCCATCCGGTCACGCCGGGCTTCACCTTGTGGCGGGCAAAATAACCGTCGACCACTTCGTCCCAGGTGTGATTGTCCGTATGGGCGTTGACCGCATGAGGGCGGGGACCGACGAGGGACAGGTCACCACGCAGAACGTTGAACAGCTGAGGCAATTCATCGATGGAACTCTTGCGGATGAAGCGTCCGACCCGGGTGACCCGGCTGTCGTTCCGGGTGACAACCGACTTGGCGTCAGGATCGGCCATTTCCGTGTACATGGAGCGGAACTTCAAAACATCGATGATCTCGTTGTTGAAGCCGTAGCGCTTCTGGCGGAAGAACACAGGCCCCTTGCTGTCCAGCTTGATGGCAATCGCAGCCGCGATCATGACCGGAAACAGGGCGATGAGGGCCAGGCTCGCAAACACGACGTCGAACACGCGCTTGGCGACCATGTCCCAGTCGGTGATCGGCTTTTCCACCACGTCAACGAAGGGAACCGTGCCGATGAAGGACGCGCCGCGGTTTCTGAAGCGGATCTTGTCCGTATGGGCCGACAGGCGAATGTCGACGGGCAGCACCCAAAGCCGGCGCAGCAGCTGCAAGACTCGCTGTTCGGCCCGCAGCGGAATACAGACGATCAGCATGTCGATCCGGGCAAGGCGCGAGAACTCGACCAGGGCCGAAATGTTGCCAAGCTTCGGATAACCGGCCACGACCGGCGGGGAGCGGTCGTTGGCACGGTCATCGAAGATACCGCAAATGCGGATATCATTGTCGGACTGGGATTCCAGTTCATGGATCAGGTCGGCTGCTGCCGTGCCGCCGCCGACGATGATGGCGCGGCGCTCCAGGCGGCCGCTTTCCATCCAGTGGCGGACGATGCGATAGACCACGAGACGGGCGCTCACGAGCCCGGTCATTCCGAGGACGAACCACGCGCCGATCCAGTTCTGGGACAGGCCGGACCCGAGACCCGTGGTCATCTGAATGAGGAAGATCATGGCAAAGACGAGCGTCCAGCCAGCGCCGATCCGGCCGATCTGGGACAGGCCCCGTCGCATGACGGACACCTGATAGGCGTCGGAGGCCTGAAAGAAGGCGAGGGAGAACAGCATGGCAATCGCCACGGCAATGCCATGGACCAGGCCTAGCTGCGTCGCACCCGCCTCGGTCATGGCTGCGATGACGCCGGTGGCGGCGATAAGCACCATGTCCACCAGGCGAACGGTTCCCGTCAGGACTGGCACCGATACGCCGTCATCATGCAGGGATTCTGCAATTTCCTGTGCCTCGTTCGACAGGCCGCCGCTGGCCGGCGAGTGGACCGAAGGCCCGGACGGCGCCGAATTGGTCTCATGGCTCATTGGCGCGGTCGGCTCTGCGCCGGTCCGGCGCAGGCCGCTTGTCAACCTGCTCCTCAGATCAGGGGCTGACCGAAAGGTGGAGTTTGGCTCTGAAGAACTGTCTGCTTCTGGCGCCAGGTTTTTCATTATCTGTTGCTCGATCTGGCATAAACGGATTGGGCCGATGACGTCGATGAAACGCTTGCGGCGGGGGCTGAAATGGGTTTGTCAGTTGGCAATTGTCCGCGGACCTGCTGGTAGAGCGTCGTAATGCGATCGCTCATCAGGTCGATGGAGAATGTCTCGGCAAGGCAGCTGCGCTGCTCAACTGCAGCAGCCTGCATCGCCTCCGGGTTGGCCATCGCCCGTTCCATGGCGGTGGTCAGCTTGTCGATGTGACCCGGTTCGATCAGACGCGAGGCATAGCGGCCGAAAATCTCCGGAATGCCGCCGACACGGGTGGCGATCAGCGGCCGCTGTGCGGCAACCGTTTCCAGAATGATGTAAGGCATCGCCTCAGCCCGCGACGGCACCACCACGCATTTTGCCATGCGGAAGGCCTGACGCGCCGGCAGTGCACCATGGAAGGTGACAGTGTCGCTCAGGCCAAGCGTCTCGACCATCTTGCGATATCGGGTCTCGTCCGGACCCTCGCCGACAATATGTGCCGTCGGCGCTTTGCCGGTCTTGAGCTTGATGTTGTGGAGCGCGTCAATGAAGAGATCGGTGCCCTTCAGATCGCGCAGCATGCCGATGTAAAGAAAGTCCGCAGCGTCCTCATTCTCGGAGACCGGAGAAAATTCGCTCGGCTGAAGACCGTTGTAGACGACCCGGGCCGGGGCCTGCGGGTGACCAACCTTGGTTTCAAACGCGGCATATTCATAGTCGGATACGAAGATCAACCCGTCCGTCAAACGCGACAGGAGGCGCTCGATGGTGTGATAGACGCGTCCTTCCAGCCGGTTTGGATCGTAGTGGAGGCTGCCGCCATGCGGGCAGTAGATCCGGGTGACTTCCTGGCCCTGAAAGCGCAGCAACGTTCCGATGGTCCGCACATACGCGCCGCCCTTGGCGCCATGGCCATGAAGAACGTCGGGCTTGAGGCTGCGAATATGTCTGTAAAGGTCACGTGTCGCACGCAGGTCTTGAAGCGTGAGTTGACGCTGCATCGGAAACTTTGCGACGCCGAGCGAAAGCTGCGGGCGCAGGTCTTCGACGATGGCATTGTCGTAGTCACTGCCGGACGTGCTGTCACAGATCAGGCCGACTTCATGACCTGCCGCTGCCTGGCTGGTCGCGAGGTCCTTGATGTGCCTGAATATGCCGCCGATCGGCGAGCGTACGCAGTGAATGATCCGGAGCGGATCCTTGGTCATGGTGCAGGCTCCCTGTTGCAGCCTCCAGGTTTCTTTTTGAACCCGTGAAGCTGAATGCCTGCACTGTAGAGAAGGGAGATGAGTCCCCGGTTAACCCAGGGACAGGATCAGAAATAGCGCTCGCGGACGTAAATCGTGTCTCCCGGCCGCAAGGGGTCCGAAATAGGCACACGGCCGTTTAGGATTTCACCATTGATCTGACGGGTGATGTCAACATCCTGCTGTTGTGCCCGGGTCGAGAAACCACCTGCGGTCGCTATGGCATTCTGCACGGTCATGCCTGCCACATAGGTGTACTGGCCCGCGTTTTGCACTTCGCCCATGACGAAGACGGGGCGGTAGGTGTCGACTTCGACCGAGACGTCCGGATCACGCAGGTAACCCTGACGCAACTTGCGCCCAAGCTCGGCTGACAGCTCCTGCTGTGTCTTGCCGCGCGCGGCCACGCTGCCCACCAGCGGGAAGGAAATATAGCCTGCCTGGTCAATGACATAGGTATTGGAGAGGTCGTCCTGACCGAACACGATGATCCGCAGCCTGTCGCTGGAATCCAGGCGATAGGGTTGTGTCAGCGTTTCATGGAACGCGGTTGGCGGGCGCTTGTAGCCACTGCAAGCCACCATGCTGGCGCACATGGCCAGAACAAGAAACAGTCTGATGGGCATTCACGACTCTCCTAAAGGTCATTCGCACCATCGCAAGTCATGGTTAATGCTCGGTGAAGAGATTTCGGACGGCCATGAAACACTGTCAAAATTGCCGAGACAAAAATTAACGCCGCTTTCCGTGCGCCGGACAGGGGCTTAACCGATCGCTTACCCTAATTCGTCATAGTTGCGGAGTTCGTTCTGGAGTATTGAAATGAGTTCGACCCGCAACGCGGTGCAAGATGATGACATGGCGCTCGACCTGGCTGGCCTGCTGAGGGCAATCGGCGGCGCCTTGCGCTGGCTGTTGCCGCTGGTTTTCATCGTCGCGGCAAGTGTCTTTTTAGTCCTTCAGTTCGTTCCGTCCAAATACAGGGGCGAGGCGAGGGTGCTGATCGAGAGCAAGGACTCCGATTATCCCGGCACCACACGCGGCGTTGAAGAGGAACGGGCGGTTCTCGACAATGAAGGTGTTGCCAGTCAGGTGCAGCTGCTGAAATCGGCTGATCTGGCGCGCCGGGTCGCAAAGCGCCTTGGTCTTGCGTCCATTGCCGAATTCGAGGCCGACAGCGGTGCGGGCATTGTCAGCGATGCGCTTGTGATGCTGGGTATCTCCCGCGATCCGGCCCGCATTTCTCCCGAAGAGCGGGTGCTGAAGGTCTTCTACGAAAACCTCGAAATCTACCGGCTTGAAGGCTCGCGCGTCATTGCCGTCGACTTTTCCGCACAGGATCCGGAACTGGCCGCGGCCGTCGCCAACACAATTCTTGATGAGTATATTGCCCTTCAGTCCAGCGCAAAGCGCAAGACCACTGAATTTGCCACCACATCGCTGGAACCCCAGATCGAAAGCCTGAAAGCGGAAGTCCAGGCCGCACGCAAGGCGGTCGAGGATTTTCGCGCTCATGCCGATCTCCTGATGGGAACCGACAATCTGACGTTGAACCAGCAGCAATTGGCGGAGATCAGCAGCAGCTATTCGCAGGCGCAGGCCGACAAGGCGGAGTCCCAGGCGAAGGCGGACCTGATCCGGGAGCTCTTGAAATCCGGTGGCTCGCTCGAAACCGCGAGTGAAGTTCTCGACTCTCTCCTGATTCAGCGTCTGCGCGAACGGCAGGTGGCGATCCAGTCGAACATCGCTGAACTGTCCATCACCTTGCTGCCGAACCATCCGCAGCTGAAGGCGCTGCAGTCGCAGCTGGCTGACTACAACCGGCTCATCCGCGAAGAAGCGCGCAAGGTGCTCGTCGGTCTGGAGAACGACGCCAAGGTCGCCAACCAGCAGGCTGAGGCTCTGAAAGGACGTCTTGGTGAGCTCAAGGTCGCTGCGGCCCAGACCAATTCGGACCAGGTGCGTCTGGCGGAGCTGGAGCGGGAGGCAAATGCCAAGGCGCGTCAGCTGGATCAGCTGATCGGCAGTTTCCGCGATGCCGACACCCGGCTGCGGGCGCAGGCCCTGCCAGCCGATGCGCGCATCATTTCACGGGCGGCGGTTCCGATCGAACCCTACGCGCCGAAGGTGATCGCCATCACGATCATTGCCGCCCTGGCGACCTTCGTGATCGGCTGCACCTTCGTGATCATGCGCGAGTTTCTATCGGGCAACGTGCTCTATCCGGTGGCCTATGATTCCGCGTCGCTGCGCCAGCCGCAGGAGCCGACACCTCCGGGCGGCGGGCACTATGGCAACTGGCCTTCCTCGGCCGCTGCCCAGGGCGTCGCCATGTCTGCGAGCTTTTCCTATGGCGATGAAAAACAGGCCGCAGCCCGTTATGTTCAGGAGATGGCTGCCGACGCGAGACACGTTGAGGCCGAACCAGAACCAGCTCCGCAGCCTGCTGTCGCTGCCGAACCCGAGGAAAAGGCGATCAGGGAGACCAGCCGCAAGACCTTGCTGGAACGCGCGGTGGACCTTGCCAAACCAGCGGCACGCGCTCGTGAAGACAAGCGTGATATTCAGCCCGATCGCGCCGATCAACAGTATGATCGCGCGAGCAAGATTGATGCTGCTCTTGCGGTCGCGCCCGAAGACGGCCCGGCACCGCTTGCCGTCGAGGGCGTTATAGTCGTGCTGAGCGTCGACGACCCCGCTGTGTCACACAACCGCGCCTTCGAGATGGCACGCGGCGCCGCGGAAGAAGGGGCGGGCGTGCTGCTTCTCGAAGTGTTTCCGGAGATCGGGACACCGGAAGCGGCGGAAGGCTTCTCCGATCTCGTCGCTGGCGACGTGGTCTTTTCCAAGGTGGTCTATCGCGATGCCGGTTCTCCGGCGCACATCATTGAAGCCGGAACCCAGCAGATCGATGACCAGATGGCCAACGGCGAACGCTTCCAGATGGCGGTCGACGCCATCGCCGACACCTATGATGCGGTCGTGATCGACCTTGGAGCCATTGACGGCTCGCTTGCGAGCGCAAATCTTCTGCGCAGGGCCGATCGTGTCCTGTTGATGTCCGGCGATGCGAGCTATGACCATGAGCTGAAGAGCGCAGCGCGCCTTCTGGCTCGAAACACGGGCGCTGCAGTCGAGGTGATTGCTCAGGGCAACCAAAAGCGCCGCGGGTCGGGTCGGGCGGCCTAAGCGCCGAAAATATCCAGCTTTTTCACGGTTGAGCCAGTTTTGTACAGGAAAGGCAGTGACGGGTTCGAAATCGTTCAACAGATATATTATACGGCTATAGGTTGTGCTTCGTATAGGGATCCAAAAATCCCATAAGCTTATGGGAAGGTGATGGAAAAAGATCGCGTAAAGGCCAAATACCAGAGCGTATACAGAGCTATAGTTGTTTTTTTTCTCGCAAACTGTATCTTCCACATGATGGGTTTTACGGTTTTCTCCGTTGATTTTATTGACAGGATTTCCCGCGTCCTTCTTCCGGATTGGCTATTTTTAGAAGAAATAGTCGATAGATATGGGGCTGATTATTATTCTATTTTAGAATCAATGATGATATTATTTGTATTTTGTATACTGTATGTATTGATGTTATTATATATTTCTACGTGCCAGATAAAATATATTGTAAATAAAAGTGGTTTTAACTATTTTAAATACAGAAAAGATTTTTACGTAGCGTATTTTGGGTTTGTATTTGTATTTGTAATAACGCCAATCGTAAAATTCAATAGTAGTCAATTCTCACCAAAGTATGTGCTCATGCCGCCGGAGCTTTTGCTGATTGCGCTGAACACTCTGTGGCTCGGTGCATTCGTATATACTTTTGCATTTGCGCTGGAGCCTGCTTTAATAACCAAGCACTGGAAAGCCGCCAACGCTGAATGAAGGCGATGCGCTCTGATTTGCATCGGGACTTATGGATCCGGTGCTTAAAGCGATGTGTGCAAATCTAGCTCGGCCGCACACGTGCTTTCAGGGCGCGCATCTTGCGCACGAGCGGCCAAAGGGTCTCTGATTTTCGGATCCGCGCTTTCAGGACTTGCTTCTTGCTGAAGGCGAAAAACGCCATCTTGCCCTTGAACGTCAGGGGCGTGGAGCTGTCGAAAAGCGCGACCGCCTCGCTCCAGGATCGCTTGTAGCGTTCATCGCCAAGGCCAAGGTCGAGGCAATGGAGGCCCGGGTCCGCGCAGGCTCTCGCGATGATTTCCTTCAGCAGCACGACGCCTGGGCTGTGAGCTGTCATGTTATCATGGGAAATGCTGTTGGCATAACCGATCAGCCGGTCGCCCGACCGGCAGCTGAGATAGGTCGCCCGAATCTCGCCCTCACATTCCAGCCACCAGAGGTTCAATCCAGTCTCTTCCTGTTGCTGGCCTGACTTCAGCAGGGTTTCGAGAAACAGCTTTTCCTTCTCGCCCGTGAAGACATTCGGAATTCCGGTCGCTGCGGCGCGCACCGCTCTTTGCTCAAGGAAGGCAGTGAGTCCGCGCTCGATGTCAGCGTCAGTCGTCGCGCAGACAATCTGGAAGTTGTCGGCAGCCTCGAGGGACTTTTGTTTCTTGGCCAGTTTTTTACGCGCGGCCTTGCTGTGACTGGTCCGGAACAGATCATCAAAATCGTCTGACAAGGGCCCGATGAAAACCGGGCTCGGGCTTTGAACGAGCTCACCCAAACAAAGCGGATTGGGGCTTTCGCCCAAATATTCCGGCAGATTGGCCAATTGCAGAAGGTCCGCCTCGAACGTCTTTCCGAGCGCCGACAAATGCCGCTGTAGAACAGCTGGTGCCACAGCGCCCACGGCTGAACGGCGCCACAGTCCCGTGGACTGATTGGCCTTGTTCTGACCCAGGAAGCTAAGAACGCGCAGCGGCCCCTTCTTCTGAAGGGCAAGCGGCAGGAAGAAGGCGGCTTGCTCATCCAGAAAACCTGCGACAAGAACCGGTTCGCAGCGTTCTATCTCGCCAAAGCTTGTCTGCCAGGCTTTGATCCAGGACGCTTCATGGTAGGGCAGGGTGAGCCTGTCCTCGCCCAGCTGGGCGATGAAGTCACTTGCGGAGGCGAAATCATCCAGCCGCGCCAGGCGCAGTTCGACCGTCTGTCGGTTGCAGCCTGTGGTTTTATCGGCCGATCCGACGAGGCGCTCATCAGGGTCTGATGCAAGGGCGTTTGCCCCGGTCGCTACCATGTGCTCGGTTTCCATCCTGCTCGTTCAACTCTAGAGACAAATAGCAATAAAAATTAAAGAAACAGTGCCTAATCTGCTGCCAGAAATCAGGGGTCGACCGACACAAATGGGTGCTCGTCAAAGAATATTCCAAAATGCTTTCAAGCTCTTGCGCAGCAGTGGGCTTGGCCGTGTTATGGCGCCGTTTACTCAGGGTTGTGGTGCAATCTTCATGATGCATCACGTTCGCCCTGCGCGTGACGACGAATATCAGCCAAATCTGCATCTTGAAATCACCCCGGAGTTCCTGCGCCAGTCGATCGAGCAGATCCGCGGCAACGGCTATGAGATCATCGCGCTTGATGAAGCGGTTGATCTTCTCAAGAGCGGCTATGGCAATCAGCGCTATGCAGCCCTGACCTTCGACGACGGCTACCGCGACAATCTCAAGATTGCCTACCCGATCCTGAAAGAGCTGAATGTTCCCTTCACCATCTACGTGGCGACGGGGCTTATCGACCGCGAGACCGAACTCTGGTGGATCGCGCTTGAGCGCATCATCGGTCAGAATGACGAGATCCGCTTGTCAGCCGAAACGGCAGGTGAGGCGATTTCCTGTCGCACGGTGGCGGAAAAGGACGCCTGCTACGAGCAGCTCACACGATGGTTGACCCAGGAAGTCGACGAAAAGCAGCAGCGCGAGATCATTCGCCAGCTGGCGGAGCGTTATGATTTCGACCTGGCAGGTCTCGCCGACGAGATGATGATGACCTGGGACGAACTCAGGGAGCTGGCGCAAGATCCGCTGGTGACCCTGGCGGCCCACACCCATGCGCATCATGCTTTGGCACGTCTTGGAGCTGCAGACGCCAGATCAGACATCCAGCGCGGGATCGAGCGCATGCAGCAGGAGCTAGGGCGCAAGCCGAAACACTTCGCCTATCCCTATGGCAACAAGATCGCGGTCAGCAAACGGGACGCACAGATCCTGAGTGAAGCTGGTTTCAACTCGGCCGTGACAACCTTTCCCGGCTTGCTCAAGTCGGTGAATGCCCGCGATCCGATGCTGCTTCCCAGGGTCTCCCTGAACGGCCGTTTCCAGGATCCCTATGTGATCGACCAATATCTGACCGGTGCGCCTTTCGCCCTTTACCACGTGGCCCGCTGGGCCTGCCGTGGCCGCAGCTTCAGGTCGGGCGTTTCCCGCCTCTTTCCATCCACCAGATGATGGCGCCGGCCGGAATGACCCAGGCCAGTCCTGCCACGGCGAAATAGGCCAGGCGCATGAGTGTCGAGGATTGTTGCAAGGTCATGTCGCCGATCACCATGGCGACCAGCGCATAGACGATCACAAACACCACAAGAACCACCATGCCGACGAACTTTCGAAATGAGGGAACCATGCTGGGGAACTCACTTTTCTGATAGGGTTTTGCAGCGTTAGAGTGTCGCAAACACCGGCCCGCGACTTGCCGCCATTGTCATGCACCTATATCTCCCCCGGTGTTAGGTCAAATCCGGGCAGTGATCCCGGGTTCAAAGACGGGATGGGAAATGTCTGCTTCCTCCAAGACAGGTGACAACGCCGGGCTTGCCAGCGCCAACGCAGGGTCTTCGCGCCTTGAGCGCAATCGCACTTTGATCCGTTGGTGGCTCTATGGCATTTGCCTGCTGGTATTGGCTATGGTGGTTGTCGGCGGCGCGACACGTTTGACGGAATCAGGTCTTTCCATCACCGAGTGGAAACCGATCCATGGCGTCATCCCGCCGCTGTCGGCTGCCGAATGGGAAGAGGAATTCGCCAAGTACCGCGAGATTCCTCAGTATGAGGTGGTCAACAAGGGCATGTCCCTTGAAGAGTTCAAGTTCATCTTCTGGTGGGAGTGGGGCCACCGTCAGCTGGGCCGGTTCATCGGCATTGCCTTCTTCGTTCCCATGGCGATCTTCTGGATCCAGGGCCGCATCGAACCCTGGCTCAAGCCGCGCCTCGTTGTTGGTCTGGTTCTGGGCGGCCTCCAGGGCGCTCTTGGCTGGTACATGGTCGCGTCGGGCCTCGTCGACAGGATTGACGTCAGCCAATACCGCCTTGCGGCCCACCTGACCCTTGCCTGCGTGATATTCGCCTATCTGTTCTGGATTGCACGCCGTCTTGCCCCGCGCGAGAGCGCCAATGCAGAGGAGGCGCGGGCACTCGGCGGTGTCGGCTGGCTGTTCCTTGCGCTGGTGTTCTTGCAGATCTTCATGGGTGGTCTGGTGGCCGGGCTCAACGCCGGCTTCACGTTCAACACCTGGCCGCTGATGGACGGGCAGGTGATCCCGAAGGGCCTTCTGGCCATGTCTCCGGCGTGGGCGAACCTCTTCGAGAACGTCATGACCGTCCAGTTCCAGCACCGGGTCACCGCCTATGTGCTCGTGGTCGTCGCACTCTGGCTGATGATCCGGTCGAAAAAGGTCAGCGGCCGCAAGCAGGTGATGATGCCAGCTCGTCATATCGTCGGTTTCGTGGCGCTTCAGGTGGTGTTCGGCATTGCCACATTGGTCATGTCTGTGCCGCTGCATCTGGCCCTGTGGCATCAGGCCTTCGCTGTCTTCGTTCTGGGTGCTGCGGTAGACTATCTGGCGATGTTGAAGGGACCTTATCCACGGCCCGCCGTAGTCGAAAGCTAGGCGCAGAGCACCTGCGCCAACTCGCTGGCAGCACCAGGTCCACCGCAGGATCTCCTCTCCCCGGCGTTTTGGCTGGTTCTCGGTTTCCCGTCAGAAACGGGATGGCAGGCGTTCCGGACTTGCCGGGCGGTATTGGGAATGTGGGAAGTGACAAGGCCGTTGCGCCTGCCCAGGTTTCGTGTCCCAAATGACCGAACTTGCGTCTTTCTCTTTTCTGCGCGCCGGAAGTAGAGCGTCCTCCGGCTTGCCAGATACGAAACGCGCCCGAGAGATACGGCGTCACTCCCCGCCGAAGTCTCAAGCTGCCAGTCACCGGCGCCCTCTGCCATCCGTTACACGGCAGAGAGCCCCTCGAAACCCGGTCCCCGCCACCGCGAACGGACGGTCCATTAGCGGCCCCGTGATGGCAGGAACAGGGGTGATAATACGGCAGGTTTGATGAGGGGGGATAAGTGTTTCTGACAGGGTCGGCAGGGACCAGTCTGGTATTATTCGTTTTTTCCGGGTGAAAAGCCTTGAATTGGTCACGAACTAGGACTATTTCCTGCGCATCGATATTGCTTGAAGAACTTGTTACGGCGTGGGCAACCGCGAACTGAACGATCTTTCCTCTCAACGTCGAGCTAATCGCCCGAGGCAATCTTGCCAAAGGCACCCCTACATGACCGATTGAAAAGGAAAATCGTTATGGCTATTGGAACCGTTAAGTTCTTCAACTCCACCAAAGGCTTCGGCTTCATCCAGCCGGAAGATGGCGGCAACGACGTGTTCGTTCACATCTCCGCTGTTGAGCGCGCTGGCATGCAGCCTCTGACCGAAGGTCAGAAGGTCAGCTTTGAAGTTGTTCAGGACCGTCGCTCCGGCAAGTCCGCTGCGGACAACCTGCAGGAAGTCTAAGTCTTATTTTTCAGGGCGCTGCCGGAATGGCTGGCGCGACTTGAAAATGAAGATTGAAAAAGGTCGGGCCAACGCCCGGCCTTTTTTGCATTTTGAGGGATAACAATTTTCAGCGGCTCAAAAGCTGTTGCCGAGACGGCAAGGCTGGGCGCCGTCAGGACCCGAAGATCTGAGACACCATTGCCTTGGCAAAGGCTGTATTAAGCGGCCAGTCGTTCAGCATCCGGTACCAGAATGCGCCATGGATCATTGCTGAGAGCATTGCGACATCGCTCTGTGGCGGCAGTTCAGCGCTTTCAACGGCCCGCTGAAGGATGTCGGTCACGATTTCCTCGCGTGGCAGAACGAATTTCTCGATGAAGCTGGCGCGAAATTGCGGATCCTCCTGGGCAGACGCAATCAGGCTGCGCATGGCGGCGCCATCGCGGGCGATGTGGTCGAAGATGCTGATCAACAGATCAAGCAGGCGTTGACGCGCAGACCCCTGGTCCGGGTGACGCTCGTCGCCGAAGGCGCCTTGAGAGGCCGATTCAAAGAAGGCCTCAAGCACCAGATCCGCCTTGGTCGGCCAGCGACGGTAAAGCGATTGCCGTGACACGCCAGCTTCCTTGATGATCTGCGTGATGGAGACCTTGTCGTAGCCGTTCGTTCGGACCAGCCGCCGCGCGGCGTCCATCAGCGCCGGTGCGGTCGCTTCCTCCCTGGGCCGTCCGGCCTGTCGCGGGATTTCGGTCATTTTTCTTCTCCCGAATAAAAATCTGCAGCACCATCTTGAATAAGAGACGGTAGTCTCGTATTTAAATACGGAACTGCAGTTTCTTAATAGGAGCTGTGCGACCCAAAAACAATGGCGGCTGAAAACGCCCCTTGGAGAACCTTCATGCCAACCTCGGCGAAAACCGGGACGCCCTATGTCCTGCTCGTCACTGTTCTGGCGCTGCTGGCGGTCTTTCCGCCCGTGGCGACGGACATGTATCTATCAGGCCTGGATCAGCTCGCCCATAGCCTGGGCGCCAGCGATGCCGCCGTCGAACTCTCCCTGTCGTTGTTTTTTCTGGGGCTTTGCGTCGGTCAGCTGATCATGGGGCCTGCCATCGACGGTTTTGGGCGCAAGGGGCCTTTGATCGTCGGGATCGCGGTCTTCACCGTCACCTCGGTCGCCTTGCTTCTCGTCGGGGATGTAACGATCTTCAACGGCTTGCGCGCGGTTCAGGCCATTGGCGCCTGTGCCGGTATGGTCGTCGGCCGTGCCATGGTCACCGATCTCTTCGAGGGCAGGGAAGCTGCAAAGACCATGACCGTGCTGGTGATGCTCATGACCATCGGCCCGGTCATGGCGCCCTTTGTCGGCAGCTTGTTCCTGACCGCCTGGGGGTGGCAGTCGATCTTCGTCTTCATGGTGATCCTCGGTCTTGCATCCGCAACCCTGTCGATGATCGTCCTGCCGGAAACCCTGCCGAAGGAACAGCGCGGCGATACGCCGTTCCGTGACGCCTTCAAGGGCTATGCCAGACTGGTCAGCAATCCGCGCTTCCTGATCCCGGCTTTCGTCGCCGCGCTGGTTCAGGCAGCCATGTTCGCCTTCATCACGGCGTCGGCAGGAGTTTTCAAGGGTGTCTATGGCCTCGACAACATGACCTATGGCCTGTTGTTCGGTCTGGTCGCGGCATCGCTGGCGGTGTTTTCCCACGTCAACACGAGGCTCTTGAACCACTACAGCCCGGAGTTTCTTCTGACCGCTTGCCTGCCGGTCTTTGCTCTCCTTGGCGGCGGCCTGTTTGCCCTGTCGTCCACACAGAACCTGTGGGTCTTCGTGGTGCCGCTCTGGTTCGCCATCGGGTTCGTCGGTCTCTTGAGCGCCAATGCCATGTCGATTGCCATGGAGGCAGCGCGCGGAGGGGCGGGCGTCGGCTCGGCGCTCCTGGGCGCATGCCAGTTTGCGATCGCTTTCCTGTGTTCGACCGTGGTAGCCCTCATGACGGCGGAGGATGCGTCTCCCATGGCGATCGGGATCTTTGTCCCGGCTCTGGCCGCGTTGGCGCTTTGGTTTGCAGGCCGCCTGATCCGGCCACAGGAAGTGGCCACCACCTGAATGCAGGCGCTGCGGAGACCATCGTCCGCAGCACCTTGTTTCTGATCTGAGGCTTAGCGGCCGTGGCTCCGGTCGTAGCCATTGACCGCAGGCTGCGACCAGTTGCCGAGCGTGCCGTCGCCCGGGCGGAAGACCTCCATCAACAGGGGATGGCAGGCGGCAACGTCGCTGGTGTGTTCGGATGAACAATCACCGCCCGGACAAGCGCTCAGAACCGCCAGCAGGTCGATCTCGGCGAAAAGCTCCAGATAGTCGCCCGGACGCACCGGGCTGGCCTTCATGAAATACTGGCCCGTGTCCCGGGTGAACCCGGTGCACATGAAGACATTGAGCACGTCGTGAACATGACGCTCGGACTCTTCAAGCGGCAGTTTGCGGGCATCGGCCAGCGCCCGGGTCAGGTTCGAATGGCAGCAATGATGGTAATCCGTGCCGCTCAGTACCTTGCCCGTATATGGATCGCAGCGCGTCCCGATCACGTCATGCACCGAACCGCCGAATTCATCGATGCCGTACCAGTCGAGCGTGTCCGTCGTCACCGTCGCCATGGGGCGCAGGGTCGGGAAGGAGGACCACAGCCGGTCGCCGGTGGTCACGTGGGTGCCGTGCAGCGCCCGCGTCTTGCCTGAATAGAACCGTTCGCTGAGGTCATGCAGGTTGAAGAGATTGAGATCGCCGACCTGTGAGCCCTCGACGGAGGACATCTTCAGGAAATGGCCGGCCGGCACCTTGATGCTGGCGGCCTCGCGCGGGGCGACAAGCACTTCATCAATCTTTTCAGCCGTTTCACGGGCGGCGGCATAAAGGCTGAGATCCGGCTCGGGCAATGTTTCCGGCGGATAACAGATCACCGGCTTCACAGCCCGGCGGGTGGCGGCATCTTGAGGTTGGTTCATGGAAAAACTCTGGTCACGTCGTGCCTGCGGAACGATCTCCGCATCGCGGCCAGACTGGCATGGCCCGCAGGCGATGACTAGGGGCCAATGACCAGGCGTGAAAGGCGCGGGGAGGCCTAGCCGCCGAGCCCGAACGAGCAACTTGCCTTCAACGGAACCCAATTGGACAGCTGCTTGTGTTGAGGCGCAGAAGCCCGGTAACGGGCATCGATCGGCTGATGAATGGTAAGATCTCGGAAATAGGTGCCCATGTAGGTGCCGTTTGCGGTTTTCTTGGTGGTCACCTGATGCGGTCCGGTCACGCCGCCGCCGGCCTTGGCGATATAGACAGGAACCGTGCCTTCCTTGTTGGTGAAGACCCAGATGTTGAGTTCGGCGTCTGCCGGGCAGGCGGCAACAGCTGGCCCTTTGATGCCCATCTGGAGCTTGGTGACCTTCAGCGCGGTTTCGCCGGGCGCTGCCAGATCGTTTGCCGATGCGGAGGACGAAAGGGCCGCGAGGGCAAGGGTTGCGGCAAGGGCTGTTGTTTTCATGACGTGTCTCCTGTGTGTTCAAGGTGCGTGATCATCACTATCTGCATTTCGGCTGAACCCGGTCTGAATGCCATGTTCAGTAAATCCGGAACGCTGAGGCAGAGACGTGATCCCGATCACAAGAGGGGCGGAAAACGCCGGAATTTGTCTGATTTTGATTGGCGTCCCACGCTCATGCCGCGCAGTTTCCCGCCTTTGATGTGATTGCAATTCAAACGGCACAGACTAGGATATCCATCAGGAAATCCTGAACATGATTTCACGAGGGAGATATTATGCGTCTATTGAAGTTGAGCGTTCTTGCAGTGATCTTTTCAGCAGGAATCGCTGTGTCCGCACAGGCTTATGACACCAAGCAGACAAATCATTTCGGATTTACAACGGCAGACGTCGACGACGACTTCAAAGTCACGGCCATGTGCACCGTTTCGGGCGGGAACAGCATCGATGTGCTGGACACGGCCGCTGACTGGTTGCCGGCAATCGGAAGCACCCTCATGGGGGGAATCAAATGGGCGGCGCTTGAGAAGGGCGAGGTGCTGTGCGGCCTTCGTCACTACGAAGGGCCCGGCGCGTTCACCTTTCCAGCCGATACGAAGGGCTTTGACCTGAAAATCCGCGCCTATAAGGACGGAAGTCAGATCGGCAAGGACTTGAGCCCCAGCAACGCGTGCAACAACAAATTGCCGTTCCGGATCAACATGTTTGGCGCCTGCTGGGAAAAAGGCGAGAAGCGGAATCTGGACAGCAAGGAAGCGGACTATGTGGCCGCGTGCATCGAAACGGAGATGCCGTCTTCGGGCGAGACCCTGTCCTTTCTCGTCTACGCAGGCGCTGCCCCGGACGAAATCGCGACGCAAGTCGCGTCTGAAGCGACCAATCTCCTGAAAAGCAAGTGTGACCAGCGGACATTCTGACGCTCTTGCGGCGTCAGGCGCTAAGAGGCTCGGTAGGGGCGGGCAGTGTCGTGCATCTCGACACGCCCGCATGTCTTCGGCGATCGGTACATCCTCGAAACAAGGCCGAGCCTAGCGCGTCGGCGTCAATCGCTGTGACGCAGCGCTGCCTCGAAAAATGGCGCGGATCGCGATGGGTGCCTCCCACCCAGCACCACTCATCGGCGTTCATCCCATGGCTCGACCCCATTTCCGCTTTTTGGGGGGGGGCATGCCGTTGCCGTGCGGCAATCAGAAGCCGTGCTGCCTGGAGACGTCACGGCATGGATTGCAGGATCAGGTCCTGCAATGACGGGGAAGGGGTGAGCGTTCGTTACATTTGACGCTGCGCCAGCCACCGGCGTCATCCCCACCTTGTGCGGGGATCCACTCATTCCCGGAGTAGTTCGGCTCAAGCTACCTGGATTTGCGGCAACCTTTGAACCCACTCCCATGTTCCGTTCCGCCGAAAGGGGCATTGGATCCCCGCACATTTCCGTTTCGCGGGGCGGGGATGACCGCTGCGAAGGCTGGGGTAGCCCGCCACGTTCGCGGTTGTCCCGGCGACGCCCGGCGAGACTGCAACGTCGTGCCTATGGTAACGCCACTGCATGCATCGCAGGACCACGACGGTCAACTCCTGAAGCTTAACAATGGTGCTCATTAAGTTTTAAACTTGGACAATAGTTCGGTCGCAGTGGGTGGGCCGTCATCTTTTGCAGGGCTGTCAGCGGGTTTGAAAAGCTGCTGTAGAATGAGTAAGCGTTCGTCATCGGTAAGCTTGACTTCAGGTAGTTCTTGAAGCCGAACGAATGAGAATAGTAAAGCTAATCGTTGGCGTGCGTCATTTTCAAGAGCGAAATGAGCGTTGTTTTGTCTACTCAAAATACGTAGAAGCCAAGTAACTCCCAGTATAGGTATTAGAACGCCTTTCAGGCTCAGGATCGCAAATATCCAACTTCCATTTGTTTTGGCTGCAAGCGCCGCGTCATGCAAAAACCGTTGCCAAGGTGTCGGGCAAAAGGCTGAGTCTCCGCAGAGCCTGACTATCGAAGCCTGGAGAATTCCTGCTTGACTGAGCATCAAAACAAGAAGTGAAACTGCCAGTATACTTACAAAAAGAATTATATTACTTGATCTTCTTACCTGATGATGTTGGGCCTTATCTTTCCAATGTGCGGTGAGGCGTTCGAGGCCTTCAGCGGTTTCTCCAGCTTCTTCCGCGCTAAGAGCTTCGTCAGTCTTCCGATGAGCTTCTTCTGTTCGCTGTTGTGCTTTTGATAGAACTTTGGTCGCGTCATCCAGTTTTTTCTTGCTTTTTTCAGATAGCCAATCACCGTACTCAGAAATGGCTTGCTCGATGATTCTGCGTTCAGGCGCCTGAATGCTGGCAATGAATTCGGGAAAGTCAGCCTTGAGGTCTCCCAAAAAGGTTCCTGCAATTTCCTCGGGGTCATGATGTGATGCAACGAAATTTCGCAGGCCCGTTGGTTCTATTGATGGATACTTTATCTTGAAATAAGATTTCGAGCTTCCGTTCTCTGCAGTCGTTTTGTCATTTAGAATATCTTGAATTATATTTGCATACACAAATGACATTTGATTTACGAGGTGTCGAATGGCATCGAGTAAAGTTCCTTGAATAAGGGCCTTTTCTAAGTTTATATAAGGAAATATTGAGTATTTAGGCTCAGATATTACATTATAATGAATACTAATTCCAAGAATTTTTGAAAATTCTTGCAAATATGCGGCGTAGTTGTTTGTATTGGTTAGGTGATCTTCGCCACTATAATTGTATATGTTGATATTTTTTTTCTGTAGTGGGAAGTCTTGCTCATTAGCCTGACTGAGAAATTCTGCCATCAATTTAATCCACGGCAATCATGTAGATAAGTGCAACCATTGCGAGCTTATAGGGGTTAGCATTTGGTTCGCAATAGTCGACACAAAACAAAACCCGCCAGCCTCCCAGCCAGCGGGTTTCGCGTTTTCAAACCGGTTTCAGGTGCAGATCACCCCAGGTTCAGTTCCTTGAAGAAGTCGTTGCCCTTGTCGTCGACGACGATGAAGGCGGGGAAGTCTTCGACTTCGATCTTCCAGACCGCTTCCATGCCGAGTTCTTCGTATTCGACCACTTCGACCTTCTTGATGCAGTCCTGCGCCAAACGGGCAGCCGGGCCGCCAATCGAACCGAGATAAAAGCCGCCGTGGGCCTGGCAGGCACGGCGGACCTGGGGCGAGCGGTTGCCCTTGGCCAGCATCACCATGGAGCCGCCGGCGGCCTGGAACTGGTCGACGAAGGAATCCATCCGACCCGCGGTGGTCGGGCCGAAGGAGCCTGACGGCATGCCATCGGGGGTCTTGGCCGGGCCGGCATAATAGACCGGGTGGTTCTTGATGTAGTCGGGCAGGGGCTCGCCCGCTTCCAGCCGTTCGCGCAGCTTGGCGTGGGCCGCATCGCGCGCCACGATCAAGGGGCCGGTCAGGGACAGGCGGGTCTTGATCGGGTGTTTGGTCAGTTCGCCCAGGATCTCGGACATGGGCCGGGTCAGGTCGATGTGAACGACCTCGTCGTCCAGATGGTCGTCGGTGATCTCCGGCATGTATTTGTCCGGCTGCATTTCCAGCTGTTCCAGGAAGATGCCGTCCTTGGTGATCTTGCCGACCGCCTGGCGGTCCGCCGAGCAGGACACTGCCAGCCCGATGGGCAGGGACGCGCCATGGCGGGGCAGGCGAATGACGCGGACATCGTGGCAGAAGTATTTGCCGCCGAACTGGGCGCCGACGCCCGTCGCCTGGGTCAGCTTGTGGATCTCTTCTTCCATGGCCAGATCGCGGAAGGCATGGCCGTCTTCCGAGCCCTGTGTCGGCAGGTTGTCGAGATAGCGCGCGGAGGCGTATTTGGCCGTTTTCAGGTTCATCTCGGCCGAGGTGCCGCCGATGACGATGGCCAGATGATAGGGCGGGCAGGCCGCCGTGCCGAGCGTCAGGATCTTTTCCTTGAGGAAGTCGATCATCCGGTCGTGGGTCAGGAGCGAGGGCGTGCCCTGGAACAGGAAGGTCTTGTTGGCCGAGCCGCCCCCCTTGGCCATGAACAGGAACTTGTAGGCGTCTTCTCCGTCGGAATAGAGCTCGATCTGCGCCGGCATGTTGTTGGCGGTGTTCTTTTCCTCGAACATGGAGATCGGCGCGAGCTGCGAGTAGCGCAGGTTCTTCTTGAAATAGGCATCGCGCGAGCCTTCGCCCAGGGCCGCTTCATCGGTGCCGTCGGTCCACACCCGGCGGCCCTTCTTGCCCATGATGATCGCCGTGCCCGTGTCCTGACACATGGGCAGGACGCCATGGGCGGCGATGTTGGCGTTCTTCAACAGGTCAAAGGCCACGAACTTGTCGTTTTCGGTCGCCTCGGGATCGTCCAGGATCTTGCGCAGCTGGGCCAGATGTCCGGGCCGCAGGTAGTGGTTGATGTCCTTGAAGGCTTCCTCGGCCAGAAGGCGCAGGCCCTCCGGTTCGATCATGAGGACTTCCTCGCCGTTGAATTCGGCGGTCTTCACATGGTCTGAGGTCAGCTTGCGGTAGGGCGTCTTGTCCTCGCTCAAGGGAAACAGGGAACTGTGCTGGTACTTGGGCGGGGTCGTCGGAGCGTTCATCTCAGGGCCTTCTTGGTTTGGCTGGCGCGCTGAGCAGACACAGGGCGCGTGGCAAAACGGATGTGCGTGTCATAAGGCAAAAAGGCAGCAAACGCCAAGCGCCGCTGCCTTCCCAATTTGTCGAAGCCGATGTTTTTTGCCGCGATCAGCGCGTTGCCGTCAGATCAAGCGTTACGGTGACCACTTCACCTACTGTATCGCCGTTCACTTCGGCGCCGAGCTTGTAGTCGGTGCGGTTGACCTTGGCCTCGCCCTTGGCTGTCGCCGTATCTCCTTCAATGTCGAGCGTGAAGGCGAGTGCAATCGGCAGCGAGATGTCGCGGATCGTCAATGTGCCATTGGCGACATAGGCGCCGTCCCCTGCCGGGCTGACCTCCGTGGTCGTGAAGGTCGCGACCGGGAATTCATTGACATTGAACCAGCCGCGGCCGGGCAAGGTGCCGTCGAACTGCTGGTTGCCGGTGGCGGCGCTCAGCGTCGTGATCTCGGCGGAGATTTCGGCTGTCTCCGGCGTGTCCGGATCGAATTCAATTTCGGCGGTCCAGGTTTCAAAAACGCCCGTCAGCGGCGATCCGGCCTGAACGACCTCAAAGGCAAGCTGGCTCTTGGCTGGGTCGACGGTCCATGTGTCAGCCAGGGCAATGCCCGGTGCCAGCAGGCTGACTGACAGGGCGGCGGCAGAGAGGACTGATTTCAGCGGCATGATGATTTCCTTCGAAATGGGTCAGATCTTGGCGCGCGCCGGGGCGGTGGAGAGCATGCGTCTCAAGGTGTCGTCGCGGGCAATGAAATGGTGTTTGAGGGCAGCTGCTGCATGGGCAACAATCAGCGCTATCAGCAGGTAGGCACCGTATTCATGCAGGAGCTTGAAGATGGCCTCTGCCTCGGCTTGTGTTCCGAGCGCTTCCGGCACGGGCAGATGCGGCACCGGCAGGACGTCGAAGACGATGGTCGGAATGCCCCAGGGGGAGGCCGAAGCCATCATCCAGCCAGTGATCGGCATGGCAAACAGGAAGGCATAAAGACCAGCGTGACCCAGGTGAGCGGCCAGTTTTTCGATGGCTTTCATGCCATCGGGCAACTTCGGCGATGGGTTCACGAGCCGCCAGGCAAGACGCAACACCGCAAGCGCAAGCACCACGAAGCCGAGGGACTTGTGCAGCTGGTAGAGCCGGAACGTTTCCGGGTCCGTGGGCGGAAGGCTGGTCATGTAAAGACCGAGCGCCAGCATCGCCAGGATCAGAAGCGCCATTGTCCAGTGAAAGACAATCGCGACGCGGCCGTAACCACCGGATGTATTGCGGATCATGACGCACTCCACAAGGCTGAACTGGAGCAAGCTCCGGCGGCAGGCCGTGTCAATGAAGAAGGGGGCCGGTGCCGAGGGGTGACACCGGCCGGGAGGCCCAGAAGGCCTTAGTTTGTAGCCGCTTTCAGAGTCTCGGCGTGGAAGGTGACAGTGATCTCGTCACCTACATAGGGAACAAACTTGTCCATGCCATAGTCCGAGCGCTTGATCGTGCTGGTGACGGCAAAACCGGCCGCTGGTTTCTTGGCCATCGGGTGGTCGCCGATCTGGGTGACGGTCACGTCCAGAACGGCGGGCTTGGTAACGTCCTTGATGGTCAGGTCGCCGGTGACCTTCAGCGTGTTTTCACCGGTCTTTTCAACCGATGTGCTCTTGAAGCTCGCTTTTGGAAACTTTTCCGCTTCGAAAAAATCTGCGCTGAGGAAATGCTTGTCGCGGTCGGCCCAGAATGTGTCGAGGGAATTCACGTCGATGACGAACTCAATCGACGAATTGGCCGGCGCATCCTGGTCGATCAGAAGCGTGCCTTCCCACTCGCCAAAACGGCCTTCGGTGGTCGAGTAGCCAAGGTGATTGTAGGAAAAGGCAAGGTTTGCGTGGGACTTGTCGAAGTCGTAGGCGACAGGTTCGGCAACGGCAGCGCCGGCCAGAAGCGAAAACGCGAGGGCGGAAGATGCGAAACGGATCATTTTAAAAACCTCAATTCGAGAGAGTCGCAAAGGCTCTCGGGATCGAGTGCCATGGGCGACAAATAGACATGATCCTGCGTGTGACAATTTGACTGACTGTCAAATGTAAGTGAACAGTTGCGCGTTTGATTGTCATCAAATGAACGCAATGCCCGGATCGCTTGAAGACGGCGACCGCGATGCAATCTCCGGCGCGCATTGAAACTGAAACAATCGCCCTGATTGTTGCCGGCTTGTCATCTGCTGATCACTCGAATCGTGGCAGTCTCGAAGCAGCAATTTTTCATCAAATCCCGGGCGCTCCCGTGACATGACGGGGTTTTACATCACGTCGTGATGCGGGCGCCAGATCAAAAATCAGGGAGAGGCCCGTGCACAAGGCCAAAATCGTTTGCCACCGGGGGGCAAGTCAAACCGCTCCGGAAAACACCATGGCCTCCCTTGAAGGTGCCATTGCCCTCGGAGCCTTTGCGGTCGAATTCGATATTCGCACCAGCAAGGACGATGTGCTCTACGTCATGCATGACGAGACAGTGGATCGCACGACCAACGGCAGCGGCTATTTCTCCGACATGACGTCTGCCGAGATCGATGAGCTGGATGCAGGCAGCTGGTTTGGAGCCGAGTTTGCCGGTGAGCGCGTGCCGCGTCTCGACGCCTTTCTGGATGCATGCAAGGGCCGGATCGCGACCTACGCGGAAATCAAGCTGGCCGATCCGGCAAGAGTGCGGGACAAGCTTGCCTCGCGCCGTCTGCTGGCCGACGCCTGGACCTTCTCCTTCGATCAGGGCATTCGCGCCGAGACCCGCGCTCGGGTGCCTGATTTTCGCCGGATGGTGCTGTTTGAGCATGTCGGCTCAGTCGAACGCGCCGTGGCTCTCGGGGCGCATATCCTCGAGTTCAACGAGAACACTCTGACGCCCGAGCGCTGTTCCGAGGCAAAGGCAGCCGGGCTCCTGACCCAGATGTTCTATGGCGGCTCGGAAAGGGCTGTCTTTGAAACCGCGGTGCGCTGCGGCGTCGAGCAGATGAACATCGACGCCGTGAACCTCTTTCGCGAGGTTGAAGCCGATCTTCTTGCCGACGTAGACTGAACTTAAAAAAATGACGCAGCGTTCCTTTTCAAGGTTTCACTATGTCTTGGTGTTAAGATGTAGTTAGTGATATTTCATGCAATTGACGTTAGAAATTGCGTGTTTCTCATCTGTTAAATACAGCAATGTATTTTCTTTGTGGGTTTCAAAGAAAATGAGATGCATTGCTGTGACGGATCAATTTCAGAAAACCTTCGCTTGGGCATTTGCGCGGAGTCTGAAGCGAAGGCAGGCCCAGAAGGGCTATTGCCGCAAGATCGCTCCTCTGTTCCTACTGGTCGTGGGTCTGAGTTTAGTCTCCGGACCGGGCTTTGCCGCCGATTGGGTGATCAAGCGGGTATCGGGAACGGTGTATCTCGTGGCTCCCGGTGTGAAGGCATTTCGAGCCAAGACCGGAATGCCACTTCAAAAGGGCTTCACGGTCGCAACGCGCAAGGGCGCAAGAGCGCTTATCGCGCGTGGAGCTGAAACGATCCTTGTCGGGCCGAATACGACCTTTGCTTTGTCGCGATATCGCAGCAAGGGTGGCAAGACTACGCTTCTGCAAAAGAGTGGCGATCTGCAAATCGATGTTGTCAAACGCTCACGGCCGCATTTTTCAGTCGAAACCCCTTTTCTTGCCGCAGTGGTCAAGGGGACGCGTTTTGCCGTCAAAGTCGGTAAGAAAACCGCGCGCGTGTCTGTCGAACGTGGGCTTGTCGGCGTGAATGACTTCGCATCAGGTGATCGCGTCAACCTTGGGCCGGGGCAGCTGGCGTCGACCGAGCCGGAGAGAAAAGTTGGGCTGACCGTAGGCGGCAAAGTCCTGCCGACGGTGAAAAAAGGCGCCAAGGCAGCGCCGACTTTCGTGACGCCTGCTGTAACAAATGTTCCCACGACAACAAGTGAAGCGACCTCAAGCAGCACATCCAGTTCTTCTGGTTCCACCAGCGATACCGAGACAGATAGCGCAGGAAACGGCAACAGCGGCAATTCCAACGCCGGCGGCAACGGCAACGACAACGGCAATTCCGGCAATTCGAACGCTGGTGGCAATGGAAACGGCAACAGCGGCAATTCCAACGCCGGCGGCAACAGCAACGGTAACGGCAATTCCGGCAATTCGAACGCTGGTGGCAATGGAAATGGCAACAGCGGCAATTCCAACGCCGGTGGCAACAGCAACGGTAACGGAAATTCCGGAAACTCAAACGCAGGCGGCAACGGCAAGGGCAACGAGGACTGATGCTTTTCCGTTCGGGTGATCTATCCATCTTGTTAAGGGGGATCAGCAGGTGAACCGCTTGGCAACGACTGCCGCAAGAAGCGGGATCAATTCGACCCTCCTTGCCTATATTGCTATTGCTCTAGTGATAGCTTTCCTTCAGGTTTCAGGGGTTTTTGCTCCGCTCAAGCGGGCGATTGACGAGTTTCGCTTTTCGCTGACCGAACGTGAACCGACCGGCCAGATCGTGATCGTCGACCTGGATGCAAAGAGCCTGAGAGAGGTGGGCGTGTGGCCCTGGCCGCGTAAGGTCTACGGCGATCTCCTTGATGCCCTTGTTGATCTTGAGGTCGCTGAGGTCGCGTTCGACATTGATTTCAGCAGCCGGTCCAATCAGCATGATGATGCGGCCTTTGCCGCAGCGATTGAACGTGCCGGTGGCATCGTCAGCCTCGCGATGTTTCGTCAGAACGCATCGGCGCCGGGCGCTTCGGCATCCTCTGAGACAGTGGTCAATCGGCCGATTGACGACTTTGCGGGCGAAGCGTGGCCTACCGTTGTGAGCGTTCCGATCGATGCGGACGGCCGGGTTTGGCAAGCCCTCTGGGCGGAGGAGTTCGATGGCGAGCCGGTTCTCTCCCTGGCGTCTCTGCTGGGCGGGCACGGCGGTGTTGTCGGCGAGATGTTCCACATCGATTTCGGGATCGCCGCAGATCGCCTTGAGCGCTTTTCTTTTGTCGACGTCCTGAGCGGTGAGGTTGGGGCAGACAAGCTAAAGGGCAAGAAAATACTGATTGGAGCCAGCGCCCAGGAGCTAAGAGATCTGTTTTCCGTGCCCCTTTATGGTGTCTTGCCCGGCGCTGTGATCCAGGCCCTGGCGGCGGAGTCGATTGCACAGGATCGCGCATTGACCCATCGTGGCGGGCTGGAAATTCTCCTGCTTGCAATCATACTGGCGTTGCCTGTCCTGACCTTGGTGCGCGTGGATTGGCGCTTAAGAGCGTTGTTGCTCTTAGCAATTGGGTTGAGTCTGGAGGCTCTGGCGCTTGTCATCCAGTTTCGGGCGCCCGTGATACCGGACACAGCCGCCGCGCACGTCGTTCTTGTGTTTTTCTTCGCTTTCATGACGCTGAGCCAGATAGGCCTGCAAAAGCTGCTTCTGCGCATTTCGCAGTTTGAGACCCGAAACAGCCGGTTGATGCTCGGGCGGGTGTTCGATGACAGCTTTGATGGCATTCTCGTAGTTGATCAGAACCGGATCATTCGTGCGGCCAGCCGTGCCACAACTCAGGTCTTGCCAAATCCGGTGAAAGTCGGGATCTCTGCAAAGGAGTGCCTGCCCGACGTGATGATACAGGAAGTCGACAGGGCTTTGAGCTGTGCCGAAGTCAACGATCATGAAGCCCGAATTCAGGAAGCTTCCATCAAACTGCCAGATGGCAAAACGCGTACCATCGAATTTATCGTGACCTGCTCCGCCCAGGTTGATCTCAATCAGGAAACATCGTTCTCCGAAGCCGAAGTGCGCCTGGTGAGCCTTACGTGCCGCGATGTCACCGACGAGCGCAGGGCCGCCGACCATCTTGCCTACCTTGCTAGCCACGACCCGATTACCGGCCTGATCAATCGCAACGGTTTCGAGGAGCGCCTCGAGGCGCTCCGTACCGCTGATGCATGCGAAGACCAGATCCACTGTGTTGCTCTGATCGCGGTGGATGGAATAGATCAAATCGTTGCGTCTCTCGGTTTCAGCGTCGCCGACCTCCTACGAAAAGCGATGGCCGGACGCTTGATCACCGTACTGCCTGGTCCTGGCCTTGCCGCGTCCATCGGCGATAACCGTCTCGCATGCCTCTGCTCTGTGGCGTCGGAAGATGTGTTGCAGGAGCGCCTGAAGCTGATGGCCGATGTTTTGAAAGGCGAATATCTTCTGCTTGGCAGCCGAATACCTGTCACGGTCAGTGTGGGCTACACGCTCTTGATCGAGGGGGCGTTCAACGCCGAGGCGCCATTGCGTGAGGCAGGCAATGCCCTTTCCGTCACCCGCCAGGCTGGCGGCAATTCGATTGTTCGCTACCAAGAGGCGATGCGGCTCAATCTGCAAAGGCGCAGAGTGCTGGAAACAGAACTCGCTCGCGCACTGGAAAAAGGTGAGCTCCATGTTGTCTTCCAGCCTCTTGTGGATCTGAAGGACCGGCGGCTGTTGGGTGTCGAAGCCTTGATGCGTTGGCAAAATGACGCTCTGGGCGACATTTCTCCGGCTGAATTTATTTCGATCGCCGAAGAAAGCGGGCTCATCGTAGAGTTCGGTACTTGGATCATGAAACAGGCGATGAAAGAGGCAATGGCCTGGTCAGAGCCGCTCCGTCTTGCAATCAATGTTTCGCCGCTCCAGTTCACGGCGCCTGATTTTGTTGATGCGATCCAGGACGCGCTTTCCGAGACAGGCTTTTCGCCCCATTTTCTGGATCTGGAATTGACGGAGTCGCTTTTTGTCGATGACCGGCTTCAACTGGATACGACGATCGACGCGCTGAAACAGATGGGCTGTAGTCTTGCTCTCGATGACTTCGGGACAGGCTATTCCAGTCTCGGATACATACCCCGGTTCCCGTTCTCGAAGATCAAGATCGACAAATCCTTCATCGATCAAGTCTGCGATGAGGGGCCTCAGGCTGCGATCGTGAGTTCAGTTGTCAGCCTTGCAGGCATTTTCAAGATGAAGGTCGTTGCGGAGGGCATCGAGACGGAAGAGCAGGAGGAAAAGCTGCGCGCGCTCGGCTGCGACATCGGCCAGGGTTATCTGTTCGGAAAGCCCATCCGTGCGGATGGCATCGCGCAGCTGCTGAAGACCGCCGCATAATGTTGGTGTCACGCTGTTCCGACGAACAAGCCCCGCAGGAGGTCCTGCGGGGCTTTTGTTTGCGTGTCGTCCAGCGGGTCCGGGCGGAAGGGCCTATTGACCGAGGCCGCCGATGCAGGAGTATTTGATGTTCAGGTAGTCATCGAGGCCATACTTCGAGCCTTCATTGCCCATGCCGCTGTCCTTGACGCCGCCGAAGGGCGCAACTTCCGTGGTGATGACACCTTCGTTGACACCGACCAGGCCATACTCCAGCTCTTCCATCACCCGGAACACCCGGCCAAGGTCCTGGCTGTAGAAGTAGCAGGCAAGCCCGTACTCGGTCGCATTGGCAAGCTCCAGGGCCTCGGCTTCAGTCTCGAACTTGAACAGCGCGGCCAGGGGACCGAAGGTTTCCTCGGTGGCGATTTTCATCTCCGAGGTGGCACCGGTCACGATGGTCGGCTGGAAGAAGGTGCCGACGTTGCCGGCCCGTTCCCCGCCGCTGATCAGGGTTGCCCCCTTGGCGAGAGCATCCTGGAGGTGATCGGACACTTTGGTGATCGCACGCTCGTCGATGAGCGGGCCCTGCGTGGAGCCGCTTTCCAGACCATTGCCCGGCTTGAGTTCGGCCTCGACGGCTGCCTTGAGCTTGGCGGCGAAGGCGTCATAGATCCCGGCCTGAACATAGATCCGGTTGGCACAAACGCAGGTCTGGCCGGAGTTGCGGAACTTGGACGCGATCGCCCCGGCAACAGCCCGGTCGATGTCCGCATCGTCGAAGACGATGAAGGGCGCGTTGCCGCCCAGTTCCATCGAGATCTTCTTCATGTTGGCGGTTGCGTTGGACGCCAGCAGTTTGCCGACCCGGGTGGAGCCGGTGAAGGTGATCTTGCGCAGCTTGGGATTGGAGCACATCTCCGTCCCGATCTCGGGCGCATCGCCGGTCAGGACGTTGATCACGCCCTTGGGGATACCGGCCTTTTCAGCCAGGACGCCATAGGCGAGGGCGGAAAAAGGCGTCAGTTCCGAGGGCTTGATGACCATGGTGCAGCCCGCTGCCAGGGCCGCGCCCAGCTTGCGAGCGATCATGGAATTGGGGAAGTTCCACGGCGTGATGGCGCCGACAACCCCGACCGCTTCCTTGGTGACGAAGATCTTCTTGCCGGTCCAGGGAGAGGGAATGATGTCGCCATAGACCCGGCGTGCTTCCTCGGCAAAGAACCGGATGTAATTCACACCGCCGGCGATTTCGCCTTTTGCCTCGGCCAGGGGCTTGCCCATTTCGGTGACCAGGATTTCGGCCAGCGCATCGATGTTGGCCATGATTTCATCGGCCAGCTTCTGCATCAGGCCGGCGCGCTCGGCAGCCGTCTTGGCCTTCCAGGGGCCGAAAGCGGCATGGGCGGCATCGATGGCGCGCGCGGTTTCCGCGCCGCCGCAATGAGGCACCGTGCCAATGGTGTCGCCGGTGGCCGGATTGATGACCTCAATGGTCTTGCCGCTGTCTGCCGGGATCCATTCGCCCGCAATGTAGACGGCTTCTTTCATAAGGGTCGTGTCGAGACTCATCTGTGGTTCCCTTCTGGCCATGCCCCAGACCCTTTTCGGTCTGGTCGGTTCGGAGATGTTTGAATTGCCGGGGACTGGGACGGAATCACCGTCCGCCCGGCGAAGACTGAAGATGGCAGCAGCAAACAATGTGCGGCGACACGGGTCAAGCTCAACGAGAGCGGCAACACGTGTTCCTGATGGGATCGGGCTCTCGATTGGCGCGGCGTATTGCCACCGGGGCGCAGGATCGTTATTGGGAAGTGGCCTGCCATCTCCTCCGGTTTAAAGACCCTTGCCAATGACCCACACCACCATTTCGCTCGACGAAGCGCGCGGCCTCGTTTTCAGCGCCTTGACCGCCAACGGCGCCTCCGAAGAAAATGCAAGGTTCGTAACCGATGCGCTTGTTCTGTCGGAAGCGTCCGGGCAGCCTGGACATGGTCTGTCCCGCGTGCCGTCCTATGTGGCGCAGCTTCGGACAGGCAAGGTGAAAGGAACGGTCACGCCGACGCTCGAAAAGGTGAGCTCATCGCTTCTTCGGGTCGATGCGGGCTATGGCTTTGCCTATCCGGCCATTGACCTGGTGCTCAACACCCTGCCGGAGATGGCCAGGGCGCACGGCATCGCGATGGCCGCGATCCGGCATTCGCATCACTTCGGACAGGGCGGCTCCCATTGTGAGGCGCTGGCTCAAAAGGGGCTGGTGTCCTTTGTCTTCGGGAATGCGCATAAGGCGATTGCGCCCTGGGGCGGCAAGAATCCCATGTTCGGCACGAACCCGATTGCCTTTGGCGCGCCCGTGCCGGGCCGTGAGCCGCTGGTCATTGATCTGGCCATGTCGCGCGTCGCGCGTGGCAAGGTGATGGCGGCGGAACGGGCCGGCACGACGATTCCCGACACCTGGGCGCTGGACAAGGATGGCAATGCGACCACGGATCCCACCGCGGCCATAGCTGGCACGATGCTGCCCATCGGCGAAGCCAAGGGCGCAGCGCTCGCCATGATGGTCGAGGTCATGTCGGCGGCGATTGTTGGCGGCAGTTTCGGGTTTGAAGCCTCAAGCCTCTTTACCGGCGACGGCGGTGTGCCGGACCTTGGCCAGGTGATCCTTGCGCTGAACCCGGGCATGATCTCGGGCGGTGTCTTCGGCGACCGCATCACCACGCTGGTTGAAGCGGTTGAAGGCGAGGAGGGCGCCCGGTTGCCGGGCAGCCGCAGGTTCGCTCTCCGGGAGAGGGCCGAACGGGAAGGGGTAAGCCTGCCGACCCCGATCCTTGAGGAAGTCCGTCATCTTGCAAAGGGACCGGAAGCCGCATGACCTTGAATATCCGTAAGCTCTCCGATCAAGCCGCGACCCTTCTGCCGGGCCTTCTGCTGTGTTTCACCATCGCAGGGGCTGCCGGTTTCCTGTCCGACCACTATGGCGGGCCGGTGATGCTCTTTGCGCTGCTGCTGGGCATCGCCTTTCACTTCCTGTCCCAGGAAGGTCCCTGCGTCCAGGGCATCGAGTTCACGGCACGCAAGCTGCTGCGGATCGGCGTTGCCTTGCTCGGCGCGCGCGTCACGCTGCAGCAGATCCAGTCTCTGGGCATTGGGCCGGTCCTGCTGGTGATCTTCTGCGTGTCAGCGACAATTCTGTTTGGCTGGATCATAGCGAAATTGCTCGGGCGCAGCCGCGATTTCGGCCTTTTGACCGGCGGCGCGGTCGCCATTTGCGGAGCCTCGGCGGCCCTGGCGATTTCCTCGGCCCTGCCGCAAACCCGTGAAGCGGAGCGCGACACGCTCTTCACGGTGATCGCCGTGACGACCCTGTCGACCATCGCCATGATTTCCTATCCGATTGTCTTCGGCCTGTTCGGCTTTTCGGATGTGGGCATCGGCATTCTGCTCGGAGCGACGATCCATGACGTCGCCCAGGTCGTCGGCGCCGGCTATGCGGTATCCGACGAGGCCGGCGACATTGCCACCTACGTCAAGCTGCTGCGCGTGGCGATGCTTCCCATCGTGGTGCTGATCCTGGCCTTTGCCTATGGCTACGCGGCCAAAAAGAACGGAACCGCTGCCAACTCGGGCAAGGCGTCCTTCCCCTGGTTTGCTGTGGCGTTTGCCGCGCTGCTGCTGGTGAACTCGACCGGTGTGATCCCGCCCGTGGTTCAGGAAGGCCTGCAGGTGTCCTCGCGCTGGCTGCTCATCGCTGCGATCTCGGCGCTGGGCGTCAAGACCTCGCTCCGGGCGATGGCCGCGCTCGGACCACGGCATATCGGCGTGATCGTTGCCGAGACCATCTTCCTGGCGGCCATGGCCCTCGGCATCACGCTCTTCGTTCTGCAGATTTAAGGCTTCAGTCGTCGAGAGAAAGCTTCAGGCGTTCGATCTCGTCGACGAGGGCGAGGGCCTGCGCCTGCACCCGGTCAAGGGACTGGCGCATGCTTGCATTGGCTGCCGGCGCATCATCGATCTGCGGCGGGGTTCCACGACCGACAAGCAGCCAGGTGGGGCTGACGTTGAGCAGGCCGGCGAGCATGACCAATTTGTTCGAACGCGGTTCGGAACGATCGCTCTCCCAGCCCTGAAGGGTGGTGGTCTTCACACCAAGGCGCCGGGCCAGCTGTGCGGTCGACAATCCGACGGAATCGCGTGCACGGCAGATCCGCTCCCCAAGCGTGTAGTCCGTCGCAGGAGGTGTGAACGGATCGCTGGCAGCTTTCGGGCGGATCATAAAATTGTTTCCTCATTTGCTCTTTTTGATTGGCCAAACCTGACACAGGCACGACCCGAATGACAATGGTCGATAAGTTGAGGGTCGGCTTGCGGACAGAGCCGGACGCTCTCGAACCTGCACATTGTCAGAATTTTCAAGGCCCTCGGGCCTTGTGACATCAGTATTCTTTTTCGAAGAAGATGCCCGCCTTGGACGAACCGTCAGCGCCGACTTCGCCCCTGACCTTGAGACCACGGTCCAGATCGATGTCGACCTTGACCCGGCTGCCGCCCTCGCCAACACCCTGCTCGACGCCGAGATAGATGTTGTCATTAAGGTATTTGCCGACACCTACGCTGGGGCCGTCATCGCCGTCCGTGTTGACGTCGATCGCATCAAGGCCAAGCGACTTGCGGATCTGTGCCAGAGGCCCGTTGTCATTGCCCCCGGTCAGCGTCGCGATGGTCGCCGCAAGCTGGGCGATCTGGCTGGGCGAAAGCGAACCCATCTCCTTGCCGAACAAAAGCAGTGCCAGAACTTCGTCCTGTGGACGCTCGGGCGAGGACGTGAAGCCTATGACCGGGTCGTCGGCAGGCCCTTCGACGCTGACGTTGACAGTGGTGCTGTTGACAGTCGTCGAGGCAAGAAAGTCGATGATCGGCGTCAGGGATCCGTAGAAGGTGGCTGACCCCTTGGAGAAAGCCAGGCGCCGCGTCAGGATATCCATCTGGCCGCGCTTGAGCGAGAAGGCGCCAACCGCCTGCGGGTCTTCTGTCGTCCCTGCGATGGTGAGATCGCCATAAAGCTCGGCATCGAGACCACGGCCACGCACGAAGATCCGTCCGGGGGCCGAAACCTTCACATCCAGCTTCGGTGGCAGGCCCGGTGTGTCTTCGGTCTGTCTTTCCTGCTTGTCCGCGCCAAGTTCGGCCAATTGTTCGCGGACCGCCTTGGGCGCATTCAGGTGGCGCACAGCGACAGGCGACACCGAGCCGGGCAGGGTCTCGGGGATCGAGATGTCGGCCTTCCCGATCGTGATCAGTCCGGAAATGAGGGCCGCTTGGGAGCTGCTCGAAAGAGGGCCACTGACAGTGATGTCGGCGTCCACGACTGAGGTCACCAGGCCAGGGTCGATGTAGCGGGCCTGGTCGGCCTTGGCCTTGATGTTGGCCTCGAGACCCGGCCCGAGACCGACCGTTCCGGACGCAGACACCGATCCGCCGCTCGACAGCTTGGCCTGTAGCGCGGAAAGCGTGATTCCGGCAGGTGTCACGTCGATGGAGCCGGTCACGTCCTGAAGCGTCAGTGCGGTCGTCAGCTCGGTCAGGGAAATGCCGTTCGGCTTTGCCGTTACCGCGTATTGGGGTGAGGCGAGGGTACCCGACACGGAGCCGGAAAGATCGATGCCGCCTTTGGCGCGCAGTCCCGCTTCAGTCAACGGACGGCGCAGGAAGGCCAGCGGAAAGCGTCCACTGAGCGCGATGTCCAGCGATTGGGGACGTTCGATCCCGATGCGGCCGTCTGCGGTCAGGGCAAGTCCCTCCGCGCCGCTGACGGTTGTCTTCTGGGTCACCAGGTTGTTCTTGAACGTGCCGGTGCTTTCGACATTCAACCCCGGCAAACCGTTGCTGGAAAGCTGGGTTGCCGTCAGACCGTTTGCAGTCAGCGTCCAGTCTGCGACAGGTTCGGCAGCTGGCCCCTTGGCTGTCGCCTTGCCCGATAGTGTTCCTCCAAGGCCTGTTCCGGGGGCAAAGGCATTTGCCAGCGCGAGTGGCACGGCATTGAGCTCGGCAGCGATGTCCAGCTGGTCCCCGGCGCTTCCGGTCACGGAAAGAGATCCCGAGCCAAGCGCAAGGATCAGGCTCTCGATCTGCGCAACATTGCCCGCATAGGTGACGCGCGCAGGTTCCTTCAGGGAGGTCTTCAGACCCTGATAGGTGCCATCGAAGGCTTCGAGATCCAGAGTGATTGTCTCATCGGCCTGAACGATGCGGCCACTGGCGTCGAGACCGTCGGCGCTCGCACCATCGGTCAGGCGCACGGCGGTGGTGAATGCTGTCTCCGCGCCCTGGTTGTCTGCATCCAGCTTGAGGCTCTGGATCGGCATGCTGCCTGCGATGATTTGAGTGGCCAGTACCGACCCGTTGACGCGCGGCGCGTCGAAAGGTGTCGTCACCTTGGCATTCGCCGTCAGGTCGCCGATCTCGAGGCTGTCGGCGGACAGCGCACTGCCCTTGATGTCGAGGGTCACGGCCTGCGTCGTGTCATTTGTGGCCGTAACCTCGATGTCGCCGGTGAGGCTGCCGCTGATCGGGCGCAGGGCAAGCGGCGAAAGAGCCGCCAGCGTCGGCGCATCAATCGTCAGGCGCCCCGACAGGCTGTCGGGCGCCTTTGCAAGGTCGGCGATCTCAAAGCGTCCGGTGATCCGGTTGCCGTCGACTTCCGCGTTTAGATTCTCGATGGTTGCGGCACCGTCCGCGCTGGAAAGATCCGCGGTCAGTGTCAGCGGTGCGCCATTGAGCTCGCCGGATGTCTCGATGCGGCCCTGAGGAGCGGACGCGGAGGCGGTTGCCTCCGCCGTCAGCTTGAATTTTTCTAGCGGTGTTCCGGACAGCACAAGATTTTCCGAGGAAAGGTCCGCGGCAATCTCGGGCGCAGAAACCGGGCCGTCACTGGAAAGCGCGAACTTGAGCGTTCCGGCGACTTCCGGGTTCAAGAGCGACAGGTCGGGAAATGCGCCGGTGAGCCTGGCCGAAAGCGCGTCTGCATCAAGACTGGCGGTGCCTGATGTGTCCAGCCCCGGCGCCTTCAAGACCAGAGACGTCAGCTCGAGATCATCGACACCGTCGACTTTCGCTTTGGCTGTCAGGGTTGTTGAGCCGCGCAAGAGCGCATCCAGCTGCGCGAGGCCCAGGCTGAGATTGCGGCCGTTCGCGGTAACATCAAGATCGGCCTTTTTGTCTGCGGGGTCGCCCTTGCCCTGGAACGTCAGGGCGAGGGAACCTGCCAGAGGCTGCCCGGCCAGCGCCGAGAACATGGACAGGTTGCCCAGGCCGACCTTGCCGCTCGTGTCGAAATGGTCTGGCGAAAAGACGGAAGATGCCAGGTCGAGCGTTCCCGCCGGCGTTACAAGCCGCGCAGCTTGCAGGGAAATCTGTTCGTCGGATGCGGAAACCGCGCCGTTCGCCGAAAGGTCGCTCTTGCCAGAGATGGCCTGCAGCTTTGCGTCTGAGGGACGCAAGTTGTCTACGCTCAGATCAAGCGTGAAATCGCTGCTCTGCTGCTCTGGTGTCAATTTGGCATTGGTACCGGCGAGTTTTAGGTGGGTTTGACCGATATCACCTTCGGTCGTGGACAGGCTTTGTGCCAGCACGTCGACCGTCCAGGTGGCGTTTTCAAGTGTTCCGGAAAGTTGAGTGTCCACGGACAACGGACCAAAGGCCAGCCGCCGGTCGGTCACGTCGAGAGCGATCAGGTTGCCATCACCGGCGCTGACCTTGAGATTTGCCGAGGCCCCAACGGTCTCCGTCGAAAGGTCGTAGTTGCCGCGCCCTGCAAACTCGAGTGTCTGGGTTTTGAGCGTGAGGTCCGCCGAGGTCGGTTGAAAACTCTCGTCAAAGACAGCGGTGCCCTTGAGATCTGTCGTGCCGATAAAGAACGCGGTCGCAAGGTCAGGCATCAACGGCGCGAGGCTGCCATCGAGGTCCACATCCAGTTGACGATTGCTGCCTGCTTCCTTGAGCACGGCCTTTCCGCTCACCGTCTCGCGGCCGTCAAGGGCGAGGGCAAGCTCTGCTGCCCAATTGTCGAGAGGCCCATTGCCGGTCAGGGTCAGGTCCAGCGCCGGCAGATCCTGAACATCCAGCAACCGTGCGACGAGCCCTTCGCGCGGTTCGCGGACGGTCAAATCGAAGTCGAGCGTTTCGAGATCCGGTGCAAAGCGTATGTCTGCGAGGATCGTTCCGCCGCTCTCGTCGATGCGCTGAATGTCGAGTTTGGCCGCCAGATCCAGCGGGTCGTTTGAAACCACCGCGGAGCCATTGACGGCGAGGGAAAGTTCTTCGCCCAAGAGCGGCGCGGCGAGCACGAATTTGTCAATCGTCAGCTTGCCAAGGCGGGCTTCCGGTGCGGATCGGCCGAAACTCTGTGGCTCCTCCTCGTCTGTCTCTTCGTCAGGGCTGGCCGGGGCAGGTAGAGGTTCGCGCAAAAGCGCAATCGCCTCGGCATGAACGGTCTCAATGTCCACCTTGCCTCTCAAAAGGCTGAGGGGTGACCAGGTCACGTCAAGACGATTTGCATCCAGCCAGACGCCGTTCCTGTCCGAAATCCGAAGTGCACCGAGACCGGCATCAAGGGACCAGCTCAGGGAAAGGTCTTCCAGTTCAATGGTTTGCTCGGGAGACGAGGCAACCTTGCTGATCAGGACGGAGACAAATGTCCGCCCCGCCTCGAACTGCATGCCGGCAAGGGCAAGAACAGGCAGCAAGGCAACAAGCAAAACCAGCCAGAGGAGGCCTTTGAGAAGTCGTTTCAAATCGCTCTTCCGAGGTTAGAACGCTTGGCTGAGACCGACGTAAAGCGCGAAGTCGGGATCATCCTGTTCCGGATCCAGAGGCACCGCGGCATCGATACGAAGCGGCCCGATCGGCGTAAAGTACCTTATGCCAGCACCCACGCCTATCTTCAAAGGCTCATCAAAGTCCGGAGTGCTGTCCGAATAGGCATTCCCGGCGTCGACAAAGGCGACGACACCGATGGTCTCGGTCATCTTGACGCGAACCTCTCCGGAAAGTTCCAGAAGGCTGCGCCCGCCCGCGACTTCGCCATCGACTCGCGGCCCGACATTCCGATAGGCATAGCCGCGAATCGATCCGCCGCCACCGGCGATAAAGCGTTTGCTGGCCGGGATGTCCTCGACGCTTGGCCCAAGAATGCTGCCGCCCGAGATCTTGCCTGCAAGGATGAAACGCTTCGCCTTGTCGAGGGCGATGTAGCTGGAGGCCGTCGCCTTGAGGAACACCATGGCGTTCTGGCCGAGGGTGTCATAGGCCGGTTCGACCGCTGCGGCAGCAAAGATCCCCTTCGAGGGATTGAGCTTGTCGTCGCGGCTGTCGTAGGTCAGGTCTGCGGGCAGGCCGACAAGGAGATAGTCGCCGGTTCCAAAGGCGTCTTCCTCATTGGCGTAGAAGATCTCTGCGCCGGCCCGGCCATGAAGTTTTTCGCTGAACTCGCGTGCCAGATAGGCATCCAGTGTCACACTGCGGCTGGTGTAGGCGTCCGGCGCTTCCTGCTTGGCCCCAAGGCTTGTGGTGAACTTGGTCAGTGGGCCGAACGCACCCGGCTTTTCAAACGCGATCCGCGCTGAATACTCCATCTCTTCAAGTTCGGAATTGCCAATACGCCCGACCGAGCCTTCGATGGACAGCAGCTCTCCGCGGCCAAAGAGATTTCGGCGCCGCCAATAGGCTTCCGTGCCAAAGCCTTCCGTGCTTGACCATGAGGCGCCGGCACCAATTACGTGGCGTTTGCGTTCGCTGACCTCGATCGTGATCGGCAAGCGGCCATCCGGGCCGATCACATCACCTTCGACTAGCCGGATCGAGGAGAAAATGCCGAGGTTGTTCAACCGCTTCCGCGCGTCCTCTAGTTCTTTCGGCGAATAGACCGTGCCTTCCGGGATCATCGCCTGCCGCGCGACGAACTCCGGGTCCGTGACCTCGGTTCCGCCAACGCTGACAGTGCCGAAGGTCGCCTGAGGGCCTGTTTCGACGGCGATTCGAACGTCCAGCTTGTTGGTCGCGTGATCTGCGACAATCACGCGTTCGCTGATCTTGGCTTTCGGATAGCCTCGTCCGCGCAGGACCAGAACGATCCGGCTTTCCGCCTGGAGAATTTTACCGGAGCTGGCCGTGTCTCCCGGCGTCAGACCCCAAAAGGAGGGTTCTTCGGAAAGAAGGGGGCCGTCGGCCCCAGCTGCGTCGATCTCAATGCGGCCAAAGGTAAATTGAGGCCCCGGCGAAACATTGATCGTGGTGACGACCGGGCGCGCACCGGGGATTGTACCGGTTTCAAGCGCCGTTTCGAGGCCCGTGCCGTTAAACCGGATGTCGACGGTACCGCCGTAGTGGCCGCTGGTGTAGAGCTGGGCGACCAGCCGGTCGAGATCAGCAAGACCGCGGGAAAGAAGCCCCGCCTGTCCCGAGGGAGACTGTTTTTCCTTTGTGACCAGGAGCGAGACGGCCTTGAGGCTTTTCTGCAGATCTTCCTGGCCGCCCGAAACCGTCAATTCTGTCGTGTAGGGCAGGGGATCCGGCACCGTTTCGACCGGCTCGGTTTCCTTCTCGAAAAACTTGAAGCCAAAAAGCTCATAGGCCGCGGCGGGCTCTGACATCATGCCCAAAGGCAGTACGGACAAAGCCACGAGGGTCAGGCAGGAGAGGCTCTTACGCAGGCACAAAGAAACACTGCCGCCAACCGAGAGGCTGGCAGTTGAACTCCAGAACATTGCGCGGGCGCTGGTCCTGCGCGCTTTAGACGGTCGACTCACCACTTACTGCCGCCTGCTCGATCGGTCCTGCCAGCGTCATAGAGCGGCAGGTCAGGGAGGTCCCGTTACGGGTCGTGTCCAGGTTGATCAAAGGACTGAATATTGCCCTCGTTCTGTCCGCCAGACTGTTCCATCCCCTTTGAAAGTTTAGGGTCTCTTGGTTAAGAGACCCTGACACCCGATAGACCATGGAAAAGCCTTGAAAACAACTGGGCGCAGGTTCTCGCGCGCCGTCTGGGCCCAAAAGCTGCTTAGAAAAGAGCAGCTTCCTCTGCGAGACCAAGCTGCCGGCGCGCCGCGGTCAGAGTATTCGCCATGAGCATCGCGATGGTCATCGGTCCAACGCCGCCCGGGACCGGCGTAATGGCCCCTGCATGGCCGACGGCCTCATCGAATGCAACGTCGCCGACGAGACGGTTCTTGCCTTCGCCGCGTTCAGGCGCCGGAATTCGGTTGATTCCGACGTCAATGACGGTTGCACCCGGCTTGATCCAGTCACCGCGCACGATTTCCGGACGCCCGACCGCAGCCACCACAATATCCGCCGCGCGCACAACGTTTGGCAGATCCTTGGTCCGGCTGTGGGCGATCGTAACCGTGCAGCTTTCTTGCAGAAGCAAGCTGGCCATGGGCTTGCCGACGATGTTCGAGCGTCCAATGACCACGGCGTTCATGCCGGAGAGCGTGTCGCCCAGCGTCCTCTTTAACAGAACAAGGCTTCCGGCCGGCGTGCAGGGAACAAGGGCAGTGTCGCGCTCCCCGGCTGTCAGCAGGCCGACGTTGACCGGATGAAACCCATCAACATCCTTCTCCGGCTTGATCAGCCGCAGCACCTTGCTTTCGTCGATATGACCGGGCAGCGGCAGCTGTACGAGAATGCCGTGGATCGCAGCATCCTCATTCAGGTGCCCGATCAGATCCAGAAGATCTGCTTCCGACGTGTCTGCGTCCAGCGTGTGCTTGACGGAATGGAAACCGCATGCGGCCGCCGTGGCGTCCTTGTTGCGGACGTAGACCTGGCTTGCCGGGTCTTCGCCAACAAGCACGACGGCAAGCCCCGGACGCACGCCGCTGGCCTCGAACAGCGCTGCCGAACGGCTTGAGATCTCGTCGCGTACGGATGCGGCTATCGCCTTGCCGTCAATGATGCGTGCCTGTGACATGGCCGGTCCCCTTGGTATCTGAAACTCATGCTCTCTATAGAAAGCTGAAGCCGATCGGGAAAGCCCGAAAACCGGGCATCGAGATCTGCTTGTGCGTCATGTCTCCGGGTCGGGGCCAACGCGTAGGATGAAAATTGTCAGTCCGCGGCGTGGACGAGTGTTTTCGCGATGCGGTCCAGCTCCGCGATCGCGCAAACGATATGATAAAAGGAACTTGCTGGCGCGGGCTCATCGACAAAAGAACCGTCCTGCCTGAGCTTGTCCTTCCAAAGGCCAGCCGGTGCAGCGTTGAGATAGAGAAAAAGCGCATCTGAACTGCGGACGATGTCCTCAAGATAGGCCTCGCGTTCGATGCCCGTTGAATGGGCGGCAAGAGCCACCGCAGCCTTGATCCACTCCGTCTGCCCCCACAGACGCGCAAGCGGGTCGCGCACTGAGAAATCGTCGTTCAACGCCATGATCGCCACTTGCCGATCCGTGTCGATCCCGCGGGTTTCGCCAATCTGGTAGAGGCGCCGCGCCATCTGCAGCGCTTTGGCGTTGCCGCGCAAGGTGCCCCATCTGACCAGAAGCCAGGCCCACTCAAACTGATGGCCAGGCTCCATCACACGTCCGCGATCATCCGGCATGGGCGACCAGTCAAGGTCGAAAAACTCCCTCAGGCCGCCATTCACCGGATCAATAAAGCAATCCATGGCAAGACCGGCAATCTCGTCGGAGAGGGCAAGCCATGGTCCAGAGGTGTCAATTTGCTCCAAGGCGAGCGCAGCCTCGAACATGTGCATATGCGGGTTGGAGCAAAGCGGAGGCTCGTCCGGGTTTTTCTCTCGAAATCCGCGCTCTGTATGCCCGTATTGACGGCGCAGCATTGCCAGCATGTCCCTCGAGCGGGCCAGGAGCTCCGTCTTGCGCTCGGGCAGAACTTCGGCGGCCTGGTACATGCCGAACAGTGCAAACGCGTGATTGTAGAGGTCAAAGCTCGCGTCGGCCGCGGCACCGTCCGGCGCGACTGCTGCCGCGATCAAACCGTCTTCAAGACCATAGTGCTCCAGATACCAATCGAGTCCCCCGGCGACGAGATCGTTGACTGGACCGTCCCATCCAAGGCGGCCGGCTTCTATGAAACTATAGATCTGCCTTGGCTGCACGCGCGCTCTCTTGGGAACGGCGCAGCCTTCGCCCGTCTGCAATTCAAGAGCTTCATAGAACCCGCCGTTTTGCCTGTCAGCGCCCTTGGTCGACCAAACAGGCAGGGCGTCGTCAATCAGCCAGTTCAAGAGCTTGCTGGCGGTCTTGATGACGGACATTTCGGCGGCGACAGAAGGAATTGCGTTGGCCATCAGGACATCCGATCTAGGCTTCTCTGGAGCAAAGGGCGATTCGCTCAATCAAACCGAAATATTGCCCTTTTCTATTCCCTTGCGGCAGCAAAGCGCCGGAAAAAAGTGACCTGATCTCAATTCGTTAACGATTTCAGAGTGGAGTGTTGCCGGGGAACAACAGATAATTGATGCGCGACCAAAAATCACGAAGCTTTCTTGGACACGGTGCGTCTGGGCGTGTTACCAAGCCTGCGATTGGTTGGGTGGAATGGGTTTGTAATGAGATTTGCGGCTTTAGTTATTTTGTCCATGGCACTTGCGTCATGTGCGGCGCTGCCGGGCGATGGGCCTGGGGCGATCAATATCTCTTCACAGGATATAGAGGCAGATTCCTCCCAGAACGGTTATTCGATCATCCGAATCGATCGTGAAAACATCGACGTGATCAAGCGATATCGACCGCTGGCGTTTGCAAATGAGTTCCGCGGTGTAGGCAGCGGCGGCTCAAGCACGCTTCTTGGCGTGGGCGATACTCTCACGGTCGGGATATGGGAGGCTGCTCCAGATGGTCTGTTCTCCAGTTCCGACAGCGGAAGCAGTCAGATACCGGCTGTGATTGATGAGACTGGCTATATCTTCATACCCTATGCTGGCCGCATTCGCGCCGCTGGGTTGAGCGTTGAAGGCTTACGCCAGTCCATCCAGAACAAGTTGATTGGCAAGGCTGTTGAGCCCCAGGTGCTCGTGTCTTTGCAGCAGAAATTGAGCAAGACGGCGGTCGTGGTTGGCGATGTCGCCAAGCCTGGTGTCTATCCGTTGCCGCTACGTCAGACCCGGCTCCTTGACTTGGTTGCTACTGCTGGAGGTTCCCGCGAGGCAACCTATGAAACCGTGGTCACGCTCAAACGCGGTCGCCGCTCGGGTACGACCCGCATGGAGCACCTGATCGACTACCCGGAGAACAATGTTCTCGTGTCGCCAAATGACAACATTCTGTTGTCACACCGGCCTCGGACTTTCTCGGCATTTGGCGCGGTGAAATCGAACCAGCTTGTTCCGTTCAAGACCAAGAGTGTGACACTTGCGGAAGCACTCGCGACGGTTGGCGGGCTCAACGATTTCAAGGCCGACTCTGGAGGTATTTTCCTCTTCCGCTATGAAGACTCCGATCTTGTTCGGGATATTCGCCCGGAGCTGGCGAAGCATGTTGCGAATGAAAAACTGGTGCCGGTTGTCTATCAGCTGAGTTTGCGCGATCCGAATGGCTTCTTCCTGTCGCGTTTCTTCGAAATGCGTGACAAGGACATACTTTACGTGTCGAACCATCCGACTGCCGAGTTCGGCAAGTTCTTGCAGATCATCGCGCCGCTGATCAGCAATGTCTCGACCGTCCAGGGTATTACCGAGTAGTCTCCTTTAAAGATGCGCAATGGTGTCGGGCGATCCGCCCGACGCCGAGGAAATCGGGTGTGGTGTGAGCAAGCCTGCTGCCAAACAAAAGGTCTTTTTGTTCCTGCAAGGGCCCCCCTCGATCTTCGCAAGGACAATCGCTGACGAGCTCGAGTTGCTGGGATGCAAAACCTTGCGCCTCAACCTTTGCCCGGGGGATTGGCTTTCCTGGCACGACAAGCGTGCCCGCTCCTATCGGGGGACGCTTGCGGATTGGCCAAAGTGGCTTGCGAAATTTTGCAAAGAAAATGGCGTCACTGATCTGATCTACTACGCGGATCGCGTTCCCTATCATTCGGCTGCAGCCGAGGTCGGGAATTCTTTAGGGCTGACCTGCACCACGTATGAGTTCGGATACCTGCGTCCGGATTGGATTACTCTGGAAAGAGACGGGATGTCGGCGCATTCCCGCTTTCCAAAAGATCCTGACATCATTCGCGAAGCCGCAGCAGGTTTGCCGGAAATTGACAGGCGGCCTCTTTTTCCGTTTTCCTTTGAAGCTGAAGCGGTTTCCGAGGTCACCTACAATATGTCGAACGTGCTCTTCGCTGCGTTCTATCCGCGCTATGTCCGCGACAAGCTCTATCACCCGCTGGTCGACTACCTGAGCAACATACCGAGACTCATGCTCTCTCGCCGGCGGGCCAGAAATGCGGCCCACCTGATCGACGACGTCATATCGTCAGGCTGCCCCTATTTCGTCTTTCCCCTTCAGCTGCAGAGCGATTATCAACTGCGCTACAATTCGCCGTTTGACCACATTGCAGAAGCGGCTGAAGACGTTATCAGATCTTTCGCTAAGTCTGCGCCCATTGCAGCGCGGCTGGTGTTCAAGGTTCACCCCCTCGACAACGGCATGGAGCCTTGGCGCAAGATCTTGCGCACCATCGCCAAGCGCTATGGCGTCAAGAAACGCGTCTATGTGATCGACGGCGGAAATCTGGATCTGCTTTTGCGCCATTCTGCTGGGGCCCTGACGATCAACTCGACCTCGGGGCTGCATTCTCTGCGGGTGTCTTGCCCAACCAAGGTTCTTGGTATTTCCCTCTATGATATCAATGGCTTGACCTGCCAGAAACCGATTGATGACTTCTGGCGCGAAGGCAGTAAACCGGACCCTGAGCTTCTTGATGCACTCGAACGTCTGCTCGCGGCGACCATACAGGTCAAGGGTTGCTTTTATACGGACAATGGCAGGCGCGCGGGAGCCTATGAAATCGCACGCAGGCTGGCGGCTGGAAGCGTCAATCTCCCTGGCGCGCTTTGTGATGTGGCTCCGCGGTTGAAGCGGGCGCGCGATCTGGGAATTGCAACAACATTCGACGAACAGATCGCGTCACGCGGCAAGACAGAACGCTGGACCCATGTCTGGCAGGGCTGAATTGCCAGCGGACGCTTCGCGCCGGACATTTCTGTTTTTGCAGGGACCCTTGTCTCCGCTCTACAAGAAGCTGGGCACAGAACTTTTGGCGGCAGGTTGCCGGGTGCGGCGGATCAACTTCTGCTCAGGTGACTGGCTTCATTGGCACGGGGCCGGGACGAGCTCCTTCAAAAATAAGACCGATGCCTGGCCAAGCCATATCGCCGGGTTTCTGGAGCGCGAAGGGATAACCGATCTCGTCCTCCACGGGGATCAACGCATCTATCACAAGGCAGCGATTACCGAGGCGAACAAACGGGGCATTCGGGTCTTCGTGACGGAGCTGGGACTACTGAGGTCCGGCTGGATGACGCTTGAGCGGGAAGGCCTTGCCACCTTGAGCCGGTTTCCCAATGATGGGGATGCCATACGGGCGATTGCAAATCGCGTTGGTGACATAGATTTTGCGCCCCTGTTCCCGAAGTCCACGGCGCTCGAGATTGTGCCCGATGTCATCTACAATCTGACAAATGTCTTTCTTAAGCCGCTCTATCCGCACTACCAACGGCACACGCTCTATCCGCCGGTTCTTGAATACCTGCGCGGCGCCTGGCGTCTGTCAACCGAACGACGAAGAGACCGTTTGGTGAGGCGGCAGATCGACGCCTTGCGGGCAACCGGCAATCCCTACTTTATTTTTCCCCTTCAATTGGAGGGCGACTTTCAGCTACGCGCTCATTCGCCCTACAAAAGCTTCGCTGAAGTCATCGAAACGGTTGTCACCTCTTTTGCCAAGAATGCGCCGCCTGCGAGCCAGCTTGTCATCAAGACCCATCCTCTGGACGTCGGGTTTGAAAATTGGCCGGCCGTTGTTGCAGAGCTCAAGACACGGCATCAGTTGGCGGAGCGGATCGTTTTTCTTGACGGCGGACGGCTTGGAGATCTTTTCGATGGCGCCTCGGGACTTGTGACACTGAATTCGACGGCGGGCATTGAGGCGATGCAAGCCGGTGTTCCCGTCAAAAGCCTGATGCCAGCGCACTATGACATCGAGGGCATGACCCATCAGGGAGATCTGTCCGGCTTCTGGACGTCACCGGAGCGGCCGGACCTTGGGTTGCTCACCGACTATCTGAGAGCCATCGCAGCGACGGTCCAGGTGCGTGGTTCGATCCACAATCGCGAGGGCGTTGAAGCTGCGGCGAAGAACATGGCTCAAAGGATCCTGGATCTAAGCGTCAATGAACCCGGCGCCTTCAGTCCTGTCCCGCCGCGGCTTGAAAAGGCACGTGCGCTCGGTGTGCCGCTATGAACCACGAACCTAAAGTCATCGACCCGGCGCTGAAGCCGTTTAAGCCCAAGTTCGCTGGATTGGACGGTCTTCTCATTGGCCCCGACGAGGCGCTCTACCAACGGCATCGCAAGAACGTGGCCGATGGCGCGCGACAATTGACAGTCATCCTGCCCGGGCCATTTGCGATTGATGAGAAGTTTTTCCCGGCGTCGCTGGTTCATATCGGAATTTCCGCAAAGACTGCGAAGGATCTGGAAAGCTTCGAGGGCGCCGTGATAGCGAGCCTTCTTACCGAGGATGGCAGCTCGGACGTCTCCGCCGGCAAGATGCTCCTGCGCTGGCGTGAGAATATATCTGACCTGGACAATGGCATTCTCAGTGACCCGGAAAGCGAGAATGCGACCCTTCGTAGCCTGCTGAACGGCGATCAGCCGAAGGCGGGGACACTGCAACCCAAGGGCTTTTGGGCAAGGTGGGCCGCTGCGGTAGAGGATCAGGGCGAAGACCTCGACAAATACCTAGGCAACCTTTTGAAGCATCACTGCCGCTGGTTCGAACCTTATGATGGCAGCCGTTGCAGCTTCGAGAACATGCTGTCAGTCGCCGGGATGATGCAGGAAAGCTGGAACGCCAATGACGTTCCCTCCCACTGCTATGGCGCACAATACTGGAACCACCCGGCGATCAACGCGACCTTCAAGGGAACGGGCGGTGGCGTCAGTTTTCATGACAGCGACGCGGAAACCCTCGCAGAAGCCTCGAAGACTGGCGGTCGCGTCTTGTCGTGGGCCGGGCGAACCCGTCCGGAGTTTGAACTGGCCTGTCGCGACGCCCAGGTTCAATTGCTTCGGATCGAGGACGGTTTTCTCAGATCGGTGGGGCTCGGCGCAGGGCTGGCCAAAGGCGCGGCCTTGGCGATGGACGACACCGGGATCTACTATGACCCTTCGCGGCCCAGTCGTCTTGAAACCCTGCTCGAGACCTACGAGGTTTCGCCCGAGGAGTGGGAGCGTGGAGCTACGCTTATCAAGGCAATGATCGCCGCACGCGTATCAAAGTACAATTTCGGCAAGGCCCGTCGTTTTAAGTTTCCCAAAGACAAGCAGCTCGTTCTCGTACCTGGACAGGTTGCCGATGACGCCGCCGTCCGCAAGTCAAAGTCAACGACCATCGACTGTGCGAACACGCCGAATGTCAACCGGGACCTGCTTCGCATCGCCCGCGAGCGCTGGCCTGCGGCACACATTGTTTTCAAACCTCATCCTGATGTGGAAACCGGCTTGCGAAAAGGTAAGTTGGAAACCCATGAGGTTCTCCAGCACGCGGATGAAATCGCCCGGCACGCAGATATCATCGACCTGATTGAAGCTGTTGACAGGATTGAGACTTTCTCCTCATTGTCGGGCTTTGAGGCTCTCATTCGCGGCAAGGATGTTACGGTCCACGGGCTGCCTTTTTATGCAGGGTGGGGACTGAGCGAAGATCTGACACAAAGCGAGCGCCGGACGCGCGAAAGATCCATTGAAGAAGTGGTTTACCTGGCGCTCTGTGTCTATTCTAGAACGATTGACCCGGTTACCCTTTTGCCATGTACGCCGGAGTTTCTGATCGAGCGTTTGGCAGGGCTGCGGCGAAACAGATGGCATGTTTTCAAGGCAAACTTTTTGCGCAGAGCGTCCTGGTTAGGTCGCAAGATCGGTCTTTGAGACTGTAGAATTTTGGAAGGCTTGAAAATGCGCCATGATGTTCAAGACGTGATTGTCATGACAGGTGCGAGCGGCGGTATCGGTGTCGCACTCGCGCACGAATTGGCACGTCCAAACCGCAAGCTGGTCTTGATCGCAAGGGACCGTGAGAAGCTTGAGGCTCTCGCGGCGGCTGTCAGCGAGCAGTGTGCCGCCGTCGAAACAGCTGCGCTCGACGTACGCGACAGAGATGCGCTTCACAGTTTTCTAGCCGATCTGGATGCCCGGCACCCTGTCGACATGATTATTGCAAATGCCGGGGTCACTGCAGGTCTGGGCCCGAACAGGAGCCGTGAAGGCGACGCCGAGGCGGACAGGCAGCTGGATATCAACTACCGCGGCGCGGTGAATACGGTGATGGGTGTGGTCGAGGCGATGCGATTGCGAGGACGTGGTCATATCGTCTTGGTGGCCTCGCTTGCGGGTATGCGCGCCTTGCCGGACATGCCGAGCTACTCTGCGTCCAAAGCAGCCGTGATCGCCTACGGGCATTCCCTTCGCGGTTGGTTGAAACCCTTCGGCGTGGATGTTTCGATCATCTGCCCGGGGTTCGTGACAACACCGATGTCGGCCCGCCATAAAGGTTCGAAGCCCTTCGAGATGTCTGCCGAGAAAGCTGCGCGCAAAATGCGTCAGGCGATCGAACGAAAACGCGCCTTCTACGCGTTTCCCTTCGTGCTGGCGACGGGGATACGGCTGCAAAATCTTCTGCCGGCCCGCATTTCAGATCTCTTCATGGGCGGCTTCAAAGCGGAGATCGAGGAAGATCCGCGCTTCAGAAAGTAGCCGGTACGAGCGCTCTGTTTAGCGTGTCGCGCGGATAAGCTTGTCGACGGCGCTGCCTTCTCCGGAAAGCTCGGCGAGTTCTTCCGCAGTGATCCGAACAGCGCGTTCGATCTGCTCGCTGGTGTGCTCGCTCGTGATGAAGAACCGCAGCCGCGCTGATTTCTCCGCGACCGCCGGAAAAATGATCGGCAGTGCGTTGACGCCCCGCGCCAGCAGCCTGTTGGACAACATGGCCGCGCGTACGGAATCGCCGACGATCACCGGGACAACGGAGTACCCAGCACTCGGGCCGGTATCCAGCCCTGCCTTTTGCGCCAGCTTCAGGAAGAGCTGCCCATTGGCTTGCAGCTTTTTGACCCGCTCTGGTTCGCGTTCCATGACGGAAATGGAAGCAATGGCGGCAGCCGTCAAAGCTGGCGCCAGGCCGACCGAGAAAACAAACCCTGGTGCCGTCACTTTCAGGTATTCGCAAAGCACCCGGGACCCGGCGATATAGCCGCCGCAGGACGAAAAGGTCTTGCTGAGCGTTCCCATCCAGAGTTCGACCTCTTGGGGATCAACACCATAGTGTTCGGCAATACCCTTGCCTGTTTCACCCAATACACCGATCGAATGGGCCTCGTCGACCATGAGCCAGGCATCATAGGACTGCTTGAGCTTGACGACCCGTTTCAGGTCCGGGAAGTCACCATCCATCGAGTAAAGGCCCTCGACGATGATCAGAACGTTGTCAAACTTGTGCCGGTTTTCGGCCAGGAGCTTCTCCAGGGCGTTCAGATCGTCGTGCGGGAAATTGATACGGGTCGCACCCGAAAGCCGCGCACCCTCGGCGATGGAGTTATGCACCAGGCTGTCGGTCAGGATCAGATCACCCTTGCGCATCAGATGCCCGATGGTCGTCACATTGGTCGCGTGGCCGGACACCATGACAATGGCAGACTCGACACCGTGAACCCGTGCCAGAGCATCTTCCAGCTCACCGTGGAGAGGGCGTTCGCCGGCAACGATGCGGCTGGCGGAAACGCTGGTTCCAAACGTCTCGACAGCATGTGCTGCCGCTTCGTTGATTTCAGGGTGTCCGTTCAGACCGAGGTAGTTGTAGGAGGCGAAATTGTCGAAGGTCTTGCCGTCGATCTCGGTGGTTCCGGCCGCAAGCCCGTCGTGGGGACGAAAGAAGGGGTTTTCGATGCCCATCATGTCCGCAGCCGCCCGCTGCATTTGCAGCTGCTTGATCTGCGGCAGCTCGCGAAAGTCAAAGGCTTTGCGTTTTGGCGGAGGCGCCGTGACGGTCTTGGACTCGGGTCTGCGCTGGCGCGAAGACCGATGCCCGGATCTGAGGCTGTCCATCAGTTTGGCGCGCTCGTTGGCGGCCATTCCCTTGGGGTTGTCTTTGCTGTCAGTCATAGGAACGACCCCAATTCACGGCTCTTGCTTTCGACCTTGTCGGCAATATCGCTAAGGTCCTCTGTCTCTGTACGATCATCGGCAACATGTTGACTGGCCAGCTGACGGCTGTCCGAGGAGATGGTGTCTTCGCCGGTTTCCCCGAGCACGCGGTTGGCAACGCGCGTGGACAGATCGATCAGGGTTGCGCCGTTTGCAAGCGACATCAACGGAATGTCGATGCCCAACTGGCGCTCTGCGCTCATACGCAGTTCCAGAGCCATCAGCGAATCCATGCCAATCTCGGAGAGTGGCTTGTGAGCGTCGATCTCTTCCGGTGCGATCCGGAGGATCTTGCCGATTTCGCCAGCCAGAAGCTTTGCGACGGTCTGTGCCGCCGCCACATTGTCCATTCCCTCCAGAAGCGCGTGAAGGTCGATGGCGCCTTCGCCGGCTGATCCGTCATCACCATCACCAAGGCCAAGAAGGCTGACGAGTGGAGTATCCAGCAGGGCAAGGTCCTTGCGCGCTGATTGCCAGTCGATGCGGGCATAGCCGACGGCTGCCGTCTCGAGGCTCTCTTGCGGCAGGGCCATCAAGGCCACCAGGCCATCGAGCGCTTCTTTTGCCGACAGCGCATGGCGGCCAAGTTTGCGGGACAGCATCTCGTTCACATCCTCGTTGCGGGTCAGGTATCCCGCGTCCGAGATTGCCCCCCAGGCAACGGTCAGGGCAGGGCGGCTTTCAGCTCTGCGCTTGCGGGCAAGTGCCTCCAGATAGCCATTGGCGGCAACGTAGTTTGCCTGTCCCGGGTTGCCGACAAGGGTTGTGGCAGATGAGTAGAGCACGAAATGATCGAGCGGATCATTGACCGTCAGGGCGTCAAGGAGTTCGGCCCCGCGAACCTTTGGGGCGAGCACCTTGGAAAGGCCTTCGTGATCAAGGTTGGCGATCAGCACATCATTCAGCACCATCGCGGTGTGGAACACACCCCTGATCTCAGGCATATCGGCGCGAATTGCTTCAAAGGCGCCGGACATCGCAGCTTCATCGGTGATGTCGCAGGCAAACGCCCGGACGGTAACGCCAGCGCCTGCAAGCTCGGCGATGGCAGCTTGTGCTTCCTCGGTCGTGTCTCCACGACGGCTGAGAACAGCAAGGTGACGCGCGCCCATATCTCCCAGGCGCTTGAGCAGTTCGACACCAAAGCCGCCGAAGCCGCCCGCAATTACGTAAGTTGCGTCCGCCTTGAAGGAAAGCGTCGAGGCTTCAGGCAGGCTGACCGGCACGCTCGGTGGGCGCAGCACGATCTTGCCGATGTGTCCGGCTTGCTGCATCAGGCGGAAAGCATCGACGACCCGATTGGCATCGAAAACCCGATGCGGCAGTGGACTCAGGGTGCCATCTTCAAAAAGGCCGACCAGATCTGTGAAGAGATCTTCTGCCAGCGCCGGCTGACGGGTCAGCAGCTGGTCAGCGTCAATGCCGAAATAGGTCAGGTTTTGCCGGAACGGTCTCAGACCGATCCGCGTGTTGCCATAATAGTCGCGCTTGCCCAGTTCTAGGAAGCGGCCGAATGGCTTCAGGACCTCGATGCTGCGCTCCATGGCCTCGCCAAACAGCGAGTTCAGCACCACGTCCACGCCCTCGCCATCGGTGTCAATCATCACCGCATCGACGAACTCGAGAGAGCGGGAATCAAGGACAACATCCGCGCCAAGCAGCTTGAGGAAGTTACGTTTTTCGACCGAGCCGGCGGTCGCGATGACCTTGGCTCCACGCCACTTCGCGATTTGCAGGGCCGCAAGGCCGACGCCGCCGGCACCGCCGTGGATCAGAACCGTTTCGCTGTCCGACAGCTTGGCCAGATGAACCAGGGCGTAATACGCGGTCAGGAAGGTAACCGGGATCGTTGCAGCTTCTTCGGAGGACACATTGGACGGCATCGGCGCACAGCCGCTTTCGTCCACGGTCACATGGCTTGCGAAACACGCCGGGGCGAAGGTTATCACCTTGTCGCCCGGTTGGAAGCGGGTCACATTTGGACCGCAGGAGACCACAGTGCCACAGCACTCCATCCCCAGCGTCGGACCGGCAAACCCGTCCTCCAGGGCTTCCTCGGGAAGAAGGCCCAGTGCCCACATGACATCGCGGAAGTTAAGGCCACTTGCCTCGACCGCAATTTCCACTTCCGAGCTTTCAGGGCGCGGGCGGGCAATTGCCTGCCAGGACAGCTGGTCAAGCGCGCCCTGCCGCAGTATGTCGAGGCGCATTCCAGGTTCAGCGCCCGCCGGCAAGGTTGCTTCAGGCAGAACACCACCTTGCAGGATGCGCAGGCCGGAGCGCTTGCCGCCTTCGATGATGATTTCCCGTTCGCCATTCGGACGTTGTAGTTCCTCGACAAGGCGGACGGCCGCAATGCCTGGTTCAAGGTCGGGAGACAGGTCGATCAGCCGAATACCCGCCTGGGGGAACTCGTTCATGGCTACACGGCCATAAGACCAGGTCGCGGTCTGTGCCGGGCAATGTGCTGAGCCACCGGCAAGATCCTGTGCGCCGCCCGGCGCCACAATCGTGACGGCGGCATCATCGGCGCCGATGGCGTTGAGCAATCTTGTCAGCGGCCATATGCGGTGGTCGGCAGATGAAAGCGCATCCTTGTCACCGTCATAGGCACCGAGGAGATACACAATCCGCAGATCGCTTGCCGTGACGAATGGTTTCAGGGTCTCCAGCTCGGCATCGAAATTGATGTTGAGCACGCCGTCATCGGTGAGCACAGTCTCGTCGCCGAGAACCGCCAGGCGCGTCGCCGCTCCGTCTCGCGACAGGCTGGATGAAACAGCATCGGCAAGCTTCTTCGAGGGGCCTTGACCGTCGGCAATCAGCAGCCAATTGGTGTTTGGCTGATCAACGGGCTCGGCTGTTTCCTGTTCAGGATCGGCACTGAGCGCATCGTCATTGGCGGCTTTCAGCACCGCGCCGCGCGCCGCGATCAGATCAACTTCTGCGTCAGCGCTATCGAGCGCTGCAGTCTCTACACGTTCAAATCCTACTGCCGTCAAGGACTGGGACCAATCAGATCCCTGGCGCGAGACAGGGAAGTCACCAAGCGCGCCATCGTCCCACCAGTCCGCGCCGACACCCATGAGAAGATCGGTCAGCGGTGAGGGCAGGTGTTCGGCCGCCAGAAGCAGACCGTCCCGGGCCAAAAGCCCGGCCAGACGACCGCGCTGGTCCTGATCAAAATCCGAAAGCGAAGAGGCGCAAATCAGAAGGTCGTAGGGAGCCTTCGCAGCCAATGCTTCATCAGAAAACTCGACGAATTCACTGGAAGTGCTGCCAGACCAAAGGCGGGCGGCACGGCCCAGGACCGCATCGCTTGCATCCGTAACGACCGCATCCATCCGGCGCGGATCAAGTAACTCATCGACGGTTTGCGGGATGTCGAGGGAGGTCGCCCCTAGAACCAGGACGCGCAAAGGATGCGCTTCCGGCCAACCCGAGATCACTTCCGACACCAGTTTCTTCTGGGCGCTAGTCAGGGCGAGGGCCGCTGGAGAGGCCGTTATGTAAGCTTCGAACAATCCACCTGCATAAAGGTCGCGAGCCGTGCTCTTCAAACCGTTCGCAAGGAGCTCAGGAAGGTCAGTTGAAAGTCTCGCAAGCAAGGCAGCTTCGGCGATGTGCCGGGAAGCTTCGACCGCAATCGTCTGCATGAGGGTGTCGACGCCAGGCCCTTCGGACGGATCACCCAGTGTCCAGCGGTTTTCCTCCGCCGCTTGGGCCAAACCGCTTTCGCAGAGCCAGTTCAGCAAGGAAAATGCAAGTGGCTTCGAGCTTTCTGACCATCTCTCGGTCGACAAAAGGTCGTCGGCATCAAGGATACCATCCTTGCAATAGGACCACAGCGTTTCATGGCTGATTGTTCTGCCAAGCGCCTCGACAAGCAAAGTCTGGTCGGAAAGGTCTTGCGGCGTATCGGACGTAAGGCCGCCTGCGGCGGCGAACGCGACAAAGTCTCCGCCGATTACCTGGCCGACCGGCGACAGACGGTCCGCTTCCGGCAAATGCGCTGCCAGCTGGCGGTAGACCAGTTCGTTCGGACGCGTCTCGCGCCCCAGTTTTACTGCGCGGAAGCGAGTTTGCGACAGCCGGGCAATGACGTCGCCCTCAGCATCCAGATACTCAAAACTGGCTTCGATCGAACGCGGCGAGGCTTTCGTCACCTTGATACGCACGGTTGAAGGCGGTGTGTCTGACTTTAGCAAACGCAGAGAGCCAATGCGAATTGGCAGGAAACTGGTTTTTTCAGGAACGCCCTCAACGGATTGAAGCAGGGCGAAAAGTCCATGAAAACCGCTGTCGACAAGCGTCGGACAGAGGGCAAGTTCGCTCTTTGCGAGGACTTCGCTCTGTGGCTTCAGGTAGACGGTCGCGGTGCGCTCATCATGTGTAACGACTTTCTCCGCACGCCGGAAGGCAGGTCCGTATTCCAGGCCAAAGCTGCGCGTAATCTCATAAAGTTCGTCGTGATCGAGGGTCGATGAAACCGTTTCTTCGGTCTTGATCCAGGACGCACGGCTGTCGTTGGAAACAGACACAAAGTGGCCACGTGCGTTCAGGGCCCAATCGCCCTCCTGGAGACGCGGGCGCGAGAGAATCTCGATCACCTTGTCATCCGGAGAGATTCTGACCTGGGTCTCGAAGGTCTCGGAGTCCTCGATCACAATCGGACGGAGAATGTCCAGATCACGAAGTTCGACAGTCTCTCCCTTGGTCCAGCGCAAAGCGGCGCGCAGGGCCATTTCCGTATAGCCAGCAGCCGGGAAGACAACAGACTCCTCGACCTTGTGATCGGCAAGCCAGGGAATGGCATCCGCGTCGACATGGTTGAACCACTCGGCCGTATCCTTGCGGAAACGATAGCCGAGCAATGGCCACGTCTGCCCGAAGATGAAATCCACCTGTTCAGTCGTCGGCTCTGGTTTGATCTTGGTGTTCTGCCAGGGATAGAGCGGCAGGTCCGCGAGCGAGGCAGGCATAGTCCCAACAAATTTGGAAAGATCGACCTTGCCTCCGCTGGCAAGGATGCCACTTGCCGCGTGAACCACAGGGTTGGCAATCGGCTTGGCATTCTTGCCCGGTTGGTCGAGGCTCGCCAGAACCTTGGCTTTTTTGCCGGCGCCGCGTAGCACGTCGTTCATGTAGGTGCCGAGCACGGCCTTGGGGCCGATTTCCACGAGAACGCCGATTTCGCCATCGATCATGTTGCTGATCGCATCGGCAAAGAGCACTGGCTGACGAACGTTACGCCACCAGTAGTCGGCGTCCAGCATCGCGGCTTCTTCATCCGCGTCCACGGACGAGTAGAAGCGGATTTTGGGCGCTTCCGGAGAGACGCTCGCGAGGCTCTTCAGCAGTGGTTCTTTGATCGGGTCGACAAGAGCGCTGTGGAATGGATAGGCGAGGTTCAGACGCCGCATCGCCCATTTGTTTTTGCGCGCAAACTTGGCAAATGCGTCAAGGCTGTCCGTGTCGCCTGAAATTGTCACACTGCGCGGGCTGTTGATCGCCGCAAGTTCCAGCCGTGGCAGGCCACTGGCTTCAATGGCAGCAATTGCCTTTTCCGCCGGCAGCAGCAACGCCGCCATCGAGCCCAGGTGCCGCACCACCTCCTGCTCGGTAGACCTTGCGTGGATCACCGTCACGGCTTGCTCCAGCGACAAAGCGCCCGAACACCAGGCCGCGGCCACTTCGCCGACGCTATGACCGGCGACTGCGTCCGGCTCAACGCCGCGGCTTCGCAGGGATTCAACGATCGCGACCTGGATCGCAAACAGCAACGGTTGGGCGATCTCGGTGCGCTCGATATCGCTTTCCAGATCTTCCGCAAACATGGTCGTCAAAAGTGACCAGCCGCCAACACCCATGAAAATCCGGTCGACTTTCTCGAAGGTTTCCTGAAAGACGGCGTCTTTTTGGTAGGCGTCCTGCCCCATGCCGGCCCATTGGGAGCCATTGCCGGAAAAAACGAAACCGACATTATCCGCCGAGCGCATCGCGTCGCCGGATACAGTTTCACTTCCCGCATCGCCTTCAAGATAGGCCGTCAGCGCGGCGATCTTTTCATCGCCGGTCGCGCCTTGCACAATCAGGCGCTCCGACAAAAGGTCACGAGCGTGCGCCGAGCTCATGCCGAGATGCGCCGCTCCTTCCTCGTCGGTTTCCTTCATCAGATCGCGGAAAGATCCAGCCAGCTCTTTCAGGGCTTCCTTTGAGCGGGCGGTCAGAACCAGTGGCGCTGTAGGATCGCAGCTGCTGACACTGGCATCATCCGCGTCACCATCTGCGACCACGGTATGGGCATTTGTGCCGCCAAAGCCGAAGGAATTGATTCCAGCAAGACGCGGTTTTTCTGACTTCGCGAGAGGTACGGCTTCTGCAGCGACCTGAAGATTGAGTTCTTCGAAGGGGATATCCGGATTTGGGTCGCGGAAATGAAGAGATTTCGGAAAGGAGTCGTTCTTCAGCGAAAGAAGCGCTTTGAGAAGGCCAACAAGGCCGGAGACCGGCTCCAGATGTCCCACATTGGTCTTGACCGAACCAATCGGCAGAACCGCATCGCGTTTTTGGCCAATCACCTTGCCAAGAGCGTCCGCTTCAGCCGGATCTCCGACCCGTGTTCCTGTACCGTGTGCTTCAACGAAGGCGAGATCTTTCGGCGAGATACCAAGGCCTTCATACATTTCACGCAGGAGGTCTGCCTGCGCATAGGGCGAAGGCAGGGACATGCCGACAGTACGGCCGTCGGCATTGATGCCGCTGGCAAGCAGCTTGCCGTGGCTACGGCTGCCTTTGAGCTTTCCGGCCCGATTTGCGCGAAGGACGATCGCCACGCCGCCTTCAGAGCGCACATAACCGTCGCCATTGGCATCGAATGCCTGACACAGGCCGGTCGGAGACAGCATCGTGGCACGGGAAAAGCCAACAAATGCGAAGGGGCTGAGCAGCAGGCTGACACCACAAACGATCGCCGTGTCGATTTGGCCGCTTTCAAGCGCTGCAACAGCTTCATGGAGCGCGACAAGTGAGGAGGAACAGGCGGTGTCGACGGTAAAGCTCGGTCCACGCAAATCGTAGATATAGGAGATTCTGTTCGACACGATCGACAAGGTATTGCCGGTCATGAACTGCATGTCCGAATTGGCAGTGTCAACCAGAAACCGGTGATGATAGTCGAGCGAGGATGCGCCGACATAAACCCCAGTGTTGCTGCCCGCTAGGTCACTTGGCTTGACATTCGCGTGCTCCAGGGCTTCCCAGACCAACTGCAGCAAAAGCCGTTGCTGCGGATCCATTTGCAGGGCTTCGCGTGGAGAGATTCCAAAAAACGAAGGATCGAAGCCCCAGACATCATCAATCTGACCTGCTGCCCATGTGTATGACTTTCCAGGAGCGGCCTTGTTTGGATGACCCAATCGCGCGAGGGGCCAACGATCCTCTTCAATGGAGGTGACGGCACAGGTGCCATCTGCGAGCAGCTTCCAAAATTCATCTGACGAATTCGCGCCCGGCAGCCGATTGGAGAAACCTAGAATATCAATATTGGAGGTAAGGGATGCCACAAGTCGACCTTCACTACACGACGCTTGACGCGATTTCTACAATTGTGGTTCAAAAAATCTATTGAGATTAAGCTATTAACATTCTGACTTCGGTCCCCTTCAACTTGAAAACGCCCCCTCAGGCGCAGCTTTTAAAATTTCTAAAATCGATAGTACCCCAGCGGTTCTGCAGTTGCCACTATAATGGTTCAGGTCTTCCGCCGAAGGGGAATGGATATCAATAAGAGCATTTGGAAAAAATGAAACTCCGAAATAGCGCTGAAAATGGCTCTTCCTGCGGTGTTTAGAGGAAAGATGTGCAATTGAGGGGTATAAGGCGCGAAGGAACAAAGGGGGCCGCAAAGCCGTTCCCGTTAAATGAGCCTCGAGTGGCTTGGAAGATCCCGCTCAAGCCTAACGAAGCACACCAGAGAATTTAGCTACGCGAGCTTGCGAGAGTATCTCGCCTCTCATCGCATGCTAAACATTGCTGTCCGGAAAGGACGCTTTACGTTCGGCCATGAAAGACAGCAGCGCTTCATCGATTCCGGGGTCGATGTCCGGACCTGTGTACTCTTGAAGTTGTTGTTTCCAAATGGCATTTGCGCGCTTTGCGGCGTCCATCTGGCCGTCAGCAAGCCACTGCTCATAGGAATTGTTGTCGGCAATCGACGACCTGTAAAATGCGCTTTCAAAGTTGCGCTGCGTGTGCTCGGCGCCGAGAAAATGCCCTCCCGGGCCCACTTCCTCGAGCGCATCCATGGCCATGGCTTCATCTGAAAGGTCGATGCCTCTTGCCAGAACATGCATCATGCCGAGCTGGTCCGCATCAAGAATGAATTTCTCGTAGGAAGAACACAGTCCACCCTCGAGCCAGCCAGCCGAATGGAGGCAGAAATTGACGCCTGCCTGAACGGTGGCCGTAATTGTGTGAGCCGATTCCTGCGCGGCCTGTGCATCGGGCAACTTGGAGGCGGTGAAAGATCCTCCTGAGCGGTAGGGCAGGCCCATTCGCCTTGCGAGCTTGGCGGCGCCATTCAGCAGCAATGTGCCTTCCGGGCTGCCGAATGTCGGTGCGCCGGACTGCATGGAGATGGAACTTACAAAGGCACCGAAGACCACCGGTGCACCTGGACGCAAAAGCTGTGTCAGAGCGCAGCCGGCGAGTGCTTCCGCCAAAACCTGCGAAAGGGTCCCTGCGACCGTGACGGGGCTCATGGCGCCGGCAAGGATGAAGGGCGAAACGATGCAGGCTTGATTGGCGCGCGCGTAGACCTTCAGGGCGCCAAGCATTGTGCCGTCGAAAACCAGGGGAGAATTGGCGTTGATCAGCTGGATCATCACGCAATTCTGGTCGACGAAATCTTCGCCAAAGGCGATCTGCGCCATCTTGACCGAATCTTCCGCCCGCTCCGGTGCGGTCACCGACCCCATGAACGGTTTGTCCGAATATTTGAGATGGCTGTAGACCATGTCGAAATGGCGCTTGTTGACCGGCAGATCAACAGGCTCGCAAACGGTGCCGCCAGAGTGGTGGAGGAACGGCGAGATATAGGCCAGCTTCACAAAATTGCGGAAGTCTTCAATCGTCCCGTAGCGGCGCCCCTGGTCCAGGTCCGTGACGAAGGGGGGGCCGTAGACCGGTGCAAACACGGTATTGTTGCCGCCGATCTCAACATTTCGCGCCGGATTTCGTGCGTGCTGGGTAAACTGGGCGGGAGCTGTCTTGACCAGTTCCTGCAGCATTCCCTTGGGAAAACGCACTCGTTCGCCGGAAACCTCTGCGCCCGCTTCTTTCCAGATCTGGAGAACTTCGGGGTCGTCCCGGAACTCCAGGCCGATTTCCGCAAGGATGCGATCGGTTTGTGCTTCGATCTTTTCGCAGCCTTCATCGCTCAGGTAATCGAGAACCGGAATGTTTCGGCTGAGATAGGGAGCAAAGATCTGGCCCGAGCCCGACTGGCGGCGTTCCTTGCGCGCTGATCGCCCTCTGCGGCCCGAAGCACGAGGCGCGGCGCTTGCGGAAAGGCTTGGATCGGCCTGGTCGGTCATGTGGGGCTCCCTCGGCATCTTGATCGCGCTTGTCGCACTTGTTCATGGTTATCCTGACGCGGACTGACCAAATGCCGAAGCTTTGTTCCGTCCTTTCCTACTCCAAAAGCGGCATGGTTCAAATGTCCGCGGGGCAGGAAGTGTCTGGAACCCAGGGTCAGGCGTGAAAACGGCAATGGCGGCTTAAGAACAGCGCATGTCGGTCCGGGGCAAATTCAGGTCTCTCCGAGTGCCTAATTTGATCGCTCAACGGAGACCTGTCGCTCGGCAGCAGCTGCTTGCCCGAGAACATGCAAAAGGATTGAAAAATGTCAGCATTTCCTGACAGGGCAAAAGTCGTCATCGTCGGTCTTGGTGGCATCGTCGGCGCGTCCGTCGCACACCATCTGATCGAACGCGGTTGGGATGACATCGTCGGCATCGATAAGTCCGGCATCCCGACTGACATCGGCTCGACGGCCCACGCCTCAGACTTTTGCTACACGACAAGCCATGACTATCTCTCCGTCTGGACAACGCAGTACTCCATCGATTTCTTCGAAAAAATGGGACACTACGCACGCGTTGGCGGTCTCGAAGTGGCGCGCACGGGCGATGACGCCTGGATGGAAGAGATCAAGCGCAAGGTGACGTCCGGCAGGGCATTCGGCACCAACGTCCGTCTCGTTGATCCGGCCGAGATCAAGGCGATGTTCCCCTTGATCGAGGAAGACCAGGTTCAGGGCGGCATGTTCGATCCGGATGCGGGTCTTGTTGTTCCGCGCTCGCAGACCGTTGCGGGCAAGCTGGTGGACGAAGGCGAAAAAACCGGCAAGCTGAAAGCCTTTGCGAACACGCCCGCACAATCCCTCTTGGTCGAGGACGGTCGGATCAAGGGCGTGGTGACCCATCGCGGCACCATTATGGCCGATCACGTCATCGTCTGTGCCGGCCTATGGGGCCGCATGATTGCCGATATGGTCGGAGAGGACCTACCGGTGATGCCGGTCGACCACCCACTGACCTTCTTTGGTCCCTACAACGAGTTTGAAGGCACCGGCAAGGATATCGGTTATCCGTTGCTGCGCGACCAGGGCAACTCGGCCTATATGCGCGACACGGGCGACCCGAAGACGACCGAAGGCGGTCAGATCGAGTGGGGCTACTACGAGCCGACCAATCCACGCATGTGTCATCCTCGCGATCTCCAGTCCAAGGAAGAAGCGCGCTTGTCGCCGTCGCAGCGGGACCTGGAAATGGAACAGGTGATCGAGCCACTAGAGCGCGCCATGGAATTGACGCCTGTCCTTGCCGAGCTGGGATATAATGAAAGCCATTCCTTCAATGGCCTGCTCCAGGTCTCTGCGGCGGGCGGTCCATCTTGCGGCGAGAGCCAGAAGGTGCGCGGGCTTTGGTATTGTGTTGCGATCTGGGTCAAGGACGGACCTGGATACGGCAAGCTGATCGCGGACTGGATCACTGACGGCCGCACCGAAATCGATCACGCGACGATCGACTATTCGCGCTTCTATGGTCACCAGCTGACAGAGAGCTATATCGAGGACCGCTGTTACGAAGCCGCGCAGAAGATCTACTTCCCGGCGATCCACCCGCGTGAGCCCTATGCGAAGAGCCGCAACATCAAGCGCTCGCCTTTCTATGAGCGCGAGAAGGAACTCGGCGGCTATTTCATGGAACTTGGCGGCTGGGAGCGAGCACATGGCTACGCGGCCAACGAACACCTTCTTGAAAAGTATGGCGACAAGGTTCCTGTTCGACAAAATGAATGGGACAGCCGCCATTTCTGGCGTGTTTCAAATGCCGAGCATCTGGCCCTGAGTGAAGACTGCGGCCTCATCAACCTGTCGCATTTCTACATGTTCGACGTCGAAGGCCCGGATCATGTCGAGCTGATGGAATGGCTCTGCGCCGCCAAGATCGGCGGGGACGGCAACATCGGCAAGGGGATCTACACCCACTTCCTTGATGATGAGGGCATGGTCCGTGCCGATCTGACCGTGATCCGGATGGAGGATCGCTGCCGCGTTATTGATGGTGCTGATGCGGGCCCGCGTGACTACCACTATGCAAAGCGTGTCGCGGCCGACAAGGGCTTCGATGTCACGGTAACCGATGTGAACGAGCAGTTCACCACCATCGGCATTTGGGGTCCGAACGCCCGCGAAAAACTGAAAAAGGCGGTTGCCGACCCGGCTCAGCTCGATCCGGAAAACTTCCCCTTCGCCGCGATCCGCCAGATCGAGATTGCCGGCAAGCTAGTGACGGCGCTCCGGCTCTCCTATGTTGGTGAGCAGGGTTGGGAACTTCACATGAAGTATGAAGATGGCCTGGCTGTCTGGGATGCCCTGCGCGCGCTGGGCATCATGGCTGTCGGTGTCGAAACCTATGCCAACTCCAGGCGTATGGAAAAGAGCCTGCGTCTGCAAAACGCCGATCTGCTGACGCAATACAATCTGATGGAAAGCGATCTGGCCCGTCCTAAAGTCAAGGCGGCTGATTTTCGAGGCAAGGCCAAACACGTCGAGTATAAGGCGCGTGAGCATCAGCCGGCCATGCTTTGTACCCTGGTCATGAGCGAAAACACCGACGCCAGCGGTGTTCAGCGCTACCCGGTCGGGGCCATGCCGGTCATGGCGCCAGGAACCGGGAAAGCCCTGGTCGACGAGCTGGGGCGCCTGTCTTACACCACCTCCGTTGCCTACGGGCCGACCATCGGCAAGAACATCGCGCTTGCCTATCTGCCCTATGACTATTGCCAGGTAGGCCGGAAGCTGGAGGTCGAGTATTTCTCGGAGACGTATCCGGTCGAAGTGGTCGCCGTCGGCTACAAGCCGCTCTATGATCCGGAGAACCTGAAGCCGCGCAGCTAGGCCTGAGTGGCGGGGCGAGATCAGGGCTGGTTTGGTCGGTTTGACTAGATCGAGTCACCGGTATTGCTTCCTTGCTCAAGCTCTGGCCGACTGATGCAAAAAGATAAAGAGAGACACTCAAATGTCCAAACTGGAAGAGCATCTGGCAGAGAAGGGCATTCTTCTTGCCGACGGCGCCACCGGCACGACGTTGTTCGACATGGGGCTTCAATCCGGCGATGCGCCCGAGCTCTGGAATGTGGACGAGCCCGACAAGATCCGGGCAATGCACAAGGGTTTTCTGGACGCTGGTGCGGATATCATCCTGACCAACACCTTTGGTGGCAACAAGCACCGGCTCAAGCTCAGCAACGACGCCCACCGGGTGCGTGAGTTGAACGCAGCCGGCGTTGACCGTGCCCGTGAAGCGGCGGCTGAGACTGGACGAGAAGTGTTGATCGGCGGATCGGTCGGACCGACCGGCGAGCTGTTTCAGCCGCTCGGAGCCCTGACGTACGAAGAAGCGGTAGAGGCCTTTTCCGAGCAGATGGAAGCATTGGTCGAGGCGGGGGTTGATGTCTTGTGGGTCGAGACCATGTCGGCGGCGGAAGAAATGAAAGCCGCCAGCGAAGCGGCGAAAGACAAGGGCGTGCCACTTATTCTTACGGCAAGCTTCGACACAGCCGGACGGACCATGATGGGTCTGCCACCCAAGGGCCTGAACGATCTGCGCGCGGAGTTCTCCTGCACGCCTGTCGCCATCGGATCGAATTGCGGCGTTGGCGCTTCCGACCTTCTGGCGGCGATCCTGGAGATTACAGAAGCCGATCCGGAGGCGATCGTGGTTGCCAAGGGAAACTGCGGCATTCCGCAGATCAGCGGCAAGGATCTGATCTATTCGGGAACGCCTGACTTGATGGCAGATTATGCGCGCCTTGCCGTTGATGCGGGCGCGCGGATCATCGGCGGCTGCTGTGGCACCTCCGCGTCGCATCTTGCAGCGATGCGCGGCGCGCTGGACAGCCATGAGAAGACAGATCGTCCCTCTGTGGAAGATGTCATCGAGCGCATTGGCCCGTTGGTGTCACCGCCGAACAAGGCGGCCGAAAGCGGTGAATCTCCGCGCCGGAACCGCCGGCGGGGCTAACTCTTTCTGCGTCCGGCTTTTGGCTGAAACCGCCAATTTGAGCAGGTGGAGTGCGATCTTTAGGCAGGTCTTAAAGGATCGAGCCTAGGGAGCTGTGCCAAATTGATGTACCCTGTTCCCATGGGATACATCCGTGCGTTGAAGCCGGCTGCCGGCGTCATAATCGCTGCTCTTCTTTTTGCGTGCCTCCCGCTGAAGGCGCAGGAGCGCATCGATGTCGCATTGGTTTTGGCCGTCGACGTCTCTCGCTCGATGTCTTACGAAGAACTGCGCATTCAGCGGCAAGGCTATGCATCGGCCATTTCCAGCCCGGAGGTCATCAGGGCCATCGGCCAGGGAGCCTATCGGCGGATCGCCATCACGATGTTCGAATGGGCGGGCAATTTTCATTCCCGCGAAATCCTCGGCTGGACACTTGTTGAAAGCCCGGCTGATGCGGCGGCGATCGCAGCGCAGCTGTTGGAAGGCAACAGCGTAGGCGCGCGGCGAACATCGATTTCCGGCGCCATCCAGCACGGCACCAGCCTTTTCGACAGTTTGCCCTATCTGGCGGATCGGCATGTGATCGACATCTCGGGCGACGGTCCGAACAATCAGGGGCTTCCGGTGACCGAGGCGCGCGACGAGGCGCTGAAGCAGGGCATTACGATCAATGGCCTACCGATGATGACACGCGGTGGGTTGGGGTCGCAGTTCAACATCGATGATCTCGACGAGTATTACCGGCGTTGTGTTATCGGCGGTCCGGGCAGCTTTGTGGTCCCGGTGAACGCCTGGGATCAATTTGCTGAAGCTGTGCGGCGCAAGCTGGTCCTGGAGATCGGGTACGACCTGTCGGTGCCACGCGTCTGGCGCGCCCAGCTCTTGTTTCAAAAGCCCTATGACTGCCTGATCGGCGAAAAGATCAGGCAGCAACGCATGTGGCAATACGACGATTTCGATCGGTGAATGCGTATAGAAGAAAAACAGGCACTTGGTGCAAGTGAAAGTCGCCAGAAATGACAGGTGCAAATTTTCGTTTGTTGAATCTGTTACATAGTTCTTCTAGGACCCTCTGAGAAAAACAGTGTTTTTCGATATACCGCGGACGCGAAAAGCGCGGTGTCATGGGGGATTGTTTGCGTATTTTCGGAGTTATACTCATAGCTGCGGCCACGCTTTGGCCTGTCTATTGGTTTGCGGGGCTTGCTGGCCAGCATGACGCCGGCGCGTCATTCAGTCAGTATCTGGGGTCAGCATCTTTGATCCTAATGGGCATCAACCAGTTTCTTGCGACCCGGATCAAAGGTTTGGAGACGTTTTTCGGCAGCCTGGACCGGATTTATGTGCTGCACAAATGGATCGCCGTGATCGCGATTGCTGCTCTTGGACTGCATGACATCATTGATGCTGAAATGGACGGTATTCGTGGTGAGGCGTTGTCCGGCATAGCCGAAGACATTGGCGAGGTGAGTCTCTACGGCCTGTTGATCCTTGGCTTCGCCTCCGTCATCACCTTCATTCCCTATCATCTGTGGAAATGGACGCATCGATTTATCGGTGTCTTCTTTGCCATGGGCGCTTTCCATTTCTTCTTTATCGAAAAGCCCTTCCAGAACGCCGAGCCGCTCGGTCTTTATGTGTCTGCATTCTGTCTGCTGGGCCTGGCGAGCTACCTCTACATGATCCTGCTGCGGCCGATGCTGCCCGTCGGTCATGCTTACGTGGTCAAGGCGATCAGGCATGTGGGGACGGTGACCGAAATCACGCTGACGCCCAAGGGCAGGGGAATGCGTCACAAGGCCGGCCAGTTTGCATTCCTGCAGCTCGCGCAGTCAGGTCTTAGTGAGGAGCATCCTTTCACCTTGAGCAGTGCTCCTGCCGAAGACGGCTCCTTGCGCTTTTCCATCAAGGATCTGGGAGATTTCACCCGGCGGCTTGGCCAAAACCTGGATGAGGGCGGGGACGCTACTGTGACCGGTCCTTTCGGTCATTTCACCTTGCCATCAGGCCGCGACCCGCAGGTTTGGATCGGCGCAGGTATAGGCGTTACTCCGTTTATTGCCTTTGCCGAAAGCCTGAAGACGCGTGAGAGCGGGCCGGTCACGCTCTACTACTGCGTCCGCGAAGAGTCAGACGCCTTCTTTGCAGAGGAATTCAGGCAGCTTGCAGCCGATGTTCCAGCGTTTGAGCTGGTCCTGCTTTCTTCGGCAAATGGCGAGCGGCTGACACCAGACATCATTGCCGCTAAAGCGGCTGCGGATCTCGGGCGCACGCATGTCTATTTCTGTGGTCCGAAAGCCATGCGATCAGCTTTGAGGACAGAACTTATCTCCAAGGGGTTGCGCGGATCCCGCTTCCATTTCGAGGAGTTCGAGATGCGGTCCGGCATCGGCCTACGCAAACTCGCGAACTGGCTGTTGGACCGTGGTCTTTCGGAGCTTGCACGCCGTAGGGAGCAGCGGACCCAACCTGGCGAATAACAGCGACCAGCTAGCTCTGGCGACGGCGGCGGCGCCTTGGTGTGCCGCTGTCCCCGGGCGGTTCGCGGCGTTCAGGCAATGACATCGCGGCGCGCAGGTGCTCGAACGGGTCGACCTTGTTCGGCAGGGCCATCGCGTTGACGAAATGCTCCTGGAATTTCGGCTCGAGTGCCGTTTCGATCTTTTCGATGTCGCGCACGGTTTTTTCCACCTCGCGGCGGTGGTCTGAGTTGAGCAAAGCCATGCGGGCGCCCGTTCCCGCGGCATTGCCCACACCCGACACGCCGTCCAGTGGGCAGTCGGGGATGAGACCCAGCACCATGGCGTAGCTCGGATCAATATAGCTGCCAAAGGCGCCAGCAAGACGGATGCGGTCGATGCGGTTGGTGCCAAGCTTGTCCTGCAGGAGTTTGACGCCGGCATAGAGCGCGGCCTTGGCAAGTTGGATCGCGCGAATATCCGTCTGCTGGATCGCGATCTCGATGCCATCCGTGGCAATCGAATAGGAGAAGGTTCGCCCGGTGGCGACGATACGCGGCGTGCGTGCGGCCGTCGCGCCATCAATGACGCCGTCTTCGGTGATCAGGCCGCAGAGGAACATTTCGGCCACCGCCTCGATGATACCTGAACCGCAGATGCCGGTGACACCGACCTGATCGATCTTCCCGGCAAAGCCCTCTTCATCCGACCACTCGTCAAGACCGATGACCTTGTAGCGGGGCTCCAACGTGTTCCTGTCGATGCGAATGCGCTCGATGGCGCCGGGAGCTGCCCGTTGACCGGACGAGATTTCCGCGCCTTCGAAGGCCGGGCCTGTCGGTGAGCTGGCCGCCAGAAGACGCTCCCGGTTGCCGAGAACGATCTCGGCATTGGTACCAACATCAACCAGCAGTGTGATCTCGTCGCTCGAACCGGGGGCTTCTGCGAGGGTCGCAGCGGCTGCGTCCGCACCCACGTGGCCTGCAATACAGGGCAGCATGTAGATCTGAGCGCCCGGGTTCATTTCCAGATCCAGATCCCGGCCCTTGAGATGGAGCGCATCAGAAACCGCAAGAGCAAAGGGCGCGCCGCCAAGTTCGACCGGGTCGATGCCGAGGAAAAGGTGGTGCATCACCGGATTGCCAACGAAGGCGGCATCAAGAATATCGGTGCGCTCGGCACCGACGTCCGCAGCAAGTTTTCCGATCAGGGCATTGATCGCCTCGCGCACGGTGCGTGTCAGATCGGGCAGCCGGGCCGGGTTCATCTGCACGTAGGAGACGCGCGACATCAGGTCCTCGCCGAAGCGAATTTGCGGATTGGACGTGCCGGCGGACGACACGGTTCTGCCGGTGGCAAGGTCGCAAAGGTGGGCTGCAATGGTTGTTGAACCAATGTCGACGGCGAGTCCGTAGACAGTGGTCTTTTCACCCGGCCAGAGAGCAACAATGGAAGCCGGCGCGTCACCATCGTGGTGAACCGCTGCCGTCACGCACCACTTTCCCTGGCGCAGAAGCTTTTGAATCTCTGGAAGAAGAAACGGATCTATCGTGATAAAATCGTTCGATAATTGATCGCGTCCGATTTTATCGCGAACCGCCTCGCGCAGCCGATCCGCATCACCGCGAGGCGTCTCCATATCTGGTTCGGCAAGCGTGACGGTGACGAGCGAAATCGAGGATTTCGGCGTGATGGCCTTGGCCTCTGCGCGCTTGCGCACAACCTGCCGATTGGTCTGTGCGTCGGTCGGTACATCGACCACGAGATCGCCGAGGATTTTCGCCTGACAGGAGAGCCTTCTGTCAGCGCGCATATTGCGCAGTGAGCGGTAGCGGGCCTCCGCCTCGCTTTCGTCTCCAAGGTGTTCGGCCGAACTTGTCAGAGCCTCCTTGGCGAATGCGCCTTCGGAAACCTGGACCTGGCACCGGCCGCAAATGCCGCGCCCGCCGCAAACAGATTCCACATAGACCCCGAGCGAGCGAGCCGCGTCCAGCAGAGGCGTGCCGATTGGGAATGTGCCCCGCCGTCCGCTGGGCTGGAATACGACTTTCGCGGTTTGCGGGGCCTCGCTCACGGTCGATCAGCCCTTGTTGGAGGCCAGACGGTCGGAGTTCGAACGTACCCGCTTGGCATAGGGGCCAATGAACGCCCCGGCGGCTTTTTCGCCGGTAATCGCTGCTGATACGGGCGTGCGTCCGCAGGCAATGGCCGTCATCGCGGCGACCGTTCCCTCGATCATGACCTTGTTGAAGGCCTGCGTGCCTTCCGCGGTTGCAGCGGCTTTTTCGGAGAACATCTTGTTGATCTCCGTATCGTCCTGAGACTGTCCGGTCAGATATGCTGTCGCCATCGCTTGTGATCTCGCGGCGATGACCAGTGGCGCGTGAAACCAGAGGCTCGCGAAGTCGCGTGCCAGGGTGTTCTTTCGGCCCATTCAATATTCCTTTAGCTTGCGCTCTGGCGCCGGCGGCCTTCTCGGCCACCTCTGCGTCGCCCACCATCCCCTTTCGTCATGTCCGGGGAAGCTGTTGCGTTCGACCCTGATGCGGGTACGTGATCTCTATAGGCCATTATCCAGTCTTGGCAATTGGCATCGTGTCCGGCCAAAACATTTGCGGCCCGTACCATTTCCATCTCCTGTGGTCGGCAGGGGTTCATGATGGCACTGGTCATGCCTGATGCTATCACCATTGGAATGAACGCCGAGTTTATGCCGTGGCGATGGGGCAGGCCGAAGGAAACATTGGAAAGACCACAGGTCGAATTCACCTTCAGCTCTTCCTTCAACCGTCTGAGCAGCTTGAACACCTGGTCCCCGGCCGTGCCCATTGCGCCGATCGGCATGACCAGCGGGTCAACCACGATGTCATGCGCCGGAATGCCAAAGTCGGCTGCGCGCTCAACGATCTTCTTGGCGACCGCGAAGCGGACATCGGGATCTTCCGAGATGCCGGTTTCATCATTGGAGATGGCGACCACAGGCACATCGTATTTCTTGATCAATGGCAGGATTGCTTCGAGTTTCTCTTCCTCTCCCGTCACCGAATTGACCAGCGGGCGGCCCTTGGCGACCTTCAGGCCGGCCTCAATGGCCGCCGTCACAGAGGAATCGATGGAAAGCGGGACATCGACAAGCCCTTGAACCAGCTCGAGTGTTTGAACAAGCAGAGGAGGTTCGGTCTCGTTCGGATTGACGGCTGTGACGCCGGCATTGACGTCGAGCATCGTGGCACCGGCAGCGACTTGCGCCAGTGCATCTGCGGTGACTGTGTCGAAATTGCCGGCGATCATTTCCGCCGCAAGCTTCTTTCTGCCCGTGGGGTTGATCCGTTCGCCGATCACGCAAAACGGCTGATCGAAGCCGATCGTGATTTCTTTCGTGGCCGAGGCAACAACGGTGCGGGTCATTGGGCGATCTCCTGGGGTGTCACACTGCCTGCGTCCCGAAAGGACCAGCTGCCGCGCGTATTGAGCCACTCGGATGTCTTGGCAATGCCGCCGAACGGGTAGACATGGATCTGAGCCAGCGGTGTTTCCGGTTCGCGCTGGAGACGCGCCTCGAGCGGCGCGACCATTGTCTCCGGGTCATATCCGGTCAGCATGGAGACCACGGAGCCGCCGCGTTTCTTCAGGAAATTGAGGGAGTTTTCGACCCCGGCGAAAGCGGCGTATTTCAGCAGGGTGGTCATTTTGGCAGGCCCTGCAACGCCGACATGGACCGGAAACCGGTTGCCCCATTGTGTCAGCGTGTCGAGCCAGAGGTTCAGCCGCACCGGGTCGAAGCCGAACTGGGTGACGATGTGAAAATCGGCGTCGCTTTCCGTTGCCAGCTCATGCTTGCGTTCAAGGAAATTCCGGATGATCTCAGGGGGGATATCTGGTGCTCCCTCCGGATGACCCGCCACGCCAACGCTTTGGATGCCAAGCTTGTCGAACAGTCCGGTCTCAAGCAGCGCAACGGATGAGGTGAGGGGCCCGCTGAACTCCGCTTCGCCGGCAATCGCCAGGACGTGGCGGACGCCTGCCTCTTGTGTGAGACGCGTGATCCGCCGCTCGAAAGCCGCAAGGTTGGGGTAGCGCCGCGCGGCCATATGCGGCACCGGCAGATGGCCATTCTCTGTCAGCCGTGCGCTGGCTGCGACGATCTGATCCTCCGGCGCGTTGCCGAGATCCGTCACATAAACGCGCGTTCCGGCAGGAATGAGCTCAAGAAGCTCCGGTTTTTCCAAGACTTGCCGAGGCGACATCTCGGTGGAAGCGGGCAGGGGCGTTGCAATCTGCATCATGCTCTGTCTCCAGCTGCCCAACCGGCGTTGGCGATAAGGGTTTTGATCAAGGGCTTTTGATAGGTGTCGACAATCTCTGCGAGCGCGCTGTCTGCCTCCGGCTCCAGATCATCGGAGACCTCGACCGGGTCGGATCGGCGCCATTCGGCGAGATAGGCTTCGCTGTCCTTCGCGCCGACTTTCATCGCGCAGGCGTCAATCGCCTCCATGAAGACCGGCGGCAATTCACGGCGCGAAGCCTTGCGGCCTTTCTTGATCAGGACCTGGGCCGGAATATCCCGCCAGTAGACGATGATTTTATGTGCCATCAGTGCTCCCTCGCTCCTCCCCCGAGCGCGTCTGGACCAACAGTGTCGGGCCGGTCGCGTGTCCAGACGAGGGATTGCGTCATGGCGGAATGGAAAAACGACGCAGGGAAACTTTGTCTCATGAGCGCTGGCTGCCCGGGTCAGAGGCGTTGCCCGGAGCGTTCAGGAAATCGCCCAGCAAGCCGTATCCGGTGCGGGTCATCTCGAAGGGCAGGCCCAGCCTCTTTGCGGCAAACCGGGCGGCGTTTTCAAGCGAGGGGTCATCGGTCTGCGCCATGTAGAGCACGCGCGAATAATTGCCGAAATAAAGGTCACGCAGTTCGGGGTTCCAGTCGAGTCCAAGCGGTTCGACCACCATCGTCTGAAAGTGCCGTGCCAGAAAATCGGTCAAATAGAATGTGCCGAGCTGATCCTGTTCAAGCCGGTCAAACGCCTCAAGGCCGGCGAAAAACGCGTAGCAATGCGCGCCGTCGATCCGCCGGGCGCCAGTGTCTTCGAGAACCCGGTCCAAAAGACCGCCGGTGCCGCAATCGGCATAGGCAACCAGAATCTCGCTGTAGCGGTCTCGGTTTTCCTCGATTGTGGCTTTGACAGCTTCGGGGATCTTGTCGGGGGTGTTGTGAAGCTGGGCAGGAAGGCATGTCAGTTCGACATGATCGAGTTGATTGGCCGCGCAAATCGCCAGGATCTCGCGGGCAAGGGCGCCGCAGGCGATGACGAGAACCGATTTCGCACGTGCAGGCGCGCGATCTTCACCGTGAGGGAGAGGGGTGTCGAATGCGGACACTGCCTCTTCCCGCAACATGGTCTCAGACCTTGCCGGCCAGCTGATTGTGCTTGCGCGCAATCAGGTCCTTGGCGCTTTCTACGGCCACCGCCGCATCGCGGCAGTATCCATCGGCGCCGACAGCCATGCCGAATTCCTCGTTGAGCGGCGCGCCGCCGACCAGGACGATATAGTCGTCCCGAATGCCCTTCTCGATCATCGTGTCGATCACGACCTTCATGTAGGGCATCGTCGTGGTCAGGAGGGCCGACATGCCGAGGATGTCGGGCTTGTGCTCTTCCAATGCGGCCAGATAGTTTTCGACCGGATTGTTTATGCCAATGTCGATCACCTCAAAACCGGCGCCTTCCATCATCATGGAAACCAGGTTCTTGCCGATGTCGTGAATGTCGCCCTTGACCGTGCCGATGACCATCTTGCCGACCTTCGGCGCGCCGGTCTCGGCCAGAAGAGGCCGCAGAATGCTCATGCCCGCCTTCATGGAATTGGCGGACAAAAGAACTTCTGGAACGAACAGGATGCCATCGCGGAAGTCGACGCCGACAATCCTCATGCCTTCGACAAGGGCTTTGGTCAGGACGTCATAGGGTGTCCAGCCACGTCCCAGAAGGATGTTGACCCCTTCCTGGATTTCATCCGCCAGGCCGTCATAGAGGTCGTCATGCATCTGCTCGACGAGTTCGTCGTCGGTGAGGCTGGCGAGATCGATATCATCGTCCGACATGGTGGCTCCGTCCCTGGCTGGTATGCGCCTGTCATCGACAATGAATCCGGGTCGGCGGTCGGGGTATCTTTAAAACGACGTGCGAAGTCGCACCTGCGACAGATTTGGCCCCACTCATCCACAAGTGAATCCGCCGATAATCAGCCCAGAGGACAGGCGTGTCCGAAACCGGCATTTCGGTGTCGGTTTCGTTGCAATGCGGTGTGTTCTTGTGGTGCTAAGCACAATGGAGACATACGGTTTCTTGTCATCGCATATTCTCGCCTACAGGCTTCTGGAGTCACGCCCATGTTGACGGCTCAACAAACGCTCGAACTGCTGCATCGCCACCGCCAAGGTCATGCCCTCGAGCAGGCATTTTACAGTGATCCGGACATCTACCAGATGGACCTGGAAACCTTCTTCTACAAAGAGTGGCTGTTTGCCATCGCCACCTGCGAGCTTCCCAAGGCGGGCAGCTACGTCACGCACCGTGTCGGTGATTATGGCATCATCCTCGTTCGCGGAACCGATGGCGAGATCCGTGCCTTCCACAACACCTGCCGTCACCGCGGTTCGATCCTGTGCAAGGCGGCAAAGGGCAATGCGCCCAAGCTGGTCTGCCCCTATCACCAGTGGACCTACGAACTCGACGGAAGCCTTCTGTGGGCGCGTGACATGGGGGCAGACTTCGACGCTTCCAAACATGGCCTGAAATCAGTCGCCTGCCGCGAGCTTGAGGGGCTGGTCTATATCTGCCTCGCGGACACGCCGCCCGACTTCGAGCGCTTTGCAGAAACTGCGCGGCCTTATCTCACGCCCCATGGGCTCGAGAATGCGAAAGTCGCTTTCGAAAGCACGATTACCGAGAACGGAAACTGGAAGCTGGTGTGGGAAAACAACCGTGAATGCTACCATTGCGGCGGCAATCACCCTGCGCTCTGCCGGACGTTCCCGGATGATCCTTCCGTGTCGGGCATCGGCGAGGGCGGCGAGACCCCGCCGCACCTGCAGTCGCATTTCGACCGCTGCGAAGCCAAGGGATTGCCCTCGCAGTTCCATCTGGCCGAAGACGGTCAGTTCCGTCTGGCGCGCATGCCGCTCAAGGAGGGTGCACTCAGCTACACCATGGACGGAAAATTTGCGGTCACGCCGTGGCTCGGTCGCGTCATGCTGCCCGACGCCGGCACCTTGCTGAAATTCCACTACCCCTCAACCTGGAATCATTTCCTTGCCGATCACTCGATCGTCTTCCGTGTCACGCCTGTGTCGCCCATGGAAACCCAGGTGACGACCAAGTGGCTTGTGCACAAGGACGCGGTCGAGGGGCGCGATTACGACCTTCAGCACCTGACCGAAGTCTGGATGTCGACCAATGACGAGGATCGTCAGGTGGTTGAGGACAACCAGAACGGCATCAACTCACCGGCTTATGAGCCTGGTCCCTATTCACCGTCGCAGGAGTCTGGCGTGCTGCAATTTGTAGACTGGTACCTGGACACCTTGCGCCGCAGCGTCGCGCCGCAAGCGATTGCAGCGGAGTAAGACCTTGAGCGACGTATCTCCAATCCAGGGCACCGGTGTCTGGCAAGACAGCGAGTTGCTGGAATGCGTTTCCGTGATTCCGGAAGTGCCCAACACGATGACCTTTTCGTTCCGCGCGCCCTCCGGTGCGTTGTTCGACTATCTGACCGGTCAGTTTTTGACACTGGAGATCCCTGTTCCAGGCGGCCCGCTTCACCGGACCTACACGATCTCCTCTTCACCATCGCGTCCGCGCTCGTTGTCTGTCACCGTGAAGGCCCAGGAAAACTCCATTGGCACACGGTGGATGCTGGACAACCTGGTGCCTGGCATGAAGATCAAGGCGATTGGCCCGGCGGGCCATTTCTCCATGGTCCATCATCCTTCAGACAAATATCTGTTTATCTCTGCGGGATCTGGCATCACGCCGATGATGTCCATGACCACCTGGATGTTCGACCTGGGGTCAGAGCCGGATATCGTCTTCATCAATTGCGCGCGCCGCCCGTCGGAAATCATCTTCCGGGAACGGCTTGAGCATATGGCCAGCCGGTCACAGGGCATCAATCTGAAGTTCGTTGTTGATGGCCCGGACCTCTATCGTCCCTGGACAGGCTACCAGGGCCAGTTCAATCAGCTGATGCTCGGGCTTATGGCGCCCGACTATCTGGAACGTGAGGTCTATTGCTGTGGCCCCGAGCCCTTCATGCAGGCGGTCCGCGAAGCGCTCCAGGGCCTCGGCTTTGATATGGACCGTTACCATCAGGAAAGCTTCCATGCGCCGGCGCAGGCCGTTGAAGAACTACCGGCCGTTGATGACGTTGTGCCTGATGAGGATGCGGGTGCCGAAATCCGCTTTGCCCTGTCCGGTGTCACGGCCAAATGCATGGAGACGGATACGGTTCTGGCAACTGCACGCGCCTCCGGCCTCAACATTCCCTCAGGCTGCACCTTTGGCGTTTGCGGCACCTGCAAGGTCAAGAAGCGCAAGGGCGAGGTGCATATGGTGCACAACGGCGGCATCTCGGAAGACGAGATCGCTGACGGCTATATTCTCGCCTGCTGCTCGCATCCCATCGGCAAGGTGGATGTGGACGTGTGAACGCCGCCCGGTCGTAGGGCTAAAATAGCCCCTCGATCTGACCGTTGTCGTCCAGCCCGATGTGGTTCGCTGAAGGAACGCTCGGCAGACCGGGCATGGTCATGATCTCTCCGCAGATTGCCACTACGAAACCGGCGCCCGCCGAAAGCCTGACCTCGCGCACCGGCACGCTGTGACCGGTTGGTGCGCCGCGCAGGGCTGGGTCCGTCGAGAAAGAATACTGGGTCTTGGCCATGCAGACTGGGAGATGTCCAAAGCCATCGGCCTCCCAGCGGCGCAGTTGATCCCGCACCGATTTGTCAGCGAGAACCTCATCTGCCCTGTAGATCCGCTTCGCGATCTGCTCGATTTTCTCAAACAGCGGCAGCTCGTCATTGTAAAGCGGAGCAAATTGGGCGGTATCGCTTTCGGCAAGCTCGACCACCTTGTGCGCGAGAGTTTCAGTGCCCGCGCCTCCATCTGCCCAATGCGTCGCCAGGACGGCGTCTGTGCCGTGGTTGGCGCAATAGGCCTTGATGGCGGCGACTTCCGCATCCGTATCGGCGGTGAAGTGATTGATCGCGACCACCGCAGGCACGCCGAACTGTTTGACGTTCTCGATGTGCCGGCCCAGATTGGCGCAGCCCTTTGTCACAGCGTCGACATTCTCTGATCCCAGGTCCTCTTTCGCGACACCGCCGTTCATCTTGAGCGCACGGACGGTTGCGACAATCACCACCGCCTTGGGGGAAAGCCCCGCCTTGCGGCACTTGATGTCGAAGAATTTCTCGGCGCCCAGATCGGCACCGAATCCCGCTTCCGTCACCACGTAGTCGGCAAGTTTGAGCGCGGACCTTGTCGCCATAACCGAGTTGCAGCCATGGGCGATGTTGGCAAACGGGCCGCCATGGACGAAGGCCGGGTTGTTTTCCAGGGTCTGGACCAGGTTTGGCTGGATTGCCTCCTTGAGAAGGACAGTCATCGCACCGTCTGCCTCAAGTTCGCGCGCCGTGATCGCACTCTTGTCGCGCCTGTAGGCGACGATGATGTTGCCGAGGCGGTCCTGCAGGTCTTCCAGACTGGTTGAGAGGCAGAGGATTGCCATGATCTCGGAAGCGACCGTGATGTCGAAACCGGCTTCTCGGGGAAATCCGTTTGAGACACCTCCTAGGGAGCTGACGATCGTCCGCAGGGCGCGGTCGTTCATATCCATGACCCTGCGCCAGGTGACACGGCGGGTGTCGATCTCCAGCGCATTGCCCCAGTAGATGTGATTGTCGATCAGCGCCGACAGGAGATTATGCGCAGAGGTGATGGCGTGAAAGTCACCGGTGAAATGGAGGTTGATGTCCTCCATGGGCACGACCTGCGCCTTGCCGCCGCCAGCGGCTCCACCCTTCATGCCGAAACAGGGACCGAGAGAAGGTTCGCGCAGGCATACGGCTGTCTTCTTGCCGATCCGGTTCAAACCATCGCCGAGCCCGACAGTGGTCGTGGTCTTGCCTTCACCGGCGGGTGTGGGGCTGATCGCCGTGACGAGAACAAGCTTTCCATCTGGTCGGTCTGCGAGAGACCTCAGGAAATCGCTCCCGATCTTGGCCTTCGTTCGGCCGAAGGGGATGAGGGCGTCTTCTGGAATTCCAAGTTGTTCGCCGATATCGGCAATGGGCTGCATCTTCGCCGCGCGCGCAATCTCGATATCACTGCTCATGCCTGGGCTTCCTCTCGTGCGATCGTGATGACTTATATTTACTGCCGCCTTGCCGTTGGCGAGAGCTTATTTGATGTCGTTCAAGACGCTAGAGGTATGCGCGCTGCAACAAAGATCACAGATACGACAGTCCAAGGAGTGAAAGCGACACTATGAGGGGTGCGCAGGAAACCCAAAGACGGCCGAGGCGCGAACGCACCGGCTGGCTTCGGGGCTGCAAGCTCACACTCGTTCCCTTGGCGCACGAAGCGAGAGCAGATGGAGCAGGTGGCTCAGCTGAGTTCTGCCTTGCTGTTGCGTGTCAGAAAACGAACGAGAGGGCACATGTTGGTGGCTGAAGCGAACATCATGTGGGCGCCGGCGAAGCCTGTCAGCCATAACCAGTTCTGATTCTGGTAGACGGCGAGAAGGACGGAGGCCAGGACGATTGCACCAGCGACGAAGATCAGTTTGCGTTCCATGGACATTTTACAGTCTCCAGCAGGGCCAACTCGGCCAAGATATATATTCGATAAAGTGAACATATACGCTTTGCGCTTGTCTTGCCAGAAGATATCCTTGCGGCAAAGCGTCCTGCGGAGGTTCACGTAGAGTGCAGGTGTCCGTAGAGGATGAGAAAGCTCAGCTGAGCGGCGTACGGAGCCAGCCGTCGGTATAGTCGACCCTGGAGACCCCGGCGAACCTCGCCATTCTCGCCAGTTCGCCGTCAAGTTTGGCGAGACGGCCCTTCGACGATCTGATGCCCTGTTCCGGCCAAAAGGCCGTGACTTGAAGCCTGTCTTCGGCTCGAAACGCCTTTATGTCGATACGTCCGACCAGCCGCTCGCCCTCCAGAACCGGGAAGACGTAATAGCCGTACTTGCGCTTGGGTTCAGGCACGAAGACTTCAATCCGGTAGTGAAAACCGAACAGACGTTCTGCGCGCTTCCGATCCCGCAGCATCGGATCAAAGGGGGAAAGGATGCGCAGGCGCGACGTCGCTGCGTCCAAAGCGTCTGCCTCGGCCAGAACTTCCGGGAAGGCAAAACTGCGCCGCGGCGCGTGGCCTTCGCCGCAGCCGACCTGAACCTCGATGATCCGGCCTGCGGCGAGTTCTTGCGCACACCAACTCTTTGCCTCAAGCGGCGTCACGATATCAAAGAATGCGGCGATCTCTCCGGAGGTGGCAAAGCCCAGCCGCGTGAGAGCTTCCTGGCAGGCCCAGCTGACCGTTTCCTGAGGGGCGGGCAGGGCAGCCAGTTGCGGTTGCGGGATGACCCGGTCACTCAGATCATAGACCTTTTGAAAACCGTCGCGGCGGCAGACGGCAAGCTGGCCCGAGCGCCAGAGGTATTCAAGCGCCGTCTTGGAAGGGTGCCAGTCCCACCAGCCGCGGCTCTTGCGCTCTTCGTCCTCACCCACATCTCCGGATGTCACCGGCCCATGCGCTTCAATCCGCTTCAGCACCGCATCGAATTTTTCCTCGAAGCCATCACGCCGCCAGTTGCGCCACCTGCTCTTCAGCTTCTCAGCATCCCGCGCGAACTTCAGTTTCCAGTGGGGATAAAAACGGATCGGAATCACGGAAGCATCGTGCGTCCAGTGCTCGAACAGGTGTCCGTCCTTTTCGTAGAGTGCCTTCAGAAACTTCTCGCGATAAGCCGGTCGCCTGGCTGCTAGGATCATGTGGTGCGCCCGCGCGACGGTGTTGATGCTGTCAAGCTGAACAAAGCCGAGGTCTTCGATGACCTCGAGCAAATCAGCGCCTTTGCCGGGCCCCTTGGGTGTCTGCAAGAGGCCATGCCGCGACATGAACAGGCGGCGGGCGGTGGAATTGGGAAGATGCGGCAGGGCGGCCGTGTCGAGAGGCTTGGTCATCTGACAATTGGTAGCAGTATCTAGCGCGCGAGGTGAACCCGAAATGCGAGGTGGCGATTGCCGAGTGGTTTCCTTCTCGGGCCGCATTCATTAGCCTTCCCGGATGACCGATCCGATTCTTGTTCCCCTGATCATTGGTGTCTTCATTCTGGCCGGCCTTGTGAAAGGTGTCATCGGACTTGGACTGCCAACGGTTGCGCTCAGCCTGATGACAGTTGTCACCGACCTTCCGACGGCCATGGCGTTGATGCTGGTGCCGACCTTTGCCACCAATGTCCTGCAGGCCCTGACCGGCGGGCACGCCCTGGAGGTGCTGAAACGAATTTGGCTTTTTCTGCTCCTGGCGACCGGCATGGTTTGGCTCGGAGGTCTGGTGCTGGAAGGGGCTGACCTCTCCCTGATGTCCTCCCTGTTGGGCGTTGTGCTTGTCGCCTACGCCCTTCTTGGTTTTTCCGGTTATCAGATGAAGACGCCCGCAAGGCGGGAGCAGTCCTTCGGTGTTGTCTTCGGGGCGGTGAATGGCGTGCTGACCGGAATGGTCGGGTCCTATGCCGTGCCTGGGGTCATGTACCTGCAAAGCCTGGGATTTGACCGCAATCAGTTCGTGCAGGCAATGGGCATGCTGTTTCTCGGCTCAACGATTGCACTGGCGCTGACGCTTTCGGGAAACAACCTGATGACATCGGATATGGGGCTGACATCGCTTTGGGCGACAGCTCCCGCATTCCTGGGCTTCTTCGCGGGGCAGGCGATCCGGAAGAGGCTATCGGAAAGCCTCTTCCGGAAATTGTTTTATGCCGGTCTCCTGATCCTTGGTCTCTTCATCGTCGTGAGACCGTTTTTCTCAGGCTGACCCGGTTTCGCTTCAGCGGTTCTGGTCAGCGAACCGCCTGGCGCGCTCCAGCTGCGTCACTGCCCCACTGGTAGGTCTGACGTTCCTCGGTCGGCGTGCAGCTGAATCGCTCCCGGTAGCATTTTGTAAAATGCGAGGTTGAGGCAAAACCGCAAGCAAGCGCGACATCCAGCACAGGCCGGCCTGTTCTGCGCAGAAGATCGCGAGCGGTCTCCAGGCGAAGGCGCAGGTAATACTGGCCGGGCGTGCAGTTGAAGTGACGGCGGAAAAGCCGCTCCAGCTGGCGCGGGGACAGGCTGACGGTCATCGCGAGCTGCTGGCAGCTCAGTGGGTCTTCGATGTGCAGGTCCATGATACGCACCGCATCAAGGATCTTGGCGTTCGAAATTCCCGTGCGCGCCTCTGCGTCGTGGCGCTGGGCGCTCTCGCCGGAACGGATGTTCTGGTAGAGTGACACTTCAGCAATCTCATGGGCCAGATGTGCGCCATGCTGGATCGCGATCAGCCGCAGCATCATGTCCATGGAGGCCATGCCGCCCGCGCAGGTAATGCAATTGCGGTCGATGGCGAAGATGTCGGCCCGCACTTCAACGTCCGGGAATTCTTCGCGCAATGAGCGCAGGTTTTCCCAGTGAATGGTGCAACGGCGACCGTCCAGAAGATGGTATCTGGCAAGCAGATAGGACCCTGTGCAGATGGCGCCATAAGTTCGGCCCATCGCGTTCAGGCGGCGCAGGCGTTTGCCCAGCTCCGGGTCGACCGGAAGCCGCTCAACATCCAGCCCAGTACACAAAAGTGTAACGTCAGCGTCTTCCAGTTCGCGAATAGAAGATTGAACCGAAATTTCGACGCCGTTGCTCGCCGTGACAGGATTGCCGTCTAAGGAGTAAGTCTTCCAGGTATAGTACTCTTTTCCGATCAGCCTATTTGCTAGTCGCAGAGGTTCTATGACCGATGAAAACGCTATCATCGAGAAGCGATCAAGGATTACGAATGCTATCCGTTTTCCTTCTGAATACTGTTCCTGTTCGGACATGGTTTCAGTCCTTTTGAAGTGTCTGGAAAGTGTAAGTTTTTTTATTATTTCGAGAGTGCTTCGGATTCTCGTTTCTGTCAAACAAGTCCTGCACTTGAACTTAATTATTCCCTCGTTGTGGTGCAGTCACCAAGCACCTGCACAACGCTTCAGCCATTTCTGGGCGATTTTTGCGCCAAATGCACTTTTGTGAGCCAGAGATGGAGAAACGTGCCTTGGCGGCAGGGAAATTTGCCGGTGCCGGAGGGGCGATCGGGATCAATTTTCTGCCAATTGTGCAAATCAGAGACCGTCATTGCTTCAAATCAAGGCTGGGCAGGTGTTAGAGAGTAGCCTGAATATGTCGACACTATCGTGAGCGGAAGTCCAAACAACATGAACGTTCTTGCCAAGGCTGCCGATCTGGAAGCTGCCGCGCCTGCCGGCGCCTACGTCCAGGAAGTCACTTCGGTCCAGCATTACACCGACCGTCTTTTCAAGTTCCGCATGACGCGGCCCGCCAGTTTCCGCTTCCGGTCCGGTGAATTTGTCATGATCGGCCTGATGATTGACGGCAAGCCACTCTACCGCGCCTATTCGATTGCGAGCCCGTCCTGGGACGAGGAGCTGGAGTTCTTTTCCATCAAGGTGCCCGACGGCCCCCTGACCCAGCACCTGCAAACGATCCAGCCGGGCGATGCCGTGCTGATGAAGAAGAAGTCGACCGGAACCCTGGTCAATGACGCCCTGGTCCCCGGAAAACGCGTCTATATGTTCTCCACCGGCACGGGGCTTGCTCCTTTCGCCAGCCTGATCCGCGATCCGGACACCTATGAAAAGTTCGAGCAGGTCATTGTGACCCATACCTGCCGCGACGTGGCGGAGTTGAAATACGGCCTCGACCTGGTCGAAGCGACCAAGAACGATCCGCTGATTGGTGAACTCGCTCAGGAGAAGCTGGTCCACTATGCGTCGGTGACGCGAGAGGACTATCCGTTCAAGGGACGCATCACCGACCTGATCGAAAACGGCAAGCTGTTCACCGATCTGGACGTCCCGCCATTGGACCCGGCGATCGATCGCGGCATGATCTGCGGCTCCATGGACATGATCAAGGACACAAAGGTCTTGCTCGAGAAAGCCGGCCTGACCGAAGGCGCCAACAACAAACCCGCCGAATTCGTCGTCGAACGCGCGTTTGTTGGTTGAGCAAATAACAAGCGCCACGGCATGCAGTTCTTAACCGTTTAAGCAATGCCCGGCACTGCCGGGCATTGCTGTTTGGCGCCGTCTCAAAAGTGTGCCGGGGAATGCGAGATTGGCAGAGGCTGACTTTTCGCGGCCGAATTTGCCAGAAATCGGTGGGAAAAGCGTAAAATGGCTTCGCATTAAACCGCCAGTGGCTACAGTCTTGCCAAACATTTAGGCGCTTACAGGCGCTATACACTCCAAGAGACAGCCCGCGACATGAAAAGCGACTGCGGAATTAGCGTGATTGCCGAGGTCGGATGCAATCACAAAGGCGACATGGAAATTGCTTGCCGGATGATTGAGATCGCCGCTCGTGAATGTGGCGCCGATGTCGTGAAGTTTCAAAAGCGCGACAACAAAACACTTCTGTCAGAGAGCGTTTACAACAGCCCTCATCCTGTGCCGAAAAATTCCTATGGCCGAACCTATGGTGAGCATCGCGAATTCCTCGAGTTCTCCGCAGGGCAGCATAGGGAATTACAAGAAGAGTGCAGACGTCACGGCATAGAATATTCGACGTCTGTGTGGGATCTCGTGTCCGCAAGTGAGATTGTCGCGCTGAAACCGGCGATGATAAAGGTGCCGTCTGCGACCAATCAGAATTTCGATGTTCAGGAGTTTGTCTGCCGGGAATTCGACGGCGAGATCCACGTTTCAACCGGCATGACGACACGCGTTGAACTCGATGCGCTGATTTCGTTTTATGAAGGTTTGGGTCGGGCCAAGGACCTGGTGGTCTACGCGTGCACGTCCGGCTATCCGGTTCCGCCCGAGGACGTCTGCCTTCTCGAAATAAATCATTTGCAAGAGCGCTATGGCGACCGGGTCGGAGCAATCGGCTTTTCGGGTCATCACCTCGGTATTGCTATTGATGTCGCTGCCACAGCCCTTGGTGCGGCAGGAGCAGAGCGCTACGGCCAGGGCCGTTTCTCCTACATTGAGCGGCACTTCACGCTCGACCGCGCCTGGAAGGGAACTGACCATTCCGCCAGTCTGGAGCCTCAGGAACTGCGCCAGCTTTGTTCCGATATCAAGACAGTTGCATCGGCGTTGACTTATAAGCCGATGGATATTCTCGATATTGAAGTGCCTCAGCGGCACAAGTTGAAGTGGCGCGAAGGCACGCAGGCCTTTCAAAGCAAGAAGCTGCTCAACAAGGTCTCCTGATGTCGAACTGCTCGGAGGTCGCAAAGCCGATTGATCAAATTCGGGCAGTCATTACCGATTTCGACGGTGTGCATACCGACAACAGCGTCCTGATCGGTGAAGACGGAAGTGAGTTCGTAAGGTGCAGCCGCGCTGACGGCATGGGCATTGAGCGATTGCGGGATCGCGGCGTCCGTCTGCTGATGCTATCGCGTGAGGCCAACAAGGTTGTCGCGGCACGAGCTGCCAAACTCCAGATGGACGTTGCCCACAAGGTGATCGACAAATTGTCATTCCTGGACGATTGGCGAAAGGACCATGGCCTTGAGTGGCGCCAAATTGCCTATATCGGTGATGATATCAACGATCTGGAGTGTATGAAGGCTTGTGGGCTGGCGGCAGCTCCGGCAAATGCGCACCCTGAAATCAAGCAGGTCGCAACAATTCTGCTGAGCCGCAGCGGAGGCGACGGCGCGGTTCGGGAGCTGAGTGATCTGCTGATCAAGGAACAGATGTTGCAGTCGGCGACATGAAGAGCGGTTCAACGCTGAAATTATAGCTTTCTGACAAACGCGGGTTGCCGGTAGTAGGGCAACTTTTCCAGCTTCAATCCGGTCTTCTCGATAAAGCGATCCACAGAAATCGTGGCGCCTGCGACGGCCTGATAGTCATCGAACATGATGATGCCGCCTTTAACGACGCGGTCGTAAAGAAGCTCCAGCGCGAAGTCAGTCGGCTCCATCACGTCCATATCCAGATGCAGGAGCGCGATTCTCGTGGCGGGATTGCTAGAGAGGTATTCGGGCAGAGTGTCGAATACATTGCCTTCAATCAGCTTCGTGTTGGTAAAACCCTTCCTCTCGAGAATGGCTTCGAGATCCTGCTTCGCAAGCGCATCTCCCGCTTCAGATGCATAATCATCAACAAACTTGAGGTCGTCGCTTGAGAGGATGTTCGTGGTCGGAAATTTTCCGAACGTGTCGAAACCGACGATCCTGCGAGAGGTCTGATCCTCCATGAAATTGCGGAAGGTCGCGAACCGGATAAGAGACAAGCCCTTGAAAACGCCGAACTCGAACACGTCGCCAGGCAAGTCCACAATCATCTTGTACAGGTCATACTGCGCGAGCGCCTTGTTTAAGCGGGAAGGTTCCGAGAACCAGAAATAGCCGTTCTCATGGTCCCAGATATCGTCACTTTTGAGGTCCCGGATCTCAAGGGAAGAGGAGGCCATGGAGCGTGTCCCTGCTTACGTATGTATTTCTAGGCTCGACCGGCATTTCGACCGTAGCTAGATCGTAGGCCTTCGAGATTGTCGAGCAAGTCAAGAGCCCGAGCTGCGCCAACCTATCAACAAGATGATGGCAAGCGTTACCCTGGGCACCTAACCATATTGGGCAGTTCGCTGAAGACTTCACCACCAGTGGAGGGCGGTGAGCCATGGTGATAAATCTCACTTGTGAGACGATTCAACTAATGCAAATGTTTCTAGACGAGATTCGGAGCCCGCTGGCACTGATGCGAATATGGGGTATAAGCCTATACCCGCTGCATTTTTAGCTGCCGTCTCCAGTATTATGACATGGCTTTAGGCCGCAAGGACTTAAGGTTGAACAGGTGTGCATCTGGGACAGCGCCCGCAGGTCGCACAGAGCGCAAATCAGGGCATAGCAGGCACGACGAATGAACGTTGTTTTTCCCGGGGCATTTCTTGATGAGCTTAAATATACATCCCTGACGGGGGTGAAAGTCACGCTCATCAATATGCCGATCCGGGAACAGGCCAAACCCAACAATCCGTCTTTTGGTCCTGCGTTGCTGGCCGCGCGTCTGCGCGAATATGGCGCAGAACCGACCATTATTGATCTCAACATCTATCGCGTGCGGGATGAAGATGCTGCCAAGCGTGGCTTGGAACATGGCAGAACGCTTACCTTCGAAGAAGCAGGCGGTCTTATATCGCGAACGCTCAATAAGGTCGGCAGCCAGCATGTGATAGGATTGTCAGGCCTGATCACCACGCTGAAGTGGCAAACTCAAATCGCTCGGATGATCAAGGCGGTTGATCCTGACGCAATGCTCGTAAGCGGCGGCGGACTGGCGACCCAGTTTCGAACCGATCTGTTTGGCTGGATCCCAGAACTGGATGCTGTTGCCCATAGTGAGGGCGATGACATCATCCTCAAGATCGCACACGACGCAAAGACCATTCGTGACCACGGATTTGAGAAGGCTCAGCTGGCGTGCTGTTCGTGACCGTTTTCGCGAGAAAGGCCGGGGAATGAGTGATGGAGCGGAAAGAGGAAATTGGGCGGTCCTGGAGCCTCTGAAATGAAAATTGTTGCCGCTATTCCGGCCCGTGGTGGATCGGTTGGGCTGCCGGGGAAGAACATTCGTCCGCTGAACGGGATTCCTCTTGTGGGGCGAACGGTTCGCGCCGCACGCGGGTCGCGGTTCATTTCCGATGTGTTCGTATCCAGTGACTCTGAGCAAATTCTTTCAGTGGCGCATAAGTATGGTGCGATCGGGTTTCAGCGCCCGGATGAGCTGAGCGGGCCAACTGCCAGTTCGGAATCGGCGCTGATACATCTACTTCGCAACGAGCCGTCCTTGCTAGCGGACCCGCCGGACGTTCTTGTCTTTCTTCAATGCACAGCTCCCTTCACACTCGCACACCATGTTGATCAGGTGGTTGAAGCTCTTTTGTCTGAGGATGCGACCAGCGCAATATCTGTCGTTGACGATCACGGCTTCTACTGGGAAGTCGATGAGCACGGCGCAGGCGTAGGGCTTAATCACGACCCCAGCTTGCCCAGAATCCGCCGACAGGACATATCCGCACGATATCGCGAAAATGGCGCCGTCTACGCCATGCGCGTTCCAGAGTTTCTCGAGACGGAAAATCGCTACTGCGGAAAGACGATACTTGTGCCTTTGGACTCGACCTGGATCGAGATAGACACCTCCCAGGACTGGGACATTGCCGAGGCTTTCATCAAGACCGAGCCTTTCACAGGTGCGATCAATATGGACGCGATAGCGCCGATTAAAGCGTTGGTAAGCGCTTTTGAAGGCGTTCATACTGACAACAGCGTATTCGTTTCCGTTGACGGAATTGAATCTATCAGGTGCAATCGCAGTGACGAGATGGGGCTGGATCTTTTGATTGGCCGGGGAACCGACCTTCTCATGCTTGAGCGTGAGCATAGTCCACTAGCTGCAGCGCGAGCGCGCAAGCTTGTAATGGAATTTCGATCCCACCCTTATGACAAGAAAGAAGTTTTGAACGAATGGCGCCTTGCCAAGGGACTGGAGTGGGGCGAGATCGCCTTCATCGGCGAGGACATCAGCGATTTGCCTGCGATGCTTGCCTGTGGTCTCAGTGCCGCACCATGCAGTGCGCAATCGGAGGTAAAGGCGCAGGCTGATGTTGTTCTGGAGCGACGCGGCGGGCAGGGCGCTGTGCGTGAGTTTTGTGACTTGTTGATTTCGAGGAAACTCCTCGGCAATTGAAACCGCGTGCTACAGCGGACAGGGGATTGGAGACGACATGACTTTGAAGGGTGGACCTTCAGCCAATGCACGTGAAGTCCGCAATCGGATTCGGGAGACCCTTGAGGTTCTGAACCTGTCGAGTGCAGATACTTTGGAGATCTATGCGGAAGAGACGCGTGATGTGAAACCTCTCATTGTCCATCGCGACAGACTTTCTGGCGTCGTATTGATTGACACATTTTATGTTGGAGACGAGACCTATTGCGACGGTGGGTATCGGCAGCAGAGCGTCGCGCGAGCGGGCGCTCGTGACTATGAGGTCAAAGCTGATGCATTGCGACGGTCGAAATCTTATGACCAATTCTATACAGGCAAACGCATTGCTGATTTTGGTTGTGGGGAAGGCGCTTTTCTCCAAGCTGTTTCGTCAGATGCAGGAGACGTAATCGGCATCGAGCTGCAGGAAAGCTTTGTGAAGGCTCTCCGGCAGGACGGCATTAGTTGCGTCCGCTCATTGCAGGAGATCGAAGATGCTTCGCTGGATGCGCTTTTTTGCTTTCACGTACTTGAGCATCTTCCCGATCCATTAAATGATCTGGCCTCTATGAGGGCCAAGCTGAAACCAGGTGGACGACTTATCATCGAGGTCCCGCACGCAAGCGACCTTCTTTTGTCGCAGGTTCGTTGCGAAGCATTTAAGGTCTTTACCCTTTGGAGCCAGCATTTGCTGTTGCATACACGGGAGAGCTTACGGCGGATGGTTTCATATGCCGGGTTTGAACAGGTTATGATTGAAGGGGTCCAGCGCTACCCCTTGTCCAATCACATGACTTGGCTCGCGAATGCAAAGCCAGGTGGACATAAGTCAACTCTCTCGATACTCGATACGCCCGAACTCACAGCGGCATATGAGGCGGCTCTGCGCAAGATAGACGCGACAGACACGCTCGTTGCGGTTGCTACTGCTCCCGGGATTTGAGATCGCTGATGGGCGACGTTTTTATCGGTTCAAACCACCTAAAGGCCAAGCCGCGCGTTGCGTTGATCTGGTGAAAAAGTCTTCAGCCAGATGTCCAGCGCACTTTTTAGGCGTGGAACGACAGCAACGGCCGGTTCCTCTTCAGCGACTGGGAAGTGCGTTGTGAAAGGGGACCAGGGAATATAGTCCTTGCCGAGCATGATAATTGCCTCCGGAGGACCAAAGCGCCAACATGGGATGCCATAACACCCAGCGATATCGGCAACGCTGGTGTTGGCCGATATCACAAGGTCGCAACAGGCAGTTAGAGCCGCTGCAGCATGGATGTCGTCAAATAGGTCAACGTCATCTAAATGGTGAAAGTTGAATTCTCTTTTTTGGGCCAGATAGTCACGTTCGCGCTCAATGCTGAGATACTGCAAGTTGACGTATATAACGTCGTCAAACTCCAGAATTGGCGAAATCTCAGGCGCAGACAGGTAGTATCTTGCCCGGTATTCTGCGAGGTTTTTTGACCTCCAGCTAATTCCGACTATTGGCTTCTCTTCATAGCCATTCAGGCGATGAAGATACTCGCGTGCCCTTTTTGCGTCGAAAGTAAAGGCGGGAAATTTTGCTTTTTCAAAATCCTCGTGGGATCGACGGTAGAACTTCGCAAGATCTGTTAGTGAGCAATGAAAGTCATAGTCGTGGGTTTGAGCCATCATGGTCGCCGAGTCGAAAGCGGTTGGTCGAATTTCAATTTCAGGAAAGCTGAAGGCAAAGGCCTCCCGAATTTTCGGAGGCAGCTCGATGAGTACACGGGCGCCGGTCTCCAGAAGATCGGGAATAATGGTCCCGCTGCGCAGCGCATCACCCAAGCCTTGGTCTGGCCAAAGCAAGATGGACTTGCCGGTGAGAGGCTCTCCGTCCCACTCGGGCCTTTCGAACTTGCGGCAAAGTGTCGTGGAGTTCGTGTCCAAAAACCGGGCGCGGTGCAAATCCCAACCCCGGCCAAGTTCTCCCATGCCCAGATGAACAAGAGATAAGTTCCAATCGACAACTGGTAGTGTTCCAGGCGCAACGGCTTGCGCCTTCTTGTAAGAAACCGCTGCCTTGTCCAGTACGCCCATTGCGTTATGGTGAACGCCAAGCGTGACATGCTTATGGTAGTTGTCAGGGTCCTGTTTTGCTGCAAACTCCGCGTGCGGAAGGCCTTCGAAAGTGCGGCTTTGCTTGAACAAGTTGCGGGCCAACTCGTGATGCAAATCGCCATTGTCCGGAAACAGTTCCAAGGCCTTCTTCAATTCCGCGTCGTTCTCCTTGAGCTGATTTGCCTCGTGTCTGGCCCTTGCGCGCTGGATGTAGTTTTCCGGATTGTCCGGATCAAGCTGTGTGCATTTGAAAAAGAAAACCGCTGCCTTGTCGTGATCGCCGTTGTCCCGCAGGAGAATGGCGTAGTTCCGATAGGCATCGGGATGCTCAGGGTGGCGGACAATAAGGCGCTGGAATATCTCCTCGGCTTCCTCCAGACGCTCCAGCTTGCTCAGTGCGATCGCTTGTAGGTTTTGCGTTTCGATGATGTTGGGATCAAGAGAAAGCGCCTTTTGGGTTACCGCCAGCGTGGTCTCCGGCGTTGTGCCTGGAAGATCGGACATCGCCCTGGCCAGATTGGCGTAAAAAGGCGCGCGGTCATCGGCAAGTTTGATGGCCTTCTGGATGTACTCCATGGCGCGCTTCGGAAAGCCGAGCTGACGATAGCAGACGCCCAGCAGATGATTGGCGTCGGGATTGTTGGGCACCTTTTTCAGGACCTGCTTGTAAAGCCGTTGTGCCTTTTCGATCTCGCCCTGCTTTTGGTAGGCGAGCGCCTTGTGCATCTTTTCCATCAATGGATTGGCTGCAGTCTTTGGCGCCATCTTTCTATCGGTCCTTACCTGTCACCCGCGGGAATCAATTTGGGCAAGTCTAGCAGCCAGTGCTTCCGGAGGGGGAGGACAGGTCAGTGAGGGTGCCGCATTGGCGCGATTTTTCGTGGAAAGACGCCCATGTCCACTGCCTAACGTGGTCTAGCCGCGTTGGTGCGCACCATTGAAAGCACGATCCTGCCCGGTCAATCAGCTGGCATGGCAGCAAGGTACTTAGTCCGAGTGGGGCTCGTTATTCAAGATGAAAGCCGCAGGTCCAGGATAGCTTGGGGCAGCTCGTTGAAGTGGGAAATGATGCGATCTGGTCCCAGATCCGAGACGGGCACTTGCGTGTAGCCGAAGTCTACCGCGACGACCGGAATGCCCGCAGCGCGGGCGGCGTCAATGTCTGTCGCCGTGTCACCGATCATGACTGATCGTTCCCAGGCGCCACCGGCGCGGGAAATGGCGCCCAGCACGGGCTCCGCGTGAGGCTTCGCATTTGCAAACGTGTCGCGCGCGACAATTGCGTCGAAATGACGGGTCATGTCGAGGGCGTTCAGAAGGGCGTGTGTCAGCCGTTCGATCTTGTTCGTGCAGACGGCTAGCCGCCAGCCTGCGTCCCGCAGCTGTATCATCGCGTCGATCGCCCCGGGGAAGGGGCGGGTTTGATCGGCTATATGCGCCTCGTAGTAGGTCAAAAACTGGCCGAACAATGGCGTGATGTCATCGTCGGTCCAGGCGACGCCGTTTGCTTCGAGACCTTTCTGCAGGAGCGCTTTTGCACCTTGGCCGACCTGCGCGCGCACGCTCTCCGGCGCGACGGCGCGATGTCCATTCTCGACGAGGACGGCATTCAACGTTGCCGTCAGGTCTGACATGGAAGACACAAGCGTGCCGTCGAGATCGAAGACAAGAACAGACATAGGCAGGCCTTTCGAAGGCAGAAGGCATCAGAGGCCCCGCTGCTTAGCCTTTCCAATCCTTCGCGACAAGGGATCTGCGCACGTTCGCTGTTTTAGAGCTTGTAGGCCGTCCGGAAACCGCCCCAGTGCCTGCCGTCCACAATGATCGGTGCATCGACTTCGCGCATCCAGACGAATTTACCATTGCCCATGTCCCGCGCGTAGCTCTGGATCAGGAAGGGCCGAGTATTGCGTCCGGCACTGAGTCCCGCGCGGTCATCGAAAATGCGTTTGTTTCTGCAATTGGCCGCATTCCATACCGGGTCATCCGGACGTTGCGGATGGGAATAGGCCTTGTTGTGAACCGGCAGATATCCGTTCCTGTCGACAGCCGTGCAAAATGCCATGCTCTGGTCCAGAGACAGGATTTCTTCCAGGATCTCAGGCATGACTTCTTCGAGCTGTGTGATGCAGCCCGTGCTGTATTGCTGCGGGTCCGTGCCTTCGATCGGCCGATATTTCGTGTCGAACAGGCTGTCGACGGTCAGCCGGCGGGTGGAAAGAAGATGTTCCATGGCTGCGGCAATCTTGTCCGCTCCCGCCTGGGCCCGCTCCACGAAGACGCGGTTGTCCGCATGAATGCGTTCGATCAGCTGGCCGAGCGCCGCCGTGAAGCCCTCACTCTGCGAAGAGAAAGCGCAATGAGCGCCGTTTTCGGAAATGTGGACAATCCTGGCATCGCAGCCTTCGAGACCATTGAGCGAGATCTTGATCTGTTGGCCGGTGGCCAGGGACCCTTCGCTGAACCCTTTGAACAGGAGTCCGCCCTCGGAAATGTCGATCGTCTCAATGGCGATCTTCTGACCGCCCGCGCCAACATGGCCCTTGAGTTTGATCGGAAGACGGTCCGATTTCCGTCGGTCGCCGACCGCGCTCTGACGGATCATCATTGTGAACCGATTGCCGAGATTGCGGGCGGACACGCCCATATCGGCACTGGCTTGACTGGCTTCATTGGCGACCAGGAGGGCGTCATTTGTCGAGGCATCGATCGCATCGGCGCGGCCCGTGACATCCTGAACAAACGTCGCGGTTTCGCTCGCACGTTCACCAATCTGGCTCGTCGTGCCGATCTGTTCCTGAACGGCTTCTTCAACCGCGGCAAAGCTTGGCCGGATCTGACCAATCACGTCGATGATGCGATTGACCGAGCCGATACTGGTCTCGGCAGAAACCTGCAGTCGATCGATGTTGGCGACGATTTCATCGGTGGCGTTTTGCGTTTCGACGGAGAGGGATTTCACTTCATTGGCGACGACCGCGAAGCCCTTGCCGGCTTCTCCGGCCCGGGCAGCCTCAATCGTTGCGTTCAGCGCAAGAAGATTGGTCTGTTTGGCAACATCGGAAATCAGCTTTACGACGTTGGCGATATCCTCAATCGCGGTCTTCAGGTCGAGCACACCCGCGTTGGCTTCATCTGCCACGTCGCGGGCCTGTTCCGCCAGCTGGTTCGAGAGAACAACTTGCTTGCCAATCTCGTTGCTGGACGTTGCAAGTTCGGTGATGGAATCAGCGAGGGCCGTCGCGTTTGAGGCAGCCTCTGCGCTTTGTTCGCGAAGACCGCCGCTCTCGGCCTGAATGTGACTGAGAAGCTGGATCTGCTCGGAGATCTTCTCCTGAACCGCAGCCGCGTCCTTGCTGACGTCTTTGGCTGCGACCTGAAGGTCATCCTCGATGGAATCGAGCGCAAAAGCCATCATTCCGCTGGTATCGGTGGATTCTTGTTCACTTTCAAGAACTGGCGGATCTGACTGTATCGGCGCAGAAACTTCCGGTGATTGTCGTTTTAGCTTAAGAAGTTTCATTCCCTGCGGCTCCTCCACCAACGGAAATTTTAAGTAATTGAGAAATTGTAATTTGAAGCTTATGGTTAATTTGTTAACGGCGTGTTTTCATCTTCTCGTCGGCAAACGGGTGCTTTGCCCTTTGCCGCTCATCAAAGGCGTGCTAATCACGCCGCTCAGATGACCGCGCGAAGCAAATTTGCAGGGCTTCATACTTGGCCCCTCGCAACATGGATCCTTTGCTTCGTGAAAATCTGCTGCGGATGAGGGATGACGAGCAGAATGAGTGATGAGTGGAAGCGCCTTGCCGCCGAGCGTGCTGTTGAGGATGTGATGCCCGGAATGAAGCTGGGGATCGGAACCGGCTCTACGGCAGAGCATTTTGTCAAAGCCTTGGGCGCGCGCGTCCGGGATGGTCTTGATGTCATCGGCGTTCCGACATCCGAGCGCACGCGCGAACTGGCTCTATCCGAAGGGATTCAACTGACCACTCTTGAGGCAGAGCCTCAACTGGATCTTACGGTTGATGGTGCGGATGAGCTGGATCCCTCGCTCGTTCTCATCAAGGGTGGCGGCGGCGCACTGTTGCGCGAGAAGATCGTTGCGGCGGCTTCCAAACGGATGATTGTGATCGCAGACGCGAGCAAAGTGGTCGATGTGCTCGGCGCATTTGCTCTGCCGATCGAAGTGATGCCGTTTGGCTTGGCCGCGACATGGAATGCGATTGAGGCCGCGCTTGCGGAAAACGGTTTGTCAGGAGACCTGGTTTTGCGTGGCGGCAAGGATCATCCTTTCGTCACAGATGGTGGGCACTACATCATCGACGCTGCGCTCGGCCGCATAGAGCATCCTGCCTGCCTTGCAGAAGACCTGGCGGCCATTCCTGGTGTTGTCGAGCACGGCTTGTTCATCGGTCTTGCGGACAAGGCCTATGTGGCCGGAGCTGATGGCGTGCTCGTTGTGGAAGCCACAGCGCAAGACGCCGAAAATTGATTTTTGGAATTTGACGACAGGTGGCGTACAACGACCTGTCCGTGATGGAGTTCGACTATGAAACTTAAGTCCTTGCTGACCGCTGGTCCCTTTGTCGGTGCAGCTCTTTTCTTCGCCGGTTTTCTTCCGCTCAGCGCTCAAGCGCAGGAGTTCAGCGAGAGCCACATCGAAGCGGCTCGTCAGGTTGTCAAGGAAACCAAGGCTCTGGGATCGTTCGATGACATTCTACCGCTTCTTGCTGAGCAGACGCGCACCTTGTTCATCCAGTCCGACCCATCCCGCACCCAGGAAGTTGTCGACGTTTCGACAGAAGTGGCGCTGAAGCTTGCGCCGCGTCGCAGCGAATTGAACAACTCGATCTATGAAATCTGGGCGCGCCGGTTCTCCGAAGAAGAACTTAATCAGCTTGCTGAGTTTTACCGCTCGCCGATCGGCACAAAGCTCGCTGAAAATGGCCCGACCATCACCGCACTGGCGATTGGTGCCGCGCGCCAGTGGCAGGATGCGATTTCGACCGAGATGGTCACCCTTGTTCGCGAAGAGCTCGACAAGCGCGCCGCAGAATAATCGTCATTCACTGCTTCGTGACGCCGAATTGCAACAAGGCCGCTTCTGCGGCCTTGTTTTTTGAAAGATCAACGCCGATATCCGCTTATCTTTCAAGGTGATGCGGAACAGGCCCGCGAGCGGCCAAACCAAACAATGAGGATCCCATGAGCGACTTTGATTATGATCTCTTTGTCATTGGCGGCGGCTCGGGCGGCGTGCGTGCAGCCCGGATCGCAGCCACTCATGGCGCGAAGGTCGGAATCGCGGAAGAGTTCCGATATGGCGGAACCTGTGTCATTCGCGGCTGTGTGCCGAAAAAGCTCTTTGTTTATGCGTCCAAGTTCTCGGAAGAGTTCGAAGACGCGGAAGGCTTCGGCTGGAGTGTCGGGGAACGCCAGTTCTCGTGGGAAAAGCTTGTTGCAGCGAAAGACCAGGAGATCACCCGGCTAGAGGGAATCTATCGGCGCAATTTGGAGCGGACGAACGTCGAACCCCATGACAGCCGCGCTGTTTTGGAGGGACCGAATACGGTTCGCCTGCTTGCGACCGGCCAGACCTTTACCGCGAAATATATCCTGGTTGCAGTTGGCGCCTCGCCGAATGTTGATGACGATCTTATCGGCGGCGAACATGTGATCACCTCGAATGAGGCATTCAACCTGGCTGACTTGCCGCAAAAGGTTGTGGTTGTCGGCGGCGGCTATATTGCGGTCGAGTTCGCCGGGATCTTCAACGGTCTTGGTGTTGATACCACCTTGATGTACCGCGGCGATGAGATCTTGCGCGGTTTCGACATGGATTTGCGCACGGCTGTGCGTGACGAGATGGAGAAAAAGGGCATCCGCGTCGTTCTTGGCGATACCTTTACGGAAATCGCGAAAAAGGCAGACGGCACGCTTTCGGGCAAGACCCGAAAGGGGGCAACGCTGGAAGCAGACCAGATCATGCATGCGATCGGACGCAAGCCGCATACGGTGGGCCTTGGTCTGGAGCAGGCAGGCGTTGAGATGGATGCCATCGGCGCGATCAAGGTGGATGCGTCCTCCAAGTCATCGGTTCCGTCGGTCTATGCGGTCGGCGATGTGACCAATCGCGCCAATCTGACGCCGGTCGCCATTCGCGAAGGGCATGCCTTCGCCGACACGATTTTCGGCAACAAGCCCTGGACGGTGAACCACAGCTTGATTGCGACCGCGGTCTTTTCCCAGCCAGAGCTCGGCACGGTCGGCCTGACCCAGGAAGAAGCGCTGAAGGTCACGTCGAACGTTGACATCTACAAGTCGACCTTCCGTCCGATGAAGCATACGCTGTCCGGCCGTGACGAGAAGATGCTGATGAAGATCATCGTCGATGCGGATACTGACAAGGTGCTGGGCGTCCACATCATGGGACCGGATGCAGGCGAACTTGCGCAGGTGCTTGGCATCACGCTCGAGATGGGAGCGACCAAGGCCGACTTCGATCGCACGATTGCAGTTCATCCGACTGCTGCCGAGGAACTGGTCACCATGCGCGAGCCGACAGAACGCATTCGCGGCTAGGCGCTGCGCTATTTCGCCTTCGTTGAAGAAAGTCGAGAAGCCAGGGGATCAGACCGTCCCCCGGCTTTTTGCTTTTAGATAGAGCTTGCTGCGCCAGCAGCGATCGCCGGTTCCGGACCGCTTTCGTCGAGTTCGGATTTTGCGAGCGCTGGCAGGTCGCTGGAAAAGACCATCCGGCCGCGGCCGTGCTGCTTGGAATAATAGAGCGCTGCATCGGCCGCTGCGACCAGAGCTTCGCCGTCGGCGCCCTGGTCTGGCGCGAGAGAGATGCCAATACTCAATCCGACCTCTGCTTCGGCACCTTCTGCGAACTCTATCGGCTGGGCGATCGAGGCAATCAGTTGGTTTGAAAGCTCCCTCAACCCTTTGCGATCGGTGACCGTCCGCATGAGGATGACGAACTCATCGCCGCCAAGGCGTGACACCAATCCGCCGCGGCCAACGACTTCCTTCATGCGCTTGGCGACGGTCTTGATGACCTCGTCGCCTGCCGCATGACCGTGTGTATCGTTTACGGCTTTGAACTCGTCGAGATCGCAGTGGATGACGGCAAATGGTTTTGCGGGCAGGTTTTTGACTGAAGCGGCAAGAACCCGATTGAACTGCAGGCGGTTCGCCAGACCTGAAAGCGTGTCGTGCAAGGCGAGATAGCGATTTTGCCTTTCACTGGCCTGAAGAGAGGTCGTCAGCTTGCCGATACGCCAGGCAATGCCAAAGGCGAGCGCTGCAAGAGCCAGGGATAGCAGCAGGATCACCGGAACAACGGTCGGCCAGATGGTGTCGCCACGGGTCTCGCTGACCCAGACAAAAGCGCCAAGACTTTCGCCCTTGATGTTGTTCACCAGGTGTCCCGGGCCGTTCTGGATCTCGGTCACCGTCCGGGAAAAGGCCATTTCCTTGAAGGAGAGCTGAGCGTTGAGATCCCGCAGAAATGGCTCGTCGACGAACTTTGCCGAAATGAGGATCGTTGGTTCGCCATCGGGAAGCCGAACGGTCTCGTGGTCGGGAATGATCGGCATCGCTGCGGCCAGCGCGATTTTCCCGTCGATTTCAACGAAGGAAATGGCTGCGAATTCGGATGGAGCCAACGACTGGATGGACTTGTAGCTGTAACCGCCGGGCACGCGCACCCGGTTCTTGCTGTAAAGCGTCTGCGCCTTTTCCAGCAAATTCATCAGTTCCGGCGTTTCGCTCAGGGACCGGTTGCTGATGTGGGTGTAGTCCCGGAACGTTTCGGCAAGGATGCGTCCTTCGCCTGAGACAACAAGACTGCGGTTGTGCCCGTGGTTCAGCCAAAGGCTGCCAACGTGCTCGCGAACGAACTCATAATCGAAGTCGAGAACGATTTTCTCAACCGACATGTCCCAGCGGGCGATCGCGGCCATCTCCCGCACAATCAGCCGTTCCCGATCTGCAAGCGTCGTGTGAAAAAGCCGGCGTTCGTTGCGGATCGCCTGTTCGTCCGACGCCTGCGTCGCGATATACCCGACGAAGAGCAAGGAGACCGACGTCACCGCGATCAATAGGCCGGCGAGAAGGAACGCCAGACTGGAAATACGTTGCCGCGACTGCCCATCGTCTCGGTCGGTATATCTGCGGTTATGCTGTTCAGCCACGAAGGTCCATCCTGGTCCTTGATCGAAGTCTCTGGGCCAAAAAATAGCATCGAGGGGTTAATGCGAGGTGCCGAGTTTCAGCGAAAAGAGAGAAAAAACAGGCTCTAATTGGTGGAAGACGCAGGGGTATTCTCGCGCGTCTTCGACCGAAATACCGCTAGGACTACGTCCGAAGAACGTCGAGCAGCGTTTCGATTTCTTCGTTCGTGTTGAACGCATGAACGGACGCGCGCACCAAAGCGGAAAGATTGCGAGCGGGCAGGTCGATCTGTGACGATGTTGCGTTCGAGACAGACACATTGATGTTGGCTTCTGCGAGCTTGGCCTTGGTCAGAACGGGATCCTCTCCCTCAACGAGGAAGGTAACAATACCGCCCTTGTCCAGGCCCTTGTCATGCACCTGAACCCCGGGCAGCTCCGAAAGGCCATTGCGCAGGGTCGCACCCAGATCAATGATCCGGCGGGAGAGGCGATCCACGCCGAAGCCGAGCGCATAGCCAACCGCAACGCCAAGGCCGATCTGACCTGCAAAATACCGTTCCCAGTTCTCGAAACGACGTGCATCCGGCTTCAGCACATAGCTCTCCGGACCGGTCCATGAGGTTGCCTCCAGATCAACAAATGGCGGTTCAAGCTGGTCGAGAACGGCATCGCTGACATAGAGGAACCCGGTGCCACGTGGTCCGCGCAAATATTTCCGTCCCGTACCAGACAGCATATGGCAACCAATGGCCTTGACGTCGAGCGGGACCTGTCCGGCCGATTGGCACGCATCGAGAAGGTATAGGAGCTTGTGCCGGGCGGCGATTTCACCAACGTCCTCGGCCGGATTGATGAGTCCGCCGAAAGTAGGAATATGGGTTAGGGCGATCAGCCGGGTTTTCTGGGTGATTGCAGCTTCGAGCGCCTTCAGGTCGATCTGACCATGCTCGTCGTCTTCGATCAGATCGATCTCGATCCCGGCACGCTTTTTCATCTGAAGCAGCGCGACGAAATTGGAGACATATTCGGCGCGCCCGGTGATGACCCTGTCGCCCGGTCTGAAATCGATGCCATAGAAGGCCATGTCCCAGGCCCGGGTCGCGTTCTCGATAAAGGCGATCTCGGACTTGTCAGCGTTCAGGAGCGCGGCGGTGTTGGCGTAAAACGCTTCATGCGCGCCGATGTTGGCGCTATGCGCTTCATAGCCACCAATCTCGGCCTCAAGGTCGAGATGTTGCTTGACCGCATTGAGGACGGGCAGCGGCGCGAGCCCTGTTCCGGCATTGTTGAAGTGGATCCGGTTGGCGCAGCCAGGGGTGTCCCCGCGCAGCAGGGTGATGTCATCGGCATTCAAATCCAGATCAGAAGGCATGGGGCAGTCCTTGGGCGGGAGGCTTTACGAGCGCTCGCAGGGAAACTACATGAAGCTCATGACCATTACCTATTTCGGCTACGGCTCTCTCGTCAATGTGGCAACGCTTGGCTCCGACACGCAGGTTCAACCCGGATCGCTGACGGGCTGGGTGCGCGAGTGGCGGATCCGCGGCGCCAATATGCAGGGCCAGGGCGTTTGTGCGCTCAGTGTGGCGCCTGAGGAGACGACCTCCATCAGGGGAATCAGCGCGCGCGAACCCAAGGCTGGGCTTGAAAAACTCGACAAGCGCGAAGGGCGCTATCATCGCATTGACGGCGTCGGCAGCGCTTTCCGCTGTGATGCGGAAGGAAAGCCTGGTGACGACGCCATGTTCCTGTATCGCTCAAAACCGGAGCATTATGGCTGGGGCTGCGCCGACAATCCGATCCTGCAAAGCTATGTCGACTGCGTTCTGGCGGGCTTCCACGCGTTTTGGGGCGAGGAAGGCATTCGTCATTTCATCGAAACGACCAGAGGCTGGCACGTTCCGATCCTCGCCGATCGCAATGCACCCGTCTATCCGCGCGCCGTGTCGCTGCAGCCTGAGCTTCAGGAAATGATCGACGATCACCTTGCCGATCAGAAGGTGACTTATCTGGCGGAGGCGTGAGCTTCCGGCTCGGTTGTGGCGATGGTCTCTTCGACAAGCTCTGCCACGACCGCTTTGAGCGCCTCCCGCTCGCTCTTGCCTGAGCTTACTGCCGTCTCGTAGGTCCGGAGCTGGCGGTCTGCAGACGTTCCCTCCTGCGCGATCTTTCGTAAATGAGCGATCTCGGCCTGGCAGCCGAACGCGTCTGCGTCCTCCGCAACAAGTTCGATGAGTTCTTCGACAAGGGCCGTCATTGGAATCCGTTGACCGCGCGAGAAATCGATGAGCTCGGCAGATACTCCGTGGCGTTCCGCTTGCCATCGGTTTTCAGCGATCAGGAACAGGGACTGGTCCCGCCAGCGCAGGTTTTGGGCCCTCATTCTGGCGAGCATCCGGCAAAGGCATCGAAACAGCGCGGCCAGAGCAATTCCGTCGTCCAGCCGGGGGCAGATGTCGGTGATCCGCATTTCGAGCGTCGGAAACCGGTCGGACGGCCGGAGGTCCCACCAGATCTTGGTCGCATCCTCAAGCACGCCGGTCCTGACCAGGACATCAACAGTCTCGCGATAGGCATCAGCGTTTGGGAAACGCTCGGGAAGGCCCGTGCGTGGCATCTCGTTATAGGCGGCCAGCCGGTAGGACTTGAGCCCTGTCTTTCGGCCCTGCCAGAAGGGAGAGGATCCGCTGAGGGCAAGCAGGTGCGGCAGGAAATAGGTCAGCTGGTTGAAAAGGTCGAACCGCAGATCGTCGTCCTCGATCCCGATATGCACATGCATGCCACAGATCAGGAGACGGTCGACAACGGTCCGCATATCATCGGCGATGACATTGTAGCGGTCCTTGTTGGTATGGGCCTGATCCATCCAGTCGCCGAACGGATGGGTTGAAGCTGCAATTGGCGCGAGACCGTAGTGAAGGGCTTTGTCTGCGATCGTGCGGCGTAGAAACGCCAGTTCCGCACGTGCCTCTGCCATTGTCGAGCAGACCCTTGTGCCGACTTCGATCTGGCATTTGAGGAACTCCGGGCTGACGCGGCCCTCAAGCGCTTCCTCGCAGTCCGAAAAGAGCTCTTTGGGCGGAGCACTCGACAGATCTCCGGTTTCCAGATCAACGAGAAGATATTCTTCTTCGATACCCAAGGTGAAGGACGGCTCAGTCATGTCTCGAGCATCCGACGGCTTCGCAGAGCGGTCAAGTCAGGGAAAAAGCGCAGGGCGGACGTGCGTAGCAAGGTCTGGGCTTCGCGACTAGGCAATGAGCCCATGCAGCAGATATCCGACCAGCCAGGCGATGCCGGCGGCGGCCATTCCGATGGCGGTTGTTTCCAGGCCCGAGAAAAACCAGTTCTGGGTCGACCAGCGCGCCTTGATTGAGCCGATCAGGAAGAAGGCGCAGGCCGTCATCACGGTGGTGATGGTCCCGGAGGCAGACAGACCGAAGACGAAGGGGATAAGGGGCAGGCTGCCGCAGATCACAAACGCTGCGAATGTGGACAGGGCAGCTTTGAGGGCAGATCGCTGCACCGCTGCCATGCCGTATTCTTCCTGCATCATGGTCTCGATCCAGGTCTGGCGGCGCGAGGTGATGATGGCGACAAGAGTTTCCAGTTCCTCTCCCTCATAGCCCTTCGCCTTGTAGATTTGGCGAACCTCCTCGCGTTCGCCCTCAGGCGCAAGACGGATGTGCTTTTCTTCGATGCCTTCAAGCCGCTGATAGTCGTCTTCTTCCGACTTGGTGCCGGAGTAATTCGCCGCTGCCATGGAGAAGCCGTCCGCCAGCAAGTTGGCGAGCCCGAGAATGAGAACGATGGCTGGAGACAAATTGGCCCCGAGTGACCCGGCCACGATGGCAAATGTCGTCACTGCACCATCTATGCCGCCATAGACCCAGTCTCTCAGGTAGCTGATCTTGGGTCCTGCGTTGAGGCGTTGAGCGATGTCTTGAGGGGCGTGGCTGTGCTCTAGAGGCATCAACAAGATCTTTCATGAAATTGGCTGGCAATTGCTGGCATTTTTAAAGTGCCAGCCTGTGGTCTTGAATGGAAGAGCCGTGTATAAGGCCGCACGTTTGCTCCACATGAGGGGCACTGCGTGAAAGAAAATTATCCGGGCATGGCGAGAAATGTTATTTTGGGACGCCCGGTCCCGTTTCAGGAGTAGTTGAAATGGCGGAGAAGTGGACACCGGACAGCTGGAGATCCAAGCCGATCTTGCAGGTTCCGGAATATCCCGATGAAAAGGCCCTGGCGGACGTGGAAGAACGTCTGTCGACCTATCCGCCGCTGGTTTTTGCAGGTGAGGCGCGTGATCTGAAGCGCCAACTTGCCGATGTCGCGGCTGGAAAGGGTTTCCTGCTACAAGGTGGTGATTGTGCGGAGAGCTTTGCAGAGCATCATCCCGATCACATTCGCGACTTTTTCCGTGTCTTCCTGCAGATGGCTGTCGTGCTCACCTATGCGGCGAGCCAGCCGGTCGTAAAGGTCGGCCGCATCGCCGGTCAGTTCGCAAAGCCCCGGTCTTCCAACACGGAAACCAAGGATGGCGTCGAGCTGCCCAGCTACCGCGGTGACATCATCAACGACATCGCCTTCTCCTCGGAAGGCCGCATTCCGGATCCGAACCGCCTGAGCATGGCCTATCGCCAGTCGGCGGCAACGCTGAACCTGCTGCGTGCTTTTGCCCAGGGTGGCTTCGCGAACCTCGACCAGGTGCATCAGTGGATGGTCGGCTTCATCTCCGACAGCCCGCAGGGTCATCGTTACAAGGAACTGGCGGACCGGATTACCGAAGCGCTTGCCTTCATGCGCGCTTGCGGCATCGATTCCACCTCGGTTCCTCAGCTGCGCTCGACCGATTTCTTCACGAGCCATGAGGCCCTTCTGCTTGGTTATGAAGAATCCCTGACGCGCGTCGACAGCACCTCCGGTGATTGGTATGCCACGTCTGGCCACATGCTCTGGATCGGCGACCGCACACGTCAGCCTGACCATGCGCATGTGGAGTTCTTCCGCGGCATCAAGAACCCGATCGGTCTGAAGTGTGGTCCGTCCATGACGCCGGAAGGCCTGATTGAGCTGATCGACATCTTGAACCCGGACAATGAGCCTGGCCGTTTGACCCTGATCTGCCGCTTCGGCTCGGACAAGGTCTTCGATCATCTGCCACAGCTGGTCCGCGCCGTGGAGCGGGAAGGCAAGTCCGTGATCTGGTCCTGCGACCCGATGCATGGCAACACCATTTCCGCTGGCGGCTACAAGACCCGGCCATTCGAACGGATCCTGAAGGAGGTCGAATCCTTCTTCGCCGTGCATCGTGCTGAAGGCACCCATGCCGGTGGCATCCACGTGGAAATGACCGGTCGCAATGTCACCGAGTGCACCGGTGGTGCCCATGCGCTGACCGCCGACCAGCTGGGTGACCGGTATCACACCCATTGTGATCCGCGTTTGAACGCCGATCAGGCGCTTGAGTTGGCTTTCCTGATTGCGGAAAACCTCAAGACTGAACGCGAGGGCCGTCACGACGACCCGATCGCCGTCAACGGTTGACGATGGTCTGAGCCGCTGAATACAGCGGTTTGGCGATTGAAGACGGTGTGACTTCGGTCCCGGCGCCGCACGCATATGTGGGCGCATGGTATAAAACCAACCCGAGCCCCCAAGTCCTACAGGACTTGGGAGCTCGGTCATGTTTGAAAAATCTCAATCAAGTACAAATCGCAATTTTTCAATTCCTGTGACGTCAGCGCGGATACGCGTATCACCTTCAATTCGCCTGTTGGAAGTGCCTTTGCCGACACGCTATTCTGGCGGCATGGATATCCCTGACTTGAAGCCTGAGCTAACCTTTCCACGGCTTGGAACGCTGCAGGGCGACATAGAATTTGCCTTCGACGCCAAACGTGCGGCGATGGGGCCGCATATTGCTGTTCGTTGGGGCTGGGACGAGAGTTTTCAGCGTAACTTGCACCTTCAACGTTTTGCCGCGAAACCGTTCTTTGAAATTAGAAAGAGGGATAGGCGTATTGGAACGCTGTCCTTTCAGGTCTCGCCGGACCATGTCCGGTTCGGTGAGTTCTATTTGTTTCCCGACTTCCAAAGGCAAGGAATTGGCTCGCAGGTGCTACGCCATTGCCTGACAATTTCTGATGAGTTGAGACTGCCTGTCAGGCTTGAGCATCTACATTGGAATCCGGTGGGATCGCTCTATCGCCGGCACGGTTTTGAGGAAATCGGGCAGTCAGAAATTCACTGCTTTATGGAGCGCCCGGTGTCATAGCGCAGACCCAGGGACAGATCGGGAATACTATTGTCCTCCGTGTCAGCTGCCCTTGTGTCAGTTCTTGCACGGTCAACCCGTAGATCTCCGGACAAAGGGTGAGGGTCGATCTAGCTCGGAGAGCAGCACCTGCAGGACCACGTCTTCGGTAGGCGCTGGTGTTGCCCCGTTTTTTTGTCCGCTTATTTCCAGATTTTTCCCGTCATGTCCGACTATCGATAATTTTGGTAATCGCGTTTTAACGCGAGGCGCGCATATCTCGCACGTGGGTTGTAGCGTGGGGGCTAGGTAGAATGAACAGGGCTTGGGATCTGTCTCAGACTTCTTTTCTTGTCATTGAAGACAATATTCACATGCGGAGCATCCTGCGCTCGGTGCTGAGTGGCTTTGGCGTGCGACAGATCTACGAAGCGTCAGATGGCGCCGATGGCCTCGAAATCGTTCTGGACCGGACACCGGATTTCATTCTGGTGGATTGGGCGATGGCGCCTGTAAGCGGCGCAGATTTCATCAAGATTCTGAGGTCCGACAAGGACAAATTCATCAGCACGATCCCGGTCGTCGTCGTTAGCGCGCATTCGCAGAAGGCGACCATCGTTGAGGCGATGAAACTCGGCGTGCACGGCTTTATCGCCAAACCGGTGTCTCCCGCGGTTCTCTTCGACCGGATCGGCGATATCCTGCAAAAGCAGGAATTGCACGGGCGCTGCAAAGGCGTTTATGGCCAGGCTGCTGCCACGCCGAAAAGATCGGGTGTTGCAGCGCAAGGCACAAAGGCTGCAGCAGCGTCTGCGAGAGTGAAGAAAGATCCTGTTTCCATGGCGCTGCTTTAGATTGCCACGGCATAAAAGCCGGGTTAAATCAGCCTTATGACCAGCACATCCAAGCCTGCCGCCCTCGATGGACGTTTCCGCCTTGCTGTTGCGCAGCTCAATCCGACGGTCGGCGACGTTGCCGGCAACGCCGAGCTGATCCGCGCTGCACGACAGGAGGCAGCCGATCTGGGCGCCGATCTGGTGCTCTATCCAGAGCTCGCGATCGCCGGTTATCCTACCGAAGATCTGGTCTTGAAGCATGCCTTTGTCAGCCACTGCATGAAGGCGGTCGATGCGCTGGCATCCCAGACTGCGGACGGCGGTCCGGCGATGCTGGTGGGAACGCCCTGGCTCGACGAGGATGGCAAGCTCTATAACGCGGTCGCCCTCCTGGACGGCGGCGAGGTGCAGGCCATCCGCTACAAGAATGACTTGCCGAATTATGGTGTCTTCGACGAAAAGCGTGTCTTCGAAGCCGGTCCCTTGCCGGGGCCGATGGATTTCCGCGGCATTCGCATCGGCGTGCCGATCTGCGAAGACATCTGGAACGACGAAGTTTGCGAGTGCCTTGCCGAAACCGGCGCGGAGATCCTGCTTGTTCCCAACGCCTCGCCCTATTGGGGCCACCGCGCCGAAGAGCGTTTGCAGGTCGTTGTTGCGCGGGTTGTCGAAAGCGGATTGCCGCTGATCTATTGCAATCAGCTCGGCGGGCAGGACGAACTCGTTTTTGACGGTGGCTCTTTTGCCTTGCAGGCCGACCGGTCCCTGGCGTTTCAGATGCCTCAGTTCGAAACCAGTCTCGCGATCTCCGAATGGGTTCGCAATGACGATGAGGTCTGGGTCTGCACGGATGGCCCGGTCAGTGCTCTGCCCGGAATTGATGAGGCCAACTGGCGCGCCTGTGTCTTGGGGCTGCGCGACTATGTGCTGAAAAACGGCTTTCCAGGCGTTGTGCTTGGGCTCTCTGGCGGCATCGATTCTGCCATCTGCGCCGCAATGGCCGTCGACGCGCTTGGCGCGGACAAGGTCCATGCGATCATGTTGCCATACCGCTATACCTCGCGGGAAAGCATTACGGACGCCGATGACTGCGCAAGGCTGTTGGGCATTCGCCATGACACCGTACCGATCGCCGAGCCTGTCGAAGGGTTCGGGCGTGTCCTGGCCACCATGTTCTCCGGCTGCGAACAGGACACCACGGAGGAAAACCTTCAGTCCCGTGCGCGCGGCGTCATCTTGATGGCGATTTCCAACAAGTTTGGCTCAATGGTGGTGACCACGGGCAACAAGTCGGAGATGTCCGTCGGTTATGCGACCCTCTACGGCGATATGAATGGCGGCTTCAACCCGATCAAGGACCTCTATAAAACGCAGGTCTATCACCTGTCTCGCTGGCGCAACACGACACGGCCCGAGGGGCTTCTTGGCCCGGAAGGGGTCGTGATTCCGGAAAACATCATTTCCAAGGTGCCGACTGCCGAGCTTCGCGAGGGGCAAACCGATCAGGACAGTCTGCCACCCTATGATGTTCTGGATGATATCCTCTCCTGTCTCGTCGAGCATGAGATGTCGGTCAGCGAAATTGAAAAGCGGGGCCACGACAAGGCGCTCATTCACCGGATCGAGCATCTGTTGTATATTGCAGAATACAAGCGGCGTCAGGCACCTCCTGGCGTGAAGATCACTGAGCGGAATTTCGGTCGTGATCGCCGCTACCCGATTACCAATCGTTTCCGAGACCGCAGCTGAGGCAGCCTGACTGGTGCGCCTTTCCTGATTTCAACTAAATGGCACGGGATCTTTCCGTGCAAAACCAATTTCCCTTGGGGCCTGCAATCTGCCGGCCCTGACCCCAATCGTTGTCTGGATGTGCTTTGTCCTATGCCTCGTTCCTGCGCGCCAACAGCCGCTGGCTTGCAGCAGGGTTCCTGCTGACCACATTTTCGGGCTTTGGCCAGACCTTTTATATTTCGCTCTCATCAGGCCATTTGCGCGAGGAGTTTGATCTCAGCCACGGCGATTTTGGGCTGCTCTATATGATCGCCACACTGGGCTCGGCGATCTGTCTGCCCTGGGTCGGGCGCAGCGTCGATGCGTTCCCTGTACAACGCGTTGCCCTCGTCGTGATGCTCGCTCTGACTGGCCTCTGTGTGGCGATGGCAAATGTCAGTTCGGTCTGGATGCTCTTCTTCGTGATTTTCGGCCTTCGCCTGAGCGGGCAGGGCATGATGACCCACACGTCGATGACGGCCATGGGGCGGTGGTTTTCCGCGCAACGGGGCAGGGCGGTGTCCATCGCGAGCCTTGGCTTTCCGGCATCCGAAAGCTGTTTTCCTGCGCTCTTTGTCCTGACGTCGGGCCTTTTGGGGTGGCGCATGAGTTGGGCAGCTGCCGCCGCGCTGGTTTTTCTTTTCGCGCTGCCAGTGATCTTGTGGCTGCTCAAGCAGGACCGCCAGCCGAAAGCTCTCGACGGTGATGGTCAGAAGGTGGAAGGGCGCCAATGGACGCGCCGTGAGGCATTGTTTGATCCGGTGTTCTGGGGTGTTTCCGCCGGTGTCCTTGCGCCGCCCTTCATCGGAACGGCGATTCTCTTCAATCAGGTCTATCTGGTCGATTTGCGCGGTTGGTCGCTAGAGCTCTTTGCCGCAGCCTTCGTCGTCATGGCGCTGGTTGCGATCCTTTCGTCCCTGACGCTGGGGGTGCTGATTGATCGCTTCTCGGCCCGCGGCGTCCTGCCCTTCATGCTTTTGCCGCTGACCCTGGCATGCATCGTTCTGGCGAACATTCACGTCGAGGCAGCCGCTTTTGTTTTCATGGGGCTTTTGGGCATCAGCAACGGCTTTACAGCGACGCTTGGCGGCGCATTGTGGCCCGAGCTCTACGGAACACGCCACATCGGCGCCATCCGGTCCGTTGCCTTTGCGATGATGGTGTTCGCCTCTGCCGCAGGGCCCGGCTTGATCGGCGTTCTGATTGACTTTCACGTCTCCTACGACGTGCAATTGATGGGCATGGGTGGATATTGTGCCCTGGTCACTGGACTGCTCTTCCTGACTTCGCGTATTGCTGAAAGACGGGGCCATAGAACTTGAAACCGGTTTAGCGCGGCTGAGATCGCGCAGCCGGGTAAAACGCCAAAGAAGGCTTGCGGCAACGCAGGCAGGGAGGTACCTCAAGGTCTATGACCGTTACAGTTCGCTTTGCGCCGTCCCCGACTGGCCATATCCATATCGGCAATAGCCGAACCGCATTGTTCAACTGGCTTTTTGCCAAAAAGAACGGCGGATCCTTTGTTCTGCGCTTCGACGACACCGACAAGGAACGGTCGAAAGCAGAATTTGCCGACGCCACCGAGCTTGACCTGGCCTGGCTCGGCATTCAGCCGGACCGCGTCGAGCGGCAGTCGGATCGCGTTGCTGCCTATGACGCTGCTGCAGAAAAGCTGAAGGCCGAGGGACTGCTTTATCCCTGTTATGAAACCGCCGATGAGCTGGAGCGCCGCCGCTCGCGGGCCAGAGCCCTTGGCCGGCCTCCGGTCTACGATCGGGCGGCATTGAAGCTCAGCGCCGATGAAAAAGCCGCCTTTGAAGCCGAGGGGCGCAAGGTTCACTGGCGTTTCCTTCTGCCAAATCACGACGGCGATCCCTTTGCGCCGCGGCGGACAGAAGTGACCTGGACGGATCTTTGCCGCGGCGAGCAGTCAGTGGATCTGGCCTCGCTCTCCGATCCCGTGCTGATCCGCGAAGATGGAACCTATCTCTATACGCTGCCGTCCATCGTGGACGACATCGACATGGGCATCACCCACGTTATCCGAGGCGAAGATCATGTCGCCAACACCGGCGTTCAATACGCGATCTTCAAGGCACTTGGCGCCGAGATGCCGACCTTCGGCCACCACAATCTTCTGACGACCCGCGACGGCGAAGGTCTTTCGAAGCGAAAGGGGGCTCTTTCCATTGGCTCTCTGCGCGAGGCAGGGCTTGAGCCCATGGCGGTCGCTTCGCTGGCGGTGCTGACCGGCACCAGTCAGGCGGTTGAGCCGGTCCCGAATCTCGAGGTTCTGGCTGATAAATTCGACTTGTCGTCCGTGTCACGGTCTGCCGCAAAGTTTGATCCGGCAGATCTCGACGGCCTCAATGCGAAACTGGTCCACGACATGCCCTATGAGGTGGTGGAGGATCGGCTCCGGTCGCTGGGTATTCGCGCGAGCGAGACCTTCTGGCTGCTTATTCGGGAGAACTGTGAAAAGGTCTCCGATGCGCAGCACTACTGGCAGATCGTCTACGGCAGCGTCGACAGCAAGGTGGAAGAAGAAGATCGCGAATTTGTTGCAAAGGCGCGCGATTTCCTGCCGGAAGGCGATATCACCGAAGAAACCTGGGGCACCTGGACGTCAGCTCTGAAGGCCGAGACGGGCCGAAAGGGGCGAGGGCTGTTCATGCCGTTGCGCCGTGCGCTGACCGGGCTCGATCATGGGCCGGACATGAAAGCCCTGCTTCCGCTTATTGGGCGACAAAATATTCTGGACCGACTACCCGGATAGGCCCGCTTGGCGCCTGCCGTGTCTGATCCTTTTCCTCGAGCTTGGTGAAAACCGGCTCGGGGGCGGACGCTTTCTGGGCTGCGCGGGATGTCAGCAACGGCAGCTCGTCCGAAGCCGTATCGGCGCCTGCCGTTGCAACGCCCGCTTCTTCTGTAGCTTCATCAATGCGGATCGCCGCGTTGAAGCCGCCTTCCAGATCCATGCGGGTGGCCGGATCGGTCCCTCTCGGCAGCTGATCAGGCAACAACGGATCCTGGCTCCAGCTGTTTCGCAGTGGGGCAGTCTTGCCGTCAAAGAATGGCGCTGGCCCATCGAGCCTTAAGGACACCTGTACGCGGCCGTCCTCCGTGGTCCAAGCTCCGCTGTTGTGCCCCGCAAGCGGCGTCATCTTGCTCTCGGTGGCAGTGTTTCGGCTGTCGCGGCAGCTGCAGTTTTGAACAAATTCGGTTTTGTACCGATAAGCGTTTTCCGTTTCGGCATAGGGAACACCGGCAAGGGAGATCATTTCCTCCGCCAGGCCGCCGGGATTGCGATGGACGAACAGCTCGGTCGGAGCCGCAGGACAGATTTCACCGCAACGGGCTGCGTCATCCGCAAATTGGCTTTGACCTGTCGAAAAGCTGACCGGGAAGAAATAACCGTCGCAGGTGCGAACACAAAGGGTCCGGAATGTCCCGCCTGAGGGAATGTGGGTCCTGTTGGACCGCGTTTCCCGGGCAAGGCTCGCGCGTGACTTCAGCTGAGTCAGATCCTGATCGTGCGAGCGGGCGAGCAAAAGGTCTCTTCTGGGCCTTTGAACGACAAGGCCATTCGGCAAGGTGCGATAGTTCTGGTCGGTGGCTGCGGCAGGTTGCTCGACCTTCTTGTCGAAAATCTTGCCAAAAAAGCCATTGCCGCCGAAATCGGTCTTTGCGGTTCGGGCGGGCTTGGGCGCATTGCATTTTTGCGCGGCCAGGCTTGCCTGCAAGCGTCGGCGCCGGCTTTCGACATTGTTCTTTGACGGGCCGGATGACTGAGCCAGCTTGCGATCGATGGCACGCAGGTTCTTTTGCATGCGCTTGATCTTGTTTCCCAGCCCCTGGCACTTGGGGGACTGGGGAGCGCTATCACAGCGAAAGAAGCGTGCATCGCGCTCGGCGGCCGCAATGGCCTTGCTTTGCTGGCGCTGCGCTGTCTGCCACTTCTGCGCCGCGGGACTGACTGATCGCGAGGACGATTTGCCGAGGCTCGCCAGCTCCGCCCGAATGGCCGCGCATGTCGCAGCCTCCGCCGCAGTAGAGGCGCACATCACTGCGACCAACACCAAAGCGCTGCGGCTTGCCCCGAAAAGGCGCCGTACCTGCCACTCAGATCCCATCGTGCAACCTGTCCCATCGGCGTCAGAAACGCCACCTGCCACTCACCAATATCGGCAGGTGAAACCACCATAGCAAGCAAAGCGCTGATTTGGAGTTAATGTGCGAGCATCAATGACATCCTCAGGTGCAGACCGGCTGTTGCATATGCCTTGGCACCAGCTTGGGGACTCCGGACCGAGACTGCATTCTCGATCAGACAGAAACCTGCTTTTTCAACGCTTTATCCAGAAGCGCTCAACGACCGACCAACTCCTTTTGTGACCTCGAAGCCTAACCGTCGAAGGTCGCGGCTGACTGAACAAGTTTGTTCAAGATAGTCTCAAGCTGTTCCCGTTCCTCCGGACTCAGCGCATCCGTCAAATGCCGGGTGAAGGCAAAGGCCTGCGGAACCAGCGCATTGTAGACGTTCTGGCCGGCCGGGGTCAGTTCCAGGAAAATCTCCCGCATGTCCTCTGGATTGGGCGTGCGAACGACGAAGCCACGTTTTTCCAGGGTCGAGACGGCGCGGCTGACCTTGGTCTTGTGCATCGTGCTGCGCTCGCCGATCGTCTTGGCGGTCACGCGTCCGCATTGCCCGATGATCGCGATGACGCGCCAGTCCGGTCGGGTCATGCCAAATTGTTCGCCGTAGAGCCGGGCAAACGAATAGCTCACGGTCTCGGACACGAGATTGAGGCGGTAGGGAAGGAAGTCCTCGAGCGCCAGCACACTGTCGGAAGACCCGCAAAGGCGGTCGGTCTTCTGCGCTGGAATATCTTCGTCGCTCATGCGCTCAAGTCTTTCGTTCTCATGGCCTTGGCAAGGGCCACTTTATAGGCGTTCCTGGCCGCGCCAAAGTCTTTAGCTGAGAAATGACCGATTCAACGGAAGCAAGCACCCTCGAACATTGTGACAATACTCTTTGCGGGTTGGCTATTGCCATAAAGACAACAATATCTTGTATTTCCTTGCGCGGCGGCATCAATCTGTTGAAAAACTGCAAATTGTCACACGTGATGACCGCCAAGATTTGCGAATCGGTCCGCGAACCTGAGACCGTCTTAGAATGCAGAATTTTATGCAGCCTTTTCAAGGTCCGGCGCGAAAGTCTGCAATCCGGGCAGAAGAAGCCAGCCTGGACCAATCAGACCTGGGACGAAGAGAAACTCGGCCGGGTCGGAAAATGAAAGAGCTGCCATGAGCAACGATTTTGCTTCCGCCAACGACACTGAGGACAAGAAGATCAGCTTCACCGAGATCGGCAAGGGCTGCTACGCCTTCACTGCGGAGGGCGATCCGAACACCGGTGTCATCATTGGTGACAACAGCGTCCTCGTGGTCGACGCCCAGGCAACGCCCGCCATGGCAGAACAGGTCATCGAGCGGATCCGGGAAGTCACGGACAAGCCGATCAAGCATGTCGTGCTGACCCACTACCATGCGGTTCGGGTGTTGGGCGCGAGCGCATATGGCGCAAGTGAGATCATTGCGTCCGACTTGACGCGTCGTTTGATCGAAGAGCGCGGGGAAGCGGACTGGAAGTCCGAATATGCAAGGTTCCCACGTCTGTTCAAGGACGCCGACAGCATTCCCGGTCTTACCTGGCCGACCCTGAGTTTCGCCTCATCCATGTCGCTGAACCTCGGCAACCGAGATGTGCGCATCATGCATCTCGGCCGCGGGCACACGATGGGAGATGCGGTGGTCTGGGTTCCCGATGCTGGCGTCATGTATTCCGGCGATCTGGTTGAGTCCAAATCTGCCTGCTACTGCGGCGACGCCCATCTGGGCGATTGGCCGCGTGCACTCAATCGCATCGGTGCCTTCAGGCCGTCGGCTCTCATGCCCGGACGCGGAGATGCGGTCATCGGCAGCAGTGCCGTTATGGAAGCGCTTGAGCACACCGAGGCCTTTATCACCACCTTGCGCGACACCGCCGCCGACTGCGTGGCGTCCGGCATGGGGATCAAGGACACGTTCCTGACAGTGAAATCCGTCATGGATCCGCTATTTGGAGACTATGCGATCCACGATCACTGTCTGCCGTTCAACGTCGCTCGGGCCTATGATGAGGCTCATGGTCTCGACACGCCTCAGGTTTGGACCGCCGAACGGGATCGCGATCTGTGGGACGCTCTTCACGGCTTGGTGGCAGAGCCTCTCGCGGAAAGCCCGGAAGCAGAAATCACCGAAGATGACAATCTGGACGAAGAAGTCCTGGAAGAGGTCGTAGAGACCTCCGAAGAGCAAGCTGCTACGTCCGAGGATCAAGCAGCCGACGGCAAGGTCCGCGAGCCGGAAAACGCCTGACAAGCATCTCGTATTTTGTAACTGACTGGACATTGCCGCGTTTACCGCCCACATCAGGGTGGACCTGATCAAAACGCGGTGATGTCTCAATGCGCATAACGTCTCTTGCTCTTTCTCTGTGTCTGTCTGCACTGGCACTCTCGCCGATCGTTGCATCAGCTGCGGATGAGCCCGACCTCATCTTCAAGAAATCGACCGTCTGGAAATTCCTGACGCCGGACCACAAACTGGCGACTTATGCGATCGATGATCCCATCGTCTCTGGCGTGGCCTGTCATTTCACCGTGCCGGAAAAGGGCGGGATTTCTGGCTGGGTTGGCGTCGCCGAGGAAGTCTCGGACGTATCTCTTGCCTGCCGGCAGGTTGGTCCCATTGAAATCACGGAAAAATTCGAGCAGGGCGAGGAAATGTTTCGTCAGCGCCGCTCCTTCGTCTTCAAGAAGATGCGCATCGTGCGTGGCTGCGACGTCAAACGCAACGTCCTGGTTTATCTTGTCTATTCCGACAAGCTGATCGAAGGCAGCCCGAAAAACTCGACCTCGACCGTGCCTTTGATGCCGTGGGGAGATCAAACGCCCCCGCGTTGCGGCGACTATCTCGACGATTGATGTCCGATTGATCCGGTACAAAACAGAAAAGGACCGCTCTTGGCGGTCCTTTGGGTTTCTGGCGAGGCATATGCTCTGAAGCGCGCCGAAGGCTGAAGCAACTGGCCTCAGTCAGCGCTGGCCATCTCCAGAAGGCCTGCCGCAGCAGGATCGGCTCCTTCCGCACAAAAATGTTTGTAGAGCACAGCCATCACTTCCTGGGCAGCGTCACTGACCAGTCGGTAATAGATTGTCGTGCCTTCGCGGCGGGTCTCCACGAGCCCCTGCGCGCGCAGGAGAGAAAGTTGTTGCGAGACGGTCGGCATTCGCATGCCGGTCTTCTCCGCCAGATCCCCGACGCTGCATTCCCGATCGAACATATTGCACAAGAGCAGGAGGCGTGGGGCGGAGGCCAGCATCTTCAAAAAACGGGCCGCATCTTCAGCGTTATCTTCAAGAGCTTCTTGGTTCATGAGCGAGACAATGCCCAAATCCTCCTGAAATCGCAAGCAATACGCTACGATAGGCGCTGAATTTTAAATCGATTTGTCACATCCTGCCAATGGCCGGCAGGAGGATGTGGCCGGAACCGCAGCCAACGCCTGTGGTGATGCACATGCTGCGCTGCTGGCTGACGGCGGGCGACGCTTCGGTGACGCCGGCGAGGCTGAAGAGACCTGCGAAGGGGGCGCCGAGAACGGCTGTGAGAAAAACGACTGCAAACAAACGTTGAAACATGACCCGCTCCTGATCCGCATCTGGGGTTGATGAGGATGACAATAGGAGAGGGCCCTTGAACCGCCCCTGAGGGTCTCGTTCAGATAGGGTTCAGTTTGTTTAACGCGGGTCGGAATGCCTCAAAGGTTCTCGGTCATGGCGCGCGCCAGGGCCTTCAGAAGCACCTCGTCGCGATCATAGATGTCGCGCCGGAAGTGCGTCGATCCATCCTTGTTCATCCATGCCGTCAGATAGGTCAGATGGACCTGAACCGGCTCTTCCAGCTTGAGCACCTTGCGAGCTCCCGCATCCCGAATGGCTTCAAGACGTGAGCGGTCATATCCCTGGTCCGAAAGCAACACGTCTCCAAGCGCGAAGGGGTCTGATACGCGGATGCAGCCATGGCTGAAGTCCCGCTGCGCCCGGTCGAACAAGGTCTTGGACGGTGTGTCGTGGATGTAGATGTTGAACTGGTTGGGAAACATGAACTTGATGCGGCCCAGCGCGTTCCGTCCGCCCGGGTCCTGGCGGAGCTTGAACGGAAAGTTGCTGCCCGAATAGGAGTTCCAGGCGACCTGTGTCGGCGCCACTTCCTGCTCGCCGCTGAAAACCCGAATGTTCTGTGCAGACAGCGCGTTCGGGTTCTGTCGCAGTTTCGGCAGATATTCCTTCGTGGCGATGGAATAGGGGACATTCCAGTAGGGGTTGATTTCCACGTAGGTCATCTCGTCGGAAAAGACCGGTGTGGCATGGTAGGGCTTGCCGACGACCACCCGTGTGGTGTGCCAGGTCTTGCCGTTCTTCACCAGCTTGAGATTCTGGTCGGCGAGATTGACGAAGACATAGGTGTCGCCGAGGAAGTCGGGCATCCAGCGGCGGCGCTCCATATTGAGCTCCATCTGGATCAGCTTCTGCCGGATCGGGACGTTGATCTCTGCCAGGGTGTTCTTGCCGATCACGCCATCGACCGAGAGCCCGTGATATTCCTGAAACTCCTTGACCGCTTCAACGAGCGCACCGTCGTAGACCGTTCCGCTGTGGTCCGTGGCCAGCATATAGTCTTCTTCGGCAAGCCTTTGGCGCAACAGGGCCGTTCTGTCATCCTCCATGCCGGGCTTGAGAACCTCGCCATCCGGGATGACCGTAAAGCCGCCCAGCGCTGCCTTGTCCCGGTACTGGGTAAGCCGGCGCTTCAGTCTTGCGTAGTTCGGCGTGTTGGGGGAAAGCGCTTCGAGATAGGCACTGAAATCGACGGATTCGTTGGCCTGGGTTAGCAAGTCGACCGGTTCGGGCACATGCGGGAATATATTGAGCGCCTTGTTGATTTCATTCGGCTGAACGCGGCCTGAGGACAGGTGTGTCGCGTAGCGGATGAACTGCGCGGTCAGGTCCAGTTCAAGAGCTGCCCAGTCTTCATCGCTTTGTGCGGCGTCCAACCTTTCGGCAAATAGAAGCGGGCCATAGTTGTCCGGGTTGAGCGCATGATCATTGGCGGCGGCAAAAGCAGCCAGGGTCAAATGTCCGCGTTCCTGAAGCCCGTCCGTATCGAGCCAGATCGGTGCATAGCCGCGCGCTTCATAAAAGGCAGCGACACTCTCGTCGACGTCTCGGCTGCCGATCTCCGCCAGCAAGGCGAAGCTCAAGGGCGCGGCCGCCTTGGTCGGCGTCTCAGCAGGAAGGAGCACTTCTGTCTGTGCGATCGCGAGTGGTCCGCCGATCGGCCCGGTCATAAGGGCAAGGAAGACGGCGGTGAAAAGGCTGGAGCTGTATCTCTTTTGACCGACTGCTCGAATTCCAATTGTCATCACGTCCCCCCGGAGCTTGACCTTGCAACTGTGGTGGGCGTCCCCGCGGGTCGCGCCGTCCGAATCCATGAAAAGAGCCTAGTCCATGCGGCGTGGTTGTCCAGCTTTCGGCCGATCTGTGCGGCCGAACGGTGGCCATTTTAACAAAGCCTGTCGTTTGTAAAGCTGCAGGCTTGACCGGTCGGGCGAAAGAGGCGACAAACTCCCCATGATGACGGCCACACGGAACATCATTTCGATCACCATTATTTGCAGCTAGCGACACCGCTGGCTGTGGCCGTTCCCTCTTTGCATCACGCACCTTGAGACGGATCGCCCGGCCAGCCGGTCAGGAGATCTTTGTCATGAGCGCAGCGAAGCCCGGTTTCAAGGGACTGAAGCTCACCAATACGCTGACCCGGTCGAAAGAGGACTTTGTCCCGATCGATCCTGAAAACGTGCGCATGTATGTCTGCGGGCCGACCGTTTATGACTTCGCCCATATCGGCAACGCCCGGCCTGTGATTGTATTCGATGTGCTGTTCCGCCTGCTGCGCCATCTCTACGGCTCCGAGCACGTCACTTATGTCCGCAACATCACCGACGTCGATGACAAGATCAACGCCCGTGCGCTGCGCGACTACCCGGATCTGCCGCTCAATGAGGCCATCGCCAGGGTCACCGAGAAAACCGCCAATCAGTTTCATGCCGACGTCAAGGCGCTCGGATGCCTGGAACCGAGCGTGGAGCCCCGCGCCACGCAGCATATCGATGGCATGATCTCGATGATTCAGTCCCTCATCGAGAAGGACCATGCCTATGAGGCCAGCGGTGAAGTGCTGTTCGACACGGCATCGATGCCGGCCTATGGCGGCCTGTCGAAACGCAATCTCGAGGACCAGAAGGCTGGTGCACGCATCGCGGTTGATGAACATAAGAAAAGCCCGGGTGACTTTGTCCTTTGGAAGCTCTCCACCGGCGACGAGCCAGGCTGGGAAAGCCCCTGGGGCCGGGGCCGTCCCGGCTGGCACATCGAATGCTCGGTCATGAGCGAGCATCACCTCGGCAAGGTCTTCGATATTCACGGCGGCGGGCTGGACCTGATCTTCCCGCATCATGAAAACGAGATTGCCCAGTCCTGCTGCGCCCATGACACGGACAAGATGGCCAACTACTGGCTGCACAATGGCTTTGTGCAGGTGGAGGGCCGGAAGATGTCCAAGTCTGAAGGCAACTTCGTCACCATCCATGACCTGCTGGAGCCCGACAAGTTCGGCGGTCGCAAGTGGCCGGGCGAAGTCCTGCGTCTTGCCATGCTGATGACCCACTATCGCGAACCGATCGACTTCTCGGTCAAGCGGCTGGAGGAGGCTGAACGCCTGCTCGGCAAGTGGCCGGAAGTTATTGAAACAGACGCCTTGCCTTCGGGCGAAGTGATGGACGCGCTGGGCGACGACCTCAACACAGCAGCGGCGATCCAGGCGCTCCATGCGCTGGCCGGTGAGGCTGCTCGCGATCCGGAAAAGCTTGCGGTCTATTCGGCTTCCGCGACCTTGCTCGGGGTCGCGCCGGTGGCCGTTGACATAGCTTCCCTCGACACGGGCTCAATCGAGGCGCGGATTGCTGAGCGCCTGGCCTTCTTCGAGGTCAAGAACTTCGCCGAGGCGGACCGTATTCGCGATGAACTGGTTTCTGAAGGAATTCAGCTAATGGATTCAAAAGACTCCGAAACCGGCAAACGTGTGACCGCCTGGGAAGTCAAACGCTAGTGTTTTTGATGGGCGCAGCATTTCCCCCCCTCTGTCCCTTGCAGGGATATCTCCCCCTCCAGGGGGGAGAGGGGGCTTTGCTGCGTGGTGTAGGCTTCTATCTTGACTCACCATCGGTTGTGAAAATGAGAGCGTTCCCACACACTCCACTCTCCCCCCTGGAGGGGGAGATGTCGGCGCGAGCCGACAGAGGGGGGGAACACGGTCTCATGCCCAGACACACGCAGCCCGGCTATGTGCGCGCGAATGCCAAACGCCTTCGCAAGCAGATGACACCGGAGGAAAAGCGCCTGTGGCAAGTCATTCGGGCGCACCGACTGGGCGGGATCGGCTTTCGCCGGCAAATGCCCATTGAAGGTTTCATTGTCGATTTCGCTGCGCCATCCCGAAAAGTGATCATTGAGCTGGATGGGTCGCAACACGGCGAGACGTCCATTTCCGATGCCGATGTGAGGCGTGATGCCAAACTGAAGGCTTTGGGCTGGACGGTCCTTCGGTTCTGGCTTGCGGAGGTGCATCACGATCTGGATGGTGTCTGCCGCCGCATACTTGCTGTTTGTCGGGAGGAGCACTCATGAGTGAGTCCGATATCCATTCTGGAGGCTGCCAATGCGGGGCCATCCGTTATTGTGTATCCGGTTTGAAGCGGCCGACGATTTGCCATTGCCGCATGTGCCAGAAGGCCGTCGGTGGTCCCTTCGCTGCGCTTGTCGTTACGGAAAATCTGAGCTGGACTCGTGGTGAGCCAACCTATTTTCAAAGTTCCAACCTCGTGCGCCGCGGCTTCTGCGGCAATTGCGGCACGCCGCTGACCTATGAATTCGAGGCGTCGAACATTGATGTGACCATTGCCTCTCTCGATGAGCCGAAACTTTTTGCCCCGGTGCTGCAGCTTAGCACTGAAAGCCGCTTGCCCTGGTGTGAAGGGCTGACGGAGCTGCCTGAGCGCTCGCCTGACGACCAGGCCGCTGCCGAAGCGGTCTTTGCCGGGGTCGAAAATCACCAACACCCCGATCACGATACAAAAAGCTGGGAAACGCCAGCACCGGACGACAAGGTTTGAACATGACCAGGGAACGCCTTTATCTCTTTGACACGACGCTTCGCGACGGAGCCCAGACAAGCGGCATCGATTTTTCTGTCACCGAGAAGATCGTGATTGCAGAGCTGCTGGATCGTCTGGGCGTGGACTACGCGGAGGGCGGCTATCCCGGCGCCAATCCGACTGACGACGAGTTCTTTGCCGAAAAACGCACGCAGAAAGCCAGGTTCACGGCTTTCGGCATGACCAAGAGGGCCGGGCGCTCCGTTTCCAATGATCCTGGGCTGCAGCAGATCCTGGCAGCGGATGTGGATGCCTATTGCTTCGTCGCCAAGTCGTGGGACTATCACGTCAAGGTCGCGCTCGGCTGCACCAACGACGAGAATCTCGAGTCTATCGCGGACACCGTAAAGGCGGCCGTTGCCACCGGACGTGAAGCGATGATCGATTGCGAGCATTTCTTCGATGGCTACAAGGCCAATCCGGACTACGCGCTTGCTTGTGCCAAAACCGCCCATGACGCCGGTGCGCGCTGGGTCGTGCTGTGCGACACCAATGGCGGCACCTTGCCCGACGAGATCAAGGACATTGTCACGAAGGTTCAGGCCGTTGTCCCGGGGGACCATCTGGGCATTCACACCCATGACGACACGGGCCATGCCATTGCCAACGCGCTGGCGGCCGTTGACGCTGGCGCACGGCAGATCCAGGGCACGCTGAACGGCATCGGCGAGCGCTGTGGCAATGCCAATCTGATCAGCCTGATCCCGACACTCCTCCTGAAACCGGCTTATTCGGACCGCTTCGAGATTGGTGTTGCGAAGGAGCAGCTGGCCGAGATCACGTCAATCTCCCACGCCTTTGACGAGATCCTGAACCGGTCACCCAATCGGCACGCACCCTATGTCGGCGAGACCGCTTTCGCGACCAAGGCCGGCATCCACGCCTCCGCGATCCTGAAAGATCCCCAGACCTATGAGCATGTGGCGCCGGAAGCCGTCGGCAACCGCCGGCGTGTTCTCGTCTCTGATCAGGCCGGCAAGAGCAATTTGCTTGGCGAACTGCAGCGGCTAGGAATTGCTGTCGACAAGGCGGATCCGCGCCTCGACCATCTCTTGGCCGATGTGAAGCAAAAGGAAGCCGAAGGCTACGCCTATGAAGCGGCTGATGCATCTTTCGAACTGTTGGCGCGCCGGGCACTGGGGGAAGTTCCTCGGTTCTTTGCCGTGAACTCTTTCCGGGTCATGGTGGAACGCCGTCATAATGCCATCGGCGAGCTGGTCAGCGTTTCGGAGGCTGTGGTCAAGCTCGACATTGACGGCGAGAAACGCATGTCGGTTGCAGAAGGAAATGGGCCCGTGAATGCGCTCGACATGGCGCTGCGCAAGGATCTTGGAAAATACCAGGCCGCCATCGACGGGCTTGAGTTGATCGACTACAAGGTTCGCATCCTCAATGGCGGCACAGGGGCTGTGACGCGGGTTCTGATCGAGAGCCACGACACGAGCGCGCATCGGCGCTGGTTCACAATTGGTGTTTCCAGCAACATTGTTGACGCCTCTTTTCAGGCCCTGGTCGACTCCATCAATTATGCGTTGCTGAAGGCCGAATCTGCCTGACGTCAGCGCTTCGAAAGGCATCAGCATGAGCAAGGCGCCCGGTCCTGCGACCCGTCCCAACGGTCCAGCTGCGTCAGGTGATCAGGCCGAAATCAAGGTCGGCCTTGCCTATGCATTCGGCGCCTATGGTCTCTGGGGTTTCCTGCCAGCCTATTACAAGCTGACCGACACGGTCAGTGCCGATTTGATTGTGGCGCATCGGATTGTCTGGGCTGTGCTGCTCGTCGGGCTATTTCTTGTGCTGATGCGCCGCTTCGACGAAGTGCTGGAGATCTGGCGGACACCAAAACTGGTCGGCCTCTTGTCTATATCGGCGACACTTGTATCGCTCAATTGGCTGGTGTTCGTCTGGGCCATCGGTCAGGAGAAAGTGCTCGATATTTCATTGGGCTACTTCATCAACCCGCTTGTAAGCATCCTGCTCGGGCTGGTCGTTCTTCGGGAAAAACTGACGCGGCTTCAAGGCGTGGCCGTGGGGCTTGCAACGCTCGCTGTCGCGACAAAGGCTGTTCTTGCCGGCGGTCTGCCGTGGGTTTCGCTGTTCCTGGCGTTCTCATTTGCCGGATATGGCTATCTGCGCAAGATCATTCCGGTGCGTGCAACGCCTGGCCTTTTCATCGAGACAAGCCTGCTTTCGCCAATTGCACTTGGTTATTTGCTGCTGAACCTGAGCTGGGGCGCCGATGCCTTTGTGCTTGAGCAGCCCTGGGTCCTGGTGGCATTGATCGGCAGTGGAGCTGTGACGGCGGTGCCGTTGGTCATGTTTTCCGCCGGAGCGCGGCGTCTGCCGCTGGTGCTGGTCGGTCTGCTCCAGTACATCGCTCCCTCGCTGCATTTCATCATGGCGGTGTTTGTCTGGGGCGAACCACTCGATCAGACCACGCTGATGACATTCGTCATCATCTGGGTCGCACTGGCCGTCTTTAGCTTCGACTCCCTGCGTCGCTGGAACAGGGAGCGTGAACGAGCTGTCACGACGCCTGCATGATGAGGGGGGAAGGCAATTCGCCTTTACAGGTCGCGATCATCATACGGCAAAAGCGGCAGTTTTAGAGCTTTTCCATCGGAGCGCGATTGTCTTGAAGGTCGGGTGCGTCCGAACCTTCGCCGACGGCATCCGTCAACATGGGAATCGCGTCTTCGATTCGGTCGGCAACCAGGTAGGGAACCTCACGATCCGGACGGATGAAGCCCTGGGCGCGCATGTGATCGAGCAATTCAAGCAGCGGTGACCAGAACCCGTTGACGTTGGCCAGAAGCACAGGCTTCTTGTGCTGGCCAAGCTGAGCCCAGGTCATCATCTCGACCGCTTCCTCAAGCGTGCCGATCCCGCCGGGAAGGACGATGAAGGCGTCGGCCTTTTGAAACATGAGCTGCTTGCGCTCATGCATGTTTTCCGTAATCGTCAAATCGCTGACAGCGTCCAGCATTTCTTCGCGTTTTTCGAGGAAATGTGGAATGATGCCAGTGACTTGGCCGCCTTCGTCCAGAACCGCCTTGGCGACGGTCCCCATCAGGCCGACAGAGCCCCCGCCATAGACGAGACGCAAACCGGTTTCGGCCAGCAACTGCCCGAGGCGTGTGGCGGTTGCCTCATAAACAGGGTCGGTCCCAAAGCTGGAACCACAATAGACGCAGACGCTTTGAATTTTTTTCATCTGATTTGTTTTGCACCGGCAGGTCGCAAGGTCAAGCGCAGCATTTGAGCGCCCAGATCATAAATGTGGCAAGCCTTTCAAACAGGGTGCGGATTTCTTGCCGCGATACAAAAAGGCGTATATTCATAGCCTTAGTGAAAGTTTACCGACTGCTGAAGCTGACCTGATGCTTTAGCCAGTCAGGAAAAGATCTTGACGGTGGGGAAGGAACAGGGTTTCCGCGCCGCGGATGGGAAGTCAGAATGACGAACACTGCTTTGATCAAGGCCGTTATTGCTGCCTTTTTTGTAGGGAGCGCCGCGCTGGTCACCGGGTATATTTACTCGAACAGTGGCGATGACGACCAGGCGCCCGCAACGCAATCGGTTGCAGAATCGACGCAAGAGCCTGCCGACACGTCCGGCGAGGAAGAGGTCGCCGCAACCAGCGCGGCGGATGACACAGACAGTGCCGCGGAAGAACCTGATGTTGCCTCCGCGCCGGCAGAAACCCTTCTGTTTGATGTGGTCGGCGTTGAGCCAACCGGTGATGCGGTGGTTGCAGGACGTTCCGAGCCGGGAGCCATCGTGGCACTGACGGCAAACGGAGAAGTCGTTGGCAAGGGCATAGCGAACGACAAGGGCGAGTGGACCATCATTCTGGATGAACCGCTGCCATCTGGTGACTATGATGTCGGTCTTCAGACCCAGAATGCGGACGGAACATCGACCGGCGATTCGAGCCAGCGTCTGGCTGTATCGGTCCCCGAAGACGGCACGTCGCAGCCCCTCGTGGTTTTGAACAGCCCGGATGCGCCGTCGACCTTGCTTCAAAAGCCTGAACTCGCTGAAGCCGCGCCTTCCGAAACTGCGCCAGCCGAAGCCGCTCCTGAGCAAGAACAACAGGTCGCGGTGACGGAAGCAGAGGAGACAACAGCTCCTGCCACTGAGGCTGTCGCAGATGCCGCTTCTGACGTGACCGGCGATACCAGTCCGGAAGTGGGCGCACCCGCTGTCGATGAAACCGTTGTGGCGGCGGTCGAGCCAGCGGCACCGGACGTGGCTGCTGAAGGTGCCGAGGACGTTGTTTCAGAGGCGCAGTCGGAGGCCACTGACGAACCTGCGCCAGTCGAAACAGCAAGTCCGGCAGACCCGGTTGCCAAACCTGTCAGAGAACCGATTGCCGAAACCGCGGCCGCCAATGTTGGTAGCGCTGAAGAACCGGCACCCGTCCAGAAGCCTTCAAGCGAAGCAGTGGCCTCGACGCCGTCGCCAACCGAAGAGGCAAGCTCTGATCCTGCGGCGCTCACGGTTACCGTCGATGCGGTCGAATCTGAGGCCGGCAAGATCTATGTGGCCGGGACTGGCAAGGCTGGAAACACGATACAGGTCTATGTTGCCGACGCCCTGATTGGAGACGGGGTTATCGGCAGCAATGACCGTTGGCTGATCGAAGAGCGGCGGGACCTTGCGCCCGGCTCGGTTGAGGTGCGCGCGGATATGGTTGGTGCTGATGGCAAGGTTCTGGCGCGCGCTGCCGTGACCTTTGAAAAGGAAGCAGAAGCCATTGTCCTGACCAAGGTCGTTGCTTCCGGTCAATCCGCCGACAACTCCGAGAGCGCGGGCGTGACGGTCTCCAAGCCTCTGCCGAATGTCATCATTCGCAAGGGCGACAATCTGTGGCGTATTTCCCGCCGTCTCTATGGGGATGGCGTTCGTTACACGACGATCTATCAGGCCAACAAGAAGCAGATCCGCAATCCTGATCTGATCTATCCCGGGCAGGTGTTCCTGACCCCTGAGGACGATCTTAACTGGGCGCCTGAACAGAACTAAAACAACCTTACGCGAGTTTTATGAAGCCGCCGCAGCCTGTCTGGATGCGGCGGCTCCGTTTTGTGCGCTGTTCGACGTGGTCTAGCGCCATCAGCCTGTGCGCTTATCTGTAAAATTGATCTCACGCCCTTGTTAAACATCTAATTCATCGCATATTTACGATGAGATCCGGTGCAATCTTAATGTGCCGGGCAGGTGGAGAGGACGCTTAATGGATGGCAAGCGAACCGGTTCGACGCGGGCCGGCGAAGGATCGTCTTTGCGTGACAGTTCGAATGAGTGCGGGCGAGACAATGTCGGCCAGGATCCAAACTCGGATCTCTCGCGCATTTTCAGGGCCTTGGGGCATCCTGCCCGGATTGCGATCATCGAAGCCCTCGCGAACCGACCTGATGCCTGTTGCGGAGATATTGTTCAGGCCTTGCCCCTTGCCCAGTCGACGGTTTCACAGCATCTGCAGGTTTTGAAAGAGGCCGGTTTGCTGACCTGCTGTACCCGCGGACGCTGCTGCCACTATGACCTTGATGTCGACAGGCTTCACGAGGCGAGTGCAGCAGCCGAGACCTTTTTCTCTGCCGTCCTGAAAGCGGGCAGTGGAGCGTCGGCACCATCTTTCACGCCGCCAGCCGCCTACCTTGAAGGCAAGGGCGGCGACACTGCCGATAAGACAGAAATTCCGTCTGGAGACACTCTTTGACCGATCAGACCTCACAGTCTTCTGCCGATACGGGTGCAACTGGCGCTGATCCGCAGCCCGCAAACCCTGTCAGCGCGGACGAGGGATCCACTTTTGCCACACTGATCAACCTGTGGCCTTACATCTGGCCAGCTCACCGTCCGGACCTGAAAGGTCGGGTCCTGCTTGCGGTCGTCGCCTTGGTGATTGCCAAGGTGGTGACGGTGTTCTCGCCCTACTTCTTTGCCTGGTCGACGGATGCACTGACGGGAGAGACCGATAATCTGCCGGCGTTCCTCGTTGCGCCGATCATGCTTGTGCTGGCGTACAATGCGGCTCGCGTCCTCGCTGTTGCCTTCAACCAGATGCGCGATGCGCTCTTTGCCCGCGTCGGGCAGCACGCGGTACGTCAACTGGCGAACATCACATTCCGGCACTTGCACGAGCTCTCCTTGCGGTTCCACCTGGCGCGGCGGACCGGCGGTCTGTCTCGTGTGATCGAACGCGGGGTCAAGGGCATTGAGGCGATCGTTCGCTTCACCATCCTCAACGGGATCCCGACGGTCCTCGAGTTCGCCATCATGGCGGTCGTGATCTGGTATCAGTTCGGCCTGGACTATCTGGCGATCGTCGCCCTGATGATCGTTGCCTATGTCTGGTTCACCATCAAGGCGTCCAACTGGCGGATCGCCATTCGCCGCGAGATGAACGATAGCGACACCGACGCCAATTCAAAGGCCATCGACAGCCTGCTCAACTTCGAGACCGTCAAGTACTTCGGCAACGAGAAGATGGAAGCGGCACGCTTCGACGTGTCGATGGAGAAATATGAAAAAGCAGCCACCAAGACCTGGACCTCTCTTGCCTGGTTGAACCTGGGCCAGACCGTGATCCTCGGGATCGGCATGGCAGCCTGCATGGTGCTCTCGGCGCGCTCCGTCATGGCAGGCACCCAGACCATCGGCGATTTCGTCCTGATCAATGCGCTTTTGATGCAGATCTCCATCCCGCTCAATTTCATTGGCTTCATCTACCGCGAAATCCGCCAGGGCCTCGCCGATATCGAAAGCATGTTCGATCTGCTCGGCGTTCCCGCCGAAATTGAGGACAAGGCCGATGCAAAGGACCTGCGGGCGGTCGAGGGGCGGATTGTTTTCGACAATGTCCGCTTTCACTACGATCAGAATCGGCCGATCCTGAAGGGCATCGACTTTGAGGTTCCTGCCGGCAAGTCGGTTGCAATCGTCGGCCCCTCCGGTGCAGGCAAGTCAACGATCTCACGGCTCTTGTTCCGCTTCTATGATGTCAGTGGCGGAGCGGTGCGCATCGACGATCAGGATGTTCGCGATGTGACCCAGGAGAGCGTGCGCAGCGCCATCGGCATGGTTCCGCAGGACACGGTCCTTTTCAACGACACCATCGCCTACAACATCCGCTATGGCCGTCCGGATGCAACCGATGAAGAGGTCAAGGAAGCCGCACGCATGGCGCAGATCCATGACTTTATCGAGCGGTTGCCTGATGGCTATCAATCGGAAGTCGGCGAGCGTGGACTGAAGCTGTCTGGCGGCGAAAAACAGCGTGTGGCAATCGCCCGAACCATCCTCAAGGCACCGCCGATCCTGATCCTGGATGAGGCGACCTCCGCGCTGGACACGCATACCGAGCGCGAAATCCAGACGGCTCTGGATCAGGTGTCGAAGAACCGGACGACGCTTGTGATCGCACACCGGTTGTCCACTGTGGTCAATGCAGATCAGATCATTGTTCTGGAGGCCGGCGAAATCGCTGAACGTGGCACGCATGCGCAGTTGATGGCAAAGGGCGGGCTCTATGCGTCCATGTGGGCACGCCAGCGCGAGGCAGATGAAGCGGAAGAACGGTTGCGGGCCGCCAAGGAGGCCGACGAACTTGGCGTTGTTCAGCGCGGTCCTCGCGCGGGCGAACCCGTCTGATCCCAAGTGCTTTTTAACGAAGCCGTCTCAATTCAGGCGGCTTCGTTTTGAGTTGGCAGGCAGGCGCGCTCGGTTGTCTTTTTGACGGTCTCGGAAACCGATCGTTCCTGCGGCGCCTCCTTTTTGACGCCAAGCAGCAGGCCAAAAAGCGCGCGTATGGCCTGATGACGATGCAGGCGTGCGCGTCTTTCGAATTCATCTCCGGTGTGGAACATGTTGGTCTCCTTTCGTGATGAGAGGAGTGTCGCATGTGCTATTGAATGCTATAATCAGGCTTGATTGGGTAGGATCATTCGGAGTTTTGGGATAATGCGTCTCGACGATCTAAGGTTCTTCACACGTGTTGCTGCGTTGAACAACCTGTCCGCCGCCGGGCGCGAATTTGGCCTGTCTCCCTCTGCTGCAAGTTCCCGGCTGACGACGCTTGAGCGCGCTGTTGGGGCTCAGCTCTTCGCACGCACGACCCGCCGCACCACGTTGACCGAGGCCGGGAGGCTCTTTCTGGAGCACACCACCACTGCCTTGTCAGAGATGGACATGGCACTTGGTCATCTAGAGGCTGTCAGCGAAGCACCAAGTGGCGTCTTGCGCATTTCCTGCAACATGTTTTTTGGCCGAAAACACGTGCTTCCACACCTGCGCGAATTCAGGGAGCTCTACCCTGACATCAGGATCGCAATTGATTGCACGGATCGGATCGTCGACATCGTTGCCGAAGGTTATGACATGGCAATCAGGGGCGCGCCCTTGCCCGATTCCTCGCTTGTTGCACGGCGGCTCGGCAGCAACAAACGGGCTCTCTGTGCCTCGCCTGATTACATCGCCCGGAAGGGGACGCCCAAGTCTCCCTCAGACCTGATCAATCACGATTGTATCGGCCTCGAGGCCATGCCTTTCTGGTACTTCCATGGCCCTGATGGCGAGATCGCGCATCGCGTGGCCCACTCGATTTATGGCGATAGTGGTGATTTTGCCTATGACGCCACCGTCCACGGGCTCGGCCTGAGTGTCAAATCCATCTCTCACGTTTGGGAAGACCTGCGGGATGGCAGGGTCGTCTCGGTGATGGAAGACTATCCGATCGCGCGCACGGGTGACATCTGCGCCGTCTATCCGCCTGGCAAATACACGCCGCCAAAAGTCTCGGCCTTTATTGACTTCTTGAAGTCGAAATATGGAAAGCCGCCTTATTGGGAGACCGATTATCGCGGCAGTCGGGCCTCCGAAGCGGGAAAACCGCCATCGGTTTGATGAGAACGGTTCATTCCCGGCCAAAAAGCCGCTAGAACCGCAACAGAAACGAAAAACAGAACAGTGCCTATTGGCGCTGTCAGTTCGGCGCCCCGATTTCAAATCGCAGCCTGGCAGCCGGACCAATCAAGGAAACACCAATGTCACTCGTCGATTCCGTCACCAAGGCCTTCGTTCCGATCCACCGCGAGGGCTGGCCCTTTATCGCGATCGCATTGGTTGCGACGGTCGTTATCGGCTGGTTCGTCGATCCGCTGTTCTGGATCGGTCTGATCCTGACAGGCTGGGTTTGCTACTTCTTCCGCGACCCGGCGCGTGTGACGCCCGTTGACGACAATCTGATTGTCTCGCCAGCCGATGGCGTCGTCAGCCACGTCGGTCCCGTCATGCCGCCGGCAGAGTTGGAACTTGGCAGCGAACCAATGCTGCGTGTGTCGATTTTCATGAATGTCTTCAACTGCCATGTGAACCGCGCGCCCATGGGCGGCAAGGTCACGCGCGTCGCCTATCGGGCAGGCAAGTTCCTGAACGCCGAATTGGACAAGGCAAGCGAGCACAACGAGCGCAACGGCCTCGTGATCGAACGTGGCGAGGTCCGGATCGGCGTGGTTCAGATTGCAGGCTTGGTGGCGCGCCGGATTGTCTGCTTTGTGCGCGAAGGTGAGAGCATTGGCGCTGGCGAACGCTTTGGCCTGATCCGTTTCGGGTCCCGGCTTGACGTCTATTTTCCCGAAGGCACGGTTCCCCGGGTTGCTCTGGGGCAGACCATGATCGCTGGCGAGACCGTGCTGGCAAATCTTTCCGAAAACGGCGGCAAGGCCCAACCGCTGACACGCGTCAGCTGAGGACGAGCTGGTGACCGATTCTCTTGACGAGCACGACGCGGACACGGTCGGAAAATCCGAGCGCCGGCAGCCCCGTTTCCGGCGTGTACCTTTGCGCCTGATCCTGCCGAACATGGTCACACTGATGGCCTTGTGCTCCGGCCTGACCGCCATTCGCATGGCGTTTGAAGGCCGCTGGGAGTTCGCGATCGGAGCTGTGCTGGTGGCTGCCGTCCTCGACGCGCTCGATGGACGTTTGGCTCGTATGCTCAAGGGCACGTCACGCTTCGGCGCAGAGCTGGACTCACTGGCTGATTTCGTCAATTTCGGCGTGACACCAGCCTTGATGCTTTACGTCTGGATCTTGAACGAGGCGGGCTCTCTTGGCTGGATTGCAGCGCTGGTTTTCGCCATTTCGGCTGCCCTGCGCCTTGCGCGCTTCAACGTCGCTCTCGACGATCCACACAAGCCCGCCTGGGCCGCGAATTTCTTCACCGGGGTACCCGCACCTGCGGGCGCGCTGATTGTGCTGATGCCGATCTATTGGGAGTTTCTTGGGCTCTTGCCACATTGGCCTGAGTTCGCGCCCGGAGTTGCTCTCTATGCGATCGGAGTGGCGTTTTTGATGATCAGTCGCCTGCCCACCTTTTCGGGCAAGCGCGTGGGGACGAGGGTCCGCCGCGACTATGTGCTGCCCCTCTTTGTCGTCGCCGTTCTGATCGTTGCGCTGACCGTCAGCTATCCTTTCCAGATGCTGGCTCTCGGATCTGCTCTTTACCTCCTGTCGATCCCCTTTTCCTGGCGCTCGCACCGGGCATATCTGAAATCTGATCAGACACTTGCAGCTGATGACGATGGCGATTGCGAAGACACGGATCTCGATCATCTGGGCGATCGCGACAAGCACGACGCGGGCTGATTTTCCAAAACAGCCTGCTCGCAAATCGGGTTTCTCGCGCGCCCAACCCCGCATATCTAGGCATCCTCTTTCAATGAGGAGCCAGACGATGAGATTTGAAGACAAGACGATTATCGTGACCGGGGCGAGCAGTGGCATTGGTGCCGCCGCAGCAAGACTTCTGTCGGAAGCCGGTGCAAATCTGATCCTTGCAGCGCGGCGAGAAGCAATTCTCGAAGAGGTTTGCCAAAGCTTGGGTGAGGGGGCGTCACGAGCGGTTGTCCTTTCGGGCGACGTGACTGATGAAAGCTACAACAAGGCGTTGGTGCATCTGGCTGTCGAAAGGTTCGGCGGCCTGAACGCGGCGTTCAACAATGCGGGCGCGGTTGGAGACATGTCCGATGTGCCTGCAATGTCCTATGAAAATTGGCAGGCGGTGCTGAAGACCAATCTCGACAGTGCATTTCTCGCGGCAAAATACCAGGTTCCTGCGATCGAGGCACAAGGCGGTGGTTCCATTGTCTTCACGTCGTCTTTCGTGGGCCACACGATCGGGTTTCCGGGGATGGGGGCATATGCAGCGGCAAAAGCGGGACTTGTCGGCCTGACACAAGTGCTTGCCGCGGAACATGGCGCCAACAATCTGCGTGTGAACGCGCTTCTGCCCGGTGGAACTCTGACGGACATGGCCGGCAGTGACCCGGAGTTTCACGCCTTTATCTCTGGTTTGCATGCGCTCAAGCGCATGGCCAAGGCAGAGGAAATCGCCAGCACGGCCCGCTATCTCTTGTCTGATGAGGCGTCTTTCATCACTGGCGCCGCCCTGCTGTGCGACGGCGGAAATTCCATCTACAAGGTCTAGACTGAACCACCAGTCAGACTGGGCTGCCGGTATGGCCGGCGGCCCAGTCTTTTGACTGAACTAATGCCGACGCATGACGTCAGCTCTTTTTGACGAATTTTTGTTCTGTGACACTGCGTCCCCATTGGTCGCCCTCGTATTCATCGACCAGTGAAAAACCGTTTCTTTCATAGAGCGCTCTTGCAGGTTCCAGGCCCTTGAGTGTCCAGAGATGGATCTCGTCAAATCCTTGCATTTCGCAATGAGCGAGGGCCTTTGCCAGAAGGCGTTTGCCCAAGCCTTTGCCTCTGAGGCGTTCTGAGAGAATGAACCAGCGCAAATGCGCAATGTTGTCGCCGAGGTCCTGGCCATCGATGGTGATCGAGGCGATGATCTGGCGATCCTCGACGACGTTCCAGCTGTTGTTGAGCGGATGGTCAATCCGGGTCATGAACTCAGCCATCGCCTTGGAGACGACGCTCTCGAACGCGGGGCCGTTGCCGACGATTGGGCCGTGGGTCCGGGCGTGAAGAGCCGAAACATCGCCGATCATGCCTGTCTGATAGCCTTCGAGAATCTCGAAACCAGGCAATCTGGAGGACGGTTTCACACCCGTCCGCACCGTTTGAAGAGCGCTGGCATAGTCATGGAGCGCCGAGGCAAGATCTTTTGGCGATGCAGCCTCCAGATGGGGCAGGGCCTCTACAACCATTTCCTTGCCGAACAAGGTGACAGCTTCGAAGGTGGCGCGCCCCTGATCCGTCAGTCGCAGGCCGTAGGATCTGCCGTCTTCTTCGCGGCGCGACGCGGCGACCTCGCCCCTGTCTTCCAGCGACCGAAGCAGACGGCTGATCGTCGACTTCTCGAGCGTCAGGCGTGAGGAGAGTTCCTTTGCCGTCAGCTCCCCGGCAAGACCGAGTTCGATCACCGCATGCACAGCTGATGGGGAAAGATCGGTTCCAGCCAGCGTCTTGTCGAGAAAGCCGAACTCGCGCACGAGCGCCCGGGATGCTTCTCGGATCTCATCAATCGGTTCAGGGCAGGTCGGGATCATCATCACACCAATATAGTTGTTCAATGCAACTATATTGGTGTTTGGCTCGGACTTTGGCAAGCCATGTTTTGTATTCGGTCAATCTTGCGGTAGGAGGAGCGATGTCCTTCCTCTTTGGGCTCCAGGTGATTGCGGTCTCGGTTTCGACAGCCTATATAGTAATATTATAACATGATGAGCATGCCCTTCGGTTCGAAACGCTCCGATTGGCGCAGCTTGTGGTCCTCCGGAGAGTGTCCTTGGTGACATCTGAAAATGAGAAGTCCTGTCTGCTTCGGCTGGAGCAGGCTGGCGTTCGCCGTTCCGAACGATGGCTGGTCAGAGGCGTGGACCTTTCGGTCGCTGCCGGTGAGATCGTCACGCTGATCGGGCCGAATGGATCGGGCAAGTCGACGACCGCGAAAATGGCGCTTGGCATCCTCAAGCCGACGGATGGAAAAGCATACCGCCGGCCCGGCCTGCGAATCGGCTATGTGCCGCAAAAGCTCATGATCGACTGGACATTGCCTCTGAATGTGCGCCGTTTCATGAGCCTGACCAGCCGTCTGGATGAAGGTGAGGCCAAAGCCGCGCTTGAGCGTACAGGTGTGTCTCATCTCATGCAGGCCGAGGTCCGCCACCTGTCAGGCGGTGAAATGCAGCGGGTCCTTCTGGCAAGGGCCATTGCGCGCAAACCCGACCTGTTAGTGCTTGATGAGCCGGTGCAGGGTGTCGACTATTCCGGCGAGATCGCGATCTACGATCTGATTTCCAAGCTCGGCGAAGAGCTCGGATGCGGGATCTTGATGATTTCCCACGACCTGCATGTGGTGATGGCGGCGACCGATCAGGTCGTTTGCCTCAACGGCCATGTCTGTTGCCGCGGCACGCCAACGGCAGTTTCCCAAAGTCCTGCTTTCCGGGAGCTTTTCGGGCATCGCGCGGGCGCGGCCCTGGCGGTTTATGAGCATCATCACGATCATGTCCATCTTCCTGACGGGCGTGTGCGCCATGCGGACGGCTCGGTGACGGACGACTGCGCCGGGGAGCATTGCGCTGATGATCATACACACCACCATGGGCACGCCGAAGTCGCCACAGGCAGCGAGGTGAAAACCCATGCTTGATGACTTCTTCATGCGTGCGCTTTTGGCTGGCGTCGGCGTCGCCCTGGTTGCGGGGCCGCTCGGCTGCTTCATTGTCTGGCGCCGGATGGCCTACTTCGGCGATACGCTTTCTCATGCCGCGCTTCTCGGCGTTGCCCTGTCGCTTCTCCTGGAGGTCAACACGACGCTCGCGGTCTTTGTGGTCTCTGCCGCCCTCTCGCTCGTTCTGATTCTTCTGCGCAAGCGGGAGACCCTGTCTTCAGATGCCCTACTTGGATTGCTGTCTCATGGAGCCCTTGCGGTCGGCTTGGTCTGTCTGGCCTTCATGACCTGGGTCCGGATGGATCTGCTCGGACTGCTGTTCGGCGATATCCTGGCAGTGTCGCGATCCGATATTGGTGTGGTTTACGTGGGCGGCGCCATGGTGCTGGCGGTTCTGATCTGGATCTGGCGGCCGCTGTTTGCCGCAACGGTCAATCCGGATCTTGCCGCGGCCGAAGGTCTGAACCCGGAACGGGTCAATCTGGTCTTCATGTTCCTGATGGCGGCCGTCATTGCCATTGCCATGAAGATCGTCGGTGTCCTGCTGATCACCGCGCTATTGATCATGCCGGCAGCCACCGCCCGCAGGTTTTCGACGAGTCCAGAACAGATGGCAGTTCTGTCCGCCTTGTTTGGCGCACTCGCAGTCATCAGCGGCTTGTTTGGCTCACTGGAGTGGGATACCCCTTCAGGGCCTTCGATTGTCGTGGCGGCCTTGACGCTTTTCATGGTCAGCCTCATGCCTATGTCCTTTGGCAGGGGCGACAAAAAGAATCGTGAGGGAGAAATCTCGTGAGCGCGCATCATGAAAACGATCAACCGTCTCTGACCAAGAACCAGGCCCTTGTATTGGGTGCACTCACCGGTTCGAACGGCCCTTTGACGGCTTATGCCATCCTGGATCTCTTGCGGGCAGACGGCTTCCGGGCTCCGTTGCAGGTTTATCGTGCGCTCGACAAGCTCGTGGATTTTGGCATGGTGCATCGTCTTGAAAGCCTGAACGCCTTTGTCGCCTGCCGTCATCCGGGCTGTACGTCCCACGACAGTGCCGCATTTGCCATTTGTGAGCAGTGCGGTCTGGTGACAGAATTCACCCCCGACAAGGCGTTGGATATGCTCAAGGACTGGGCGAAGGGTGAAGGCTTTCAGATGGCCAAAACCACGATCGAGCTGCGCGGCCTTTGCCGAACCTGCACGGCGCACTGACGCACTGCCTGTGGGTCTCTGGATCGGTATCCTGGACGGCTAACGTCGTTCTCAATTGCGCGATCGCGATGATCTCCGGAGCCCCTCATGCTTTGGCGGCAGCAGCGAAATTGCGTTCCAGGCCGTTGAATGCGTGACGCCGGACCGGGATAAGCTCAGAAAGAATTGCACGTAAACGTAGCTTTAAGTCAATTGTGACAACCCTGATTTCAATCTCGACGCTGCTATTCATTGTTTGAGTTTGATAATGTCTTTTTCTTCCGAGTTTCGTCGTTCGGAGTCCGCGGTACTCTTCCCGGTATTTCCGACTTTTTCGCGCATTCAGAAGGCTGAATTGTTTCTTCCAGGAGGCACGATATTCATGCTTTCGATCATGCTGGGTAGCATGATCACCATTCTCGCCGTCTGGGCGAACTTTAGCGGGATCTTTGTACTACCGGCATCTCTTGGAGCCGCTGAGAACGAAGACATCGCGGCCTTCTACAGGGCCGGGCAACTTGCCGGTCTTGGACAGGCGGCGCAGTCCTACATCCCTGAGGTCTTTCAGGAGCCGTTCTCTGAGAGCAACAAGAACCTGCTGTTCTTGAACCCGCCTCATGCGCTCCTGTTCATGCAGCCATTTGCGTCGCTGACCTATCCGATGGCGAAGGTCACCTATTTGGTGGTTTCGGCGCTCGCGCTCGTTGGGTTGGCTTTCTGCTGGGCGCCTAAATCGACCCTTTCGGCATTTGTCTTGCTTGCTCTGTCACCGGGAATATTTTTCACCCTCGACTACCTTCAGTTGTCACCGATTGTGACCTTCTGTTTGACTTATGCGCTCTTGAATGCAGGGAAGCGGCCGGTGTTGAGCGGCCTCCTGTTAGCTTTTGCAACGATCAAGCCGCAATACGGTCTGCTTGTACCTGTTTTCCTCGCAGCGAGAGGGTATTGGAAGACGATACTGGTCGCGACCATTGCAACGCTTCTGCTGATGTTGCTTTCGGTTGTTATCTACCAGCTCTCAATTTGGACGGCTTTTGTCGGTTCCTTGGTCAGCGGCGGACATGCAACTCAGGCAGGTTTCTTGCTGGACCTGATGCCGACTTTACATACGATGGCGGGGAAGCTGGGAGCGCCTGACAGTGTCCGGCTCTTGACTCAAGTGATAGCGATCTTCTTGTCTGCCTGCCTGATTTGGTACGTTAGGGACATCGGAAGTCGAGAAGAACGCGTTGGCGTCACGTTGCTCGCTGCGGCTTTCGCGGCGCCATCCTTCATGATGTACGACTGGCTGCATGTCTCTGTCGCGCTGCTGCTTCTCGCGACCGGTAGAGCGCCATGGCCTCTTTGGTTCCAGCTGGCGGCAGGACTGCTTTGGATCGCGCCCTATGTCGCGGTTTTTCTGGTCCACATCGATCCCAACGCGACGTCCTGGTTTACCGGTTTTATGCCGCTTCTAACGGGGTTCGTTCTGTTCGGTGCGGTCTGGCTTCTTGACCGGACGGGAAACGTTGAGACAACGCCCCGACCGGTCCAGTAAAACTCTTCGCTCACTGAGTTGAAGTCAGACCTTCGTCCAGACCGCGCCCTCATTCGAGGAGCGTATGCAGGCATCAATGAAACGCATGCCGCTCAGGCCGTCGGCAATGCCAGGGAACTGAACGTCCTTTGAAACCGACGCGCCAGTGCGCGCAGCCCGGATGGCCTCTGCCGCTTCGCGGTAGATGGTGGCAAAGCCTTCGAGATAGCCCTCCGGGTGTCCGGCTGGCACACGGGTCACACGCTCGGCGGCAGGGGTTGCGCCCGAACCGCCGCGCGTGATCAGGCGTTTGGGTTCGCCGAACGGCGTGTACCAGAGATGGTTGGGCTGTTCCTGGTGCCACTCAAGGCCGCCTTTGTCGCCATAGACGCGCAAGGACAGACCGTTCTCGTTGCCAGGCGCCACCTGGCTCGCCCAGAGCATGCCCTTCGCGCCGCCTTCAAAGCGCAGTAGCACGCTGACATTGTCATCGACCCTGCGGCCGGGAACAAAGCTTGTCAGGTCGGCGAGCACGGTATCGGTCTTCAGTCCCGAGACGAAGCCGCCAAGTTGATAGGCGTGTGTTCCGATGTCGCCGATGCAGCCGCCTGCACCCGACCGCGCAGGATCGGTGCGCCAGGAGGCCTGCTTCTGACCCGAGGACTCCAGGTCTTCCGTCAGCCAGTCCTGCACGTATTCCATCTGAACAAGGCGAATGGCACCAAGCGTTCCCGATTGCACCATTTCCCGCGCCTGGCGGATCATTGGGTAGCCGGAATAATTGTGGGTCAGGACGAACAGGCGCCCTGCGTCTCCTGCAACCTCGGCAAGGGCTTCGGCGTCTTTCAGGGTCGATGTCAGCGGCTTGTCGCAGATGACATGGATACCGGCTTCGAGAAAGGCCTTCGCGACCGGGAAGTGCATATGGTTCGGCGTGACGATGGCCACGGCTTCGATGCCATCGGCGCGGGCCGCTTCTGCCTGTGCCATTTCGTCGAAGTCGGCGTAGCAACGTTCCGGCGCCAGGCCGAGCTCGGCCCCGGAGGCCTTGGAACGTTCCGCGTCGGAGGAAAGGGCCCCGGCCACAAGCTGATAGTCGCCATCAATGCGCGAGGCGATCCGGTGAACGCCGCCAATAAACGCCCCTTGTCCGCCGCCGACCATGCCGAGGCGAATGGCGCCGGCGTGACCCGTTTTGCCAGTGCTTTCGATTGTCATGTCGTGTGCCTTTTCTCTAGCTCAATCCCAGCATTCGGCGGTTCTTTGCAGCGTCCGTGCCGCCGCCTGCGAAGTCATCGAAAGCATGTTCGGTGACGCGAATGATGTGGTCGGCAATAAAGGGTGCGCCTTCCGCTGCGCCGTCTTCGGGATGCTTCAGCGCACATTCCCACTCGAGAACCGCCCAGCTGTCGTAGTCATAGGCAGCCAGCTTTGAGAAGATGCCGGCGAAATCCACTTGTCCATCGCCAAGTGAACGGAAACGACCCGCCCGCTGAACCCATGGCTGATAGCCTGAGTAGACGCCCTGACGGCCGTCCGGATTGAACTCGGCATCCTTGACGTGAAACGCCTTGATGCGTTCGTGGTAGATGTCGATGAATGCCAGATAGTCCAGCTGCTGCAGGACAAAATGCGACGGATCGTAGTTGATGCAGCAACGCGCATGACCGTTGAGCGCATCCAGGAACATCTCGAAGGTGGCACCGTCAAAGACATCCTCGCCTGGATGGATCTCGTAGCAAACGTCCACGCCGTGTTCGTCATAGATATCGAGGATCGGCTTCCAGCGCTTTGCCAGTTCCTCGAAGGCGGTATCGATCAGACCGGCGGGCCGCTGCGGCCATGGGTAGACGTAAGGCCAGGCGAGGGCGCCTGGAAAGCTGACGCTGGCATCCAGACCGAAGTGACGGCTTGCAACGGCTGCCTTTTTCATCTGGTCGACCGCCCATTCGGTGCGCGCGTCGGGGTTGCCATGAACAGCTTCCGGCGCAAAGGCGTCAAAGGCTTCGTTGAAGGCAGGGTGAACTGCAACCAGCTGACCTTGAAGGTGCGTGGAGAGCTCGGTGACCGCTAGATCCTTGTCGGCAAGCATGCCCTTGATGTCGTCACAATAGCCTTTGGACGCAGCTGCCTGATCAAGATCGAACAGGCGGCCATCGAAGGTCGGAATCTGCAGGCCCTTGTATCCAAGGTCCGCAGCCCAGTCCGCGATGGCCTCGAGCGAGTTGAAAGGCGCGGCATCTCCCGCAAACTGAGCCAGGAACAAACCCGGCCCCTTCATGGTCTTCATGTCTGTTCTCCCAAACGAAAAAAGGGCAGGCGTCCTCCTGTCGGACGCCTGCCAAGGTTGGCTCGCTGTGCTTAGAACGGCGAGTCCGGGAAGTAATAGTTCGCCGCATTTTCCGGAGTGACCAGCGGGGCACCCAGAATGAAGCGTCCGGTGACCGGTGCATTGGACACATAGTTCAATGTCGTCAGCTCGATCGCGGTGGCGATCATTGCCGGCGGATAGAGAACGTCTGCCGGAACGAGACGGTCGCCGTCCATGACGCGCTTGATGATGTCCTTCATGCCGGCACCGCCGAGAATGAACAGCTCGTCTTCACGGCCAGCCTGTTTGACCGCCTCGATCACGCCAATGGCGATGTCGTCATCCTGGGCCCAGACCGCATCGATCTTCGGAAAGCGCGACAGGAAGTCCTGCATGACCTCGAAACCGTCGTCCCGGTTCCAGTTGGCATGTTTCATATCGAGGACCTTGATGTCGGTGCCTTCGATCCCGGCCATGAAGGCGTCGACGCGTTCTTCATCGATCACGGTCGGAATGCCGCGCAGAACGACGATGTCGCCCTTGTTGCCCAGCTTTTCCTTGATGAACTCGGCCGAAACACGGCCAAGCTCCGGGTTGTTGCCGGCAACATAAAGGTCCTCGATGCCATCCTGGCTGAGGCCACGGTCGACAACGGTGATGAAAGCGCCGCTTTCCTTGACCATCCGGACGGGGTCGGTCAGGGGCTCGGATTCAAAAGGCAGGATCACCAGGGCATCCACGTTGTGGACGCTGACGAGATCCTCAAGATCGTTGGCCTGGGCCGAAGCATCGGACGCGGTGACCAGGATCATGTCGATGTTGGGATAGAGTTCTTCCATCCGGTCGACGGCGACATTTGCATGATAGTTCAAGCCACCGGCCCAGCCATGGGTCGCTGAGGGGATGGATACCCCGATCTTGACCTTGTCGGCAGCAAGTGCCGGTCCGGCGAGAGACATGGCGAAAGCTGCCGCCAGTCCCAGGAATTTACCTGTCATCTTCATGTTTTCCTCCACTCCCAGTTTTCCGGGTCTGTCCCGGTCGTGCGCCGGGCGGGACACCGCGGCGCAAGTTTCTTGGGCTCACTGGCCTTTGTTTTTCCAACCACCGCGCTGCAGCCAGACCGCGACGATGATGATGACGCCCTGAACCGCACCGTTGAGGTAGTTGGAAATCAGATCCGTCAGATTGAGGATATTGCCGATCATGGTCAGCATGATCGCGCCGATCACCGTGCCGCCGATCCGGCCAGATCCGCCCTTGAGCACCGTGCCACCGATGATCACCGCGGCAATCGCCTCCAGTTCCCAGAGGACACCGGTCGAAGAGGAGGCCGAGCCAAGACGCGGAACATAGATGATCGTCGCCAGGGAGACGCAAAGCCCCTGAACGATGTAGGTCAGGGTCTTGACCCGGTTGACCTGAACGGCGGAATAGCGGGCCACGGCCTCATTCGAGCCAATCGCACGGCAGTGGCGGCCAAAAGCGGTTCGGTTGAGAATGACCCAGCCGATCGCCGCGACCACCGCAAAGACGATGACCGGAACCGGTATGCCGAGGATGTCGCCATAGTAGAACGGCCGGTATGCTCCGCGGATGGTAAAATCGAGCGAGAGCGTTCCGCCATCGGCAAAGTAGGTCACAAGCGACCGGAAAATGCCCATGGTGCCGAGGGTTACGATGAAGGCCTCGATCTTGCCTTTCGTCGTCACAAGCCCGTTGAATGCGCCGGCAAGAAGACCAAGTGCAAGCGACAAGAGGATGCCGCAGGCAATGATCAGGCTGGCGCTGTCAAAGACATTCATCAGCGCATTCATCGAGATGATCATCACCCCGGAAATCACCGCTGCCATGGCTCCGACCGACAGGTCAATGCCGCCGGCTGTGATCACGAAGGTCGCGCCCACCGCGATGATCCCGATGAAGGCACTCCGTGTCAAAATGTTGGAGATATTGCCTTCCGACAGAAACGACGTGTTCAGGGCCGTGCCCAGAACCATCAGCCCTATGAGCGCAAGAAGTGGTCCCCAGGTCTTGAGATCGAACGGGCCGAAGCCGATGGCTGCGGCCTTACGCGACATGGTCTGCATGAGTGTTGGTTCCCCCCGTTGCGTCTGCTGTGCCCTGGCTCTTGAGCCCGGTCGCATAACGCATGATTTCATGTTCTTCGATCTCTTCGCCCTGCAGGATGCCGGTCAGGCGACCGGACCGCATGACGGCGACCCGATGGCTCATGCCGATGATTTCCGGCATTTCCGAAGAGATGAGGACGATGGATTTTCCTTCCGCAGCCAGCGCTGCGATGAAATTGTAGATTTGCTGCTTGGTTCCGACATCGATGCCGCGCGTCGGTTCGTCGACAATCAGGATGTTCGGGTCGATCTCGAGGACCTTGCCGAGGAGCAGCTTCTGTTGATTTCCGCCTGAAAGAGCGCCAACGGGTACAGATCGGTCCCGGACGCGAATGTCGAAGCGCCGAATGGCGCGTTCGAGGGCGGCGTCCTCAAGCGTGTCATCAATCAGTCCCTTGTTGCTGAACTGCCGAAGCGCAAACAGGGTAAGATTGACCTTCAAGCCGTCGTTGAGAAGAAGGCCCTGGCCCTTTCGGTCCTTGGTCAGATAGGCAATGCCGCGATCGCGAGCCTGGTCCAGGGCCGTCATTTCGACCGTTTCGCCATTCAACCGGGTAATGCCACCCGTGCGCTGACGCAGGCCAATGATGGCTTCGAAGAGTGCCGAGCGCCCGGAGCCGATAAGCCCGGCGAACCCCAGGATCTCACCCTTGCGCAAGTTGAATGAGACGTCGCGAAGCGCGGTTCCAACACTCAGGCCATCAACCTCGAGAACCAGCGGCGCATCAAAATCCGGCTCATTCTTCGGCGGGAACATGTCCGAAAGATCGCGGCCCACCATATGACGTGCCATGTCGTCTTCGGTCAGCTCATCCGCATCCGTGGTGATGATCTGATGACCGTCGCGCAGGACCGTCACGCGATTGGCCAGTTCCTTGACCTCATCAAGCTTATGCGAAATGAGTACTACACCAACGCCCCGCTCACGCATCAGGCGGATCTGTTCGAAGAAGGCGCTGGTTTCATCCGGCGTCAGCACCGCCGTCGGCTCGTCCATGATCAGCACACGCGCCTTGCGTGACAGCGCCCGCGCGATCTCAACGAACTGCTTTTGCGAAACGGACAGACTCGCGACGGTGGCGTCCGGCGCCATATCGACATTCAGATGAGCCAGAAGCTCTTCGGTCTGTCGGCGCATGGCTGAATGATCGATAAACCAGCCGCGGCGAAGTTCGCGGCCGAGAAAGATGTTCTCTTCGACCGAAAGCTGCTCTGCCAGATTGAACTCCTGATGGATCAGAACAACACCGAGATCTTCGGCCTGACCATCAGGGGGCAGGATCACTTCCTGGGCGTCCAGATGCAGCTTGCCAGATGTCGGCTGATGATAGCCGGAGAGGATCTTCATCAAGGTGGATTTGCCGGCGCCGTTCTCGCCGATCAGCGCGTGGACCTCGCCAGGGAGCACATCGAAATCAATTCCGAACAGAACCTGGATGTCGCCAAAGGACTTGGAGATATGCCGCGCGGACAGCACGGGCTGCCTGTACTGTGCAGGCGCGTTCGACGGGGCAGGGCCCGCAACAGCTTGCCCGCCGCCACCAGCAATGCCGGTGCGAAGTTCGCTCATGGTCTTCCTCCCAGGTCGCCGTTTGCGCCGGACGATAAAATCATCCTGACGTGACACCAGGACGTGACGGGTCAGCATCACATCCTCCGGCAGTGCCAGTTTCCTCCTGATGGAAATTATGTAAACGTTTTCATTTTTGATGTAAAGGTTTACATTATCATTCTGTTCACACTTTCGGCTCGCTTGCTTGTTGACCCGAAAATCGCCTAAAAGCACGGGGTTGCGCTGGGAGTTGACTGTTTGAAAGTGCGTGAGATGGCGACGATTGAGGATGTGGCGCGGATGGCGGGCGTGTCGATTGCGACCGTGAGCCGTGCGATTCATCATCCCGGCAAAGTGGCCGAAACCACGCGCAAGAAAGTCAATGCGGCGATCGCCAAGACGGGCTTCACCGCAAACGCGATGGCGCAAAGCCTCCGCAGCAAGTCGTCCAAGATGATCCTGGCCATGGTGCCGGACATCTCGAACACGTTTTTCGCAAATATTCTACTCGGTCTGGAAGCGGTGGCCACGAGGCGTGGATACGGTCTTTTGATCGGTAACACGGAGAACGATCCCCAGACGGAGGCGACCTATCTGACCTACACCAGGTCGAACAAGGCGGACGGCATCGTCCTGATGACCGGCCATTTGCCCTTTGGCGCGGCAGAGGTGCGTCAACACCTTCCGCCGATCGTGGCGGCCTGCGAGGAGATCTGCGAGGAAAGCGTTCCCTTTGTCGGCGTCGACAACCAGCATGGAGCTCGAACGGCTGTTCATCACCTGGTCGAGCTGGGTCATCGGCGGATTGCCTATATCTCGGGTCCGCCGAACAACATCCTCTCAAGCGAACGCAGGGCGGGGTATGAGCTGGCCCTTCGTCAAAGCGGGCTCACAGTCGACCCGGAGCTGACCCTGGATGGTGACTTCTCAATCGAGGGCGGGCGTCTTGCCGTTGAGCGGCTCTTCATACGCGATGCGCTGCCTACCGCCTTCTTCTGCGCCAATGACGATATGGCCATCGGTGTTTTGCTGGCCCTGAGCCAGCGCGGCTATAATGTACCGGGAGATTTCTCGGTGATTGGCTTTGACGACATTCCGTTTTCCAGCTGCACGACGCCGCCTTTGACGACCATCCGCCAGCCGCGCCGACTGATCGGCGAAGCGGCCATGACCAAGATGCTGGATATGGTCGAAGGCAAGCCGGTGAGGACAGGGGCGGTCATTCTACCGGTCGAGCTGATCATTCGTGGCAGCACCGGCGCACCGCGCGAGATCGACCGCGAGTCGGACTGAGCCCCTCAGCCAGCGCAGCTGTCAGTCCTGCTTTGGGGGCGGCGCGTAGGCAAGGGTCTGCAGGTCTTCCGCCGGCGTTCCCTCGATACGGGCCAGGACTTTGCGTGCCAGGTCCCGTCCAGCTTCGCGAAAATCCTCGTCAATGACATTGAGGCCGGGGCGAAACCACTTGAGCATGTCAAACGAGGATTGCTTCGAGACGATATCGACTTCTTTTCCGAGGGTTACCCCGGCTTTCTCTGTTCCAAAGGCGGCGGCAATGCCGGCGCTGCCGCTTCCGCAGATGATCCCGTCGGGTGCCTGATCGCTGGTCATCAGCTGATGAACCGCATCTCCGAGCTTGTGAATGTCATCGTCAATCGTCACCGGGGGCATGGGCACCTGCTGCAGGTCGTATTTGGCGATGCCCTCCAGAAAGCCCTCGCTCATATGACGTGAGTAGGTGAGGTTTCTTGGCGGTCCGACAAGGGTCAGCCTCTTGCGGCCGAGCTTGGCAAGAATTTCCACCGCATCCCGCGCGAAAGCAGCATTGTCGTAGTCATGAAAAGCGTGGGCGATGCCCATGTCCGTCCGGCCATGCGTGGCAAAGGGCAGTTTCTTGTCATGCAAATAGCGGATCCGCAGATCTTCCGGTTCTGTGCGCGAAAGAATGACGCCATCGGCCGAGCCGGTCTCTACCACGTAGCGCACGGGGGACATCGGGTCGCTCGCATGCGTGTAGGGGGTCACCACCAGGTGGTAGGGGGTGCTGGCAAGAACCTCCGAGATGCCTTGGATCATCTGGCTTGTCAGACCGAGGATCTCTTCTTCCGTATTGAGAATCAGGCTGATGACGTTGGTCTTGCCCGTCCGCAAGCGCACGCCGGCGCGGTTGGGACGATAGCCGATCTGATCGGCAACAAGGCGAACCCGCTTCTTGGTCGCTTCGCCGATGTCCGGAGCATCCTTGAGCGCCTTGGACACGGTCGTAATGCCAAGGCCTGTCATAAAGGCGATGGTCTTGAGCGTCGGGCGCTGTCCAGCTGCAAGTTTCGGCGCGCTGGTATCTCCGGAGGTGCCAGCCTCACGTTGCAGGTCGTTGGTTGTCTGGTCGGTCACGTCGCGGATCCTGCCCGGAGTTTGCGCAAAGCCAATTGTTTTATTTCAGACCTTCTAAAGCCCCAAGATCGGCCGGGAAAGCCTATTTTCTGTGTTGTTTCCTGCTGCGGACGCCTTGGTCATTCGCGGCCATCGGGTAAGACGCTGCAATTTTGCCAGGGCTGAGCGTGCGTAGGCGGCGAGGAAAGATCACTCCTGAAATACTAAAACGTTGCAGAAAAAACGCAAGTTCTCACGCTGAAGAGCACCCCGTACGTCTGGGGTGACTTGGTTGTGCTGCGCCTGCGAATAGGTCTTTTAGCGTGTGCAAAATTGGTTCCGAAAAATTGAATGTAATCATCAAAACAATTAGATAATATCTCGATTATGGACAATAGTGCAGAGTTTCCGGATGTTGATCTTTGTTTTTCCAGATTGCTCTTCGCACTGGCACACCTACTTTTTAAAGCCGTGTTGAAAATTTCGAAAAGCCGGATTAGGCTCTAACTATAACGTTGCAGTAAAACGCAGTTATGGGAGGAATAAAATGCGTGGTTCGATAAAAGGAATGAAGCGGGCAGGGTTGCTGATGGCAGCTGTTGCAATGCCTTTGGGAGCAGGGGCACTCGCGACCGATCTGGAGGTCACTCACTGGTGGACGTCCGGCGGCGAAGCTGCGGCCGTGGCCGAGTTTGCCAAGGCTTTCGACGCGACCGGCAACAAGTGGGTTGACGGCGCGATCGCCGGATCCGGCGGCACCGCCCGTCCGATCATGATCTCCCGCATCACCGGCGGTGATCCAATGGCTGCGACGCAGTTCAACCATGGTCGTCAGGCAGAGGAGCTTGTGGAGGCGGGCTTGATGCGTGATCTGACCGACGTTGCCGAAGCCGGCAATTGGAAGGATGTCGTTCGCCCGTCCAGCCTGCTCGACAGCTGCACCCTGGATGGTCGCATTTATTGCGTGCCGGTCAACATCCATTCGCAACAGTGGTTGTGGCTTTCCAACGCGGCCTTTGAAAAAGCTGGTGTTCCGGTCCCAAGCAACTGGGAAGAATATGCTGCCGCAGCGCCGAAGTTGCAGGAAGCAGGAATCATCCCGCTGGCCATGGGGCAGCAGCCTTGGCAAACGACGCTGGCATTCCAAGTGCTTCTCGTCGCTCTTGCAGGGCCTGATGCCTATACCGCCGTCTTCGGTGGCAAGGACGCCGAACTTGCAGGTGGCGAAGAGCTCGCGAAAGTGTTTGAGGCCGCATCTGCTGCCCGTGACATGGCAAAGGATTCCAACGTCCAGAACTGGAACGATGCAACAAGCATGGTGATCACCGGCAAGGCTGCCGGCCAGATCATGGGCGACTGGGCACAGGGTGAGTTTCAGGTGGCCGGACAGGTCGCTGGCGAAGACTACACCTGTCTTCCCGGTCTTGGCGTCAATGAAGTGATCCAGACTGGTGGCGACGCTTTCTATTTCCCGAAAGTGGATGATGCCGAGGTGACAGCTGCCCAGGCAGAGCTCGCCAGCGTCATGATCTCGCCGGAGACGCAGGTTGCCTTCAATCTCAAGAAGGGATCGCTGCCCGTTCGCGGCGATGTTGACCTGGACGCTGCCAATGACTGCATGAAAAAGGGCCTCGATATCCTCGCCAAGGGGAACATCATCCAGGCGCCGGATCAGCTGCTGTCGGCAGACGACCTGACACAGGTGAACGACCTTTTCGTCGAGTTCTTCAACGATCCATCGATCTCGGCCGAGACTGCCCAGTCACGTTTCGCGTCGATCATCTCCAACGCTAGCTGACACCTGAACAGCAAGAACTGCGATCTCGCGCCCCCGAAAGAGGCGGCGCGAGATCGGCTTCAAGATCCGGGCGCCCGACTGAGGCGCCTGGGAACGGCTGAGGTTTGCATCAAGCGACCCGAAAAGAGGCACTTCAAGCATGGCGGTTGCAAAGCGCCCGTTCAGATGGCACCGGAACCTGAGCGCCAAGGTGGCAGCGATCCCAATGATCGCAACCGCAGGCATCGTGTTCGTCGGGGGAACGGCCTGGACGGTTCTTTATTCCTTCACCAGCTCCAAGCTGCTGCCGAAGGAAAAGTTTGTTGGGCTGGCGCAGTACGAGCGCTTGTGGTCCAGCAACAAGTGGCTGATTTCCATCGAAAATCTGGCCATCTACGGCGCGCTTTCCTTGGTTTTTGCCATGGTCGTCGGCTTTTTGCTCGCAGCGCTTCTGGACCGGAAGATCAGGTTCGAAGACACGTTTCGGACGATCTTTCTATATCCGTTTGCCCTCAGCTTCATCGTCACCGGCCTTGCATGGCAGTGGATCTTAAACCCGGATTTCGGCGTCCAGAACGTGGTCCGAAGCATGGGCTTCGAGAACTTCAACTTCGATCCGCTCTATAACCCCGACATCGTCATCTATGGTGTTCTGATCGCCGGGCTGTGGCATGAAACGGGCCTGATCATGTGCCTGATGCTCGCCGGCCTGCGCGGCATCGACGAGGACATCTGGAAGGCGTCCCGCGTCGACGGCATTCCGGTCTGGAAAACCTACGTCTTTATCGTCATTCCCATGATGCGCGGCATCTTCATCACGGCGCTGGTGCTCATCGCGTCCGGCATCATCAAGGTCTACGACCTGATCGTCGCGCAGACCGGCGGAGGTCCGGGGATCGCCTCCGAAGTGCCCGCAAAATATGTCTATGACGCAATGTTTCTCTCGCAGAACTTGGGTCAGGGCTTTGCCGCCTCGACCATGATGCTGCTGTCTGTTGTCATCGTTGTGGTCCCCTGGGCCTATCTGGAATTCGGGGGGAAATCGCGTCGTGGATAAAGTCGCAGATCTCAACAACAATTCTCTTTCGGCTCAAGGTGATGCCGGCGATAGATCCGTCTCGGAAGGACCGCGCGGCGAGAAGCCCAAGCGCGTCCTGACACGTCGCAATATCATCCTCTACGGCACGCTGATCGTGGTTGCGCTTTATTATCTGCTGCCGCTCTACGTGATGGTGGTGACCTCGCTGAAAGGCATGCCGGAAATCCGCCTGGGCAACATCTTTTCACCGCCCGTCGAAGTCACTTTCGCGCCCTGGGTGAAAGCCTGGTCCGAAGCCTGCACCGGGCTGAATTGCGAGGGGCTTTCCCGGGGGTTCTGGAATTCCGTGAGGATCCTTGTGCCTTCGGTGGTGCTTTCCATCGCCATTGCCTCGGTCAATGGCTACGCACTGGCCAATTGGCGCTTCAAGGGCGCGGAGCTCTTTTTCACCATCCTGATTGTGGGGGCCTTCATTCCCTACCAGGTGATGATCTATCCGATTGTCATCATGCTCAGGGAAATCGGTCTCTATGGCAGCCTGACCGGCCTTGTGCTCGTGCATACGGTCTTCGGAATGCCGATCCTGACGCTGCTCTTCCGGAACTATTTTGCCTCTGTGCCCGAAGAGCTTTTCAAGGCGGCGCGGGTCGATGGCGCGGGCTTTTGGGCGATCTACTTCCGCATCATGCTGCCGATGAGCCTGCCGATCTTCGTTGTGGCCATCATCCTGCAGGTCACGGGTATTTGGAACGACTTCCTGTTCGGTGTGATCTACACCAAGCCGGACCTCTATCCGATGACCGTGCAGCTGAACAACATCGTCAATTCGACCCAAGGGGTGAAGGAATACAACGTCAACATGGCGGCCACGATCCTCACCGGACTGGTTCCCCTTTGCGTCTACTTCGTTTCCGGAAAATTGTTCGTGCGCGGCATCGCGGCCGGCGCGGTGAAAGGGTAACCGTCATGACAAGTGTCTCAGTCCGCGATCTCACACTGCGCTTCGGATCTCTGGAAGTTTTGAGTTCGCTGAACCTCGACATCAACGAAGGCGAGTTTCTGGTTCTGCTCGGCCCGTCGGGTTGCGGCAAATCCACATTGCTGAACTGCGTCGCAGGCCTTCTTGATATCTCCGAGGGACAGGTCTTTATCTCGGGCAAGAACGTCACCTGGGAAGAACCCAAGGACCGGGGCATCGGCATGGTGTTTCAGTCCTATGCACTCTATCCGCAGATGACGGTTGAGAAGAATCTGGCCTTCGGCCTCCAGATCGCCAAGCTGCCGAAGGACGAGATCGCAGCACGCATCAAGCGGGCCGCTGAAATCCTGCAGATCGAGCCTTTGCTGAAGCGCAAGCCGGCACAATTGTCGGGCGGCCAGCGTCAGCGTGTCGCCATTGGCCGTGCGCTCGTGCGTGATGTCGATGTCTTCCTCTTCGACGAACCGCTGTCAAATCTCGACGCAAAGCTGCGTGCCGAGCTTCGGGTCGAGTTGAAGCGTCTCCATCAGAACCTGACGAACACAATGATCTATGTGACGCATGATCAGATCGAGGCTCTGACCCTGGCGGATCGGATCGCGGTCATGAAGGGCGGGATCATTCAGCAGCTCGATACGCCGCTGACCATCTACAACAAGCCGGTCAATCTGTTCGTCGCCGGCTTTATCGGCTCGCCATCCATGAATTTCCTCAAGGGGCAGGTCGAACTCCAGGATGGTACGCCATCAGTGCGCCTTGGTGAGAATCTCCTGGTGCCGCTTGCCGGCTATGACGCGCAAGGAACCATGTCGGACGGCCAGAAGGTAATCTTTGGCGTTCGCCCGGAACACCTCACCCTGACCCGAGACCAGACCTCCGGCCCATCCTTGCCCGCCGTGGTCGAGCTCGAAGAGCCGATGGGCGCCGACAGCCTCGTCTGGTTGCGCCTTGGCGATCAGTCCATGTCCGTGCGTACGGAAAGCAATTCCCGCTTTAGCCCCGGCGAAGAGGTCGTCGTCACCTTTGATCTCGACCATGCCTCCGTCTTCGATGCCAACACGGAAGAGCGGATCTAGGGCCCCGAGGCCCCACACATTTCTGCCTGCGCACGAGGCAGACCCACACGGTCCGCATTCATCCGCGGATCTGAAGCCTGCCGGTCGGGTGTCTACCCTCCAGCGCCCCGGGCGGCAGGCTCATCCAATTGAGACAGGGCCCCACGGCCTACACAGGAGATCGATCATGAGCGATTATTCGTTTCAACTTTACAGCGCGCGCGACTTTCCACCGCTGACCGACACTTTGAAGATGTTGGCCGACGCGGGCTATGCGCAGGTGGAAGGCTATGGCGGTGTCTATGAGGACACTGGCGCGACCCGCGCTGCGCTCGACGCGACCGGCTTGACCATGCCTTCCGGGCATTTCTCGATCCATATGCTCGAAGAAGACGAAGAGAAGGTTTGCGAGATCGCATCGGCTCTCGGCATCACCCATATCTATTGCCCTTATCTGGACGCGAGCGAGCGGCCTCAAGACGCTACGGGCTGGGTTGCCTTTGCCAAGCGCCTTGAAGCTCTTGGCGAGCGGTACGGTGCCCGTGGCATGACCTTCGGCTGGCACAACCATGACTTCGAGTTCGTGGCGCTGGCCGATGGCTCCATTCCGATGAAGCTCATTTTGGACAACGCTCCCAACATTAGTTGGGAAGCTGATATCGCCTGGATCGTGCGCGGCGGCGGAGACCCTCTTGAATGGATCAAGGCCTATGGCGAGCGCCTCAGCGCCGTTCACGTCAAGGACATTGCTCCGAACGGAGAATGCGAAGACGAAGATGGCTGGGCGGATGTGGGCCAGGGCACGATGGACTGGAAAAAGCTCATCGACACCTTGAAGGCCACGCCGACGCAATTGTTCATCATGGAACACGACAAGCCGAGTGATGCGACCCGTTTCGCGCAGCGCTCCCTTGAAGCCTCTCAGACCTGGTAAGGCAAGAATATGAGCGACACTCTTGGTGTGGGCATCATTGGATGCGGAAACATCTCCACCACCTATTTCAAGTTTCTGCCGCTGTTCAAGGGCGTGGAGGTGCGCGCCTGCGCGGATCTCAATCGGGGTGCGGCCGAAGCGCGGGGCAAGGAATACGGTGTGCGTGCCGACACGGTGCATGACCTTCTTGAGGCCGATGACATCGATATCGTGGTCAATCTGACCATCCCGGATGCCCACTGGCCGGTCTCGAAGGAGATCTTGTCCGCCGGAAAACACGTCTACTCGGAAAAGCCCTTGGTGCTGACCCTGGAAGACGGCAAGGCAATGCAGAAATTGGCGTCGGAGAAGGGGCTGAAGGTCGGTTCAGCGCCAGACACCTTCATGGGCGGTGCGCACCAGCGCGCGCGCAGGGCGATCGATGAAGGCCGCGTCGGAAAGATTACCTCCGGCACATGCCACGTCATGAGCCATGGCATGGAGCAATGGCACCCGAACCCGGACTTCTTCTTTCTGCCAGGTGGCGGACCTATTCTGGATCTTGGACCGTACTACATCGCCAATCTGGTCAATCTCGTGGGGCCGGTGAAACGGGTCGCGGCCCTGACCTCCATGGCAACACCGACGCGAACGATATCAAGCCAGCCAAGAGCGGGCGAGCAAATCCCGGTCAAGACCCCGACCAACATCCATGCGTTGCTTGAATTCGTAAACGGGGCGACCATCACCCTGTCAGCGAGTTGGGATGTCTGGGCGCATCGTCATGAAAACATGGAACTTTATGGCACCGAAGGGTCGCTTTATGTTCCCGACCCGAACTTTTTCGGCGGGGATGTGGTTCTGACCGGCAGTGACGGCAAGGCGGAGACCCTTACTGACGACGGTCATCCCTTCGGTATCGCGAATGAGGAACATGGCGACGGCATGAAGGCCAACTACCGGGCCGCCGGACTGGCCGATATGGCGCAGGCTCTTGTTGAAGGGCGGGATTATCGCTGTTCCCTGGACAGAGCGCTTCATGCGGTCGATGTCATGACCTCTATCCTGAAGTCCGGCGAAACCGGAAGCTTTGTCGACATCGAGACGCCGTGCTCGCGGCCTGCAAGTCTTGGCAAGGACGAAGCGCTGGCGATGCTGCGCTGACGCTTTCCCTCGCGCTTCAGGGTTCTGTTGGCCCTGGAGCGTGAACACCAATTGAGAAACAAAAACGGCAGCGCCGTGAGGCGCTGCCGTTTTTGGCTCATTCAAGCTGATTTTTTAAGAGGCGCGGTTCAGCGTGCTTTCAGCCGGACCGGTGTAGCGAACGCCCATCCGGTCTTCCTTGCGCCACACGACTTCCACGGGGCGCCGCGTACATTCATTGTCGACATAGAGCAGGAATGCACCAGGAACACCAAGGGAGTTCGGCAGCATCAAAAGCGCGCCGTCCTCATTCGTGTTGCGGATTGTGCAGTTGAAAACCTGTGAAAGCCCACCGAAAACGATACGTCCTGATTTCAGGGTCCGCTTGCGAGGGCCGCTGCGCCGTTCTTCGATTGTGTCCTGTCCGTCAGACATGGCTTTTGTCCCGATATACATCTAGAGAAGGATTGTAGGACTGGAATCTAAACAAATGCTTGTTTCAATTGTAGAGTCGCAGCCGTTTCGGGCGAAAATCGGCGCAATTTAGGGCTTTTTCTTTGCGGGGCCACGCCTCGCGCCTTTGATCAAGCCTTGGTGCTTCAAGACCGTGCTTGACGTTCCCATCGCCTTTGCCGACTGTTCGGCCAGGACGAACTTGGGAGAGTGGTTCATGTACGCGCTTGTTATCGGCCTTGCCGTCTTTCTCGGCATTCACTGTCTGCCGATGTTTGTTCAAACTCGAGAAAAATTGATCGGACGTTTCGGCGGGGCCGGGTATCGGATCGCCTTTTCCCTGATTTCCGCTGTCGGACTGTATCTGATCATCACTGGCTATGGCGCAGCGCGCGTTGAGCATCTTCCGATGCTTTATGATCCGCCTGAATGGACAAGGCACGTGGTCATGCTGTTCATGATCCCGGTCTTTATCCTGCTCATCGGGGCCTATGTGCAGGGGCGTATCAAGAGAACGTTTCGCCACCCGATGCTGATTGCAATCAAGCTCTGGGCATTCTCGCACCTGCTTGTGCGCGGAGATCTTGCATCAGTGCTCTTGTTCGGCAGTTTTCTCGCCTGGGCAGTGGTTGATCGGATTTCCTTGAAACGGCGCGTCGAGGAGGGGCCGATCGTTTCGGTCAGCCTTGATCAGGGCCGTCCCTATTTGGAAGTTCTCGTCATTCTGGGGGGGCTTGTGGCCTATGGTTTGTTCGTCTGGAAGGGTCACGAGCTTGTCATTGGCTACCCCTTGACGTAAGCACGGGAAACCTTGGAGCAGAAGGGCTTGGAAATAAATCGTCTCCTCGCCTAACTTGCGCCATCAAACCGTTGAAAAGAAGCCGATACTGGCGTTTGCCTCCTGGGAGGCATGTCGATATTGTGTCGCGCCTGCCAACTGATTTGTCGCACAGAGGCGATGGACGGTCGGCATAACAAACTGAATGCAGGAACAAGACACGCATGTCCGATATTTTTCGTGAGGTCGATGAAGACATCCGCCAGGAGAAGTACCGTCGGCTTTGGGATCGCCTCGGCCCCTGGGTTATCGCTGCTGCTGTCTTGATCGTCGTCGGTACCGGCGGGTATCGAGGCTGGCTCTACTGGCAGGAGAGCCAGTCACAGCAGGCAGGTGATGCATTCTTTGAAGCCGTGCGCCTTTCCGAAAGCGGAGATGTTGCGCTGGCGGAGCAGAAGTTCGCCGAACTGTCTGACGCGACCGGTGGCTATCCGGCTCTCGCAAAATTGCGGGCCGCGACCGACATGGTTCGCGAAGAACGCACAACCGAGGCCCTGGCCGAATTTGACGCGCTCTCGCGCGACAGCAGCGTCGATGCCACCCTGCGCGATATTGCGAGCCTGCGTGCGGCCTATGTGGCCGTCGACACGGAAGACTATGCTGCGGTTGCCGACCGGGTGGAAGGCCTGACCGGAGAAGATGGACCATTCCGTGCAGCAGCGCGTGAAATCCTCGCTGTCGCCGCATGGAAAGCCGGCGATGTTGAAACGGCGCGGTCTTGGATCGCTGCTCTGGAGGATGATCCGGCAACGCCGACAGATGTGGCGCGCCGGGTCGGGATTCTCTCCCAGGTGATTGATGCCGCCTTCGGTGCGGCTGACGATAGCGACGGAGCTGCCCAGTGATACAGCGTTCTGGTCTGGCCGCCGCGCGCGCGTTCGGCGCGGCTGTGGCGTTCTCCTTGCTTCTGTCCGGCTGCGGCAGCGTTTCTGAATTCTCTGACAGTCTGAATCCCTTCTCCAAGGAGAAGATCCTTCCCGGCGACCGCAAGCCTGTCTTTGACGGCGCGGACCCTGCTGCCGTTGTCGAGGGCCGTGCTGCGTCGGTCGGCAAAGCCTCGGGCGGCCAGGACTGGACCACCGCTGGTGGCGGTCTGACCAACGACCCGGGCAATATTGCTGTCAGTATTTCGGGCTCGCGCGTCTGGCGCGCATCGATTGGCGCTTCAGGTGGCAGTTTCACCTCGGATGCCCTGCGTGGATCTGCGCGTCCGGTCAGCGCGGCTGGACGTATTTTTGTTTACAAGCCCAATGGCGATGTCATTGCGTTCAGCACAGGCGGTGCACGTCTCTGGACACGCGCCTTGCGTCCGGAAGGCGAGAAGGATGTTGCACCGGGTGGTGGCGTCGTTGTGTCCGGGAACATCGTTTATGCGGCGACCGGCTATCAGCAGGTCGCAGCACTTGATGCCGCATCAGGTCAGGTTCTGTGGACAGGCGATCTGGGCACGCCGGCACGTGGCGCGCCGGTTGCCGGCAATGGCCTCGTCATCGTCGTGACCCAGTCCAACGAAGTCTATGCCTTGAACCAGGAAGATGGCACCGAGGCCTGGAACTATGTCGGCATCGAGGAAACCGCGGGCGTTCTGTCGTCTGCAAGCCCCGCGATTTCTGGCAATCGTGTCGTCGTTCCGTTCTCTTCGGGCGAGATCATGGCGCTCGACATCAAGACCGGTGAACCGGCCTGGATCGACGGCGTTGCGCGCGGATTCCGCACACTTGCCGTTTCAGGTCTTGCAGATGTTTCGGCAAGCCCGATCGTCTCTGGCAACACGGTCTATGCGACCGGAGTCGCCGGGCGCACGATCGCGTCGAACCTGAAGTCGGGCGAAAGGCTCTGGGAACAGGACCTGGGCAGTGTGCACACGCCGGTCGTCTCGGGCAATGCGCTGTTCATGATCGATCTGGATGACCGCATGGTTGCCCTGGATCGCAAGACTGGCGAAACGCTTTGGGCAACGACCTTGCCGCGGCCCGAGAAAAAGAAGAAACGTCGCAATTGGGCCGGTCCGGTGCTTGCGAATGGCGCGCTTGTCGCTATATCCAGCGACGGACGGATGGCGATGGTTGATGCCACTTCCGGCAACATCATGGCCACCTATGACGTAAAGACCAAGGTCTATGTGACCCCGATCGTCGCCGGTGGGCGAATGATCGTTTTGGACGGCGATGACGCCGTCGCCGCATTTAACTGACCCGGACGCCGGGTCAGCGCGGCTTATCAGGAGTAATGATCGTGGGCGCAAAAGTCGCCATCATCGGACGGCCGAATGTCGGCAAGTCCACGTTGTTCAATCGTCTTGTCGGCAAACGGCTCGCCCTGGTGGATGATACGCCGGGCGTAACGCGGGACCGCCGGCCGGGCGATGCGCGCCTTGGCGATCTGCGTTTTACGATTGTCGACACGGCAGGCCTTGAAGACGCGGACAATGCGAGCCTTGAAGGCCGCATGCGTCATCAGACCGAAGAAGCCATCGCAGAAGCCGATGCGGTTCTCTTTGTCATTGACGCCCGTGCCGGCGTCACACCGCTGGACGCCCATTTCGCGGAAGTCGCGCGCAAGACCACAACGCCCGTGATCCTTCTTGCCAACAAGGCGGAAGGCAGGGCTGGCCAGAGCGGTCTCTACGAATCCTTCTCTCTTGGCCTGGGCGAGCCAATCGGAATTTCAGCCGAGCACGGGGAAGGCTTGTCCGATCTCTATGACGCGCTGAAACCGCTGGTCGACCGGATTGATGAAGAAGAGGCTCTGGCGGCAGAGGGTGTCGAAGTCGAGGAAGCGCGCACCAACATCGAAGTTGATGAAGATGGTGAGCCGCTCGAGGAAGACGAGCCGGTTGGCACCACCGAGCGCCCCTTGCGGGTTGCCATCGTCGGACGACCCAACGCGGGAAAGTCGACGCTGATCAATTCGATGCTTGGCGAAGACCGCATGCTGACGGGACCGGAAGCCGGGATTACCCGCGATTCCATTTCCGTCGAATGGCAATGGCATGAGCGTCACATCAAGCTTTTCGACACGGCCGGTATTCGCCGCAAGGCGCGGGTTCAGGAGAAGCTGGAAAAGTTGTCCGTTGCAGACGCCCTTCGCGCGATCAAGTTCGCTGAGGTCGTCGTCATCACGCTGGATGCGACCAATTCCTTTGAAAAGCAGGACCTGCAGATCATCGAACTGGTCGCCCGCGAAGGCCGGGCACTGGTCGTTGCGGTCAACAAGTGGGACCTGATCGAGGACCGGGAAGCGGCCTGGAAACGCATCAAGGATGCGAATGAGCGCTATTTCAATCAGATCCGCGGTGTTCAGATCGTCACCATGTCCGGCATTCAGGGGCAGGGCATCGACAAGCTGTTTGAAAGCGTCTTCAAGGCGTATGAGGCTTGGAACTCCCGTGTCTCCACGTCGAAGCTCAATCGCTGGCTGGACAAGGTCACCATCAACCATCCACCGCCCGCAGTTGCCGGCCGCCGCGTCCGTCTTCGCTACATGACCCAAGCCAAGACGCGGCCGCCTCACTTCATTGCTTTTGCGTCTCGTCCCGAGCAGTTGCCCGAGAGCTACACGCGATATCTTGTGAACAAGCTGCGTGAGACGTTCAATATTCACGGAACGCCGATCCGCTTTTCCTATCGAAAGGGCGAGAATCCTTACGCGGTGAAGAAAAAGCGCAAGATTCAATAGTCAACTTTCCGTCGTAAAAGACACTTAAGTGATAGCGGCCCCGCCTCCGGGGCCGTCCTGTTCCTTTCTTTCCATTTTCCTTCAAGGAGACATTTGATGGCGTCCGAACGGCTCGATTTTGCCGCAACTCTGGCCGGCAAGGCCGGTGAACTGGGAATGGAATACTTCCGCCGCCTCGAGACCCTGACGGTAACGAAAAAAGGTCATCAGGACCTGGTTTCCGAAGCTGATCGCGACGTGGAAACTCTGGTTCGCAAGGAACTGGCTGCAGCCTATCCGCAGGACGGCATCGTTGGCGAGGAACACGGCCGTGTCGAAGGCTCATCCGGCTACACTTGGGTTATCGATCCCATTGATGGGACTGCCAATTTCGTTGCAGGTATCCCGCAATGGTGTGTAATCATTGCTTGCGTCTACAACGGCGAAACCATCGTCGGCGTCATCCATGATCCCAATGCGAACGAGACGTTCCGCGCCGCCAAGGGCGAAGGCGCCTTCGTGAATGACAGGCCCATCAAGGTCACCGACAGCGACAGCTTGTCCAATGGCTCCCTGGGTGTCGGCTTCAACGGACGGACCGAAGCCAGCGACGCCATCAACTGCATCGGCGCACTGGTCTCCAAGGGTGGTGTTTTCTTCCGTAATGCCTCCGGTGGCCTCATGTTGGCCTATGCGGCCTCCGGCCGCCTCATCGGCTATTGCGAATCCCACATGAACGCCTGGGATTGCCTGGCTGGCATGCTGATCACCGAGGAAGCCGGTGGCATGGTCGCGCCCTATGATGCAGACCATACGCTGACCAATGGCACCCGTGTCGTCGTCGGCGGGCCAGGCGTCTTCAAGGACATTGCTGAAATTGTCGAGGCGTCTTTCGGCCCGCGGCGGTAGCGCTACTGAGCGCAAATCGTTCTGCTCTAAGCAGCCTGAAAAAAGAAAAGGCGCGTCCGCTCAGGAAGCGCCTTTCTGATTCTAAAGCGAGAACGGGCCCTTAGAGCGCCGCGAGCGTGCCGCGTGAGCGATCAAAAAGGTGACCGGTCGCTGTGACGTCGCTTCCGAGCATTGTCAGCAGGTCAGGAACGATATCTGCCGGTTGAGGCAATTTATCCGGATCTTCGCCCGGCATGGCTTTGGCGCGCAATCCAGTGCGAACCGGTCCTGGATCGAAGAGATTGACGCGGAGCGTCGTTTTCTCGGTCTCATGAGCATAGGTCCGCACCATGGCCTCGAGAGCGGCCTTGGAAATCGACTGAAGCCCCCAGAAAGGCGTCGCCTCGCGCGCGTGATGAGATGTGAGGAACACAGCGCGTCCGGCAGGTGACTGACGCAGCAGTGGATCGAGCGAGCGGATCAAACGCCAGTTGGCTGTTACATTCGCGCCCATGACCTTGTCGAAGTCTTTCGGGCTGATATGTCCGAGCGGCGCAAGAACGCCAAGCTGACCAGCGTTGCCGACAAGAATGTCCAGCTTCTTCCAGCGCTCGTAGATAGCCGCGCCGAGCCGATCAAGAGCGTCGTAGTCTGTCAGGTCGAGAGGCACGAGCGTTGCTGATTGGCCGCCCGCAGCCTTGATGTCGTCGTCCAGCTCTTCCAACCCGCCAACGGTCCGGGCAATGGCGATCACGTGCGCGCCTCGGCTCCCCAGCTCTTTGGCAACCTGATAGCCGATGCCGCGTGAGGCGCCGGTGACGACCGCCACTTGGCCTTCAAAATCATTAGACATCCAGCGTCCTCAGCTCACTTCAACCAGGCGGGGCGGATGCGCGAACTCCTGCTCTTCGGACAGATCCGTGAGTGGCGTTGGGTAGTCGCCGGTAAAGCAATGGTCGGTGAACTGTGGGTTGGTCTTGTCGCGCCCCTCATGGCCCATGGCCCGGTAAACGCCGTCAACACTCAGGAACGCCAGAGTATCGGCGCCGATGTAGTTGCGCATTTCTTCCAGATTGTATTTGGCAGCAAGGAGCTTTTCACGGACGGGAGTGTCGATGCCGTAATAGTCCGAATAGCGGATCGGGGGGCTGGACAGGCGGAAGTGAACTTCCGAGGCGCCGGCATCGCGGATCATCTGGACAATCTTCACCGATGTTGTGCCGCGCACCAGACTGTCATCGATCAGGACAACACGTTTGCCCTCGATCTGGCTCCGATTGGCCGAATGCTTCAGCTTGACGCCAAGCGTCCGGATCGCCTGCGTCGGCTCGATGAACGTGCGGCCGACGTAGTGATTTCGAATGATGCCCAGCTCAAAGGGAATGCCTGCTTCCTGGGAGTAGCCGAGCGCAGCCGGTACACCGGAATCGGGAACCGGCACGACCACATCGGCTTCAACCGGCGCCTCACGGGCGAGCTGCCGGCCGAATTCCTTGCGAACGTCATAGACGCTGCGTCCGCCCAGGATTGAATCTGGCCGCGAAAAATAGATGTATTCGAAGATGTCGGGACGGGCAGGGCGTTTGCCAAAGGGGAAGAAGGATTCGATGCCGCCTGGCGTACAGACGATCACTTCGCCGTTTTCGATCTCGCGAATGAAGGTTGCACCGATGATATCAAGTGCGCAGGTCTCTGAGGCAAGCACAGGAGCGCCGTTGAGGTCGCCGAGCACCAACGGACGAATGCCGAAGGGGTCGCGCGCGCCGATCAGTTTCTTGCGGGTCAGCGCGACCAGTGCATAGGCGCCTTCCATTTTGGAAATCGCCTCGACAAAGCGATCCACGATCTTCTTCTCCCGTGACCGGGCAAGAAGCTGAAGAACAACTTCGGAATCGGATGTGGACTGGCAAATAGCACCGTCCTGGATGAGCTGCCGACGCAGCGTCATGGCGTTGGTGAAATGTCCATTGTGGCAGATCGAGATGCCGCCACCTTCCAATTCGGCAAAGAGCGGCTGCACGTTGCGCAGGATCGTCTCGCCGCTTGTGGAATATCTCACATGGCCAATGGCGGCCATGCCTGTCAGCCGGGCCATGGTCTCGGCGTTGGAGAAATGATCGCCAACAAGCCCGAGATGGCGCTCGGCGCGGAACTGGTCGTTGTCGTAGGTAACGATACCGGCAGCTTCCTGGCCACGGTGCTGCAGGGCATGAAGCCCGAGTGCAGTCAGCGCGCTTGCATCCTCATGACCGAGGACGCCAAAGACGCCACACTCTTCCTGCAGCCGGTCGGCATTGGGATCGAAGCACTCATTGAGATCGGTCTCGCCCAGCATGGCGAAGCTCCTTGTGTTACCACGCGTCAAGCCGCGCAGGGCATCGTAAATCGTAACGTCGGCGCTGGACCACGAGCGTTTTACCGCTCCAGTCTGGGTCAGTTGCTGCCGGTGGTGAGCTGTTCGAGCCCTTGCCGCTCAGAGGCGCTGTATCCAGCTTCTTCCTCGCCTTCACCCTCGCCACCTGTCGTTCCGGCGGCGTTGCCATTGCGAAGCTTGTCCATGATTGCGCGCTCAGGATCCTCTGGCAGCACGGCTACAAGTCGCTCTCCCACGGAAATCAAGATCGGGCGGGACTTCGCCTTGAGAACCCAACCCGGCTGCTGTTCCGGCTGAACGAACCAGTTGAAGAACATCAGCGCAACGACGACGAGCAGCATGCCACGCACGGCTCCGAAGACGAAACCGAGTGTCCGGTCCAGAGCGCCGATCCGGCTGTCCAGAACGAAGTCGGAAATCCGCATGGTGATGTAGGAGACGATCAGCAGCGTCACGATGAAGACGACGGCGACGGATGCGCCGAGCGCCACGAGATCGTGAGCTATATACTGTTTCGCGTAGGGCAGGACCTGCTTGTATAGCAGAAAGGCGGCAGCGGCGGCGGCGACCCAGGACGCGATGGACAGGACCTCACGCACAAAGCCACGGATCATGGCCAGGACAGCCGAGATGAGCATGATGACGAGAAGTATTCCGTCGAGCAGCGTGATCGGCATGTGTCTGTTCAGTCCCTAGTCCGTGCCTGCCACGGCGCTTCGCGCGCCGGGTCGGCATCATAAGGCAATGGGCTTCGGTACTCAGGCGTCTGCGCCCGATCCACCCTTTGCTGCAATTTTGGCGATGAAACCCCCGAGTTCCTCGAGGCCCGTCGCCGCGAAATCTGTACGCCTTCCATCCTTCAGGTTTCCCTTCGGACAGAATGCCTTGTCGAAACCCAGTTTATGGGCCTCTTTCAGCCTTGATTGCGCCTGAGCGACAGGTCGTATCGCTCCCGACAGACTGATCTCGCCGAAATAGACGCAATTGGCCGGAAGGGCAAGCCCGCTGAGTGAGGAGACAAGTGCCGCTGCGACAGCCAGGTCCGCTCCCGGCTCGTTGATTTTGAGACCTCCGGCGACATTCAGATAGACGTCGTGCTGGGAAAAGCGCACACCGCAGCGCGCTTCCAGTACTGCCAGGATCATCGACAGGCGAGCGGTGTCCCAGCCGATCACCGCGCGCCGCGGTGTGCCGAGCGGCGAGGGAGCAACGAGTGCTTGCACCTCAATCAGCAGCGGGCGCGAACCCTCGAGGCCGGCAAAAACGGCAGCGCCCGGGGAGTTGGTCGATCGTTCGCCTAGGAAAAGCGCCGAAGGGTTGGCAACTTCCGACAGACCTGCCCCGGTCATTTCAAAGACGCCGATCTCGTCGGTCGCCCCGAAACGGTTTTTCACCGATCTCAGAATGCGGAATTGATGCGCGCCATCGCCTTCGAAATAAAGAACAGCATCGACCATATGTTCCACGACCCGTGGTCCTGCAATCTGGCCGTCTTTGGTGACGTGGCCGACGAGAACAAGCGTGGTCCCGAACTTCTTGGCATAGCGGACCATCGCCTGGGCCGACGCGCGAACCTGGGTCACCGTTCCAGGAGGAGAATCAGCCTGTTCGGTCCACAGCGTCTGAATTGAATCCAGGATCAGCAGGGCAGGCGGTTCTCCATCCTGCAGGGTGGCCAATATATCCTCGACGCTGGTTTCGGCGGCAAGAGCGACAGGAGCATCCGCTAGACCGAGACGCTCCGCGCGGAGGCGCACCTGGCCAATGGCTTCCTCGCCGGAGATATAGACGGCCTTGTGCCCCAGACGGGCGAAGGCGGCTGCGGCTTGGATCAGGAGCGTCGACTTGCCGATGCCAGGATCACCGCCAACGAGCAGCGCCGAACCACGAACAAAACCGCCACCGGTGACCCGGTCGAGTTCCTTGATGCCGCTCTGGATCCTTGGGGCTTCCTTGGTGTCCCCCTGAAGGCCGACCAGAGGAACGATGCGGCCCTTGGTCGGTTTGGTCTTGGCCGGACCGCCACCAACACCACCGCTGGCTTGCTCTTCGACGATGGAGTTCCACTCGCCGCAGGATTCGCAGCGTCCCGTCCACTTGGGATAGACCGCCCCGCATGACTGGCAAACGAAGCTTGTGGAACGGCGTGCCATCAGACGGAAACTCCTCAGCGCTCTTGTGGCGCGGGCAGGGCGGCGTAGCGGCGATGATAGCGCCGTCCAAGACCTGTGAGATATTCGTAGTCAATGGTCTCGGCATAAGCTGCAAGATCGGAGGCCGCAACATTTGGACCTAGCATTTCCACAAAGGAGCCGCGCGTGACGGCTTCGCCTGGAACGTCAGTCACATCCAGGGCGATCATGTCCATCGAGACCCGGCCGATCAGCGGGACCTTGTGGCCGTCGATGACGCCAAAGCCGCCCGGCCGATCATCGCTGGAGCCAGCGCGTCGATGTAGCCCGTCCGCATAGCCGGCTGCGACCAGCGCAATCTTGCTGTCACGGGTCACAGTCTCCGCCCCGCCATAGCCAATGGTCTGGCCCTTGGGCACGTTGCGGATCTGCATGACCCTGGCCTCGACCATGGCAACCGGGGACATGATATTCGGCGCAGTGTCCAGCGCCTTGCCGCCGTAGAGCGAGATCCCCGGCCGCGCCAGATCGAAATGGTAGTCCGGTCCGAGAAAAACGCCAGCCGAGTTTGCCATCGAGCGCGGCAGGGTGCTGAAGGGCTGTGTCGCCGCGACAAAGGTATTGAGTTGCTGTCGGTTGAGAGGGTGCTCCGGATCGGAGCCGCAGGCCAAATGGGTCATGAGCAGGGCAATGTCGAAACTGCCGGTCAGCTCTTTCTGCGCCATGACATCTGCAAATTCTTCAGGATCCATGCCGAGGCGGTTCATGCCCGTGTTCAGCTGCAGGGCGGCAGGAAAGGCTCTGCTTTCTGCCTTGCAAAAACCTGCCCATTCCCGAACCTCTGCGACCGAGTTCAGCACCGGAATGAGGTTCGCACCCGCAAGGTCTGACGCGGTGCCGGGAAAGAGGCCGCCGAGGACATAGACAGTGGCATCAGGCAGCGCTGAGCGGACTAATGCACCTTCCTCTGGCAGGGCGACGAAAAACGTCGTGCAGCCTGCTTCCCACAAACGCTGTGCCGTGCTCGTGGCACCGGTCCCGTAGGCATCAGCCTTGATGGTCGCTGCGCAAGTCGTGCCCGGCTTCAGGAGCCCCTTCAAGAGAGACCAGTTTGCAGCGATGGCATCGCGATCAATTGTCAGACGCCCGCCGGCGAGGTTATCAGTTGCGCGCATGACGTACTGCAAGGAGCTGCCTCTTGAAGTCCGGTTGATAGAATCGGCCACTGAATTGGCACGGCAATGTCAGGATAAGCCCAACACAAAGGCCAAGCCATGGCCTTTGCACGACCGAGTGTCGCAGAAGCGGCCTCTGAACAGGTGCCTGCTAGTCGTGCCGGTCGGGCATGTAGTCGTCTTGTGCAAGATCTGAGAAGCGGGTGTATTGGCCTTCGAAGTGCAGGTTCACCGTTCCGGTTGGCCCGTGACGCTGCTTGGCGATGATGATTTCCGCCTTACCTTTGACCCGCTCGACCTTGTCCCGCCAGACTTCGTGCTCCGGAGACCCTTCTTCCGGTTCGGTCTTCGACAGATAATATTCGTCTCGATAGATGAACATGACCACATCGGCGTCCTGCTCGATCGAGCCGGATTCGCGAAGGTCAGAAAGTTGCGGGCGCTTGTCGTCCCGGTTTTCCACCTGACGAGACAGCTGGGACAAGGCGAGGACCGGAACATTCAATTCCTTGGCCAGCGCCTTGAGGCCCGTGGTGATTTCCGTCACTTCCTGGACGCGGTTGCCAGCGGTCTTGGATGTGCCCGACAGAAGCTGGATATAATCCACCACGATCAGATCGAGGCCGCGCTGGCGCTTCAGCCGCCGTGCACGTGCGACAAGGGAGGCGATGGATATGCCGCCGGTCTGATCGACGTGCAGGGGAACAGTCTGCATGTGCTGGGCAGCGCCCGCCAGCTTGGTGAATTCTTCCTCGGTAATGTCTCCGCGCCGGATCTTCGACGAGGAAACCTCCGTCTGTTCTGAAATAATACGTGTCGCGAGCTGTTCGGCGGACATTTCAAGCGAGAAGAAACCCACCACACCGCCGTTCACCGTTTTGAGCGAGCCGTCCGGTTGTTCTTCGGCCTGAAAGGCCTGAGCAATGTTGTAGGCGATGTTCGTAACCAGAGAGGTCTTGCCCATCGCGGGACGTGCCGCCAGCACGATCAAATCCGAATGCTGCAGGCCGCCCATAAGCCGGTCAAGATCGGTCAGGCCAGTCGAAATGCCAGACAGCGCGCCTTCACGATTCCACGCAGCATGCGCCATCTCGATGGTCTCGGTAAGTGCATCGCCGAAGCTAACAAAACCGCCCTCTTGCCGCCCGGTTTCTGCAAGTTCGAACAGGCGGCGCTCCGCGTCATCGATCTGCTGGTTGGGCGGAACGTCAATGGGCGCGTCATAGGCGATGTTGACCATGTCTTCGCCGATCCGGATCAGGTTCCGGCGCATGGCCAGATCATAGATCGTTCGCCCATAGTCTTCCGCGTTGATGATCGACGCCGCATCCGCCGCGAGCCGCAACAGGAACTGTGTCGCGCTGAGCTCGGCAATCTTGGTGTCTGCGGGATAGAAGGTCTTCAGAGTGATCGGCGAGGCGGTCTTTCCGGCCCGGATCAGCTGCCCGATCTTTTCGTAGATGTCCTGATGCGGAGGAACGAAAAAATGGAAAGGCTCGAGAAAGTCAGAAACGCGATAGTAGGTCTCGTTGTTGACCAGAATCGCACCGAGGAGCTGGCGCTCTGCTTCCGCGTTGTGCGGCGCTAGTCGCTGTGCAGCATCTTCAGTTTCAACTGACTGTAATTTGCCCTTCATGGCGTCCCCCGAATGACCCGTGTGGGTATCGTCTAACCGGATCTTGAGCGGCGCTTCAAGGAATCAAAAATCTTGACTCCGATTCCCTTAGCCGGGTCGAAATCATCGGGGAAATCTGGAGCAACGTCTTGACGTCGCAGACAGAAAGAGACTCGGAGGCCTGATAAGCTTAGCTATTGAAATAGTTAACAAAAATTAACGTATGCGCAAAAATACGGTAAACTCGCGCGTTTTACCTGAGCGGAGAGGTTTCCTTTGAACAGGTAAAAATGCCGAAAGTTGAAGTGCCTTGAAAACAAAAACGGCGCCCCGAGAAGCGCCGTTCTGTATTCGGTCAGGTGAGAGGCGTTGAAGCCGATTAGGCTTCTTCTTCCTCGGCGACTTCCTCAGAAGCTTCGCCTTCTTCACCTTCACCCTCGGTCTCGTCTTCTTCGTCTTCCTCGAATTCGAAGATGTCCTGCTCAGGAGCGGTGAGATCTTCACCAGCAGCCTGACGGTTTGCTTCGTCTTCAGAGCGCGCGACGTTGATCACGACCGTGACTTCGACTTCCGGGTGCAGGGCAACCAGAACGTTGTGAAGACCGATGGTTTTGATCGGCGTGTTGAGCTCAACCTGGCTGCGCGCAACAGAGAAACCTGCTGCGGTGAGGCCCTCAGCGATATCGCGCTTGGAAACGGAACCGTAGAGCTGGCCGGTTTCACCAGCAGAACGGATCATGACCTGGCTCTCGCCGTCGAGCTTTGCAGCGACAGCAGATGCTTCTTCGCGGCGCTCGAGGTTGCGGGCTTCCAGCTGGGCGCGCTGGCCTTCGAACTTGGCCATGTTGGCCTTGTTTGCACGAAGAGCCTTGCCCTGGGGCAGAAGGAAGTTGCGGGCATAGCCGTCACGAACGCGGACGGTGTCGCCCATCTGTCCGAGCTTGGCGATGCGCTCAAGAAGGATAACTTGCATTGGAGTAACTCCTGCGGTCTGTCCCGCCTTTCACGAAGACGGTTAGAGGCCGATCACAAGGGATCCGGTCGGCCTCAATCCGGGAGCCCGGGGATGGCCCCGGGCTTTTGGGTCAGCTTAGCTGATGACGAAAGGCAGCAGGCCAAGCAGGCGAGCGCGCTTGATGGCACGGGCCAGTTCACGCTGCTTCTTTGCAGAAACGGCGGTGATACGGCTCGGTACGATCTTGCCACGTTCGGAAATGTAGCGCTGCAGGAGGCGAACGTCCTTGTAGTCGATCTTCGGTGAATTTTCACCGGAGAACGGGCAGGTCTTCCGACGACGGAAGAACGGACGACGGCTCGGAATCTGTGCGATATCAACCATGATCTGTTACTCCCCTTCTGCACGACGCGGAGCGCGTTCGCCCCGATCACCACCACGACCACCACGGTCGCCGCCACGCTCACCACCGCCAAAGCGGTCGCCGCGTCCACCACGACGGTCGTCGCGGTCACGCTTCTGCATCATGGCAGACGGCTCATCGTCCAATTCGTCGACCTTGAAGGTCATGAAGCGAAGAACGTCTTCGTTCAGACCCATCTGACGTTCCATCTCGGCAACCGCAGCATGCGGAGCGTCGAGGTTCATCAGAGTATAGTGAGCCTTGCGGTTCTTCTTGATGCGGTATGCGAGGGAGCGAAGTCCCCAAGTTTCCACCTTGCCGACAGTTCCACCAGCGGTTTCGATCAAACCTTTGAACTGTTCGACGAGGGCTTCGACCTGCTGGGCCGAAACGTCCTGGCGAGCCAGGAACACGTGCTCGTAAAGAGGCATGGAAAAAAGCCTTTCCTTGGTTTCAATTCGGAAACTGGCGCGAAGCCTCCTCGTGACCTCCGGAAAGGAACGAGAATTCTAAAACGAGAGCGGAGACACGGGAAGACAGACAGTTTTATGTGTCCTGACGTTTGCACGCCCTTCCGTTCAGCCCCCGGCCAAGTTTCCGGTTGCGTCGCGGGGTATACCCGATCTTTGCGGAAATGCAAGGGACTTCGGAACCGTCGATCCGATCAGCACCTGGGGCCTAGCCCCTGGGGTGCTGGGTCGATGGGTTTGAAGATCGTCTCGATCGCTTCAAACATTGTATTGTAAAGCCCGACCTCATCCTTGGTGAAGTCGCCGGCCGGCACTGCCTTCTTGGCCTCGTTGATCAGATCGGCCTTAATGGCGTCCAGATCGATATCTGTCGTTTCTGCAAGATGTGAGAGTTCCAGATGCAGCCGCTTTGCTACGCCGGCATAGGCTACGATCGCTGTCACCATCTGCTTGGGTTCTTTCGGCAGAGGGATCTTAATGCTGGCCATTTCGTTTCTCCGGTCCTTTGTCACAAGCGAACTGGAACCTAGCCTAGCAGGTTGCAGTCTTGAAACACCTTGAATACGGGCAAATCTGGCCGCAGCTCTTGACAGTCATGGGTGCTCCGTACGATAGCCTCGCGCCCAAGAGTGGATTTTCCGATCTTCCACAGCCATTGTGTCAGCTGGCCGGGCCAGACAATCCCCGTAAGCCTGATAATAAAAACAAGAGAACAAGTCGTCGGAGGCACGTCTCACATGAGCATCGCATTCACGTTTCCCGGACAGGGAAGTCAGGCCGTTGGCATGGGCAAGGTTCTGGCTGATACCTATCCCGAAGCCAAAGCAGTCTTTGAAGAAGTCGATGAAGCGCTTGGTCAGAAGCTTTCCGACGTTATGTGGAACGGCCCTGAAGCTGACCTAACTCTGACGGCCAATGCGCAGCCTGCGCTCATGACCGTTAGCCTGGCAACCATGCGAGTTCTGGAATCAAAGGGTCTCGATCTGGCAGGTAGCGTCAGCTTCGTCGCTGGTCACTCTCTAGGTGAATACTCCGCCTTGGCAGCCGCCGGCGCTTTTGATGTTGCGACCGCTGCTCGGCTTCTTCGCGTGCGCGGCGACGCCATGCAAAACGCCGTCCCGGTCGGTCAGGGTGCGATGGCCGCGCTCCTCGGGCTCGATTTCGAAGCTGCCCAGGACGTTGCACGCGAAGCAGCGCAGGGTGAAGTCTGTCAGGCAGCAAACGACAATGCGCCGGGGCAGGTTGTTGTCTCCGGCCATGTTGCCGCCGTTGAGCGCGCAATTGACATCGCAAAGGCAAAAGGCGCCCGCCGCGCATTGTTGTTGCCGGTCAGCGCCCCGTTCCATTGTTCATTGATGGCTCCGGCAGCCGATGCCATGGCCGAAGCACTGGCAGGCGCCGACATCAAGGCGCCGAAGGTGCCCCTGGTCGCAAACGTTCTGGCGCAACCCATTTCTGACACGGGCGAGATCCGCAAGCGTCTGGTCGAGCAGGTGACGGGAACCGTCCGTTGGCGCGAGTCAATCGAATGGCTCGCAAGCGAAGGCGTCCACACATTCGTCGAGGTCGGTACCGGCAAGGTGCTGACCGGCATCGTCAAGCGCATTGCCAAGGAAACCACAGGCATCGCAGTCAATTCGCCAGAAGACATCGACGCTCTCATTGAAAAATTGAACGGCTGATCCCAAGCTTTAAGGCCTGGGTCGCGATCCAAAGGAAGGAAGCACCATGTTCACCCTCGAGGGGAAAGCAGCGCTCATCACGGGTGCCACCGGCGGAATTGGCGAATCCATCGCACGTGCACTTCATGCGCAAGGCGCGACTGTCGCCCTTTCGGGCACGCGTGCAGAGAAGTTGGAAGTTCTCGCGGCGGACCTCGGTGAGCGCGCGTTCGTGACACCGGCCAATCTCTCTGATCGTGCCGCTGTCGATGCGCTGCTCCCGGCGGCCGAAGAGAAGCTCGGCAAGGTCGACATTCTGGTCAACAATGCCGGAATCACCCGTGACAACATCTTCATGCGGATGAAAGACGACGAGTGGGATCAGGTGCTGGAAGTGAACCTTACGTCTGGTTTCCGCCTGTGCCGTGCTGCCATCAAGGGCATGATGAAGCGCCGGACGGGCCGCATCATCGGAATTACCTCGGTTGTCGGCGTCACCGGAAATCCCGGACAGACCAACTATGCGGCGGCCAAGGCCGGCATGATCGGCATGTACAAGTCGCTTGCGCGGGAAGTTGCCAGCCGCAACATCACCGTCAATACGGTCGCTCCCGGCTTCATTGAGACAGCGATGACCGACGAACTGAACGACAAGCAGAAGGAATCAATTCTGCAGAGCGTTCCGGCGGGCCGGTTGGGCAAAGCGGACGAGATCGCGGCCGCTTCCGTTTATCTCGCCAGTGATGAAGCAGCTTATGTCACGGGACAGACCCTGCACGTCAATGGCGGCATGGCCATGATTTAAAAGGCGGAATTTAATTTCCGGCAAAAAGAAACCGGGCCGCGTACGCGCGGCCGGGAGCGGCTGGTCAAGGCAGATAAAGTGTGTTACCTAGCCGCCGATTGTTCCAAGGGATAGGGTGGCGAACTGTTTTGCAGATCTGGCCCTTCCAGAACGTGTTCAACGCCGTGAAGGTTCGACGGTCCCAAAGGGACGATGGACCTTTCCCGTGCAATGTGCAGATAGAAATTCCGGTGATTAAGTCGAAGAACTGGTGAGAACTGGCGCCTCGGCTTTAAGACTATAAACTCAGGGAAATAGAAAATGAGCGATATCGCGGATCGAGTTAAGAAAATCGTTGTCGAGCACCTCGGCGTGGACGCTGAAAAGGTTGTGGAAGCTGCAAGCTTCATCGACGATCTGGGCGCAGACAGCCTCGACACCGTTGAACTCGTCATGGCTTTCGAAGAAGAATTCGGTGTAGAAATTCCGGATGATGCAGCTGAAACCATCCTGACGGTTGGCGATGCTGTTAAGTTCCTGGAAAAGAACGCCGGCTAATTCGCCGGACTTGATGACGAATGGACGGGCAGGCAAGACCGATTTCGGCTGTCTGCCCGAAACAAGTGCGGGTTCATGAGGCGAGTTGTTGTAACAGGATTGGGCATGGTGTCTCCGCTTGGCGGAAACGTTGATGTCTCTTGGAAGAAGATCCTCGAAGGTAAGAGCGGTGCCAACAAGGTCACCAACTTCAAGGTCGACGACCTGGCATGCCAGATCGCAGCACAGATCCCGCGCGATCCATCTGCCGAAGGGGCATTCAATCCCGACGACTGGATGGAACCCAAAGAACAGCGCAAGGTCGATGATTTCATCATCTATGCCCTTGCCGCATCTGACCAGGCGCTGGCTGACAGTGGCTGGAAGCCCGAAACATATGAAGACCAGATTCGCGCAGGTGTTCTGATTGGCTCCGGCATCGGTGGCCTTCAGGGGATCGAGGAAGCGGCGCATGTTCTGGCCGACAAGGGGCCTCGCCGCCTGTCGCCATTCTTTATTCCCGGGCGCCTGATCAATTTGGCTGGTGGCTATGTCTCCATCCGTCATGGCCTCAAGGGCCCGAACCACGCGGTCGTGACCGCGTGTTCGACCGGCGCACATGCCATTGGCGATGCGTCCCGCCTGATCGCTTTCGGTGATGCCGATGTGATGGTCGCTGGAGGAACGGAATCGCCCGTTTGCCGCCTGTCGCTTGCTGGCTTTGCCGCGTGTCGGGCGTTGTCCACCGGATTTAACGACCGGCCTGAAAAAGGTTCGCGCCCTTATGACAAGGACCGCGATGGTTTTGTTATGGGCGAGGGCGCTGGCGTTGTCGTGCTCGAAGAATACGAGCATGCGGTTGCGCGCGGCGCCAAGATCTACGCTGAAATCGTCGGTTACGGTCTGTCGGGCGATGCGCACCACATAACAGCACCAGCTTCGGATGGCGACGGCGCCTATCGCTGCATGGAAGCGGCTCTCAAGCGGGCTGGTGTGAGTGCAGCAGATGTGGACTACGTCAATGCTCACGGCACATCGACACCACTTGGCGATGAGATTGAGCTGGGCGCGATCACACGCCTTGCTGGCGATGCTGCAAGCAAGCTGACCATGTCGTCGACCAAGTCGTCTATTGGTCACTTGCTGGGTGCTGCGGGTGCTGTGGAGGCGATCTTCTCCGTGCTGGCAATTCGCGACAGCATGGCGCCGCCGACGATCAATCTCGACAATCCATCGATTGAGACCGAGATCGATCTGGTCGCGCACAAGCCCAAGGCAATGAACATTGATGTGGCACTGTCGAATTCGTTCGGCTTTGGTGGCACCAATGCTTCCTTGGTGTTCAAGAAAGTTGCGGCGTAAGCGCCGTATCCGCATTTCGCCGTCTAGCGTGAGCTCAGGCGGCGTTTTTCTTCGGCAGCGCCTTTTTTACGCTACGAGTATTTGATGAGCTGCGCCGGAGTGGTCGACCGGATCTGATCCGGACTTATCAGAAGGAGCGTTTTAGATGCGCATCAAGCCGAAAAGCCCGCGCGAAGCGATCCAGCCGGAACCAGCGCCGGGACCCCCGCCGCGCTCACGCCACGTGCGAAATCCAGTCGTGATCCTGATCAATATGGTGATCTCGATCACGGTGCTGTCGCTGCTTGGCGCCGGCGCAGCGCTCTATTTCGGCAAGCAGGTCTTCGAGCAGGCAGGTCCCCTCACGGAGGACAGTACGGTTGTCATCGCCTCCGGTTCAGGTCTTTCAGGCATCACCGAGCGGTTGAAGGCCCAAAACGTTATCGAGGACACGCTCGTTGATGAGTTGGTCTTTAATGCGGGCGTGCGGTTCTACAAGAACGCAACGAAACTGAAGGCCGGTGAATATGCCTTCAAGGCCGGAACCAGCATGCAGGATGTCATGACTGATCTGGTTGAGGGCAATGCCGTGACCCACTCGGTGACGGTGCCAGAGGGCTGGTCGACGGCGCAGATCCTCGAGCGCGTTCGCTCCCACCCGGTCCTTGTGGGCGAAATCACAGAGATTCCGGAAGAAGGCGCACTCCTGCCAGAGACGTACACGTTTACTCGCGGCAGTTCCCGTCAGCAGATCATCGATCAGATGACGGAGGCCCAGAGCGCTCTGTTGTCTGAAATTTGGGAGCGCCGCAGCGAGGACCTCCCGATCGCGTCGCCGGAAGAATTGGTGATCCTGGCAAGCATCGTCGAGAAGGAAACGGCCAAGGCGGATGAGCGTCCACGTGTGGCAGGTGTCTTCGTCAACCGGCTCAATCGCAACATGCGACTGCAGTCCGACCCGACGATCCTGTACGGTATCCATGGTGGTGAAGCCTGGTTGAAAGATCGGTCAGCGATCAAGCAATCCGAGCTGAGAAAAGAAACCCCTTACAACACCTATCAGATCAATGGTTTGCCGCCAGGTCCCATTGGCAATCCCGGCCGGGCAGCTATGGAAGCAGTAGCAAATCCATCTCGCACCAAGGATCTCTACTTCGTCGCAGACGGCACCGGCGGGCATATCTTCGCTGAGACCTATGAGCAACATCAGGCGAACGTGCGCAAATGGCGGCAGATTGAGCGAGAACGGCGTGAGGCCGAAAAGAACCAGCCGGCTTCGCAATCGAACTAAGTGGAGAACGATATGACGCTTGCCAGTATGACAGGATTTGCCCGCATTCAGGGCGAAGCAGGCGTCGTCCGCTGGACTTGGGAACTGAGGTCCGTCAACGGCAAGAACCTCGACGTCAGGATCCGTATTCCCGCGGGCCTGGAGAATCTCGAACAAAAGATCCGTGAACGATGCGCGAAGGTTCTCAAACGCGGCAACGTTTCCGTCGGCCTGTCCATGAAGCGCGATGAGGGTGAAGCAGCCCTGACTGTGAATGAGAGCGCCCTGGAATCTGTTCTGGAAGCAATTGAGTTGCTGCGGTCGCGTGTTCCCGACGTTGCCCCTCCAACCCTTGACGGTATTCTGGCACAAAAGGGCGTCTTCGAGCTTAAGGAGCAGGAAGACGATGAGGAAACCCGGGCGGCCATGTTCGTGGCACTGCTGGAAAGCCTTGATTGGGCGCTCGATGAACTTGTGGCCATGCGCCGGAGTGAAGGCGCTGCCATCAACGCCATCATCACACAGCAGATCGACACGGTTGCGAGTTTGACGGGTCGAGCCGAGGGGTTGCCCTCTCGCCAGCCTGAAGCGATCAAGGCACGCCTTTCTGCGCAGGTTGCCGAGTTGCTGGATGCGGCAGGCGGTGCATTGGACCCGCAGCGTCTTCATCAGGAGGCGGCAATTCTCGCAACGAAGGCTGATATTCGTGAAGAGATTGATCGGCTTCACGCTCATGTGGATGCCGTACGCGAACTGCTCTCTGCCGGTGGTGCCATTGGCCGGCGTCTCGATTTCCTGGCGCAGGAATTCAATCGCGAGACCAATACGCTTTGCTCGAAATCGAATGACGTTGAGCTGACGGCCATCGGTCTTGACCTCAAGGCCGTCATCGACCAGATGCGCGAGCAGATACAGAACCTGGAGTAGGGCCATGTCCGAGACACCGGCTGAAAAGGCAAGCACGATGGTCAGTGCTGATCAGGCCGAGCGAGAGCGGCGCGGCCTGATGCTGGTCCTCTCGTCGCCCTCGGGCGCGGGCAAATCGACGATTGCCCGCATGCTTCTGGAGCGGGAAGACAATCTGGACCTCTCGATCTCTGTCACGACCCGCCCGCGTCGCTCCAACGAGCTGGATGGCGTTCACTATCATTTCCGCACGCCTGAAGCGTTTGAGGAGATGAAGGAACGTGGCGAGCTTCTGGAATGGGCCGAGGTTCACGGCAATTTCTATGCGACACCTCGCGGTCCCGTCGAGAAGACCATCGAGACCGGCAAGGACATCCTCTTCGACATTGATATTCAGGGCACGTTCCAACTCTATGAAAAGATGCGTGAGGACGTTGTCTCTGTCTTCATTCTTCCTCCGTCTATCGACGAGATGAAGGCGCGGCTGCGTGGTCGCGGAGAAGACCCGGAAGAGGTCATCATGCGCCGTCTGGAAACGGCGGTCGGAGAGATGCGCCACTGGTCGAAATACGACTATGTGGTCGTCAATGAGGACCTTGAACGCGCTTATGAGAACGTACGTTCGATCCTCAGGGCAGAACGCCTAAAGCAGAAGCGCTCTGGGGCTGTCGCCAAACTGATGAACGGTATGGTTGACGACCTGCAGGACGCGCTGACACGGGGGCGCTAGCGTTCTGCATAGCAGTTTGCGAGCCTTACAAAGCCTTCGACGTCTATTTCCTCTGCCCGTGCGGTGGGCGTGAGGCCGGCCGCTTCGATCAAGTCATCCGCCGGGCCTCCGAGTGACTTGAGGCTGGCACGCAGCATTTTGCGTCGCTGGCCGAAAGCAGCCGCCGTGACTTTCTCGAGCATTTTCCTCGAACAGGCAAAAGGTTTTTCCCGCGGCATGAGCTGAACAACCGTCGACGTGACCTTGGGCGGTGGCGTGAATGCCTTCGGGTTAAGGTCGAAGAGCATGCCGCCCGTGGTCCGCCATCCCGCAAGCACAGCCAGCCGCCCATAGGCTTTGGAACCGGGCTGGGCGACGATCCGCTCACCGACTTCCTTCTGGAACATCAAGGTCAGGGAGGTCCAGAAAGGCGGCCAGTCCTCGGTGGTGATCCAATTGAGCAGAAGTTGCGTTCCCACATTATAGGGAAGATTGGCAACGATCTTGATCTTGTCACCTCCGGCAAGGGCAACCGGATCGATTTTCAATGCATCGCCTTCGATGACTTCGAGGCGGCCATCATAGTAGCTGGAAATCTCTGACAGAGCCGGCAGGCAGCGCGTGTCTTTCTCGATGGCTATGACACGTTTGGCACCAGCGGCAAGAAGCGCACGCGTGAGGCCCCCCGGTCCGGGTCCAATCTCCAGAATGGTACAGTCATCAAGCGGAGCGGCTGCCCGCGCAATTCTGGATGTGAGGTTGAGATCGAGAAGAAAGTTCTGTCCCAGTGATTTTCGCGCATCAAGGCTGTGGGTCGCAATGACCTCACGAAGAGGAGGAAGGTCGTCAATCTGAGCCATCAAAGGGTGCTCGGATCAGAAAGGACAGCAGCCATGCGAAGCGACGCGGCGAAGCTGTCCGGCCGGGCCTTGCCGCTGCCGGCCAATGCGTAGGCCGTTCCGTGATCGGGAGATGTTCTGACGAAGGGCAGGCCGAGTGTCACGTTGACGGATTCATCGAAGCCAATGGTCTTGGCAGGCACCAGAACCTGATCATGATACATGCCAAGTGCGCAGTCATACTGCTGACGGGCTTGCGGGTGGAACATTGTGTCGGCGGGCAAGGGGCCCGTGACGTCGATGCCTTCGGAGCGCAATCTCTCGAGCGCCGGCGCAATGACAGACTGGTCTTCCGTGCCCATGGCGCCATTCTCACCGGCATGCGGATTGAGGCCGCAGAAGGCGAGGCGAGGTGCCGAGAAGCCAAAGCGCGTTTTCATGTCGTTTGCAGTGATACGTCCGGTTTCGACAATAAGGTCTTCAGTGAGCGCTAAGGGAACGTCCTTGAGGGCAATATGGATGGTGATCGGTACAACCATCAGTTCGGGTCCGGCGATCATCATGACAGGCAGGTACGGGCCATCAGGCCAATGCGTGTTGGCGAGATGCCCGAGAAATTCGGTGTGGCCGGGATAGGTGAAGCCGGCACTGTAAAGTGCAGCCTTGTTGATCGGGTTGGTGACAACACCTCCCGCCCGGCCTTCACGAACATCCTGGACTGAAGCTTCGATCGAGGCGATCACAGCGTGAGCCGTTTCCTCAGCCTCTTCGCCGGGCCGATCATCCACCGGATCACCGGTCGCCACCACGGGCAGATACTTGGAAAAGCAGCCTATCGCTTCTTCCGGTTCCACAACCTGGACCGGAACGTCAAGGCCCAGGCGCCGTGCTCGGCGTCCAATGAAACCTGGATCGCCACGCAAGTAGAACGTGGGAAGTGAAAGCGTCTTGCGCGCGGCCCAGGACATCAGAGTGATATCTGGCCCAATTCCTGCCGGCTCGCCGCATGTCACGGCCAGCGGCGTCTTGACGGACACCATCGGCTTAGCGCTCTACGATCGTGGCACGCCGACGCAGGTCCATCAGGTAGCGGCGGGACAGGGCTTCGCCTTCCTTCGCGCGCAGCTCGCTTTCCATCTCGGTTCGTGCCGCGATGTCAGACTGAATTTCCCGCTTGCTGCAGACCGCGATCATTTCGTAGCCACGACCGGTCTGCTGGGGCTTCGTCAAGCGCCCTGGTTCGGTGTCGTTGACGCTATCGCGCATATTTTCCGGCAACTCGGTCTCGAGCCGGCGCCCAACCGGGCGCAAAACAACTTCGCTGTATTGTCCAAGAACAGAGCCGGCTTGTTCACAGCCGTTGAAGGCCTTGCGAATTTGATCGCTCTCGCGCTTGCGCTTGGATTTGAAGCCGCCGCTGGCCTTCTTTGGAACAACCACGATGACCTGCTTCAGATCATATTCGATACTCGTATTCTGGTCTTTCTTGTCAGACTTGCGCAACGCCGCAATAACGTCGGATTCCGTGACCTTTACCTCGGCCTGGAAGCGGCGTCTCACGACCTGTGACCATGCAAGTTGTGCCTTGAGGCGGTCCTTGAGCGTTTGCGGATTGACGCCGCCCCGGCGCAGTGCGTTCGACAACTGCGACTGGCTCATCTTCACGTTTCGAGCAATGTTGCCGTAGGCGCCATTGATCTGACTGTCAGAGACGGAAATGCGAACACGGGCCGCTTCGGTCAGCTTCAACTTGTCGTCAATCAGCTCCTGCTCCGCCATGCGCCGTGCCGTCGCGCCGCCCTTGCGCTGCGTCATCGTAATCAGGCGCGCCCGCTGTTGAATGTCATAGGAGGTGATTGCCTCATCGTTGACGATGACCTTGATTGAGGTCTGGGCAACAACGCTCGGCAACGGGGTGCCCATGAGGACAATCGGAAGAAAAAGAGTTAGGAACCTGAAGCGCATTGAAACCCTGTCCGCGCCGACAAAGCGGCCTGATGACTCACGTTTTATGTTGCCGATGATCTTGCACAAACTGACGGCAAATTCAAAGAATGCCCTCTTTAGGACGCACGGATGTGTCGGAAACTTGGCAAAGTCCGGAAATAGAAGTGCCGGCCATCTTTTTTATTGAACGCCGGACGAAACCTGCGTGTTGCCAATCGTGCGCAGTCCAACCCGAAGATAGATGGTCCGGTCGACCTCTTCGTCGTTGTTCCGGCTTCGGTCCTCGGCATAGGACAGCGACACTGAGAAGCCTTCGTCGTCATAGCCAAGCCCGAAACCGTCCTGGACCATGTCGAAGTTTTCAATGTCGTAGCGCAGTGACCCGAATACGCGCCAGTTCTCTTTCAGTCGCAAGCTCGCAGAGCCAAGGACTTCTTCGCGCGGGTCGTCGATCCCCAGGCTCGGCTGGGCGTCAAGGAAGGCGTATGCGATCGACGAGACCACTGGGCCATAGGTGCCGGTTGCTTGTGCTTCAAACCGGCGGATCTGGAAATCCTCGTTGTCGAACCGAGCCTGGGCTCCGACCCTGACGCCGTACTGCGTGTCCAGATAGAGGCTGCTGACATAGTCTGATTGATCGGTTTCGAGACCCGAATCCAACGTCGCCCCAAGGATGTCGGAGGTCGCATAGGAATTTTCGCCGGCGATCTGGTAGGAGCGTCCGAACAAGGCGCTCAGATAGTATCCGCTGTTCAGCTGCAGTTTGTAGTTCAAACCCACGTTGACCCGTGATCCGCCTTCGGCCCGGTCGAAACCGGAAAATTTGTCATAGTCAAAGAGCGTCGTCGCATCGAAAACGATACTTTGGGCGTCTTCGTTTGGCAGTTCGCCGATCCGCTGTTCATTCGGGCGAACCACGATCTGAGCGACCGGTTCAAGGATCTGGTTGCCGCCATCGAATGTGGCGATAAAGGGATAGCGGTACTCAAGACCGGCGGCTGGCATCGCACGGCCAACAAACGTTTCGCCAGTAAGGGCGTTTACATCCTCGTCGGCCGAGGCGAGGAAGAAAAGGTCACCGCGAACATAGGCAAAAGGTGTGAAGACCTGGCCGAGCGGATCGATGAACGTCCGGCGCCACTCGCCTTGCATCGAAAGACGAGAGAAGGTCCCATCGACACCCCGGAACTGGTCAACATCAGAACCTGTTGCCTGGAACGCATCCGTCTCTGCGCGCGTCAGAGAGGTGAAATTGCTTGTCAAGGACAATTCACCACCGACAATCGGGTCTGAGAAGACGTAGTCATAGTCGATTACAGGCAACACAAATGGCTGCTTGTCCTGAAGGGACTGCCCAAGTGGCGAAAAGTCCGAGCTGGGGTCGTTGTCCGCGTCGCCGGTGTAGTCTTCCTGTGAGAGCGAGAAAGCATAGCCACGGAACGTCAGTCCATTGCGAACGGTATTACCTTCTAGATAGATCTCAGAGGTTTCGCCGTTGTCATCGAAGCCAACCGCTGAGTAGTCCTCCAGGAAAACACGGTCGCTCTTGTAGGTCAGGTTCCAGCCGTAATCCCAGTTTTCCGAAAGCTTGAAATTACCTGTGGTCTTGACGGCTCCGCGCCAGCGTCCGTCACCACTGGTGTTGGCGAATTCGGATGGGCGTGCCTGAAACAGCCCGGCTGCGGCAATCGTATAGGACCCGGATACAAGCCTGTGACGGAAGGAGGCTTCGCCGAGCAGACCCTGCTTGGTCATCGGTGACAGGGTCGTCGTCAGGTCGTAATTGGGACTGAGCGCCCAATAATAGGGAACAGTGACCCCATAACCAAGACTGTCCGACACGATGCCACCGGGCATAAGGAAACCCGATTTGCGCTTGACGGTTGGATCCGGCATCGAAAAGAACGGCGCGTAAGCGATGGGGGTTCCGAAGAACTCCAGCGACGCATCTTCGTAGTAGATTGTCCGTTCTTTTTCGTCGTGAATGATCTTGGCCGCCCGAATACGCCACAAGGGGGGCTTGTCCGGCGGATTGGTCGGTTTGGTGTAGACCGTATAGACGCCATTTTCGAAAGTCGTGACATTGCCGTCAGTGCGGCTCGCCTGTTCGGCCAGGAAGCGGGTGCGCTCCGGCGTGTCAATCTGAAGCGCCCGGGCAAAACCCTCGGCGAGATCCTCTGACAGGATCATTTCCTGAGACTGGGCGACCGTTCCGTTAGGCTCCGTCATCACCACATTGCCACGGGCGGTCAACGTCTGTGTCCCGCGGTTGAAGACGATCTGTTGAGCTTCGACCGTATAACCGTCGTAGAACACCTGGACATTGCCCGATGCGACAATGACGTCGCGGTCGAAGTCATAGGTGATCTGGGCGGATTCCAGCATCATCTGCGCATCTGCACTGACCTGGCTTGCAAGCGTGTCAGTTATGCTGCTCTGGGCGCGCGCTGGTGTGCTGTAACCAGCAGCGCCTGCTGCAAAAAGCGAAATAGTGAGAGTGAGGCTGAGCGAAAGGGTTCGCGCTGCGGTTCGCTTCCCGCGCGCGGTCAACCGTGCATCCGGTCCAGGAAAAATGTTCGAAGGACAAATCACGCGTTCTTCACCCATCTTCCTGATTCAACAGGATGGTAAGCCCCATAAGCACTCCAAAAATCCCCGGAGCCCACGCTGCGACTGTGGGCGGGACGATGCCCGCTCCCCCAAAGTCCTTCGCGAGCTCAGATAGAACGTAAAGCACGAAGCCAGCGATGATTCCACCCAGAATCATTCCGCCGAGACCTCCAAAACGCGAAACCCTCAAAGAAACCGCCGCTGCGATCAAAATCATTGCCATCAAAAGCAGGGGACGGGCGAGAAGAGTTTGATATTGCAGGGCATACCGGTAGGCCGGCAATCCGGCGTTTCGCGCCAACTCGATGAAGCGTGGAAGGTTCCAGAATGAAATTGATTCGGGTGATCCGATGCTCTCGCGCACCTCTGTGGCGGTCAGGTAGGTGCTGACCTCGTAGCTTCCGTAGGTCTGTGGATCACGCTCGGTGGTGTAGACCGTTGCATCCTTGAGATACCAGATCTGATTGCCCAATCGCGCCTCGCTCGCCTCGATGCGCTCTTGAAATGTGCCGGTCCGGTCGAAGGTGAAAATCGTCACGGTCAAGAGTTGCTCGCCGCCATTGAGCAGCTGCTTTGCGAGCATGACCGACTCTCCGTCAAGGCCATCTTGCCGGACCCAGACATCTCCCGTCGTCTGCAGCAGCAGTCCCTGGTCTGAGCCAAACAGTCCCGCCGCCGCCTCGTCCGATTTCTGCTGCAGCCAGACCGCGGCCGGATTGTAAACCGTGATGGAAAGGATGCCGAGCACGAGGCCGACCAGAAGCGCTGGCAGCGTGAACTGCCAAACGGAGATGCCGGCGGCACGGGTGACAACGAGTTCGAGGGCGCGACTGAGGCTCACAAAGGCGGCTATGGACCCAAAGAGAACGGCAAAAGGGATCACCTGTTCGAGCAAAAGGGGAACGCGCAACAGCGAGATCAGACTGACGCGAAGGACCGAAAAGCCATCCCGGTCTCCCCCGCGCCGAACAAGTTCAAGGACGTCGAACAGAAAGATCAGGACTGTCGCGAGCAGAAAAAGCCCCAGGATCGCCTTTAAAAAACGACCCGAAAAATAAAGTCCAAGAGTCCGGCCGAGGATCATGGCTTATGACGCTCCGCCGGTGCTTTGACCATTCAAACGCGCGGCGATCTTGTCGATCATCATCGAGAGGCGGTCGACAGATTCCCTGATCCAGCGCGGCATCGGCATGTGCTCGTCGCGCATGATCGCCCAGAGCGCCAGCACAATACCGGCAGTCGGCACGAAATAGAGCATGGTCAGAAGCGTGGAGTTGGCCCCGGTGATGGCAGTGATGCCAAAGCCGGCTGTCCTCAGCGCAATGCAAGCGCATATGGATGCCAGAACGGCGACGGAACGGTTCTGGCGTGTCGTGCGCGCCCGCCCGAGGAACGCAAACACAATCAACGCGAAGGCGAGGCAGTAGAGCGGCTGACTGAACCGCTCGTGCAACTCGGTTTGCAATTTGTCTGGATGCTCGTTGGCATAGCCGTCATCTGGATCCGGGTCCATCAGGTTTCGCGTGGACCGTTCGCTCGCCTTGAAAACCGGGTCGGAAGCTTCCGGGATCAGATTGGAAAGATCAAAGGCGTAAGACTGAAAGCGGACGATGGAAATGTCGCCTTCGGCCTTCGGACGGCGTTGTATCGTACCGTTCTGCATGACCAGGAGCGTCCGGTCTGCAGCTTCGATGATCTGGCCCGTTTCAGCCTGGTACGTAAATGCGGTTTCCTCATCACGGGTGTCGTGCAGCAGAAGGCCATCAAGATTGCCGTTGCCCGACCTGTTGCGAATGTGGAACGTCAATCCATCCTCGACCGTGATGAAGCGCCCGGGCTTGACGATGTTCGCGATCAGATCTGCGCGCACCCTCGCAATTTCCTCACGCAGCTCGCCAAGGCCAAGCGGTGCGAAGTAGAGCGACATGGATGCGCTGAGCCCGAATACGAACACGGCGAATATCATGACTGGTTTCAGCACCAGATAGCGGGATCCGCCTGTCGCATTGATGACGATCAGCTCGCTGTCGCTGGAAAGCGCGTTCAACACGAGAATGAGCGAAATCATAAGCGCAAAGGGCGCCACGATGACCACAAGGAACGGCATCGCGAGCATTGTGATGCTGATGAACTGAACGATGGTCTGGCCTTTGGAGGTGACCAGATCAAGCTGCCGGAGGGCTTGTGTTGCCCAGACCACCCCCGTCATCGCTGCCAGTGTCATGGCAAAGGCGAAAAACGCGCGCTTGATGATGTATCGCTCGAGTGTCTTCATGCCGCTCGGTTACCGGCACCAGGCCGAATGAGTGAAGTCAAATGCTCTCAACGCAATAACACGGTTTTTGGTGAACGGCCCACCAACAAACTTGGTTAATCTTGATTAATTTCTCAGCACTTGCCGAGCGCAGGGCAAGGCACCATGATCATGTACAGCCTCTGCACCATCTGTGCGGGAAATATGGCCGACCACACCGGCCAAGCATCATCGGGAATGAAAATGACCAAACTGACCAAGGTAACTTTTGTAAAGTCGGGCGCGCCCAAGGCAGGTGTCGCTGTTTTGCTGGCAGGCGAGGGACTGACGCTCGGCGCAGCGACATCAGAGCTCTTGGGTGGACTGGCGGGTGGTCTGGAGCGTGCGGCCTCGGTCGGCGGCTTCACCGGCAAGAAGTTGACGACGCTGGATTTGATCGCACCTGCCGGGCTGGAACTTGACCGGGTTATTCTTGTCGGGCTGGGCAATGTTGCTGAACTGGCCGAAGAGGACTGGCTGAAACTGGGCGGATCGGTCCAGGCGCTCCTGAAAGGAGCGAAAGCCGACAGGGCGACCTTGCTGTTGGATGTTGCAGGCGATGAGCCCGTCTCAGCGGAAGATGCTGCCACCATCGCGATGGGCGCCAAGCTCCGTTCTTATGTTTTTGACACATACAAGACGAAAAAAGCGGACGACGAGGCGCCTACTGCGACCAAGCTGGAAATCGCCGTTGACGATGTGAAGGCGGCCAAGAAGGCTTGGTCGGCATGTGAGGGCGTGGCCAATGGGGTGTGCCTGGCGAGAGATCTGGTCAACCTTCCGCCAAATGACCTTGGACCGGTGGAATTCGCCAAAACGGCCAGTGGTCTCGAAAAACTCGGCGTCGAGGTTGAGATCCTCACCGAAAAGGAAATGAAGAAGCTCAAGATGGGCGCATTGCTCGGAGTGGCACAGGGCTCGGTCCGTCCACCACGCCTGGCGATCATGCGCTGGAACGGTGGCAAGAAGGGGGAGGCTCCGCTGGCCTTCGTCGGCAAGGGGGTCGTGTTTGACACGGGCGGCATCTCTCTCAAACCCGGCGCTGGTATGGACGAAATGAAAGGCGATATGGGCGGCGCGGCGGCTGTAACGGGCCTTATGCACGCCCTCGCTGCACGCAAGGCCAAGGCCAACGTGATCGGCGTCATTGGGCTGGTTGAGAACATGCCTGATGCCAATGCCTATCGTCCAGGCGACATCCTGACCGCCATGTCCGGCACGACCATCGAGATCCTCAACACGGATGCTGAGGGCCGCCTCGTGCTTGCCGATGCGCTCTGGTACACGCAGGATCGCTTCAAACCGGCGTTCATGATCGACCTGGCAACGCTGACTGGCGCGGTGCTTGTGGCGCTTGGTCATGTCAACGCGGGCGTCTTCTCGAACAATGACGAGCTGGCTGAAAGGCTGGATGCCGCAGGCAAGGCCTCCGGAGAAACCGTATGGCGGCTGCCGCTCAGCAAGGACTACGACAAGCTGATCGACACGCCCAATGCGGACGTGAAGAACACGGGCGGCCGGACCGCGGGTTCGATCACCGCGGCCCAGTTCCTGCAACGCTTCGCAAATGATGTTCCCTGGGCACATCTCGACATTGCAGGCATGGCCTTCGGTCCTGCAAAGAATGAAATCAACCAGAGCTGGGCGACTGGGTATGGCGTTAGATTGCTGGATCGTCTCGTCGCCGATTTCTACGAGGCGTAAGCCGGTCGCAGAAACAAAAAACCCGCCGGTTACGGCGGGTTTTCAATCTGTCTGGTTTAGCTCGGTGCCAACAAGAACGCTCGGTTAGCAGGTCTTGTAGGCCTGGCAGGCCGTGGCTTCTTCCGTCACAACCAGGCCAAGGCTGGCAGTAGCGCCTGCAATGGCAAAGACGAGTGTAAAAAACACAACAACGCGCGTAATCATTCAGTCCCCCGAAACGTCGTGTCCGTTGATACGCCGGACCAGCGTCTTTCGTGATTTGATTCACGAAATATCCCTGGTCAATTCTCTAGCTAATCGACATTTGCGAAGGGTTAATGATACGACTCGCGGCACATGTCCATGCTGGCAATCGCAATTCCGCAAGGTCATTTCGATGTGTTGCGCAACCGCATCACATCTGGCTGTCGCACCCGTGGATCGAGCATATTTGGTCTTTGGGTGATCGACGCGGTGGCGACATGAGAGGACGCGAATCTTGAAAGCGTCCGCTGCTGAAGAAGGCAATTGAGAAGTTCATGACCGTCGACGTGCTTTTCTATCATCTGATGCACCAACCGCTGGAAGCCGCCCTTCCTGCTCTTTTGCAAAAGTGCCTTGAGCGCGATTGGCGGGTTGTCGTGCAGGCTGGATCTCAGCAGAGATGTGAGGCACTTGATGCACATCTTTGGACGTTTCAGGACGACAGCTTCCTGCCTCATGGAACAAAGGCCGACGGCTTTGCCGAACAGCAACCGATCTATCTGACCAGCGAAGCAGACAATCCGAACGCCGCAGATGTGCGGTTTCTTGTGGATAGGGCCGCGCCGCCGCCGCTGGCTGGCTATCAGCGTGCCGTCTATATGTTCGACGGCAACGATCCAGACGCGCTTGGTGATGCACGGCAGCGCTGGAAGGATGCAAAGTCCGAGGGCTTTCAGGTGACCTACTGGCGGCAGCGTGAAAACGGCGGCTGGGAACTCAAGGCGTGATTAGGATCGAAGGGGTGTAACGTGCACAACGACGACTATGTTAAGTCAGGCGACTTTCTTGCAAGGCGCGAGGCCGCCAGGCAGCGGAATGATCGATTGACTGGCGCAACCGGCGGCGACGCTGAAGATCGTCAGGCCTGGTTTGAAACGGTCTATCTGGAGGCGGGCGGCGATCCTGCGGCTGTGCCTTGGGCGGATCTGGCGCCAAAGGCAGTGCTTGTGGATTGGCTCGCCAAAAATCCGGGCCAGGGACGCCGCGCCCTCGATGTGGCTTGCGGACTTGGTGACAATGCCGAAGCGCTGGCTGCCGCTGGATACAAGACTTCGGCTTTTGATCTCGCCAGCGAGGCCATCGCTTGGGCGAAAAAGCGCTTTCCGCAAAGCGCAGTCGATTATATCGCGGGCGACCTCTTCGCGCTCCCGGAGGATTGGAAGGGCGCTTTCGACCTCGTTCACGAGTGCTATACTATCCAGGCGATGAAAGATCCTCTTCGTGCGGACGCAATCCCGGCCATTGCGTCACTGGTCGCGCCAGGCGGCACGTTGCTTCTGATCAGTCGAACGCGAGAAGAGGGCAGTGAGGCGGACGGGCCACCTTGGCCTCTCATGCCCTCTGAGTGGCGGAGCTTCGAGGATCACGGCCTGACATTGAAGCACTTTCAAGACTATGAGCTGGCTCGCCCGGATCGCACGATCCCGCATGTGCTTGCGGAATTCCGCAAGTCTTAGATTGCCCCAAGTTAAATCGCCCCTGAGGAGGAGGCCCCATGGCAAAGCTGAAGATCTCATCCGCCGAACTGGTGGCTAGGGCCCGCGCGCGCATCCGCGAGGTGGAAACTCAGGATGGCATCGCCATGATGGTTGATCCTGATGTGGTGATTGTCGATCTGCGCGATGTTCGTGAGCGTCAACGCTCTGGCTTCATTCCAGGCAGTTTTCACTGTCCACGCGGCATGGCTGAATTTTGGGTCGATCCCGAGAGCCCCTATTTCAAGGACGTGTTCGGTGAGGCCAAAACCTTTGTCTTTCACTGCGCCGCTGGTTGGAGGTCTGCCCTAACGACCGCCACCTTGAACGACATGGGCTTTGAATGTGCTCATCTGAAAGATGGATTTGTTGACTGGGTCAAAGCCGGTGGTCCGGTGGAAAAGCCTGAGGACTAGCTGTTGAAAGCTTGTTGAACGCCTGTTGAATGCATGTGGGAAATCTGTGCGAATTCCTGACCATTCCTGTACCAATGCAGGCGGTCGCATCGTTCAAGTGAACCAGGTGGGGCCACCTGGTGCTTCCCCGAACTGGACCCACAGGTTCAAAACCGGCTCTGCACCGGTTCTCATGGCATGCGCCTCTCGCGAAGCGTGGCGGATAATCTCCCCGGGCGAAACATGCCGCGTTTGTCCCGTCTGCTGCCAGTAAGCCGTCGATCCATTCGTCATAGGAACATAAAGCTCATCCGCAGCGTGCCTATGGGCCGGATAGTCGGTCTCCGCCGCGAGGATGTTGCAACCTATGAGGAGGTCGGGGCTAACGTGCAGCACGGCATGGCCGAAACGTTTCTTCAACACGGGGTGCTCCGGGTAGTCGACCACCCAAACAAGCTTTGGAAGGATCGGAACAAGCGCCGATGCCAGCTGGCCAATGGTGCCCTCGTTCGGGGCGAGCGCGGCAACTGCCTCTAGCAAAGTGCAGATCGGTGCCCGGGTGTCCGGATCAGCAGGCAGGGCCCAGTCTCGCGCGAATGTGTCTTTCAGACCCGAGGTCAAAGCCTCCGGTAGATCGGCCGCGACGAGATGGTTGCCGAGGGCTATTTTGAGGACATCCATCATGCAGGGCGCTAACGAGAAAGGAGGGGCTGAAAATCTGGAAAGCTCGGCCAAAACGCTATACTGCGCCAAAGAGCGAGCGCAAGCGTTTTACTCGGTGCAAGTGCCTGATGGGACGGGCTTCCTGCCGCCTTTCAGCTGTTGACGATACAGGATGGAGCTCCAGATGCCCTCTCATGCATCAGCTGGTCCTTGACCTGAACGAGGATTTTGCAGGCGGAAGGGTCGATTTCCGTTGAGTGTGACGGCCAGACGCGCTAATCGGCGCCCTTCGTGATTTTCGCTGCGCGCTGTTGCGCCGATATCAGAAGGGCATGAGATGATCTCCACGCCGTACTACCTCATCGACAAGTCAAAGCTTCTGCCGAACATGGAGAAGATTGCCTGGCTGCGTGAAAACTCGGGCGCCAAGTCATTGCTGGCGCTGAAGTGTTTCGCCTCCTGGTCCGTGTTTGATTTCATGAGCGAGTATATGGACGGCACGACGTCATCCTCTCTTTATGAAGTGAAGCTCGGCCGCGAAAAGTTTCCGGGCGAAACCCACGCCTATTCGGTCGCCTATGCGGATGACGAAATCGACGAGGTCATCGCCTCTTCCGACAAGATTCTGTTCAACACCATCGGACAGCTTGAGCGGTTCGACAGGCAATCGGCCAGTCACATTCGCGGCCTGCGCGTCAATCCGGGCGTCTCCACATCCGAGTTCGACCTTGCGGATCCTGCGCGTCCGTTCTCGCGCCTTGGCGAACACGATCCTGATCAGATCGCGAAAGTCATCGACCGGGTCTCCGGTTTCATGTTCCACAACAACTGTGAGAACGATGACTTCGACCGCTTCGATGGCATGCTCAGCCACATCGAACAGCGCTTCGGGTTTCTTATCCGTCAGATGGACTGGATCAGCCTGGGCGGCGGCATTCACTTCACGGGCGAGGGCTATCCGCTTGAGAAGTTCGCGGAACGGCTGAAGCGGTTTGCCGGTGAGAATGAGGTACAGGTTTACTTGGAGCCGGGCGAGGCGGCGATCACCGGCTCGACGACACTGGAGGTGACCGTTCTCGACACGTTGTTCAATGGCAAGAACCTGGCCATCGTCGACAGTTCGATCGAGGCTCACATGCTGGATTTGCTGATCTACCGGGAAACCGCCAAGGTGTTGCCGAATGCCGGACCGGAAGAATGGATGATTTGCGGAAAATCCTGCCTTGCCGGAGACATCTTTGGCGAGTTTCGTTTTGAGGAACCCTTGAAGCCTGGCGACCGTCTCTCGATGCAGGATGCAGCCGGTTACACGATGGTCAAGAAAAACTGGTTCAACGGTGTCAAGATGCCATCCATTGCCGTTAAGGAACTGGATGGGTCTGTAAACGTTTGCCGTAGCTTCGGCTACGACGACTTCGCATCGGCACTTTCCTGAGGGTTACCCTCGTAAAGCTGCTGCGAAGGGAAGCCGGGTCCCCGGCTTCCGACAACTGGAATGCCAACCCGACCCAAGGAGGACTATGGGCCAAATGAAACAAAACGTACTCATCATCGGCGCCGGTGGCGTCGCGCAGGTCACGGCGCACAAATGTGCGCAGAACAACGACCTGCTCGGCGATATTCACATCGCTTCGCGCACGGTTGCGAAGTGTGAGCGGATTATCGAAAGCATCCGCGAAAAGGACAGTCTGAAGGTTGACGGCGTTTTGAAGGCTCATGCCCTCAATGCAATGGACACGGCGGCAGTGGCTGCTCTGATCCGGGACACCGGTGCGCAGATCGTCATCAATGTCGGCTCTGCCTTTGTCAACATGTATGTGCTGGAAGCCTGTCTGGAGACGGGCGCCGCCTACATGGACACTGCGATCCACGAAGATCCGGAAAAGATCTGCGAAACACCGCCCTGGTACGGAAACTACGAATGGAAGCGCCGCGAGCGCTGCGCCGAGAAGAAGGTCACGGCGATCCTCGGTGTCGGATTTGATCCGGGCGTCGTCAATGCCTATGCCAAGCTTGCCATCGATGACTATGTCGCCGAGCCCTCCGAAATCGACATCGTCGATATCAATGCCGGGTCCCATGGCCGCTGGTTTTCCACCAACTTCGATCCGGAAATCAATTTCCGCGAGTTCACCGGCACGGTCTATTCCTGGCAGCAGGGCAAGTGGCAGTCGAACAAGATGTTCGAGGTCGGCAAGGAGTGGGATCTGCCGGTTGTCGGAACCCAGAAAGCCTATATGACCGGCCATGATGAGGTTCACTCGCTGGCAACCAACTATCCGCAGGCCGATGTGCGCTTCTGGATGGGCTTCGGCGATCACTACATCAACGTCTTCACGGTTCTGAAGAACCTCGGCCTTCTCTCCGAGCAGCCGGTCAAGACGGCTGAAGGTCTGGAAGTGGTGCCGCTGAAAGTGGTCAAGGCGGTCCTGCCTGACCCGTCCTCGCTGGCGCCCGACTACACCGGCAAGACCTGCATCGGGACCCTGGTGAAGGGCAAGACTGATGGCAAGAATGCAGAGGTCTTCATCTACAACGTCGCTGACCATAAGGACGCCTACAATGAAGTCGGCTCGCAGGGCATCAGCTACACCGCTGGCGTTCCGCCAGTGGCCGCGGCCATGCTCATTGCCGATGGCACATGGGATGTGGAAACGATGAAGAACGTCGAGGAACTCGACCCCAAGCCGTTCCTCAATATTCTCAACCGCATCGGTCTGCCGACCTACATCAAGGACGAAGCCGGCGAGCGCCCGCTGACCTTCTGATGCTCTGACGCAGACCATGGAAATGAAAAGCCCCGGTTTTTATCGGGGCTTTTTTGTTGGCTGAGCCGCTGCCAGGTTTTCAGACATTTCTGCGATCAGATTATTGAGTGTAATATGCAATTATTGTATAATACACGTATGTTTGATTATGAAAATATCTTCCTGCATTGGGTGAACCGACTTGGCTTTCTCAGCAGAGGCGAGCTCACAGCCAGGTTTCGTGAGGCAGGTCACACCGTTAGTGCGGAAGAGTGGGCCCTTCTGATAGTGCTTTGGGAAAAGGGGCCGCAAACACCGGGCGACCTTGCAAGTGTCACTTTCAAGGACAGAACCACTGTGACCCGCCTGATCGACACGATGGAGCGCAAGGGCTTTGTCACGCGATCCGAAGATCCTCGTGATCGAAGGCGAAGCATCATCGATGTCAGTCGCTACGGGGCAGAACTCAAGGGCAGTCTTGTTCCGATTGCAAAGGCTTTGCTCGCTCAGGCCGTCGCAGGGGTTTCGCCCGAAGACCTGGAAACGACGACCAGAACACTCAGAAAAATAACCGAGACCATGTCGGCAACTTCTGAAGCCGGTCCACGAAAGAAGAGGGGCGCATGATGGCAAGCTACAACTACGATGAGTTTTCGACCAGCGACTATGATTTTGACCGCATTGACGGTGTCGATCTTGGCGGAAAAGCCAAGGATTTCACGTTGGAGACAACAGATGGCGAAATCCGCAGGTTACTCGATTTTTCGGGCGAGTTTCTGGTTCTGGAAATGGGAAGCAGAACCTGTCCGTTGTTCCAAAGCCGCCGGAATATCATGCAGCCACTCGAGAGGGAGTTCAGCAATCTCAGTTTCGCGGTTCTGTATGTGCGCGAAGCACATCCTGGAAGCAACATTCCCGGCCACAAGAGTTTTGAGGACAAGGCGACCTGTGCACGTCAGCTGAAGGAGGCTGACGGTGAGACGAGAACTGTCTTCATCGATACCTTTGAAGGTCTTGCACACCAAGCTTATGGCAGCATGCCCAATGCGGTCTTCATCATCAACAAGAATGGCTGTGTCGTGTTCCGGTCGGATTGGAACAATCCATCTTCGACCAGAAAGGCACTCCGGGAGCTGGTTGAGGGGCGACCAATCACAGCGAGAAGCTTCTTTCGGCCAGCAGTGCCGACCGTTGCGATCCGAACGATGAAGAATGCCGGAAAGGGCTCCGCCGCGGACTTCTTCAAAGGTCTGCCTTTTCTGGTCTGGACGAATGTCTTCAAGCGCAATTGGAGATTACTCTTCAAAAAACCCGCGCAGTACTCCGGTGAAACAATCTGCTAGCTTTGAGGGCGTTATAGTACGCTGATGGCGGTCTGAAATAAAAAAAAAGCCCCGGTTTTTGCCGGGGCTTTTTTGTTGAGACACTTGGAGCGCTCGAAGGCTGTGGTCTCAGCCTGCCTCCTCATACTGGGCGGAAAGCTCGAGCCATTGCTCTTCGGTCTTGTTCAGCTTCTTCTCGCAGAAGGCCCGCTCCTTGACGAACTTGGCCGCGCGCGCCGCATCCGCGACGTAAAAGCCCGGATCGGCAAGTTCCTCGTCGATCATCGCCAATTTCTTTTGAAGCCGCGCGATTTCCGTCTCGGCATCCTTGATCCGCTTGCGCAGGGGCTTGAGCTCAGTGCGCTTGACCGCCGCGTCCTTGCGTTTTTCCTGTGGCTTTTCCGCCTTCGGCTTTGGAGCCTCTTCTTCCTTGGGCTTCTTTTTCTTGGCGTCAGGCCCCTTGAGGATCAACTGACGATAGTCGTCCATGTCGCCCTCGTAGGGCGTGACGCCGCCATCGCCCACCAGCCAGAGGCGATCCGCGCAAGCCTCGACCAGATGGCGGTCGTGCGAGATCAGGATGACCGCCCCCTGATATTCGTTGAGAGCAATGACCAGCGCTTCACGGCTGTCGATGTCCAGGTGGTTGGTCGGCTCATCGAGGATGATCATGTTCGGGCCGTCGAACGTTGCAAGACCGAGCAGCAGACGCGCCTTTTCGCCCCCCGACAGGTCCTTTGCCGGAGTCGTCATCTTCTCGGTCGGTAGACCGAAGCCGGCCACGCGTGCACGGACCTGAGCCTCAGATGCTGTGGGCATTAGCGAGCGGACGTGGGCAATTGCATTCTCGGCCGGTCGCAGTTCGTCCATCTGGTGTTGAGCGAAAAACGCGATCTTGAGCTTCGACGCCTTGGTGATGTCGCCGCCCATGGCCTCCAGTCGACCGGAAATCAGCTTGGCGAAGGTCGACTTGCCGTTGCCGTTTGCGCCCAGGAGCGCGATCCTGTCATCGGGATCGATGCTGGCAGTGATGCGCTTGAGCACAGGCTTGCCATCATAGCCCACGGAAACATCTTCGAGCTTCAGGATAGGGGGCGCGAGGCGTCCCTTAGGGTCCGGGAAGTGGATCGGCGTCGAGCTGTCTTCCATCAGGCCGGTAAGCGGCTCCATGCGCTCCAGCATCTTCAGACGCGATTGCGCCTGACGGGCTTTCGAGGCCTTGGCACGGAAGCGGTCGACAAACGCTTGCATGTGCTTGCGCTGAACATCCTGCTTTTCCCGGGCCTTCTGCTGCAGGACCATGGTCTCGCGCCGCTGGCGATCGAAACTGTCGTAGCCACCGCGGTAGAAGGTCAGCTTGCGTTGATCCAGATGAACAATGCTGTCCACGGCCTTGTTGAGGAGGTCGCGATCATGGGAAATGAGCAGCACCTGATGCGGATAGCGTGCGACGTAGTTTTCCAACCACATGGTGCCTTCCAGATCGAGGTAGTTGGTAGGCTCATCAAGAAGCAGAAGGTCGGGTTCCGAAAAAAGAACTGCTGCCAGGGCCACGCGCATGCGCCAGCCGCCGGAGAACGCGGAGCAGGGGCGCTGCTGCGCCTCGGCATCAAAGCCAAGACCGGACAGGATCGCGCCAGCCCTTGCTTCCGCCGTATGACTGTCAATATCGGCGAGACGAACATGGATCTCAGCGATGCGCTGCGGATCAGTTGCCGTCTCCGCCTCGGCGAGAAGATCAGCGCGCTCCGTGTCGGCCTTCAGCACCACATCGAGCAGGCTCTCTTCGGTGCCGGGCGCTTCCTGCGCAACCTGACCGATCCGCGCCTGTTTCGGGATGCTGACCGAGCCGCTCTCAGAGCTGAGGTCGCCGGTGATCAGCTTGAAGAGCGTTGATTTGCCCGTGCCGTTGCGCCCCACAAGACCGGTCTTGGTCCGTGCAGGCAGCGTTACACTGGCGTTTTCGATCAACAGGCGTCCGCCGATGCGGTAGGTGAGGTCGGATATTTGTAGCATTGCGGATCAATGGCCGAGGTTCCCGCAGCTTTCAAGCCCCTAGCGCACGCCTGAGGTAAGAAAGCCGCCCGATGGTGCACAAAGTCCTCTAGCCGTCGCTCATCAGCGCCGAGAAATAGATCTCGGCAAACCCCGCTACCAGTTCGTAGCACAGCGTCAGTTCGCGGCTTTGAGGGTCCCAGAAGGCGTTTTCTTCGCCGCAGGTCGCCGCCCGAAAGGTGACAGGGTCGGGCAGCTTGTAAAGACCGTCCAGCTCTTCGGCGACAGTCTCCATCAGCTCGCTTTCCTTGAGAAAGACCGACAGCTGTTCGAACTCCACGCCGGGATCATCGTGGCGAACCGCTATTTGACGACGTGTGTCAAATTCGCTGCGCAGATACGCCTCGGTGGCAATCTCCCAGGAGATTGCGGCTTGCTCATAGTCGAAGCTGCAGGTTTCGGCACGTTCATCCGGCAGATCGAGATCGAAGGCGAGATCTGCAAAAGCGGCCGGGTCGCTGCCGACCATCAGGCATAGCATCCTGTATCCACGCTGAAGATCCAGATCGTGGTCATCATAGAAGATCAGATCCTCGTGGTCTGTCTCGGCCGCGAGAAACCATCCGATCATAGCGTTGGAGAGCAGCAGGTCCATGTCTTCGCTGCCGAACGAGAGCATGGTGACAGTCGCCAGGTTGTCCACCGCATCTTCCTCCTGGCCAAGGATGGGCAAACCCAGCTCGGACACGAGCATGTGGCCACCTTCGTGATGCAGCGTGAAGAGTGTGTTCCCGGCGACAAAGACGAAAAGCTCTTCCAACGCCCCCGGGGAAAGGGCTTTCATGCGGTCGTGGAGGCTGCTTTCGGCGCGTGCCGGAGGAGCCAATACCGCAGATGCCAACAGCGCGAGCAGAAGGAGGAGAGGACGAAGGTCCAGCCATTTTCCAAGCGTCGCGGTGGGCATCTTCACTCTCCTGCTCGAGCCGGAAGCCACGCGAAACAGCTTCGGATCATTGGAAAGTAAGCCTGGAAACTGACAAGTTCCAGAGTTTCATCATGTGCAGGGGCTGAAAAATACGCGGCGGTCAGGGAAACGAGATGACGCCCAGGCGGGTCTGGCACTGGAAATGAAGCAGATCGAGGATCTGTGAGCGGGCGCCCAGCATATGCAGGAACACCTGAACCTGCGCCCGGTATTGGCTTTGGTGATGGAAGAGATGCACCATCGCCGAGCCAAGGGGCTGGGCGAGCTGTTGCGGGTCGCGGATGGTGCTGAATTGAATGTCCTTCGCCAGCTGTGCCTCGGTCACCGAATCTGAAAACAGCGTGAGGTCTTCGTCCGTGTAGGCGCGTTGCTCGGCCAGTTCGTCGAAGTCCTCGGTCACCATGTCCTGGTAGCTCGTGAAGGGATCGGGCTGGTTGGCAAATCGCGCCAGCCAGAGACGATCGACTAGAAGGATATGATCAAGGGTCCCATGGATGGAACCGTACTCCGCCTTGAAATCCCGGTTCATCTCGACCGGGTCAACCGTTCTGCAGTCTGCAAACAGTCGGTCATTGGCCCAGCGATTGTATTCCGTCATCATCCGCACAAAGGCTCTCATGAACCCAGTCCCCCCCAATCCCGCCGCTGTGACCTGCATCGCAAATTTTACAATGTATGCATAAATCACGAGGGGGGGTTTAATAACGAATAGGCGGCTGTGGCAAGGGAATAAACCATTTTTGGTTGTATTTGATCTTTATCGCTTGTTGGCGGCTCTTCTTTTCGCGGATTTCATGGATCTGGACATGAAACTGTCATGGGCTAGCCCCTTGCAGTTGTTCCGCCGCAAAGATATAGGAAGCGCAAATTCGAACCGGCGCCGGGCAATGGCTCGCCGCAGCGATTTTGACGGGCTTTTGAAGCTCCAACCCAGGAAAGAATGAAGAACCATGGCGATCGAACGCACATTTTCCATGATCAAGCCGGATGCAACCAAGCGCAACCTGACCGGTGCGATCACTGCCAAGCTCGAAGAAGCCGGTCTTCGCGTTGTTGCGTCCAAGCGCGTCTGGATGTCCCTGCGCCAGGCTGAAGCATTCTACGCAGTTCACAGCGAACGTCCGTTCTTCGGCGAACTGACCGAGTTCATGTCTTCAGGCCCGACCATCGTTCAGGTACTCGAAGGCGAAGACGCCATCGCCAAGAACCGTGAAGTCATGGGCGCGACCAATCCTGCAGACGCTGCCGAAGGCACGATCCGTAAGGAATTCGCGCTTTCGATCGGCGAAAACTCTGTCCACGGCTCAGATGCTCCAGAGACAGCTGCTGAAGAAATCGCGTTCTGGTTCGCTGGCAACGAAATCGTCGGCTAAGCCACATTTCTTCGCTGAAATGAATAAGGCCGGTCCCTTGCGGGGCCGGCCTTTGCTTTTGGAGTTTGCTGTGAGCTTACTCGGCTGCGTGTGGAAGTCCTTCCAGCGGCCGGTTGTTTTCCTGCGGACGCTTTTCCAGCGCCACCACCTTGGCGGCAGGCCGCTCTTCTTCAGTCAGCGGAGCAGCCGGCTCGGCTTTCTCCTCAACCTCTGACCTCTCTTCAAGCGGTTGGCTCTGACCAGCAGCCTTCCGATTGCGCAGGCGCTGCCAGGTTCCGACCCAGACGCTGGGAAGCGCGATCATGACCGGGATCATGACCAGCGTCAGGATGGTCGAAAAGGCAAGACCGGAAATGACTGCGGTCGAAAGCTGAACCCACCAGACCGCCGTGATGCCGCCATATGCCGTCACCTGGTTGAAGAAGTCGAAATTGACCTTCGTCGCCATCGGGATAAGACCCGCGATGGTGGTGATGGTGGTCAGCAGGATCGGACGGATACGCTGAGCCGATGTTTTCAAGATGGCATCGAGCGGCTCCAGTCCGTCTTCACGGAAGCGGTTGAACGTATCGATCAGGACGATGGCGTTGTTGACCACAATCCCGGCCAGCGCGACGACCCCGGTGCCGGTCATGATGATCGAGAAGCTCTGTCCCGTGATCAACATTCCAAGCAACACGCCCATCACGGACATGACCACCGTCGAGAGGGTCAGGAACGTTTGATAGAACGAGTTGAACTGGGTCAGCAGGATCAGGAACATCAGGAACAACGATCCGACCATCGCCTTCATCAGAAACTCGCCGGATTCCTTCTGGTCCTCATCCGCGCCGCGGAACTCGAGGAAGATGTTGTCCGGCCAGGTCTGAGCCTTGAGCCATTCGTCCAGTTCCTTGACCTTTTCGTCCGGCGTCGAACCGGATGCAGGATCGACGGTCGCTTTCAGCATCATGGAGTAAAGCCCGTCGCGACGGGTGATCGACGATACCTTCTGGGCCGGCGAACGATCGACGAAATTGGCGAGCGGCACGAGGCCAAGCGGCGTCTGGAGGCGCAGCTGGTCAAATCGGTCGACGGTCCGCTCCGTCTCTGGCAGCCGGACGCGGATGTCCACCTCGTCTTCGCTGTCGGTCGGGCGATATTTGCCGATCAAGACACCGTTGGTGACAAGCTGAACCATGGATCCGACAGACGCGATGTCCGCGTTGTAACGGCCTGCCTGTTCCCGGTCGATGGCGATCTGCCATTCGATGCCGGGCAGGGGACGGTCGTCCTCCTGATCGATCAGGCCATCCATGCTGTTCAAATGGGACCGGACAAGCGCGACATTTTCAACCAGGGTGTCATAGTCCGTGGACTTGATCTCCAGCTGAACGTCCTTGCCTGTCGGAGGGCCGCCCTCGATCTTGCGTGTCTCGACCTTGATGCCGGGAAGCATGGCGGTGCGTTCACGGATCTCAGCGAAGATTTCCTTGGCCTCGCGCCGGCAGCAGAAATCCGCCAGCTCAAGCTGAAGCTCTCCAATGACGTCCGCAGGCTTGTCCTGCACACCGCCGATGAAGTCCGGGCCACCGCCGCCGCCGGGCACATTTGCCGAGCTGACGACGTTTTCGACGCCGGGCACCTGAAGGACTTCCGCTTCGACTTCCTTCACCAGGACAAGGGACTCCGCCGCCGACATGTTGCCGCGGCCGGAGATCAGCACAACGGCCTGATCCGGTTCTTCATCGACGAAGAATTCGACGCCGGTCGGATTGGAGGCAAAAGAAGTGAAGATCATGAAGCAGCCGCCAAGCATCAGGACGATGGTGACGATATTGCCGATGGGATTGCCGGCCAGAAGCTTGAGGCCGCGCACATAAAGACCTGTTGCACCTTTGACCTTGCGAACGTCGAAGGTGTTCGATCCGGACAGGGCCTGTGCATCTGCCTTTTCCGCCTCATGCCTTGCCTTGGCGCGCTCCTGTGACCAGTGCACGAACGGCCGGAGCACATAGAAGCTCGCCACCCCGACCGCCACGAAGGTGACGACTGCCAGAAGGCCCAGAACATTGCCGAGAAGATCCTCAGGCACATTGCCGGCCATCAGGCTCGGCAGGACAGGGGCGTTCATGAGGATCGTTGCGGACAGGGCCGCGAACACGAGGGCAAGAAGCACGGTCGCATTCCGTGATGCCCAATGAGAGACCTGCGCGAAGATGCCACCTGTCACCGGTAGGAACACCATTGCGGTGACCAGTGAGGCTGACAGCACGATGATCACCATGATCGGCAGGTAACTCATGAACTCGCCTGCAACACCGGGCCAAAGCAGCATCGGCAGGAAGGCAACCAGTGTCGTGGCCGTTGACGAGACAATCGGCCAGAACATCAGTTTGGCGGCCCGAATATAGGCCTCGCGGTCTTCCATACCTTCCGAGATCTTGCGGTCGGCATATTCGGTCATGACGATCGCGCCATCGACGAGCATGCCGACGGTCAGAACCAGGCCGAACATGACCATCGTGTTGACCGTGTATCCCATGCCACCAAGGATCAGGAAGCCGACCATGAAGGAGGTCGGGATAGCAATACCAACAAGCAGCGCTGATCGCAGGCCGAGGGCCGCAACCACCAGAATCATCACCAGGAAGATGGCCGTCAGGATCGATGATTGAAGCGAGCCCAGAACCTCGAAGATGTTCGAGGACTGGTCGAGCATCATGTCGACCTTGATCGTGGAGGGCCAGTCTTTCGATGCTTCTTCCACCACCGCACGCACAGCTGCGTTGTTCTCGATGATGTTCGTACCGATGCGCTTGGTGACCTGAAGGGCAATTGCCGGCCGGCCGTTCACGCGCGTGTAGCTGTTGGCGTCCTTGAAGGTTCGACGAATTTCAGCGACATCGCCAAGCGTGACAAGACCTTCACCGTTCTGCTTGATCGGCAGCGAATAGACATCCTCAGCCGTTTCTACGAGCCCAGGGACCTTGACGTTGAAGCGGCCCTTGCCACCGTCAATGTAGCCGGCTGGAACCAGCTGGTTGTTCAGCGTGAGTGTCGACAGCAACTCCTGCTGGCTGATCGAATAGGCCTCGAGCTTTTGGGCATCGATCAGGATTTCAAGCAGTTCTTCCCGGTGTCCGGCAAGATCGGCGGAGCGAACCGTGTCAATTGCTTCAACTTGATCCTTCAGCCGCCGTGCATGGCGATAGAGCGTCCGCTCCGGAACATTGCCTGAAAGCGCGATGGTGATCGTCGGCACAAGCGCGAAGTTTGTTTCCGCAATCGTCGGCTCTTCGGCCTCGGCGGGCAGTTCTCCCTTGGCCTGGTCGACCTTGTCGCGGACGTCGGCCAGGGCCTCGTCCTTGTCAAAGGAGATATCAAATTCAAGCACGATCCCGGCGTGGCCTTCAGAGGCAATTGCCGTGATCTCCTTGAGGCCGTCAAGGCCGCGCAGCTCCGTCTCCATCGGGCGCACAAGCAGGCGCTCCGCATCTTCTGGAGAAATGCCCGACTGGGCGATTGAGATATAGAAGATCGGGACGTCAATGTCCGGGCTGTCTTCCTTGGGGATGGCGATATAGGTGAAGACACCGGCGACAAGCAGCGCCAGCATCAGCACGAAAACCGTTTTCGGGCGGCGCAGAACGCCTTCGAGCATGTCGATCATTGGGCCACCTCGGCGGTCTCTAGAACCGGTTCAACCATCTGGCCATCGGTCACATAATCCTGACCGACGGTGATCACGGTTACGCTTTCCGGAAGTCCGCCGACCCAGACACCGTCCTGTTCACCGCCAAGCACCGTCACCGGGAAGAACTCTGTCGTGTTGTTGTCACCAACTGCGCGCAGGCCGACCTGACCGGCATCGTTCAAGGTCAGGATCGCCGGCGAGATCTTGTGGGCTTTTTCGCTCGCCAGCGGCAAACGGGTCAGTGCCGTCACGCCGTCACGGGCGATCCCGTCTGGGTTGGGAACCTCAACCTCGATCCGGAAGGTACGGGTGTCGGGGTGAGCCGCCGGAGAGATGTAGCGCACCACGCCGTCAAAGGTTTGACCGGTGATCAGCTCGACTTCTGCCGCCATGCCGACGGAAACCTTGGCGATGTCGACCTCCGAAACCTGGCCAATGGCTGTCATCGGATCCGTGTCGACCACAGTCGCGCAGGTGTCACCTATATTAAGGCGGGCGCCAATGTTTGCCATCGGGCTTTCGATAATGCCGCCAATGGGCGAGCGGATGATGGTCCTGTCCAACTCAAGTTCGACTTCCTCAACACGCGCACGCGCAGCATCGAGAGAGGCCTGAACTGCGGCGACGCGGGTCTGTGCGGTAAAGCCTTTGGTCGAGAGCTGTGTCGCGGCGGAATGGTCGAGTTCGGCCTGGGCCAGCATCGCCTTGGCTTCGAGCACGCTTGCTTCCCGTGTGCCCTTGTCGAGCACACACAAGATGTCGCCTGCGGCGATCCGCGAGCCTTCCTTTGCCGGCCGTTCGATGACACGGGCTGCGGTTTCCGAGCGCACCTGCACCTTCGCGTGCGCTTCCGTCCGTCCGCGAATGTCGAGAACGGCCTTGCGTTCGGTTGCCGTCAGATGAGCGACTTTCACGCGAAAGAGTGCATCTGTCGACGCATCCTGACGTTCCGCCGGAGGTGGTGTCGCGTTGGGGCTGTCAGCGCGTCCACCAATCACGACCGTACCGGAATACATCCAGGCGCCGATGCCGGCTGCAAGGCCAAGGGCCAGAATATATGAAAATTTCAAGCGCATGGATAACTCCAAGATTTCTCGTTTGCCTATTCGGCTGCTGCGGCCTGGGAGAAGCCGCTAGCGCCTTGGGCAATGCGAACAAGTTCCTCGCCATGGGAGGCGAGGTAGTTAAGCGTAAAAGTCATGCAGGCGACGCCATAAGACCGCGTCCAGCAGGAAGCGGGGTCTGAGTCGTCGCAGCCGTGGGCGACCAGCGTGTCGAGTTCTGCCTGAACCTGACTGCGGCGGCGCTCAATGGCTTTTTCGATGGCGTCCGGCCCGATGTGCTCGGCATAAAGAGCAACCAGGAGGAACGGTGATTTGAATGTGTCGGCGGCCTGGGGTTCGGTAAGACCTTTTAGGAATTCGGCGCGGCCGGCCTCAGTGATCGAATAGACCTTGCGCGTCGGCTTTCCGTCCTGCAGCTCTTCGCGCACCGTGACAAGACCATCGGCTTCAAGCCGCGCCAGGGCCGGATAGATGGAGCCGAAGCTCGCATCCTCGAAATAGCTGAACTTGCCCTCGGTCGACTCCTTGCGGATCTCGTATCCCGTGGCATCGCCAAAACTGAGGATCGCCAGACAGAGGCTGCGAACGCTCATTCCATCACTCCTGCGTCGAGAAAATCAACGCCGCTTCAAGGCTCCGCTTCTCGGCTCATCCGAGTCGCGGCAATTTGCCGGCATTCTGACCCAGCACGTCATAGCCGATGGTCAGACCATCAGTCATTTGACTGGGTACTCGCTCTATATATATCGTGTCTATATATATGTGGCCGATATAACAGGTTTGTGATGCTTCGACAATCGGGGCGCAAACAAGGAAATTTGCCGCATTGCTGCCCAATCCGGCTCAGCGCTAGACTAGGACCCATCTTCAGAATGTGTTCGTCGGGTCTTGGATATCGATCCGAATGCAGACGAACCATCGCAAGAAAGGGAAAATGGCATGCTGTGGCTGAACAGATCTTCCCGTTCAATCCGAAATATGCTGCCGAAAAACCCGTTGTTCCGTTTGTTGGCGATCAACGGCGTGCTCGGGGTGGCGATCTCTGGAGGCTTTCTGGCCGGCGTGTTCTGGGCCAACATCGGCAATTTGAGGGTGCTTGTGACCCGATCCGAAGACCCGATCTTGCCCATCGTGATGCTGGCGGCGGGCTTCATCATCACGCTGACCTCGGTGGTCATGGGCTCAGCCATCATGATACTGAGCGCGAAAGACGGTGATGGAGGAAAACGTCAGCAGGACTGGCCGTCGATGCTGGGAACTACGCACCAGCTGGCTCCGGTGCCTGCGCGGGTCGGCAAGAAACACGCGACCTGATCGAGGCGGGTCCTGACAAGACCAGCCTTAGTGCTGGTTCGCGGCGGCCTGCATGTGGACCGTTGGAGTCTGTGCGTGCGCAGGGACTGGATCGAAGTCTGCGAAAAGCGTCATTGTTGCGCCCGTGAGCAGGAGCAGTAGTCCGGCGGATGTAAGATGCATAGCCATCTCCTTGAAAAGCTGTTGAGCCGCTTTTAGGCATCCACTTTCTAAAGCCGAGGAAACCGATCCGCTAAAATTTGATACAATAGTATTTTTGACGAGGCGTTGCCGTTCTTCAGCTGTTTCGGGGTGATTGTGCGCTTGCAACATGGCGCCGGTTGGGGTTTGCTCAGACAACTAGATACTGATCAGGATTTCCGTGAAATGACATCGTCTTATCCGCGCGACATGGTTGGCTACGGACGGGTTGCGCCGCAGCCCAATTGGCCCGGGGAGGCCAATGTGGCCGTTCAATTTGTCATTAACTATGAAGAAGGCGGAGAGAACAATATTTTGCACGGCGACGCTGCCTCCGAAGCGTTTCTGTCTGAAATCGTCGGCGCGCAACCTTGGCCGGGTAAACGACACTGGAACATGGAATCCATCTACGAGTATGGATCGCGCGCAGGCTTCTGGCGCTTGTGGCGCATGTTCACCAGCCGCTCAATCCCGGTGACGGTCTATGGCGTCGCAACAGCGCTGGAACGCAACCCGGAAGCTGTCGCCGCGATGAAAGAGGCCGATTGGGAAATCGCATCCCATGGGCTCAAGTGGATCGAATACGCGGACATGCCTGAAGAGGTCGAGCGCGAACAGATGCGCGAAGCGATCCGCATCCACGAAGAGGTGACCGGTTCGCGGCCACTCGGCTGGTACACGGGTCGATGCTCCATGCAGACGCAAAAACTGGTCATGGAAGAAGGTGGCTTTCTATACGACAGCGACAGCTACGCAGACGACCTGCCTTACTGGGTTGACGGGCCCGATGGCGACCATCTGGTCATTCCCTACACCCTCGACACCAATGACATGCGCTTTGCGGCCGTTCAGGGCTTCAATTCCGGCGATCAGTTCTTTGCCTATCTGAAGGACGCTTTCGACGTGCTTTACGCGGAAGGCGAGGCTGGTGCGCCCAAGATGCTGAACATTGGCCTACACTGCAGGCTGGTGGGCCGGCCCGGCCGTGCAGCTGCATTGGCGCGGTTCCTGGACTATGTGGCGTCCCACGACAAGGCCTGGCTCGCCCGCCGCATCGACATTGCCTGGCACTGGCATGCCCATCATGCGCGAGGGTAGGGGCAACCAGGATCTGGTTGTCGATCGTTTGGCGAGGCCTGATGGTCTGGGGTAAGGTGATCAAACAGGAACCTCTCTTGTTCTTTTGATCATCAGGAGCCCAAAACCGGCACATGGCCTCGGCGACCCCAATACCCAGATACCACCTCTACGGTGAGAATGACCCGGTTGAGGATTTCGATTTCTTTCATATCGAGACCATCCGGACCCGGTCGAAGCCGCACGGCTGGTCGTTGGGTGCACACAGTCACGCACACTTGTTTCAGATGCTGATGATCACGCAGGGCGCCGGCCATCTTGTCGACGACACCGGCGAACGGGAGATTTCTCCCAAGATGGCGGTCTTCAATCCCGCCGGTGCAGTCCACGGCTGGACGTTTACGCCAGATACCCAGGGCTATGTTGTTTCCTTCAGCCACGATTACCTTGGCGGGCGCGAAGAAAACCGTGCCGAGGCAGAACGATCTGCATTGCATTCCGCATCCAATCTGGTGTTCGAGCTGGAGCGGGAAGACCTGCGGCGTTTGACATTCTGTCTTGAAGAAATGGCGGAGGAATTCGGCAACGGGCGGAGACGGCGCGACATGTTTCGTCCACTCCTCAGTCTGGCGCTTGTCTTGCTCTTTTCCAAGAAAGCGGACGTGGGTGAACTTGACCGAACGCCGGGATTCTCACTCTTTCGGTTTCGCGCCTTGGTTGATGAACATTTCAGAACGCAGCGTTCCCCTGACTTTTATGCCGCCGAGATGGGTTTGACGACGCAGCGGCTGAACAGATATTGTCGATTGTTCGCCGAACGGACCGCGGCGCAGAGCATTCGCGACCGGGTGATTCTGGAGGCGCGCCGCCTTATCGCATTCTCCGACCTCAGTATTTCCCAGGTCTCTTACGATCTTGGCTATGAAGATCCAGCATATTTTTCCAGGGTGTTCAGAAAGGAAACCGGAGAAGCTCCGGCCGACTTTCGCGCGCGCCACGCTGTTTGATCAGAGATGTATCATCTTCTGATGACTTGGATTTGACTGGGTGAGTTAACCATTTGTTTGGAATTTGGGGTGCGAAGCACAACCTTTCATTGTGCCCAGTGTCCTGGCGACCTATCACTTTCGAAGAGTTAATGATTTGTTAATTTGACGAAGGGTGCGTGTCGCATGAACCTCTCGAGCCGCTATTTTCTCGTCTTTATTTTTGCAGCTTTCATGTTTGGTTTTTCTCTCATGGTTGCCCTAAACACAGACGCCGCTGAGCGCACGGTCGAGAGACTGGTCGTTGATGGCAATGAACTTATTGTTCTGTCTCAAAGAGCCTATCACGCGGTCGATCTCGACGAGATGGGAGACATCTTTGTCCGCCTCCACGCTGCGGGTGTCTATATGCCCACGGCTCTTTTGGGGGCCGTTGAAAAGGAACTTGGGGACATCGCACGCAGGATTGACTGAAAGTCCCGGCGACAGGCCCCATTCAGCAAAAAGCCCCGGAGCAGCGATGCTCCGGGGCTTTTGTTTGATTGGCGAGACGTCCTAGTAGGGCAGGCCGACGTAGTTCTCCGCCAGACTGACCTGCGCCGCATGGGAGCTCGCAAGGTAATCCATGTCCGCCTGCTGCATGCGCGCGTTGAAGGGCCCAAGGTCGGGAAACTGGTGGAGAAGCATCGTCATCCACCAGGAAAAGCGCTCCGCTTTCCAGATACGTGCCAGGGCCTTTTGCGAGTAACTGTCAATCCCGGCGGCGGAATTTTCTCCGTAAAACTCGATCAGGGCTTCGGAGAGGTAGTGAATATCGGAGGCTGCGAGATTCAGCCCCTTTGCGCCTGTCGGCGGAACGATATGACCCGCATCTCCTGCGAGCATCAAACGGCCAAAGCGCAGGGGCTCGGCGACGAAGCTGCGCAGGGGCGCGATGCTCTTTTCGATGGAAGGACCCGTCTCGATCCGGTCGGCAGCTTCGCTGCCAAGACGGATCTTCAGTTCATCCCAAATCGCATCGTCAGACCAAGCATTGACGTCCGTTCCGGTGGGAACCTGGATGTAATAGCGACTCAGTTTTTTTGAGCGCATGGAGGCAAGAGCGAAGCCATTGGGATGGTTGGCATAGATCAGCTCATGATCGACCGGCTTCACATAGGACAGGATCCCGAGCCAGCCGAAGGGGTAGACCTTTTCGTATTCGGTGATGGCACCATCCGGCACCGACGCGCGTGAAACGCCATGGAATCCGTCGCAACCGCAGATGAAATCACAGGCGATCTCGTGGCTCGTGCCGTCCTTGTCATAGGTGACACGCGGATTGGGGCCGTCAAAGTCGAGGGGCGCCACGTTCGACGCCTCATAGATGACCTTGCCATCGCGCGCCCGGTGCGCGTCCATGAGGTCCCGGGTGACTTCGGTTTGTCCGTAGACCATGACGCTCTTGCCGCCGGTCAGGCCCTTGAGGTCGATCCGCAGCCGCGTGTCGGTAACACTCAGCGTGAAGCCGTCATGGGGCAGGCCTTCCTTGCGCATTCTGTCCGAAACACCGGCACGTTCCAGCATGTCCACCATGCCCTGTTCGAGAACACCGGCGCGGATACGTGAGAGCACATATTCGGGATCACGTCGCTCCAGGACCACACAGTCGACACCGGCAAGATGCAGAAGCTGGGACAGCAGCAGTCCCGACGGGCCAGCTCCGATGATGACAACCTGTGTGCGCATGAACGATCCTCCCCAGGACGATTTCGATGTGTTGGGAGGATCTTAGGAGCCAGGCCGGCAAACGGAATGGACCATCTGATCGAAGACTTGGACATTTTGACTGATCGTTTGAGGGCGGCCGACACTCGGCATTGTTGCAGAGTGTCAGCTAGCCTGTGACCGTAGTCGCGCCTCGCCGAGTTTCAATCAAAAGATGAACGAAAATGTCTGACTCAACTTTCGAAGACGCTGAATCGATATCTTAGCGCTTCAGGTCAAGATGCTGATACGATTCCAGAACGCGATCAATCATGACATCGCTTGCGCCCATGTGGTGCGCGGGATCCTTCAAGTCTGCCCAGGCAATGGGGGCATCGCTGAGACCTCTAAGGACATCGAAGAGATGTGTCCCGGTTTCATTGACCTGTTTGCAGGCGTTCTTGACGAGTGCTTGCGCCTCTGGACGCGGCATGTGTTCTGCCAGCGCGAAACTGGCTGCCTCGGCAAGCAGCAGGCCATTCGATGTCTCGATCGTCGCGCGCATGGTCTCGCCTTTGACCTCGAGCGCTCCGATAAGCCGGTTTGCATGATCCAGGGCGCTGCCTGTCGAGAGGACGATTTGCGGCAGGGTCAGCCACTCAAGGGTCCAGTTGGCGCCCGACCTTTCATGCTCCTGAAGCGCCGCCTGTTGAAGCGTGCCGAGCAGCCCCGCATTCTGGCGTGCAATGGCGACAAGAACTTCCCCGCCGATCGGATTGACCTTGTTCGGCATGGTCGAGGAACCACCGCCGCCGCCCGGGCGCACTTCCGCAATTTCATTCTGCGCCAGCAGCACGATGTCGGTGCCGATCTTGCCGAGGGTCCCCGTCACGAGCGACAGCCAGCCGGCGTAGTCGTAAAGACCGTCGCGCAACGTGTGCCAGGGAGCTGGCGAAACGCCAAGGTTCAAACGCGCGGCAAGGTTCGTTTCAACAGCGACCGCGCGCTCGCCAAGGGCGGAGAGATTGCCTGCTGCTCCACCAAATGAAAGCAACAAAAGCCGGGACTTGATGCCGTCGAGCCGCTCCAGATGGCGCAAAAGGCCGGAGAGCCAGACGGCGGCCTTCAAGCCAAAACTCGTTGGGGTCGCCTGCTGCATGCGTGTCCTTGCAGCAATTGGCGTGTTGCGGTGCGCATCCGCGAGCTTTGCCAGTTGACCGGCAAGCTGCCTCAGAGATGCTTCATGAAGATCAAGTGCGGTGCGCAGCCGCAAGATAAGCCCTGTGTCGCAAATGTCCTGACTGGTCGCGCCCCAATGAACGAAACTGGCATGCTCAGAACCGGCCGCTGCGCGGAGTTGCGCAACCAGGGCAGGGACGGCGACGCCGTCTTTTGCAGTCCCCTCCGCGAGGCTGATCGGGTCAATCAGAAGGCCCTGGCAGGTCGCTGCGATGGCTTTTGCCGACTCTGCGGGAATAAGACCGCAGTCGGCCTCCGCCAATGCGAGCGCGCCTTCGACCTCCAGCATGGCTTTGATGACGGCCTTGTCCTCGAAAAGGGCGGCGGTCTCAGGAGCTGTCAGAAGCGCACCCGTGATCTGGCTGTCGAAGGCAGTCGGCCCCATATTCTAAGCGCTCTCCAGTGCGACGGCGATGCCCTGACCGACTCCGATGCACATCGTTGCCAGGGCCAGCTTGCCGCCACGTTTTTTCAGTTCCAGTGCCGCAGTTCCCGTGATCCGGGCGCCTGAGGCTCCGAGTGGATGGCCAATGGCAATGGCACCACCATTCGGATTGATAAATTCAGCAGTTTCATCAAGTCCGAGATCACGCAGAACCGCAAGACCTTGTGAAGCGAAAGCCTCGTTCAACTCAATGATGTCGAAGTCTTTCGGCGCAATGCCAAGCCTCTCGCACAATTTGCGTGTGGCAGGCGCAGGGCCGATGCCCATGATGCGCGGAGGAACACCGGCGGTTGCGCCGCCGACGATGCGGGCGATCGGTGTGAGACCGTATTTGCGGACTGCGTCTTCAGACGCAATCAGCAGCGCGGCGGCGCCATCATTGACACCAGAGGCGTTGCCGGCTGTCACCGTGCCGCCGTCTCGGAAAGGCGCGCGCAGTTTTGCCAGCGTTTCAAGGGTGGTGTCCGGGCGCAGGTGCTCATCTTTTTCGACAATCACAGGATCACCCTTTCGCTGCGGGATCGTCACGGCAACGATTTCTTTCGCCAGCCGGCCGCTCGCCTGGGCTGTCGCCGCTTTCTTTTGCGAGCGATAGGCGAAGGCATCCTGGTCCTCGCGCGAGATCGAAAAGTCTTCGGCGACATTCTCGCCCGTTTCCGGCATGGAATCGACACCATACTGTCTTTTCATCAGGGGATTGATGAACCGCCAACCGATGGTCGTGTCGTGCACCTCATTCGACCGGCTGAAAGCTGTCTCGGCTTTTGGCATGACAAAAGGCGCCCGCGACATGCTTTCGACGCCTCCCGCAACAATGAGATCCGCCTGACCGGAGATGATCGCTCTCGAGGCCGTTATGATGGCATCCATACCCGAGCCGCAAAGCCGGTTCATCGTGGTGCCGGGAACCGTTTCAGGCAGCCCGGCAAGAAGCGACGACATGCGGGCGACATTGCGGTTGTCTTCGCCCGCCTGGTTGGCGCAGCCATAGATCACCTCATCGACGGCAGCCCAATCCACATCCGTGTTGCGCTCAATCAAGGCCTCGATCGGGATCGCTCCCAGGTCGTCGGCGCGAACCGGGGCAAGCGAACCGGAAAATCGACCGAAAGGGGTGCGGATGTAGTCGCAGATATAGGCGCGTTGCATGGCAGACTCCCTTATTGGCCTTCGTGGGCGGCTTTGGTGCGGGCATGCAGATCACGCAAGACCTGCAGCTCTTCCGCGCTTGGCGCCGGCGTCTCGATCACATGATCTGCGAACTTTGCAGGCCAGCCAACGGTGTCCTCAACGTCCTTCCGAGAAGCACCAGGATGCAACGAGGTGACGGTGAACTCCTTGGTCTGTGGATCAGTCTCCCAGACTGCGAGATCGGTGATAAGCCGTGTCGGTCCCTTGGTGTGGACGCCATGATCGGCACGGTCCGAGCCGCCCTTGCCATGACCAAGCGATGTGATGAAATCGAGTTTCTCGACAAAGCCGCGGGTCGACTGTTTCATGGTGATGAAGATCTCGCCGCAGGAAATGGCGATTTCAGGCGCGCCGCCGCCGCCTGGCAGGCGAACTTTCGGCTTGTCATAGTCGCCGACGACAGTGGTGTTGATATTGCCGAACCTGTCCAGCTGTGCGCCACCAAGGAAGCCCACGGTGATCCGTCCACCCTGTAGCCAGTAGCGGAACATCTCCGGCACCGAGACGGTGTTCAGCGCAGTGTCGCACAGTTCGCCATCACCGATGGACAGCGGCAGCACCGTTGGGGCGGTTCCAATGGTGCCGCTTTCATAAATCAGGGTGATATCGGGCGCATGGGTCAGGCGCGCCAGGTTGCAGGCTGCCGAAGGGGCGCCGATGCCGACGAAGCAGACATCATCGTTGGACAGCGCGCGGGCGGCGGCAACCGTCATCATTTCGGTCGGGGTGAAGGTGCTCATCTCCGCGCTCCTCAGCCTTGGGTCTTCAGGTGTGCAACACGGCCGGCGAAAATATCCGGCGTCCGGTCAAGGACGTTGGCCTTCATCCAGTCCATGAACTTGTCCCTGTCGGACGCGATCTTGTCCCACTCCAGGTAGGCGCTATTGTCCCGGCCGTAATAGCCCTGGGTGTAGGACGGGTGAGCGCCGCCTGGCACGACAGCAATGGAGGTTACGGTCCAGGCGGGCAGGACCGTCGCATTTGGCGAGAGACCTTCGAAATCATCAACGATTTCCTCCACGGTCACGATCGAGCGTTTGGCAGCCAGAACGGCTTCCTTTTGAACGCCGGTGATACCCTCGAGGAACACATCCCCTTTGCGATTTGCCTTGAGGGCGTGGATGACCGCAACATCGGGACGAAGAGCGGGAACCGCGGCCAGCTTTTCACCGGTAAAGGGGCACTCGACAAACCTGATGTTCGGGTTGACCCGTGTCAGCTCGGCGCCCCGGTAGCCTCTGAAAATGGCGCAGGGCAGGCCGGCCGCGCCCGCCTCATAGGCGTTCGCCATGGCCGCATGACTGTGTTCTTCGATCTCAAGCTGGTGCGGCCAACCGTTTTCAAGGGCATCCCGGAAACGGCGCAGCAGGCCAACACCGGGATTGCCGGCAAAGGAGAATATCATCTTCTTCACGCAGCCCATGCCGATCAATTGATCGTAGATCATGTCCGGGGTCATGCGCATCACGGTCAGATCCTTGCGACCCTGGCGGATGGCCTCATGGGCAGCGGCATGCGGGATCAGATGAGTGAAGCCTTCAAAGGCGACGCTGTCGCCATCGTTGAGGTTGTCGGCAACCGCATCGGCCAGGGACTGAAATTTCGCCATGGTTCCTACTCGTTGGTCTCGTGAAAGCGACCCGCAGGGGAAGTGCGGGTCGGTCGTTTTGTTGGGGGACGGGCGCCGGTCAGACGTCGAAGAAGACCGTTTCGTTGTCACCCTGCAGGTAAATGTCGAAGCTGTAGACCGTCTCGCCGTCCCGTTCGCTGCGTTGCGCGATCAGTGTTTTGCGCCGGTCTTCCTGCTCGATCAAGTTGAGCACCTGATCTTCGCCATTGGCGGCTGTTTCATCCGAGAAATAGAGCCGGGTCTGCAAGCCGATGTTGATGCCGCGCGCGACAATCCAGAGACTGATGTGGGGCGCCTGGGTCTTGCCGTTCCGGCCGGGAACCGGGCCGGGCTTGATCGTCTCGATGGTGAAAACACCGGTTTCGAAGTCCGAGCAAATCCGGCCCCAGCCGCGAAAATCCTTTTCGACGGGCTTTTGCTGCGTGTCTTCCGGATGGCTGTATTTGCCGTCCGAGTTGGCCTGCCAGCTTTCGATCAGCACATCGCGTACGGGGGCGCCCGTTCCATCGAAGACGCGGCCTTCAATCTTGATGCGCTCGCCCTTGGTGTCGGGACCAGCAACCACGTTGGAGAAGTTGGTCTCGAAAATGTCGAAACCGGCATAGTCGGGCGCAAGGCCAATGTGGACGTAAGGGCCAGCGGTCTGACTGGCGGTTTCCTTGAAATAATTCAGAGGCTGAACCATGGCTCAATTGCCCTCCAGACGGTTTTCAAACAGGGTCGAGCGGCGGCCCCGCAGGACGATGTCGAACTTGTAGGCGCGGCAGTCGAGGGGAATGCTTGCGTTGAGATCGAGCGGCGCGACCAGGCGTTTGATCGCGTCTTCGTCCGGGATGGTCTTGACGATCGGGCAGATGTCGATCAGCGGATCACCCTCGAAATACATCTGTGTGATCAGGCGCTGCGTGAAGGAGGGGCCGAACACCGACAGGTGGATGTGAGCCGGACGCCAGCTGTTGACGTAGTTGCGCCAGGGGTAGGGACCCGGCTTGATGGTGCGGAAGAAATAGTAGCCCTCATCATCGGTCAGGCACCGTCCACAGCCACCGAAGTTGGGGTCGATGGGCGCGAGATAGGTGTCTTTCTTGTGCCGATAGCGTCCGCCCGCATTCGCTTGCCAGGCTTCAACCAGCGTGTTTGGGACGCCATGACCGCTTTCATCTATCACGCGTCCATGAACGATGATCCTCTGGCCAATGGGCTCGCCATCCTTGGCGTAGTTCAGGATCATGTCATGATCGAGCGGGCCAAGGTCATTGTGATTGAAGACCGGCCCGGTCAGCTCCGACAAGGACTGCTCCAGAGACAGCAATGCCTTTTGCGGAGACCGGGTGACCGACGTTTTATAGGTTGGTGTATAGGCGGGGGGCTGGAGGTTGCGGTCGCGTTGAAAATACTCTCCGGCCATCCGAACCGTTCGCTCGCTGTTCGATCGTTCAATTGTCATGGGTTTCTCCCGGTAGCGTAATGCCTTCTGGGCATTTCTTCGCGCTCCTCCTCAAGAAGCGAAAAGCTTACGTCTTCAATCCCAGCAGGGCTTCCTTGGCCACCTTAATCGCGGTGTTGGCTGCAGGAACGCCTGCATAAATTGCCACATGCATCAGGGCTTCCCGAATGTCCTCTGCGCTCGCGCCGGTGTTTGCAGTCGCTCTAACGTGCATTGCCAACTCTTCTTCATGTCCGAGTGCTGCAAGTAGAGCGATGGTCACGATGGACCTTTCCCGCTTTGTCAGTGCATCGCCGGACCAGACCGTGCCCCAGGCACCTTCTGTGATCATCGTCTGAAACGGGATGTCGAAATCCGTCATGTTTTCACTGGCCCGGTCGACATGAGCGTCGCCCAGAACGCTGCGCCGGGTGGCCATGCCGGTTTCATATCGGGAATCTGGGTTGCGATCAGACAAGACTGTTCTCCTGAAAGAAATCGGTCATGGCGCCAACAAGCTCATCGGGAAACTCGATGCAGGGCAGATGACCCGCACCTTCGATGGGAACATAGCGCGCGTTTTCGATGAGGCCGGCGGTGGCCTGGACCAACTCAGGCGTGGTTGCCAGGTCTTCCGTTCCGCAGACGCAAAGAACCGGAAGCTTCAGTTGGGCAGCCTGCTGCGTGAAGTCGGCTCCCCGGATCGCCGCGCAGGTACCGAGATAACCTTGCCTGGGCGTTCTAACCAACATGGCGCGCCAGCCTTCGAGTTCGTCAGCGCGTTGGGTCCTGAAATCTGCAGAGAACCAGCGCTCAAGGATGGCTTCTGCCAGGACCTCGATGCCGCCGGCGTCGATCGCTTCGATCCGCGCAGTCCACGTTTTGTGATCACCGATCCTTACTGCGGTGTCGCAGAGCACCAGAGCTTGGACCAGCTCTGGACGCTTTAGAGCAATGCCCTGGGCGATCTGACCGCCAACCGAAAGTCCGACCATAATGACTGATGTCAGTTGGAGCGCGTCCAGAAGTGCAGTCAGATCGTCGACATGGTCGTCCATGGCATAGGGAGACGCAGAGGCCGTGCTCAATCCATGTCCGCGCTTGTCATAGCGCACGAGCCGGAACTTTCCGGCAAGTTGCGCGCAAACACGATCCCAGATCCTGAAGTCTGTCCCAAGGCTGTTGGCGAAGACAAGAACCGGTAAGTCCTGCTCGCCGGTATCGGCAAAATGAAGGACCTGGCCGTTCGCCCTGATCATATTCATCTGGCTGGTGTCTCCTCACGCCGGTCCTGAAGCGGACCAGGCAGCTTGTCGGTTTGTCGTGACTTTTTGATTGATTGCATATTTTACTCTTTGTTCAGTTATGTAAAATGAGAAATCAAGCGAGAAAAATAACTTTTGGGAATAGTGTCATGATTGATCCTCGAGTGAAGTACAGGCATGTCCAGTGCTTTTTGGAGGTTGCCCGAAGGCGGAGTTTGGTCAAGGCAGCTGATGCACTTTCGATCACCCAGCCCGCGGTCTCCAAGACGCTCAAAGAGCTCGAGGATATCCTTGAGGTGCGTCTTTTCGAGCGTAGCCGCAAGGGGGTGTCACTGACACAGTTCGGCGAGGTCTTTCTGCACTACGCTGGCGCAAGTCTGGCGGCGTTGAAGCAAGGGTTGGACAGTGTCGCGCAGGCGCGCATGTCCGGCGAATCTTATCTCAATGTAGGCGTGCTGCCGAGCGTCGCCGCCCGCATAGTCCCCGATGCAGTTCAGACCTTCCAGTCCGAGAGTGTCGAGACCACGTTGACGCTCATCACGGGGCCGAACACGTTTCTCCTAAGCCGGCTGCGGGTCGGCGAACTGGATCTTGTGGTCGGACGACTGGCTGACCCCGAGCAGATGGCTGGCTTGTCCTTCGCACATCTGTATTCAGAAAGCGTATCGTTTGTGGTTCGGCGAGGTCACCCGCTCTTGTATGAAAAGAGCGGTGATCTGGGGAGGATTGCCGACTTCCCGGTTCTGTATCCGACGAAGGAGGCGATCATTCGCCCCTATATCGAACGGCTTTTGATCACGCATGGCATTACCCGATTGCCGAAGAGGGTCGAGACCATCTCAAATTCCTTCGGCAGAACCTATACGCTCGACACTGATGCGGTCTGGATCATTTCGAGCGGTGTCGTATCGCGTGACATTGCCGCAGGTGAGCTTGTTGAATTGCCTCTGGAAACGTCGGAAACAACAGGTCCGGTTGGACTGACAACTCGTGCAGATGCGCCGCCAACCCCGGCCTTGTTGATGTTCCAGAGCGCTCTGAGGGCATCAGCTGAAAAGATGTCCATACATCTGTGACCGGAGCGAGCTAGTCTGCATAAAATGACAAGGGCAATGCATAACCAGTGATTATTCATTGCCTATGATTGCTTATTTTACATAACGAACGACATGGCATAGCGTTCGGGTACACTGTCGTCAGGCTTGGGAGGGCGAATGCACTGCGTTTGCGTCTTGAAGCCTTGGCTCATTGTGTATGACTGAATGGGAGGTTTGGTATGAAGCGTATAATGTCCGTTGCGGTTGGCCTCGCCACTGCAACCATGCTGGCTGCATCAGCCAGTGCACAGGAAGTCACCCTGACATTTCACCATTTTCTTGGTCCGAAGGCTCCGGCACAGACCAAGATGATCGAGCCCTGGGCCAAGAGTGTCGAAGAGGCATCCGGCGGCCGCATCAAGGTTGAGATCTTTCCGGCCATGTCTCTCGGTGGCAAGCCGCCGGAGCTTTATCGCCAGGCACGCGACGGTGTCGTCGATATTGTCTGGACGGTTCTGGGCTACACGCCGGGTGTTTTCCCGCGCACGGAAGTGTTTGAGCTTCCCACCGTTCATCGCGGCTCCGCCAAGGAAACAACCGTTGCGATCGCCAATTCCTGGGACCTGATCAAGGACGACTTCAAGGACGTCAAGCCGATCCTCGTTCACACACATGGCGGGCAGGTCTTTCACATGGTCGACAAGCCGGTTCGTACGCCGGACGATCTGGTCGGCATGAAACTCCGGACCCCGTCACGCATTGGCGGCTGGACCATTGAGGCATTGGGTGCCGAGCCTGTGGGCATGCCGGTTCCAGCCCTTCCGCAAGCTCTGTCCAAGGGCATTGTTGCTGGCGCGCTGATTCCCTTCGAGATCGTGGCGCCGCTCAAGATCCAGGAACTGACCAAGCACTCGACCGAAGGACCGAACAGCTACCGCTTCGGTACGGCGACCTTCATGATCGGGATGAACAACGACAGCTACGAAAGCCTTCCGGACGATCTGAAGAAGGTCATCGATGATCACTCCATGGGAAATATCGCTGAAACCTATGGCGCTGTCTGGGATGCCAGTGAAGAGGGCGGAAAGAAACTCATTCGTGAGAACAGTGAGCTGATCACCCTGTCCGATGACGAGTATGCCGTGTTTGAAGACAAGATGGCTCCCGTCGTTGAACGCTGGGTTGCTGACGCCAATGGCAACGGACTTGACGGTTCGGGCATGGTGGACGCCGCACGCGCTGCTGTCGCCAAAGCCAGCGGCAACTAGCATTCCGGCTTATCTACTGTACGAACGGCGTGTGAGCGCCGTTCGTTTCTTTTCCAAGGTCTGAAAAATGTACTCTTTGCTGCAGCGTGCGATCAGCTTCTGGGCACTCTTGGGTGGCGTGCTTGTGATTGCAATTGTGCTGGTAACGGCGGTGAATGTCGGCGCTTTGATTCTCGACTCAATCCTGAAGAATTTCGGGATCTATGTGTCTGCCCTGCCTGGGTATGAGGATTTTGTCCGTCTGGCGATCAGTGCGGCAGCGCTCAGCTTCTTTCCCTACTGTCAGATGAAGCGCGGGCATGTTGCTGTTGAGCTCTTCGTTCAGGCCTTTCCCCAATGGCTGCAACAGGCACTCGACAAGCTGTGGCTCCTGCTGACCATGGCTCTGGCGGTCTTTCTTGCTTACTGGATGTGGATCGGCATGCTCGAGACCCGCTCTGACAACACGATGACTGCCGTTTTGGGCTGGGCTGAGTGGCCATGGTATCTGCCGGGTGTTGTGTCGATGGCGCTCTGGGCGCTCATTTCTCTGGTGCAGGCCTTCGGAGCCAAATCCCATGGGTGAAATGGAATTCATCGGCATTGCCGGTCTCGCCGTGCTGTTTTTTCTCTTGTCACTGCGGATGCCGGTCGGCTTGGCAATGTTGCTCGTCGGCGTCGGCGGCACATACGCCCTGTCCCTGACGGCCTCCTATGTCCGGTTTGGCCCATATGTAAAGCAGTTCAAATCGCTGCTCTGGTCGAACATGGCCAACTACGATCTGTCGGTCGTTCCGCTCTTCGTGTTTATGGGTTATCTCGCCAGCCAGGCCAATTTGAGCCGGGATCTCTTCCAAGGCATGAACGCGCTCATGGGGCGGTTTCGCGGCGGAGTGGCCATGTCAGCCATTGGCGCATGTGCCGGATTTGGCGCCGTATGCGGGTCGTCACTTGCCACGGCTTCGACCATGGGCCGCGTGGCACTGCCGGAACTGCGTAAGCTGAATTACTCCCCGCGTCTGGCGACAGGTGCGCTGGCCGCTGGCGGAACACTCGGGATCCTGATCCCCCCATCCGTGGCGCTCGTGATCTATGCGGTCATCGTTGAAGCCTCGATCATCGAGATGTTTCGGGCCGCCATGATCCCGGGCATTATTGCCGTGGTCTTCTTCATTGCAGTGATCGCGCTCCTTGTTCGGTGGAAACCCGAGCTGGCGCCATCGGTTTCTGACATGGACAAGGCGGAAAGGCGTCGTGCACTCCTCAAGCTCATTCCGGTTCTGCTGATCTTCGGTTCGATCATCGTTGGCCTCGGGATCGGTCTGTTCACGCCCACACCTGCCGCCGGGGTCGGTGTCTTTGCCATCTTGGTCTATGGATTTGCGCAGCGGTTTTGGAGCGACGAAGGACTGCGCTTTGGCGGTGTGAAGACTGCTTTGCTGGAAACGGCTGTTACCAGCGGGATGATCTATTTCATTCTGTTCGGTGCCGAGGTGCTCAAGGGCTTTTTCACACGGGCAGGCTTGCCGTCGGCGATGGCCACGTGGGCGGGCACCAGCGGCCTTGACCCCTGGTTGATACTGGTGCTCATGCTCCTGATCTTGGTGGTTCTCGGTTGCTTTATGGAATCGCTCGCGATGATTCTGGTTGTCGTGCCGTTTTTCTGGCCGGTCCTGATTGACCTGAATGGCGGCGACTACGCAACGGCTGCGACTTCCACATTTGGCATGGATGCGGAAGATCTGAAGATCTGGTTCGGAATCCTTGCTCTGATCGTGGTGGAGCTTGGGCTCATTACGCCTCCCGTTGGGTTGAATGTCTTCATCATCAATGCGCTGGCGAAGGACATCCCCATGTCGGAGACTTTCCGTGGGGTGGTGCCATTCTTCCTGGTTGAGATTATTCGGATTGGATTGATCATAGCTTTTCCGATGCTCGTTCTTCTGGTGCCAACCGTGCTCAGTTAGCCGGAGTAAATTGCCATCAGATCTCAAAACCCCTTGCCTGACCAGCGAGGGGTTTTTCGTTTTGATATAGTATTTTTTGTCAAAACCCGTTTTTGAGATTAAAAAACCCCGCCACGTGCTCCTGAGAGAAATGCCATGTGTTACGGCATCGGGGGAATGGGGCTAGTTTCCCAGGAAATTCAAACTCACTAGGATTTAACGTGCCCGATCCAGTTCAAGGCCACTCTCAAGTGCCTTTTCTTTTATCTCTTTCCGTTTCAGCTGGTTCTGAGATTTTGTCTGTTTACGGCGAGGATTTTTCGGCTGAGACGAAGTCTGACGGGTCTCCTGTGACGGTTGCGGATGAGCGGGCCGAGGCTGTTATTCTAGCGGGGCTTGCCGAGGCATTTCCCTCTGTTCCTGTGGTTGCCGAAGAAGCTGTTGAAGCGGGCAAACTCCCTGCGGTCGGTGAGCGCTATTTCCTGGTGGATCCGCTGGATGGAACGAAGGAATTCGTCAGCCGCAACGGCGAGTTCACGGTAAACATCGCTTTGGTGGACCAGGGCGTTCCGGTGTTTGGCGTCGTCTACGCTCCGGTGCTTGGCGACATCTACTGGGGGGGGAGGCTTCCAGCTGATTTGGCAGCAGGAGATGCCTCCGGCGAGGGGGCTTTCAAGGCGAAGGTCGTCGATGGCGAGATTGTCGATGCGGCGCCGATCACAGTGCGCAAGGCGCCATCTGAGGGCCTTTCTGTTTTGGCCAGCCGCTCGCATTTGTCTCCGGAAACCGCTGCGTTCATCGAGCGGTTCAAGGTTGCCGAGTGCGTGTCGTTCGGGTCGTCCCTGAAGCTCTGCGTCGTGGCCGAAGGCAGGGCGGATCTCTATCCGCGGCTTGCTCCGACCATGCAGTGGGACATTGCAGCGGGCGATGCTGTTTTGAGGGCCGCAGGCGGTCAGGTTCTTGAGGCGCAGAGCTGGCAACCTCGCGCTTACCGGGTTCCAGCTGGAGCGACCAAGTCCGATCTTCTCAATCCGCATTTTGTCGCGCTAAGCGACACGGCGCTCCTGGCCGAGGCAGGGATCGTTCCAGAGCCCGCGTAAGCTGGGTTTGAATCGTATTTGTTATTGCATCGGTTCCCACAAGGGCTGGTGAGAGCTGTAAAAGGTTGATCCTGATGGACATCACGGCAACAGGCCTGACGGCCGAACGTCTGAGCAATTTACGTCGGTTGGAAGCGGAGAGCATTCACATCATCCGCGAGGTTGCGGCCGAATTCCGCAACCCGGTGATGCTCTATTCGATCGGCAAGGACTCCGGCGTCATGCTTCATCTTGCGATGAAGGCCTTCTATCCTTCCAAGCCGCCGTTTCCGCTCCTTCATGTGGATACGACCTGGAAGTTCCGGGACATGATCACATTCCGGGACGAGACGGCCAAGCGGCTGGGGCTGGACCTGCTCGTTCATACCAATCCGGAGGGTTTGGAAAAGGGCATCGGCCCGTTCTCGCATGGCTCTTCGGTCCACACTCACATCATGAAGACCGAGGCTCTGAAGCAGGCACTCGATAAGTACGGCTTCGATGCAGCCTTCGGCGGTGCGCGGCGCGACGAAGAAAAGAGCCGCGCCAAGGAGCGTGTCTTCTCCTTCCGCAATGCCTCTCATGGCTGGGACCCGAAGAACCAGCGTCCAGAGCTTTGGAACGTCTACAATGCGCGTGTCGCCAAGGGGGAGAGCATCCGGGCGTTTCCGCTGTCTAACTGGACCGAGCTTGATATCTGGCAATACATATTGACCGAGGACATTCCGATGGTGCCGCTCTATCTGGCCGCCAAGCGCCCGGTGGTCGAGCGCGACGGTATGCTCATGATGGTCGATGACGAGCGCATGGAGATCCAGCCGGGTGAAGAGGTCATGGAGAAGATGGTCCGCTTCCGCACTCTTGGCTGTTATCCGCTGACCGGCGCGATTGAATCTGACGCCGATACGCTTGAAGCCATCGTCAAGGAGATGTTGATCGCACGGACATCCGAGCGCTCCGGCCGTCTGATCGACCACGACGACAGCGCGTCCATGGAAAAGAAAAAGCGCGAGGGCTACTTCTGATGTCGAGCACAGATACATCCACGGCGACAAGCACAGCCCCGCAAGAGGCGGTCACCGATTACATCCTGGCGCAGGAGCAAAAGGACCAGCTGCGGTTCCTGACCTGTGGCTCGGTGGATGACGGCAAATCCACGCTGATCGGGCGTCTGCTGTTCGATACCAAGCTGATCTTTGAAGATCAGCTGGCGTCCCTGGAAAAAGACAGCCGCAAACACGGCACTGTGGGCGAAGACATTGATCTGGCGCTTCTGGTGGACGGTCTGGAGGCAGAGCGCGAGCAGGGCATCACCATTGATGTGGCCTACCGTTTCTTCGCCACCGACAAGCGCAAGTTCATTGTTGCCGATACGCCGGGCCATGAGCAATACACCCGCAACATGGCGACAGGCGCCTCGACCGCCGATCTGGCCGTGCTTCTAGTGGATGCCCGCCACGGATTGATGGTTCAGACCCGACGTCACGCCTTCATTGCCTCGCTGCTTGGCATTCGCCACGTGGTGCTGGCGGTGAACAAGATCGATCTGGTCGACTTCTCCGAAGAGCGCTTCAACGAGATCAAGAGCGACTTTGAGACGTTTGCCGCCGGCTTCGACTTCGAAAGCCTTGAAGCCATTCCCATGTCTGCGCGCTATGGCGACAATGTCACCGGGCGCGGCGAGAAAATGGGCTGGTACAATGGTCCGACCCTTCTGGAGCATCTGGAAGGGGTCCAGATCGGCGAACATGAACTGGCCCAGCCGTTCCGCCTGCCGGTGCAATGGGTCAACCGACCGAACCTCGACTTCCGTGGGTATTCGGGCACGATCGCTGCCGGATCCGTTCAGGTCGGTGATGAGCTTGTCGTCTCGGCCTCCGGCAAGACATCCAAGGTGGACCAGATCCTCACGCCCCAGGGCGAGGCACCTTTGGCAAGGGCTGGCGAAGCGGTCACGATCACCCTTGAAGATGAAATCGACATCTCTCGCGGTGACCTTCTGGCAGCTGCCGGATCGCGTCCGGATGTGGCCGATCAGATGGCAGCTCATCTGATCTGGATGGCCGAAGACGCGCTGATGCCTGGCCGCTCCTACATCATGAAGATGGGTGCCAAGACAGTCACAGCGACGGTGACGGAGATCAAGCACAAGATCAACGTCAACTCCTTCGAGCATGTGGCCGGCAAGCAGCTGGAGCTCAACGAGATTGCCTTCTGCAACCTGGCACTGGCAGCTCCCGTGGCCTTTGATCCGTATGAGGCCAACCGGACCACCGGCTCCTTCATCCTGATTGACCGTGTGACCAACGCTACGGTTGGCGCGGGCATGGTCTGGTTCGCGCTACGCCGGGCGACCAACATCCACTGGCAGGCGCTTGAGGTTGACAAGACCGCCCGTGCGGACAGCCTTGGCCAAAAGCCGGCCGTGCTGTGGTTCACAGGTCTGTCGGGCTCGGGCAAGTCGACCATTGCCTCGATCGTGGAGAAGAAACTTCATTTGGAAGGCCGGCACACATACACGCTGGACGGTGACAATGTGCGCCACGGCCTCAACAAGGATCTGGGCTTCACGGATGTGGACCGGGTGGAGAACATCCGCCGGGTCGGTGAGGTGGCACGGCTCTTTGCTGATGCCGGCCTGATCACACTCGTCTCCTTCATCTCGCCATTCCGCTCCGAGCGGCAGATGGCGCGCGAGCAGCTGCCACAAGGCGAGTTCATCGAAGTCTTTGTCGATACGCCGCTGGAAGAGTGCAAGAAACGCGATCCGAAGGGGCTCTACGCCAAGGCCGAGGCTGGTGAGATCAAGCACTTCACCGGTATATCCAGCCCCTACGAGGCTCCGGAAAACCCGGAACTGCGTCTCGAAAACGTTGGAAAAGACCCCGAAGACGTCGCAGAAGAAGTCATCAAATACCTAAGAGAAAACGGGTATCTTCTGGCGCCTAACGCCGGAGGTTAAGCACTGAAGAAGTCTCGGCTGGATGATCAGCCTAGTTTTTTCACCGCTTCAGAATATTACCGCAAATGAGCCCGGCGTCTCAAATCGAGACCGCCGGGTTTCTGTGTTCTGCGTAATGTTTCCAAGCCTACATCTCGATACAAATTCCCGGTGACCTTGGGCTTGGAAATCAGGTTTTGACGCAGCAAGTTCCTGATGACGTGGGCCAATACGGTATGGGAACGAGACATGAAATTCGAACATCAACTTTTTCAGCCGCTGGTCACGGGCGCTTTTTTGATCTCGATGCAATTGGGGGTCGGCGCTCACGAGAGCAGCCTACATTTGCAGGGCGAAACCGAAGTCATCGAACAGACGGCTGCCGAGGCCTTGTGGGATATGTTTGTCTCTTCGGCAGAAGCTTCAGCGACATTCTCTGTTTCGGGGAACAAGCGGATCATCACTGCCAACGGCTATCCCAACATTACGCCTGGGAAGTTCCCCAACCGCGGCAACCCGCACGCGATCAACAAGAAAAACTATCAACTCGCCATACCGCTTGAGCCGAAGAGGAACAACCGGGCAACGGCCATCGGTAATAAACCTTTCGGCATTGCTCTGAACGGTGTGCTCATGGATCCGGGAACTGCTGAAACCTGGCAAAATGACAGGCAGTCTGGATGGAACTACGAGGCGAAGGGCGGCGCCTGCAGGTTGGGCCTGGACAAGTTCAACGCCCATGTTCAGCCTGACGGTACTTACCACTATCACGGCATTCCGACCGGTCTGTTTGCTCAAAATGGCGGTCGAAAGACACCAGCCTTGATCGGATATGCGGCGGATGGGTTTCCGATCTATGGCAATTATGGCTATTCCGATCCGGCCAAACCTTCATCAATGAAGAAGCTGAAGAGCAGCTACGTTATAAAATCTGGGACCCGACCGAGCGGCCCCGGCGGCCCCTATAACGGCGTCTTTACCCAGGATTACGCATATCAGGATGGCAGGGGTGATCTGGACCAGTGCAACGGCCGCTTTGCGGCAACGCCCGAGTACCCAGATGGCACGTATCACTATGTGTTGACCGACAGCTTTCCATTCATTCCCCGTTGCTGGATGGGGTTCCCTGATCAGAGCTTTAGCCGCTTGAAAGGCGGTGGCGGAGCGAGACGGGCACGGCTTGCCGGACGCGGCGAACGTCCTGGCCAAGGCGCAGAAATGCGCCCCCCCAGAGGAGCCGGCCCGCGTCCCGAAGGTGCACGTCGTGGCGGCAAGATGCCGTGCTCGGGCAGCTAGATCCTTGACAGGATAGCATAGACTTGAGTGGTGCGAAGGCCCGCGCTCGCGCGGGCTTTTGCTTGACAGTTGACCTGTTCCCAATGACTTTGCAGCGTCTCCATGAAAGATCGCTCCCCATGAACAAGTCCGTTAAGCCCGCTGCATTTTCTACCTGTCCGCACGATTGCCCATCGGTTTGCGCGCTGGATGTCGAACTTCTGGAAGATGGAAAGGTGGGGCGGCTTCGCGGCTCGGCGCTGAACACTTATACCGCGGGCGTCATCTGTGCGAAGGTGGCGCGTTACTCCGAGCGTCTCTACCACCAGGACCGGCTTTTGAAGCCGCTGCGCAGGGTTGGCGCCAAGGGAGAGGGTCGTTTTGAAGAGATCTCCTGGGATGCCGCACTCGACCTGATCGCCACAAAGTTCCTCGACATCGAAGCCGAGTTCGGCGCGCAGAGCATTTGGCCCTATCACTACGCTGGCACCATGGGGATGGTTCAGCGCGATTCAATTCACCGCTTCCGTCATGCCAAGGGCTATTCGCTGCAGTTCGACAGCATCTGCACCAACATGGCCTGGACTGGCTATGTGGCAGGCACTGGAAAGCTTGCAGGGCCTGATCCGCGCGAGATGGCCGTCTCCGACCAGATCGTCATTTGGGGAACCAACCCGGTCGCGACCCAAGTCAACGTGATGACCCACGCGATCACTGCCCGCAAGAAGCGGGGCGCCAAGATCATCGTGATCGATGTCTACCGGACAGAGACCATGAAACAGGCGGACATCGGACTGGTCCTGAGGCCAGGCACAGATGCGGCTCTGTCTTGCGCGATAATGCATATTCTCTTCCGCGATGACCTGGCGGACCGTGACTATCTGGCCAAGTTTACCGATTGTCCTCTCGAACTTGAGGCGCATCTAAAGTCAAAGACTCCGGAATGGGCGGCAGCCGTCACCGGGCTCGATGTTGCACAGATCGAAGAAGTTGCCCGGTTGATCGGTCAGGTTCCTAGAACTTTCTTCCGTCTCGGCTATGGCTTCACGCGCTCGCGTAATGGCGTGGTCGGCATGCATGCTGCAGCCTCCATCGGTGCCGTGACTGGGTGCTGGCAGCATGAAGGTGGCGGCGTCTTCCACAACAATGGCGCCATCTACGAACTCGACAAATCCATGATCGAAGCGCCTGATCTGAAGGACCCGTCTGTCCGCGCACTTGACCAGAGCCTGATTGGACGAATCCTGACCGGCGATGAGGCGGCACTTCTCGGCGGCCCGCCGGTGAAGGCCATGTTGATCCAAAACACGAATCCTGTGTCGGTAACCCCAGAACAGGAACTTGTGAAAAAGGGCTTCGCCCGCGAGGATCTTTTCACGGTGGTGCATGAGCAATTCATGACCGAAACGGCGCAAATGGCGGACATTGTCTTGCCAGCGACCCAGTTCCTCGAACACGACGACCTCTACAAGGGGGGCGGCCAGCAGCATCTGTTGTTGGGGCCAAAAGTTGTTGAGGGACCCGAGGGGCCAAAGGAAAATCTCTATGTTTTGAACGAACTGGCGCGCCGCCTCGGCGCGCCGGATCATCCAGGCTTCAAAATGACCGCGCGCGAGCATATCGACTGGATGTTGCAGCACTCCGGTTACGGAACTCTGGAAGAGCTTGAGACGACGCGTTGGATCGATCTGCAGCCTGACTTTGAGACCTCCCACTTTCTCAACGGTTTCGGCCACGAGGATGGGAAGTTTCATTTCCGTCCGGATTGGGGCCGCTCGGCAGCGCCGAACAAGCCAGCGTCGGGGCAGGCGATGGGACCCTGGACGACGATGCCCGAGCTGCCGGATCAATGGGATGCCATTGAGGCCGCTGACGATCGCCACCCCTTCCGCCTGGTGACTGCGCCAGCACGTTCCTTCCTCAATTCCAGTTTCAATGAAACCGAAAGTGGGCGGAAGAAGGAAAAGCGGCCCGAAGTCTGGCTTCTGCCAGATGAGGCCGCCCTCCATGGCATATCGGACGGCGATCTTGTGAAGATGGGCAATGACCGCGGCATCATCACCCTGCACGCCCGGTTTTACGAGCATCTGACGCCAGGCACCGTGATCTCTGAGGGGATCTGGCCGAATGACGCCTTTGTCGACGGCAAGGGCATCAACACGCTCGTCGGTGCTGATCCGGTCGCTCCCTACGGCGGGGCAGCGTTTCACGATACCGCTGTTTGGATCCGCAAGGCCTAAAGCGCCGAGAGATTAAACGTCCAGTTCGAAGTCGGCCTTTGCGACGCTCTGTCCATTGACCTGAACTTCGATCGAATGTGTCCCGGGATAGTAGGTGCGGGTGGTGATCGGGCGAATGCTGTGCCGTTTCAGCAGACGGATGTCCTGATCGGACTCTAGTTCGAAGGTTTTCCATTTAAAGACCTTGGGGGCGGTTTTACCGTTGGCCTTGCGATGATGGATGACGAAATCGACCACCAGGGGCTGTGTCGTTTCTGCTGTTGACTTGAGTGTGATGCCGAACTCAATGGCGTCGCCGAGGGTGACCCTCTCAGTGGCATGAAACGCCTCGACTGAGATTTGCGGGCTGCCATAACCCAGGGCCGACAATGTGCCCGGGTGGCCCTGTTTGATGAGACTGCGGCAGGCGTGTTTGATCAACCGACCTCTGTTTCTGTCCCCATTGTCCTTCCAGCGCCGGGCAAGATCGGCGATGACATCCGGGTGGTCCTTGGAAATGTCGTTCAAATGATTGGCGACCGACCGGCGAACATATTCCTCGCGGTCATCCCTGAGTGCTTCCAGCAAAGGCAGGACAGGCGCGGGGTCGGCAATAAAGGCAGGCAATCGCATCGCCCAGGGCAGACGGGGACGTGTGCCCTCCGAGATGAGGCGGCGAACATGACGGCTCGGGTCGTCGATCCAGCCTGTCAGCGTTTGAAGACACCGTTCCGGCTCGCGCAGGAGGATGTAGCGGATGCCGAACTCTGCTGTCAGGCGCTTGGTCAGCTCCTTCATCAGGTCCATAGACGTTTCGAAATGCGCCGCGCCAAACTGGCCGGCATAATCGCACATCGGCGCGATCGCCCAGCCTGCGATTCCCGCCTCTGTAATCGCTGCACCTGCAAGATCGGCATCGTCATCAGGAGCAAGCGAAGCGAGAAAGATTTCCGCCGTTTTTTCATAGTCCTCAGGCAGATAGGTCTTTAGTCCCTCCAGCACCCGGTTGGAGCGCTGTTTCAACTCCAGTTCGTCGAAGCCATCCAGAACGCTCTGCTGAAAGCCCCTTGCATCAAAGCCGGACCAATGGCGTGAGAAATGGTCCGCCATGCCTTCGACCAGTGCGTGATTAAAAAGGTATTTCAGTGGCTCAGCCATTTTAGGCGCATCCCTGTGAGGTGAAGAGGTCCGGACAGGTCCGGAAAACACACCTCTGATGACACCCGCAGGTCGTGATCGGCAAGACGGCAAAGGGCTGAAAACGGACGACGGCACGCAGCCTCCTGACAACGCTATGTCAGGAGCAAGCCCGAATGCGCCGCAGGTTTCCAGAGCGCATTTGAAATGGAGAGAGCGTTACGCGGTCGAAATCAGGTCAGGGCGCGATCAGAGCGTCAGAACCCGAGGCGTCGCTGCCAGTGGTCGACACTTTCTGGCCTTTGACCTTGGCCTTGCCATTTGCCACCAGTTCAAGCGCCTTGGGGTAGATCTGGTGCTCGACGCCAAGGACGCGAGCACCGAGGGTTTCAGGTGTGTCGCCCTCGAGCACGGGCACGGCCCCTTGCATGATGATCGGACCGTCATCCATTTCCGCAGAGACGAAATGCACGGTGGCGCCATGCAGTTTGACACCTTCATCCAGCGCCCGCTCGTGGGTGTTGAGACCCTTGAAGCTCGGAAGCAGCGCCGGGTGAATGTTGATCATGCGGTCGCGCCACTCGTTGACCAAAAAAGGCGTGAGCAGACGCATGAAGCCGGCGAGCGCCACCAGTTCGATGGCATTGTCCTTCAGGAGGCCATTGAGAGCATGCTCGAAAGCCTCACGGTCGCCCTTGTAGTCCCGGTGGTCCACCACTGCGGTCTTGATACCAAGATCAGCTGCTTTGGTCAGACCTGCGGCGTCGGGCTTGTTGGAAACCACAAGACCGATCTCTGCCGGGTAGCTTGGTGACATGGCCGCAGAAATAAGCGACATCATGTTGCTGCCGCGCCCGGAAATCAGCACCGCAACCTTTTTGCGGGGGCTCATTCGCCAAGGCCCAGGGAATTTGCAAAGACAACCGGCGCGTCACCAGCGTCGGAAATCTCACCGATACGGAAAACTGTCTCGCCTTCACCGGTGAGGATTTCGCTGATCTTGTCGGCTTCATCCGCGGCGACGACGACAACCATGCCGACCCCACAGTTAAAGGTGCGCAGCATCTCTGCTTCGGCAACACCACCAGACTTGGAAAGCCAATTGAAGACAGGGGGACAATCGATCGCGCCGAGATCGATTTTCGCAGAAGTGTTTGCCGGCAGGACCCGGGGGAGGTTTTCCGGAAGGCCGCCGCCGGTGATATGGGCGAGTGCCTTGATGCCTGAAGAAGCCTTGAGAGCAGCAAGCAGCGGCTTCACGTAGATCCTGGTCGGCGTCATCAGCGCTTCGCCAAGGGACTTGCCTTCAGCGAAAGGAGCTGGGTCCTCCCATGAGAGACCTGACAGCTCGACGATCTTACGAACAAGGGAATAGCCATTGGAGTGGACGCCGGAGGACGCGAGGCCCAGAAGGACGTCGCCAGCGCCGACATCCTTGCGTGGCAAGATCTCTCCGCGCTCGACAGCGCCTACAGAGAAGCCTGCAAGGTCATAGTCGTCTTCGGCGTACATACCCGGCATCTCGGCCGTCTCGCCGCCGATAAGCGCCGATCCCGCCATCTTGCAGCCGTCTGCAATCCCGGCCACCACATCGGTCGCTGTCTCGAGATCGAGCGCACCACAGGCAAAGTAGTCCAGAAAGAACAGGGGCTCTGCGCCCTGAACGATCAAATCATTGACGCACATGGCAACCAGGTCGATCCCGACCGTGCGATGCTGCCGCGTATCGATGGCGATCTTGAGCTTTGTGCCGACACCGTCATTGGCGGCAACCAGGATCGGATCCTTGAAGCCGGCGCCCTTGACGTCGAAGAGGCCGCCAAAGCCGCCAATATCGCTGTCAGCGCCTGGACGGGACGTCGCCTTGACCAGAGGTTTGATACGCCGAACGAGCTCATTGCCTGCATCGATGTCGACGCCGGACTGGGCATAGGTCAGACCGTTATCTCCAGAGGGCTTGGTGTCGCTCATGAGGCTCTCCGATGCATGCGGCTTGGATCCAAACAGATACGCACGCGCTTACAGGCTGTCTTTGCGGAATACAAGGGGAGGGCGAGACCAGCCGTAGTGGAAACAGGTGGAAGAGCGCGCAAATGCCCGATCCAATGCGCGTTTGCCACAGGACGCCGGACTGCGTCGTGGTCTTGACCTTTGCCGGTCGACATTCCTAAGTGCGACAGAGCTTGAACGGTTGAACAGTCAACCGCGCCTGACAGAGCCGGACCGCACGAACATGGAGAGACTGATATGAACCTTCGCCGACACGTTCAGTTCTGGCTGCTGTCGCTGATTGCTTTCATCGCGTTCATGATGGTCTTCTCCGAAGTGCTGCTGCCATTCGTGGCCGGTATGGCTGTCGCCTACCTGCTTGACCCGGTTTGTGACTGGCTCGAAACAAAGGGCATGGGGCGCCTTTGGGCAACGCTCTGCATTCTCTTCACCTTCGTCGTCGTTCTTGTCGTGTTTTTCCTGATGGTGCTGCCGGTTCTTGGGAGTCAGCTCGCGTCATTCCTTGAAAAACTCCCCGAATTGGTCAAACAGCTTCAAGGCCTCCTCTCGAGCAATCTTGGAGAGCGGTTGCTTGGCATGTCTGGCTTGACGGGTGAGGACCTGCAGTCGTCCATGGGAGATCTGATTGGTCAGGGTGCTGGATGGGTCGCGGGGCTTGCCAAATCGATCTGGAGCGGTGGGCAGGCACTTCTCTCCGTTTTGTCGCTCTTCGTCGTCACGCCGGTCGTTGCGTTCTATCTGTTGCTCGACTGGGATCGTATGGTCGCGCGGATCGACGGCTGGTTGCCACGGCAGCACCTTACGACCATTCGTTCGCTCGCAGGGGAGATGGACAAGGCCGTCGCAGGCTTCGTGCGTGGTCAGGTCTCCGTCTGTGTGCTTCTTGGCTTGTTCTACGCCATCAGCCTCATGCTGGCCGGGCTGAATTTTGGTCTTCTTATCGGCATGGGCGCCGGCCTTGTCAGCTTCATTCCCTTTGTGGGCGCTGGGCTCGGATTTATCGTGTCGCTCGGGGTGGCTCTGGTTCAGTTCTGGCCCGATTGGACCATGATCGTTGTGGTTGGTATCATCTTCGCGGTTGGCCAGTTTCTAGAGGGAAATGTCCTGCAGCCCAAATTGGTCGGAGAGAGCACGGGCTTGCATCCGGTCGCTTTGATGTTTGCGCTGTTTGCCTTTGGATATCTCTTTGGATTTGTGGGGATGCTGATCGCCGTTCCCGCAGCCGCCATGATCGGTGTACTTGCGCGTTTTGCCCTGAGGCAGTACCTAGCGAGCCCATTGTACACGGGGACCGGGCGCCAGGAGGCGGCCCTGGAGGAATAGGCGCTTTAAGATATGGCGGAACCACCTCGTCAGCTGCCCTTGGAATTGCCGCATGAGCAGGCGCTTGGCCGGGATGACTATCTCGTCGGCAGCTCCAACCGCGCCGCGTTCGATCTCCTGGAGCGGTGGCCGGACTGGCCCTCGGCGGTTGTTGTGCTGGCCGGGCCGGTCGGAGCCGGCAAGACCCATCTCGTGGAAGCATGGCATGAGGATACCGATGCAGCGGTCCTCGCGGCGGCAGATCTGACCGTCGAAAGCGTGACGGGTCTGGTTGCCGCTGGTGCCGTTGCGCTGGAAGATGCGCACAAAGGTGTGGACGAAACCGCCCTGTTTCATCTGCTCAATGCCGCCCGTCAGGCGGGCGTGCGCGTTCTGATCACCAGTCGTACGTGGCCGACGGCCTGGAACCTAACCCTTCCGGACCTGGTGTCGCGCCTGAGGGCTGCGACACCTGTCGAAATTCTTGAGCCGGACGACAGTCTTTTGCGCCAGGTCCTGGTGAAACTCTTCGCAGATCGTCAAATTGTCATTGATCCGGGAGTAGTTGAGTATCTGGTTGTCCGCATGGAGCGCTCCCTTGGGGTCGCCGGCCGGGCCGTCGATGCCATTGATCGGGAAGCGCTTGCGGGCCGCGTGAAGATCACAAAGCCTCTTGCGGGAAGGGTGCTCGAAGTCGTACAGGCGAGCAACGGCTGAAACGTTTGAAACGGCGCTGGACAGTCGGTCTTGTGAGCCGTCCGGCTGTGTCAGGTGTCGCGAAATCAGGTGGTACGCTGGAAACTGCCAGCGTGAAGGAGACGGGGATGAACGAGAGCGTCGATCTATCAAAGGCAGTTGAGGCCTCGGCGAACGCCCCCAACTCTCTGACGACGGATCCGGGAACCGAGATCAGCGATCTTGCAAATTCTCCCGCGCGGTTCATGAACCGGGAATTGTCGTGGCTTCAATTCAATCACCGGGTGCTCGAAGAAGCGATGAACCGCAACCATCCGCTTCTTGAGCGCGTGCGGTTCCTCTCCATTTCAGCGAACAATCTCGATGAGTTCTTCATGGTTCGCGTTGCGGGCCTACGCGGTCAGCAAAGAGCGGACGTGACCCATCGTTCGGATGATGGTCTCGGACCGGCCGAGCAGCTCGAAAAGATCTCCGAGGCAGTGCGCGGTCTTCAGGCTTCGCAGCAGTCGATCTGGCGTGAGCTCAGGACCGAAGTTGCGGAAAAGGGCATCGAGATCCTCGACACCCGGACCATCAGTGATGAGGACCGGTCGTGGCTTGAAGACTATTTCCTGTCCTACATTTTCCCGGTGCTGACGCCGCTGGCGATTGATCCGGCTCACCCGTTCCCCTTCATTCCAAATCTTGGTTTTTCGATCGTCTTCCAGCTGGCGCCTGTCGGTGGCGGGCGCGGGATGATCGCATTGCTCCGCATTCCCGGTCAGATCGCACGCTTCGTTCAGCTGCCGAACGGTGCGGAAGGGGCAACCCGCTTCGTGGCGATTGAACGCGTGATCGGCCTTTTCATTGGAAGGCTCTTCCCGGGTTACGAGATCCTTGGAAAAGGCGCCTTTCGCGTCATCCGTGACAGCGACCTGGAAATCGAGGAAGAAGCAGAGGACCTGGTGCGCCTGTTCGAAAGCGCATTGAAACGCCGCCGTCGCGGTTCGGTCATCCGTCTCGAGATCCAGGACACAACGCCGCCAGCGCTGCGTGAATTCGTCGCCAGCGCGCTTGATGTGGAAGACCATGAGATCTTCCTCGCTGACGGCCTTCTTGCGCTCAACAATCTGTCCCAGCTGGTCGACCTTGAACGCAATGACCTCAAGTTTGAGCCCTATACGGCCCGTTTCCCAGAGCGGATCCGCGAGCATGGTGGTAATTGTTTTGCGGCGATCCGGCAGAAGGACATCGTCGTCCATCACCCTTACGAATCCTTCGATGTGGTCGTTCAATATCTGCGGCAGGCGGCGCAGGATCCCGATGTCGTCGCGATCAAGCAAACGCTCTATCGCACATCAAACAACTCGCCCATCGTCAAGGCTCTGGCCGAGGCAGCAGAAGCTGGCAAGTCGGTGACCGCCCTTGTCGAGTTGAAGGCCCGCTTTGACGAAGCGGCCAACATCAAATGGGCACGCGATCTGGAACGCGCCGGTGTTCAGGTGGTCTTCGGCTTTATCGAGCTGAAGACCCACTCGAAGCTGTCCATGGTGGTTCGCCGTGAACACGGTGAGCTCAAGACCTATTGCCACATCGGCACTGGCAACTATCACCCGATCACCGCTCGGATTTACGAGGATCTGTCGTTCTTCACCGACGATCCGAACATCGCCCAGGAAGCAGCACGCGTTTTCAACTACATCACCGGTTATGCCGAGCCCGCGGAATTGAAGGCTCTTGCGGTATCTCCGGTCAATTTGCGCTCGCGTATGCTGGAGTTGACAGAGGCCGAGATTGGCCATGCCAAGGCGGGACGCCCGGCGCAGATCTGGATGAAGATGAACTCACTCGTCGATCCCCAGATCATCGACGCGCTCTACCGCGCCAGTGAAGCCGGCGTTCAGATCGATCTGATCATCCGCGGAATTTGCTGTCTCCGCCCGGGCATTCCAGGCCTGTCGGAGAATATCCGGGTGAAGTCCATCGTTGGACGTTTTCTTGAGCATTCGCGGATCTTCTGTTTTGGCAATGGGCACGGTCTGCCGTCGCCGCAGGCGCATGTTTACATCGGTTCCGCAGATCTGATGCCGCGCAACATCGACCGCAGGGTAGAGGTTCTGGTGCCGCTGCAGACCGCAACGGTGCACGAACAGGTCCTCGATCAGATCATGGTCGCAAACCTCAAGGACAACCAGCAAAGCTGGCGCATCCTGCCAGACGGCAGCCATGAACGGGTTGTTCCCGCGCCGAGCGAAGAGCCCTTCAACGCCCATCGCTATTTCATGACAAATCCGTCACTGTCCGGTCGTGGAAAGTCGCTCAAGAGCGATCGCCCGCGTCCGTTTCTAAAGCGCCCGGAACGGGGCTAAGGCGAAAATTGGACGAAATGACTGATCGTTTTTCTCCGGCCCGGGGTCGGCTCAATGGCTCAGGTCCCATCGCTGTGGTCGACATCGGGTCCAACTCCGTGCGTTTGGTCGTCTATGAGCGCAAGGCGCGGACGCCGACCATGCTCTTCAACGAAAAAGTGCTCGCAGGATTGGGCCGAGGCATCGCCGCAACTGGCCGGCTTTCCGATGAATCGGTTCAACTCGCGCTCGGTGCTCTGGACCGCTTTCGCGCGCTGTCAGATCACATCGGGGTTCAGGAGACCCATGTAATTGCCACTGCCGCCGCGCGTGATGCGGAAAACGGGGCGGAATTCGTTGCGCGCGTGGAAGAGGTCCTGGGCGAACCCGTTCGGATCCTCAACGGCAACGAAGAGGCCTATTATTCCGCTCTTGGTGTCGTCGCCGGTTTCTGGGAACCGCGCGGCATCGTCGGCGATATGGGCGGCGGCAGTCTGGAGCTTGTGCAATTGGCCGGCGACAAACCGGGCAAGGGCACCACGTTTCCGCTTGGCGGCCTGCGCATTCAGGAAGAGGCGGACGGCAAGATCTCCAAGGCGCAGAAAATCGCCGAGGAATGCCTGTCCAACTACAAGTGGCCGGATATGGCCGATGGCGAGCGCGTATTTTATGCGGTCGGCGGTACCTGGCGCTCTCTTGCACGGCTGCACCAGCAGCAGAAGAAATATCCGCTCCACGTGATGCACAACTACGAGATCGACGGCGAGGAGGCCATTGCCTTCTGCAAGTCGCTGCAGAAGGTCAACCTGGAAGGCGTCGATTCAGCCGAGGTCGTGTCCAAGCAGCGCCGTGCACTCGTGCCCTTTGGCGCTGTCGTGCTGGAACAGATCCTGCGCTCCATGCGTGCTGACAAGGTCGTCTTGTCGGCCACAGGCGTGCGTGAGGGACTTCTGCATGAAAAGCTGCCAGCGGAAATCCAGGCGCAGGATCCGGTGATCGAGGCGGCCCGGGAGCTGTCGATTTTGCGCGCTCGCTCGCCGGAACACGCAGAGGAACTGATTGCGTGGACGGACGGTATTTTCGACGCACTCGAGATCGAGGAGACGGAACAGGAGCGGCATTTGCGCCATGCGGCGTGTCTTTTGTCCGACATCGGCTGGCGTGCTCATCCTGACTACCGGGGCGAGCAGAGCCTCAACATTATCTCCAATGCCGCCTTTGTCGGGTTGGATCATGCCGCACGTGCCTATCTGGCGGCCTCCGTCTTCTATCGCCACCAGGGCCTGAACGAGGACGGGCTTTCACCTGTGATCCGCAAGCTGTCGACAGAGCGTCTGAGCCAGCGCGCGCGGATCCTGGGCGCGGCCCTTCGGGTGGCGTCCCTGTTGAGTGCCTCAATGCCAGGGGTCTTGCCGCAGACATCCGTTCTGGCAGACGATGAAATGGTTATCCTGCGTCTTCCGGCCAATCTGTCGACCTTTGAAGGCGAGCGTCTGCGCAAGCGTCTCGGGCAATTTGCCAAGCTTATCGGCTCGAAAGGCATGATCGCCGTGCTGCCGACATAAACGCAGCTGGATCTCGCTGAGCCACTGACAAAAAACGCGCCATCTGGCGCGTTTTTTGTTTCAACTGTTGGAAAGTGCTACTCAGCCGCTTCTGCGTTTTCCGGCTGCTGTTCGATCGCAACGATCTGGCGGTCGCGGAAGGCCAGAGCCACTTCGCCGCGTTTCAGCTTCAGCGCGGTTTCTCCGAAGAGTTCCAGGCGCCAGCCCTTCATGGCCGCAACATCGGCGTGATCGTCGGCCGCGATCTTTTCAAGGTCATCGACCGTGGCAATCACCTTGGATGCAACGCCATGGGCCTCGCTAACGAGCTTCAACAGCACCTTGAGAAGGTCGACCGCAGCGGCGGATCCGTCGGGCGCCTGGCGGCCCTTGGGCAGCTTGGGCAGCTCGTCCCGCGGAATGGCCATGGCGCGTTTGACGGCCTTGAGGATTTCATCTGCCGATTTGGACCGCTCGAAGCCGCGCGGAATTGTCCGCAGTCGGCCGAGAGCCTCCGCAGTTTGCGGCTGCTGGGCAGCGACCTCATAGATGGCGTCGTCCTTCAGCACCCTGCTGCGCGGCACATCCCGACCCTGGGCTTCGGTTTCGCGCCAGGCGGCAACTTCCATCATGACGGCCAGCTCGATGGGCTTGCGCACCCGCATCTTGAGCCGCTGCCAGGCATTGGCGGGCTCCGTATGATAGGTGCCTTCCGAGGTGAGAATTTTCATCTCGTCCTCGACCCAATGGCTGCGGTTTTGCTCTGCCAGGTTGGCCTTCAGGAACTGATAGGCATCGCGCAGGTGTGTTACGTCAGCCAGGGCATAGTCCAGCTGCTTCTGGGTCAGCGGGCGGCGCGCCCAATCGGTAAAGCGTGAGGATTTGTCGATCCGTGCGCCCGTGACCTTGTAGATCAGCTGGTCGTAAGAGATCGAGTCGCCGAAGCCGCAGACCATTGCCGCAACCTGCGTGTCAAAAAGAGGCGCGGGTATCAGACCGCCCAACTTGAAGACGATCTCGATGTCCTGGCGTGCGGCATGAAACACCTTTGTCAGGCTCTCGTCGCGCATAAGCGCGAAAAACGGCTCGAGATCCAATCCGTCCGCAAGGGCGTCAACAATGAAGGCCATGTCCGGACCAGCCATCTGAATGACGCAAAGTTTCGGCCAGAAAGTCGTTTCTCGCAAAAATTCTGTGTCGACCGTGACATAGTCGTGGGCGGCGAGGCGCTCGCAAGCGTTGGCGAGTTCTGTTGTATTCGTAATCACATGCATGGTGATCGGGAGCTATATCGCAGTCTCGCCACTTTGTCGCCACGAAATCGCGGGGGAAGGCTTGGTCTTTGGTCGTGGAGGTGCAATAAGTGCGCTTATTGTAACTCTGCACAGGAACTGTTGCATGAAGGCGACAGGCGAATAAGCGCTAACGGGTCAGCTGCTTGACGGTGACAGGGGCTTGGGGCCGGCTCGAAACGAACAGGGAAAAGAGGGAACTGGCATATGCGTAAGATACTGGTTGTCAACTCCAAAGGGGGCTGCGGCAAGACCACTCTGGCGACGAACCTCGCGGTTTCCTTTGCTGCACGCGGCGCAGATGTGGCGCTGGCTGACGCGGATCGACAAAAGTCATCTCTCGAATGGGTCAAGCGCCGCAGCAAGTCGATGGCGCCGATCAAGGCGCTCAACTGGGCCAAGGCGGAAAACATCGGCGAAGACAAGGGCAGGGATCTCGATGTGATCATCATCGACGGACCCGGAGGATTGCGGAGTGAGTTGGCCAAGTCCCTGATTGCGGAAGCCAGCGACATCGTCGTGCCTGTCTTGCCCTCCGTCTTTGATTGGGATGCGACCTTAAAGTTTCTGGATGGCATCTCCGAGGTGAAGCGGGTGCGCAAGGGCAAGGCGGACATCCATGTGATCGCCAACCGGGTCAACCGTCGTTCCACGCAGCTTGGCGACCTTGAAGAGACCCTGTCTGAAAAGGGGTATCCGGTGCTGTGCCGCATTGGCGATCGCGTTATTTACGCACGCGAAGCAGCCCGCGGGAGCGGCATTTTTGACTACAAGGACACGGCCTCTGCGGATGTCCGGAGCCAATGGCATCCATTGCTGCAGGCGCTGGATTGATTCGGCCCCGGTCGATCAGGTCGATGTATCTTTACCCAAGCGGTCAATAAGCTGGCCGTTTATGGCTCGGTCCCTTGACTTTGCCCCGCTGACGTGGCTTTTCCAGCCGACGTAGCCTGCCATCCGGCAGAGGCGACAAGATCCCATTGGCTTTTGAAACTGTCGAGGAATTCATGCATCCCTACCGTAGTCACACGTGCGGCGACTTGCGCGCAACCCATGTCGGCGAAACCACTCGCCTGTCCGGTTGGGTCCACCGCGTCCGCGATCACGGAGGTCTGCTCTTCATCGATTTACGTGACCATTACGGTGTCACGCAGTGTGTGATCGATCCTGATTCCAAGGCTTTCAAGCTGGCTGAAACTGTTCGTTCGGAGTGGTGCATTCGCATCGACGGCGATGTGAAGAAGCGCACGGACGAGACCATCAACCCGGACATTGGCACCGGCGAAGTCGAGATCTTCATTCGGGACATGGAAGTGCTTGGCGCGGCGAAAGAGCTGCCGCTGCCGGTCTTTGGCGACCTGGATTATCCCGAAGAAGTCCGCCTGAAGTACCGCTACCTCGATCTGCGGCGCGAGAAACTCCACAACAACATCATGCTGCGCTCCAATGTGGTTGCGGATCTGCGTCAGCGTATGTGGGACATCGGCTTCAACGAATTCCAGACACCGATCATCACCGCGTCGTCGCCTGAAGGGGCACGAGACTTCCTCGTGCCGTCCCGTCTGCATCCGGGCAAGTTTTACGCTCTTCCGCAGGCCCCTCAGCAGTTCAAGCAGCTGATCATGGTGTCGGGCTTCGACAAGTATTTCCAGATCGCGCCCTGTTTCCGCGATGAAGACCCACGGGCCGACCGCTCGCCAACCGATTTCTACCAGCTCGATCTCGAGATGTCCTATGTCACCCAGCAGGACGTTTTCGACACCATCGAGCCGGTGCTGGCTGGCTGTTTCGAAAAATTCGGCGGCGGCCGTCCTGTCAATCGGAACTGGCCGCAAATCTCCTACAAGGACGCGGCGCTCTGGTACGGCAGCGACAAGCCGGATCTGCGCAACCCGATCAAGATGCAGGTCGTTTCGGAGCACTTCGAAGATTCCGGCTTTGCGATCTTCGCAAACCTTCTCAAGCAGGAAGGCACGGAAGTTCGCGCGATCCCTGCGCCGACAGGTGGCAGCCGCAAGTTCTGTGACCGCATGAACAAGTTTGCCCAGGGCGAAGGCCTTCCGGGTATGGGCTATATCTTCTGGCGCAAGGCGGAAGACGGCTCCATGGAAGCCGCAGGTCCGCTGGCAAAGAACATTGGTCCGGAGCGGACAGAAGCTATCCGCCAGCAGCTTGGTCTCGAAGTCGGCGACGCAGCCTTCTTCCTCGGCGGCAAGCCGAAGGCCTTCCAGACCGTTGCCGGCAAGGCCCGTGTCATCATCGGAGAAGAGTTGGGTCTGACAGATCTCGACAAGTTCGAGTTCGCCTGGATTGTCGACTTCCCGATCTATGAAAAGGATGAGGACACCGGCGAGATCGATTTCGAGCACAACCCGTTCTCCATGCCTCAGGGCGGGATGGAAGCGCTTGAAGGTGATCCCCTGGAAGTCCTGGGCTACCAGTACGATCTGGCCTGTAACGGTCACGAGCTGGTCTCCGGTGCGATCCGGAACCACAAGCCGGAGATCATGTACAAGGCTTTCGAGATTGCCGGCTATGGCAAGGAAGAAGTTGAAAAGCGCTTCGGCGGCATGGTCACAGCCTTTCAGTATGGTGCGCCCCCCCACGGCGGTTGCGCGGCCGGGATTGACCGGATTGTCATGCTGCTGGCCAATGAGGCGAACATCCGTGAGGTCATCATGTTCCCGATGAACCAGAAGGCGGAAGACCTGATGATGAACGCACCATCGGATCCGCAGGCGGCCCAGCTGCGTGAGCTTCATCTGCGTCTGAACCTGCCAGAAAGCTGAGTATCGGCAGGGATAGCTGACGGGCAGAAAGCTGCCTGAACAGCTGGCGCCCTGAGGCCGATCCGCTTATATGGGGCAAGTCAGATGATTTGGCCGATGAATATCTCGAGGGCCGGGAAACCGGCCCTTTTGCTTGAAAGAGACAATTTTGCTTAATCCAGCCAAGTGGCAGATGTTGAACGATCCGGACGGGTCCGTGCAGTTGATCAAGCGGCTGATCCGCGAGAACGCTCGCGAATATGCCAGCCGTTATGTCCTTGCCTTTATTTTCATGGGCCTTGTCGCGGCCTCGACGGCTGCGAGTGTCTGGATCCTCCGTGATGTGATCAACGAGGTTTTCATCAATCGCGACAAGCAGATGATCTACGTCATCGCCCTGTCTGTGATGGCAATTTTCTTGGTCAAGGGGGGCGCTGCCTACGGACAAATGCTGGTTCTGGGCCGTATTGGAAATGCGATTGTCGCGAAGTTACAAAAAAAGCTGTTCAAGCACATGTCGGAGCAGGATATTTCCTACTTCGACAAGACTGGGTTCGGTGACATCGCCGTGCGCATCAGTCGTGGTGCAACGGACACCAGATCGGTCATCGACACCGTTGTCATCGCACTAGGCCGCGACGTGTTGACGGTGATTGCTCTTGTTACCGTGATGATCATTCAGGATCCGCTCCTGAGCGGCTTTGCCCTTCTCGTGATGCCGCCTGCGGTGCTCGGCGTTGGCGTCCTGATCCGACGCGTGCGCAAATACGCAAAAATGCAGTTCGTTTCCAGTACACAGATCATGTCGGCCCTGCAGGAAACGATCCGCGGTATTCGCGTCGTCAAGGCTTTTGGCGTCGAGCCGACGATGCAGGGGCGAATGAATAATGCAGTCTCGGATGTGGAGCGGCAGTCAAACAAGATTGTGTCGCTCACCGCTCGGACGTCGCCCCTGATGGATACGTTGGCCGGTTTCGCAATTGCTCTGGTCATTCTCTATGGCGGCTATTCCGTCGTCGAGCGCCAGCAGGATCCAGGCGCCTTCTTCTCGTTTATTGCAGCGCTCCTGATGGCGTATGATCCCGCGCGCCGTCTCGCCCGTTTGCAGGTCAACCTCAACAATAGCCTTGTCGGCGTCAGGTTGATGTATGAGCTGATCGATGACGTTCCCGTGCTCAAGGACAACCCCACGTCCACGGATCTTGTTGTGAGCGAGGGAGAGGTCCGGTTCGAGGATGTGCATTTTGCCTATGGCGAAAGCGCGGCCCTCAACGGCCTGACGCTGACCGCCGAAGCCGGGCGGACAACAGCGCTGGTTGGCGCATCCGGGGCAGGGAAGTCCACCCTGTTCAGTTTGATTGAGAGGTTTTACGCGCCTCAAAGCGGCCAAGTGCTTGTCGACGGTCAGGACCTGGCGAATGTGCGCATTGCCTCTTTGAGGGCGAACATCGCCTTTGTGACCCAGGATACCTTCCTGTTTGACGGGTCACTGCGGGAAAACATTGCTGTTGGACGGCCGGATGCGTCGGAGGAAGACATCATTCGGGCTTCCCGAGACGCCAACGCCCATGAGTTTATCATGTCCCTGCCTGGTGGATATGAGGCCTCGGCGGGCGAAGGCGGGGGGAACCTTTCCGGAGGCCAGCGCCAGCGTATTGCCATTGCACGCGCGATGCTGCGCGACGCTCCGATCCTCCTGCTCGATGAGGCGACCTCTGCCCTTGATGCAGAATCCGAGGCCAAGGTGCAGACCGCATTGACCCGCCTGATGGAAGGACGGACCACCTTGGTGATCGCGCATCGCCTTTCGACGGTGCGCCATGCCGATCAGATCCACGTCCTTGACAAGGGGAAGCTGGTCGAGAGCGGCACACACGCCAGCCTCTATGCCCATGACGGCATCTATCGCCGTTTGTGCGACCTGCAATTTCAGGAGCAGACCAAGCAGGACGCCGGTTAAACCCCGCCGTTCTGCACTACTGCGTCGCTGTGACTCGGGCTCCGAGGCGCTCAGGGATCTTGTTCGGATTCGTCACCGCAAGGCCGAGCAACTCGGTCATGGGCACCGGTGCCGCCGGCGTCAGGTCGATGGCTAATTCGTCGGGATCTGCGAGAAATTTCCGGACTGCTGCAATCAGGTCAGCGCCGAATTGAGTGTCCGACAAGGCCCCGAGCTCACCGCGTAGTGTCTCGACCAGACCTTCGGCAAGCTGTTCTTCTGAAAGGCTGTTTTTCGCTGCCTCATCAGAAATGAAAGCGGCGACCAAGTCCGCGCTTTCGAGCCTCAGATGTCCCGACTTGAACGTCGCCGAGGCAAGAGCGATCTGGGCAAGCTCAGGCCTTGTGAAAAGGGCCGGCGGAACATTGCCGAGCACAAGCGATAAAGACGCCTCTCCGCCGTCGAGCAGCTGCAGGGATATGTTCCTTAGAAGGAGGTCCTTTGTATCCGGATTCCAGGCAAAGGAGAGGGCATGATTGATCTCGACTTCGCTGACGTTGAGCTTTTCCAGCATGGTTTCAAGCGCGGAATTGTCCAAAAGACTTGTCGGCATGCCGATGCCATCGACGATCAAGGAAGTTCTGGTCGGTATGTTCGAGACAAATCCGCCCTGTAGGAGTTCCAGAAGATCCAGTTGAAACCAGGTGCTGCCTGTTGAGCCTGACGGATCGGACGAGGCAGATCCGATGTTCAGGTCGAGATCGCTCAGCAGAATTTTTCCGACGGTGGGAAGCGCTTCCCGGATCTGGCTCGGGGTCGGCTCAGCGACATCTTCGAGAGCCAGCAGTGCGGCGAAGGGCGGAAAAGCCAGCCGGCTTAACCCTGCGTGTGCGACATAGGCGCTGCCTCCGTCCACCACTTCGATGTCCACGCCATCCACGGAGAGCTCCCGTGCGCCCGTACCGCTTAGCTCACGGGCAAGGATACGGCGGATCGATCCCTTGCCATCTTCGGCCTCCACCTCGAGTTCATCGATCTGGAAACGGCCAAGAGAGATGACGCCGATGGCTTCCATTGCCGCGGCGGCGAGGTCACGTTCTGCCACTGGCTCGCCGGCGGCCTCCTGGTCCAGAAGCGGGAAGAATGAAAGTGGTTCCAGGCTGAGAAGATCTATGTCCTCGATCAGGACATTGCCGATGGTGCCCGAGACGTCATCTGTCGAAAATTCGATGCTAGACAATTCCTCGCGGTCGAGCAGAACTGTTCGGTCGGCGTCCACAGGTCCGCCCAAGAGCGCGATAAGGGGGACCATGTCGAGACCGCGCAAAACAAAGTCATGAACAGTCAGGTCCATATTGGTGAGCGGAGACTGGACTTGGTCCGGCGTGATCTCCTCGATTGTGCGAATTTTCCCGACGGTCTGCTCCGCGATGCGTCCGTCTTCAAGGGCGATCAAGACGATGTCTTCATAGAGCGCCGAACTCATTGCACCTGTATCAAAGCGGCTTGTTGCTGTGGCCTGTGTCGCGAAGGCGCGTGCGATCTTCACGTCGCGCAGTGCGGTCAGATAGGAAAGAACAAGTGCCGACGGGCCTGGCGCAGACTGCGCATCTGGCAGGGAAACGGGCAGAGAAAGGCCTTCCATCAGGAGATCTTCATAGCTGATCTCAATGGTGCTGCCAGTGTTCGTTGGCACGGCAGTATCTTCAGCGCTGTCTGGTTGTTCTGGCACGAGCGCGATGGAAATATCCAGTGATCCGGGGACCTCGATTGCGCCCGCATGCACCTTGCCGTCCATCAGGCGAAGGCCATCAAAATCGATCTTATCGAAGCGGAGACTCAATTTCAGATCACCTGCACCGAAGAAGCCGTCGCTTGGAAGCTCATAGCTCAGCACACCGTCTTTGATGACTGCTGAGCGGTTTCGTTCGCCGGGCAGGATGGCCGAATAGCTTGCGGAAAACGCATCGCTGGCATCAAGATCTGCGAACCATCCGGTCAACAGGCCCGTGGCTGCATTGGACGCGGTTTCGGCCGACGTTGCCTGAGCTGGCGCCTCAGCCTCCTTGCCCGTTTGAGCCGAAACGGGCGATGCACTGATCATGATTACCAGTGTCATACCCACAGCGGCGAGCCTGCCAATTAGATTTGGCCGCAAGTCTTGGGTTGGCTTGATCATGACGTCCTCCCGGTCAGTAAAAAGCCCGGCCGTGCTGACCGGGCTTCCTTGTTTTTATTGCCGTTAGTTGTCTTCGTTGGCAGCTATGTCAATTCCAAGGACCTGCGGCAGGGTATGCGGTGCCATCATGACGGTTCCCATGAGCTGAGCAACCGGAACAGGTGCTGACGGGGATGCCGTGACTTTCAAGGTCTCGGGGCTTTGAAGAAAGCTTCCGAGCGCTGCTGAAACCTTGTTCTGAAACTCGGGGTTCTGAAGCATCGACAACATCATGGGCAGGCCGCCTTCAAGCTGAGCGACCATCTCGGATCGTTCCATGCCGGCCTCGTTGGCCTGCCGGTCGAGAACGCGTTCGACAATGCTGTCGTTGTCGAGCTTCAGTGAAATGGTTTCGACGGTCACACCCTGGATCAAACCAAGAGCATCCTCTGGCTCGCCCTGTGTCTCGTTCAACTTGTTGACCAGGTCGCGGGTGACGCCGCCCAATTTCAAGTCGATCTGAAAGGTGCCAGCGTCCTCGCCGGTCAACTTGAGGTTCTCCACGATGACGGTGGCTGCATCGGGGTCCCATTTACCCGCCCCTTCGATGTCGACCGTGATTTTCTCATAGCCGAGGTCGGCCATTGTCTCACTGGCGTCGTCGTCGATGGTTTCGGCGTCAAGGACCAGGCCCTTGATGTTGAAACGCGAGGCGGTCGGCAGATCGCCGTCCATGGCATCGATCGCAATGAAAATACGTTCAACGGTCGCCTGGTTGTCCTCGTCGTCCGTGACCGTTGCATCCAGGATCTCGACCTCTCCGTAGGACGGAGCGATCGGCGGAACATCGTCCGATCCGGCCATTTCTGCCGCTGAAGGCAGAACCATGTCGGTTGAGGAAAAGGAGGCAACATGGAGAGAGCCATCCGACGCTTCCATCGTCAGATCCGACAGAGCCAGCGCATCAACCTTGGTCCGGCCGCCTGCAAGCTGGACGGCGCCGGTCAGGTCAATCTTGCCGATTGAGGCGGACATGTCCGAGTCGGCTTCATCCTTGAGCTGGATATCCAGGATGGAGACCGTGTCGCCGCTTTCTTCAACAGAAGAGTAGCTTTCAACCGTGCGGCCTTCGGCTTCCAGGAGTTCCAGGAATGCATCTGCGGTTTGGTTGCCGCTTGGTGTGAAAGCTTCTGCAGAAAATGCAAGCGCCATAGCTCCGAGCCAGACACCGGCGGTGAGCGTGGAGCGTGAGCTGTGAATTGGGCGTTTCATGTAAATCTCCGGATCATATTGCGGTCTGGATCCCTGCCGCAGGCACGATGAGCCAGAGCTCGTTGCGACGCAAGGAGAGATGATGGGGCTGCCTGATTTCGCGACAGGACAGGCAGGTGGAACTTAGGCTGCTTTCTCAGGAAATTCTGAAATAGCGCGTTGAATGTCGTCTGCCGTTGGCAGGCTCGCTTCATTGCCAAGATGCTGGATCGAGTGGGTCGATGCACCACGGGCAAATCGGAAGTGGTCACTCCATCCGGCCTCAGGGTTTCGCAGATAGGATGTAATATAGGCACCGTGAAAAATGTCGCCCGCCCCATTGGAATCAATGACTTTGCCGACAGGAACATCAAGCGCGGGCAAAATTGTGTCCGGGCCATCGCCCTCATACCAGACAGTGCCATGTTCGCCGAGTGTAACTGCCCCGATCGGGCAGCCCTTCGAGCGAAGATAGTTCAGGGTTTCGCCGGTGGATTTGCCCAGTTGCTGGCAAAATCGTTCAGAGACGACAGCTGCGTCAATGAATTCAAGCAGTTCGTCGGTATTGCTCCGCACGGCGCCGCCATCCAGAGAGGTCAGCTTTCCCGCCTCGCGGCACGCCTTGGCATAGTGGAGCGCTGCATCGGGCATATGGCCGTCCAGGTGAAGCGCGCGCAGGTCCGTGATAGTCAAGGGCGGGAAAGGGTGAAGATACTCATCATCGCGGCACCGGACGATGGCGCGTTTGCCGCCTTTGGGCATGATGAAGGACAGCGAAGATTCCTTGACCTTCCGGCTGTGGACCGTGATGCCGTATTGCATCGCCATGTCGCGGAACATGCGGCCAAGCCAATCGTCGGCGACAGAGCACATGAGCTCAGGCTTGCCGCCCAGCTTGGCGCAGCAAAACGCTGCCGTCACCGCGTTGCCGCCGAAGCTGACCGCATAGTCGCGCGCAATTGCCTTTTCATCTCCGGTCGGGAGGCAGTCGGCGAGAAAGGTTACGTCAATATAGGCCTGACCGATGAAAAGTGCCTGCATGAATGCCTCCTTCGTTGCCCGCTGCGCTGACCCTGAAACCTGGAGCCAGTCATCTCCCGAAGATCTATCGTCTACGGCGTCACCGAACGCCTTGATATCGGTTAAATATGACAGGGTGTTCAGTGGTTGTTTACGCCTTTAGAGCATTGTTCTAAAGAGTTTGTTCACCTGCGGGGCAGTCGTTGTCACAGCGTTACATCATATTTGTCAGGGCGGTCGTTATTGCGGTTGTTCTTGCGACCGCGCCGCTCTTCGCGGCCAATATGATTTTGAATCAATACGCTGAAAGTCAGGCAGAGCGTGAACTTGAGGCGATGGGCGAACGCTATATCCAGCGCGCCGACAACGCGATCAGCAGTACGGTTTCCGCACTTCAGCGCCTGGACCGTGACGATATTCAGACCTGCGATGCGGAAGATCGCGGGTTGTTGCAGTCGGTGATTTCCAGCGAAGGCTACATAGATGCCATCGGTCTTGTTGACCGGGATGGCAAGCGCATGTGCATCGTTCCGGATATGGAACTGACAGGAGAGGCCATCCTGCCGATCCTTCAGCAGGATGGACCGCTGGTTGGCATCGGCATGCTGGACAAGTCGTTCCTGGGTGCGCGCGTCGCCGTAGTCAGTTGGGACCTGGGCAACGGCTATCGCCTTTTTGCCGAAGTGACGCCGGTTGCCATTGCCTCCGACCCGGGACCTGAGTATCTGCGGGCCTACCGGCGTGCGGAGTTGCGGCTTGGCAACGATATTCTCTGGTTCGAGACCGGAGGCTACAATTCCGAAAGCTCAAATCCGGACAATGCCATCGTGGTCCAGGTCCGGTCCGGGCGGTATCCGCTGGAGGCAACACTGGTTGCGCCCAAGTCGGCGGCGATCCAGGTTGTTCACGATCTGAAGATCATTGCAGCGACCGCCTGTGCTGCCTTTGCCTTGCTCTTCGTCGCTATTGGCGTCTGGTTCTCCTGGCGGCCGGAAAATGAAGCCAACGACGACTTCATCGCCGCGATCCGCAATGGCGAGTTCATCCCTTACTACCAGCCGGTCATGGACATCGAGACCGGTAAGCTTCGCGGTTGTGAGGTTCTCATGCGGTGGCGGCGGCCAAACGGCATGATCGTGTCACCGGGGCAGTTCATGGAATATGCCGAGAGAAACGGCCATATCTTTGACATGACGCGGCACCTGATGGAGCAGACCTGCGAGGAGGTCGGCAAGCTTCATCTGGAAAACCCGGATCTGAAGCTTTCGATCAACCTGTTCGCCGGACATTTCCGAAATCGGGATGTGGTCAACGATATCAAGTCCATCTACGAGGGGTCTGATATTTCCTTCCAGCAGATCGTGGTCGAGGTGACCGAGCGCTACCCGCTGGAGGATCTTGAGCTTGCGCGCAAGATCATCGCCGAGTTGCAGGCGCTTGGTGTTCGTGTGGCGCTTGATGATGTGGGCACCGGCCATGGCGGCATGGCCTATCTCCAGAAGCTGGGCATTGACATCATAAAGATCGACAAGATGTTTATTGATGCGATTGGCGACGACGACAGTTCGACGACCATTGTGGATTCGATGGTCGAGCTTGCCGACAATCTGGGAATGGGCATCATCGCGGAAGGCGTCGAGCAGGAAGAGCAGATCGAAAGACTGCGTGAACTCGGTGTGACAGCGGCTCAGGGCTATTATTTCGCAGCACCCATGCCTGCCAACCAATATCTTGAATTCGCTCTCAATCTTGAGCTTGCGGAGCGCGACGCAGCCAAAAAGGCTGCCGAAGAAGAAGCCGCAGCGGCAGGCGAGGCCGCCTAGAGTCGTTTTTCGCGGGGTCGCGTGAGGCGGCAGGCTCCACCAGATTGCGCTTTCATTTCCTGTCCATGTCCCTCCAGCCAGGCGATTGATGTCGCACGGGCTTGTTTTCGCGATATCTGCCTAATTTTTAGCACTTGTCTGTACCGACCGGACGGATTATTTAAACTCGCAAGTTTACGATGAGGTCGCCGAGTGGTGGAGCGCCAAGAAGCCTGCCCAGGAGTGATCCCTGCATGATTGGTCAAACATGAACCTGCGCCAGACCCGGAAGCCGCCGACAACCAAGATCGAGATCCTTGGTGCTGCACTCGATATCGTGCGCGAGGCGGGTGCGCTCAGCTTGACCATCGACGCGGTGGCCGAACGCAGCGGCTTTTCCAAAGGAGGCGTCCTCTACAATTTTCCGACCAAGGACATTCTGGTCGTTGCCATGGTGCAGCATGTTGCGGATCGTTTCGCGGTCGATGTTGAGGAGCGGCGTCAGCTCTATCTGGATGCCGACAGCCCGACGCTGGCTGCGATGATCGATGTCACAGAGCGCTGGATCGAGAACGAACTGTCGGTCGCAAGAGCTCTGATGGTCGCAAACTTGAGCTTTCCTGGTCTTGTGGCTCCGATTCTCGAGCTCAAAAGCCGGTTGAAATCCAACATACAAACAGAAACGGCAGATTTGACAGGCGCGCTGGTGATTTGGTCCGCGCTGGAAGGACTGCAATTTTCGAATGCTCATTGTGTGGCCCTTCACACGGATGAGGAGCGTCTGGCTGTGCTGGCCGAGCTTCGTCGCCGCGTGAATGTCGAAGGCCGGCGCTGAGCCAAAAGATTGAAAGACAGGACATGAGTGTGCTCAATCAAAGTGTTTTCTTGCGGCGTCTTGCGCCTGTGATCATGCTTGCGGCCTTCGTCGCAGCGTGTCAGGAAGAGGGGCCGGACCAGGTCGCGGAAGCTGAGGCTGCCCTGAGTGCCCAGCCACGGCCGGCGAAGATCTTCACCGTTTCAGACCAGGTTGGCCTTCAGTCGCGCCGCTTCACTGGCCGCGTCGAGGCGGTGCAGACGGTCGACTTGTCCTTCCAGGTTGCCGGCAAGTTGGTCGAGCTTCCGGTGCGCGAAAGCCAGGAAATCGACAATGGGGCCTTGGTCGCCAAACTTGATCCGACCGACTACGAGCGCGCGGTCCGCGAAGGAAAACTGCGGCTCAAGCAGGCCAAGCAGGATCTGGACCGGCTGGAAACGCTGCGCGACCGTTCGGTCATTTCCCAAAAGAGCTACGACGACCAGAAGAATGAACATGATCTGGCGGTCGAAGCTCTCGCCGCGGCCGAGCAGAACCTCGAATACGCCGAGATTCACGCGCCTTTCGACGGCATCATCACCCGGCGGCTGGTCGACAGCTTTACAACTGTAAGCGTTGGAACGGCCGTCGTTCGCATGCAGGACGTTTCCGAGATCCAGATCGACATCAACGTGCCCGAGGCGCTTTTCGCTAAGGTCTCTGAGGATCAGGTCGCATCACTTCATGCGGAGTTTCCTTCCATTCCGGGACAGGAATTTCCGCTGGTCTATCGCGAGCATTCCACGGAAGTGGACACGGTGACACAGACTTACCGGATCACTCTGGCGATGGAGAGCAAGCCGGATGCGCAGATCTATCCCGGCATGACGGCGGCTGTGATCGTGAAGCTCCGGCCGGAGGGGCTGGATCTGGCAAAGAGCCTGCTGGTGCCCACGTCATCGGTTGCGGTGGACGGAGACCGGAAGGCCTATGTCTGGCGGTTTGACGAGAGCTCCAGTGCGGTCACCAAGGTGCCCGTGGAGGTCGGTGTCGTGACCGGAGACTATATTCCGGTCACGGATGGCGTCGCCAAAGGGGACAGGATCGTTTCGGCCGGCGTCGCTCAATTGAGCGAAGGCCAGACCATCCGTCCGCTTCCCTGATCCCGCAACGACAGCCATTTCGGATAAATTCCCGTGGATATAGCTCGATACTCAATCGAAAAGCCGGTCAACACCTGGATGATCGTGCTCCTGGCGTTTCTGGGGGGGCTTTGGGGCCTCAGCACAGTCGGCCGTCTTGAAGACCCTGCCTTCACCATCAAACAGGCGCAGGTAATCACCGCCTATCCGGGCGCGACAGCGGCCGAAGTCGAGACCGAGGTGACGGAGAAGCTGGAAACGGCAATCCAGCAGATGCCTCAACTCGACAAGATTACGTCTGTCTCACAGCCCGGGCTTTCGCGGATCGAGGTGGAAATCAAGCCCACCTACGACGGCTCCGAATTGCCGCAGGTCTGGGATGAACTGCGCCGCAAGGTCAACGACGAAACCCGAAACCTTCCCGACGGGGTCCAGCCACCTCTGGTCTATGACAGCTTCGGGGACGTCTTCGGGCTCTATTACGCCTTCACCGCCGATGGTTATTCGCGCCGGGAAATCCGCCAGACCGTGAAGAAGATCCGGCGCGAACTCCTGACCGTGGAAGGCGTTGCCAAGGTCGAAATTGCAGGGGAACCTGAGGACAATATCTATCTGAACATCTCGCAGGAGAAGATGGCCGGCCTCGGCATCTCCTTAACCGATGTTGCAGATGTGCTGTCCGCGGAAAACGCCATTCAGACCAATGGCTCGGGACTTTCCGGCGACAAGCGCATCCAGCTGATGACAGCGTCTGCCTTTGACGAATATGGCAGCATCCGAGACCTCACCGTCGGCAAGCCGGGCTCGACTGCGATGATCCGCCTGTCTGATTTCTCGACGCTTGAGCTGGGCGAGCCTGAAGAGCCGAGCCTTCTGATCCATCATGACGGTCAGGAAGCAGTAACGCTCGGCGTTTCACAGATCGATGGCACCAACATTGTCGACGTGGGTGCGCGGGTGATGGCAAAACTTGCCGAGATCGAGGGCAATCTGCCGCTCGGCATGGAAATCCAGCCCATCTATCAGCAGAACGTCATTGTCGATGAATCCGTCAACGGCTTTATCGTCAATCTGGGCATGTCGGTTGTCATCGTGATCGGTGTGCTCTGTCTCTTCATGGGCTGGCGCGCAAGCCTCGTCGTCGGGACGGTTCTGTTGCTGACTGTGATGGCAACCGTCCTGTTCATGCGCATCTTCACCATCGAGATGGAGCGGATCTCGCTCGGGGCGCTGATCATCGCCATGGGCATGCTGGTCGACAACGCCATCGTGGTGGCCGAAGGCATGATGATCAACATGCAGCGCGGGCAGAAGGCAATTCCGGCGGCAAGTCAGGTGGTGAACCAGACGAAATGGCCGCTCCTTGGCGCGACGGTCATCGGGATCATGGCCTTTTCCGGCATCGGCCTTTCACCTGATGCGACGGGTGAATTCCTGTTCTCGCTCTTTGCGGTCATCGGCATCTCGCTGCTGCTGTCCTGGGTCTTCGCGGTCACGGTGACGCCGCTCTTCGGGAAGTATTTTTTCCGCACCACCGAAGCTGGACCGGAGCACGATCCCTATAAGGGCATCCTCTACAGGCTCTACCGGGGGCTCCTGGTCGGATCGCTTCATGCCAGACTGCTGACCGTCGCGATCCTGATCGGGGTGACCGTGGCCTGCGTGATCAGTTTCGGCAGCGTGAAACAGGCCTTCTTCCCCGACAGCAACACGCCGATCTTCTATGTGCATTATTGGGCGCCACAGGGCACGGACATCCGCGCGACCGAACGTGACCTGAAGGCCATGGAAGCTGTTGTCCTGGCTGACGACCGCGTGGAGACGGTCACGACCTACGCCGGAGGCGGTGCAACGAGGTTCATGCTGACCTATTCACCGGAATCGGCCAATCCCTCCTACGGCCACATGATCATCCGCACGAAAAGCCGTGACGACATCGATCTGCTGGCCATTGAATTGCGCGAACGCTTCTATGCCGACTTCCCGGCGGCCCAGATCATGACCAAACGGCTTGTCTTCGGCCCCGGCACGGGATCGAAGATCGAAGCGCGGTTCTCAGGCCCGGATGCGGATGTGCTCAAGGCGCTCGGGGATGAGGCTCAGGCCATTTTCATGAAGCCTGACAACAAACTGGGGGATGTGCGCACGGACTGGCGTCAGCGCGAGCTGGTGCTTCGCCCCTTGTTTGACGAAGATCGCGCGCGGATTGCCGGTATCACACGGCAGGATCTGTCCCAGTCCCTGAAGTTTGCGACCGACGGCGTGCAGGCCGGTGGCTATCGCGACGGGGATGAGACCATCCCGATCATCGTGCGCAAGGAGCGTCAGGACGGTGTTTCCGCCACCGAGACGATCTACGACACCCTGGTCTGGAGCTCCAGTCAGAGCCGCTATGTGCCTGTGGATCAGGTCGTGTCCGAATTCGTCATGGAGCCACAGGACACGTTGATCCACCGGCTCGACCGCGTCCGGACACTGACGGTCAAGGCGGAAACAACAGGTACGGAAACCGCGGCATCTGCTCTGGCCCGCGTGCGGCCGCAGATCGAAGCCATGCAGCTTCCTGCCGGTTATGCGCTGGAGTGGGGCGGGGAATACGAAAGCACCAATGATGCGCAGGCATCGCTTGGGGCGCAGCTGCCGCTCGGTTTCCTGATCATGTTGATCATTTCGATCCTCCTGTTCGGATCGGTGCGCCAACCGCTGATCATCTGGCTGATGGTGCCCATGTCGATCAACGGCGTTGCACTGGCCTTGCTTGGAACGGACACGGCCTTTGGCTTTATGTCGCTGCTCGGCTTCCTGTCCCTCTCGGGCATGCTGATCAAGAATGCCATCGTCCTGCTTGAGGAAATTGACCTTCTGATCAGTGAGGGCCGGGAAAAATACACGGCGATCGTCGATGCCAGCGTGTCGCGTATGCGCCCGGTCATGCTGGCGGCGATCACCACCATCCTCGGCATGGCACCACTGCTCTACGACGCGTTCTTCCGCGGCATGGCCGTGACTATCATGGGCGGCCTGGCCTTCGCCACGGTTCTGACCCTGATTGCGACACCGGTGCTCTACGCCTTGTTCTTCCGGGTCCGCCCGCCGAAGAAGGACAAGAAGGTCGCTACGGCGGAAACGGCGCAAGCCTGAGTGATCTGCAAATGAATATGCAAAAGGCGGCCTCTAAGGCCGCCTTTTTATTTGGTTCGAACCGTTTTTGAAGGTCAGCGAGCCGACCAGACCACGGGATAGTCCTGCGGTGGCGCGTAGTCGCCCGAGCATTCCGGTTTTTCTCTACGTTCAACCAGAGTGTAGGCCGTGCCATCTTCGTTCAGTTCATGGATGTCGAACACGCCGCAATTGGCATCCGGTCCGTAGAAAGAGCTGGTTTGAACGACAAGCCCATTCTTCAGGACTTCCGGGTTGATGGCCGAGGGGTAGGTTTCAGCGCCACTCCCTGGTTCAACGGCAAATGCGAACAGTGTAACGCTGCTGTCCGGCTCGAGCCGCGCCAGGTAGGATTCAATGTTCACGTCGCCGTTCTGACAGGGCACCACATAGAGCGTCGCGCCGTCGGCAAGGTCCAGCTTTTGAAAACCGAAGGCGGGAACGGCGTCATCCAGATAGCAGTCCAGCTGCTCGGTCCCAATCGCAGCGATGGCTGCGGGGAGGTTGGAAACGTCATAACCGCCGTCCTGGGCGTGAGCCGCCGAGATCAGACTTGCCGACATACACATGGCACCGGCAAGAGCCGAGCAGGCGGATCGCAAAGTGTTCATGAAATCAAGTCTCCAGGTGATCGGCAGGCCATGGTCTGACCGATGTAAAAGGAAAGAAAATGATCAGCCTTGCGCGACCAAATAAGCCTCGTCGAACCAGACCTCTTCCAGATTGTCTCCCGGACCAATGCGGTCGACGACGGCAAAGAGGCCAGGTTCTGACAAGGGCGTCAGGACGCCGTGCCAGGTTCCCTTGTGGAAATTGATGCCCTGGCCGGGCGCGGTCATGAAGGCACGGGGTTCTCCCGGCTTTCCGTTCTCGTCAGGGCACACGATGACCAGAAACGACTCATGGGTCATGGGCAAAAAGGCCTGGCTGCCCAGAGGATGCCGCTCGACCATCTCCAGACGATAGGGCAGGGTGCGCCTGTCCGACTTGAACAGGCTTATTCCAGCCTTTGCCCCGTCACCTGACAGATCGATGTCGACCAGATCGTGATAGCGTCCACAAAGCCCTTGATTGATGACCTTGTCCGGCTCGCCCGTCGCTTCAAGGACGTCTCCGAAAGGGGAAAAGGCCTCTCGTGTCAGGCTTTCAATGGTGATTGTCCTGGACATGATCAACTCACCGCAGCTTCATGTGGCGGTTGACGTCCTTGTAGAGCAGATAGCGGAATTTTCCCGGCCCGCCCGCATAACAGGCCTGTGGGCAGAAGGCGCGCAGCCACATGTAGTCACCGGCTTCCACTTCGACCCAATCCTGGTTGAGCCGGTAGACCGCCTTGCCTTCCAGCACATAGAGCCCGTGTTCCATCACATGCGTTTCCAGAAACGGAATGACGGCACCGGGTTCAAAGGTGACAATGGTCACATGCATGTCGTGGCGAAGGTCTTGCGGGTCGACAAAGCGGCTCGTGGCCCATTTGCCTTCCGTTCCGGCCATGGCCGTTGGCGTGACGTCCTTTTCATTGGTGACGAAAGCCGTCGGCGTGTCGAGGCCTTCGACCTTCTCATAGGCCTTGCGGATCCAGTGAAACTTGACCGGAGCGTCGCTCTCGTTCAGCAGCTGCCAGTCGGTGGCAGGGGGGATATAGGCGTAACCGCCTTCCTCCATCTGGAACACCTTGCCGAACAGGGTCAGGCTCAAGCTTCCCTCGACAACGAAAAGAACGCCTTCGGCCTCCGGATCCGTCTCCGGCTTCTGGCTGCCGCCGCCGGGCTGCACTTCCATGATGTATTGCGAAAAGGTCTCGGCAAAGCCGGACAAGGGTCGTGAAATCACCCACAGGCGCGTCTTGTCCCAAAACGGGAGAAAGCTTGTCGTGATGTCGCGCAAGGTCCCCTTGGGGATCACTGCATAGGCTTCGGTGAACATGGCGCGGTCGGTGAGAAGCTGCGTTTGGGGCGGATGGCCGCCGGGGGGCGCATAATAGGAGCTGTTGCTCATTCCAAGTCCTTGCAACTGGAAACGCATGCCGGACCGGGCGCTGCAGCCCTGGGTCAGCTTGCGAATTGATGTGATCCGGCAAGATATTACGGAGGCGAGGGCGGCGCGTCCAAGCTTTTGTGCTGCTGCCAAAGAAGGGGACCCTCGTCTGTTTATACAGGCTGGAAAAAGAGGCCATTCACTGCCATTTTGGTTTCATGTCGCAAGAACGTTTCACCTCCTTTCCCCTGCAAAGCGCCCGCGTGCATGAAGTTTGCGGCCCTTCCGCCTTGAGCTTTGCCGCCATCGCGCTGTCTGCCGCGCAAGGGTCTGCCTTATGGGTGAGCAAGAACTGGTCGCGGGAAGAGCTTTATCCTGTGGGGCTGTCCTCTTTGCTGGATCCCACACATCTTCTTCTGGCGCGGCCGGGCAGCCAGGCCGATGGTCTTGCCGTTGCCGAAGAAGCGCTCCGGAATGAGGCGCTTTCATTTGTCGTGATCGAAATCATCCAGCCACTGGACCTGCGCGAAGGCCGGAGGCTGCAACTGGCGGCCAGGGCAGGGAACACGACAGGGCTTTGCATTATCCCTGAGGGCATGGGCTCCAACGCAGCCGAGACCCGTTGGCACGTATCGCCGGTGTTTGATCCCGAGAGAGAAGACTCGACTCTTATGCATTGGAGTATTATTAAGAACAAAAAGGGAACAAACGGAGCCTGGAATGTTCGGTGGGATCCGCAAACGCGTCGTCTCCATGTGGTTTCCCCGGTTGGCGAGCGACCGGGTTCTAAGGGCGCGTCCGGTTGATGGCCCTTTCGCGCTGACACTCAACACCAAGAACGCCAACCGGCTGTACTGCCTGAATGCAAAAGCCGAGCGGCAGGGGCTGTATCGGGGCATGTCCTATTCCGACGCCCGTGCCTTTTGCCCCGAGTTGCAGAGCAGGCCCGCCGACCCGGCGGCCGACATGCGTTTTCTTCAGGCCCTGCAGCGATGGGCCCTGCGCTATTGCCCTTGGGTTGGGATCGACGGCACTGACGGTCTTAATCTCGACATCACTGGCTCCGCGCATCTGTTTTCGGGTGAAGCGCCGATGCTGGCCGACATGCGCCAGAGGCTTATGCGGGCCGGCGTGTCTGTCCGTCTTGGGTTGGCCGACAGCCGCGGAGCTGCCTGGGCGCTGGCCCATCACGGCGAAGGCGTATGCGAGCCGGGAAGGCCATTGGAGACGCTTGGCGCGCTTCCCGTGACGGCGTTACGTCTGGAACCGGAACTGGTCACGGGGCTTCAGCGTCTGGGTCTGCGGACCATTTCCGATCTTGAGACCACGGATCGGGCTCCTCTGGCCCGCCGTTTCGGCCTCACCCTGCTCCGCCGTCTTGACCAGGCCCTCGGGCGCCAGAATGAGGAGATTTCACCTCTTTCAGATCCTCCTCATTATGGCGTGCGCATGACGATGCCCGAGCCGATCGGGCTGGTTGATGACGTGATGGGTGTGACGGCGCGGTTGCTCGACCGGCTTTGCGGCAAGCTGCAGGAAAATGGCGCTGGCGCGCGCATCCTTTGTCTGACCCTGAGCCGGGTTGACCAGGAGGCGCGGACGGTCGAATTGCGCCTGGCGCGCCCATTGCGTGATGCCCAGCGTATCCTGCCCCTGTTCGCGCGCGGGGTTGCAGATGTCGACGCGGGCTACGGCATCGACCGGATACGCCTGGAGGCGGTTGAAGTCTTGCCCTTGCCGCCCGAGCAGGTCAGCCATGTCGCAAGCGTGTGCAAGGACCAGCTCGATGATCTCATGACCCGGATCGGCACAAGGATCGGTTTGGAGAACATTCAACGGTTTCAGCCGGTCGACAGTCATGTGCCTGAACGGGCTTTCTCCGTTGTTCCTGCTGCTTTCAGCGAGCCCAGAGGCGGTTGGACGAGCTTTCGTCCACGGCCGATCCGCATGTTTCCGCCCGAACCGATCATGGGGCAAGGCAATCGCCCGCCCGAGCGATTTCGCTGGCGGCGCATGTCCTTCACCACGGCACGGGCCACGGGACCTGAACGGATTGCTGCCGAGTGGTGGCTGGAGGACGACAATTGGCGCTCCGGCGTCCGCGACTATTGGAAAGTCAACACAAGGCAGGGCCATCGCCTCTGGCTCTTCCACACTCCGCAAAGCCCCGGCTGGTTCGTGCAAGGGGAATTTGCATGACCCTCCATTGCGGCTCGGATCTTCAAAACTTCGGAGGGTTTTCGCAAGGATACGCGGAGCTTTGCGTGACGTCGAATTTCACCTTTCTCACCGGAGCCTCTCATCCTGAAGAGCTGGTTCTGCGCGCGGCCGAACTCGGTCTTGAGGCCATCGCCATCACCGACCGCAACACGCTGGCCGGGGTGGTTCGGGCCTATTCAGCCTTGAAAACCCTCCGAAAGGAAGCTGAAGAGGCGCTGCGCATTCGCTCAACTCATCAGCTCGATCACAGTTCCCGACAGGAAGCAGGGGTGTCCATCTACTTGCAGCGGCCTGACACTGTACAGCTGCCGAAGCTGATCGTCGGGACCCGTCTGGTGCTGCGTGATAGTCCGGTCGAATGGCTCGCCTTGCCCACGGACAGGGCGGCCTATCACCGGCTTGCGCGCTTGCTTACCCTTGGCAAGCAACGGGCGGAGAAAGCCGAATGCCATCTTGATCTTGCCGATCTTGAACAGGGCTGCCGGGGCATGATCCTGATCGCTTTGCCGCCGCGTGATCTGTCCGCCGCCTGCGAACCTGTTCAAAGGCTGCACCGCCGGTTTCCCGGTCATGTCTTCCTTGGCGCAGCACCCCGTTATGACGGCTCGGACCGGATCTGGTTCGATGCCTGTGCCATGCTGGCCCTCAAGACCTCGGCGCCCATGGTGGCGGTCGGTGATGTGCTCATGCACCGTGGGTCCCGGCGGCAGCTTGCCGACGTCCTGACCTGCATGCGCGAGGGGCTTACCATCGACGGGATCGGCACCCGTGCGCTTCCCAATGCGGAGCGCCGGCTCAAGGGTGAGCCGGATATGGCCCGGCTTTACAGCTCTCATCCGGCCGCGCTGCGACGAACGCTCGAGATCGCGGCCCGGTGCAGCTTTGACCTGTCCCAGCTCAGCTATGAGTACCCCGACGAGATATCGAAGGGAGAAGCTCCTCAGGAGCGCCTTGAAAGGCTGGTGCGCGAGGGTATTGGGCGCCGCTATCCGGACGGGGCCTCGAAACGGGTGTATGAGCTCGTCGACAAGGAGCTCGCCCTGGTCGGGGAGCTTGGCTATGCGGCCTATTTTCTGACCGTGCACGATATTGTTGCGGAGGCGCGCGCGCGGGGAATTCTCTGCCAGGGGCGGGGCTCGGCCGCCAACTCGATCCTGTGTTATCTGCTTGCGATCACCGATGTGTCCCCGGACATGATCGGCATGGTGTTCGAGCGTTTCATCTCGCGCCATCGCGGCGAACCGCCGGATATCGACGTGGATTTCGAGCATGAGCGACGCGAGGAAGTCATCCAGTGGATTTACGAAAAATACGGGCGCCATCGTGCCGGGCTTTGCGCCACCGTAATCCACTTCCGCACCCGGGCCGCGATCCGCGAGGTCGGCAAGGTCATGGGGCTCAGCCAGGATGTGACCGCCAGTCTGTCCGGCCAGATCTGGGGGCAGTCCAACAAGGGCGCCGATCCGGAACAGGCACGCCAGCTCGGCCTGGACCTGGAAAACCGCCGTCTTGCCCAGACCATTCACCTCATCGGCGAGATCATCGGCTTTCCCCGACATCTGAGCCAGCATGTCGGCGGCTTCATCATCACCCGCGGCCGTCTTGACGAGCTCTGCCCCATCGAGAACGCGGCCATGGAAGGCCGGACAGTGATCGAATGGGACAAGGACGACATCGATGCCTTGGGAATTTTGAAGATCGACGTCCTGTCTCTGGGCATGCTGACCTGTCTGCGCAAGAGTTTCGAGCTTCTGGCGAGCCACGAGAAGATGGATTTTACACTCGCCACAGTGCCCCAGGAGGACAAGGCGACCTACGACATGCTGTGCAAGGCCGATGCGGTGGGGGTTTTCCAGGTCGAAAGCCGGGCGCAGATGAACTTCTTGCCGCGTATGAAGCCGCGAACGTTTTACGACCTCGTCATCGAGGTGGCGATCGTCCGGCCCGGTCCCATTCAGGGTGGTATGGTCAAGCCTTATATCAGGCGGCGGCAGGGATTTGAGAAACCGGAACCTTTCGGTCCAGCGCTAGCGGAGGTCACCCACAAGACCCTCGGTGTGCCCTTGTTTCAGGAGCAGGCCATGCAGATCGCCGTGGTCGGGGCCGGCTATAGCGCCGAGGAGGCGGACCAGCTCCGCCGCTCTCTGGCTTCCTTTCGGCGCATGGGGACGATTGCCCATCACCGGGATCGTTTCGTCAAGGGCATGCTGGCAAACGGCTATTCCCGGGAGGTTGCAGAGGCCTGCTTTTCCCAGATTGAGGGCTTCGCCGATTATGGCTTTCCTGAAAGCCATGCCGCGGCCTTCGCCATGCTGACCTATGTGTCTTCCTGGCTCAAATGCCGCCATCCCGCGATTTTTGCCTGCGCGCTTTTGAATTCCCAGCCGATGGGCTTTTACGCCCCGGCCCAGATCGTGCGGGATGTTCGCGAGCACGGCGTGGAAGTTCGGCCCATCTGCGTGAACAGCAGCGTATGGGACAACACGCTTGAGCGTCGCGCCGATGGAACATGGGCCTTGCGGCTCGGCTTCAGGCAGATCAAGGGTTTTCGGGAAGAAGACGCAGGCTGGATCGTGGCGGCGCGGGGCAACGGCTATCCCGATCCTGAAAGCCTCTGGTTGAGGGCAGGGGTGCTGCCCTCCGTGCTGGAACGGCTTGCAGAGGCGGATGCTTTTATCGGGATGGGGCTCACACGCCGGGATGCGCTTTGGCAGGTGCGGGCGATCCGTGCGCCAAAGCCGCTGCCGCTCTTCTCCGACCCGCTGGATGGAGAAGGAATTCGCGAACCCAAGGTAGAGCTGCCGGCCATGCACCTGGGGGAGGAGGTGGTCGAGGATTATGTGGCCATGCGGCTCACGCTGCGGGCTCATCCGATGGAGCTTCTGCGTCCCGCCATTTCTGGCCTTACACCCCACGATCAGCTGATCGATGCACCGCTCAGGCGCACCAGTGTCTGTGGCCTCGTCATCACCCGCCAGCGCCCGGGCACGGCCTCCGGCGTCATCTTCCTCACCCTGGAGGATGAGACCGGTGTCTCCAATGTCGTGGTCTGGCCAAGGGTCTATGACCGTTTTCGCCGTATTGTCATGGGCGGGCGCCTGCTGCGTGTCACCGGGCGGCTCGAGCGTGAAGGCATCGTCGTTCATCTCATCGCGGATCATATCGAAGACCTGTCCCACCGTCTGGCGGATCTGGGGCATCCTCTGGACGAGGCCATCGGCATCACCCAGCCGCAAGCCGACGAGGCTCCCCGCCCCATCCGTCAACGCCCCACCGCGCGTCACCCCCGCGAGCAGGCCAAGCACCTCTTTCCCAGCCGGGATTTCCATTGAATTCCGCCGGCGCCTTTCTCAAGGAAATGCGGGCCAGCCGGATGACGCAGGGCAGCTATGGCGGCGCCCTACATTTCGATACAATTATCGACAATCGGGGACCATAAACCTGTGTTAGGCACATCCTAAAGCCAACCAGACATCAGGATCATTGCCATGAAGCTCGTGACCATCGCAGCCACATTGCTTTCCCTTTCCGCGACCGCCCTTACTGCCGAACCCTTTTCGGCAGATGTCTGGGCTGACAACTGGTTTGAGATGCGGGTCAACGGGACGCAAGTCGCCGAAGATCATGTTCCCATCACGACCGAGCGTTCGTTCAATGCCGAGAGCTTTGACTTCGAGGTCGAGCGGCCTTTCGTCGTCGGCTTTATCGCCAAGGACTTCAAGCAGAACGACACTGGTCTTGAATACATCGGCACAAGACGGCAGCAGATGGGAGATGGCGGCATCATCCTCCAGATCAAGAACGCTGCCGGCGACACGGTAGCGGTCAGCAACGCCGATTGGCAGTGCCTCGTGACCCACACCGCGCCACTGGACAAGTCTTGCGAAGGTGACAAGAACCCTGTTGCGGGGGAAGGCGCCTGCGGTTTTGAGACGAAGGCGGAGCCCGCCGGCTGGGACCAGCCTGGCTTTGACGCCTCAGCCTGGCCTAAGGCGGATGTCTATTCCGCGCGCGAGGTCAGCCCAAAGGGCGGCTACGACCGGATCGATTGGGATCCAGACGCCGAACTCATCTGGGGCCCTGATCTTGAGCAAAGCAACACGGTGCTCTGCCGCCTGGTTGTGGACTAAATCGTATTTCTGGCCAAGAGATCTACCCGTTCGACGGAACACACATCGCCGAACGGGTGTTGAAAGAAAGCCCCATGAAGCAGAACTTTACCGCCAAAAAACGCAGGACGCTCGCCTTTCTCCTTGGTTCTGTCATAGCCCTTGCCGCACCGGTGCAGGCGCATGAGGATCACACCCTTGATGCACAGACCCGTTGCGATGCAGTGAAAGCCTCGGTTGCAGAGGCCGGTTTTTCCGATCAAGTGACGGTCACTTGCAAGGACGGAAAGGCGATCATCTCGTCGGACACCTATCCCGATCATGAGCTGATGACCGGCATCGTCGGCACCAACGAACAAGTGCCGGTTCCCGCCAAGAAGTATGATGCCCCGATCCCGCTGGCTCCGGTGCTAAGCGAGACGCCGCAAACCCATGACGCGGCACTTGGCGTGGCGGTCAATGGCGTGCCGATCTTCGACTATACTGGCGGCGGTGAGATGACCGAAGAAGATCTCTATCACCACCAGACCCGGCACGACACCTATCAGACACAACAGCTTGATGCCTGTGGTGGCCACGCGGGTCGCGGCGACGATTATCACTATCATATCAAACCTGTCTGCATGATCGCACAGATGGAAAATGCAGGCGACGACGCCATCATCGGTTGGGCCTTTGACGGATTCCCGATCTATGGCGACAACAATCCCGACGGCACGCCGGTTGTCGAAGGGATGCTGGATGTCTGCAACGGCCAGTCGGATGAGATCTTTGGCTATCGCTACCACACCTCCGAAGATGCCCCCTATATCGTGCAATGCCTGATGGGAGAGGTTGAAGACCTTCGCGATCTCCCGCGCACGGCCCCTCTTAGCAATGAAGCCACGGGGCGCGGAACAGAGCCTGGCCGTCCTCCTGCGGGCGGGGTCGAGAACTTGATCTTTACCCAGGAAGAAGATGGCCGTCGCAGCATGGACTACAGCTATAAGGGCGAGGACTATTATATTCGCTATCGTCCGTCTGACACCGAAGATTGCTATATCTTCGAAACCAAGACCGTGACCAACGCCGGCAAGATCAGAACCGGAGATTTCTGCCGATGATACCACCGTTCCGACTTGCTGCGGGCATGGCCTTTCTCGCGACGCTGAACTGCATCGTAGGTGGCGTTGCAGCAGAGCTGGTCTTTACGCTGACAAGCCCGGCCCTGGAGGAGGGCGGCCGTCTTCCCGCCGATCTAAAATGCACGCGGGACGGCGGTGAAGGCGTGTCGCCGCCACTTGAGTGGACGGGCGTTCCCGACGGGACCAAGAGCTTTGCCTTGATCATGCATCATTATCCACGCGGAACCCTCAAAGGGCGCGATGCCCCCAGTCACTACTGGCTTCTCTGGAATATCCCCGCGGAAACGACCGCGATCCCCAAGGGCAATCCCGCATCTCTCGGCGATGAAGGTTCCGACAAGGACAACAATAAAACGGGATATACTCCACCGTGTTCACCCGGCGCAGCTGTGCATGAGTACACCATCACGCTCTATGCACTTGATGCAACACTCGAAATCTTGCCCAATCAAGACAGCAAGGCGGTCGATTGGGCAAAAATGACTGCCGCTCTCACAGGGAATGTGATTGCTCAGAGCAGTCTGACGTTTCAAAACTGATCGCTTTCATTCGTTGAAGAGGAAACCATCCCATGACGAAGCGCCTTCTGCCAGCCGCGCTCCTCGGAACCCTGCTCATGGCCGGGACTGCCCATTCCGAGGAGGTGGAGATCTATCTCACCGACATGCTCGACAACACGCAGGCCGGCTATTGTCTTGATATCGCCCGCGCGCAGGGCGAACAGGCAAATCCTGATGACGGTCTGCAAGGCCACACCTGCTACAGCCCCGGCGGCTCTCTTGGCGTCGATCAGACGTTCGAAACCGACAGGTTCGCCGAGGGTGTCCTCTATATGCCGAAATTTGATGTCTGCGCGAAGGTCTCGACAACCGAACCTGGGACTGCCGTGGATCTGGCCGAATGCGACGGCAGTCAGGCCCAGAGTTTCATCTTCTCCGGTCAAGGCGCAATCAGTCCGGCAGCCGCGCCGGCCATGTGCTTCACGCTCGGCGAGGACACGCGCTCGGGGCGCAGCAATGTCAATCAGATCAAGGGTCTGTCCTTGCAAGCCTGTGACGAAGCGAAAGCCGCCTATCAGACATGGAATGTGCGCAGCTCCGTCGAATGATCTGATGGACCACGAGTGCACCCCTCAGACCGGCAGGAACCATCGCGCCGGCTCTCACGCCAGTCTGGCTGAGGGATGCGCGGCCTGGCCCCATTGTCTGGGGGATTGCCCGTACATGCGTTTGAATTCGCGGCTGAACTGGGACGAGCTGACATAGCCCACGTCCAGCGCTGCCTCATTCACGGTCTTGCCGCCCGCAATCTTCATGGCGGCGTGGTTCAGGCGCATGGCCTTTACAAACTGGAGCGGCGACATGGTCGTCGCCTGTCTGAATTTGCGGTGAAACACGGCGCGGCTCATCCCGGCCTGGTCGGCAATCTCCTCGATAGTGACAGGCTCGCTCAACCGGGTCGACAGATACCTGATCGCCCGGGCAATCTCATTGCCGACGCCAAAGGCGCGCCGGGCGGCCGATCCCGCATCCCCTTTCAGGATCGCATAATAAAGCTCGCGCAGCCGGCCTTCGCCAAGGACGGTCATATCGGCCGGAGATTGGCTCAACTGCAGCAGCCTTAAGAGAGCTTCGGTAAACCCGTCATCCCAGCGCGCGAGCGTGAACCCTTGCGGTATGGCGGGGTCGTTTTGCATTCGGCTCGCCCCGGCGACGCTTTCCAGTTCGATGGCCAGCTCGGTCATGACACGCGTATCCAGGGAAATATAGATGCCCAGAAGAGGTGTCTCGCGCGATGCGGCAGGTGTGCCGGCCTCCACCGGCATGGAGATGGGACAGCACATGTATTGGCTGCTGTCGTAGACATATCTCTTGCCATCCAGAACGGCTTCCTTGACCCCGTTGACGATCGCAATCACGCTCGGCTCATAGACTGCGGGGGCGCAAGGGACGGGATCGCTTGCGCGAAACAGCTTCACGCCCGCCACGCCGGTGTCCATCAGTCCGTCTTCGTGCACGCTCTTTTCAACAAGGTGCCTGATCTGCTCTTTGCTCATGGGCAGAACCTAGCGTCCGAAATTCACAGTATCAACGCACTTGATACAATTAGGCATGTATTCGCGATAAATGCGGCTACTACGCCTGACTGGTGAGATTTATATGCTCTTTCAACACGATGAGATACCTGCCGCTCGCAACAGAGCGGCCGACATCAGGAGCATGAAATGACCAAGGGCAATTTTGGATCGAAGGGCTGGACGCCGGAGCGCCTTGGCTCTCTCAAGGGCAAGACATTTGTCATCACCGGCGCCAACAGCGGAGCAGGCTTCGAGGCCAGCCGGGCGTTTCTGTCCAGGGGCGCTGGCGTAGTGATGCTGAACCGCAGCACCGCGAAGTCAGAGGCCGCCATCGCCGCCCTGAGGGAAGAGTTTGGCGAGACTGCCGATGTGACCTTCGTGAAAATGGACCTGGCAGAGCTGGCGAGCGTGCGCGCAGCTGCTGGCGAACTGCTGCGAAAAACGCCCCGGATCGACGCGCTCATCTGCAATGCCGCCATTGCCCAGGTGCCACGGCAGAACCTCACCGTGGACGGCTTTGAAAGCCAGCTGGGGGTGAACCACTTCGGTCATTTTCTCCTCTGCGGTCTGCTGTTCGAGCGGATCGAGGCGTCGCGCGGCCGCATCGTGGTGGTGGGCAGCAACGCCTACAAGATGGGGCTGAAGCGGATCAAGTTCGAGGACATGAACTTCGATCACAACTACACTGCCTGGAACGCCTACGCCCAGAGCAAGCTGGCGCAGATGGTCTTTGGCTACGAACTTCAGCGCCGGGTTCAGGCCGCTGGCAAGGCTGTCACGGTCCAGGTCTGCCATCCAGGCGCGTCACGCACCAACTTGCTCAAGGATACCGCCAGCACGTTCAACAAGATCGTCTGGGCCATCCTTGCGCCCATCATCGCGCAATCGGCGGAGAAGGGGGCCTGGCCCGAGGTCATGTGCGCGGCGGAAGAGAACGTGGCGACGGAAACGCTCTATGGCCCGACGAAAAGAGCAGAGACGGTCGGCCCAGTCGATGCCTGCCCGCTGGACCCTTGCGCCCTCGACCGGGACGCTGCGGCCAAACTCTGGACCATCTCCGAGCAAAAGACCTCCCTGACCTGGTCGGTCTAAGCTTCTCTTTGGGTCTTCCCGCCAGCAGCGCGCCGTCCAGCGCTCGACCGGTGAAGCGCAGAACCACAATGAAAACCCGCCCGATCATCTCCGATGGGCGGGTTTTTGTGTTTCAGGGCCGTTTGAGCCGTTTATTGGCCTCAATTGGCCATCCTATGCGACTCGGGACATCTTCTGGTGAGAGGACCAAAGTATTGAACAACGGGGTCTGTAACTTTCTGGAATCATTAGTGGAAGAATGTCCGTGATATCGGAGGACCAAAGTTTTGTTCCAAACGGAACCAAAGTTTTGAACCTCTCGTCGCAAGACCCGTTTAAGGACAACCTTGGAGTCTATTCCCATCCGAGAGTTTTTGGGTCGGGCAGGGCGTGCGAACAGGCTTTCTGACACATCAGCGAGCCATATTATCAAGTGCTGACTCGACAGCTTCTTCGTTGATTAAAGTCTGAAATGGGGCCGGGAGGGGATTGGCGGGTTTCGGTACAAAGAAAGTTAAAGCAGCCGTTTGACCTGTCGTGCTCTGGGCTCGGAGGTCGTGAGATTTTGCGTTGGCCGCTCTTGGTGTGCCCCTCTCCAGAAAGCACTTTTCCAGACATGTTAAATTTCGCTCTGCTTGGTAGAGTTTAAATCCTGTGGCTCCAAATCTGCCGGACCGATGCGGTCGATGACAAAAACCATGTTCGACAAGGACGTTTTTTCGTCGTCCGACAACCGCCCGCTTTCGATAAGACTGATTACTTTTTGACGCTCAAAAATCCAGTTTCGAAAATACTCAACCAGATCTTTTACCCCTATTCCCTGGGACATGAAAACACACCTCAAAGTCTTTGTTTTCTTTATCATAACAACGCAAGTCATGGGGCTTCTGTGAAATTACTGTGAGGCCCTTTGTTTCCACTGCCGCAGAATGGTACTGGTTGCAACGGGGTAACACATCATGGCTACATTTCTGGAAATCGCTTTGTTCGGGACTTGTGCCGTTCGGTTAAAGGCGCGGGACACCATCGAAATACGCGGGGCCAAACACCGCGCACTGATTGCCATTCTGGCAACCGCGCCTATGGGACGGCGCACCAGAACCTTTCTGCAAAATACCCTGTGGGGCTATTCCGGCTATGACTGTGGCCACCAGAATCTCCGCCGGGCGCTGGCGGATCTCAGAAAGCTCTTGGGACGCGAGTTTGACACGCTGTTTCGCACCACCAACACGGATGTGGAGCTGGACCTGGCGCGCCTGCGGTTTATCAGCGACCCAAGCGCCGGTGCGTTTCTGGAAGATCTGAATGTTGTAGAAAAGGACTTTCGCAAATGGGTGGCCGCCATCCGTGAAAATCCGGCACAGGTGAAAACCTTGTGCCAGAGCATGCCGGCTGCAACGTTAAGGCACTCCCGACCCTCGGTCACCATGTTGCCCCTCGGCCATCTTGGCGATGATCCAAGCCTGAAGGCATTGGGGGACTGGATCGGAGAGCAAGCTTGCCGGGTTCTGTCTCGCTCCAGGTTCCTGAGCGTCATCTCCCATTTGTCCGGGCGCGCAATGGCTGAAAAAACCACCGTTGTCACGGAAGTGCAGAAGACACTTGGGGTTGATTTTCTTACCACCGGTTTCTTGCGGCGCTCGGCCAGCGGCATCATCTGCGACATTGATTTTCTCGATGCCAAGTCCGGCCAGATCCTCTGGAACCGGAATTTCCAGATCGCGAACCTGAGCTATCTGGATGACGCAGCGATGCAAATCGAACATATCGCGCGCACGGTTGCCAAATCCATTTCCGACACCGCGATCGCCAGCAGCCGAATGCAACCGCTGAACGATGTGTCCGACCAAAACCTTCTGATCTCCGGGGTTGGCCTGATGCACCGCGCAACGATACGGGACTTTCTGAAATCCCGCGACTTCTTGAGCGAAGCGACGAGCCGCCTACCGAACCTGGCCGAAACCCACGCATGGCTGGCAAAATGGTATGTTCTGAATGTCATGAAGGGCTATACGATGGACCAGAAGCGGGACACGCAACTGGCTATCGACTGCACCGCCAAAGCGCTTGATCTCGATCCGGAATCGAGCCTCAGTCTGACCATCGACGGTTTTGCGCACAACAACCTGGTGCATGACTTTTCAACCGCCGACCAACGCTTTGAATCAGCACTGGATGTCAACCCGAACGAGAGCCTGGCGTGGTTGTTGCGCGGCTCGCTGAAAGCCTTCTTGAACGACGGGGAAGCAGCCGTATCGTCAAATCAGCAGGCCCGTAAACTCTCCCCGATCGATCCCTTTAACTATTACTACGACAGTCTTGCAAGCACGGCCTATATCGCCGCAGACGATTTTGAGAACGCACTGGTCTACGCCAACCGCTCTCTGACAACCAATGACCAGCACCTGTCCACGCATCGCGCCAAGATAACAGCCCTTCATTTTATGGACCGGCGCGAAGAAGCGCGGACGGCGGCAGAAGAGCTGCTGCGGATCTGGCCTTCCTACAGTTTGCAACATTACGAGCGAAGCCACCCGGTTTCGCAGGAGAAGCTTGGTCGCCGTGCCCTTAAAGCCATGGCAGCCTCGGGAATTAATTGAGATGGTTAAAGGATTTTTGAAATGGCCCAATATGGTGGAATTGGTGGTATCGGCGGCATTGGCGGCATTGGAGGCATTGGAGGGATAGGGGGCATCGGCGGCATCGGAGGGATCGGGGGAATTGGCGGCATCGGCGGGATGACCGGCATTGGCGGCTTCCTGGGCGCGCAAGACCCGGGCGGCTACTCCGCCGTGACCACCCATGGCCTGCAAACCACTGCCGAAGGGCTTTTGCACTTGACCCCTCCGGGCGCTGCAATCTCGGGCACGCCACTTTCCTTCAACGACACAGCCAACAACAACCGCTGGGCAACATGGGTGCGCGGCTCGCTTTATTTAAGCGAATTTCTGAGCCGAGTTTCCTATGAGGCCAAGGATACAAACAGCGTTCGCTCCATCGCACTATCCTTCGACAATCATGACCTTGTGGAACTGCTCCTGCCCTCAGATGCGCTGCTTGCCGAACAATGCTCGCATGTTCGCGACTATGCTGACCTGCGCGGAGACCGCGGGGCGGAAATTGTCTCACAGCTCGGGTTCCCAACCGAGTATTTCTCGATGATCCTTGGCATGCATGTGGCACAACACAAGAGCACCGTTGAGCTGATCACGGCAACGCAGGTGGTTGCAGCGCATATGGCCATGATTGCCAAACACGCACTGGCTGTCCGCCGTCCGGACCAGATCGACGGCCGTATCCTGCCGATGATCCCGACGCCAGGGCATGGCAGTTTTCCTTCCGCACATGCGACGGAAGCCTATGCCGTTCTCACGGTTCTTGAAGCGCTGGCCAAAAGCTGGGGCGGATTTGAAGATGTGGACAACCGCATTGTCATGATGCGGGGATTGGCCGAGCGCATTGCTGTAAACCGAACCGTCGCGGGCGTTCATTACCCGATCGATAGTTGGGCCGGGGCGACGCTTGGTACGGCAATCGGAAAGATCATATTAAACCTTGCCGGTCATACCGGCGTGCCGATTGAAGAGCTGCGCTACGAACCCCAAAATCAGGACTTCTCCGATTTTGACTTCACACAGAACGGCGGAACCATGGGACTTCATTCATGCGGTCAGTTCCAGACCTCCGCAGCACCGCATTTCAGCTGGCTGTGGGACAACGCCCTAACCGAAACCCAGAAGGTTTGAGGCAACCATGTACCTCAAGCGAGCTCATGAAGAGCGGATCGAGCGGTACGCCGGTCCGTATGAGCGTTGGGTGTTTTCTGAAGAGCTGGGCCGACCGTTTGCCTTCCCTGCCATCGCACAAGGGCCATCTGGGTATTACACCGCCCTGATGGAAGGAGATGGGCTGCCGCAGGATAGCGACCAGATGAGTGTTCGCCTTCCCCCGTTGTGGAAGCCTGACCATAAATCGCTGAAGATCACACCATTTGCATTCCATGACCCGCAAATGAACGATCCACGCCGGCGCGTTCAGCAAGACACCACAGTTGCGAGAATGCTGGGTTCTGCACGCACGCAAGCCAAGCGCCAACCGGCTGCCATCTCGCCTCGATTTCGGGTCAACTTTCCGGCCGCGCCAGGGTCTTGGGTCAACGACTATAGAGTTGATACCGCACCTTCCGAATGGACCCCGCCACCACGGAAACCGAAAGCCATTATCGGTGTGATTGATGATGCTCTGCCTTTTGCCCATCGCTGTTTCCTCAACAGCGATGGCGGCACACGGATCAGTCATTGCTGGCTCCAATCCGGCCGAGCAGAGCCGACCGCTAGTGTTCCCTTTGGCCGCGAATTCGTGAATGCCGAAATAGACGGACTGAGAAATCAGTTCCCAGCTGACGAACGACAGCTATATCGTCAGGCCAAGGCGACTGCTCCTGATATGCCGGAGCTCGGCAACCACCTGATGCGCCATGCCACCCACGGAGCACATGTCTTGGGTCTGGCGGCAGGAAACGGGTCTATCTATCCCGATTATCCGCTGGATGACGACATTCTTATCATCGGCGTTCAGCTGCCCAATACCATCGCGTGGGACACATCCGGCTTCGGCAAGGAAATGTACATGCTGTCCGCCCTGCACTACATTTTTGAGCGTTCACGGAGGATTGCTCGGCATTTCGAAAGCCCCGAACTTCCGCTGGTGGTGAATTTTTCCTACGGCTGGAGTGCCGGTCGTCACGACGGCAATTCGGAGATGGAAATCTCCATCGAAGAGCTTTTAAAACTTCGGCGGGAGGAACAAGCGGCAACAGAAATTGTCATGCCAATTGGCAACAATTTTCAATCACGCATACATGGCAGGTTTTCCGAGCAGGATTTTGACCAGGACAAGCTGAGGGTTCATTGGCATTTGCAGCCGGATGATGGCACCTCAAGTTATCTGGAAATGTGGTTGCCGGAAGAAATTGATCCTGCGGGCTACACAGTTACTTTGACGCCGCCAGACAGGCCGGGCGGACCGAACCCAACCAGCATCGATATTTCGCCGGACATGGACCTGTCCGGTCAAGATGATGGTGATCCCAGACGGTTTGAAGAAATCGAATTGAAGGGTGAGGTGATCGGTCAGATGTCGGCAGACAAGCACCGCGGAAACCGCTGGCGTATTATGATCGCGCTCATCCCGACGATCTACCGCCGCGGCGTCGCCCGCAAAGCTCCATCGGGCACATGGACTGTAGAGCTGTCTCGATCTCCGAAGTCTTCGAAACTTGGAGAGGGGGAAAACATCCTGCTTTGGCTGCAAAGAGACGACGATCCAAGCGACCTGAAAACCCATGGACGGCAGAGCTATTTGCTTGCACCAGAAAACCCTCAGGCAATGCAATTCGTCAGACCGAAAAATCCGGTCCGGAAATATTCAGCAGACGTTCCAAACATTTCCGGCTTTGGCGCAACGAATGCAGTAGCAGCCTCCGCCAGCACCACCCGGGTTTCAGGATACATCCTGCAATCGGGCCACCCTTCGGACTATTCTGGGGCCGGCGGCGTGAAGAAGGTGCCGGATGGAAGCTATGTGTCCTGGGGGCCGCAGCCTGAGGTCTCTGCTGTGACCGACCAAAGCCGCACGCAACCTGGCATCTGGTCCATAGGAACGACTTCTGGAACACGCAGCAAGCTGATTGGCACCAGTGCGGCAGCGCCCTCAGTCGCAAGGCTGATGGTGCGCAATGCAGCGGCTGGTCGACCGCTTCTCGATGGATTCGGAGCGGAACTGGATCTTCCTTCAACTGAAGCCGATGATGACACCACAATGGTTCAGCACAAGGCATGTGTCGGGATCCACACCGCTCCTCCTGTGTCCAAGGCGGGATAGAAACCTGCCAAATTCACATTTCTTCCTGGATCTTCCTGCCCGCGGCTATTCCGCGGGCTTTTTTTTCCTCACGGCGTGAAACTTTGTCTCACGGGGTGAACGAGAAAGTTTCACGGTCAATTCACTCTCTCATCTTTTTGGAACTTGTTAATCTTTCTTCAGGTCAGGGGGAGAAGGGATTGATCCCAAAACTCCTGACCTCTCTGGGAGGAACCAGCTTTTTTTCCGCCAGTGATCCTTGGCCTGTTTTGGGTCATTTCATACTGCCTGTCCGGGTTCGCCTGGACGCCTTTTGACTTAAGCATTTGAAACAAAATTGATTTTCCGGACGGTTGCGGCCAGATGGCCGCAACCGTCAACCGAAATTCTCACAAATATTTTTTGGTCCGCCGACTTGGCCGGACACAACCCGTTTTCCGGAGCAGGACATGTATGTTCTACGCGATCAGTTTGAAGCACTGCGTGCCATCCAAGAACGCGCCAAATTTGGAGAAGGCATCAAAATCGCTGTGCTTGACGGAAATTTTGATCCCGACAACCCAAGTCTGGCAGGTCAAAAGATCGACCCGGTGGACGGTCCTGATCACACACTTCACGGCACTGCGGTCACCAGTATCATCCTGGGCAAGAAGTCAGGAATTGCCCCCAATGCGTCCGGCATCCAAATCCTGGTTTTTCGAGAAGATGCAGCAGGGAACCTTCAAGGCTGTTCACAGCTGACCCTCGCCCAAGCGATCCATGCCGCCTGCGCCGAAAACGCCCAGATAATCAACATTAGCGGTGCCAACCTCTCAAACACCGGACACCCCACCGACGAGTTGCGAGACGCGGTGGAACGCTGCGCAGAAAACAACATTCAAATTGTTGCAGCCGTGGGCAATGACGGACTTCCCACTGACACCGTCCCAGCCAGCCTATCATCCGTTTTGGCCATCGGCGCCCACGATATTGAAGGGCAACCTGCATCCTTCAACAACACAGGGCCCCGTCTCATCCGCAAGATGTTGCTGGGCCCAGGTGTCGACATCCGTGTTCAAGCCGAGGGCGGAACCGCAAAGATCTCCGGCAGCAGCTTCGCCGCCCCGATGGTCAGCGGATTATGCGCCCTTGTCCGCCAGTCTTGCCCGGACATCCAGCAGGCTGAACTGGAAGCGCTTTTCTCGAATTCTTGTGTCCCCTGCCAATTGAGCCACTCGGGAGACGACAAGCCTACTGCCTTTAGGCGTCTGGATCTCGTGCTCTTGCACGAAAACCTCCGCCCGATTTGGGCGGAGCAGGTGGCTCTTCAAAAAAATGTTTTAGAAAGGATTGATTTAATGTCTGAGATTGATACCAGCGTTGACGCCATTGCTCCCGAAGCAACCTCGGTTGAACCCGCAGGTCTTCCTGAAGTTATTGTACCGGCGGCAGAGTGTACCGATGTCGCACCGGCACAAACACAACAACCAGCTGCCGAGTTCAATGCATCACCAGCAGCCCCACGGACACACGCCCAAATCCGCGACAGTGCCCCTGAAAACTTCGTACATGCCCAGCCAAACACTGTGCGCCCGCAGCATGCCGGGTCAAACATCATGGCTGACAAAAAGGTCTTCGCGATCGGCACCATCGGTTACGATTTTACCAATGAAACCAATCGTGACTACTTCCAGCAAGCAATGCACTCGCTGGGCGAACAGCATCCGCACCTGAAGCCGATGATCCCGGAAAACGAGATCGCCATGGCCCGTTTCCTCACGTTCCGGGACGCAGACGGCAGCACGCCTTTCCTGGACTCCGCCACAGCCCTGGAGTGGACCCTCAAGATAGATGGCATCCCGATTTATGTAATCCGGCCCCAGAACCAATTTGCGGTTCAACAGTTCGGCCGAATGATCGAGTTCCTCATCAATCAGACGGGCCTGAACCTCTCAAAGGTTGCCACACCCGAGACCAAGACAGCTGACTTGATGGCAGAGCAATGCGATCAGGACCAAAAGCCAAGCGAAGACAAAATCGATAGAGTGTCCATTGCCGGTAACATCGTCGGCGAAACCCGGCTTTATAACGGTCACACCGTTGCCGTGGTCTCACCAATCCTGCGCGGGATGTTCTCTTGGACACCCCACGAGTTGGCAAAGGCCGTTCTCAAACCAAGCGCCAAGCAGGAAGAGATTGATCGTCTCCGCAACTTCCTCGAACGGATTTATTACGAGCTCCGCAATCGGGGAGCAGAGCCTCAGCATCGCGCCATGAACTTTGCAGCCACCAACGCCCATGTGGCCGGCGAGATTTTTCAGGATGCCTTCAACAAGAAGCTGGAACTGAATGCGATGAATGTTCAACGCAGCCCGGTCAGCCGACCCGGAACTGATTGCTGGGACATCATCTGCGAGTTCTTCAACCCGTTCAAACGTGATGAAGAAGCACGGATGATCTATCGCTACACCGTTGATGTCACGGGCCTGATGCCGGTCACCTTTGGCCCACTGCGCAGCTGGCGCGCCTACTGAGTTTTTCGGGATGCGCCGCGCCGGAAATTGGCGCGGCTCATAATGGGCACAAATCTTGTGCCATCAGGGCATAAGCCCTTTATTTTAAAAGGAGTATTTTAAATGAAACTACCTTATCAATCCCCTTCCATTGATCGCGCAAATCGTCTGAATTCCGCGATCCAGCAAGGCGTAGATCCGGCTCTTTTCGGGCTGGACTGGGATGACGTAACCGGCGGACTGCAGTCTGCTGTGCGCTACCTCGCTCCCCACGCAAAGGACGCTGCAAAAGACTTTGCAATGTCCGCAATCGACGGCCTTTGAAACCTGGCCAAATTCAAACAAAACCACTTTTGGAGAATTGAAAATGAAACTTCCTTATCAAGCCCCGTCCATCAACCGTGAAGACCGGATTAACTCTGCAATTGATTCAAGCGTTGCTCCGGCGTTCTGGGGCGCACTTGCCTCTGCTGCCGCACCGATCGCAATCGATCTCGGCAAAAAAGCACTCCGCGGATTGTTCCGGTAACACCCCTTGAAACGGCCCTCCCAAGGGCCGTTTCTTCTCTGGTCCGCGCTTTCCTGCTTCAATCGCAGAAACACTTTGACTTTCGCGTCGACATGTTCACGCCCATGCAGTCTGGATGCGGCTGGCCATATCCCGGGGTATTTCGCAACCCGCGGCTTTGGCCAGATCATTCTTGTCAGACCTCGCCATTTTCAGGGTAGAAATGGCAAGATCAGTCGTTGCCGTGCGAGCCAGCCGCATCGCCAGGATGCACTTCATGCGAACTTCGATCGCGGCCGAAAGCTGTAAGCACCCAACTTCTTCCTCCAGCTCCTTTCTTGCCGTGTTGTCCTTTCGTTGCCAGACGGGATCGCCTTGAAAAATGGTCTGAAGCGAGACCTTGCATTCATCGATTTCCACGACCTGCAACGGCCACTCTGGCCTGTGTTTGCCCTGGAGGTAGGCGTAGTTCTTCTTGGCATACGACTGTCCGTGACGGCCAGCATCGATGTGCATAGGAGAGAGCTTGCGAATTTCCGCACACATGGCCGCGATGCTCGGTTTGAACAGAGTGGGTGACCTGCTCCCCAAGGGGTCCGCGTTTTTTAGTTTGCTGTGTTCAGGCTTTGGTCCTCTATTGACCGTTGGTGATACTGCCACGGGGCGAGCCCGTCGAGGCTCGTATGTGGGCGATTGTGATTGTAATCGTCGCGCCAGGCCGAGATCAGCTCTCGGGCGTGGCGATAGCTGCGGAACAGGTGCTCATTGAGGCACTCGTCCCGAAGGCGGCCATTGAAGCTTTCGACAAAGCCGTTTTGCATCGGTTTGCCCGGGGCGATGTAATGTGACCTGCCACGGGATTTTTCCTCCACTGTCGATTAGAGTCCGACCCAATTTGAGGACGGACAATGAAGCGAACAAGATTCACGGACGAGCAGATCATCGGGATCCTCGCCGAGCATGAGGCGGGTG
>NZ_JACYXJ010000002.1 GCF_014842925.1 Roseibium polysiphoniae
GGCGACAACGTGTCTGTTGTTGTTGAGCTGATCGTGCCGATCGCCATGGAAGAAGGCCTGCGCTTCGCTATCCGCGAAGGCGGCCGTACCGTCGGCGCCGGCGTCGTCGCCTCAATCGTCGAGTAATTGACGGCAGGGCCTGCTGTTTAACAAAAACTGGCAGGCCCGCCTGTCTTAACGGGAACTCTGAAATGAACGGTCAGAATATCCGGATCCGCCTTAAGGCATTTGACCACCGTATTCTCGATGCTTCCACAAAGGAAATCGTGAACACGGCCAAGCGGACCGGTGCACAGGTACGGGGACCCGTACCGCTGCCGACGCGGATCGAGAAGTACACGGTACTTCGCGGCCCGCACATCGATAAGAAAAGCCGCGATCAGTTCGAGATGCGCACGCACAAGCGTTTGCTCGACATCGTTGATCCGACGCCCCAGACGGTTGACGCTCTTATGAAGCTCGACCTTGCCGCTGGTGTCGACGTCGAGATCAAGCTCTGAGGCGGATCGAAGGGGACACGTCTATGCGTTCTGGTGTGATCGCTCAGAAAGTGGGCATGACTCGTATCTATAACGATGCGGGCGAGCATGTTCCGGTCACTGTTTTGCGGCTGGAAAATTGCCAGGTGGTTGCCCACCGTACTGAAGAAAAGAATGGCTATACCGCGCTGCAGGTCGGCGCAGGTCTGGCAAAAGTCAAGAACACCGTTAAGGCACTTCGCGGACATTTCGCGGTTGCCAAGGTGGAGCCGAAGCGTACCCTGGCCGAGTTCCGGGTTTCGTCTGACAACCTGATCGACGTTGGCGCGGAAATCACCGCTGACCACTACGTTGAAGGCCAGTTTGTCGACGTTACCGGCAACTCGATCGGTAAGGGTTTTGCCGGTGCAATGAAGCGTCACAACTTCGGTGGTGGCCGCGCTTCGCACGGTAACTCGATCTCGCATCGGTCACATGGTTCCACGGGTCAGTGTCAGGATCCGGGCCGGGTGTTCAAAGGCAAGAAGATGGCCGGTCACATGGGCGATGTCCGCGTGACCACGCAGAACCTCAAGGTTGTGCGTACCGATGTTGAACGCGGCCTGATCATGGTCGAGGGTTCTGTACCAGGCGCCAAGGGCGGTTGGATCCAGGTCCGCGACTCGATCAAGAAGGCGCTGCCGGAAGGTGTTCCGGTTCCAGGTGCATTCCGTGCTCCTGAAGCAGCCGCTGCCGCCGGGAAGGAGAGCGAGTGATGGAACTTCAGGTCAAGACCCTCGAAGGTGGGGCGGCCGGTTCGATCACGGTGAGTGACGAGATCTTCGGTCTCGAGCCCCGCACCGATCTGATCCACCGCGTGGTGCGTTGGCAGCTTGCCAAGCGCCAGGCCGGCACGCACAAGACGCTGCAGCGTTCGGAAGTTTCCGGTACGACGAAGAAGTTCGTCCGCCAGAAGGGTTCTGGCGGCGCACGTCACGGCAACCGCAAGGCTCCGCAGTTCCGCGGTGGTGGTAAGGCTTTTGGGCCGGTCGTTCGCGACCATGCTCACGAGCTGCCGAAAAAGGTCCGTGTCCTCGGTCTCAAGCATGTTCTTTCCGCCAAGGCCAAGACCGACAGCATCGTCATCGTTGAAGATGCGAAGGCTGCCGAAGCCAAGACCAAGGCACTCAAGGCACAGTTCGAAAAGCTGGGTCTCAAGAACGCCCTGGTGATTGACGGTGCCGAGCTGGACATGAACTTCTCTCTGGCTGCCCGCAACATCCCTCATGTGGATGTGCTGCCGGTCCAGGGTATCAATGTCTACGACATCATGCGCGCCAACACGCTTGTGTTGACGAAGTCTGCGGTGTCTGCACTTGAGGAGCGCTTCAAATGAGCAATCTTCCTCACTACGACAAGATCGTCGGCCCGGTAATCACCGAGAAGGCGACCATGGCTTCCGAAGAAAACAAGGTTGTTTTCAAGGTCGCCAATGACGCAACCAAGCCGGAAATCAAGGCTGCGATCGAAGCGCTCTTCGGCGTCAAGGTCACTGCCGTGAACACCCTGGTCCGCAAGGGCAAGGTTAAACGGTTCAAGGGTCGCATCGGTCGCCAGTCCGACTTCAAGAAGGCCGTCATCACGCTCGAGGAAGGTCACGCGATTGACGTGACCACCGGGCTCTAAGGGGCGGGGACAGGTAAATGGCACTTAAGACATTCAACCCGACGTCGCCCGGTCGGCGCCAGTTGGTCCAGGTAGATCGTTCCGATCTGCACAAGGGCAAGCCGGTCAAGACCCTGACGGAAGGCCTCTCCAAGAGCGGCGGTCGTAACAACACCGGTCGCCTTACGGCTCCGAACCGCGGTGGCGGTCACAAGCGGTCCTACCGTCTTGTTGACTTCAAGCGTCGCAAGTTCGACATCCCGGCGACGGTAGAGCGTCTCGAATACGATCCGAACCGGACCGCATTCATCGCGCTTATCCGTTACGAAGATGGTGAGCTGAGCTACATTCTGGCGCCACAGCGTCTGGCAGTTGGTGACACGGTCATCGCCGGTCAGTCTGTCGATGTGAAGCCGGGCAACGCAATGCCGCTGTCGTCCATTCCGGTCGGCACGATTGTTCACAACATTGAACTGAAGCCGGGCAAGGGTGCGCAGGTCGCACGTTCCGCTGGTGCCTTCGTTCAGGTTGTCGGTCGCGACCAGGGTTACACGACCCTGCGTTTGATGTCCGGTGAACAGCGCCGCGTTCTGGGCACCTGCATGGCGTCCATTGGTGCCGTATCCAATCCGGATCACGGCAACATTAATCTGGGCAAGGCAGGCCGCTCTCGCTGGCTCGGCCGTACCCCGCACACACGCGGCGTCGCGATGAACCCGGTTGACCACCCGCACGGCGGTGGTGAAGGCCGGACGTCCGGTGGTCGTCATCCGGTTACCCCTTGGGGCAAGCCGACCAAAGGCAAGCGCACGCGGAGCAACAAGCAGACCGATAAGTATATCGTCCGCAGCCGCCACGCGCGCAAGAAGTAAAGGACAAGGATCGTGGCACGTTCGATCTGGAAAGGTCCGTTTGTCGACGGGTATCTGCTGAAGAAGGCTGACAAGGTTCGTGAATCTGGCCGCAACGAGGTCATCAAGACCTGGAGCCGCCGCTCGACGATCCTGCCGCAGTTCGTTGGTCTTACCTTCGGCGTCTACAACGGGCAGAAGCATGTCCCGGTGTCGGTGTCTGAAGAGATGATTGGTCACAAGTTCGGCGAGTTTTCGCCGAGCCGGACCTACTACGGACATGGCGCCGACAAGAAGGCGAAGAGGAAGTAACGATGGGCAAGCCGAAGCGTGAGCGGACGCTCGCTGACAACGAGGCCCGGGCAATGACCCGCATGCTGCGCGTTTCTCCGCGCAAGCTGAATCTCGTTGCGGCTGCTATCCGCGGCAAGAAGGTCGGTTCTGCAATTGCAGACCTGACATTCTCCCGCAAGCGTATCGCTCAGGACGTCAAGAAAACCTTGATGTCCGCGATCGCAAACGCGGAAAACAACCACGATCTGGATATCGACAACCTGGTGGTTGCCGAGGCACATGTTGGCAAGGCTTTTGTCATCAAGCGTTTCCAGGCTCGTGCACGTGGTCGCGTTGGCCGGATCGAGAAGCCGTTCTCGAACCTGACCATCGTTGTGCGTGAAAAAGAGGAGACTGCCTGATGGGTCATAAAGTAAACCCGATCGGCATGCGCCTCGGGATCAACCGCACCTGGGATTCGCGTTGGTTCGCCAACAAGGGTGAATACGGCGATCTTCTTCATGAAGATTTCCGCATCCGCGAATTCCTGCTCAAGGAACTGAAGCAGGCTGCTGTTTCCAAGGTCGTTATTGAACGCCCGCACAAGAAGTGCCGTGTCACCATCCACTCGGGTCGTCCGGGTGTGGTTATCGGCAAGAAGGGTGCGGACATCGAGCGTCTTCGCAAGAAGATCAACGAGATCACGAACTCGGAAGTTCACATCAACATCGTTGAAGTGCGCAAGCCTGAACTCGATGCGACGCTTGTTGCCGCTTCGATCGCTCAGCAGCTGGAACGTCGTGTTGCTTTCCGTCGTGCCATGAAGCGTGCCGTTCAGTCGGCGATGCGTCTTGGTGCACAGGGCATCCGGATCAACTGTGGTGGCCGTCTCGGTGGTGCTGAAATCGCACGTATCGAGTGGTACCGCGAAGGTCGCGTGCCGCTGCACACCCTGCGTGCCGACATCGATTACGGTGTTGCATCCGCGCACACCGCTTACGGTGTCTGCGGCGTGAAGGTCTGGATCTTCAAGGGTGAAATCCTCGAGCATGACCCCATGGCGTCTGAGCGCCGTGCGACGTCCGGCTCTGACAGCAACCAGGGTGATCGCGGCGAACGCCGGGGTCGGGGCCGTGAGCGCGCAGCCTAATTGGCTGCCTGCTGCTCGCGTAACACGAAGGACGAGAGAAAACGATGCTGCAACCGAAGCGAACGAAGTTCCGCAAGCAGCACAAGGGCCGCATTCACGGTCTGTCGAAGGGAGGTACTGACCTCAACTTCGGCGCCTACGGTCTGAAGGCTGTTGAGCCTGAGCGGGTCACCGCTCGTCAGATCGAAGCTGCCCGTCGTGCCATGACCCGCCACATGAAGCGTGCTGGTCGTGTATGGATCCGCATCTTCCCGGACCTCCCGGTCTCTTCCAAGCCGGCTGAAGTCCGCATGGGTAAGGGTAAGGGTTCTCCGGATTACTGGGCTTGCCGCGTCAAGCCTGGCCGGATCATGTTCGAAATCGATGGTGTTCCTGAAGACGTTGCGCGTGAAGCAATGCGTCTGGCGGCCGCCAAACTGCCTATCAAATGCCGCTTCATTCAGCGAATTGGCGAATAGGTAGTCGAGGAGTAAGAAGCCATGAAGGCGACTGACGTAAGAGCAAAGACCCTCGACGAGCTCCGCACGGAGCTCGAGGCCCTCAAGAAAGAGCAGTTCAACCTGCGCTTTCAGAAGGCGACCGGTCAGCTAGAAAACACTGGGCGCGTACGGCAAATTCGCCGCGACGTTGCTCGCATTCAGACGATCATGCGCGAAAAGCGCGTGTCGGCAAGCGCTTAAGGAGACACCTATGCCGAAGCGCATTTTGCAGGGCACCGTTGTCAGCAACGCAAATGACAAGACGGTGACGGTTAAGGTGGAGCGTCGCTTCACTCACCCGCTGCTGAAGAAGACCGTGCGCCGGTCCAAAAAATACCGTGCGCATGATGAAGCAAACAAATATCAAGTCGGCGATTCTGTTCAGATCGAAGAGTGCTCGCCGGTTTCGAAGAACAAACGCTGGACCGTGGTCGTCTGACCACGCTCCATGTTGAGCATCAGGCGCCCTTGGCAGGTGCGCCAGACAGAGAATAAGGCAGCCAGTCATGATTCAGATGCAAACAAACCTCGACGTGGCGGATAATTCCGGCGCTCGTCGTGTCATGTGCATCAAAGTGCTCGGCGGCTCCAAGCGCAAATACGCTTCTGTGGGCGACATCATTGTCGTATCCGTGAAGGAAGCTATTCCGCGGGGTCGCGTCAAAAAGGGCGACGTGATGAAGGCGGTCGTTGTGCGTACGGCGAAGGATATTCGACGTGCCGACGGCAGCGTGATCCGGTTCGACCGCAATGCGGCGGTTCTGATCAACAACAACAAGGAGCCTGTCGGTACCCGTATCTTTGGTCCGGTACCGCGCGAACTCCGTGCAAAGAACCACATGAAAATTATCTCGCTCGCGCCGGAGGTGCTCTGATGGCTGCGAAAATTAAAAAAGGCGACACCGTTGTCGTTCTCACCGGTCGTGACAAGGGCAAGTCCGGTGAAGTTCTGCAGGTCCTGCCGTCTGATAACAAGGCGCTTGTCCGTGGTGTGAACGTCGTTCGCCGCCACCAGAAGCAAACCCAGACCCAGGAAGCTGGTATCGTTGCTAAGGAAGCTCCGATCCACCTTTCTAACATCGCTGTTGCCGATCCTAAGGACGGCAAGGCGACGCGCGTGGGTTTCAAGGTGCAGGAAGACGGTACCAAGGTCCGTGTGGCCAAGCGTTCTGGAGACCTGATCGATGGCTGAGACCAATTACATCCCGCGTCTTAAGACGCATTACGAAGATGTTGTACGCAAGCAGCTTCAGGAAAAGTTCGAGTACAAGAACCCTATGCAGGTTCCTGGTCTCGACAAAGTTGTCCTGAACATCGGCGTCGGCGAAGCGGTTGCCGACTCCAAGAAGGCGCGCATCGCCGCTGAAGACCTTGCACTGATCGCCGGCCAGAAGCCGGTCATCACCAAGGCCAAGAAGTCCATCGCGACCTTCAAGGTTCGCGAAGAGATGCCGTTGGGGACCAAGGTTACACTTCGTCGCCAGCAGATGTTCGAATTCCTGGATCGCCTGATCACCATCGCGCTGCCGCGCGTTCGTGACTTCCGTGGTCTGAACCCGAAGTCCTTTGACGGTCGTGGCAACTACGCCATGGGCATCAAGGAACACATCGTGTTTCCGGAAATCGAATACGACAAGGTCGACCAGATCTGGGGTATGGACGTGATCGTCTGCACCACTGCTCAGAACGATGACGAAGCGCGTGAACTGCTGCGCGCGTTCAACTTCCCGTTCAGCAAATAAGCTGAGATACGGGAAAGGAACGAGGAACGACGATGGCGAAGAAAAGCGCAGTCGAGAAGAACAAGCGTCGCGAGAAGCTTGTCGAAAAGTACGCTGAGAAGCGCGCTGCCCTCAAGGCGATGGCTAAGGATAGTAGCCTGTCTCCGGAAGAGCAGTTCAACGCACGCTTGAAGCTTGCAAAATTGCCGCGGAACTCCGCGCCGAACCGCGTTCGCAACCGTTGCGAAGTGACCGGCCGTCCGCGTGCATACTACCGCAAGCTCAAGATGTCCCGTATTGCGCTTCGTGAACTGGGCTCGCTGGGTAAGATCCCAGGCCTGGTCAAGTCGAGCTGGTAAGGAGAAACTCCCATGGCAATTTCTGATCCGTTGGGGGATTTGCTCACACGTATCCGCAATGCGCAGATGCGTCGCAAGAGCAAGGTCAGTTCACCAAATTCCAAATTGCGCGCACATGTACTTGATGTGCTCGCCAAGGAAGGGTACATCCGTGGCTACACCACGGTTGATTTCGAGACCGGTCGTTCGGAACTCGAGATTGAACTGAAGTACTTTGATGGCGAACCGGTTATCCGGACCATCGAACGGGTGTCAAAACCGGGCCGTCGGGTTTACTCGTCGGTAAAAAACATCCCGCATGTGTCCAATGGCCTGGGCGTGTCGATTATTTCGACCCCGCGCGGCGTCATGAGCGATCATCAGGCGCGTGATGAAAACGTAGGCGGTGAGGTCCTGTGCCGCGTCTTCTGACGCGGTTTCAGTCTCATCTTTAAAACAACGACAAGGTTGGTCAGATGTCTCGTATTGGCAAAAAGCCAGTCCCCGTGCCAAGCGGGGTAACGGCAACGATCAACGGTCAGACGGTTGCGGTCAAGGGCCCGAAGGGTGAACTCTCCTTCGTGCTCAATGACTACGTTCTGGCCGAGATGACGGACGGCGGTATCAAAGTTGATCCGCGCGGCACCTCCAAGACGGCTCGCTCCATGTGGGGCATGAGCCGGACGATGGTGCAGAATATCATTACTGGTGTTAGCAACGGCTTCGAAAAGAAGCTCGACATCACCGGTGTTGGTTATCGTGCCCAGGTTCAGGGCAAGAATCTTCAGCTGGCGCTGGGTTTCTCGCACGACGTTATCTATTCGGTTCCGGAAGGAATCGAGATCAAGTGCCCAAAACCGACGGAGATTCTCATCTCCGGTATCGACAAGCAAACTGTCGGTCAGGTAGCGGCTGAAATCCGCGAATTCCGCCCACCTGAGCCTTACAAGGGCAAGGGTGTTCGTTATGCAGACGAGTTTATCGTCCGCAAAGAAGGCAAGAAGAAGTAACGGACCTGGATCATGGCGAATAGCAAAATTGCTTTCGAACGCCGCCGCGATCGCGTGCGCCGTTCACTCAAGAAGGTGGCGAACGGACGTCCGCGCCTTTCTATCTTCCGCTCGTCGAAGCAGATCTACGCCCAGATCATCGACGACGGGAAGGGGAATACCATTGTTTCCGCCTCGACGATCGAAACCGATCTGAAGGGCTCCCTCAAGACGGGCGCCGACACCGCAGCAGCTGCTGCCGTCGGCAAGCTTGTCGCAGAGCGCGCGATTGCCGCTGGCGTCAAGCAGGTCGTGTTCGACCGAGGCGGGTATCAGTACCATGGGCGCGTTAAAGCGCTTGCGGATGCTGCCCGTGAAGGTGGACTTGAATTCTGACCAGCGCCCGTTGGCGCTCTTAAGAACGGAAGACGTATAAAATGGCGAGACAGGATAATCGCGATCGCGACGAGCGAGACAGCGAATTCGTCGACAAGCTCGTACACATCAACCGCGTCGCAAAGGTGGTCAAGGGTGGCCGTCGTTTCGGCTTCGCCGCGCTTGTCGTGGTTGGTGATCAAAAGGGCCGCGTCGGCTTTGGCCACGGTAAGGCACGTGAAGTGCCAGAGGCCATCCGTAAGGCAACCGAGGCTGCAAAGCGCACGATGATTCGTGTGCCTCTGCGTGAAGGCCGAACGCTCCACCACGATGTGGAAGGCCGTCACGGTGCCGGTAAGGTGATCCTGCGTGCAGCTCCGGCTGGTACCGGTATCATTGCTGGTGGTCCGATGCGTGCAGTGTTCGAAACCCTTGGTGTTCAGGACGTTGTTGCCAAGTCACTTGGCTCTTCGAACCCTTACAACATGGTTCGTGCGACCTTTAACGCACTGACCAAGGAAGACAGCCCGCGTTCGGTCGCGGCACGCCGTGGCCTCAAGGTCTCGGTGCTGCAGTCGCGCCGTCGTGATAACGAAGATGCGGCTCCGGCTGCCGCTGAGGCTTGATCTCGGCGGCTCCGGCTCCCAGTTGAATAAGGGTTAGTTCCATGGCGAACACCGATAAGACCGTTACGGTCGAACAGATTGGCAGCCCGCTGCGCCGTCCTCAGGATCAGCGCGCAACGCTCGTCGGTCTGGGTCTGAACAAGATGCACCGCCGTTCCACACTGAAGGACACTCCTGAAGTGCGCGGCATGATCAACAAGGTCCAGCATCTCGTACGCGTTGTCGAAGACGCTTAATCGGGATCAGGAGATAAAGACATGAAGCTCAACGAACTCAGGGACAATCCCGGTTCCGTTCAGAGCCGTCACCGCGTCGGACGTGGTATCGGTTCTGGCAAGGGCAAGACCGGTGGCCGCGGTGTCAAGGGGCAGAAGTCCCGTTCAGGCGTCGCGATCAAGGGCTTTGAAGGCGGTCAGATGCCGCTTCACCGCCGTCTGCCGAAGCGTGGTTTCACGAACATTTTCGCCAAGGAGTTCAATGTTGTCTCCCTCGGCCGTGTTCAGGAAGCTCTGGATGCAGGCAAGCTCGATGCGAAAGCGGCCATTACGGTCGAGGCGCTGAAGGCAGCTGGTATCGTCAAGCGCGTCAAGGATGGCGTTCGCTTGCTCAGCGACGGTGAATTGAAGACTGCAGTCACTTTCGAAATCGCAGGCGCCTCCAAGGCGGCCGTTGAAGCGGTTTCCAAAGCTGGCGGCAAGGTCGTCGTTCTGGGAGCTCAGGCTTAACAGCCTGGGCTTTTCCCATTTGTCGGTAATAACTGACCGGAGTAGGGCATGGCATCGGCCGCCGAACAACTTGCGTCAAATCTAAATTTCTCGGCTTTCGCAAAGGCTGACGAGCTCAAAAAGCGCATCTGGTTCACGCTGGGAGCGCTTTTGGTTTATCGGCTGGGCACTTATATTCCGCTGCCCGGTATCAACCCGGACGCGTTTGCGCAGGCTTTCAACCAGGCGCAGTCCGGCATCATTGGCATGTTCAACATGTTTGCCGGTGGTGCTGTCGAGCGTATGGCCATTTTTGCCCTTGGCATCATGCCCTACATCTCTGCCTCCATTATCATGCAGCTCATGACGACGGTCGTTCCGACGCTTGAGCAGATGAAGAAGGAAGGCGAGCAGGGCCGTAAGGTCATCAACCAGTACACGCGCTATGGCACGGTGGTTCTGGCGGCATTCCAGGCCTACGGTATTGCTGTCGGTCTTGAGGGTGCGACCAACGTTGTCACGGATCCGGGCTGGTTCTTCCGTGCGTCCACCGTTTTGACGCTGGTCGGCGGCACGATGTTCCTGATGTGGCTTGGTGAACAGATCACGTCTCGCGGAATCGGTAACGGTATCTCGCTGATCATCTTTGCAGGTATTGTTGCAGGCCTTCCGACTGCGGTGGTCTCGACGCTCGAGCTTGGCCGTCAGGGCGCCCTGGCGACCTGGATCATCCTCATGGTGATCATCCTCGCCGTTGTCGTGATTGGCGTGATCGTCTTCATGGAGCGTGCTCAGCGCCGCTTGCTGATCCAGTATCCGAAGCGTCAGATGGGAAATCGCATGTTCGAGGGCAATACCTCGTTCCTGCCGCTTAAGCTGAACACTGCAGGTGTGATTCCGCCGATCTTCGCGTCGTCGCTTCTTCTGGTGCCGGCCACGATCGCTGGATTCTCCTCGGGCAACACAAGCGAGTGGGTCACCACGATCACCGCACTGCTTGGCCATGGACAGCCGCTTTACATGCTGTTCTACGCCACGATGATCATCTTCTTCTGTTTTTTCTACACGGCGATTGTCTTCAATCCGACCGACACTGCCGACAATCTGAAGAAGCATGGCGGCTTCATTCCGGGAATTCGTCCGGGTGAGCGCACCGCCCAGTACATCGACTACGTCCTGACTCGCATCACGGTTGTTGGCGCGATCTACATCACCCTTGTCTGTCTATTACCCGAATTTCTTATTTCGGCCACAGGCGTTCCGTTCTATTTCGGTGGGACTTCGCTGTTGATCGTTGTCAGCGTGACCATGGATACGGTTTCCCAAATCCAGGGCCATCTGCTCGCTCACCAGTATGAGGGTCTGGTGAAAAAAGCAAAGCTCAGGGGGAAACGTAGATGAGACTGATTTTGGTCGGACCGCCGGGGGCGGGGAAGGGGACACAAGCGGGACGGCTCGTTGCCGATTACAACATCCCGCAGCTGTCGACCGGTGATATGCTTCGTGCCGCTGTTGCGGCGCAAAGCCCAGTCGGATTGCAGGCGAAAGCCGTCATGGATGCCGGTGGTCTCGTGTCCGACGATATTGTCGTTGGCATCATCCGCGACCGGATTGCCGAGCCTGATGCCAAAAACGGCTTCATCCTCGATGGATTTCCGCGCACGATCGCCCAGGCTGATGCTTTGGCGCAGATGCTGTCGGAGAACGACCTTGGCCTGGACGCAGTGATTGAACTGCGTGTCGACCAGTCCAAGCTCGTTGACCGGATCATCAACCGGGCGGCGGAAGCCAAGGAAAAAGGCGAGCCGGTCCGCAAGGATGACGATCCGGAGGTCTTCAAGGATCGCCTCGAGGCTTACAACCGCGATACCGCTGTTGTGATCCCTTATTACGAAAAAGCGGGTCTGCTGACCGTGGTCGATGGCATGCAGTCCATCGATGATGTGTCACGCGACATCGAGAGCGTGCTCTCCAAGCTTGACGAAAAGGTTTAGAGTCGTTAAAGGACGCGCTCTAGCTGACAAGTTTCGTGTCGATCCCGTGATTCACGGGGCCGGCACGTTCTGTGCTTGCTGAACCAAGTGCATTTAGTGCCTTGCAAGGGCCGGGCTCCACCGGACGCGAGGAATAATGAGCAACGCGGCCGAAACGGCCGCATGACATGGAGAACAACGTGGCACGTATTGCTGGCGTTAATATCCCAACGAACAAGCGCGTCGTTATCGCGCTTCAGTATATTCACGGCATCGGCGCGAAATTCGCGCAGGAAATCGTCGAGAAGGTCAACATTGCGCCGGAACGCCGCGTCAATGAACTTTCCGATGCAGAAGTCCTTGCCATCCGCGAGACAATCGACGCCGATTACCTCGTTGAGGGCGACCTGCGCCGCGACACTGCAATGAACATCAAGCGTCTGATGGACCTTGGTTGCTACCGTGGCCTGCGTCACCGTCGTGGCCTGCCGGTTCGCGGTCAGCGCACACATACCAACGCACGTACCCGTAAGGGTCCTGCGAAAGCCATCGCTGGTAAGAAGAAGTAACCCAGTCGATTGGCGGTGGAGCTGCCGGTCTTACGGCAGTGTTGAGATCAAAGTAAGGAAAAAGAATGGCTAAGGAAACGACGCGCGTGCGTCGCCGCGAGCGCAAGAATATTTCTTCTGGCGTCGCGCATGTGAACTCCACGTTCAACAACACGATGATCACCATTACCGATGCACAGGGCAACACCATTTCATGGTCGTCCGCTGGTGCTCTCGGCTTCAAGGGATCGCGTAAGTCTACGCCGTATGCTGCCCAGGTTGCAGCTGAAGATGCCGCCAAGAAGGCATCCGAGCACGGCATGCGTACCCTCGAAGTTGAGGTGCGTGGTCCAGGTTCTGGACGTGAGTCCGCTCTTCGTGCGCTTCAGGCTGCCGGTTTCCTCATCACGTCGATCCGTGACGTGACGCCGATTCCGCACAACGGCTGCCGTCCGCGCAAGCGTCGCCGCGTCTAAGGCTTTCCGCCTTAGGTATCTGTTTCTCCAATGGCAAAGAATAGCTTGCGGCCCTGCGAGGGCCCAGGCGGGATAGCCGAAGGGGCAAAAACGTGACCATTCAAAAAAACTGGCAAGAACTGATCAAGCCGACCAAGCTCGAAGTCAAGCAGGGTGAAGACCCGCGCTTCTTTGCGACCGTTGTCGCGGAGCCGCTTGAGCGTGGTTATGGTCTGACGCTCGGAAATGCGCTGCGTCGTATTCTCCTGTCGTCTCTGCAGGGTTCTGCAGTGACTGCCGTTCAGATCGACGGCGTGCTGCACGAGTTCTCGTCCATTCCTGGTGTCCGCGAAGATGTCACCGACATCGTTCTGAACATCAAGGAAATCGCGATCCGCATGGATGGCGAGGGACCCAAGCGCATGGTTGTGCGCAAGCAGGGCCCCGGTTCGGTGACTGCGGGCGACATTCAGACCGTTGGCGACGTCGAAGTTCTGAACCCGGATCTTGTGCTGTGTACGCTGGATGAAGGCGCTGAAATCCGCATGGAATTCACCGTCAACACCGGAAAGGGCTACGTGTCGTCCGACCGTAACCGTCCGGAAGATGCGCCGATCGGCCTGATCCCGGTCGACAGCCTCTACTCTCCGGTCAAGAAAGTGTCCTACAAGGTGGAAAACACCCGTGAAGGTCAGGTTCTTGACTATGACAAACTTACCCTGACCGTTGAGACCGACGGTTCGGTTAAGCCGGATGACGCAGTCGCATTCGCTGCGCGCATCCTTCAGGACCAGCTTTCCATCTTCGTCAACTTCGAAGAGCCGCAGCGTGAAGTCGCCGAGGACACCGTCCCGGAACTCGCGTTCAACCCGGCGCTTCTCAAGAAGGTCGACGAGCTGGAACTGTCCGTCCGCTCCGCCAACTGCCTGAAGAACGACAATATCGTGTATATTGGCGATCTCATTCAGAAGACCGAAGCGGAAATGCTGCGCACGCCGAACTTCGGCCGCAAGTCGCTGAACGAAATCAAGGAAGTTCTCGCCCAGATGGGTCTGCACCTCGGTATGGAGGTCGCCAACTGGCCGCCTGAGAACATCGAAGATCTCGCGAAGCGCTACGAAGACCATCAGTATTAAGGGACGTCCGCGTCCCTTCACACTCAACCGGACCTTGGGTTTCAGTCCCATTTGTCTGTCTTTAAAAGGAGAGGGCCATGCGCCACGGTAATTCCGGCCGCAAGCTCAACCGGACCTCTAGCCACCGCAAGGCTATGTTCGCAAACATGGCAGCTTCGCTGATCAATCACGAGCAGATCGTGACGACCCTGCCGAAGGCCAAGGAAATGAAGCCGATTATTGACAAGCTGATCACGCTTGGCAAACGCGGCGACCTGCATGCACGCCGTCAGGCCATTTCGCAGATCCGCGACGTGGCGATGGTTCGCAAGCTCTTTGATGTGCTCGGTGAGCGCTACAAGGACCGTCAGGGCGGCTACAGCCGTGTCCTGAAGGCGGGCTTCCGTTATGGCGACAATGCTCCGCTCGCAGTGATCGAGCTGGTTGACCGCGACCCTGCTGCACGTGGTGCAGAAGATCGCGCACGCAACGATGCAGAGCAAGTTGCAGAGAACGCAGCGTAATAAACGCTGGTTCTAGAGCTTAAAAGGCGGGCCTCGGCTCGCCTTTTTTGTATTTCGCCCGGTTATTGGCTCATAACCTATTGGCTGCAATCCTGAATTAGAGTCTGGCTCCTCTGCAATTATCCGAAAATTAACGGCCTACGACGATAGTCTCACTGTCATTTTTACGCAGTGTCTCAGGGAGAGAGCGTGATGGATCGGGCCACCGATATTGTCTCGAAGAGAAAAAGTCGTTTTTTGAAGTTGTCGGTCGTCGTGCCCGTCCTGATGGTCGGCGTCACATTTGCTTCGTGCGTTGCCGTTGGAATTGGGGGGTATCTCAACGCAAGGTCTGGCCTTGAAGAGGCCGCCAACGGCGAACTTGCGATGGTCGCCAAGGCGCGCCAGGCGCTCCTCGATATGCGGCTCAAGAGCCTGTCGGGTGATTTGGGAACCACTGCGTCGGGCGCAGCGACAACGCTGGCCTTTACCGACATGAACTCGGCGCTTACCAATGTCGAGAATGATCGGCCCGAGCTTGAAGCCTATTTTCAGCCGGAAGATGCTGGCGCGAACGCGCGGGCTGAGCTGACCGGCAAAGACAGCAAGACCATGTATGCCTGGCGCCACACGGACGTCCACGGCAGCTTCTACTCATCCTGGAAAAACAACGGCTACTCCGACATCTATGCGATCAACAAGGACGGCCTTGTGATCTATAGCGTGACGAAGTCCGGCGATTTCCTTGGCTCTGCTGTTGAGGGGCCGCTTGCGGAAACTGGTCTGGGCGAGGTCTTTGCGAAAGCCCTGACAGCCGAGAAGGGGCAGCAGTTCCATTCCAGCTTTGAAGCCTATGCGCCAGCTGCCGGTGAACCGTCCATGTTCATTGCCGAGCCTGCCTACATCAAGAACTTCGCAGGCGAAGAGATTGGCGGCGTGATCATGGTTCGCATCGGTTCCAGCTATCTGGAAGGTGTTGTGAACAACCGTGAGGGCCTCGGCGAGACCGGGCAGGTCTATATCGTCGACCGCTCCGGTACGCTGCTGACCAACCAACCACTGGCAAGCGAGCCGACGGCAACGGTCAAGTCCGTGACCTCGGATGTGATCTCGACAGCTGCGTCAGGCCAGAACGCCTCTGGCATCATCACTGGGGCAGACGGTATCGACCGTATCACCGTCGCCGCGCCGATGACCTTTGGCAACGACACGTGGGCGATTGTCGCCGAACGTGCGGTCACCGAGGCAATGGCAAGCGTTACCGAAATGCGAAACTCGATGATCTTGTCGACACTCATCACGGTGGGCATCGCAGCGATCATTGCCTTGCTCTTCTCGCGCTCGATCACACGCCCGCTCGGTTCTCTGGCTGGAACGCTTGAATCCATCGCCGATGGCGATGTATCGGCCGATATCGATGCTGCCAACCGCGGCGATGAAATCGGTGATATCGGCAGGGCCGTCTTGCGGATCCGCCAGAACTCGGTCGAAGAGCAGGAACGGCGGGCGGAAGAAGACGCTCGCACGGCTCAGTCTCAAGCCGAACAGCGTCAGAAGATGCTCGGTGATCTGGCTGCTGAATTCGAAGCGTCCGTCGGCAAGGTCGTCGACCATGTGGCTCACTCGGCTGCAACACTGCGCGATTCTGCCAACGAGATGCGGCAGATGACCGAAAGCTCGGGTGAAACGTCTCAGCGTGCCGCGCAGGTCTCCACCGAGGCAATGAACGAAGTTCAATCCATTGCGACGGCATCTGATCAGCTTTCCAGCTCGATCCAGGAAATCTCGTCATTGATCGAACGTTCGTCTTCTGTTGCCCAGACGGCGACAGTGCGTGCTGAATCTACCAATGGAACGGTCCGCTCGCTGGCAGAAGCTGCGAACCGGATTGGTGAGGTCATCACCTTGATCAGCGATATCGCCGATCAGACCAACCTTCTGGCGCTCAATGCCACCATTGAGGCGGCGCGTGCCGGTGAGGCTGGCAAGGGCTTTGCCGTGGTTGCCTCCGAGGTCAAGGAACTGGCCTCCCAGACTGGCAAGGCGACCGGTGAGATCCAGCAGCAGGTGGATGCCATCCGCCAGGCGACGGAAGAAGCTGTCTCGGCCATCGGCGACATTCAGGATACGATCAGCGACATCACCCAGTCGGTGACCGATGTCTCTGCCGCCGTGACCGAACAGAGCTTCGCGACCCGCGGCATTGCCGAGAACACGCAGCGTGCGGCTGTGGGAACCTCAAAGGTCTCCGAGGATATCTCCAACGTCAGCGAGATCTCCGAGAAGACCAGCGATGCGGCAAATGCCTTTGCGATCTCGGTTCAGGAAATGTCGGAGCAGGCGAATAGCCTCGACCAGGAAGTTCAGAGCTTCCTCAAGCAGGTTCGCTCGGCCTAACCGTCCAAAATTGCATTTGAAGATGGCCGCCAGGAAACTGGCGGCCATTTTCTTTTGTTATGACGTTCACGGGGAGTTCACAGCGCGCAGTTCAGCTTGGCATTGCCTCAGTCTGTCCCTATCTGGCATGTATCTCAGTGGTCAGTCGGCCGGAATCGGTCATGGAAGGGACACAGAACATGGTGCTCATGAGGCTCAGGCGGGAATTGCGGATCGTATCGGGGCTCTTGCTGGGTTTTCTTGCCATTGTAAATGGGAGTTCCTCCGCGAGCGCACAGGACAGCGCCGGTGCGGGTCTGCGTCTTGTTCCCGGCTCTGCGCAGGAGATGAAGCTCTCTTTTGCTCCGATCGTGAAGGATGTCGCGCCAGCGGTGGTCAATGTCTACGCCAGCCGCAAGGTCGTGCAGCAGCGCCGGGTTTCGCCTTTCTTCAATGATCCTTTCTTTCGTCGTTTCTTCGGCAATCCGGACCAGGGCCTGACGCGGCCGCAGGAGCGGGTCCAATCCTCGCTTGGGTCGGGGGTGGTCATTTCGGCCGATGGCACCGTGATCACCAACCACCACGTCATCAAGGACGCTGACGAGGTGCGTGTCGCCTTGAACGACCGGCGTGAGTTCGATGCGGAGATCGTGCTTCTGGATGAGCGCACCGATCTTGCCGTTCTCAAGATCAAGGGAGAGGGACCGTTTGATTTCGTGCCCTTTGCCGGGTCCGACAGCCTTGAAGTCGGCGACATTGTTCTCGCGATCGGCAATCCCTTCGGTGTCGGCCAGACGGTCACGCAGGGGATTGTCTCCGCACTTGCACGCACGCAGGTCGGCGTCACGGACTACCAGTTCTTCATTCAGACCGATGCGGCGATCAACCCCGGGAACTCGGGCGGCGCGCTGGTCGACATGAACGGTCAGCTCGTCGGGGTCAACACGGCGATCTTCTCCCGCTCTGGCGGGTCCAACGGCATCGGTTTTGCCATTCCGGCGCACATGGTGCAGTTCGTCGCGACGGCTGCGGGCGAGGGCGGCAAGGTCCAGCGCCCATGGCTCGGCGCGACCGTGCAGCTTGTCAATGCAGAGATCGCAGAGGCTCTGTCGCTCGATCGTCCGCGCGGCGTCATCGTCACCAACATCTATCCGAGTTCCCCTGCGGAAGACGCTGGACTGCGTGTGAGCGACCTGGTGATCGCGATCGACGGCAAGGAGGTCCTCGACCCGGACAGCTTCGGCTATCGGTTCGCGACCAAGCGGCTGGGTGAGCAAGCGCGCTTTACGATCTTGCGCGGTGGTGATCAGAAGCTGATCGACATCAACCTTGCGCCTGCGCCCGAGACCACGCCACGCGACACCCGGGTTCTGACCGAGTACTCGCCATTTGAAGGTGCCACCGTGATGAACCTGTCACCTGCGGTGGCGGAGGAAATCGGCGTTGAAGGTCTGCTGGAAGGTGTCGTGATCACCGAGATTGTCCCCAACAGCCCGGCGGCGCGTGTCGGCATGAAGGTTGGCGATATCGTTCGCGCCATCAATGATGATGAAATCGTCTCCACGCGGATGCTCGAAGGGGTCACGAAGGTGCCGCCGCGGGTCTGGCGGCTGGATATCGAACGGGACGGTAAGGTTTCCCGTATCGTGTTGAGGGGCTAAGCGCCTATAAAGTTGCAATGAGTGATTTGTTCGAAGCCTCCGGGCTGACTGCTTCGGGGCCGCGCCCGCTTGCGGACCGGTTGCGTCCGGAAAGACTTGAAGATGTTGTCGGCCAGGAGCACTTGCTTGGTCCGGAGGGAACCCTTGCGCGCATGCTCAAGACGCGCACGCTCGGGTCTTTGATCTTCTGGGGACCTCCTGGCACAGGCAAGACGACAATTGCTCGGCTTCTTGCCAATGAAACAGATCTGGCCTTCGAGCAGATCTCGGCGATCTTCTCGGGTGTTGCCGATCTGAAGAAGGTTTTCGAAGCGGCGCGCGGGCGGCGGATCTCCGGCAAGGCGACGCTGTTGTTCGTCGACGAGATCCATCGCTTCAACCGTGCCCAGCAGGACAGCTTTCTTCCGGTCATGGAGGACGGCACTATCACCCTTGTCGGGGCAACGACCGAAAACCCGTCCTTTGAACTCAACGCGGCCTTGCTGTCGCGCTCTCACGTGATGACGTTCCATTCGCTCCATCTTGCAGCGCTCAGTCAATTGCTGGTGCGGGCGGAGGAGGTCGAGGACAAGCCGTTGCCGCTGGACGAAGAAGCGCGCGGTGTGTTGCTGCGGATGGCTGATGGTGACGGACGCTCAGCTCTGACGCTTGCCGAAGATGTCTGGCGTGCGGCCGGAGAGGGTGAGGTCTTTGACGCTGAGCGCCTTCAGGAAATCGTGCAGCGCCGTGCGCCGATCTATGACAAGGGTCAGGACGGGCACTACAATCTGATTTCCGCCTTGCACAAGTCCGTTCGTGGATCGGATCCCGATGCCGCGCTCTACTGGTTCTGCCGCATGCTGGATGGCGGGGAGGATCCTCTCTATCTGGCGCGGCGGCTGATCCGCATGGCGGTGGAGGACATCGGGCTCGCCGATCCCAATGCATTGGTTCAGGCCAATGCCGCCCGGGATGCCTATCAGATGCTGGGATCACCGGAGGGCGAGCTGGCGCTGGCACAGACGGTTGTCTATTTGGCGACGGCGCCCAAATCGAATGGGGTTTACACGGCCTATAAGGCCGCTGTGCGCAGCGCCAAGTCGAACGGGTCCCTGTTGCCGCCCAAACATATCCTCAATGCGCCGACCAAGCTGATGAAGGCGGAAGGCTATGGGGATGGCTACCAATATGACCATGACGCGCCCGACGGCTTTTCCGGGCAGGACTACTTCCCCGAGGATATGGGCCGCCAGACCTACTATGACCCGCCAGAACGTGGCTTTGAGCGCGAGCTGCGCAAGCGGATCGAATATTGGTCACGGCTGCGCAAGGAACGGGAAGGCAAGTAGCCCTACGCTTGAGCGTGCCTGAACGCATCGAACCGTTAAGGCATTGGCGCCTAGGATAGGTGTTTGCTCATGATGCACGGGGAGGGTGCTGCACCATGAAGGAAATCGAGCTTCGGCTGGCATTGGTGTTTTATGGCGGGGTTTCCCTCGCCATCTACATGCATGGGGTCAGCCGCGAAGTCTTGAACCTCGTGCGTGCCTCCGCGTGCCGAGCCGAGCGTGTCGGCCGGAATGGGGTCAATCCTTCCAAGGACCGGGCCTCCTCTCCCGGGGAAAGAGCCTATGAAGCCTTGCTCGATCGTCTCGGGCACTCGGTCGATATCCGCGTCGTCGTGGATGCTGTTGCAGGTGCCTCCGCCGGTGGGGTGAATGGCATCATGCTGGCGCGCGCGATTGCGCACGACCTGCCGCTCGACAGCCACAGGGCTCTTTGGCTTGAAAACGCCGATGTCACACGGCTCGCGCGGCCCCAGGGCGGCATTCGCCGTTATCTGAAATCCGGCATCAGCCCGGTGCTGGACCGGATGATCTCGAAACGCCTGAAGCACGACATCAAGGATCCGGAAACCCGCGACAAGCTGCGCACCCTGATGCAGTCCCGGTGGTTTTCGCCGCCTTTTTCAGGCGAAAACTACAGCGGCTGGATGCTCGATGCCTGCAATCAGATGGACGCAGATTACCGGGAAGGTGCGACGCTCATTCCAAGAGGGCAAACACTCGATCTCTTCGTCACGCTGACGGACTACGAGGGACAGGTTCGCCGAATTCATATTGATGATCCGGCCTTTGTCGAAGAGCTGGACCACCGACGTGTCCTCAACTTCCACGCCAAGCACCGGGTGCCGAGCCATCTGCAAAGCCAGTTCGGACCCGACAGTGTTGCGGAACTGGTTTTCGCGGCGAGGGCGACCTCTTCCTTCCCGGGAGCGTTTCCGCCTGCCACCATTGCCGAGATGGACCGGGTTCTGAAACAGCGCGGTGAGCCGTGGCCCAATCGCGACCGGTTCCTGAGCAGGTCGCTGGAGCTTCACGGAGAAGGAGCAGGGCGCCGCTGTTTCGTTGATGGCAGCGTGGTCATGAACAAACCTTTCTCACCGGTAATTGATGTCATTCGCCAGCGTCCGGCCGCGCGGGAAGTGGCACGGCGCCTCGTCTATGTGGATCCGGTCCCGAAGATGCGAGATGCTGACGACGCCAACCGGCAGCCGTTGCCTGGTTTCTTGAAGGTGATCCTGGCGTCGCTTGCTCATATTCCACGCAATGAACCGATCGGCGATGATCTGAGAGACATCGAGGCACGTAACCGGCGCGGACAATGGCTATCGCAAACAATTGCCGCAGCGGATCCGGTGGTCGAAGCCGCCGTGCGCAAGATCCTGCCGCGACGGGGAACGCTGAAGACGGAAGCCCTGACACGGTATCGTGCAGCGGCCAATGAGGCGGCGCATGGTCAGGCCGGCTATGCCTTCTTGAACTACGAGTCTCTCAAGCTTCATGCGGTCGGCGAAAAGATTGCCCAATTGATATCGGAGCTCGCCAAAACGCGCGGGCGCGAGGCGCGTCCCGAGTTGCTGCTTGGCTGGATTACAGATCACCTGGGGCAGCTTGCCAAGGACTTCAGCAATGGACCGCCCAAGCCTCAGGACGGTGTCGTTCAATTCCTGCGCGGTCTGGACGTGGATTACCGCATCAGGCGGCTTCGCTTTGCGATCCGAAAGCTGAACAGCCTTTATCACCGCGCCGGTGAGGGCAAGAAAGCCATCAATCCTGACCACCTGGATCGGATCAAGAGCCTGCTCTATGAGCAGATTGATCATCTGGGCCGGCGCTGGGAAGTCGATTTCTTTGGGCTTCAGAGCCAAAAGACCGCAGAAGTCCTGGCCGGGAAACTGATCCAGCGAATGCCGGGCGGGAATGGCGGCGAGCATGACGAGGTTCTGTCGGAAGCTCTCGATCAGGTCAGCAAATTGATGGGTCTTCAGGATCTGGACAGGCTGCAGGACGAACTGTTTTCGGCTACGGCGGGAGCGCTTCTGCCAGTTGACATTCACCGCGAGCTGTTGGGCGCCTATGTGGGCTTTGCGTTCTATGATCTCGTGACCTTCCCGGTGCTGCAAAGCAACGACTTTTCTGAGATCAGCGAGACGCTTGTCGCCCGGATCAGCCCGAAGGACACGGGCCGGCTCAATGACGACAGTTTTCAGCTCAAAGGTGCGGCGCTGAATACCTTCGGCGCGTTTTTCAACCGCAGCTGGCGAGAGCATGACTACCTTTGGGGGCGGCTCAATGCGGCAGAGCGGCTGGTGGGTATCGTCCTGTCAGCGTCTGATGGTGAGCTGCTTTCGGACACGGAACTTGCGCAGATACACCGCGATTTGTTCCTCGCGATCTTGGATGAGGAAGAGCTGGAGTTGAAGGCCGACCCAGCCCTTATCGGCGCCTTGAAGGCTAAAATTCGCGAGTTGACATGACGCGGGATCAACGCTGGCTCTATCGCTTCCAGTACTGCGTTTAATCTCGCTGCGACTGGAGCACTTTTTGGCTATTCTTGCTCGGAGGAATCGAGATGGTCGAGAGCCGTCTTTAGAGACGAAATCAGCTTCGCGCGCTCCTCTTCGGAGAAGGACGCCGGCTCGTTGCCGGCCAGTTCAGACAATTGCTTGCTGACACTGGAGACATCAATTTCCGCCTCTTGCGGCTGATCTCTGTGTGCAATCACATTGTAGGTGCTGATCGGATAGGCCATGCCCTTTACGACAATCTCGCCCATTTCCTTGCATTGGATACGGTGCTTGATCTGGGAGTAGGTCTCATAAGAAATGAGAATACTGCCAGCCTCGCTAACGTTTTCCAATCGGGAGGCTGTGTTCACACCGCGACCGATGATGGTGTAGTCGAGCCGATCTTCGCTGCCGAAGTTTCCGACGGTGCAGTAATCCGTATGAATGCCGATCCGGCATCGTAGCGGTTTGGAAATACCAGCGGCCTGCCAGTCCGCCTCAAGTTCGGTCATGCGCGCCTGCATTTCGATGGCCATGTTGACGCAGGCCAAAGCATCTTCCTGGACCCCTTTGGTTTCAGGGTCGCCAAAGAAGATGAGGATCGCATCGCCGATGAATTTGTCGATGGTTGCGCCATATTTCAGCGCAATCTTGGACATTTCGGTGAGGTAGTGATTGAGCAGAGCGGTCAGGTCTTCCGACTCAAGCCGGTCCGCCGTTTCTGTAAAGCCCTCGATGTCCGAGAAGAAAACCGTCAGTTTTTTTCTTGTCGATTCGATTCTGACTTCTTGCCGGCCCTCAAAGATCGACTTGTAGATCTGCGGGGAAAGATACTTTGCCAACTGATTGGACAGTGCCTCCAGACGCTGCGACTGTTCGGCGAGCTGGTCTTCGACCGCCTCTCCATGCTCAATCGTCGCCTCGTAGAGGAGTTTCAGGTCCTCGAGTTCCTCGATAAGTAGCTGATTTTTTGCGGAAATCTCACTGATCAAGGCTTCAGATTGCCCTGTGTTGCCGCGTTTTTTTTGCTTTGGTTCCGGCAATTTGGGTGCGTCTCTATCGCTCAAGGAATCAGTCATTTTCTATTCGAGGATGCTTACTTCAAGCTTTGTCTTTTGCAACAGGTCTTCAGATGAAGGACGATGTTACGCGCCGGAGAGAACTTTTGCCAGAAGCTTTGCTTTGGTCATTGGAACATGATCTGTAACCGGGCGAGGGTCGGCATGCGGCCTTTTGACCTGCCTGGGAGAAACCCGCATGCAAGTGCAAAGGCTTTCCATAAAATAGAGAATATGATTTTCTGACCCTTGTTTTCAGGTATATCGTGCAAGAGCTCCAAGATCGGCGGGAACGGACTGTAGATCCATGAACTTGTTTGCCAGCTATTTCGGAACGGGCCTTGCGGGGTTCGTTGCCCTTTTTATATGTCTCTATCTCATGAGCCTCGTGCTTCTGTTTTCGACCGGTCTTGTCATGACAGAGCTCAACAAACGGCATCCGGAACGCAGAATCCAGAAACGCCAGCCGACGCATGAGGCGCTTCGGGATATCAGATCGTCCCTGAAACAGCTGTCCATCACCAGCGTCTGTCTCAGCATTGGTCTCTTTGCCCAGATGAAGGGCTGGACGCTGTTTGCGCCGGTCGCGCTTTCCTGGTGGTCGGTGCCGCTCTTTTTCGTGATTTCGCTGATGCTTCATGACACCTGGTTCTACTGGGGCCACCGCATCCTGCACACGAAGATGTTCTACCGGTTCCACAAGCCGCATCACATGACGGTTACGCCCACAGTCTGGTCCAATGATGCGGGCTCCAGCGTCGACACGCTGTTCGCCCATACCTATTACGCTCTTGTCCTGTTCATCGTGCCGATCCCGCCTCTGGTTTTTCTGGGACACCGGATCTTTGATCAGGTGTCGGCGGCAATAGGACACTGCGGCTTCGAGCATTTCGCCAGCCCGACCGCGCGGAAGCCCTGGCCGATGCTTTGCACGCTCTACCACGATCAGCATCACCAGTATTTCGTCTATAATTATGCGAATTACTTCTCGTTCTGGGACCGGCTGTGTGGAACCATTCACCCGACTTATGACGACAAGGTCCACGGGTTCGAAGAGGTCTACGCGTCCCAACGCAATGGCGGCGAGGCAGTGGCTGCGGCATCGGACAAGGACTGAACCAGATGCAGCTGCTTCTCGATTACCTGTTCATTTTCGCCGTGATCTATGCGGCCATGATTGTCGTCTATTTTGCCACCGGGCTGACGGTCACCTGGATCAACAACAGGCATCCTGACCGCAGGATCCAGAAGCATCGCGATGGGTCCAAGCGCATGTGGCTTGAAATCCGCGCGTCCATGCACGCCCTGGCGACGTCTTCGGTGTTGCTGTCGGCCGGCTACTTTGCGCAAACTCAGGGCTGGGTCCTGTTTTCCCCACTGGCGCTTTCCTGGTGGTCGTTCCCACTGATGTTCGCGGTCTGCTTCGTCCTGTTTGATGGATGGTTCTACTGGGGGCACCGGATCCTGCATCTCCCTGCCTTCTACAAATGGCATGTGCCGCATCACAAGTCGGTTGCCCCGACGGTCTGGAGCAATGACAGCTCGACCACGATCGACACGCTGATCGAGCATGGTTTCTACCTGGTCGTCTGGTTCGTCCTGCCGGTGCCGGCGCTGTCGGTTTTCGCCCTGCGGCTGTTCGACCAGATTTCGGGCATGGTCGGGCATTCCGGGTTTGAGTATTTCGCGTCGCGCTCGTCGCGTTTTCCCTCTCCCCTGATCTGCACGACCTTCCACGATCTGCACCACTCGCAGTTCCACTACAACTACGGGAACTTCTTTTCGTTTTGGGATCGCGCAATGGGAACAGTTCATCCAAAGTACGATGCTCTGGTTCAGGAAATGGAAGTGACAGGCGCCGTGCCCGACACAAAGGCCGCGCGGGTGGAAAACAGCGCGGCTTGATTGGCGCTTGGCCGCGGACGCGGCGATTTGTGAAACAGGCCAAAACAAGCTGGACCCGAGACTGGGTCCGAACACAGGTTAAGACATGTTGCAGCAGCTGATTGATGTCCTTCTTGAATTCCTGCCGATCTATGCGGCGGTCTATGGCATCAACGTGTTTCTCTATTTCGCCACGGGCTGGGTGCTGGTTCAGATCCAGAACCGGCATCCGGAGCGCCGCATTCAGCAGAACCGGCGCGGCGAAAAGCGCATGTGGAAAGAAATCCGTCAGAGCGTCTATTCGCTGACGGTGACCGCGGGCTGTCTTGCCGGCGGTATCTTCCTGTCGCTGAAGGGCTGGACGCTCGTCTCGCCGCTGCCGCTGACCTGGTGGTCGGCGATCCTGATGTTCGTGGTCTCAGTCGTTGCCTATGATGCTTGGTTCTACTGGGCGCACCGTCTCATGCACACGAAGTGGCTCTACCGGTTTCACGCAGAGCATCACCGCTCGGTCGCGCCGACGGTCTGGAGCACATACTCCGACGATCTCATCGATGCGTTTGTGATGCAGAGCTACTACCTGTTCGCCATGGTCATCCTGCCGATCCCGGTGTTGGTGCTGATTGCTCATCGCCTGTGGGATCATTTCAACGGCACCATTGGCCATTCGGGGTTTGAGTTCTATGCCTCTCCCTTGTCCCGGATGCCGTCGCCGATGGTTTGCGTGACCTTTCATGACCAGCACCATTCCCGCTTCCGCTATAACTATGCCAATTTCTTTTCGTTCTGGGACCGGGTCTGCGGCACCATCGATCCGAAATACGATAAGCAGGTCAAAGTGTTCGAGGACATGGGCCAGGAAGGCGAGAAGCCGGCGGCTGCCGAATAGGCTGACGTTTGCTAGAGCCGAAAACCACGTGCAACGACCGGAGCCTGGAGCGATAGCATGACCCATTTCATTCTGGTCGCTATCGGCGGTGGTCTTGGGGCAGGGCTGCGTCACCTTGTAGGACTGTGGACGTTGCGGGCCTTTGGCAGCGGGTTTCCCTACGGGACGTTGACGGTCAATGTGGTCGGCTCACTGATCATGGGGCTCTTCATTGGCTGGCTGGTGCGTCATGAGGCGGCCGGTCTGCAAAGTGTCCGCTACTTCGTCGCGACAGGTCTTCTGGGCGGCTTTACGACGTTTTCGGCGTTTTCTCTGGACGTTGCTGTCATGTGGGAGCGCGGAGACACCACTTCTGCGCTGGTTTACGTCGCTCTTTCGGTGGTTGTCTCGCTCGCTGCGGTTTTCGCGGGCTTTTATCTGATGCGTCAACTGGGCTCCTGAGCCCGGGGCAAGGTCCTGAAAGGGACAGGGGGTTTCAAAATCCCGCATTTGCGCCTATACGCGGGGCAAGTGATTGTCGGCGTTGGGCCGGCCTTGAGAAAGACGCGGGCGGCAAGCACGCGCAAAGAGATCCGAATGTCCGCTATCGAACAGAAACAAGTGACCGCTGATGAGGCGGGCATGCGCCTTGACCGTTGGTTCAAGGTTCACTACCCGGGACTGGGCTTTGGCCGGCTGCAGAAGCTTCTGCGCACGGGCCAGGTGCGCCTCGACGGCAAGCGTGCGGAGAGCTCCACCCGCATCGCCAAGGGACAGACCGTTCGCATCCCGCCGCTGGGGGTCGAGCTTCCGGCCGATGACAAGAAGAACGCCCGTCCAAAATCGACCAAGCTGATCGAAGATGACCGCAAGGCCATCGAGGACATGATGCTGTTCGAGGACAGCCACGTGATGGTTCTGAACAAGCCCGCAGGGCTGGCAGTGCAGGGCGGTTCCGGCCTCAAGCGCCATCTGGACGGGATGCTGGAGGCATTCGCTGACAAGAAGGGCGACAAGCCGCGGCTTGTGCACCGGCTGGACCGCGAAACCTCAGGTATCATTCTGGTCGCCAAAACCCGCAAGGCCGCTCAGGAGCTGACCAAGGCCTTTCGCCATCGCAACACGCAGAAGGTCTATTGGGCGATGCTGGCTGGCGTCCCCAAGCCCAAGCAGGGGCGCATCTCGACGTTCCTCGCGCGTGATGAGGAAGAAGAACGGATGCAGGTCGTCCGTCAGGGGAAGGACGATGCCCAGCATGCGGTTTCGCTCTACTCGGTCTTCGAGCAGTCCGCGCAGAAACTGTCCTGGGTGACCATGAAGCCGATCACGGGCCGGACGCACCAGCTGCGCGCCCATGCGGCCCACATCGGCAATCCGATTATCGGTGACGACAAGTATTTCAATATCGAGAACTGGGAATTGCCGGGAGGCATCCAGAACCGGCTACATCTTCTGGCACGCCGGATCCGGATCCCGCATCCGTCCGGCCACGGTGTTATCGATGTGTCTGCTCCGCTGCCACCACACATGCAGCAGACGTGGAACCTCCTCGGCTTCGATGCAACCGAATATGATCCAGACGTGGATGATCCAAATGAGGAAGAGCTAAACAAGAAGCGCTGAAGTGAGAGTTTTATTAAGGGCTTGACGTGATTTCTTGAGAGTTTGAGTCATGCGCTTTTGAGGCGTGGCAGACGTAAAAAGAGCAGGCAAATGCCTGCTCTTTTTGTTTTGAAGGTGCGCCAGTCACTGTCAGGCGAAATCGCCAGACTGAATGCGGGCAATGCCGGCTTTTTTCATATCGGCCCATGCGGTTGCGACTGAGCCGTTCAGGTCGATGCCGCGACTTGCATCTTCGATGACCGAGACATTGAATTCGGAAATCGTCCCGTCGATCGCTGACCAGGCAACACAGAAGTCCGTTGCCAGGCCGCAGACGTAGACGTCGGAAATACCGCGCTCCTTGAGATAGCCTGTGAGGCCCGTCATGGTTTTCTTGTCGGCTTCGCGGAAGGCGGAATAGCTGTCGACGGCGCTGTTCCATCCCTTGCGGATGATCAGCTGTGCGTGGGGTATGTCCAGCCCCGGCGCAAGTTCGGCGTCTTTCGTGCCCTGAATGCAATGATCTGGCCACAGAACCTGTGTTCCGTAGTCCATCTCAACCGTTTCGAATGGGGCCTTTCCGTCATGGCTTGACGCAAAAGATGAATGACCTGCCGGATGCCAGTCCTGCGTCATCACGACATTCTGGAACTTCTTGCTGAGCTCATTGATCACCGGGACCACCTGGTCACCATCCTTGACCGGCAGAGTTCCCGTCGGCAGGAAGCAGTTTTGAACGTCGATGACGAGCAGAACGGATTGCTTGCCTGGCTTGATCGCGCCAGCGGCCAATGCGCTCGACAGAGGTGTCACGGATGCAACGGCAGCGGCGCTGCCCAATGTCTTGAGAAGGGATCGGCGGGATAGGGTCAATGGTAGCTCCTCACTGGCTTTCCGTTTGTATGCTAACGAAAAACCTAGAAGCTGATCACAAAGCGGGCAAGCGCTTTTATTGGGCGATTTGTGGCCAATCCCTATGCAAGGGTTGAACGACCCCGGAGTTGCACCCTGTCATTCGAAAAGCGCGATCAGACCGATCGCTGCAGCGAGGAAAATCAGCCCCCCGGCTGCAAGCTTCCAGGCATCGGACCGTTTCTTGAGACCTGGCCATCCCAGTGGCTTGATCACCTGGATCACCGCGAGGACGGTAAGAAAGACCATGAGGATTTTGGTCACAAGAGCTCCAAGGACATTGGTTCGGGACAACGGCATCCTGCATAGAACGGCGTGGCCGGGAAGTCGAGCGGGTAGCGCGCGCACATGATGTGTCGGGGGCGCCGGCTCTTGACCGGCTGACAAAAACCCGCCACATGCGGGTCTCAAGAAACAGGGACTTGGTTCGCGCATGTATCTGGTCATTTTCGACTGCGACGGCACGCTGATAGACAGTCAGGACACAATTCTTCACGGGCTTTCCGTTGGCTATGAGGCGGTCGGACTGCCGATGCCGGATCGGCGAACGGCGCTTTCTATCGTCGGCTTGTCGCTGGAGACTGCTTTCTTGCAGCTCGTCGGCGCCGAAAATGCCCACCTTGTGCCAGAGATGGCGAACGCCTATCGCACATCGAAAATCTCCCGTCGCAAGTTGGGGCTCGATCTCGATCCGCTTTACCCGGGAACGCGCGACGTGCTCGATCGGTTGGGAGCGCGCGATGACGTCCTTCTTGGGGTTGCGACCGGTAAGGCGCGGCGCGGTGTCGATCATATGGTTGAAGTGCATGATCTCGGTGGGCGCTTCGTGACGGTTCAGACCGCTGACACATCACCGTCCAAGCCGCATCCGGATATGGTGCTGCGGGCGATGTCAGAGACCGGCGCTGAACCGCTGCGCACGGCGATGATCGGCGACACCAGTTTCGACATGGAAATGGCGCGGGCAGCAGGTGCCCATGCAGTTGGCGTGACCTGGGGCTATCACGACCGGGACAGGCTGAGGGCAGGCGGCGCCCATGTGGTCATCGACCATTTCGATGAACTTTATGACGCGCTTGATGCGCGTCTCGCTTTTGACGGGGAACCTGCATGATGCGTGATTATCTTGAAACGCTGGAAGAAGATGCTGCCAAGGATCCCGAGCAACGCGCGCGCGAACTCTCCAAGCGCGAATTGCCCAAACGCTTCTACAAGGAAGCCACCCACGCTCCTGTGGAAGGCGGATTTGCGATCCATCTCGACGGTCGGCCGGTCAAGACACCTGGAAAGGCGACGCTGACTCTGCCGGGAGAAACACTCGCCAAGGCCGTTGCGGCTGAATGGGACGCGCAAGAAAAGGTCATCAACCCAGGCGCCATGCCGCTGACACGGATTGCCAACTCTGCGCAGGACGCCGTGTCCGTGCGCTTTGCGGAAGTGGCCGATGAGATCACCCGTTTCTGCGGCACCGATGCCCTGTGTTACCGGGTCAATGATCCGGAAATTCTGGGCGACCGGCAGACCGGGCTCTGGGATCCGGTTCTGGGCTGGGCTGAAAGCCTGCTTGGTGGACGCTTCGTGCTGGTGGCCGGGCTGATCCATCAGGAGCAGCCGGAGGCTCTGCTGGCAGCTTACCGGGCCAGGCTTGAAGACTGGACGCCTCTGCGTCTGGCTGCGCTCCACACGGCGACGTCACTCTCCGGGTCTGCTGTTCTCGCGCTGGCGCTGGCCGAGGGGCATCTGTCTGTTGACGATGCCTGGACCGCGGCCCATGTCGAAGAGGACTTCAACATTGAACGCTGGGGCGAAGATGCCCAGGCCGCCCAGATCCGCGCCTACAAGCGGACCGAGTTTGATGCCGCGGCGCTGATCTTGGCGAACTGAGCTTGCAAGGCGGTCCGGCTGCCATCAGCCCAGATAGAACGCCGTTGCCATCAGGAAGAAGACAAGAACGCCAAGGACATCGTTTGACGATGTGATGAAGACACCGGTCGCCATTGCCGGATCGATGCCGAGCTTGTCGAGCACGATCGGTATCGTCGCGCCGACCATGGCGGCGATCGTCGTGACGCACAGGAGCGACAAGGACGTTGCCAATGCGAGGTGAACCGGATCGGCAATCGGAATGATCAGAGACGCCAGCATCGTCAGACCGGCGAGGATGCAGCCGGCCACCGCGCCATTGAAGAGGGCTGCGAGAAATTCCTTGAACAGCCGGTAGCCGATTTCACCGGACCAGAGGGTGCCCGTCGCAAGGCCCTGAACGGCCACAGCGGACGCTTGAAGCCCTGCGTTTCCGGCCATGGACATTGTGACCGGGATAAAGGCGGCCAGGATCGCGGCCTTGGCAAGTTGATCCTCAAAAGACCCGACGACCGAGGCTGCGATACTCGCTCCAATCAGACCGGCAAGCAACCAGGGCAGGCGGCCGCGAACGATCCGCAACACGGTGTCGTCGGCCTTGGCTTCTGAGGAAACACCGCTCATCAGCAGCATGTCTTCGGTGGCCTCTTCAGAGGCAATACGCGTGAGCTGTTTGGGTGTGACGCGGCCGATCAAGTGGCCGTCGCCGTCGATCACGGGAACGGTGCGCATGTCCCTTTTGCGCGCGAGCCGCAGAACCTCTTCCTGATCAGTATCAGCGGAGACGGCGATGAAATCCCGGTTCATGATATCGCCGAGCGTCGCGCCTTCGCGCGCCAGCAACAGCTTGCCCAGTTCCACCGTGCCGACAAGCCGACCGCTATCATCCAGAACATAGACGGTGAAAACCTTGCGGATTCGATCCGCATCGGCTCGGATCTGGCTGACCGCCTCATCGATGGTCAGGGCCGCGGGCAGGGCGACGAACTTGCGCGCCATGATGCGCCCGGCGCTGTCGTCAGCATAGGACTGGCGCGAGGCGATGTCCTCGACGTCCGGCAACCTTTGGGCAAGAGCCTCTGCCATATCGTCGGGAAAGTCGTTGAGCATCTCCGTGGCATCTTCCGGATCAAGGCCGGCGAGGATGTCACGAAACTGCTCAAGGGTGGATTCTTCCATCAGGACGGCACGAAACTCGGGCCGGAGTTCGGCGATAACCTTGATGGAGGGGTTCGCGGGCAACCACTGGAAGAGCTTTCGGGCCTGCTTGAGCCGCAGACGCACCAGCATCTGCATGACGTCGACCGGATCCCAGCGCTTCAACAGATCGACGAGCGGTCCCCGTTCGCCCGAACGGATCATCTGACGTACAAGCCGTAGGGCCTCGTCGTTGTCGTCAAGAGGTTCGCTGGCTGGCTCGCGGTGCCAGGTCAGGCGCTCTGCCTCGTCGATGCTGTTCGCACTCATTCACTGCAACTCCTAAATCCCCAAACGCTTTTACGGCAAAGGGATGACGAACAGCTAACAGCCGGGAGGGGCCGAAATACACCGAAAACGGGCAGAGGGCCTCAGACGTCCAGCTCGTCCATATCGGCAAAGGCGTCGCGCAGTGCGTCGGACCAGCCCAGGGACAGCTTCTGGAAATACGGATTGTTCTTCTCGATCCGGAGCTGACGATCTGCTGAGAAACTGTCCTTGTTGTAGAGCAGCAGGTCGATCGGCATGCCGACGGAGAGATTTGACCGCAAGGTGCTGTCGAAGGACAGGAGAACCATCTTCGCCGCTTCGCCCAGGCGCATGTCGGAGCGGGTGACGCGGTCGAGAATGGGCTTGCCGTATTTGTGCTCGCCGATCTGCAGGAAAGGCGTGTCCTCGCAGACCTCGATGAAGTTGCCAGCCGAGTAGATCTGAAACAGCCGTGGCTCTTCGCCCTTGATCTGTCCACCGAGAATGAACGTGACCTGAAAGCTGTCCGCGTTGGAGCCAAGGGATTCGCCGTCGATCGCACGCACTTCGCGGATGGCGCTGCCGAGCAGGCGCGCTGCCTGGAACATGGTCTCGACGGTCATCAGGGTCGGACGGCCTTCGCCGGCGGAATGGATGTGTTCGCTCAAGAGGGAAATGACGGCCTGGGTCACGGCCAGATTGCCGGCGGACAACAGCGTGAAGACACGATCTCCCTCTTTCTCCCAGATGTGGAGCTTCTTGTAGGTGGAGATGTTGTCCAAGCCTGCATTGGTCCTGGTGTCAGCCGCAAAGACCAGTCCGCGGTCAAGCTTCAATGCAACGCAATAAGTCATTTCGTTCCGTGTCCCGGGTCAGGCGCATTCGTTCGGCGGGGCCAATGTCAGACACCTATATCAGACTTGTTATCGGTATCAGGCGCAAGAAATGGGATCGTGCGTGTGAATTGCAAGATCCTATTGCTGCTGCTGAACCGCCGCCTGTGCGACCTCGACTTCAACATCCATGTTTTCATCGTTGCCGCCGAAACGGATGCCTCTTATGGGGGCAGCGGAGCGTGAGTCCAGTCCCGTGGTCAAGCGTATATAGTGATCCGTGGGGCAGATACCGTTGGATATGTCGAAAGCCAGCCACCCCAGACCGTCGATACAAACCTCGGCCCAGGCATGGTGGGCCTCGGATTCTATTTCGTCATCAAGGAGCAAGTAACCGGACACATAGCGTGCCGGCACGCTGATGGAGCGGGCGGCAGATATGAAGATATGGGCATGGTCCTGACAGACACCTTCGCCGGACGCCAGAGCCGAGACCGCGGTTGCATGGGTCTCGGTCACACCGACCTGATAGGCAACCTTGTCGCGCACCGCATGCATCAGATCATGAAAACCCGTGATCTTGTCGTCCTTGTCGGCGATGGCACCCAGACGCCGAATGGCCTGATTGGCCTGGGTGACCGGGGTGAAACGCGTGTAGATCCTGCTTGGGGCGTCGTCGCGTTCCTCGCCGACGACACCGGACTTGTCCTCTGTCTCGACGGTGCCGGTCGCCGTGATTGTCACGCTTTCGGTGACCTCCTGGGAGGAGATCATATGCACGACGTTGCCGAAGGCATCGGTGTAGCTGGTGGCGCGGGACATGCCCGGGGCGTCGATCTTCCAGTCGATCACATGCTGGCCGCTGCAATTCGGCGGTGTCAGCCGCAATTGCTGCATGGCATTGGCCACGGGCGTGTCATATCGGTAGCTGGTCTTGTGTCGAACGGTCAGTCGCATTGGTGCACCGGGCATGTCTGAGGATCAGGCGAAATTATAGTCCAGCGAGAGTTGATGGGCGAAAGCGTTGTTCTTGCGGATGAAGTCCAGCAGGAAGTCATGAAGCCCGCTTTGATAGATGTCGCGCATCTCTGCCTCATGAAGCTCTTTTGACAGGGCTGCCGCCAAATCGATGCTTGGCTTCCGCTCATTGTAGAACTGCTGGAGGTCTTCTGCAGTGTCATCGATCCAGTCGTAGCAATGGGCCAGAGAGCGCGGCATTTCCTTTCTCAGAATGAGGAACTCCGCGATGTTGAAGGCCTTCAACTTGGCGTCCGGATAGGCAAACCGATAGCTGCGCAGCCCGGAGAGCGTGCGCAAGATTCCGGTCCACTGGCTGCGTTCCATTGAACCGTCTCCAATGACGTCATTGTCCGGCAGAAGCACCCAATACTGGGCGTTCAGGACCCGGGCCGTGTTGTCGGCTCGTTCGACGAAATTGCCAAGCTGGCTGAAGTAGTAGCCGTCATCGCGCAGCATCGTGTTCAGCAGGGCGCCCCGGAAGAGATGAGACCGCTGGCTGACCCAGGCCAGGAAATCAGGCAATCGCTCTTGGGTGATCGACTGCGGGTTGACGTCCGCAAACTCGATCCAAGTGGTGTTTAGGGCTTCCCAAAGTTCGCTGGTGATGCCGGTGCGGACGGCACGGGCATTGTTGCGGGCTGTCTCGAGGCAGACGCGAACGCTGGAGGGATTGTCCTTGTCGAAGATCATGTAATTGATCACGCCGCGCGCAGTGATATCGCCCACTTTTTCGGTGTAGGCATAGTCGACGCCGGCTGTCGCCAGCGCGAAGCGCCATTCATCGCGCTCGCTCTGGCCCGAGTTTGGCACCATGGCCGAGCGGTAGGCGACTTCCAGAAGCCTGGCGGTGTTCTGGGCGCGTTCCTGATAGCGGGACATCCAGAACAGGGAGGAGGCGGTTCTTCCAAGCATGGCTCAGTCCTCCAGTACCCAGGTGTCTTTGGTGCCGCCGCCCTGGCTTGAGTTGACCACGAGCGATCCCCTCTTCAGAGCCACACGGGTCAAGCCTCCGGGCGTGATGCGAACCTGGTCGCCAATCAGCACGAAGGGGCGCAAATCAACGTGCCGCGGAGCGACGCCGGAGGCGACATGTGTGGGGCAGGCGGACAGCGCAAGCGTTGGCTGGGCAATGTAGTTCGTCGGGTTTGCCATAAGGACCTTTCGGAAGTCGGCGATCTGGCGTTTGGACGCCGTCGGGCCGATCAACATGCCGTAGCCGCCAGAGCCGTGAACCTCCTTGACGACGATGTCCTCGAGATTGTCGAGCACATAGGCCAGGTCGTCCTCATTGGAGCAGTTCCATGTCGGGACGTTGTTCAGGATCGGCTTTTGCCCGGTGTAGAATTCGATGATGTCAGGCACATAGGCATAGATCGCCTTGTCGTCGGCAATTCCGGTTCCCGGTGCGTTGCAGATGGTGACATTTCCGGCGCGATAGGCATCGAAAAGACCTGGCACGCCCAGCATCGACCCGGCGTTGAACGTCAGCGGATCGAGGAAGGCGTCATCGATCCTGCGGTAAATCACGTCGACCTGCTTGGGATCACGGGTCGTGCGCATGAAGACCTTGCCATTGTCGACGAAGAGGTCGCGGCCTTCGACCAGCTCGATGCCCATGGAATCGGCCAGAAAGGCGTGTTCGAAATAAGCGGAATTGTAGATCCCGGGCGTCAGAAGAACCACGGTCTGGTCGGACTTGGCCTGGTTCGGGCTCACGCTTTCAAGGGTCTGGCGCAACAATTCGGGATAGCGATCCACAGGGGCGACGCGATGGGTCTGAAACAGTTCCGGGAACAGACGCATCATCGTCTCCCGGTTCTCCATCATGTAGGAGACACCTGACGGCGTGCGTGTGTTGTCTTCCAGAACGTAGAATTCGTTCTCAGAAACGCGGACAAGGTCCGTTCCGATGATGTGGGCGTAGACCTTGCGGGCAGGGTCGTGACCGACCATCTCGGGCAGGAAGGCTTCGTTCTGCAGGATCAGGTCAGCAGGAATGCGGCCGGCGCGGATGATTTCCTGGCGGTGGTAGATGTCGTGGAGGAAGGCGTTGAGGGCGCGTACACGCTGATCGATGCCAGCGGACAGGCGCCGCCATTCGCCCGGGGAGATGACCCGGGGGATCGGATCGAAGGGAATCAGGCGCTCTGTTGCTTCCTCCGCACCATAGACGGCAAAGGTGATTCCAAGCCGCCGGAAAATGGTCTCCGCCTCTCGGCTTTTGCGCTTCAGGAAGTTGGGTGGCTTGTCTTCGAGCCACTGAGCGAGCTTTGCGTAGGAGGAGCGAGGGTTCCCGGCGTCATCCAGCATTTCATTGAAAAAAGACCGCTCTTCTGTCATTGCCTCCCCATTCATCGTTGCTGACTTGTTGTGCAAGCTTTGCAAATTTCGACAACGGCTCCAAGCGTAATATGAAGGCGCGATTGCCCAGTCTTTATGCAATCTGCCGCAAGGTTTTCCTGACTCTCCGCAAATCCGCCAAGGTTTTGGGCGTCTTCGCCCTTGTGCTGACTTTGCCTGCCCGATCCTGCATGCTACCAAGCCTTCGACTTAATGCGTTTCGGAGAAAGCCATGAAGGAAATCCTTGCCGAACTGGAAAGCCGCCGTGAAACGGCCCGTATGGGCGGTGGCGAACGGCGGATCGAGGCCCAGCACAAGAAGGGCAAGCTGACCGCCCGCGAGCGCATTGAACTGCTGCTGGACGAAGGGTCATTCGAAGAGTTCGACATGTTCAAGCAGCATCGCTGCACTGATTTCGGCATGGAGGAACAGCATATTCCAGGCGACGGCGTGGTGACCGGCTGGGGCACGGTCAACGGCCGGACGGTCTATGTCTTCTCCAAGGATTTCACGGTCTTCGGTGGCTCCCTGTCGGAGACCCATGCCCAGAAAATCATCAAGGTCCAGGACATGGCCTTGCAGAACCGGGCTCCGATCATCGGCCTTTTCGATGCCGGTGGCGCGCGGATCCAGGAAGGCGTTGCGGCGCTGGGCGGCTATGGGGAAGTTTTCCAGCGCAACGTGCTGGCATCCGGCGTTATTCCGCAGATTTCCCTGATCATGGGGCCTTGTGCGGGCGGCGACGTTTATTCCCCTGCCATGACCGACTTCATCTTCATGGTGCGCGATACGTCCTACATGTTCGTCACCGGCCCGGATGTGGTGAAGACTGTCACCAACGAGACGGTTACGGCCGAAGAGCTTGGTGGGGCTTCTGTGCATACAACCAAATCCTCGATTGCCGATGGCGCGTTCGACAACGACGTCGAGGCGCTTCAGGAAATGCGCCGGCTGATCGACTACCTGCCAGCCAACAATACGGCTGAACTTCCGGAAATCGGCTCTCATGATGATCCGAACCGGATTGACGAGAGCCTGGATACGTTGATCCCGGACAATCCGAACAAGCCCTACGACATGAAGGAGCTGATCCTCAAAACCGTCGACGAGGGCGATTTCTTCGAGATCCAGGGTTCTTTCGCGGGCAATATCATCACCGGCCTTGGCCGGATGGAGGGTCGGACCGTCGGTATCGTTGCAAACCAGCCGATGGTTCTCGCCGGGGTTCTGGACAGCGACGCCAGCCGGAAAGCGGCCCGGTTCGTGCGCTTCTGCGACTGCTTCAACATTCCGGTCGTGACCTTTGTCGATGTTCCGGGCTTCCTGCCCGGCACGGCGCAGGAGTATGGCGGGTTGATCAAGCATGGTGCGAAGCTTCTGTTCGCCTATGCGGAGGCAACGGTGCCGAAGATCACGGTGATCACGCGCAAGGCCTATGGTGGCGCTTATGACGTGATGAGCTCAAAGCACATTCGCGGCGACATCAACTATGCCTGGCCGACCGCTGAAATCGCGGTGATGGGCGCCAAGGGCGCTGTCGAGATCCTTTATCGCTCAGAACTTGGCGACAAGGACAAGATCGCGCAGCGAACCAAGGATTACGAAGACCGGTTTGCCAACCCCTTCGTGGCTGCGGAGCGTGGCTATATCGATGAGGTGATCATGCCGCATTCGACCCGACGCCGGGTGTCACGTGCGCTTGCGCTTCTGAGGTCCAAGGCTCAGCAGTTGCCGTGGAAGAAGCACGACAACATTCCGCTGTAACGCGAGCATCAGTTCGTGGAATCAGGAACGGCCCCGTTTTGGGGCCGTTTTTACGTCCAGCTTTTTTGCGCTACCAGCGTCTGAAGCCGCCGCGCTCGAACAAAGGCTCGCGGCATTCATAGGCCACCGGGCATTTCGGATTGTCCCGTGTTGGGCCGAATTGGGTGAAGAGCTGTTCGCCGGGATCGCAGTAGCTGTAGTTCGAAACAAAGAGGGAATAGGTGTGCGTTCCGGTGGTGAACACCACACCGCCATTGCGCTTCACCATGGCTTGCGCCTGGCCGCAGGTCATCTTGCGCAGATCCGGGCGAGCCTCCGCGGCAGTCCCGACGACCAACAGCGCCGCCATCGACAGAGCGGCGACGCCGGCACGTTGCACAGGTTTCTTGCGCTTGAGCATTTCGATGTCCCCCTCAGCTAGCCTCTCCACGAGTTAACGGGGCCAATGCGGCAGTATCTTGGCGAGACCCGAGAGATCTGCCGCGCAGCGTGGCGTGGGGACACCGCCGAGAGTCAGCTCAGAGCGGCTCGGTCGCGGGTGATTTCAACGCTGACCTTGCCGGTGGCAATAGGGAGCGGTGCGCTGGGCTTGTGAATGCGGACACGGGTCTTTTCAATCCGGGGGTCGGCCTCGAAGAGCGCCTCGGACACAGCTGCAGCCAGTCTTTCGATCAGCTTGAAGCGGGTTTGCGTCACGGCTTTTTCGACCGCCTTGGTCAGGGAGCCGTAGCAAACGGTCTGCTCATAGTCGTCACTCTCGCAGGCCTTGCTCAGGTCAAGCCAGCAGGTGAGGTCGACGTGGAAACGCTGGCCGAGCTGCGCCTCTTCGTCATAAACGCCATGATAGGCGAAGAACGAGAGGTCTTCGAGGTGTATGGCATCCATGAAATCTGCGTCCTTCTGGAGCACTTGACGTTCGGTGCTGGATCGACAGCCGGTTTAGTGGCTCGCGATGCCAAAATCCAGAGGCAGTTTCCGCGAGCTTAGAGATGCCCGCGGTGAATGCACCTATTTGTAGAAGTCGGCCGGGCAAACGCTGTCGGACAGAGTTTCGCGCGCACCCTTGAGAGAGAAGGAGGCGTAGCGCTCGTCATCGAATTTGACGGCCAGAGAGACACCGGTTCGCAGCTTGTTCCAAAGCACGGTGTAGCCGTCGGCGCAGGCTGCACAGTTTGTCTGCACATATCCCTTCGCGTCGGCGTCCATCTTGAGCATGCTCCGGTCGATCACGACGCGAATCTTCTTCCGTGCCGGGGCATTTCTGCCGTCTATGTCGATGTCGACCACGGTGCCGGAAACGCTGCGCGACCGGTTGCACCAGATCGTAAAGCGCGAACCGTCGGCAGTTTCCGTCCAGTATTTCTCAAATCCCTGGACCTTGTCAGTCTTCCAGTTTCCGGTTTGCGCTGCAAAAGTGGGCCCCGCATAAAAGGCCAATGGTAGTAGTAAAATTAGTGTCTTTTTAAACATTGGAATATCCCCCAATTCCCACGTAGCAAAAGGACATAAAACTGTTAAAAATGACTATACTTTTATTGATGTTGCCAAAGCTGCCTCGCGAATTGTTTTTAGCAATTTCCGAGGCCGCAACATTTTTGCACTGGGGCGCGGCGCGCAGGTTGCACTTTCGGCCAGTCATCCTTTGGACATATTGCGCCGCGCTATCGGTGCGCCTAAAACATTTGCACGAAAAAATAATCTGGGCGGAGCGCGCATGTTCTCGAAGATACTGATTGCCAACCGGGGCGAGATTGCTTGCCGTGTCATCAAGACCGCAAGGCGCATGGGCATTAAGACCGTTGCAGTCTACTCGGATGCGGATCGGGATGCCGTTCATGTCGAGATGGCGGATGAAGCGGTTCATATCGGCCCGGCTGCTGCGGCCGAATCCTACCTGATTCCGGAAAAGATCATTGCGGCCTGCAAGGAGACCGGCGCCGAGGCGGTTCACCCGGGCTACGGATTTCTGTCCGAACGGGCGAGCTTTCCCGAAATGCTTGCGAAGGAAGGCATTGTCTTCATCGGCCCGAACAAGCGCGCCATCGAGGCGATGGGCGACAAGATCGAATCCAAGAAATTCGCCAATGATGCCAATGTGAGCACCGTTCCCGGATATCTGGGCGAAATCCATTCCGCCGAGCAGGCTGTCGAGATTGCCAAAGACATCGGTTTCCCGGTGATGATCAAGGCGTCCGCCGGTGGTGGCGGCAAGGGCATGCGCATCGCCTGGAGTGCCGATGAGGTCAATGACGGCTACGTTCGCTCCAAGTCGGAAGCGGCCTCGTCCTTCGGCGATGATCGCGTCTTCATCGAGAAGTTCATCGAAAACCCACGGCACATCGAAATTCAGGTTCTGGGCGACAAGCATGGCAACGCCATCTATCTGGGCGAGCGTGAGTGTTCGATCCAGCGCCGGAACCAAAAGGTCATCGAGGAAGCGCCGTCGCCGCTTCTGGATGAAGAGACCCGCCGGAAAATGGGCGAGCAGGCCGTCGCTCTTGCCAAGGCTGTGGACTATGACAGTGCCGGTACGGTCGAGTTTGTCGCCGGTCAGGACAAGAGCTTCTTCTTCCTGGAAATGAACACCCGCCTGCAGGTGGAACATCCGGTCACCGAACTGATCACGGGCGTCGACCTTGTCGAGCAGATGATCCGCGTTGCCGCCGGCGAGAAGCTGGCGCTCAGCCAGGACGACGTCAAGCTGAACGGCTGGTCGGTCGAAAGCCGCATCTACGCCGAAGACCCTTACCGCAATTTCCTGCCGTCGATTGGCCGCCTCGTGCGCTACACGCCGCCGGAAGAGGGTATCGAGGATGGTGTGACGGTCCGCAATGACACGGGTGTTGTCGAAGGATCGGAGATCTCAATGTTCTACGATCCGATGATCGCCAAGCTGATCACCCATGCCCCGACGCGCGCCGAAGCGATCGAGGCCATGAGCGATGCGCTTGATGCGTTCTATGTCGATGGCATCCAGCACAATGTGCCGTTCCTGACGGCGCTTATGAACCATCCGCGCTGGCGTTCGGGCGATCTTTCCACCAGCTTCATTGCCGACGAATATCCCGAGGGCTTCGAGCCAGCGCAACCGGATGCGGCGGCGCTTGAGCTGTTGAGCGCTGTTGCCCTGTCCATGGGCGCGCTCGGCCGGGAGCGGCTCGATCATCTGCCGGATCGCCTGCGGCCGCACTCGGGCGAGATCCGGGAAGACTGGGTGGTCAAGCTCGACAAGACCTACATGCCGGTTCGTCTGGCTGCAGGCTATCCGGGAAGCCCGGTCGAGATTGATGTGGCCGTTGGGGGGGGGGCTGTCGTCACGGTGCTGTCTGACTGGGCACCTGGCGACAATCTGTGGGAAGGGTCCGTTGGCGGACGCAAGGTGACTGTTCAGGTCCGTTCCGTACTCGGCGGCTATCGCCTCGACTGGCAGGGCTATTCGGTCGTTGCCAAGGTCATGACGCCCAGAATTGCCGAGCTTGATGGCCTGATGCCGGAAAAGCTGCCGCCCGACACCTCGAAGATGCTTCTTTGCCCGATGCCGGGGCTGGTGGTTTCGATCGCAGTTGAAGAAGGCCAGGAGATCAAGGCCGGCGAACAATTGGCGGTTGTCGAAGCGATGAAAATGGAGAATGTTCTGCGGGCCGAGCGTGACTGCACGGTGACCGCGATCAAGGCTGCAGCTGGCGACAGCCTGGCCGTTGACGCGGTGATCATGGAATTCTCCTGACGCCGAAAGGCTCGCATGACCTACAAAACCGTTCTCTTTGACCTCGACGGGACCCTGACGGACCCGTTCGAGGGCATCACGCGTTCGATCCAATATGCGCTCGAGCGCATGGGAGCCGAGGTTCCGGCGGAGGAAGACCTTCGCTGGTGCATCGGGCCGCCGCTGTGGGACAGTTTTTCGGCTCTTCTCGACACTCAGGATCGTGCCATCCAGGACGAGGCAGTCGCTTTTTACCGCGAACGCTTCACCGTGACCGGGCTCTACGAGAACACCTTGATCGAGGGGATCGACGGGCTGGTGTCCGATCTGGTTGCGGACGGTCGCAGGCTCTTTGTCGCCACCTCCAAGCCGCACGCCTATGCCGGCAAAATCGTAGAGCATTTCGGCCTCATGCCGTATTTCGGCAAGGTCTATGGTTCAGAGCTGGACGGCACGCGGTCCGCCAAGGCCGAGTTGATCGAGCATATCCTCAGCGAAGAAGGCCTGTCGGCGTCTGATTGCGCCATGATCGGCGACCGCAAACACGATCTGATTGGCGCCAATGCCAACAAGGTCGACGGTTTCGGTGTCATGTGGGGCTATGGCAGCCGAGATGAGCTGGAAGGCGAACAGCCCGTGGCGGTAGTCGAGACACCCACTGCGCTTGGTGCAGCGCTGGGCCTTCGTTCGGCCTAGGGCTTCTGCTTACGGGCGATCGATAGCAGAGACTGCTGTCGACAATCCCTCTGCTGCTGATTGATCCAGGGCTTCGGTAGGCCACGTGGAAGAATTGGTCATCGGGAGGGCCTGTTCCGACCGCATGCTTTGCGCTCCGGGCTGTCCTGCCTTTACAAAGCAATCTTTGGAATGCGATTAACTCACTTCTCAGCAGAATGCGGTTTCAAACCTTATAGTACCGTTCCAAGGATTTATGCGATGACCTTTTTTCAAATGGTTGCCAGCGCGGAAGAACGGAACAATTCGCATTTGTGTATCGGGCTCGACCCAAAACTGTCGCAAGTCCCGCAACACATTCAAAACAACCATAACGCGCTTTTCGACTTTTGCACTGCGATCGTGGATGCGACCAAGGATTTGGCCAGCTGCTATAAACCTCAAATCGCCTATTTCGCGGCTGAGGATGCGTGCGACGTGCTGAAATCACTGATCGGCTATATTCACGAAACAACGGAGATACCTGTTGTTCTGGACGCCAAGCGCGGTGATATCGACTCAACCACCGAGCGCTACGCCGCAGAGGCCTTCGAGGTTTACAAGGCGGATGCTGTCACCGCCAATCCCTACCTTGGGATCGATGGCATTGCACCCTTTACCCAGTATGAAAACAAAGGCGTCTTTGTTCTTTGCAAAACCTCAAACGCCTCTGCGCCGCAGTTGCAGGATTGCGTATTGCAGAATGGGCGCAGGCTCTATGAACATGTCGCGGAATTGGCGGCCACGGAGTGGAACGGCGCTGGCAATGTCGGGCTGGTTGTTGGCGCAACAATGCCCGAAGAGGCGTTGGCAGTGCGAGAGATCGTTGGCCAAATGCCGCTTCTCATCCCGGGCGTCGGCGCGCAAGGTGGCTCACTGGAACAGATCATTGCCGCCGCTGCCGGGGGCGGTATTTTGATCAACTCTGCCAGAGCGATCAATTACGCCGGCTCGGGAGAGGATTTCGCGCATCGTGCAAGGAGCGCTGCCAAGGCACTTCGTGATGACATAAACGAAATGGCACGGCAGAAGAACAAGCAGGTATTTGTCTCCTACACATAGCGACGTGTTGGCAGGGCGACGGCCTTCGTGTGCTGTAGTCACCCGTCCTTTGATACACGTTGCGGAGTAAGAATGCTGCATCCGACGCCGGGCCTTCCTCATGCTTGAGCCTATTTCTTCAGCTTGCACCTTCGCACATCAGTCGCTAAATCTGCTTTCAGTGAGAGTGAAATGTTCTCGGGGCGGGGTGCGACTCCCCACCGGCGGTATCAGGGAAACCTGGAGCCCGCGAGCGCCTTGGAAAATTGTTCAAGGGTCAGCAGATTCGGTGAGAAGCCGAAGCCGACGGTCATAGTCCGGATGAAAGAGAACGCACGGCAGGAAGCCCGTTTCGAACACGGGCGGCCTCCGTTCGTCTGCCCTGTGCCATTTGCGAGCCGAGGTTGACGAGATGACAGGACTGAACGGACTGAGAATGCCCTTGATGGCTGCCGGTTTGATGGTGGCGGCGGGGGCGTCCTTTGCAGCGGTCAATGTGGCGATCCAGACAGCGACGATGAAACTGGGCATGCCGTCCTCTTCCGTGGTGTTCTGGCAGTACGCCGCAGCTCTCGCCTGTGCGCTGCCCTGGCTTGTCAGGCGCGGGCTGTCAGGCCTTGCGACCAAGCAGCCGGGGCTGCACCTGCTGCGGGTGGCTCTTGCGGTTGCCGGGGTTCAGCTGTGGGGCGCAGGCCTTGCGTCCGTTCCAATCTGGCAGGCCATTGCGCTGGTGATGACATCGCCCTTTTTCGTCATCATTGGCGCCTGGCTGTTGTTGGGCGAGCGGATCGGTTTTGCGCGCTGGGCGGCAACTTTGCTCGGCTTCGCAGGTGCGATGATCATCCTCGAGCCCTGGTCAGACCGGTTTCAGCTGGCCGCGCTTCTGCCTCTGGGAGCTGCTGCTTTCTGGGCAGGGGCATCTCTTCTGACCAAGAAGCTGACCGCCTTTGAGCCTGCGGACACGGTGACCATCTATCTGCTCTTGCTGCTGACGCCGGTCAATTTCGGCCTCGCCCTGGCTGAAGGATTTGTCATGCCGCAGGGGATCGGCATCGCCGCGATCGCGGCCGCTGGCGTCCTGACGGTGGTGGCGAACTACTGTCTTACGCTGGCCTATTCACGTTCGGATGCTGCCTTCATTCAGCCATTTGATCATCTGAAACTGCCGCTCAACGTGTTCTTCGGCTGGTTGGCCTTTCAATATGCGCCCAGCGGACCCTTCTGGCTCGGAGCCCTGACGATCGTTGGTGCATCGCTCTATGTCATGCACGATGAAAAAAGCCGGGCCCCGCAGCGGCAAACCGACACTGAGGAGGCGCGCGCGTGAGCGAGTCCGACTTCGTTTCCTACTATGTGACCGTGAAAGGCCGGGTGCAGGGGGTGGGCTACCGCGCCTGGTGCGCGGCGGAGGCTGAAAGCCGGGGCTTGAGCGGCTGGATCCGCAACCGGCGCGATGGCTTCGTCGAGGCGGTCTATCATGGCCGCGCCGACCGGGTGAAAGAGATGGTTGCCCTGTCTGAAGAGGGGCCGGAGCTGGCCCGGATCGACAGGATCCTGGCGCACCCTTGTGACCCGCCCGATGTGGCCGGCTTCGTGCGCCGGCCGACTTACTGAGCGCCGCCTACTAGTTGGTACCCGGGTAACACTCAAACTGTCGGGCCGAAGATCTTTTCGAACTCGGTGCGCAGGACGATGTCATTCTCCGGCATGCTGACCGGAATGCCCAGATCGACCAGGCTGGTGACGCCGTGTTCCTGCACGCCGCAGGGCACGATGCCGGAGAAATGCTCCAGATCCGGTTCGACATTGAAGCTGATGCCGTGGAAGGTCACCCATTTGCGCAGGCGAATGCCGATGGCGGCGATCTTGTCTTCAACGGTCGCGTCGCGCTCGGGACGGCGAACCCAGACGCCAACCCGGTCCTCCCGGCGTTCGCCGCGGATGTGATAGTGCCACAAGGCGCTGATGACCCAGGCTTCGAGCGCCGCCACAAAGGCCCGCACATCCTGGCGCCGGCGCTTGAGATCCAGCATGACATAGGCGACCCGCTGGCCGGGGCCGTGATAGGTGTGCTGTCCGCCGCGCCCGGTCTGGTAGACTGGAAAGCGGTTCGGCGCGATCAGGTCGGCGTCATTGGCGCTGGTGCCAGCGGTATAAAGGGGAGGGTGCTCCAGCAGCCAGACGCGCTCATTGGCCTCGCCGGAGGCGATTCGCGCCACATGGGCCTCCATCTCCGCCATCGCCGTCTCATAGTCCACAAGGGCGTCAGAGACGACCCATTCCACCGGCGGGGCGTCCAAAAGGGGGCGAAAATCGGCGCTGAGGGTGTCTCTTTGTGGAGCAGGCATTGGCTTGAGGCTTTTGCTGATTTTTTCAAACGGGAAGGCGTGTTAAGCATGAACGCATGCGGTGCCATGAGCACTTCACACATATAGGCGGAACCTTCCGATGGCCACCTTCGATGAAATCAATGTCGATATTTCCGTTGTCTTGGGCGCATCCGAGATGCCGGTTCACCAGCTTTTGCGCATGGGCCGTGGCGCGGTGATCGACCTGGACGTCAACGAAGACGACGATGTGGAGATCTACGCCAACAGCACTTTGGTCGCGCGCGGACAGGTGGTTCTCTTGGGCGAAAGGATCGGGATCTCGGTCACGGAAGTGCTCCTTAGAGGTCCGGAATTCCGCGCGCCGCGCCTGGACGGACCGCTTTAGGACATTCTTTGCCGGCGCGGAAAAATCGCGCCGGGATCTTTTTCCACGAGCTTGTGAAATAAACTGAAAAGCGCCCTTGCACAGCAGAATCCCTTTTGCTACATGGGGCTCCTCGTCGCCGAGAGGTGGCGGGTGCTACCAGAAAATGCGGTCGTGGCGGAATTGGTAGACGCGCAGCGTTGAGGTCGCTGTCCGGTAACACGGGTGGAAGTTCGAGTCTTCTCGACCGCACCATCGATCACACTACCAAGTGATTGATATCTAAAGAGAACCGGCCTATGGCCGGTTTTTTTATTGACCAAATTCCCGATATTGCCCTACATTTTGCCCTACAATCTGCCCTACTTTAAACTTGTTGGGTTTGCGGGTGACGGATGAAAACCGCTATCTAAAACAGCGCCAAGGGCGCTGGCACTATATTAGGCGCGTGCCTAAACGCGTGGGTCATCTGGATGGCCGGGGCAAAATAGAAATCTCCCTGACAACAAATTCTCTGGACGTGGCGCGCTTGCGCCGGGATGCCATGGAAGAAGCGGACACGCTGTATTGGGCGTCGCTTCTGGGTGGCGGGGAAAGTGCCGTCGATCCGGCCACCGCACGTTACAAAGCGGCGCAACAGCGGGCGCTGGCGCTGGGGTTTGTCTGGAAGTCCGCAAGCGACCTTTTGGATCATGCGCCGGTGGATGAGCTGCTGGAGCGGCTGGAGGCGCTCAAAAGCCGTCCGGAGGCCGGTCTGAAGGCAGATGCGGAAGCGTTGCTTGGAACGGTGCCCAAGCCGTCCGTAACCGTGTCCAAGGCGCTTGAAATCTTCCTGACCGAAATCGCGCCGGATGAACTGACCGGCAAGAGCAAGGCTCAACGGGCTTCATATGAGAAGGTCAAGCGCCGGGCGGTGACGAATTTCATTCAGGTGGTCGGGGACAAGGATCTTGGTGAGATCACCCGGCAGGATGCGCTCGCCTTTTATGACTGGTGGCAAAAGCGGGTGACCGGCGAGAAGGGCCTGAAGCGGCTCTCCGGCAATTCGGCCAACCGGGACGTCGGCAACATGCGGCGGCTCTATACAGAGTATTTTCGCCGCCTTGGGGAAGAGGCGCGGGACAATCCGTTCCGGAACCTGTCCTTCCGCGATCCCAAGGCCTTGAAACAGGATGTGCCGCCGTTCCCGGTGACTTGGCTGAAAGACCGGTTCCTGTCGCCGGGGGCGTTTGACGGGCTGAACCGCGAAGCGGCGCTGTTGCTTTTGGCTTTGATCGAGACGGGCTGTCGTCCGTCTGAACTCTGCAACATTACAGGCGACCAGATCCATCTGGAGGCAGAGGTGCCGTTTCTCGAGATCCGGTTTCGGGAAGACAGGGCGATCAAGACGGAATCGAGCGTCCGGCAGATCCCCTTGATTGGGGTTTCCCTGGAAGCGATGAAACGCGCGCCGGACGGGTTTCCGCGCTACCGGGACAAGGAAACAAATTTCTCTGCTGCGGCCATGAAGCACTTGCGCAGGACGGGTCTTTTGCCGTCAGATAACCACAGGGTGTATTCGCTCCGACATTCGTTCGAGAGCCGGATGAAGGAAGCGCATCTGGACTATGAGCTACGCTGCCTGCTGATGGGGCATGCGATTACGCGACCTGACTATGGCGACGGTGGATCGCTCAAGTACCGACAGCGGGAGCTTGCAAAAATCGAGTTGCCGTTTTCGCTCGAGGTTTTCGACCGGTTGAGGCGGCCGGAGGTGAGGCGAAAGAAGGTTTGATAGGGAGGGGAATATGCAGAAAGAGAATGTCGGCTTTCAAGCCTTCGCGGCGGAAGTGTTCAAGCGTGATCCAGAGCTTTACGAAGAGGCGATGACCGCTGCCCGCGAGTTCGTGAAAACGCGCAAGCGTCATTGGCTGGACCGGTCACGGGCAGGGGAGCTGGAAGAGTTGAATACGACCGGTGCGGTTGTCAATGCGATGGCTTTTCTTCAGGTATCGGACATTCAGGAGGTACAGGATCTGTCGGGCTTCAGCATTCCGGGGATGCGGTTGCATCGGTGATTGGTCTGGTTGCTTTCGCTGGAACTTATTCACATTTGCCGTTGCGGTTGTATGGCTATGAAGGGCGGGAAGCGGAATTCGACGCGCCATGCATAAAAGGGACTAAACTCTGAAACAAAATCCCTCCGGTAAACCCGGGGCGGTTCACCGCGCCCCCTGGGGCCTCATTACGCCCCGGTGGTGGATAGGGCCCTTATGCGTCTTTGACGGAAATGCTTTGGCGAAGCCTTCGTTTTAGTTGTAACAAAACTGATGCACAATTATCGTTTGTATTAGAAATGTGATCATGTTCAAGGGACTAGGTAACTACAATCTTGGGTCTTGTCAGTTCCACATACGCAAGCATGCCTTTTTTGTAATTACACCCATTTACTAGAAAGAGATTGCCAGATGGAAATCAAAATAGAAATCTCAGGTGAAATTTCAGCGCAGCAAGGTGTAGATATAGCGGAACTGGAAGCGGATCTCAGGGCTGAGACACTGGATTTTACTAAACACATACAGACAGACGAACCAGTAATTCGAAAGACGCTCGCCCCGGAAGGAGCTCAAAGTGAGTTTGAGCTCATCCAATTCTTGATTGAACTCGCCAAAGAACCAATGGCCATTAAGGCCGCTCTCAATGCACTGATTTATGGCGTGAATGAAATAGCAAGCGCGAGAAGCAAGTCTTCTCAAGACGTTCCGGAGGCAGAAAAGTCGGTTCGGGTAAAAGTCCTACAAAAAGAGATTGCGCTTCCTGCATCCGTAGCTGTCATTAAGCAGTTTATCGAGGAACTCACCAAAGATGGTTAACCTTGATCGCCGAATGCTGGTAGTTGGCCATTGGGGGCCTGAAGGAACCACACCGAATAACTCTCGCGTTCGCGGCATTGTTAGTCGGCTCGAAAGAGTATTTGGCCCGAATGGAAATTATTCATTTCAGTCTATGGCAGGAGAACCAACCGGTCCGGACGTGTTATTGAATCCTGGAGCAGGAGACATAAGTCAAAAACTCGCTGACGAAGCAGACGGGGTTACCGACAATACTCTTTTGTTTCTTTATTACGTCGGACATGCAGTAGGTGACAGAGAGGATGATCTGCGTATAAGATTAAGATACCGCACCAGCGAAGGTTCTCCTCAGTATCTTTACTTAAGCACGCTCCTCAGCCAAGTAAGAGACAATCGATATCAAAAGCTTATACTTCTCCTTGACTGCTGCCACGCCGGAAGAACATTAAAATTATTTAAGGAATTTCCACAAAATTCCTTTGCCATGCTGGGAACAGGAAAAGGTTATGCGTATAATTGCGATTTCTCCGACTCTATTATTAGCACTCTCGAACGATCTCCCTCGAAGCGAGATCAACGTATAGATCGAATACGTAGGGGATTTACATACGAGCGGTTGTTTGAGGTTGCCCGATCGCCGTTTATTACCTCTACGGAAGCGCGGCAAATTCCGCAAAGCTTCCCTGGTGGTCTAGAACATGAACTGCTAGCAAACGCACCTGTAAAAATACCTTCTGAATACAACGCTTTGGTACCTCGAAGAACGGTCTATGGTCGCGTATATGTCTGCTTAGAACTTTTGTCGGAGGAGCCGTGTCTATCTGCGGTTTTTGCTCAAACTCTTCACCGCAGAAGGGAGTTTTTGCTGGAAGGGGATGAAATAGATGGGCGATATATAAGTTCAGATCGCGCCAGACAGTACAAAGACTTCTTGATTGAAAGTGGTCTTGCTGTAGAAAACTCTGCAAGGGTTGAAATTTCGAATCTAGGCCGTGAGGCGCTCAATGGTCGTTACAACGATATATTATTGGAGACTATTTCAAGGTCTATACTACCTGATGCAATCACTTATGAAGTTCTAGACGACATCATTCATTCGCTGATCAACGACATGATACCTCCAACACCTGCGATGATTTCTGAGCGATTACTTCACCGCGGGATGGCTTTAGAGCTAAAACCAAGCGTGCGAATTGCTCTGTCGCTACTACCGTCCACCGGAAGGTTTCTCAAAAGCTCTAGTGATGCGTTATTCCCTTCAGAACCAGAACTTGCCGGATAAATTCCGGAAACTGAATCTACCAATCAAAATAAATCGTTGAGGTAACCTTCGGCCCCGTCATGAGAATGTGACGCCAGCAGCAACCGCACTTCATTGAACAAAAGATCCACTCTAAGACCTGCGTCTCGGATATCGATCAGGTTGACTGCCTGTTCATCCTTCATCCACTAATCCCCTCGTTTATTTACGCAGTTTACGAACTTTCGGCGCTACGCGAAGGACCGCGTTTTCCACCCAGTGGACCTTGGCGGTGACTGAGACAACGCAGGCGCGGCCAATGGCCGATATGACAAACCGCAACGCAGCGTACATCTTGGCCGATGAACGGTTGCTTCGGGCCGGAAGTGCCGGTGCGCGAAGATTTGTCGATAGTCTGGAACGGGCGGAAAGCGGAATTTTTCTGCGGCATAGCAGAACGGATGTAGTGCGGAGAAAGTTCCCGTCAGATGTCAATGAGACTTCCGCAAGCCCACGCGGTGGTTGGCGAACCGTTCTACGCCAAAAAACTAAATCAGGGAACCAATACACTGCAAAGGGATTTGGATAAGAACCTGTGCAACGTGTAGAAGCCCAAAAACTATCGGAACGAGCACCTCCGTCTTGTGAAATGGTGTGTGTTTCTTCCCATCTCCATCAACGTCAAGAATAGCCCATTCATCCTTGTATGGGCTTACGGGCAAGCGCTCTTCGAGCGCGGTGATAACTCGGAACTTCGCAGCATTGAGTGACTTATAGCTCACCACCGCGCGCACCCATAGAAAGCAAATGGCGATCCCTGCGGCCGAAACGGCAAAGGTACCCCAATACCCAGACTTCGACAGGTAAGCAGCCCCCCCAACAATCGCCGTATTGACGGTAAGATAGAAAGAATTGGCAGATTGACGCCGTTGGCTAACCCGGTCCGCCATCTCCACGAGCATTTTATAGATCTCGAGGACGCCCTGGTCTTGAGAGGATTGCTCCGGTTCGCCTGGCGACACGACTATCTCCTGTTGCCGAGCCGCCAGACGGCGTTGATGATTGACAGCTTGTTCCACCCTGTGGATTCATCAGCCGCATCTGCGACCACCGAGGACGTGCGTTGCTGCGCCCACGGATCCACAGCAACGATCGGCCTACCATATAGTTGCGCCCCGTCGATCTCCTTTTGAATCCATTTGCTGTGGTTTACATACATGCCGGTGGGGATCACAAGAACATGGCTATTTGCGATCCTTTGGTAGATTGCCTGTTGGAGAATGGCGTCGTTCGGGGCGAAGTGGATTGGATCGTCCCGCGGCACTGAAGTGTTGAAGAAATGTATGCGCTGATTGTCGATATACCAAGCCTCTTCAAAGATCCACTCAGCGAGCCGCTCGTAATGGTCGGAATATGACCAAGAATGACTGACAAATACGTGCATGCCCGTTTCACCTGTCTAGGATAGTTTTAGCAGCTTCACCCTGACATTGGCCATGGCGAGCAGGCGATGGGAACAGGTGACCATAGAGCACTATGATCATCTGGATCGAGGAATAGCCCACGAGAATCATCAACTCCTTGATCAAGAAAACCTCCTGATGTTAGAGCTGCACGAGCAATCGTACAAGTAGTGATCCTCCGTCACTACAATTTGACACAAGGTATAGGCTCAGGGCAGCCATGTATTGCGGAATGAACCAAGGGCAGCAATGGGCGCGAAAGCGCGCTTTTTCCGGAGCCTTATATCCTTCTTCTCCGCATCACCCTTCCAAGTGCATCCTGCTCCCCATTCAGCGCCAGCAATTCCCGCTCCAGCTTGATGAAAAAAGCCAAGTACTCTTCGCCAAACCTCAGAACCAAGTCAGCCGCGACATCCAAGCCCGCTTCCAAGCGGGCCTGTCTTTCGGTTTGAAACGGATGGCGGTCGGGTTTGCCCATTGTCTCGGTTTTAAGCGCTAGCGCTTTGGATCGGGCCAAGAGTTGGCGAGGTGCTTTGAGGCTTCCAGAATGAGGGCGATCAGGCCGTGGCGGGCGACAAGTTGCGCTGCGCGTTCCTGGGCGTCCCTGTGCGCGGCCAGCCAGTCGTTCGGGTCGGGGTGGGGAATGGTCAGCGCGGACATATAGGCGTGTAACCAGTAGGTGACGGCGGTCTTGCCATTTGGCGGACGCGTTGCGGTGAGCAAAGCGTGGGCGTTGAGGGCTTCGGCAAGCATTTTCGCCGCCGCCACCGGGTCTTCCACGTCTTCATTGACCGTGCATATGCGATGGCTCAGAAACCGGATCGAGCCGGTTCGGCAGGCGACCTTGGACGCCATCTTGAACACCACAGTGCCTTCGGCCCGATAGGGGCTGCAGGTGGCGCGGTCCAATGTGGGGGCTGACAGGCCTTGCATGTCACTTCTCCCTTGAATGAGAAAAAGCGGCGACCAGCGCACCGGCCGCCAGTTGGTGGGAGGATCAGGCGGCTTGCTCGCTTTTGAGACCGCTCTTGGTGTCCGGATCTGCTTCGGCGTCTGCCTTGCCACTGGCTTTGTCGCCGGTGGCGGCCATGAGGGCGGTCTGCATGTTCCAGGCGTTCGCCCATTTCGTGTGGCGCGGGTCTTTCTTGGTGTAGGGATTGCCCGTCAGCGGCTGGCCTTCGCTTGCCGCCTGAATGCCCATGTCTTCGGCTTCGGTCTTGTCGCCGTGCAAGCCCAAAACGCCTTCATAGAGGTCGATTTGCGCTTCCTTGGCGTCTAAGTCTTCCTTGGACATTTTCTTGCGCTTCAGCACATCGCGCATGGCGTCGACATCAAAGCCCCAGCCTTTTGCCGCCTTGAAGATTTCCGTGATGTCGGCAGACACCTGTGCCTTTTCTTCTTCCAGCCGTTCGATCTCGGAAAAAAAGCCTTTCAGGGTTTCCGAGGCCAGAGTTGCGGAGTTGGAGGCGGGAGCTGCTTTGGTGGATTTGGTAGCTGGTGTTGCCTTGGTGGCTGTTTTTGCTGATGTCTTTGCGGGTGCTTTGGTCTTTGCCGGGCTTTTCGCAGGCGTTTTGCTGCTTTCGGCTTTTGTTGTTTGGCTTTCGGTATCTGGGGTTTGGTTCTCATTGCGCATGTGGCTTCCCCTGGCTGGCAGGGCTGGCCCTGCTGTGGATAAATCATTAATTGGTATGATTATCACCTTTAAAGGTGATTTGTGACCATAAATATGATTTACCGGGATTGTCCAGTGGCAAATGCCGGTGGCTGAGAATTTCGCCTTAAAGTTTCAATCTTTGGAATTTGATGCTTTTATGCAATTCATGATTGTTGAAATTGACAATGTGTCTTTAAAGATCTGGGGGGATCGGAATGGGCGGGAGCCGAAACACGGCCAAGGACAGGCTGATCTTGCTGATCAGCCGGATGGACGAAGAGCAGGCGAAACGGCTTCTCGAGGGCATGGACATTAAAATGGTGACCAGACCGGACCGTCCGGCCGCGCCTATCGCTTCAAAAGGCCAGAGGCCTTGAAGCGCTCCAGCTCTGCTTCGGCCTGTTCGTCGGTCATTTTCTCGATCAGCTCGTAAAGCCGGGTCTTGCTTTCGGAAAAGGGATTGTCACTGTCGAGAATGGCCGCGTTTGGAATTTCCAGAATCTTGCAGATCCGTTCCAGCGTTTCCCAGCGCAGGGTGTGGGTTTCGCCGCGCATGAATTTGCTGAGCGTGTTGACGCTGAGATTGGCCGCCTTGCAGACCTGACTTGAATTTGTGCCCTTGTAAGCGATCAGGGCGCGCAAGTTCTTTCGGCGACGGTTCCAAAGGTCTGCATTGTCCTCGTCACTCATGTTCAGATCCTCCCGTTACTAATTTACGCTGATTTTCACCTTTTTAGGTGAAGTTGTGAATATCTCAAAAAACATTTCCTAAGAACTAAGATTTAAAAATAACCTTTAAAGGTGATTATCATCTTTGGAGGTGATTGTGGTCCCTAAATTGGATGTTCCCGATCCTGGCGAATTTCGCCAGTGGATCCGCCTTACAATGCAGGTTCTGGAGATCAACGCCTACCGCTGGTCGGTGCAGGCACAGGTGTCTCCCAATCTGGTTTCCAAGTTTCTGAGCGGCGAACAAAACGACCTGCGGCTGGCAACTGCGAGCGGGCTCGTGCGCGAAGCGGTGCGCCTTGCGGCGGTTGCCGATGTCGCTCTGCCGGGTTTTCACCCAGTGGCAAGGCAGGATGGGGGGCGGTGCGATGTCTGACTTGAAACGGCGGCCGCGCATGTCGATCATTCCCGCCGAAGCCGTCAATGATCCGAATGTGTCGCCGGTGGCGCTGAAGGTGCTGGCCGCGCTTGGGCGGCACACGGACCGGGCGGGCTTCTGCTTTCGGTCCTTGCGCAAATTGGCCGATGAACTGGCGTTGGCGCGCTGCACCGTTCAGCGTGCTGTTGCCAGCCTGATCGAGGCCGGGTGGTTGATCCGGTTTCGCAATCACCGCAAGGACGGCGGCGATTGTTCATCCACTTTCCGGGTGCTGCTGCGACAGCGCAAGCGGGACCGGAATGGCACCTTTCGCACCGAGGATGACGGGCAACCGCCGCAACGGCCACATTACGCGCCAGCTGAGCCGGACGTGGACAGTGCGACCGATCCAGACAGCGACGCTGAAACCAACGGTGGTACCGACGCTGACACTGACGCTGTTGCAGGGATTTTGGAGCAGGATGCGCCGCCTGAAGAGGATGCGATTGCGCAGCCGGGGCGGCTGCGGACGGGAAGCCCCCATAAGAACGACCCAATAAAAACGAAATCTGGAAATGAGCCTGGCGAGGTGCGCCTGCCAAAGCGGCAACGTCAGGAGGCGGCATATGTGCGGGAGGTCAAGCGGCGGCTCTCCAGCCTGGGCTGGGTGGTGACGCCGGGATGGTTCCGCCAAGGGGACGCGCCGATCCGGGCGTGGTTTGCGGGCGGCTGCGACATCGATCGGGACGTGATGCCGCCGATCCTCAACGTGCTTTTGAACGGCGGCGGGCGGCCGTCCAGCCTGTCCTATTTCACCAAGGCCGTGTTCCGGGCAAAAAACGCGCGTGTAGCGATCGAAAACCTGTCGCCGGATGATCCGCTGTTCCGCAACTCCCGTGCGGACAAGGACCGGGCAGAACGCAGGGCCTATTTTGCCGATTTCGAGGCGGTTGCGGCTGAAATCAGCAGCGGGGCCTTGTCATGAGCGAGAACTCTCATGAGGCGGTCATGCGCCTATTCTGCACGCCGATTGCGCCCCTGTTCAAGCGGGTTCCGGGGGGCAATCGCCGGGCGTTCATCCGGGCGGTCTGCCGGTCTCTGCAGGAGTTTGACGATCCGGTCTTGAGCGAGGCCGCGCACCGGATCTTGCGCACCGCCAAGGGCATGACCTGGCCCAATGCCGGGGAGCTTTACCAGACCTGCGCCACCGTGCGCGATGAACTGCGGCGAAAGGCAGAGCAGGCCGCAACAATGGCCGATCGGCAGGAAGGGGCGGCGGGGCAACTGCCGCTGCCCGAAACGGTCGCCGTCGACATCATGATTGCCAAAGATCCGGATCTGGTTCGCTATGCGGTTGAGGGCGACTATCACACGCTCTTGCTGGACCATGTGCGCCAACATCGGGGCTTGCCGGATGATGACACCTGCGAGCGGCTGTTGAACGCCTCGCGGGACAGGCTTGTCAAGGCGCAGGCACAGGCGGCCGCCCATCCCGGACCGATCGAGAATTTCTATCTGCAAGGGCTGTTGAACCGGCGGCGGGCGGTTGCCCGGATGATCGAAAGCGCCTTTGCCGAACGCGAGCAGAAAAGGGGCGCGGCCCATGGCGAAGCTTAAACCTGCCAAACTTGACAACACAGATCCGCTGCGACTGACATCTGCCAAACAGGCGCGGACCAAGGAAGCGGCACGGCGGGCCGGATATCAGCGCGGGGCCTATCTCGAGTGGCTCTACAACAACCGCAAGATCAAGAAGGCGCAATATCTGGCCGGATGCCGGGTGCGGGCGCTTTTTGCCGAACGGGAAGGGCGGGCGAAGAGCATGGACCTGAGCAATGACCGGGTGGATGGCGGCAATCCGGAGCGCGATTTTTTGCGGGTTGCCACCCTGGACGCGGACCGGAGCCTGAAAGACCTTGCGGCGGCGCTGGGGCCGGATCAGGCCTTTGTGCTTTTTCACGGGATCGGGCTTGGCCTTCCCATTCAGGAGGTCGCCGCCTATTTCGTCGAGCCGGACAAGGTGGGCAAGTCGGAGACGGTGGACAGGATATCCAAGGACTATTGCGGGCGGCTCATCAAGGACGGCCTTCATCATGCGGCGTTTTTCTTCGGATATGCCACGCGCGCCGCCGAAACGCAGATCGGAAAACGTTCATACTTCTGGTATGTTAAAGACATATCCACAATCAATGGGGGTGCTGTTGATTGACCAGTGCAGCGCTAATCGCTAGCGTTTGGTCATTCTCCACAAATGCGCCACCGGGAATCCGGGCGGCGCATTTTTCATTGGGGGCGAGTTCTGAGAGTTTATCAAGCTAAAATTGTAAGTTCCATCGATATCCTTTTTTCCTATAATTAGTTATAGTCGTCTCGCGTACAGTGTCGTTTACTGTTGTGTTTATTTCAGTATTTAGAAGGATTTTAAAGTAAATGGATTATAAAGATGTAGAAAAAATAATTTCGAGTAATTTCATAGTTGAAAAAGAAATTTTGGGCGAGAATTTGTTTTCCAAGGTCGTAGAAGGCGCGGTTCTGGGTGAGAGATACGATGTAGCGCCAAGATTTGGGCATGCAATGGATATTGTTTCCGTTGTGGAGGCAGTCAAGTTGGCAGCGGAATTTACCCTGGCCGTATACGGTGTTTTCAAATTACAAAAAGAACTATTCGATAAAAAATCGAAAGAAGTAACCATCATCATCAAAGATGATAAATACAAAGATATTGAAGAAAATATATTAAATGATATTTGTGACGAAGTTTCAAAAGGTAAGTTTTCATGATTCCTGAGCACGGGAAATCCCAGGTGGGGCACCCTATACTTACGCCTATTCAACATATCGCAGCCATATCTAATATGATATCCTCGAGATCATTGTGGATCGTCGCTTTGGTGGCATTTTTTGCGATCCTGTGGCGTCAGAGAGATTTTCTGACCGCCATTGAACCGGTCATATTCGCATTGGCTATTTACTGGGTGACGACCTTTTTAAAATTCGAGATTCTTGAGACGCGGAAGTTCAACAAACTATTTTCCGGGCTTCCACGCAATTTGGATTGGGGAAACTTCAAAGAACTCGATGTTCGGAGCGTCTTAAAAAAGCTGGACGTTCCATATCACGACATTATTGATTCTGGCTTTCGAGCAGGGATGGAGAAAGGTTTTGCTGCTCTCCAAGATCAGAAAACAGCGATGATGGCAGTTGCCGATCGAAATACGTTTTTTGTTGGGTTTCCCGGGCACCCGTTTCCACGGGTTCGATTTTTCCAGTCCGAAAAGCCAATGAATTCAAGCATGGCCTATTACGGTTTTTTGCGGCCAACAATAGTACTTTTTCGAGATAAAATTGACAATTTGACTTGGTTTCAACGGTTTGAAATTTTGCATGAACTTGGGCATGGAACTATGAAAGGCCAATATATGTATGGCTTTTTCTACGTTCATTTGCAGTTCTTAATATTAACTACAATTTTATTGATGGCGGTGGTTCCAGTTGAGGATTATATCTATTTGTGTCCGATATTTTTGGCATATTTTTCATTTGTATTTTGGCTCAATCAGGGAAAGGTAGATGATGAAAGTAGAGCTGATAGCTTTGCACTTCAAAACATGACCTCAGCTGATATTCAGAAGCTATATAGCGCAGTTATCAAATATAATATTCCTCAGGATCCGTCGTTAAGCGAAGGTGAAAACGTAAGGCGGCGACTCCGTCTGCTAAAAATGATAGAAAAGCATAAAAAGACTTCTTCCGCGTTTGGTTGGTTTGATACTGAGATTGACGCTTCGCAAACGGGCTTGGTCTCTAATGCGACCGAAGCAGCAAAGTACTCTCGCCCGTACCGGATTATAAATTTCTTCAAGTTAGTTACGTTATTGTATACGTGCGGTCTTATTCATGGTTATTTTGATCGAGATGTTTGGTGGGTTCTTGTTTTTTGCTTTGCTCTTCTTATTATTTTTCGCTTACTATCTATGCCGAAGGAGCAGTTGCTTAGCGTTATTTTGAGAGTTGGCAGCCTTAGGGATCAGGTAGATAGATATTTTTCTTCTTGATCTGTTACTTGAACATGAGTGAGTTGTCCGGTAGATCTTCGCTGCGCGAGGAATGATCACATGCGCTTAGGGCTCTTGAGACGCAATTATCTAACTGTGCGTCGAGTATTCTGAGGGCCGTCGCGGCTTTTTTTAATCGATCGATTTGCGGTATGGCCGCCACTGCTGTGGTGAATTTCGGGAAAAAGCTGTTAACTCCCGATTACGAGAGCTTTGGATGTCCGCCCCTTTATGGAGGGAGCAAACCATGTTCAGCGTTTCTGTTAACTTCTCTCGATTTTTGGCGGACATCAAGGCTTTAGAGCAACGACAAGTTCCCTATGCGGTATCTTTGGCCTTGAACGCCACGATTGATGATGTAGAGCGCAACACGCAAAAGAGCATGACGCGGCGGTTGGATCGGCCGACACCTTTCACCATGCGCGGCCTTGCCAAGTGGAAGGCGAACAAGCGGAAGTTGCGGGCGTCCGTGTTCTTCAAGGATGCGCAGGCCGGTTACCTGGAAAAACAGGAAACGGGCGGCATACGACGACCCAAGGGCAGGGCTATTCCCGTGCCGGTCGGGCAGCGGGTCAACAAATACGGTAATATGCCAAAAGGGGCGATCAAGCGATTGCTTGCCCGCAAAGACGTGTTTTCGCGAAAGATCAATGGGGTTGCCGGTATATGGCAACGTCCGAAGGGGCGGCGCAAGACGTTGAAGCTTCTTGTGGCCTATCAGCCGAAAGCGACCTATCAGCCGCGCTTGGGCTATCGAGCCGGTGCGCTCAAGACAACACAAGCCCGCATTGGCGTGCACTTCCGCCGTTCAATGTCGCAAGCCTTGAAGACAGCCAGAAGATAGGGCGGGGGTCCTTTCCGGCCTGTCCTGTCTCACGGGGCTATTCGCGACCGTTGGACATTGAAACACGCGTTGAAATTCAAAGCGTTATGATGATCTTTATGTTTATGTTGCGCCCATGCCCGACCGTGAAAAATACCCGTTGCCGGGTCATATCAGGGATGCGGTCGTCAACCGGGCGCAACTGGCAGACGCCTTCAACACGACGGAACCGACCATTGACCGGATGCGCAAGGACGGCATGCCGGTCAAGGAAGAAGGGTCCAACGGGCGTTCCTATCAGTTTCAGTTGTCGGATTGCTATGCCTGGAAGATGGCGCGCGAAGCGGACCGGCATGCGGAAGAAAAACAGGTTGCCGATTCCGTCCGGCAAATGCGCCTTGAATTATTGGGCGGTGATCACAACGACAGCGCCGAACAGCTTCTAAGCCCGAAACAGCGCAAAGAGCTTTACGAGGCTGAACACGCTTACAACAAACTGGCTTCCTTGCGCGGCGAAATGGTGTCGCGGGCGGAAGTGGAAGACCTGTTGAACAAGGTCTTTGATCTGGTGCGCAAGTCGGTCAACGGGATGCCCGACCGGCTGTCGCGGGATGCGGGGTTGAGCGGGCGACAGGCGGAACAAGCAGTTGCTATTGCCGACGACATTTTGAGCGACTTGCACCGGACCTTGACCGACTTTGCCGACGTTGCGGACACCGGGGCTGAACACGACGCGGAAATCCTAGAAGCGGCGGAATAATCAATGAACGCATTTCGGATGCCTGAGCGGCCGCATGGATGGCGGCCGCCGCAATACGCGCGCGCGGTCGGATGCCTTCGCGCCGCCTTGCCGACCATTGCGCCGATCCGCCGTCAAGCTGTCTCGGCGTGGTCGGAACAGTCCCGGTTTCTGCTCGACAACGGATCTGTAGTGCCGTGGCGCAACAGCGTCACGCCCTACATGGTCGAGCCGATGGACACGACAACTTCGCGACGGTTCCGGGCTGCGGTGTTCGTTGGTCCGGCGCGAACCGGCAAGACCGATGCACTGATTTTGAACAAGACTGCGCACACCATCTGTTGCGATCCGCAAGACCTGCGCATTGTCCACATGAGCCAAGATGCGGCGCGGGAATTTTCGCGCAAGAAACTTGGTCAGCTTATCCGCTACACGCCGGACGTTTCGGAGCGTTTGGGGAAAGAGCGCTACGATGACAACACCTTGATCAAGAATTTCGAAGGCAACATGTCCGTTGACGTGGCTTGGCCGGTGGTGGCGAAAATGAGCGCGTCCGATATCCCGCTCATGTTGCTGACAGATTACGACCGCATGCCGGAAGATATCGGCGGCGAAGGAACTGCCTTTGACCTGAGTTTCAAGCGCACGCAAACCTTCGGCTCGCGGGGCATGACCGTCGTTGAAAGTTCTCCTGGCCGCCCGGTTCTCGATGATGACTTTGACGCGCCGGAAACTGAACGGCATCTGGCGCCGCCGTGTACCGGCATCCTGTCGCTTTACAATCGCGGAACGCGGGGCCGGTTCTATTGGCCGTGTCCTGATTGTTCCTCGCTGTTCGAGCCGGATTTCAAGCTGCTGCAATATCCCGAAAAAGGGACACCAGCGGAAAAGGGGGCGGGGGCCTTTCTGGCTTGTCCGCATTGCGGGTGCGTTCTTGAGCACCGGCACAAGCGGGAACGGAACCAATTTGCGCAGTGGCTTCACGAAAGCAGGATCGGCGAGTTGGTGCCGATCCATGATGACAGCTTGCGCGAAACCGACATTGCGAGCTGGTGGCTCAACGGCACTGTTGCGGCTTTCCAGAGTTGGGCGGAACTGGTTACGCGTTACGAAGGGGCGCTGGAAGAATTCGACCGGACACGGGACAGCAAGGCGCTGAAAACAACGATCACGGTTGATCAGGGCAAGCCGTTTTCCGAACGGCTGATTGCCGATGAAGATGAATTGTCGGTCAAGGAACTGAAGGACAGGGCCGAACCCTATGCGCTCAACATCGCGCCTGCCGAAAGTCGTTTTCTGCTCATTGCGGTGGACGTGCAGAAGGGACGGTTTGTGGTCGAGGTCTTCGCCTTTGGCGTCGAGCTGGAACATTGGGTGATCGCCCGGTTTGACATGCACACGCCACCGTCAAGCGCGCCACGGGCGCAAGAGCGGGCGATTGATCCGGCGCGATATTCGGAAGATTGGGACGCGTTGTTTGATCTGCTGGAGCGGGAATTTCCTGTTCTTGGAGCGCCGTTTTCACTGGTGCCGGTTGCCCTGGTCGTTGATGGCTTCGGCGAAGAAGGCGTGACGAAACATGCCTATGCGTTTTATCGCCGGGCAAAGGCGAAGGGGTACCGGGGGCGGGTGTTCATATCAAAGGGCATGCGTGGTTATGACCGCGACCGGGCCGTGTTGCGGACGCCGGAAAAGCAGGAGGGCAAGCGGCTCAAGAAAGCCAGTGATTTGAAAATCCTGCAGATCGGCACCTGGAAAATGAAGAATGAATTGGTGGCGGCGCTGTCGCGTACCGATCCGGGGCCGGGTGCCTGCCACCTGTCCAAAAACTTGCCCACGGACGTTTTCGAAGAGCTTTGCGCCGAAGAAAAAACCTCGAAGGGCTGGGAGTTGAAGAAGGGCAAAAAGCGCAATGAAGCTTTTGACCTTGGCGTCTATGCGCTTGCCCTGGTGATTGTCCTGAAAGGCGAGCGGATCAATTGGGATCGCCCGCCCACGTGGGCGGCGGAGCTTGACCGCAATGCCTTTGCCCGTGCCCGGTCTCTTGCGTTCACGAGCGATAGCAAAGAGCCGGACGCGCAAGACGTGGCGCGCGAAGAAGAGCAGCCGGAACCCAGCCTGGAACCGGCGCAGCAAACGTCAAAACCAAGTCGCAAGAAACGGCCGCGGTCGCGTCGCCGTCGCGGATTCGGGGACTACTGACATGGGAAATCTGTTCGATGAAATCCCGGATGTTGAACCTCTCATCATCCGGGCGGGTGACTTTGTGCAATGGCGCAAGCCGGATCTTGCAGCTGATTATCCGCCAAGCGTTTACGCCCTGGAATATCAATCCGTTATGGAAGCGAATGCATCCATAAGGTTCACTTTGAACGCCACCGATCTGGACGGGGTGTTTGATGTTTCGGCGGCTTCGGCCGCGACCGCTTCCTATGAGACGGGCGTCTATCATTGGGTTGCGGTGATGACGCGGATTTCGGACGGAGCCAAGCGGACCGTCAATCAAGGTCGCTTTGAAGTTCTTGCCGATCTGGCGACAGCGACCGGCGATCAGAGAAGCCACCACGAACGCATGCTTGCGCAGCTTGAAGCCTTGCTGGAAGGGCGCGCGAAGTCGGACGTGGATTCCTATGAAATCGCAGGCCGGAAAATTGCGAAGCTTTCCCCGGAACAGTTGATGGATTGGGCCGCAAAATATCGTCGCCTTGTTCGTAAAGAGCGCGAGCAACGCGCGGGAAACAGCGGCCGCAAGGTTCACAAGGTGAGGTTCCTATAATGGGCATTCTTTCGCGCTGGTTCTCCAAGGGGGGAACTTCGGAACCGGCACGCGCTTCGGCTGCGCGCAAAGTGAACCGCTTGGCCGTGCGCCGGTTCAAGGCCGGGCGGCCGGATCGCATCTCCAGCTTTCCAAGCTCCCTGAACGGACACGGGATTCAGGAGGATGTGCGCCATGCCTTGCGCGGGCTGGTGTCTCACAGCCGCCATGTCAGCCAAAACAACGACTACCTGAAAGCCTTTTACGGGCATGTGCGCCGAAACGTGATCGGTCGCAAGGGCGTGCAGATCAAGCCGCAATCCCGGTTCAATTCCGGTGATCTGGATACGGGCGCAAACACGTTGATCAAGGCCGCGTGGGAAGACTGGGGCAAGCGCGGAAACTGTACGGTTTGCGGCAAGTTCACCTGGAAGGACGTGCAGCGGATCGCAATCAGTTCATGCCCGCGCGATGGCAATTTTCTCTTGCGGCTTTATCAGGGACCTGACTTCGGCAAATACGGTTTTCAAGTCCAAATTCTCGATTTCCTGTCGCTGGATATCGATTTGATCATGGACCTTGGCGGCGGGCGGTACGTCTTTTGCGGGATTGAGTTCAACGCCCTGGATCGGCCGATTGCCTATCACCTGTTCAAGAGCCATCCCGGCCGGGCGGGTTTTCGCGGCGAACGGGTCCGCATCCCTGCCCATGAAATTGTCCACCTCTACAATCCTTACGATCTTTCAACATCCGTTGTCGGTGTGCCGTGGACCCATACGGCTTTGCGCCGCCTTGGCCTGATCGGAGAGTTTGAAGAGGCCGCTGCAGCGAATGCCCGTTGGGGCGCGTCCAAGATGGGCTTTTTTACGAAGAAGACCGACCTTGACGACGAAGGGCCGGTGGCAAGCGGTCAAGCGGCGGAAGACGATGCCGAGGCGCCGGAGCCTGAGATTGACGAGATTGAAGCGGGCCTTCTGGAAACATTGCCGGAAGGTTGGGACTTCAAGGCGTTTGATCCGGCCTATCCGACCGGAGAAATGGCACCTTTCATCAAGACCATGTTGCGCGGCGGCGCGGCCGGTCTTGGTGTGGCCTATACGTCCCTTGCCAATGATCTCGAGGGCTACAGCTATTCCGGATTGCGCGCGGGGCTTGGCGAAGAGCGGGACGAATGGACGATCTTGCAGGACTGGTTCGCCGAACATTTTTGCGCGCCGGTTGCGGGGCGGTGGCTTGATATGGCTTTGCTTACCGGTTCGCTTGATCTGCCCTTTGCCAAGAGAGACAAGTTTTCGGCCATCGCCTGGACGGCGCGCGGATGGCGAAGCGTCAACCCGAAAGACGACGCAACCGCCAATTCATTGGACATGCAAAACCTTCTGAAATCGCCGCAAGAGATTTGCGCCGAACGGGGGCGGTCGCTGGAAGAAGTCTTCGATGATTTCGCGGAAGCGGCCGAACTTGCACAGGGACGCGGGATTGACTTTTGGGCGGCGCTTCAAGGCGGGGCCGAGGTCATGAAAGCGGCGGCGAAAACGCCGGACAGCAAAGAGGACTAACCAACATGGCCAAGAATGAAATTCGGTTGCCGGGGCGCATGTTCCGGCAAGGCATCATTGTGCGCGCTCAAACGGGCGACAGTGAAGAGGTGCCGCAATCGGTTGCTCTGTCGTTTTCCAGCGAAGAACCGGTGGAGCGGTATTTTGGCTTTGAGGTTCTGGGCCACAATTCCGGCGAAGTGGACGCAAGCTTTATGGAAAGCGGGCGTGCCCCCCTGTTAGTCGATCACAGGGCGTCGGTTGAACACCAGATCGGCATTGTTGAAAGCGTTTCCTTTTCGGGCGGCAAGGGCCGCGCGGAAGCCCGTTTTGGCAAAAGCGGGAAAGCGCAGGAAATCGCAAAACGGGTGGCAGACGGGGAAATCGTCAACGTGTCGGTTGGCTACCGCGTCAACGCCATCGAGCTGGCAAAGGACGGCAAGGACGATTTGCCGACCTACCGCGTAACGGATTGGACGCCTTTTGAAATCTCGCTTGTGTCCGTGCCCGCCGATCCTTCGGTTGGTCTTGGTCGTGCGCGGCCGGAAGAGGGCGGCGAAATCACCTTGCAACTCAGCAGAAAGGAACGGCCCATGGCTGCCGAAACAGAAACCCGTTCGGAGGATCCGAACACCCATGAGGATACACAGCGGACCGTTGATCAGGTGCGCGCGGAAGAGCAAACGCGCATTCGCGAAATTGAGGCGGTTGGTGCGCGCTTCAATTGCCGGGACAAGGCACAAGCTGCGATCAAGAACGGCGAAAGCGCCGATCAATTCCGGGGCGCGGTTCTCATGTCCCTTGGTGAACAGGGGCAAGAGCGGATTTCTGCCGCCGCTGACATTGGGCTTTCGCCCAAGGAACGCAAGGCGTTTTCCTTTGTCCGCGCGCTCCACGCTCTTGCCAATCCAAACGATCAGGGTGCGCAGGAAGCCGCCGCCTTTGAACGGGAATGCAGTGCGGTGGCGGCGAAAAAACGCGGCAAGGAACAGGGTGGCATTCTGGTTCCTGCAGATGTCATGCGCACAGGGATGGGCGGTCAGACGCGTTCGCTCAACACTGGCGTTGCGGCGGAAGGCGGCGCGCTTGTCGGCACCGATCTTCTGGCCGGGTCTTTCATCGACCTTTTGCGGGCTCGGGCGGTTGTCCTGAAAATGGGTGCCCGCATGCTGAACGATCTGCAAGGCAATATCGCAATCCCGCGCCTCACGGGCGGGGCGACGGCCTATTGGGTTGGAGAAGACGGCGACGTTCCCGAAAGTCAGCAGGCCGTCGATCAGGTGACCATGACGCCTCACACTCTGGGTGGTCACACCAAGTACAGCCGCAAGCTGCTGCTGCAATCGTCCCTGGACGTTGAAGCCATGGTGCGGGATGACCTGGCCAAGGTACTTGGCCTGGAAATCAGCCGGGCGGCGCTTCACGGCTCCGGGGCGGGGAACCAGCCACAGGGGATTTCCAGTCTGACCGGCGTCAATTCCACAACCTTTGCAGCGGCGTTGCCGACCTGGGGCGAAGTGGTTGCCATGGAAACCGCGGTTGCTACGGATGAAGCGGACATTGGCGCACTTGGCTACATCATCAATCCGGCCATGCGCGGCGGTTTCAAGACCACGGAAAAGGCAGTGGGAACGGCGCGTTTCATCTGGGAGGATGGCGGCACCGTCAACGGTTATCATACCGGGGTCACGACGCAGATTCTGACCGATAACGCCTTCTTCGGCAATTGGGAAGATCTTCTGATTGGTGCTTGGTCAGGTGTTGATCTGACGGTTGATCCTTACACCAATGCGCAGTCGGGGAACGTCCGTGTCATTGCCTTGCAGGACGTGGACATTGCAGGCCGTCATCCGGGGTCTTTCTGCCACTCCTACTACACCGCGTAACCCTGAGAACACCACAGACGATGAACCGGCCGCGTTAGCGGCTTTTTTTATGCCTGAGTGCAGGCCGGGCAACCGGCCTGCCTGATTGGAGACTTCGAAAATGTCTGACACCAAACAAATCAAGATCCTGAAAGACACCGTTTGTGGTGCGAAACCGGTCAAGGCGGGCGACATCGTAACGGCCGGAAAGGCCGATGCCCGGCTGTTGATCAATTTGAAGAAGGCCGAAGAGGTGAAAGCCAAAGACGCTGAACAAACCGGCACGGGCGGGAAGCCGGGCGACGACGACGAAAAGGGCGGCGAGGCCGGGACAAAAGGCGTCGGCAAGTAACCATTTCGGGAAACTGGAAGGCGGGATCGTGGGGCGGTCCTGCCTTTTTTTGGGGGGGGTAAATGAACAAGCCAGTGCCGAAGCCGCCCGCAACGCGGGGCGGTGATTCAAGGAAACAAACGCGCGTGATCGGCCTTCCGAAAGGTGCGGGGCAGATCGTCACGCGGGAAGGGGGCTGAAATGGCCTTGGATTTGGAAGCCGATTTGGCGGCGTTTTTCAGCACGGACGACTTTGCGATGGTTGCCGCCTATGCCCTGGAAGGGGGCGGGGCGGGAACCCTTGTCGGCATTTTCGACAGGCCGGATTCTATTACGGAATTGGGAGAGGCCGGATTTGTCGCGTCGGCGCCGACGTTCACCGTGCAAACATCGACAATTCCGGCCGGTCTTGCTGAAGACGACACGCTGACAATTGAGGGCGTTGCCTATCGGGTCACCCATGAACCGGAAGCAGATGGAACCGGTGTTTCCGTCATCACCCTGGAAGGGGTCTTGCCGTGACACACGTTCGCCAACAAGTGCGGGACGCCGTGATTTCCAGTCTTGCGGACCTGCCGACCACGGGCGGCAATTGCCATTCAATGCGGACCTATCCGCGCGGTGAAAAGGCCGACCCGGCGTTGCTTGTCTACATTCTTCAAGAGCGGTCCGAAACATTCGGCATTGGTGGGCCGGGGCGTGATCTTGAACGCCAGATTGCCGTCACCATTGAGGCACAGGCGCGGGGGGCTGGCTTTGATGACACGCTGGACCAAATCGCCGCCGAAGTCGAAACGGTCATGTTTGCAAATCGCAAACTTGGCGGGCTGGCGATCGACACCACCTTGGTTGAAACGCGGCTGGAGTTGGCGACAGATCGAGACGACCGGCGTTCAGGGGTCTTGATCCTCACTTATCAAGTTTCGGTCGATGGGCCGGAAGGAAACCCGGAAGTGGTCAGTTAGGAAAGGAACAGAAAATGCCTGTGGTTCACGGGAATGAAGGGGCCGTTGCTATCGGCGCGGATACGGTCGCCAAGGTGCAAGACTTCACTTTGACCATTGAAGCGCCGGTGTCGGACGCAACGGGCATGGGCGATCAGTGGGAAGACCACGAGCTTGGCGCGGCCAAGCGTTGGACTGGTTCAATCAACGCCAAGCGGGTCAAGGATGATGACGGCCAAAACGCGCTTGTTGCCGGAGCGCAGGTGACCTTGCATCTCTACGGCGAAGGCGATGTGTCGGGCGAAAAATACTATTCCGGCATTGCCACGGTCACCAGCGTTGGCCGGTCGCAAAACCGTTCGGACACGGTGGATGTGAGTTTTGACTTCACCGGCAAGGGTGAACTGACGCAGCCGACCGTGGCCTAAGCCAGACCACCTAAAAACGACTTTGCAAAAAGGGCAGCAATTCGCTGCCCTTTTGCGTTTCTCAAGAGCCAAAAGGAACGGGGCATGAAAGCGATTGATGTTGTGGTTGGCCACTACAAGCGAAACCGGGGAAGCGTGGTTGATGTGCCGGAATGGAGCGAAACAAAAGAGCCCTTCAAAGTCTATTTCGATCCGATGACGCCGAAGGAACGCAAGCGGATCAACGCCGAAAATGACGGGTTTTTCAACGCGGAAGCTCATGTTGATACGCTGATCATGAAAGCCCTGGACGAAAGCGGCGAACCGCTGTTCACGGCCGAGGACCGGCACCGGCTGTTGACCGAGGCGGATGGCGCAATCATCGGGCGCATTGCCCTGACCATCGCCATGCCGACCGATCGGCGGACCTTGGCAAAAAACTGAGATCCGATCCGGGGCGGCAATTCCTCTTTCAGCTTGCGGATCGGCTCAACAAGCGGATTTCGGAAGTGGAGGACTGGCCGGAATCCGAAGTTCATGAATGGCACTGCTACCTTCAAATCGTTTCGGAGCAAGGCAAATGACGGTTCCAGCTCTTGTCTGGGCCGTGCGGGCGAAGGATGAAAGCCCGCATGTGTTCAAGAAACAGCGGCGCGAGATGGCGCAAACCGGCCAAGCGGCCAAGCAACTGAACACAGAATTGAAGAGCGCGGGCCGTGCCTTCGGATCTTTCAAGGCGTTCGGCGCGGGGCTTGGCGTCGGTGTCCTGTCGGCTGAATTGATCCAGCTTCCCAGCATTGTCAGGGGCGTTGTCAGTGAGGCGTCCACCCTGGCAAAGACTGCTGATTTGATTGGGGTCACAACATCGGAATTGCAGCAAATGCAATTCGGGTTCGAGTTGGCCGGTGTTGAAGCCTCCAAGACCGAAGAGTCATTGAAGCAATTCGGCAAGCGGCTGTCCGAAGCTGAAAGCAAGGGCGGCATGCTGGCAGATATTCTTGCGGCTAACGGCGTTGCGCTTCGTGACAATCAGGGCCGCATGCGCTCGGTCATGGCGCTTTTGCGAGACTACGCCGGATTGATCCAGCGCGCGGCGAGCGAACAGGAAAAAATGTCTCTTGCCAATGAAGCCTTTGGGCGTTCCGGCACAGCAATGGTGCTTGCGCTGCGCGACGGCGAAAGGGGCGTTCAAAAGCTTATGGGCACGGTTCGCGAGGCGGGCGGTGTTCTCGATGAAGAGCTGCTGCGCCGGGCCGAAGAGATCGACGACGAGTGGGCGATTTTCTGGCGCAATTTCGAGCTTCGCGGCAAATCGGCAATTCTGTCAGTCGCAGCCGGGTTCGACGCCCTCATGGCTGACAGCGATCAAGTCTTGTCGCTGAAGGACGTGCAAGGGGATCTGGTGGCACGGCGGAAAACACTGGTTCGCGAAATCGGGTTCTCGGAGACCTTGAACGAAACCGGCCGGGCGGCTGAACTGAAAAGCCAGCTGAACGCCCTGGACGCGCGCATTGTCGCTGTTCAGCAAGAACGCAAGCTGAAAGCGTCCGGTCTGACCTACGGGCCAAGCGGGCGCGGTGGTCCGCGCGGATCGAAGGTCACGGAACCAGCAACCGTCATTCCACCGGTGACAACCGGAAATGGCGGCGGGATCTCTTCAAGCCAGCGTGCGAGCGATTTTGAGCAGGTGCTTGACCAGCTTCGCCGTGAAAGCGAGCTGATCGGCTTGAACGCTCTTGAGCAACGCAAACTGACCTTATTGCGCCGCGCGGGCGTCGATGCGGCCAGTGAGCAGGGGCAGGCAATCGCTGCCCTGGTCGATCAAATGGACCGGGAAAGCCAAGCCCAACGGCAACTCAATGAAGTGACGTCCATGCTTGGCGGTATCGCCGATTCCGAGATTGGCCGTCTGTTGGACATGTTGGGTCTTGCCGACACTGCAGCCGGTCGGCTTGTCGCGACATTGTCCGAAGCCGCGTTGAAGGCGGTTTTGTTGGGGCAGGGGCCGCTTGCCGGTGCCTTGGGGACAAGCGGCGGCGGCTTTCTGCAAACCATCATCGGCGGGGCTTCTTCGGGTTTTGGGGGCGGTTTTGGCGGCGGTTCATCCATCGCCGGGGCCTTTGCTGGCATGTACGCGGGCGGCGGAACGCTTGGGGCGGGGCAATGGGGCATTGCCGGGGAAGGCGGGTTGCCCGAACCGGTGGTTGGTCCTGCAAGGATTATTTCCAACAAGGATGCCTTCGGCGGCGGCGGCACGGTCAACAACGTGCGGGTCACCATTCAGGCACAGGACGTTGAGAGTTTCCGGCGATCTGAAACGCAGATTGCCGGACGGATTTTGGACGCAGTGAAACGTGGCGAAAGGGGAAGATGATGCAAGAGCGAACGGAAATTGACCTACGGATTGAACAGGCACAGTTGATGGACAGCTTTTTTGAGCTTGCCGAAGCCGTGTTGGACGAACAGGAAGGCGACCTTGAAGGGCTGACCGAACTCAGGATGAAGGTTGAATGTCGGGCCGTTTCTGCCTTCTCAACCCAGGAATTCGGTGAACTGGTGCTGATCGTCAACGGCCATTTGGTTGACCTGTTCCTTGCCTGGAACAAAGCCCCTGTCCCGGATCGTGACGCAAATGCCGGGTGACTTCCATGACGTGCGGTTTCCGCCTCGCATTTCCCTGAAATGCCGGGGCGGGCCTGAGCGCAAAACCGTGGTTGTCTCCCTTGCCAGTGGCAAGGAACAGCGCAACAGCCAATGGGCGGATTCGCGGCGGCGCTATGATGCCGGGTATGGCGTCCGCACGGTCGATGATCTGCATGAAGTCCTGGACTTTTTCGAAGAGCGGCGCGGGCGCCTGATCGGGTTTCGCTGGAAGGACTGGAGCGACTTCAAATCGTGCGCGCCACTGGAAACACCCACGGCGGTTGACCAGACTTTGGGAGCGGGCGATGGCGCGCAAACCGACTTTCAGTTGATCAAGACCTATGGCGGTGCGTTCAACCCTTATCCGCGTGCCATCACCAAGCCCGTTGCCGGATCCGTCCTGATCGCGCTTGACGGCGTGGTGCAAGGAGGCGGTTTTGGCCTGGATGCGTCAACCGGGATTGTGTCCTTTGCGGCTGCGCCGGGGTTCGGCGTCACGATATCGGCCGGGTTTGAATTTGACGTTCCGGCGCGGTTTGACACGGACCGCCTTGATATCGAGCTGGACAATCACCGGCTTGGAACGGTGCCAGCAATCCCGGTTCTTGAGGTGTTGTCATGAGACAGTTTCAAAGCGGCTTTTCAGACCATCTTGCGCAGGGCGCGACGACGCTTTGTTGGTGCTGGAAGGTCACGCGCCAAGATGGCGTTCAAATGGGTTTCACCGACCATGACCGGCCTTTGTTCTTTGGGGGCGTTGCCTTCGAAGCGGCAACCGGATTTTCGGGAACCGAGATAGAAAGCAGCTTGGGCCTTGCCGTCGACAATATGGATGTTGAAGGGGCATTGTCGTCAGACGCCATCGCGGAAGCCGACATTGCGGCCGGGCTTTATGATGATGCCGAAATCATCCTTTTCCGTGTGAACTGGCAGGATGTTGCCAGCCGCGAAATCATTTCGCGGGGCAACATCGGCGAAGTGACACGCGGCGAAGTGACATTTCAGGCCGAGTTCCGGGGACTTGCGCACCGGCTCAATCAGACGATTGGCCGGACGTTTCAATTCGGGTGTGATGCTGTCTTGGGAGATGCCCGTTGCGGTGTCGATCTGGATACGGCGGCGAACAAGGGCGCGGGTGCGGTTCTGGCCGTTACTGAACGGGTGTTTCAGGCAAGCGGGTTGGACGGCTTCGCGCATGACCATTTTTCGCGCGGTTTGCTGACTTGGGAAACCGGGGCGAACGCTGGTCAGACAATCAAGGTCAAGACGCACAGGGCAAGTGACAGTTTGGTTGAATTGACCTTGTGGCGGGCACCTGTCGAGCCGATCCAGCCGGGCGATACATTCACCGTGCGCGCCGGGTGCCCGCATACGTTCGAGGCCTGCAAGGCGAAGTTCGCAAATGCCGACAACTTCCGGGGCTTTCCGCATATGCCGGGCAATGACTTTGTCCTGTCCTACGCCAAGCAAGACGAGCAAGAAAATGATGGCAGCGCGGCGGTAGGCTGATCTGTCCTACCAGATCCAGTTGCAATAGCTGGGGTATGTGCCTTTGAAAGGCGCGTCAGGATTTTCAGTGTAGGTCATGAGAATATCATAGCGGGCGCAGCGACCGCATAACCCCCGGTCGATGAGTACCTGTCCAAGATCCCTGCCGTTTTCAAGCGCGCAGCGGCCAACGCTTCGGTCATAGGTTTTTTCGCCATTGAGGTGGCAGGCGAGGGTTTCACCTCGCACCAGATTGCGGACGGCATTGGTCGCCTGGGTGCCGAGGGGCGTGCCGCGCTCATCGCAGGTCACGCCGGACAGGCGGATTGGCAGTCCGTCTACTTCGATGGTGTCGCCGTCGCGCACATGGTTGACCGGGCCGTTGTGGTGGATGGGCGCGACCAGAAGCCTGAGTTCAGGCCAGAGGCCATATCCGACCGTCAACGCCAGTAGGGCTGCGATTACAATAACCTTCTGGGTTTTGGGGTTTTGCAAGGGCGGCGGTCCTGCCTAGCTGATGAGTTGCAATCTCCGGGTGAATATTATGGCGATAATCGTGAAAAAAGCGCAATCTCTGCCGCGATCAGAAGTGGTTGAAATTGCCAAGAGCTGGATCGGCACGCCGTATCACCACCAAGCGTCGGTCAAGGGTGTGGGGTGTGATTGTCTCGGGCTCGTGCGTGGTGTCTGGCGTGAGCTTTATGGCGAAGAGCCGGAAAGCCCGCCGCCCTATTCGCCCGATTGGGGGCAGGTGGGGCGCACAGAAACACTGTTGGAAGCTGCCGCCCGGCACTTCAAGCCGGTGCCCCTGGACAATGTTGAACCGGGCGATGTGCTCTTGTTTCGAATGAAGCCCAAGGCGATTGCCAAGCACTGCGGAATCATCTCGCAAAACGACCGACTGATCCACGCTCAAGAGCGTGTCGGGGTGTGTGAAATCAAGTTATCTGACAGTTGGAAGCGGCTCACTGTGGCAGGCTTTTTATTCCGGCGCAATTTTTGATTGCAAAAGCTGTTGTCTGAATTCTAGGCCTCTGTTTTTCTAGGTGGCTAGGTGCTTTGCATTTTTGCGGAGGACAGGTGCAGGATTTTAGTTTCAAGGATTTGGTCAATGTCAATTTCCGAGAAAATTCGAAACAACAAATTTGTGAAGGTTCTGGCCGCACTGGAGCCTATTGGTGTTGCGGTCGGTCTGATTGGTTTGGGGATCGCCGGATATGCATTTTTTCAAGATCTGGAGAGCCGCAAAGAAGAACGCATTGCCCGCGCCTGGGATCTGCTTTCAATACAGATACCGGGCAACTCAGGAAAGTCGGATGCGCTGAGAATATTACATGGTTATGAGATCAATCTTTCGGATGTCGATCTTTCATGTGGGTTCCTTGGAGGGACGCTCCAAGACAAGGGGTACACGGTTTCCCATATCGCAATCACAGATGATCAATCTGAATTTGTTCGCAGTCCTTGTGTCGGCTCACCTCGTCTAAACAATTTAGAACTCGGAGAGATAGCACCCAGCTGGAGAAACCTTTGGAGCGGCCAGCAGCCCCTTATCGCGGAAAATATCAATCTAGAAGGAATTTCGGGAGAAGACTTAGATTTGTCGGGTGCGAGTATTGGCGGAGGGAATTTTAGCTATACCAACATCGTTGGTCTTGATCTCAATAACGCTATTGCTTTGGACTTGAGCGCTGAATACTCAAATCTAGACCATTCCGATTTTTCCTTTGCAGAATTGTCGGGTGCTGATTTTTCAAGAGCCGGGCTCAGTCATTCCAAGTTCGAAGGGGCGACGGCTGTCTGTGCGGATTTCGCGGGAGCAAATTTGGAGGCTGTGGATCTTCAATCAGTCGAAGATTTTGAAGGCTCGAGCTTGTTTATGGCTCGGCTTGAAAATTCAAAGATTAGCAATGATATCGCACTCGACAACGACCTTAGTTTTGCGAATGTCTCAGGGGCGCATTTTGCGGGAAATGTGGCTCCCAGAGAGAACCTCTTTGGACCGATGTGGGCGTGGTCCGATAACCCTCCCAAGCCTGCGGGCGTTGCCCAAAAAATGGGAGTCAGGTTGTGCGAGCCGTCGAAAGAGGATGTGCATGATGATCGAGAAACATATCTGTTGAGTTTTGGTACTTTCCGACCAATCAATTGGGAGCTTGTTCCGCAGCATTGCGGCTTGGCGCCAGAGTTTAATTCCGACGAGTATCTAGCTCTTGCCGCCCCGACTGTTTGCGTTGAATAGCCTTGAGTGGAGGTGTGAGGCAGGCGGCCTCGTGCGACTAGTCTGTTTGTGAACCATGATCTCGCAATTCGTGACACGGGGGCTCGCTCAAGGTTTCCGGATGGCCTTTGAATACGAACTCAATCCATTCTGGAAATTCTTGTTCTCTTTTTGTTCCGTCGCTATGTTGTCGCGAGAGAGTGCGAGGGGAACAATGGGACGAACGAACGAGCTGACACTCAATCAATCCTCGTTGATTGGTCACATGGTGATCGTGAAGTGCAATCTATGCCATCGTCAGGTGCATTACCTGGCGGCGGATCTGGCCGAACTTTTGGGGCCTCAAAGGCGCGTTTTTTCACTGCCGTTCAGGTGTGAAAAATGCCGGAAGAGCGACTATTTGCTGATTAGCGTACGCATCCCCGATAGCCGGGATTTTGGCAAGATCATTCTGCGCCGTCCAGCGGGCATCAAAAAGGTGCTGCTGTGGAAAGAAGAGCGGCTTCGATAGGCTGGCTTCAATGGGCTGTTTGCGCTTTTCAGTAAGGATGATGGCGGCTAAATCCACGCGCTGGAAGGAGCCGGTGTTTGCAAGGTGAGAATAACGATTTTTTGGCGGAGACGGCTGGTTGCAGCTTGGAAATTGAGGTGTAGATGGTAACGATAAGCAAGGTTTAGTTGCTGCGGCTAGTGGGGGTGCAATGCTGAAATATTTTGTTGGGATTGACTTTATCTGTCCATCATGCCGCAAAAAATCTCAAGCAGCCTTGAATGTTCCTGACCCCTATACAGGTGATGGTGCAGGTTTGGATGGTTTGGATCTTACTCTTTCGGACGACGTTGCATGTGAGCACTGCAATGAATCTTTTGAACTTAATGTTTTTTTGAATGGGGCGAGCTGTCAGGTCGAATTTCAAGATTTTACAAATAATATCATAGTGTCGTCTGATGTTTATCCTGAAAGTGATGATGAATTTCTCGACATTTCCCCCCCACAAGATCCGATGAAAATACTACTCCAAGAGGGGGGAGAGGCAATAGGCCTTCTTCGACATCCGATTTCTCAGTTTGGCGAAGCAACGATAAAAAGAATGATTTTCGCTCAGATTATATCGGCGATGGAAGTTTATCTGCAGGACAAAATAAAGATTTCAGTAAATAGTAGTTATATTGTTAGGTTTAATATTATTTCTAGAAATGATAAATTGAATTCTGAAAAATTTCCACTTAGATATTTGAGTTCGAAGGATTTTATTGATAATCAAATTATGAAATATTTAAATGGAATAATATTTCATAATATTCCAGTTGTTGAGAATGTTCTTAAATCTCTTAGTCATGAGGACTTCAACCCTCCGGCTCGTATAAAAGAGCGTTTATCAAAGGCTGTCAGTGTCAGGCATGATTGTGTCCACCGTGGTGGGTACGATAGATTAGGAAATAAAGTAACAGTTTCTGACGCATATATTAAAGATGTTTGGGGTGACGTGAGGAGTTACTGTTCCTATGTCGACAGTTATATAGACCGCGTTACTGATGAAATAATTCCTTTTTGAACTGTGTTTGTTCACGCCGAAAATTAAAGGCTCCCCATCATGGCTACGCTTCTTTTGGGCGCGGCCGCGTCGGCACTTGTCGGCGCGAGTGGCGCGAGCGGACTTGTTGCGTCCGCGATCACAAGTGCCGCCACCATTGGCGGTTCCCTGCTTGACAGCTTCCTGTTTGGCGGTGGCGGGTCTTCGCAGTCCGTCGAGGGGCAGCGGCTTGACAGTCTGCAAGTGCTGTCATCGACGGAAGGCGCGGCCATTCCGATCATCGCCGGTCATGCCCGCGTATCGGGTCAAGTCATTTGGGCAACCAAGCTGGATGAAGTGGTCACAACCACAACGCAGCAACAGGGCGGCAAAGGCGGGGGCGGTGCGTCCACGACCACAACAGACTACAGCTATTTTGCCAGTTTCGCGGTCGGTCTTTGCGAGGGGCCGATTTCCCAAGTTTTGCGGGTCTGGGCGGATGGGGATGAATTGGACCTGACCACTGTCCATGCGCGCATCTACAAGGGCACGGAAGCCCAAGAGCCGGACGCCCTGATTGAAGCCAAGCAAGGCACCGGCAATGCGCCTGCCTATCGCGGCACGGCCTATGTCGTTTTCGAGGATTTGCCGCTTGCCGCCTATGGCAACCGGATTCCGCAACTGACGTTCGAAGTCATTCGGGCTGTTGGCTATGAGGAAGAGCGTTTGACCGGCGTTTGTCTTTTGCCCGGTTCAACCGAATTTGGCTATTCACCTGCCTTGGTCAAGGATGTGGTGAGCGGCACGAATACGACCGACAACAACCGCCACACCAAGACCCATGACACGGACTGGAACCACTCGCTTGACCTTGTGGAAGCGGTCTTGCCGAGTGTGGAGGCGGTCGCCCTGGTGGTCGCGTGGTTCGGCGATGATCTGCGGTGCGGATCATGCCAGATCGCGCCGCGCGTTGAAGAGGGCACCAAGCAAACCACGCCGATCAGTTGGCAAGTTGCAGGCCTGTCGCGCGGAGTGGCGACGGTTGTCAGCCAAGTTGACGGCAAGCCAGCCTTTGGCGGATCGCCCAATGACGCCAGCGTCATTGCGGCCATTGCCGACTTGAAGGCGCGCGGGCTCAAGGTGTTTTTGTATCCCTTCATCATGATGGATGTTCCGGCCGGGAACGGCTTGCCCGATCCATACGGGGGCACGGAACAAGCGGTTTTCCCCTGGCGCGGGCGGATTACATGCCATCCCGCGCCGGGACAGCCCGGCACGGTCGATCAAACGGCGGCTGCGGAAACGCAAGCCGCCGTTTTCTTGGGAACAGCCAATGCGGCTGACTTCGGCGTGTCCGGCGGCGCGGTCATCTATTCGGGGCCGCCCGAATGGTCTTACCGCCGTTTCATCCTGCATTTGGCCAAGCTGGCGGATCTTGCGGGCGGTGTTGATGCCTTTGCCATTGGAACCGAAATGCCGGGACTGACCAGCGTTCGCGGAACCGGACATTCCTTTCCGTTCGTGGACGGCCTGATTGACTTGTTGGGGGAGGTGCGTGCCGTTGTCGGTAGTGTCACAAAGCTCGGATATGCGGCCGATTGGTCAGAATATCATTCCTACCGGCCTGCCGATGGCACCGGGGACGTCTGGTTTAATCTTGATCCGCTTTGGTCGCATGCTGAGTTGGATTTCATCGGCATCGACAACTATTTGCCGTTGTCCGATTGGCGGGATGGAACCGGCCATGCCGACCATTCCGCCGAATACCAGTCGATCTATGATCTGGATTATCTCAAATCCAACATCGAGGGCGGGGAATATTTCAACTGGTACTATGCCAGCGAAGCCGACCGTGACAGCCAAACCAGAACGGCAATCCATGACGGTGCCCACGGTGAAGATTGGGTGTTCCGGCAAAAGGACATTCGCAGCTGGTGGCAGAACACCCACCGGAACCGGCCGGGCGGTGTGCGCAATGCGAGCGCGACGGCGTGGACGGCTGAAAGCAAACCGATCTGGTTTACAGAGTTCGGCTGTCCGGCCATCGACAAGGGCACCAATCAGCCGAATGTCTTTTATGATCCGAAGTCGTCTGAAAGCTTTGTTCCGCACTATTCATCAACGGCGCGGGACGATCTGATTCAGCGTCGGTATCTGCGCGCTGTGATGGACTATTGGGCAGAGACAGGCGGCAACAATCCGGTTTCGGGCGCCTACGGTGGGGCCATGGTCGATACGTCCCGCATGTTCGCCTGGGCATGGGACGTGCGACCGTTTCCAAGCTTTCCGGTGGACGGTGACACCTGGGCCGATCACGCAAATTTCACGACCGGGCATTGGCTTTCTGGCCGTTTGGGCGGTGTGCCGGCTGACGGTCTTGCGCGGCTCATGTTGACGCGAAGTGGCCTTGTCGAGGGTGCCGACTTCGACACGGGCGGTTTTGACGGTGTGGCCGATGGCTACATCGTCGACAATGTGGCCAGCGCGCGCGGCGTTCTTGAGATGCTGGGGGCGGTGTTCTTCTTCGATGCGCTGGAATCGGGCGGCAAGATCGTCGCGCGGTCGCGCCGATCTCGTTTCCCGGTTCTGGATCTGGACGCCGGGGCATTGCTGGATCGCGGCAAGGACGCAGAGCCTGTCACCATCAAGCGGGCGCAACAGACCGAATTGCCGCGTGTGGTGCGCCTGACAGCCTATGACGTTGCACGGGACTTTGAGACCGTCACCGGGGAAGGGCTCCTGGAAGCGGTGACAAGTGACCGCGTGGTGGTGACGGACAGTCCCGTTGTCCTGGACTTCTCCCGCGTGCAGGGCATTGCCGAAAGTCTCTTGCAAGAGGCTTGGGCGGGCCGGGAAGGCTTCACCTTCGGTGTTGCGGAGGAGGCGCTTGCCCTTGAACCGGGCGACGTGGTGCGGCTGCAGTTCGGCGGGCGGTCCTATCTTGCCCGCTCGTCGAAGGTGACCGATGGCGGCTCTTCCGGTTCCGGGCGAAGCGTAAGCGCCAAGAGCTATGACGGACCGGTCTATGAGCCCTCAAGAGGCCTTGGCCGGGCGCGAAGCTTCGGGACGCAGAAACAGTCGGCAAGCGCCCTTGGCGTCTTTGTCGACGGTCCGTTGTTGCGGGATGGTGATTCAGCCTGGCAGGGGTATTTGACAGGCTACAAGCTGCCCTTCAATCCGGGCTTGGTGTTCCTGTCCAGTCCTTCGGACAGCGGTTTTGTCACACGGGCAAGCCTTGGTGTCGCCGGAACCATCGGGGAGGTGAAGACCGACCTTGCGCCGGGGCCGCTTTATCGTTGGGACAATGCCAATTCCGTTGAGGTGGAGCTTTACAGCGGAAGCCTTCAAAGCCTTTCCGATGACCTGGTTTTGGCAGGTGGAAACGCCTTGCTCGTGCAGTCGGCGTCCGGGGATTGGGAGCTGTTGCAGTTCGCCAATGCGGAATTGATCGGCACGCGGACCTATCGCCTGTCCCGGCTGCTGCGAGGGCAGCGGGGCAGCGAAAGCGCCATGGGTGCGGCGGCGGGTAGCCGTGTGGTGGTGCCGACGGGCGGCATGGTGCAAAGCGGCCTGGAACGCGGGCAGATCGGCTTGCCGCTCAATTGGCAAGTCGGGCCTGCGGACGGTGTTGTTGGCGGGGAAGACTTCGCCGCCTACAGCGTCACCATGACCGGCCGGGGCGAACGCCCGTTGTCGCCGGTTCATCTGAAATCAACTGCCACCGTTGGCGGCGATGTTGTGCTGTCGTGGGTCCGGCGCACGCGGATCGGCGGCGACACATGGGAAGCGCCGGACGTGCCCCTTGGGGAAGACGCCGAATTATACGCCGTTGAAATCTGGCAGGGCGGCGATCTGAAACGGACGCTGGACGCATCGAGCCAAAGCGTCACCTACACGGCCGCCGATCAGTTGGTTGACCTTGGCAGCGTGGGGGAAGGCTTCACCTTCTTTGTCTTTCAGATGTCTGCAACCTATGGCCGGGGCGTTGGTGCGTCGGCTTTGATTGAAGGAAACTAATCCATGACAACGCCACTTTTGGGCTTGCCGGAAATCGCGGCAAGCCAAAGTCAGAAACACGTCACCCACAATGAGGCGCTTGGGGTGCTGGACGCCCTTGTCCAACTGTCAGTGCTAAGCCAGAGCCAGCCAAGCGCGCCGGGAAGCCCGGCCGATGGTGACCGCTACATTGTGCCGACCGAGGCGACTGGCGACTTTGCGGGGCAGGACGGGGCCATTGCCAGCCACAGGGAGGGCACCTGGTCCTTCTTCGCGCCGCAAGCCGGTTGGCGGGCCTATGTGGCAGACGAGGGCGGGTGTGCGGTGTTCAATGGCACTTCCTGGACCGGGCCGGGTGTTGTCACCCTGGCATCCACGCTGAACGGCGCAGAAAGCCGCATCGTGACCGTTGAAGAGGAACTGATCTTGAGCGGCGCGAGTGTCGCAAGTTCCGTGGTTATTCCCGACCGGGCGATTGTCTTTTGCGTGTCCACGCGGACCACGGAAGAGGTCACGGGAGTTTGGAATTATCATTGCGGGATCGCCGGGGAAGCCGAAAAATTCGGGGGCTTTCTTGGCATAGCGGCCGGGTCGACCAACGCCGGGGTGATCGGGCCGCAAGCCTTCTATGCGGATACGCCTGTTGTTCTCACGGCCAATGGTGACACCGGCGCTTTTACGGGCGGCAAGGTGCGGGTAGCGCTGCACTACTTGTTGCCGATTGCGCCGGAAAATTAGTCTGCCGTCTATACTGTTTACTTATCATCTAAATTGATGAAGTAAGGCATAGTCCATAAAATCGCTACGTAAACCGCGAACATTATCGAAATAAATGCAACGTGATTAAAGCTAAATGGCATCAGGGAATTAATTTCTTGAAGGTCTAAAGTGCTTTGTTCTTGGCTGTGAGTAAGGGCCAATCGTGCGCCGTAGTTTGCGGCATAACTGAATATTCCGGCCACAAATACTACCATAGTAGACAGTGCCATTAGTACCTTTGCTATGCGCCCAAAATCCTCATGGTGTTGGTATGCGAGCCAAGCAAGTCCGGTGCAAATTGGTATCGTAACACTCCCAAAAATTACTTCCATGTTTTTCGCCTCTCAAGTTCAAGCATTGGATTGTTCTTAACCGCATCTGTTTGATTTTATCCAGTGCCAACGAACTTTTCCCCATAACTCAAGATTACGAGGCCGCTCGAGCGGCTTTTTTTGTGCCTGAAAGGAACCGTAACTATGCGGAAGATAGATACAATTGTCATTCACTGTTCGGCGACACCGGACGGTCGGCCGGTGTCCGTGGCGACCATTCGCAAATGGCATATGGACAGGGGGTGGAATGATATCGGCTATCATTTCGTCGTCGGTCTGCAGGGTGAAATTTGGCCTGGACGCCCGGTCGAGGCCAAGGGCGCGCATGTGCGCGGGCACAATTCGCACACCATCGGCATTTGCTATGTTGGCGGCGTGACCAATGACGGCAAGCTCTCGCCAAAGGACACCCGGACGCCACAACAGAAGGCGGCGCTCGATGCCCTCATTCGCGGGCTTCTGGTAGACTTCCCGGCCATCACCACCATCTGCGGACACCGGGATTTTCCGGGTGTTCGCAAGGCGTGTCCCTGTTTCGATGCTGTTCCCGAATATGATCACCTTCTGATGGGTGATCCCGTTCCGGTTGCCCGTGTAGTGCTTCCGGTGGCAGTGCACGAAGAGCCGGACACCAAGATTGAACCGGCATTTCAGAGCGAAAAGATTTGTGACGGTGTGGCCGTGGTTCCCGGTGCGATTGATCGCCCGGCAATCAAGACGGTCGGCTTTTGGGAGCGCATCGGAACAGTGTTTTTCGGTGGCGGTGGCATGATTGGGGCAAGCCTGTTTTCTGACTGGCGCGTGGTCGCAATCTCGGGAGGCGTTGTGATCGGCTTGGCGCTGCTTGGGCTTGTCTTCCATGGCCGTCTGATCTTGGCGGTAAAGTCGCTCAAGGCGGAACTGCAATGATCGGGGTTGTTATTTCGTTCTTCATCCAAAGCAAAACAGGCCGCTTTTTAGCGGCCTTTTTGTTGGCTGTCGCTGTGATTGCATCCGTTTACGCGCTTGGGCAAGGCCATGCGCTGATCAAGGACCGGGCGAAAGACCTTGAAGCCAGCCTGGAAGCAGAACAGGAAAGGAAAAGCGACGATGCGGCTCTGCAACGCCTTTCGGATTATCGCTTGTGTCTTGAGTATTTCAGCGCTCGGAGCCTGTCAGAGCGCGAAGAGTGCGAAGCCTTGCGCCGGGTTCACGCCGAATAACATAAGTCCGGCCGGATTCCTGGCGCTTGTGGCTGTCGATCGGGGCGGCGCGGAGCGGGTTGCGGGGAACGATCGGAACGGCGAACGCCGGGGGTGCTGGTGATGGATGGGGCCATTACGTGGGCACAGGTCATGACGCTTCTGGCGATTGCAGTGGTGTTGTGCGGGGCTTGGTGGTTTCTCTTCGCTGCCATCTTGTCGGTGCGCGCTGACTTGAATGACTTCCGGCTGAAAGTGGCAGAAGACTACGCAAGCCGCGAACACCTGAAGGAAGTTGAAACCCGGCTGGTGCTGGCAATCAACAAGCTATCGGATAAGTTTGAAAATCTGACTGAAAAGATCGTTGCGGCGATCCACACTGATCACAATTGAAAACGCGCGCCTTGGGAAACCTGGGCGCGCTTTTTTTGTGTCTTGTGTCAGGATCAAATATTGTTTTTGGTTGAATGAAACATTGAACGTTATCCGAAAAGCGAAACCGGTCCATGTCAGACGAGATGTACATTCAATTGACGGATGCAGTAACAAAATATCATGTAGATGCAAGTGAATTGATCCGTCTGATCGAACAAAAAGAAATAGCCTACTTTAAAAAGGAAACTGAGACCGGATTTCAGTATTTCATTCGATTGCAAGATGTCAGAAAGAAATTCCCTGAGAAGGTTCCGGGGAATACTGAGCAGGCGAAGAGGATACTTTCTGAAACCGGAAAGATAATAGCAGGCGCGGCCGCAGGATGGGCGGCAAGTGAAATTAGCAAAATAGAGCCTGACAAAAATACCTTAAGCCATTTTGAGCGTGAGCGTTGGTCAAGAGAATTTGTTTTATACTACAAATTTTGTTTAGGGCTTCGATATAATTTTCCAAACGTTATTTCTAATGCCTTATATTTGGATGATTTGGAGTCTCTAAGTATTGTGGGGTTACGTAATAGCGCACTAATTCAGCATAGCAGTTTAGGAACATACTATAGCGGCTTGCCGTCCTTAGTTGAGCTTGCGGAACAAGATTTTTTTTACGGAATTAAAAACAACGAATTGTTTTTCTATGTCTATTTTGCAGAAAAATTCTATTATTTGAAAGACGATATTGGGGTATCCGCGCCTTTAGACTATTTGTATGCATATGCAATTGTATCTGCAGTTCGATTGCAATTGTTAAAGCGTGGTCAGAGAGATCCTATCGAGAAAATCGCTAGTAAAAGGTAAGTCAAATAGTCCCGCTCGCCTTGGGATAAACGGGCCGGGCTTCAAAGCCGACATTGCCGCAGCGCTCGCATGTGAGCCTGTAGAATCTGTAAAGGCGGCGTATAGTTTCGGTTAAACAAGGGCGCAGAGTCATTAACGCAGAAATTTTAAATAATGGAATTAGTTCTGATATTTGATTTATTGGTTCAAATTGCTCCTGTGGTGACCAGTGCTGCGGCGGTGATGGTGGCGGCGACGGTTTATCGGTACAACCGGTATAAAGACAAGGAGTCGATTGTAAGCAGGTCTTGGAATGAGCAGCTTGCGATTAATCAGGCGTGCATTGAATATCCAGAATTAGCAATGACTGCTGAACGCCTTATTTCTGGTCAATTAGATAAAAATGACGTAGAGGGGATACATAGGGCGCTATACTTGGTTTTCATATATCTAAATAAAGTATATATTATGTATTCGTCGTTTAATTCTGGCATAATTAGCCGAGATGAATTAAATGTGGAGTCCGATGCTACTTTAAATTTACTGAAGCAAGATTTAAAAATCACCAAATATGCATTAGGTCGTGGCTATAGTGACTTGTTTCAAGGCTATTGTTTGGAGCGAATGGAATTTCTTCTCATTGAGAACAAAGAAATGCAAGCGTTTGGCGAATTCATTTCGGGTTTACCGTCAGATAACAATGACAATTAGACCGATTGGAAAGCTGTGAGAAAGGCATTTGGTTGGTAGTTTTAGACTACTCAACTATCAACGTCGCAACAAAAGTATTTGCAAATTTTCAGCGTAATTTCGTAAAGGGGATTTATGCGGTCTACGGGGCAGTTGTTAGCGTGGAATTTGGCCGTTGTTTTTCAGTTCTTCAGCTAGGTTCAGAAAGGACCGGTATAGAAATCTGTTTCTATTGATGGCGGTTCCTGACGGGGATTTTCAAATCGTTCCATTTGCCTTCGGGTATACGGGTCGGGCTTCAAAACCGACGTGTCCGCATCGTTCACACGTTAACCGATACAGCTTTCCGAGATCCGGAATCGCTTCATGATCCTTGAAACGGGCCGGGTCGATTATCTCTTGAGCACTGCAATAGGGTTGAATGCAATGCACCTCGATCTTGTGTCCGGCCTTGCGCAAGTTCCCGACAGTGACCGGCGCGGACCGTTCTTTGTGTGTTAAAATTCCATGGGGCATTAGATCGGCAGCGCGAATTTCATTTCAAGCGCTGATGCCAGGGCCGCACCATCAAATCTCTTGTAGTACCGAATTGTTCAATCGGCCTTCAAAAGCAGGACTTGCCGCCTAACCCTTCATAGGTTCGGCAGGTCGATATGTATTTGAGGGAATAGTCCGGCTTGATTTCAATGACGTGCCGACCGCCATTCGAGCAGGCCGCTGCAACAACAGCAGAGCCTGACGACCGCTGACCTATGGGGTTGATGTTCGTCACCCTGGGGCAGTCTTTGCCTTTGGCGTTGATCACACCTTGAAACAGAACCTCGACGGGCTGCGCCTTGGCGGCGAACGGAAACAGGACGAGACTAAGCGCCGCCGCGATCAAGAGTTTGCTCATTACAAGGTTCCTCTCAACAATCCGTCCCATACGGTTCCCAATGAGGAGGGTGATTATAGTTTAAGGAGAAAATATATTGATATGCAACTTTGAAGAGCGCCCTACATAACGCCCTACAAATCGCCCTACATTTTCGGGCAACGGAAAATTAAGTAGCTGAAATTATTATGTTAATTATCGGATGCGGCGCGTCTCGACCGCACCATTTGCTGACTTGGCAAGTGGTTGAATTCTAAAGAGAACCGGCCTAGTGCCGGTTTTTTTATTTACTAAATCGCGTTTTTTACCCCAATTCTTACCCCACATACGTGTGAGGGAGGGGTATGCGTGATCGTGATCGGTTCCTGAAGTGCCATATTTCCGGCACCTGGTATTACCGGCGACGGGTTCCATCTTTGGACACACGGTCATCCATTGAAATCTCTCTGAAAACGAAGTCTCTCGAGATGGCCCGGATCCGCCAGGATGCCATGGAATAGGCGGACAAGTTTCATTGGTCGTCTTTTGGGGCAGTAAGATGAGCAGTTGCCGACTTGTAATTGCCGGAGAGCTGAAAACTTCGGTGACTATCTAGGAATAGAAACAGGATCGACAAATGGCGAAATTATTGGGCCGTAAGCCCTTTATGTCCGTGCGTTGTCTGTGATTAAGGAGATGAATGACTGCTTTTGAGGCGGCGGAGTACTTTCCGTGATGGGAAATGATTTAGTATGTCGTTTTTTCTGGATAATTACATTCGCGAGCGAAAACCTGAGAGATCGACGGCTGGTCGCGCGCTACTCATAAGATATTCATAAATCAGAGGTCTTTCTCTTCAACTTCTTTTCGTGTTCTTCTCTGATGTCTGATGTCAATAAAGTACTTTATCAGCATGAGGGTTATAATTGCTGCTGAATTCAATGAAAAATATATGCTAAAATCCATACTTATTGAATGATATAAAATAAATATGTTTCCAGCTATTGGAATAAAGTTAAATATATAGAGGGTTTTTTGCAAAGAATTGCGTGTTGGTTTTGTACTTGTTCGGAATGAAAGAGGGAGGTTGTTTCTTATCTCTATCAACTGCCTAATTTCATTCTGTGCATATGCAAGATCAATCAATTTGAATATAGAAGTTTCATACGCAAGTATAACATAGCTTTGACTTCTTATAGCTGTTGTTAGGTGCGAATTTATTAAATGAAGTATTATGAAGTAAAATATAAATATAATTGCGATTGATTTATTATTGTCTATATTGTTGAGTGTCGTTGCTAAGAAACCGATCGACGCTAGATTAATTGTAATTAGGAAATTTATGTACGTGAGCCGAATTGTTTCTAAGTGTCTGTAATGCGTGGCAGCTTCCTTCGCTTCAATAGCGGCGTCACTGTCGCTAAATTTTTGTGAAATCATTCCCGCGTCCTCAAAGCACTTTAACCTTACTGAAAATGTATCTCGTTTGTTTGAACTAAAATTACGAGCCCGCAGCAAGTGAGTATTTTATGTTTGCGGCAAGAAAAGAGGTGGCCATGCGAGGTGCCTTGGGGGTTATTCGGCCAAACCTGTCCATCTTTGAAAATGGTTTCGTTCACCAGTCGCATAAGACGGGCCCCGGAGAGCGGTCCAAATACGGCTTCGCCAAGCTCAAGTTGGGTCAGTGGTATTCTTATGAGGTTCAGAAATGTGTCCGTGGACTGGTTATATTTCTTGATCACTAAGATTCATCTTCTCTCGCCCGTAGCTTAGTTAAATGCTGCGCTAACACGGCAGAAAGCGGCAAATTGCTCTTTCCGACTTGCTTCAGGAGCAAACCTCGTCATGTCCAGCCATCTGAGAGCCTCAGTGCTGTCTCTCGCGCTTGGTCTCGGGTTTTGCCTGATGGGGGCGGTGCCGGCTGCTGAGGCTGAGACCAGGGGACTGACGCCTGCGCTGGTGGAGGCGATGAAGGTCCCGCCGCAGAACCTGGCCAGCCTTTCTTGCCGCCGGCTCTGGTATCTCGAGCACAAGGTTCTGGCGGCCGGGCGGGTCTGTCTGAGCACGGACCGGGCCCGCCGGGCCTTTGGCAAGGCGTTGCCCTGTATCTCCGATGAGGAGCGTATCCTGCCGGAACGGGTCAGGGACTATCTCACCGGGATCCGCCGTGCGCAGCGGGTGAAATCCTGCCCTGTTGATTGACGCCGGCAGGCTTTGACGTCGGTACAATCTTTCTGCGTGCGGTGCCCTCAAGATTGTGGACGGCACATCAGATCCTTGTGGCAAATGATTTCGCGCAGCGTTACTTGTGAGGGCAGGGCAACCGCGCCCTCTTTGTGTGAGTTTCATCCGCGAAATCGCGGAGAAAGAGGGGCTTCATGGCGAACATCGACCTGCAGGACGATCTGACCGCAGATGCCCCCGTCCTTTCCGTGCGCGACGAGGAAGGCCACCTCAATCACGCCTTTATCCAGGCGGTTGAGGCGACTATCGATGCTGAGGATGCGATCGGGCTCTTGAAGCTCGCGGGCAAGCTCCATGAGGCCGATACAGGTGATCTGATCGAGAGCCTCGGGGAGGCTGATCGGGCCCGGTTCGTGCGCCTGCTCGGCGATGACTTCGACTACACCGCCCTGACCGAAACCGACGAGGCGGTCCGTCTCAAGCTGCTTGAAACGCTGCCGAACGAGGACATTGCCGAAGGTCTTGGCGACCTCGATTCCGATGATGCCGTCTACATCCTCGAGGACATGGATGCAGAGGATCAGGCGGAGATCCTTGGCGAACTGCCCTATGCGGACCGCGCGCAGCTTCAAAGGGCTCTGGATTATCCCGAATCCAGTGCCGGCCGGCGCATGCAGACGGAATTCATCGCTGTCGCGCCGTTCTGGACCGTCGGGCAAACGATCGACTACATGCGCGAAGCGCGCGATCTGCCGGACAGTTTCTACGAGATCTACGTCGTCGATCCGACGTTCCGGCTTCTGGGGGCGGTCGCACTGGACAAGGTCCTGCGCACCACCCGGGACGAGAAGGTGACCTCGATCATGACGGAGACCCGTCATGCGGTGCTGGCGACCGAGGATCAGGAGGAAGTCGCCCGCCGGTTTGAGCGCTACAACCTCGTTTCCTCGGCGGTCGTCGATGAAAACGAGCGGCTGGTCGGGATCCTGACCGTCGATGACATCGTCGACGTGATCCAGGAAGAGGCGGAAGAAGATCTGCGTGCCCTGGCCGGGGTGGGCGATGAAGAGATTTCCGACAGCGTGCTGACCATTGCGCGCTCGCGGCTGACTTGGCTGGTTGTCAATCTCGGCACCGCGGTTCTGGCGTCCATCATCATCGCGCTGTTCGAAGACACCATCGAGGCGATGGTGGCACTGGCTGTACTGATGCCGATCGTGGCGTCCATGGGCGGAAACGCCGGCACGCAGACCATGACTGTCGCCGTGCGCGGTATCGCGACCCAGGAGCTGGGTGCGCGCAACATGTTGCGGGTTCTGCGCCGCGAGGTTCTCGTGGGCTTCCTCAATGGTCTGGCGCTGGCGGTCCTGATCGGCCTGACCGCCTGGGCGTGGTTTCAAAGTCCGGGTCTTGGCATCGTGATCGCCGGTTCGATCATCATCAACATGCTGTTTGCCGGCCTGTCGGGCCTGCTGATTCCGATTGCCCTCGACAAGGTCAATGTTGATCCGGCGATCGCCTCAAGCGTCTTTGTGACCACTGTCACCGATGTTGTCGGCTTCTTCGCCTTCCTGGGGATTGCCGCCCTCTGGTTCGGCCTGCCGTTTTAGGCAGCTTTCGAAGGCCGGCCAATTCGGCGCGTCTCATTGATCCGTTTCGGCCGCTTTCAGCAGGTTGTCGCGCAGGAGCATGATCTTGCCCTGCAGGTCGATGACGTCCTCGACGGACATGCCGGTGGCGGCGAGAATACAGGCTGAAAGGCTGCCCGTCTTCTTTTTCAGGGCCCGGCCCTTGCGGGTCAGAGCGATGCGCACCTGGCGCTCGTCTTTTTTGTCACGCGTGCGGGTCAGCAGCTCCATCGCCTCCAGGCGTTTCAGCAGCGGCGTCATCGTGTTGGATTCCAGCTGCAGCCGGTCGCCCAGCTCCCCGACAAGGATCTTGTCTTTCTGCCAGAGCACGACCATGGCGAGATACTGCGGGTAAGTGAGGCCAAGCTCCTGAAGGTGGGGCTTGTAGACCCGCGTCATGGCGTGATTGGCGGAATAAAGCGAAAAGCACAGAAATTGCTCGAGGAGCAGGTCGCCCGGTTCCGGGACCGTTACTGTCTCACTGACGTCTGCCCGCGCCTCTACCTCTACGGCTTTTTCTGTTGCGACGCTTGTGTCCGCCGATTGGTCTTCTGGAACGGTTGTGCCCTCCGGTGCGTTGGTTTCCACCGGTTTGGCCTTGGCCTTTTTCTTGGCTTTCTGGGTTTTCTTGGGCTCGGGCACCGGATCCAGGTCAAACGGGAACATCGTTTGTGTCATGGCAGTCTTGCTTTCACTTACGCAACTCTACAAGCGAGCGAAGATAATTCGTGCGCGATCTTATCGCAAGATGTTGAAATTAAATCGCGCACGATATATATTTCCAAATATTAGATCGTGCGCGATTTAATGTGATCAATTCATTGGGGCCGCGGATGGATCAGTCTCCCTCCAGCAGGCCAGACGAAGGAAAACGAAGATGGGTGTTCAAGTCGCTTACACAACAAAAGCCAAGGCAACCGGTGGCCGTGACGGTGTCGCGGAAACCCTCGACGGATCTCTGAAGCTGAAGCTTGCCACGCCGAAGGAGCTCGGCGGCGCGGGCGGTGAGGGCAACAATCCGGAGCAGCTGTTTGCTGCGGGCTATGCCGCCTGTTTCATCGGTGCATTGAAATTTGTCGCCGCCCAGGACAAGAAGACCATTCCGGCCGAGACGAGCATCACGTCGGAAGTCGGCATAGGTCCGCGTTCCGAAGGCGGGTTTGGCCTGGAGGTTGCGCTCGAAGTGTCGATCCCGGGACTGGAGGCACACGAAGCTGAGGCTCTTGTTGCCAAGGCCCACGAGGTCTGTCCCTATTCCAACGCCACACGCAACAACATCGACGTGAAGCTCTCGATCGCCTGATCAGGGTTTTGCAGCGCCCGCGGCGGCCTTATCCGCCGTGGGATATCTCGGCTGAACAAAGCGGTGGTGACATCCATGAAAAGCGTTTTTGTCCTCGATCTTGAATATGCAGTCGAGCTTGATGCGGTCGATGCCCAGCTGGCGGCACATCGTGTGTTTTTGGAACAGAACTATGAGCGCGGCGTGTTCCTTGCCTCCGGGCCCAAGGTTCCGCGAACTGGCGGTGTCATTCTCGCCGCGGCGTCCAGCTGGGATCAGATAGAGGCGATTGTCAGGGATGACCCGTTTCACAAGAACGGACTTGCGATCTATCGCATTACAGAGTTCGAGCCACGGATGACGGCGCCTGATCTGGAGCTTGGCTAGAAGGGGTGCCGGAAAGCCTTGCGGGTTTGCCTTGGTCCTGCCTGCCAGCTAAATTTTGTGCCGGTACTTTTCGGATCAGTGGTTTGCAATGACAGCTCCCTCGCTTGACGGCATTTTGGAAACAGCGGTCTATGTCGACGACATGGATGCGGCACATGGCTTTTATGAAGGCGTTCTCGGCTTGACGCGCATGGTCGCGGGCGACCGGCTTTTTGCCTATGACGTTGGTCCGGCGCAGACGTTGCTTGTTTTTTATCGCGGGCATACCGGCGAGGATGTGGCCACGCCCGGTGGTATTGTTCCCGGTCACGACAGCGTCGGTCATTCCCACTTCGCCTTTCGGGTCGACGCAGGCAAACTTCAGGCGTGGCGGGATCATTTCGCACGTTGTGATGTCGAGATTGTCAGCGAGGTCATCTGGCCCGCGGGTGGCACAAGCCTCTATTTCAATGATCCGGACGGCAATGTCTTGGAACTCGCCTCGGCACCGCTCTGGCCGAACTTCACCTAACAGCAATAGCTTTTCGGTAGACCTCGGGCGTTATTGCTTCTGGAGGTTGTTTTTGATGTTTGCCAGTTTTACGCGGTCCCGCCGCCGTTTTGCCGATTGCCATGACCTTTCACGCCGTTTGTCAAAGGGGATTGGACTGGCTTGTGCCCTGGTTCTGGCCGGCCCCGCTGTGACTGCGCGGGCTGAAGAGCCGGCGCTCTCACCAGCGCAAACGGTCTCCGTTCCGGTTGATGACGCACAGATCGAGGCCGCGCTGGGGAAGCTGGATGCGCTGACACAAGACGTTCTTGAGCGGTCCGGGGTGCCCGGTCTTGCGGTGGCGGTTGTCTGGAAGGGCAAGACCGTCTTTGCCCAGGGCTATGGTGTGCTCGCTGTGGGGGACCCAGCGTCGGTCGATGCGGAAACCGTGTTCCAGATCGCGTCCCTTTCAAAATCGCTGGCCGCAACTGTCGTGGCCGGCAAGGTCGGTGAGGGTATTATCCGCTGGGACGATCCGGTGGTCGACCATCTGCCTGGGTTCCGGCTTCAAAACGAAGCCGTCTCCGAAATGCTCACCCTTGGAGACCTCTTTGCACATCGCTCCGGTCTTCCTGATCATGCCGGAGACGATCTGGAGGATATTGGCTTTGACCGCGCACAGGTCCTGGAGCGCCTGCGCTTGCTGCCGCTCGGATCCTTCCGCGACAGCTACGCCTACACGAATTTCGGCCTGACGGCCGCAGGTGAGGCGGTTGCCAGGGCGTCCAGGTCCGACTGGGCGTCGCTTTCAGATGATGTGCTTTACCAACCTCTCGGGATGAGCAGCACCAGCTCCCGGTTTTCGGATTACATGGACCGGGACAATCGTGCCTTGCCACATGTGCGCGAGAGCGGAACATTCGAGAGCCTCTATCAACGGCAGCCGGATGCGCAGTCGCCGGCGGGCGGGGTGAGCTCAAGCGTCAATGACATGGCGAAGTGGATGGCGCTTGTTCTGGGAGAAGGCGCATTTGATGGAAAGCAGCTGATCGGTAAAGACGCCCTCTTGCAGGCAACAACGGCCCAGATGATCTCTTCGCCGCAACATGCGCTGGATGCCCGGCCCGGGTTTTATGGCTTCGGTTTCAATGTCGGCGTGGAGCCCACGGGTCGTGTGACCCTCAGCCACTCGGGTGCCTTTGCGCTGGGAGCGGCAACGGGTTTTCTGATGGTGCCGTCTCTCGATCTTGGCATTGTCGTCTTGACCAATGCCGAGCCCTTCGGTGTTCCCGAGGGCCTCGCGAGATCCTTTATGGACGTGGTTGAATACGGCGCGCTGACGCGGGATTGGCTGGCTGGCTATGAGCAGCTGCTGGCACCCTTGATGAAACCTGTCGGCACCATGGCCGGCAAGCCTGCGCCGGTGGATCCAAAGGCGGCCGGGGCTCTGGCGGACTATGCCGGGTCCTATGAAAATGCCTATTTCGGCCCCGCAAAAATCGTGTCCGGCAACGACGGGCTGGTTCTGGAAATCGGCCCCAAAGGTCAGACATTCGATTTGACGCATTGGGACGGCGATACCTTCGTCTTCGAGCCGCGCCTTGAGAATGCGCCAGCGGGCAGCCGTTCGCTGGTCCGGTTCGAGCGTCAAAACGCGGAAGATGCCAAGTCGGTCTGGATCGAATATTTCGACGAGCACGGATTTGGAACCTTTGAGCGGCCCTAGAAGCGGGTTCCAGGCTGAAGGCACCTAGCGGTGCCGGTGGCAAAAAGTGTATGCCGTTTGCAGGCGCGATTTTTGCGCCGGTTTGAGTGGTCGCAAGAGGCTGGGGTCGAATGCGTTTTTTGCAGGGATTGCTGAAGGTCCTTTTCTATGTGGCCATAGGCGCGGTGTTGTCGATTGTGGGGGCGGCTGTCTTCTTCATGACATGGGAACCGGACAGGGAGCTCTACCCGGTGAGGGGCATTGATGTTTCCCACCATCAGGGCGCGATCGACTGGCATCAGGTCGCATCAGATGATGTTGCTTTCGTCTACATGAAGGCAAGCGAAGGCGGCGACTTCAAGGACAATGCCTTTGCCGCCAACTGGAAGAGCGCGGGCGAGGCCGGTCTTGTCCGCGGCGTCTATCATTTCTTCTCCCTGTGCAAGCCGGGGGCAGAGCAGGCCGCCAACTTCCTGCAGCAACTGCCGGTTCAGGAGGCCATGTTGCCGCCGGTGCTGGACATTGAGTTCGAAGGCAATTGTGCGCGGCGTCCGCCTCGGGACGAGCTGCTGCGTGAGGTCTCCGATTTTGTGGCGCAGGTGGAGCAGGCAAGTGGCCGGGAGGTCATGCTCTATGCGCCTGAAGATGTGTATTTTGCCTATCTGACCGGGCAGGGCCTTAGCCGCCCGCTGTGGGCGAGGTCTATCTGGCGCTCTCCAGGCTATGCCAATGAATGGGCGATGTGGCAGTATCATCAGCGCGGCGATATTGCCGGCATCGAAGGAGAGGTGGATCTGAACGTTCTCGCAAGCGGGCTGACGCTGGATTCACTGGTGCGCTGATTTTTTCAAATATCTGCGTTTTATATGAAAATAAGCCTCTGTTGACTTTAAGGTCAAAAAGCGAAAAGGTCGGTTCTCCACGGAGGATCCATGCAGCGGCTCTACACCATCACGCAATTGACCCAGGAATTCGCGATCACCACGCGGACGCTTCGCTTTTACGAAGCGCAAGGGCTCTTGTCTCCCCAGCGCCGTGGCCGTCAGCGGCTTTATACGCCTGCCGACCGCACACGGCTCAAGCTGATCCTACGCGGCAAGCGGCTTGGCTTTTCCCTGGCCGAAATCAGCGAGATCATCGAGATGTATGGCAAGGCGCCTGGCGAGCCCGGCCAGCTGCGTTTGCTGATGCAGAAAATCTCCGATCGCCGGGCCGAGCTTCTGGAAAAGCGGCGGGACCTCGAACATGCGCTCAACGATCTTGATGAGGTCGAAGCCGGGTGCCGCGTGCGCATGAAGGAACTCGGACTTGAGTTCGAGGACTTTGCGGCTGCACGGGACGCTCTGGAGGAAACGGTCTGATGCTTCTGGAGCCTCGGGATCCGAACTGGGAAAGGCGCGTGCGGCAAAGTTTCGCCAGGCAACCCTTCATGATGCACCTTGGGGCAAGTCTGGCCCATCTTGCGCCCGGCGCTATCGACATTGAACTTCAGCTCAGGCCTGAACTCACCCAGCAACATGGCTTTTTTCATGCCGGTGCCACGTCTTCTGTTGCAGATTCTGCCGCCGGCTATGCAGCGCTGACGCTGTTCCCGGCAGGAACCGGAATCCTGACGACCGAGTTCAAGGTCAATCTTCTCAATCCGGCGAAGGCATCGCGGATCGTGGCTCGCGGACGGGTCATCAAGCCCGGCCGGACGTTGACCGTTTGCCGTGCCGATGTCTTTGGTCTGGACGATGATGATCAGTCTCATATCTCCACCGGACTTTTCACCCTGATGTGCCTTGAAGGCATGGAGGACTGACACGATGAGCGACGCAACGATCCGGCCTTTGTCAGCATCCGACAGGGCCGAATGGGGCCGTCTTTGGCAAGACTACCTGACCTTCTACAAGCAGGACCTGGCTCCCGAAGTGACCGACGGCCTGTTCGAGAGGCTGCTGGATGAGGGCGGGCATTTCGGTCTTGTCGCCGAGCTTGACGGCAGGCTTGTGGGCCTTGTGCACTCCCTGCCGCACGCAAGCACTTGGTCGCTCGAGCCTACTTGCTATCTCGAAGACCTCTACGTCGACGAGAGCCTGCGCGGTGGTGGTGTCGGTCGCAAGTTGATCGAGGCTGTCTCCGCAGAGGCGGACCGGCTCGGTTGCTACAAGATCTATTGGCACACGGAAGAAGGAAACGCCCGGGCGCGCCAGCTTTACGACCGGATCGGGACCTTGAGCGATTTCGTCAAATACGACCGCCCCTAGGCCGGTCAACAGCAAACAGACTGTCTCTGGGAGGAGATGCACCATGATCCGCAACGACTTTCCGTCTTTCAATTTCAACCTGGGCGAAACGGCCGACATGCTGCGCGACAGCGTGCGTGCGTTTTCGCAGGACCGGATTGCGCCGCTGGCAGAGCGGATCGACCGGGAGGACTGGTTCCCGCGCGAACTCTGGCCTGAAATGGGCGAGATGGGTCTGCACGGCATCACCGTGGAAGAGGACTGGGGCGGTTCTGGTCTCGGCTATCTCGAGCATTGCATCGCCATGGAGGAGGTCAGCCGGGCGTCGGCTTCCATCGGCCTGAGCTATGGCGCGCATTCCAACCTTTGCGTCAATCAGCTGCGCCGCTGGGGCACCGACGAACAGAAGACGCGCTATCTGTCCAAGCTGATTTCCGGCGAACATGTGGGCGCTCTGGCCATGTCGGAACCGGGCGCCGGGTCTGACGTCGTTTCCATGAAGCTCCGCGCCGAAAAGAAGGGCGACAAGTACATTCTCAACGGCACCAAGATGTGGATCACCAATGGTCCTTGCGCCGACACGCTGATCATCTATGCCAAGACTGATCCGGACGCAGGGCCCAAGGGCATGACCGCGTTCCTGGTCGAGAAGGATTTTCCGGGCTTTTCTGTCGCTCAGAAGCTCGACAAACTCGGCATGCGTGGGTCTGAAACCGGCGAACTGGTGTTTCAGGACTGCGAGGTTCCGGAAGAAAACGTGCTTGCCGAAGTCGGCAAGGGCGTCAATGTGCTGATGTCGGGTCTCGACTATGAGCGCGCCGTCCTGTCGGCGGGCGCGGTCGGCATCATGCAGGCGGCCATGGATGTGGTGATCCCCTACATTCACGAGCGCGAGCAGTTCGGACAGCCCATCGGCACCTTCCAGCTGGTGCAGGGCAAGGTCGCGGACATGTATGTCGCCATGAATGCCACCAAGTCCTATGTCTATGCGGTGGCCCAGGCCTGTGACCGGGGAGAGACGACCCGCGAAGATGCGGCCGGGGCGATCCTTTTTGCTGCGGAGAACGCCACCAAACTCGCGCTCGACGCGATCCAGCTTCTGGGCGGCAACGGCTACATCAATGACTATCCGACCGGCCGGCTTCTGCGCGATGCCAAGCTGTATGAAATCGGCGCCGGCACCTCGGAAATCCGCCGCATGCTGATTGGCCGGGAGCTGTTCAACAAGTCCAAATAGGCCCTGGACCTTTCCGGCCCGGCTGATCGTGAAAATGACCTGCGCAGTCCTGTCAAAAATGCTAAGGCGTGCTTGACCCAGTAACTTGGGCACGCTCTGATCAAGGGCTGCGGCCACGCGCAACGATCAATTGGAAACCCGATGGACCTGACGCTTTTTCTCGCTTTTCTCGCGGCAACACTGGTGATCATTGCGACGCCGGGGCCGGCGGTGGCTCTGGCGTCCAGCCTTGCCGTGCGGCATGGGCCCAGGGCCGCAATGGCCAGCGTTGCCGGCGATGCGCTTGGCTCGGTTGTGCATATCGTCGTTGCCGTTCTCAGTCTGTCGGCGCTCTTGAGTGTCGCCAGCCAGATCCTGCCGGCGCTGCAAATCATCGGCGGGCTGTATATTCTGTATCTCGCCTATTCGGCCTTCACGGCAAAACCCCGTGCGCCTGAGGAAAACGCCGTTCACCGGGGATATCGCTCGGCCTTTATCAGCGGCTTCTTCTCCTGCGTGAGCAACCCGAAGGCCATTGTCTTTTTCGCGGCACTGTTTCCGAGTTTCATATCGCCTGAGCACGATGTCCTGTCGCAGTCCTTCATCTATGGATTGATCTTCGTCGTCCTGGATGGCGCTTCGATCATGGGCTATGCGATGCTGGCGCTCGCAGCGCTCAGATCGCCACTTGGCAGCCGCATCAATGTGGACAAATTGAGCGGCGCGGGCCTGTTCGGGATTGGTGCATTTCTGATTTTCAAAGGCTACCGGGACCTGCGGGCGGTCTAGGGGGCGCCGTTGGGCGTCTTGGTCGGCAACACCACGGACGGTGAGACCAGCACCAGATCCGCCGCAGGATCTCTCCCCGGCGTTTTGGCTGGTTCTCGGTTTCCCGCTCAAACGGGATGGCAGGCGCTCCGGACTTGCCGGGCGTTGGTTGGTAAGTTGGGATGTGCAAGGCCGTTGCGCCTGCCCAGGTTCCGTGTCCCAAATGACTGAACGTGCGCCTTTCTCTTTTCTGCGCGCCGAAGGTAGAGTGTCCTCCGGTTTGCCAGATACGAGACACGCCTGAGATCTGCAGCGTCACTCCCCGCTGCAGGTTCAAGCTGCCAGTCACCGGATAAGGCTCTGGTCCGTTACACCAGACCTCATCCTCGAAACCCGGTCCCCACCACCGCGAACGGACGGTCCATCAGCGGCCCCGTGATGGCAGGAACGGGAGTGATGATACGACAGGTCCGGCAGGGGAGGATAAGTTCCGGCTATTCATAGGCAGTGGGTGTGTTTTCAATGCCTTGCGAGGGGGCTATCCCTGTCTGATTGAGGGATAAGGTCTGTTGCATCCTCTCTTTGCCTTCCCTGCGCAGGCAGGGATCCAGTAGCCGCAGGCATCTCGGCAGGGGCCGTGAGCTCCTGATGTACTGGGTCCCGGATCTTCGCTGCGCTCGTCCGGGAGGGCGAGGGGAGAGGGGCAAGGTCAGACCACATCAATAGAAGCCATGCCCCTGCCGTCATTGGAGGGCGCCGCCAAACTCACCGGCGTCATCCTCGGGCGTGTCCCGAGGATCCACTCTCCAGGCCTTCGCGGTGAGGCTCTTTGGATTGCCGGGACAAGCCCGACAATGACGACGGAGGGGGCTGTTTTCAGCGGCATGGGCAAGGCCTTGCCTCCAACTCAGGCGTCATCCCCGCCCTGTGCGGGGATCTATTGGTTCCCGAAGCGTATCGAGCAAAGCAGAGAATGCACGGCAGTTTCCAGCTCGCAGACAACCGCCCGGTTGGCAGCTACGTGGATTGGATCCCCGCACAAGGCGGGGATGACCGCGGGTGGTTCGGGGAATGTAGGGGGTTAGATGGTCATTGCCGTCCACCACACCCACCGGCGTCATCCTCGGGCCTGTCCCGAGGATCCACGTGTTAGGCGTCTTCGGAGAGGGCCGCGCGGAGGGTGGCCAGGCGGGCGTGAACGGCGTCGCGTTTGGCGTCAAGGTCGGCCCGAAGCCGTTCGATCTGCTCAAGTTTCCCGAGCAGCTGCGCGACGCCACCCTCACAGGGGCCGTCACCCTCGTCGGACAGGCAGGCCGCCATAGCTCGGATTTCGCGGGTCGAAAACCCGGTGGCAATAAGGTCGCGGATGCGGGTCGCGCGGCGCAAGTCTGCGGCGTCATAGCTGCGATAGCCATTGTCCGCGCGGCCCGTCTCCATAAGTCCGGATTGTTCGTAGTGGCGTAGCATGCGTTCCGTGATGCCAAGCCGATCGGCTGCTTCCTTGATTTGCATTTGGGCTCCTTTCGGGAGGCGTCTAGCACCTTAACACTAGTGTCAAGGTCAAGCCTCCCTTTCAAGAAAGCAAGCGCAAAGCACCCTAGCTCCGCTGCGACCAGCCGCCGTCAACCGTGAGCACCTGGCCGGTGAGCCATTCGTTTTCGGCGCTGCCCAGGCGCAAGATCCATGGCACCAGATCGGACGCTTCGCCCCGCCGGCCGAGGGGAATTTGGGCCGCCTCTGTCTCCTCGACCGAGCGTGCAATGTCTGCCGGCAGTCCCATCATGCCGGTTAGCGCGCCGCTTTTGACCGGGCCGGGGGAGACCGCGTTGACCCTTATGCCGTGCGCGGCCAGTTCGAGTGCCCAGGACCGGGTCAGATGCTCAAGCGCGGCCTTGGTGGCCGCATAGTGAGCAAGGCCCGGCGCGGCATTTTGAGACAGGGCGGTTCCGATGTTGACGACGGCGCCCTTGGTGGCGGTGAGGGCGGCCTGGGCCTCCTTCAACAGAAGAGACGGGCCAACGATGTTCACCGCGCAAATGTTGGACAAGACCTCCCCGTCATAGGCTTCGATCGGAAGCGGTTTGCCCGCGCCCGCATTGTTGACGAGGAGGTCCAGTCGGCCCCACCGGTGCGTTGCCGCCTCGACAATGCGCTTACCGGCGGCCGGATCGGCGCTGTCGGCCTGAACCGCTTCGATTGCCGGGTTTTTGTCCGCGACGTCGGCGAGCCTTGCGCCGTCACGGCCTGTGATGACCACATTGGCGCCCATTTCAGTCAAGGCGAGCGCCGTCGCCTGCCCGATGCCCGAGCTTCCGCCGGTCACGATGGCAACCTTGCCCTGCCAGTTCGTCTGTTCACTCATCTCGGTCTGTTTCCCTGATTTGACCTGCGCATATGCGCGATGAGCCGGTGCTAACGGATTGACGTTAGTGTCAGGGTCAAGCCCGAATTTCAGGAGCTGGTTTGCGGGTGTTGGCGCATCGCCGCAGAATTTTTCATTCTTTTTTTGATGTCATGTCGAAATCGCTAAGGGCCGAACGTCATGGGGGTGTCTAAACCCAAGTGAGGTGCTTTGAGAATGAGTTTTTATGTCACCACCCTGGTCGCGCTTGCGCTGACGCCCATCTGGCTCGTGCTCTGGATGGGCGTTACATCCGCGCGGCCGAGATTTGAAACCTCCATCGGCGACGGCGGTCATTCAGCGCTTTTGCTCAAGGTCCGCCGTCATGGCAATTTCATCGAATGGGTGCCTTTTACGCTCATCCTGATGTTGCTTGCCGAGGCCCAGGGAGCCGGCAGCTTCTGGCTTCTTGCAGCGGGTGGTCTGCTGGTTCTTGGCCGGCTTGCGCATCCCTTTGGGCTCAAGGAAACTGAAGTCCATCACCCGTTGCGGTATGTTGGCAATGGAACAAATTTTCTCGCCGCTGTTCTTCTGTTTGGAACACTGGCGCGGCTTCACTTTGGTTTTTGATGGTCTTGAACCGACTTTGAAATGAGGATTACGTGATGAAGTACATGATGTTGATCTATGCCGACCCCGCGAACGAGCCGGTCTATGGCACGCCTGAATTTGAAAAGATGATGGCTGGTTACCTGTCCTTGAGCGAGAAGATGGCAGCCGATGGTGTGATGCTCGCAGGCGAGGGGCTGAAGGAGGCCGAGACAAGCACAACCTTGCGCGTGCGCGGTGAAAAGGTCGAGACCATGGACGGCCCCTTCGCGGAGACCAAGGAACATCTCGGCGGTTTTTATCTCATCGATGTTCCCGATCTGGATGCGGCGCTGGAGTACGCCGCGCTGATCCCAAGCGCTGAATACGGCACTGTCGAAGTGCGTCCGGTGATGGACTATCCTGACGCCGGCTAGCACAGGATCTGGCACTCAACCGGACAGAAACATGACCGCCCCTGCCTCCAACGCCATTGCTGTTACGAAGATCCTCGGCAAGCTGGCGCGCGAAGAGCAGGGGCGGTTGCTGTCGATCCTCATCGGTAAGCTGCGCGACTTTCAGCTCGCCGAAGATGTTCTGCAGGATGCCATGGTGTCCGCTGTCTCCCATTGGGGGCGCAATGGCCTTCCCGCGTCACCTCAGGCGTGGCTGCTTCAGGTGGCGCACCGCAAGGCGATTGACCGGATCCGGCGCACAAAAACGGCAGAGCTGGCCGGGGCTGATCTCGCCCTGTTGATGGAAGAGGCCTCGGGTCAGGACGACAATCCGGACATTCCTGACGAGCGGCTGCGACTGGTCTTCACCTGCTGCCATCCGGCGCTGGAGCGCAAGTCGCAGGTCGCGCTGACGCTTCGGACGCTGGGCGGTCTGACGACGGAGGAGATCGCGCGGGTCTTTCTGGACCGGGAAACAACCATGGGCCAGCGCCTGTCGCGGGCCAAGACCAAGGTGGCGGCAGCAGGCATTCCCTATGAAGTGCCAGGCCCCGAGCAATGGCCGGCGCGGCTGGATGCGGTGTTGGGGGTTGTCTATCTGATCTTCACCACGGGCCATGCGGGAACGGCTGACGATGGCCGGGATCTGGCGCAGGAAGCACTTTTTCTCTGCCGTCTGCTGAACAACCTTCGGCCGGATGATCCTGAAATCGAGGGCTGCCTTGCGCTTTTGACCATCAATCATGCGCGCCGGGCGGCCAGGCTTGATGATGCGGGCGTGCGAATAGCGCTCCTCGATCAGGATCGTGCGCTCTGGGAGGCATCAGAACTCAAGGAGGGGCTTGCCCTCGTTGAGGTTGCCTTGAGCCGCGGGCGGCTGGGGCCCTATCAGATCAAGGCAGCGATTGCCGCCTGTCACTGCGAAGGCGACACGCCTGACTGGTCGCAGATCCTGTTGCTCTATGACGAGTTGCTGGCTTTTGAGCCGACCGACGTCGTTCGGCTCAACCGCGCTGTGGCCCTGGCAGAGGCAGGAGGTCTCGAGGCTGCGATCGGCATCGTGGACGGTCTTGAGGCGGGCCTTTCAGATTACCAGCCGTTCCATGCAGCCCGGGCGGAGCTTTTTGTGCGGGCAGGCAGGTGGCAGCAGGCCTGCATGGCCTACGAGAAGGCGATTGCCCTGGTGGCGAATGAGGCCGATAAGCTGTTCTTGAAGCGCAGACTTGCAAGGGTCGCGGGGAATTAACCAAGGGACGGCTGCGCTCTGTCGCGATGACGCGGGCTGTTTTGCAATGGAGAGCGGGATGAACGGCGAACTGGATCTGCAACGACTGCTTTCGACCATGCGGCCGGAGCTGGATCCTGAGCCTTACGTGTTCTGCTGCTTTTCCGACATGTCCTTCGCACAACTTGCGAGCCATGATCCGGTCGCTCTCATCGCGGAGGCGGAAGGGGTGACAGCCATTTTGCCGCTCGCATCAGCGACGGCGCTTGGCCAAGACGCGCCGCCCAGGTTTCAGAGGATCACGCTGACCATCCATTCGAGCCTCGAGGCGGTCGGTCTGACGGCGGCCTTCGCTGCGGCTTTGACCCGGCACGGCATCTCGGCGAATGTGGTGGCGGGCTATTTTCACGACCATATCTTCGTGCCCGAAGCCCAAGCCGTTGAAGCCATGTTGGTTTTGCGCCGGCTGTCTGAAGAGGCACGATAGCGCGGCGGGACACTTTTGGACGTTTCAGACACGTCTGCTGTTGCAATTTTGGCGCGGCGATCCCATTCCTTAAGGGGGTGGAACAACGGGAACTCGGCATGGAACGGGCAAGGCGGCGTCTGGCTGCCGTAATGTGTGCCGATGTGGCGCATTATTCGCGGCTGATGGAACGGGATGAAGACGGGACCCTGGACCGGCTGAAATCCTACCGCAGCATCATGAGCGGGCTGACCGAACGCCATCACGGCCGGATCGTCAACACCTGGGGCGATGCGGTCATCATCGAGTTTTCCAGTGTCGTCGAAGCCGTGCAATGCGCGGTCGACATTCAGAACGAACTCTCCCTTCGCAACGCTGATCTGCCGCAAGCGGCCCGCATGGATTTTCGCATCGGGATCAATCTCGGCGACATCATGGTCGAGGGCGATGACATCTACGGCGATGGCGTGAATGTGGCCGCAAGGCTGCAGGAGCTTGCACCGACCGGCGGCGTCATGCTGAGCCAGTCGGTCCATGACCAGGTCCGCAGCAAGCTGGCGCTCGGGTTTGAAAGTGTCGGACCGCAGACAATCAAGAACGTCAGTGAGCCGGTCGAGGCATTTTCCGTCCGTTTGGGCGGACGCAATGAGCCCGCGCCTCATGAGACGCCCTCGCAAGACGGGGAAGAGACGGCCCGGCAACAGGCCGATCCTCAGCTTGGGGCGGACACCCAGGCGTTTGCAAATGGCTTTGAACAGGCGCGCAACTGGCTGCGGCGCCAACCGAAACGGATCCGGAGCTGTGTCTTCATGATCGGTTTCTTTTTCGTGCTCAATCTTCTGACCAGCGGCCTGTCGACGCTCTGGTTCGTGTGGCCATCCCTGCCATTCGCGCTGGCGCTGATCTGGCATGTGTTTGTCGGAAAGGAGCGCAAGTTGATGTCCGGCCGATCGGGGCCGGGAGACTGAACTGAAAGATCGCAATCTCCTGTTGCGGATCTGATAACTCTTTTTCGCGTATGAAGAGCCATGGGATTTGCGACAAGCGTCTGCTTCGCATAAACAAGGGTAAGAACCTGCTGGTGGCAACGCCGGCAAACAGTCAACGGAGCCTATCCTGCGCATGAAAAACTATTCAACAACGGTGCCAGCCCGCCTCGATGACGAGGAAGAGGACAAAGCAAAGAGCCAGCAGTCGATTCAGGTCGACAAGCACCTCTTCGATGCCCGCACCGTCCTGATCACCGGTGGCGTGACCCAGGAAATGGCCAAAGATGTGTGCGCGCGTCTTCTGGCCCTGGCCCAGGTGTCCAATGATCCGATCACCGTGATCGTGTCGTCTCCGGGCGGCCACGTGGAATCAGGTGACATGATCCACGACACGATCAAGTTCATCTCGCCGGATGTCCGCATGCTTGGCATGGGCTGGGTCGCGAGTGCCGGTGCTCTGATTTATATTTCGGTGCCCAAGGAAATGCGTTTCTGCACACCGAACACCCGCTTCCTGCTGCATCAACCGTCCGGTGGAGCCGGCGGCATGGCGACCGACATCGAAATTCAGGCCAAGGAGATCATCAAGATGCGTGATCGCCTCAACCAGATGTTTGCCGATGCAACCGGTCAGCCGATCGAGCGGATCGAAAAAGACACCGATCGTGACTACTGGATGAGCCCGCAAGAGGGCATCGAGTACGGTCTGGTTGGCAAGGTTGTGACCAACGTCAGCGAACTCGGCTGATACTGAGGGTTACGACAGACCTGGAAATTGCAAAACGCCGGTGCTTCAAGCACCGGCGTTTTTCGTTGTGCGGACACTCAAGAGATCGCTGATCAGGCGACGGCGTTGGATGCCTGGGAAAGTGTTGCACCAGAGGCATTTCCGGCGGCGCCGTCCGATACGATATAGGGCCGTACGTGCTCCATCATCAGCCGCATTTCCGCTTCCAGCCTGACAGACCGGGTTCTGCCGATGAGAACAGCTGCCAGATGGTCCACAAGAACATCGAAGGCTTCATCGGTCGGGCACAGCGGCGAAAGCAATGTGCTGATGGGGCTGCTGTCGTAAAAGGGCGCGCCCCCGGACAGGAAAATCAGAAACTCCGAGAAATCCTCCCGCCAGATTTCGGGAAGCTCCTTCGCCGCGTCGCAGAAGCTGGTGTCATGGCTCAGTCGGCTGGAGAGGCGTTCTACCGCATCAACGATGGCCGGACGTCCCCCGAGCCTCATGTATAAAGTCATTTCATTGCCCCGAATTCATGTTGAACGAACAAGCTCAGCATGGGGCAAAGCCGAATTGTGAATTGTGATACTGGTCACGGTTCAAGGCTTTAGCGACAATAAGGTTTCAGTCGCTGCCTTCCTGCGAGACGCTCAGGATCGAGCAGATCCTGCCGCTTCGACCCATTTGCGGCAGCGGTCCTCCGGGTCAGCGTCCGCAAGAACATCCGTGATGACGCAGATGCTGTCGGCACCGGCTGCATAGATCTCGTCGGCATGTTCAAGCCGAATACCGCCAATCGCGATGAGCGGGCAGGAGAGGCGGGCTTTCCAGCTGCCAAGACGCGCAATGCCCTGCGGGGCATAGTCGACCTGTTTGCCACGGGCGGGAAAAATGGGTCCAAGCGCGACATAGTCCGGGTCGTATGTCAGGGCGCGGTCCAATTCCTCTTCCGTATGCGTGGACAGTCCGAGTTTGAGCCCGGCCTTGCGAACGGCCTTGATGTCCACCATGTCCAGATCCTCCTGGCCAAGGTGCAGCCACTCCGCGCCTGTATCTATTGCGGCCTGCCAATGATCGTTGACCACCAGCGTACAGCCTTGTGCCCGCGCGACGGCAAGGGAGCGAGAAATCTCGTCCGTCAGCTCTGAAGGCGTTTTGTCCTTGATCCGAAGTTGCGCCAGCCGCAAACCTTGCGGGCAGAGGCGCTCGAGCCAATGATGGCTGTCGACAATGAGATAAAAGCGGCCCAGCACGGCATTCTCCCTTAAAGAGGTTTCTGTCTCTCTTCTTCAGTCCCAAATGGCAAGCGGCATGTTTTTTGTTCTTTCGAAAATCGGTTTCTTTTTCATTCAGCCCTCGAATGCGCTGGTCTTTTTCGGGGGTCTCGGGGCGGTTCTTCTGTGGAGCCGATGGTCGCGTTTCGGGCGGTGGCTGTGCGGCCTGTCGCTGCTCGGGTTGGCGGTCTGCGGCCTGTCGCCCGCGGCCAACGTGTTGATCTTGCCGCTGGAAGAGCGGTTCCCCCGTCCCGAAGGGCAGCTTGATATCGATGGAATCATCGTGCTGGGCGGGTCGCTCGACACGATTGTGATGGGGGAGAGAAAGGCACCGGCGCTGACGTCGGCGGCGGAACGGCTGACCATCGTGCCGCGGCTGGCACGGCAGTTTCCCGATGTCCCGATCATCCACACGGGCGGGCATGGCCTTTTGACACCAGCCAAGGCGAGCGAAGCCGATGGCGCGTCAGCGCTTTTCGAGGATTTCGGCCTGCCGTCAGACAGGGTGATCCTTGAGGACAAGTCGCGCAATACCTACCAAAACGCACTGTTCACCAAAAGGTTGATCAACCCGGAACCAGGTCAGAAATGGCTGCTGGTGACTTCGGCCTATCACATGCCAAGGTCGATCGGCGTCTTTCGCAAGGTCGGTTGGACGGGGCTTGTCGCCTATCCTGTCGACTGGCGCACAAGGGGTTGGGAAGACACAAAACTTGGCTTTTCCGGGGTGTCCAACGGCCTCAAGCGGTTCGATATCGCCGCGCGGGAATGGATCGGCCTTGCCGTCTATTGGGTGAGCGGCCGAACGTCTGCGCTCTTTCCAGCGCCGGAGCCCGTTTGAGCACAGGGATCCGTTTTTGGTGCGAGACTGGCAAAAGCAACCTCTTTTCTTAAACGCCTGCAGTCCCCATATTGGTGATATGTGAGAAAATGAGGAAGCGGGTCCATGGTACTCGAAGCACCGCTCGTTGCGGCGGATATCGTTCAATGGCTCTACAGCGATGCCGTTGGACGAGAAGACAGTCTTGAGTTGGTTGAAGAGCTGGCGCAGCGTTTGCGCGCCGGTGGCATTCCCGTGGACCGGATCACGACAGGCATCATGCTGCTTCATCCCAATGTGCGGGCAGAAGCGGCTGTCTGGGACGCTGACGGCACACGCGAGCTCCGGCGCTATCTTGCGAGCGACGAGCTTGACGAGCGCTATGAGAACAGCCCGCTGAAGGTCGTCTATGAGGAGAAAAGATCCGTCCACGTGCCGATCACACCCGAGCCTCAGGCGGGCGAGTTCGGGATCGTTCCGGACCTGCGTGAGGAAGGCTATACGGACTATATCGCCCTGCCGATGCCGTTTTCAGACGGGTCGGTGAAGGCCTTGAGCTTCGCCACCAAGGCGGAGGGCGGTTTCACGGCGGCGCATGTGGGCGTTTTCGATTCCATCATTCGCCCGCTTGCGATTGTCTGTGAGTTGAGCACCCTGCGTCGGACAGCGGAAACGCTGCTGGACACCTATGTGGGTCCACGGGCTGGCGGGCGCGTCCTCAACGGCACCGTCGCGCGCGGCGACGGGGAGTGGATCTCAGCCGTGGTCAGCTTTGCCGATCTGCGCGGGTTTTCGCGGATCTCCAACACGTTGCCGGCAGACAAGCTGATCGTCTTCCTGAACAAGTACTTCGGTGCCATGACCTCCGCCGTGGAAGCCCATGGCGGCGAGGTGCTCAAGTTCATTGGCGATGAAGTGATGGCGATCTTTCCCTATGAGACGCCTGCGGAAGCTGCGGATGCTGCGCGACGGGCCCTCATGGCTGCGCGTGAAACCACAGAAAAGATCAATGAGATCAACGAGCTAAAGACCTGTGGTGAGACGCCCCAGATGAGTGTGGGCATCGCCCTTCACGCAGGAGACGTCTTCTTTGGCAATGTCGGCGGCGAGAATCGCCTCGATTTCACGGTCATTGGTCCGGTGGTCAACCTGGCCTCCCGGATTGCAGAACTGGCCAAGGACCTCAATGTCGAGGTGCTGGTGTCAGATGCAATCGCCGAGATCATGGGCTGCCGCTCAGGCCTTTATGGCCAGTATCAGGTGAAGGGGTTCGACGATCCGGTCTCGGTGTATTCACCGTCCTTGTCCGTCACGGGCTCCGACAAGTGGTGCCCCGACAGCACCGTGCTGCGCGACCTGGAAGCGAACTGACGGCGCAGCAGCACGATCAGGACGGCGAGGGTTGTCACGCCGAAGAAGATCGGTCCTGCAAACCATCCAAGGAAGGCAATTGCGAAGAAGAAGGCACGCTGTCCGCGGTTGAAATGCCCGCCGGCCAGAACGTTCAGCTCGGCGGCCTGTCTGGCGATGCGGAGAATGTCCTCGGAGCCGGCGTGGCTGGCTTCGGGCACGCTCCCCATGATGATCGAGGAATAGTTGAACAGGCGATAGGCCCAGCCAAACTTGAAGAACGCATAGGCCAGGATCAGCATCAGGCCGAGCACCTTGATCTCCCAGAGCGCGCGGCTTTGATCGATGGGTATGGAGAGGTCGCCGGCGACTTTCAGGATCGTGTCCGTTGCGTCCAGAAGCGTGAAACAACCGCCGATCGCCAGTAGGGCGGTGGAGGCGAAGAATGCGGTTCCTTGCTGCAGGCCTGTCATGATTGCCGTGTCCATGATCCTCACCTGGCGGGTGGTCATGGTTTCCATCCAGGCGCGGCGGTAGCTTTCCATAGCGGCCGACAGGGTGTGCTTGCGCAAGGGGCTCAGGTCGATCAGGAGATTGAAACCAAACCAAGCGAAGAGAAACCAGCCGGCTGCCAGAAGATCTTGGAGCGAAAGGATGTGCATTGGCGTCCTGTTCATGGTCGTTCGTGACAGGCAGATGACATGTCTGCGGAGGTTTTACCCTGTTTAGCGCAGCTGTCTGGATCATGCCAGCGGTGCCTAATTCATTGCAAAATATAGCGTCTTTTGTGCATTGCGAAAAATGCAGGCCTGCTGACGATTTTTTACCCTTGTGGTTTGATTAGGGATCCATTAACTGCTTGCCTCAATGAGGTCACATTCTCCCTCCCGAGAATGACCTATGTTCAGTCAAAGGGTTTTCATGGACGAAAACGTACAGAAGTCCTGCTGGGGCGTAACCGTTTGGACGGTGCTTGCTCTTGGAGGCGCACTTGCGATGCTGGTGTTGTTCAACGACGTGGAAAGCGCCCAACAAGCGGTCGCTACTGCAAACTGAACCCGGCAGACAGGTTTTGAATGAGGGGCGCGGGTAAACCGCGTCCCTTTTTGTTTGCGCGCATGAGCGCTGCGTTACCGGCGGTGTTCGGGCCGGTTGTAGTTGAAGAGATTGTCGGCGCGATGCCGCGGGCCATGGAGCTGGTGAAACTCCATCTGCCTGACAACGGTTTTCTCCGGCGGGTTGCTGATCAGAAATCCGCCATAGGAGCCCGGGTCGTAGTTGAAAAGCACCAGGGTGACCTTGCCGAGATCCGGCCAATCGATCCGCGCCGCCCAGGCACTGACATCTTCAAGCGAGTTCTTGGCCGCAAGATTGAGAATGTCGTTGCCATGAAGGAGGTTCGTGTCCTCCGGGTTCCAGAAGAAGGTGGCCAGCCCCTTTTTCATGGAAAACAGCTCAATGCTTGAGCCGCCGATCTCAAGCCGGATGTCGTTGGTTCCCGGCACACGTGACAGCTTCACCGTTCCCATGGAGGTGTCGGTCGCCAGAGACCGCCGGAGGCCGTCTTCCTCAACAAAGCCGCCGGTGTTGACGATCTTGAAATCCCCCACTGCGACATCTTTTTTGCGAGCTTCACTCCACGCAGGTGAGTGGCCTGTGGTGAGCGCAAGAAGAACAGCGGCAAGGAGTGCCAGGAGGGGCCGGAACATGGACAACTATCTCGATCTATCAAACAGATGAACCAGTTAGTACCACGGCTGTCCTGATGAATAGTTATCGCAATGGATCTAAATTGCCGGTTCTGTTTCAGCCAGCAGATGGTCGACCAAGGTTTCGATCGTATCTAGTTGCGGCGACCACTTCAGTAGCCGGGTGGCCTTGTTCGCACTGACAGCCTGGGAGCGGGCAAGTCCCGCGTCCAGATCATGGCGCGGGTCGACATCCTCCGAAGCGGCTATTGTTTTCAGCTTGAGCGTGCCGCCAAGCCGTGCCTCGACCCAGGAGGCAATCTCCTGAACCGTTATGGCCGGCAGGGCCGTTGCCAGCAGGCTCAAACGGAAGTTCCGTCCCTCCAGCACGTCGGCATACAGCCGGGCGAGGTCCTCGTCGGAAATGAGCGACCAGACCGTGTCCGGCCTGGCTCGTGTTTTGAAGGGTTTTCCGGAACGCAGTGCCTGCGCCATGTAGGCGATTGGCCCGGACCTGGCCGAACAGACAAAAGAAGGGTGGATGATCGAAACGCTCAGATTGAGCGCGGTCTGCAGGGAGCGGATCTGGCCGGTCATCCAGCTCAGGGCGGGCAATGGATCGAAGGAAGTCGTTTCGCTGAGCGGGACCTCGGGCGAGGCGGGGTAGAGCCAGATGTTGCCGGTGTAGATCAACCGCAGCTGTTTTTTGCGGAAGGTGGCTGCGCGCAAGACCGCCTGCATGGCCTTGCGGTCAATCTCAGCCATCTTGTCCGAAAAGGAGGCGCCTGCATGAATGAAGGCGTCACAGGACATGGCCCGGTCGGTCCAGCCGGCCGGGTCTCTGAGGTCGCCGGGAAAGGGGCTCGCGCCGGCGTCCCGGATCCGGGCGCTGGCTTCTTCGGATCGTGCGAGGGCCACAATGTGGTGTCCGCGGTCCCGGAGCTCCCGAACCACCGCGCTGCCTATTGTTCCCGTACCGCCTGTCACGAACACATCCATGGCCAAATGAGAACGCGCTTCGCCCTCTTCTTTCAAGTCTGTCTTACTTCAAACTGTGAATAACGGGGCCGTACCGTTGACCTTGCCCCGCAGCTTGCTACGTCAGAAGGATGACCTTGCATCTGTTGAAGCTGTGTGTGGGCGCTGACAGCGTCGAAAGTCTTCAGGCCTGGGTGGATTTCCGCCTGGATCAAAAACGGATGGCCGGCGAGCCGCTGGAGCAGCTGCACACCACACGAATGGTGCCGACCCGGAGGGACGAGCTTCTGGATGGCGGGTCGCTCTACTGGGTGATCAAGGGACGCATCCAGGTGCGCCAGCACCTGATCGACATCCGTCCGTTCAAGGACGAGGCGGGGATCAAACGCTGCGACCTTGTTCTGGAACCGCGTTTGATCCTGACCCAGTATCAGCCAAAGCGGCCGTTTCAGGGCTGGCGCTATCTGAAGGCGGAGGATGCGCCTGCCGACATTCGCGGTGTCGCCGCGTCTGCCGAGATGCCCGATGGCATGCGCCAGGAACTTTCCGAGCTCTGCCTGATCTAGGCGCGCTTGAGGCGGTCAGGTCCGGTTGCGGAAATCCAGATGTCTGAGGAGATCCGGCAAAAGGGGCAGGGCCGTGCCGATGTGTTTGGGACGCTTCTTGTTGACCATCGCCAGATGGGTGTAGCCGTGCACCAGAGACCAGACGAGGAGTTCGATCTCTTCGGGATCGGTGCCAGCCTCCACGAACGGGGCGCAGGTCTCGCTCAGGATCTGATAGGCCCTTGAGGAAACGGTGTCGAAATCCTGGTTCTGCGGGTCCATGTCTTGACCGGAAAACATGAACAGGAACAGCTCGCGATGTCCGACGGCAAAGTCCAGGTAGCCTTCGCAGATCGCCAGCAACTGGTCTCGTGGGCCTTGTCCCGCTTCCTGACGTTTCGCGTCCATGGACTCTGAGAAAAGCTCGAAGCCGCGCGCCGAGATGGCCGTGTAAAGGCCGGTCAAGTTCTTGAAATGATAGGCGGGAGCGGCATGTGAAACGCCGGCCCTTGCCGCACATTCGCGCAGGCTCAGCCCCTCGATACCCTTGTCTCGCAGAATGGAAATACCGGCTTCAACGAGGTCTTTGCGCAGCGAGCCGTCCCGGCGCCTGGGAGATGTCGCGCCGGAGGATGTCTTGGAATCGGTCATGACGAAGAGTCTACAATCCAACTTGACAGTGTCAAACATCCCCTTATCTTGACACTGTCAAGTTAAGGGGAGTAGGCGCATGTCCATAGGTTCTCGATCATTCATGGTTCTTGCCTGGATTGCGGCAGTTCTCTGCGTTCTTGTGGCCTTGGCCTCCTACCGGTTTGTGCCGCTTGGTGTGCAGGCCTCGATGGATTTTCTGGCCCATCACTTGCCTGACAATCGCTGGTTTCTCTACGCCCATATCGCCGTGGCGCCGCTGGCGCTCGCGCTCTTGCCGGTTCAGCTGAATGGCCGGTTGCGAAAGCGCTATCCAAAGCTGCACCGATGGGCGGGGCGCTTCTATGTCCTTCTGATTACGCTCTCTGGCGTTGCGGCCCTGCAATTGGCGGCCACAACGCAAGCGGGGCCAGTCGCGGCTGCGGGATTCGCGCTTCTGGGTGTCATCTGGCTGATCGTCACCGGGCTTGGGTTCTTGACCGGCTGGAAACGTGATTTCGTCCAGCACCGGCGTTGGATGATCCGCTCTGCTGCGCTGACCTTCGCTGCCGTGACCTTGCGGGTCTATCTGCCGTTGTCCATGGTCTTTGGTCTTCCGTTCGATCCGGCTTACACAGCGATTGCCTGGCTATGCTGGGTTCCCAATCTGATCGCAGCGGAGATCTATCTGCGCGGTGGCAGCAGGATGAACCAGCGCGTTACGCCGGTCGCCTGACGCCTGGACCGGAATGCGGCTTGCCAAGCAGCACCTTTCGACCCAAGTTTGAGGGACGACAGGATGCTTCGGCAGGAGAGCTAGATGGCAGGGCGAACGCCCACGACAGACCGCAGGAAACAGGGATCTCACCTTGAGACTCCCCGAACGGATGCAGCGGTGACGCCGGTTTCGGGCGCTTCCGAGGTTGCCGCCTTTCTGGAACAGGCAAAATCCCTGGAATCTGCCGCGAAACGCACTCAAACCAGCGGCCGGCTGATCTTTGCGCTTGATGCGACGATGAGCCGTCAACCGACCTGGGATCAGGCCTGTCACATCCAGGCGGAGATGTTCCGCGAGGCTGACAAGATCGCCGGGCTGGAAATCAAGCTTGTCTATTTTCGCGGTTTTGGCGAATGCAAATCCTCGAGATGGTTCAGCCATGGCGACGAAATGGCGAAGGCCATGTCGCGGATCGTCTGCCAGGGTGGGCGGACACAGATCCGAAAGGTGCTGGCGTCTGGCCTCAAGGAGGCCCGTGCGGAGAAGGTCTCGGCGATTGTCTACGTCGGCGACTGCATGGAAGAGGATGTGGACCAGCTCTGTGCAAGGGCTGGTGAACTCGGGCTTCTCGGCGTACCGATGTTCCTGTTTCAGGAGGGACGCGACCCGGTGGCCGAACAGGCCTTTCGCGAGATCGCGAGGCTGACCAACGGTGCCTATGGGTCGTTCGACGCCGGGGCGGCTAGGCAGCTTGCAGAGCTCCTGAAGGCTGTTGCGGTCTATGCATCGGGTGGTCGAGACGCGCTGGTGGCGCTGGAAAAACGCGGCGACGCAGGTGCGCGGTTGCTGATCGAACAAATGAAGTAGGTGGATGATTTATCTGATTTTGGGCCTGGCCGTGCTCGCGTTTTTTCTTCTGGCCGGCAACGGGTTCGTACGGGCCAATCCCGCCGATCTTGCACGCCAGCTGAAGACGGCTGGCGGAATTGGCCTTCTTCTTCTGGCCGCTCTGTTGGCGGTGACGGGCCGTTTCGGCTTTGCCATTGGCGCTGCCGGATTCGGTCTCACGTTGCTGGGAATGCGAAATTCACCGGGAGGACGAGGCGGCGGCCGGCCAAGCGGCGGCCAGATCTCCAAGGTGAGGGCCGCCATGGTCGAGATGGAACTTGACCATGACAGCGGCGCCATGCGCGGGATCATTCTTGCCGGTCAATTCGACGGGCACAGTCTTGATGATCTTAGCGACGAAGATCTCAAGACCTTCTGGGAGGAAACGGCGGCCGATGGCCAGAGCCGCTCCCTAGTCGAAGCTTACCTCGACCGCAGGCTTTCCAGCTGGCGAGAAGACTTCCAGGCGGATGGAACAGAGCGGCAGGGACGCGCGACGAGCTCGGGCGCCATGACAGATCAGGAGGCCTACGAGGTCCTGGGGCTTTCGCCCGATGCCGGGGACGCGGAAATTAGAGCCGCGCACCGCAGGCTCATGAAGCGCTTGCACCCCGATCATGGGGGCACCGCTTTCCTGGCTGCTAAACTCAACGAGGCTAAGGACAGGCTTCTCAGAAGACATTGAGGATATCCGTTACGCTTTTACTGGTAGATGGCATAGCAGGCGAACTTCGCCTTCTTCAGGGTCTTGCAGGCGCTTAAGGCGGCGGTCTTGGTTTCGAAACCGACGAACCTTGCGCGGTAAAGGGTTTGGCCATTTGCCTCGACCGGTTCCGTGTAAGGCACGCGCTTGCGCAGGGCCTTTCCGGTGCGGGACTTTGCCTTGTTGAGCATCTCGATCGCGCCGGTTTCACTTTCCGCGGCTGCGATCTGCACCTGCCAGCCGGGCGCGCGGTCAGGTGTGTCGCTGGTCGCGACCGTCACCGTGTCTGCGACCTTTTCCGGCATTTGCTGAGGAACTGGGGCCACGTTCACCATGGTCACAACCGGTTGGGCTGTGGCAGGCGCGCGGACCAGATCGCTCGCAGGAGCTTGCTGGGGAACCGGAGCGAGACCAGCAACCGCAAAAGTGCTGGCCATACGGCTCTTCACCATTTTCGGCGGGACAGGAATGGTGCCGGTCACCAGGTGTGTCGGATCATTCTTGGGCTCGTCCGGCTTGGCGAGTGCCAGAACCACGGGCGCACCGGTCGCTGCAGGAGCCTGGCTGCCAGGCTTCAAGGCTGGAAGCGGTGCGGCCTTGAGATCAGCGGCGCGGAAGGCTGGCACGATGCCGCGGGACACCAGGGCAGGGGCCGTCTTCGGACCACGGCTGGCCTTCTTGAGGTAGCGGTTGATCAGCTTGACCATCTGCGCGTCGCGGGAGCGGCCAGTCTTGCCACCCATGACGACGGCGACGATATGACGGCCGTCACGTTTCACTGACGCGGTCAGATTGAAGCCGGATGCGCGGGTGTAGCCGGTCTTGATGCCGTCAACGCCCTTGATGCGGCCGAGCAGCTTGTTGTGATTGCCGTAGCGGCGGCCCTTGTAGGTGAAAGACCGTGTCTCAAAGTAGCTGTAGTACTTGGGAAAGCGTTCCTCGATGGCCCGTCCCAGCGTCGCCATGTCACGTGCGGTGGTGCGCTGCTTGGAATTTGGAAGGCCGTGAGGGTTGCGGAACGTGGTCTTGGACATGCCGAGCTGGCGTGCCGTCCGGGTCATGCGCTCCGCGAAGTTGCGCTCGGAGCCGCTGATGTTCTCGGCAATGACCGTCGACGCGTCATTTGCCGATTTTGTCACCAGCCCGAGAATGGCGTCCTTAACCTTGATCGTGGAACCGGCTTTCAGGCCCAGTTTCGTTGGCGGGCGACCTGCTGCGTATTTCGAAACCTTGAGCTTCGAGTTCAGCGAGTAGCGTCCTGCTTCCATCTCTTCAAAGAGAACATAGAGCGTCATGATCTTGGTGAGGGACGCTGGATAGCGGTAGGCATCGGCAGAAGACGAATAGAGCGTCTTGCCGGTTTTCGCGTCGACGACGATGCCGGCGTATTTCGAGTTCGCCGCGGCTGGCACGGCCATCGCGGCCATCAGCCCGGCGGTTGCCACAGCCCTGAACCAGGGAGCTCGATTTCGTACGGCGCGGAGGAGACGCATACCAAACACAGTTACTAATCCCATTTTGGGTCACGCTATTTGCGGCAACCGATCCAGAGGTTAGCCTGACTGTCAGAGCGAAACCCGTTCGATTGCCGATGATTTGATGATCAATCTGATGGAAACGCGGTTACGAATGAGTAAATGAAACTGCTCCAAAGCCCAAAAAAGATTAGCTTAAAATTAGTATTAATGAACAGTAAACGATATCGAAAGTGCATTTTTGTGCACTCATTAAATACATTCCATGTCTAGTTTTTCGTATTCATTGATTTATTTGATTACTTGTTTGTTAAATGAGCGCCGTCGCGAGTAGACGGTTCCAACGAAAATTGTCATATTTCTGTCTTTTCTTTCTTTTGCTATAGGTGGTGTGCCCTAAGTGTCTGCATCCTATGCGTGATATTGAAAAATATATTGCATTGCAAAAAAATATTGACATCCATTGTGCGGTGCGAGATATTCCTCCCGTTAGGTCAACTCTTGATGCGATCGACCGCGGTGGCCTGATGCGGCGCATATATGTGGGCACTGCAAGGTCGACAGAATGAGGGCAGGAAAATGATGAACAATTTCGAAGATATGCAGAAGCTCGGCAAAGAAAACATGGATATCGCCATGGAAAGCCTCGGCTCTGTTTCCAAGAGCATGCAGGCGATTGCCGCTGAAGTTGCCGATTATCAGAAGAAGTCTTTCGAAGAAGGCTCTGCAGCTGTGGAAAAAGTTGCAGCTTCCAAGTCCCTGGACAAGGCGTTCGAGGCCCAGTCCGAGTACTTCAAGACCGCTTATGAAGGCTTCGTCGGCGAAATGACAAAGCTCGGTGAAATGTACACCGACATGTCCAAGGACGTTTACAAGCCTTTCGAAGGCGTCATGGGCAAAATGTCCAAGTAAGCGACCTTACCTGTTTGCCAGGTAACCCTGGCGACAATGACTTTTAAGAAACCCGGCTTGAAAGAGCCGGGTTTTCTTTTTTGTTTTCAGGTTTTTGCCGTGCGCCGCCGAAGCAGGACTGGCGCTCTTTAAATTCAATTTTTGAGACCTACATCCTTAAACGAAGGCGGGCCACCAAGGCTGCGCTCACTTTTGTGTCTGTTTGTGTCTTGGTTCGCGCAAGGTCGCAAATGTATGTTTCCGGCTTACTTTCGCAACTGCCGTTAAGGTCCGATTTGGCTTTGAGTCAAAAATCAGATCTGCCGTTGGTTGAGGCTTTTACTCAGCGGCTGCGATTGGTAAGCTGGAGTTGACTGACTGATTTGAGGACGATGAGCTTGAAAATGGCTGGCGGGGCTGACTTTGACGATGGCGATGGCGACACGGGAACGGTCGTTGTCACCAGGACCAAGACGGTTACCAAGCGCCCGAGTCTGTATCGGGTGCTGATCCTCAATGACGACTATACGCCCATGGAGTTCGTGATTCATGTCGTGGAAAGTTTCTTCCAGAAGAATAGGGAAGAGGCGACCCGGATCATGCTCCATGTTCACCATCACGGCGTTGGGGAATGCGGGATTTATTCCTACGAGGTCGCTGAGACAAAAGTGACGCAAGTCATGGATTTCGCCCGTAAGCACCAGCATCCGCTGCAGTGCGTTATGGAGAAGAAGTGAAGGATATCACACGTGCCGTCATTTTCTCGTAGTCTCGAAAAAGCACTCCACCAGGCGCTGGCTTTTGCCAATGAGCGCCAGCAGGAGTATGCGACCCTCGAACATTTGCTGTTGGCCCTTCTGGATGATCAGGATGCGGCGGCGGTGATGCGAGCGTGCAACGTGGACATGGACACGATCCGGCGCAGCCTGGTCGAGTATCTGGAAACCGAGCTCGACAACCTGGTGACCGAAAGCGACGAGGATTCGAAGCCGACCGCCGGGTTCCAGAGGGTGATTCAACGCGCCGTCATTCACGTGCAGTCCTCCGGTCGCGAAGAAGTGACCGGCGCCAATGTGCTCGTCGCGATCTTTGCGGAGCGGGAAAGCCACGCGGCCTACTTCCTGCAGGATCAGGACATGACCCGCTACGACGCGGTCAATTACATTTCCCACGGGATTGCAAAGCGCCCGGGCCTGTCCGAAACCCGGCCGATGGACGCCTCCGAAGAGGAGGAAGAAACCATCCAGGGCGGAGAAGGCTCCGAAGGTAAGTCCAAGGCCAAGTCGGACGCGCTGGAAGCCTATTGCATCAACCTGAATGAGAAGGCGGAGAAGGGCAAGATTGACCCGTTGATCGGTCGTGACAGCGAGATTTCGCGCACGATCCAGATCCTGTGCCGCCGCTCGAAGAACAATCCGCTGTTCGTCGGCGACCCGGGCGTTGGCAAGACCGCCATCGCCGAGGGCCTGGCCTATCGGATCGTCAATGGCGACGTTCCCGAGGTTCTGAAAGAAGCGACCATCTTCTCTCTCGACATGGGGGCGCTTCTCGCTGGAACTCGCTACCGCGGCGATTTTGAAGAGCGCCTCAAGCAGGTGATGAAGGAAATCGAGGAATTTCCCGGTGCGGTGATGTTCATCGACGAGATCCACACCATCATCGGTGCCGGTGCGACCTCCGGTGGTGCGATGGATGCATCGAACCTCCTGAAGCCTGCCTTGGCGTCCGGAGCGATCCGCTGCATCGGCTCGACGACCTACAAGGAATACCGGCAGTTCTTCGAGAAGGACCGCGCGCTCGTCCGTCGCTTTCAGAAGATCGATGTGAACGAGCCGTCGATCCCGGATGCAATCGATATCCTCAAGGGCCTGAAGCCGTATTTCGAAGACTTCCACAAGGTGCGCTTCACCCACGACGCGATCCGGACCGCGGTGGAACTGTCGGCGAAATACATCGCTGACCGGAAGCTGCCGGACAAGGCGATCGATGTGCTCGATGAGACGGGCGCCTCGCAGATGCTGTTGCCGGAGACACGCCGCCGCAAGACCATCGGCGTCAAGGAAATCGAGAACACCATCGCGACGATGGCCCGGATTCCGCCGAAGACCGTATCTAAGGACGATGCCGAAGTGCTCTCCGGCCTTGGCACCGATCTGAAACGGGTTGTCTACGGCCAGGATAGTGCCATCGAGACGCTGGCATCGGCGATCAAGCTGGCCCGTGCGGGTCTGCGCGAGCCGGACAAGCCGATCGGCAGCTATCTGTTCTCCGGTCCGACCGGTGTGGGCAAGACCGAGGTTGCGCGCCAGTTGGCGTCGTCGCTCGGCGTGGAGCTCATTCGTTTCGACATGTCCGAGTACATGGAGCGGCACACCGTGTCGCGTCTGATCGGCGCGCCTCCAGGCTATGTCGGTTTCGACCAGGGTGGTCTACTGACCGATGGTGTCGACCAGCACCCTCATTGTGTGCTGCTTCTGGATGAGATCGAGAAGGCGCATCCGGATCTGTTCAACATCCTCCTGCAGGTGATGGACCACGGCAAGCTGACCGATCACAACGGCAAGCAGGTCGATTTCCGCAATGTGATCCTGATCATGACCACCAATGCGGGCGCGGCGGATATGGCCAAGTCGCCGGTCGGCTTCAACCGCCTGAAGCGCGAAGGTGACGACGCAGAGGCGATCAACAAGCTGTTCACGCCGGAGTTCCGCAACCGTCTGGACGCGGTCATTCCTTTCGGAAATCTGCCGAAGGAAGTCGTCTACAAGGTCGTGGAAAAATTCGTCATGCAGCTGGAAGTCCAGCTGGCCGACCGCGGTGTGACCTTCGAACTGACCGAAGGCGCGACCGAATGGCTGGCAGAAAAGGGCTACGACGATGCGATGGGTGCAAGGCCGCTTGGCCGGGTGATCCAGGAGCACATCAAACGGCCGTTGGCCGACGAGGTGCTGTTCGGCAAGCTCAAGAAGGGCGGCATGGTCAAGGTCTCCGTCTCGGAGGACAAGGCCGGCCTTCTGCTTGAATCCATCGAGGAGCGGGCTCCGGTGCCGCCAAAAGCGAAAGCCAAGCCTGCGGCCAAGCCAAAGCGCCGCCGCAAGCCGGTCGCGTCCAAGGCGAAGGCCGAGACCAAGTCCGGACCGAAATCGTCTGGTGGCAAGTCCGGGCCAAAGAAGAGCCTGGTGCCGAAAGTGCCGCTGGCCGACTAAGTGCCAAAAGACATATGAGATGCGAAAGGGGCGCCAATTGGCGCCCCTTTTTCTATGCGATCCTTCTATTGGGCGTCGGGAACGCTGTCCTGAAACTGGGTGACGATCCAGTCAATTACGGCCTGGCGGGCCGGTGCATGACGCTGGGCCGCCTGAGGGAAGACCAGATGGTAGCTCTTGTCGCTGGCGGGCAGTGCTTGTGTCATCGGCACGACCACGAGCCGCTTTCTACGGATTTCTTCGGTCACGAGAACCTCGGGCACCAGAGCAATGCCCTGGCCATCCAGGGCCGCGTCGATCGCGAGCCCGGAGTGGTTGAATTTCAAGATCCTGATGCCGTTTGCAATCCGGTTTTCGCCAAGTGCCGCTTCCCATGTGTCATGGCCATCCTGCAGAAGCCGGGTGTCTTTCAAATCCGATAGGTTTTCTATCGGGTCTATTGTTTCGCCATAAGCGGGAGAGCAGACGGCGCACAGGCGCATGGCGCTCAACTGCCGGTGCTGCAGGGCCTTGAATGGGGGAGAGCCGATGCGAATGGCCAGGTCGATGTCGTCAGTCTTGAAATTCGCCAGCCGTTCGGTTGCCACCGTGGCTATTTCGATGTCCGGATGAAGATCCTGAAATCGCGGCAGACGCGGAACTAGCCATTTCGACGCGAGAGACGGCGGCAGGCTGATGGTGATCCGTGGGACGCCCGGTTTCAGGTTTTCTGTGGCCCTATCAATGATCTCAAGTGCTTGCGCGACAGCTGCATGATAGTGCGCGCCGGCATCCGTCAAGCGAAGTCCGCGCGGCAGTCTGTAAAACAGCGGCAGATCAAGTTCTTCTTCAAGGGCGCGAACTTGCTGGGCGACAGCGCCCTGGGTCAGGTTGAGTGCCTCGGCCGCGAGACGAAAGTTCAGGTGCTCTCCGGCGGCGTCAAAGGCCCGCAACTTGTTGAGACTTGGCTTGCTCATGGTTGGTTTTTCATCCGTGTGAAAACGTCTACCCAGTAGTTTTTCTATAGTCTTGCTGCATGAGGGATGATTGGTCAACGCTTTCCGGCAGTTCTAGGTTGAGGTCAGGTTCAACAGGAGAGACGTCATGAGCATTGCAAAGGTTGCACTGATCACTGCTGGCGGCAGTGGCATGGGGGCGGACGCTGCGCGGCAGCTTGCGGAGGAGGGGTTTGCGGTCGGCATCCTGTCCTCCTCGGGCAAGGGCGAGGCGCTTGGCAAAGAGTTTGGTGGCTTCGGGGTTACGGGCTCCAATCTTGACCCGGACGCGCTGCAGAAGCTGGTCGATGGTGCCATGGAGCGCTGGGGCCGGATCGACGTTCTGGTGAATTCTGCCGGCCACGGACCAAAGGGGCCGGTGATGGAGATCTCCGACGAGGACTGGCACATGGGGCTCGAGGTCTATCTGATGAATGTCATTCGTCCGTCGCGGCTTGTGGCGCCGATCATGGCAAAGCAGGGGGGAGGGACGATCCTCAATATTTCCACCTTCGCTGCCTTCGAGCCGGATCCCCTGTTTCCGACCTCGGGTGTCTTTCGTGCAGGGCTTGCCAGTTTCACCAAGCTCTTTGCCGACAAGCATGCGGCCGAGAACGTCCGGATGAACAACATTCTTCCCGGTTTCATCGACAGTCTGCCCGAAACGGAAGACCGCAAGGCGCGGATCCCCATGGGGCGCTATGGCAAGGCGCAGGAAGTGTCGTCGTTGATTGCCTATCTGGCGAGCGAAGGGGCTGGCTATATCACCGGCCAGAATATCCGTGTCGACGGTGGTCTGACCCATTCGGTCTAGGTGCCCGGTGGTCCCAAATCCGAGGCTGGCGAAGCTTGCCTCGGGGAGGCAGGCCATTTGACAGGCTGGGGGTTCCGGGATTAGTAAGGGTTCCTTCCTAATTGCCGACCCCCGAGTCCGCCAGACATGCCAGACCATCAAGAAATCAGCCCGCCAGAGGATCACGATGCACCTGTGTCCGGCCGGATCTGGATGGCGCGGGGCGCTCGGGCTGCGATCTCGATTCCCGCTTTGATTCTGACGGCAGCCTTTGTCGGCTATGCCGGATTGGCGCGTGGAAGCGGTCTGTCCCTGCCTGAAACCCTGATGATGACCGGTCTGGTCTGGGCCTTGCCATCCATCGTGGTCCTGACCGGGGCGATTTCATCGGGCGTTGGTCTGGTGCCTGCGGCGATTGCTGTCGCGCTGGCCTCGGTGCGTTTGATGCCCATGACCATGGCCCTGATCCCCATGGTCAAGGTCGAGGGAAAAACCAAACGCTGGCAGCTGCTTTACATCTCGCATTTCGTGGCCGTGACCGCCTGGGTCTATGGCATGCGCAATCTGCCGGATCTGCCCAGGGAAGGGCGTTTGCCGTTTTTTGCCGGTTTCGGCACTGCGCTCACCAGTTTTGTTTTCTGCATGACCGGTGTTGCCTACCTGATGGTGGAGCGCATGCCGCCGGTGCTGTCCGGTGCGCTGTTTCTTCTGACGCCGATCTATTTCGTCTGTTCGCTCTGGAGCGCGTCGAAACTCTCCGCCGACAAGGCGGCGATGATCATCGGCCTGATCCTGGGGCCGTTCTTTTACCTCTATGCGCCCGGCCTTGACCTTTTGTGGACCGGGCTTGTCGGGGGCACCATCGCCTATCTCATCACGCGCTACATGCGCAGGGGGCTGCTGTGAGCGATCCCTGGTGGTGGACCTATGTGATGATCATCGTTGCGGGCTGGATCGCAACGGACATCTGGCGTTGGATTGGTGTTTTCGCGGGCGGCAAGCTGCGCGAAGACAGCGAGCTGCTGATCTGGGTGCGCGCCGTCGCAACTGCGCTGGTCGCCGGCGTGATCGCAAAACTGATCCTGTTTCCCACGGGGGCACTGGAGGTGACGCCTGTCTGGTTGCGGGTCGTGGCGGCGCTTGGCGGCTTTGCAGTGTTTTTCGCCAGCCGGCAAAAAGTTGTCGTCGGTGTGGTGTCAGGAGAGGTCATTCTGATCACCGGTTGGCTCTTGCTGGAAGCTGTCTGACAGAGCACTGTCGCGGCAACCAGGAGATCGCCCTTGTCAGACACGCTCACATTCTTCCATGCGCCTTTCACCCGCTCGACCGTGATCCGGACGCTGCTTGAAGAACTCGATGCGCCCTATGAACTTCACGCGATCGACCATGATGGCGGGGAGACCCAGAGCGCGGCCTATCTGGACATCAATCCGCTTGGCAAGGTGCCCGCGATTGTCCACCGGGGCCAGCTGATCACCGAACAGGTAGCGCTTTGCATCTATCTTGGCGACCTTTTTCCGCAAGCCGGTCTGACACCGGGGCTCGAAGATCCGCTTCGCGGACCCTACCTGCGATGGCTCGCCTTTGCCGGGTCGAGCTTCGAACCAGCTCTGGTCGACAAGGCAATGAAACGTGAGCCCGCGCCGAGGTCGATGTCGCCCTATGGTCTGCATGACGACATGGTCGAAACCCTTCGCGGGCAGCTCGCCAAGGGCCCCTATATTCGGGGTGAGCGTATGACTGTCGCCGATGTGCTTTGGGGCAAGGCAGTCGGCTGGGCTCTTCAGTTCGAATTGGTGCCAGCGCTTTCCGAGTTTGCAGACTATTCGGCCAGGATGAGTTCGCGGCCGACCTTCACGAAGGTGATGGAGCTGGATGGCGAACTTCAGGCCAAACAAAAGGCGGAGGCCGACACGGCCTCCTGACCTGAAGGGCAGGCCTTGTGGGTCTTAACCCAGTGCCGAGCGGATCTTTTCCGCGTTGGCCGCCAGGACGTCATCGTCGGCCATTTCGCCTGTGTGGGGGCGAAGCGCAACGCCTTCAAAGCGCGGGATCACGTGGACATGGGTGTGGAAGACAACCTGGCCGCCAGCTGGCTCTGAGAACTGCTGGACGGTGGTTCCATCCGCATCAAAGGCCTTGATCACGGCACGGGCCATCTTCTGCGCGGTTGCCATCACCGCATTGAGATCCTCGGTAGCAATGTCCAGGATGTTGCGGGACGGGGCCTTCGGGATCACCAGGACATGCCCGTCGCCGCGGGGCATGATGTCCATGATCACCAGTGTCTTGTCGTCCTCGTAGATCTTGTGGCTGGGAATCTCGCCGCGCATGATCTTGGCGAAAACATTCTGGTCGTCATAGGCGGGCGCGGACATCGGCTTTTCCTCATGTGGGGCGGCGAACCTATGCTCGCCGAATTTGCGGCGAGATTATCCAGTCGCGCGGCTGCGGCGCAAGCAGGTTTTGACGCTTCCAGATGGTTTGCGTCCGCGCGCCGCGGGGTCTGCGCCGGGCGTGAGGTCATCAAAATACCCGACGTTTGCATACTTAAGAAAATGATTCAACGCATGCATTAAAGTTAGATGGTGCAATAGTTTATCGCTATTGCTTGAGGAAGTGATTCTAGCTTTCGGACTTCCTGAAAGGGGCGTGCTCCGCCAGCTCTTCATTTTCCATGCTGATCGCACGGCGCTCGCGTTCAAGGTAGTCGGCGACAGCCTCACTGAGACCTTCATGGGCAATCCAGTGCGCCGAGTAGGTCGTCGTCGGAAGATAGCCACGGGCCAGTTTGTGCGCGCCCTGGGCGCCAGCCTCGACGCGGGCGAGCTTGCGTTCGATGGCAAAATCGATGGCCTGATAATAGCAGAGCTCGAAGTGCAGGAAGGGATGGTGCTCGGTGCAGCCCCAGTTGCGCCCGAAGAGCGTGTCCGAGCCGATGAAGTTGAGCGCACCGGCGATGTAGCGTCCCTCCCGCTTGGCCATGACCAGAAGAATCTGGTCCGCCATGCGCTCGCCGATCAGCGAAAAGAACTGCCGATTGAGATAGGGGCGTCCCCACTTGCGGCTGCCTGTGTCCATATAGAAGGTGTAAAAGGCGTCCCAGTGGGCTTCGGTCAGATCCTTGCCTGTGACCTGTTCGATTTCGAGCCCGGAGCTGAGGGCATCGCGGCGCTCTTTCTTGATGGCCTTGCGCTTGCGCGAGGCGAGGGCACCGAGAAAGTCATCGAAGCTTGCGTAGCCGGGGTTTTCGAAATGAAACTGCTGATCGGTGCGCTGCAGGTAACCGATCTCGCCAAGCGCATCCCATTCCGATTTCGTCACGAAAGTGGCGTGGGTCGATGAGGCACCACTGCGTTTGCAGACTTCGACCAGGCCGGTTGCCAAGGCGCTCATGCCGCTTTCGCGATGGATGGTCGGAGACAGGAGAAAGCGCCGCCCGGTGGCTGGGGTGAAGGGCACCGAAATCTGCAGCTTTGGATAGTAGTCGCCACCGGCACGCAGGAAGGCATCGGCCCAGCCGTGATCGAAGACATATTCGCCCTGGCTGTGGCTTTTGAGATAGGCCGGCACAGCGCCCCAGACTTCACCATCGCCGCCCTCCAAAAGCAGATGACGCGGCATCCAGCCGGTCCGCGCCGTCGCGCAGCCCGATTCTTCCAGCGCTTGCAGGAAGGCATGAGAGAGGAACGGATTGTAGGACGGCGGTTCGGGCAGGCTCTCGGTGCCTTCGGACACGGTTTCCAGCAATTGCCGCTGTGTCTCATAGGCTTCGTCACGCCGGACGCATCCATCCGGGCCCGTCGTCCAGCCTGGGTTGGCGACGCTGTCCCAGATGGCCGCCGGAACATCGGCAAGGGATGATAGAATGCGAAGCGTGGCGGCTTGGTCGTCCGGGGTCTGGGGTGCGGACATCAGGCGTGCCTTCGGGTAACGAACGTCATGTCCCTTACTGTAGTGCGTCGATGCTGCGCTGCAAGGGCGGCGGCGCGATTGCCGCTGCCGGAAATCCGGTTCAGGCGTCGGGATCGAAGCCCTCAAAGACGATCTGATCGGCATATTTGGCTGCGCGCAGCCGCTGATTTTCGGTCCGGACTGTCCAGGTCATGATCGGAAGGCCGAAGAACCTGCGCCAAAAGCCAGGTGCCAGGCTCGGCAGATCGCGGATACCGTAGGAAATGAAGTGCGGACGCGTGCGCGGAATATGAAGCATGTGGCGCAAGATGAAGCGGTCCATCCGGGAAAAGCGGAGGAGCTCGCCTTCGGGCAGGGTCGCGTCGGCAACAATGCCGCGCAGAACCTCGGGCCGGTGTGCCCTTGCAATCGGCAGCATGTCGGGGTCGAAGGTCTTGATGCAGGCAGGGCCATCATAGGCTTCGACCTGCTCGACAACGCGCCTGACGAAGTCCGCCTGGGCGCCGGGAACCAGCCGCGATTTGATCTCGATGACGAGCGGGACCTTGCCGGCGACCAGATCAAACAGATCCTGCAACAGCCAGAGATTGTCGGTGCCCGTCTGCATCGGCAGCTTGACCAGTTCGGCCGAGGTCTTTTCGATCACGGGGCCTTTGGACTGAACGAGCCGGTCCAGGGTGTAATCGTGATAGACCAGCGCTTCGCCGTCGGCGGTTTCCTGAACATCGACCTCGATGGCGAAATTGCGCTCGACGGCAGCACGGATCGCGGAAGGCGTGTTTTCGATGCAGCCGTTGTCGGCATCATGAAGTCCGCGATGGGCGATTGGCCGCGCCAGCAGCTCGGAAACCTTGGTCATGGATTTAGGGCCTCGGGAAGAAGAGTACGGACGGCCTGTCTAGCCGTCCGTCATGTCGGTCGTGTTGCAGAAGATGCCGAGATTCAGGCGATTTCGAAGATCGCTTCGATTTCCACGCCTGCGCCAAAGGGCAGGGAGGCTGCACTGACGGCTGAGCGGGCGTGACGGCCCTTGTCGCCCATGGCCTCGACCAGAAAGTCGGACGCACCGTTGATCACCTGAGGCTGCTGCGCAAAGTCGCCGTCTGAGTTGACGAAGCCGACGATCTTCACAAGCCGGGCGATCTTTTCCAGGTCGCCGGTGGCTGCCTTGGCCTGGGCCAGAAGATTGATGGCGCACAGGCGCGCAGCGGACTTGCCGTCCTTGACCGAAAGATCGCCGCCGACCTTGCCGACATATTCAAGGCCCTCTGGACCCATCGGCAGCTGGCCGGAAATGAACAGCTGATTGCCGGTCAGGACGTAGGGCACGTAGTTGGCAGCCGGTGCAGATGGCGAGGGCAGGGTGACACCCAGGTCTGCAAGGCGGCTTTCGATGGTCTGGCTCATGGCGTGAAGGCTCCGGAAAGATCAAATCTGACGAGTTCTTGGCGTAAATGAGGGGCCGCTGCAAGGGCAAAACCGCCACTGAGAGGCGGTCTCGTGCTGCATGATGTGCGCTATTTTATCCAGATCAGCGGATTGTTGCGCCGCAGGTCTGGCGGTGCGCGGGGGAAGTGCCTAAAGTCGTGATCACCTTATGTGCCTGCACCGGCAGGCTCGGATTACGCGTGGATGGGAGACGTTGATGCAGCTCAGGGCCGGAAACATGATTTACGCTGCCTCTCTGCAGGCTGCCCTTGTTTTGACGGGAAGTTTTGCTGCAGCCGCCGCGCCGGGCCTCGGACTTGCGCCGCATCGCGCCATCTATGACATGGAGTTGGGAGAGGCGGAGGAACACTCTGGTATCGCCTCTCTGTCCGGACTGATGGTCTACGACTTTTCCGGCAGCGCATGCGAAGGCTACAGCATCAGTTTTCGTTTCGTTACCCGCTTTCAGAGCGTGGAGGGTGGTTCCCAGGTGACGGATCTGCGCACCTCGTCCCACGAAAGCGGCGATGGATACAGCTACCAGTTTTTGTCCAAGACCTATGTGGACCAGAAGCTGGTGGAGGCGACCCGCGGCACGGCAAAAGATCTTGAGGGCGCCAAGAGTGTCGACTTGAAAGAGCCGGAAGAACGGGCGTTCGAGATCGACAAGTCGACACTGTTTCCGACAGTGCATTTGAGAAAAATCATCGAGGCGGCGAAAGGCGGTGAGAGCTTTCTCGTGTCCGAGGTCTATGACGGCTCTGAAACCGGCGACAAGATTTACCAGACCACGACGGTGATCGGCGAGCCTCGGCTGGAGCGGATCCCGGTGAAGGGATCTGCAGACGCGTCCGTCGTCAATGTGCCGCAAGTGACCCATTGGCCGGTGACCATCGCCTATTTCGATTCCACGGTGAGCGATGGCGGTGAGCAGCTTCCTGTCTATCAGCTCTCCTTCCTGCTCTATGAAAACGGCATCAGCCGCCGCATGTCGCTCGACTATGGCGATTTCGTCATCAAGGGATCTTTGCGGGACCTGGAGCTTTATGAAGAGGTGTCCTGCTCCAACTGATGCGGGTCTGCTGGTGGCTGAGCTCTCAGCCTAGTCCTAGGAACCCGGTTTGGACGGCTTGTTGCGCCGGGCTTCGTGCAGCAGACCGCGTTCGACCGCGTCCTTTCCGAACTTGTCGCGCAGCGTGTCCATCGCCAGTTCTGCCTGTTTTCGCCGGCCGGCGCCTTCATCCAAAAGGTCCTGAGGATCGGCCTGCTCCGATTTGCCCAGGTCACTGACGCCGATGCCGATCAGGCGGAAACGCCGGCCATCGGTTTCCTTTTCGAGCAAATCAACCCCGGCACGGAAAATGCGATCGGCAAGCTGGGTCGGATCCGGCAGCTGCCGGGCGCGGGTGATGCTCTTGAACTCATTGGTCTTGAGTTTCAAGGTCACGGTGCGCCCGGAAATCTCTTCTTTCTTCAGGCGGCGTGAGACTTTTTCCGACAAGTCCAGTAGGATCGGCCGCAGCTTGTCGAAACTGGAGATGTCGGTGTTGAAGGTCGTTTCGCTGCTGACGCTCTTTGCGCCTCGCGACGGCGTGACGGTACGGTCGTCTTCGCCCTGGCAGAGCTTGGCCATGCGCAGACCCATGGCGCCATAGCGCCGAGCGAGATCGGTGCCGTCCATGGTCTGAAGTTGGCCGATGGTTTCGATGCCGTCCGCTGCCAGTGTCTTTTGAAACACCTTGCCGACACCCCAGATCATTCCCACGGGCTTGTCTGCGAGAAATGTCTTCGCCTCGGCCTGGCCGATCACCGAAAAGCCGCGTGGTTTTTCCAGATCCGATGCCAGCTTTGCCAGAAACTTGTTGGGAGCCAGGCCGACAGATGCGCTGATGCCGATGTCCTGTTCCAAATGCCGAATGAAAGCGGCAAGAGTTTCGGCCGCTGTCGCGTGATGCAGTCGCTCCGTGCCGGTCAGATCCAGAAAGGCTTCATCGATGGAAATCGGTTCGACGAGCGGCGTCAGAGCGCGCATGCGCTCGCGGATCTCGCGGCCGACCTTGGCGTATTTGTCCATATTCGGCTTGACGACGACCGCATCCGGGCAGGCCTCCATGGCCTTGAACATCGGCATGGCGGAGCGAACGCCATAGATCCTGGCGATGTAGCAACAGGTCGAGACAACGCCGCGCTGGCCGCCGCCGACGATCACCGGCAGGTCCCGCAATTCCGGATTGTCGCGCTTTTCGACCGATGCATAGAAGGCATCGCAGTCAATGTGGGCGATGGTGAGTTGGTCCAGCTCGGAATGCTTCAAGAGCCTTGGGCTGCCGCAGGACGAACAGCGGGCGCGCGTGATGGCCGGACGCGCGCCACAGTCCCGGCACAGGGCTTTTTTCATGGCGTGCGGGGCATCGGGCGTTTGAGCGTCCTGGGTCATCGTGCTGTCGGTCCAAGAAGCGGGAGGCTGATGCGGTGAAGCTCCGCGTTCAGGCCTCCTGCAGCGTAGTGGCAATGAAGCTTGCTGTCTCGTCCCAGTCCCCGGTCAGCAAGTCGATGTGCGGTTCCGGCGTGACATTGGCTCGAAAGCGGTCATCTGCGATGAACTGGATGAGCGTCGCCGATGGCAGGCTGGCATGGACGGAGGTGTGATTGGTCGGACTGTCGTCAATAAAGACCACCGGCGCTGGCCGGCCTGCCGAAAGAGCTGCGACCGCGCCGCCCTTGGGCCCCGAGTTTGTCAGCACCGGATAGGTGATGCCGAAACCGGCGAGCAGTGTTTCCCGGATCGGCTTGTTGTGGGCTCCAGGAAGGTTCGTCAGTAGCAAGACCTCGTGATTTTCCGAGATCCGGGCAAGACCGGTGTCCGCACCCTCGACCATCTCCTGGCGGTGGCTTTCCTCATCGAAGAAGCGGACCAGGTGTCGGCGCACATCGTCATTGGAAAGTGGTGTCTCGTCACCCCTTCGCGCGATGTTGCCATGGAACTTGTAGCTGTGACGCAGAAAGATCAGGTCGTTTGCCGTCAGGTAGCGTTCGAGATGGCTGATCAAGTGGAGGATGACCTCATCGACGTCGCAGATCACCAGGGGCCGGTCCGAAGCGGGCAGGGCGGCAATCTGGTCGAGGACATGACGGGAGGCGGTCTGTGGTTCAGGCATAGTCGGCAGGGTCTCCGGCCAGGGCGAAGCGGGCGGCGGCGATCATGGTCGGCCGGACGCCGGAATTCTCGCAGTAGCTGAGAAGCAGGGCTTCATCCATCATGTAGAACTCCAGGACACCGGCGAGAAAGCCGGGCTCTTCCGCCGCTTCACGAATCAATTCCGGTCCGATTCCGGAGACGGCCAGAAAGCGTCCGACCTGCTCGGGCTCGCGGGTCAGGTGCAAAAGCGCTTCCGTCGCGATTTCCTGAGCCTTGTCAAAGGTCATCGAGGATGGTGAACGTCCATTCATTGCGAATTTTTGCCTTTCCGAAACGATTCCACGCTAAAAGGGAAGCTACTGTGGTGTGGGGGCGTGTTCCACTGCCGAATGGCAGCGGTGTGCATTCAAGTGACAAATTACCGGCGCGATGCCGGATCTGAAGGGCCGAGCAATGGCGAAAACCGTGCTGATCGTGGAAGACAACGAGCTGAACATGAAGCTTTTTCATGACCTGCTCGAAGCGCACGGCTATGATACGCTGCAAACCAGAACGGGGATAGAGGCGCTTGAGCTTGCTCGCGCCCACCGTCCGGACCTGATCCTGATGGATATCCAGCTGCCGGAGGTTTCCGGGCTTGAGGTCACTAAGTGGATCAAGGAAGACGACGATCTTCGCACGATTCCGGTGATTGCCGTCACCGCCTTCGCGATGAAGGGGGACGAGGAGCGGATCCGCCAGGGCGGCTGCGAGGCCTATATCTCCAAGCCGATCTCTGTTGCACGTTTCCTGGAGACTGTTCGCTCTTACCTAGGTGACGCCTGAGGGACATCTTGGCTTCCTCAGGAGTCGTTTCGGGCAAGCAAGATTTTCGTGATTTCCAGGGCTCGCGGCCTTGAGATGCAACTCGTGCAGCACACACGAACGCATTCTTGATTCACATTAAGGTTACGAATTTACTAAGTTATGACCCTGCTTGTGCAAAATCGCCTGCCGTAGTTGATTTCCCGCACCACTCTTGTAGGTTGACCTCGCGTTGGTATGGATCAATCGCATCCATCTGATGCCAAATCGCTTCTAGCGATCAGTTTCCCTACGGGGCGCTCAGGTCCGCCGCATCTCCTGGGTCCGTGGGGCAGGCCGGTGCGGAACGAGTCGAAGAGTGGCCTCCTCGTTGCTTGTTTCCCACCGGCCACCTTCTGGGCAACTGCCTCTCCGCGTCTCTGGGTCGTTGAAATAACCGCTTGCACCTCGAATTTTTTACGAGGGGTGAAAGTGTGTCGTTTCGTGCCTTTTTCCTGCTTTATTTTCCTCCCTAATGCTTAGCCTGCGTAGAAGTCGAGTTTTTGACATTTTTCAACCTTGCGTGAAACTGTAGGTAAAATATGAATATAACGCTCATATATAGTAGATTTACTTGGTATTAATGGTCCCGGGCGATGTCTAACGTAGTGATAACTCTACGGTTGGAGCCCAAATGACCCGGCTTTTGTCTTCTATGAAAATGTCGACCGCAATGGCTGTGGCCAGTGGTGGATTTCTCGCCCTTGCAATGATTGTTGTCGGCTTCATTGTTTACTCAGTCGCCGACAATCAGGCCGTTAACGGCGCCATGGCGAAACAGGACGTAAACCTTCGCGTTGCTGCGACAATGCTTACCGAGGAGATCGAGGGCGTCGAAGTCAATTGGACCGGCTCTGGCGATGTCAGCCGGATCGAGATTGCAGCTCTTCCGGAGTTCACCTCTCACGAATTGATCGATGCAATCGGACGTATGACCGGCGAAACCGCGACGGTTTTTGCGTGGGATCCCGAGACAAGCGACTTCTGGCGCAAGACGACAAACATCATCAAGCCGGACGGCAAGCGCGCAGTCGGTACCCCGCTTGGCAAAAACGGCGCCGTCTATCCGGTGGTGACCAAGGGGCAGACGTTCCACGGTCAGGCCACGATCCTCGGCAAGGACTACTACACGATCTATCAGCCGATCTTCACGCCCTCGAATGAGATCATCGGCATCTTGTATGCTGGTGTCGAGAAGGCCGCGATCGTCGCCAACATTTCCGAACTCATGACCAAGTTCACGATGTTCGTCCTGCCGGTCGTGCTCGTCGCTGTGGCGTTGACCGTCTTCATGGTCAAGATCCTGCTTCGTCCGATTACGCGGCTGGCCGAGATCACCAGCCGCATCGCAGATGATGAACTCGATATCGATGTGCCCCATGCCGAACGGACCGATCAGATCGGCCAGATGGCACAGGCGATCGAGACTTTGAAGGCCAAGTCGCTCGAGCGTGTGGAATATGCCAACCAGCAGGTTGCCAACGACGCAGCTTCGGCAGAGCGTCAGAGCCGCATCGAGCAGCTGATCGGCAGCTTCCGCTCCACGGTCGAAACGCTTCTGGCATCTGTTGGCGAGACCGCCGTTGGCCTAGACAGCACTGCGCAGTCCCTGACAGAGATCGCACGGGAAAGCTCCGGCTATGCGGATGAAACCCAGGGCTCTTCTGCAGAAGCAACCCAGAACGTTCAGACGGTTGCCAGCGCAGCTGAGGAGCTGGCTGCCTCCATCGGCGAAATCTCCCGCCAGGTTGCCCAGACGACGGAAGTTGTCGGCCGCGCCACGGAAGGCACACGCGTCACCAACGAGAAGGTCGAAGGGCTTGCAGCTTCCGCGACCAAGATCGGCGAAGTCGTGACCCTCATCCAGGCCATTGCCGAGCAGACCAACCTTCTGGCTCTGAACGCCACGATCGAGGCCGCTCGTGCCGGTGAAGCCGGTAAGGGCTTTGCGGTTGTTGCATCGGAAGTGAAGGAACTGGCGACCCAGACCTCCAAGGCAACCGAGGAAATCGGCGCACAGATCGCCGCGATCCAGAACGCCACGAAAGAGTCGGTCCAGGCGATTGCCGAGATCACCGAGATCATGGAAGAGGTGAACAACTACACCACGACCATCTCCTCGGCTGTGGAAGAGCAGGGCAGCGCCACCACCGAGATCTCCCAGAACGTCCAGCGGGCGGCCATGGGAACCACCTCGGTCTCCTCCAGCATGTCCAAGCTGTCAGAAGCGGTCACACAGACCTCGACCTCTGCAGAGATGGTTCTGGCCGCGTCCGGCGAGCTGGGCTCCAAGACAGAATCCCTCAAGGGCGAAGTCGAGCAGTTCCTCAACGAGGTTGCTGCCGCCTGATCCAGACGGACCTCCAGTCACGAAAAAGCCCGCCGAAATTCGGCGGGCTTTTTTGTATTCAGAGCTAGATCAAGAATTACTTGATCTTGGCTTCCTTGAATTCCACGTGCTTCTTGGCAACCGGATCGTACTTCCGGACGACCATTTTTTCGGTCATCGTGCGGGAGTTTTTCTTGGTCACGTAGAAAAAGCCGGTGTCGGCCGTGGAGAGAAGCTTGATCTTGATTGTTGTCGCCTTGGCCATGGCCTTAGATCCTGTTTTGTATGATTGGGCAAACGGTTCTTATGGCCAGGGTCGCTGGCGATCATTCTGCCCCAGATTTCCGAAATCAGCGCGCAAAGTACTCATCAATGGGGCAAAGTCAAGCTTTGCCGTGGTGTGGCGGTGAAAACTGCCGATTAGCGCAGTTTTGAGTGCCTGAGCGCCATCTTGCAGTCTTGTCAGAGAAGGGTTCTCTGAAAGTCACCCCTTTGGAAGAAGTAGAAGGGCACAGGTGATTCCGGCGCAAGGTCGGGGTCGGACTGAAGCCGCTCTCCCAGATCCGACAGAACCCGCTTGGTGATCATCGGCAGTTCATCCATGGCGCCTGCCTCGTCCAGGGTGAGCCAGACGATGTCCTCAAGCTCTCCGGAGGGGCCTGTGCCGCTTTCGAGGCGGTCTGCGATGGCATCTGCAGAAACCGCGAGAAAGCGCGTGTCGAAGCGCCTGGAGCGGTTTGGCGGTGTGATGGCTCTCGCGATCATCCTCAAGGGTTCGAGATCGGGTTCGATGCCCCGCTCGGCAAAGTCCTCGAAGCCCTTGCCGAGGCGCAGATTCTCGATCGCTTCGGCGCGGCGGCCGATGAAGAGGCCCGCTTCCTCGAAGGTTTCGCGGATCGCAGCCAGTGCGAATGCGCGTACGCGCGACTGCGTTCTTGGCCGTTTCAGCTGCTCGGACAGTTTTGCCTCGACGACCGGATGATAGCCGAGCGCGACCGGAATGCGGGAATCTGCCGGATCGACGCGGCCGCCGGGAAACACGAACTTGCCCGGCATGAAGGTGTGGCGCACGTGACGGCGCCCCATCAGGACGCGGGTGTCCTTGCCCTTGCCATCCAGGATGAGCAGGGTGGCAGCGTCCTTGGGCCGGATGTAGGGGTGTTTTCCACCCTGTTCGTCCTTGGCCAGCTGGGCCGCCATGCCCGTCGTCATCCGTCCAGAGCTCATCGAAATCTCACGAGTGATAATGCGCGGTTTCCGCCGGATCCGGTTCCGGCAGGTCCTCGGATGCGTCCGGATCGAAGCCGTGCATGTAGAGCGCCCACTGGAGGCCAACGAGGGCGCCCTTGATCGGCTGCAGCATGCCCAGGGACAGGATGATCGTCAGCGGCAACCAGAGCGCCATATGGACCCACAGTTCCGGGCGGTACATGACCTCGACGATCAGTAATGCCGGGATGATGATATGGCCGACGATGGTGATGGTGAAATAGGGCGGAGCGTCATCGGCGCGATGGTGATGGATCTCTTCGCCGCAGGCTTCACAGGCGTGAACCGTCTTCAGATAGCCCTTGAACAGCTTTCCCTTGCCGCAGGACGGGCAGCGGCACATCAGGCCGCGCATCATCGCGGGAAGAATGCGGCGGGCCGGTTTTTCATCGGTGGCCTGTTCTTCGCCCTGCGCGGATCGGTAGGATACGTTCATCGTTTCTTGGTCCCGGGTTTCGACTTTGCCGAAGTCCTGGACCGGCGTGTGGGCTTCCGCTTGCTTGCGGTGGCGGGTTTTTTCGACCCGGACCCTCGAATGCGCTTGCCGGCAATACGTCCCGGGCTCAGCATTTCGAACCTCAGGGCGCCTGCAAAGGGCGCAGCCTCGACCAGTTTGACTTCAACTCTGTCCCCAAGCTGGTAGGTTTCGCCCGACTTGTCACCAATGAGCGAATGCGACCCTTCGTCATACCGGTAGTAGTCCAGGCCGATGGTCGAGGCGGGGATGAAGCCGTCCGCTCCGCTTTCATCGAGCCGAATGAACATTCCGGATTTGACCACACCGGCGATACGGCCTTGAAATGTCGCACCGATCCGGTCCGACATCCACAGCGCAATCAGCCGGTCGATGGTGTCGCGCTCGGCCAGCATCGCGCGACGTTCGGCCGCGGAGATTTCACCGCCGACGGCCTCGAGCTTTGCCTCGATGCCATCTGGAAGGCCGTCATCGCCGAGGCCAAGCGCCTTGATCAGGCCGCGGTGGACAATCAGGTCGGCATATCGGCGGATCGGTGAGGTGAAATGGGCGTAACGGCGCAGGTTCAGTCCGAAGTGGCCGATGTTCTGCGGCGCATATTCCGCCTGGGCCTGGCTCCTGAGCACGACCTCATTGACCAGATGGGCCTGGGGCGTGTCCTTGACCTTCGCCAGCAGCCCGTTGAACACGGAGGGACGCAGGCCGCCGCTCGAGGGCAGCTTCATGTTCAAGGTCGAGAGGAACTCCTTGAGGCTCTCGAGCTTTTCCGGGGTGGAGGCATCATGAATGCGGTAGAGCAGGGGAGACTTCTTCTTCTCCAGCGTTTCCGCCGCGGCCACATTGGCCTGGATCATGAACTCTTCGATCAGCTTGTGCGCATCGAGCCGCTCGGGAATGAAGACATAGTCCACGGTCCCATCGGGCTTGAGCTTGATCTTGCGCTCGGGCAGATCCAGTTCCAGGGGCTCACGAGCGTCGCGGCCTGCCTTCAGGACCTCATAGGCGCCCCAGAGTGGCTTCAGGACACCCTCGAGCAGGGTTTCCGTCTTCTCGTCCGTGACGCCGTCCACGGCCTTCTGGGCCTGAATGTAGGACAGTTTCGCGGCCGAGCGCATCAACACCCGGTGGAACGTATGGCTGATCTTTCGGCCGGTCTTGTCGAAGACCATGCGCACGGCCATGGCCGGCCTGTCTTCCTTCTCGCGCAGGGAGCACAGATCGTTGGAGATCCGCTCCGGCAGCATCGGAATGACCCGGTCGGGGAAATAGACCGAATTGCCGCGCAAATGCGCTTCGCGGTCGAGGGCCGTGCCTGGCCGGACATAGTGGGCGACATCGGCGATGGCGACATAGGCGATGTGACCGCCTTCGTTGTCCGGATCCTCGTCGGGCTCTGCAAAGACGGCGTCGTCGTGATCCTTGGCGTCGGGCGGATCGATGGTGACGAGCGGGATCTTGCGCCAATCCTCGCGCTTGCCAACTTTTACAGGCTCGGCTTTTTCCGCCTCGACCTCGACGGCGTTGGGAAAGACATGCGGGATCGCATGAGCCTGGAGCGCGATTTCGGAAACGGCCTTTTCAGACTTCATCGACCCGAAGCGTTCGACGATCGCAGCACGCGGGGCGCCATAGCGGCCCGTGCGCACAACCTGCACGCTGACCAGATCACCGTCTTGCGCGTCCTTCAGATCCGTCGGGTCGACGTCCAGCTCACGCTGTTTGCGGTCGATCGGCTCCAGAAACGGCGGCCGGTTGCCTTCGCGGTTGCGCAAGATGCCCAGCACCGCTCCCTGTTGCTTTTCCAGGACCTTGATGACGCGGCCGGCGAATTTGGCCTCCGCGCCACTGTCGATGTCTGCCAGACGAACGAGCGCGCGGTCGCCAATGCCGGGCTGGGCCGTCTTGCCCTTGCCGGTGAGCACGAGAACCTTGGGCGCAGGACCTGCCTCATCGTCCCAGTCGACAGGCTCGCCCAGAAGTTCGCCATCGCCGTCGCGCGCGATCAGGCTGACGACAAAGACGGGCGGCAGGTCACCGGGACGGATCAGGCGTTTCTGGCGGCGCTCGACCACACCGTCTTCGGCAAGGTCCTTGAGGATTTTCTTCAGCTGGATCCGCGCTGCGCCAATGATGCCAAAGTGCTTGGCGATCTCGCGCTTGCCCGCCTTGCCGGGGTTCTCGGCAATGAAGGTCATGATGTCTTCGCGGGAAGGAAACTGACCGGGGGTTTTTGCGCGGCCACCGGCTTTCCCGCCGGCCGGCTTTTTCGGTCCTATCCGCCTGGCGCTCAAGAGCCGTCTTCCACGGCAGCGTCTTCAGCGGGAGCTTTTGCCTTGGCGGTGGTTTTCTTCGCGGGAGGTTTCTTGGCAGCTGCCTTTTTGGCCGCTGGCTTCTTTGCAGCGGTTTTCTTGGCTGCCGGCTTCTTCGCAGCCGCTTTTTTCTTTGTGCCGCCCTTGGCTGCCTTGTCGGCGATCAGCTGCACGGCCTGTTCCATGGTCACGGTCTGCGGATCTGTGTCCTTGGGCAGGGTCGCATTGATCTTGCCGTGTTTGACATAAGGTCCGTAGCGGCCGTCATAGACATTGATCGGGCCACCTTCTTCAGGATGCTCGCCGAGCTCCTTCAGCGGTGTTGCAGCCGCGCGGCCCCGTCCACCCTTGGCGCGCTTTTCCGCAAGGACGTCGACGGCGCGGTTGATGCCGACGGTGAAGACTTCTTCAGGCGCTGACAGGTTAGCATACGTGCCTTCATGCAGCACGAAAGGTCCATAGCGGCCGATGCCTGCGGTGATCATCTTGCCGTCTTCGGGATGTGCCCCGACTTCGCGCGGAAGCGACAGCAGTTCGAGGGCTTTCTCCAGGTCGAGATCCGCCGCCGACCAACCCTTGGGCAGGGAGGAGCGTTTCGGCTTGGCTTCTTCGCCGAGCTGGACATAGGGGCCGAAGCGGCCGGTGCGCAGAGACACGTCGAGGCCGGTTTCCGGGTCTTGACCGAGAACCTTCGGGCCTTCTGACGCCTCACCATCGCCATCGCTTTTCGCAAGCTGGCGGGTGTAGTTGCACTCGGGGTAGTTGGAGCAACCGATGAAGGCGCCGAAGCGGCTGACCTTCAAGGACAGCTGACCGTCGGAACAGGACGGGCAGGCGCGGGGCGCTGTTCCGTCTTCCTTTTCGGGGAAAATATGCGGTGCGAGCAGATCGTTCAGTGCGTCGAGAACTTCGGAGACACGAAGATCCTTGATTTCGTCGACTGCACCGGAAAAATCTTTCCAGAAGGCCTTCAGAACATCCTGCCAGGACAATTCGCCCGCCGAGATCTTGTCGAGCTGTTCTTCAAGGCTGGCTGTGAAGTCGAACTCCACATAGCGGTTGAAGAAGCTTTCCAGGAAGGCGATGACGATGCGGCCCTTGTCCTGCGGGACAAGCTGCTTCTTCTCCATCTCCACGTAGTCGCGATCCTGAAGCGTCTGGATCGTCGAGGCATAGGTCGACGGCCGGCCGATGCTCAGCTCTTCCATCTTCTTGACCAGGCTGGCTTCCGTGTAACGCGGTGGCGGGGTCGTGAAGTGCTGCGACGCCTCGACCGGATCGGCCTTGGCTTCAGCTGCGCCCAGAGCAACGCTTGCGCCCTGGTCGACGGCCGGCAGACGGCGGGAGGCTTCGTCTTCCTCGTCGTCACGGCTTTCCTGGTAGAGCGCGAAGAAACCATCGAACCGGACGACAGAACCGGTCACGCGCAGGGCGGCCTTCTTGCCGGAGCCGCTGGCGTCGATTTCAATCGTGGTGCGTTCGAGGACGGCCGATTCCATCTGGCTGGCCATGGTGCGCTTCCAGATCAGGTCGTAAAGCCGAGCCTGGTCCGGATCAAGGAAACGGGCAACGTCTTTCGGACGCCGGGTCAGGTCGGTCGGACGAACCGCTTCGTGGGCCTCTTGTGCATTCTTTGCCTTGGTGGCGTAGAAACGCTGTTTTTCAGGCACGTATTTGTCGCCGAAGTCCTGACCGATCACCGATCTGGCGGAGGAGATGGCTTCCTGGGCGATCTGAACGCCGTCAGTACGCATATAGGTGATGAGACCGGTGGTCTCGCCGCCGATGGAGATGCCCTCGTAGAGCTTCTGGGCTACCTGCATGGCGCGGGATGCGGAGAAGCCGAGCTTGCGGGAGGCTTCCTGTTGCAGCGTCGAGGTGGTGAAGGGCGGCTGCGGATTGCGCTTGGTCGGCTTTGAGCTGACGCTGGCGACGGAGAAGCTTGCAGACCGCAGCATCGTCTTGATGGCAGTGGCTTCACCTTCGCTGGTGATGTCCAGACGGCCGATCTTCTTGCCGTCATAGCCAACAAGGGACGCGGGCAGGGCTTCCCCGCCAGGTGTCTTCAGATGCGCCAGGATCGACCAGTATTCCTGTGGCTTGAAGACCTCGATCTCCATCTCCCGGTCGCACAGAAGGCGCAGGGCAACCGATTGCACGCGGCCGGCGGACCGGGCTCCCGGCAGTTTGCGCCAGAGAACCGGCGACAAGGTAAAGCCGACAAGATAGTCCAGCGCACGGCGGGCCAGATAGGCGTCAACCAGCGGCGTGTCCAGCTGGCGCGGGTTCTCCATCGCCTCGAGAATGGACTTCTTGGTGATCGCGTTGAACACCACGCGCTCCACCGGCTTGTCCTTGAGCACTTTTTTCTTCTGCAGAACTTCCAGAACGTGCCATGAAATCGCTTCCCCCTCTCTATCGGGGTCAGTTGCGAGAATGAGGCTGTCGGCCTCCTTCATCGCGTTGGCGATCTCTGTCAGACGTTTTTGGGATTTGCTGTCGACCTGCCAGCTCATGGCAAAATCTTCGTCGGGTTTGACCGAACCGTCCTTCGGAGGCAGATCGCGCACGTGGCCATAGGAAGCGAGCACGTTGTAATCCGAGCCGAGATATTTGTTGATCGTCTTGGCCTTGGCCGGCGATTCCACAATGACGAGTTTCATCAGTACCCAAACGCTGCTTGCCGGGATCGCTGCCTGTCGGGCGCGCTCCTGTGGCGGAAATGGAAGTCTTGAACTGGCGACGATCATGGATCGAAGGCCGACTGTCAAATGGACCTTTCAAGCCCTGCGGTCAAGTCGAGGCTCGTTCAGGCGGGTTATCCACGGTCAATGACGGTCAGATTACAGACAGGGGCCGGTCTGTTTTCCAGGCGGGCCTACAAGAGCAGGGAGACACGTTGCCCTCTGTGCCGTTCCAGACGTCCGGCCAGCTCTAGTTCGAGCAACAGGACATGAATGGTTCTGGCCGTTTCTCCGGTAAATCGAATGAGTTCGTCGATCTCGACCGGTGTCGGCCCGAGCGCGGAAACAAGCTTGTCACGTGCGCGCTGGCCCGGATCACCACCATAGGGTGATTGATCGTCGGTGGGCTCGTCGATCTCCTGTGTAAACGGCAGGTCCGGTTCCAGACGGCCGGCGAGGGCGTCCATGACATCCCTTGCCGAGGTGACAAGCGTAGCGCCCTGTCGAATCAAGCCATTTGCGCCTTCCGAGCGCGGGTCGAGCGGCGAACCGGGGACAGCGAAGATGTCGCGGTTTTGTTCGAGCGCAAACCGGGCGGTGTGCAGGGAGCCGGAGCCCTTGGCAGCTTCGATGACAATCACGCCAAGCGCCATGCCCGAGATGAGACGGTTGCGGCGAGGGAAGTCGCGTCCGCGCGGTTTCCAGCCGAGGGGCATTTCGGAGATGGCATTGCCGCCGCTGTCGATGATGGCCGCCAGCAGGCGGTCGTGTTCCGGTGGATAGAGAATGTCGATACCGCCGGCAAAAACGGCGGCTGTGCCGGAACCCAGGGCCGCCTCATGCGCCGCTGCATCAATTCCCCGCGCAAGTCCTGACGTGATGAGATGACCGTCTTGTCCAAGGTCGCGGGAGAATTGAGCCGCCAGCTTACGGCCCGAGAGTGACGCATTGCGGGCGCCGACAATTGCCACCGTCTTGGGTTCTGACAGCGCTGAACCACCCCGGACGGACAGAAGCGGCGGCGGGCCGTCGATATGGCGCAGATGCGGCGGATAATCAGCTTCGCCCAGGGCAATCAGGCGGGCGCCAATCCGGTCGTGGGCATCCAGTTCGGCTTCGGCCTCGTGCAAGGGGCTGATGCGGATGGCAGATTTGCCGCCGCGTTTCGACAGGCCGGGAAGGGCATCCAGGGCGGCCTCGGCGGAGCCGAAATGATTGATCAGATCCCGGAAGGTCGCCGGTCCGACATTTTCCGATCGGATCAACCGGAGCCACGCGAGGCGCTGGGCCGCGTTTAATATCAGGGCGTTTTTTCTTGCCGCCCTCATATTCATCAGGTCGGGCTGCCCGGAGGAGCTTCGACGGGTTTGGACTTGTTGCCGATCTTGGTTTCCTCGCCGTTCAGCAAACGCTTGATGTTCTCATGGTGCTTCAAGAACAGAATGAGCGTTAGTATGACGAACATTGCGGCCATTTGCACGTAACCGGCCGCAAAAAGCACAAGGGGCGTCAAGATGCTGGCGACAAAGGCGGAGAGTGAGGAATAGCGGAAGAGAAATGCACAGGTGAGCCAGACTGCGCAAAACAGCAGCGCAAAGGGCCAGTTGAGGCCGAGCAGGACGCCGATATAGGTCGCAACGCCCTTGCCGCCCTTGAACTTCAGCCAGACCGGGAAAAGGTGGCCAAGAAACGCGGCGAAGCCCGCGATCAGCGCCAATTCGGCACCGAAGAAATGTTTGACGACGAGGACGGCAATCGTGCCCTTCAAGGCGTCACAGACAAGGGTCGCGGCGGCAAGCTTCTTGTTGCCGGTGCGCAGAACATTGGTCGCGCCGATGTTGCCCGAACCGATCTCGCGCACATCGCCCATGCCGCCAAGGCGGGTAATGATCAGGCCGAAAGGGATTGAGCCCAGCAGGTAGCCGAACGCCAGAACGGCGAGGACAAGAGGCCAGGCAAGGTTCCAGCTGGTTGGATCAGGCATTTTGGGCGTTTCTCTTCAAAGTCAGGCGCAGCTCTTTTGAAAGCGCTGTTTCGAGCGTTGTTCTCAACGTGCTCAGGTCAACGATGACGCTTGCCTGAAACAATCGCAATTGAAGTTTGAGGCAATGTAACCGGATGGATTGTGGGATCAAGTCCGGCGATTGCCGGCGGATTTGAAAACACCCCGGACGCTTGATTCAAAAGAGCGATCTAGCGTCCTTCAATCGCCTTTTCCTTCTGCCTGTCCTGGTTTTGCAGATGGATCGGACTTGAGAATTTTCGCTTTGAGCAGGGTGCAGAGCTCTGTTCTGTGCCTCAGTCCAAGTACTGCAGCGGCGATTGCGAAGATCAGGGCGAACTGCGGGTGCGCAGTGAAGCCAAAGAGGATTGCGGAGACAAGGCTGGCGGTGAAGGTGGCCAGGACCGCGCTTTGAAGGAGTGCGGTTACGGCGAGCCAGATGGCGGCAGATATCAACCCGATGGGCCATGCAAGACACATCGCCATGCCAAAAAGAACAGCGGCTCCCTGGCCGCCTTTGAACGACAGCCAAATGGGAAAGAGATGTCCAAGGAATGCGCTGAGGCCAAAGAAAACGACTGGCAAATCGCTAGGTTGTTCACCAAGGGAAATATAGACTGCAAAAGCGCCCTTTGCGGCATCGAACAGAAAGGTAAGGGCCGCGAGCGGTTTGCTACCGGTGACAAGAAGAACGTTTGTTGTTCCAGTGTGCCCTGAGCCGAGTTGTCTGATGTCGCCATGACCGGCAAGTCTTGCGAAAATATATCCGAAGGGGATCGACCCGATGAGATAGCCGGCCACAATTACGACTGAGACCATCATCATCAATATGACTACGCCAACCCCATAATCACCCATTCAATACGCCCCAGCGCCTTGTCGTGAACCTCAATCGTAAGTGTAGACGGTCCGGCCTGCAACGACCGTGCGCAGGGTCCGGCCGGAGAAGCGCGCATCCTCGAAGGGCGAGTTCTTGGAGCGGGACTTGATCGCGCTTTTTTCCAATACCCATGGCCGGTCCGGGTCGAACACGACCACGTCGGCCGGCGCTCCGGCAGACAGGCGACCTGCGTCGAGGCCAAGCCGGTCGGCCGGGTTGCAGGTCATGGTCGCGAGTAGGGGCATCAGGTCCATCTGCTCCGCGTGATAGAGCCGGAGTGCTGCGGCCAGAAGGGTCTCGAGGCCAAGTGCGCCGTCCTCGGCTTCGGCCCAGGGATGGCGCTTGGTTTCCACGTCCTGCGGATCATGGTTGGAGACGATGATGTCGATGGTGCCATCCGCCACGGCCGCGATCATTGCCTGCCGATCGTCCTCGTCGCGCAGGGGCGGGGACATCTTGAAGAAGGTCCGGTAGGGGCCGATGTCGTTTTCGTTCTGGGTCAGGTGGTTGATCGACACACCAGCCGTGATGTCGAGCCCGCGCTTCTTGCCTGCGCGGATGACATCGGCGCTGTCCGATGTGGAGATCAAATTGGCGTGGTAGCGGCTCTTGGCCATGCCGACGAGCCGCAGATCCCGTTCCAGCATGATGATTTCAGCCTCGCGGGGGACGCCAGACAGGCCCTTCCAGCTGGCGTTCAATCCTGCGTTCATGGTGCCGCCCGCCAGATCCGGATCTTCTGTGTGGTGGACCACCAGGGCATTGAAGTCGCGGGCGTAAGTCATGATCCGGCGCATGATCTGCGCGTTGCGGACAGATTTGTGGCCGTTGATGAAAGCGACCGCGCCTGCTTCCTGCAGCAGGCCGATCTCGGTCATGTCGCGGCCCTCAAGGCCCTTGGTCAGGGCGGCCATGGGCTTGACGTTGACGATGGCCGTATCGCGTGCGCGGCGCAAGATGAAGTCCACAAGCGCCGGATCGTCGATGATCGGATCGGTCTCGGGCATGGTGACGATCGTCGTGATGCCGCCGCTCGCAGCCGCCTTGGAGGCAGAGGCAAAGGTCTCCCGGTGTTCCGCGCCTGGTTCGCCAACGCTGACGCACATGTCGATCAGGCCAGGCCCGGCGACCGCGCCGGCACAATCGATGATCTCGGCGCCATAGGGCGCGCCCTGGTTGGCCGCTTCCGGACCGGCTGCGAGAATGGTGCCGTCGGCGATGATCACGGATCCGGGGGCATCGAGGCCGCGCGCAGGATCGATCACCCTTGCGTTGGAAAGAACCAGGGGTTTGGGCGTGTCTATGGCCACTGGATTTGTCCTTAGCTGTTCGGCAGATGGGCGGCGAGCGCCTCGAGCACTGCCATCCGCACGGCAACGCCCATTTCAACCTGTTCGCGAATGAGGCTCTGCGGCCCGTCGGCCACTTCCGGATCGATTTCCACACCACGGTTCATGGGGCCGGGGTGCATGACCAGGGCGTCCTCGCGGGCATAGCTCAGCTTGTCCCGGTCCAGTCCGTAGTAGCGGTAGTATTCGCGCACGGAGGGAATGAAGGCACCGCTCATGCGTTCGCGCTGCAGGCGCAGCATCATGACGATGTCCGCGCCTTTGAGGCCTTCGCGCATGTCGCGGAAGACTTCCACGCCCATCTTCTCGATGCCGCTGGGCAGCAGAGTGGAGGGCGCGATCACCCGGACGCGTGCGCCCAGCGCATTGAGCAGGATGATGTTGGAGCGGGCCACGCGGGAATGGGTGATGTCGCCGCAGATGGCAACGGTCAGCCGCGCGATCTTGCCCTTGTGCCGGCGGATCGTCAGCGCGTCGAGCAGAGCCTGGGTCGGGTGCTCGTGCGGACCATCGCCGGCGTTGACCACGGAGCAGCCGATCTTGCGGGCCAGCAGATGCACCGCACCGGCGGCGTGGTGGCGGACCACCAGAAGGTCGGGATGCATGGCGTTCAGTGTCGCGGCGGTGTCGATCAGGGTTTCGCCCTTTTTCACCGACGACTGGGACACAGCCATGTTCATCACATCGGCGCCGAGCCGTTTTCCGGCCAGCTCGAAGGATGATTGGGTTCTGGTGGAGGCCTCGAAAAACAGGTTGATCTGCGTTCGGCCGCGAAGGACGGGCTTGATCTTTTCGACCTGGCGGCTGACCTCAACGGCTTCATCCGCACGGTCGAGGAGACCGAGAATTTCGTGGGGTTGAAGTCCTTCAATGCCCAGCAAATGGCGATGGGGGAAAGAACTCAATCGATGGGGATCAGGTGCGCTCATCGAGATCATGGCTATAGGCGCGAATGATCGATTCCACAAGCTTTAAAGGCTGCCGGCGCGATTGATCCACCTGTTATTTCGCGTCAGCCAAGCAAAGCGAGCGCGACCGGAATGGTGACCATGGCGGCAAGCGTTTGAAGTGTCAGGATTTCCGCCATCAGTTTCGCGTCGCCGCCCATCAACCGGGCCAGAAGGAAGGAATTGCTGGCCGACGGCACCGAACAGGCAATGAGAATGGCGATATGCGCGCTGCCTGTCACACCGAACAGGGCGGCGAAACCGGCGCCGACGAGCGGGCTGATCAGGAGGCGGATAAAGGTTCCGCTGGAGAGCGCAGGGCCCGGGCGGCGCAGGGAGTTCAGATCAAGGCTTGCGCCGACGCAGATGATGCCGACGGGCAGGGCAGCTGCGCCGAGCATGGTCAGTGTTGTCTGGGCGATCGACGGGATCGGAATGGCCAGAACATTGAAGAAGATGCCTGCGGCGATCGCGATGTTGAAGGGGTTGGTGTAAAGATCGCGCGCGACTTTCGCGACCGTAGGCGCTTCGCCGCTGTCGCCGTAGCGCGACAGAACCAGAATGCTGGCAATGTTCAGCACGGGGATCATGACCACCATGGCAATGGCGAGCAGCGCCACGCCTTCGGCGCCGATCAGGCTGTCGGCCATGGCCAGTGCCAGAAAGCCGTTCCAGCGCACCGAGCCTTGAAAGATCGAGGTGAACCGGGGGCCATTGATCGCAAAGCGGGCCTGCAGGAAAGGCCGCAGAGCCAGCACCAGCAGCATCATCACGGAGATGGCGCACAGGAGCGACAGACCCATGGACAGGGTCGGCAGCCGTCCGAAGTCCGCAAGGGCGATGGATTGAAACAGAATTGCCGGGAACAGCAGAAAATAGGCGAGCCGTTCGATGCCGGACCATTGATCCCGGCTGATGATGTTGGTTCGTTCAAGGGCATAACCGAGAGCGGTGATCAGAATGATCGGCAACAGGGCGGCAAGGGTCATCAGCATGAGTTTGGCTCAGCAAGATTTTGGTAGGACGTGAAAGATCGGAAAAGGCGCGGGGCGCTTCGGGAAAGAGCTGCAGTCTAGCCGAGTTGGCTCAATCGTCCAAGCCGTCATCTGCCGAGCCATCGCCGAATGTTGCCGCGCTCTGCATATGACCAAGCCGGTCGAGAAAGCCTTGCAGGATGTAGGCAGCTGCCATCTTGTCGACGACTTCGGCGCGCCGGGCGCGGCTTGAATCGGCCTCCAGCAGCGTGCGGGTCACGGCGGCGGTCGACAGGCGCTCATCCCAATAGGTGATGGGCAGCTCCGTCTTGGGCGCGAGATTGCGGGCAAATGCGCGGGTGGCCTGAACCCTTGGGCCCTCGGTGCCGTCCATGTTGAGCGGTAGGCCAAGAACGATGCCGCCGACATCCTGCTGCGCACAGATCTTGAGAAGGTGCTCGGCGTCGAGGGTGAATTTCTTGCGCCTGATGGTTTCCATCGGCGAGGCGATGCCGCGGCCGACATCGGACAGGGCAAGGCCGATGGTCTTGGTGCCGAGATCAAGGCCGATCAACCGTTTGGTCGTGGGCGTGGCCTGAACAAAGTCTTCAAGCGAAAGGGAGGGGTCATTTGCCATAGCCGGGCTTTATCAGGCGTGCGGTCTGAAGGCCAGAGAAAGGCGGCGTGCTGGCTATTGAAGCCCTCTTTGCAGCTCCAGGCGGGAGCTTGACCGGAAAGAGGCTGATGGTTGGGCACACTGCCTGAATTCTATGCGTCTTTGGTATGCAATCGATATCAATTTCGAGATTTTGTATACAAAGTTTTGCATCTGTTTTTTGTATCATATTGAAAAATATGAATTTTATAAAACTGGCATTGTTCTTGTATTGGAGTTTTCGACGCTTCGCAGCGCTCCAATCCCTCCCGATTGCACAAGGACGATTTGACATGCAACGCAGGAAATTTCTGAAAGGTGGTCTGATGGCCGCCGCGGCCGCGCCGCTCGCGGCCCCTTCGATCGCGCGCGCCCAGGAGAGTTTCTCCTGGAAAATGACCAACGCCTATGGCCCGGGCTCGCCCTTCTACGTCGAAGGCCCTGGCAGCCCCACAGACTTCTGCAAGAAGGTGGAGGCCATGTCCGGTGGCCGTCTGAAGATCCAGCACTTTGCGGCTGGTGAGCTGATTCCGGCGCTGGAGGGCTTTGACGCCGTGCGCAGCGGCACCGTCGAGATGAATGCGGCGAACGCCTACTTCTGGGCGGGCAAGATGCCTGCTGCCCAGTATTTCACCACGGTTCCTTTCGGACTCAACTTCCAGGGCATGAACGCCTGGCTTTACCACGGTGGCGGCCAGCAGCTCTGGGACGAGCTTTATGAACCGCTCGGCCTCAAGGCCATGCCGATGGGCAACACCGGCGTGCAGATGACCGGCTGGTTCCGCGAGCCAATCACGAAGATCGAAGACTTCCAGGATCTCAAGATGCGGATCCCCGGTCTTGCGGGCAAGGTCTACGCGCAGCTGGGCGTGGACGTGAAGCTGCTTCCGGGCGGTGAGATCTTCCCGGCGCTGGAGCGCGGTGTGATCGATGCTGCCGAATTCGTCGGCCCGTATCAGGACCGTCGTCTCGGTCTGCAGAACGCCGCCAAATACTACTACACGACCGGTTGGCATGAGCCGTCCAACGCCACGGAACTGCTGGTCAACAAGGCGGCCTGGGAAAGCCTCCCGGCCGATCTTCAGGCGATCGTCCAGAGCGCTGCCATGGCCTGCAATCTGGAAAGCCACACATGGTGTGAGGCCAACAATGCGGCGGCCCTGGTTGATCTGGTCGAGAACTACGGCGTGACCGCCGACGTTCTGCCGGCTGACGTGGTGACCAAGCTGAAGGAAGTCACTCTGGAGACGCTTGCTGCCGGTGCTGAGGCAGATCCGGCGACCAAGAAGGTTCACGATGCCTTCATGGCCTTCAAGAAGGAACACGACATGTGGTCCCAGATCTCCGAGAAGCCCTACCACATGATGGCAGGCTAACGGCTCCATGCTGAAGATCCTTGATCTTGTTTCGGACGGCGCGTCTTGCGCCGTCCGTTTCATTGGTTCCGTCGCGGCGTGGAGCGGACTGGCGCTTGTGCTGCTCGTCGCGTTTAACGTTCTGGCGCGATACCTGTTTTCCTACTCGACGGTGGGATTGCAGGAGGCCGAGTGGCACCTGATGGCGGTGGCGGCCTTGTTCGGCATGTCCTATGGGCTTAATCAGGGGGGCGAGGTGCGCGTGGACATCTTTTATGCCCGCTATTCCCCTCGCGCGAAGGCCATCATTGATGTGATCGGCAATGCCGCGTTGTGCATCGTCGCGGTCTATGTGGTCAGTCTTTCGATCAACTATGTCACCAGCAGCTACGCCATCATGGAAGGGTCGCCCGATCCGGGCGGGTTGCCGATGCGCTTCCTGCTGAAGGCGGCCATTCCGGCGGCTTTCGTGCTTCTCGCCCTTCAGGCCTTCGCCATGACGCTGAGAGCAATTGGCGAGCTCACTGACACCGGTTCCAGACACTCAGGCAGCGCATAAGACGCCTGCTCACAACACAAAGACACTCGTCATGCCCCTTACTGACATGCTGCCGTTGTTGATGGTCGGTGCGTTCTTCGTGCTGCTTCTTGGCGGTATTCCGGTTGCCATCTGTCTGGCCGTGACCGGTTTTGTTTTCGGCTACATCGGCTTCGGGCCGGTCCTGTTCAATCTGATTCCGGCGCGTATCTTCGGCGTCGTGACGAATTACACGCTGCTGGCCCTGCCGCTTTTCATCTTCATGGGCATCATGCTCGAAAAGTCGAAGATCGCCGAGGAGCTGCTCGATGTGATCGGGCTGGCCATGGGGGGCCTGCGCGGCGGCATGGCTCTGGCCATCGTCCTCGTCGGTGTCCTGATGGGGGCCGCTTCGGGCGTTGTCGGGGCGACGGTGGTCACGATGGGGCTGATTGCGCTCGGGCCGCTGTTGAACCGGGGCTACAATCGCGCTGTTTCGGCCGGCGTCATATGTGCCTCTGGAACGCTTGGACAGATCATCCCGCCCAGCCTCGTGCTCATTCTGCTTGCGGACATCATGGGCGAGAGCGTTGGAACCCTTTTTGCCGCAGCGCTGATCCCCGGACTTGTGCTTTCCGGTCTCTTTGTTGCGTTCATTCTTCTTCTTGGGGTCTTCAAGCCTCACATGGTTCCGGCCTTTCCGCCCGATGAGAGAGCGCAATATTCATCCACCGACATCGCGCTGAAGCTGTTGAAGGTCGTCGTGCCGCCGCTGGCGCTGATTTTCCTGGTGCTCGGATCGATCATTGGCGGGGTTGCCGCACCGACCGAGGCAGCCTCCATGGGAGCCTTCGGCTCGATCGTCCTGGCGATCCTTTATGGCCGGATGAGCTTTTCCGTCATGAAGGAGACGGTGCAGTCGGCCTTTGTCACCAGTGCCATGGTGTTCTTCATTCTCGTCATGGCCCAGCCGTTCGGTCTGGCCTTCCGGGGGCTTGGCGGTGAACATCTGGTCCAGGACGCCTTTGCGCTGGTGCCGGGCGGGCTGGACGGTCAGATCCTGTTCCTGATGCTGATCCTCTTTGTGCTGGGCTTTTTCCTGGAGTGGATCGAAATTTCCTATATCGCCCTGCCACTGTTTCTGCCGATTTTCATGCAGGCAGGCGTGGACATGGCCTGGATTGCCATTCTCGTTGCGGTCAATCTTCAGACGTCCTTCTTGACGCCGCCGTTCGGTTGGGCCTTGTTCTTTCTGAAGGGTGTGGCTCCGCCAGAGCTGAAGACCGGCGATATCTACAAGGGGGTGATCCCCTTCATTGGTCTGCAGCTGATTGGCCTTGCGCTGGTGTTCTTCTTTCCAGCGCTCGCCACCTGGCTGCCGGACGCGATCGGCTGGTAAGGTCCGGCTGATTGCACGCAGCATCGCTTGACGGCGGCCGGGAGATCGGCCGCCGTCTGCGTTGTCGCCTAGCCCATGCGGGAGAGGGCGGCCTTGGCGGCGCTCAGGAGGTGCCGGCGTAGGGATTTTTCTGCTTCCCGGGCATTGCTGTCGAGGATCGCGGTGACAATCGCCGTGTGCTCTTCGTTGGATTTCTTCATCCGGGCGGCAATGCGAAGCTGTGACTTGCGGAAAGGGGCGAGTTTCAGCCGAAGTCCATTGGCCACCTCGATCAGTTCTTCATTGTGCGTGCCAGCAAAGATGGCGGTGTGAAAATCCGTATTGGCCCGCTCGTACTCGTCATAGCGACCATTCTCTGCCATCTCCGCCATGGAAAGATGAAGCTCCTCAAGAGCTGCGCGCTCGCTCATGGTCATGCGCTGGGCGGCGAGGCGGCCACAGGTGGCTTCGATCTCGCTCATGGTCTCGAACAGGTTGTCGATCCGTTCGCGGGTGATGTTGGCGACGATGACACCGCGATAGGGCACCCGCTCGGCAAGCGATCTCGAGGCCAGGACGTGGAGCGCTTCGCGCACGGGCGTGCGGGACACGCCGAAGCGTTCGGTGAGCGCCAACTCGTCCAGCTTGCTGCCGCCTGCCAGCGTCCCTGCAATGATCTCCGCCTCGAGTTGATCTGCGATGATCGCACTGTGGAGCCGCTTGGGCGCGTCTCCGGTTTCGCCCTCAAGAGAAGTCATGTGATCAGGGTTGTCGTGGGAAGGGGCGTCTTGCGATGTCATTTTGGCTGAATAGGTCCGCTTAAGTTACGAAATCATCGAAGCAATTTCCGACGGATCGGGCAAGGGGCAAAGGCTGTTTCCTACAAGAATGGCAGCGCTCGGACGGGCTTGGTGACCGAAACATCGTCGGGCTTAATTCACACAGCCTGCTTTAGCCTTTCGTGATAGGCGTGCACCGAATTTCGGGATTGATTGCTCAGCCAGTCGTTCAGCTCATCGAGCGGCATGCTCTTAGCGAAATAATAGCCCTGGAGGCAATTGGCGCCGAGGCGGGTCGCAAATTCGGCGTGCTGCAGTGTCTCCACACCCTCGGCCACGGTCTTGCAGTCCAGCTTGCGCGCCATGTCGAAGGTCGATTCGAGAATGGCCCTTATGCGGTCATCTTCAAACGCGCCGACAATGATCGAGCGGTCGATCTTGAGGAAGTCGACGGGAAGTCTGGCCAGCCGCGCGATGTTGGAATAGCCCTTGCCGAAATCGTCGATTGAGACCCTGTAGCCGCTCTTGTGCAATCGTTTGAAAGCATCCACCGCCTGGTCCTCAGAGACAAACAGGGCGTCTTCGGTGACTTCAATCTCAAGTCGCTGCGCATCGAAGCCGAGTTCGTCGCGAATGGCGTCAACGCTTTCAACGAAGCCCGGTGTCACGAAGTGTCCAGGACCGATGTTGACGGACATGAAGATGTCTTGGCCGGCCTTGGCCAGGGCCATCTGATCTTTCATGGCGCGTTTGACGACCCATTCTCCAAGGGCGGAGATCGCGGGAGAATTGGCGATTGCAGGCAGCCAGTAGTCCGGCATGAATCGGCCATATTCGGGATGGTTCCAGCGCACCAATGCCTCGACGCCACAAACTTTCTGGCGGTGGGCACAGATTTTCGGCTGGTACTCGAGAAAGAAGCCGTCCGTATCGATCGCGTCGAGAACGTCGCGGCGTATCTCCGCCGTCGACCGGGCGCCGATTTCAGGCGAATAGAGCTCTGACCGGTTCTTGCCGCTGTTCTTGGCGTGATACATGGCGATGTCAGCGCGCTTGATCAGCTCCTCGACGTCTTGTGCATCTTGAGGGAAACGCGAGCAGCCGATGCTGGCGCTCTTGTTCAGTGTGAAGGGCAATTCGTGAACTGGGCTGGCCAATTCAGCGCGCAGAACATCCAGGAACGCCTGGATTCCATCCTCATCGACCAGGCCCTGGACCATGATGATGAATTCGTCGCCGCCAATGCGGGAGACGACCGGGCTTGCGAGCGGTTCAGAGCCGGTTTGGCTCTCGCAGGCCTGAAGGCCGCCGGTGACCTTGAGGATCTGAGTGGCGCATACCCTGAGCAATTGGTCACCGGCATCATGACCGTGGAGGTCGTTGACCTCCTTGAAGTTATCCAGATCGATCAGAACCATGATGCCACCGGGCGTTCCATGCTTGTTTCCGGCAAGGATCGGGGCGGCGACCGACTGGAGGTGGGCCCGGTTCGGCAACCCGGTGATCGTGTCGCTGAAGGCCAGGGCCTCGATCTTTCGCCCGGATTCCGTGACACGGTGGACCATGGTGTTGTAGCTGTCGCGGAAATCCTTGATTTCCTCGAAAGGAAACAGGTCACTCTTGCTTTCGACCGCATGGAGTTGCCGCTCGCGGGCATTGGTCTTCATGACCGTGGCAAGTCGTTCCAGCGGCGCCGACAAGGACCGAGCAAACAGCAAACCGATGCCCAGGGTGCCTGTCAAGGCGATGGCAAGGATGAGGAATACCGAGGACCGGTTGGCATAGACCTTGTCGTAGATCTCCGAGATCGGCTGGGGAACCATGACACCCCAGCCGGGTCCGGGCACGGAGGTCAGGCCGGCAATCATGTTGCCCTTCAGCGCTGGCGAATAGAATTCCTCGATCCCGGTCTCGCCGTTCATCATGCGCGCCACGGATGACACCTGTGAGATGTTCTTTCGGCTTGCGATCCAGTCCTCTCGTGGGTGGGCCAGAACATTGCCGAACTGATCCACGATGGCAGCGTGGCCCCGGATGCCGAAGCTGATGCTCTTGCCGAGCCTTACAAAATACCGTGTGCTGATTTCACCAATTGCGTAATGGGTTCCAAAATCGCGTATCAAATAGAGGACATTCTCGCCGGTCTTGTTCTCCATGACATTGGAAAACACCGTTCGCGACGGCGTGGCGAAATTGGAAACAGCGGACATAAGTGCGGGGTCGATCACCTCGACCGGCGCGTGCCCGAAGGTTGCCATCTGCTGCCGCACTTCACCGGTCTTCTTGTCGACGTTGAGAATGCACAGCATGTTCAGCTGCCGGAGCAGACGCTTCATGGCGTCCGTGGAGGCTCCTTGCGTCAAGGTCGCGCTGACGGATTCAAAAGCGGCAACGACGTCCTGCTGGTATCGCTCCAGCGCGAAGCTCAGGTTTTGGGCGATCAGCAGGTGGCGATCTTCGACTTCGGTGAATTCTCTTTTGACGCCAATATGATATGACCAGGCGCTGAAAATGAGCGTCGGGATCAGGGTCGCAATAGTAAAAAGTACGATTAAAAAACTCCGGATTTTCATTCGGGGTTTTCCCTATGGTGTCGATAAAACCAATGCAATTTTGCCGATTGTGAGTATTGATAATATTAGCGAATGCCGCGTTTCTTCGATTTCGTTTTCGTCAAAGTGTATTTTTGTTGATTGAATACTGAGAGTTACATGTAAAAATTACCTAAAAATAGCGATGATATATGCAGCTAGTTTAATTTGTTATATTTTTCAGTTGGTTAGGCCCTGTTGTCTCCCGCGCTGTCTAAGGTGCCTGGTAATTCTGCTATTTTATGTTTTGTGAAAGTATTGGCGGAATATTCGCTCTGCCAGGCCGGCCGCAGATCCTGATACCCTGCAGAACAGGGGTGAAACAGGAAGGAGCTGCGCTCGACGTTGGCGTTTGAAGTACTGGGTTCTGCCGTATTTTGATCTGAGAAGTCTCGCCTTTGGCGTGTGTGAATTGACGGTTTCACTTTTCTTACTTTGACCTGATGGAACCATCTGATTTGTCGCCGAAGTGTCACTCAACGCTCGTATTCGAAGCTGGTCTTTTTGCGATAGCCAGCCACGAGGGAGAGCAAGCTATGACCGACAATGACACTTATGATCTGTCCTGGGATGAATGGGACGAACTGGTTCGTCCGACCGAAGAAGAAACCGAATTTGACCGTGTGGTTGCTTCCGGTCTGTCTCGCCGTGGTTTTCTGAGCGGCCTGGTGGCCTTTGGCTCCGGCGCGGCCGTCATGGGCCTTGGCACTGGCGCAAGCCTGCTGAATTCAACGGCGGTTCAGGCAGCCGGCCGTTTCGGCTTTACGCCAGTTGGCGTTGCAACCGATGCAACGGTTCATGTTCCTGAAGGCTACACCTGGGACATTCTGGTCAAGTGGGGCGACAAGCTCTTCTCCGATGCTGCCGATTTTGACCACGTGACGGGCGGCGACCTTGCGACTTCGGACCGCGTCTTCGGCGAAAACACCGACGGCATGGAGCTCTTCGCGATCGGCGACAAGCAGATCATCGCAGTGAACAGCGAATACGTGAACCCGAAGCTGAACCTGCCGCAAAATCAAGACGGCAAGCCGACCTCCGCCGATGATGTTCTGAAGCTGCAGAACCTGCAGGGTGTGACGGTCATGGAAGTGGCGGAAGAGGGCGGCGACTGGCACGTTGTTGTCGACAGCCCGTTCAACCGTCGCATCACCCACAACACGCCGATGAAGATCTCGGGCCCGGCTGCTGGTCATGACCTGTTGAAGACTGACGCAGATCCTTCGGGCACCGAGTCGCTCGGCACATACAACAACTGCGGCGCCGGCAAGACGCCCTGGGGCACGTATCTGACCTGCGAGGAAAACTTCAACGGCTATTTCGGCTCCACGGACGCCGACCTGGAGCTGCCGGCCGACTTCAAGCGTTACGGTATCGGCGTCGAGAGCCGCTACGACTACGAAAAGTTCGATGCGCGTTTCGATATCTCCAAGAACATCAACGAACCGCGCCGTGCTGGTTACATCGTTGAGATCGATCCGGCCAACCCGGATGCAACGCCTGTCAAGCGCACTGCACTTGGTCGTTTCAAGCATGAAAACGCAGCCTGCACCGTCGCGCGTGACGGACGGGTCATCGTTTACATGGGCGATGATGAACGCGGTGAGTTCCTCTACAAATTCGTCTCCAATGGCGTTTATGTTCCTGGCGCTTCCACGGACGGGCTTTTGGACGAAGGCACGCTTTACGTCGCCAAGTTCTCTGACGACGGCAACGGCGAATGGCTTGCGCTGACCGAAGAGACCACCGGTATGAGCCAAGCCGAGATCTGCATCTACAGCCGTCTGGCTGCTTCCAAGGTTGGTGCAACCACCATGGACCGCCCGGAGTGGGTGGCCGTGAACCCGGTTGCTGTCGAGGCTTACTGCGCTCTGACCAACAACAAGAACCGCGGCGTCAAGACCAATGCGGGCGGTGATGAAACGCCGGTCGGCGGTCCTAACCCGCGTGAGAAGAACAACTACGGCCAGATCGTTCGCTGGTATCCGGAAAATGACGATCACGTCTCCAGCAGCTTCAAGTGGGACCTGTTTGTTATGGCCGGCAACCCGGACGTCCATGGCGACAGCCCGTATGCCGGTTCGTCCAACATCAACTCCGGCAACATGTTCAACTCGCCGGACGGCATGATGTTCGACACATCCGGTCTGCTCTGGATCCAGACGGACGGCGACTACAAGAACGAGGGCGATTTTGCCGGCATGGGCAACAACCAGATGCTGGTTGGTGATCCGGCAACCGGCCAGATCGAGCGTTTCATGACTGTGCCTTACGGTGCCGAAGTGACCGGCATCACCTGGTCCGCAGACAAGCGCACCCTGTTCGTCGGCATTCAGCACCCAGCAGCACCGTTCCCGGACGGCGAAGGCAAGCTGGCACGCTCCTGCGTGGTTGCGGTCAAGCGTTCTGACAACGCCATGATCGGCTGATCGGCCAGATCATCAATTGCCAGATCATTGGTTGAATGCAAAACGCGCCGGGCAAGCCCGGCGCGTTTTGTCATTTCAAGAAAGGTCGTTCTGAAAATTACCGAACGATCGGTTCCTTCAGATCTTCCGGCTTCTTGTCCTTGATGATTTCCCAGTTCAGGGTCGCGTTGGTGATGTGACCTTCGATGTCACCCTCGAAACGCTTTTGGACGCCGAGGCTGTTGTTCAGGTAGAGCTTGCCGTCGACGATTTTCCAGGCTTCCGGAACAACCGGGACTTTGAAGCCCATGGCTGCACCGAATGCACAATAGCCGCCATATTGCGGTGCGTATTTGGCGGGATCAGCCTCGAACTTGTCTCGGTTCTCGGCGGAAGAGAATTTCCAGGTCACATCGTCATAAACGGCCGTGAACTCGTCAGATCCGGCAACTGGCTTGCCTTCGGTGAAATAGGCAACAGGGTCAGTGCCGCCGATGGCTGCATCGTCGGTCACGAATGTCGTGATTTCGTCAGCAAGGACAGGGCCTGCGAAAAAGGTCGAAGTCAGAACAAGGCCGGTGAGGGCTGATTTGATGAAGGTCATCTGATTACGTCTCCCAAGGGTCATATCCGAACGGCAGTGCGGGCTGCCGGCTTGCCTCCAAGAAATGCGTCTGTCTGTTTCGCTTTGCCAATCACTCCTCATCACGGAAACGGCACAGGAGCGCGATCTGGGGCGTTTTCAGTTTCTGGACGTAGATTGACGGCAGGAGACTTGGGGGCGGTGAGGCCGAGAATCAGGTGGATGGCCGCTTCAATGTCGGCCGGGCTGACGGGTTGATCGCGGACATGAAGCTTGAAATAGACAAGTCCCAGCAGCAGATCGATCCGCGTTTCCATATCGGCTTCAAAGGGGGTGGCAATGAATATCTGCCGCAAAGCAAGCCGCCTCGCATCTTCCGCCTCCTGCAGCACTGCAGCAAGCTGTGGCTGGTTTTTCAAAGCGCTGACCGACCTGACTGCACGTCCCAAAGGCGTGGCCTGAAGCGCCTGGACAAGGTCCGTCAGATAGAGGCGCAGGTCCTGGGCGACGTTGCCGCGCCGGGGCGCCGGCGGGCTGACCTTGTTCAGGGCGGAGCGCAGGCTAGCGGCGATGAGGGAAGCCTTGTCCGGCCATCGCCGGTAGACCGCCTGCTTGCTGGTGCGCGCCTGCGCCGCCAGCCGTGCAACGGTCGTCGCTTCAAAACCTTCTTCAGCAAGGGTGAGGAGCGCTGCATCGAGCAATGCTGCCGTCACGCGTTCAGCTTGTGGCCGTCCGCTGGCGCCTGATGGGTAGGAGGGCGATGATCCGGTCATGGGTGCGCAATCCAAATTCGGTTATGATCGGTACCGTAATTGACGGATTTTCGCTTTTCCGGCAAGGGCGGAGCTTGTTTCCCGGAACGTTTTGCGAAAAACAGGTCTCAGACAAGAGGCCTGAACCAGCCTGATTGCAGTTCAAACGGAGAAAACCCCATGTCCGTCGATACAGACACGGTCAAACGCGTTGCCCATCTGGCGCGCATCAAGGTCACTGACGATGCCGCCGAGCGCATGACCGGTGAGCTCAACGCCATTCTCGGCTTCGTCGAGCAACTGGATGAAGTCAACATCGATGGCGTCGAGCCGATGACCTCTGTCGTCGAGCAGACCATGAAGAAGCGCGTCGATGGTGTCACAGACGGAGGCTATGCAGCTGACGTCGTCGCCAATGCGCCCATGACGGAAGACAACTTCTTCATGGTGCCGAAAGTCGTCGAGTAAACCGGAGCCAGCCGTGACCGTTGCCATTTCCATCGAGACGCCCCTGCAGGACGATATCCGCGCGCTTGTCGGCGAGTTGAGCGATCTTTTGCTCAGCCTGACGCCGGCCGACGCCTGTCATCATCTCACTGCAGAGCAGATGGCGTGCGAACAAACCACGGTGTTCGTGGCGCGTGTGGATGGAGAGGCTGCGGCTTGCGGGGCGCTTCACCGGCACGGCGACGGCATAGCGGAAGTCAAGCGCATGTACACGCGGCCCGGGTTTCAGGGGCAGGGGCTGGGCGCAAGGATCCTCGGACAGATCATCGATCTGGCCCGGGAAGAAGGCTTTCGCGAGCTGGTGCTGGAAACCGGCTGGAACTACGAGGCTGCCAAGCATCTGTACGAGCGCAACGGCTTTGCGCGCTGCGGCGCCATTCTCGACTATCCGGCACACGCCGAGTCCATTTTCTATTCCCGGCCGCTTTCGGCCGAAACCGAGATCTAGATCATGACCGACCTGACCAAATTGACCATTGCCGAAGCGCGCGAAAAGCTCGCCAACAAGGACTTTACCGCGCTGGAACTGACTGAGGCCTTTCTGGCCAACATCGAGGCCGGCAATGGTGCGATCAATGCCTATGTCACGGTGACTGGCGACAAGGCGCGCGAGATGGCCAAGGCCTCCGACGAAAAGCTGGCCAAGGGCGAGGGCGGAGCGCTGGAGGGCATTCCCCTCGGCATCAAGGACCTGTTTGCGACCAAGGGCGTTCATACCCAGGCGTGCTCGCATATTCTTGACGGCTTCAAGCCGGTCTACGAATCCACTGTCACCTCCAACCTGTGGGCTGACGGCGCGGTGATGCTGGGCAAGCTCAACATGGATGAGTTTGCCATGGGGTCGTCCAACGAGACTTCCTACTACGGCAATGTGATCAATCCCTACCGCAAGAACGGCTCCAACCAGGACCTGGTTCCCGGCGGCTCTTCCGGTGGATCTGCGGCATCCGTCGCAGCGCGCATGTGCATGGGCGCGACGGCAACGGATACGGGTGGATCGATCCGCCAGCCGGCCGCCTTCACCGGCACCGTCGGCATCAAGCCGACCTATGGCCGCTGCTCGCGCTGGGGTGTTGTTGCCTTCGCCTCCTCGCTGGATCAGGCCGGACCGATCGCGCATACGGTTCGCGACAGCGCGATCCTTCTGAAATCCATGGCCTCGGTGGACGAAAAGGACACAACCTCTGTCGACATCGAAGTGCCGGACTATGAGGCGGCTATCGGCAAATCGGTCAAGGGCCTGAAGATCGGCATTCCTGCAGAATACCGCATGGACGGAATGCCGGGCGAGATCGAGGAGCTTTGGCAGAAGGGCATCGAGTGGCTGAAGGCTGCGGGCGCGGAGATCGTCGACATTTCCCTGCCGCATACAAAATACGCGCTGCCAGCTTATTACATCGTTGCGCCTGCGGAGGCCTCTTCCAACCTCGCCCGTTACGACGGTGTTCGCTACGGCCTGCGGGTTCCAGGCACCGACATTGCGGACATGTATGAAAACACCCGTGCCGCCGGTTTCGGCGACGAGGTCAAGCGCCGGATCCTGATCGGCACCTATGTGCTTTCGGCCGGCTACTACGATGCCTATTACCTCAAGGCGCAGAAAGTCCGAAGCCTGATCAAGCGTGACTTCGACCTTGCCTGGGCCAATGGCGTCGATGCGATCCTGACACCGGCGACGCCGTCTGCCGCCTTCGGTGTTGCCGACCAAGACATGCATTCCGATCCGGTGAAGATGTACATGCAGGACGTGTTCACGGTAACGGTCAACATGGCCGGGCTTCCGGGCATTTCCGTTCCGGCGGGCCTCAGCAATGAAGGACTGCCGCTGGGTCTGCAGCTGATCGGCAAGCCCTTTGACGAGAGCACGCTGTTCCAGCTCGGCTCTGTCATTGAAGACGCCGCGGGTTCCTTCGAGCCTGGAAAATGGTGGGGCTGATTTTGCCACGACCAGGGCCGCGATGCATGTCGCGGCCTTTCTCTGTCTGTCCTGATCTGCTCTGGCAGCGGCGCCTTGGCAGAGCGTCAGGTTTCGTTTTGAGCTCTTGAGACATCTGAATGCACGACATTGAAACCATGGTCATTGGCGCCGGTGTGGTCGGCCTGGCGGCGGCCCGTGCGCTGGCTCTGTCCGGCCGTGAGGTCATGGTGCTGGAGCGTCATGATCTGATCGGGTCGGAGACGAGTGCCCGCAATTCCGAAGTCATTCATGCCGGGATCTATTATCCCAAGGAGAGTCTGAAGGCGCGGCTTTGCGTGGCGGGAAAGGCGCAGCTCTATGACTTCTGTGCCGCCAACGGTGTGCCTCATGAACGGATCGGCAAGCTGATTGTCGCCAGCACGGAGGCGCAGGTCCGCGAGCTTGAGGGTATTCGCGCGAAAGCCGAAGCCAACGGTGTCGGTGACCTGCGATTTTTGACTGGCGTTGAGGCGCAAGGGCTGGAACCGGCTCTTGCCTGCAAGGGGGCTTTGCTGTCGCCGTCTACAGGCATCATTGACAGCCATGGCTTTATGCTTGCGTTGCAAGGCGAACTGGAAGCCAACGGCGGTCAGGTGGTTCTCAACACTGACGTCACCTGCGTGTCGGCGTTGTCAGATGGTGGTTACTGTCTCAACGTAGGTTCGGAGGCGGAGGACAGATATGCGATCACCTGTCGTGAGCTGATCATTTCGGCGGGCCACGGGGCTCCTGGTCTGTCTGCCATGTTGCCGGGAACGACGCCACCCAAGGCCTATCTGGCCAAGGGCAACTATTTCAAGCTGACAGGGAAGGCGCCGTTTTCCCAGCTGATTTATCCGGTGCCGGAGCCTGGTGGTCTTGGGGTTCATCTGACGCTCGATCTGCAACATCAAGCCCGCTTTGGCCCAGATGTGGAATGGGTCGAGGGGTTTGACTACAGGGTCGATCCGGCAAGGGGCGAGGCATTTTACGCCGCGATCCGGTCTTATTGGCCGGGCCTTGAGGACGGATCCCTGGTGGCAGATTACTCTGGCATTCGGCCCAAGATCTCTGCCCAGGGCGAGGTTGCCGCCGACTTCCACATCGATGGCCGATCCGAGCATGGGCGCGAAGGCCTCGTTGCACTCTACGGCATCGAATCTCCCGGTCTGACGGCTTCTCTCGCGATTGCCGAAGATGTCGTGAAAAAAATGCAGTGAGACAGCCGCTGAGCGGCTGTCTCTTTGGTTTCAGCAGTTGTTCAACTGTGCGCGGACGCGTTTCAGACCGAGGCGGGTGATCCGATAGGGACCGCCGGCCTTGGAGGAAATATATCGCCTGCGCTTCAGCTTCCTGAAAAGGGCGAGATTGCATCCGCCCCAGAACCAGCCGTCGCGGGTGACGGTGCTGGTTTCGACGATATGTCCACGATCGTCCTTTTCAACGAGGATACGACCGCCTTGAGCCAACAGGTGCAATGCCCGTTGCTCGGCTTTGGAGATGTCCATTGGATGTGAAGTCTTTTGAAATGCGCGTAAAGAACCGATCGCTGCAGCAGGCGCATGCAGCGTGGTGTCTCACAGGGCCCGATCAACATGTGACCGGGCTTTAATGGGCCTCTCGGCGAAAGCGCATAAAAACTCCAAAGGATTACGGAGCTAACTTAAGAGCAGCTGACGTTTTTGCAATCGGAAACGTTCTTGTGATGCAGCTTAGCTGCTTTCCGCCGGCCAGTAGCCATTTTCGGAATTTCTGGACACGGCAAAGGTCTCGACATCGTCGGACCCGCATTTCGCGCAATGTAGAGACTTTGCGATCTCTGTCACGCAAGTTTCGGGTGGAAAGCGGTGCATCGCCATATAGCGAAATCGGCTGCAATAGTTGCACTTCAGGCCCAGGCGTTGATCGTTCTTGCCGAGGTCAGAGATCGTTAAATCTGCAGGCGATTTGGTGTCGAGCTTCTGGAGCATTTGTCAATTTTCTAAATTGATTAAATAAACTTGATAAAACATTTAAGGCAAAAGCCCCCATCGTCAATAGACGCCTCAGGTTTTTTCGATCAATTCTTCTTGTGATTTCATGGTCCGTCGATCCCGCCGTAATGGAATCATGGTGTTATCTGCAAGTTTATTTCCCGAAATTTCTTGTGTTTTTTTGGTGTCGGCAGTTCAAGGCGAACGAGATTTCCAGAAATCCGACCGCGCTGGATGATTTCAGATCCGAGAAGCTAAATCCCTACTCGCATTCGGTCGCCGCTCAAGCTAAACAGACCGCATGTTGACACTTTCTGACACATGGCTGGATCTGTTCGGCTTGGCTGGCTTTCTCAACCCGCTCGCGCTCATCATTGGTGCCGGCATGGGGTGGCGCGCAGATCAGGTTTCCAAGATTGCGATCGCGGGCTTTGCAGGGGCGATTCTGTCGCTCTTCATCGAGACGGCCTGGAACTTCACGGGGCTGCCGACGCCGATCCCGCATGACGCTGGCGCGCTCGCCATGTTGCCCTTCCGGTTTGTCGGGGCGGCCGTCGTCGCAGGAATTGCCTATTTCATTGCAAGTCGGCGCAAGTGCTAGGGATCGAACCCTAGTTCTGCATCCATTCTTTGAACAAGGCGGCGTTGGGGCAGTCGTCGAATGGGGCGACTGCACCAGCGACGTTTTCCTGAAGCCATTTTGCGCACTGGCGCGTGTGTGAGCAGCACATGCAGCGGCTTGCAGCCGTTCTGAGTTCACCTTCAAGGCATTTGCCGCGGGCGTCCGGATCCATTGCGCCGATCGTTTCCAGCATCTGGCCCATGAGGTGGGCCCGTTCGTTCATCTTGTTCATCCAGTTCATGGCGCGCCTCTCCCGTTGCGTCTTCTTGATCTTGGTGTTTCTGCCGTCCAGATGCCCAACAGGCCGGACTATGGGATCGGTGAGCCCATTGGTCGTTGATCCCTGTCAAAGGGCTTTAAGCAACAGCCGGTCTTTTCCTGCTGTTAGGAATCTCTGGTAGGGTAGGGCTCTTGTTCGGCGGTTGTGCCGGGATAGCGGAAGAATGAGCCATGGTCGGTCACATTGCAGCGCTGCAGACCTCCGGGACCGCCAGTTCGGGCGGGACGACCCTGAAGCTTGAGCCGGGAACCGAAGTTCAGGCGAAAGTGGTCGAGAGCCGTCCGGACAATGTCCTGCGCCTTGCGGTTGGCAAGGAGACGATCGAGGTCAAGGCAAGCGCGCCGCTGCCCAAAGGCACCGAGGTGACCGTGAAGGTCTCAGGCGATGCCAAGCAGCCGCAAATCCAAATCACGCCGTCAGTTCAGTCCTCAGGCAATGGCGCGCCACAGTCGGCCGCAGCACCGCGGACAGCGCCATCACCCGCGAGCGTGCCTCCGGCAAAGACGACAGGGCAGGTGCCAGACGCCGCTCGCCCGCAGGCAAGCCCGCCACCATTGACTGCGCAGGTGCCCGCGCAAGGTGTTCCGGCACAAGGTGCAAGACCAATCCAGGTGCCGTTGCTGAACGTCAATCTGCAGGGTGCGGCCAACGACGCATCCATCTCGAATCAGGTGTCGAAAGGTCCCGGAAGTCCGCCCGGGCAGGTCGCAGGAACGCCAGTTGCCGGTGGTTTGACATCGGGTGCTGCGTCCACGTCCTCTGCTCCGGGCAGCCAGGCTCCGTCACCGGCGCAGACTCCGGCACCTGGTGGTGCAACATCCGTGACGGGAGCGCCGCCGCAGCCGTCGGCCAACGCGGCGGCTGCGACCCCATCTGGTGCATCCCCGATCCCGACACATCAGACTGCTGCTCAAAACCCTGTGACCGGGGCGCCTTCGACACCTGCGACCGCACCCGTAAATGGGGCCAGCGCATTGCCTTCGGGTGGTGGACACACGTCGCCATCTGTGCCGACGACGAGTTCGGTTCCGACACCTGCGGGCAGTGCGCAGCAGGGGCTGCCAAATGGTGCAGCCGTCTCATCCGGGGCGGCTCAGGTCAGCTCAACTCCTTCAGGTGCTCCTCAGACAGGTGCTTTGCCATCAAGCGCACAGGCAGCTCCACCGACTCCCGGCGCTGGCGCCCAAGCTGTCTCGGCAAGTCCGACAGGAACGGCCCCAGCTTCGCCTGCTGGCGGTGTGATCTCCGGGCAAGCACCAACGACAGCCAGTCCTACGGGTCAATCTCCCCAAGTTGGCGGTGCCGCGCCGGCGGCGAACCCAGCCACTGCGCAGGCGGGCCCGGCCACCGCTCAAGTTCCAGCCGGATCAACTGCGCCTCCGCTGGCAGGAAGCTCAGTTCCACAAGGAGCTTCGCCGGTCACATCGACTGCGGGTGTGAGAGCACAGGCGGGTTTGGCCTCCGCGCCGGCTCAGTCGGTCGCGATGCCAGGAAACGCTTCTGTCAACTCTGGAGCGCCTGCGGTCCCAACCGGAACGGTTGCGAGCGGCACTTCTTCGGCGATGAAGATACCAGCGCAGATCGCCGGAAAGATCGAAACGGCCTATCCGCAGAGCTTCTCGGGTGGGGTTTCGACTGGCGCCACTGCCACTGGCCGACCGCCCATCGCGCAGCCGCTTGCGGAGATTGCCGCCAAATTGACCCCGGCTCTGGAAAGCCAGCAGGCCTCTCTTTCGGGTGTTTTCGGCCAGATATCGAGCCTGTCAGCTGCCAGCAGCGTGGGCAAGGTATCCTTGCCCGAGCCGCTTCAACGGGTGATGCAACAAATTCTCGGGATGCGGCTTGGCAACGGCGGAGCTCCGGGCGGGACTGATGTCGCCAATGCTGTGCGAACGTCAGGGCTGCTCGCCGAAAACAGTCAGGCGGGTGGAGCCAAGACCGGAGCAGGGGACCTGAAGGTTCTGCTTGGACAGATGCGCGGCCTTCTCGAAGGCCTCGGTGTGAAAAGCCTGCCCGCAAAGCCGCTGACGCAGCCGCCTTTGCCGAGCGTTCGAAACATGCCGGCAGGCCAGGCCCAGATCGCGGCAGCTGCTTCGACTGATGCGCTGGAGGAGGGCGAGGATCCCAAGATCCTCCTGACCCGGCTCATGCGTGAAACGGACAGTGCCCTGTCGCGTATCCGGTTGACTCAGATGGTCAGCCGCGGGCTTGGCGGTGACGAGCCAACAACGCAACAGGCCTCGCAAGCGCGTCCCATGGATGTGGTCATGGACCTGCCGCTGGCGGTTGGCCAGGAAACCGCTGTGCTTCAGATGCAGATTGGCCGGGATCCGGAACACGACAGCGGCGAGGACGGCGAAGACAAGGCCTGGCGGCTTCGCTTCGGCCTGGACTTGACCGCGACGGGGCCGTTGGAAGCTGCGGTCAGCCTGCGCGGCGGCGGAACCTTTGTCAGCCTTTGGGTCGAACGCGAGGATACGCATCGCAACCTCGGCGCCCAGCATGAGACCATCGAAGCTGCCTTTGCGGACGCAGGGCTTGACCTTCAGGAGCTGCGCCTGATCCGTGGACTGCCAATCCGGGCGAAGAGCGCCGCAGGTGCAAGGGTGGACCGCCAGTCATGAGCAAGGAAAAAGATCCGTCCAAAAAGATTGCCGTCGCCCTTTCCTATGATAGCGACAGCGCCCCGGTCGTCAGCGCCAAGGGCGCAGGGTCGGCGGCCGAGCGAATCGAGGATATCGCCCGCGAGGCAGGCGTTCCCATCGAAAACAATCCGATGATGGCTGAAGCCCTCTCGCAGATCGAAATCGATCAGGAGATCCCGATGGAGCTCTATCAGGCCGTCGCGGTCCTGATCGGTTTCATCATGCGCACGGGCGAGGCGCAGCATCCGGCCGAGTGAGCGCGCATTTCCGTGCGTTCTCGCCCGGGCAATGGCGAGTAAGCCCTTGCAGCCCGGCAAATTCCCGATTAGGCATCTGGTCAACGGATTGTATTGCCCGCGCCCTGCTTTTATACGGAAGCAAAGGCCCGCCCGTGGCAAAGCACTAGCGAACAGGATTTAGAAGGCATGACGCTTGTCGAAGCACGCACCCCCGATCCGAAGAAATTCATCAAGGGAGCGACCGGCGACTGGGAAATCGTGATCGGTATGGAGGTCCATGCCCAGGTCACTTCTCAGTCGAAACTGTTTTCCGGAGCATCGACCGAATTCGGCAATGACCCGAATGACAACGTCAGCCTTGTGGATGCGGCAATGCCCGGCATGCTGCCTGTGATCAACGAGGAATGCGTGCGGCAGGCGATCCGCACCGGCCTCGGTCTCAAGGCGGAGATCAACCTGAAGTCGGTGTTCGACCGGAAAAACTATTTCTATCCGGATCTGCCCCAGGGCTACCAGATTTCCCAGTTCAAGCAGCCGATCGTGGGTGAGGGCATCATCTATCTCGATATGCCGGAAGAGCGCGTCGAGATCGGCGTCGAGCGACTGCACCTTGAGCAGGATGCTGGCAAATCCCTGCATGACCAGCATCCGTCCATGTCCTTTGTCGACCTGAACCGCTCGGGTGTGGCCTTGATGGAGATCGTCTCCAAGCCGGACATTCGCTCGTCTGACGAGGCAAGAGCCTATCTCACGAAGCTGCGGACCATCTTGCGCTATCTGGGCACCTGCGACGGCAACATGGACCAGGGATCCATGCGGGCAGACGTGAACGTTTCCGTACGCCGTCCGGGCGAGGGCTTTGGAACGCGCTGCGAGATCAAGAACGTCAACTCGATCCGTTTCGTCGGTCAGGCGATCGAATATGAAGCCCGTCGTCAGATGGCCATTCTGGAAGACGGCGGCACCATCGATCAGGAAACCCGCCTGTTTGATGCAGCCAAGGGCGAGACACGGTCCATGCGCTCCAAGGAAGAAGCGCATGACTACCGCTACTTCCCGGACCCGGATCTGCTGCCGCTCGAGTTTACGCAGGCCTTTGTGGACGATCTTGCCAAGGATCTCCCGGAACTGCCGGATGAAAAGAAGGCCCGTTTCGTCCAGGACTGGGGCCTGACACCCTATGACGCAGATGTTCTCGTGTCCGAGAAGGTTTCGGCTGACTTCTTTGAGGAGGTTGCCAACGGACGGGACGCGAAACTTGCGGCCAACTGGGTGATCAACGAGCTCTTCGGGCGTTTGAACAAGGAAGGCCTTGAGCTTGGCACCAGCCCTGTCTCTGCAGCTCAGCTCGGCGGCATTATCGATCTGATCAAGGCCGGCACCATTTCCGGCAAGATCGCCAAGGATCTTTTCGAGATCGTCTGGACCGAGGGCGGTGACCCGGCCCAGATCGTGGAAGACCGTGGCATGAAGCAGGTCACGGACCTTGGCGCGATTGAAACCGTCGTCGACGAGATCATGGCCGCCAACCCGGACAAGGTCGAACAGGCCAAGGAAAAGCCGAACCTCGTCGGCTGGTTCGTCGGTCAGGTGATGAAGGCCTCCAAGGGAAAAGCCAACCCACAGGCGGTCAGCGACATGCTGAAACAGAAGATCGGCGTGGAGTAAGTTCCCAGCCGGTTCCGAACGACATGGCGCCCTGCAGGAAACTGCGGGGCGTTTTTTGTTTCGGCGGGATGTGGCTGCCGAGCGATGTTTGAGCGCTGCGCGGTTTTAGTGCAATTTGGCCTCAGATTGCATACAAAATCCTCACTGCACTGTATACGCTTTCCATCTCCCTACGGAATTTCTGACTTCCCGGCGATTTTGTTTCTGGCATGGGCCTTGCTCATGAACCCGTCGTAAAGAGACACGGCAGGGTGGGACATGTCCGTTTTAATTCTTGGGCCGGAGACGGCCCTTGGCTGACCTCAGATTTTTCGAGATATACCGCAACCTCGACTACATCCTTCTCATTTTGAATGGGGCCGGTGTCAGCGTGCTTCTGACAATTGGCGGAGGGGTCGCCGGATTCGTGCTTGCGGGCGCCTTGGCAGCAGCGCGCCATCATCAGATCAGGGTGCTTTCTCCCCTTGCCACGGGCTACGTGGAGTTCATTCGCAACACGCCGCTGATCGTTCAGATGTTCTTCGTGGCCTTCGGTCTGCCCATGCTGCTGAACTACCAGTGGCCGTTCTGGGCGCATGCGCTGCTTGCGCTGACGTTGAATTTCTCCGCCTATTTTGCCGAGATCCTGCGCGCCGGACTGGCGTCGGTTGCCAAGGGGCAGTCCGAGGCAGCCCTTGCGCTGGGCCTGCCGAAATGGCTTTGCTTTTTGAAGGTGACGCTTCCGCAAGCCGTCGCGGCGATGTTCCCCTCACTCAACAGCCAGTTCATTTTCCTGTTTCTCACCACCGGCGTGGTGTCCGAGATCGGGGTGACCGATCTTACCTGGGCGGGGCTCTTCATCGACAGCCGCAGCTTCCGGTCGTTCGAAGTCTTCATCACGCTGACGGCCGTCTACGTGCTGATGTCCCTGAGCTTCAAGGGGATCTTCAGCGTTCTGCATGACCGCCTGTTCAAATGGAGGGTCGTGCGATGAAGGATCTGTTCGTAGATATTCTGGGCAAGCCCTTTGGCATTGTCGTGTTTCAGCTGCTCGATGCGACGCAGTTCACCATCTACCTGTCGCTGATCGCCTTTGTCGGGGGCGGGATCATCGGTCTCCTGGTGACAAGCGCAAGGATGGCGCCGGCCAAGAGCCTTCAGCGAATTTCAACCGCCTACACCTGGCTGTTCCAGTCAGTGCCGCTGCTGATGCTGCTTTTCCTGCTGGGGCTCGGGATGCCGCGCCTGTTTGCGATCAATGTCGATCCCTGGGTTGCGGCAAGCCTGGCCTTGACGCTCTACACCAGTGCCTATCTCTCCGAAGTCTGGCGTGGCGCCTTGGTGGCAATCCCGCACGGGCAGGCGGAGGGCGGCAAGGCCCTGGGGCTGACAATGCCGCAGATCTTTTTGCTGATCATCGTGCCGCAGGCCTTTCGTCTCGCGATTGCGCCGACGGTCGGGTTCCTTGTCCAGATCATCAAGGGCACGTCGCTCGCCTACATCATCGGCTTCCATGACCTGATGAGCATTGGCAAGCGCTGGGCGAATTCTCCGGTTCCCGGCACCCAGCCCTTCGTCATTTTTCCGATGATGGCGATGATCTATTTCGCCTTGTGTTTCCCGCTATCAGTTTGGTCGAGAAGGCTCGAGAAACGGCTTGGTTCTTCATCGGCCAAGGGCGGCGCCCATGCCGCCTGACTGTCTTTCCAATCCCAATCAACTGAGGAGATCTGAACTATGATGAAAAGACTTACCGGACTGATCGGGGCGGCTGTCGCTGCTTCCATGCTTGTCATGTCGCCGGCTGCCGCCGAACTCAAGGACATCCTGGAAGCGGGCAAGATCAAGATCGCCACGCCGGAAAACTTCACGCCCTTCGGCTCCCTCGGGGCGGACGGTGAATACGAAGGCTACGACATTGACGTCGCCAAGATGATCGCCGAAGACCTCGGCGTTGAGCTTGAGCTGGTGCCTGTGACCTCCAAGCAGCGTATCCCGTTCCTGGAAACGGACCGGGTGGATCTGGTGATTGCCACGCTTGGCGCAAATCCCGAGCGCGCGAAGTCGATCTGGTTCTCTCATGCCTATGCGCCGTTTTTCTCCGGTGCGTTTGGCAAGCCTGATGTGTCTGTCTCGTCCATTGACGACTTTGCCGGAAAGAAAATAGCGGTGACCGGTGGCACGCTGGAAGACCTGGCGATCACCGAAGACGCGCCAGAGGGTGCTGAGATCATTCGCTTCGGTGACAATGCAGCGACCATCGCCGCTTACGTTTCCGGTCAGGCAGATATCATTGTCACGGGCAACATGGTGGCGCTCGGCATCAGCAACACCAATCCGGAATTCGGCCTCGAGAACAAGTTCATCATTGCCAATTCGCCTTCGTTCATCGGCGTGAAGACCGGCAACATCGATCTGCTGCAGTGGGTCAATGTGTTTGTTCTGCACAAGAAGCTGAACGGCAAGCTGGACGGCCTTTCCAAGAAGTGGCTGAAAACACCGCTGCCGCCGCTTCCGGCTCTCTGATCAAACGGTCCGTTTCAGGACAGCGCGCGGCGGCTTCGGTCGTCGCGCTTTTTTATGCCCGGTCGCATTGCCGGTGCCATTTCAGGTTAACAGGCGGAATGGAATCCTGTATTTCGCCCTTATGCCAGCTCGAGACAGCCAGCAAGGCGCCAACGCCCCGTTCTACGCCACGCCTCTAGGTGTCTGGCTGATTGTGGCACTTTGGGGCCTGTCGCACATGGTGCTGCGTGGACTGTTGACCCCGGTCCTTGGCACGGACGACATGTTCGAGAACATTCTGGTGCAGCAGCTCTCGGCCGGCTACATGCTGCGTCAGCCGCCGCTTTATGAGTGGCTCTTGTGGAGCCTTCAGCAGCTTGCCGGACCGACAATCTGGAGCTTTCTCGGCCTGAAGTACGGGCTGATCTCGATTTCGGCGCTTTTCCTGTTCCTGATTGCACGCCGTGCAATCGCGGACCCGAGGCTGGCCGCCCTTTGTGTCTTTTCCTATTCTCTGTTCTATCAGTTCGGATGGAACCTTCATGAAGGCGTGACCCATACGGTCGTTCTGGTCACGGCCTGCTCGGCGAGCGCCTGGGCGTTTCTGCGGGCTCTGGAAACCCATTCACTCATCCGCTACGCGATCTTTGGCCTGGCTGTCGGGGCAGGGCTTCTGGCCAAACACTCCTATCCCTTGTTTGTCCTGGCTCTTTTTCTTGCCGGCCTGAGCGATCGCGCCTGGCGGCCGAGATTGCGCCCCGTTGGGCTCTTGCTGTCGCTCGTGGTTGCTCTGCTGGTCTATAGCCCCTTCCTGACATGGGTCCTGACAGAGGGACGAGCTCTTTTTGGCGATGCGGCTGTGACCATGGGGCTGCGCTCCGAGACGAGCCATCTGATGCGCGCTGGCGAGGGGCTTGGAAAGCTTGGCTTTGCGCTGATCGGATTTTCAGTGCCGCTGGTGCCGGTGCTGGCGCTTTTGTTCTGGCAAAGGCTGTTCGGCAAGATGGTCCCGGCAGAGGCCCGCGTGAATGAGGTCGCGCGCCTGTGTGGCCGGACGGTGCTGGTCATGATCGCTCTGACAGCGCTTCTTATCATCTGGACGGGGGCAACCTACGTCAAAGAGCGGCATATGCATCCGCTGCTGCTGCTTTTGCCGATCTGGTTGTTTGCCGATCTTGCCCGCTTTGAGGCTGCGCGCCGCTGGCGCTGGCTTGCGGTGATCGTGATGACCTTCGCAGTTGTGGCCATTCTGGCGAGGGTTCCTGGGTTCGTCGCTCCGGACAGGGTCATGTGCGGAGGCAAATGCCGGCACATGAAGCCCTATGCGGGCATCCGCTCAGAGCTTGCCCAAATGGGGGCAGCAGACGCGACGCTTGCCGCCGACGATGATTACACCGCTGGCAATCTGCGAGTTCTGTTCCCGGACGCACGTGTCCTCAGTGACACCTGGCCTGGACCTGATGAGCGCCGCGATCTTTGCCTTTATGTCTGGGAAGCAGGGGAACAGGAACCGGAGTTGAGCGCGAGCGAGGCCTTTGCAGCTCGTGGGAAATCTACCAGCGTTCCAGATGCGCCGGGCCGGTACCTTTCGGCCAACTGGCCCCATCTGTGGAAGGAAGAGGGCTGGCGAACCACCTGGTGGGGCGTCCAGCCCTTGCCGCCGGATGATCCCCTATGCCGCTGATGCCTCAAACCACGAAAGCGCCTATGACGATCGACATTTCCATTGAAAAGGCCCGCGCAGAGCATCTGCCGGAGATCCTGTCCCTCTTGATTGCCGGCGCTGCCGGTGCCCGTGTCGGGCAGGAAACCGATGATGTCGAGGCCTACCGCGCTGCCTTTGACGCCATGCTGGCTGCACCCGAAATGGATGTCTACGTCGCGTTGGATGCGGACGGCGTGGTGCTTGGCACCTATCAGATCCACTTCATGAAAGGGCTGGCCTTTCGCGGCCGTTCGCGGGTGGAGTTGGAGAGTGTTCATACGCGGGCCGACATGCGCGGGCAGGGGATCGGCGCGGCGATGATGGCCCATGCGGAAGAGCTTGCCCGCAGCGCCAATGCAGGGCTGATGCAGCTGACCTCGAACGCGGTGCGCACCGACGCGCATCGGTTTTATGACCGGCTGGGATATGCCCAGAGCCATCTCGGTTTCAAGAAGATGTTATGAGCGCTTTTGGCATCCGGTCCCTGCGATCGGTTGCAAGCGCGACCAATCACGCCTAAATCCATCGGTGTTCAACGATGACTTTTGTGCCGATCTATTTGCCAAGCCAATCAGGAGCCCACCATGGCCGTGACCCAGACCAAGCCGATTGAACTCTACTACTGGCCGACCCCCAATGGCTGGAAGATCTCGATCATGCTGGAGGAGCTGGGCGTTCCCTATGATCTGAAGATGATCAACATCGGCAAGGGCGATCAGTTTCAGCCCGACTTTTTGAAGATTGCGCCCAACAACCGGATGCCGGCTATTGTCGATCCCGAAGGTCCGGATGGCGAGCCGATCTCCGTTTTCGAATCCGGCGCGATCCTGCAATATCTCGGTCGCAAGTTTCGCAAGTTCTATCCCTCTGCGGAACGCGCTCGTGTGGAAACAGAAGAGTGGCTCATGTGGCAGATGGGCGGCTTTGGCCCGATGCTCGGCCAGAACCACCATTTCCGTATCTACGCCCCGGAAAAGCTGCCCTACGCCATGGACCGCTATCTGAACGAGGCCCATCGTCTCTATGGCGTGCTGGATAGACGTCTCGAGGGCCGCGACTATGTGGCAGCTGGCGAATACACCATCGCCGACATGTCGATCATCGGCTGGGCGACGCTGTGGGAGCGCCAGGGCATGGACATCGAAGAATTCCAGAACGTCAAGGCCTGGATCGCCCGGCTCGAAGCACGTGAGGCCGTCGCCAAGGGTCTTGCCCTGGGTCGTGAAGAGCGCGAGAAGCTCGCCATCGCCGAGAACAAGGACGCCCAGGGCGTTCTGTTCGGCCAGCGAGCGCGCTGAGCCTTCAGGGCAAGGCGTCTGGGACTAACTCGCAACTCAAATGGCGTCGCAGCCTAGTTGGTGCGGCGCCAGGTTTCCTCTTCGCAGACCTTGAAGAGGACGCGCACGCAGCCTTTGAGGTTCAGCGTGTCTCTGGTCTTTCTCGTGACAGTGGCCTCTGCGCTGAAGCCGCGGCGCGGGTCATAGATCCGCCCGACCCAACGCTCGCCCGTCGGTTTCAGGCGCCAAAGCACGGTCAGCCCAAGGATCTTGCGGCTTCTTTTGGACGCGTCCTTGTTGTTGGCATCTCGTGTTGTCTGAAGACTGTATCCGGGAGGCGGGCTGAAGGCGGCGATCTTGCCGCAAGGGGCCGCGCCGCAGGGGGCGATCTCAATCGTCGCACCGTCCGGCGTTTGCCACTTGCCATTGATGTCGGGCGCTGCCGAGCCCGGCGTTGTGGAGGCAGCGAGAAAGAGCGCCATGACGGCGGATGGCAACAGGGCAGCACCGCTTCGCCGGCGCCGCCCCTTTGACATTTCGATAATAGAACTGGCCATGTGTCTCCCCGCCACAGTCTGCGTCTGCTTTATTCATCGCAGAAAATGCGTCGACAGGATGACAGAGCGCGCAGTTGACTACTTGATCCGCGTCCAGGTCTCGCCCTTGCAGATCAATCCCCCCATGACGCAGCCTTCCAGTTTCATCTTGTTGGCCGAGGGCATTTGAATGAAGCCGGTGTAGGTCTTGCCGTCCTCGGCATTATAGACCTTGCCCTTCCACTGGTTGGTCTTGCCCGTCGGCTTCATGGACCGGACGATCTGCACACCAAGCAGCGGACGGGTCCGTTTGGCCGGATCCGGATTGGCCGTGTCGTTGCGCGGGGTCTTCAGCCAGATCAGCTTGCCGCAAAGGGCACTGCCACAGGCGCTGATCCGGATTTTCGAAGATCCGCCCGGACGGGCCCATTCTCCGATCGCGTCAGCGGCCAGCGTCGATGTCGCGCCGCCCACTGCAAGTGCCGCCGCGAGCATGAGCGGTGTCAGCCAGGTCTTTGTCATTCTGTCCTCCCAAGACGTTTCCGTTTACGGAAAGGTAACCTAACCATCGCGGGAGATGCTGAAAAGCCGTGTCGTTACGTCAGCCGGTGCAATTTCCTGATCGGACTGATGTTTCAAGCTTCGCGCAAGGCGCGGCCGTCAAGCTTTGAGGGCTTCAAGAAAACAGCGGATAAAATTCGCAAATCACCGTCATGGTAAGCAAAAGGTTTCACCGGTCTTGCCGGTTTGAATCAATTGTCACTGAAAACGCGTTGTTATTCGGCCTGCCATGATTACTGCTTTGTGAATTTTATATTCGCTTAAGTCTTTGTTCGGTCTTCGTTAATTTAAAAATTTAACGACGCCTTTAACTGATCTTCGCAAGATGAAGCCATCAAACGCGGCGTCATTTGGCGCTTTTGATTTGGGGATGCCGAAACGGCAAACATACAACGGGGAGAGCATCATGGCTCGATTTGAAATCTACTCGGCCGACATGGCCATCATGGGCGAACAGCCTGCAAGCGCCGACATTCTGTTCCAGATGGGTCTGGACAGCGCCTGTGGCCGTCATGGCGCCACAGACCTGGTCACCGCCCACAAGTGGTTCAACATTGCCGCGCTCAAGGGCAGCACGGATGCTGCGCGCTACCGCAAGGAAATCTCCTGCGAAATGACATCTTCCGAAATTGCTGAAGCTCAGCGCTCTGCGCGTGAATGGCTGTCAATGCATTGAGTGCGGCGCGCCGGCTGACCGGCCACCGCTCGTCGGAAACACTCTAACCACGGCGCATGATAGTCGCGCCGTGGTCCGTTCCGGCATTTTTTGAATAATCCGTTTGAATCTTGTGCCGCAGCTGCGCTGTCTGGGCAGTGTCTTGTTCAACTCTATTTTGCTCGAAATTCGAGACAAGGCGCTCATGCAAGCGCTTGATCTGCAGTCTCATCTTTTTGAAACACTCGAAGCTCTCTTCCAAAATCCCTGGTCCCCGATCCATGGCCTTTGTCCGGCAAGGGCAGGGTGCATTGTGCCTGTGCCCAGGTGAGTTGCACCTTGCTAAGGCACGCGGGACAAAGATCCACAGGCTAGTGGGCTCAAAGCTCTTGCAATCCATGTCATATCAGGTATCAGAGGCGAACCGGAGAGGTGGCCGAGTGGTCGAAGGCGCTCCCCTGCTAAGGGAGTAAACCAGCGATGGTTTCGAGGGTTCGAATCCCTTCCTCTCCTCCATTTTCCTACCTCGCTGTCTCTACAAACCAAGCGCCGGCCGCATTTCGGCAATTCTGTGCCCAACGGTTCGGAGCCGCGGCATGAGTGTCTGAGACGTTGCAAAGGCGACGGATTGTGTCCTGCGGTGGGTTTGCTCTCTCTCGCATCCGCGCTGTTGCCGCGAATTACTTGCTCAGTTCCCGTTTCACCAGTTCGATGAAGTCGACGGCGATGCGTGGCAGGGACGAGCCGCGCCGGACGGCGGCACTGGCGACGATTTTGGTTTCGGGGACAAACGGACGTGTGATGATGTTGAGACTGCTGGCAAAGAGCGCCGAATAAGGATCGACAACCGAAGCGCCGATGCCCGAGCTGGCGAGAATGCAGGCTGTGTGGCAGTAGCGGACGATGACCTTGGCATGAAACGGCACGCCGGAGTCTTCGAAGGCGTTGTGGATTGTCGTGCCGATCTGGCTTTCCAGGCCGATGAGCGTGTGACCGTGCAGGTCTTTCGGGCTGATGGCATCCAGCTCCGCAAGGGGATGGCCGACCGGAAGCACACAGACCATGTTCCGCTCTGCCAGGGGGATGATATCCAGCTCCATATGCGTCTTCAGACCGAGAACGAAGCCGATATCGGCAATACCCATCTGCACGTTCTGCATCACCGTTTCGAGCCGGCGAACCGAGTATTGAACGGTCGCATTCGGTCGGTCCTGCAAGAACGGTGACAGCACCGCGGGCAAGGCGCCATGGCCGAGCGGTGGTGTGGTTGAAAGGCGCAGACGGCCCGACTTTGCAGCGCGCAGGTCACGGGCCTCCGTCTCGATGTTGCGCAGGATCGAAAACAGTGGTTCGACTTCTCCCAGAAACAGCCGGGCGTCTTCGGTCGGACGCAGTTTTCGGCCGGTACGTTCAAACAAGGCGAAACCAAGCTGTTTTTCGAGCGAGATGATGCCGTTCGAAACCGCTGGCTGGGAAATGCCGAGGTCTTCGGCAGCCCCCGTGGTCGTCTGGCAGCGCATCAGGGCTTCGAAAATCTCCAGCAGGCGAAGGCTGAGATCATTCTTCCGGTTGAGTTTCAAGACGTTCTCCAGAGGCCGTGTGAAACCTCTCAGGCTAACAGGACCGTGCCAAGGGCCTGGCTGACGGCCGCCTGTGTCGGGTCGGTGACCGGTAAACCTACCGCGTTCTCAAGCTTTTGGCGATGACGCGCCATGCCGGCGCAACCCAGAACCAGTGTGTCGGCAAAGTCCTTTTCGGCCAGTTCCCGGGCAACTTCCAGAACACGCGGGAACGCGTTCTCGCTTTCGCTCTCTTCAACCGAGAGGTTCAGGGGACGCTCTGCGGCGAGCCTGCTTTCAATGCCAAGCCGCTGAATGTAGGGCAGGTGCCGTTCGATGGACTTTGGTCCGAGCGCGATCACACCGAAGCGTTGACCGCGCTGAAGGGCGGCAAACACGCCGCTTTCCTGAATACCGAAAACGGGCTTGGGAACAGCCCTCCGGCAGATTTCGATTCCTGGATCCGAATAGCATGCGATGACAAAGGCATCTGCGTCGGTTCGCGCCATCATCAGATCCCTGAGTGGCAGGACCACACGGTCGGCGTCTTCCTGGCTCTCAATGCCCCAGGGCCCTTCTTCCAGCGTGATGCAGTCGATCAAGGGGCCGCCGGCCAGACGCAACGGCGCAACGGCATCGGAAAAACCTTCAGTGACCGCCGGGTTCGAGTTTGGGTTGATCACCAGGATTTTCTTCGTCATCGTCCGTATCCCTGTCGCCGAGATTAAAACAGTTTTGCGCAAAAGTTGGTTGCAGGTGTCATTTCAGGTGCTCGGGTTGGCAGGAAGCCTGTTGCATCAAACGGCTGGCGCTTGATGAAGTCACCTGCGCCGCGTTCGGCCTTCAGTTCACCGCCATCAACAATGATGTTGCCGCGGTTGAGGACCGTGACGGGCCAGCCGGTCAGCTCCATCCCCTCGAAGGGCGTGTAGTCCATGTTGTCATGCATCCCGGATGCCGTGACCTGGGTTTTCTTGTCCGGGTCCCAGATGGCGATGTCGGCATCCATGCCGATGGCGATGGAGCCCTTGCGCTCGTTCATGCCGAACAGGCGCGCTGCATTGGTCGCGGTCAGCGCAACAAAAGTGTTCAGGGAGATACGGCCCTTTGCAACGCCTTCGGAGAACAGAAGCGGCGCGCGCAGTTCAATGCCCGGCATGCCGTTGGCGACCTTGTTGAATGGCGGGTTTGGGCCGTTGGACAGTTTTCCGGTTTCGTCGAAACGGTAGGGGGCATGATCAGAGGAATAAAGCTGCAAGGTTCCCGCGTTCAGGTGCCGCCACAGGACGTCCTGTGTTGCCGTGTCGCGCAGAGGCGGCGAACAGCAGAACTTGGTGCCCTCAGCCCCGGGCAAATCCAGGTTGTCGGCCGTCAGAAACATGTACTGCGGACATGTCTCGCCAAAGATCATCTGCCCGCTCATGCGTGCTTCGGCAATTGCGCGGGCACCTGCGTCCGTGGAAACATGAACGAACAGGAGCGGAGCTTCCACGAATGAGGCGAGCGTGATGCCACGCTGGATCGCCTCGACCTCGGCGGCTGCCGGATGACTGACCGCATGGTATTTTGGCGCGTCGTACCCGCGCGCGATCAACCGGCTGACCATCCATTTGATGAGCGCATTGTTTTCCGCATGAACCATCGTGAGGGCGCCGTTTCCCCTGGCGGTGACCAGAATATCCAGCATGTGTTCATCGGAGACGATCATCTTGTCGTAGGTCATGAAGACCTTGAATGAGGTGATCCCGCGCTCGAACGCCATCGGGAGTTCTTCTCGCAGAACCTCTTCGGTCGGATCTGAAACAATCAGGTGGTAGGAGTAGTCGAGGACCGAGTTCGGTGCGGCGCGGTCATCATAGGTCCGGATCACATCCTTGATGGTCTGGCCACGGTGTTGGGCGGCAAAGGGAACGATGGTGGAATTTCCGCCGAAAGCCGCCGAAACGCTGCCTGAGTAATAGTCGTCAGCGGTCATCGCGCCGGTGGCAGACTCCTGGGCGATGTGGCAATGCGTTTCGATGCCGCCGGGCAAGACGAATTTACCTGTCGCATCAATGGTCATGTTTCCGCCGTCCAGACCCAGACCCAGGGCGGCGATGCGGCCATCGCGAATGCCAATGTCGGATTTGAAGGTATCCGTCGCTGTCGCGACTGTGCCGCCACGGATGACAAGGTCGAATTCTGCCATGAGGATCTCCTGCGGGCTTTAATTCAGGCGGATTTGATCAGACCGCCATCACAGCGGACAACGCTGCCGGTTACGTAGCTGGCGCGCGCTGAGACAAGGAACGTCGCCACATCCGCGAACTCTTCAACGGCGCCATAGCGTCCTGCCGGGATTGTCGCTCGGGACGCCTTGCGGACCTCGTCGAGATCCTTGCCCTGCCGCTCGGCCGCTTTTCCGTCCAACTCATCAACGCGGGCTGTATGAATGCGCCCGGGAACCAGAATGTTCGACGTCACGCCGGAGCCCGAGACTTCGCCTGCAAGAGACTTGGACCAGCCGACAAGCGCTGACCTCAGTGTATTCGACATGGCGAGGTTCGGGATCGGCTGAATGACGCCCGACGATGTGATGGTGAGAATGCGGCCCCAGCCGTTTTCCTTCATCGACGGCAAGCAGAGGTTCGCGACCTCGATCACCCGGGCCACCATGGTGTCGAACTGGCTGCGCCAGAGCTCAGCTGCATGGGCTGTGGTTGCACCGGGAGGCGGGCCGCCGGTGTTATTGACGAGAATATCAAGGCCGCCCATCTTCTCAATCGCCGCTTTGTAAAGGTCTTCGGCTGCCGTGGAGACAGACAGGTCGCTGACGATGTAGTCGGCTTTGCCGGGGCCTGCGTTGGTCAGCTGCTCGGCGCTCGCCTTCAATTTGTCTTCCGACCTGCCACTGAGACAGACATGTGCGCCTTCCTTGACGAGGCTGGCGGCAATGCCGAGGCCCAATCCCTGGCTGGAAGCCAGGACAAGGGCACGTTTTCCGTTGAGTTCAAGATCCATGCCCAAGCTCCTTCAGACGTGTGTCGAGACGGGCGAGAAGACGATCCAGGTCCTTGTGGTCTTCTGCCGAAAGTTTTGGTCCAGGCGCCCGCGTTGTGGCATTGGATATGGCACCCCGGCGGCGAAGGACTTCTTTACGGATGGCCAGTCCGGCACCGGGTTGCTGTTCAAGCCGCACCAGAGGCAGATAGGCATCGAAGATGTCGCTTGCTCGGGCGGTGTCGCCTGCATTCGACAGGCGTACCACGTCCACCAGCATTTCGGGAAAGGCAAAGCCTGTCATCGCGCCATCGGCACCGCGAGCCATTTCCTCCGGCAGGAAGATCCCGCCATTGCCACAGAGAACCGACACCCGGCGGGTGCCTCTTTCCTGACCGGTTTCGCGCACGGCAGACAATTTGTTGAGACCGGGCCAGTCCTCATGCTTGAGCATGACGAGTTGATCGAAATCGAGCACCAGCCGCGTGAAAAGGTCCACGGAGATGGAGACCCCTGTGCTCAAGGGGAAATCCTGGAAACACACTGGAACATCCGGGCCCAGGGCTTCAAACACCTGCGCGAAATAGCTGTAGATACGCTCTTCAGTAGCAAGGCCGCGCATGGGGGCGACCATGACACCGGCTGCGCCTTTGTCCATGGCAGCATGGGAGAGGCTTGCCAGATTTGTAATGCCGGGATTGGAAACGCCAACCACAACCGGCACACGCCCGCCAACGCGCTCGATCATGTGGCTCATGAAAGCCAGGGATTCCGCATCGGACAGTTTTGGCGCTTCCCCCATCATGCCGAGAATGGTCATCCCGGTAACGCCGCGCTCGAGATAGAATTCCACCAAGCCGTCGGCGCTGGCGTAGTCTATCTGTCCGGCGTCTGTGAAAGGTGTCGCCGAAATGATGAAGACGCCTTTGGCGTCAATGCCCAGTTTCATGAGCCTGTTTCCTCCTTAGTTGTTTTTGGTGCCCCGGCAATGCTCTGCGGCAGGTCAGGGATGGGAATTTTAAAGCTGTCTTGCACCGTCACATACTGCTCGCCATGGAGCCGTCCGATAGGCGTATAGGCAGACGCGTCGACGTGCATGTTTTCGGGATCTATCAATCCCTCCCTTGAATGAAGCGCGAGGATCTCGGCAATGCATAGATGCCGTGCTGGTGTGATCTTTCGCATTTCAAACAAGCGGCATTCCAGGCGAATGGGAGCCTCTGCAACCCCCGGAGGGGCAACGCGCCTTGAGGGTGCTTCGGTCAAGCCTGCGAAGGGCAGTTCACTTGTGTGCCTGGGCAAGTCCATCGCGCAGGCCGCCATGGCATTGCCGATTTTCTGGTCGACCAGATTGATGACAAGCTCGCCCGTGTCGATGATGTTGCGGGTGGTGTCCTTCTGACCGTTGTCGTCGCGGCGTGCCTCCAGACCCAGGATGGCAAGGGCCGGATCTTCCGAGAATATGTTGAAGAAGCTGAACGGTGCCGCGTTGACGACGCCCTCCGCTGACATTGTGCTGACCAGCGCAATGGGGCGAGGCACCACGGTCGCGGTCAACAGCTTGTAGCGGGACCTTCCGTCCAGATCGTCGAAATCCAGGAACATATCGGTTACTCAGGCGGCACTTCTGCGCCGGTGCGCTCGGTGATCAGGCCGTAATGCTCAATGCGCCGGTGGCGGGCGAAATCGAAGATTGTTTCCTTGCCGAAGGTGCAGAGATCCAGATCGCATGAATGGACGAGGATTTCGTCTCCCAGGGTCTTGCTCTCCGCCATGATCTTTCCGTTCGGATCGACGATCAAGCTGCCCCCAATCAAGGGGAAACCATCCTCGTCACCCGCCTTCGCGACGGCGATCACCCAGGTTGCGTTCTGATAGGCGCCGGACTGCACGCTGAGCCGGTGGTGAAAGAGGCGGTCCTCAGGCCCTTCCGACGACATCTGCGAATTCACTGCCGGGGTGTTGTAGCCGAGCATGACCATTTCAACGCCCTGCAGCCCCATGACCCGGTAGGTTTCCGGCCAGCGTCTGTCATTGCAGATGCACATGCCCATGACGCCGCCCTGGCTATGCCAAACCGGAAAGCCGAGGTCGCCGGGTTCGAAGTAGCGCTTTTCAAGATGCTGAAAGTCGCGCTCCGTGTCGAATTCGGAGTGCCCGGGCAGGTGGACCTTCCGGTACTTGCCTATGATTTCTCCGGTTGGAGCGGTCAGGATCGACGTGTTGAACTGCTGCCCGTCCTGCGTTTTTTCTGCGTAGCCGACATACATTCCGATGCCGTGCTCCCTTGCCCGGTCAAACAGGGGCTTGGTTTCTGCAGAGGGGATTTCCGTCTCGAACCATGTATCGACTTCGGCCGGATCTTCCATGTACCAGCGCGGGAAGAATGTGGTGAACGCCAGCTCGGGGAAAACTGCCAGAGTTGCACCGGCCGCTTTGGCCTGATCAAGGAGGGCGATCATCCGATCGACAACATCCTTGCGGCTCTCAGCTTTTTGAATTGGTCCCATCTGAAGAGCGGCAGTTACGATTTCACGCATGAAGTGATCTCCTGATCATGTCGAGAGCTTGCGTTCCAGGCGGCTTGCCAGACGGACTGCAGGCCAGAGGAGCACGAGATAGAAGCCTGCCGCCATGACGATCGGCGAGGCGTTGTATGTGATTGAGCGGGCCATGTCGGCCGAGTACAGCAGCTCGGCAAAGGCAACGACGCTGGCCAGAGACGTCAGTTTGACGACCTCGATGGTGTTGCTGACTAGATCTGGCAGTACATTACGCACCGCCTGGGGCAGGACAACGTAGGCCATCGCCTGAAGGCTGTTGAGCCCGGTTGAGCGTGCCGCCTCTGTCTGCCCTGTTCCGATGGAATCGATGCCGGCACGGTAAATCTCGCCGTAGTAGGCGGAGTTGTTCAGCAAGAACGACAGGCAAACCGCTGTAAACGGGCTGAGGCGTATGCCTGCAAAGGGAAGTCCGGCGGAGATAAAGATCAGGAGTGCCAAGGGCGGCACTGCTCGGAACAGGTCAACCAGCACGGCTGTCGGCCAGCGAATCCATCGTTGCGGAGCCGTGCTGGCAATCGCGACCAGGAGACCGCCTGCCAGGCCCATCGGGATCACGACCGCGCAGAGCAGGAGCGTCATTCCGAAACCGCGCAGCATGATCGGCCAAGCCTGGACCATGATGTCGAGATTGAAAAACTGGAAGAGGAACTGTTCCATCAGCGTTTCCTCCAGGCATATGCCTGTTCAATGCGCCGGCCGGCATAGACCACCGGGATGAAGAGGATGAGGTAGGCGATCGTTGCCATCATCAGCGGCGTGGCATTGCCTGCGAACGACTGCGCCGTTGTCGCCTGATTGAGAAGTTCACCCACCCCGATGACCATGCCGAGCGCGGTGTTCTTTGTGATCGCGATTGTCCGGTTGGTGAGGGGCGCAATGGTCATGCGGATGGCCTGGGGCAGCACGACATAGATCAGCGTCTTGAAATAGCTCATCCCGGTCGAGCGGGCTGCCTGCCACTGGCCCTGCGGAACCGACAGAATACCTGCCCAGAAGATCTCCTCGGCGAAGGCGGCGAGCACAAGCGTGAGCACAAGCCAGAGGACCACATAGCCGGACAGGCTGACGCCGACGTTCGGCAGGCCGAAATACAGGATCAGGATCAGAACCAGCGGGGGCAAGGCGCGCAACAGATCGATGAAGACGATGATGCAGAGATTCACCAGCCGAAACCGGTAGCTGCGCAAGATTGCGAGGCAAAGACCGAGGGCAAGGCCGCAGACCACCACAAGCACTGCGATCTGACAGGTGACGAACAGGCCTTTCAGAATGTCCGGCCAGTATTGCTGCATCACATCGTATTTGAAGAACGTATCGATAAAGCGTTCGGAGCGCGTCATCTGAGCAGCTTCCTAATGGTGTGCTTCTTGAAGGAAGGCGCGTGTGCGCTCGGCGCGGGGGGCGTCGAAGATTTGTGCCGGGGGACCAGCTTCCACGATCTTTCCCTCAGCCATGAAGACGACATGATCTGCGGCCGATTTGGCAAAACGCATCTCGTGGCTCACCACGACCATGGTCATACCATCTTCTTTCAACTGCCGCATGACCTTGAGGACCTCGCCGACGAGCTCTGGGTCAAGCGCGCTGGTCGGCTCATCAAACAGCATGATCTTTGGTTCCAGCGCCAGTGCGCGCGCGATGGCAACACGCTGTTGCTGTCCGCCTGAAAGCTGGTTCGGATAGTGATCTGCCCGGTCAACTAGGCCGACGCGTTCAAGCTGTGCCAGGCCGATCTCCTCAGCTTCTTTTCGGCTTTTGCCCAGAACCTTGCGCAAAGCCAGGGTGACGTTCCCTTTGGCGGTCATATGGGGGTAGAGGTTGAAGGATTGAAACACCATGCCAATGCCCCGGCGGATCCGGTTCAGGTTGATGTTGCGCTGGGTGATGTCTTCGCCGTCAACCAGAATGCGACCGGAGCTTGGGTCTTCCAGGCGGTTGCAGCAGCGCAGAAGGCTGCTCTTGCCGGAGCCCGATGGGCCGATCAGAAAGGTGAGTTCGCCGGTTTTAGCTTCGAGAGTGACGCCGTCGAGCGCTTTCATGTCGCCATAGTGGAGATGAAGGTCTTCGACGTTCAGAATAGGAAGAGGCTGCACAGGGAACACTTTCGCACGTCGTTGCGGTTGAGGCCGCCGATGAGAATGACAGGCCCGTTAAAGGCCTGCCATCGTGATTGAAATGCTGATCTATGAGCAGGAAAGCTCATGGGTTTCAGCGATATACCCTTCAAGACCCGGAATTCCGTAGCCCGGATAGATGGTTGCCGCAGCAGACCCTTCCGCCGGGGTGACGCCGAACCATTTCTCGGACAGTGCCGCAAGCGTGCCCTTTTGTTTCAGGCACTCCAGGGCGCCTTCAATCTTGGCGCGCAGCTCCGGCTTGTCCTTTGGGAACGGAAGCGCGAAGACCTTGCCAGTGGAGTGAAGGTAGGAGAGCTTGAGGGCCGGGTTCTTTTTGGCGGCCCATGCGCTGACCGTGTTGCCTGCAACATTTGCAAAGGCTCGGCCTGACATGACCGCCTGAACAGCATCAGAGTTGGTGCCGTAGGATTCGACTTCCCAGCCAACAGTGTCGGTCAGTTCGCGGGCCCACTTGTCGTAGGCTGAGCCCTTGTTGACGGCAATTACCTTGCCTTTGAAGCCTTCAAGCGAGTCGACTTCTTCCGCATCGGCTTTGACGAGGAACTGAAAGTCCGTGTTCAGGTAACCTTCGCTGAACAGAATGCTCTTTGTGCGCTCTTCAGTTACGGTTGTAGGCGCGACCAGGAAGTCATAGGTGCCGGCCTGCATTCCGGGCAAAAGGCCCGACCATTGTGCGGCAGTGACGTTGAGCGTTGCGCCGAGTTCTGTACCGAGAGCCTCGGCGAGATCGACATTGAAACCCTCGACGCCGCCATCGAGCTTTGGCATCGCGTGGGGTGCAAAGGTGCCATCAAGCGCGACGTTGTAGACGTCTTCTGCCAGGGCCGGGGAGAGCGACAGCGATGCTGCCAAGGCGAGTGCCGTACTAAAACTGCTGATTTTCATCGAAACCTCCATGCAAAACCGCGTCCCCGCGTAGCTGGGAAGGGGCAAGGCTTGTTAGAATAAAATCTCAAAGGCGCGGGAGGGCGCTGTGGGTCAGCTCGGGAGAAATTGACCTGAAAAACATCATGCAAATTAATCGAGCACTATCAATAAATCAGCTTATTAAAATTAGCATATGCATATAATATAGAGTTATATTCAGCTGCCTTTGGCGGCGCTATTTTTAAGAACCTACGCCCGCGAGCAAGGGCATGAAGCAGGAAAACAGCTCCGCCTGTGAGGAGATGTTGCACTTGCGATAGAGCTGTTTGCGGATGACTTTCACCGTCTGGAAGCTGATGCCCAGTTTCAACCCAATCGAAGCTGATGAATGCCCGCGCATGATCAGCAGGGCCACCTCCGCCTGCCGGGGGCTGAGTTTGACGCCTAGCTCCTCTTCGCCAGACCGGATCAAGCTGCTTGTCAGATCCGCTTCAGAATAGACGCCGCCGCTCTGCAGCTCGGACCATTGCTGTTGCACCAGAGAGCAGACAATCGGCGACAGTCGGCCGGCAAGAAGCAGATCGCGGCTCGAGTACTTGCGCCCGGACGAAGAATCCCTGCCAAGACAGATGTGCACGGACACGCCGTCTGACGGGTAAGCGACATAGGCGATCTCATCGATCAATGTCGTCCGCTGATAGTAGGACGCAAAATACTCGTTCCGCTGAAACTGATCCGGGGCAATATCCTTGAGCCGATAGAGACCCGGTGGCGCCTGGTCCACATGCAGAGCATGGAACGGGTCAAGCAGATAGACGCCCGATACATAGTCGGTGTCGAGTTTCTCATGAACCCGCTTCACGACGGTCTGCGCAAACAGGACTTCCGGTTGCCGATCCTGGAAGTATGCGAGCATGGTCGTGTTGTCGATTTGAAAGCAGCGGTTAAGCCATTGAAAAAGTGAACTTTGAAACTGATTGCCGCCGAGCGCAGAAATCGTTTCGCCGAGCAGTTTTTCAGCGGAATTGGGAAGATGCACCGCATACCTCTTTGGGGGTATATACCCCCTCAAACTATGAAACTACCATTCAAATAGAAGTTTAAGGGGTATCACCAAGAGGTGCGTATGGCTAGTCAGGATATCGCCGTCTCCGTCGACCAGGTGGTCAAGCACTATGGCAACTTTACGGCCTTGCACGGCGTATCGCTCGACATTCGCGAGAGCGAGTTCTTCACCCTGCTTGGTCCGTCCGGTTGTGGCAAAACCACGCTCTTGCGCGCGATCGCAGGTTTCGAAAGCGTCAGCGAAGGCCATATCCTGCTGAAGGGTGAGGATCTCACCGGCTTGCCGCCTCACCAGAGGCCAGTCAACACGGTCTTCCAGCAATATGCCCTTTTTCCGCACATGACGGTGCTTGAAAACGTCATGTTTGGTCTGTTGCGGAAGGGCTGGAGCAAGGTTGAAGCCGTGCGCCGTGGTCAGGATGTTCTGGACCTCGTTCAGCTGGCCGAGTTCGCGAAACGAAAGCCGACCCAGCTGTCCGGTGGTCAGCAGCAGCGTGTGGCTCTGGCGCGGGCGCTTGCGCCCCGTCCGGAGGTTCTTTTGCTTGACGAACCGCTCTCGGCCCTCGACCTGAAGCTGCGCCAGTCCGTGCGCTCGGAATTGAAGGCATTGCAGCGGGAAACGGGTATCGCCTTCATCTTTGTGACGCATGACCAGGAAGAAGCGCTGACCATGTCGGATCGCATTGCGGTGATGTCCAACGGACGTGTTCAGCAGATCGGTTCGCCAAAAGAGATTTATGAGGCTCCGGTCAATCGGTTTGTCGCTGACTTTGTCGGTGAAACCAATTTGCTCGATGTTGAGATTGCATCGATTGATGGCGGAACTGCTTCAGTGGTTCTTCCGGGAGGTACTCCCTTCACCTGTCCGGCCGCCACGGTTCTGGATCCGGGTAGAGGTCATCTCTCTGCGCGCCCGGAGCGTATTCGGATAACGGCCCCCGGGGACGCCCATCTTGATGCGGTCGTGACCGGACACACCTACCTTGGGACCGACATTCAGCTTCAGGTGCGCCTGAGTGATGGCGAAGTCATGTCGGTCCGGCTTCAAAATTCTGAAACCACGTCCGTGCCGGAAGTGGGACAAACAATCGGTCTTCAGCTTGAGGAAGGCGCTGCGCGCCTATTGGCCGACTGATGGCGGCGGGCGCGCCAATGGGCGCCGGGACGAGTTCCCACATCTATGAGGGGAATGCGCCACGCCTGATGGCTCCGTCCTGGATTTTTATCGGGTTTTTCCTGCTGGCGCCGGTCATCATGATGGCGGTCTATTCCTTTCTGACGAAGGAATTCCGCGGCGGTGTGATCTGGGAATTTTCCCTGGCGGCCTATGATCAATTCTTCTTCGACCGTGGATTGTTCGGCGACGAACCGCCGTCGATTGAATGGACCTATATCGGTATTTTCTGGCGCTCGATCTGGCAAGCCGGGCTGGCAACCTTCGTCTGTCTGCTGATCGGGTTTCCGACCGCCTGGTTCATTGCGACCCGCGACCCGCAATCGCGGTCCATCTGGTTGTTTCTGGTGACCATTCCCTATTGGGTCAATCTTCTGATCCGGACGGTCTCCATGAAGTTTCTGATCCGTGACACGGGGCCGCTCAACGAGTTCCTGCTGCAGGTTGGCGTGATTGGCGAACCGCTCGGCTTGATCAATACGAATTTTGCCGTCCAACTCGGTCTCTTCTACTCCTATCTGCCCTTCATGGTCCTGCCGATCTATGCAGCGGTCGAGCGCTATGACTTTGCTCTTTCGGAAGCAGCGGCCGATCTTTATTCCGGCGCCTGGACAACGCTGCGCCTCATTATCCTGCCTGTGGTGAAGCCCGGCATTATTGCCGGCTGCATCCTTGTGTTCGTGCCTTCCCTTGGTGCCTTTCTGGCTCCCGACCTGTTGGGCGGCGCGAAGACCTTCATGATCGGTTCCTTGATTGAAGAACAGTTCAAGGGCAATGCCGGCAACTGGCCCTTCGGCGCAGCGGCCTCGATGATCTTGCTGACCATCGTTCTCTGCATACTGCTTGTTTATGCGCGCAATCAGAACAAGACGGAGATCCGATAATGGCATCCGTGACCGATCTTCGCCGCTTTCCAGGCTTTCTCGCGATTACCCTGACCTGCCTTGTGGTTCTTTATGCGCCCTTGATCGTCGTTGCGGTCTATTCCTTTAACGCGTCGACCTCGATCACCAACTGGGGCGGCTTCTCGCTGACCTGGTATGTTGATGTCTTCACCGGCCCGGACGCGCCCAAATTTCAACGGGCTGCGATCAACTCCCTGATTATTGCGGTGTGCGCAGCCGTGGCTGCGACAAGCATAGCAACTGCCGCGGCGGTTGCGATGACGCGCGCTGGCCGCTTCAAGGGCAAGACACTGAGCTTTGCGCTGATCAATCTGCCGTTGATGGTGCCCGAAGTGGTCACCGCTGTCGCCAGCCTGGTCTTTTTCTCCGCGATTGGGTTCACCACCGGCCTGCTGACCATTCTGGTGGCTCATATCGTGTTCTGCATTCCATTTGCCTACCTGCCGATCTCGGCGCGCATGCAAAGCATCCCGGATACCTATGAACAGGCGGCGATGGACCTTTACGCCACCCCGCGCCAGGCCTTTACGATGGTGCTTCTGCCGCTGATGACGCCGGGCATCCTTTCCGGGTTTCTGCTGGCGTTCATCATTTCCCTGGACGACTTCCTCATCACCAATTTCGTCAAGGGCGCCGGGGTGGAAACGCTCCCGACCGCCATTTTCGGGTCGGTGAAACAGGGGATCAAACCAAACATCATGGCGATTTCAACCCTCATGCTTGGGGTTTCGATCGTCTTCGTTTCCCTGTCCTGGCTGATCGGCCGGACAGGGCAAAACAAAAAATAACAAAAACCATCAAACAGAGTGGAGCATGAGATGAAGAAATTATTTGCAACAACTGCATTGGCTCTAATCAGCCTCACCGTCGGCGCACAGGCCGAAGGCAAATTGTCGATTTACCACTGGTTCGAATACATCCCACAGGAGCTGCTCGACAAGTTTTCGGAAGAATACGACGTCGAAGTGACCATGGACACCTTCGACAGCAACGAAGCCCTGCTTGCCTCTCTCAAGGCTGGCAAGCTCGGCAGCTACGATGTTGCCGTGCCCGGCGATTACATGGTCGAGATCATGAATGGCGAAGGCATGCTCGACACCTTTGAGCCTTCCGAGCTCTCCAACTTCGGCAATATTGAAGACAAGTGGCTGGACGTCTCCTTTGACCAGGGCAGAAAGAGCTCTATTCCCTATCAGTGGGGATCGACCTCCTTCTCGGTCAACAAGGATGTCTATGGCGGCGAGCTGGACAGTCTGTCGCTGATCTTTGATCCGCCGGCAGAACTCAAGGGCAAGATCAATGTGCTCGACACAGCTGGCGAAACCCTGACCCTTGCCTCCCTTTATCTTGGCATTCCCCAGTGCTCCAGCGACCGCGAGCAACTGAAAGAGCTGAACGCCCTGGTTCAAAGCGCCAAGGCGGACTGGGCTTCCTTCGGCTCTGACGTCGCCAAGGATGTCCTGGTGTCGGGAGATGCTGCGGCGGGCATGATCTGGTCGGGCTTTTCGGCAAAGGCGCGCGGTGAAGGGGCCAACATCGAATATGTCTTCCCCAAGGAAGGCATGATCGTCTGGATGGACAACGTCGTTCTGCTCAAGGATGCCCCGAACCGGGACAACGCATTGAAGTTCATGAACTTCCTCCTGGAGCCGGAAAACGCGGCGGCGGTGACCAACTACGCCCAGTACACCGCCGGTGTGAAAGGTGTTGGAGAATTCCTGCTGCCGGAAGTTGCGAATTCGCCGGAATCCAATCCGCCGGCGGACCAGAAGGGTGAGTTCGTTCAGGCCTGTCCGGAAGAGGTTCAGGTTCTCTACGACGCGATCTGGACCAACCTTAAAAAGTAAGTTCAAGGGGCAGCACGGTCATGAAACTGGCGATTTACCAAGGTCCACCGATTGGCGGGGATATCGAGGCGGGTTTCGCCCGTCTCGAGACCCAGCTTTGTGCGGCGGCCATGGCAGGAGCCAAAATGGCCGTGTTCCCGGAACTTTTTCTTCCAGGCTACAACCGCCCGGATCTTCACAAGAGCCTGGCCCAGCCATTCAAGGGGGAATGGACGCAACGGCTTTTCGAGCTTGCCCGGAAAACCGGATGCGGACTGACCCTTGGCTGGGCCGAGCGGGACGGTGACGAAGTCTACAACAGTGCCACCGCGGTTGATGAGGCCGGGAAGTTGCTCGGGCACTATCGCAAAATCCAGCTCTTTGGAGCGATGGAGCGCGCCAGCTTCGAGGCTGGGAACAGCTACACCGTCTTCCAATTTGCAGGCCGAAAAACGGCTCTGCTGATTTGCTATGACATTGAGTTTCCGCAGCACTGCCGGGCCTTGGCTGATCAAGGTGTTTCCCTGGTTTTGGTGCCGACGGCCAACCCTTCGAATTTTGAGCATGTTTCGGCGATTTTTGTCCCGTCCCGGGCAGCTGAAACCGGCATGACAATCGCGTACGCGAACTACTGCGGCGCAGAAAACAACCTGAGCTTTGCGGGGAAATCGATCATTGCGGGCCCTGATGCACAGCCGCTGGCGGCAGCCGGACTGGGCGAGACACTTCTTGTGGCCGATCTGGCCGTGGCTGATGCAATCGCGCCGGACATTCTGTCCACGCAACGGAACGATTTTCGGGAGGTAACAACCTGATGAATATTAAAACCAATCTCACGACGGATGAGGTCCTCACCGCCGATACCCACTTGATCCAATCGTTTGCGGACCTCGATCTTTTGAAACAGAATGACGCCCGCACAGTGATCGTCGGCGCTGAAGGGGCCATGGTCCGCGACAGCGAAGGCAACGAGCTTATCGATGGTATCGGGGGTCTGTGGTGTGTGAACGTGGGTCATGGGCGCAAAGAGATCATCGACGCGATCACTGATCAGCTGACGCAACTCGACTTTTATTCAACGTTCTACAATTTCACGCATCCAGCTGCCGCCGCTCTTGCAGAAAAGATAGCAGCGCTCGCTCCAGGACACCTCAACTCTGTCTATTTCAGCAATTCAGGATCCGTGGCCAATGACAGTGCTGTGCGGATCCTGCACCACTACAACAACCGGCTGGGGCGGCCGAAAAAGAAGAAGATACTCAGCCGGATTGGCGCGTATCACGGCTCCACCCACCTCGCCATGGCAATGACAACGCCGGGATACTCCGAGGGCTGGGATACCGCCGACAGCTTGGTTCATCACCTCAAGAGCCCGCACTATTGGCGCGAGGGCGATGGCATGAGTGAAGCAGAATTCTGCGATACGCTCATTGACGACCTCAAGCAGACGGTCGAGCGCTTGGGCGCCGAGAATATCGCTGCCTTCATCGCGGAACCAATCCAGGGCGCTGGCGGCGTCGTGACTGCGCCGGATGGCTATCATGCCCGGATGGCTGCGGTTTGCGCCGACTACGACATCAAGTATATCGCCGATGAGGTCGTAACGGCCTTTGGCCGACTCGGACACTTCTTTGCCTCTCAGGATGTGTTCGGCCACACGCCCGATATCATCACCACGGCGAAGGGCCTGACGTCTGGGTACCAGCCTTTGTCCGCCACCATCGTTTCCGATGACATTCACGAAGTGATCTCGCGTCCTGGCGGCATGTTCCTACACGGCATGACCTATTCGGGCCACCCGGCCGCGGCGGCTGCAGGCCTTGCAAACATCGCCCTCCTGGAACAGGAAAAGATCCCCGAGCATGTCCGCACGACAGGCAAGCTTTTCGAAAAGACGCTTAAGGGACTGGGTGACAACGAGATCGTCGGTGAAGTGCGCGGCAGCCACTTCATGATGGGGCTTGAGTTCGTAAAGGACAAATCCAGCAAACTCGCATTTACTCCTGAAGATGCCATTGGTCTCAAGCTTGCGCGGGCGACGCAAAAGCGTGGTCTGATTGCCCGTCCACTTGGCAATATTCTGATCCTGTCGCCGACACTCATCATGAGCGAAGCGCAAATCGGAAAGATTGGCGACATTCTTCAGGAAAGCATCGAGGAAGTCGCAGCCAGCCTGTAGCCCTCTTCGGGCTAGAATAGCCGCGTTCTCTTCAGACGTTTGCAGCTTCGGAGCAAAGAAACCGAATGGCGAATGCCTTCGACATCCTTGAGCGATTGATTTCGTTCCCGTCTGTCAGCCGCGACGGCAATCGCGCGCTGATCGACTGGGTGTTTGCCTTGCTGAAAGAGCATGGCATCGACGCGAAACTGTTTCCGAATGAAAGCGGAGACCGCGCCAGTCTGTTTGCCTCGATCGGTGCAGACGGTCCCGGCGGGATCGTTCTGTCGGCCCATACAGATGTCGTACCGGTTGATGGACAGGCCTGGAGTTCGGACCCCTTCACACTTCGCGAGCATGACGGACTGCTTTTCGGGCGCGGCACCGCCGACATGAAAGGGTTTGTGGCCTGCGCCCTGGAAGCCTTCATCAATGCCAAGGCGCACCGCACCGACCCCATTCACCTCGCGCTCTCATATGACGAGGAAATCGGCTGCGTCGGCGTGCGGCCGATGTTGTGTGAACTGAAGGACGCTGGCTTGAAACCGAGTTGGGTGCTCGTCGGAGAGCCAACGTCGATGGCGGTGGCGACGGGGCACAAGGGCAAGACTGCTGCACGCGCGACCTTTAGCGGCGTCGCCACCCATTCTGCGATGGCACCCCAGGGGCTCAACGCCATTCACATGGCCTCCGACTTCCTGCTGGAACTTCGAAACCTGCAGCATGAGCTGGCGGAAAGCGGGCATCGCGATGAGGGATACGACATTCCGCATTCGACCGTTCATGCCGGGCTGATCCAGGGTGGTACGGCGCTCAATATCGTTCCTGATAGCTGTGTCCTGGATTTCGAAATCAGAACGGTCGCTGGCGACAACCCGGATGAGCTACTGGGCCGCCTGACCGGGGCCGCTCTAAAGCAAGAGAAAAACCTTCAGCAGCACTTTCCGCAGGCCGCAATCAAGATCGACGTCATCAACGCCTATCCCGGACTTGCAACACCTCCGGAGGCTCCGGAACTGGGCAAGTTGAAAGCGCTTGCTGCAGGAACCGGGTGCAAAAAAGTGGGCTTTGGAACGGAAGGCGGCCTTTTCCGGGAGACGTTCGGTGTCCCGGTCGCCGTTTGCGGGCCTGGGAACATGGATCAGGGGCACAAACCCGACGAGTTCGTGGCCAGGTCCCAGATCGAAATCTGCCGCACAGTTCTCGCCCAATTGCTTCATCCGGCATGAGTTGGCGGACTGCACAACTGCCCAGCCCTGAACACCATAAGCCTGCCCATGGGGAAATACCGAAATGACTATCGAGAAAGTGGACGCATTAGTGGTTGGTGCCGGTCAGGCAGGGGTCGCCATGAGCGAACATCTAAGCGCGAATGGCTTGTCTCACGTCGTTTTGGAAAAGGGCAGGATTGCTGAGCGTTGGCGCTCGGAGCGTTGGGATTCCCTGGTGGCGAATGGGCCCGCATGGCATGACCGCTTCCCCGGTCTGACCTTCAAGGGCGACCCGGGCGCCTTTGTACCGAAAGAACAGGTCGCCGATTATTTCGTGGACTATGTCGAAAAGATCAAGGCCCCGGTCAAGAGCGGCGTTGAAGTAACATCTGCCACCCGGTTGCAGGGCAAGCCCGGCTTTCTGGTCGAAACCACGGATGGCACCTATGAAGCGGGCAATGTGATCGCTGCGACCGGCGCCTTCCAGACACCTGTTTTCCCTGATCTCATCCCGGCGGCGGTGGACGTCCATCAGATCCATTCCGCAAGCTACAAGAACCCGGAGCAGTTGCCGCAGGGAGCAGCTCTTGTGGTTGGGGCAGGTTCTTCCGGCACGCAGATCGCGGAAGAGCTCCTGATGTCTGGCCGCAAGGTGTTTTTGTCGGTCGGCCCGCATGACCGGCCGCCGCGCAGCTATCGCGGACGCGACTTCGTCTGGTGGCTCGGGGTTCTCAACAAGTGGGACGCGGAAGCAACGCCCGAGGCAGACCACGTCACGATCGCCGTCAGCGGAGCCAATGGCGGTCACACGATTGATTTCCGCAAGCTTGCCGAACGGGGCATGCTGCTTCTGGGCCGAACGGAAGGATATGAAGGCGGCAAGTTGAAAATTGCCCCGGACCTGACACGCAACCTTTGCGCCGGCGATGCCAATTACCTTGCCGTCCTTGATGAAGCCGATGCCTTTGCCGAACGCAACGGGCTCGATCTGCCCGAGGAACCCGAGGCGCGCATTCTCGGCAAGGACACCGATTGCATTTCAAATCCCATGCTTGAGCTGGACCTGCAGGACGCCGGCATCACGTCAGTGATTTGGGCAACAGGGTTCAAACGCGATTACGGGTGGTTGAAGGTCGATACTTTCGACGCTTCGGGCGCGCCGCTGCAGAAGCGCGGCATTTCAAACGAACCCGGCGTCTATTTCCTGGGGCTGCCCTGGCAGACCCGTCGCGGATCCTCGTTCATCTGGGGGGTTTGGTACGACGCCAAATATCTCGCTGACCACATGACCAAACAGAAAAATTATCTGGCCTATTCCAACGCGCGCTGACACCTGCCGAAGTCCCGCCAAAGGAGGACCCAATGGCACATACACGTATCCGCAAGTTCAACACCAAGGACACCTACCCGGAGCAGAACATCGATAACGATCTGTGCCAGGTGGTGGCGGCAAAAGGGACAATGATTTTTGTCCGCGGCCAGATCGGCCAGGATCTCGACACCTCGGAAAATGTCGCGGTCGGAGATGTCGCTGGCCAGACTGAACAGGCAATGACGAACATCAAGATGCTGGTCGAAGAAGCGGGCGGCAAATTGGAGCACATTACCAAGATCACGATCTACCTGGTCGACCCTCGCTACCGCGAAGATGTCTACAGGGTGGTCGGCAAATGGCTCAAGGGTGTCTTTCCCGTTTCGACGGGGATCGTGGTCTCGGCGCTGGCCCGTCCCGAGTGGCTCGTCGAAGTGGATGCAATCGCCGTCATTCCTGACGATGAATAAGCTGGTTTTGAGCAGAAAGAACGTGACATGACCTTCTCCATTTCAGCTCGCTGTTCGGCTACCGGCACCATGGGCATTGCCATTTCCTCATCCTCGCCCGCGGTCGCGGCCCGCTGTGCCTTCGCCCGCTCCAGTGCCGGCGTGGTGGCGACCCAGAACATCACGGATCCTTCCCTCGGGCCCACGGGTCTTGAACTGCTGCAGCAGGGGCTCGGTGCCGAAGACGCTTTGAGCCGCTTGCTGCAGGACTATCCAACGGCCGAGTGGAGGCAGCTTGTCCTGCTGGACATGTCCGGAGGGTCCGCGACTTTCTCCGGGTCTGAGACCCTGGGTGTTAACGCGACCTCCAAGGGGAAAGACTGCGCTGCGGCTGGAAACCTCCTGGCCAACGACAAAGTTCCTGGTGCGATGGTCGCTGCATTTGAGGCAGCCTCCGGCGACCTGGGCGACCGTCTGCTTGCTGCCATGCGCGCCGGACAAGCCAGCGGAGGTGAAGCCGGACCAGTGCATTCCGCAGGTCTTTATCTGGTCCGGGACGTGAGCTGGCCGATTGCGGATCTGCGCATCGACTGGACTGAGGAGGATCCAATTGTGGAACTTCACAAACTCTGGACGCTCTACAAGCCGCAGCTGGAAGACTACGTCACCAGAGCGAAAGACCCGACGGCTGCGCCAAGCTACGGCGTTCCGGGCGACCTATAAAACAGGAAAGGCAAACAGAGATGGAACTCACGCATCAGGAATGGGTCGAGCGGGCGAAGGCCATTGAATTCCCCAGACATGCAGTGATCGATGGCCAGAACGTCGATGCCGTGTCCGGAAAGACCTTCGACACGATCAATCCTGCAACCGGTGAGGTTCTGACGCGTTTGCCCGCCTGCGATGCTGCCGATGTTGACAAAGCCGTGCAAGCAGCCCGCCGGTCTTTCGAAGACCGGCGCTGGTCGGGCAAGTCTCCCGCCGAACGCAAGTCTGTCTTGCTGCGTCTCTCCGCGCTGATACTGGAAAATCAGGCAGAACTTGCGCTCCTGGACAGCTTGGACATGGGCAAGCTGGTTCGCGATGCGGCGACAATTGACGTGCCGGTCGCTGCAGCGATATTCCAATGGTATGGCGAAGCCATCGACAAGATCTACGATGAGATCGCTCCTACTGGCTCCAGTGATCTGGCAATGGTTCGCCGCGAGGCTCTGGGCGTCGTTGCCGCGGTTGTGCCATGGAATTTTCCTCTCGATATGGCCACCTGGAAATGCGCGCCGGCCCTTGCCATGGGCAACAGCGTCATTTTGAAACCGGCAGAACAGTCGCCGCTGTCCGCCCTGCGTCTTGCAGAACTGGCGCGCGAGGCAGGCCTGCCCGATGGCGTCTTGAACGTTGTGACTGGTTATGGCGAAACCGCGGGGAAGGCCATCGGCCTGCATCCGGACATCGATTGCATTGCCTTCACCGGATCGACCGAAGTCGGCAAGTACTTCCTGGAGTATTCCGGCCAATCCAACATGAAGCAGGTTTGGCTTGAATGCGGAGGCAAAAGCCCGAACCTTGTTTTTGCAGACTGCGATGATCTGGACAAAGCTGCCGAAATGGCCGCCTTTGGAATTTTCTTCAATCAAGGGGAAGTCTGCACGGCCAATTCGCGTCTGCTTTTGGAAAAGTCGATCGCTGATGAATTCCTTGAGCGCCTTGTCGAAAAGGCAAAGGGGTTCAGTCCTGGCAATCCCCTGGATCCGGCATCGGCCATGGGGGCGATTGTCGACGAGGGTCAGACGGCAAGGATCATGTCCTACATCGACCACGGGCGCGCCACCTGCACACTTCTGCATGGCGGCAACCGTCAGACCGTATCGGGAAAGGGCTGCTTTGTAGAGCCGACGATCTTCAGCGACGTGGCCCCGGACAACAGGCTTGCGGTCGAAGAGATCTTCGGTCCTGTGCTGGCGGTGACGACCTTTGAAAGCGAAGACGAAGCGATCACCATCGCCAATGACACGATCTACGGCCTGGCGGCGTCGGTCTGGACGTCAAACCTGTCCCGCGCGCACCGTGTCTCGTCGAAGCTGCGCGCCGGAACGGTGTCGGTGAACACGGTGGATGCGCTCTCGCCCATGACACCATTTGGTGGCTTCAAGCAATCGGGAATTGGCCGGGACCTGTCTCTCCATGCCTTTGACAAGTTCAGCGCGCTCAAAACGACCTGGATAAAACTGAAAGGCTAGTCGGCGATAGGGTCAGGCCAAGCCCTTGTTCGATCAACCCTGTTGTCCGTGAGATGCGATGAGCCAGTCTGCAAAGACCTCGGCGGGGCGGGCGCCGCGCTTGGCGCGGGAGACGAGAAAAAAGGCGTCCGAAGGGCGAACCTTCGGATGTCCTGCAGAGACAAGCTGGCCTGAATTGACCAGCGCGCCTGTGATCGAATGCCAGCCCAACATCACGCCATGGCCTTCGAGGGCTGCCTGGGTCGCCTGAACGTAGTTGGTGAATGTCTGGCCACGGCCGCTGGCGGCCGTATGTGGTGGTGGACCACCGGCCTTGCTTGCCGCCCGGCGGAGATAATCGCCCCAACCCATCCAGGAAACTTCGGGGGTCCGGACATGCAGGAGCGAGACGTCATCCAGCGGCACTGGACCGTCAAAGCGTGCGCGCAGGGCAGGGGCGCATTGGGGTTCCACTTCCTCCTCAAAGAGCTTGGTGACAATTCCGTCGCTCCAGCGGCCATGACCATAGCGCACGGCCAGGTCGATGCCTTCCGAGAGCTCCGGCGCGCCCTGCTGGGTGGTGATGACGTTGACCGTCAGATCCGGGTTGGCCTGATAGAAGGCGGCAAGGCGCGACATCAGCCAATAGGTCGCGACACCAACCGAACAGGCGACCGTGACCGCATGGGCGCCCTGGAGTTCGGCGCGGCGAACATAATCGACGGCATCCTCGATGCGACCGAGACCTTCGGAAATCGCACTTGCCAGTGTCTGTCCGGCGGCGGTCGGCCTTGCCGGACGTCTGCTGCGGTCGAGAAGGCGCACCCCGATGTGTTCCTCAAGCTGCTTCACCGCCTGGCTGATCGCCGGCTGGGTCACATTCAGTTCCGCCGCGGCGACCTGGATCGAACCGCTGCGGGCAATCGCGGCGAATGCGGAGAGCAATCGCAAAGGGGGAAGCGAGCCTTTCATAGAATAACCAATAGCTTATATTTTGTTGAGTGCAACCGTTCTTCCGCGAAGGCCTGTCGTTAGCATAAAGTCTCATCCAGAAACTTCAGACCCCTTGGAGAGTCAGATGGATAGCTTGCAGATCGACAGCGTCATGCTCGAGGACACTGGGCTCAGCCTGCAGTTGGCTGACGGCAGCCCGGCCTATTTTAACTACTACTGGCTGCGCGACAATTGCCCGAGTTCTTTCGACCGGGAAACGCGCGAGCGGACCTTCGATATCTTTCATTCCCAGAATGCACCAAAGCCGAGCGCGGTGAAGGTGGAAGAGCAGTCCCTTGTCGTCGATTGGGAAGGTGAAGCCCATCAGTCGCGCTATCCGCTCGACATGCTCGCGACCTATGCTTATGGCGAGAGGCGGCCAGATCCGGCAGACCTGCCGCGCAAGCCCTGGTACTCTGACCACTATCCAGATGTCTGCCGTGTGTCCCATCCGCTGCTGCTGGAAAGCAACGAGGAACGTCGGCGCTGGATGGAAGCGCTTCTGGTTGAAGGTGTCGCCATTGTCACGGACATGCCGGACACGAATGAGGCCCTGACACAGACCGGGCTCCAGATCGGCCAGATCCGGCCGACCTTCTTCGGCCCCTATTTCGATGTGCGCACACACATCAAGCCAACGAACCTGGCCTTCACCTCCAAGGCTTTGGAACTGCACACGGACGTGCCGGCAGAAGAATATGCGCCAGGCATCCAGTTCCTGCATTGCCGCGCCAATTCGGTGGCCGGCGGGCTCAACCTTTTTGCCGACGGTACGGCGGTTGCCAATGATCTGCGCGAGATCGATCCGGAGGCTTTCCGTCTCCTGGCCGAGACCGAGGTGCCCTTCTACAAGGAGCACGATGGCTATGACATGCGCTCCTACCAGAGGGTGATCGAGCTGGACCAGCACGGAGAGGTCTCCGGCGTGACCATCAGTCAGCACATGGCCGATATCTTCGATTTGCCCCAGCGCACGTTCGACACCTATTATCCTGCCTTTGTACGCTTCGGCAAAATGCTGCAGGAAGAGAAATACGTCATGCGCTTCAGCCTTCAGGCAACGGAATGCATTACCTTCGACAACCATCGCATCGTCCATGGCCGCGAGGCCTATTCTGCGACCAGCGGCGAGCGCTATCTTCGCGGCACATACACCGACCGTGGTGAGCTGCGCGGAACCTACCGCGGGCTGGTCTCCGAAGGACGCTTCAAATGATGGATGCGGTCCAGGTGGTGGACATCGACGCCTTGCGGATCGACCTTGCGGCGGCCTTTCGGCTGACCGCGCGGTTCGGCTGGCACGAATCTGTCGGCAATCATTTCAGCGCTGCGGTGTCCGCCGACGGACGCCAGTTCCTGATGAACCCGAAGTGGCGGCATTTCGAATCGATCCGGGCGTCCGACCTCCTGTTCCTGGATGCGGACGACACCTCGATCATGGAGACTGCGGATGCGCCCGATGCCTCTGCCTGGACCATCCACGGCACGCTGCACCGCAAGCGGCCGGATGTCCGCGTGGTGCTGCATTGCCATCCTCCTCATGCGACGGCACTGGCGGCGCTGAAGGACCTGGGACTGCCGCCGATTGACATGAACACGGCGCGCTTCTTTGGCGATCTTGCCATCGACCCGGACTGCGGCGGTATTGCCGATGACGCGGGCGAGGGGGAACATATTGCAGCGGCGCTCGGGCAGTGTTCGACCCTGCTGATGGCCAACCACGGACTGACCTGCACCGGCGATACAGTGGCTCAGGCGTTCGAGCAGCTGTATTTCTTTGAAAAGGCGGCGCAAACCGTGCTCCTGGCCTACGCCAGCGGCAAGCCTCTGGCGGTCATGTCTGACGAGGTTGCCGCCAATACAGCCGAGGGCTGGCGCGCCTATGCGGGCATGGCGGATGCACATTTTGCGCATCTGAAATCCGTGCTCGACAAGGAAGCGCCAGACTACCGGGACTAAGTTGATCTACCGGGACTGAGTTGATCACCAGCTATCCGGGCCTCGTATCAATCGAGGCCCGGACGCCGGGGAGACCGGCTCTTGCTGCTAGAGCCGGATTGGTGTGCCTGCTTCCAGGGACCGGGTTGCCGCATCAGCCAGCAGCTGGGCGCGCAGGCCGTCGGTGATGCTGGGCTTATGGGCCTTTCCCGCCTGGATTTGATCAACGAAATAGGCCATTTCGGCGCGGTAGGCCGCTTCGTAGCGCTCCAGGAAAAAGTGCTGCGCGGGAGCTTTTCTGAAGCCGTTGTCCGTTGCCACTTCGACGGTATTTTCGAGCATGTTCTCCGCCCGAAGCATGCCCTTCGATCCGTGGACCTCCAGCCTCTGGTCATAGCCATAGGTGGCGCGGCGTGAATTGGAAATCTGACAGATCTTGCCGCTTGCGGTCGTCAGCGTCACGGCCGCCGTGTCCACGTCGCCAGCCTCGCCGATTGCCGGATCCACCAGGGCAGATCCAACCGCATAGACGCTGACGGGCTCTTCGCCGAGCAGGAAGCGCGCCATGTCGAGATCGTGGATCATCATGTCGCGAAACAGACCTCCCGAGCTCTTGATGTAGCTGACGGGCGGCGGCGAGGGGTCGCGGGACTGGATGGTGACGATTTCCACCTCGCCGATTTCGCCCTGTTCGATACGGGCCTGCACATTGGCAAAGTTCGGATCAAAGCGGCGGTTGAACGCGGTCATGAAGGGCACGTCCGCCTTTTCGACAACCGCAATACAGTCTCGAATGCGGTCGGCGGACATGTCGACCGGTTTTTCGCAGAAGATGGCCTTGTCCGCCGCTGCCGCCAGGTGAATCAGGTCGTAGTGGGTGTCCGTTGGCGTCCCGATCACCACCGCATCCACGTCGGCGCTGGCAATCAGCTCTTCGCTGGTCATGACCGTGGCTTTTGTCCTGGCCGCCAGCGCTTCGGCGGGGGCGGTAAATGCGTCTGACACGGCGGTGACGACGGCGCCTTCGATCTGTCCGATCGATCTCGCGTGGACCTGTCCGATCCGGCCGCAGCCGAGCAATCCGATTTTCAACACGTCAGTTCTCTCCCTTGAAGGCCTGCAGCACCTTGCGCGCCGCAGCGACCACCGGGTCATGGGTGTCTTTCAGGATCGTCACCCGATCGAAGCGGGACGGATCCTTGTTCACGGCCTCGCGCAGCGCTGCGCCAAAGGCCATGCGCAGCTCCGTGCCGATGTTGAACTTGCAGATGCTGGAGCCGCGCGCCAAAGCGCGTCTTTGCGCGACTGGAACGCCGGATCCGCCGTGGATTACCAGGGGGACCTCGGTTACGGCCTCTATGGCGCGAATGCGGGGCTCGTCCAGCCCGCCTTCCTTGTCCTGCTGCAGATGCACGTTGCCGACGGAAATCGCCATGGCGTCGATGGAGGTCTCACGTGCGAACTTCGCAGCCTCATCCGGATCGGTTCCGGCCGAGCCTTCACCGCCGGAATAGCCGACAAAGCCGATCTCACCCTCACAGGAAACACCGGCCGCATGGGCCATTTCCGCGATGGCGGCTGTGTCATCGATGTTTTGCTGCAGCGGTGTGCGTGATCCGTCGAACATGACAGAGGTGAAGCCGCTGTCGATGGCTGTTCGGCATTCCTCCGGCGTGTAGCCATGATCAAGATGAGCGACGACCGGAATTGACGCGTTTTCGGCCAGATGGCGGAACATGGCGCCAAGCACGGGCAGTGGCGTGTGCTCCCGGCACGAAGGCCCGGCCTGCAGGATGACCGGCACATTCTCCGCTTCTGCGGCGGCCACATAGGCGCGCATGTCCTCCCAGCCCAGGGTGACCAGGCCGGCGACCGCATAGCCTTGCTTGAGGGCAGGCTGGAGAACCTCTGACAGGGTGGCAATGGTCATTTGAACTTCGCTATCATGTCCTTGATGCCAGGGATGGTTTCCAGCTGGGCCGCATGGGTTGGCTGGAAATACTGCACGAGCGAGCGCTGGCTGAGGCCGCCGAGGATGGTGAAATAATACATTTCATAGCCGGGCAGCACGGCGCAGGGGTGATAGCCCTTGTCGAGGCAGATCGTTGAGCCATCGACGATGTGGTAGGCGTCACCAGGCTTGTTGTCCTCGCGCTGAAGCATCTGGACGCCGGAGCCGTAGTTGGGACGGAAGCGGAAGTTATAGGTTTCGTCGTGGCGGGTTTCGTCCGGCAGACGGTCGGTGTCATGCTTGTGGGACGGGAACCCGGACCAGCCGCCCTGACCGACGGTGTAGAGCTCGCTGACCAGAAGGCGCCCGACCTTGTCGTGCTGCTTCTGACCCAGAATATGCTTGATCTTGCGGTGGGTCTTGGTGTCGTCCGAGCCGTATTGCACCAGATCGATGCTGCCAGCGCGCACATCAAAGGGATCGAGCACCTTGTCGTATTTGGCCCCGGCGACAAACGTCTCGGTTTCGTCGCTGACGCAGACGATGGTCACTTTCGCACCGACGGGTGCATAGACGCCTTCCGGCTCGCCGTCCCAGACATCAATGGTGCGATTGCCGAGTGCCGGATAGCTGACGCCCTCGACATCCACGTCGACCGTGCCGGTGGCGGGCACGATGCAGGTCTCGTAGCCGGGCACCTGATAGGTGAAGGCTTCGCCTTTTTTCAGTTTGACGATGTTGAAGTAGTTCAGGGGAACCAAAGCATTGTCCGGTTCCACGATGGGTTTGTTCTGATTGTCGAACGGAGCGATGTGCATGGGATATTCCTTTCAGAAAGTCGTTGGGCCGGGGTGCGACGCCAGAAATGTCTCGAGCTCTTGCGGGGTCGGCATGGCAGGCGCACAGCCGGGGCGCGCGACGACGATCGACGCGCAGGCCGAACCTCGCAGGACGGCCTCCTTGAGCGCGTGTCCATCGGCCAGGGATGCAAGGAAACCGGCCATGAAACTGTCACCTGCGCCCGTGGGCTTGACCGCCTTTGCCGGATAGATCCCGGTGCGGATTTCCTCTTCCGCCTGAAGCGTGACGGCGCCTTCCGGCCCCATCTTGTAGACAACGATGTCGGCGGTTGAGGACGCCAGCGCGCGGGCCTTGTAGAGGCCTTTTGAAACGTCGCCCGCCATGAAGCCGAACTCTTCGTCATTGCCGACGATGACATCGGACAGATCACCGGCGCGGGAGAGAACCTCTTCGGCAATCTCCGGTGAGGGCCAGCTGTAAGGCCGGTAATCGACGTCAAAAATGATCGGAATGCCGGCGGCCTTGGCCAGTTCGAAGGCCCTGAAGGTGGCGCTTCGGGAAGGCTCAGCCGCGAAGACGGTGCCGGCGGTGATCAAGGCGCCATAGGCTGTGTAATCGATCGCTTCGACGTCTTCGATCGACATCTGAAAATCGGCGGCGTTGTTGCGGTAGATGACGCTTTGATGTTCCTCGACCCGGGTCTCGTAAACGGCAAGCGAGGTGCGTTCTTCGCCCTTGATGCGTCTCACATGGCTGAGGTCAATGCCGTAGTGGTCGAGCTGACCCTCGCAATACCAGCCGATGGAATCGTCAGAGACGACGGTGACAAGAGCGGCCTTGCAGCCGAGCTTGACCAGGCCGGCCGCGGTGTTGGCGCTGCTGCCGCCCATGGCAACCATCATGCTGGTTGCCTCCCGCGTACGGGTGCCGGCCGGTTCGGGGCTCAGGTCCATGCCGACCCGGCCGATGATCAGGAAGTTGCGCTTGGCAATGCCGGAAAGAGCCATCACACGCCCTTTCGCTGTTTGTCGCGGCTGGCTTCCCAATCGACGTGGGCCTTGCGGACCTTGTCACTCGCGGTGACATGGGGCGTTCCAACTTCCCACCAGGTGTGACCTTCCGTGGTCCAGCCCTCGTAGGGATCCACCTTCATCACGATGACATGGCTTCTGTCACTGGCCTTGGCGCGTTTGAAGGCATCTGCGAGTTCTGCAGGGTTCGAAACCGTCTCGGCTATCGCGCCCTGGGAGACCGCATTGGCCTCGAAATCAACTGAAAACGGCGCCGGGATAGTCGGGCAGTCGGCCAGAAGATTGTTGAAGCTCTCGTTGCCGGTGTTGTTCTGCAGCTTGTTGATGACGGCAAAGCCGCCGTTGTCCAGCACCAGGACGATCAGCTTCTTCCGGCTGAGCACCGACGAATAAAGATCCGAATTCATCATCATGTAGGAGCCATCGCCGATGAAGACGATGGTGTCCTGATCCGGCTCGCGCTCGCGTTGGGCAATGCGCGCGCCCCAGGCGCCCGAAATCTCGTAGCCCATGCAGGAAAAGCCGAACTCCACATCAACAGTGCCGATGTCGAGCGTGCGCCAGTTGGCGGTTACCTCGGCGGGCAGACCGCCGGCAGCGGCGACAACCCGGTCTCGCTTGTCGCACAGGTCGTTCACGACGCCGATGGCCTGGGCATAGGAATTGGGGCGATTGCCGTGGGCAACATTCTGAGCGACATAGGCGTCCCAGTTCTTGCGCTCCTCCTGCGCCCTTGCGGTCCAGTCTTCGGGCGCCGAATACTCCAATGCCGCGCCAAGGGCCCGGAGCGACAGTTTGGCGTCGCCGACAACCGGCAGCGACCTGTGCTTGCCCGCGTCATGACGGGCCGCGTTGACGGAGATGAAACGGGCCTCCTTGGCAAACGCGGTCCAGGAGCCGGTGGTGAAATCCTGCAGCCTTGTGCCGACTGCCAGGATTACATCTGCGCTTTCCGCAATGGCATTGGCGCTGTCAGATCCGGTCACACCGATGGGGCCAATGTTGAGGGGATGGTTCGCCAGCATGTTGGCGCGGCCTGCGATGGTCTCGACGACGGGGATTTGGTGCTTTTCTGCAAAATCGGTGAGCTCGGCAACAGCTCTGGAGTACTGCACACCGCCACCTGCGATGATCATCGGCCGTTCCGCGCTTTGCAGCAGCGCGATTGCATCTGCGATTTCTTCAGCGTCCGGGCCGATCCGGCGAATGCGGTGGACCTTCTTTTCGAAGAAGACAGCTGGATACTCATATGTCCAACCTTGAACGTCCTGCGGCAGGCCAATGAAGGCCGGGCCGCAATCGGCCGGATCGAGAAGTGTGGCGAGAGCAGCGGGCAGCGACTGGATTACTTGCGCCGGGTGGGTGATGCGGTCCCAGTAGCGCGACACGGGCTTGAAGGCATCATTGACGCCGAAGGTCGGGTCGCCGAAATTTTCCATCTGCTGCAGCACAGGGTCGGGCAGGCGCGTGAGGAATGCGTCGCCGCACAACATCAACATGGGAAGGCGGTTGGCATGGGCAAGACCGGCAGCCGTCAGAAGGTTGGCCGTGCCGGGTCCCGCGCTCGCGGTACAAAACATGAAGCGCTGACGGAGCCATTGCTTGGCATAGCCTGCGGCAGCAAATCCCATGCCTTGCTCGTTCTGGCCGCGGTAAAGCGGCAGCACGTCCTGAACCCCGTAGAGAGCCTCACCCAGGCAGGTCACATTGCCATGGCCGAAGATGCCGAAGCCGCCGCCGCAGACACGCATTTCCTGACCGTCGATCACGATGAACTGGTTGGAAAGCCAGCGGATTATGGCTTGTGCCGTGGTGAGGCGGATGGTGTCAGCTGTCGTCGTCATATCAAATCCAACCCTGTGGGACTCTCGTCTGTTTTGCTGAATGCAGCTTGCGAGATTTCGATTCACACGATACAAGGTTTGCAACCGGTTGCAAACCGTATTTCAAAAATTGGGACCGCGTATCAATGGCTCAGATCGGAATCGGCATTCTTGGCGGTGGCTATATGGGCAAGGCTCATGCTGTCGCCATGTCCGCAGTTGGGGCTGTCTTCAATACGGCTCTGCGCCCGCGGCTGGAGATGGTTTGTGCCTCTTCGCAGGCGAGTGCCGAGCGCTATCGCGGCGCTTACGGCTTTGAACGGGCGACAGACGACTGGCGGGTTCTGGTCAATGATCCGAAGGTCGGGGCGATCATCATTGCCTCTCCCCAGGAGACCCATCGCGAGGTCGCTGAAGCCGCGTTCGCTCTTGGAAAGCCGGTCTTTTGTGAAAAGCCGTTGGGGGCATCTCTTGCGGACAGCGCGGCGATGGTCGCGGCCGCCGAAGCCTCTGGCTGTGTGAACATGGTCGGCTTCAATTATATCCGGACCCCGGCGAGCCAATTCGCCCGCAAGCTGATCGCCGATGGCGAAATCGGCGATGTCACCTGGTTTCGAGGCGAGCACACCGAAGACTTTTATGCCGACCCTGAAGCCCCGGCGACCTGGCGTACGACAGGTGACGCCAATGGCACCATGGGCGATCTCGCCCCGCATATGATCAATGCGGCGCTGGCCCTGCTTGGCCCTGTCGACCGGGTGATGGCGGAGGTGGAGACGGTTCACGCCAGTCGTCCCGGCGGTGAAGTGACCAACGACGATCATGCGCAGATGATGTGCCGTTTCGAGAACGGTGCCATGGGGCACATGTATTTCAGCCGCGTCGCGACCGGCCGAAAGATGGGCTACGCCTATGAAATTACGGGCACAAAAGGCGCCATCCGGTTCGATCAGGAAGACCAGAATGCGCTCTGGTTCTACCGTATGGACGAGCCAGAGGCGACGCGAGGCTTCCGCAAGATCCTGACGGGCCCTGCACATCCGGACTACCGGCCGTTCTGTCAGGGACCGGGACACGGAACGGGCTACCAGGATCAAATCATCATAGAAGCGCGCGATTTTCTAAGCGCAATCGAAACTGGAGAGGCGGTCTGGCCGACTTTCCGTAATGGCCACGACGTCAACCGCGTGATCGCGGCGGCCATGACATCATCAGGCAGCAAGACCTGGCAAGAAATCAAAGCTTTTTGAGCATTAGTGAGGAAAACCATGTCAATCAGAATTGGCAACGCGCCCTGCTCGTGGGGTGTCGAATTCGCGCAGGATCCGCGCAATCCCTCCTGGCAGTCGGTTTTGAAGGACTGTGCGGATGCGGGGTACAAGGGGATCGAGCTGGGGCCGGTTGGTTTCATGCCGGAAGATCCAGCCATTCTGGCGGACGCATTGGCCGAACACGATCTTGAGCTGATCGGCGGCGTGGTCTTTCGTGCATTCCATGATCCCGCCGCCTGGGAAGATGTACAAGATGGCGCGGTTCGGACCTGCAAGGCGCTCAAGGCCCACGGTGCAAAACACCTCGTTCTGATTGACTCCATCTCTCCCCGGAGGGCGCCGACAGCCGGACGCGCCAGTGAGGCGGAACAAATGGACCTTGCCGAATGGACAGCCTATCGCGACCGGATTGCGACGATCGCAAAGATGGGCGCCGAGGACTACGGGCTGACCGTTGGCATTCACGCGCATGCGGCCGGGTTCATGGATTTCGAGCCCGAGCTCGAACAGCTGCTGGACGAGGTCGATGAGAAGATCCTGAAGATCTGTTTCGATACAGGACATCATTCCTATGCCGGATTTGATCCGGTGGCCTTCATGAAGCGCCATATGGATCGTATTTCCTACATGCATTTCAAGGACATCGCGCCGGATGTAAAGGCGGATGTGATTGCCAAGCGGACCGGGTTCTATGATGCCTGTGGTCAGGGGATTTTCTGCAATCTCGGTGATGGCGACGTGGATTTCCCTGCGGTGCGGCAGTTGCTGGTGGATTCAGGTTTTGAAGGCTGGTGCACCGTCGAGCAGGATTGTGATCCGACGCTTGATCCCGATCCGGTCGGTGACGCGCGCAAGAACCGTGAATACCTTGAATCCATTGGTTTTAACTGAGGGCTGCGGCGATGGCTAAATTGAGATGGGGCATGATCGGCGGCGGCGAAGGCAGCCAGATCGGACCCGCCCACAGGTTGGGTGCGCAGGCCGACGGCCTGTTCGAATTGACCGCAGGTGCGCTGGATCACCGGGCTGATGTTGGCCGTGAATATGCGCAGCGCCTGGGCGTTGCTGCGGACCGGGCCTATGGCGATTGGCAGGAAATGCTGGCCGGTGAGAAAGATCGCGCGGACCGGGTGGATCTGGTCACGGTCGCGACGCCGAACTCGACGCATTTCGAGATCACCAAGGCGTTCCTGGAAGCCGGCTTCAACGTCTTGTGCGAAAAGCCGATGACCATGAACGTTGAAGAGGGCGAGGAGATCGTCCGTGTGGCTGAGGCGACCGGCAAGATCTGTGCGGTGAACTACTGCTATTCGGCCTATCCGATGATCCGGCAGGCGCGGGCCATGGTGCGCGCCGGAGAAATCGGCAAGGTGCGGCTGGTGGTGACCAACTTCAGCCATGGCCACCACGGCGATGCAGGCGACGCAGACAACCCGCGGGTTCGTTGGCGTTATGATCCGGCAATGGCCGGTGTTTCCGGGCAATTCGCCGACTGCGGCATTCATGCGCTGCATATGGCCAGCTTCATCTGCAACGACCAGGTTGAAAAACTGTCCGCAGACTTTGCCTCGACCATTTCCAGCCGGGAGCTGGAAGACGACGCCATGGTCAACTTTCGCTTGTCCGGCGGAACCGTTGGCCGCCTTTGGACGTCATCGGTCGCGATCGGGCGTCAGCACGGGTTCGACATTCAGATCTTCGGTGAAACCGGTGGAATGCGTTGGGCCTCCGAACAGCCGAACCAGCTGATCTACACGCCCGTGGGTGGCCGCACCCAAGTCATCGAGAAGGGCGAGGGTGGTTTGCATGAAGAGGCGCAGCGTCTCTCTCGTGTGGCAATTGCTCATCCGGAAGGTTTCCCGCTGGCGGTCGCAAACATCTATTGCGAATTGGCTGATGCCATCCGCGGCGAGGTGAGGGATGGGCTGCCCAATGCGGCGGATGGCTTGCGTTCCATGGCTGCTGTGCACATTGCCGTTGCCTCGGCGAAGGACAACGGGGCCTGGGTTGATGCCCGGCCGCCCATGTTCCGTACCTGAATGCGCTGCGACTGACTGAACAAGGAACCGGGTGTTGAGCCCGGTTCTCCCGGCATTCGCGTCTTATTTGGTGATTAGTTTCAGCGTGCCGCGTTCCACGACCGAGCAGGGAAAAATCCGTGCCTCTGGATAGCGGTCCGGTTCGTCGAGCATGGCGACCATGAGCTCGATGGAAGACGTGATGATCTGGCGGATCGGCTGATGAATTGTGGTCAGGTTGATGTTTTCCCAGCCCGACATTTCCATGTCATTTAAACCGAGAATGCCGATGTCGTCCGGCACGCTCAATCCGCGCTCCCTGATTGCTGAAAGCGCGCCGATGGACAGAACGTCATCGCCGCAGAAATAAGCTTCTGCGTGGTTCGGTTGTTCCAGAAGGCGGAGCATCTCATGACGGCCTGCCTCAAATGAATAGGCATTTGCATATGAGTAGGCCGCCTTGATCTTGGGATGCTGAGCGACCTCCTGCATGAAGCCGGACAGGCGATCCTGCGTCGAGGTCGCTGTTTCCGGTCCACCCAGAAAGGCGATTTTCTTGTGCCCCCGCGCGGCCAGTTCACGCACGGCCATACGGCCGCATTCCATGTTGTCGATCCCGACCACATGAACCTGGGGTGCGCTTGAGTACCGGCCAAAGGAATGAACCACCGGAACGCGCGCGTCGCGAAAGGCCTTGGCAAAGCCAGGCGGCAGCGTGGAGGACGCGACCACGACACCATCGACGGAATACTGGCGCAGCATCCGCACCGAGTTCTCCGGATCGGTTTCGTCGGTCAGGTTGACCAGCAGCGGGCGCAGGCCGCGATCCTGCAGGCCGCGTGTGAAGAGGTCAAAGACCTCCAGAAAGATCGGGTTGTGAAAGTTGTTCGAGACCAGACCGATCAGCTTGGTGCGTCCGGTGGTCAGGGACGAGGCGAGGGCGTTCGGGCTGTAGCCAAGTTCGCGGGCTGCCTTCTCCACCTTTCGGCGCATCTTGTCGGAGACGGAAGCGCCATCGGTAAAGGCTCTGGACACGGCTGAGCGCGAAACGCCTGCCCGTTCTGCAACCTCTTTCAACGTCACTACCATCGTCATCCGATCTCCAGATCCTTCCCTCGGATCTTTTAGCCAGTTTCTCGCATCCGCGCAGCATGAAACGTTAATACAATATTTGCAACCGGTTGCAAAATTTCACGAGGTGTGTTTTAGTCAGACTCGAAGTGACGGAGAGGAGCCGTTCTTCCGCCACATCCTGGCGAATTCTGGGAGGATTATAATGACATCACTAATGAAGAAGATGGCGTTGGCGCTGACTGTTGCCGCTGCGCCGCTGATGGCCGTTTCAGGGGCGTCAGCCGAGGGCGAGAAATACATTCTGGTCAGCCATGCACCCGACAGCGACAGCTGGTGGAACACCATCAAGAACGGCATCGCGCTGGCCGGCGAGCAGATGGATGTTGAGGTCGAGTACCGCAATCCGCCAACCGGTGACCTTGCCGACATGGCTCGCATCATCGAACAGGCTGCTGCAAGCGGCCCGAACGGGATCATCACCACGCTCAGCGACTATGACGTTCTGTCCGGTCCGATCAAGGCCGCAGTGGACGCTGGTGTCGATGTGATCATCATGAACTCCGGTACGCCGGACCAGGCCCGTGAGGTGGGTGCCCTGATGTATGTGGGCCAGCCTGAGTATGATGCAGGTCATGCCGCCGGCCTTCGCGCCAAGGGCGACGGCGTTGCAAGCTTCCTGTGTGTGAACCACTACATCAGCTCGCCGTCTTCCACGGAACGCTGTCAGGGCTTTGCCGACGGCCTCGGTGTCGAGCTGGGCAACCAGATGATCGATTCCGGTCAGGATCCCTCGGAAATCAAGAACAAGGTTCAGGCTTACCTTTCGGCCAATCCGGACACAGATGCCATCCTGACGCTCGGCCCGACCAGTGCGGATCCGACCCTTCTGGCGCTGGATGAAACCGGTCTGGCTGGCGACATCTACTTCGGCACGTTTGATCTGGGCGAGGAAATCGTCAAGGGCATCAAGGCCGGCGTCATCAACTGGGGCATTGACCAGCAGCCGTTCCTGCAGGCCTATCTGCCGGTCGTCGTCATGACGAACTACCATCGCTACGGCGTTCTGCCGGGCAACAACATCAACTCCGGCCCGGGTTTCGTGACCGCGGACGGACTTGAGATGGTTGAAAAGTTCGCGGGCGAATACCGCTAAAAACCTGCCAATTGGGGGCGGCCAGAGCATATCTGCCGCCCTTTTTCCATTTTGAACGGACCAGCTAAGGCAATCACCATGTCTGAAGTTCAAGCCCCCACAACCGTCGAGGACGAGCGGGTTATCCAACGCTCACGCCTTCGCGAAAGTCTGATCCGCCCGGAGCTGGGCGGGATCGTGGGCACCGTCATCGTCTTTACCCTGTTTGCGCTGTTTGCTTTCGACAGCGGCATGTTCAACAGCCAGGGCATCATGAACTGGAGCCAGGTCTCGGCTCAATTCATGATCATCGCCGTCGGGGCCTGCATGCTGATGATCGCCGGTGAGTTCGACCTTTCGGTCGGCTCCATGATCGGCTTCTCCGGCATGATGATTGCAATTTTCAGTGTCACCCTCGGTTGGCCGGTCTGGCTGGCCATCATCGTCACCTTTGCTCTGGCCGTGTCTATTGGAGCGCTGAACGGGATCATCGTGGTGCGCACGGGACTGCCCAGCTTCATCGTGACCCTGGCGTTCCTGTTCATCTTGCGCGGCTTCACCATCTTCTTTCCGCAGACCATCGAGCGGAAAACCATCATTGGCGGCATCAAGGATGCGGCAGAGGGGGATTGGCTGGCGCCGGTGTTCGGCGGCAAGATCCTGACGGGCCTGTTCCAGTGGATGGGCGAGGCGGGCATCATCGCCGTGTTTGAACGTGGCACCCGCCAGGGAATGCCGGTGGTTGAGGGCGTGCCGATGTTGATCGTCTGGGCGTTGGTTCTTGTGTTTTTTGGCCATGTGGTTCTGACCAAGACGCGGTTCGGCAACTGGATTTTCGCAGCGGGCGGAGATGCTCAGGCGGCGCGCTATGCAGGCGTTCCGGTGAACCGGGTCAAGATCCTGATGTTCATGTTCACCGCCTTCTGTGCGACCGTTTTCGCGACCTGCCAGGTCATGGAATTCGGATCGGCGGGTGCGGATCGCGGGCTGCTGAAGGAGTTCGAGGCCATCATCGCGGTGGTCATCGGCGGAGCGCTGCTGACGGGTGGCTACGGCTCGGTGATTGGTGCCGCGCTCGGGGCGTTGATCTTCGGCGTGGTCCAGCAAGGTCTGTTCTTTGCAGGCGTGGAGAGTTCTCTCTTTCGTGTGTTCCTGGGTGTGATCCTGCTCTTCGCGGTAATCCTCAACACCTATGTTCGCCGCATGATTACCGGGGAGAGATAAGATGACGACGGAACATGCGCCCATCGTTCAGATGAAGAACATCGAGAAGCATTTCGGCTCGGTCATTGCGCTCGCCGGTGTCTCGGTTGAAGTCTTCCCCGGTGAATGTCATTGCCTGCTTGGCGACAATGGTGCGGGGAAATCGACCTTCATCAAGACCATGTCTGGTGTGCACAAGCCGACCAATGGCGAAATCCATTTCGAAGGCAAGCCCATGAGCTTCGACCGTCCACGCGAGGCGATGACGGCCGGAATTGCGACAGTCTATCAGGATCTTGCGATGATCCCGCTGATGTCGGTCAGCCGCAATTTCTTCATGGGCAATGAGCCCTTGCGCAAGTTCGGGCCGCTGAGGTTCTTCGACCATGATCATGCCAATGAAGTCACCATGGCCGAAATGCGCAAGATGGGCATCAACCTGCGGGGTCCCGATCAGGCGGTCGGAACGCTCTCCGGCGGTGAACGCCAGACAGTGGCGATTGCCCGTGCAGTCTATTTCGGCGCCAAGGTGCTGATCCTGGACGAGCCGACCTCTGCACTTGGTGTGCGCCAGACAGCCAATGTTCTGGCCACCATCGACAAGGTGCGCAAGCAGGGGATCGCGGTCGTGTTCATCACCCACAACGTTCGCCATGCCATGGCGGTGGGGGACAGGTTCACGGTGCTGAACCGGGGCAAGACCCTCGGCACCGCGCAGCGCGGCCAGATCACGCCGGAAGAACTGCAGGATCTGATGGCCGGGGGGCAGGAAATGGTTGCCCTGGAAGGCAGTCTCGGCGGAACCGTCTAGATCTCTACAAGACTGAAAACAAAGCAATTACCGGAGTTGCCCTGATCGGCTGCTCCGGTTTTTCTTTTGCGGCACTTCGGGAAAGACGGATGGACACTTGCCGCCGTATTGACGGTGCTCAGTCCTTTTTCTTGCTCATGGACTTGATGAGCAGCGTGAGGATAGGCGTCAGCAGTCCGGCGAGAGCACCGTCGAGCGGGTTTTTGGCAAAGGACGTCAGGCTGTTCTTGAGGCCGATCAATTCGTCTCGTGTGCGCTCGATTTCCTCCTGAAGATCCTCGGCTTTTGCCTCCAGCTCTTCAAGGCCCGCGTCGCGAACTTCCTTTGCAAGCTCCAGCTCAGGGCCGGTCTTCAATCCGGAGGCCCACAGCAAAAGGATGATGGCCACCAGAAAGTCGACTCCGGCGACGGCAAGGGCTGCGTAGCTTGGCCCCCAGATCTCTTCCAGAGCGAAGAAACCTGCGACATTCAGCATGGCCAGACCAAAGATGAGGACCAGGCCGGCAAAGGCCGTGGCGCCGATCTTCTTGGCGGCGACCTGAAGTTTCGCCTCAATGATCAGAAGTTCAGCGCGCCAGATGATGCGCAGGTTGCGAACGGTGCTTTCCATAGTGCGCTCCTATCGGCGTAATGCGGCCCCAACGATGATCCCGAGCGCAAAGGCGCCCAGAACCACACGGACGGGATGTTCCTGAATTTCGTGCTCCGCGCTTTCAACCAGGGTGCTGAGCTGTTCCGACAGTTGCGTCAGATCCAGATGAGCAGCGAACTTCTCTTCGGTTGAAGCTTCGGCAGATGTTTCAATGTGTGGCGCCTCAGATGTCTGAGGGTCAGCTTGGACCGCGTCCTCTGTTTCAGCTTGACCTGCGGGCTTTGTCGCCTTGGCGGCTGCCTTGGATGCAGGCTGACGCTTTCGGCGGCGCTTCGGCGCGGTCGTTTCGGCCTTCAGGGCCCGGATTTCGTCTTGCAGGTCACGAGACGTCGCCATTCGAAACCTCCTTGATTGCACATGTTGATTGCTTGGGCGCATGAACGCACAAAAAAGGCCCCGGCGCGAGGGGAATTGAGGAGCGCCGGAGCCTGTTGAGTGAAGACAAAGGGGCTGAGAGAAAGGTCATCTAGAGACCGATCCCTCGTGCGCCTGCGCTTTACGCGCCAAAGATGTCGGTCGTGATGCCCTCGTACCAGCCAACAGATTCTTCATAGGTTTCCTGCCGGGTCGCGTTGTCTTCGCCAGTCTGGCTGATGAACTTCGACGTCGAGGCGATCTTCTCGTCCGTTGCCGCATATTGTGCGCCGACCTTCACGCCGTCATTGCTTTCGATCAAACTCCAGCAGGTGTTGGAATATTTGGCAGGAAAGACTTTGGAGTCGATGAGGTCGCCGCGGACGGCCATGGCCGCCACCTTGGCCTGGCTGTTGGCGGAGAAGCCGGATTTCGGCATATCGCCCGCAATGCATGCGTCGCCGATGACGAAGACATTGTCGTCGACCTTGGATCGCATTGAATAGGGGTCGATGGCGCAGAAGCCGCTTTCGTTGGCAAGACCGGCGCTGGCAGCGATCATACCGGCCTTTTGCGCCGGGATGACATTCACCAGGTCGCCCTGGAACGTGTCGAGATCCGTTTCGACTTGCCCGCTTGCCGGATCCACGCTGGCGATGCCGCCATGAACATCCGGTCCGTACCATTCGATCATGCCCGGATAGTGCTTGTCCCAGCCTTCCTGAAACAGGGCCTGTTTCGAGAATTTCGGCTTGGGATCGATGATGGTGATCTTGCTGTCGGTGAAACCCTTTTCCTTCAGCACATGGGCGAACATGGACACGCGCTCATAGGGACCGGGAGGACAGCGGTAGGGATTGGGCGGGGCGACCATGACGATCTGCTGACCGTTCTCGATCGCATCCAGCTTTGCCTTGAGCAGCTTGGTCTGCGGGCCGGCCTTCCAGGAATGCGGCATGATTTCAGCGGCTTCTTCAGAATAGCCGGGGACGCTGTCCCAGATCAGATCGATGCCGGGCGCGACGATCAGCCGGTCATAATCGACCTTGGAGCCATCGGCCATCGTCACGGATTTTGCGGCACGGTCGATGGCCTGGGCATAGCCGTTCACAACGGTGATGCCGTAGTTGGAGGCAAGCGTGTCGTAGCTGTGGGTGATGGATTCAAACGTGCGGTAGCCGCCCAGGTACAGGTTGGAGAAGAAGCAGGTGGTGTATGTCGGGTTGGCCTCGATCAGGGTCACGTCAATGGCATCGCCTGCATCCTTGGCGATGTAGCGGGCCGCGGTTGCCCCACCTGCGCCACCGCCGATGATCACCACCTTGGGTTTGCCCTGGGCACGTGCATAGAGGGGCAGGGCGAGAGATGCAGCTCCTGCGCCAGCGAACAATCCAAATGTACGTCGGGAAATTCGGGTCATCACGTTTCCTTCCTGTTTTCGATTATTGCGGATCTATGGAGCCGAAGTAGGCCGCAAGGGCCGCTATTTCCTCATTGCCGAGGTTCGCGGTCATGTTCTGCATGACCTGATGGCTGCGGACGTTGGTCTTGTAGTCGAAGAGGGCCCGAATGAACGCAGCCTTGGGCCAGCCGATGATGGAGGGAATGCCGTCTGCGCGTCCGGACAACTGATGGCAGGTCACGCATTCGCTTGAGAGATATTCGCCGTAGTCGGGATCCCCGGTGAGCGCCATCGCCTCGGCGCCGATTTCAGGGTGAGCCGGCTTTGGAATTTCCGGATGTGCGGCCGGGTCGCGGTCAGAAGCCTTGCGCAGGTAAGCGATCAGGTCGTCGCGATCCTGCTGCTTTTTCATGCCGCGGTAGGACATGCGCGTTCCTCCGACAAAGGCCCGTGGCTTTTCCAGGTAGGCGTCGAGGGTTTCCTGGGTCCATTCAAGACCGGCGCCGCCGCGGATGCGCATGGCGGAGGAATACTTGAAATTTTCGATGGAGCCGGCGGTGCGGCCGAACAGTCCGTCCAGATGCGGTCCGACGCCGTTGCGGGCGTCTACACCAATCTCATGACAGGCCTTGCAGGCCCTGTAGAGTTTCTGGCCGCGCTTGGCATCGGCCGGTGGTTCTGCGAGGGAGGATGTCGTCAGCGCTGCCAAGGCGCATAGGAACGAGAGGACGAAAGTGGAGATCGGTCGATGCCAGGCGGGAACACGCCGGTTCAGACAGTGGGGGCCCACCGTTCGCCGGTTCTTCGTTTGAGTTCCTGTCCCTGCCATCGTCCGACCTCCCTTCGGTCCGCCGCAAGTTTTTGCGCCGAAACCTAGTCCACGGCACCGGCTCCGGCATTGTCATCGCCGCTTCCCGGCGTCACATCCAGGATGAGGGCATGCATGGTGATCTCGACAGGCGTGTCGGTGCAGTTTTCCATGCAAGGCTCTCCCTTGGAGGCGAAATGCGCTTCGGTTTCGCGATCATCCGCAATGAAGTTTTCTTCATTTGGAAGGCGTACTTCGAGGAAGTTCTTGTCAGATAACTTGAAGTCTTCATCGTCCACCAGATCATTGAGGTAGAGCAGGTAGGCGGTGATGGCATAAACGTCGTCGTCGGACAGGGAACGGGCGTTGCCATAAGGCATGGCGCGGCGCACGTAGTCATAGACCGTCGACAGATAGGGCCAGTAGGACCCGATGGTCTTTTCCGGGCGTTCTTCCGTCAGCGTGTCCTGGCCACCGGCCAGCACCGGCCAGCGCCCGACGCCTTCCCCAAAGTCGCCGTGACAGACCGCGCATTGGTCGGTGAAGAGCTCTTCGCCAACCGCGACAGTGCCGGAACCGACAGGAAGGCCTGCGCCATCCGGGCGGATGTCGATGTCCCAGGCTGCGACTTCCTCATGGGTCGCCACACGACCCAGGCCAAAGACCTTGCCCGCACCTGCTTCGGAGGCTGTTGCGGCCGGCGCAGGTTTCGATGCAGCGGCCGTTTCGGTCTTTTCCGGAGCCGGCGCTGCTGCGCTGTCATCTGAGGGCGTGCTGGCCGGGGCCTCGGCGGAGAATGTCGCCAGATAGGCGATGACGTTGTCGAGGTCCTTGTCCTTGCGCAGTCCGGCAAAGGCCATCTTGGTGCCCTTGATCATGGCCCTCGGTTTTTTGAGGTAGGTCCCCATGGTTTCATTGTCCCAGACGAGGCCTTCCTCTCCGGCCTTGATCATGGCCTTGGAATATTTGTAGCCGTCGAGACCGCCGGCCGTGCGGCCGAAGATGTCGTTGAGCTGCGGGCCGACCTTGTTTTTTGCGCCGTCGCCGACTGCGTGACAGGCCGCGCATTTCTTGAACACCTTCTTGCCGGCGACCGCGTCACCTTCGGCCAGAGCCGATGTGGCAAGGACAGGCAGGGACAGAAGGGCTGCCGTCAGGGAGAGAGATTTAAGCAACTTCGACATTTTCAACCGTCCCGTCTCCTTTGACATGCCAGGTCTGGATGCCGTTGTTGTGGTAGATGGAGTTTTCGCCGCGGGCGATGCGCAGCTCGTCCTTCGTGGGCTGGAAGAAACCTTCCTCATCCATGGCGCGGGACTGGAGCAGCAGCTCGGAGCCGTCCCAGTCGATGTCCAGATAGAAGCGATGCATCGCCTTTGGCAGGCTCGGCCCGTCGAGACGTGCGGTCTTCCAGTTCCGGCCGCCATCAATGGAAACATCGACGCGGGTGATCTTGCCGTTGCCGGACCAGGCGACGCCCGAAATGACGAGCGGACCCTTGCCGTGGGTGATCGGCGCCTGCGGGCTCGGGTTGGTGACAACGGACTTGGCATCCATCACCCAGGTGAAGCGCCGGGCTTTTCCACTGGCCAGAAGATCCGTGTATTTCGACGTTTCTTCGCGCTGGTGCCAGGGCTGGTCGCCGACTTCGAGCCTGCGGAGCCACTTGACCCACATGTTGCCTTCCCAGCCAGGAACGACGAGGCGGAGCGGATAGCCTTGCTCGGGGCGCAGGGCCTCGCCGTTCATCTTGAAGGCGACCAGACAGTCGTCCAGTGCCTTTTCCATCGGGATGGATCGGGTCATTGCTGAGGAATCAGCGCCTTCGGGCATCACCCATTTGCCGGTGGTTTTTACGCCGGCTTCCTCAAGCAGGTATTTCAGCGGCACGCCGGTGTACATGACGCAGTGGATCATGCCGTGGGTGTATTGGCAGCCGTTCAGCTGTGCGCCGCGCCATTCCATGCCGGAGTTGGCTGCGCATTCCAGGAAATAGATCCGGTTTTCGCGTGGGAACCGCTTCAGGTCTTCCATTGTAAAGACCAACGGGGTGTCGACCAGGCCGTTGATCATCAGCCGATGGTCAGCGGGGCTGATCTCGGCAACGCCGCCGTGGTGGCGCTCGAAGCAAAGGCCGTTCGGGGTCAGGATCCCGTCCAGCTCATGGAGCGGTGTGAAGTTGATCGAGCTTTCGGTCGAAGCGGTCAGCCACTCCACATCGCGGCGAACCACATGGGCCTCAAATTCCGAGGGCATGCCATAGGGATTGGCCTGAACGCCATCGCCCAGGTAGCGGTTCCAGTCCTGGATCTCGGTGATCAGGCGATCGCTGTCGGCCATGGCTGCGCCGGAAAGGGCGGCCGCGCTGGCGGCGGCACCACCGGTGGCAAGACCTGCTTTCAGCAGCGTCCTGCGGTTCATGTCCGGACCGCTGTCCTTGGGAGGCTGTCCCGAAGCCTTTTTGTCACTCATCTCAATTCCTCGGGTTACTGGCAAATGTCATGCTGGTTCTTTGGTGGCCTCAGATAGGCCCTGGTTCAGCCGACCACTTTCACGGACTGATTGTCCGGGAGCTTGACGGTCGGGTGCTTGCTCAGGTGGTTTTCGACGACGTCCCAGATCGCTGGACCTTCGGTGTCTTCATTGACCGAGGCCCAACCGGCGACCGTGTAATCCTTCGCCGGATCAATGGCTTCGCCCGTCGCCAGCAAGGTCATGCCGGAGATGCGCTCGCCGATTTCCTTGTTGGGGTCGATCGTGTAGCCCATGCCGCCGACGCGAACCATGTCGCCGCCCTGCTGGTAGTAGGGATCCTTGTTGAAGAGGTTGTCGCCAACGTCTTCCAGGATGTCCTTGATGGTCTGACCGCTCATCTGCGAGCGGTAGGCCGCCGGATAAGTCATGGCGCAGGCGTTGTGGAGATCCTCGACGGTGATGTCCTGACCCGGCAGAAGGCTGGTGCCCCATCTGAAGCCGGGCGAGAGGGAGATCTGGGCGTCGCGCTCTTCCAGCAGTGCCTGGCAGATCAGGTCATCGAAGGTGCCGTTGAAATTGCCGCGGCGGTACAGAAGGCTCTCGGTCGTGCCGATCTTGCGGGAGAGTTCGTCCGCAAAGGGCGCACGCACTTCATCGATCAGCGCCGCCATGTCCGCATCAGGCGTAATGACATCGGAGAAGACCGGGATCAGGCGATAGCCATAGCCGGCCACCTTGCCATCTTTCACGTCGAGGTCGACACGGGAAACGAACTTTCCGTTTGAGCCTGAGGCGATCACCAGCGTGCCATTGACGATCACCGGCTCGGGCAGGGCATCGTGGGTGTGACCCGTCAGGACCACATCGATACCGTCGACGCGCGAGGCGAGCTTGCGATCCACATCGAACCCGTTGTGGGAGAGAAGCACGACGACTTCCGCCCCTTCGGCGCGAGCTTCCTCCACATGCTTGGCAATGTCTTCCTCGCGGATGCCGAAGGACCAGCCCGGGATCATCCAGCGCGGATTGGCAATCGGCGTATAGGGGAAGGCCTGACCGATCACGGCGATCTTGGATCCGCCGCGCTCGAACATCTTCCAGGCCTCGAAAGCCGGTTCGTCCCATTCGTTGTCGTAGATGTTGGACCCGAGGAAGGCGAAGGGCAGGGCGTCGATGACTTCCTGAACCCGGTCCGTTCCGTAGGTGAATTCCCAGTGGCCGGTCATGGCATCCGGCTCCAGGGAGTTCATGACGGTGATCATGTCCTCGCCGAGGGTCTTGTTCGCCGTGTAGCTGCCCTGCCAGGTGTCGCCGCCGTCCAAAAGCAGGCAGTTGTCTGCCCCGCGCTCGGAGCGGATCCGCTTGATGATCGTCGCGACCCGGTCCATGCCGCCCATGCGGCCATACGTCTTGGCAAGGGAAACAAAGTCTTCCGACGTCAGAGCATAGGCATCCGGCGAGCCCGGCTCGATGTCATAGAGCTTGAGGAAATCGGCGCCTGTCACGTGGGGAGGAAGGCCGTTGACGTCGCCGATGCCCAGATTGATCGAGGGCTCACGGAAATAGAGCGGCTTGAGCTGGGCATGAATGTCGGTGATGTGGACGAGGGTCAAATTGCCCTTCGGCTCCATCGACAGAAGCGTGTCCTCGCTCAGGCCCTGCTGGGCCATGAGCTTTGACCAGCCGCCGGCCATGCCGGAGCCGAGCAGGGCGCTCGTGGCGGTTGCGGCCATCAGGAACTCGCGACGTGAAAACATGTCTACCTCCAGCTCATCGGCAGGTGCTTGCGCATCAGCTGCAATCGGGCAAGGTTATCCCGTTGGCACACGTCAAGCGTGCACCGGAGCCTGGCTTGCCGATGATATTAAAATCGTGGGACGTCTCTCTGCGCCCCGGTCAAAAGGTGCGGCGATCACCCGCCGCACCTGGTCTCATGCGTCGCCGTTACTGGCGGACCGCAGGTGTCTCAACCGACAGGCCTGTGCCGCGCCACGTCACATAGACCTCCAGAGCCATCAGCTCGTCGGAAAATGCTGCCGGGAACTCGGCGCGTGTGTCACGAATGCAGCCGCGGAAACGGTTGTGCAGGGACACCATGGCCGACTGCTTGAGCCGGTAGGTCGGGAAGCCGTTGACGTTGCCCTGGCTGAGGTGATCGGCGCGGATATAGTTGCCGTTGTAGTCCTCATGACAGGTCGCGCAGGCCAGGTTCAGCTGACCTGTGCGGGTGTAGTAGGTTTCCTCGCCCTTCTTCCACCACTCCTGCATCTCGCCCTGACTCAGATCGATCTCGACCGGCATGCCGATGGACTGATGCTTGATGTAGGTGACGAGGGCCTTCTGGTCTGCAGCGTCGAACTTGTAGGGCTTTGCCTGCATGTTCTCTTCGCGGCACTGATCGACCTGAAGCTCGAGGTTGAACGGCTTGTTCGCGTCCGCATTCCACTTGGGATAGTTCGCGCCGATCCCCTTGAGGAATTCCTCGCCGTCACCATGACAGGAGGCGCAGGACTTGCCGGCATCGCCTTCCACGGTGTTCCAGATTTCCTCGCCGCGTTCGACATAGAGCATGCCCGGATTCTGGAAGCTGTCAGCCTCCAGGGCCCGGGTTTCCTCGGTGCGATAATGCCAGCCGGAGATCACTTCATCGAGCGGATGCCCCTCCGGGGCCGCCGTCCGCGTGATGATCTCAAGCTCGTCATCAATCACCAGCTTTTCGTCCACCGGTCCGCCGGCAAGGGCGGCGCTGCTCATGCCTGCGGTCAGCAGGCCGGCAAGCAGTACGCCTGTCTTATATATCTTGGCCAAATCGTCTCCTCCCGATTTGCGCGATTGCGGATTGCTCCGGCTCTCGCTTATTCGACCGCAAGCTTCTTTTCGGTGGTGTAGGCGCTGCCGTCATCGTCCACCCAGGTGAACTTGAACGTGCCGCTGTCTTCCACTTTGGCGGTGAACTCCAGGTAGGGGTTCGCCGAGACGGCCGGATCCATGTCGCATGAAAAAACGACCTGTCCGTTGTATTCGCAGGTGAACTTGTTGATGATCTTGCGCGGGATCGGGTTGCCCTGCTTGTCCTTGCGCTGACCGGATTCCATCGGGTGGCTGATCAGCGTCTTCAGCGTGACCACTTCACCCTTGGAAGCCTTTTTGGGGACCTTAACGCGCGGTTTAGGTGCTGCCATTGTGTCTATCCTTCTGCCCGATCAGCCGCCGCAGCCGCCGATGGTGACCTTGACTTCTTTTTTGTCCATGAATGTCGTGCCGTCGCTCATCTTGGCGACCGCGATCACATTCTGCGTCTTGGCAAGACGGATCCGCGTCTTGGCAGCCGCTTCGCCGCTCATGGCGGTGAAGTGGAATGTGGCAACGGCCGGGCTCGGGTTGCCCTCGGCGAGAATGAGAACCGATTCAACATAGTTGTCTGCGGTCATCGGACTGTCGACTGAGACAGAAACGGGAACCGTATTGCCGTTTTCTGCAATTTCCGGCGCCTCCAGGCTGATCTTGCCGCTTTCGGGCATGGCACCGCCGGAAAAGGCCTTGATGGCTTCTTCGGTTTCAGCTGCGGCCGCATGGGCGAGCTGTCCGCCGAAGGTGATGAAGGCGGCAGCACCTGCGGTCAGGCCGAGCGCTTCGCGTCTGGTAAGGGACATCCCTTTCTCCTTGGTCTTGAAAGGCTATTCGGAAAGCGTCGTCAGGTAGGCAACCACATCTTCCACGTCCTGAGCGGACAGGATGGTCTGACCCTTGTGCTTTTCGGCAACGTTGATCCCGACGTTCATGGTGTAGAAGCCGGGCATGATGGTCTGTTCGCCGAAGACCTCCTTGCTGTCGATCACGATCGCGCGCAGCTCCTGCGCGGTCCAGCGATCACCAACCCCGTCAAGGGGCGGGCCGACTTCACCGTGGAACAGCTGGTCGCTGAGATCCGCGTTGACATGGCAGGCAAGGCAATTGCCTTTCTTGCGATCAGCGAATGTTTCCCGGCCGATGGTGGCATCGCCCGGTTTGCCGGTCAGGGAGGCGGTGACCTCCATGTCGACGATCTCGACGTCGTCCGGCGCTAGCGTCTCGGCAAATGCCGATCCGGCAAGCGCGAAAGACGCAGCCGCAAATATGATTTTTAAGCCCTTGGTCATCGCGTCGGCTTTCCTCCTCTTTCGGGACCGGTGGGCCCGGTCCTCAAGCCGGAACGTTTGGGCGTTCCGACCTCCTCCTCGAATAAAATATATGATTTTCTGCATGTGTTGCCAATAGGTCTTTTGACAGACATTGAAAACACCACTGAAAATTGCGTCTTCTAGTCGTTTCCGAGACGGCCTTCCTCACGTAAGTCATTGATGATACGAGCATGATATTTCTGAAAATGCTCGTCTCCGGCGTAGCCTTTTTCCTGGACCCAGCGGAACATGTTCAAGAATGTCCACTTGCCGAAGGCGCCGGGCATGGTGGCGACGGCGGCTTCTGCGACCGTTTTGCCCTCCGGTACGGATTCGGGCAGGAACACGATTGTCGGGGTGAAGACATAGCCCCATTTGCGAGCCGCCGACTTTTCGGTGAGCGTGTCGCCGTCCAGATCGATGACCTCCTCATCGCCGAACATGTTGTATTGAACGACCATGAAGTTGGCCTTGATGTAGTCGGATACCTCCGGGTCGGAGAGGATCTTCTCATGCATCGCGCGGCAGTAGATGCAGCCGCGCTGTTCGAAGATGACCGCCAGGCGTTTGCCCTCATCGGTGGCTGTCTCGATGTCCTCTGCCATGTCGCGGAAGGTGATGGTGAACCAGTCCTGCTTGTGCAGCCCGTCTTCGCCCATTTCGGCTGCGAGTGCCGCCGGCGCTGAGAGCACGCCAAGAAGTCCAGCCAGAACTAGGGATCTGAGCAACTTGATCATGATGTCCTCCATGTGTGACCCACGCCCTAGCCGATCTGGCTGAAGACGGGGAAGGCTTCCAGAAGCCAGAAGGCGATTGTCGACATCTGGCCGGTGACGAAGAGAAGGCCGGTCAATACGAGAAACCCGCCCATGACCTTCTCGACGGTTCCCATGTGCTTTCGAAACCGCGAGGCCCATCCAAGGAACCGGCTCGCAAAGGCGGCGGCCAGAATGAACGGGATGCCTATGCCTAGGGCGTAGGCGGCGAGCAGCAGGCCTCCCTGGCCGGTGCTGCCAGTGGACCCGGCCATGAACAGGATCGCGGCCAGAACCGGGCCGACGCAGGGCGTCCAGCCAAAGGCAAAGGCGAGCCCCATGACAAAGGCGCCCAAAAGGCCTGGCGGTTTGCGCTCCACCTGGACGCGGGCTTCGCGAAACAGCAGGGAGATCCGGAAAAGGCCGAGAAAATGCAGGCCCATGATGATGATGATGATCCCGGCAATGATCGACAGGGTGTCGAAGTAGCGGGCGATCGACTGACCGATCACGCTGGCGGTCGCGCCGAGAGCGACAAAGACCACCGAGAACCCCAACACGAAGGCGACGGACGACAACACAATGCGCCGGCTTGTTGCGGCCGTTGCCGTTTCACCCTTCAGCTCGGCGACGCTGACGCCGGCCAGGTAACACAGGTAGGGTGGCACGATCGGCAGGACGCAAGGGGAGACAAAAGACAGCAAGCCGGCCAAAAAGGCCGCGCCGATCGACACGTCGAGCATTTCTCTCCTCCCTCTGAGCGATGCCCGGACCCTGGCTCCTCCCATGATCCGTTCACCGACTGGTGATTTAAAATATTCAAAACTTGATATATATTGCAATCAGAGAATTTGATGAGGTGATGGGTGCACACGAAAATCACAGCCCTTACGACACGCTTGGCCCCAGGTCTGCTGCTGACGCTGATGTTGGCGATCATGCTTCTGGCGGCCCAATTACCTGCGCGGGCAGCCGAGCTGGTGATGCTGGAACAGCCTGGCTGTTCCTGGTGCAAGCGCTGGAACGAGGAGATCGGAACGGCCTATCCGAACACGGAAGAGGGCAAGCTGGCGCCGTTGCGCCGGGTGGACATCACCGAGGGCTGGCCGGCCGATCTCGGGCAGGTTCGCCGTGAGCGTCTGACCCCGACCTTCATCCTGGTGGAAGACGGCGAAGAGGTGGCCCGGCTGCGCGGGTATCCGGGCGCGCATTTCTTCTGGCCGGTGCTCAACGACATGCTCTCGAAATTGTCATCGACATCGATCAACTGAAACCTGCCGTCGCTTTCTTCACGGGCCAATCTGGTGTAATTGCGACCCGCAGGCGGCTCATCAGTCTTTCAAACGGGAATGGCAAACGATCATGAACCTTCCGATCCTGACATCAGGAACCGATCCGGAGGAATTCCAGCTTCTGGTCGAACAGGCCCGCAAGGCCAGCGACCTGCTGAAGTCGCTGTCTCATGAAGTGCGCTTGCTAATCCTTTGCCTCTTGTCCGAGGGGGAGAAGTCGGTTTCGGAGCTTGAAGACATCCTGACCATGCCGCAGGCTGCTGTTTCCCAACAATTGGCGCGTTTGCGTTCGGACGGGCTTGTTGCGTCGCGCCGCGAAGGGCGGATGATCTTCTACAGCCTGACCGACAGCGAGGTCCGCGACATCATCGGCGCACTTTACGAGTTGTTCTGCAAGGACGCGCGCCCGGATCAGGACTAACGTCGGCCAGTTTCTTTTCCCGCAGAGCGCTCGACTAGCAGTTTATCAGCCTTGGTGAAGGTGAACGGTTTCATCTGCGACCGTTTTTGCTCTAGGCTGACAGAAAGCTGGCAAAGACCGGCATATATGGCTTTGGGAGGAGAAAGCCGATGGGAGACCTGGATCCCCAGGTGCTCTTGCCGTTTCTCGGGCTTGCTGCGGGTGCAGTGCTCGGATTCGTGGCGAGGGTGAACCGTTTTTGCACCATGTCGTCGCTCGAACGCTATTGGTATGCGGGCGATGCGACTGGCTTGCGGACGTGGGTGCTTGCGGCGGCGACTGCACTTGCCCTGACACAGGCGTTGAATGCCGCAGGGCTCGCCGCCATCGACCAGTCCTTTTATCTGGATGCTTCCTTGCCCTGGACCGGCGCCATTCTCGGTGGCGCGCTCTTCGGGCTCGGCATGGCTTTCGTCGGCACCTGTGGCTTTGGCGCGGTCGTCCGGCTTGGCGGTGGCAGTCTTCGAGCTCTCGTGGTTTTGATTGTTCTTGGGCTTTCGGCTTTGGCCGCGCAGCGCGGGTTGATCGCGCAGGGGCGGGTGTTCCTCGTCGATAATCTCGCGCTCGATCTGTCCTTTGCCGGAGACCAGTCGCTCGGCAGTCTCATCTCCGCATGGGTTGGGGCGGATGTGCGAACGCCTGTCGTGCTGGTTGTCCTCGCCGCGCTGCTGTTCTGGATCTTTCGGGATACTCGTTACCGCCGCAAAGGCCTGCAGATCGTGACAGGTGTCCTCATCGGTGCGGCCATCGCCTTTGGCTGGTGGGCAACGACATTTGTCTCCCGCGAGGCGTTTGCGCCGGTTCAGATCGAGGCGGGATCATTCGTCGTGCCGGTCGGAGACACGATCCTGCAGTTCGTTACCTATACGGGCACGCTGCCGGACTATGGCGTCGGCCTGATCCTTGGAACCTTGCTGGGCGCGATCGCCGGCGCGCGGTGGCGGCAGGACACAAGGTGGGAGGCCTGTGATGATGCTAGGGAACTCTCCCGCCATCTTCTGGGTGCCGCGCTCATGGGCGTCGGAGGTGTATTTGCCATGGGCTGCACCGTAGGGCAGGGCATCACGGGCTTTTCGACCCTGGCCGTCTCCGTGCCGCTGGTGATGGTGTCCATGGCCTTTGGTGCCCGTGTTGGCCTGGCGATCTTGGTTGAAGGATCGGCACTTGCCGCCTTCCGCCGGAACGATGTTGGCTCTGGCGGCCGGACGGCTGGCTAGCCTTCGGCGACAAACCGGTAGGCGTTGCCGGCCTTTTCGGCGCGGCCGACGCCCGGATGGGGCAGGTGATAGCCGATGATCTTCGTGCGATCTCCGGCGATCCGGTCCAGCAACGCCTTGCGGGTCGCTGCGCCCTTTTCGCGGTCTTGGTCGGTACCGGAGCGCCACTCCGGCTTTTCAAAAGAGATAACCGCATTGGCAATGGCGTCGCCGCCCACCAGCAGGCTTTCCGAGCCGCCGTGGAGCACATAGGACATGTGGCCCGGCGTGTGGCCGGAGGTGTCGATGGCCTCGACGCCAGAGATGACTTCCATGCCCGGCCGGATCATCTCGACCTGATCGGCAATGGCGTCAAACCGGCTCCTTGCGCCAACGACGAAGCTTTTGCGTTCCTCCGGCGTGTTGGCCAGGGTGTCATCGGCGCGCCAATAGTCCCATTCGGCCTCGGGCACCCAGTATTGCGCTTCTGAAAACAGCGGGTCATCAAAGTCATCCAGAACGCCCCAGATATGGTCCGGATGGCCGTGCGTGAAGATCACGTCGGTCACCTCCGCAGGATCGATGCCAGCGTCTTCCAGATGTCCAAGCAGATCTCCTGCGCTGGGCTGAAAGTTGGCGCCTGCGCCGGCATCAAACAGAACCAGTCGGTCGCCTGTGCGATAGAGGGTGACATTGCAATCGGGAGCGTATGTGTCGTTCGCCAGACCATGTGGTTCCAAGAGCGCCTGGATTTCCTCCGGGCTCTGCTCCGGCAGAACGAAGTTCATCGGCAGGCTGAGATTTCCGTCGGAAAACACCTGGACCTCAGCTTCACCGAGCTTCATCGGATTTGCCAGCGCAGTCTTCGCGGCAAGGCCTGTGCCAAGGGACAGGGCCAAGGCGGCGCTGCCTTTCAGGATCGAGCGGCGTGATGGATCGGCCAACAGAACGGACGGTCGTGACATGATTTTCCTCCACATATGCAATTTTTTGAATTTATCCTCCCTTCCTTGAGCAACGTCAATGCGCGAGTGCGCCAGGCCGCGCGAGGTCTACCAGCGAAAACACCCGGAAATCGGGAAAATTCCTGCTGTCCAAGCAGAGAGGGAGACGTGCCATGGACCTGAGCTTTCTTCTCGAGCGCGTGCCCGAACCACTGATCCTTGCGGCCGGAGGACTGCTGGTGGGCATGATGTTCGGGGCGTTTGCACAGCAAAGCCGGTTTTGCCTGCGGGCGGCGGCGCTGGACTTTGCACATGGTATTTTCGGAGTTCGGCTGTCTGTCTGGCTGTTCGCTTTTTCCGCCGCGCTGGTGATGACGCAAGTTCTGGCCGGCCTTGGTCAGGTGCAGATCAATGAGGCGCGCCAGCTGGCCTCGCCGCAAAGCCTTTCCGGGGCGGCCATCGGCGGTCTTCTGTTTGGGGCGGGCATGGTGCTGGCGCGTGGTTGCGCCAGCCGGCTGCTGGTTCTTTCCGCCACGGGCAATCTGCGCGCACTCCTGTCCGGTCTTGTCTTTGCGGTGATCGCCCAGGCAAGCCTGCGCGGGATCCTCATGCCCGGACGCGAGTGGATTGCAGGCTGGGTGACGACAGCGGATGTCGGCGGCAATGATCTGGTGGCGATGCTCGGCGCATCGAGTGCTGCGACATTCGGTTTCGGACTGCTCTGGCTGGCCGCGGCAGTCTTCTTTGCAATCAGATCCCATGCGCCGATCTGGCAGATGGCGGCTGCGGCCGTGGCAGGGCTGGCGATACCACTCGCCTGGTGGTTCACCTCTTCCATGGCCCGGCAGGCTTTCGATCCGGTGCAGGTGGAAGGTGTAACCTTTACAGGACCATCCGCGGACACTTTGATGCTGTTCCTATCGCCGCCTGGTTCGCAGCTCGACTTCGACATTGGTCTGGTGCCGGGTGTCTTTCTCGGGTCCTTTCTGGCCGCCTTCCTGGCGCGCGAGCTGGCGCTTCAGGGGTTCGAGGGCGGCAGATCCATGGCGCGCTACATGACCGGTGCGGCCATGATGGGTTTTGGCGGCATGCTGGCAGGAGGCTGCGCGGTCGGTGCCGGTGTCACCGGTGCCTCGATCTTCGCCCTGACAGCCTGGATTACGCTGACGGGCATCTGGCTGTCAGCTGCTCTGACCGACAAGGCTCTGTCGCGCATGGAGGTCAGGTCGGAACCATCTGGCGAAGGCGTCGCGCTCGATGCGCCCTGAAACCTCTTAAAGCAGCACCATTATGGAAGCGGCACAGCCGAGGTAATAGTGCAGCAGGGAGACGCCGGCGAGATTGCCCGAGCGCAGGTAGAAATAGCCGAAAGCCAGGCTGCCGAAAAACGTCACGAGGACCGCATCAAGCCCGAAGGCAAGGTGCAGGACCGAGAAGACGACGCTGGTCAGGAATACGGAGCGATGACCGGTGCGGTCATCCAGGAACCGCCGGAAAAGGCCCTGGATCAGCCCGCGGGCACCAAGTTCCTGGAAGATGCTGTGAAAGAAGTAGTGAAACAGGAACCAGGTATCGACCGTCGCGCCTTCAGCGGCAGCAGTGTCTTCGCCCTGCAGATCAGAGGCCGGCAGAAAGAAGATCACCAGGCCTGCGACAAGCGTCAGACCGAGACAGATGAGGCTGGCTTCTCTCAGGGAGCTCCACAGGCCTTTCTTGCGAATGCCGAGTTGATTGAGCGGAATGTTGAGAAGCCGGATCGTGATCAAGCTCGGCAGCGCCAGCATCAACAGGCCCTGCCAGGCAAAACGGGCCTCATAGACATCTTCAACAACATCTTCGGCCACCACATAGAACAGCACCATCGCCACGAGGAATATGGAGATCGTGTAGATTAGAAAGTGGCCAAATTCATTTTGCCGCTGCTGATGCTCCAACTCTTTTTCAAGACCGGCGACAACCGCCTCATTGGTGTTCCTGGTGCGCTGGACCACTTGGCTTGCAAGGGCGCCCTTCATGTCACCGATGATCCTGTCGCCATCGGGCAGGGCGCGAAGCGCTTCATAGGGCAGGCGCAGCACTTCACAGTCGCTCGTTACGCGTACGCTGGCTGAGCGTGGCGCGGCATCCAGAAAGGCAAATTCTCCGATGATGCTGCCAGGGCCGATCGTGCCGAGCACGACCTCGTCGAGACCGTTTTTGCCAGTCAGAAACGGCACCAGCGTCCCGGAAAGCACGATGTAGAGGTCGCGATCGCTTTCGCCCTTCTTCAGCAGGATGGATCCGGCAGACCGACGCAGCGGCTCGGCAAGAGAAAGAACGCTCTCGCGATCTTCGTTGGTCAAGGAATGAAACAGGCCGAGGGTCTTGAGATCTGAGGCCGACAGGGAATTGGGGGCTATGTCCGGGGACCCGCTCGCCTCGGAGCGGGACGTATCAAGATGCACGGTGTTGCCTCTGGGAAATGAAATCTGACCTGAAATGTGCGCCTGCCGATTCTTGGCATAGGTGAACCAGTCGGCAGCGTTACGTGAACATGAACGGAGCCGGCTTGATTCGGCAAGGCTGTGCCTAGATCGGCAAATCGCGGCTGTCGGCGATGGCCTCCATGGTCATGTAGGAGGTCACGGTCTCCAGATCGATCTTGTCGATCAGCTTCTGGTAGATCCGGTCGAAGGCGTTCATGTCCTCGGCCATGATCTTCAGCATGTAATCATAGTCTCCGGCGACCCTGTAGAAATCGATCACATTCGGAATGGACGACACTTCCTGGCGGAACTGTTTCAGCCAGGTTCTGGAATGGTGCCGTGTGCGGATCATGACGAAGACCGTCAGGCCGAGCCCGATGTCGGCGGGATCCAGCCGGATCGTGTGGCCCTTGATCAGGCCGCTTTCGCTGATGGCCTTGAGCCGACGCCAGCAGGCATTTTGCGACAGACCGACTCTTTCCGCGATTTCACGTTGCGATCGGCGCGAGTCTTCCTGCAGCTCTTTCAGGATCTTTCGATCAATATTGTCCAATTTATAGATCATGTTCGTTCATATGACACATTTTGGTGGTGTTGGCGATGAATTCAGGTGAGGTAATCCCATCACTGTCTATCATAGCATTCTTCCGAACCCAGACGACTGGATCCAATCGGGAATGCCCAGATGACCAAAGCCCATACACCTTTCGAGGATTTTGCAAACCGTTTGCAGGGACCAGATCTGGCAAGCCGGTTACGCACAGGCCTGATCGGCGAGGGGGCAATGATCGAGGGCCCCTTCGGTACCAAGCCATTGATCTATGCGGATTATATTGCCTCAGGCCGGGCCTTGCGCCAGATCGAGGACTTCATTCTCACCGAGGTGCTGCCCTATTACGCCAACAGCCATACGGAAGCGTCCTGGTGCGGGTCGCAGATGACCCGTTTGCGGGCGGCAGCGCGTTCGGAAATTGCACGGCTTTGCGGTGCGCAAGAGGGTTTTGCGACGATCTTTGCCGGATCGGGCGCGACCGCCGGGCTGAACCGCTTGGTTCATCTCCTGGGCGTTTCAGACGCAGAGCATGCGGGAGGCCGGAAGCCGCTGGTTCTGATCGGGCCCTATGAACATCATTCCAACATTCTGCCCTGGCGGGAGAGCGGTGCGGAGGTGATCGAAATCGGCGAAGCGGCGCAGGGCGGTCCTGACCTTGACGAACTCGAAGCGGTGCTGCGTGAACAGTCGGCTGAACGTCTGACGATTGGTTCCTTCTCGCTCATGTCGAATGTGACCGGCATCGTCACCGACGCGGATCAGGTCACCCGGATCCTCAAGCGCCATGGGGCACTGGCGGTCTGGGATTGCGCGGGTAGCGGTCCTTATCTGCCAATCGACATGAAAGCTGGCACCGACGCGCAAAAGGACGCGATCGTGGTCTCGCCGCACAAGTTCATTGGTGGTCCGGGCGCATCCGGCGTGTTGATTGTGCGCGAAGGGGCGGTGCATCGGCATCTTCCTGTTCAGCCGGGAGGCGGCACCGTGCGTTTCGTCTCGCCCTGGGGCCATGACTACAGCGAGAACCTCGCCGCACGTGAAGAGGCAGGTACGCCAAATGTTGTGGGAGATATTCGCGCTGCGCTTTGCTTTCTGGTCAAGGACGCGCTGGGCCAGACATTTCTGGATCAGCGGCATGACGAGCTGCGCCAGGCAGCCATCAGCCGCTGGCGGGCGAATGAAAACATCGAGATCCTGGGCAACCCCGAGGCCACCTACAAGGTGCCGATGTTCTCTTTCAGGGTCCGTGACCGGCTGAAGGGAGGCTACTTGCACCAGCAACTGGTGACCCGCATGCTGTCCGACCTTTACGGCATTCAGGCGCGCGGCGGATGTGCCTGCGCCGGGCCTTATGCCCATCGGCTGCTGGGGTACGAGCAAGCTACGTCAAATGCCATGCGCGCCAGCATTCTGGCCGGCGAGGAGTTGGAAAAACCGGGTTGGACCCGGCTGAATTTCTCTGCGCTGATGAACCCGGAAAAGGTCGAGACCGTGCTGCAGGCCGTCGACGATCTGGCGCGCAATCCCTATCCCATGTGCGAGGCCTATCACTGCGACGAGACCACCGCTCGCTTCAAGGCCCACGAGGAGGCTGCCTGATGTGCCGTTGGGCTGCCTGGAGCGGTGCGCCGAAGTTTCTGGAAGAACTGATCTGCGATCCGGAACATTCGCTTATCCATCAAAGCCGCAATGCCTTTTCCTGCAAGACGCAGGTCAATGCGGACGGGTTTGGACTTGCCTGGTACGACAGCCGCAAGGAGCCTTGCGTCTACAAGGATGTGCGCCCTGCCTGGGCTGATGCCAATCTGCTGCAGCTGGCCCATCATGTGCGCTCGCCCTTGTTTCTGGCGCATATACGGGCCTCAACGGGTACGGCGACAAGTCATGATAATTGCCATCCGTTCACTCATGGCCGCTGGAGTTTCATGCACAATGGCCAGATCGGCGGCTATGGTCTGATCCGCAAGCGGCTCGATGCAATGATCCCTGATCACCTCTATCAATACCGAACGGGTGCGACGGACAGTGAGGCCCTGTTTCTGATCGCGGTCGGATACGGTCTTGATCACGATCCAGTCGGTGCAATGCGCCGCGCTGTTCAGGACGTGGAAGACGTTGCGCGGACGCATGGCCAACTTCCCTACATGCGCTTTGCAGCGGTCTGGTCAGATGGCCGGCATCTGTTTGCCGCGCGCTACGCCTCCGACAACCGCGCGCCCAGCCTTTTCTGCCGGAGCTTTGTCGATGGCACCTCGGTGGTGTCCGAACCCCTGGATGAAGCGCCCGAGGCCTGGACAGAGGTGAAATCCGGCACGATCGTTCTGCTTGCCGATGGCTATTTGGAGGAACAGCGCTTCAACGCATCGATGGTGTCCGCCGCCTGACGCCGTTTCAGGTGAGCTGCTTTTGACAAAGGTCCGCGCATGCGGACCTTTCTTCGTTTGAGCCTCGAGCTTGGATGTGGACGATTGATCACGCTCAAAAAAATTCGTGAATTTTAAATTCAAGAATTCTAAAGTGCCCGGGAACCAACTTAGCAAAGCCGCGTTTCAACTTTACGCCTTGCTGGGACGTCTGGAGTGTTTAGACGGACGCGTGAATGCCTATATCGCTTCGAGGATCTCTTCTAAATTGCGCAGGAAAATCGACCAAGCACACGACGGCAGGCAGCAGCTATTGCGTTGCCGATCCCAGCTGCGAGGCGACGAATAATCATGCCAGAAACTGCTCTGAAAATCCCGCCTGTTCGATTTTATTTGGCAGAGCAGACAAGGACATCGCACGAGTTGGTCGACAAGCGCGCAGAGGCCTTTGATCTGACGCTTGCCGAGGGCGTGACCCAATTTCTTCGATTTATGTATCGTGGTATCTCGGCCATTGAAGCGGGCCTGGATGAAAGCCATGCAGCGCGCATCTTCCCGCTCTGGTCAGAGCGTAAACGGGCCGCGATGATTGGCGCCGAGTTGGCTGAAACAGCGCTGGCGTGGTCTGAAGACGAGGTGACGCAGCAGGCGTTGGACTTTCGCTCTGAAGCAGAGGTCTGGGGCGCGCTCTACGTGCTGGAGGGCTCCCGGCTGGGCGCGCGCATTCTGGTCAACCGCAGCGAACTGATGAGCAAATCCGACTTCTTTCAGGAAACCGCGCGCTGTCGCTATTGGCCCGAATTTCTCGTGCAACTTGAGCAGGCGGATATGCGGCTGGATGATCGTGCCGGGATGGCGGAGGGCGCGTGCCGGGCGTTCGCTGCGTTTCCTGGATGAGGCCCGGAAAACCGGGTTTCGCATCTAAAACCGGCGGAATTTGGCGTGCGCTGGGCTGGCGAAATTTGGTTTGAGTCTTGGTAGATAATCGCAGATATTTGGAATTGCGACAATTGACAGCACTTAGGGGAGTCCTGTCGGCAGTGACGGTGAGTTTGAGCGTTCGGGATGTTTTTGGCGCATCCAAGCGGCGCACGACCTTCCCGCCCGCAGCCCCCTTCGAAGAACAATCAGCTGCTTTTGGACGATGTGTCCGGGCTAAGGCGCGTGTTAGAGTGACGGAAACTCATGACAACTGTTGACCTCACCAATTGTGACCGGGAGCCGATCCAGTTTCTGGGCGGCGTTCAGGCGTTCGGCTGTCTCCTTGCCTTTTCCAACGATTGGTTGTTGGCACATGTAAGCGAGAATTGCGTTGCCTTCACCGGCCGGACACCTGAGGAACTTTCGGGCGTTCAGGCGGTCCACCTTCTGGGCGCCTACGCTTTTCAGGAGATCCGTGGACGGCTGCAATGGCTGCAATACAGCGATTCGACCGAGCGTCTGTTTGGCCTGGACCTTTTCGGCGACGGCAAGAGCTATGACGTTGCCCTGCATCGCTCCGGGGATTTGATCATTCTGGAGTGCGAGCCCTCCGAGATGACGAACCGCCTCGATGCGATCTCTGCGGTCCGTTCCATGATGGCCCGGATCGATGCGGCCGAGGAGTTTGACGAGTTTCTGTCGGACGCTGCGCGGCAGGTCCGCACGGTGACCGATTTCGACCGGGTCATGGTCTATCGCTTCATGGACGATGGGTCGGGCCAAGTGGTTGCCGAAAGCCGCGCTCCTGGCGTGGATTCCTTCCTCGGTCTGCGGTATCCGGCAAGTGATATTCCGGTCCAGGCGCGCCAGCTCTACATCCGCAACCAGTTTCGCATCATCAGCGATGTGAACGGAAAGGTGGCTCGGATCGTCCCGGCGATTACGACCACCGGAGAACCTCTGGATCTGTCGCTCAGCGTGCTGCGTTCGGTTTCGGAAATCCATCTTGAATACCTTCGCAACATGGGCGTTGGCGCCTCTCTGTCAATCTCGATCATTGTGGATGGAAGACTCTGGGGCCTTTTCGCCTGCCATCACTACAGCCCGAAGCAGATGAGTTTTGACCGTCGGACCACGGCTGAACTGTTCTCACAGATGTTTTCGCGGGATCTGGCCAGGCGCCTTCAGGATGAGGTGCTCAATCATGAAGAGCGCGCGCGGGTTCTTCATGATCGGATCATGTCGTCGATCTCGGTCGAGGGCAGTGTTTTTCAGAACCTCTCCAGCTATATGGAACCCTTCATGGATGTGGTCTCCTGTGATGGCGTGGCGGTTCTGGTCGATGGCCAATACACCAGCCTCGGCCTTGCCGCTCGCAAGGACGAGTTGGAGGAATTCGTGCCTTTCCTGAACCGGACGGCCGCCAGCAAGCTGTTTTCGACCCATACCTTCTCGAAGTTCCTCGGCGAGAGCGACTTCACCCGGCGGATTCCCGGTTTGCTGGCCATTCCGGTTTCCCGGCGACCGCGCGACTACCTGCTGTTTTTCCGAGGCGAGGTGGTGCAATCCGTCACTTGGGCGGGCAATCCGGAAAAACCGGTTGAGCTTGGGCCAAACGGGCCGCGCCTGACACCGCGCAAGAGTTTTGAGGCGTGGAAACAGGAAGTTGTTGGCCAGTCGGCCAAGTGGACCGCTGCCGAGCTGAAAATCTGCGAGTCCCTGCGCACCACGCTGCTGGAAGTCATCCTGCGCTCGGTGGATATGAACGAGAAGCTCCAGAAGGAAGCGAATGAACGGCAGGACACGCTGATTGCTGAGCTTAACCACCGGGTTCGCAACATCCTGACCCTGATCCAGGGGCTCGTCTCACGCACCATGGAAACCGCTGAGAGCACCGAGCATTTCACCAAATTGTTGGATGGGCGGATCAAGGCGCTGGCGCGCGCGCACGATCAGATCACGCAAGATCAGTGGTCCCCGGCGCCGCTGACGTCGCTCTTCACCAATGAGCTCACGGCGTATTCTCCGACCTACGGCGACAGCGCGCGCCTTCTTGGGCCGCATGTGATGATCGCGCCGCTTGCCTTTTCGACGATGGCGCTGGTGGTCCACGAGATGGTCACCAACTCGGCCAAACACGGTGCTTTGTCAGCGTCAGGCGGCTTTTTGACCGTCGAATGGACGCCGACACCGGAGGGGGATCTGGAGATCAGCTGGGTCGAAGCCGGTGGACCACCGGTGGTGCCGCCAAGCCGGCGCGGGTTTGGCTCGACCATCATTGAACACTCCATTCCCCATGAGCTGAATGGTGAGGCCGCCATCGAGTATCTGCCGGAGGGCGTTCGTGCGTCCTTTCGGATCCCGGCGGATTATGTCGAGCTGGACAAGCTTCCACAGCCGCCGACCATTGTCCGTGCCGTGACTCGGAACGCGGTTCAGGTGCCTCGGTCCAAGGCTCTGCTCGTCGAAGACAACATGATCATTGCGCTCGACAATGAGGACATGTTGCGCGAGATCGGTTTCGTCGATGTGGCGTTGGCGAAAGACGTTGAAACCGGTCTGGAGGTAATAGCGGCTGACAAGCTTGATTTTGCCCTGCTGGACATCAACCTTGGCCGGGAAAACAGCATTCCGATTGCGCAAAAGCTCAGGGACTTGGGCGTGCCCTTCATCTTTGCCAGCGGCTACGAGGACACATCATTGCTGGATGAAAGCTTCAAGAATGTGCCGGTCGTCATCAAGCCGTTCAGCAAGGAAAAACTTGAAGAACTCGTTAGCCTGAAGATGGAAGAAGACTGAAGGCAGCCGTTGCCCAAGCCGAAAAAAAAGCCCGCCATTTGGCGGGCTTTTCGTTTTCGCGAGCTGTCGAGAACGTGACCGCTCAGACCTGTTCCAGTGCCTGGTCGAGATCGGCGATGATGTCTTCGGCGTCTTCAATGCCGATGGACAGCCGGACCACTTCCGGTCCTGCTCCTGCCGCAGTCTTCTGTTCGTCTGTCAGCTGGCGGTGGGTCGTCGACGCCGGGTGGATGATCAGCGAACGGGTGTCGCCGATGTTGGCCAGATGGGAAAAGAGCTGGACGTTCGACACCAGCCCGACACCGGCGTCATAGCCACCGTCCAGACCGAAGGTGAAGACCGCGCCTGCGCCCTTGGGGCTGTATTTCTGCTGAAGCGCATGGTTCGGATCTTCAGGCAGCGCTGCATAGGAGACCCAGGACACCTTCGGGTGGGCCGACAGATGCAGGGCCACCTTCTTGGCATTGTCGCAATGGCGCTGCATGCGCAGGGGCAATGTCTCGATGCCAGTGAGGATCTGGAAGGCGTTGAAGGGCGAGATTGCCGGGCCCAGATCGCGCAGGCCAAGAACGCGGCAGGCAATGGCGAAGGCAAAGTTGCCAAAGGTTTCATGCAGGACCACGCCCTGATACTCGGGCCGTGGCTCGGACATCAGCGGATAGCGACCGTTTGCGGACCAGTCAAAGTTGCCGGCATCGACGATGATGCCACCCATGGAGTTGCCGTGGCCGCCCATGAACTTGGTCAGGGAATGAAGAACAACATCTGCGCCATACTCGATCGGGCGGCAGAGGTAGGGCGTTGCCATGGTGTTGTCGACAACGAGCGGAATGCCCTTGGCCTTTGCGATCGCGGAAATCCCGGCAATATCGACGACAATGCCGCCCGGGTTGGCCAGACTCTCGATGAAAATGGCTTTGGTGTTCTCGTCAATCGCCGCTTCGAAGGTCGACAGATCGTCCGGATTGGCCCATTTGACGGCCCAGCCGAAGCTCTTGAACGAATGGTTCAGCTGGTTGATGGACCCGCCATAGAGCTTGTTGGCGGCGACAATATTATCGCCCGGCTGCATCATGGTGTGGAAGGCAAGGAGCTGGGCCGAATGCCCGGAGGCTGTCGCCAGTGCGGCCGTGCCGCCTTCAAGCGCGGCGACCCGCTCTTCAAGCACAGCTGTCGTCGGGTTGGTGATGCGGGTGTAGATGTTGCCGAAGGCCTGAAGGCCGAAGAGGGAGGCTGCGTGGTCCACATCATCAAAAACGAACGAGGTCGTCTGGTAGATCGGCGTGGCGCGCGCGCCCGTGGCCGGATCCGGCTGTGCGCCCGCGTGAATCGCCAGTGTTGAAAATCCTGGTATGCCGTCGCTCATTTGAGCCTCCTCCAAGTCAATTTTGCGCATACTGGCGGAAGCCCGCGAGGGCGTAAAGGCAAGATCTTGCGCTGGTGGTTCGGTTTCAGAAAAGGGATTTCAATGTTTGTGCGCCGGATTCGGAGTTTGCGGCGTGCCACTGCCGTTCAGCCAGCACCATATCCGCCGCGGGATCTCTCCCCGGCGTTTTGGCTTTTGTGGTCTCCCGTTCAAACGGGATGGCAGGCGCTCCGGACTTGCCGGGAGCAGTTGGGAAAGTGGGATGTGCAAGGCCGTCGCGCCTGCCCGGATTTCGTGTCCCAAATGACTGAACGTGCGTCTTTCTCTTTTCTGCGCGCCGGAAGTAGAGCGTCCTCCGGTTTGCCAGATACGAAACGCGCCTGAGGCGTGCAGCGTCACTCCCAGCTGCAGGTCCAAGCTGCCAGTCACCGGATAGGGGCTGATCCGTTACACCAGACCCCATCCTCGAAACCCGGTCCCCGCCACCGCGAACGGCCCTTTTCCATGGATTGGCCATTAGCGGCCCCGTGATGGCAGGAACGGGATCAATGATACGACAGGTCCGGCGAGTGAGGATAAGTTCCGGCTATTCACAGGCAATGGGTGTGTTTTCAATGCCTTGCGAGGGGTCTATCCTCGTCCGAATGAGGGATAAGGTCTGCTCTATCCCCTCTCTGCTTTCCCTGCGCAGGCAGGGATCCAGTAATCGCAGGCGTTTCGGCATGAGCCGTGAGGTTCCGGCGTACTGGGTCCTGGATCTCCGCTGCGCTTGTCCGGGAAGGCAGGGAGTTTGAAGCAAGGCCCACCATACCCACTGGCGTCATTGCAGGACTTGATCCTGCAATCCATGCCGTTTCGGCTCTCCAAATCGAAGTGGTTCTCTAGGGCGATGTCACGGCATGGATGCCATGGTCAGGCCATGGCATGACGGAGTGGAGGAGAGGCTTTGCCTTTGGTCCCGTGGTCATTCGGAAAGCGGTCAGAGGTCATTGCGACTTTCCCTCCCTCTGCCTTCCCTGCGAAGGCAGGGATCCAGCAACCTCTGGCGCTTCGGCATGAGCCGTGAGGTTCCGGCGTACTGGGTCCCGGATCTCCGCTGCGCTCGTCCGGGAAGGCGCGGGGAGAGGGGCAAGGCCAGACGACATCCATAGAAGCCATGCCCCTGCCGTCATTGGAGGGCGCCGCCATACCCATCGGGTGTCATCCTCGGGCTTGTCCCGAGGATCCATAGCGCGGGTATTTGCTGTGAGGCTATTTGGATTGCCGGGACAAGCCCGACAATGACGACGGAGAGTGTGTTCTCTGCGGCATGCGCTGGGGTTCGCCACACCCACAGCCGTCATCCCCGCCTTGTGCGGGGATCTATTGGCTCCTGAAGCTTATTGAGCAAAGCAGTGAGCACGTTGCGTTTCTCAGCCCGCTTACACCTGACCGATTGGCGGCAATGTGGATTGGATCCCCGCACAAGGCGGGGATGGACCGTCGAGGGGACCTAGCTCTTCAGGCCCCGGCGCTGGAAGCCGTCGCGAAGGGTCGGGCGTTTGGAGGAGAGGGTGCGGGAATTGACGCCGGCCCAGCCGATTTCGCCGGAAAGCCTGCCGTATTCGATCTTCGGGCAGCGGTCCATGACGACTTTTATGCCGGCAGCTTCTGCGCGGGCGGCGGCCTCGTCGTTGCGGACAGACAATTGCATCCAGATTGTCTTTGGCAGGTTCTTAGAGGCGATTATATCGTCCACGATCTTAGCGGCTGCGGCGGAGTTTCGGAAGATGTCGATCATATCAGGAGCCTCAGGCAGGTCCGCCAGGCTGGCATGGGTCATCTGACCGAGGATTTCCTTGCCGGCATGACCTGGATTGATCGGCCAGACGTCATAGCCTTTCGACAGCATGTATTTCAGGACGAAATAGGACGGGCGCACGGTGTTGGCGCTGGCGCCGACCATGGCGATGGTCCGGGTCTCGTCCAGGATGCCCTTGATGTAGGCGTCGGAATAGCTGTCGTGGTTCATGGATCAGTCGTCCGTCCATTCGGGTTTGCGCTTTTGAAGGAAGGCATTGATGCCTTCTTGCGCGTCGTTGGCCATCATGTTGTCGACCATGGTCTGTGCCGCAAAGTCATAGGCATCCGACAGGGGCATTTCGAGCTGACGGTAGAAGGCCTCCTTGCCGATCTTGAGCGTGTGCGCCGACTTGGAGGCGATGGCCTCAGCGTATTTCTGCACCACCTGATCGAGATAATCGCGCGGCACGATGCGATTGATCAGACCGAAGTCCTTGGCGGTGGACGCATCGATGCTCTCGCCGGTTAAAAGCATTTCCATGGCCTGTTTGGGCGCGACGTTGCGGCTGAGGGCAACCATGGGCGTGGAGCAGAAGAGGCCGATGTTGACGCCTGGTGTGCAGAAGGTTGCCGTATCGACTGCCATGGCCAGATCACAGGAGGCGACGAGCTGGCAGCCGGCAGCTGTGGCAACGCCCGTGACGACGGCAATGACCGGCTTGGGCAGGCGGACAATCTGCTGCATCAGGTCCGAGCATTGGCGCATGATGGCTTCATAGGTGGCCTTGCCGCCATCGGCTTCGGCGCGGGCCGCGGTCAGTTCCTTGAGGTCATGGCCGGCGCAAAAGACCTTGCCTTCGGCCCCCAGAACGACGACGCGCACGTCCGGATCCTCGGCCGCCTTGGTCAGTTCGGCAGACAGGGCGCTCATCATCTCACGGGAAAGCGCGTTCATTTTCTCCGGGCGCTGCATGACAATCCGGTAGACGCCCTGATGCAGGAGCGTTGCAAGCAGTGGCTTGCCGTCGGCGTCGGATGTTGCGGTTTCTGGCGTGGCGGAGGCGGACATGGCGTTTTCCCGGATGTGATACCCAAATGGCTTTCAGGCCCGGTTGTCTCCGGGCTTTGCACTCAGCCGATCAGTACAATGTCCGGGCGGCCGCCTCCAGCCGAAATGCGATGCCTAACTCAGCAATTTGTCCAATTTGGCGGCGCAGATGAAGTCGTTGCCTGTCAGGCCGCCCAGTTCGTGGGAGGTGAAGACAAGGGTGCAATAGCCCCAGCCAAAGCTGACATCCGGGTGATGGCCCTGCTGGTCGGCCAGGAAGGCGGCCGCATTGGCGGTGTAGACGGCCTTGGCAAAACCCTTGAAGCGAAGGGTGCGCGTGATCGCGGTGGCATCGTCGTTCAGCGACCAGTCCTCGTGCAGGGAGGTCATCTGGGCTGTGGCCTCTTCCGCGCTCAAGGTGCCGCCAATGCCCTGACAGGGTTCACAGGTCATGTCGGCCAGGGTTTTATCTTCTGTGCTTGGGGACGTCATGGCTCAGGCTTCCTGTTTTTCTGGATAAAGTGGGGCAAAGAGGCCCTTGGACTGTGCGGTCCGGATGTCGGCAACCAGATCGCGTTCCGCAGCCTCGAACAGGTCGTCGACCTTGTCGAGGACGAAATAGACCGGCTGGTGGATGTCGATCCGATAGGGAGTCCTGAGAATGTCGATGACATCGAAGGGGCGGCGCAGGGCATCCGGGCTTTCAACGCTGTAGGGAAGTTCCGTGGGTGATGACGCAAGGCCGGATCCGAGGGCCTTGTAGGTGTCACCTTTCCGCGTCAGGCCGAACTCGATGGTGAACCAGTAGAGCCGGATCAGCCAGGAAAAGTCGCGCGGCTCAAGTTTTGCGCCGGCTTCGCCGATGGCTTTCGAGAAATTGGCAAAACGCTCGTCTGTCAAAAGTGGCGTGTGGCCGAAGATCTCGTGAAAGATGTCCGGTTCCTTGATGTAGTTGAAATCCTCGCGGCTGCGGATGAAGGACGCAGCCGGAAAGGTCCTGTCGGCGAGCATTGCGAAAAAGCGGGAAAAGCCGATCAGAGCCGGAACCGGTTCAACGCGCCAGCCGGTCAGGCTGCCGAGAACCTCGGAGATCTCGGTGCATTGGGGAACGTGGTCCGACGGCAGGGCGAGGCGGTCGAAGCCTGCGATGTATTCAGGTGCGGACCATTTGCGGATGTTGGGTTCCTGCTGGGCGTAGAGATCGCGCCAGACCAGGTCCTCGGAGCTGCTGTAGGTAATGCGGCCGTCGGGGCCGGGTGTCTTTGCCGTATAGGCGCTGGTTTTAGCCATGGTGGTCTCCTCCTGAGGAAAGACTATGACCGTGCGCCGGGAATTAACGTTCCATTTGTTCGATATTTCTGCAAATCTGGCAAAGAAATCGGCTTCTTGAGAACTTGATGGGAAGATTCATCCAATGACGCACCCTGCCGCGATCGATTCAACCGACCGGAAGCTCTTGGAGCATCTGCAAAAGGACGGCCGGATCAGCACCAAGGATCTGGCAGAGGCTTCGAACATGTCGGTGTCGCCCTGCTGGCGCCGGGTGAAGCGTCTGGAAGAAGTCGGCGTCATCGAGAAATACGTCGCGGTTCTCAACCGCAAACAGCTCGGGCTGAACGCCATGGCCTATGTGCATGTCTCCCTGGTCGATCACACGCGCGACACCATCGAGGCCTTTGACCGTCTGGTGCAGAGCGATGATCAGGTGATCGAGTGCAGTTCGATCACGGGTGAGAGCGACTACGTGCTGAAGGTGGTGGCGCGGGACCCGGAGGAGCTGGAGACCTTCATCATGAAGCGTCTGCTGGGCCCCGGCCTGGTGCGCGCGTCCATGACCAATTTCATCCTGCGCAACACGAAGTCAGGCCTGGCCCTGCCGCTGGAGTGAATGCTCAAACGTTTGGAACAGACGCTGCCATATTGCGCTTGGCGACGCTGACGTTTACGTAAGACTTCAGAAAAATAATGAGGCAGGCCAGGGGAGTGGCCCTGCCGGCGCAGCGGTCTGGGAGGACAAACCACATGACACCCGTGATGAGTTCGCAGGAGGTCTCGGCCTTTCTGGACGAGGTCTTTCCGCAGATACATGCGGGCGGGCGGGCCTACAGCGTCGACAGTATCTCGGACGGCGAGGCTGTTGTGCGCCTGAGCGCGACCGAAATGCATCTGAGGCCGGGTGGGACGGTTTCGGGGCCGGCGATGATGGCGCTTGCAGATCTCGCCGCCTATGTGGCGATCCTGGCGCATATCGGTCCGGTGGCGCTGGCGGTGACCACCAATCTCAACATCAATTTCCTGAGAAAGCCCGAACCGGGCGATCTCCTGTGCACCTGCCGGATCCTGAAGCTTGGCAAGCGGCTGGCCGTGGTCGATTGCGCGATTGCCGGGGAGGGCGAGGAAGACTACGTCGCCCACGCCACGGCAACCTACTCGGTCCCGCCGCGCTGAGGGTTGGCAAGCCTGTCCGCTCAGGCTGGTGCGCCGGGCGCCGGGGCTAGCGAGGTCTTGCCGTCGGCCCTTTCGTCCGGGCAGGAAAAATGCGTCGCCTTTTCACCGAGCTCCGGCTCATATTCCACGGCCTGGTCGCGGCCGCGGCGCTTGGCTTCATAGACCGCCAGGTCCGCCGCATGAAGGGCGCAGCGTTTTGTGTCTTCGGATTGCGCCACATAGGCCCCAATGCTGAGGCTGGTGACGAACGCTGTACCGTGGCAATCGATGGGCTGACGCACGCTCGCGCGCATTTGCGAGTAGACCGCGCGCAGATCGTCCATGGACGCCTGCGGGCAAAGCACCAGGAACTCGTCTCCGCCGTAGCGTCCGACCACATGACCGTCGCCGGGCAGGTTGGCCTTCAGCGCCGCGGCGGTGTGTTTGAGAACCTGATCGCCGCATTGATGGCCAAACCGGTCATTGACCTGTTTGAAATTGTCCACGTCGATGAAGAGGATGCCAAGACCTGCGGGATCTTTGCCCGGCCCGAAATGGCTATCGAGCACATCCGTTATCGCGTTGCGGTTCAAGATGCCGGTCAAGCGGTCGAAGCGGTTCAGCTCCAGCTGCTGCCGGTTTGCGCGCATCACCTGCCAGGCGCGGAAGGAAAAAGCCGCTACCGGTACGAGAACGATGAGCAATGTGCCGAAAATGAGATACTGGCCAACTTGGTGGAAGGTCATCTCGAGCGATTCCATGAGATGGCTCACGTCGACGTTGACCTGGATCACGCCCTGGAGTTCGCCAGAGGGCGAATAGGCGGGCAGAAAGGCCTGGGCAAAGGCGTGCGGGATCTCCTCGCTCTCATGCCCGTCATGATCACCGTGGGCCTCATGCGCATCATGGGCATCGTGTGCATCCAGGTTGGCGATCTCCGGCAACTCTTCGAGCTCTTCATGATCCGCATGATCCATGTGAAAGAGTTCGACGATTGGCGTTTTATGCTCGAGCACCTTCAGCGCGCTTTCCGTCTGGGCACGGCTCGGATCGAAGTCTGAATTGCCCGTCACGAAGGTCGGAACGCCGTCCTTGTTGAACAGCTGCAGGTGCAGGATCCCGCCCAGAAGAATGGGATCGCTGATCCGGCGGATGTCCTCTTCCGAGGCTGCACCCTCCGCGATCATGCTCGTGGCCGATGGGGTCGTGCTGAGAAAGCGGTCTGTCCAGTTGAACGCGTGCGCCTGTGCATTCGCACGCACCGAGGTGGTGATCTTGGATTGCAGCAGGTCTTCGACGGCCGCTGCAAGCAGCAATGCAATAAAAAGCATTGCCCCGACCACTGCCGCTGCCGAAAGCCCATGTCTGAGAATGTTCTCCCTGATCACGACGCTCAAAGTCTGTTCCCTCAACGCACTGTTTTGCGCGTATTGTCCGGGAAATACGTTTATTTGCCGTAAATCGGCATCAGTGAAAAACAGTACTTATCTCTCTGGAATTATTGTCAAAAGTGCGGATTATATATCCTAGCGTCATTTCGATGCATAGGTGATGCGATCGCCGCGCATCGATTGGATGCTGCTGCACTCTTACAAATGCGTTCGTTGGCCGTCTTAAAGAATCATCTTAATGCCGTGTTATTGCACCAACTCGTTTAGGGCTTTTCGGAGTTTTCAAGTCCGGCGTAAGGTGTGTTGATCAACAGTGTTCCGAAAAACATTTGTGTCGGTATCTGGCCGATTATGATTTTTCTTTTATATTTTTTGCTTGTTCTCCAGTTTCTCTTTTTTTCTCCGCATCTGCCTCAATCGCCGTTTTTGTTCTCTTTTGAGCGTCTTTGCTTCGCCGTTTTTTCTTTCATCAGCTGGTACGGCTTCGTTGATGATGGTGGTGTTGTAATTATTGATGACCGTACTAGGCGTTGGACTAGTTGGGAAAAAAGCCCTGTATGCGTCGCCCGCTTGGCTGGCGATGGTGGTTACAAGGAACAAGATCGCCAAAATAGCCACGAGGGGATTGCTAGAAGCGAGATTTTGCAGGGCTGCCCGTGATTCATCGGGGAGTAGCGGAGTAATTTCCGCCAACGCACTTTTTTGCTCATCTTGCCCTTTTTTCGATGCGTTGAATGCGAGCCAGAAAATAGTCTCAATGTCGGATTTTCTTCCGAACTTACCGCTAGCAATCAGAAGAATTCCGTCTTTGAGGCTATACGTACCATCAGGGATGTATCCCATATGACCGTTATGACACGGGCCAACGCCTACATTTGAAAAAGTGACAGAAGCTCCATTCCCCAGCGCCACTGGCGAGGGAAACATCTCACAACATGTAGGGCAGTATGCGGGTACCGGAATTATCATGCCTAATATCACACATCCTTAGCGGGTGGCGTGTCAAATACAATAACGCCTGGATTTTTGCGGTAATATAATACCGTTTTTTTAAGTCTTTGTTTTTGTTGCTTTATTCTTGATATAGATTGAATAAACGTGCTTGACCGGCGTTTTTCGCTGGCGTATAAGCTGCCTCGACGAATGTGAAGTCCGTCTGGCCTCCCAAAAGGGAAGTGCGGCGGGCTTTTTGTTTAAAGACCAAATCATGGATCGAACACATGAAGACCTTCTCTGCCAAGCCGGCTGAGGTCGAGAAAAAGTGGATCTTGATCGACGCTGAAGGCATGGTCGTAGGCCGTCTGGCTGCCTACATCGCCAACCATCTGCGCGGCAAGCATCTGCCGACCTACACGCCTCACGTTGACACCGGCGACAACATTGTCGTGATCAACGCCGAGAAAGTGGTTCTGACCGGCCGTAAGTACGACAACAAGAAGTACTACTGGCACACAGGCCACCCGGGCGGCATCAAGGAGCGCACAGCGCGCGCCATCATCGAGGGCAAGTTCCCCGAGCGCGTCCTGGAAAAGGCAGTGCAGCGCATGATGCCGGGCGGTCCGCTGTCCAACAAGCAGCTGAAGAACCTGCGCGTTTACGCCGGTTCCGAGCATCCGCATGAAGCACAGGCGCCGACCCTGGTCGACGTCAAGAGCCTCAACGACAAGAACGACGGCAAGAGGGCTTAACGATGGCTGAGCTGCAATCCCTGGAAGAACTGGGTGGCGCTGTCGAAACCGCCGCTCCCGAAGCGCCTGTATACGTTCAGAAGCTGGACGCACAGGGCCGTGCCTATGCCACTGGCAAGCGTAAGAACGCAATCGCACGCGTCTGGATCAAGCCGGGCACAGGCAAGATCATCGTCAACAAGAAAGAATATGCCGAGTATTTCGCTCGTCCGGTTCTTCAGATGGTTCTGCGTCAGCCGCTTATGCTGACAGATCGCCTGAGCCAGTTTGACATCATCGCAACTGTTGTCGGCGGTGGCCTGTCTGGCCAGGCTGGTGCGGTTCGTCACGGCATTTCGAAGGCTCTGACCCATTATGAGCCGGATCTGCGCGCTTCCCTGAAAAAGGGCGGCTTCCTGACCCGCGATAGCCGTGTTGTTGAACGTAAGAAGTTCGGCCGCGCGAAAGCCCGCAAGAGCTTCCAGTTCTCCAAGCGCTAATCGCTGGAAGCAACTGGTTTCAAAATTCGAAGACCCCGCCGGAGCGATCCGGCGGGTTTTTGTTTTTGGGGCTTTGTGTTTGGGGTTATGGCGCTTGTTTTGAGCGAAATCTAGCGCGGTTGAAGGCCTAGGCGCCTTTTCGCGGCTCTCCCGCCACGTAGGTCTCGACCACGCTGCGATCATCGCCCAGGGTCTGCAGCAGGAAGAGTTCTTCTGACAGAGTCTCGACCGTTTCCATTCGTAGCGCCATCGGCTGTGTCGCGCCTGCATCAAGGACGATAACATCGGCATCGGTGCCGGCTTCGAGCGTCCCGATGCGGTCGGACAGGGACAGTGCGTCGGCGTTGCCTTTTGTCGCCCAGTAGAAGGTTTCGAGCGGATGCCGGCGCTGGCGTTGCAGCTGCAGAACCTTGTAGCCTTCATCGAGCGTGCGCAGCATGGAATAGTTGGTGCCGCCGCCGACATCTGTCGCAATTGCCGTGCGGATGCCGGCCCCCTCCAGACGTGCCTTGTCGAACAGACCACTGCCCAGAAACAGGTTTGACGTCGGGCAGAAGACGGCGACGGAACCCGTGTCCTTCATCACGCCGAGCTCGCGTTCATTCATGTGAATGCAGTGACCGAGCAGCGTCTTGGGCCCAAGAAGGCCGAAATCCTCATAAATCCCGAGATAGTCGGCTGCTTCCGGATAGAGCTCCCTGGTCAGCGCGATCTCGTTGTGGTTCTCGTTGATGTGGGTCTGCAGATGGCAGCCCGGATGTTCCTTGAGCAGCGCGCCGGCAGCCTCAAGCTGGGCCGGAGTGGAGGTGATGGCGAAGCGCGGGGTGACGGCATAGTGCGTGCGCCCGCGGCCATGCCACTTTTGCAGCAGGGCCTTGCTCTCGTCATAGGAGGATTGTGCCGTGTCGCAGAGCGCGTCGGGTGCATTGCGGTCCATCATGGTCTTGCCGCCAACCATCAGCATGCCGCGGTGTTCCGCTTCTTCGAAATAGGCGTCGACCGAATTGGGGTGGCTGGAGCAATAGGCGACTGCCGTCGTCGTTCCATTCGCCAGAAGGGCGTCGTAGAAGCCCTTCGCAATGCGGGCGCCATGGACCTTGTCAGCGAACTTCTGTTCAGCTGGAAAGGTGTAGTCATTCAGCCAGTCGAGCAGCTGATCCGCCCAGGAGGCAATCACCTGTGCTTGCGGAAAATGGATGTGCGTGTCGATCAGACCGGGCAACAGAAGGTGGGGGCGGTGATCGACCTCCTGCGCCGTTGGGGAGGCGGCAGTGAGGACCTCGGCATAGATTCCGTTTGCAATGATCTTGCCGTCACGAATCAGAAGCGCGCCGTCTTCCTCATAAGTATAGGCAGATGTGTCGTTTGGGCCGGTGGGTGAGGATTTGAAGGACAGAAGGCGTCCGCGCAGCAGCTTTTCGGTCTTGTTGTCCACGTCGTGACCCTTTTGGCGGGAGAGTAAAGAGGCTGCCACATGGCAAACCCGCGCCGTTTAAACGACCTTGGCGGCGAGGGCAAGGTCCTACGGTTTATCACTTGAGCGGCCGGGTGCGCTCGGTTTTCCGGCCCTTGCGGGGCGACGCCGGGCACCGATTTGGAGCAACTTTTGAAACTTGCCGCAGTCCATGTGGGAGGGGTGCGGGCATTCGGCCACGTGCTTGACGGCTTCGCGCAGCTTTTGCAGGCGCTTGATCTGATCGTCAAGTTCCGCCACCCGTTCGAACAGCTTGTCGCGCGAGATCTTCGGTTGGCCGTTCGCCCCGATCATGCCCTTGATGTCTTCCAGTGAGAAACCAGCGGCCTTGCCGAGCGAAATGAAGGACAGCTTCAGCGCGATGTTCGGCTCGAACAGGCGCTTCAGACCGCGCCGGCCCATGGATTCAATCAGGCCCTGTTCCTCGTAGTAGCGCAGCGTCGACGCTGCCACGCCGGTCTGTCTGGAGACTTCTGCAATATCGAGCAATTTCATCACTTGACCTCAAGTTGACTTGAACTTGTACCCTACGCTCAACTTTTCAAAACGCAAGAGGTAGAGCTGTGTCGTTTTCCCCATCCGCCCATCCGTCGGATACTTCTTCCGCCACGCTTTTGAGGGACCTGCGCACCATCAGTTTGCTTCTGGCAGGCACGCTGGTGATCATGGCCGTTCCGACAATCAGCCCGGCCCTGGCCGGTCTCGAGGCGCGTTTTGGCCACGAACCTCATGCCGCGTTGATGACACGGCTCCTTGTCCCCGCACCGTCGCTCGTTGTGGTGCTGTCGGCGCCGGTGATCGGGTATCTCGCCGACCGGACCGGCAAGTCCCGTATGCTTCTGCTCGGTACGCTTCTCATCGCAATCGCAGGGACCGCAGGCCTCTATCTGCCCAGTTTGTCGCTCATCCTTGCGAGCCGCTTTGTCCTGGGGATTGGCGTGGCGATGATCATGACATCCCAGATTGCCCTGATCGGGGACTGTTTTGAAGGCGAGGCCCGCGCGAAGATGATGGGCTGGCAGATCTCCGCGCGCAATTTTGGTGGCATGATATTTGTGAGCCTTGGCGGGGTGTTTGCCGGATTTGATCCTCAGCTTCCCTTCGCCATTTTTACAATTGCGCTCTTATACGCTCCGGTCATTTGGATCGCCTTCCGCATGGCGGACGAACAAGGCGAAGCGGCGATGCCACAGGCGGGCATGATGGCTTCTCTCAATGAGGGCTGGTTTTTGCCTGCGCTGGCCTTGTCCGGGTTCATGATGCTGACCGTCGGTGTCTTTTTTCAGATGCCGACGCAGCTGCCGTTTTTCGTGGTCTCACGTGGCTACGACAGTGCGTCGGTTACTGGGGGCGCGATGGCCGCATTGACGCTCGCCGGCGCTTTGGCGGCACTGGCGACTGCCAGCCTGAAGAGGTCGCTTGGCGTGGCCGGCCTTTTTGCACTCGGATACCTGGCGATGGGCGCCGGTTTTGGCACTCTGTCCGTAGACGCCGGATTGCCGTTTCTGCTTTTGGGAGCCGTTCTGATCGGCGTCGGATACGCGATTTTGACGCCGGCCTTTACGGGGCTCTTGCTTCAGCTCGTCCCGGCAGATCGCCGCGGCGCTGCCTCCGGGATGCTGACGACGGGCGGGTTTATCGGCCAATTTGTCTCACCGCTGGTCGCCACGCCGCTGATTGCCGCCTTCGGCTATGGCACGGTTTTCCTGACCAGCGGCGGAATTCTCCTGATCCTGGGCCTTGGGGCGCTCTTGGTGGGGAGGGTGGCCTTCGCTGTCAAAGGGAGCACTTAGAGGCTTGTGGGTGGCAGATCGTCGGCGATCGAACTCCTTAAAATTAATAGTAAATTTGAGATTAGCTATATGGCCCGGCTGAGTTGATCTATCGTTTAGGTTGTATATTTTCGGGGGCATTTCTAAAAAATGAAATATCGGGCAGAAATCGATGGGCTGCGGGCTTTTGCCGTGGTGCCTGTTGTATTTTTTCATGCGGGCGTTGAGCTGTTTAGTGGTGGTTTTATTGGCGTTGACGTGTTTTTTGTCATCTCCGGATACCTGATCACCTCCATTCTGATTTCCGATCTGCAGCAGGGCAGGTTCTCGTTACTCCGCTTCTACGAGCGGCGTGCGCGGAGGATCTTACCTGCGCTAATCGTGATGATCTGTGCCTGCATTCCCTTTGCTTTGGCCTGGATGTCCCCTCTGCAATTGCTGTCTTTTGGGAAAGCTGCGGCGTCCGTTGCGCTGTTTGCTTCCAATATCTTATTTTGGAGGGAAAGCGGTTACTTCGATGTTAGTTCGGAACAAAACCCGCTACTGCATACTTGGAGCCTTGCGGTTGAGGAGCAGTATTACATCCTGTTCCCGGTGTTGCTGGCTTTTGCCTGGAGAATGGGAGCAAGCCGTGTTTTCTGGATAATTGCTGTCGGCGCTGTCGTGAGTTTGCTTTTGACAGAATATGGTTGGCGCTATCGGACTTGGGCGAATTTCTATCTGCTGCCAACGCGCGCATGGGAACTCTTGGCCGGATCTTTGTGTAGCTTCTGGCTTGCCTATGGGCGCGTCAAAGAGAATGGACTTCTTGCAGGACTGGGTCTCAGTGCGATCTTTGTCTCATTCATACTTTTTGATTCTGGGACACCGTTTCCTTCGCTCTATGCGCTCCTGCCAGTTGGAGGTGCAGTTCTTGTCGTTCTGTTTGCAAGATCAAGATCTCTGGCCGGTCGACTTCTCGCATCTGGGCCTTTGGTTGGTATCGGCCTGATCAGCTACAGCCTCTATCTATGGCATCAACCCTTATTGGCCTTCGCCCGTTTGCGGTCGATTGATGAACCAGCACAGTGGCTGATGCTGGCCCTGGCGTTTCTTGCATTTCCGATGGGGTGGCTGAGTTGGCGGTTTGTTGAAAGACCCTTCCGAGTTCGGCAGGAGTTTGACGATGAAACGCGGGGCCGGTTTCTGGTCATCTCGGCGAGTTCACTGGTGGTGCTTCTGCTGGTAGGAGGCACGATCGTCAGCTTGAAGGGGTTGCCGGGCAGATTTGATCCGGACATTGAGCAGATCGATCTGGCGCGTGAAGATCGGAATCCGATAAGTCGTGATTGCCGGTATTTTGTGAATGCGGCTGGCGCCATGAGGATCCCAGAGCTGCCAAACAGAGAATGCATCCATCAAGCTGATAAACCGGTCGACGTGTTGGTTTTAGGGGATAGTCATGCGGATGCAATTGCGTATGACGTCATGGAACAGTTGGGAGAGTTTGGGCTCAACACATTCGAGGTGACCACGACAGCCTGTCCATCAGTCTTGGGTATCCGGCGGCAAAGAGCTGATTGTGAAACGGCAAGTGAACACATTCATGAATATGTCGAAAAGAGCGGGGCCTCGGTGATTGTCTTTTCTCTGAGGTATGGACTCTACGCCGATGATCAGCCTTTCAATAACGGCGAGGGTGGCCAGGAACGTTTCGATGTCGACCCGATCTTGTTTACGGAACAAGCTGTTGCGGCTGATGCTTTTGCGACAAAGTCTGGCAGAGTACTTGGTACCATCCGCAAGGGGATCGAGAAATTCCTCGCGATGGGCAAGACTGTCGCGGTTGTTTATCCGATACCTGAGGCTGGTTGGACGGTCCCGGACAGATATCTGAAACAACGAATTTATCGTTCCGGACCGCAGATGCTCTCAGTCTCCGAAGAGGTCTATTTAGAGCGTAATCAAGAAGCAATTGCCATGTTGGATGCTTTGGATCATCCCAACTTGTTGCGTGTTAATCTTCGTGATGTCTTTTGTCGTGAGGTCCCTGGCCGTTGTCTGAATGCCATAGGTGGCAAAGTTTTTTACTACGATGATGATCATCTTTCCAGAGACGGGGCGAAGCTGGTTGCCAGTGCGATTTCCGATGTGCTTCGGCCTAAATTGGGTAATATTCTCGAATCTAGAATCACGCCGGTGGAAACGGCGCTAAGAGGCAATTAAAATTGACCAAAGAGCTTCCCCGCCCGACCGACAATGCCGTTTTCGGTGCTTCCCTCAAGGGTGGCTCGCATGAGCCGACCTATGGCGGGGTCCTCAGCTTCATGCGGCGGCGCTACACGCGGGATCTGACTGGAGTGGACGCGGCGGTCTGGGGCATTCCCTTTGATGCGTCGGTCTCAAACCGTCCCGGCGCGCGCTTCGGTCCACAAGGGGTCCGGCGTGCGTCGGCTATCTTTGATGGCGATCCGCAATACCCCTTCAACGCCGACCCTTTCGAGGAACTGGCGGTGGTCGATTATGGCGACTGTTCTTTTGACTACGGAAAGAACGCGGATATTCCAGGCTGTATCGAGGCGCAGGCTCGCGAGATCCTCGATCAGGATGTGCATCTCTTCTCCATCGGCGGCGATCATTTCGTCACCTATCCTCTGCTGAAAGCTCATGTGGCCAAACACGGTCCCCTGGCGCTGGTCCAGTTCGATGCGCATCAGGACACATGGGACGATCAGGGCGACCGGATCGACCACGGCACCTTTGTTGGCCGGGCTGTACGTGATGGCCTGATTGATCCGCAAAAGTCGATCCAGATCGGCATCCGGACCCATGCGCCGGAAACCTGCGGGCTCGAAATTCTCTCCGGCGAGGAGGTTGAGCTGCTCGGCGTCAATGGAGTCGTCGAGTTGATTACCGACCGGGTGGGGGATGCAAAGGCCTATATGACCTTCGACATCGACTGCCTGGATCCGGCTTTCGCGCCGGGAACTGGAACGCCTGTGGCAGGCGGCCTCTCGAGCCGGGAAGCGCTCATGATCCTGCGCCGTCTCGGCGATCTGGATTTTGTCGGCGGCGATGTGGTGGAAGTGGCTCCGGCCTATGACCATGCCGACGTGACTTCTATCGCCGGCGCGACTGTCGCGCAGCACTACTTCGGTCTGCTCGCGGAAAGCCGGATTGAAGCGCGGGAAGAAGCCGCGAACGACTGATGGTCCGTGAGGGGGCTAAACCTCAGGCGGATTTGGCCTGTTTGGTGTTGTCATTTTCTGGAATGACTGACCAGAACCTGTAGAGCGGGTGGGCGTTGCGCATGCGCTCATAGAGCAGAACCATCCGGTTCAGGAAGGTCAGTTTGCCGGCGTAGGTGACAATCACGCCGGGGACGGCGATCAGGAGGTCGTTGGCATAGGCGCCATAGATCGCGGCCATGAAGCCAATGCCGGCGACCAAAGAAAGAACAAGGGCCGTTTTCGCTTCGCTCTCTGGGATCGGCACCGACATCCGGTTGAGCCAGATGCGTTCACCAAAAGTTGCTTTCGACGCCCAGCTCTCGGTCGATTTCGGAGCGGGAAAGATCCGCGGGTTGAGCCAGAGCCAGACCATCACGGCAAAGGTCGCGGTCACCGCAAAGCTCGCGCCATACCAGGCGTGGCTCCAGATCGCGAGAACCAGAAGCGGCAAGGTCGCCATGCGGGTGTAGACACTCCACGGCGAGGCATGGCGCTGCCACACCTTCGGGTCCATTCCCAAGGCCTTGAGCTGACCTGCCGGCATGGGCGAAGGCATAGGGCGCGGACGCTGGATTTTCTGCGCTTGGCTCATGGTTTCCCGTCTTTGACGCTACGCAACTGCACGCAACACTACCTTTATCATCATCCCGAGATGCTATCTCAAAATCTGCCTGCAAACAAAGCGCAAAGCCGGAGATGCCTTAAAAACCCTGCGGCAGCTGGTGCGTGCCAATTAGAATTTGCTGGTTTGGCACTCATGAGAACGCCTTCGCAAACAGGCTTTCCCCATCACGCTTTCCCCATCACGCTTTCATTGTCACATAGGACCCCGGAGCATCGCCAAGGATCTTCATGCGATAGGCACCTGGCTTGCGCGCCTTGGCAAGGGTCGCATCCTGTGAGCGGATCCAGGCATCCCAGTGGGGCCACCAGGAGCCGGGGTGTTCTTCTGCCTTTTTGAGCCAGTCTTCAAGCTGGCCTTCCGGTTTTCCACCGGTCCAGAACTGGTACTTGTTGCGGCTCGGCGGATTGACCACACCTGCAATGTGTCCCGAGCCGGAGAGAACATAGTCGACCGGGCCGCCGAAACAGCCCGACCCCAGAAAGACGGAGCGGGGCGGCGCAATATGATCCTCGCGGGTGGCCAGATTGTAGATCGGGACCTTGACCTTCGACAGATCCAGACGCTCACCGTCCATTTCCATCCGCCCCTTTGCGAGGTTGTTTTCCAGGTAGCAATTGCGCAGGTAGAAGGAGTGGTTTGCCGCCGGCATGCGGGTGGAATCGGAGTTCCAGTACAGCAGGTCGAAGGGGAAGGGATCCTTGCCCTTCAGGTAATTGTTGACGACGTAGGACCAGATGAGATCGTTCGACCGCAGCATGTTGAAGGCGGAGGCCATTTTCGACCCGTCCAGATAGCCGTGCTCGGCCATCTTCTTTTCCAGCATGGCGATCTGTTCTTCATCAACGAAGACCTTGAGATCGCCTGCATAGGTGAAATCCACCTGGGTGGTGAAAAAGGTCGCGGTCTTGATCCGCTCGTCGCCCCGGGCCGCCATATAGGCCAGCGTCACCGACAGGAGTGTGCCGCCGACGCAATAGCCGATCGCATTGACCTCCTGCTGACGGGTCGCGCGCTTGATGACATCGAGCGAATTCAGGATGCCTTCCTTCATATAGTGCTCAAAGCTCTTTTGAGCCTGCCGCTCGTCGGGGTTGACCCAGGAAATGACGAAGACAGTATGGCCCTGGTCGACGGCCCACTTGATGAAGGATTTTTCAGGCGTCAGATCAAGGATGTAGAACTTGTTGATCCAGGGCGGGACGATCAGCAGCGGGCGCTTCAGCACCTCCGTCGTGGTCGGCTCATATTGAAGCACCTGACAGACGTCATTCTCCGCCACGACCTTGCCCGGCGTCAGGCCAAGGTTCTTGCCAAGGGCGAATTTGGACGTGTCCGTCATGCGGATCTTGACCGCGCCGTGCCCTTCCTTGATGTCCTCGACCAGATGCTGCATGCCCTTGACCAGGTTCTCGCCGTTGCTTTCCAGGGTCAGGCGCAGCAGTTCGGGATTGGTCATAAGAAAGTTCGAGGGCGACAGGGCGTTGGAGATCTGGGTGACGTAGAACTCCGCCTTGTGCCGTGTGTGCTCATCGAGCCCGCTTGCATCGAGCACCAGGTCTTCTGCCCATTTGCTGGTGATCAGATAAAGCTGCTTGATAAAGTCGAAGAACTGGTTGTCGTTCCAGTCCGGATCGGCGAAGCGCTTGTCGCGGGGCTCTGCCTGAGCTGCGGGCAGGGAGCTTTCGCCCATCATGCGCTTCAGGGACGAATTCCAGAGGTCGATATATCCGGTCATCAATCGGGACTGTGCTTCCACCGCGCGCTGAGGGTCCGACGCCCAATATTCCCCGACCTGCGCCAGGGTCTTGATGACATTGGTCAGTTCGTCGGCGCCGTCCTGTTTTACTTCGCCCTTTTCCCTTGGTTCGAGATAGGCCGCGAGCGCCTTTCCGGCGTTCTCAAGTGTCTTGGCGAGGTTGTTGGCGAAAGCTTCCGGATTGTTGATGATATACTGCAGCATGGGATGCTGGCGGTCGTCGGACATTTGGACAGTTTCCTCCGGCTTTCATCATCGCACGTTCGGATCTGGTCCGGATTTGTCGTGCGATCTCCCCCAGCAAACGCAATGGCCGGTTTTCCGGCTTTTCGTCATTGCGATTGATCAATCTTCGCTTTTGTCTCGTTGCGCGGCGTATCCCGGCAATATCAGTAATTTATGACATATCTTCCGCAGCGGCGTCGAACGGGAATTCGCAATGGTCCTCTGTTAAACGGCTCAACAGGCCGATTTTTCTCTTCTTTGTGCAATTGCGCAAAAAGGAGGCTTTGCAGCTGGCGTCCTGTCTTGCTAGAAACCATGCGTCGAGTTTTCCTTCCCAAAGGATTGAATTGTTTGCGCTTTCATGTTGGCCACTTGTTTCTGGCATTTTGTCTCTTCCCAGCATTGGCCGGATGCGCAATGGGGCCGGATATGTCCCTCTTCGAGGCTCTCGAAACAGCTCAGGATCCCGCTGTGGCCGCTGCCAGTTCGGCGGATCTTGCGACAGCCGCGCAGATGACATCCACCTATGATGCAGCTGCCGTGGATCCGGCCGCCTCGCAGGCAGAAGAACAGCCGGCAGCGGGTGGTGTAGGGCTTCTTGACGAGACAGAGCGCGAGAAAACGCGGGCTTACCTGTCCGCGCTGATCGCGGCCCGGCAGACGGGAAAGAGCACCACCCAGATGTCGGCAGCCGAGCTCCAGAAGCTGCATGAGACCCATGGGCAAAGCGCGCTTCTGGAGATCGAGACCGAGAGCGATCTTGAAAATTAGCTGTCTATAGGCCCAAAGACGGGTGCGGAAATGAAACGGTACTGTTAAAAGGTCGCTGCTGGCCGGCAGGGCTGACGCCCCGGCCTCGAAAAGCTTTGACCTGAGGATGATCGCAAGGACCCGCGCCATGGAGGAATTTCACAAGACACGACGGCTTCCGCCATATGTGTTCGAAGAGGTGAACCGTCTCAAGGCAAAGGCGCGAGCGGCGGGAGCCGACATCATCGATCTGGGTATGGGCAATCCGGATTTGCCTACTCCGAAGCATATCGTCGACAAGCTGACCGAGGTCGTGCAGGACCCGCGCAGCCATCGCTATTCGGCCTCCAAGGGCATTCAGGGACTGCGAAAGGCTCAGGCGGCCTACTACGGCCGACGCTTTGGCGTGAAGCTGAACCCGGACACTCAGGTTGTTGCAACGCTTGGGTCGAAGGAGGGCTTTGCCAATATGGCACAGGCGATCACCGCGCCGGGCGATGTGGTGCTGTCGCCGAACCCTTCCTATCCGATCCACACCTTCGGGTTCCTCATGGCGGGTGCTGCAATCCGCTCGATCCCTGCAGAGCCTGGACCTCAGTTCTTTCATGCGCTTGAGCGTGCGGTCATTCATTCGGTGCCCAAGCCGCTCGCCGTGATCCTTTGCTACCCGGCCAATCCGACGGCCTATTGCGCTGATATCGAGTTCTACAAGGATGTGGTGGCCTTCGCGCGCAAGCACGACATCTTCATCCTGTCGGACCTGGCCTATTCGGAAATCTACTTCGGCGACACGCCGCCGCCGTCCGTGCTTCAGGTCAATGGCGCGATGGAGGTGACGGCTGAATTCACATCGCTGTCGAAGACCTTCTCCATGCCCGGCTGGCGTATGGGGTTTGCGGTTGGCAATGAACGGCTGATTGCGGCGCTGGCGCGGGTGAAGTCCTATCTGGATTACGGCGCATTCACGCCGATCCAGGTGGCAGCGACCGCCGCGCTCAACGGCGCTGAAGACTGCATCGTCGAGACCCGCGAAATCTACAAGAAGCGGCGCGACGTGGTGGTCGATGCCTTCGGCCGCGCAGGGTGGGAGATCCCTGCGCCGGAAGCGAGCATGTTCGCTTGGGCGCCGATCCCGGAGAAATTCAGGCCGCTCGGCAGTCTTGAATTTTCCAAGCTGTTGCTTGAGAAAGCTGAGGTGGCCGTTGCACCTGGGCTGGGCTTTGGCGAATACGGCGACGACTATGTTCGCATTGGTCTTGTTGAAAACGAACAGCGTCTGCGCCAGGCCGGCCGGAATATCCGCCGGTTCCTTGAAACCGCAGACGAAACACTGCACAACGTGGTCCCGCTCGGGGCTTCTCGCTGATCACGAACAACTGGAATTCACTTCATATGGCTAATGCCTTGAGACTTGGGATTGCCGGCCTTGGAACCGTCGGGGCTTCTGTTGTCAATCTCCTCGCCAAGCATGGAGACGCGATGGCCCGCAAAGCTGGTCGCGCCGTCACGATCAGCGCTGTTTGCGCCCGCGACCCGAACCGCGATCGCGGTATCGATCTGACGGGTCTCAGCTGGTTTACCGATCCCGTCGAAATGGCCAAGAGCGACGAAATCGATGTCTTCGTTGAGTTGATCGGCGGCGACAACGGTCCCGCCGAAAACAGCGTGCGCGCGGCGCTTGCCGCTGGCAAGCATGTGGTCACTGCCAACAAGGCGCTTTTGGCCAAACATGGCGTTGAACTTGCCCAGATCGCCGAAGCCAGCAAGGTCTCTCTAAACTACGAAGCGGCCGTTGCGGGCGGGATCCCGATCGTCAAGACCTTGCGCGAAAGCATGTCCGGAAACGATGTGTCGCGGGTCTATGGCATCTTGAACGGCACCTGCAATTACATCCTGACCCGTATGGAAGCAGAGGGCATTTCCTTCGAGGACTGCCTGGCTGATGCGCAGCGCCTTGGTTATGCAGAAGCGGATCCGACCTTCGACATCGAAGGCAATGATACCGCCCACAAACTTGCGATCCTGACGAGCCTTGCCTTCGGCACGAAGATCTCCGCCGATGATATCTATATGGAGGGTATTACCTCCATCACGACCGCCGACATTCAGGCTGCCGATGAACTCGGTTACCGGATCAAGCTTCTGGGCGTTGCACAGCGCACGGATACCGGTATCGAGCAGCGCGTCCACCCGACAATGGTGCCGAAATCCTCGGCGATTGCGCGGATTGATGGTGTCTTGAATGCCGTTGCGGTTGATGGCGATTTTGTTGGTGAGGTTGTTCTGGTCGGGCCTGGCGCAGGCGGCAATGCCACGGCGTCTTCCGTCGTGGCCGATATCGCCGATGTCGCGCGCGGCGACCAGACACCGGTTCTGGGCATGCCGGCAGCGGATCTTGATGATTACACCCGGGCCCGCATGCGCCTGCATGAGGGTGGCTATTATATTCGTTTTTCCGTCGTCGACCGCCCTGGCGCCTTCGCCGAGATCGCCAAATGCATGGCGGACGGCGGCATTTCGCTGGAGTCGATCGTTCAGCGCCGCAAGGCAGTGGGCACCGGCGTTCCGGAGACGGGCGCGCAGGCTGAACCTCAACCTGTCATACTGATCACTTATGAAACCACGGAAGTTGCGGTTCGGCAGGCCCTTGACGCGATTGCGTCCAAGGGTGTTGTTTCCGGAGCGCCGCAAATGATCCGTATCGAGAAATTATCCTGACATATTGGCTGGCCGCTTGCGCTAGGGGCGCGGGCGACGGGCTGGGAGAGATTGGAGAGCTTTATGTCGAAGTCTGACGTTTCCGCCAAAAGTGGTCTGGACCGCATCCTGACCCTGGAGCTGGCGCGCGTCGCCGAGCGCGCTGCCGTATCGGCTGCACGCCTGCGCGGGCACGGCGACGAAATGGCCGCCGACCAGGCGGCGGTTGATGCCATGCGCCGCGAACTCAACCGCCTGCCGATCGACGGCACAGTGGTGATCGGCGAGGGGGAACGCGACGAAGCTCCGATGCTTTATATCGGCGAGAATGTCGGAACCAAGAGCGGCCCGAAAGTGGACATCGCTCTCGACCCGCTTGAAGGCACCACGATCTGCGCCAAAAATCTGCCGAACTCGCTGGCCGTTATCGCCATGGCGCCGGAAGGTGATCTTCTGAACGCGCCGGACAGCTACATGGACAAGATCGCCATCGGCCCGGGCTATCCGGCTGGTCTGATCGATCTGGATGCGCCGATCGCTGAAAACCTGGCCGCCGTCGCCAAGGAAAAGGGCGTCAGCATCAACGAGGTGACAGCCTGTGTGCTCGATCGCCCGCGCCATGCCCGTCTGATCGAAGACATTCGTGCAACTGGTGCAGCCATCCGCCTGATCGGCGACGGTGACGTTGCCGGGGTCATTCACACGACTGATACGGAAGAAACCGGCATCGACCTCTACGTCGGTATCGGCGGCGCGCCGGAAGGTGTTCTGGCAGCTGCGGCTCTGCGCTGCATCGGCGGACAGATGCAGTCCCGCCTCGTGATCACCCGCGACGAGCAGGTCGAACGTGCCCATCGCATGGGCATCGAAGACATCAAGAAAAAGTACACGCTTGAGGAAATGGCCGGTCCGGATGTTCTGTTCGCCGCAACGGGCGTAACCGATGGCAACATGCTGCAGGGTGTTCGCTTCGGCCGCAACCACATCAGCACGCACACGGTTGTGATGCGCTCGTCCACCGGCACGGTTCGCTACATCAAGGCGCAGCACCACCAGTTGGAAAAGTTCCACCTCGACTGAGGAATGACATGATCATGTTGGGGCATCTCGACCCGGCAGGCAGGATGACGCAATGAGCGGCCCGACCGAAGACAGCGGTGCGGGCCGCCTTGTTCTGGGCGTCGCACGGTCGGCCAATGACAACGCGTGGCGCGACCGGCTGAGCGCGTCCGAGGCGCTCAATGCCATGACCATTTCCCAGCGAAACGGGTTGCCCGACGTCTTGGCGCGGGTCATGGCGGCCCGCGGCGTTGCGCCAGAGCAGGCCGAGGACTTTCTCAGCCCGTCGCTCAAGACGCTCATGCCCGATCCTTCGCGCCTGGTGGCGATGGATGAGGCCGTCATCCGCGTGGCGGATGCGGTCGAGAAGGGCACCCGGATCGCGATCTTTGGCGATTACGACGTGGACGGCGCAACCTCGTCGGCGGTTCTGGCGAAATACCTGCGCTGGGTGGGCCTTGACCCGGTCATTCACATTCCGGATCGGATCATCGAAGGCTACGGGCCAAATGGACCTGCTATCGAGGCCCTTCGACAGGGCGGTGCCGAGCTTCTGATCACCGTTGATTGCGGCAGCACGTCGTTCGAGGCGTTTGAAGTTGCCCGCAAGGTCGGGCTTGACGTCGTGGTGATCGATCATCACCAGGTCGGTGAAACACTGCCGGCTGTCGAGGCGCTGGTCAATCCGAACCGGCAGGATGACTTATCGGGCCAGGGGCATCTGGCGGCTGTGGGCGTGACCTTTCTGTTTCTCGTCGGTCTGAACCGGGAATTGCGCAGCCGTGGTGCCTTCAACAGTGGCCAGGCGCCAGACCTCATGGCCCTGCTGGACCTGGTGGCGCTTGGCACGGTCTGCGATGTGGTGCCGCTCCAGGGGCTGAACCGGGCCTATGTAACCCGTGGCCTTGGCGTCATGCACAAGCGTCTCAATCCCGGGATTGCCTCTCTTGCAGATGTTGCCCGCGTGGCCGGCAAACCTGCCTCCTATCATCTGGGGTTTCTGCTTGGGCCGCGGATCAATGCCGGAGGACGTATCGGCGACGCGGCGCTCGGCGCGAGGCTCCTGACCTGTGATGATCCGTCCGAGGCGCGCGCCATCGCGGAAAAGCTGGATCAGCTGAACGCTGACCGGCAGGCCATGGAAGCGGTCATGCTGGAGCAGGCCGGAGCCCAGGCTGTTATCGCCATGGGACAGCATGACCCGGCGGTGCTCTTGACCGGATCCGACGACTGGCATCCCGGCATCGTCGGCCTGATCGCCTCACGCCTGAAGGATGCCCATCGGCGCCCGGCCTTTGCCATTGCCTATGACAAGGACGGAAAGGGCACTGGCTCGGGACGTTCGATCCAGGGTGTCGATCTGGGCAAGGCCGTTCGCGAGGCGGTTGACCTCGGGCTTCTGGAAAAGGGCGGTGGTCATGCCATGGCGGCCGGGCTTACCGTTCTGCGTGACAAGACCGATGATCTGAATGCCTTCTTCAAGGAGCGTTTGAGCGCCGATGTCGAGGTCGCAGCGTCCCTGCGTGACCTTAAGGTCGATGCGGCCCTGACGGCCGGGGGAGCGACGCTTGAACTCATGGAACTTCTTGAAAAAGCAGGTCCTTACGGCGCCGGGCATTCGGAGCCTGTGTTTGCCTTTCCCGCGCACCGGGTGTCCTTCGCCGACGTCGTCGGCAAGGGACATGTACGGGCCAGCATCTCATCACCGGATGGCACTGCATTGAAGGCAATCAGCTTCAAGGCGGAAGACAAGCCGCATGGCCAGATGCTCCTGAACAGCCGGGGTCGGAACCTGCATGTGGTGGGAACGCTTTCCATCGACACATGGCAAGGCTCGCCGAAGGTGCAGCTTCGGATAATTGACGTCGCGGATCCGCAAAAGGTCCGCGTTTGAGCCGATTTTATGATTAATCGATCTTAACCAATTGGAAAGTGTCACAGCCCTAGTGTCCTGCAGGTGAAGGAATCGCCGGGGGCTGGCCATGTTTGCTCAGGATGAGCTGAAAGAACTGTTTCGCGAGATCGACCAATCAACCGATCGGGCGCTTGATAGCCTCTATGAGGTGCGCGACAGCGCAAAGGTGGAAAGCCTGCCGTCAACCGGCATCCTGTCGATCGTGCAATTCGGCTTTCTGGTATCACTGATTTCGCTTGTCGGGTTCTGGATAATCCGCAGCGGCTTGAGCTGAAAGCGCTCTGAATTGAGGCAGTTACCTGCCTTTACCACTCACGTTAAAATCGTCATGATTTCGAGCAGGCCATTCGAGCCTGCTTTTTCACGTTTTCGGGTCTGATGCCTCAATGACTGACTATTGCCTTGCCCTTTGGGCGACGAATCTCGGGTTTTCGCCCGCACATCCGCAAGCATTTGCCGATCATGTCGAGGCACGGCTCCTGGAGGCGAAGGCCGCCGGTGCAAAGCTTCTGGTTCTGCCGGAATATGCGATCGAGGCGTGCCTTGCGTTCAAGCCCGCCAGGCTGAAACCAACTGAGGAGATGGCGTTTCTCGCCGAGGTCGGCGCGCAGGTGGTTGAGCTGCTGCGCCCCTTGCCGCAGGCGCATGGGATCTCGTTGCTGGCCGGCTCCATGCCTGTTCCAGCTGAGGGAGGGTTGACCAACACTGCAATCCTGCTGACCCCGGATGGCCGGGAGATCCGGCAGGACAAGCTGTCGCTTACGCCGGGCGAAATGGATCCGGAGACCTGGCAACTGCAGGGCGGACGCGAGCTACTGACGTTCGAGCTCGACGGTCTGAAGATGGCGATCCTGATCTGTCTCGATGTCGAAATGCCGGCGCTCTCCTGTCTCCTGGCGAAGGAGAATCTGGATCTTTTGCTGGTGCCGTCCATGACCGAAATGCTTTCCGGCTATCACCGGGTGTTCGACTGCGCCAAGGCGCGGGCGGTCGAGCTGATGACGAGCGTTGCCGTCTGCGGCACCGTTGGCCGAACGCCTGGCACCACCCAGATGGAAACCAATGTGTCAGGGGCCTCGCTCTTTGTTCCCTGCGAGGAAGAGCTTGGCTTCACGGGTGTGGCCGGTGCGATTTCTGCGACCGATGGCATGGCGGCAGAAGAGCCCTTCCTCATCGCCAAAGTGCCGGTTGGCACCGTGCGGGCCTTGCGCGCAGGCGGCGGCGAGGTCTGGCCTGGCGGCTGGTCGGCCGATCACATTGTTGTAACACGCACTTCCTAGTTGCGAGATTCATGCTGATTTTCAAATAAGTGCACTTTGTGCGCTTTGTTCTGGACTTGGTGACCCTATATCAGCTAAAAGTCCGCTCAATCCTGATTCCAACTACGAAACACATGTCCTCAATCGATTTTTCCTCTGTGGCTGCAAGGCCAATCCTTCGCGATCTGAAAAGCCTGTTTCGGCGACCTGCACGCTTGCAGATCGCCGCGCTATGCTATCGCGTGCGCAAGGGAAAGATCGAGGTTCTTCTGGTTACCTCGCGTTCGTCGCGCAGATGGATCCTTCCCAAGGGCTGGCCGATCATGAAACGCCGGGCGCACAAGACGGCGGAGATCGAAGCCTATGAAGAGGCTGGGATTATCGGCAAGGTCGCAAAGACGGCCTTCGGCAGCTTTCCGTCCTACAAGGGGCACAATGGCGGCCTCAAGATCCGGACCGATGTGGCGGTCTATCCCATCAGGGTGGAGCGGCAACTCGACAGCTTTCCGGAGCTTGGTCAACGGGAATTGAGCTGGCTTTCCATCGACGATGCCATCGAGGCGGCGGACGAGCCGGGATTGAGCCAGCTTCTGGGTCAATTCAAGAGCGAACTTGCGGAATTAGACAAGCTTACGCCGGCTTAGTATTTGACCTTTTGCAAAGATCGTTTATCGCCATGAGCGCGCTTTTATGCTGCTCGGCGGGTGAGACGTCGTCCAGCTGGATATACTGGAACGAAAACCAAACATGAGCAGGTACAAAAAGCCGACACTGGACAAGGATCTGGATAAAATCAGCTACATGGAAGAGGCTACGACCAGCCTCGGCCGTGGCCTGATGGCGCCAGGAGCTGGCCTGCTGTTCATTGTCCTGTGCGGTATTGTGGCGGGTGCCTATGTGCTTGGAGCGCCGAGCGGCGGTGTCATCGTTGCCGCGTCTGCGATCGGTGCCTATATGGCGCTCAACATCGGTGCCAACGATGTGGCCAACAACGTGGGGCCTGCGGTTGGCGCCAAGGCGATGTCCCTGACCACGGCCCTGGTGATTGCAGCGATCTTCGAGAGCGCTGGAGCGCTTCTGGCCGGCGGAGATGTCGTGGACACCATTTCCATGGGCATCATTGATCCGGCAGCTGTGGCCGACACACGCATCTTCACGGCAGCGATGATGGCAGCGCTCGTGTCTGCTGCGCTCTGGATCAATATGGCAACATGGTTCGGTGCGCCCGTATCAACGACCCATGCAATCGTTGGCGGGGTCATGGGCGCCGGCATTGCCGCTTCGGGGTTCTCGTCGGTCAACTGGCTCATGTTGAGCGGTATTGCGATGAGCTGGGTCTTTTCACCGCTCGTTGGCGGCTTGGTTGCAGCGTTTTTCCTTTGGTTCATCAAGGCTTTCATCGTCTATCAGGACGACAAGATCGCGGCAGCCCGCCGCTGGGTGCCGGTCCTGATTGCCGTCATGGCCGGAACGTTTGCCGCCTATCTGGCGGTAAAGGGCGTCAGCCATGTCGTCACGATCGAGCTTTCTACCGCCTTGGTGGCAGGTGGTGTGGTTGCCGTGCTTGCATGGATGGTCACCCGGCCGCTGATCGCGCGTCAGTCCCAGGGCCTGGAAAACCGGAACCAGTCTCTGCGCAAGCTCTTTGCTATCCCGCTGGTGTGTTCGGCCGCGCTGCTGTCCTTCGCGCATGGCGCCAATGACGTGGCCAATGCCGTCGGTCCTCTGGCGGCCATCGTTCATACCGCCGAGTTCGGCGATGTGGCCGAGAGCGTCGCCATTCCCCTTTGGGTGATGGCTGTCGGCGCGCTGGGGATTTCCTTCGGCCTTCTGCTGTTCGGCCCGAGGCTCATCAACATGGTCGGACGGCAGATCACCAAGTTGAACCCGATGCGCGCCTATTGTGTTGCGCTGTCGGCGGCGACCACCGTGATCATTGCCTCTGGACTCGGCCTGCCGGTCAGCTCGACGCATATCACCGTCGGCGCAGTCTTCGGTGTCGGCTTTTTCCGCGAATGGTACACGGAGCGGTCTGAGCGCCGGCTGGACTTTTTGAACGAGGGAGAGGGCGGCAAGGCCAAGAGAGTGCGGCCCGTGCGAAACCGGGAGGAACAGGCGCGAAGAAAGCTCCTGCGCCGGGCCCATTTCATGACAACGCTCGCCGCCTGGATGGTCACGGTTCCAGCTTCAGCCATGCTGTCCGGCATCTTGTTTTTCCTCATGGCCGCGATCCTCTGATGAGGGCCTGCTCGGGGCTGGAAAACAGGCTTCCCAAATGAAAAACGGCGCCTGCTGAGGGCGCCGTTTCTTTTTTGGGTCGACTGATTTGTGATCAGATCAATTGGAGACGCTCGAGGTTGCGTTAGGGAAGAACAACTGTTCGCCATTGACCTGGAAGGATGCGATTCCCTTCTGACCTTCAGGGCCGGTGAGCCAATCGATGAAGGTCTGCCCGGCCTCTGCCTTGACCGAAGGATGTTTCTCCGGGTTCACCAGGATAACGCCATATTGGTTGAACAGACGGTCGTCGCCCTGCGTCAGGACGGCGAGGTCGGCCTTGTTCTGGAACGCCAGCCAGGTGGCGCGGTCCGACATGGTGTAGGCGCCCATGCCGGCAGCGGCGTTGAGGGTTGCGCCCATGCCCGAGCCGGTTTCCCGGTACCAGGTGCCGGAGGCCTCGTCCGGATTGACGCTTGCCATCTTCCAGAGCGCCTTTTCCTTCTTGTGGGTGCCGCTGTCGTCGCCGCGCGAGGCAAAGAGCGCGCCGCTGCTGGCGATCTTGGCCATGGCCGCCGGCGCGTCCGTCATGCCCTTGATGCCGGCCGGGTCGTTCTTGGGGCCGACAATCACGAAGTCATTGTACATGACGTCGAAGCGCTCGACGCCGTTGCCGTCCGCGATGAATTTTTCCTCGGACGGCTTGGCGTGAACCAGAAGCACGTCGCCGTCACCATTAGCCGCGTTTTTCAGGGCCTGTCCGGTTCCGACGGCGACAACGCGCACTTCAATGCCGGTCTTGTCCTGGAACTTCGGCAGGATCTCGTCGAGAAGGCCGGAATTCTGCGTCGAGGTTGTCGACTGCACCACGATGAACTCGTCTGCCGCCGCGCCCATCACGTTGGCTCCAGCGGCCAGGCCGAACGCCAGTGCACCTGCAATCATGGACTTGAGGAACGTCATTCTTGGGGTCTCCCTTCAAGGTGTTTTTTTGAAATCAGTGATCAAACGAGAATGTCGCCGGAGAGATAGGCTCTGGCGGCCGCGGATTTGGGACTGTCGAAGAAGCTCTCTGCATCGCTGTGTTCGGTGATCTTGCCGTCGTGAAGAAACACGACTTCCTCGCCAAGGCGGCGGGCCTGGTGCTGATCGTGGGTGACGAGGATCACCTTGACACCGCGCCGGCGTGCGCTGGCGATGGCCTGTTCGATGAAGAGCGTTGAGGCGGGGTCGAGGTTGGCGGTGGGCTCGTCCAGCATCAGCACCTTGGGATCCAGAATCAGGGCCCGGGCAAGGGCGAGACGCTGTTGCTCGCCGCCTGACAGGACACGGGCCTGACGCTTGGAAAGATGCTCAAGGCCGGCGGTGGCAAGAGCGTGCGCCAGCTTTTCAGCGCGATTGGGCACAGGACGCAGGCCGAGCGCGAAACTCAGGTTCGCTCTGACGGACCGCCGCAAGAGCACCGGCTTTTGAAACACCAGCGCCTGCTGGCGGCGCAGGGACTTGTCCAGCGGAAGTCCGTTCCAGCGCACTTCGCCGAAGGAAGGCGCGAGGAGCCCATGCAAGAGCCGCAGCAGCACGCTTTTGCCGGCACCGTTGGGGCCCATCAGGACGGTGAGGGCGTCCGTCTCCAAATCGAGGTCAACACCCTTGAGGATCGATGTGTGCCCAGCCTGGAACGCCAGGTGGCGAACGGAAAGCGGCATGGGGGAAGGCACCTTGCTCGGCGTGTGCTCTGTGCGCGTCGGGAAGCTGAGGATCTCAGGCATGGGCCGTGCTCCGGTCGACGCCCTTTAGCAGGGAGACCGCACCATTGACGCTGAGCGCGATCAGAAGGAGCACCATGCCGAGCGCAAGGGCCAGAGCAAGCTCGCCACGGGAGGTTTCAAGCGCAATCGCTGTCGTCATGACCCGGGTGACATGATTGATGTTGCCACCAACGATCATGACGGCGCCGACCTCGGCGATTGCCCGGCCGAAGCCAGCCAGCAACACCGTCAGAATGGAGAAGCGGGCATCCCAGAGAAGAGCGATGATCGCGGTGTGGCCCGGGACGACGAGGGAGCGAAAGGTCTCTGAGTATTCCGCGTTGAGATCGGCGATCACCTGCCGCGTCAGGGCGATGATGATCGGCGTGATCAGGATGCTCTGGGCGATGATCATCGCTGTTGGGGTATAGAGCAGCTGCAGGACACCGAGCGGACCGGCGTTGGACAGCAGCATGTAGACCGTCAGGCCGACGACCACAGGCGGCAGTCCCATCAGCGCATTGGCAAGGACTGTCAGCGCGGTCCGGCCCTGGAAACGGGCGACGGCAAGAAGAGCTCCGAGGGGCAGACCGATGAGCGCGGAGATGGCAAGCGCCGATGCGGTCACGCGCAGCGACAGGGCCACGACTTCCCCCAACTCCGGATCACCGCTGATCAGAAGCTGTCCTGCAAGATAGAAGCTTTGCGCAAAATCCTGCATAGATTGTTAAAATCTCCCAAATAATCTCTCGATAGAAAATATATCGCATAAATGAGCGCTGCGAAAGGCCGTCTACGCTCCCTTCGCAGCAAACAGCTTTGCCTGCGAAGAAAAGCCAGCGGTTCTCTGGCGGAAGGGCGGGCACCACCGGGAGGAACTGGGCGCGAGCAGCCGCTCCCGATGGGCCTCTCAGCCAGCAACAGGGCCAATAGCCGTCGAATCAGCGGCGGCGTGCGCAAAGGAAAAGAGTGTCAGTGCGAGAGGGTCAGTTCGGCCCAGACCGGCAGGTGGTCCGATGCAATGCGCGCCGTTTGCGACTGATGCACGCCGGCTTGCTCAACCGTGAATTCGCGGCTGGTGATGATGCGGTCAAGGCTCGCGAGCGGCATGGGCGAGGGGAAACTCCGGCCCGGGGTCGTCACCTCGAAATGCGGGTCGAACAGCTTCAGGCTCTGTGCCGTGTCCCACCATTCATTCAAGTCGCCCACGAGAACGGTCGGCAGATCAAAGGCATGGGCGTGAAGCTGTGACATCAGCGAGGCAATCTGGCGTTTGCGGTAGGTGGCCAGAACGCTCAGGTGCATGGCGGCAACCCGAAATGTCTGGCCATTCAGCCTGATGTCGGCCATGACCGCGCCACGCGGCTCAAGGGTCGGCAGCTCCAGACGCGTGTGGTCGAGGATTTCGACCGTGTTGCGCACCAAGATGGCGTTGCCGTGCCAGCCGATGCTGGCATCCCTGATGGCAAAGGGCACGACCTTGTAGTCGGTGTGTTCGGCGATCCAGTCGCGGGCGAGGGTGGTCTCGCGCGGGCCGAAGCGCTTGTCGGCTTCCTGAAGGGCAATGACGTCGCAGTCCATTTCCTGGATCACCTTGAGCGTGCGCTCGGGACGCCGGCGCGCGTCCACGCCAATAGCCTTTTGAATATTGTAGGAGCCGATTTTTAGCATGGGTCGAACTTGTAGCCTCAAGGTCACTTGTTCAAGACCGTAGGCGAAAGCGGTTTCGCCTTTGTCAACGCGGCGGGCAGATTGGCTCCGCCGCGTTTGATGCTCAAGGGCCCCGGAGTCAGGCGGCCTTCAGCTCTTGCGCGGCCTCAATGAGCAGGCCTGCGACGTAGTCGATGAAGGAGCCCCAGGCTTCGACAACGAAGGCATCCGGCCCGATCCGCCACAGCATGACCGGTGCCTTGTGGAACAGGGTGCGGGTCACCATGCCGACCGGGAAGGCTTCAAGGTGCAGATCGATCGGAATGCCGCTGTTGAGCAACCAGGCCGCCTGATCGCCGGTCACCAGCATGGCGTCCTGGCGATGGGAAACGTCGACCAACGCATGAGGCGTGTCGCCGAGAGCGGTCGCTAGACCTTCCATGGTTTCGCTCAGCATGTCCTCCTGCGCCAGGAGCAGCCATTCATCCGGGCCAAGCCAAAAGGCCGCGCGGTCCGGGCCGGTCTCTGCGCTCAGAGGCTTGACCGGCAGGTCGAGGCCAAACCCCTTGCTGGCGGCGGCAAGGACGCCGTTTCGGCCTCGGAAGGACAGGCGCGCAAGTGGCGCGGTCTTGAGAATAGAGACATCAGGCAGGGCCAGAAGCGGTTCCTGTCCAGCGTCGGGAGCATAGAGCGTCGATACAAGATCATCAGCCATTGAGCCGGTCTCCTTTCGGATCGAAAAACACCGGGCCGGTGACGGTCACCGGAATTGAGCCGTCCGGCATGGGAACATGCAACGTCTTGCCTTCGAGTGCGCGGCCGTTTTTGACCAAAGCCAGAGCAATCGAACGGCCCATGGCGGGGGAATGATAGGATGACGTCACATGGCCATCGGCCGGTGTGCCCACTGCCGGGTTGGCGCTCTCCGTGATCTGGGCGCCTTCCTCGAGAACCACCTTCGGGTCTGTGGTCAACAGTCCGACCAGCTGCTTGCGGTTGTCGGCGACAAGGTCGGGGCGCTGCAGGCCACGCTTGCCGACGAAGTCGTGTTTCTTCTTGCCGATGGCCCAGGTCATGCCGGCGTCATCAGGCGTTACCGTACCGTCGGTCTCCTGGCCGACGATGATGTAGCCCTTTTCGGCGCGCAGCACGTGCATGGTCTCGGTGCCATAGGTGCAGCCGCCGAGCTTCGCCACTTCATGCTCGAGGGTCTTCCAGACCATCTCGCCATGGCGCCGCGGGACATTGATCTCGAAGCCGACCTCACCGGTGAAGGAGATGCGGAACAGGCGGCAGGGAACGCCGCAGAAGGTTCCGGTCGCAACGCTCATATGCGGGAATGCGTCCGGTGACAGGTCAATGCCCTGAACAAATGGGGCAATGGCTTCGCGGGCCAGTGGTCCCTGAACCGCGGCAACGGCATATTGTTCTGTGGTCGAGGTGATCCAGACATCAAGGTCCGGCCATTCGGTCTGGAGATAGTCTTCCATGGTTGCAAAGACACTCGGCGCGCCGCCGGTCGTCGTTGTCACATGGAAACGGTCCTCTGCGATGCGCCCGACGACGCCATCATCGATGATGAAGCCGGCCTCATTGAGCATCAGCCCATAGCGGCAACGGCCGACGCCGAGCTTTTTCCAGGGGTTGGTGTACATGCGCTCGAGGAACTCGGCCGCATCCGGTCCGACGACCTCGATCTTGCCGAGCGTAGAGGCGTCGAAGAGGCCGAGTTTGTTGCGAACAACCTCGCACTCGCGTGCGACAGCGGCATGAATGTCTTCCCCGGCCTTGGGGAAATACCAAGCCCGTTTCCACTGACCGACGTCTTCAAAGGCCGCATCACTGTCCGTCGCCCACTGATGGGACGGTGTCTTGCGGACCGGATCGAAGAAGTCGCCGCGCGACGAGGTGGCGAATGTGCCGAAGGTGGTCGGGGTGAAGGGCTGACGGAACGTGGTCAGGCCGACATCGGTGAGCGGCTTGTCGAGGGCTTTGGACGCAATTGCCAGGGCGTTCATGTTCGACAGCCGGCCCTGATCGGTGGCCATGCCGGTGGTCGTGTAGCGCTTGATGTGCTCGATGGAGTGCATGCCTTCGCGCACGGCAAGTTTCACGTCCTTGGCGGTGACGTCGTTCTGATAGTCGACAAAGGCCTTGACTCGGGACGCATCGCGGTCGTCGGGCAGGGCACCAAGCGTGCCGCCCGATCCAGCCTCCGCGCCGCTGGCAACCGCATAGGTGACCTTGGCGCTCTTGCCCGTGGCGGCCTTTGCAGCCTCTTCACCAGCGGCATAGCCATCCGCCAGGACGTCGTTCAGTCCATAGAGACCGCGTGAAGAACCGGCGGAACGCTCGTTCTGAACGTGCTGTCCCGGCAGAAAAGCTCCGGCTGCCTCGTCCCACATAACTTTGCCGCGGGACTGGGAATAAAGGCTGACAGTCGGTGTCCAGCCGCCAGACATGAGCAGGCTGTCACAGGCAAGATCACCAGCAGATGCCACCGAACCTGATGCAGACACCCGGCCGAGGAGGGCCTTGTCGATGCGCTTGCGGCCGGTCGTTCCGGTGACGACGCAGGCGGTTTCAACACGGATGCCGCGGGCCTGTGCGATCGATTGCAAGGCCTCCGGCGGGTTCTCCCGTAGGTCGGCGATAGCGGCAATTTCGACGCCGGCGTCGGCCAGATCAAAGGCGGCCTGCCAGGCGGTGTCACAGGCCGTGGCGACAAGCGCCTTGTGACCGACCTTGACGCCATAGCGGTTGAGATAGGTGCGGCCAGCCTCGGCGTTCATGATGCCGGGCCGATCGTTTTCCGGGAACACCATCGGTCGTTCGATGCTGCCGGCGGCGATGACCACTTCCTTGGCGCGAAGCTGCCAAAGGCGCTCGCGCGGCAGATTGGGGTCCGGTTCGCTGACGTGATCGGTGATGCGTTCCGCAAGAGCGACGAAATTCTGCGCGAAATAGCCAAAAGCAGTCGTGCGCGGCAGCAGCGTGACGTTGTCCATGGCTTGCAGGGTGCGGATCGCATCCTCGACCCAGTCCACAGGCGTCTTGCCATCGATGGTCGCGGCGGTTTCGCTCAGGAGCGAGCCGCCCAATTCGGCCTGCTCATCACACAGAATGACCCTTGCACCGGTTTCAGCAGCTGCCAGTGCGGCCGCCAGACCGGCCGGGCCGGAGCCGACCACCAGCACGTCGCAATGGGCGTAGAGGTTGGCATAGCGGTCATGGTCAGCATTCTTCGGCGGTTTGCCGAGACCGGCTGCTGCGCGAATGATCGGTTCGTAGACCCGGTCCCAGAAGGAGCGAGGCCACATGAAGGTCTTGTAGTAGAAGCCGGCTGGGAACAGAGGCGATAGGAAATCGTTGACTGCTCCGACATCGAAACCAAGGGAGGGGAACCTGTTTTGGCTGATCGCCTTCAGCCCCTCATAGAGCTCGACCTGGGTTGCACGCAGGTTCGGGGTCTGGTCACCCTGGCGATAGACGCCGACGAGCGCATTGGGCTCTTCCGATCCTGAGGTCAGGATGCCGCGCGGACGGTGGTATTTGAACGAACGGCCGACCATGTGGATGCCGTTGGCAAGCAGGGCGGAGGCGAGCGTGTCGCCCTCATAGCCCTCGAGCTGGTCGCCATCGAAGCTGAAGGTCACCTTTCGGTCGCGATCGATCCGGCCGCCGGCCTCGGTTCTGAAGGACTGGCTCATGCGGACATCTCCTTGGCCAGAGCCTCGAGATCGGGCTTGGGTTCACCAGCCTTGTAGACCTTGACGAACTTGTCGCTCACGGTCTCGCGCACCGCATTGAAGAACCGGCCGCAGCCGTGAATGTGGCGCCAGCGTTCGGCATAAAGGCCCTTCGGGTTCTCACGAAGATACAGAAATTCAGCCCATTGTTCGTCGGTCTGTGTGGACGGATCGGCAGGGCGAATGATGTGGGCTTCGCCGCGGCAGGCAAATTCCGTTTCGGGCCGCTCGACGCCGCAATAGGGACAGTGGATCAAAAGCATTGCAAAACCCTCTAGTGCGCCACGGCGGCGGCGGCAGCTTCGTCGATCAGGCGACCGGTGCGGAAGCGGTCAAGCGTGAACGGAGCGTTGATCGGGTGAGGTTCGTCCTTGGCGATCGTATGGGCGAAAACATGGCCGGAGCCAGGTGTCGCCTTGAAGCCGCCAGTGCCCCAGCCGCAGTTGACGAACAGGCCGGGAACCGGCGTCTTGCCGATGATCGGCGAGCGGTCGGGCGTGTTGTCGACGATGCCGCCCCAGTTCCTGAGCATGCGCATGCGCCGGAACATGGGAAAGAGCTCGCAGATCGCGTCAATCGTGTGGGTGGTGATGTGGATTCCGCCGGTCTGGCTGTAGGAAACGAACTGGTCCGTTCCCGCGCCGATGACAAGCTCACCCTTGTCTGACTGTGAGATATAAGCGTGGATCGTGTTGGACATGACCACACACGGAAATGCCGGCTTAACAGGCTCGGACACCAGGGCCTGCAAGGGATTGGATTCCAGCGGCATGCGCACACCGACCATGTCCATGAGGACAGAGGTGTGACCGGCCGCGACGACGCCGACCTTCTTTGCCTTGATGAAGCCCTTGGCGGTCTCGACGCCTTCGACGGCACCGTCGATGCCGCGCCGAATACCTGTGACAGCGCAGTTCTGAATGATATCCACGCCCATGTCGTCAGCCGCACGGGCATAGCCCCAGGCAACCGCATCATGACGGGCCGTGCCGCCGACGCGCTGTAGCGCCGCACCCATGACCGGATAGCGGATGTTCTTTTCGATGTTCAGCGGCGGGCAGTAGTCTTTTGCGGCTTCAGGAGACAGCCATTCATTTTGGACGCCGGCGAGCCGGTTGGCATGAATGTGCCGCTTGAAGACCTGGATGTCGTGCACCGTATGGGCCAGCATCATGACGCCGCGGGCGGAGTACATGACGTTGTAGTTCAGGTCTGTCGACAGGCCTTGCCACAGGTTGACCGCATGATTGTAAAGCGCTGCACTTTCTTCCCAGAGGTAGTTGGAGCGCACGATGGTCGTGTTGCGGCCCGTGTTGCCGCCACCAAGCCAGCCCTTCTCGATCACGGCGATGTTCTTCATGCCGTGTTCTTTGGCCAGGTAGTAGGCGGTCGCCAGACCATGGCCACCGGCACCTACGATGACGATGTCATATTCGGCCTTGGGCTCCGGCGCGCGCCACTGGCGGCCCCAGTTCTGATGCGCGTTAAAGGCGTTTTTCGCCAGTTCCAGAAAGGAAAATCGCTTCACTTGCGGCTCCGGGCAATGGGGCAGACCTTGATTTCGGTCTTTGTCCTTCAAAGGCGTAACGCCGCCCGGTCGTCTGCACAAGGGACCGGACGGCTACTTCGCCATAATCGCCAATGCAGCCGCGGCTCCTCATCGGTTTCAGTCGCTGACTTGTTCAAATCCGACACAGTGTCATTCTGTCCCACCAGTGGCTTGCACAGGCCACAATTCCATGGATCAAATCGCGCCAAATGTCGGAACGGAAACACTGATGGGTTTCCACATCGATTCATGTTCGCTATCACCGGGGAAAGAGTTTCTGGAAACGCCCCGATTTGAGTCCTGAGGAGTTTGATGATGAAGACGCGCGCAGCAGTGGCACTTGGTGCCGGCAAGCCACTCGAGGTCATGGAGGTCAACCTTGAAGGGCCGAAGGCGTTCGAGGTTCTGGTGGAAATCAAGGCGACAGGAATTTGCCATACGGATGAGTTCACCCTGTCTGGTGCCGATCCGGAAGGTCTTTTCCCGGCGATCCTAGGCCATGAAGGTGCGGGTGTTGTTGTCGAGGTGGGGCCTGGCGTCACGTCGTTGAAGCCGGGCGATCATGTGATTCCGCTCTACACGCCGGAATGCCGCCAGTGCGAGTACTGCCTCAACCCGAAGACCAACCTGTGTCAGGCCATCCGCTCCACCCAGGGCGCGGGCGTGATGCCGGACGGATCCTCGCGCTTCACGACGCTGGATGGTGATCCGATCCTGCACTATATGGGCACGTCGACCTTCTCGAACTACACGGTGGTTCCTGAAATCGCGCTGGCAAAGATCCGCGAGGACGCGCCGTTCGACAAGGTCTGCTACATCGGCTGCGGCGTGACCACCGGCATCGGTGCGGTGATCAACACGGCCAAGGTTGAAATTGGCTCCAAGGCCATCGTCTTCGGTCTTGGCGGTATTGGCCTCAATGTGCTGCAGGGTTTGCGCCTTGCAGGTGCCGACATGATCGTCGGTGTCGATCTGAACAATTCCAAGAAGGAAATGGCGGAACGCTTCGGCATGACCCATTTCGTCAACCCGTCGGAAGTGGAAGGCGATCTCGTGGCCTATCTGGTCGATCTGACCAAGGGCGGCGCGGATTACACCTTCGATGCGACTGGCAACGTCAATGTCATGCGCACAGCGCTTGAAGCCTCGCACAAGGGATGGGGCGAGAGCATCATCATCGGCGTGGCACCCGCAGGAGCCGAGATCTCGACCCGCCCATTCCAGCTGGTGACGGGCCGCAACTGGCGCGGCACGGCCTTCGGCGGCGCGCGTGGCCGGACGGATGTCCCGAAGATCGTTGACTGGTACATGGACGGCAAGATCGAAATCGATCCGATGATCACCCACACGATGCCACTTGAGGACATCAACAAGGGCTTTGACCTGATGCACGCCGGCGAATCCATTCGCTCGGTGGTGCTGTACTAGTCATGACGGAGCTTGTGGTCCGTCCGATGCGTTCGGCGGACAACGAAGAGGTCCTGGACATGCTCCAGCCGGTTTTCGCGGCTGGAGACACCTATGCCATCGACACGGACATGTCTCGTGCGGAAACGCTGGCCTATTGGACCGGCGGCGGGCACGAGGCGTTCGTCGTCGAGGCGAGCGAAGATGGACGGACGCAGCTTTTGGGTACTTACTACCTGTGCCAGAATCATAAGGGCGGCGGCGCCCACGTCTGCAACTGCGGTTTTGTCACGGCGGCGGCAGCCAGAGGCAAGGGCGTTGCCCGAACCATGCTGGAACATGCGTTGAAAACGGCGCCGGAGCGCGGCTTCAGGGCCATGCAGTTCAACTTCGTTGTCTCGACCAACACGCGCGCAATCGCGATCTGGCAAAGTTATGGCTTTGACATCGCGGGTCGGCTGCCGGGGGCCTTCAACCACCCGTCACATGGCTATGTCGATGCTCTGGTGATGTACAAGGATCTGACCCAGGCGTGACCCATTTCCGTTTGCCTCATAGAAAGAGCTGACCCATGAAAACTGTTTCGGAAAACCGCAGCTTTGGCGGTGTTCAGGGTGTCTATAGCCACGCATCGAAGGTTTGCGGCGTGGAGATGACCTTCGCGGTCTATTTGCCGCCGCAAGCCAGCCAGGGACCGGTGCCGGTGCTGTGGTATCTCTCCGGCCTGACCTGCACCCATGAGAACGCCATGACAAAGGCCGGCCTTCAGGCTCATGCGGCTGAGTTCGGCGTTGCCTTGGTGTTTCCCGACACAAGCCCGCGCGGAGAAGGCGTTGCCAACGACGATGCCTATGACCTGGGGCAGGGGGCCGGCTTTTACGTCAATGCAACGCAGGATCCCTGGAAGCCACACTTCCAGATGGAAGACTATATTGTTCAAGAGCTTCGAGATCTGGTGCAGGAGAACTTTGCGGTCACCGAAAGCCACGGCGTGACGGGCCATTCCATGGGTGGACATGGTGCCTTGACGCTGGCAATGCGCCACCCGGATCATTTCGTTTCCTTGTCAGCCTTTGCCCCGATCGCCAATCCGACCCAGTCGGACTGGGGGCGCAAGCAACTTGGTGCCTATCTTGGCGACGACGAGAGCCTTTGGTCAGGGCATGACGCCACGCTTCTTCTGCGCGACAAGGGCTGGAAGGGCGATATTCTTGTTGATCAGGGTGCAAGTGACCAGTTTCTGGATCTGCTGAAGCCGGAATCACTTGCCTCAGCACTGGCCGAGACCAGGACGCCGTCCGTGTTCCGGATGCGGGAAGGCTATGATCATTCCTACTTCACCGTGTCGACCTTTGGCCGCGATCACGTTGCCTGGCACGCAGAACGTCTGAAATCCTGATCAGGACGGTTCCCGGCAGGTGGCGAGCGCTGGATTGATTCCATCTCCTCCTGTCAGGACAGGCGCTTTGAGCAGTTTTTGCCAAGGTTTCTTTCGAAATTTGGCGGCAAACGCAATTCGCCCAGCATGTACCAGTGCTCGATGTTGTCGAGAACGATTGGCTCGAAGATATCGTTGAAGGCCTGCAGTGTTGGCTGCAGGTCGTAACGTTTTGTATAGTCGGCGGCGTTTGGTTCCAGCGGCGGCAGGATGTTGAGGTCGAAATCCGGACCGTTTTGGCGGCTCAGGTAGAACGGCACAATTGTGCCGCCGGCCGCATTCGCCAGCTTGATCGCGACCACCGCGTTGCCTTTGTCCGGCAAGGGACGGCCGAATGCCGGCAGATGAACCTGGTTGTCGCGCACCTCGTCTATAAAGATCGTCAGTGACGCTGCGCCGCTGCGCAGGAGCTTGTGCAGGCGAATGGCGCTGCGCTGACCGGGTGGAAACAGATACTGGTTTCGCCGTTTTCTCAGCCTGTAGACGATGCGGTTGGTGAACCGGTTCGGCTCCGGCTGAAATGGCCCGATGCTCGGGGCGGCCAGCCCTTCATGAATGGCTGTAAAAGCTGCTTCCCAGGTTCCCAGATGCATGGACACGAAGATCAGCGGCTTGCCGAGTTCCTGCGCCCGCTCGAGATTTTCCAGCCCCTGGACCTTCAAGTGGCCTTCGCGCCAAAGGTGGTTGGCCTTGGAAAACTCGGCCATGGTGCGGCCGATGTTGCGCCACCAGCGCTTCAATCCATCCTGCTTTTCCTGATCGGTGCGACCGATACTAGACGTCAGCGCGTGGAAATTCCGCTCGATCCGCTGGGCGAAAATACGGTTCTTGTATCTCAGGCGTGCCAGGTCAGCGGTCGCATGGCCGAAGGCAGAGACGAAGCGGGCTGGAAGTCGCGCAAGCAGCTCGTGAAATGCGGTGTTGAGAAGACCATCGACCGGATGGGTGATCCAGTATCGCCGCGCTGCAGTTCGCTTATCTCCCGCCGGCCCGAAGATAGCCCGCGCCGAAGGGGTAGGCGGCTCTTCCGGCCTAGTCTCGCGGAAGGGAATGTCTTCAAGCCGCAGTCCGCTGCTCTGGTCAGCGTTCTTCTGTTTTTGAAGCGTCATGCGGCCCGGTTTTGCAGCAGCATGGGCAGATCCGCTCCGGGGCGAAGTGTCAGGCGGGCAACTGGCTGTACGTCCGTTCCCGGCTTGAGCTTGGGCTCAAATTTTCGCGCGAGGATCGCCAGGCTCAGTATGGCCTCGGTCATGCCGAATTGCAGACCGGCGCAGATCCGCGGACCAATCGAGAAGGGCACATAGCCGTATTTGTTCGGGCGTTTGGATTTCTGCAGGAAGCGCTCTGGCCAGAAGGCGTCAGGCTTGCTCCACAGAACCGGATTGCGATGCATGAGCCACGGCACCACCATGACCAGGGAGCCCTTGGGGATCGCCTTGCCGCCGATCTCGGTGTCTTCCATCGCTTCGCGTGCCAGGATCGGCACAGGCGGATAGAGCCGCAGCGTTTCCTCGATCACCGCCTTGGTGTAGGGCAAGTCGGCCACATCCTTGAAGGTTGGCGTTCTGTCGCCAAGGACGGTGTCGATCTCAAGATGGAGTTTAGCTGCTGTCTCCGGAGACTGGGACAGGAGATACCACGTCCAGGCGAGTGTGTTGGCGGTGGTTTCATGTCCCGCCATGAAGATGACGGCAGCTTCATTGCGGATGGCATCGCGGCTCAGTGGTTCGCCGTTTTCATCGCGCGCTTCCAAAAGCCCGCCGATGACCGAGGCTTCGCCGGCGTCCTTTTGGGCGCTGTAGCTGTCGATGATCTCGTCGAGAACCTTCAGGATCCGGTCTTTCGATTTCCGGATGGCGCGCCCCCGGAACCGCGGCAACCATTCCGGCAAGCCGAACATGGAAATCAGATCAATCTGATCGATGTGGCGCTGATAGTCCGAGAATCCTTCGACCACCTCGCTGGCGTAGTTGGCGCCCAGATTTCTGCCGAAAATGGTGCGGGAGATGATCTCTGCGGTGAGGTGAGCCATTTCCTCAAGGGCGTCGATCTCCGCGCCATCGGGACGCGCGGCCCACTCCTCGCGCTTTTCAATGATCGTATCGACCATGATCGGCGCGAAACCTGGAACGCGGGAGCCGTGGATGATCGGTGCCACGACCTTGCGCCGCTTGGCCCAAGTGTCTGTGTCGCTGACGAAAAGCCCGTCGCCGAGAAGAGGTTCCAGCGCGTGGCGCATTTGGGGGCTTTTGCGCTGCAGGGCGCGGTGGTTGGACTGGAAGGCCTCACGCACGACATCGGGGCGATTGCAGATCACCAACTCGCGCGTAAAAACCCGTGTGCTTCTCAAACGGCTTTGAAAATCATCCATGCCCCAGATCGACAGGAAGTTCTTTTTTGCCATTCCGATCAGGGTCCAGATCGGTGGCATCTGCTCGTAGCGGAACGGGTAGGGAGGCACAAATGCCTCTGTTTTCTCTGCGCTTTTTGGCGAAACGGAAACAGTCAACTGAGTTCCTTTTGAAAGTCCTTCGTCGGCAATTGGCAGAGTCATATCGTCAAACTTCACCGATGGCACCCCTGTTTGTTGGCAGGGGGGCTTTGTGGCTGTCTAGCGTGCCCGGATACGCAGGGCAGAAAGCGCCAGAGCAACCCAGCCCAGGATCAACATCATTCCGCCCGTTGGGGCGGACATGGGGAACAGGCGCTGATCGAGAAAGGCGCGAAACAGAAGATCGCCGCAAAAGAGCGCCAGACCGATTGTCAGAAGAGCAAGGCCGACGGCAAGAAACGGAATGCGCCGAACCTGAGCCAGCGCCGAGATCGCCAGGAACGCGGGGGCATGGAACAGCAGCATCTCGGCAGCCGTGCCCACAAGGCCCGTGGTGTCGATATGGGCAGAGGCCGCCATCAGCATGACACCGGCTGCGCCGAACAGACCTCCAAGAACAAGGGAGATGCGCATGATCGGCGAAGTCGGCTCATCTGGTGCGCTGATGGTTCGGTGGCTCATCATCAAGTCCTTGCAGCTTGTCTTGTCCCGGGCGAGGAGCAAGGCATTGCCCGCTCTCCGTCCGATCTTGCTATCAGTCTTGCATGAAGCCTATGCGGCCAAACCGCGCTTGGTCAAAAGCGCGTTGATTTCCGGGGCACGGCCGCGGAAGGCCTTGTAGGTTTGCGCAGGGTCGGGACGTCCTCCTGCAGAATAGATATGTGTGTAGAGTTTTTCTGCCGTCTCCGGGTCAAAGATGTCCCCCTTTTCCTCGAAGGCGCCAAAGGCGTCGGCATCCATCACCTCCGACCACATGTAGCTGTAATAGCCGGCAGAGTAGCTATCACCTGCAAAGGCATGGGCAAAGTGAGGCACCCTGTGGCGCATGGTGATGGCATCCGGCATGTCGATTGCCTGAAGGGTCTTCTTCTCGAAGTCGGTCACGTCGAGATCGCTTGCCTCGGTCAGGAGGTGAATTTCGAGATCCACAAGGGCGCAGGCGGTGTATTCGACCGTCGCGAAACCCTGGTTGAAATTCTCCGCCGCCAGCAGCTTGTCCAGCAGGGCGTTTGGCATGGCTTCGCCCGTCTTGTAGTGGACAGCGAAGCGCGACAGGACTTCTGGCTCAGACAACCAGTGTTCGTAGAGCTGCGAGGGCAGTTCCACGAAGTCGCGCGCCACACCTGTGCCTGAAATGATCGGGTAGGTGACATTCGACAAGAGCCCGTGGAGGCCATGGCCGAACTCGTGGAACAGGGTCCGGGCGTCGTCGAAGGTCAGAAGCGTTGCTTCACCGGGCGTGCCCTTGGAGAAGTTCATGACATTGACGATGATCGGCGAGATCTCGCCATCCAGCCTATGCTGGGAGCGGAAAGCACTCATCCAGGCTCCGGAGCGTTTTGAGGCGCGCGCGAAATAATCGCCTAGGAACAATCCGACATGCTTGCCGTCCCGATCCTTGACCTCGAAGACGCGCACATCTGGATGATAGGTTGGCAGGCCATGCTTTTCCTCAAAGCTCAGGCCGAAGAGGCGGGTCGCCGTGTCGAAAGCCGCCTCGATGATCTTGTCGAGTTGGAGGTAGGGTTTCAACTCGGTTTCATCGAGATCGAATTCGTCCTTGCGCACCTTCTCGGCGTAGTGACGCCAGTCCCAGGGGGCGATCTTGAAGTTGCCACCTTCCGACCGTGCCATCTCTGCGAGTTTTTCTTCCTCTTCGCGGGCCCGCTTGAGGGCAGGCGTCCAGACCTTGGTCAGGAGCTCGCGGACAGCGTCAGGCGTCTTCGCCATGGTGTCGTCGAGCTTGAAATGGGCAAAGCTGTCAAAGCCCAGCAATTTTGCTTTTTCTGCGCGCAGAGCGACGGTCTTGGAGACAATCTCGCGGTTGTCAGTTTCACCACCGCCTTCTCCACGGCCAGACCAGGCCTTGAACGCGGTTTCGCGCAAGGGCCGGTTGGTCGAGAACTGCAGGAAGGGCTCGATGGATGAGCGCGACAGGGTGATGACGTATTTGCCTTCAAGCCCGCGTTCTGCGGCAGCTTCCGCCGCGGCCGCGATGAGGAAGTCGGGCAGTCCTGCCAGGTCTTCCTCGCTTTCGAGGACGAGCTTGTAGTCGGCTTCGTCTTTCAGGACGTTCTGTGCAAACTGAGTGCCGATACTGGCGAGGTTTTGCGAGATCTCTGCCATGCGGGATTTGCCGGCTGCACCAAGCCCTGCACCCGCACGCTGGAACATGGTGTGGTACCGCTCCAGGACACGGGCCTGTTCCTCGTCAAGGCCAAGCTCGCCGCGCTGGCTCCACAGGGATGCGATCCGCTGAAAGAGCGCTTCATTTTGAAAGGTTTCCGACCCGTGTTTTGCGAACTTGGGCGCCATTTCGCGTTCGATAGCCTGAAGGTCCGGATTGGTATGAGCGCCGCTGAGATTGTAGAAGGTGCGCGCGGCGCGTGTCAGCAATTCGCCGGACGCTTCCAACGCACGAATGGTGTTGTCAAAGGTCGGTGCTTCCGCGTTGTCGGCGATCGCGTTGATTTCAGCGCGTGCTTGCACCATGGCCTTTTCGAACGCTTCGGTGAAATGGGCCGGCTCGATGTCCGAGAAAGGCGGCAGCTCGAATGGGGTGTTCCATTCGGTCAGAAGCGGATTTGCGGTCATGACGTCCTCAACGGCTTTATTTGAATTTCAGAGAGATATGGCGTGGATCGGGGTGTGTTCCAAGGGGAAAGCTCAAGCGTCCATCTGATCAAGTTCATTTAGGAGCATATCAGTGCGGTCAGCGACCGAGGTCTTGGGCAGGAGTGTGACTTGATAGCCAAGAGACCGATAGGAGGACAGCAGGTGCTCATATTCAAGGGCCGCTTCCTTAAATGAAGCTTTTCGCTCCTGGTCATTGACGAAAATCTGCTGCCAAGGAGGCGTCAGGAAGACGGTTTTGGCATAGGAAACAGCGCGCAAGGCTGCGCCGAGATCGGCCGGAACAGAGATCCGCTTCATTTCCAGATAGGCAAAAAGATCGATCAGGGAGCGGTCCAGAAAGACGCGGCGCTCCTGATTTGGAAGCTTCGCCAGATCCTGCATGTGAAGATCGCAGCAGGCACGGCAAAAGGCCAGTGGATCGATCCAGGGCAGGGCGTTTGAGTTGGTTTGGAGTGCGTCTGCGACCACCCGCCGTCCAGCTTCCGGCACCACCGTGAAGCCACGGTCTTTCAATTCATCCAGAACGGAAGACTTCCCGCCGCCTGAGCAGCCGGAGAGAATGAAGGGGCTCGGCATCTGCTAGGATCCAAACAGAACCGTACGCATGGTTCGGCCTGGCATCAGTGCGAAAAAACCGGCGATCAGCAAGGCACCTGTGTAGAGCAGAATCATGGTCTTGCGGTGTTCCCGGATGTCTTTCCGGCGCGCCTCGAGGACGCCGCTGATCAGACCAAAGAGGGCCAGCAGAGAGAGAATATGGATCGGGCTGAACGGCCCCCAGAGGCGAATTTCATAGATGAAAAAGCTCGATCCAGCGATCCAGAGCATCAATATGACCCAGACGTAGCCGAGCGTCCGGTGAGGCAGCGTGCCCTTGGGCGCTGCCAATTGAACAGCGCCAAGCACGAAAGCTGTGAGGGCAGCGAGCGCGTGACTTGCAACCAGCCAGCCAGCGTCCAGAAGTGGGGCAATTGTCATAGCGCAGCTTACCACATTGATTTGGCGGCGCGATCCGGCCATTCATCGTCATAGGCCTTGCCGCCGACCTCGCCACTCGACATGTGCTCCAGGATTTGTCCGGGGGTGGGGAGAGCTGCCGTGTCGACATGATTGGCACTGTCCCAAAGACCTGCGCGAATGACAGCACGGGCGCATTGGAAATAGATCTCCGAGATCGTTATACGGATCACGCAACGTGGCTCCTTGCCCTTCATCGCAAGGTTCTTCAAAAGCTCCGGATCTGTGGACAGCTCGGCCGTGCCGTTGATGCGTAGCGTATTGCCGGATCCGGGGATCAGCATCATCAGGGCGATACGAGGGTCGCGCACAATGTTGTGCAGGGAATCGATCCGGTTGTTGCCGCGCCGATCGGGCATCAGGAGCGTTTTTTCATCCTGAATGACGAGACATTGGCCGGCGTCACCGCGCGGCGAACAGTCGAGACCCTCCGGACCTGCGGTCGCCAGCGCACAGAAGGGGGAGGCTTCGATCAGGAGCCGATATTGCGGCGTCACCCGATCGCCGACCTTTGCGGTGGAGGCCAGCGCTGGTGTTCCGTAGAGCTCGTGGAGTTCATCGGCGGAGGTGATCAGATGGTTCATGGTCGATCCCTGGTTTTCACGTTTTGTCGTCAGGCCCGCTTCGGAGCAGACAGAGTCTTTCAGAAGCACTTGTCATTCTTGCGAATAGTCGATTCGACGAGGCAGTTTAGGCGAATACGGGGGTGCGCTGGGCTCACTGATGCAATTTTGAAGGGCCCAGCGGAAAGATGCGTCTTTGACTTTCGGATAAGACGATTTTGAGATTAATTAGCCGGTGCGGTCGAGTTGACCATGCTGCGTTGCGGCGTTGATTGTCATTTATCAAATAAAAATAGCTGGATACCGAATTGATGCGCTGCATCATTTCTTCCAAATTTGTATTTTCTTTCTAGGGCTTCAAGTTTTTTGTCCAAGCTCGGTCAACAAGACCACGCCGATAGTCGTATTGCTTGTTTGGCTTACGCTTTTCTACAGTCGCAGCAGCTCGTAGTCCCTGCGGCAAAGTGGTCGTTGTTTTGACCGGAAAGTGTTGCTCGGGGCCGCTGGCACATCCTGCAAGTGTTTGCAGACATTCGTGTAGGCTTTTGGGCCTTTCTGGGAGGAAAGTATGACCCTTATACGTAAACCATTCAGCCGTCGTTCCATTTTGCGTGCTGGTGCCGCAGGTGGCATCGGTCTGGCTGCTCCGACGATCTTCACCAGCAACGCATGGTCGGCCGGTTATCTGAACGAACCAACCGGTTCCACCGTGACGCTCGGCTTCAACGTACCTCAGACCGGTCCTTATGCGGACGAGGGTGCGGACGAACTGCGCGCCTATCAGCTTGCTGTCGAGCACCTCAACGGCGGCGGCGACGGCGGAATGCTGACCACCTTCTCGTCGAAGGCGCTCAAAGGCAACGGTATCCTCGGCAAGAAGGTCGAGTTTGTGACCGGTGACACGCAGACCAAGTCTGATGCTGCGCGTGCTTCTGCCAAATCCATGATCGAAAAAGACGGCGCCATCATGATCACCGGCGGTTCGTCCTCTGGTGTGGCTGTGGCTGTGCAGGCTCTCTGCCAGGAAGCCGGCGTCATCTTCATGGCCGGTCTGACCCACTCCAACGACACCACCGGTAAGGACCGGAAGGCCAACGGCTTCCGTCACTTCTTCAACTCCTACATGTCCGGTGCAGCACTTGCTCCGGTGTTGAAGAATGCCTACGGCAGTGACCGTAAGGCTTACCACCTGACAGCCGACTACAACTGGGGTTACACCACAGAACAGGCGGTCAAGGAATCCACAGAAGCAATGGGCTGGGAGACTGTCGAGACAGTCAAAACCCCGCTGGCTGCGACTGACTTCTCCGCCTACATCACGCCGGTCTTGCAGTCCGATGCAGACGTGCTGGTGCTGAACCACTACGGCGGCAACATGGTGAACTCGCTCACCAACGCCGTTCAGTTCGGTCTTCGCGATAAGGTCGTCAACGGCAAGAACTTCGAGATCATCGTTCCGCTTTACTCCCGCCTGATGGCGAAGGGTGCAGGCGCCAACGTTAAGGGCATCTTCGGTTCCACCAACTGGCACTGGTCGCTGACCGACGAAGGCTCCCAGGCGTTCGTCCGTTCCTTCGGTCAGAAGTACGGCTTCCCGCCGAGCCAGGCGGCTCACACGACCTATGTTCAGGCGCTGCTTTATGCTGATGCCTGTGAGCGTGCAGGCACGTTCAACCCATGTGGTGTCGTGGAAGCCCTGGAAGGCTTCGAGTTCGACGGCTTGGGCAACGGCAAGACGCTGTACCGTGCAGAAGACCACCAGTGCTTCAAGGACGTGCTCGTTGTGAAGGGTAAGGAAAACCCGACTTCCGAGTTCGATCTTCTTGAAATCGTTGAGGTCACACCTGCCGAGCAGGTCACTTACGCACCGGATCACCCCCAGTTCGCTGGCGGTGCTCTCGGCACCTGTAACCCGGGCGCATAATCTTCAAAAACTGAGGGACAGGGCGGTTCTTCTGCCCTGTCCTTATTCCTTGTAATTCGCGCGGTTGGGTGTTGCCGCGACGCGCGCTGATGATCCGAGCTGAGAGCGATGGACGCGATACTTCTTCAAATCTTGAATGGTCTGGACAAAGGCTCAGCCTATGCGCTGATTGCCTTGGGTTTGACCCTCATATTCGGTACTTTGGGCGTTGTGAACTTCGCCCATGGGGCCTTGTTCATGATCGGGGCCTTCTGTGCCGTGACCCTGAGCCGGCTTTTGTCCGTGTCCTTCGTGACAATCGACGAAACCCGCAAGGATTTCCTCGGCAATCCGCTCAAAGTCGAAACACCCTATGTGGAATCCTGGTTCGGTCCCGAGGTGGGCGCAGCCATTATCGACTGGTCGGTTCCCCTTGCGATCCTGTTCTCCATTCCGATCATGGCCCTGGTTGGCCTTGTCATGGAGCGCGGCCTGATCAAGCATTTCTACAAGCGTCCGCATGCCGACCAGATCCTTGTGACCTTTGGCCTTGCCATCGTCTTGCAGGAAATCATCAAGTATTTCTATGGCGCGAACCCGATCCCGACGCCTGCGCCGGCGGCCTTTGCAGGCAGCTTTGATTTCGGTGCCCTGGTGGGCATGGATCCGAATGTGATCATCTATCCGTACTGGCGTATCGTCTACTTCATGTTTGCGGCGCTCATTGTCGGCGCGGTGTTTGCCTTCCTCCGGTTCACGACCTTCGGCATGGTCGTGCGTGCGGGCATGGCAGACAGGGAGACAGTCGGCCTTTTGGGGATCGATATCGACCGGCGGTTCACCTTCATGTTCGCCTTGGCGGCCGTTGTGGCCGGGCTGGCAGGGGTAATGTACGCCCCGATCAATTCACCCAACTACCACATGGGCATGGACTTCCTTGTTCTGAGCTTCGTTGTGGTGGTTGTCGGCGGCATGGGCTCCTTGCCGGGCGCTGTCGCTGCAGGGTTCCTGCTGGGCATCCTGGAGAGTTTCGCCTCTATGGCACAGGTCGTTGCGCTGTTCCCAGGCATCAACCAGATCATCATCTATCTCGTTGCGATCGTGATCCTCCTGACCCGTCCGCGAGGTCTGATGGGCCGCAAAGGTGTTATGGAAAGCTAAATCATGCTTGGACTTAACAAAAAAGACACTTCGCTCTTCTTACTCGTGCTTGCGCTCGTGGTGTTTGCTCCGCTCCTGTTGAATCCGTTCCCGGAAGGCTCGGAGCTGGCGCAATTCAATGCAGGCTATCCGGATCTGATGCAGCGTTTCCTGATCTTCGGGATCTTCGCTGTCGGCTTCAACATCCTCTTCGGCCTCACCGGCTACCTCAGCTTTGGCCATGCGGCTTTCCTGGGTGTGGGTTCCTACGCCGGTGTCTGGATGATGAAGCTGCTGACCATGAATGTCATTCCGGCGATCTTCATGTCGGTGGTCTTTGCGGGTCTGTTCTCCCTGCTGGTCGGGTACATTTCCCTGCGGCGTTCAGGCATCTACTTCTCGATCCTGACCCTTGCCTTTGCGCAGATGTCGTTTTCGCTGGCCTATTCAGTCCTGACGCCGATCACCAACGGGGAAACCGGGCTGCAACTGGCCCTGAATGACCCGCGTGTCCTTGGAGTCAGCCAGGTGGACGGTTCGATCCCTGCGGCAAACTTCTTCGGCATTGCAATGCGTGACAGTTTCGAACTGAGCATGGGCGGCTGGCTCTTCACGTTCAATGCTGGCTACTATCTGTGTGCGGTTGTGATGATGGTCGCATTCTATGTGGCAATCCGGATCTTCCGCTCGCCCTTTGGCATGATGCTGCGGGCCGTGAAGTCCAACCAGCAGCGGATGAATTTCACCGGATTGAACTCCAAGCCCTACACGCTGGCAGCCTTTGTCATATCCGGAATGTATGCCGGGTTGGCCGGGGGGCTCATGGTGGCGATGGACCCGCTTGCAGGTGCGGAGCGCATGCAGTGGACAGCATCCGGTGAGGTCGTTCTGATGACGATCCTCGGCGGTGCGGGGACCTTGATCGGGCCGGTGCTCGGGGCAGGCTTCATCAAGTACTGCGAGAACATCTTCTCCAAGATCAATGACAACATTCTCTATGATTGGTTCGCGGGCCTTCCCGAAGGCCTTGCCGACTTCCTGGTGTTCGTCATTCATCCCTTCATCGGCAAGGGCTGGCATTTGACCCTTGGCATCATGTTCATGCTGATCGTCATCTTCCTGCCGGGCGGCATCATGGAAGGCTTCGAGAGGATTGGCCGGCTGTTCAAGCGCAAGCCGTCGTCCGGCGAGAGCGTCAGTGCCAAAACGTCGACCACGCCAGCTGAATAAGGTGAACTGATATGGAAATCCTCAAAGTCGAGGGTGTGAACAAGTCGTTCGGCGGACTGCGTGCTCTCAACAATGTCAACTTCAAGGTGGAAGAAGGCACGGTTCACGCGATCATTGGACCGAACGGTGCCGGCAAGTCGACCTTTCTCAACTGCATGATCGGCCGTCTGGTGCCTGATACAGGAACCGTGATGTTCGGGGACGTTTCCCTGACCGGCATGAAGCCGCACCAGATCAACCAGGTGGGTGTGTCGCGCGTGTTTCAGACGCCGGAAATCTTCGGCGATCTGACCTTGCTGGAAAACGTCATGATCCCGACGCTAGCTAAGCGCGACGGAGAGTTCGCTCTTCATGCCTTCGTTCGCGTTGATCAAGATACGGAAGTGCGCGACAAGGCCCTGCACATGTTGGAGGACGTCGGCCTGGTTGAAAAGCGGGAGATGGTCGCCAACAGCCTTTCGCGCGGCGACAAGCGGCGTCTCGAGCTGGCGATGTGCTTGTCACAGGACCCCAAGCTTCTTCTTCTGGATGAGCCTACCGCGGGCATGTCCCGAGCTGACACCAACAACACAATCGATCTCCTGAAGCGGATCGGCGATCGCGGGATCACCAAGGTGGTCATTGAACACGATATGCACGTTGTGTTTTCGCTTGCCCAGAAGGTGACTGTGCTCGCCCAGGGCGCGATCATTGCAGAAGGTAAGCCGGAAGACATCAAGGGCGATCCGCGCGTTCAGGAAGCCTATCTCGGAGGAGCGCATCTATGAGCGTTATCGACGATCAACTTGCCGGCAAGACTGCGCCGGGCATCAAGCCGGTCAAGCCGCAGGGCGGCGCACCTGCGTTCTTTTCCGCTTGGGATATGCACGCCTACTATGGCGAGAGCTACATCGTTCAGGGCGTCAACTTTGATGTGCGTGAAGGCGAAATCCTTGCCCTTCTCGGCCGGAACGGTGCGGGCAAGACCTCGACCTTGCGGACGATTGCGCGCATGGATGATCCGCAGCTGACCCATGGCGAGATCTGGCTTGATCATAAGCCGCTTCATGAAATGAAGAGCTTTGAAGCGGCCCAGGTCGGTGTCGGCCTCGTCCCGGAAGACCGGCGGATCATTTCCGGCCTGACGGTGCAGGAAAATCTGGAGCTCTCCCAGATTGCGGAGCCCAAGGGCTGGTCCATCGAGCGGATCTATGACCATTTCCCGCGTCTTGCGGAGCGCCGCAATCAGGAAGGCACGACCATGTCCGGCGGTGAGCAGCAGATGCTCGCCCTGGCGCGTGTTCTTGCCCGCGATATCAAGCTGTTGTTGCTGGATGAGCCCTACGAAGGGCTGGCGCCGGTGATCGTTCAGGAAATCGAGCGCATTCTGGAGGGGGTCAAGGAGCTTGGCATCACCACCATTATCGTCGAGCAGAACGCCATCGCTGCGCTTCACCTTGCGGACCGTGCCGTGATTCTCGACATGGGCGAGGTGGTTTTTGACGGCGCCGCTCAGGAGGTGCTCGACAATGCGGAGCTGAGGCACGAGTATCTGGCGATCTGATCGCCTGCGACTCTGTTGTTCCCAATCATGAGCCGGCGTCGATCAGACGCCGGCTTTTTTCGTGTCGGTCTTCACGCCCGTCAGATCATCCGCTTGAGGACGCTCCATGCTGCTGCTTTCGCAGGAAGAAACCCTTAAGGCCCTGCCATTCCTCGCGCTGGTTGATGCGCTTGATGCCATGTTCAAGAGCGGCTGTGAAATGCCCGTCCGCCACCACCATGACATGGCGGTTCCGGGGGAACCCGATGCGACGATGCTGCTGATGCCAGCCTGGGTGCCCGGGGCGTTTGCTGGTGTGAAGATCGTCAATGTGATGCCTGGAAACTCCGGCAGGGGCCTGCCGGCGATCTCTGCGGAATATCTTCTGTCAGATGCGCGGACAGGTGAAATGCTGGCGATGATCAACGGCGGTGAGTTGACCGCCCGCCGCACGGCTGCGGCATCGGCATTGGCGGCGCGCTATCTTGCCCGCAAAGACGCGAGCCATCTTGTCGTGGCGGGAACGGGAAGGGTGGCCCTGAATCTGGTTGGTGCGCATTTGGCGGTGCGGCCGATCACGCGTGTGACGTTCTGGGGGCGCAGTCTGGACAAGGCGCAGGCACTTGCTGCTGAGGCGTCAGCGCTTTACGGGATCACGGTTGAGGGCACGTCAGATCTCGAACAAGCCGTGCGCGCAGCGGACATCGTCAGTGCCGCGACCCTGTCGAAAGATCCCTTGATCCTGGGGGAGTGGCTGCAGCCAGGAACACACGTCGACCTTGTTGGCGCCTTCAAGCCTTCCATGCGGGAGAGTGACGACGAGGCGGTGCGCCGGGCCAGTGTCTTTGTTGATACGCGCGAGGGCTGCACCAAGGAGGGGGGCGATATCTCCCAGCCCCTGGCATCCGGCGTCCTGAGACCGTCGGACATCAAGGCCGACCTCCATGACCTTGCGCAAGGGCTGCACAAGGGCCGCGTGGATGATGAAGAGATAACCCTTTTCAAATCAGTTGGGGCGGCGCTTGAAGATCTCGCCGGTGCAATTCTTGCCTATAGGACTGTGGCATCGGCTGCCGCGTCATGAGGATCTCCGTTCTGCAAAGCTGAGATGGGATGCAATGAACAGTATCAAGATGGAAAGTGCCTCGATCGCCGGCTTTTTGCTGTTTGGTGCATTTCTGTATGTTGGCGACGCGATTGATCCGGCCCAGATCGGTCTAGGCGGTTCGCTTGGCGTTCTCGCGGTTCTCTTTGCCGGGATGATGTGGTGTGCATTTTCGGTCGTGCGCCATGCGGAATGTCTGGCGACGCTGTTGGGAGAACCCTATGGCACCTTGATCCTGACCCTCGCTGTCATAGGCATAGAGGTTGCCCTGATTTCAGCAGTTATGCTGTCCGGAGATGCCAAGCCCACCCTCGCGCGCGAAACCATGTTCTCGGTGGTGATGATCGTCCTGAACGGCCTGGTCGGCCTTTGCCTTCTGGTGGGAGGGCTGCGCCATCGGAACCAGACCTACAATCTGCAGGGTGCAAATGCATTTCTGTCGGTCCTGATCCCTTTGGCTATCTTTGCGCTGGTGTTGCCGAGAGTGACCCATTCCGCGCCAGGCGGACAACTGTCAAACCTGCAGGCCGGGTTTGAAATCATTATGTCCCTGGTTCTCTATGGTGTTTTTCTGGCTATACAGACCAAGACACATAGCGACATCTTTCGCCAGCCAAACGCCAGAGACGATGACCACGCACACGGCGACCTGCTCCTACGCAGCATTCCCTTTCACGTGGTGGGGCTGTTTGCAGCGCTTTTGCCGATTATTCTGCTGTCAAAGAAACTGGCGCTTTACGCCGATTTCGGAATTGAGGGAATTGGGGCGCCCTTGGCTCTCGGAGGGTTCTTGGTCGCCGCTCTGATTCTGATGCCCGAGGGCTTGAGTGCGCTTCAATCTGCCAGGGAAAACAAGCTGCAGCGGGCGGTCAATATTTGTCTCGGCTCTGCGGTTGCTACGATCGGCCTGACGGTGCCTGCAGTTCTGGTAATCGGCTATATCACTAATGAGCCGATTGAGCTGGGCCTGGAGATCGCCGACATCGTATTGCTGGTTCTGACCCTGGTTGTCAGCATTGTCACTTTCGCTAGTCGTTCAACGAATTATCTGCAGGGTGCAGTTCACCTGACGCTCTTTGCAGCTTACGTCATGATGATTTTCGACTTGTCCAGCTAAAGGCTTTTTGAACTTTATCCGAAACTGCTTTCGCGCGCCGAATATCAGCCCAGTTCGAACGTGGTGATGCCGAAGGTGCGCTCCAGCGGCAGGTCAGGTGCTTGGCCCTTGTACATTCTGGCGGTTTCGAACACGGGGGACAACTCATGACGCTCTGCCAGCTCGAGGGCTGCCTGGTTGGGCTCGGGCGTGTCCAGATAGACCGTCTGTCCCTTGGCCTGTCCAGCAAGCGCCCGGAACAGCGTGTCGGCGATTTCAGGAGTGTCGGCAAACAGAGGGCCGACCTTGAAGCCATCATCGCATTGGCGGATGACACCATAGCCCTTGACTACGCCGTCGTCGACGAAGGCGAAGCCGCGCCGGCTCGACACCATGGGCGCGCACCAGAGCTTTAGAAAACCGGCTCGGTCGCCACCTGAAAAGTCTTGGTCATAGTCGCGGATCGAGGGAAAGATGCCCTGGCCAAGCGGAGAGAGCCGCGGGTCCATCGGTGTGTCCGTCATGGCGATGCCGCTTTGGCGGATGTTGCGATGGGCCAGATCAAAGCCGGATGTGCGGTAGTTATCCTGCTGATCGACCACGCCATCGAGGCCGATTGTCCGTGCGCCGAGATAGGCAATTGCGTGTTTCCAGATGGCGATGCCATAGCCCTTGCCGCGGTGTTCCGGTCGGCAGATGTAAAAGCCGATGAAGCCGTAATCGTCGCCGTAGCGAATGCCGGAGATGCAGGCCACCGGCTCGCCCTCGTTCCAGGCCATGAAAAGCCCGCTGGGATCGGCCGTTCGAAAAGGCTCGAGATCATCCAGACCGGGATTCCAGCCTTCTTCCGCGGCCCAAGACAGGGCGCGCTTCAGATCGGCTTCGCTCATGACACGGATATCGAGCGCGGTATCGATCATCAAAATGGCTCCTGGAAATGAATTGCGCGTGTGAACCACGCCTGTCCATTGATAGGCGCGCTGCAACGATCAGGTCAATTGAGGAAACGCGTTAGATCGCGTCGAGCCGGCCGAGGGCAACACTGAATATTATAAAGGGGAGGGGAAGTGGTACGCCCAAGGGGAATCGAACCCCTGTTTTCGCCGTGAAAGGGCGACGTCCTAACCGCTAGACGATGGGCGCACAGTCGACGCAGTTGCGCCGTGGGAAGGCTTATAGGCAGATTTTTCGGCCGCTGCAAGTGGCATTTGATACAAAATGCACAGGCCCGGAGTTCCGGGCCTGTGCCGGTTTCACGACAGCTTGGAGCTATGCCGTCTTACCACTCGCCGGTGTTGGGCATGGAGGCCCAAGGTTCGGCCTTTTCAAGCGATTCACCCTTCTGCAGCAGCTCAAAGGAGATGCCGTCCGGTGACCGCACAAATGCCATCCGTCCATCGCGCGGCGGGCGGTTGATGGTGACGCCATTGTTCTGAAGATGGGCGCAGAATTCGTAGATGTTGTCGACTTCATAGGCCAGGTGACCGAAGTTGCGACCACCGCTGTATTCTTCCGGATCCCAGTTGTAGGTGAGTTCCAGGAGCGGTGCGCTGACAGACTTTCCGCTTTCGACGTCTTCGGACCCGGCCAGGAAGATCAGAGTGAACCGGCCGCCCTCGTTTTCGATGCGGCGGGTTTCAATCATGCCCATCTTGTTGCAGTAGAAATCGAGCGAAGCGTCGACGTCGGTGACGCGGACCATGGTGTGCAAATAGCGCATGGACTGTTCCCAGTTGATTTGGCGTGGTTGGAACCTGAAGGATAGGATCGCCACTATGACAGAAATAACAGAACTTGCCACCGCCCGGTCCACGTTGGCCGATCTCCTGAGCGAAGAGACCGGTCGTCTGGTGGTGTTGACGGGCGCCGGCATCTCGACCGAATCCGGGATACCCGATTTTCGCTCGCCCGGCGGCATATGGTCCCGAATGGAACCGATTCAATACGGGGACTTTGTCTCCGACCCCGATCAGCGCGCCGAAGACTGGCGGCGACGTTTTGAAATGAAGCGGATCTTTGATGAGGCGTCGCCCAATGCGGCTCACAAGGCTCTGGCGAGCCTGGCGCAGTCCGGCCGCCTGTCCTTGTTGATCACGCAAAATGTGGATGGGCTGCATCAGCGCAGTGGTGTTCCCGAAGAGCTTCTCGTCGAGCTCCATGGCAACAGCACATATGCAAGCTGTCTTGAGTGCGGAGCGCGGGCAGACCTCGAACCGCAAAAGAAGATTGTTGCGGCCGAAGAAACGCCTCTTTGTCTGGAATGCGGCGGGCTCCTGAAGGCAGCTGTGGTCAGTTTTGGGCAGGCAATGCCGGCAGAGGCCATGGAAGAGGCAGCTCACGCGGCCCGCAGATCAGACCTTTTTCTGGTTGTCGGTTCCTCCCTTCTGGTTCACCCGGCGGCAAAGCTTCCGGTCCTTGCAGCTCATGCAGGTGCGAGGCTTTGTATTTTGAACAGGGAGGAAACGCCGCTCGATGCGCTTGCCGACGTTGTGATCCGAACGCCAATTGCCCAGACTTTCGAGGGTCTTATCTGACATTTTGCTGCAGCCTGTGGAAATCGGCTGTGGTTAGTTGGACAATTTCTCTTCTCGCTTTGGGGCAGGGTGTTATCCTTTCGTTAGGAATCAACCGCTCGCTGAGTCGCTTTTGGAGCGCTGGCGGGTTGAAAGATGCGGACCAGACACGGGGCAATAGGCTATGGGGGGCAAAACCTTTACGGATCCCCGCGCGATCGATACGGCAGAGGATGTTGCCGTTGACGTTATCGAGGTTGCGGGCTCTATAAAGTGGTTCGATGTTGCCAAAGGATATGGCTTCATTGTCCCGGACAGCGGTGAGGGAGACATCCTCCTTCACGTCACTTGCCTGAGAAGAGACGGCTATCAGACTGCCTATGAAGGTGCTCGGGTCGTTTGTGAAGTTCTCGACAGGCCGCGTGGCTTGCAGGCATTCAGAATTCTCTCGATGGATGAATCAACGGCGCTTCATCCCTCTCAGCTGCCTCCTTCCAGAACGCATGTTCAGGTGGTGCCTGAGGGCGGGTTTGAGGCTGCAACAGTGAAGTGGTTCAACCGCGTCAAGGGCTTCGGCTTTCTCACCCAGGGCGAGGAAAGCGAAGACATCTTCATTCACATGGAGACCTTGCGCCGCTTTGGCATCACGGAACTCCGGCCGGGTCAGGAAGTCTTGGTTCGCTTCGGCATGGGCCCCAAGGGACGCATGGCGGCGGAGATCAGGCCGTCCGGCACGAGCGGTGTTCATATTCCCTCGTCTCACTAGGGCGCGTTCCAACGCAAGCGTTATTGGACCGAACGGGCGTCCAGATTTTAAGGTCGGCTTGGTCCGGCCTTTTTCTTTGATCACTCGGTTTCCAAGCTTCATCAGGGCCTCTATGCGTGGAGAAAACACATGGCGAACGTTCGAAAGTCCCCTGGCCTTGTCCTGAGCGCGGTAGGTGTAGGGCTTCTTGTTTGGCTCTTGTCATTTTTTTCGATCGCGGGATCGAACGCGCAGAGCGCAGGCGAGTTGCCGGTCGAGGACCTGATGGTGATGAGCGGCGAGGAGAGCCATGCCTTCCGCGTCGAGGTTGCCAGCACCGATGCCCAAAGAGCGCAAGGACTGATGCACAGGGAGCAAATGGATGCCGACCATGGCATGTTGTTTGTCTTCGACGCCGAGGGGGAGCGCTATTTCTGGATGAAAGACACGCCGCTGTCGCTCGACATCATTTTTGCTGCTGCTGACGGCAAGATTGTTCGGATCGCCGAACGGACGACGCCTTTTTCCGAAAAAATCATTCCCTCGCGGGGTGACGCCCGTTTTGTGCTCGAGCTTGTCGGCGGTACGAGCGAAAAGCTAAAGATATCAACAGGTGATCGTTTGATCTCGCCAGCGATTTTTCCTGAGGAATAGGCGCTTTTTGAGCAAATGAAGCTTCCGGATGGATACGGATCGGGGGATCATGTTGCGCTTCTTTGAAATGGCGTCTTGAACTCGCCACCAAATTCAGTATACCGGGCCTCAGATGTTTCATCGATCCGTCGGGGCATAGCGCAGCCTGGTAGCGCATCTGGTTTGGGACCAGAGGGTCGCAAGTTCGAATCTTGCTGCCCCGACCACTTCTCTCCTTAAAATTTTGAGATTCGCAACGAGCGGCACCTGTCTGGGCCGTCGCGGGATGTTTCATATTGTTTCTGCTTGTCGTTGTGCTTGGCAGCGTGGCGAGCCTCGGTTTCCTGTATCCATTCTGCCGGTGAAGAAAAGCCATCGAAGCACACCCTTGCATACAAGTTTTGCGCGAATTTTTTCCCGAATAAATATGGCAATGTATGCGAAATTGCTTTGTGCTCATTTTAAAAGCGCGAAATACCCTGCGTCATTCATCTATTTCGTTGAAGCATATCGCATTTTAGCAATTACAGCTTTTCTAGTGGCGCGAAGTTGAGCAACATGGCCGTCTGTATTGCAGTATGAGTTGCGTGGGGTAGTCTGGGGCAGATGTACGTTGATCAGATGGGCGATGAGACGCTGGAAGTCACTCAGGCCGTGGGGCTGCTTCAGGACAAGATCAGGTCTGCCGGGCTGCGCCTGAAGGAAAGCACGGATTTTTCCCTGTTCGAAGACACCATCCGGGCGACCGATGATCGCTATCTGATGGAAGATTTTTCCAGCAAGTTTTTTGACCTGCATGGTGCCAGCGCGTTCTGGATCGGGGCCTGGGACAAACAAGGTGAGCCGGTTTCCGTTCAGGCGGCCAAGATTGAAGACCTGCGCGACCGGAGCCTGGGGCAGCACTGGCAGCAGCAGCAGCGCAGGATGTTCGTCGATCCGACCCCCGAAGCGGAACTGGGCGAAGATCACGCCCATGACGCGTTTTTCATGCGCGGGCGGATCGTCTATCACGGCAACCTGTGGCTCCGAAAGGACGCCAGGGGGCAGGGGCTTGCAGAAGCGCTCACCCAGCTCGGCTTTTTGATCTCTCTGTTGAAATGGTCGCCGGACTATCTCTACGGCCTGATGGCTTCGCGCAATGCGATGAAGGGATTTGGCCTCAGGGTCGGCTATCGCCGGTTTGCGCCGCGTGGAACCCATTGGATCACGCCGCCGGAGCATATCCGGGCCGATGACTGGCTGGTCTATTCCAACCGCAATGACCTGATCACGCTGGCGCGTACTATAGCTGCTGAAGGTCCTGGATAACGCCGAAGTAGGCGCAGAACCGTCGGTCAGACTTCGGTGAGGGGCGCAGCGCAATGATCAGCCGCTCAAAGGCGATATCGACGACCTTGTCTTCCATATGGATCGCAGTACGGGCGTAGCCGTAATAGGGGCGCTCTTCCAGGGCTGCGCGATAGGCGGCGGCCGAGGCTTCCTCGAGATCGGGATCCGGTGTCCGGAGCTCCTGGCCCTGTTGCATGGCCCAGTCTTCTCCGAAGAGGTGGCGCTGGCTCGAACGTCGTCCGACATAGAAGATTGGCGGCGGACCGATGCCTTCGAGCTTGTCGGAGCAAAGGCTCAGATAAGGCATGTGTTCGCGCAGCTTCTCCGAAACGAGCCCGGAAGAAGACATCATACTTTCATAGAAAGCGGAGAGTTGCGGGTCAGCGAGACCTTTTTCAATCGCTTCTGTGCCCAACTCTGTGAATACTGTCCTGTTCTTGGTCAGCAACGCGAGAAACACCTCTGTTCGTTAGGTCGCCGTTCACTTTGTAAACGCCTTCAACAGGAGAGCAATGATACAGCAGAACTCTTCCCGCGTCTCTGAACTTAACTCATGAACGTTAGCAACCTGATAATCCAACATGAGGATCATATCCCACATATCGGTAAGATTGTGTTTATCGACCTCGGCCTTCAGTTTTACGACGTTGTCGGCGCGGGGCTTCAGCTGGTTCGGAACATGGATCTCGCTGATAATGAAGGGCGGCGTCTGCATGTTTTTCTTGTCTTCTTCGTCTTGCCCGTACCTGGGCGTTCCGAGTTTTGCGTCCGGTGAGCAGAAGCTCAGGAGCGTCCGATGAATCAGCCTAGCGTTCGAAAGCCTCGAGAGCTACAAATCGCACGGACTATTCAGGGTTGTATAGATCGACTTGAGAAAACCTGCTGGGCTGGTTAACGGACGATTTCGGTTGTTGGCTTTGACTGGTTGATTGCGATCGGCTGTTGACTTCGCCTCAAAAGCCGGGAAAAAGCTGTGATAGACTTTGGCAGTGCCGATGCGTCGGTGCCTTTGCCTTTTAGACGCGAGGAACGAGCAGCATGGTTGCGCGTATCTACAGACCGGCCAAAACGGCCATGCAGTCCGGTAAAGCAAAGACCCAGCGCTGGGTTCTGGATTATGAGCCGGAGGTTGCACGCTCCGTCGAGCCGCTGATGGGCTACACATCGTCGTCGGACATGAAGCAGCAGATCAAGCTGTATTTCGACAGCAAGGATGATGCGGTCGCCTACGCCCGGCGCAACGGGATTGCGCATCGGGTCGAGGAACCGCGTGAGCGTGTCGTGCGCGGCGCGTCCTACTCTGACAATTTCAAGTTCGACCGGTCTGCGCCCTGGACCCATTGAGGGACCTGCATTCAATCCATCATCTGCCCATCTCAGGATGGTCAGACCAGGACAAACTCGCTCTTCTCAGGTCTAACAAACCCTTGAAAGACAATGCCATACGGCCCCGTAGCTCAGCTGGATAGAGCACTCGCCTTCTAAGCGAATGGTCGCAGGTTCGAATCCTGCCGGGGTCACCACTTTTCTGTTTTTCTGATTGGTATTGTTGGATGTCCGCTTGCCGCGGAGCGATCGGCCTTACCGGGTTTCCGAAACAATTATCTGAAGCGACGGAACGTTTTTTGCGCCCAGCTCCCTGGCTGAGCGCGCTTCGCGCAAGTTGGCTGCCGCCAAGGGCTGCACGCCGTCCCGGGACATTTGGTCATGCGGCCGTGCCGCTCTGACCTTCAGCGTTTATCGTGTGGGATAGGTTGATCGATCCGATCAGGAGCCGACGGTCGGCTGATCCTTGGACTTGCCGGCATTGAGTTCCATGGTCAGGGGCGTGATCTTCGCCTTGAGCGCCATGTTCATTTCGGCGTTGTCTTCGTTCAGTGCATTCAGGGCCAGATCAAGCAGATAGGCGCAGAATGTCCGGCCGTCTTTCTCCGCTTCGCGCTTGGTGAAGAAAATCATGCGCTTCAGGGATTCATCCTGATCGAGATCATCCTGAGTTTGAGACTCAACGGCGTCATGCGCTTTGGACATAGTGATACCCATCGTTATTCAACTTCTTTGAACCTGAAGCCGTATCTCCCTGCCTGCCACAGGAAGGTCGTGCCCCGCGATGTCGATCGGCCTTGATCAGGCAATGCAACCTGACTTCAACCTGTTTCTTTGTCACCAAGGATCTGGTTGAGGCGTGAAATTACCGTGATAAAACTATACAGGAATTGGAATTCAGCGATTAGTCTAGATTCACGAGAACCTGTTTTATGGTTACCTACACGCTCAAGCTGTCTGGATTAAGGCATGCCCGTTAGATTGTACATCAATTGTTTGGGGACGCCCGAAGTGCTGGACGACGCAGGGGCCGCGGTCGCTGTGCCGACCCGCAAGGCGCTTGCGATCCTGGTTTACCTGCTCCGGACACCGGGCCGTCTCGTTCCCCGTGAACAGGTGGCAGACATTCTCTGGAGCAAGGCGCCGCGGGACAAGGCGATTCAGTCCTTGCGCCAGGCCTTGAGGCAGGTGAGGCGAATCGAAGAGGCGAGCGGGACCCGATTTCTCGAGGCGGACAAGGGGCATGTGGGTCTGGCCGGCGGCGTGCTGGTTTCAGATTTCGGCGTGGTTTCGGAATTGCTGGAAAGCGGCGGTGCGGCAGACTTCGAAGCCGCCCTTGCGCGCATTCGTGGCCCGTTGTTGAACGGCTACGAGACGCTGGATCCTGTTTTTCAGGACTGGTTGACCATCGAGCGGCAGCGCCTGATGTCTGACTATACGTCGTCTGCGCTCAAGGTGGTCGATACGCTGTCGCTTCTTGAGGAGCCCGACCGGGTCGAAGCAGGCTGCCGTTTTCTGCTGGGTCTCGACAGTGCGCTGGAGCATGCACATCAGCTTTTGATCAAATTGTACCTGGTGTCCGGCCGAAAGGCCGAGGCGCACGAGCAGCTGAAGCGGTGTGAGGCGGAACTCAAGGCGCATCTTGACGCGGACCCTGATGAAGAAACGCTGAGGCTTTTCAACACGCATGCCGATGCCTATGTCGAAAGATCCTCCGCAAAGACCCGCTTTGCCGTGGAGCCGGTTTCGGCGATGGCAACAGCAAACCTTTGTCATTCGGACCGGCCGGATCTCATTCAGCTGCCGCAGCTGACGATTGCGTCGTTTGTCGACGCTGACCGGCTCGATTCGCGTGCTCACACGATCCTCGATGACATTCGCAGTTGTCTCGGCGCCTATCGCAACGTTGAGATCTATGAAAACGACAACGAGACCCAGGGAGTCCCGCAAAAGGTCACCTATGTCGATGCGGGAGAACTGGGCAGCTACCTCCTGCGCTTCCGCCATGATGCACACATGGGGCTGATCTACCTTCAGCTCGAGAATCGTGTGTCGGGCCAGGTGCTTTTCAACGAGGTGATCGAGACCGAGCAGGTGGCCGATTTCAATCGGCTGCGGGAGGCGACGTCGCAGACGGTCAATCGCATTCAGTCCCATGTGATCGGCAGGCTTCGCGCGAGGGTCGGGAAACAGCCGTTTTCCAGATGGTGTCAGGCCGAAGCGTTGCTGTGTGAATTCAGTCCGTCTGCCGATCGAAAGGCGGTGGCGATCCTTGATGAACTTCAAGCTGCCAATCCAACCTACTCGGTCGCCTATTCCGGCAAGGCTTCGGTTGGCCTGAAGCAATTGCTGCATTATCCGGACTTTCGGGCAACGCAGACAGGCTCCAAGGATGTGCTCGATCTGGCGGAGCAGGGCGTCCTGCTTGATCCCTGGCATGTGTTCAACCGGCGCATGCACGGCTGGTCGCTGCTGCAGTCAGGCTATTATGACGAAGCGCGCCGGGCATTCACCGAGGCTGCCCGTCTGAACCCGTTTGATCCGACCAATCTCATGTCGATCGCGGAGGGGATGGCCTATATTGGCGACGTGGATGAGGCGCGGCGGAATGCGGAACGGGCATTTTCGCTGTTCCCGGTGATCCCGCGTTTCTTCTACGAGTATCTGGCCAACATCAAATTTTCTGCTGGCGATTATACGTCCGCGCTCGAGCTGCTCGACCGGGCGCCGACCGATGGCATCTTGTCGATCACAACCCGGATCGCGGCCTTCTTGTGTTCGGGCCGGGATGGTGAGGCGCGAGACACTCTGGATCTGCTGTCGCGGCGCCATGCAGGTCGTTTCGCAGATGTCACGCGAGATCGGCCAGAGGAGGTTCTCGGCTGGCTCAACCGGATCAACCTTTACCAGGACCCGCAGACCCGCATGCATTACAAGCGCGGAGCGGACATGGTGCGGAGCTACCTTCTGGCGAGCTGAGCGAAACGCAGAGCTTCAGGATTCAGTTCAGGGTGTTGGGCGGAATCAGGTCTGCCAGTTGGGACAGATACTGCTCTTCGCCGGATGCTAGGCGTTCTTCATTCAACCGGTAGGGAAGAACCACAGGAGGTTTTTCGTGATCGTTTTCCTGAATGACCTTGAAATTGAACAATGCAGCCGTCTTTTCCGGAAGACCGATGCGACGCAGTTCTGCAGCAGGATCGTCAATTAGCCTTTGCTTCAGTTCCGGATTTACGGATGCCTCTGCCAGCAGCTTTCCAAGCGCCACGATGTTTTTTTCATAGGCAGGAAAACGGGGCATGTCTTTATCCTTTTGACGCCGCTCGGCGGCGAATCCATTGAACGGAAACTTTGTGAATGTTCCCGCCACCAAGGACCATGGCGGCGGGAGCACTAAAATCAGTCAGGCTGAATGTGGTAGACGCAGGAACCGAGGGCGCGGCGTCCGAGCTCTTCCAGATAGGCTTCGTCGCCAATCTTGGCAGCGTCAACGCTTGAAGGCACGACCAGGTGCACCGTGTCAGCCGTATCGGCATAGACTTTGACATCGCCCTTGGCGGCAATGGTTTCTGCGAGTTCGTTGCGCTTTTCGCCGTCCTGGATCATTGCGCCGACCTTGGCGCCGAGTGTCAGAATGTCTTCGCGGGTGTTAAGCTGGGTCATGACAAGCCTTTCAAAGAATACAGGTTGTGGATCTCCATCCCGAAATCACCGCGTGATGGCGGAGCGTCGGAAGCTCTTCTCGACGCTGGTTGCGTGTGAAGACCGGCCCATGTCCGGTCACACCGCTCGCTCAGTCGAAAGCGCACTCCGATGCTTCGGCAAGACACGGGCAATGGCAATAATCACAGGCCGTATCGCTTGGTCTTGCAATTCAGGGTGGTTGTAGGGTGTGGACATCTGACCTCGGCAGTGTGGGACCTAGCGCCAATGGTCCGAAGGAAGGCTTCAGACATCTTGCAAACAAGTTGTCGGAGCTGGGCAGCGCACTGCCGCTCGAGGGACTTGAAAAGCCCGCCGGTGACGCTGCGCGATTGCTGTGTGACTGGGGGGCGGCGACCGTGGTCGGGACGCGCCTGCAGCTTGAGGCCCCGATCACGCCCGACCTGTTGACACTCTTTGCGCCGCTGCTTGACCTTTGCCGACCTGGGATTTTCGATACGCCGCTGCCTGCTTGTCCGCTTCAGCTCAAGGCAGGTCTTGCCGATGTCATGGGTCCGTCCTGGGGAGATTGCGAGCCTGAAATCCTGAAATTGGTGGCCGGTGGCCAAGGGGATGTCGGGGCACAGGCGCTCGTTTCCTGCCTCGGCGAGATGGCGGAACGCCTCAGTCTTTTCACCCTCGGCACGGATGATGACCGGGTTTTCGATCGCGGCGATGGTGGCGACGAACTCGCTCTTGGCTCGCTGCTTGGTTTCAGCCAGCGGCAGGAGAGGGATCTGGCACGCTCTCTTGTGGGAGCTGCCGCCTATTTTTCAGGAAATCAGATCGACTGGAACACCCTTGACGGCCGCCGCGTTTGTATGCGGGATCTCGCGACGGGGCGAGAGGTTCAGGTTCCCGCTTTTGGCGTTCTCATGGGCGAGGGGCGTGGGCTTGGTCTCTCCGGATTGAGCCTGACCTCAACGGTCGGCGCAGCGGTCTGGTCCGAACCAGAGGAGGCTCACCGAAGGGCGTTGCACGAGCTGGTCGAGAGAGATGCCGTCGGTCAATTCTGGTACAACCGCCTGGGGATAACCCTTCTGGAGAGGGGCATGTGGCGAGAGTTTATCCACCGAAATTGCGAGACCTATCTGGATGAGCGGGAAAGGGTGACCACTTTTATACGTGTCGACACTGATTTGAGTGCTCACGTAATCGTTGCTGTTTCGTTTGAACGCGATGGTCTTGGGGCCTGTGTGGGAGCATCTGCCGCTCCAACGTCGGAAAGTGCTGCAATGTCCGCTCTTGGGGAAATGCTCCAGGCCGAGCTTTCGCTTGGTCTGATGGCGCGCGCGCACAAGGACGCCCCGCCAAGCGCTCAGCTGCCGGCTGCCCTTCGATATTCCAGCAGCACGCGGATCGCAGAGGATCTGAGGTTTGCCGCAGCGAAACCGGCAGATGTCGGATCACTGGGCGTCGTCTATGGACCTGACGATTTGTTTGAAAGCTGCCTCGAGAAGTCCCTGAAGCTTTATGCCTTCGACGCAACGCGTTCTGATCTTGCCATTCCCTGCATCAAGATCATGTCTCCGGATCTTTGCTCATGGCAGCCAAGGTTCGGAAAGCCGCGACTGTTCGATGGGGTTGTCGACCGAGGATGGGCTACCTCCCGCGAGGATGAGCAAGTCTTTGAAAACAGGCCGTTTCCTTTTTAGTCCGATAGCTTTTTGAGCGCGGATCGTGCTGGTTGACAGGTCGGTGGTGCTGCGACAACTAAAAACATGATAGTAAAACTCATGTTTTTAGTTGTGCTGTCAATGGCTGTCGCCGAGGCTCCTTCGTGACCTTCGGCCGGTCTCTGGAAACCGACTTCAGGCGGGTCTTCGGACTCGCCTTTTTTCGTTTGGAGCCGTTTTAGCGCAGAGACGGGCGACCGTCTGCCACCGGACGGGAGAGGGTCATCGCCCAGAAGTTTCGCCACTTGCCATTGGATCTGACCATGCGGCCTATCCCGATGCGGGTGACATAGGGATTGAGCAGGTTCTTGTTGTGACCGGCAGAGCCCTTCCAGCCATCCATCGCCGCATCCAGGGACGCATAGCCTGCTCCAAGGTTTTCCGCGCCGGCATAGTTGCGATAGCCGGCTTTCTCCAGCCGCTGCGAGAGACCAAAATCGCTGTGGGCCCAGGTGTCCATGCTGTCGCGTTCGGCGATATGGCGCGCCATCGCAATGGAGACTTCATTCAGTGTTTCGTCGAGGGTCAGCGGATAAAGCCCGTTTGCCGCGCGGTAACTGTTCAGCTTCGCCAGCATGTCGCTGCCATCGACCGGCACATTGCTGATCACCGGTGCGTCTTCAAGCTCCTTGCCGCTTTGCAATCCGCCGCAGCCGGACAGTTGGAATCCGGCGAGCAAGAGCAGGGGGATCAGAATGAGGGCTCGCAGACGAGCCCCCAAGAGGTTGTGCAATGCCATCATTCAGGCTTGTCTCCAGGCCACGTCACGCCCTCGTCGGACCAGAATGGAAAGGGGCCGGGATAGTTTTCGACATAGGCCGTGTGTGTCACTGTTCCGGACCTGGGCGTGTGTTGGTGCAGGAAATAGGCTGCAGGCTCGAACGAGAACATGGACGGCGAATCCTCCTTGAAGTCGAGCATCAGCTGGTGAGCAACGCTTGGCGCCAGGGTCATGATCTTACCGGCGAATGCGGCAACGATCGGCCGGTGCACATGGCCGCAGATGATGCGTTCGACATGAGTATGAGGCGCGATCACTTCGGCAAGTGCTTCTGAGTCCATCAGACCGATGTTGTCCATATGCGGGATGCCGGTGCTCGCAGGCGGATGGTGGATCGCCAGCATCGTTGGCCGATCATTGGCTGCCAACGTTTCGGCGAGCCAGTCGAGCTGCGCCTTGCCCAAAAGGCCATGAGGTTTTCCAGGTACATTGGAATCGAGCGCGATCAGGCGCAGCGAGCCAATATCAGCCGTGTAATAAAGCTTTTCGCCCGAAGCCTCTGAAATGCCGGGATAGTCGGAAAAGGCTGAGCGCATGCCCTCGGAGGTGTCGTGATTCCCGGGGATCATGTAGATCGGCATGGGCAATCTTGCGAGAATATGCCGGGCAAGGGCGTATTCGCGTGGATCGTCGCGATCTGTCAGGTCGCCGGTGATCACGACGGCGTCGGGACGCTGCTCGAGCCCCAGGATTGCCCGGATGGCGCGCTCCGCGAGCATGTTTGTGTCGCTGACGCGGTAGCAGGTCAGGCCGCTGGGGCGAAGGTGGAGATCTGTGATCTGGGCAATGAGTGTCATGTCGGGTCCTGGTGGATGACGAGCCTTGGGGCGGGAATGACGATAACGATGCCGATGGCGGTGGCAAGCGCCTGTTTCCCTTTTCCTCTGGCTCATGTAGGAGGAAGCAGCGTGGAGCTTTACGCATCCCGTATGACAGTTTTGTCACCAGATGTATGAGTGGACGGGTCGAGCGAAATGACCGAAACAACGCAGGGCGATCAAAGCAGCCCTGAAGCAGCGCCAGCTTCGAACTCCGGCGAGAGCACAGGCTCCGTCGATCATCGCGCTGGCGGCGCCACCGGCGAACCCCAAGAGCGGCCGCGGCCCTTTTGGATGCGCCTTTTCGGACATGATCTGTCCGCACCGCTCCTTTTGCTGGTTCTGTCGATTGCATTGTTTGCGCCGGGTCAATGGACAGTTCCGCCGCTTGATCGCGACGAACCGCGGTTCACGCAAGCCACGAAGCAGATGCTGGAAACTAGCGACTATGTCGACATTCGTTTTCAGGACGAGGCACGGCACAAGAAGCCGGTCGGCATCTATTGGCTTCAGGCTGCTGCCGTCAAGTTGACCGGCCACGACGCAAGCGCGCCGCTTTGGGCCTATCGACTGCCCTCTCTCATCGGAAGCGTGCTGGCCGTTCTCCTGGCCTACTGGATGGCCCGGGCCTTCACCGGACCACCGGCCTCGCTTCTTGTCGGACTCTTCATGGCTGCTGCCATAATTGTGGGGGTTGAGGCACGGCTCGCGAAGACCGACGCGGTTCTTTTTGCGGCGATTTTGCTGGCTCAGGGTGCGCTGGCCCGGCTCTGGATGAGAAACACGGAACATCGTCAGTGGGGTCTCGCCTTTGTCTTCTGGACGGCACTGGCTGCAGGCGTTCTGATCAAGGGGCCCGTCGCTCCAATGGTTGTTGGGCTGACGGTCATCGCCCTTTTTGCGCTGACCAGAAAATTTCGCTGGTTCAAGGGCGCCGTTCCGCTCCTTGGCGCGCTCTGGTTTGTGCTGTTGGTCGTGCCGTGGTTTGTAGCAATCTGGATCGCGACGGACGGTACATTCTTTCAAGAAGCAATTGGTAAGGATCTGCTTGGCAAGGTCGGGCAGGGGCAAGAGGGACATGGCGCACCGCCACTGACACACCTCGGCGCGATGTTCGGCGTCTTCTGGCCACTTCCAGCCTTTGTGATCCTGTCGATCTCGACCATTTGGCGCGAGCGCGCAAGCCGGTTGGTGGTCTTTTCGGCTGCCTGGTTCCTTCCGTCCTGGGTCGTGTTCGAGCTGGTTGCGACCAAGCTTCCCCATTATACAATGCCACTGTTGCCGGCACTGGCCTTGCCGGTGGCCGCCGCACTTGTCGATGGAGCAGGAGAAAACGCGCGGAAATCGGTGCGCTGGCTTGCCGCGATCCTGGTGGCCCTACCGCCGCTTGGTCTGGCGGTCGCCTCATTTGCTGGACCACTGTATCTTGGCGATTGGCCGTCGCCGCCCGGCGTTGTCTTGTGCGCAATCGGTGCGGTGCTTGTCCTGTTCTCGGCCTCACGTGTTCTTGCGGGAGCTGCGCTCCACGGCGTGCCGACCGCTGTTGCGGCAAGCCTTGCCATTGCCGTTGGCTTTTGGGGCTTCGTCGGTCCGGCGCTTACAACCATCTGGGTGAGCCCGCGACTGGTCGAAGCGATTGATGCAGTGCCGGCATGCAATGATCCGATGGTCGTGACGACCGGTTTTCACGAGCCAAGCTTCATCTTCCTGCAGGGCACGGACACGAAGATCGTGCCGGCTGAACAGGCCGCAGAGTTTTTGAACGAAAGCAGCGCCAATTACGCCGGTTGCCGTATTGCGGTCATAGAAAGCCGTCAGGAGGACGCGTTTCTTGGGGCTGCCAAGGCGATTGGACTTGTGCCAAAGTTGGTAAGCAGGCTAGAGGGCTTGAATATCAATGGTGGCAAACAGTTGGACATCGGTCTCTACAGAGCCGGTGCGCCGGCTGAAAAGGCTGAATGACCAGCCAGGCGACGGGCCGGATGACGACAGAGAACTTTGCCGAGAGGCTTAAGATAACCGGATCGCGCATGCTGCGGAATTTCCGCGCTGTTCGCTCCATTATCGCAGATCGCCGGGATCGGGCTCAGCGCTTTCAAGATCCGTTGCGGCCTGGTCAAAGACCCCAGGACATTCTTGCGATCCTTTTGCTGACCGTCGGTGTCGCGGTCGTCGCGCTCGATATTCCGACCTATCCGTGGCTGCGCTCCCTGCCAGGCGAATACTGGTCGACCTTCAATGCCTTCACCGATGTGGGCAAGGCGCACTGGATCTTGTGGTCTTGCGGTCTTCTTTGCCTTTATCTTCTGGCGTTGGATGCGTCGAAACTGACGTTCCGTCTGCGCATGACCGTCGGTGCTGCCTTCACCTATGCGGGCTTTGTCTTCTACACGGTTGCGGTGACCGGCATCCTCGCCATCATCTTCAAGTGGACGCTGGGGCGCGCGCGTCCCAAGCTTTATGAGCAGGTCGGGCCGGTTGAGTTTGATTTTCTTGCCCTTCAAGGGTCCTACACAAGTTTTCCGTCCGGCCATTCGACGACGGTGGGAGCCATCGCGACCGCTCTGGCTCTGATTTTCCCGACGTGGCGCTGGCTGATCATCGTCAGCGCCTTCTGGGTGGCATTCAGCCGGATCATGGTCGGCGCGCATTACCCTTCCGATGTTATCGCCGGCACGTTGCTTGGCATGACCTTCACCTTTTTCACAGCGCGGGCTCTGGCCCGGCGCAGAATCGGGTTCTGCTTGAGCGAGACTGGCCGGATCGAGCCGATCATCAGCCGGCACTCTGCCCGAATTTGCGCCCGTGCCGTCTGGTACGCCGTGACAGGACGCCGCCGTGCCTATCGCGATGAGACGGAATTCGACGGCGTGGCCGCATCTGACATGAAACGAGACACTGATGAGTAGCAGCTACAGCGAGGCGCTTGCCGCGTCTTCCGGCCACCTTGCGGTCAGCGTGGTCGTGCCGGCAAAGGACGAGGCAGAAAACCTGCCGATCCTGCTGGACGAAATTCGCGATGCGCTGGAAGGCCGGACCTTCGAGGTTCTGGTCATTGATGACGGATCTTCAGATGGCACAGATGAAGTGCTGAAGGCTTATGCCGCCGAAAATGCCTGGTTGCGTCCCTTCCGTCATCGGACGGCGTGCGGCCAGAGCTGTGCCGTGCGGACCGGTGTTCAAAACGCCCGCGGCGACGTGGTGGCGACGATTGATGGTGATGGGGAAAACAACCCGGCCTATATTCCGCAGCTTCTGGATGCGCTTTCCGCTGGCGGGCCATCTGTCGCTCTTGCAGCCGGACAGCGTCTTGGCCGCAAGGCGAGTCTCGCCAAGCGCTATGCCTCGAAGTTCGCCAACAAGGTGCGCGGCGCGATCTTGAAAGACAACACCCGCGACAGCGGCTGCGGATTGAAGGCCCTGCGCCGTGAGGTATTTCTGCAGTTGCCTTACTTCGATAGCTGGCATCGTTTTCTTCCCGCGCTTGTGATCCGGGAAGGTTTCGGTGTGGTGCACGTGGATGTTCTCGATCGCCAGCGCCGTCATGGGACCTCGAAATACGGGATCTTCGACCGCGCGCTGATCGGTATTCTCGATCTCGTGGGTGTCTGGTGGCTTCGCCGGCGCCGCAAGAAAATCCCGACCGTCAGCGCATTGACCGAGTAAATCCGACACATCGTAACAGACGGACTGACACCTGATGGATCAGCTGCTTAATTGGTTCTATACGGTCTTCATCGAGAATTTTGACTTCTGGATGCTCTTCGGCCTCGCCGCACAGGCGATGTTCATGATGCGCTTTGTCGTGCAGTGGATGGCGTCCGAGCGGGTCGGGCGCTCAATCGTGCCCATTGCCTTCTGGTTCTTTTCGATCGCCGGCGGCGTGATGCTGTTTGTCTATGGTGTCATCAAGAAAGAGCCGATTATCATCCTCGGGCAGGGTCTTGGTCTGGTGATCTATTTCCGCAATCTCTGGCTGATCTTCAAGGAAAAGCGCCGCGATCCGACGATCTGAGGGCAGTCTCGAGGAGACCAGCCTCAAATCATCGCTCGCATCGCAATCTGGCTTTCGAGGCTTGAGTCAGCTCGAGAACGCTGCGTCGAGGGCTTGAGCAAGATCCTTGATGAGGTCCTGAGGGTCTTCCAGGCCGATATGGAGCCGTGCGGACTTGAGATCGACGTCATAGGTCGTTGCGCTCCGATTGCCTTTCAGCTTGACCGGGATTGCAAGGCTCTCAAAACCGCCCCAGGAATAGCCAAGGCCAAAGAGCGTCAGACTGTCGAAAAAGGCGTTGGACTGGGTGGTGCTCGTTCCAGCCTTGAAATCGAAGGCGAAAAGACCGCTTGCGCCGGAAAAATCCCGTTTCCAGAGTTCGTGGCCAGGATCGGTCTCTAGGGCCGGGTAGTGGATTGCGGCGACCTCTTCCCGTGTTTTCAGCCAGTCGATTACTTCCAGTGTGTTCTTCATATGCCGCTCGAGCCGCACGGACAGGGTCCTGAGGCCGCGCAGGGCGAGATAGACGTCGTCGGGGGCGATATGGATGCCCATGGCCCCGTGAAGCGCGTCCAGTGCCGGCCATGCCTTCTCGCTCGCACTGATCGTGCCCAGCATCACATCGGAATGGCCGACGATGTATTTGGTGCCGGCCTGGATCGACAGGTCAACCCCGAGGTCCAATGGTTTGCAGTAGAGCGGGCTGGCCCAGGTGTTGTCCATCAGAACGGTCGCTCCGATCGATCTGGCTGCCTGAGCGATCGCCGGTATGTCCTGCATCTCGAAGGTGAGGGAGCCCGGTGCCTCTGTAAAGACGGCCGCCGTGTTGGCCTTGAAGAGCGTTTTGACGTCTCCAGCCAGCGCGGGGTCGTAATATTCCACGGCAATATTGTATTTCGGCAGCACGGTGTCGGCAAAATGCCGGGTGGGGCCATAGGAGGTGTCGGCGATTAATACGTGATCACCTGACTTCAGGCAGGACAGGCACGCCAGGGCGATTGCGTTGAGGCCCGAGGTTGCAAGCTTGGTGCCCGCAGCCCCCTCAATTTCGGTGAGGGCAGTCTCGAGTGCCTCGGTCGTTGGTGTGCCTCGCCGGCCATAGACGTAGGGTTGCCCGCCTGTTTCCATGGTCGCCGTGTTTGGGAACAAGACCGTCGACGCGTGAACCACCGGCGGGTTCACGAAACCGTGGAACTCTCTCGGCTTGCGGCCGGTGTGTGTCAGGACTGTGTCTGCTTTAAAGGCAGCAGGCGTCGAATTTTTGGTCATGTTCACCTTCTGTGCATTTTGCTGGTAACCAATTTCATGAATCGGCTCCCGAAATCTCTTAGAACGTTATCTGCAACCCCTTGACCCGCTGCGTCAAATGCCATCGTATACTGGTATTGGGAAGGTGGGCGCTTGCCCGGAGGAGATGAGTTGCTTGAACGGTTGCAACATTCAATCGGTTCAGTGGCGAGTTCAGGGCAGCATCGCGCTTTTCCAATGAAAGTATAAAAAGTATGGGTAACAAAAGGCTGCATATCCATGTCTAATAAAATCCTTCCGCTTGTACTCGGCACTGCCATGGGCGTTGCTGCGTCAGCTGCGAATGCAACCACACTTGAAGACGTAAAAGCCAAGGGCTTCGTTCAGTGTGGCGTGAGCCAGGGTCTTCCTGGTTTCTCCAACCCAGATGCCCAGGGCAACTGGACTGGTCTCGACGTTGACCTCTGCCGCGGCGTTGCTGCTGCCGTTTTCGGTGATGCGTCTGCTGTCAAGTTCACCCCGCTGTCCGCTAAAGAGCGTTTTACCGCTCTGCAGTCCGGTGAAATCGACATCCTGTCCCGTAACACCACCTGGACCATGTCCCGTGACACACAGCTCGGCCTGAACTTCGCCGGCGTGAACTACTACGACGGTCAGGGCTTCATGGTTCGCAAGGACCTAGGTGTCACGTCCGCTCTGGAAATGTCCGGCGCATCTGTCTGCACGAACACCGGTACAACGACCGAGCTGAACGTTGCCGACTACTTCCGTGCGAACAACATGCCGTACGAAATCGTCGCCTTCGAAAAGGCTGACGAAGTTGTTGCTGCATACGACGCCGGCCGCTGCGACGTTTACACCACGGACGCTTCCGGTCTGTACGCACAGCGCTTGAAGCTGACCAACCCAGCCGACCACATGGTTCTTCCGGAAATCATTTCCAAAGAGCCTCTCGGCCCGGTTGTCCGTCAGGGCGACGATGAGTGGTTCAACATTGCTAAGTGGACCCTCAATGCAATGATCAACGCCGAAGAAATGGGCGTGACCTCTGCAAACGTTGACGACATGAAGGGTTCCGACAACCCGTCTATCAAGCGTCTTCTCGGCGTTGAAGGTGCGTTCGGCGAAGCTATCGGCCTCGGCAACGACTGGGCTTACAACGTGATCAAGGGCGTCGGTAACTACGGCGAATCCTTCGATGCAAACGTTGGTCCAGACACCCCGCTCGGCATCGCACGTGGCGTTAACGCCCTGTGGTCCAACGGTGGCTTCCTCTACGCTCCGCCGGTCCGCTAAGACCTCCTGAGCTAGTGTTTCGGTTCCCGGCAGCCTGCTGCCGGGAACCAGATCCAAAAATGACTGAGAAGCAGCGAAAAAGCTGCAAGGTCTTTCAGAGATTTGGCCGCTCCTGTCGACAGGGGAATTGAGAGGAGAGTGGCCTTCTGTCCGCAGCTATTGTGCTCTTCAACAAGCTTCCATGATGCTGCGGCACAAACTCGGGCGAGGTTATATGTCAATTCAGGAGCAGGACTCGGCGGGGGCGCCGGCGCGTGCTTCGCTGTTGAATGATCCAAAAGCGCGGGGGCTTTTTTATCAAGCTACCCTCATCATTGCGCTGGTGGCGTTCGGTTGGTTCATCGTAAGCAACACGGTGGAAAACCTGGAGCGCCAGAACATTGCTTCCGGTTTTGGATTTCTCCAAAATACGGCTGGCTTCGGGATCATTCAGGCGCTGGTCGATTACACGGAGACGTCGAGCTACGGTCAGGCGATCCTCGTCGGCTTTTTCAACACGCTTCTTGTCGCCGTCATCGGTATTTTTCTCGCGACAATCATCGGCTTTGTGGTCGGTATCGCGCGACTTTCGAACAACTGGGTGATCTCACGTCTGGCATATTGCTACGTGGAGCTTATCCGCAACGTACCGCTGCTGCTCCAGATCTTCTTCTGGTATTTCGCAGTTCTGCGCGCGGTTCCGGGCAAACGGGACAAATGGTCGTTCCTGTTCGATACATTTCATCTGAACATCGCCGGCCTCCGTGGCCCGCAACCGATCTTTGAAGAAGGTTCTGGTATTATCGGCTGGGCCCTTGTTTTGGCGATCGTCCTTGCCTTTGCCGTGGCCCGCTGGTCGCGCAAGCGCCAGGAGGCGACGGGTCAGCAGTTCCCGGTCTTCCTGACCGGCCTCGGCCTGATCATCGGTCTGCCGTTGATCGCCTATCTCATCGCTGGCATGCCGATGCACTTCAACTATCCGGAGTTCGTCGAAACGGGACCAATGCTTCGCCGCGGCTTCACGCTCGGCTCGGGCTTCAACCTGATCCCTGAGTTCCTGGCGCTGACGCTCGCGCTCTCGATCTACACGGCGGCCTTCATTGCCGAGATCGTGCGTGCGGGCATCCAGGCCGTCAGTCATGGTCAGAGCGAGGCGGCACACGCGTTGGGACTTCGTAATGGTCCGACACTTCGTCTTGTGATTATCCCACAGGCGATGCGCGTGATCATTCCGCCGCTGACAAGTCAGTATCTCAACCTGACCAAAAACTCGTCTCTTGCGGTTGCCATCGCCTTCCCGGATCTCGTGTCCGTTGGCGGAACGGTGCTCAACCAGACCGGTCAGGCGATCGAGATCATCGGCATCTGGATGTTTGTCTATCTGACACTCAGCCTGCTGACCTCCGCCTTCATGAATTGGTACAACCAGCGCATGGCGCTCGTGGAACGGTAGGGCAGCACCATGGCAAACGCAGATATTTTCCAGATCAGAACGGAAGAAGCGCCCAAGCTTGCGGCGCCAATTTCCACCTCGGGCGTTATCGGCTGGATGAGACAGAACCTGTTCTCCTCCATCGGCAACACCGTCTTGACAGTCATCGGTATCCTGATCGCCTATTCGTTGATCATGCCGTTCATTCAGTTCGCGATCATCGATGCGGTCTGGACCGGTGACGACCGGACAGCATGTCTTGCCGTCGAAGGGGCCGGACATGCAGGTGCCTGTTGGGCCTATGTGATCGACTACCTGCCGCAGTTTATCTACGGCCGGTATCCGACCGAGGAGATCTACCGGGTCAACATCGTCTATGCATTGTTCGTGCTCTTGCTCGTGCCTTTGCTGATGCCGAGTGCACCTTACAAGGGGATCAACGCGCTGTTGTTCCTGGTCGTCTTCCCGATCATCTCCTACTTCCTGCTCACCGGGCTCGAGTTTGGCGACACGGTTGTGTTGCCGATCGTGGAGACTGCACGTTGGGGCGGTCTGTTGGTCACGCTTGTGATTGCGGTCACCGGCATCGTCGCGTCGCTTCCGCTCGGCATTGCGCTGGCTTTGGGCCGTCGTTCAAACATGCCCATCATCAAGATGGTATCGGTGATTTTCATCGAGTTCTGGCGCGGCGTGCCCTTGATCACCGTGTTGTTCATGTCGTCGGTCATGTTGCCGCTGTTCCTGCCGGAGGGCGTGACCTTCGACAAGCTGCTTCGAGTTCTGATCGGCGTGACGCTGTTTTCCGCTGCCTATATGGCGGAAGTTGTGCGTGGCGGCCTTCAGGCCATTCCGAAGGGGCAATACGAAGGCGCCATGGCTCTTGGCCTGCGTTTCTGGCAGATGATGGGTCTCATCATTCTGCCGCAGGCGCTCAAGCTGGTGATCCCGGGCATCGTCAACACCTTCATCGGTCTGTTCAAGGACACGACCCTGGTGCTGATCGTCGGCATGTTCGACCTTCTTGGCCAGATCCAGTCGTCCTTCTCCGATCCGAACTGGTCGACACCCACACAAGGACACACAGGCTATCTCTTTGCCGCCATCGTGTTCTTCATCTTCTGCTTCGGCATGTCGCGGTACTCCATCTTCATGGAGAACAAACTGCACACCGGTCATAAACGCTAGCCGTTCTTCGGCACCCCGGGGCGGGCGCACAGCCGCCCCGGCAGACGTCATATTTGGAGACAACAAATGTCAGAAAACGCTGTAAACGCTGAAGAACTCGCAGCAGACCGGTCGCGCATGCAGATCTCGGACACGGAAGTGGCCGTGGAGATCAAGAGCATGAACAAGTGGTATGGTGACTTCCATGTTCTTCGCGACATCAACCTCAAGGTCATGAAAGGCGAGCGTATCGTCGTTTGTGGACCTTCCGGTTCCGGCAAGTCCACGATGATCCGCTGCATCAACCGTCTCGAGGAACACCAGGACGGACAGATCATTGTCGACGGCAACGAACTGACCAACGATCTGAAAAAGATTGATGAGATCCGTCGTGAAGTTGGAATGTGCTTCCAGCACTTCAACCTTTTCCCGCATCTGACGATCCTGGAAAACTGCACACTTGCACCGATCTGGGTTCGCAAGATGCCGAAGAAGGAAGCCGAAGAAATTGCGATGCACTACCTCGAGCGGGTGAAAATCCCCGAGCAGGCAGGCAAGTACCCCGGCCAGCTTTCCGGTGGTCAGCAACAGCGTGTGGCCATCGCGCGCTCGCTCTGCATGAGCCCGAAGATTATGCTGTTCGATGAGCCGACCTCGGCGCTCGATCCTGAAATGATCAAGGAAGTGCTTGACGTTATGGTCGGTCTTGCTGAAGAAGGCATGACCATGGTCTGCGTCACCCACGAGATGGGCTTTGCCCGCAAGGTCGCCAACCGGGTCATCTTCATGGATGCCGGTCAGATCGTTGAGCAGAATGAGCCGGAAGCCTTCTTCACCAACCCGCAGCACGAGCGGACGAAGCTGTTCCTGAGCCAGATCCTGCATCACTGATCGCAGATCCATTCGCAAGATTTAAGGGCCGGCGGAAACGCCGGCCCTTTTGTTTACCTAACGTTATTTGCCTTGATGCACTGTCGCCGCAACGGCAACGGTCAAAGAGGGTCCGTTCATGATGAAATATGTTCGCTTGCGGTGGTTGATGTCCGCCTGTCTCGTTTCTGCACTTGGTGCTTTTTCCAGCGCTTCCGCCCATGCACAGGATGCGGAAGTTCCGCTGGATCTTCTCGGCAACTGGAAAGCAGAGACCATTGACGGTACTCCGGTCGCTGCAGATGTTGTGACCCTGCTCGAGTTCGAGGAAGCGGGCACAGTTGACGGCAACGGCGGCTGCAATCAGATTTTCGGGCCTTTGCGCACCGAAGGGCGGAGCATCCGGATCGGACCGCTTTCCGTCACGCGGAAGGCTTGCCCGCCAGACGTTCTGAACCAGGAAAAGGCCTTCCTGAAGGCGCTCAATGCAACCCGTGACTTCAAGAAGTTGCCCGCAGAAGGCGCGCTGCTCCTGCTTGATGGGCAAGGCACGGAAGTCGGGCGCTTCGTTTATGCCGACTGAGATCTAGCTGCCGGTGACGACCGTCGTGTCGTCCCGGCCGCCCCATTCGCTCCACGATCCGTCATAGAGCTTCAGATCCCTCGCGCCGGCGATTTCCAGTCCGAGCGTGAGCACCGCAGCGGTGACACCTGAGCCGCAGGTGGTTGTCACAGGCCGTGACAGGTCGAGGCCTGACGCTTTGAAAAGCTCTTTCAGTTCGCCTTCCGACTTCAGGGTGCCGTCCTCATTCATGAGGGTCATGAAGGGACGATTGTAAGCGCCTGGCATATGGCCCGAACGCATGCCCGCGCGCGGTTCGGCGGCTTCTCCAGTAAATCTCTCAGCGGGGCGTGCATCGAGTATCTGTGAGGAGCCATCCTTGGAGAAGCGGCGTATGTCGTCGATGTCGGCCAAAAGCCCGTTGTCCATGCGCGCGGTGAAATGCCGTTCGGGGCGCAGCACGTCGCCTTCTTCAAGCGCTCTGTCTTCCGCACGCCATTTCTTCATGCCGCCGTCGAGAACATAAACCTCCTTGACGCCCATGATTTTGAACATCCACCAAACACGTGGCGCCGAAAAGAAACCGATGCCGTCATAAACCACGATGGTCTGTCCATCGCCGATGCCGAGTTTGCGGACCTTGGAGGCGAACACGTGCGGCTGGGGCAGGGTATGGGGCAGGCCGGAGGTTGGATCGCTGATGGCGTCGATGTCGAAGCGAACAGCGCCGGGAATGTGTCCCTGCTGATACTCCTCCTCTGCATCACGCCCCATCTGCGGCAGGTACCAGGAACCGTCAACCACAACGAGGTCGGGGGACGTCAGATGGTCGGCGAGCCAGTCGGTCGAAACGAGGGGTGTGCTGGACATCTATGGTTTCCTCAAAAGCTTGCGTTGAACAGGGGATCAGTCTGCGAGGCGAATGCGAACCCTGCGATTCTGCTTGCCCTTCTTTTCCGACTTCCCGAGTTCGAGCTGTCCGATTTCGGATGTATTGGCCACATGTGTGCCGCCGCACGGCTGGAGATCAACATCACCGCCAATGCGGACGAGCCGAACCTTCCCGGATCCACGTGGCGGCTTCACGCTCATGGTCTTGACCAGGCCAGGGTTGGCGTCAAGTTCCTCATCGGTGATCCATTCAGATGTGATGGCGTGGTTGCCCGATGCCAGCTCATTGATGGCGGTGGCGACCGCATCCTTGTCGAGAACCGCATCGCCCATGTCGAAGTCCAGCCGTCCGTCGCCATCGCCGATCTGACCACCGGTCACAGGGTAGGGAAGGGCGACCGACAGCAGATGCAGGGCCGTGTGCATCCGCATCAGGCGGTAGCGGCGCGCCCAATCAAGTTCCACAGTGACGAGTGCCCCGGCCTCGGGAAGGTTTTGACCGTCGGCGGGGACGTGGACAATTGTTGTCTTGTCATCGCCATAGACCGTGGTCGCAATCTGGATCTCGCTTCCATCTGCAAGGCGCAGCGTTCCCGTGTCGCCGGGCTGACCGCCGCCGGTGGCATAGAAAACCGTCTGGTCCAGAACGATGCCGCCCCGTTCATTGACCTCAACAACGCTTGCTTCGCAGGTCTTCAGATAGGCATCGTCGCGAAACAGGGCGGTGGTCATTGGTGTCTCCCAAATCGATATGAATGGATGTCGGGAGTTGACCAATGATCGCGGTCCGTTGCAAGGCTGTATCGCCCTGTTCCAGACCATTTGAAGCAACTTGCTTGGTGCCTCAGTTGGAGGCTGCCTTGGCGGCCAGAAGCTTCAGCGCAAATGTGCCCATGATCCCGGCGAAGGCCCAGTCGAAGGCACGCATGGCTTTGGGAGACGCTTTCAGGAAGCTGGAAAAGGCACTGGCGCCAAAGACCATCGCAAGACAGGCTGGAAAGCCCAGGGCGACGAAATAAAAACCGAGAAACAAAAGCTTGCCGGTGGCGCCGGGGTCCGTCGGACTGACAAACTGGGGCAGGAACGTAATGAAGAAGAGGGCGATCTTGGGGTTCAGCAGGTTGATCCCCAGCCCCTGCAGCCAGACGCGCGCCAGTGACTGCGCCTTCACCGCCGTTTGATCGATGGTCAGGGAGGATCCGTTTCGGATGGCCTGATAGGCGAGCCAGATCAGGTAGGCCGCACCGACGACCTTGAGTATGGAAAACGCCGTTTCTGACGCGGCAAGCAGGGCGGAGACGCCCAGAGCTGCCAGAACGGAGTGAATGATGATGCCCGTTGTCGCGCCCAGGACAGCAGCAACGCCGGCCTTTCGCCCTTGTGCCAGCGTCTTGCCCATGAACAGGGTCATGTCCGGTCCCGGCGTGATGATCAGCACACAGGCCGCCGCAGTGAAGGCGATGAGGACAGTCAGGTCGGGAATGAATGACATTGTCGGGCCCATTCGAAAGCTTGAAAGACCTTTGCTTGTAACGCCTGCCAAGAGGCTATGCCAAGCAGAAAGCGCCTCCCAAAATCCACTAGAGGATCGGCGAGAGCAATCTTGCGCCCTGTGCCAGCACCCTAAAGGCATAGCTCCTGTTGTCCAGGTCGTCGGGACCGGTCTGGCGCGCGCCAGCGAAGTCCTTCTCGAGCATCGCCGCGATCTTGTCGATCATTCTTTGATGGGTGAACCAGAGCGTGATTTCGAAATTGATGCGGAAGGATCGGTTGTCGAAATTGACTGTTCCGACAGAGGCTAGGTCATCATCGACGAGGCTCACCTTCTGGTGCAGGAAGCCTTCGGTGTATCGATAGATCTTCACGCCTCTCGCCACCATCTCGTCCGCGTGGGCGTGGCTGGCCAGCCAGACCGTGGTGTGATCAGCCTTTTCCGGCAGGAGGATCCGCACATCAACGCCGCGCATGGAAGCTGCATAGAGTGAGGTGACCACGTCAATCGACGGCACGAAGTAGGGAGAGGTTATCCAGAGGCGCTTTCGGGCGCGGGCCGCCGCTTCGGCAAAGGCGATGGCGCATTCTTCCAGATCATCGGCTGGGCCGGTGGGCATGACGAGAACGGATTCGTCTCCGGGCTTTTCGAAGCCCGTGATGCGGTCGAGAGAAATCTTAGTGTTGTTGGCCCACTGCCAGTCCTCGGTCACGGACAGGGCGCAGGCAACGGCTGCAGGGCCGGATACCTTCACATGGGTATCGCGCCAGTGGCCGAACGTTTTTGACCTGCCGAGATACTCATCGCCGACGTTCAGTCCGCCAACCCAGGCATGTTCGAAGTCGGTGACGACGACCTTGCGGTGGTTGCGGTAGTTGAGCCGCATCGGGCCCAGGAAGCGCAGGTACTTGTGGCTCTCGTTGAAACCACTGACCTTGATCCCCGCCTTGCGCAGCCGGTTGAGATAGCTTCTCGGCAGGGCGTTGCTGCCAATCTCGTCATAGAGAACGAAGATCGTCACGCCCGCCAGCGCCCGCTCGATCAGCGCATCAGCGAAGTCGCGGCCTATCCTGTCGTCCTTGATAATGAAGAACTGGACCAGGATTGTGTGTTTTGCGTTCCGGATGCCTTCCAGGATCGAGGAAAAGGTTGCATCACCATCGATCAGGAGGTCGACCGCGTTGCCGGCAAGGAAGGGAACGCCAGCGACCTTGGACAGGACCGGCCAGTGCCGCGTCCCTTCCTGATCACTCAGCTTGAGCGTTTCGGCGGTTTGACTGCGCGCGGTTCGCCCGAGCAGCTCTTGCACCTTGGCGTAGTCGGCGAAAGAGCGCCAGCCGAAGACCAGATAAAGCGGGACGGTGACAAAGGGCAGAAAGAATATGGACAGAAGCCAGGCAATCGATCCCTGGGCGGTCCGGCTGTTCATGATTTCCCGCACGGCGCAGATGGCCGCCGCGATGTAGAAGCAAACCGCAATGAATGCGACGATGCCGAGGTTGTTGGCCAATGTGTCCAGAACCAGAGCGTCGGTTGCCAGATCTTCGGCAACCGCTTCAACGGTGTTCCCGTCCCCCGTCGGGTTCATTCTCTCTCCTTGCCACCTGCTCGCGTCAGACGAGAGGCGCTTTCAGCTTGCCTTCGCGTTCCAGCCAACCGGGAATCGGAAGGTTCTTGGACTTGAGGAAGGTCGGATTGTAGAGCTTGGACTGGCTTCTGGTGCCGTGGTCACACAGGATCGTCACGATGGTATGGCCGGGCCCCATGTCCTTGGCCAGACGGCGCGCGCCGGCCAGATTTATCGCGGAAGAGCCACCAAGCAACAGGCCTTCATGTTCGGCCAGATCGAAAACCAGGGGCAGGGCTTCTTCATCGGGGATCGCATAGGGATGCTCAACCTTGATGTCGCCGATGATCGGTGTCGAGCGGCCAAGGCCAATGCCTTCGGCGATGGAGCCACCATCGGTGGCCTTTGCCTCGCCGTCCTTGAAGAGGTGATACATGCCGGCCCCGAGCGGATCGGCGCAGCCGATGGTAATACCGGGCTTTTGTTCGCGCAGATATGTGGAGACACCGGCGAGCGTTCCGCCGGATCCCACGGCGCAAATGAAGCCGTCGATCTTGCCATCGGTCTGTTTGAGAATTTCCGGACCGGTGGTCAGGTAATGCGCCTTGCGGTTGTCCAGGTTGTTCCACTGGTCGGCGAAAAGGACGCCGTTGGGCTCGCTGGCAGCAAGTTCTTCGGCAAGCCGGCGCGCCACATGCTGATAGTTGTTCGGATCCTTGAAGGGCTTGGCGGGCACTTCAATCAGCTCCGCGCCGCACATGCGCAGCATGTCCTTCTTTTCCTGGGTCTGCGTCTCGGGGATCACGATCACGGTGCGATAGCCTCTTGCGCTGGCGACAAGTGCCAGGCCGATGCCCGTGTTGCCCGCGGTGCCTTCAACGATCAGCCCGCCTGGCTTCAACTCGCCTCGGGCTTCGGCTTCCAGAATCATTTGCCGAGCGGGGCGGTCCTTGACCGACTGGCCCGGGTTCATGAATTCAGCCTTGCCGAAAATCTCGCAACCAGTCTCTTCGGACAGGGCGTTGAGGCGGATCAGGGGCGTATTGCCGATGGCGTCGACGACGGATTTGCACACGGTCATTTCTGGGCGGTCCCAATTGAATCTTTTGATAGAGTGTCCCGTCCCTGAAGGGCGCGGGCCTCGTGTTGATGCGAAGCTAGTGTTCCTTTCTCTGCCGATCAAGCGTCAGCGCCTTGCACAGCCTTGAATTGGTTGAAAAACGGCGAAGCTTCGTTCTAATGTGCGCGGGTAAAGCTCTGCCTGTTCATCGAAAATAGTGCTGAGCCCAGTGATCCGATCCTTTTGATGCTTCGTAAGCGGGAAAAGTATTTCTATTTCCTGCCTACGGGAGCCCTATGAGCGACTGCATGGAAAAAAATGTCACCGGTCTGGATGAGCTGCTGGCGGGCTTCGCCGCAGGCACCTTGGCTGAGCCGGCCCAGGCCCTTGTCGGGGCGCATCTTGAGCTATCCGACGACAACCGAGACTATGTTGCATCGCTCGAAGCGCTGGCAGGTCTTGGTATCGAGGAAGCGCAACCAGTTGCGCTGTCCGACCGGGATGATGCGTTGGCCGCAATTTTTGCCTCCGAGCCAATTTCGGTCGATACGGCTTCTGCGGCAACCGGCAATGTCAACGAAAGCCGTGATCCGCGTTTGCCGGAAAGCCTGAGACGTATCGTCGGCAGCTCCCTGGATGGCGTTGCCTGGAAAACGCTGCTTCCGGGTGTGAAGGAATGCAAGTTCGGCGAAATAGACGGCTGTGTGGCTTCTCTGCTTTGGGTGCGGGCGGGGCGTGCAATGCCCTCTCACACCCATGAGGGCACAGAGCTGACGCTGGTTCTTCAAGGTGGCTTCAAGGATTCCGATGGTCATTTCGAACGGGGCGATATAGCCTTTGCCGACCAGGAAGTAGATCACAAGCCTATCGCCGATGAGGGCGAGGATTGCATCTGTTTTGCTGTGACCGAGGGAAGTCTGCGCCTCACGGGTCCTGTCGGCCGGTTTTTCGCGCCGTTCATGCGCTGACAGCTTTATCGGTCTAAAATCGATCCGCTCCCTGGGTTCGCTGCGTAGATCATGCGAACCCTGAGGAGTTTTTCATGACGACAGAATATGTGGCGCGGTCCGAAGACGGGTGTGCCTGGATCACCGGGGCAAGTTCGGGGATTGGTCGTGCGCTTGCATTGTCTCTTGCCGCCGACGGCTGGAAAGTTGCGGTCACTGCGCGCTCTGAGGACAAGCTTGCTGATCTCGCAGAAGCTGCGAAGGGGCTTGCTGGTCATATCATGGCGTTTCCCGGCGATGTCTCGCAAGCGGACGATATGGCAGCGCTCTGTGATGCGATTACGGCGACACTCGGGCCTTTGGCGCTTCTGGTGGCCAATGCGGGTGTTTACCTGCCGCAGGACGGGCTCGACGGCGATCGGCAAGAGTGGCAGACCACCATCGATGTCAACCTGAGTGGGACGGTCAATGTGGTTTTGCCCGTCATCGCAAAAATGAAAGCGGCTGGTCAGGGCCAGATTGCGATCGTCTCTTCAGTTGCCGGGTATCGAGGTCTTCCGACTTCTGCCGCCTATGGGGCGACGAAAGCCGCATTGATCAACATGGCAGAAGCCTTGAAGTTCGACCTGGACAAGGCGGGTATCCGGATGCAGGTGATCAATCCCGGCTTCGTCGACACGCCGGCGACGGCTGACAATCCGTTTCCGATGCCGCATCTGGTGACCGTCGATGAGGCCGTTGGTGAGATCCGAAAGGGTCTTGTCCATCCGAGCCGGTTCGAAATTGCTTTTCCAAGAGCCTTTGTCAGGCAGCTCAAGCTGCTGCGCATGCTGCCTTATTCGTTCTACTTCAAGCTGGTCGCCCGCTCGACTGGCTGGGACAAGACGTAGACAGCTCTTATGGTCTGCGGCCGGCGGAGTTTCTCGCCGGCACGCCCTTAGCTGTTCTTAACGTAGACCATCTGGCGTACGTCAATATTCCCGGACCGGAAACCGGCTTCGCAGTAGTGAAGGTAGAATTCCCATAGCCGCTTGAACCGCTCGTCAAAGCCAAGAGGACTGATCCGTGGCCAGGCTTCCCGGAACCGCATGCGCCATTCCGCGAGTGTCCTTGCGTAGTCCTGACCAAATATCTTCTGCTCTTCGAGGTTCAGCCCGAGATGCTTGCCGATCTCGGCGAGTTTTCCAGGGGGCGGCAGCATGCCGCCGGGAAAAATGTGGCGCTGAATGAAGTCGGGGCTACTTCGGTAGTCCTCGAACATCCGGTCCTGGATTGTGATGATCTGAAGCCCAGCGCGGCCACCCGGCTTCAGGCAGGCCGACAGCTGCTGAAAATACGTCGGCCAATAGCGCTCGCCGACGGCTTCGAACATCTCGATGGAGGCGATGCGGTCAAAGGTGCTGCGCTCGTCGCGATAGTCCTGAAAGACGACGTTGACCTTTTCGTTGAGGCCAGCCTTGAAGATGCGCTCGCGGGCATAGTCATATTGCTCGCGCGAAATGGTCAGAGCCTTGACGTTGGCACCCACTTCCTTGCCGACGAACTCGGCAAAACCGCCCCAGCCACAGCCGATTTCGAGCACGTCATGACCCGGTCGGATGTCGGTCTCGCGCACCAGGGAGGCATATTTCAGCTGCTGAGCGGCCTCCAGGTCATTGGTCCGCTCATCGAAGATGGCCGAGGAATAGGTCATCGAAGGATCGAGCCATTCCTTGTAGAAGGCATTTCCCAGATCATAATGCGCCGAGATATTGCGCTGGGACCCTTTTCGGGTGTTGGCGTTGAGCCAGTGTCTGACACCCAGCATAAACCGGGCGAACGGCTTTCCCTTCAGCGCTTCGAGCGTTGCATCACGGTTTATGCAGAAGAGCTCCAGAAAGGTGGTGGTGTCTGGCGATGACCAATAGTCGGCCATGAAGGCCTCGCCGACACCGACATCACCGCCCTGAAGCACCATGTTCACGAATGTCCAGTCGTGGATCACGACTTCGGCGGCCGGTCCAGGTTCCGTGCCTTTGAAGAGATACTGCCGCCCATCAGGGACGGTGACCATAAGGGAACCGATCTGGAGCTTCATTAGAATTTTGAAGCCCATTCGGGCCATGCGGGGAATGCCGGACATTGCTTGTTTTGCGTTGTCGCGGCTAACAATAACGAGTTGAGTCATGGTGAAACCCTCGGGCTCTACCTTGTTGAAAACACGCAAACTTATCCAGCCGCCAGCGGGCCGCTCGGGTGATCGGAAGAAGATTGCCTTGAAGCTCCCGGCGCAGGCCTTGGATAAAATCGTACACGCTTGCGCCAAATTTTAAAGGCCTGCCAGTGGATCCCGCCAACGACCTTGGCGGTCAGAAGCGGAATCCTGATGCAGAGTTTCAGGAGGACAGAGGAGGTGAGGGGCTTGTGATTGCCACTGAAAGTGGCCGACAGAAGAGGACCTTCGTCATCGGTTTCCAGGATCCGGATCCTCACCGATTTGCCCGGAGGCATCAGGCGAAAATGATAGTGCTGGTCCATGTCGATGAAGGGCGAGACGTAGAACAGCTTTTCCTGATCCTGCCTGAGGCCGGCGGCGCTCAACTGACCTTCGCGGACGGGTGCCACATACTGGTGCAGATCGCCGAATGTGTTGCGCACTTCGTAAACTACGGCAACAAGGGCATCAGATGCGTCATAGGCATAGTAGACAGCGAGCGGATTGAAGACCGTCCCCAAGATGCGCGGATAGGCCAGCAGCAGCACTTTGCTCGGTCGCTCGAGCCCCTGGGCTTCAAGAAGCCCATCCACATGCTGTCTTAGATCCGAGCCGTCTCGTGGCCCGTGATCTTTCGGATCGAAAGAGACCAGATTGAAGCGGCGAATGGAAAAAAATCGCGAGAGACGTGCGGCGTCCTCCAGCCTGTCCAGATCGATGAGCAGTGAAAAGACGTCATAGTCGAACCGGTGCGCAACGGGCTTCATGCGCGCGTGCATCACGGAGCCGCTGTAAAGGCAGGCCGCTGCATCCGGCGGTGCGCCGTTTGCGTCCATGCTTGTCGCTGTTTGCCGCGTCATTCGGCTGCTTCCATAACCGGCATTGGGTCTGCGCCGGTTTCCCAGGGCAAGGTCGCGCCAAGGCGCCGTGCAACGGACAGCCCTGCCGAAAGGCCGTCCTCATGAAACCCGTGCCCGGCCCATGCACCGCAGAACCAGGTGTTGTTGACGCCCTGGATGTCATCCAGATTTTTCTGGGCGTTTATGGCGGCGGCATCAAACTGCGGATGATCATAGACAAAATGGGCGAAAGTCAGATCATCTTTCGGCGGTTTTGGAGGGTTCAGGGTTACGAAAAGCGGCTTGCTACGGTCGATGTTCTGAAGCTTGTTCATCCAATAGCTGACCGTCACCTCGCGGCAAGAGTCCGGGTTGTCATCCGCCATATAGTTCCATGACGACCATACGGACTTTCTCGCGGGCATCAGGCTTTCGTCGCGGTGCAGATAGACGTTGTTCGGACGGTAGCGGATGGCGCTCAACAGTTCGCGCTCCCGGTTTGACGCGTCCGAGAGCATGGACAGTGACTGATCCGTGTGGCTGGCGAGGATGACCTGGTCGAAGACCTCGCTCTGACCGGTGCTGTCCTGGACATGCACCTTGCCGTTCTGGCGGCGTATCTCCGTCACCATGGCGCCGTAGCGGATCTGACCGGCCAGCGGGGCGAGAAGCTTTGAGACATAGTTTCGGCTTCCGCCTGAAATCGTGCGCCAGGTCGGTCTGTCAAAGTTGATCAGCCGGTGGTTCTCGAAAAAGCTGACGAAGCTCTCTGCCGGATAGTCCTGCACATCCTCAAGAGGGGTCGACCAGATGGCGGCGCCCATGGGCAGAAGGTAGTCGTTTATGAAGGCTTTCGAGTAGCCACCAAGCTCTAGGTATTGGCCGAGGGACAGGCCATCGAGCCGTCCAGCGGCGTTGTCGGCGGCGCAGGCCTTGTTGAAGCGAAAGATGTCGCGCAGCATCCACAGGAAGCGAGGCGACAGCAAGTTGCTGCGCTTGGCAAAAACCGTGTTCAGCGTCTGGCCGGACCATTCCTGGCGGCCGCTACGAGAGGAGAGGGCAAAGCTCATATCGCTCGCCTCGGTCTTGACCTGAAGATGATCGAGCAAGGCGGTGAAATTGGGGTAATTGAGTTCGTTGTAGACGATGAAACCGGTGTCGACCGCGATTTTCGTGCCGTCATAATCCACATCGACCGTTGCGCTATGCCCGCCAGGGCGAATTCGCTTTTCGTAGAGGACAACGTGGTGGTCGTTGCTGAGTGCCCAAGCGGCACTGTTTCCGGCAATGCCGGAGCCGATGACGGCGATCCGCATGGCAAATCCTTTTCTTTCGACCGCCCGGGTAGGGAGCCTGATCTGTCTTGTGCTGGATTTACGGGGTTCGGTTTTAAACGGATCACCTTTCAAGAGAACTAGCTATTGAAAACAATAAAAAAATCGACCCGACGCGGCGTCGAGCCGATTTGCGAAGATCCGTAAAGGGACATGTGTCAAACGCGGATGGTGTCCACCAGCCAAGACCACGCAACTTCAACCTGCGTAACGGCCGTGTCGAAAAAGGTCAGGACTGTCGTCCAGATTGTCTGTCCGACCGCAGCCATTTCGAGCAACGGAGAGCTTTTCTTCTTGGGCGCGGCTTCGACAAATTCCACTGACGTGCTCTCTTGACCATCTTCAACGATCCGGCGCGTCACCATCATCTGCCCTTCGATTTCAAGCCGGCTCTCGTCGGATTTGACGATACGCGTTGCCGGGTCGACCGAACGCACCACGACCGCGCGGCCATCAGGCAACAGATGGGTTTCGTTTGGGCGAACTTCGGAATCGTAGATGACCTCACCATAACTGTCGATGAGCTCGACCCATATGGTGTCGCGTCCGAACAACTCGATCTCGCCGACCCATATGGTCAGATCGCTGTTGAGCGGGTCGGTTTGCTCCTTGCTGGCCGATGCGACGGTGACCGCCAGCTGATCTTCTTCCAGCGTCACGGTTTCCTGCGGCAGCGGCGACGCAGATGCCTTTTGGCTCTGTGCGGCCAGCCCAAGAATCAGCAGCGCCGTGCAAAGGGCGGTGGCGAGCGCACTTGGGGGCGTGATTTCCATAATACGGTGCATGTGTGCCTCCTGGGGCAGATACATCCTTTCAACGCGCGCAGCCGATTAAGGTTTCAAGATCGCTTGTTTTCTTGTCCAACCCGCTCGGTTTCTGTCACGCTTAAGCCATTATTGCACCACAATTGGTACTTGATGTGTGATTTAAATCGCAAATCTGCGTGTTATTGTTATGATTTGCTTAACGTCTGTGGCGAGTTGATGGCGTGTTTGATCGTGTTTTCAAGTACTTGCGTATGTATTCATTGTAATTATTGCGGATAATATTTATCCCGGTCGGCCTTTGGAAAAATCAACATAGACCTTGTTTTGGTTACTATGCGTTAGCTGAGTTCTGCATAGTATCTATCTGTAGTTGTGCAGAGGCGAGGTTTCGATACGTGGTGCTGGCCTATTCAGACGGCAGTGCAAGCGCTCAGGCGGGGGAAGTCGCCGTGAGCCCTGATGCGGATCCATGCGCGATCGGGCTTGAGCGGACCCTCAAGGCAGCCATGAGACTGGCGGGTTGCGAAGCCGGGGCTGTTTTTCTGCGGGAAGGCGAATATTTCTCGGCAAAGCTTGCGCAATCGGGGAATGCAGCCCAGCTTTTTTCTGATTTCGATCTCTCTGCGATTTCCATCGAAGCTGGAGAAACACGCCTCGTAAACGAAAGCGCCGAAATCGCGACGTTTTTCCCCGACCCTGATGAGATGCAGAGCGCTAAAGCGCAAACTGTTTTTCTGACCGGCTTCAACGCAGCGGCCAGCGATCTAGGCCAGGACAAGAATGAGGGCGTTATTGTCCTTATATCTAAGACTAAGAAAACATCAGATAATATTGATTTATCATTTTTATTGGATTTTGGAGCTATCGCCGGATCTCTGGTTCAGACGCGACGCAAGACGTCAAAGGCGCTCGAAACTCTGGAGCGCAGCGAGAAGCAGACCGAACACTTTGATTATGTAACAGAATTGGCCGGTGTTGGCGGTTGGGAGATCGAGCCAGCCACGCAGAAGATCTTCTGGACCGAGCAAACTTGCCGTATTCATGATCGACCTCCTGACTATTCGCCGAGCCTGCAGGAATGGTTCGACATGTGCGATCCGGCCTATCGCAAAAGCCTGCAGACCGCATTTCGCGAAGCGGTGGCCTCGGGAACCGGATGGAAGATTGATCTTCCCATTCAGACGGCGACAGGCCGTCGAATCTGGGTCGCATCCATCTGTCAGCCGGTCTTTGGTGATGACGGCGAGCTGCTGCTTGTGGGATCCATCATGGATGTCAGCGCGCGCCGCGCCGCTGAGACGGAAATCGACCGATCCCAAAGGCTCTATCGATCGACGCTGAATGCCTTGTCTGAGGGGATCCTGGTGGTGGACGGCGAGGGCATTGTCCGTTGGCACAATGCAGCAGCCGAGACAATTTTCGAGTGTCCGACCATTTACGCGGAAATGACCCATCTTGAAGACGTCCCCTGTCTTGTCGAGCCGGCAGACATGCACGCGCTTTTCGATCAGGAAAGAGCCTACGACGACTACAATCTCCTGTCGGGACTTCTCATTCTCAAGCAGTCCAAGAGCCTGACGCTGCAGGCGAAGGTTGGCGAGGACCAGACGCGCAAGTGGCTGCGATGCCGTTCAGAGCCTTTGATCAGCCGCGAAGACAAGAAGTTCGTAGGTCTGGTGATCTCCGTTGAGGACATCACCGCGAAAAAGCGCAGCGAAGACATTTTGAATGAGGCTTTTGAAGCCATTCCAAATGGCATTGCTGTGTTTGATCAGGACGACCGCATGGTGATGGCCAATGGCGCCTATCGTGTTGCGTTCATGGACGGCAAATTGCCCAGCGGTGAAGCGGAAACTTACCGGGATGTGCTGTCGCGCAACCTGGCTTCAGGCCGTATTGCCGATGTCGAAGATGACGCGGAAGTGCGTGAAGCCTGGGTCGAGGACCGTGCTTCCGATTTCTTTGGCGGTTCGGTGAGCCATATAGACCGGCTCGACGACAGCCGTTGGCTTCAGACGAGTTCCATGATCACGCCGTCATCGTATCGCGCAGACTTCTTTGCGGATGTCACGGAGTTGAAAACCCAGGGCGCGGTGCTCGAGGCGGTGTTCGAGAACTTCCCGGGCGGTGTAGCTCTCTTTGATGCCCGCCGAAACCTGACGCTGATCAACACCGGCATGAAAGAGCTTTTGGGCATTGACGACAACTTCATGCGTTCAGGTCCGACATTGCGTTCGATGGTTGCCCGCAACGTGAGCCGGGAGGGGCTGACCGGCGATTCCCTTGACGCCGCGGTTGCAAAGACGATCGATCGTTTTGCGCAGAGTGAGGTCGTCACCTACGAACGCGTGCTTTCGGACGGAACGGTTCACGAAATCAAGGCGATATCCCTGCCGGATGGCGGTTTGCTGACCACCCTTGACGATATCAGTCTGCGCAAGCAGCTGGAGCAGCAACTGCGTGACAACGCGCGGCGCGCGAAAAAGAAGAGCGCGGAACTGGAGGCTACCTTTGCGAACATGAAGCAGGGTGTCAGCGTTTTCGACGCGGAAGGCTGCCTGCAAATCTGGAATCAGCGCTATATCGACATCTTCAGCAAGCCGGATGGCGAGGTCCGCCATGGGGTGGCGATCCAGACGTTGCTGGATGCGGAAAAGCTGCGCGGTGACTTTGAAGGCGATGTCGAGGCACATATCGCGCAGCTGCGTCAGCGCTTGCAAGCGGGCGAAACGGTCCGCAGCTATTTCAAGCTCAAGACGGGAACGCTCATCGGCACGATCCATGCGCCGATGCCCGGCGGAGGCTGGATCGGAACCCACGATGAAATCGCGGAAGACGACAAGGACTACAAGGCGTTCCGGCGATCGCGTCAGACGGACCCTCTGACCAAGGTCGCAAATCAAGCTTACCTGCTTGAAGACATGGAGCTCGCCCTCGACAGCGTGCGGCTAAATGGTGGCTCTTGCGGGGTGATGGTCATATCGGTTGGCTTTGCACACTATTACGCGCTCGGTGAGCACATGGCACCTTGTGACCAGACCAACCAGATCATCGCGCGGCGCCTTCGAGAAGCGGTTCGGCCGATGGACCTTGTTGCTCGACTGGATGATGGTCGTTTTGCTGTGCTTTTTCCAACCTTGCGCAATGACGACGGCGCCGTCCGGAAAATGGCGGAACGGATCATGAGCCTGCTCCGCGAACCTGTGGTCGTATCGGGTCAAAAGACGCTTTTGACCGTCCATCTGGGCCTTGTCGGTTTGACGGATCGGGTCGAGACGTCCGAGCAGGCACTGCAAAAGGCGCAAACGACCGTGGACTTTGCATCCGTGAAGGGCCCGGTCTCCCTGGCAGTCGATCTGATCTGATCCCGATCGCCCGAAGTCCCGCGGAGATGCCTAGCGGCGAAACGCGAGCGGGACCGTAAAGGCCCAGCGTTTCCGTTGAGCTTCTGGTGGAATTTTCGGAAAAGGACTTGCCCGGCGAACGGTCTCGATTGCGGCCTTGTCCAGGATAGGCGAGCCCGAGCTTCTTGAGACGCGGATGCCGCTTGCCCTGCCGGAACTGTCCACCGAGAAGCTGACATGCACATTGCCGCTCAGCCGTTTGCGTTTTGCAGCGGAAGGGTAGCGCAGGGAGCGACGCAGCTTGCGGGCGACCTTGCCAGGGTAGTTGGAAACCTTGGCATTCCCGGCGGCGGAGCCCTTGCCGCGGTTTTGGGCTCCGCCCTTTTGCGCCGTTTGATTGCTGTTGCCACCGGAGCCTGCCTGAGAAGTCTGTTTCTTCGGCGCTTTCTTTGCCTTTTTTGGCGTTTTTTGGGCGGTCTTGGTGGGCTTCGGTAAGTCCTGAACCAGCGGTTTTGGACGCAGCTGAGGAACGGGAATAGCGTCGCTTGGTGGGTTCTCCGACAGCTCGGCCGTTTCCAGCGGCTCAACCTTTTCCGGCTCGACCTCGGATACCTCCGGCTTCAGGATTGCTTCTGGCGGCTGAGGGCGAACAACCGGCGTCTGGGCTGTCTTGGCGGCGACCGGTTTTGTCTCGACTGGCTCAGAACTTTCCTGTGCCTGCGGGACTGCGCTCGCAACAACTGGCTGGACCGTGCGAAGCGGTTCCTGAGGTTTCAGCGGCGATGCTTCTTGCGGCTGTGTCTCGGACGGCTTGAGCGGAGCCTCTTTAACGGCTTGGGCCTCGATCGGGGCGTCCAGGGTCTGCTCTGACTGGACGAAAGCGCCTTCTGAGCGCGCGTTGACAATGGTCGAGGTCAGAGCCGGCGCAACAGGCGCTGCGCTGACCGGATTCGCCAGTGTTTCGACCGGTTCTGCACGCGCCGTTTCGACTTCCCGTGGCTTGACGGCCTGAACCTCTTCGGGCTGTTCTGGCTCGAGCAGCTCCTCGGTGTCGATTTCCTCAGGCGGGGTTTCGGTCACCTCTGAGCCCGCCACGATCATGTCGGCGAAAGCTTGACCGACGGTCGCCGCGGGGGCTTCAGCGCCTCCCGCCATGAGGATTTCATCATCCTCCAGCATCGCCCATGCGGCGAAGGCAAGATGAAGACCAAGGGACACCACGAGCAATAGCGCCAGCCAGCGCCAGCGGTGGGGCGGGTGATGGGCCTCGCTCATTGCGTCCTCATGGTGACGACGGTCACCTTTCCTGCGCCGGCGGCCTGGAGCTCGCCGACCAATCCGATCAAGGCGGTTGCTGCAAGATCACGGTCGGCAATCAGCCTCACCGGAAATCCGGCTTGCTCGGATTGCACATCTTCCTCGACTGCCTCCAGACTTGCCGCCTCCTGCAGAAACGCTTCAATTGTGGTGGGTGAGCCGCGGAAATGCAGCGAGCCATCCTCACGTGCGACCAATGCGTTGGGCGGCGGCAGCGGGTCTGCATCCTTGCTGTCGATCAGGTCGACGGTCTTGTCCAAAGGCGGCGCAAGCTGGCCCGCAATGAGAAAGAAGATCAGCATCAGGAAGACGATGTTGATCAGGGAGATCGTGTTTTCGCTTTTGCGCTTTATCGGCGCAATCGAAAGCTTCTTCATGAGGTCGGCTCCGCCCTTGAAGGGCATCACGTGGAGGTCTGTTTATTTTGCGACGGTCAGGCTGAGGCCGTCGACCCGGCGGACGAGCTCCATCGCGTTGACGAGGTCCTGAGCGCTGGCGTCGCCCTTGGGCAATAGCAGCACGGCTTTCGCGCCTTTGGTGGTCAGCTCTTCAAGCGTCTGCTGCGCTGTCTCCCAGGAGGCGTTGCGTCCGTTGATGCGCAGATCCTCCCCGGTGAGCGAAAAGACGATGTCAGGGCCCTTGCCAGATGACTTGCCAGCGCTGCCAGGCGGTGAAATTTCAACTTCGCCGAACTTGGTGAAGGTTGAGGTAAGCATGAAGAAGAGCAGCAGCAGAAAGATCACATCGATCAACGATGTCAGGGACAGCTTTCGCGATCGCGCTTCGGGAAGGTCAATGCGCATGTACGGCCTGTGGAGCCATGGAGACCGGATCAGCTGACTGGAACGCGGCCTCGACCTTGATGTTCTCGGCATCTGGCACGTGCGACAGCAGGATGCCGGCACTCAAGGTTTCGATTGAGACCCGTTCGTTGTCGATACGGCTTTCGAAAAAGGTCAGAATGAGCGAAACCGGCATGGCGACGGCAAGGCCTGCCGCGGTGGTCAGAAGCGCCACCCAGATGCCGCCGGCAAGCATCGAAGGATCAACCGAGTTGCCGGCCGACTGGAGCTGCTGAAAAGCCTCAATCATGCCGAGAACCGTTCCGAAGAGACCAAGCAGCGGCGCAACCTGTCCGATCGCGTCCAGGGCCTTCAAGCCCCATTGCTGATTGTGCAGGCGTGCAATGGCGCGGCGCGAGACCTCTTCTTCGATGGCGGCCTTGTCGAGTTTGGTCGTCAAAGATAGGCGCATTGCGGTTGCAAGCACTTCTTCGGTCGCAGTCCTTGGCGATGAGAGCAAACGCACGGCTTCCTGTTTTCGGCCGCTGCGCCACAGGGTCACACAATTGCGGGCGCGCCGGTTCTGACCTACGCCTTCGCGCCAGAATTGCCCGATTTTCATCAGGACGAGAGCGAGGGAGACAACCGAGAGCATCGCGATCAGGGCGACGACCGGCCCGCCGGTCTCAAGAAGGTTCATCACGGGCTGGAGAAGACTGGTCTGGTCCATGAGATTTTTCTCTTACTTGATGAAGGCGATGTCGGTGCGGCTCTTCGTGGCGAGGCTGCTGACGCATGTGTCGTCCGCGGCCTCTGCAGGGTTCGCGAGATCACAGCGAGCTGCGCCGTTGACCAGGATCTGGCTGATCGCCGGACATTGCGCTCCGGCAAGTTCGAACTGCCGGACAACTGTCTTTTGCTCGGGCATGGCGCCGAAGTCGAATGCTGTCATGAGGTCTACGAGTCCGTCAGCGTCAAAAAGAACGAACTCATAGGCGACGCCGTTGAGGGCCTGGCCTGTCTTGTTGGCGGCGACGAAGGTCAGCATGCAGCCGCTATCGGTCTGCGCTGCCCGGTTGAGCTCCAGCTCCAGAGTGTTTTCTGCAGCCTTGACCATATGCGGTGTTGCAAGTGCATAGAGCAGACCGGCGGCCAGACCCAGATTGGTGCGCTGCCCAAGTTGTCGACCCCAGCCCAGCGTCTTTTGCAGGAAGATACGCATGCAGATAGAAACCTCATTGTGACCTTGGTGTAGCCGGTTCGTCGCTCAAAGCGCTCGGCCGGAACACGGCGTCCTCATCATAAACATGATGTTTAAGTTCATATATTTATGGCTATAAAATATGACCAACGCAGTCAAGTAAATCCTGCGCCTTGCGCTCAAGGGTCTGCATAGCTTTGGAGGAGCTGAAACTGGTCGGTCTGAAATTCGCTCCGGCGAGTAAAAGCCGTGCCCGCTGCGCGCTTGCGCGGGCGAAAATGTCGTGCCGCAGCAATTGAAGACAATGCTCTAGCGGTCGCGAGCAAGCGATCGGACGCGCATCCGGCGTCTGTCAGCTATGGTATTTAAGATATTGGGAAAGGAGCAAGAGTGGCTCCCCGAGCAGGGCTCGAACCTGCGACAATTCGATTAACAGTCGAATGCTCTACCAACTGAGCTATCGGGGATCACCAACGTTGCAGCGGGTCGTGCCCGCTCCGTCGATGGAGATGCGTATAACAAACGCTTTGCCGGTTTGCCAAGCCCCTTGCCAACTTATTTTCATCTGCACCCGACTTTGAGTGTGGGTAACGCGGATAAACCTAATTATTTCATTGTCTTAATTCCGTTTTGAGGGCGCCGTTTCGAGGCGCGTATCCGTCAGCCCCGGTTCAAAGCGCCGCTATATATTCGGGGACACGTCCGCAGTGCTGCAGAGTGGAGGAGCGCGGATCCACGCTCATCGACAGAATTGCCGGGGAACAATCAGCATTCGCGGGGCGCAATTCCTGAAAGGGCCGCGCGATGCTTGTCTATGGGGAGGCGAGAGGGTAGACAGATTGGGTCATGGTTTTCCGGCAGGCCTCTAACCTTCCGGAAATGAAACGGGAATGCGGTACGGCCTTCACCAGCGAAGCGCCAAAGCCGCGGCTGCCCCCGCAACTGTGTACGGCAAGGGCTTTTGCGACGTGCCACTGGACAAGCCGAGAGGCTGGACCGGGAAGGTGCAGAAGTCTGATCGAGCCGTAAGCCAGGAGACCGGCCTGACACCAAACGTTCAAGCGCCGTCGGGTGGACGGCAGGGAGCCCGTGATGACACTGATTGATGCCTGTCGACGTGACAGGTTCCTTCCAAGCCGAATTCCCTTATACATCGCTGCGAGGTGCCGATGAGCGCGTCCAGCAGCTCGAAGAATGCTGTCCCCGGCGGTGCTGCGACCGCAACGCTGGTGTTCGGGGGCGCGCGATCGGGCAAGAGCCGGTTCGCCGAGGACCTGGCCGTGAAGAGTGGTCTCAACCGCCTTTACGTGGCAACCAGCCCGATCATAGACGCTGAAATGCATGAGCGGGTCGCCCAGCATCGCGCCCAGCGCGGCGAGCATTGGCGCACGCTGGAAGAGGAACTCGACCTCGCCGGCGTGCTCGACTGTGAGGCGGGGCCCGAAACGGTCATCCTGATTGACTGTCTGACGCTCTGGCTAAACAATCTGATTTATCGTGAGCGCGATGTTGCCACTGAAACCGCCCGCCTGGCAGAAGCACTGCGCCACCTCAAGGGGCCTTGCGTGCTGGTGTCCAACGAGGTTGGCATGGGCATCGTGCCGGACAACCCGTTGGCCCGGTCGTTTCGCGACCTTCAGGGCCGTCTCAACCAGGACATTGCAGCGGTCGTGCGACAGGTGATCTTCGTCGCAGCTGGCCTGCCGCTCATTTTGAAACCCTCTTCTCACGCGGATATAAAGATATGACCACCGGACAAAAGATTCCCGCGACCATCGTCACCGGCTTTCTTGGCGCGGGCAAGACGACGCTCATTCGCAATCTCCTGCAGAACGCGGATGGCCGCCGGATCGCGCTGATTGTCAATGAATTCGGCGATATGGGGTTTGACGGCTCGCTGATGAATGGCTGTGCCGATCCTGATTGCGCAGCTGAGGAAGTCGTCGAGCTGACCAACGGTTGTATCTGCTGTACGGTGGCAGATGACTTCCTGCCGACCATGGAAATGTTGCTGGCGAGGGACAATCCGCCTGAGCATATCGTCATCGAGACATCAGGCCTTGCCCTGCCTCAGCCGCTCGTCCGGGCTTTTTCCTGGCCAAGCGTAAAGACCAAGGTGACCGTTGACGGCGTTGTGACGGTACTGGACGCTGCGGCTCTTGCCGAAGGACGGATTGCACTTGATGAAGCTGCGTTGGAAGCCCAGCGCGCGGCCGATGAGGCACTGGATCATGAGAGCCCGGTTGAGGAACTCTTTCATGATCAGCTTGCCTGCGCAGACCTCGTGGTTCTGAACAAGGCGGATCTCGTGTCTGAAGAGGCGCTCTCCAGGGTGCAGACGAAGATCAAGACCGAAGTGCGCCCGAGTGTTCACATCGTCTCCTCCGAGAAAGGAACGCTGCCCATCGAGGTCCTGCTTGGCCGCGAGTCGGCTGCCGAAGACGATATGGCCAGCCGACATGAGCATCACCATCACGACGACCACCACCACGATCATCATCATGACCATCACCATCATGATGATTTCGAGAGCCACGTCGTGCCTGTCGCGGCCTTTGCCAGTCTGAAGGACGCAGAGGCGAAGGTGCTGGAGGCCATGGCGCTGAAGGGGGTGCTTCGGATCAAGGGCGCGGTCGAGATCACGGGCAAGGCGGCTCCGGCCATGGTTCAGGCCGTCGGGCCTCGCGTTGAGACATGGTTTGCAGCAGGTGCAGAAGGCGCGGGCCGGCTTGTGGTGATCGGTCTAAAGGGCCTTGATCTTGAAGCGGTCGGACACCTTCTCAGCCCGGCTGTTGAGGCGGCATGACAGGCGTAACGTTTGGGTCCGGGTGTAGGTTCGTGCCGATGCAGATGCTCGGTCTTTTCGAAGAGGCTAGGGCGGGTTTGGTCACAGGAACCACCCGTTCGGGGAGAGACTGTTCCTGATGCACATTCTTGCAAGCCAGGCGCGGCGGATAGATGACGGCGGGGACGCGGTCGACCTCGGTCAGTCTCCCGCCGATATTCTGTTCCTGTCTGCGGCAGACACGGAGCTTGGATCCTTTGCCAGTGCGCAAGACGCCTTGGGGAAGAACGCCGCAGGTCTGCGCCTTGCCAACGTCATGGCTCTCTCGCACCCCTATTCGGTGGACCTTTATGCCGAGCAGACCGTGCGAGGATCGAAGATCGTTGCGGTGCGCCTGCTCGGCGGTGTCGAGTACTGGCGCTACGGCGTCGAGCGGCTTGAAGAGGAAGCCCGTGCCTCCGGGGCGAAACTGATCCTGGTTCCGGGCGATGACAAGTGGGATGGCGCTCTGGCGAGCCGGTCGACCGTTCCTCTTGAGGACGTGCGCCGGTTCTGGCGCTATTGCGTCGAAGGCGGTAGCGGCAACTATTCCAACGCACTTCTGTTCCTCTCCCATCTCACAGGCCGGGATGAGGAGCCTGCACATCCGGTGCCTCTGCCGCGGGCGGGTATCTATCTTCGAGGAGAGACCGCGCCGGATATTGAGGTGCTGAAAGCCACCTGGCGGGATCCTGCAAGGCCTGTTGCTGCGATTACCTTTTACCGGGCGCTGGTCCAGGGCGCACAGACCGCGCCGGTCGATGCGCTTGTCGAAGCTCTCGAAAAGGCAGGGGTGAATGCACTTCCGATATTTGTTTCCTCGCTGAAGGAGGCTGAATCTGCTGGTGTTCTTGCAAGCCTTTTTGAGGCCGCGCCGCCGGATGTTGTCCTGAACGCGACCGCCTTTGCCGTTTCCAAGGCGGGAACTGTTCATCAGACAACACCGCTCGATGCACCGGGCAAGCCGGTTCTTCAGGTCGTTTTCTCGTCGTCATCCTTCGAGGGCTGGGAAGAAAGCGACCAGGGCCTTGCCATCCGCGATCTTGCCATGCATGTGGTTCTTCCCGAAGTTGATGGACGGCTTTTGACGCGTGCGGTGTCCTTCAAGGAGGAGGGGACCTTCGATGAGGCGACGCAATCGACGCCGGTGCGCTTTGTTCCTGTTGCCGACCGAATAGCCTTTGTTGCGAAGCTCGCGGCGAATTGGGCGCATCTTTCCCACGTGCCGCCCGCTGACAAATGCACCGCGCTCATCCTGGCTAACTATCCGAACAAGGACGGGCGGATTGCCAATGGGGTGGGGCTTGATACTCCCGCGTCTTGTGTCGAGCTTCTGAAGGCGCTGGGCGCAGCAGGCTATGATGTGGGAGAGGCCCCTGCGACGTCTAAGGACCTGATGCACCTTCTGAGCTCTGGCGTCACAAACGCCCTCGATGGGCGACAGGCTCGCCGTGGGTTTCAGTCTCTGTCCCTGGAAGACTACGAGAACGCGTTTGCGCGATTGCCTCAAGCCGTGCGTAAGGCGGTCGGCGAGCGGTGGGGACATCCGGACGATGACCCTCATGTGGTTGACGGAGCATTCCGGCTTGCGCTGCACAGGTTCGGCAATCAGGTGGTCGGGATCCAGCCGGCACGTGGCTACAATATTGATCCCAAGGAAACCTACCACGATCCTGATCTGGTCCCACCGCACCACTATTTTGCCTTCTACATCTGGCTGAGACGGCACTTCGGGGCCCATGCGGTTGTGCATATGGGCAAGCACGGAAACCTTGAATGGCTGCCGGGCAAGGCTCTGGCACTTTCTGAAGCCTGCATGCCCGAGGCTGTTCTGGGACCGGTGCCGAATATCTATCCCTTCATCGTCAATGATCCGGGAGAAGGGGCCCAGGCCAAGCGGCGGACATCCGCGGTCATCGTTGATCATCTGACACCGCCGCTGACCCGGGCCGAGAGCCACGGCGCCTCCGGTGAACTCGAGACGCTTCTGGACGAATATTATCTTGCCAGCGGTGTTGATCCGCGCCGGCTGAAGGCCCTGACGCGCGATATCCTCGATCTGGCGACCCGGCATGGCCTGGACGCCGATATCGGTCTTGACGAGGGAATGGACGAAGCCACGCGCCTGGCGCGACTGGATGCGCATCTGTGCGATCTGAAGGAGTTGCAGATCCGCGATGGTCTGCATGTTCTCGGGCAAAGTCCCGAGGACGAACTGCTGACAGACCTTCTCGTCGCGCTTGCCCGTGTCCCGCGGGGTGCGGATGCAGGGCAGGAAAGCCTTCAGCGCGCAATTGCACGGGATCTTGGGTTGAGTGGTGAGGCAGGTGCTGACTCCCTCTCGGGGCTATGTCTCTTTGATCCACTTGATTGTGATTTCTCTGCGCGCTGGGCAGGTGAGACGCCTGAGATCCTGACCGGGTTGTCGGAAGATCCCTGGCGCTCCAATGGCGATACGGTCGAGCGGATCGAGCTTCTGGCGCAAAGGCTTGTCGCCGGGACCGTGACGGCTCCTGACGACTGGGTCGCGACCAACGCCGTTCTGGACAGCATCGAGACCGAGCTTCGTCCGGCGGTGTCAGGGTCAGGCCCTGCTGAAACGCAAGCGGTCCTGACAGCGCTGGGCGGCGGTTTTGTTGCCCCGGGTCCCTCCGGTGCGCCCAGCCGCGGGCGGCCCGATGTGCTTCCAACCGGCCGCAATTTCTATTCCGTCGATGTCCGGGCCGTGCCAACCGAGACGGCCTGGCGCCTGGGGCAAACGTCAGCATCCCTCGTCGCCGAGCGATACTTTCAGGAGGAGGGCGAGTGGCCAAGCTCTCTCGTTCTCACCTGCTGGGGTACGGCGAACATGCGGACGGGTGGTGATGACATCGCCCAGGCATTGGCGCTGATTGGCGCGCGGCCAGTCTGGGAAGCGGCGTCGGGTCGTGTCACGGGCTTCGAAGTCCTGTCTCTGGCCGAGTTGCAGCGTCCGCGCATCGATGTGACGCTTCGCGTGTCCGGCTTCTTTCGCGATGCCTTTCCCCACCAGATCGACCTTTTCGACAGCGCAGTGCGAGCCGTTGCGGCGTTGGAGGAACCAAAGGGATCAAATCCGATTGCTGCAAGGGTCAGCGAAGACCGGGCCAGATACGAAGCCGAAGGACTGGATGAAGTGGAGGCGGAACGGCGCGCCGCCTTCCGCGTCTTTGGTTCGAAACCGGGCGCCTATGGAGCCGGTTTGCAGGCGCTGATCGATGAAGGGATCTGGGACGAGAGAGGCGATTTTGCCGAGAGCTTCCTGACGTGGGGCGGATACGCCTATGGTGGTGGAGCAGACGGCACCTCCGCGCGCGGCGAGTTGGAAACGCGCCTGTCCGGTGTCGACGCAGTCCTGCACAATCAGGACAACCGCGAGCACGATCTTCTCGACAGCGATGACTATTATCAGTTCGAAGGAGGGCTCGCTGCCACCATCGAAACCTTGAAGGGCGAAGCGCCCAGGGTCTATCACAATGATCACTCGCGGCCTGAGCGGCCGGTGGTGCGGTCTCTCGCGGAGGAAATCGGCCGGGTGGTGCGGGGCCGGGCAGCGAACCCGAAGTGGATCGCCGGTGTCATGCGCCATGGCTACAAGGGCGCGTTCGAGATCGCCGCAACACTCGATTACCTGTTTGCGTTTTCTGCAACGACACGGGCCGTCGGGGACCATCATTTCGATCAGCTTTTCGAAGCCTATATAGACGTTGAGGAGGTGCGCGATTTTCTGGAAGACGCAAACCCTGCAGCCTACCGTGAGATACTTGCCCGCTTCGCAGAGGCATTGCACCGTGGTCTCTGGACGCCGCGCAAGAACAGCACGCATGCTCGCTTGAACGAATTACAGGCGAAACTTCAAGATGATACCGATGGGAGAGCGCCGTGAGCGACAAGATAGCAGATCTGAGTGAAGAGGAACTCAACGCGCGGCACGCGGACAAGATGCGCAAGAAAAAGGCCGCCCGCGACAAGATCATGGCGACCAAGACCATCGAGAAGGGGCTGTTGATCGTCCATACCGGCAAGGGCAAAGGCAAGTCGACCGCCGGGTTCGGGATGGTTTTCCGGTCCCTGGGTCATGGCCACAAGGTTGGTGTCGTCCAATTCGTCAAGGGACGGATCGAAACGGGCGAACGCATGGCGCTTGAGCGGTTCTCAGACCTGGTCACGATCAAGCGCATGGGGGAAGGCTTTACCTGGGAAACACAGGATCGCCAGCGCGACATCGATGCGGCGCGCCAGGCCTGGGATGCGGCCAAGGAGATGATCACAAGCGGAGACTATCGCTTGATCCTTTGCGACGAGCTCAACATCGTGCTTCGATATGACTATCTGCCGATCGATGAAGTGGTTGCCTTCCTGCGCGATGAAAAGCCGGAAGACGTTCACGTCGTCATTACTGGCCGCAACGCGAAGGACGAGCTGATCGACATTGCCGACCTGGTGACAGAAATGACCCAGATCAAGCATCCCTTCCGGTCCGGTGTAAAGCCACAGGAAGGTATTGAATTCTAGGCGTTTACGAGGTTGCGCACGGCGCCAACATGAAGGATCAGCAATGATGAAGCCTTTCAATCAGGGCCTGAGGTCTGCCTCCAGCTCCCATGCAGAGATCGTGCGCCGCTATGAGCTGGCGCGCACGCTTGTGGAGTTCCTGGCTGCTGTCACCTTCGTCATCGGCAGTATTTTCTTCTTTTACGACAGTCTGTTGTTTGCTGGCACTTGGCTGTTCCTGATTGGCTCGATCCTGTTTGCCGTCCGGCCCACAATTCGTCTCCTGCTGGAACTGCACCTGGCGCGCCTGCCGGTGCCAGAGGAATTCAGGCCCTATGGAACAAGGGCGTCCGACGGGGCCGATACGTGATCCCTGGCGGAAACCGGCAGAGAACACCGGCGTTGATGGTCCAGGGGACCGGCTCAAATGTCGGCAAGAGCCTGATCGTTGCCGGTCTGTGCCGATTGTTCGCCAATCGCGGACTGAAAGTGCGTCCCTTCAAGCCGCAAAACATGTCCAACAACGCGGCCGTCACGGCTGATGGCGGTGAGATCGGACGGGCGCAGGCCTTGCAGGCGATGGGCTGCCGGGAGCGCTTGAGCGTCCACATGAATCCGGTTCTGCTGAAACCGGAAACGGATACCGGCGCTCAGGTGATCGTGCAGGGAAAACGTTTCGGCACGATGAGGGCGCGGGAGTACGGAACCCAGAAAGCGACGTTGCTTCCAAAGGTTCTGGAGAGTTTTTCAGAAATCGAATCAGGTGCGAATCTTGTGCTTGTGGAGGGAGCCGGCAGTCCGGCTGAAATCAACCTGCGGGCCGGCGATATCGCCAATATGGGCTTTGCCGAGGCTGCGGACCTTCCGGTGGTGCTGTGTGGCGATATCGACCGTGGCGGGGTGATCGCCTCGCTGGTCGGGACGCATTCGGTGCTGGAAAATGATGAACGGGAGCGCATCAGGGCATTCTTCGTCAATCGGTTCCGGGGTGATACCGGTCTCTTCACCGAGGGCATGCGCCAAATTGAAGCGCGGACGGGCTGGAGCAGTCTTGGTGTCGTTCCATGGTTTTCTGACGCCAGCAAACTTCCCGCTGAAGATGCGCTCGGGCTGGAAAATGGCGCAGGCAGAGGGCCGGTCAAAATCGTTGTGCCGGTTATTTCCCGGATCGCCAATTTCGATGATCTTGATCCCCTTCGCATGGAAGAAGGCGTGACACTGGAGTTGATTCAGCCCGGAACGCCGCTTCCTGGCGATGCGACGCTGGTTCTCCTGCCGGGCTCAAAATCGACCGTTGGCGACCTCGCGTTTTTCCGATCCCAGGGCTGGGATGTTGATCTGAAAGCTCATCATAGGCGCGGCGGGCATATTCTTGGGATCTGCGGTGGCTATCAGATGCTCGGCCGGACGATCGCTGATCCGGAAGGCATTGAGGGCGCGCCAGGCACTGTTGAAGGGCTTGGCTACCTCGACGTTGAGACGATCCTGACGCCGGAAAAATCCCTCGTGGAAGCCGCAGGCAAGCACCTGCTGACAGGCGCAGAGGTCTCAGGGTATGAAATCCATATCGGACGGACGTCAGGCCCGGACTGCGGACGCCCCATGCTGCATATTCGCGAGGCATCCGGGGCGCCAAAGCTCGATGGCGCTGTTTCCGGCGATGGTCGCGTCTGCGGAACCTATTTGCACGGGCTTTTTACGGCCGATTCCTTCCGCCAGGCGTATTTGCAAGGTTTCGGTGCGACGTCCGATCTCGCCTATGATGTGAGCATAGATGCCGTTCTGGATGATCTGGCCTCTCACCTCGAGACGTCGATGGATATCGCCAGGATGCTGGAGATCGCCCGGGCCCGCTGACGTTTACGAAGCCCGTTTCCAGACCAACAGCTGATTGTTGGCGGGCATGGGGTGATCGGCGATCAGCTTAAGGCCGATTTTTTCCGCCAACTCATTCACCGCCTCGAAATCGCGAATGCCGCTTTCCGGGTTGCGGTCCCTCAGGCTCTTGTCGAAGGTCTCGTTGCTTGCGGTTGTGAAAGTGCCTTCGTATTTGAAGGGGCCGTAGATACAAAGCACACCGCCCGGTGCGAGGGTCTCGCCCACACCTTCGAAGAAGGCCTCTACAAGCTCCCATGAAACGATATGAAGGGAATTGGCGGTGTAGATGCCGTCATAGGCGTCTTCATAGTCGCTGGCAGACACTGGCCAAGGCAAGTCCGACATGTCGAGTTCAATCGGCGCCAGCAGATTTGCAAGGTCGGCGTCCGCCTGCACAATCCTTTGGTCGATCGCGGGGAGATTTTCGTCGAGGTCGCTCGGTCGCCAATCCAGATGCGGCAGGTTCTCTGCAAAGAAGACCGCATGTTGGCCGGTGCCGCTGGCAATCTCCAGGACACGGGTGGATTCAGAAAAAGCGTCTTTGAGTTTTTCGAGGAGGGGGCGTTTGTTGTTTTCGGCAGCCGCTGAGAAGGGAAGCATATCTCGTCTCTGTTCTGGAACTGGCTGCAGTCTTGACGATTTAGCGCCAGAACGCCAGTAGCAGAACGATTAAAGCCTGGAGCGCACATGCGGTTACAAGGATCTTCAAAGCGGACGTGATGTCGTCTGCCGTCGCATTCTTTCGGCCCGAGCGGTTCATATAGGGGTCATTGACCGTGTAGTCCGGATAGGCTCTGGGGCCGGCGAGCGCGAGGCCAAGAGCACCAGCCATGGCTGCTTCCGGCCAACCCGCGTTGGGGGAGCGATGTTTGCCTGCGTCCCTTCGCACTGCCTTGAACGCGGCCCGCGGAGACCCTCCAACGTATGGCGCGCTTAAGGTGAAAAGCAGACCGGCGAGCCGGGAGGCTGGCAGATTGATCAGGTCATCGAAACGCGCGGAGGCCCAGCCAAAGTCGCAGTAGGTGTCGGTCTTGTGGCCAATCATGCTGTCTGCCGTGTTGACGGCCTTGTAGGCGATGAGCCCCGGCAATCCGAGCAAGGCGAACCAGAAAACCGGTGCGACCACACCGTCAGAGAAGTTCTCGGCGCAAGATTCGATTGCGGCTCGTGAGACGCCCGCTTCATCCAACTGTTGTGGGTCGCGTCCGACAATCATGGCCACGGCGCGGCGCCCGCCTTCAAGGCCGTCGGACTGAAGCCCGTCCCGGACAGCGGCAACATGCTGGTAGAGGCTCTTTTGCGCGATCAGGATGGCAGCGACGAGGATCACCACGATTTCGCCAAAAGGGACAAGGCTCGCAATCCAGTGGATGGCAATGCCTATCGCGACACTAGCCAGAACAAGAAGGAGGAGGGTCAGAATGCCCCCGACCTTTCTTTGGCGGTCGGAAAAGTCGGGATTGTTGAACCGGCCTTCCAGCGCGGTAATGCCACGGCCGATGTAAGCCACCGGATGGGACACGCGCCGCCAGAGTATGTCAGGATCGCCAAAGACAGCGTCCAGCAGAATGGCAACGAACAACAGGAACAGGGCGTCCGGGTAAAACAGCATCCAAAGGCTTTAGAGCGCCTTTTGTGCCTCGGCAAGGGCTTGAGCCAGACGCCTCAAACCTTCGGCTGAACCGGGAAGGCCGAAACGGATCCAGGTTGGCGCATAGTCGAAGACCCTCGTCCAGATATGCTGACGGGCCAGCGCGTCATGCAATTTATGTGCGTCGCGATGGCCAGCCAGGGCGTAAAGTGGGGTGCCGCCAAAAACGCCGAGACCGTTTTCGCCAAGGCAAATGGTCAGATCCGCCATTTCATCGGCAAGCTGACGGACCATGACCTGTTGCCAGTCCTTGTCGTTCAGGGCCGCGCGTCCGATCTCCTGCGCCGGTCCGCTCACCGCCCAGCTGTCGAGGCGCTCACTCATCTGACGTGCAAGGGAAGGGCGTGCTGCCATAAAGCCGAGGCGCAGGCCGGCAAGGCCGAAGAACTTTCCGAACGAACGCAGGACGACGACATTTTCATCCGTGATGTGCGGAAGAAGGCTTGCGCCTGGCATCACATCTGCAAAGGCCTCGTCAAGCACCAGTGCGCCGCCTCTTTCCGTCAGCTCGCGTGCAATGGCAAGAAGGCTTTGCGGATCCGTCAGGCGTCCATCGGGATTGTTCGGGTTGACGATGACCGCGATCTTGGCACGGTCGGGCAGGGCGTGGGGCGTGCTGACTTCTTCAGGCGTTCTGCCTGCACGGGTGAAAGCCGATGCATGGCTTGTGTAGGTCGGGCCACATAGCGCGACCGGCCCCTCTGGCAAAAGGTAGGGGATCTGAGAAATCAGGATCTGTGTGCCTGGACCGGCGACAAGCGCAAGGCTTTCAGGGCAGTCATAGGCTTTGCGGGCAGCGCCAATCAGATGGTCGAGGCCGGCTTGACCCGGCAGGTTCCGCCACGCGGGCCCTGAAACGCCGGTTTCGAGAGGGTAAGCGTGGGGATTGATGCCAGTCGACAGGTCGAGCCAGTCACTCTCGGCGCCGCCGAACCGCTCGATCGCCCAGCTGAGATCCCCGCCATGCAACATGTTTCCTGCCCTCCTTCTTGTTTCTTCCAAGACTCTTAGGCGATTTGGAACGTGTGCGTACAGCCATCTTCCGGCGCGACATCAAGAGGAAGCGGCATTGCTACACGAACGCGTCGCAAATCGCGCGCCGAAAGGACCATAAGGCGTCAAATTGTCGTTTGTGGATTTTGGAGAAGATGGAGGCCTCTGCCGGAATCGAACCGGCGTACACGGATTTGCAATCCGCTGCGTCACCACTCCGCCAAGAGGCCATCCTGTTGCTTCGCGGGGCGAAGTCTTTGAAAATCGACGCGTGGTGAAGCGCCGACCGATGGCCGTGGTGATTAGCAGAGGCTTTGGGAAACCTCAACGGTTCTTTTGCAGTAAAATGACAGGGGTGTGGATGATCTCATGGGCCTGGACAGGCCGATGACCGGGGAAGGGCGCAATCAAGCGCTTGTCAGTGAGGGCCTCACTCGCTAATGAACCAAGGGATGAGAGGCCGCTACCGAGGAAGAGGGTCGAGATGACTGACTTTGCACAGTCCCGCCGCAAGATGGTGGACAACCAGCTGCGTACCAATGATGTGACGGATCATCGGATCCTGGACGCCATGGAATGGGTACCACGCGAGAAGTTCGTGCCCGTCTCCAAGCAGCCGGTGGCCTACATTGATGAAGAGCTTCCCGTCAACGCCGCCGGAACCCGCTTCCTGATGAAGCCGCATATCTTCGGCAAATTGATTCAGCTTGCGGAAATCAGAGAGAACGACGTGGTTCTCGTGATCGGCACCGGCTCCGGATACAGCGCTGCGGTGCTCTCCCGTCTGGCAGCTTCCGTCGTCGCGGTGGAAGAAGATGCGGATCTGTCTGCGAGTGCGTCAGAGATGCTGGTGGATCTCGGCATTGAGAATGCAGCTGTTGTCGAGGGCAAACTGGTTGAAGGCTGTGCTTCGGAAGGGCCATACGATGCGATTGTCGTCGATGGTGCGGTCGAAGAACTGCCTGCCGGCCTTCTCAAACAACTCAAGAGCGATGGCCGCCTCGTGGTGATTGAGGGACAGGGCGGGGCAGCCGCCGCGCGTATCTATCAGAATTCTGATGGCGTTGCGGCATCGCGCTTCGGTTTCAACGCTTCCACGGCACTCTTGCCCGGCTTCGAAAAGGCGCGCGAATTCGTCTTCTGATCATTCGCGGCAATGCCGGTTCTGTCAAAGCCTCCGGAGTGACAGAGCTCCGCGGCTTTATCCCTACTGAAGGCGGTCTTTCATGACCGCCTTTGTCCAATTTCGTGAAAACGTCCTTCCGTTTCAGCCACTGACCGCACCTCGGCACTTCGCTGGCTGATTGTTGCTCTCCTGCAGCAGTCCTTATTTTTTAATGAATCAGCGATCTCGCGCTTGCGTGAAAATACTGGTCAGTTTACTCAAGCTGAACGATAGTACGGCCTTGGCCTAAAGGAGCATCGGTTGGTTATGCGTAAAACGATGAAAACTGCGCTTGTCACTCTCTTCGCAGTGGGCGTGGTGACTTCCTCGGAAGCTGAAACCATCAAGGAAGCCCTGGCTCTTGCTTATGCCAACAATCCGACACTGAATGCGGCGCGCGCCGAATTGCGCGGTGTCGATGAGAATGTTCCGCAGGCACTTGCAGGTTGGCGTCCCACGGTCTCGGCAGAGGCTGACGTCGGTTCGATCCGCAGCAGCTATGGCGGGTCACAGTATTACCGCAACAACGCTTCCATCTCGCTGGCTGTCAGCCAGACGGTCTTTCGCGGCTTCCGAACCGTGAACTCGACACGTCAGGCCGAAGCAATCGTTCGGGCACAGCGCGAGAGCCTGAGTTCGACCGAGCAAGACGTGCTTCTGGCGGCCGCGCAGGCCTATGTTGACGTGATCCGGGATACGGCGCTCGTCTCCCTTCAGCGCAGCGACTTGCAGTTCTTGAGCGAGCAGGTTCGTGCTGCCAACGACCGTTTCGAAGTGGGTGAGGGAACCCGTACGGATGTCTCGCAGGCGGATGCCCGCCGCGCTGAAGCCCAGGCGAACCTCAACACCGCGCTGGCCAACTTGAACACAAGCCGGGCGATCTATCGTCAGATTGTCGGTTTGGAGGCGAAGAACCTTTCTGCCGATACCCGGATCAGTGTGCTGGTTCCCAAGTCCATCGACGAAGCGCTTCGGATCAGCGAAGACGATCAACCGTTGATCCAGCAGGCCCAGCATCTGGTTGATGCCGCGATTTTCGCGACCAAGGCGATCGAAGGTGAATTGCTGCCGACAGTGTCTGTTGACGGAAGTGTCAGCAGGAGCTGGAATCCTTCGGACTCTGTCGCGACCCAGAATGCTGCGTCGGTTTATGGCCGGGTCAGCATTCCGATCTATCAGGCCGGTTCGGTCAGCTCGCGGGTTCGCCAGTCCAAGGAAGAACTCAGCCAGACCCGTTTGCAGCTCGATGTGACCCGCGACCAGGTCCGGGCCAATGTGATTTCTGCCTGGGGTGTCTATCAGGCGGCGGAAGCTTCGATCAGCGCGGCCCGTTCGGCGGTCGAAGCGCAGCAGCTTGCACTTGAAGGTGTTATCGAAGAGCAGCGCGTCGGGCAGCGCACGACGCTCGATGTGCTTGATGCACAACGTGAATTGGTCAACCAGCGCGTGAATCTCGTGACCGCTCAGCGCAACCGAATCGTTGGCGGATATCAGCTCGTTTCATCGATCGGACGTCTGGACGCTGACACGCTGAACCTGTCCATTGCCCGTTACAAGCCGAAAGAGCATTACACGGCTGTTCGCGACAAGTGGTTCGGATTGCGCACGCCGGATGGCCGCTAAAGCTCGAATCTGATCTTTTCTTTCAATGTATCCAATCCTTTAGGGAAACATTCACGCTGCCGCTAGGTAAATCTGGCGGCGGCGGCTTTTGTTTAGACTTCTCCGCTAGAACCAGCTTACAGGGGATAAGGCGAAGACAGTTGGCCGCTTCGCTTTTCGCTTGCCCTTTGGCCCCACTATAATTTCGGTTAACGAATCGTTCAGTTTTGCGGCGATCGATTCGATAGCGTAGCCGATCAGTACTGGGGGTTTATATGGCGCAGGCGAGCCAGGCTGAAGAGCCGTCGATGGAGGAGATCCTCGCGTCGATCCGCCGGATCATATCCGACGAAGATACCCAGGCCAAAGATGGCGATGCAGGCGCGGACGCGCCTGAAGATAACCCAGTTGAAATCGAGGCGGCTGACGATATGGGTGACTCTGCAGAGATGAACCAGGATGACCTGGACAAGCTCTTTGACATGGATGATGACGACGACGTTGCAGAGCCCGAATCCGAGGCGGCGGCGGATGATGACATGGCCGCAGCCATGGCCGAGGTCGCTGCCGAGGAAGAGGTCGAAGAAGAAGACGATATCCTCGAGCTGACCGAGGAACTGGAACTTTCCGAAGAAGACATGTCGGTTGCCGAGGAGCCGATGGAGCTTGTCGGCGGGATGCCGGAAGATCTGGATGCGGACGGCAGTGACGTTGCCTTCGTCGAAGAGAGCGAAGAGCCGGCCGTCAGCATGAGTGCGTTGATGGCGGCGGCCGCGCCGAAGCCTGCGCCCAAGTCGACGATCGAGACAGCACCCGTTCCCGATGAAGATCTTCCAGACGTGGCAGACGATGCGCCGCTGACGTCAGACATGACCGGTGAAGCAGTCAACGCTGCCTTCGACAACCTCTCGAACCTCTTCGTGGGTGGTCAAGCACAGACCGTGGAAGAACTCATCCGCGAGATGTTGCGGCCGATGTTGAAGGCGTGGCTTGATCAGAACCTTCCCGGCATGGTCGAACAGATGATCAAGAAGGAAATCGAGCGGGTCACCCGCCGGCGCTAGGCGGCAGCTGGAGACGGCAATCCCTAAAGCCGTCTTGAGCGATCTGACTGCAGAGGTGATGCCATTCACATCCCTCACATCCGCCGCGAATGGCGCCGTTTGCAAACGCGCGGCGCAACAGCATCAGTTCCCTGCTATCCCACCGGATTTCCTCTCCAGCCAAGATGTCGTGTCCAAGGACACGGCCAATCTCGCGGCGTGCCAGAAGGTCTCGTGACCGCACACTGTCGTTGTGGCAATGACAGGTCTTTTCATCCAGCATTGGCCGGCAAATGTCGTCCGGGCCTTCAATCAGCAGGATCGGTTCGCCGTTGTTCAGGCGGCGGATCATCTTTGAATAGTTGCTGACGAAGGCAGGCGTGTAGCCCTTGCCCAAGTAAGTCAGCATGCAAAGAAGATGGTGGGCGCGCAAGGAAACCGGCATTCCGGTCTTATGGCAGGGATCGGCTGTTTGCCCAAGTCTTTCCTGTCCGCCTTTGGCCGGTGACGCTCTTGGCTATGGCGCGGCACCTAATCGTGGTCTAAGCAGTTGACTTGACCTGCCGCATCCGATTTACACGGCGGATATCACGAAAGACTCCCGAGATCTCCTTATGCTTGACAAGAATTACGAAGCGGCAAGCGTCGAACCGCGGATTTATGAAACCTGGGAAAATGCTGGAGCCTTCAAGGCCGGCGCCGGTGCCAAGGAAGGTGCGGATGCTTTCACGATCGTAATTCCGCCGCCGAATGTGACTGGCTCCCTGCATATGGGCCACGCGCTCAACAACACGCTTCAGGACATTCTCGTCCGCTGGAAGCGCATGCAGGGCTTTGACGTTCTCTGGCAGCCGGGCACCGACCACGCGGGCATTGCGACCCAGATGGTTGTCGAGCGCGAGCTGGCCGAACATCAGCAGCCGGGACGCCGCGAAATGGGCCGCGAAGCCTTTGTCGAACGGGTCTGGGAACAAAAGCGCAAGTCGGAAGGTACGATCCTCGGTCAGCTGAAGCGCCTTGGCGCGTCTTGCGACTGGAGCCGCACCGAGTTCACCATGTCGGAGAACCTGTCGGCCGCCGTTCTGAAGGTCTTTGTCGACCTCTACAATGAGGGCCTGATCTACAAGTCCAAGCGTCTGGTCAACTGGGATCCGAAGTTCGAGACGGCGATCTCCGATCTGGAAGTCGAGAACATCGAATCCGATGGCCACATGTGGCACTTCAAATACCCGCTGGCCGGCGGCGAAACCTACGAATATGTCGAGAAGGATGAGGACGGTAACGTCACCCTTCGTGAGACGCGCGACTATATCTCCATCGCGACGACCCGTCCGGAAACCATGCTGGGCGATGGCGCGGTTGCCGTTCATCCAGATGATGAGCGCTACAAGCCGATTGTCGGCAAGCTCTGCGAAATCCCGGTCGGCCCGAAAGAGCATCGCCGTCTGATTCCGATCATCACCGACGAATATCCGGACCCGGATTTCGGCTCCGGCGCGGTGAAGATCACCGGCGCGCATGACTTTAACGATTATCAGGTCGCGCTTCGCGGCAAGATCCCCATGTACCGTCTGATGGACACCAAGGGTGCTCTGCGTTCTGACGGTGCGCCTTATGATGAAGAGGCCAAGAAGGCCCAGGCGATCATCGATGGCGCCGAGATGTCGATCAACGAGATCGATCTGATCAACATTGTTCCTGATGATCTGCGCGGGCTTGATCGCTTCGAGGCACGCAAGAAGGTCATCGATCAGATCACGGCAGAGGGCCTTGCGGTCATGGTCGCAAGTGACCATCCGGAAGTCGCCTGGATGAAGGGCAAGGCTCCAGAGTGGAGGCTCGACGGCAAGGCGGTCATTCAAAAGCTCGGTGAAGACGAGGAGGGTCCTGAGACCCTGCCGATGGTCGAATCCAAGAAGATCATGCAGCCTTTCGGTGACCGCTCCAAGGTCGTCATCGAGCCGATGCTGACGGACCAGTGGTTTGTCGACGCCAAGACCCTGGCGGCACCTGCTCTCAAGGCGGTTCAGGACGGCGACACCAAGTTCGTTCCAGGCAACTGGGACAAGACCTATTACAACTGGCTGAATGACATTCAGCCTTGGTGTATCTCCCGCCAGCTCTGGTGGGGTCACCAGATCCCGGTCTGGTATGACGAAGACGGCAATGAGTATTGCGCGCAGAGCGAAGCCGAGGCCGTGGAGATGGCCGGTGGCAAGGCGCTGACGCGCGATGAGGATGTCCTCGACACGTGGTTCTCGTCAGCGCTTTGGCCGTTCTCGACCCTTGGCTGGCCGAACAAGACGCCGGAGCTTGAGCGCTACTACAAGACCGACGTTCTGATCACCGGTTTCGACATCATCTTCTTCTGGGTCGCCCGTATGATGATGCAGGGTATTCACTTCATGGACGAAGTGCCGTTCCACACCGTCTACATCAACTCGATCGTGGTCGATAAGAACGGGAAGAAGATGTCGAAGTCGCTCGGCAACGTTCTCGATCCGCTTGACCTCATTGCGCAATTTGGCGCCGATGCGACCCGTTTCGCTTTGGCCAGCCAGGAAGTGCAGGGACGGCGCACGCTGCGCATGTCCGATCAAGCAGCTGAAGGCGGTCAGCGCTTTGCAACCAAGCTGTGGAACGCCGCACGCTTTGCCGAGATGAACGGCTGTGCCCGCGTGGAGAGTTTCGACCCGGCGACCACAAAGCTGACGCTGAACCGCTGGATTGCGACGGAAACCGGACGCTGCATCACCGAAGTGACCAAGGCGCTTGAAGACTACCGCTTCAACGACGCTTCCAGCGCTGTTTATCGCTTCGTCTGGAATTCCTTCTGCGACTGGTTCCTGGAACTGGCGAAACCGGTCTTCAACGGCGACGATGAGGCGGCGAAGGCGGAAACGCGGGCAACCGCTGCCTGGGCCATCGACGAGATCCTGAAGGTGTTACATCCGTTCATGCCGTTCCTGACAGAAGAGCTCTGGGAGCGTTTGGGCGACGAGGGCGTCAAGGCAGACGGCATGTTGATGCTTTCAGCGTGGCCTGCGCCTCACGTCGAAGACGAGGCTGCTGCCGACGAGATCAACTGGTTGGTTGGCTTGATTTCGGAGATCAGATCGGTTCGCGCGGAAATGAACATTCCGGCCGGTGCCAAGGTTCAGCTTGTTGTCGTCGGTGCGAATGACCAAACAACGGCCCGCATCAACACACACGCCTCTGCCGTTCAGCGGCTTGCGCGTGCGGAAACCATCGAGATGGCGGATGCTGCACCTGCAGGCTCTGCCCAGATCATTGTTGGCGAAGCCACGGTCTGCATTCCGCTGGCCGGGGTGATTGATCTTGGTGCCGAGAAAGCCCGTCTGACCAAGGATGCTGGCAAGCTGGAAGGCGAGATCTCGAAAATCGAGAAGAAGCTCGGCAATCCGAAATTCGTCGAGAAGGCGCCGCAAGACGTGGTCGATGGCGAAAAGGAAAAAGTGACCGAAGCCAAGGCCAAGCTGGAAAAAATCCAGGTGGCACTCGGACGCCTGGCGGAAATCGGCTGAAGCCATAGAAAGTCTCATTGGGGAAGGCCTGGATAAGCTCTTGTCTTTTCCGGGCCTTATTCCGATGCTAGCAGCGATCCTCAAACGGGTTCGGACAGCTGGACGGGATGAAATGGGCAAATTGCCGATGAGCATACGGATTGGAAAACGCGGGAAAATGGGCGTGTCTTTTTGGAAGCTTGCCGCAGGTGCCGTTCTTCTTCCGCTCATGAGCGTTCCGGCTTTGGCCCAGAACGAGACGAGCGAAAAGATCGAAAATCCTGTCGCCGTCTTTTCAGGTCTCGACAAGATCACCGGCCGGATCATCTCCTTCGATGTCTACATCGGAGAGACGGTGCAATTCGGCGCGTTGCAGGTGACGCCGAGGGTCTGCCATACTAGGCCCGCGACGGAAACTCCGCTGACGACATCCTTTGTTCAGGTTGACGAGATCACGCTCAACAATGAGGTTCGACGGATCTTTTCGGGCTGGATGTATGCCGCGAGCCCGGGACTTCATGCCGTGGAACATGCGGTTTATGATGTGTGGCTGACCGATTGCAAGCTCAGCTCCAATGTTCCGCCACCTGAAGGGTATTCAGGCCCTCCGGTCCAGCAAGGTGTTGCTGACGGTGATGATCCACTCGCTGGTCCTGACGATGGCGTCAACAGCGGTCCAGTGCCACCACGGCCCAAACCCTTCTGATCCGACTTGATACCACTGTCCGTTCTTTTTGACGGGCTGTTCTGCGGTATTCTTGAGGTGAAAGATCACAGGTCCGGTCCTTTCGCGTCTGGCAAGTAGACCCACTTGCCGACAGATAAGGACCGGTCATGAAAATCGTCACCTACGCAAAGACGAATCCTCACTTCGACACCGTGATGGCCCTGATTCAAGTCCGCCTGAAGGCACGGTTGGCTGGCTGTCTCGACCTGTGCAGTCCCACGCAAACCCCGCTCCTGAAGCAGGCTGACTTCAGCGAGTTTTTGTGCCGCACGGAAAACCCGGTCGATTTCAAATTTTTGAGCTTTGGCTTCAAGAAGAACAAGGATCCGGCGAACCTCTATCCGCTGCGTTACATTCGTGGCGTGACGGCCAAGATGCAGCAGTTCTACGTCGGGTCGGATTCCAAGAACGCGGACACGGGCTCTCAGCAAGAACTCAACCTCGGCGAGATCAAGAAAATTGAAAAGATCACGACCTTCTTCGCCTCGCCGAAGGAGGCGCAGGGGGCGAAGCAGGATCGCTACAAGAGGCGCATCATTGCCTTTGTCATCACCTATACTGGGGTCGATAATGACAGCCATGAGCAGCTCATCTGCTCGCCCAGCAGCGAATTTTACTCAATTGGCCAGAAGTACCCGGATGCAATTCGAGCAAATTGCCTCGATTATCTTAACACGTATGCCAAGAACAATCCGGCCTACTATATTGCCTATGAAGAAAATGCCGACGGTCTGAATTTCTATCCGGATCCGGCTGCGCCGACCAAGCCCATCCAGATCACCAATGTTGCCTATGATGCGGTCAATGGGGCCAGCAAGGATTACATCGCCAACCTGGCGCTGATCTCAACCGTGTCGATAGATCCAGCCGAACTGGTGCCGCCGGCGGTGGAGACAGTCACGTTCCAGATTCCGTTCCGCAAAAACACCACGGGCAATGAGATCAAGCTGGAGTCGGAAAGCAGTGCCTCATCAAGCTATCGAAGCGTGGTCGCGACGCAGAAGACCCACAATTTTTCGATCGGTATTCCCAACATAAGCGTAAAGGTTCCAGGCGGGCCGAGTGTCGCGATCGGCAAGATCGCGGGGTATACCTATGGCTCATCACACGGGGAGACTGTCGAGGAAAACACCGGCAGCGCTTCAACCTCCAAGGTGTCGCAGACGATCCCGGCAGATGCCTATGTCCTCGAGGACTTCCAGCATTCAAAGGACTTCGAGGCGAGCGCGAAAATCCAGATGTTCAACGCGGCGTCCAAGGAAGTGATGGAAGTGTCGGTTCCAACCAACGTACCTTGCTTCAGTGTGGCCAATGATGATGCGTTGGCCGAAGCGATTGTGGACTCAATCTAGTCCTTGCCAACGGCCTGGCTGGCCGTGTCGTCGGGTGCCGAGGATGCCGCCTGGAGAATGGCCATGACTTCTTCTCCGCGGGCATCTGAGGCAAGGGCGAAGAAATCGCCGTCCAGCTGGAGGGCCTTGGCCAGTTCCACGTTGTAGATGTCGCGTGAAACTTCGATGGTTCCGAAGCGTGACAGGTGATCAGTGACGAACTGGGTGTCCAGAAGATGGAAACCGCCGGCGATCATACGGGCAACCAGATGCGTGAGACACACTTTGGAAGCATCGGTCTCACGGGTGAACATGCTCTCGCCGAAGAAAGCGCCGTTCAGATTGACGCCATATAGCCCGCCGACAAGCCGGTTGCCCTGCCAGGCCTCTACGGTCTGGCAATGGCCCATGTCAAAGAGTTCGCCATAGAGACGGCGAATCTCCTTGTTGATCCAGGTCTTTGGGCGATCTGGAACGGACGCGGCACAACAGTCGATCACGGCTTCGAAGTCCGTGCTGATCCGGATCTCGAAGATATCGGAGCGCACGGTGCGCTTCAGCCGCTTGGGGATGTGAAAACTGTCGAGCGGCAGCATGCCCCGGCGCTCTGGCTCGAGCCAGAACAGGCCAGCGTCTTCTGCGGATTCCGCCATCGGAAAAAGGCCACAGGCATAGGCTTTCAGCAAAACCTGCGGCGTTATTTCCATAATGATGTCGTCGCTGTGCTCTGCCATGGCGGCACTTGCCGAGGGTTAGCTCGTCTTCTGCTCCAGGTATTGTTCCAGCCAATGAATATCATACTGACCGTTAGCAATATCCTGATTGTCCACGAGATCGCGGAACAGCGGTATGGTTGACTTGATCTCGTCGACGACAAATTCGTCCAGGCAGCGGCGCAGACGCATCATGCATTCGACGCGGTTGCGGCCATGAACGATGAGCTTGCCGATCAGGCTGTCGTAGTACGGCGGGATCTTGTAGCCCTGATACACACCACTATCCACGCGCACGCCGAGACCGCCGGGCGTGTGGTAATAGGTGATCGTGCCGGGTGACGGCATGAAGGTCCGCGGGTCTTCCGCGTTGATGCGGCACTCGATGGCATGACCCTCGAAACGGATGTCGTCCTGGGTCATGTCGAGAGAACCGCCAGCTGCGATCCGGATCTGCTCATTGACCAGATCGATGCCGGTGATCATTTCGGTGACCGGATGCTCGACCTGAAGGCGCGTATTCATCTCGATGAAATAGAATTTGCCGTTTTCATAGAGGAACTCGACCGTGCCGACGCCGCGGTACTTCAGCTTGCGCATGGCCGCAGCGACAATCTCACCGATTTCGGAACGCTGTTCCTCGTTGAGAGAGGGAGAAGGGGCTTCCTCAAGCACCTTCTGGTGACGGCGCTGAAGCGAGCAGTCGCGTTCGCCCAGATGGATCGCATTGCCCTTGCCATCGCCGAGAACCTGGATCTCGATATGACGCGGCTTGCCGAGATACTTCTCCATGTAGAGGGCATCATCGCCAAACGCAGCCTTGGCTTCGGCGCGGGCGTTGGACAAGGCGTCGTCGAGATCTGCTGCCGTCTTGGCAACCTTCATCCCGCGGCCGCCGCCGCCGGATGCTGCCTTGACCAGAACGGGAAAGCCAATCTCGCGTGCAATGGCGTGTGCATCGTCCTGCGGTGTGACCGCGCCATCTGAGCCGGGAACCACGGGAATGCCGAGTTCCTTGGCCGTCTGCTTGGCCTGGATCTTGTCGCCCATGATCTTGATGTGATCAGAGGTCGGGCCGATGAAGACAATGTTGTGCGCTTCGAGGATCTCCGCAAAGCGTGCGTTTTCCGACAGGAAGCCGTAGCCCGGATGGACCGCGTCTGCGCCTGTGATTTCGCAGGCCGCCAGAAGCTGAGGGATATTCAGGTAACTGTCGCGGGCCGCAGGAGGGCCGATGCAGACGCTTTCGTCGGCAAGGCGCACATGCATTGCATCCGCGTCAGCCGTCGAATGAACTGCAACCGTGGAGATTCCGAGTTCCTTGCAGGCACGCAGGATGCGCAAGGCGATTTCACCGCGGTTGGCAATGAGGATCTTTGAGAACATGCCGAGGCGGTCCTTATTCGACGATGATGAGCGGTTCGCCGAACTCGACGGGCTGGGCGTCGGATACGAGGATTTCCTTGACCGTGCCGGCCTTGGTGGCCGGAATGTGGTTCATGGTCTTCATCGCTTCGATGATCAGAACCGTCTGACCCTCGGCAACCTTGTCGCCGACTTGAACATATGCACGTGCGCCCGGCTCAGGCGAGAGATAGGCGGTGCCGACCATTGGCGAGGCCAGTGTGCCAGGATGCGGACCACTGGCAGCAACAGGTGCCACGGGAGCAGCAGGTGCTGCTGGAGCTGGCGCAGGTGCAGCAGCGGGAGCTGCGACGGTCACCGGAGCGTCGAAATGGAGCTGGCGAGCAACGCGAATGCGGAAGTCCGACTGTTCCAGCTCGATCTCGCTCAGGTTCGTCTCGTCCAGAAGGACGGCGAGGTCGCGGATCAGGTCCGTGTCAAACTTCTTGTTATCTTTCGACATGTGTCAGGACTTTCGTATTCGAGCTTTCAAAACCAAGCTGCATGAGGCGTGCCGGGAGGTAGCGCTCATGGCGAGGAAAAGGCGAGGGGACGGACCAAGCACGCAGGCTTTTGTCCATCCCCGGTCAGCTTTCTTTTGTGACGCTGCCCAAACCCCCGGGGACCATGCGGCCACAAGCGATCAAACAGCAAGATCTTTTGTCCACGTTCAAGAACGCGGTCTTGAAGACCTTATAGGCATTGATTATGGCGAGGAAAAGCCCCGATTGCTCATGCCGTTAATCGAAATCGACAGATCAACAGGTGGTTTCACCACAATTGCGCATGGAAGAGATCTTGCTCTTGAGTTGATCATAGCCGACAGCGCCCATTACGACTTCCTCGCCAATAACATAGGAAGGGGTGCCCGTCAGGCCGAGGCGGTTCGCCAGCGAATAGACTTCCTCGATGGTCTGCCCGGCTTCATCGGTAACCAGAACAGCTCCGAGCTCTTCTTCGGAAAGACCGATGTCGGTTGCTGCCTTGAGTGCGCTGGCGCGATTCGCCTGGCCGCGCTGAAGCAGAAGAGCCTCATGGAAGTCAGCGTATTTTGCCGGAGCAACACTGTTCACGGCCACGGCGACCTGGGCCGCTTCGACAGATCCCTGACCAAGGACCGGAAACTCCTTCAGGACGATCTTCAAGTTGTCGTCTTCTTCCATCAAACGGACCATGTCGCCATAGGCGCGCTTGCAGTAGCCACAATTGTAGTCAAAAAACTCCACAAGAGTGACGTCACCGTCCGGATTGCCGAGAACAACTTGCCGTGCGGAGTTGAACAGAACGTCAGCGCTATCAGAAACAGCCTGCAGCCTGGCCTGCTCGGCTGCGGCCTTTTCACGGCGGTCGAGTTCCTCAAGTGCTTCCCGGATAACTTCCGGGTTCTCGATCAGATACTCGCGCACGATGGTCTCGACGCCTGAGCGGTCAAGATCCTGGGCAACTGTCGGAGAAGGGGCAAGGACGGTTGCGAGCGCACAGGCACTGACGGCCGTTGCGAGAACAAGGCGTCGGCTGGCGCGGGAGGCGCGCTGCAATGCTGCAGAAAGAGCGAACATGAAAAACTCCTGAGCCGCTTCGTGTTGCGGCGTGTTTATCGGGCGCGGCGTGGGCGAAAGAGCGCCTATCGCCGTTTCAGTTGAGGCGGTTTGTAGGAGACAATATCATCTGCTTGAAGCCATGCGGGTGTCCCGCGCTTCAAATTCTTTTGAGCACGGGCAGCGTAGCGCTTTGCCGCACCGAAATCGCCAGCGACCATGAGACCCTTCGCGGTCGCCAGATCGGCCTCCGGACGCTCGCCCTGGCGGGCATGGGCAATTGCAAGCTGGCTGTAGCCGACGCTTGAGTTGGCGTCACGCTGCAGGCCTTTTTTCAGAACGCTTTCGGCCTCGGGCAGGACGGCCGGGTTGTTCGAACCGACCAAGGCGTAGCCCAGCCAGATCAGAAATTGCCCTTCATTCGGTCGCAGGGAAACAGCCTTTCGGAAGGGTGCGATGGCGGCTTTCGGATTTCCGCTTTCCAGCAGCGCCTGACCTTTGACTTCATAAAAGTACGGGTTGTTTGGCTGCTCCCGGATCAGGGCATCGATCTGCTTGATGGCATCGCGGCGCCGGCTCTTGGTGGCGGCAATTGCGCGTGCATAACGCGCCGGCATGCTCCGGTCAGACCGGGGGTAGGCCCTTGCGACAGCATTCGGGTGCGATGTGTAGGCCAGCAGCTTGGCGCGCACCATGTCATGGCGTTGCTGAAGCGCGCGCGGTGCGGGCGTGTTGAAATACTTGCTCTTTTGCGCGGAACTGGCCAGCTGGCGGTATCTGTCGCGCGCCATCGGATGGCTCATGGCATAGGGGTCTGCGAAGCGGGCGGAGAACATCTGCTGCTCCGCAAAGCGCTCGAATGTCTTCAACATGCCCTTGGCGCTTTGGCCTGTTGCGTTCAGATACTTCAGGGCGGCCCGGTCGGCAGCTGCCTCTTCGCCGCGCTGGTAGGATAGAAATGACCGTTGGCCGACGGATCCAGCCCCCAGAATCGCCGCCGCGCCGCCCGAGGCTGCGCCGGCAGATCCTGCGGCCGTTCCCGCTGCCATGGCGCCAGCACCCAAGATCATGCCGATGACCGACATGATTTGAGCGTTGGCCGCAGCCGAGCGCAAGCGCACCAGATGCCGGCCGGCAATATGCCCTGTCTCATGGGCAATGACACCGGTCACCTCGCCAGGGGTTTCCGCCTCCATGACGACGCCGACATTGATGAACATGCGGCGACTGTCTGGAACGAAGGCGTTGAAGCTCTTGTCGTTGACGAGGATGATTTCCACGGGCGAGTTGCCGATCCCGGCGACCTTGAAAATGGGCGCGGCATAACTCTTGAGAAGGTCTTCGGTTTCGGCGTCGCGAACGAGAGACAGCTTCCCGCGTTGAGCAGTCGCAGGCGTGGAAACAACCGGCATCGCAAAAGCCAGCGCACAGGCTCCGGCGACGACACGACGCCACAAATGTCGACCGGTTTCTTGGCCAAGCTTCTGTTTTCGCGCCGGCAAATCCCTCAATTCCGTCACAAATGCACCCCTTCAAGCGTTGCCTGACCGTATTTGAGGCAGGTGGTCATGGTCAAGCATGGCTATCGTTACAAATCGGTCACCAAGGTGTTAGAAGCAAGCCGCACGGAAACCACTTGGAGTTTATGTGAATGTCAGAGAACGGACGATCTATTTCCCGCCGCAGCGATGTGGCCCCGTTTCTGGCGATGGAGGTTTTGATCGAGGCCGCCAGGCTGGAGGATCAAGGCAGACAGATCATTCACATGGAGGTGGGGCAGCCAGGGGTTCAAGCGCCCGAGGCCGCCCGCAACGCTGCAAAACATGCTCTGGATACGAAGCTTATCGGCTACACCGAGACGGCCGGCGTCATTCCGCTGCGCGAACGCCTGTCGCGCTATTACCTCGATACCTATGGCTTGGAAGTGGACAAGGATCGGTTTGTCGTCACCACTGGTTCGTCGGCCGCCTTCAATCTCGCCTTTCTCGCAGCGTTTGACCCGGGCGACCGGATCGTCCTGACATCGCCGGGGTATCCGGCCTATCGGGGGATCATCAAAGCGCTCGGACTTGTTCCCGTCGAGATCGAGGTGGGGCCCGAAACCCGCTGGAGCCTCACCCCGGACCTGATTGCCGAAGCGCAAAGGGAAGGGCCGGTAAAGGGTGTCTTGGTGGCCAGTCCTGCCAATCCGACGGGAACCATGATGACGCCGCAAGCGCTGGCCGAGCTGGTTTCCTATTGCGACGACGAAGACATCTGGTTCATCTCGGACGAGATTTATCATGGCCTGATCTACGAAGGGCGTCAGGAAACCGCCCTGGCCACGTCGGACAAGGTCATCGTGATCAACAGCTTTTCGAAATACTTCTGTATGACGGGCTGGCGGATTGGTTGGATGATCCTGCCAGAATGCCTGCTCAAGCCGATCCACCGCATTGCCCAGAGCCTTTATATTTCACCGCCGGAATTGTCCCAGATCGCCGCGACCGCGGTTCTCGACTGCGGTGACGAGCTTGAAGAGGTGAAGGCAGGTTACGCCCGGAACAGGGCTTTGTTGTTGGAGGGGCTGCCAAAGCTTGGCTTTGACCGGTTGCTGCCCGTCGACGGTGCATTCTACATCTACGCCGATACCCGGGATTTTTCCTCCGACTCGCTCCAGTTCACCCGTGAAATGCTCCACGGGGCAGGTGTCGCAGCCACACCCGGTGCCGACTTTGACCTTGTGCACGGCGGCAATTTCATGCGGCTCTCGTTCGCCGGTGCGCATGACGACATGAAACAGGCGCTGGTGAACCTCTCCGACTGGCTGGGAAATCGCTAAAGCCCGAAAGTGGTGAGACAGACACAAAAAAGGCGGCCTTGCGGGCCGCCTTTTTCCGTTCAGGTTTCTTCTCTTAGAAGAAGGACCGGCGTTGCCACCATCCGCCGCGTTTCGGCTTGGTCTCGGCTTCGCTTTCGGATGCACGTTCGCTCGTCACCACAGGCGCGACAGGTTCGTTTGACGGTGTCGGTGTCGAGATCTCGATCTTTTCGACAGCTGTCTCTTCCGGTTCCTGTTCGGCTGGTTCAGCTTCCTCTGTCACAGCGGTAGACGCTTCAACAGGCTCGGCTACGGCTTTGTCCTGGCTTGCAGCTTGCTCTTCGGAAGGTGCTTCCTGAGCTTCGACGGCCGGTTCAGCTTCCTTGGCGACAGCAACCACATCCTCGGACGAGCTTTCTGCCGAATCTACCGGAGCTGCAGGGGCTTCACCCTCGACTGCGTCTGCGCCAGTCGACTCAGTCTGCTCGCCTTCTGCAGTCGGGATCGGCTCGCCGTTTTCGTCAAGCTGGCCATTCTCGTCGCCATTGCGCCGTCCGCGGCGTCCACCACGGCGTCCCCGACGACGTTTGCGGCGTGGCTCATCGCTGCCTTCGGCGCGTTGAGCGTCATCACCCTCATCACCAGCTTCTGCATCACCCTCAGATGCAGTCTCATCACCAGAATTGGCGCGCGCCTCTGAGGCGTCATTCGAGCCGTTTTCGGCTCCACCCCGGCGGCGTTTGCGGCGGCGGCGGCGCTTGCGATCGCGGTCTCCGTCCTCGGACTGTTCGCGCGCTTCGACCTCTTCCTCTTCTTCGACTTCCGGTTCAACGATGTCGTCTTCGAGGTCGATGGTGTCGGGCTGAACGGTCGGAATGACCGGTTGTGGAATGCGGTCGCGGTCAACCGGATCTGCCCGCTCAAGCACGTAGAGCTGCCCATTGACCATAGAATCCGCCTGAACCTCTACATCAACGGCAAAGCGTGCCTCAAGGTCGGAGAGGTTCCGGCGCTTTTGGTTGAGGATGTAAAGGGCGACTTCCGCCGTCGTGCGGATGATCAGATTGTGCGTCGCGCCCTTGAGCAGATTGTCTTCGAGCGAACGAAGGACATGCAGGGCAACCGATTCCACCGACCGGATCATGCCCGTGCCGTGGCAATGCGGGCAGGGCGTCGTGGAGCTTTCCAAGACGCCTGTGCGAATGCGCTGCCGCGACATTTCGAGAAGCCCGAAGTGCGAAATCCGTCCGACCTGAATGCGGGCGCGGTCGTTCTTCAGGCAATCCTTCAGTTTCCGTTCGACAGCCCGGTTGTTCTTGTTCTCCTCCATGTCGATGAAGTCGATAACAACAAGACCGGCAAGGTCGCGCAGCCGCAGCTGCCGGGTGACTTCCTCGGCGGCCTCAAGGTTGGTCTGAAGCGCGGTGTCCTCGATGTTGTGTTCGCGCGTGGACTTGCCCGAGTTCACGTCGATCGAGACCAGGGCTTCCGTCTGGTTGATGACAATGTAGCCGCCGGATTTCAACGTCACCTGCGGTGAGAACATCGCATCCAGCTGCGGCTCGACACCGTAGCGGATGAACACGGGCGAGGGGTCGCGATAGGGCTGAACATTCTTGGCATGGCTCGGCATGAGCATGCGCATGAAGTCCTTCGCCTCGCGGTAGCTGTCTTCGCCTGCAACAAGGACCTCGTCAATGTCCTTGTTGTAGAGATCGCGTATCGAGCGCTTGATCAAGCTGCCTTCCTCGTAGACGAGGCTTGGCGCCGTCGACCTCAAGGTCAAGTCGCGGACGTTTTCCCAAAGGCGCATCAGGTATTCGAAATCGCGCTTGATTTCGGCCTTGGTGCGGCTGGCCCCTGCGGTGCGCAGGATCACGCCCATGCCTTCAGGCACTTCCAGTTCGGAGGCGATCTTCTTGAGGCGCTTGCGGTCAGTCGGCTGCGTGATCTTGCGGCTGATACCGCCACCACGAGCCGTGTTCGGCATGAGAACCGAGTAGCGGCCGGCAAGCGACAGGTAGGTCGTCAGGGCAGCGCCCTTGTTGCCGCGTTCTTCCTTGACCACCTGGACGAGGATCACCTGGCGGCGCTTGATGACTTCCTGGATCTTGTACTGACGGCGCGACTGGCGGCGAACCGGGACTTCCTCCATAGCGTCTTCCGCGCCGACGGATTCTACCTGGTCTTCGTCGCTCTCGTCGTCGCTGGCGTCATTGTCGCTGTTGACATCGTGATCCGCGTCGCCATCGGACTCTGAAGCATCCGCTTCGCCCTGAGCTGCGGCGGCCTCGTCGCCCTGATTGGCGTCCTGACCGTCCTCGGACTTGCTGTCCTCGGGCGTTTCGGATGCCGCATCTGCAGACGGTTGGGTATCGCCGTCACCGTCTTCAACCGGTGCGGAAACAGTCTCGTCGGATGCGTTTGCCGCGGCCTTGGAACGGCGGCGCGGCCGGCGCTTGGGCTTTTCTTCCGTATCGTCGTCGCCATTCCCGGCCTCGGACGCTTCCGCATCCAGCAGGGCCTGACGGTCGGCAACGGGGATCTGATAATAGTCCGGGTGAATTTCACTGAACGCAAGGAACCCGTGCCGGTTGCCGCCGTATTCCACGAAGGCCGCCTGCAGCGAAGGTTCTACTCTTGTCACTTTCGCGAGATAAATATTACCGCGTAATTGCTTTCTGTTAGCTGCTTCGAAGTCGAATTCTTCAACTCGATTGCCGCGTACGACGACGACCCGGGTTTCTTCCGGGTGGGCCGCATCGATCAGCATCTTGTTTGCCATTGATGAGTATCTCCACGGCACGCGTTCTTAAGGCGCTTATATCGCGCGGATCGCCCGAAGCGATCACGGTTGCCGTATTATGGGTGTCAAAGTGAATGAAGCGGGAAACGGCGTTTGGCGCGGTATCGCAAAGCATACCAGCGGCCGCCAAGGCGGGGCCTGCTTGTATGTTGTTTGCCAATTGCATCGCGCGATCCTTCGGGGGCACGCCGGCCCGTGTGTTGAGTCGTTGTTACGTTGCATGGGGAGCGAATCACGGTAATAGCCCGTGCTGATCCGCATCCATGTGTTTCGGACTGGCGTTGATCCGTGCCCCACGATCACCCGAACTGAATGTCATGACGAGTGCGTTGGCAGGACGTTGCCGGGCCTGACCTATAGCCGATCCGCCGCTGTATCCGGGCAATTGTCGCAGGGGAATGGCCTCATTTTGGCCCCTGTCGATGCCTTCGAATACGATCACATGTGGAAAGACCAAGCTTTCCAGCATCGGGGATGGTATCGGTTTCAGACCGAAATCCGTAAGGTACTTTTACGATCCATGATGTCCTTTTGCAAGCAATGTGAATTCTTCGAAGTGGTTTTGGGTTCATATTGGTTGCGTAGGGGCATGAACGGGCAAGATATGCAAAGGCTGGCATCGCAAGGTTAAATGGCGGATTACGGGCTTAAAATGGGTGCATGGTGGCGGAAATTCAATTTCCTGGCGAAGCTGTCCCGGTTGGGGCTGGCTGCCCTTTTCGTGTCGATTTCCCTCTTCGCGGGCGGAATCGGCGCTGCCAATGCCCAAAGCAATGCCGCTGAAAACAAAGATGATTTGCCTTCAATCACTGGCGCCAGGGTTGCCGGCGACAGTGTTCGCACCCGATTCGTTCTTGATCTCGATCGGCAGTTCGACGTTGCAATCTCCGGCCTTGCGGATCCCTACAGATTGATTCTCGATTTGCCGGAAGTTCATTTTGCGTTGCCTGACGAGGCCGGCCGTGAGGCACGGGGCCTGGTTGATGCATGGCGATACGGCCTCTTTGCTGCGGGCAAATCCCGAATTGTCATGGACGTCAATGAACCTGTGACCATCGACAAGACCTTTGTGCTGCCTGCAGTCGATGATCAGCCCGCCCGCATGGTCATCGATTTGGTGAAGACGACACGGGACGATTTCCTCGAGTTCGCAAAGGTTTCGCGGGAAAAATTGCGAAAGGGCAAGGTGGCGCCCAAGGGCGACCGTTTGACGGGGGCAGGGGCGCCACGTGACCGGCCGGTCATCGTGCTGGACCCTGGACATGGTGGCATCGACACCGGAGCCAAGGGCATCGGCGGAACGCTTGAAAAAGCCGTGGTGATGGACTTTTCGAGCATCTTGAAGCGCAAGCTCGAGCAGACCGGGCGCTATTCGGTGCATCTGACGCGGGAGAGCGACACATTTGTGCCGCTGGCGGACAGGGTTCAGTTTGGACACGATCTTGAGGCGGACCTGTTTTTGTCCATTCATGCCGATTCGGTTACCCGAGGCCGTAAGGTCGTGCGCGGGGCAACTGTCTATACCCTCTCGGAGAAGGCGTCGGATGATCTCGCCGGAGAGCTCGCGGAGACCGCGAACAACTCCGACATCATTGCCGGTGTGGAGCTGCACGATGAGCCGGCGGAAGTCACCGACATCCTGATTGATCTGGCGAGGCGCGAAACCCGCAATTTCTCGGTTTTTTTTGCCAGGACCCTCGTGTCCGAGCTGAAAAGCGCGGTCAGACTGATCAACAACCCGCATCGTTCTGCAGGCTTTCGCGTTTTGAAGGCGCATGATGTGCCCTCAGTACTGGTGGAGCTCGGATATCTTTCCAACGAGCATGACGAGAAGTTGCTGGTGTCCGACGAGTGGCGCGAGCGCATGGCCACTGCAATGGTCGAATCCATTGATGGCTTCTTCAGGCCGAGGCTCGCTCAAGACAAAAGCAGCGCCAGCCAATAGCTGCCGTGAGCCTGTGATCGAACCTGCCTCAGCATCGCCATATTGGTACAGGAGGTAAGGCGCATGTATATTAAAGAAAACCGTTGTTGTGCCGGTGCCTTCGTGAAAGGTGTTGTGATAGAACGCGCGCAACCACAATGGCCGGTGAAAGACGAGCCCGCAGTATGAAATTCCTTGTGAAGTTTTTTGGCTATCTGTTCGGCATTGGAGCCGCCGTCGGGCTGGTGATCGCTGCTGGCGTGTGGATCTATCTGGAACGGCTGAATGAGGGCCTGCCGGATTACACCGCGCTCAAGAACTACGAGCCGCCGGTGATGACCCGCGTGCATGCCGCTGACGGTAGCCTTATGGCCGAGTACGCGCGCCAAAGGCGCATGTTCCTGCCAATCCAGGCCATGCCGGATATGTTGAAGCAGGCGTATCTGTCCGCGGAAGACAAGAATTTCTACAAACACATCGGTGTTGACCCCGAGGGTATCGCACGTGCCGTGGTTCGCTATGCGCAGAACATTGGCACTGGCCGGCGTCCGGAAGGGGCGTCGACCATCACCCAGCAGGTCGCGAAGAACTTCCTTCTGACAAATGAAGTGTCTTTCGAGCGCAAGATCAAGGAAGCGATTCTCGCGCTGCGGATCGAGCAGGCCTACACCAAGGACGAGATCCTCGAACTCTATCTCAACGAGATTTACCTCGGGATCGGCTCTTATGGTGTGGCCGCTGCCTCGCTGCTGTATTTTGACAAGTCCGTCCACGAGCTGAGCCTCGAGGAGATGGCTTATCTCGCAGCTCTTCCCAAAGCGCCCAACAACTATCACCCTTTCCGCCAGCGTGAGCGCGCGATCGCGCGCCGCAACTGGGTTATCGACCGGATGGTTGAGAATGGCTATGTCGAGTTTGAAGTTGGCGAAGAGGCCAAGGCCAAACCCCTGACCGTTACGCCGCGCGAAACCGGGTCACAGCTTTTTGCGGCCGAGTATTTCACTGAGGAAGTCCGCCGGGAGGTTGCTTCGATCTACGGCGAGAACCGGCTCTACGAAGGTGGACTTTCCGTTCGCTCGACCCTCGATCCCAAACTCCAGGTTTTGGCCCGCAAGGCCCTTCAAGATGGCTTGATGAGCTTTGACCGCAAACGGGGCAGCTGGGGCGGACCGGTAGACAAGATTGCGATCAACGGCGACTGGGGCGTTGAACTCGGTCAGATCGAGGCGCTCGCAGATATTCCCGAATGGCGTCTGGCAGTTGTCCTTGGCGGAGCGGGGGCGGCGGCGAATGTCGGCCTGCAGCCTTCAAAGCTGGTCAATGGCAAGCTGTCCGACGAGCGCGTCACCGGCAAGCTGTTCCTCGAGACCATGAAGTGGGCCCGTGTTTCCGGCCGGGAACCGCGCGCCGTTGAAGACGTTCTGGCTCCCGGGGATGTGGTCTATGTTCAGGAAAGCCCGGTCGCGCCGGGCAGCTATGAGCTGCGGCAGGTGCCCAAGGTGTCCGGCGCGCTGGTTGCCATGGATCCCTATACCGGTCGCGTGCTGGCCATGGTCGGTGGCTTCAGCTTTGCGCAGAGCGAGTTCAACCGCGCCACGCAGGCCTATCGGCAACCCGGGTCGTCATTCAAGCCGTTCCTCTACGCAGCAGCCCTCGACAATGGCTATACGCCGTCGTCCGTGGTCATGGATGCGCCGCTGGAAATCAGCCAGGGGCCGGGACTTGGGACGTGGAGGCCGCAGAATTACGGCGGCAAGTTCTACGGCCCGTCGACCCTGCGCACGGGGATCGAACTCTCGCGGAACGTCATGACCGTGCGCCTGGCCCAGGACATGGGGATGCCGCTCGTTGCCGAATATTCCAAACGCTTCGGTATCTACGACAATATGCTGCCGGTTCTCTCGATGTCTCTCGGGGCGGGGGAAACCACGGTTATGCGCATGACTGCCGCCTATGCCACGATCGCCAATGGTGGCCGGAAAATCCGCCCGACCTTGATCGACAGGATCCAGGACCGCTATGGACGCACGATCTTCAAGCATGACAGCCGGATTTGTGACGGCTGTACGCAAGATGACTGGGCCGGCCAGGAAGAGCCGACGCTGATCGATGATCGCGAGCAGATTCTTGATCCGATGACTGCCTATCAGATCACATCGATGATGGAAGGCGTCGTCCAGCGCGGAACGGCAACCAGCGTCCGCGCTGTCGGCCGCCCGGTCGCCGGCAAGACCGGTACGACCAACGATGAAAAAGACGCATGGTTCATGGGCTACACGCCCGATCTGGCCGTTGGCGTGTTCGTTGGCTATGACACGCCCAAGCCCATGGGCCGTGGCGCGACCGGTGGTCAGGTTGCCGCTCCGATCTTCACGGAGTTCGTCAAGGCGGCTCTCGATGCGAAGCCGCCCGTCGAATTCCGGGTTCCCAAGGGGCTGCAGCTCATTCCGATCAACCGCCGTACCGGGCTTCGTGCCGCTGCAGGCACTCCAGGAACAATCCTGGAGGCGTTCAAGCCCGGTATGGCGCCGCCCGACAGCTACTCGGTCATCGGATTTCAAGACGACATGGGTGTTCCGCGGACGGTATCTCCGGAAGCCGGACAGGCTGTTCTGAGCGGCACGGGCGGTCTCTACTAGCCTTCAAGATGGTCGCATTCTGAGCTGTTTACAGCCGAAGCCGTGATCGCTAATGTCCGGCACCACATTGTTGCCCGGTTCTGTCGTCCGATCTGATCGGCATGGAGCCGGGCTTCTTTCACTTAATCAAGCGAGGTATCCGATGCGCGCCGAAATGGAAGCCATCGTCGATGAAATCAAGCAGGCCATAAGCCTGCTGAGGAGGCATCTTTGACTGGGATCAAGCCCTTGTCCGTCTAGATGAACTCAATGCTGCCTCGGAGGATCCCGAACTCTGGAATGATCCGACGAAGGCGCAAAAAATGATGCGCGAGCGTCAGCAGCTTGACGACGGCATCAATGGTGTCCGCGGTCTCGAGCAGGACCTTGCCGACAATATCGAATTGATCGAACTCGGCGAGATGGAAGATGATCAATCAGTCATTGATGATGCGGAAGAGGCGCTTCGCGGCCTGAAGGATAAGGTCAACGAGCTGCAGCTGAACTCGCTCCTGTCTGGTGAGGCCGATGCCAATGATACCTATCTGGAGATCAACTCCGGGGCAGGGGGCACGGAGAGCCAGGACTGGGCTTCCATGCTTTTGCGCATGTATCGTCGCTGGGCCGAAAAGCGCGGCTTCAAGGTCGAGGTGCTCGAGTACCATGACGGTGAAGAAGCCGGCATCAAGTCCGCGACCTTGCTGATCAAGGGTGAGAATGCCTATGGCTGGCTGAAGACCGAATCCGGTGTGCACCGGCTCGTCCGGATTTCTCCCTACGACAGCCAGGCACGGCGGCACACGAGCTTTTCAAGCGCCTGGGTCTATCCGGTCATCGATGATTCGATCGACATCGACATCAATGAGAGCGATTGCCGGATCGACACCTACCGTGCCTCGGGTGCCGGCGGACAGCACGTCAACACGACTGATTCCGCCGTTCGTATCACCCACCAGCCCACCGGGATTGTTGTGCAGTGCCAGTCCGAGCGTTCGCAGCACAAGAACAGGGCAACGGCCTGGTCGATGCTGAAGGCGCGCCTTTATGAGGCTGAACTCAAGAAGCGTGAGGAAGCGGCCAACCAGGAGCAGGCGTCGAAGACTGACATTGGATGGGGGCATCAGATCCGTTCTTACGTCCTGCAGCCCTATCAGCTGGTCAAGGACCTTCGAACAGGTGTCGAGAGCACCTCACCCCAGGACGTGCTTGACGGCGATCTGGACAAGTTCATGGAGGCCTCACTGGCCCAGCGTGTCTTCGGTGGGGAAGCCGCTGAAGTTGAAGATATCGACTGATTTCGTGAAAGACGCCGACAAACAAAAAGCGCCGCTATCCAGCGGCGCTTTTTTCGTTTCAGATTATTTGGATCAGCTGTCGATCAGCTTCGAGAGCCGATCACCGGCTGTCACGAAAGCGGCTGGGTCGAGAGGTTCTTTTCCCATGCGGATTTCATAATGCAGATGCGGACCGGTAGAGCGTCCGGTTGACCCGACATTGCCGATCACGTCGCCGGTCGTCACATGGTCGCCTTTGGACACATGCATGCGGCTCAGGTGGGCATAACGGCTGACAAAGCCGTTGGCATGGCGGATTTCCACGAGTTTGCCGTAGCCGCCCTTGCGATCGGCATGAACGACCGTTCCCGGGGCCGACGAATAGACGCGTGCGCCGTAGGATGCCTTGAAATCCATTCCCGTATGCATGGCGAACTTGCCCAGAAATGGGTCTATGCGCGGGCCGAAATGGCTTGAAATCTTGACGTTCTGCATCGGACGGCTGATCGGCAGGCGTTTGGCCGCCGTCTTCAAACTGTCGAGAGCCACCAAGGCGCGCTCGGCGCGTTTGACGCGGCCGGTAAAGCCGCCGCCGGTGTAGGGAATATAAGGTCCGCCGATACCGCTTCGACCCGAAGCCGTTCCAGTTGGCGTCAGGTTGACGCCGAGCGGTCGCGTCGCCGCCAGGATCGTGTCGATTTGTGTTTCAGTCGCAACCGCGAGCGCATCCAGAGCAGATACGCTTTCCTGATTCATTGCCAGGATGTCCTGTTCCACCTGATCCAGAGCCGCTTGCTCGCCGGGCGTGGGGGCAAGCGGTTTCGCTGGCTCATTCGGCATGGCGCTGGACGTCCCGCGCAGGCCGAGCGCTTTCAATGGGTTTTCGAGAAGCTCCGGTTCACCACCGATCGCCAATTCAGCGTCTTCCGCCACGATCGCAAGAGGATCAGGCTCCGTCTCCGGCTTCTTCGTTGGCAGAATTTTGGACGACGCGAGCTGGATACCATTGCGCTCTGCGCGTTTCATCAAGGATGTCACGACTGCGTGGCGCTGGTTGAGCGTCTGCTGACGACGGATAAGATCGGAGACCTGAAGCTCGACGCTTTCACGATCAATCGCCTGGCGGCTGTTCAGGCGGTCGATTTCCGCTCGAAGCCTTTCGATCCGGTCCTGGTAAGCGGTCTCAATGGCCGCCTGTCGGGATTGTGCGGTCTCGAGCATGTCTCCGCGCAGAACCCAGTAACCTGCAGTTCCGACTGCGCCGATGGTCAGCACCGATATCACTGAAGCAAGGACGATCGCAGTCCTGGGGCTGAGTGCCAGCGGCCACCGGCGCTCGGGTGAACGCGCGGGCGGCTGATGCTCTGCACCTGGTAGTGCGAAACGGTGCCGATAAGGCTTATCTTGACTGAACGGGGTCAAAGGCATCACTCGATTACTGCAATCGTCTAAATCGAGGATGATTAGATATTGGTAAGGTTAACAAAGCCTGTTTTTTGAAGGCTGGCCGAAACAGTTTTTGCCGAACTACCTTGTGTTTTCAGAGATATAGGCGCACCGCAGTTTTTGCTCAGCGTGGCGTTTTTCGGCAAAAGGCCGGTCCCGGGGTGAAATTTTCGAAGTAAAGGAGATTCGCAGCGTCTCGGCGCCTAGGGTGTGGCGCTTGAGGCAGGGGCGGCAGGCCAGTGTTCGAGTCACCTGCCGCGAGGTCCTTGTCAGAGGTCTTTTGCGGCTTCCAGGACCGCTTCTGCATGCCCGGGTACCTTTACCTTGCGCCAGATCTTCGCAATCTTTCCGTCTGCGCCGATCAGGAATGTTGAGCGTTCGACGCCCATGTATTTCTTGCCATACATCGATTTTTCGACCCACACGCCATATGCATTGCAAGCGCTCTGCTCGGGGTCTGCAGCGAGCCGGACTTCAAGATCGTGCTTGGCCTTGAACTTGTCGTGCTTTGCGGCAGTGTCCGGCGAAATGCCGATGATCGTGACGCCAATTGCGCTGAAGTCAGGCATGAGGCCGGTGAAGGCGATGGCTTCTTTCGTGCAGCCCGGCGTGTCGTCCTTGGGGTAGAAGTAGACGACAACCGGTTTGCCTGAGAGCGCCGACAGTTTGATGCGTTCGCCGCCATCCGCCTCCAATTCAAAGTCGGGTGCCGCAGTTCTTGTGTCCAATTCGCTCATGTGCCTTCCTTCTGTCACACTCAACGGTTTAAAGCCTTGGCGGAATGTGCGAGACCTCCAAGTACCTTATTACTTTTGTGCCTCTTGGAGGTATCATAGGTCGCGGATCGACTCATTCAATTCCCGGTGGACGATTCCGGAGTAATAAAGAGCCTGCAGGCTAAAGGGCAGGCCATATTGTGCGGGGCCGACAGGCTACAGGTATTCAAGACGTTCATGGGCAGGCAAATCCAGGCAGACAAGGCACAGGGGCGCCGTAGCAGTTGGCCTCGCAGGATTCTTGTCGCCTCTCTTTTGCTGCTCGTTCTTGGCCTCGGTGCGATCGCATTTGCCGTTCTCAGTGGCCCGGTCCACGTTCCCATGCTGGCGCGCTTCATGGCGGAACAGGCAAGCCAGGGACCCGCAAAACTTTCCATTGTCGATGCTTCTCTCGATTTCACACATGACGATGGCATTCGTGTGGTCGTGCGTGATGCCCATTTACAGCTTGAAGGCGATGTGCCGGTAGAGATTATCCTGCCACGCGTCGAGGCGCCCATTAACGGCACGTCCCTTCTGACCGGAGAGATCAATTTCGTCTCACTGCAGCTTGATCGACCGAAGATCATTCTGGGGGTGCCCGAGAGCGAGCGGGAACTGCCGGAGATGGCGCACCTCATGGAGGCGATTGATCGGGTGGCCGATGTTGTCGACAGCGAGTTTGCGCGCCGCGATCTTGCGCGTGTCCATGTCGCCAACGGGGACCTTGAAATCACAGGGGCGCTCGCGCGCTCGTTCAACGGCATTGATGCAGAGATCACCCGGCGCGATGACCACAGGATTGACGCGACAGCTCGCGTGGCTGGCCGAGTTGGTCCTTGGGAAATTCAGTTGACGAGACGACCTGCCGACCGCGACACGGAACAAAAGCGTCTGGCGGTCCTGTTCAAGGATGTCACACTCGGTGATCTCCTCAGCCCGGAAAGCGAGTTGAAGAGTGGCAAGGGCATGGGACTGCCGCTGAGCGCCAGGTTCGACAGCCGGTTTGATGAGAACGGTGAATTCCTGTCTGCGAATCTCGTTGGGCGCATCAACGACGGATGGTTCCAGATGGGACGCACGTCTGTCCGGTTTGATGACGTTGCCCTGTCGCTGGAATGGCTGCCGGAGGTTCCCGGCATCCGGATCGGGACGTCGCACATCATCTATGGCAATACGCAGATCTACTATGATGGTCACATCCAGCCACCGCTGAAGCCAGGCGATGATTGGGACCTTAAGCTTGCGACCGAAAGGGCCCAGTTCGGGTCGTCGGATATTCCCCTTGCGCCGATTGCAATTGATACATTCCAACTGGCTGGGCGCTATGTTCCAGACGACCGAACTTTCTTTTTCGACGAGGCCGGCATGATCGCTGGCCCGGCCCAGCTCTTTGCTTCAGGCTCTGTCGAGATTCGTTCGGATGGCCCCTATCTGGCGCTTGCGCTTGAAGGGCAGGACCTGCCGATAGGGCTTACCAAGCAGGTTTGGCCGATCACGCTGGTTCCGCCGGCCCGGCGCTGGATCATTGATCGTGTTCTGGATGGGCAGGTGGATCATGTGAGCTTTCAGGGCGCGGTGCGCCCGCCGGCTTTTAATCCGGCCAATCCTGACCCAGGCTGGTCCGGTGATGATATGGGGCTGGAACTGTCGTTTTCAGACGCCGAGATTCAGCCTGTGGGCGATGTGCCGAATGTATCGGGAATTTCAGGAACGGTCTCGATTGAGAACGAGGTTCTGACGGTAGATGGTCAGGACGGTGTGTCCAACGTTGAGGGCGGCGGTACTGTCCTCATGCCCGAAGGGACCTTCAAGATCCTGCGCTTGCGCGAAAGAGACAACAAGCTTGGTGTTCTGGATATCAAACTGGACGGTGAGGCTAAGGATATCGCAGAGATCATCGACAGTGATCCTTTTCGCGTGATGCAGCGCGCCGAGGTCGAAACGGACGGTATTTCCGGTGATGGCGCCATGCGGATCGAGGCGGAATTCGGTTTGCGCAAAAAGATTGATGTTGCGGACATCATCTGGCGGGCCCAGGCAACCTCGAAGAATTTCTCCTCGAGCAAGCCGATCAAGGGTCACAAGATCGAGCGTGCGGATGTCGAGGTCGACGCCGATCAGACGCAGATCGCCATCGTAGGGAGAGGGGTCCTTGATGGACTGCCTGCGGATATCAACTTGCTCCTGCCGCTCGGCGGATCAGGGGTCCAGGCGCGCCAGGGTGTCGTTCTGGATGTCACGGCAGATCAGCTGAAGGAGCGCGGCATTGATCTGACTGCCTTTCTCAAGGGTTCCATGTTGATGACTGTTGAGGACGTGGACGGGGTCAAGGCCTTTGACGTGGATCTTACCAAGACCAGCCTTCGGCTGGACGCGCTTGGTTGGGAAAAAGCGCCGGGTGTCCCTGCGACGGCGACCTTCCGGCTTCTCGAAACAGACACGGAGCGCAGAGTTCAGGACTTTGAACTGGTTTCCGACGGTGTGGATGTCGCAGGCGCGATGGCGCTTTCGTTGGATGGTGATCTACAGAGTGCATCCTTCTCGAAGTTCCAGCTCCGCAGCGGTGATGATGCGTCTCTGACGATCACACGTGGTGGCAATGGCCGGTTCAAGATCGCGATGGCCGGTGAAGAGTTTGACGCGCGTGGCCTGATCCGGGAGGTCGGAAAACCCAAGTCCGGTGCTGGAACCTCCGACTTTTCAAAGGGTTTGGCTGTTACGGCCAATCTTGCGCGGGTGACAGGCTTCAACGGCGTTGGCATCGAGAAGTTCTCCGGTGTGATCGAGACCGATGCAGAGGGGCTGACGTCGGCAGATGTCACGGGGCTTCTGAATGGGCGGGCGCCCTTCAGTTTTGAAATTGACGATGCCACCGGTGGTTCAGGGCGCGTTGCCCAAGGTCTGTTCGAGGATTCGGGCGCGCTTTTGAGATTTCTCGACGTCTATCAGCGCATGCGAGGCGGTCGGGGGAGTTTGAATGTGGCCATGGCTGATCACACCACCTGGGATGGCACTTTCAGCGCGACCGGCCTTTCGATCACTGAGGACCCGGCTATTCGCAAGCTGACGGAGCAGAGAAATCTGCTTCAGCGAAAGCAACAGGGATCGGTGGTGGTCGCGACTGGCGGCGGCGGTGTCGGTGAGGCTTCCTTCGATACGCTTGACATTGCCTTCACGCGGTCCGGTCAGACACTTACAATCTCCAAAGGCGGGCTGAAGGGTGCCGTGATTGGTGGCACGGTTTCGGGAACCGTGGATCTTGCGTCACAGACCATGGACCTGAACGGCACCTTTGTTCCGATCTATGCGCTGAACAACATCTTCGCCAATATTCCGCTGCTCGGGTTCGCGCTTGGAGGCTCGTCCGGGGAGGGGCTGATTGGTGTCACCTACCGCCTGTCGGGTGCGCTTTCGGATCCGGTTCTTTCGGTCAATCCGATCTCGGCAATCGCGCCCGGCATTTTCCGCAAGATGTTCGAGTTTCAATAAAAAAGGCCGGTTCGCAGACCGGCCTTTGTTGTCTTCTCAGGTAGTTTTCCGGCTTAGACCGGACGAAGAAGAACGTGCTTTTTCTTGCCCAGGGACAGCTTGATCACGCCATCTTCGGTCACGTCGGCCAAGGACAGCTGACGCTTGTCATTCTGTTCGCCCTTGTCATTGATCTTCACGGCTCCGCCCTTGATGTTGCGCCGGACATCGCCGTTGGACGCACACAGGCCTGCAGTCACGAAGGCACTCAGAACACCGATGCCCGCCTCCAGCTCTGCCTGGGGAACCTCGATGCTCGGAAGTCCCTGCGCCATGGCGCCTTCTTCAAAGGCCTTGCGGGCGGTTTCTGCGGCGGCTTCTGCGGCTTCGCGACCATGGATCATCGCCGTTGCTTCGGTCGCCAGAACCTTCTTTGCCTCATTGATCTCGACACCTTCAAGGCTCGCCAGGCGGGCGATCTCATCCAGCGGGAGAATGGTGAAGAGCTTCAGGAACTTTTCAACATCTGCATCTTCGGTGTTGCGCCAATACTGCCAGTAGTCATAGGCAGATAGTTGTTCTTCATTGAGCCAAACGGCGCCAGCGGCCGTCTTGCCCATCTTTGCACCTGATGAGGTCGTGAGAAGCGGTGCAGTGAGCGCGAAGGCTTCCGCCGATTCCTTCCGGCGGATGAGATCGACACCGGACAGGATGTTTGACCACTGGTCAGAACCGCCCATCTGCAGGCGGCAACCTGTTCGCTGATAGATCTCAAGAAAATCATAGCCCTGGAGCAGCATGTAGTTGAATTCCAGGAAGGACAGGTGCTGTTCACGTTCCAGGCGCAGCTTTACGGAATCGCGCTGGATCATCTGGTTGACGGAGAAGTGGCGGCCGATGTCGCGCAGGAAGTCCATGTAGTTGAGCTTGAGCAGCCAATCCGCGTTGTCGAGCATCAAGGCGTCGGTCGGACCGTCGCCAAAGGTCAGCAGTTTTTCGAAAACCTTGCGGATGCCAGCCTTGTTTTCCTCGATCGTTTCATCGGTCAAAACCTTGCGGCTTTCGTCCTTGCCGGTCGGATCGCCAACGCGTGTTGTGCCACTGCCCATCAGGGCGATCGGCCGGTGACCGCTCTGCTGGAACCAGTAAAGCATCATGATGGTGACGAGTGAGCCGGCATGGAGGCTGGGCGCCGTGCAGTCGAAGCCAATATAGGCGGTGACGGTTTCTTTTGCGCAGAGCTCGTCCAGCCCGGTTGGGTCAGAAATCTGGTGAATGAACCCGCGTTCTGAAAGGACCTTCAGGAACTCCGACTTGAACTCGCTCATTTTGCAACTTTTCCCGTAACGGCGGGCCGACGACTGCGGCCTTGAATACATTGGCCCCGCTATATCGGATGTTGCTCCGGATTTCACGTAGGCGGGCAAAAAAAGACGGAATGCCCTTTTCGTGCCCTAATTACGCAAGATCGGCCAGCTTTCCTGCCTTTGGGCGCCGTTTCGCCGTTTGGACATATATCCTTCACTCAGCTGTCAGCGGAAATTGCTAAGTCCCCGCCCGGATTTCGAAGGGGTGGACATGAGCGCGATCGGCATTTCAGGACTATCGAAGACGTATCGCGGCGGCACGCGTGCGCTTGATCGGGTCAGCCTTACTGTTGAAGCGGGAGAGATGGTGGCTCTTATCGGCGCTTCCGGCTCCGGCAAGTCCACTCTTATTCGCCATATTTCAGGTCTTGTGCCGGCCGACAAGAATTCCGGCAGCTGCAAGATTGTCGTTGATGGCGCCATTGTCCAGGAAGGCGGCCGGATTTCCCGCAATATTGCGACTGCCCGTACCGATATCGGTGTGATTTTCCAGCAGTTCAACCTGGTGCCGCGGCTTAGTGTTCTGAACAACGTACTCGCCGGCCTACTGGGCAGAATGCCCGTTCTGCGCGGTGTGCTGGGTCTTTTCCGCAAGGAGGAGAGCCAGCTCGCGATGCAGGCGCTGGACCGGGTCGGAATTGCTCATACGGCGCGGCAGCGCGCCTCAACCCTCTCGGGCGGACAGCAGCAACGGGCTGCCATCGCCAGAACGCTGGTACAGGGCGCAAGGGTCATTCTGGCTGACGAACCGATTGCGTCACTCGACCCGGCATCGGCAAAGCGCGTGATGGGCATTCTTTCGCAAATCAACAAGGAAGACGGCATCACGGTTCTGGTGTCCCTGCACCAGGTTGAATACGCGCGGCGCTACTGCAAGCGCACGATTGCCATGCGCGACGGTCAGGTCGTCTTTGACGGTCCAAGCCGTGAGCTGACCACACAGTTCCTTCGAGACATTTACGGAGAGGCAAGCGAGGAACTCGTCTTGCCTGATGCCGACGACTTCGGGACCGAGCCAATGACGGCAACGGCCTGATACATCCCCACAGGAGATGCCTTCCATGAAACTCTTTGCACGTCTTGCTGCATCTGCAGCTGTCATGATCGGCCTTGCCACGCCGGCACTTGCTGAACGCGAAAACCCAGATGAGCTGTTCTTCGGCATTCTGTCGACGGAATCTAGCTCCGCACAGCGCGAAAAATGGGGCCCTCTGCTGGCCGCCATGCAAGCGTCCATTGGCCGTCCGGTGAAGCCTTTCTTTGCGTCTGACTATGCTGGTGTCATCGAAGCCATGCGTTTCGACAAGGTTGACGTCGTTTGGTACGGCAACAAGTCCGCCATGGTTGCCGTAGATCGGGCCGGTGCTGAGGTCTTCGCCCAGACCACCGAGTCCACAGGCGACCAGGGCTACTGGTCTGTGATGATCACGCACAAGGATTCCGGTCTTACCTACGAAGACGTCATGAAGTGCGACAAGACCCTCAACTTCGGCATCGGCGATCCAAACTCCACATCGGGCTTCCTGGTTCCGTCGACCTTCGTTTTCGCCAAGGAAGGCGTCAACCCGAAGGATTGCTTCAAGACGGTTCGCAACGCCAACCACGAAACAAACCTCATCTCGGCTGCCACAAAGCAGGTCGATGCGGCTGTTGCTTCGTCCACGGGCATGTATTCCCGCCTGAAGAATGCCAAGCCGGAACTCTTCGCCGAGCTGAAAGAAATCTGGCGCTCGCCTTTGATCGCCTCCGACCCGATGGCCTGGCGCCCGGAACTGGATAAGAAGCTCAAGGCCGACATCCTGTCCTTCTTCATGAGCTACGGCCGTCTGGGTACAGACGAGGAAGTTGCTGAAGCCCGCGAAACCCTTGCCCTGATCGACATGGGTCCGTTCGTTCCTTCTTCCAACGCACAGCTCTGGCCTTTCTACGAAATGGATCAGATCCGTCAGCGCATGTCCATCGAAGCCGACACAACCTACTCCGATGACGAGCGCACTGCGAAAATCCTCGAGATCAACACTCGCATCGAGGAAATCCGCGCTGCCGCTGCTGCACGTCCGCGCAAGTAAGCACGCTACATCGAGTTGAAACGCATGAGGGCCTGCGGGCCCTCATGCTCCTTCTGGCTGACCTACAGGATTTTCCATGACCAGCGCCCCCATGACCAGCGCAGCCGATGCGTCGCGCCTTGCCCAGTCTGACATTCCCATTCCGGGCCGTGGCCGGCAGGAGCAATTTTTCGATTTGCTCATCTGGGGCGGCCTGATCATCATGTTGATCTGGAGCTTCAGGCCGGCGGAAATGGATCGGCTCGGCGATGTTCTCACGGGCGGCGGCAATATGGCCATGCTGCTGGAGGACTTCCTGGTTCCTGACTTCCGCTACTGGCGCACCTACCTTGCGCTCATGCTCGAAACCGTGCAGATGGCGGTTTGGGGCTCCATGCTCTCGGTGCTGCTGGCTGTGCCCTTCGGTCTGCTGGCGTCCAACAACATTGCGCCGTCCTGGATCGTGTTTCCGGTCCGGCGCTTGATGGACTCCTTTCGTGCCATCAACGAACTGGTTTTCGCCCTGATTTTCGTGGCTGCGGTGGGGCTTGGTCCTTTGGCAGGTGTGCTGGCGCTGGTCATTCACACCACGGGCACGCTCGCAAAACTCTTTTCTGAAGCGGTTGAGGCAATCGACCCGCGACCGGTAGAAGGCATCAAGGCGACCGGAGCTCCGCAGATCCAGGAAGTCGTCTACGGCGTGGTGCCGCAGGTGCTGCCGCTCTGGATCTCCTATTCGCTCTACCGGTTCGAGGCCAATGTCCGCTCAGCCACGGTGCTCGGCATCGTCGGGGCAGGGGGTATCGGCATGTCCTTGTCAGAGGCATTGCGCGGCTTTGATTATTCTGCCGGTGCGGCGATCCTGCTGATCATCCTGTTGACCGTATCGCTTCTGGACATCTTTGGATCGCTTTTGCGCAAGGTGGTGATTGACGGCGAGAAGCAGTACCAGTTCGCGGCCTTCTTCCTGCTCTTGACCGTGCTCGTGATTGCCATAGAGATCGTATTGGCCGGCGGCTGATCGCTGCCGGCGGGAATTGCAAAGATGACCTCAGCGTTGGATGCTGCCTCTGGATTCGTTTTCGGGAGCAGAGATGACAGGCGGGCATTTGCATATTCTGGCGGGCAAGATTGCGTCAGGAAAATCAACGCTGGCCCATCGCCTGGCAGCTGACAAAGCGACAGTGCTGATCAGCGAGGATGAGTGGCTCGCGGCCCTCTACGGTCCGGAAATGGCGAGCATCAAGGACTATGTTCGCTGCTCAGCGCGCCTTCGCACCGTCATGGAACCGCATCTTGTAGGCCTGCTTGGTGCCGGAATGTCCGTTGTGCTCGATTTTCCGGCGAACACGCCAGAAACGCGTCGCTGGATGAAGCGAGTAATTGACGAGAGCGGCTGCAATCACACGCTTCACTATCTCGATGTGCCCGATGAGGTTTGCCGGGCACGCTTGCATGAGCGCAATGCCGCTGGGGGACACCACTTCACCGTCAGCGACGAGCAGTTTGAGGCGATCTCTCGCCATTTCGTGCCGCCGAGCGCGGGCGAGGGATTTAAGGTGCGAGCGTATTCCGTGGACTGACCAAGCCTTTAGGGCTGCCATTGGCGCGCGCGTTAGTGGTTAGAAGCGGCGAAGAAGCAAACAAAAAGGCCGGGCGATTGCCCGGCCTTTCCGCTGCCTGAAATCCGAGAAGGATTAGACGGAGTAGTACATGTCGAATTCGACCGGATGCGGCGTCATTTCGTAACGCTCGACTTCTTCCATCTTCAGTTCGATGTAGGCATCGATCTGGTCGTCATCGAACACGCCGCCGGCCTTGAGGAACTCACGGTCAGCGTCGAGGCTTTCCAGAGCTTCACGCAGGTTGCCACAAACCGTCGGGATCTCGGCCAGTTCTTCAGCCGGCAGATCGTAGAGGTTCTTGTCCATGGCTTCGCCCGGATGGATCTTGTTCTTGATACCGTCAAGGCCAGCCATCAGAAGCGCGGAGAAGCAGAGGTACGGGTTCGCCGTCGGATCCGGGAAACGGACCTCGATGCGCTTCGCCTTCGGGGAAGACGTGAACGGGATACGGCAGGAAGCCGAACGGTTACGCGAGGAGTAAGCCAGCAGAACCGGTGCTTCGTAACCTGGGACCAGACGCTTGTAGGAGTTGGTCGACGGGTTGGTGAAGGCGTTCAGCGCCTTGGCGTGCTTCAGAATGCCGCCGATGTAGTAGAGGCAGCTCTCGGAAAGGTCTGCATACTGGTTGCCTGCGAAGGTCGGCTCGCCGTCCTTCCAGATCGACTGGTGGCAGTGCATGCCGGTGCCGTTGTCGCCGAAGACCGGCTTCGGCATGAAGGTTGCGGACTTGCCGTAGGCATGTGCGACCTGATGAACGACATACTTGTAGACCTGCATGCTGTCGGCACACTTGGTCAGCGTGTCGAACTTCATGCCCAGCTCGTGCTGTGCAGACGCCACTTCGTGGTGGTGCTTTTCAGTCGGTACGCCCATTTCAGCCATGACGGACAGCATTTCGGAGCGGATGTCCTGAGCGCTGTCGATCGGCGGGACCGGGAAGTAGCCTCCCTTGGTGCGAACGCGGTGGCCGAGGTTGCCGGTTTCGTATTCGGCATCCATGTTGGTCGGCAGTTCGGTGCTGTCGAGCTTGAAGCCGGTGTTGTACGGGTCAGCTGCGAAGCGGACATCGTCGAACATGAAGAACTCGGCTTCCGGGCCGAAGTAGACGGTGTCGCCGAAACCGCCGGACTTGACGTAGGCTTCAGCCTTTTTCGCCGTCATGCGCGGATCGCGGTTGTAGGCTTCGCCGGTGATCGGGTCTACGATGTCGCAGAAGATCGCCATGGTGGTCTGGGCGAAGAAGGGATCGATATGAGCGGTTTCCGGATCCAGAACCATCATCATGTCGGACTCGTTGATGGCCTTCCAGCCAGCGATGGAAGAGCCGTCGAATGCGGTGCCTTCAGCGAACATGTCTTCATCGATGAGAGCTACGTCGAAGGTGACGTGCTGCATCTTGCCGCGCGGGTCGGTGAAGCGCAGGTCGACGAATTTTACGTCCTTTTCCTTGATTTCCTTGAGGACCTCAGAGGCGGTGGTCATACTGTCCATCCCTTAATTATCTATCATCAGTTGGGGTTCGTCCCGACCCAAGTGCCCACAGTCTTATGCTGTCAGAAGCACACACGGATCGAAATTCTTGGCCGTCGGCCGGTTGGAAAACGAGGATCAGATCGCGTCTTCGCCGGACTCACCGGTCCGGATACGCACTGCTTCCTCGATGTTGGAAACAAAAATCTTGCCGTCGCCGATGCGACCGGTCTGGGCGGCCGAGCGAATGGCCTCAACAGCCTTTTCCACCATATCGCCTGTCAGCACAATCTCGACTTTCACCTTCGGGAGAAAATCGACGACATATTCGGCGCCGCGGTAGAGTTCGGTGTGGCCTTTCTGGCGCCCAAAGCCCTTGGCTTCGGTCACAGTGATGCCCTGGAGGCCAACCTCCTGGAGAGCTTCCTTCACTTCATCCAACTTGAAGGGCTTAATGATCGCCTCGATCTTCTTCATCACCTTCGTCTCTCTCCGAATTTATTGGCCGAATTGTCTGGCTTGAAACCGCTGGGCGGTCTCCGGTTGCGAATGCACACTGCTGGATCCGAATTAGCACAAGCTGTGCCAAGTGAACTGTGGTGTAAAAATCGCCGAAAAAAGGGGCATATGCAATGCTGGCATTTCGCTGAGCGCAAAACTGGATCGCAAATTGCGATCAAAAAATAAGCAGATTGTGCACTAAATAGGCAAATTTTTGCATTTGCGCAGCTTGGCCGTAGATCTTCAACCTGAAGCTGACGATCGGGTTCTGCGTTCCTCCTGCGCGCTTTAAGCCCGTTTTTATTGCATGACAGAACTATCTTCCGGTGGCAGACAGGTTGCAAGCGGATGAAACAGATGGGTGAGATCGCAATGGCGCATGCAAGCGTGCTTTTGACGTCGGCGCAGATGGGGCAGGCCGACAACATGACCATCGCTTCGGGCACGCGGGGGATCACTCTCATGGAGAGAGCCGGCGACCATGTCGCGCGGGTGGCCTCAGAGATGTGCTCATCTCAGGGACGTATCGCAATTGTCTGTGGTCCGGGCAGCAACGGCGGCGATGGATTTGTTGCTGCGCGCCATCTGCATCAGGCCGGACATGCGGTTGATGTCCTGCTTCTGAAGGACCCAGCGGGCTTGAAGGGCGACGCGGCGATCGCTTTTGGCCAGATGGGTCTGCCAAGCCAGATCGTTGAGCCCGCTGAACTTAAAGAGAATCTGTCAGGCTGCGATCTGATCATCGATGCGCTTTTCGGGGCAGGGCTGGACCGACCCTTGGAGGGCAACGCCGCAGCATTCGCTGATACCATCAACAAAAGCGGTGTTCCGGTTCTGGCAGTCGATCTTGCGTCCGGCGTGAACGGGTCGACAGGTGAGGCGGAGGGTGCTGCCGTTCAAGCTGTGCGAAGCGTCACTTTCTTTCGATGCAAGCCGGGTCACTACCTGCTGCCCGGCCGGGATCTGTGTGGCGATGTCTCCTGTGTCGATATCGGCATCCCGGAAAGTGTCCTGCACGAAATCGGACCGCAGACTTTTGTCAATGAACCAACTCTGTGGCGGGACGCCTGGACGGTTCCAGGCAGGGCGGGGCATAAATACGATCGCGGCCACGCCGTGGTCTTCAGTGGGCCCATGTCCTCCACCGGTGCCGCGCGTCTTGCTGCGGGCGCTTGTCTCAGGGCGGGAGCCGGGCTTGTTACACTTGCCTCGCCACCCTCGGCCATGATGGTCAACGCCAGCCATCTGACGGCGGTCATGTTGAGATCGGTCGAGGGGCTTGAGGGGATCTCCGATTTGCTGGCCGACAAGCGCCTGAATTCCCTGCTGATTGGTCCTGGCTATGGCGTCAGCGATGACACATCGGAAGCTGTTTCTGTCCTTCTGAATTCCGAGTGCGCGATTGTCCTGGATGCCGATGCGCTGACGAGTCACCAAAATGCGCCTGAGGCGCTTTTCACGCAGATCAAGGGGCGTAAAGCACCTGTCGTTTTGACGCCTCACGATGGCGAATTTGTCCGACTGTTTCCCGATCTTGTTGCGCTAGACAAACTGGCACGCGCCCGCGGCGCTGCGGCACGCTCAGGGGCGATTGTCCTTTTGAAAGGCGCGGACACGGTGATTGCGAGCCCGGATGGCAGGGCGGCCATCAATTCCAATGCGCCGCCCTGGTTGGCGACGGCGGGGTCCGGCGATGTGCTTGCCGGTATCATCTGCGGGCTGCTTGCACAAAAGATGCCGGCCTTTGAAGCGGCGGCCATGGCGGCCTGGCTTCATGGGGCTGCAGGGGTTGAGGCTGGTGCCGGCCTGATTGCGGAAGACCTTGCGCCGGCTATGCGTCCGGTGATCGCTAGACTTGTGGAAAAGCCCTGATGCGAGGAGCGACCAACGCATCATTTTTCCTTGTGGTGTTTTGAAACACGGTGCTATAGAGGCCCCGCTCTGGCGCCAGGCATATGGCGCCCCGCGGATGTGGTGAAATTGGTAGACACGCCAGATTTAGGTTCTGGTGCCGCAAGGCGTGGGGGTTCAAGTCCCTCCATCCGCACCAATAATCAAAACAATTCAATTTGGTAAATTATAAACTGCGCGAATTGACCAAATTAGGCCAATCGCGAAGAGAAAAAGTGCTGATAGATAGAGAATCTGGGCTGACTTGCTCGCCCTGCTTACAGTGTCAGGTGTAAGAGACCGCTTTTGCAGAGTTGAGATTTGGTTAGGTAGGCCTTCCATCATTTTACGTTCATCATATGTCAGGCCGCCCTCGCTTTCTTGAGTATGAGAAATGTCATGCACGGAGATGTAAAACTTAGCCATTGCATCCCGTTGTTCTGAATTTCGAATATTATCATTCAATGCCCAGATAATAATATGGGCGCAAAATGCAGACGCTAAACCGAGGGTGAATGCGATTACTGGTTCAATTGGTATCACTGCCTCTGTATTGCTGAATAAATCGACTGTAGTGGCTATGGCGATAGAAAGTGCCGCCCCGTTTGCTGTAAGTGCTGGGGCTGTGTAGTCCCTTATGTAAGATTTTGATTTATCGAAGAATACTCGGTCTTTAGATCTAATCATTTTTCTACCTTTAAATCTGTCTTTTCTATCGTTTCAATAGGGTCGAATCTCTTGCCTCGTTGGCGTCGTTCCTTACCTCGTTTGGGCTGATTGTGTCGTTTCCAATGACACGTGCGAGCAAGTTTGATTTAGCCTACAATCTGGCTCTCCTCTTGACACTTCCAAGGGGAGCCTTTATCGCGCTCCCATCGTGCGCCTTCGAGTGTCTTGAAGGTGCGGCAATGCCTGTTTGGTCGCCGCCTCAGGGTGGCGCCGGGCATCGCCAGATCGTCATTTACAACAAGTATCCGGAACGGATCGTTCCAGACCGAGGACGAAACAAACCCATGCAGGTTACCGAAACCCTCTCCGAGGGCCTCAAGCGAGAGCTGAAAATCGAAATTCCGGCCGGTGATCTGGCTTCCAAGCTCGATGCTTATATGGAAGACATGAAGGGCAAGGCGCAGATCAAGGGCTTTCGTCCGGGCAAAGTGCCGGTTGCGCATCTGAAAAAGATGTACGGCCGCCAGGCCATGGCAGAAATCCTCTCCAACACGATCCAGGAAAGCAGCCAGTCGGTGCTTGAGGAACGCTCGGAGCGCCCGGCGCTGACACCAGCGATCGATCTTCCTGATGAAGAAGCCGAAGCGATCCTGGCCGGTACGGCCGATCTGTCTTTCGCCATGAAATACGACGTTCTGCCTGAATTCGAGATCGTTGATTTCAAGGGCATCGAAATCGAGCGCCCTGTTGTCGACATCGCCGAGAGCGAAGTTGACGAGCAGATCGCCGAGATCGCCAAGAACAACGCGCCGTTCGACACCAAGGAAGGTGCAGCGGAAAGCGGTGATCGTGTCACGATGTCTTACCTCGGCAAGATCGACGGTGAGCCTTTTGAGGGCGGTGCGGACGAGAACGGTCAGCTTGTACTCGGTTCGGGCCAGTTTATCCCGGGCTTCGAAGATCAGCTGATCGGCCTGAAGGCTGGTGACGAGAAAGTTGTCGAAGTAAGCTTCCCGGAAGAGTACCAGGCAGCGCACCTGGCCGGCAAAGCGGCGACCTTCGACGTTGTCGTCAAGGAAGTTGCAGCTCCCGGTGAAGCCACGATCGATGATGAGTTCGCCAAGAACCTTGGCCTCGAATCTCTCGATAAGCTCAAGGAAATCGTTCGCGGCCAGATCGAAGGCCAGTTTGGCCAGATGACCCGCCAGCGTGTGAAGCGTCAGCTTCTCGACGCTCTGGACGAGCACTATTCCTTTGACCTGCCTGAAGGTCTGTTGAACTCCGAGTTCGATGCGGTCTGGAATCAGGTCGAAGAGGACATGAAGCGCAACGAAAAGACTTTCGAAGACGAAGACACGACGGAAGAAGAAGCGAAGGCGGACTATCGCAAGATCGCTGAACGCCGTGTGCGCCTCGGCCTCGTTCTGTCGGAAATCGGCGAAAAGAACGAGATCCAGGTTTCCGACGAGGAAATGCAGCGTGCGCTTTATGACCGCGTTCGCCAGTTCCCGGGTCAGGAACAGCAGGTGTTCGAGTTCTACAAGAACAACCAGCAGGCCCTCGCTTCGCTGCGTGCGCCGATCTACGAAGAAAAAGTCGTCGACTACATGCTCGAGCTCGCCAACGTGACGGACAAGACCGTCACCAAGGAAGAGCTGGAGACGCTTGTGGCAGAGGATGAGGAAGACGCCTAAGCGTTTTCCCGCTGAAAATCAGCGGATGCGGTCCGGCTTTAACCTTGCCTTCACGCCGCATCTGCGATGACTTTGCGAACAGGGCGACATCCCCTATGTATGGGGTGTCGCTTTTTTCGAGTCAGGCCCCATATTCGTTCCGACGTTAACGTGGCCTGTGTCTGACCGTGTTGCTCCGGCGCACGGCCGTCTCAAAGCATATGGATGAGGTATGAAGGATCCTGTCGATATCTACATGAACACACTCGTTCCGATGGTCGTCGAGCAGACGAACCGCGGCGAGCGGGCCTTCGATATCTTCTCGCGTCTCCTCAAGGAGCGGATTATCTTCCTGACCGGACCGGTGGAAGATCACATGGCGACCCTGATCAGCGCTCAGTTGCTGTTCCTGGAAGCGGAAAATCCGTCCAAGGAAATTGCGATCTACATCAATTCGCCTGGTGGTCTCGTGACCTCAGGCCTTGCGATCTATGACACGATGCAGTTCATCCGTCCGGCCGTCTCGACCCTGTGTATCGGTCAGGCCGCGTCGATGGGCTCGCTTCTTCTGGCCGCTGGCGAGAAAGACATGCGTTTTTCTCTGCCAAACGCCCGTGTGATGGTTCACCAGCCGTCAGGCGGTTTCCGCGGACAGGCAGCTGATATCATGCTGCATGCCCAGGAAATCCTGAAGATGAAGCGTCGTCTCAACGAGATCTACGTCAAGCACACCGGTCAGAGTTTGGATGCGGTCGAAGAAGCGCTCGAGCGCGACAACTTCATGACCGCCGAAAGAGCTCAGGAATTCGGGATCATTGACAATGTGATTTCCGATCGTGCGAGCCTGTCGGGTGAGACCACAAGCTGACAAAACAATCGTCCACCGGTCGCGAATTGACCGGTGGACCGGCATTTAATGCCCCTAGATATGGTCGTTTTCCGGCTTCGCCTTAAACCTATGTTGATTTTTAAGGGTGAAGCATGGTCACATCAGAGGCTTTAGAGAGTAAAGTCGGTCCTAGGCGGCACAATCGAGCCACTTGCCTTAATTTGGCTCGATCTTGACAGATAAGGGGGGACTTCCTCCCAGAGAACGCGGGGTTGAATAAATGACCAAGGCCAGCGGCAGCGACTCCAAGAACACGCTCTACTGCTCCTTCTGCGGTAAGAGCCAGCATGAAGTGCGCAAGCTGATCGCCGGCCCGACTGTTTTCATTTGCGATGAATGTGTCGAGCTGTGCATGGACATCATACGTGAGGAAAACAAGTCCTCGCTGGTGAAGTCCCAAGATGGAATCCCAACACCTCAGGAAATTCGCAACGTGCTGGATGACTATGTCATTGGTCAGGGAAGTGCGAAGAAGGTTCTGTCGGTTGCGGTCCACAATCACTACAAACGCCTGAATCACGCTTCCAAGAGCAATGACGTGGAACTGGCAAAGTCCAATATCCTGCTGGTCGGTCCGACCGGTTGCGGTAAGACATTGCTGGCACAAACGCTCGCGCGGATTCTCGACGTGCCGTTTACGATGGCCGATGCCACCACGCTGACCGAAGCCGGTTATGTGGGTGAAGACGTCGAAAACATCATCTTGAAGCTGCTTCAGTCCGCCGACTATAACGTCGAGCGCGCTCAGCGCGGCATTGTCTACATCGATGAAGTGGACAAGATCAGCCGCAAGTCGGACAATCCGTCGATCACACGCGATGTGTCGGGCGAGGGGGTTCAGCAGGCTCTTCTGAAGATCATGGAAGGCACTGTGGCTTCGGTTCCGCCCCAGGGTGGCCGCAAGCATCCGCAGCAGGAGTTCCTGCAGGTGGACACGACCAACATCCTGTTCATTTGCGGTGGCGCCTTTGCCGGCCTCGACAAGATCATCTCAGATCGTGGCACCCAGTCGTCAATCGGCTTCAAGGCCCAGGTTCACGCGCCAGAAGATCGCAAGATCGGCGAGCTGTTCTCGGTGCTTGAGCCTGAAGATCTGCTGAAGTTCGGTCTGATCCCGGAATTCGTTGGCCGTTTGCCGGTCATCGCAACTCTGGAAGATCTGGACGAAGATGCTCTGATCACGATCCTGACCGAACCGAAGAATGCGCTGGTCAAACAGTACCAGCGTCTGTTCGAGATGGAGACGGTCGAGCTGACGTTCCACGACGATGCGTTGATGGCGATTGCCTGCAAGGCGATTGAGCGCAAGACCGGCGCACGTGGTCTTCGGTCTATCCTTGAGGTCATCTTGCTCGACACCATGTACGAGCTGCCTGGCCTGAAGGGCGTGAAGGAAGTCGTGATTTCGGCGGAAGTGGTGAAAGGCGAGGCACGCCCGCTTTACATCTACGAAGACCGCGAAGAATCTTCGGCGACCAGCGCCTGACGCTGACGGTCCAAGTCAGTCGTTCTGATTGGAAAATGCCGCCTTTCCGGGCGGCATTTTTTGTGAATATGTGCTGGAAAACAGCAGTTTTCCACCGTCTAGCAAGCCTCATGGAAGCTTTGGTGGTCAAGTTCCCCCACTGCCTTGACACTGAGGGGGCAGGTGTCCACCTAATAGGACAACACTACGGCGAAGCAGCCCGGTTGCATGCCCATCAGGGGTGCGTCGGTCTGGCTCTGGCAGGCACCTCCCGTCTGTTGCCGTTTTTCAGTACTTCGTACCGCCGATCAAGAACCGGGGGACGGAGTGCGCAGAGAAAGGAATGGAAATGAGCGATACTGAAGTCCGCTCTTTTGAAGAAGACGGAAAAGCCGTCTATCCTGTGCTGCCCTTGCGCGACATTGTCGTGTTCCCACACATGATCGTGCCGCTCTTCGTCGGCCGCGAAAAATCCATTCGCGCCCTCGAAGAGGTAATGAGCACCGACAAGCACATCTTGCTTGCGACCCAGGTCAATGCTGCCGACGACGATCCTGATCCGGATCAGATTTATGAAGTCGGTACCCTGGCGACCGTTCTTCAATTGCTCAAGCTGCCTGACAATACGGTCAAGGTCCTGGTCGAGGGCGGTGCGCGTGCGCGTATCGACGGCTATACAGACCGCAGCGACTACTACGAGGCCAGCGCGGAAGTGCTGCCTGAGCGCGATGGCGAGAACATCGAGGTCGAGGCCCTTGCCCGGTCCGTGATTGCCGAGTTCGAGAACTATGTGAAGCTGAACAAGAAGGTTTCACCGGAAGTTCTGGGCGCGGTCAATCAGATCGAGGACTATTCCAAGCTTGCCGATACGATCGCGTCGCACCTTGCAATCAAGATCCCGGAAAAGCAGGAAATCCTGGCGATTGTTTCCGTTGCCGAACGCCTCGAGCGCGTTCTTGGCATGATGGAAAGCGAGATTTCCGTCCTGCAGGTCGAAAAGCGCATCCGTTCGCGGGTCAAGCGCCAGATGGAAAAGACCCAGCGCGAATATTATCTGAATGAGCAGATGAAGGCCATTCAGAAGGAGCTTGGCGACAGCGAAGACGGCCGCGACGAGATCGCGGAACTTGAGGAAAAGATCAAGAAGACCAAGCTGTCCAAGGAAGGCCGCGAGCGTGCGGCTGCCGAGGTCAAGAAACTCAAGCAGATGAGCCCGATGTCTGCCGAGGCGACTGTTGTTCGCAACTACCTCGATTGGTTGGTCGGCATTCCGTGGGGCAAGAAGAGTAAGGTCAAGCACGACCTGACTCTGGCTGAAGAGGTGCTCGACACGGATCACTACGGGCTTGAGAAGGTCAAGGAACGGATCATCGAGTATCTTGCGGTGCAAAAGCGCGCCAACAAGCTCAAGGGCCCGATCCTGTGTCTCGTCGGTCCTCCCGGCGTCGGCAAGACCTCGCTTGGCAAATCGATTGCCAAGGCGACCGGTCGTGAGTTCATCCGCATGTCACTGGGCGGTGTCCGTGATGAGGCTGAAATCCGTGGTCACCGGAGAACCTATATCGGCTCCATGCCGGGCAAGGTTATCCAGTCGATGAAAAAGGCCAAGAAGTCCAATCCGCTGTTCTTGCTCGACGAGATCGACAAGATGGGCATGGACTTCCGCGGCGATCCGTCTTCGGCCCTTCTCGAAGTGCTCGATCCGGAGCAGAACAGCTCCTTCATGGATCACTACCTTGAGATCGAATACGATCTTTCGGATGTGATGTTCGTGACGACGGCCAATACGCTGAACATTCCTGCGCCCTTGATGGACCGTATGGAAGTGATCCGCATTGCTGGCTACACGGAAGACGAGAAGGTAGAGATCTGCCGCCGCCATCTGATCTTTAAGGCGGAAAAGGACCACGGTCTGCGCGAGGGTGAGTTCTCGATCGAAGATGAAGCGCTGCGCTTCGTGATCCGTCGCTACACCCGCGAAGCCGGTGTGCGTAACCTTGAGCGTGAAATGGCGACGCTGGCGCGTAAGGCGGTCAAGGACATCCTGATGAGCGACAAGAAAACCATCACGGTGACGCCGGAGGTTGTCGAGGAATATCTCGGTGTTCCGCGCTATCGCTATGGCGAGATGGAGAGCGAGGATCAGGTCGGTGTTGTCACAGGTCTTGCCTGGACCGAGGTTGGCGGTGAACTGCTGACCATCGAAGGTGTCATGATGCCGGGTAAAGGCAAGATGACCGTGACGGGCAACCTGCGCGACGTGATGAAGGAATCGATTTCCGCTGCGGCGTCCTACGTTCGCTCGCGGGCTGTCGATTTCGGCATCGAGCCGCCGCTGTTCGACAAGCGTGACATCCACGTGCATGTGCCGGAAGGCGCAACACCGAAGGATGGTCCTTCTGCGGGTATCGGCATGGCGACTGCCGTGATCTCGACGTTGACGGGCATTCCGGTGCGCCGCGATGTTGCCATGACAGGTGAGATCACGTTGCGCGGCCGCATTCTGCCGATCGGCGGCTTGAAGGAGAAGCTGCTGGCTGCTCTGCGCGGCGGGATCAAGACAGTGATGATCCCCGAGGACAACGCCAAGGATCTGGCCGACATCCCCGATTCGGTGAAGAACTCGCTTGAGATCATTCCCGTGACGAGCATGGATGAGGTGCTCAAGACCGCACTTGAGCGCGTGCCGGAGCCCATCGAATGGGACGAGGCGAGCGCCGAAGAGGCTGCGAAAGCTGCCCGCAAGGACGGTGATTCGGCCGGTGTTGTTGCGCACTGATAACGCATTGTGCATCGCATAAATCGAAAAGCCCCGGCTCTGCCGGGGCTTTTCTTATGAATAAGCCCTGAAAATGGCGGTTTTCTGCGAATTAATGGCTTGCGTTTGGAACGTTTTCGCCCGATTTTCGCGCAACGGCGCTGACGAGAATCGTCGGCCAACCGCCGTTTCTTAGAAAGGTATCTGCTATGAACAAGAACGATCTGATCGCAGCCGTCGCAGAAAAGACCGGCCTCACGAAGGCGCAGGCAGGCGAAGCTGTTGACGCAACTTTTGATGCTGTCACCGAAACTCTGAAGAGCGGTGACGAAGTTCGCATCATCGGTTTTGGCAACTTCACCGTTTCCGCACGTGCTGCTACCGAAGGCCGCAACCCGCGCACCGGTGAAACGATCCAGATCCCGGCGTCCAAGACGCCTAAGTTCAAGGCCGGTAAAGGCCTGAAGGATGCCGTAAACTCCTAATCGGGTTTTCCTGGCGACTTCGCTATCAACCCCGCGCGCCTGACGGTGCGTGGGGTTTTTTGTGCCAAATGAGGGAGACGGCTTATCGCTTGTCCCGATTCTTTAAGGTCGAGATCAGGGACAGGATCAGCTCCAGAATGCCGAAGGCAAGGATCGCGCCGAAAGCAATGCTGGCATAGGTCTTGGTCGACATGTCAACTGGAATGCTGAAGATGAGAATGGCGATGCTGACTAGGGCGATCAGCAGGATTGCGGTGATGATCTTGTCGCGTCTCTTCATCTTGAAAGCTCCAGCAGGCGGCGTTGTGCGGTCCCTGAGCCACCATAGCGGGTTTCGGCTGGCACGATGCGATCTACATCAATTCACGGCTGCAAAAGCCTCCTATGGCTTTTGAGCGCTGTCTGACCGATAGATGGACCCGTGGGGTGTTGGCGCGCCCATGGCATCTGCGGAGCGCGCATTCACATGCTGTTGTCCCGACTTGTTGATAACCGAAATAGTTGTTCTTGCAATGTGAGCGGAAACTGCATAAAAGCCTCTCACCGAACGCGGACAAGCACCGCGTTGAGGGCGATTAGCTCAGTTGGTAGAGCGCCTCGTTTACACCGAGGATGTCGGGAGTTCGAGTCTCTCATCGCCCACCATTACCTCCCCAAATTGAAAATTGTTACTTTGGCCGCTCGCGGCTGATGCCGATATTTGGTTCAGCGACTAGCGAAAATTGCGCCGGGACTGGATGACATTGTCCAGGAGACGGCGTGCTGTTTCGAGGCGAATGGCGAGAACGTCGTCTTCTTTCAGGGCGGGTGAGGGGGCGTGCTCATTTGCGGTGTTGCTGGTCTGAGATGCCGGCTGGGAGCGATAGCTGGAACGGCTCTCGGCCTCGGCGGAGCGGGCGCTGACCTCCTTCTCGAGGTGAGGCATGATGCGCGCCAGAAGATCTGGATCGTCCGGGCCGACGTGCTGGTTCTCGCCGAGAAAGCGGTCATAATGCTCTTCTGCGAGTTGCGCGATCGCCCTGAGATCCATTCACCCTGTCTCCGTCGGATTTCAGACAAACACTGCCTGGAAATTGATTAATCCGGCCTTGTTGCTGCCGGGGTAAAATTACCTATTGGCCCTCTGTTTTGCCGCGTAAACGTGTGCTGACTGCCAGAGCCGTGAGGTGTGTGACGTTTTTGGCGCCGTATTTGGTCCTCAGATCTAGAATGCGGTGTTCGACTGTGCGTTGAGACAGCTCAAGTCGTTCGGCGATTTCCCTGGCGGTGCGCCCAAGAAGGATCATGTCCAGCACCTCGGTTTCACGCGCGGTCAACTTGGGCGTCTCGACCGGGAGCGGCAACACCAGCCGGGGCAGGGTGAAACCTATTGCCCAGGAGGACCTTCCGGATGTCTTTTTTTCCGGCAGGATCAGACGGTCATAAATGAAATAGCGTGAGTTTGCCTTTGCCTCGACAGTATCTACGATGGGATGTCGACTGTCGCGCGCGGTGGCATAGACGGGGGCGACGTTGTCGCGAATGAAAATTGGGTCTGGATAGTCGCCGAGAAAACGGCACCCCTCACGCAGCTGATCTGTTCGCTCGATCAGGTTTTCGATCCGGAAACGGTCGGGAGATTCCTCCTGCATGTCCAGGACATGCAAATTGAGGCCCGGAAGATCTGCAAGTTTGACGTAGCGCAGGACGTCTGCCGTCGCAGACACTTTCTGGTCTGGTGCGCCGGAAGACCATACATCCAATGCCGCACGCACGACCTGGTCGAATTTTGACTTCATGGTCGCGTCATTTCTGCAATTCTGGAGAGTGCGGTCAGGGGTATGACCACTTGATGCGAGAGATCATATTTATCTTCAACAAAAACGGCGTCAATCCGTGACGTAAGGGAAGGTGTGGGCCGAATTCTGCTGGTCTAAGTCGCATTGCCGCGCCGATCGGTGCAGGCTATGTTCCTTGCCGTATCGGGCGTGGTGTGGTTTTTTATCCACAAGCGAAGGGGCGCCGGTTTGCACTGGTTACGCCGGGTTTTGCGACCTTTCGTAAAATCGACATATTACGCTCGTGGCGGCGCTTGACTTCCATCTTCAGCCGCCGTACATCAGCGCCACTTCGCAACGACATCACGTCGCTGCTGCGAAGCGGGTGTAGCTCAGTTGGTTAGAGTGCCGGCCTGTCACGCCGGAGGTCGCGGGTTCGAGTCCCGTCACTCGCGCCACTTTCTTCTTAAGTTGAGGGAAGCGGCGCAAAGAAAATACCGTTAAGTGTGCGGGTGTAGCTCAGTTGGTTAGAGTGCCGGCCTGTCACGCCGGAGGTCGCGGGTTCGAGTCCCGTCACTCGCGCCACTTACGGTTTCTTTTTCTCCCCCCTTGAATACTCCAAATGTGCCGCGACTTCGGTTTGTACCGTCTCGCGTTAGCCCACCTTGTGGATCGTACTTTCTCATTCTGATGCATGAGGCTTTCGCCCCGCCAGTAGGCTGAGCCCGGAGTTCTGCGCGCGCATGCTTTGCATTTGTGCCGCTGATAGACTGTCTGACACAGTGAATGTGCCTGTCTTTTGCCACTGTCAGATCTCTCAGGTTTCTGCGGCGAATTGAAGCTTGCAGGTGTCCTGACTTCGATTCTTTTCGTTGCATGGAACAATCGAAGGCTGGCCGGTGCGGATAATCTTTTTTGAGTTTTCAACCGCAATGCAATCGGCGGAAAAGGCCGAATTATCCGGGCTTGGGTCAAATCGGGCGGAACCGTGACTTTCTCATGACCGGCTAGGGACTTGCGTTGATTCAAGCGGTGGGATAAGCGTGCCTTCGCATGTTGGCCAATCAAGCGCTGACAGGCCTTGCTCTTTCTGAGTGGTTCATGCTGCTCTAGAACAAGGCCTTGAAGGCTGGGTCTCCTCCCGACCCGCCCTCCATATGCAAGGACGCGAAAGACATGGAAGAACTCTTGCGGGAATATGTCCCGATCGTCGTGTTCATCGGCATAGCGCTGGTGATCGGCCTCGCGCTGCTCGTCTCACCGTTCCTCATTGCCTACCAAAATCCGGATCCGGAAAAGCTGTCGGCCTATGAGTGCGGTTTCAACGCCTTCGACGATGCGCGCATGAAATTCGACGTTCGCTTCTATCTGGTTTCGATCCTTTTCATTATCTTCGATCTGGAAGTCGCCTTCCTGTTTCCCTGGGCCGTCAAGTTCGGTGACCTGGGTTGGTACGGCTTCTGGTCCATGATGGTCTTCCTCGGTGTTCTGACCATCGGTTTCATCTATGAATGGAAGAAGGGAGCGCTGGAATGGGATTGACCACGACACCCGGTCCGCTCGTTGCGGAAAGCCCCAAGGGCATCATTGATCCCAACACCGGCAAGCCGGTGGGCGCAAACGACCCCTTCTTCATGGAAGTCAACGATGAGTTGGCGGACAAGGGGTTCCTTGTCACCTCCACGGACAATCTGATCCAGTGGGCGCGCACAGGCTCCTTGATGTGGATGACCTTCGGTCTTGCGTGCTGCGCCGTTGAAATGATGCAGATGGCGATGCCGCGCTACGATGCAGAGCGCTTCGGCTTTGCGCCTCGTGCTTCTCCGCGTCAGTCTGACGTCATGATCGTCGCGGGAACCTTGACCAACAAGATGGCGCCGGCGCTTCGCAAGGTCTACGACCAGATGCCTGAGCCGCGCTATGTGATTTCGATGGGCTCTTGTGCGAACGGCGGTGGCTATTACCATTATTCCTATTCGGTGGTGCGCGGCTGTGATCGGATTGTTCCGGTGGACATCTACGTCCCTGGTTGTCCTCCCACGGCAGAAGCATTGCTCTACGGCGTCTTGATGCTGCAGAAGAAAATCCGGCGCACGGGCACGATCGAGCGCTAACAGAAATTTGAGTAGGGGCGGGTTCCTGCCCCGACAGAGGGCTCCAACGGAGTGAGGTCTTAAGATCATGGACGAGACACTGAAGGAACTGGCCGAGCATATCGAGCTTGCTCTGGGAAGTTCCCTTTTGTCCTGGACCGTCGAATATGGCGAGCTGACGCTTGTCGCCTCCGCGACCGACATTCTCGATGTCGTGCGGTACCTGCGCGACAACAGCTCCTGCAAATTCGTCAATCTGACCGACATTTGCGGGGTCGACTGGCCGGCGCGTGAGAAGCGGTTTGATCTGGTCTATCACTTCCTGTCTCCGGTTCAGAACCAGCGCATCCGTGTGAAGATCGCGACGGACGAAGAAACGCCGGTTGCCTCCCTGACGCCTCTGTTTCCAGGCGCAGAATGGTTCGAGCGTGAAGCCTACGACATGTACGGCATCCTCTTCTCCGGCCATCCGGACCTGCGCCGCATCCTCACGGATTACGGCTTCGACGGGTATCCGCTGCGCAAGGACTTCCCGGTCACCGGCTTTGTTGAAGTTCGCTATGACGATGAGAAGAAGCGCGTCGTCTATGAGCCGGTTCGCCTGAACCAGGAATTCCGCAATTTCGATTTTCTCTCGCCATGGGAAGGCACTGACTACGTGCTGCCGGGCGATGAGAAAGCAACCACGAATTAAGGCTCTCCCGGATGGCTGAAGCTCAGGTTCGAAACTTCAACATCAACTTTGGTCCGCAGCACCCGGCGGCTCACGGCGTATTGCGTCTTGTGCTCGAGCTGGATGGCGAGGTCGTGACCCGGGTTGATCCGCATATCGGCCTTCTGCATCGCGGCACGGAAAAGCTGATCGAGCAGAAGACCTATTTGCAGGCGGTGCCATATTTCGACCGTCTCGACTATGTGGCTCCCATGAACCAGGAGCATGCCTTTGCCCTGGCTGTCGAGCGTATGCTCGACATCAATGTGCCCATGCGTGGGCAGTTGATTCGCGTGCTCTTCTGCGAAATCGGCCGACTGCTGTCGCATCTCTTGAATGTGACCACGCAGGCGCTGGACGTCGGTGCACTGACGCCGCCGGTCTGGGGCTTCGAGCCACGCGAAGAGCTGATGGTCTTTTATGAGCGGGCTTGCGGCGCACGCCTGCATGCCGCCTACGTCCGTCCAGGCGGTGTTCATCAGGATTTGCCGCGCGCACTTCTGGATGACATCTGGGATTTCTGTGATCCGTTCCTGCAGACGCTGGACGACATCGAAGGCCTTCTGACCGACAACCGCATCTTCAAGCAGCGCAACGTCGACATCGGCGTGGTCGATCTGGACGATGCGTGGGCCTGGGGCTTTTCCGGTGTCATGGTACGTGGATCGGGTGCGGCCTGGGATCTTCGCAAGTCGCAGCCTTATGAGTGCTATGCGGATCTGGATTTCGACATTCCGATCGGCAAGAACGGCGATTGCTACGACCGCTATCTCATCCGCATGGAAGAGATGCGCCAGTCCGTGCGGATCATGAAGCAGTGCCTGGAAAAGCTGACCGTGGAAACCGGACCGGTATCGTCTGCTGACGGCAAGATCGTTCCGCCCAAACGCGGCGAAATGAAGCGTTCCATGGAAGCTCTGATCCATCACTTCAAGCTCTACACAGAAGGCTACCACGTGCCTGCCGGCGAGGTTTATGCCGCCGTAGAGGCGCCGAAGGGCGAATTCGGTGTCTATCTTGTCGCTGACGGCACGAACAAGCCGTATCGCTGCAAGATCAAGGCGCCTGGATATGCGCATCTTCAGGCGATGGACTTTCTGTGCCGTGGGCACCAGCTCGCCGATGTCTCGGCCGTCCTGGGCTCCATGGATATCGTATTCGGCGAGGTCGATCGTTGATGATTGGGCCGCGCACATCTCATTCGACCCTGGCAGCCGCCCTTTCGGCTCCGGTCATCGAAACAGGACGGGGATAGCACCATGGCGGTTCGCAGACTTGCCGCGGAACAACCTGACAGTTTTGCCTTCACCGAGAAGAACCTCGCGTGGGCGAAGAAGCTGATCGACCGGTACCCAGCGGGACGGCAGGCGTCTGCCGTGATTCCGCTGTTGTGGCGTGCCCAGGAACAGCATGACGGCTGGGTGTGTGAGCCTGCGATCCGCTACATCGCGGACCTTCTCGACATGCCGCACATTCGCGTTCTGGAAGTCGCGACGTTCTACACGATGTTTCAGCTGCAGCCTGTGGGCAAGAAGGCTCACATTCAGGTGTGCGGAACAACACCGTGTCAGCTGCGTGGGTCTGAAGAGCTGATCAACATCTGCAAGAGCCGCATTGCCAAGCACATGCACGAGATTTCCGAGGACGGCATGTTCTCCTGGGAAGAGGTGGAGTGCCTGGGTGCCTGCGTGAATGCACCGATGGTGCAGATCTTCAAGGACACGTACGAAGATCTGACACCGGACAGCTTCAACGCCCTGCTTGACGACATTTCCGCAGGCAAGGAAGTGACACCCGGCCCGCAGAACGGTCGCCGTTTTGCAATGGCTGAAGGCGGTCAAACCAGCCTGACCGAAATTGACGACGACACCAAGGGCGTGCTGCCTGTGCCACATCTGGTCGACGGCAACGAGAAAGCGTCTCACGCTTTCGCCGGCGGCCCGATCAATGCTGATGGCAACGATTATGATGGCGTGCCGACGCCGGCCGAAGATGCTGTCGCGAAGGTGAAAGCCGCCTTTGCCGCCAAGCAGGCGGGCGAGAGCGTTGCAGAGACGGAAAAGAAGGTCGAGAAGGCTGCCGAAAAGCCATCCGAGCCGAAACCCGTCTCAAAGGCCAAGCCCAAGAGCGCTGAAGCCCCGGCAGAACCGGCTGCGGCGAAGAAGGCACCTGCTGCAGCTGCGGCGGTAACTGATGTTGCTGAGAAAGAGCCCGAGATTCTCAAGGAAGCGCGCGGCGGCAAGCCGGACGACCTGAAGCAGCTCAAGGGCGTCGGGCCGAAGCTTGAAACAACCTTGCATGAGCTCGGCTTCTTCCATTTCGATCAGGTCGCCAACTGGGGACCGGCTGAGATCGCCTGGGTCGACAGCCGCTTGAAGTTCAAGGGCCGCATCGAACGGGATGGCTGGGTTGCTCAGGCCAAGATCCTTGCCGAAGGCGGGGAAACGGAATTTTCCAAGCGTGTTGCCAAGGGCACCGTGCCCTCCAGCAAGAACGAAGGGTAGGGGGAAGAGATGCTGAAAGATCAGGATCGGATCTTCACCAATATCTACGGGCTCAATGATTGGGGTCTTGAGGGCGCCAAGAAGCGTGGCCAGTGGGACAACACCAAGGGGTTGCTCGACAAGGGCCGCGACTGGATCATCGACGAGATGAAGGCCTCAGGCCTTCGTGGCCGTGGTGGTGCGGGTTTCCCGACCGGCTTGAAGTGGTCCTTCATGCCGAAGGCCTCCGATGGACGTCCCGCCTATCTTGTGGTCAACGCCGATGAGTCAGAGCCGGGCACCTGTAAGGACCGCGAGATTCTTCGTCATGACCCGCATACGCTGGTAGAAGGCTGTCTTGTTGCGGGCTACGCCATGGGCGCGATTGCGGCCTATATCTACGTGCGCGGTGAATTCATTCGTGAACGTGAGCGTCTGCAGGCGGCGATCGACCAGGCCTATGACGCTGGCCTGATCGGCAAGAACAACAAGAACGGCTACGATTTCGACATTTATGTCCACCATGGCGCCGGAGCTTATATCTGCGGCGAGGAAACTGCGCTTCTGGAAAGCCTTGAGGGCAAGAAGGGCCAGCCGCGGCTGAAGCCGCCGTTCCCGGCGAATGTTGGTCTTTATGGTTGCCCGACGACAGTGAACAACGTCGAATCGATTGCGGTTGCACCGACGATCCTGCGCCGTGGCGGTTCCTGGTTTGCCGGTCTGGGCAAGCCAAACAACACAGGCACCAAGCTTTTCTGCGTCTCCGGCCACGTCAATCAGCCGGCGACCTTCGAGGAAGAACTGGGCGTGCCCTTCGCCGAGATGATCGAAAGACACTGCGGTGGCATTCGTGGTGGGTGGGACAACCTTCTTGCGGTGATTCCCGGTGGCTCCTCTGTTCCTTGCCTGACGGCAGAGCAGATCAAGGACACGCCGATGGACTTCGACACGCTGCGTGGCCTTGGCTCCGGTCTTGGAACTGCCGCGGTGATCGTCATGGACAAGTCCACAGACATCATCAAGGCAATCGCCCGCCTCAGCTATTTCTACAAGCATGAAAGCTGCGGACAGTGTACACCCTGCCGTGAGGGAACCGGCTGGATGTGGCGGGTCATGGAACGGATGGTCAAGGGCCAGTCGTCCTATGAGGAAATCGACATGCTGTTCAATGTGACGAAGCAGGTCGAAGGCCACACAATTTGTGCACTCGGAGACGCGGCTGCATGGCCGATCCAGGGGCTGATCAAGAACTTCAGGCCTGTGGTTGAGCAGCGCATTGACGACTATGTCGCCAAGGCTAAACCTGCACCATTGGTTGCGGCCGAGTGATGCGGAAACGGGATTTGGAGAGCAGGCGATGACAAAGCTGATCATCGACGGCAAGGAAGTAGAAGTCCCAGCGGACTACACGCTGCTTCAGGCCTGTGAAGAGGCCGGCGCCGAGGTTCCTCGGTTTTGCTACCACGACAGGCTGTCGATCGCCGGCAACTGCCGCATGTGCCTTGTCGAGGTCAAGGGCGGACCGCCCAAACCAACCGCATCCTGTGCGATGTCGGTCAAGGATCTGCGCCCCGGCCCGAATGGCGAACCGCCCGTTGTTGAAACCAAGAGCCCGATGGTCAAGAAGGCCCGCGAAGGTGTGATGGAGTTTCTCCTGATCAACCATCCGCTGGATTGCCCGATCTGTGACCAGGGCGGCGAGTGCGACCTCCAGGACCAGGCCATGGCCTATGGCGTCGACAACTCGCGTTTCGGCGAGAACAAGCGCGCGGTTGAGAACAAGCACCTGGGTCCGTTGGTCAAGACGATCATGACCCGCTGCATTCACTGCACGCGCTGTGTTCGCTTCACCACAGAAGTCGCCGGTGTGTCTGACATGGGCCTGATCGGCCGCGGTGAAGACGCCGAAATCACCACCTATCTGGAAGCCGCGCTGTCCTCCGAACTTCAGGGCAACGTCGTTGACCTGTGTCCGGTCGGTGCGCTGACATCCAAGCCTTATGCTTTCCACGCACGTCCCTGGGAACTGGTCAAAACCGAGAGCATCGATGTGATGGATGCTGTTGGTTCTGCGATCCGGGTCGATACGCGTGGCAAGGAAGTCATGCGCATCATGCCGCGTCTCAATGAGGCGGTGAATGAGGAATGGATTTCCGATAAGACCCGTTACATCTGGGATGGTCTGAAGACGCAGCGGCTTGACCGGCCTTATGCCAAGAAAGACGGCCGTCTTCAGCCAGTGTCCTGGAGTGAGGCGTTCCAGATCATTGCAGACAAGGTCGGCACGCTCGACGGCTCCAAGATTGGTGCTGTCGCGGGAGATCTTGCAAGCGTCGAGGAAATGTTCGCGCTCAAGAGCCTGATGACGTCGCTTGGCTCTGCCAACATCGACTGTCGCCAGGATGGTGCCGCGCTGGATCCGGCCAAGGGCCGCGCCAGCTACCTCTTCAACGCCACCATCGAGGGCATTGAAGACGCAGACGCTGTGCTGATTATCGGCTCCAACCCGCGCATTGAGGCTCCGGTGCTCAACGCACGTATCCGCAAGCGCTGGCGTCATGGCGACCTGAAGGTCGGCGTGATCGGCGAAGCCGCGGATCTGACCTATGAAACAACCTATCTCGGGGCTGGTACTGACACGCTTTCAGATCTTGTCGCCGGCAAGAACAGCTTCGTCGATGTCCTGAAAGGCGCCAAGAAGCCACTGATCATCGTTGGTCAAGGAGCACTTGCCCGCGTGGACGGCGTTTCCGTACTGGCGAATGCTGCGAAGCTTGCAAAAGCTGTTGGCGCCATCAGCGAGGACTGGAACGGTTTCTCGGTGCTCCACACGGCGGCGTCGCGCGTTGGCGGACTGGATATCGGTTTCGTTCCAGCTGAGGGTGGCAAGTCGATTGCTGCCATGCAGGATGCAGCCTCCAAGGGAGACCTTGAAGCCCTGTTCCTGCTCGGCGCTGACGAGATGGATATGTCGGCCTTTGGCAATGCCTTTGTCGTCTACATCGGAACGCACGGCGATCGCGGCGCTCATGGCGCCGATGTGATCCTGCCCGGTGCAGCCTATACAGAGAAGTCTGGAACCTATGTGAACACGGAAGGCCGTGTTCAGATGGCCGACCGCGCTGGCTTCCCTCCAGGGGACGCGCGCGAAGACTGGGCGATCCTGCGTGCGCTGTCTGCGGTGCTCGGCAAGACCTTGCCGTTCGACTCTCTGGGCGCATTGCGGGCGCTTCTGTGCGAAGCCCATCCTCATTTCCTTTCCATCGATGCGATCGAGGTCGGCTCATCAGCCGATGTTGCGGAGCTGGCGAAGGGTGCAGGCAAGATGGAAGCGGCAGGCTTTGCCAACGCCATCACCGAGTTTTATCTGACGAACCCGATTGCACGTGCATCGGCCGTGATGGCGGAATGTTCCGCCCTGGCCAAGGCGCGCGCGGCCGAAGCAGCGGAATAAGGGGCAGGGACAGACATGTCGGACTTTATGACGGCCTACGGCTTTCCGTTCCTCTGGATGGTGTTCCAGAGCGTATTGCTGCTCGTCGTTCTTCTGGTGATCGTCGCCTATGTGCTTTACGCGGACCGCAAGATCTGGGCAGCCGTCCAGATTCGCCGCGGCCCGAACGTCGTCGGCCCCTGGGGGCTGTTTCAGAGCTTTGCCGATCTCTTGAAATTCGTCTTGAAAGAGCCGGTTATTCCGTCTGGCTCCAACAAGGTGCTTTTCCTGCTTGCGCCGCTTGTGTCCGTGATGCTGGCACTGGCGACCTGGGCGGTTATTCCCGTCTCCGAGGGTTGGGTGATTGCCAACATCAACGTTGGTGTTCTCTACGTCTTTGCGATTTCCTCGCTCGAGATCTACGGCATCATCATGGGCGGGTGGGCTTCGAACTCGAAGTATCCCTTCCTGTCAGCGCTCCGCTCCGCGGCGCAGATGGTTTCCTACGAAGTTTCGATCGGTTTCGTCATCGTGACGGTCCTGCTGTGCGCAGGGTCTCTGAACCTGACCGAAATCGTATTGTCGCAGCAGACGGGTCTTGCGGACATGCTGGGCGTGCCGTGGCTGGCCTTCCTGAACTGGTATTGGCTGCCACTGTTCCCGATGTTCGTGATCTTCTTCATCTCTGCGCTGGCCGAGACGAACCGGCCGCCTTTCGATCTGGCAGAAGCTGAATCGGAGCTGGTTGCGGGCTTCATGGTGGAATACGGCTCCACGCCGTACATGATGTTCATGCTTGGCGAATATGTCGCCATCTGCCTCATGTGCGCGCTGATGACCATCTTCTTCATGGGTGGGTGGCTGCCGCCGTTCGACTTTGTTCCCTTCACATGGGTTCCGGGCGTCGTCTGGTTCCTCCTGAAGTGTCTGCTCGGCTTCTTCATGTTCGCGATGGTCAAGGCCATGGTGCCGCGGTACCGCTATGATCAGCTGATGCGCCTGGGCTGGAAAGTGTTCCTGCCGCTGTCGCTGGCTATGGTCGTGATCGTGGCCGCTGTGCTGATGATCATGGGCTGGGCGCCATAAGGTGAGTATTTCGTTCGCCGGGCTGATCGGGGCAGTGCTTGGGGGATACCTCGGCTGGCTCGATTGGAAGATCCTGAAAGGGGTCCTTCAGGCGGCCGAGGAAAAAAACAGACGTGAGGGTGGCGACGGCGGCTTTGTCGCAAAATACGGCGCGCTCTTGCGAGGATTGATTTTTGCAGTTCCGATCTTCGGTTTTCCGATCATCGGGTATCTGGCCGGCAGTCAACTTGTCGGGTAAGCACGAGGGAAGGCAACAGGGCGATGGGACTTGATCAGGCCGCCAAATCGCTGTTCTTGAAGGAGTTCGTTTCGGCGTTCTTTTTGGCCATGCGCTACTTCTTCAAGCCGAAGCCGACAGTCAACTATCCCTTTGAAAAGGGTCCACAGAGCCCGCGTTTTCGCGGGGAGCATGCCCTGCGCCGCTATCCCAATGGGGAAGAGCGCTGCATCGCCTGCAAACTGTGTGAAGCAATCTGCCCGGCGCAGGCGATTACCATCGAGGCGGGGCCGCGCCGCAATGACGGAACCCGCCGGACGACCCGTTATGATATCGACATGGTGAAGTGCATCTACTGCGGCTTCTGTCAGGAAGCCTGTCCGGTGGATGCGATTGTCGAAGGACCCAACTTCGAATTCGCCACCGAAACCCGCGAAGAGCTCTACTACTCCAAGGACAAGCTGCTCGCGAATGGTGACCGCTGGGAGCGCGAAATCGCTCGCAACATTGAAATGGACGCTCCTTACCGCTAGGGGCATGACGCAACTCATCGAGGCGTTTCGGCAATCCGGCCGAATGTCTCCTCCCGGCCGGTTCCGGCCAGACGACAGGCAGGTCTATCCATGATCCTGAACGCGCTTTTCTTCTATCTGTTTGCCGGGGTGACCGTGGCATCGGCCTTTATGGTCATTGCCTCCCGCAATCCGGTGCACTCGGTGCTGTTTCTGATCCTCGCGTTCTGTAACTCTGCCGGGCTGTTCGTCATGCTTGGTGCCGAGTATCTGGCGATGCTGCTTATCGTCGTCTATGTCGGCGCGGTGGCGGTTCTGTTCCTCTTTGTCGTCATGATGCTGGATGTTGATTTCGTCGAGTTGCGACAGGGCTTCCTGCAGTATCTGCCGGTCGGAGCACTGGTCGGACTTGTGCTGCTTGTCGAGATCCTGATGGGCGTTGGCGCATGGGTGATCGCACCGGAGCTTCTGACGCATGTTTCCGAGCCGACGCCGGCCTTGAGCGAGATGTCCAACATCGAAGCCATCGGCGCGGTGCTCTACACAAAATACATCTTCTACTTCCAGGTTGCGGGGCTCGTACTTCTGGTTGCCATGATCGGCGCCATTGTCCTGACCTTGCGCCACAAGGAATACGTCAAGCGGCAGAACATTGCCGAACAGGTTGCCCGGACGCCGGCAACGGCCGTCGAGATCAAGAAGGTCGAGACGGGCAAGGGTATCTAGCGCCGAGGCGCACTTCATCTAGACCGGACCAAGGCGAACCACTCCGCGCCAGGTCCGGTGGGCTTAAACGAGGGGAGCACGGCGAGGCGCCCATGGAAATCGGTCTGTCGCATTATTTGGCGGTTGCAGCCATCCTGTTCACGATTGGCATCTTCGGGATCTTTTTGAACCGGAAGAACGTGATCGTCATCCTGATGTCCATCGAGCTCATTCTGCTTTCGGTGAACCTCAACTTTGTCGCCTTCTCGTCGCATCTCGGCGATCTGATGGGGCAGATCTTCACCTTGCTGGTGCTGACAGTGGCTGCTGCTGAAGCTTCCATCGGCCTCGCTATTCTGGTGGTGTTCCACCGAAACCGCGGCTCCATCGCCGTGGAAGACATCAACATGATGAAAGGCTAGGGGCGAATGTACTCCGCAATCGTATTCCTGCCTCTGATCGGCTTCCTGATTGTCGGGTTGTTCGGTAAGGCTCTGGGGGACAAGGCCAGCGAATATATCACCACAGGGTTGGTGATCGTCGCTGCGCTTTTGTCCTGGGTCGCGTTCTTTACGGTCGGCTATGGCGAAACGGCGCTTTATCAGGTCGAGATCATGCGCTGGATCACAGCCGGGGCGCTTGATGTCTCCTGGTCCCTGCGTATCGACACGCTGACCGTTGTCATGCTGGTCGTTGTGAACTCTGTTTCTGCGCTGGTTCATGTCTATTCGATTGGCTACATGCACCATGATCCGCACCGGCCACGGTTCTTCGCCTATCTGTCGCTCTTCACCTTCGCGATGCTCTCGCTGGTCACATCCGACAACCTGTTGCAGATGTTCTTCGGCTGGGAAGGCGTTGGTCTTGCGTCCTATCTTCTGATCGGCTTCTGGTACAACAAGCCATCGGCCAATGCAGCGGCGATGAAAGCCTTTGTGGTCAACCGCGTGGGTGACTTCGGCTTTGCGCTCGGCATTTTCGGCGTCTTCTATGTTTTCAACAGCATCGATCTGTCCACGGTGTTTGCAAATGCCCCGGCGCTGATGGAAGGCGAGGGTCATGGCCAAGTCATGAGCTTCCTCGGCTATCATCTGGATGCCCGTGGCGCGATGACCGTGATCTGTCTGCTGCTGTTCATGGGAGCGATGGGCAAGTCGGCCCAGTTCCTGCTGCACACCTGGCTGCCGGACGCGATGGAAGGCCCGACGCCTGTTTCCGCTCTGATCCACGCAGCGACCATGGTCACCGCGGGTGTCTTCATGGTGGCGCGCCTGTCGCCTCTGTTTGAGCTCTCGCATACGGCTCTGACGGTCGTTACCTTCTTCGGTGCGACAACGGCGTTTTTCGCCGCGACGGTTGGTCTGGTGCAAAACGACATCAAGCGCGTGATCGCCTATTCGACCTGTTCGCAGCTTGGCTACATGTTCGTGGCTCTGGGTGTTGGCGCCTATTCGATCGCCGTGTTCCACCTCTTCACGCACGCCTTCTTCAAGGCCCTTCTGTTCCTTTGCGCCGGTTCGGTCATTCACGCCGTGTCCGATGAACAGGACATGCGAAAGATGGGTGGCCTGCGGAAGCACATTCCGATCACCTATTGGACCATGTTCATTGGGACCGTCGCCCTGACCGGTGTCGGTATCCCGTTCACGCACATCGGTTTCGCCGGCTTCATCTCCAAGGATGCGGTGATTGAGGCAGCCTATGCCGGTCACAACGCAATGGCGCAGTACGGCTTCTGGCTGACCGTCATTGCTGCCGGTCTGACGTCCTTCTACTCTTGGCGCCTGACCTTCATGACCTTCCATGGCAAGCCGCGGGCGTCCGTCGATGTCATGAAGCACATTCATGAATCGCCACTGGTGATGACGGTGCCGCTGTTCCTTCTGTCAATCGGTGCGGTTCTGGCCGGGATGGTCTTCTACGGCTCTTTCTATGGCGATGGTTACGATGCCTTCTGGAAGGGTGCTCTGTTCACCGGCTCCGAGAACCATGTGCTGCATGACATGCACGAGGTTCCTGCCTGGGTGAAGGTTTCACCCTTCGTGATGATGGTCCTGGGCTTCCTGGTGGCCTATCAGTTCTACATCCGCTCGCCGGAAACGCCAAAGAAGCTGGCGGAGGAACACTCGGGGCTCTACCAGTTCCTGCTCAACAAGTGGTACTTCGATGAGCTCTACAACTTCCTCTTCGTGCGTTCCGCAATGTGGATCGGCCGCGTTCTTTGGAAGCAGGGAGACGGCAAGGTGATTGACGGTTACGGGCCCAATGGCGTTGCCGCCCGGGTTCAGAACGTCACGACCTGGGTCGTGAAACTGCAGACCGGATACCTTTACCACTATGCCTTTGCGATGCTGATCGGCGTGGCTGCCCTCATCACCTGGTCGATGTTTACCGGTGCTGGCACCGTCGGAGGAGCTCACTGATGATCGACTGGCCCATTCTCACCACGACAACGTTCCTGCCGTTGGCAGGGGTGCTGGCGATCCTGTTGGTGCCGGGTGACGACGAGGACGGCAAGCGGAACATCCGCATGGTTGCGCTGTTCTCGACCATCTTCACCTTTGGCCTGTCACTGTTTGTCTGGGGTTTCTTCGACTACAGCAATCCCGGCTTCCAGATGGTCGAGACCACCGAGTGGCTCGGCGGTGCAATCAACTACAAGATGGGTGTGGACGGCATCTCGCTGCTCTTCGTGATCCTGTCGACCTTCCTCATGCCTTTCTGCATCCTCGCGTCCTGGGAGAGCGTGCAGAAGCGGGTGAAGGAATACATGATTGCGTTCCTCATTCTGGAAACCCTGATGATCGGCGTGTTCTGCTCGCTCGATCTGGTGGTCTTCTACGTCTTCTTTGAAGCTGGCCTGATCCCGATGTTCCTGATCATCGGTGTCTGGGGCGGTGCGCGCCGCGTCTATGCGTCCTACAAGTTCTTCCTCTACACGCTGCTCGGATCGGTTCTGATGCTGATCGCGATCATGGCGATGTACTGGGAGGCTGGCACCACGGACATCACGGTGCTGCTGCAGCACCCGTTCCCGGCCGAGATGCAGACCTGGCTCTGGATCGCGTTCTTTGCAAGTTTTGCCGTGAAGATGCCGATGTGGCCGGTTCACACCTGGTTGCCGGATGCCCACGTTGAGGCCCCGACGGCCGGCTCCGTGATCCTTGCCGGTATCCTGCTGAAGCTCGGTGGCTATGGCTTCCTGCGCTTCTCTTTGCCGATGTTCCCGATTGCCTCGGACATGTTCGCCCCCATGGTGTTCACCCTGTCGGTTGTGGCTATCATTTACACCTCGCTCGTGGCGCTCGCCCAGGAAGACATCAAGAAGCTGATTGCCTATTCGTCCGTCGCCCACATGGGCTATGTGACCATGGGTATCTTCACCATGACGCCGCAAGGCGTTCAGGGTGGCATCTTCCAGATGCTCTCCCACGGTATTGTTTCCGGCGCGCTGTTCCTTTGTGTCGGCGTGATCTATGACCGGATGCATACGCGAGAGATTGCTGCCTACGGCGGCTTGGTCAGCCGAATGCCGAAATATGCGGTCGCCTTCCTGATCTTCACGATGGCGAATGTCGGGCTGCCGGGTACCTCAGGCTTTGTCGGTGAAATCCTGACGCTCATGGGGGCCTATCAGGTGAACACATGGGTTGCGATGTTCGCGACCACGGGTGTGATCCTATCGGCCGCATATGCGCTGTATCTCTACCGCCGGGTGGTGTTCGGCGCGCTTGAGAAGGAAAGCCTCAAGTCGATGCTCGACCTGAATCTCAGGGAGAAGGTGATCCTGGTTCCGATGATTGTCCTGACGATCTTCTTCGGGTTCTACCCGATGGCGATCCTGGATGTCACACAGGGTGCCGTCGACAACCTGATTACGCAATATCAAGCAGCCCTCGAGGCAGCTGGACAGATCCAGCATGCCACAGCGGCCGCGCACTAACGTTCCGAAGGCGAGATGAAAGCCAATGTCTGACATGACACAATTGCCTGATCTCATGCCGGTGCTGCCGGAGATTTTCCTGGCCATCGGAGCCATGGTGCTCCTGATGATCGGAGTGTTCGGCGGCCAGCGGATCAGCTTCCTGGTCAATGGCATGTCCATGGGCCTGATTGCGGCGACGGCGCTCTTTGTATTGCCTTTCGGAGCACATTTCGGCGAGACTTTTGGCGGGGCCTTCGTTCTTGATGACTTCGCCTACTTCATGAAGATCCTGGTCCTGATCGGGTCTTTCTTTGCGATCGCCATGTCCTGGGCCTTTGCCAAGAGCCAGGCTTTCGACAAGTTCGAGTATCCGGTGCTGATCGTTCTGGCGACGCTCGGCATGCTGTTGATGCTGTCGGCCAACGACATGATTGCCCTGTATCTCGGCCTGGAACTTCAGAGCCTTGCGCTTTATGTCGTCGCTGCGATCAACCGGGAATCCGTTCGCTCAACCGAGGCCGGTCTGAAGTACTTTGTCCTTGGCTCGCTCTCTTCGGGCATGCTGCTCTACGGCATGTCGCTGGTCTATGGCTTTTCCGGCCAGATCGGCTTTCCGGAAATCGCGGAAGTTCTCGCCCACGAGGGCGCATCCATCGGTCTCGTGATCGGTCTGACATTTGTTCTAGCAGGTATTGCCTTCAAGATTTCGGCAGTGCCGTTCCACATGTGGACACCGGACGTTTATGAAGGCGCGCCGACGCCCGTGACGGCCTTCCTGGCGGCAGCCCCCAAGGTGGCTGCCATGGGCATGCTGATCCGGATCGTGATCGACGGGTTCCAGCCTGTCACCACGGACTGGCAGCAGGTGATTGTCTTTGTCGCGATTGCGTCCATGGCACTTGGCGCCTTCGCCGCGATCGGGCAGACCAATATCAAGCGCCTGATGGCCTATTCGTCGATCGGCCACATGGGCTACGCACTGGTCGGCCTTGCCGCTGGCACCCAGATCGGGGTCGAGGGTGTGATCATCTACATGGCGGCCTATCTTGCCATGACGCTTGGCGTGTTCGCCTGCATTCTCTCCATGCGCCGCAAGGATGGCATGGTTGAGGAGATCAGCGAGCTGTCCGGGCTGTCGCGGACCAATCTGCCAATGGCCATTCTTCTGGCTGTTCTGATGTGGTCGCTGGCAGGAATTCCGCCTTTTGTTGGTTTCTTTGCCAAGTGGTTCGTCTTCTCGGCAGCTGTCGAGGCAGGTCTTTATCCGCTCGCAGTCATCGGTGTCGTGATGTCGGTTGTCGGTGCCTACTACTACCTGCGCATCATCAAGGTGATGTTCTTCGACGAGCCGGCGGAGGCTTTTGAGGCGATGCCGATGGAACTCCGTTTCGTGTTGGGTCTTTCCGGGTTGTTCGTGATTTTCTTTGCGCTCATGCCTGGTCCGATTGTTCAGGCGGCGAGTTCTGCTGCAGGGGCGCTCTTCTGACCGCATCGGACCGAAACACCGAATTCTCAAACCCGGCGCCGAAGGTGCCGGGTTTGCGCGTTGAACGGCACGGCACTGTCGGCTCCACCAACAATCTTGCGTTCGAAAGAGCGCGTTCCGGCGATCCGGGCGGTTTGTGGATCGTGGCTGAGGAACAGTCCGATGGCCGTGGACGGCGGGGGCGCGACTGGGTCTCGCCGCGCGGCAATCTCTTCACCAGTCATCTGCTGCTCGACCCCGGACCGAGGGAACGGCTTGGCGAGGTGCCGCTCGTGGCAGCGGTTGCTTTGGCTGATGCAATTGACAAATGCGCCGGAACGCACCAGATGGTGGGGTTGAAGTGGCCGAACGATCTACTTGTCGATGGTGCAAAGCTTTCGGGTATTCTGCTTGAAGCAGAATCGGTTGCCAGCGGCAGAACGGCGTTGGTGCTCGGGTTTGGTGTGAACTGTGTAGCTCACCCTGAACATGGGCTTTATCCGACAGTCGATCTTGCTGCCCTCGGACACAGGATCTCTGCAGATCAATTGTTCAATGCGCTGGCTCTGAGCCTGGATCACTGGCTTTCAGTCTGGCGGCGCGCGGACGGCTTCAAGGACGTCCGGAAGGCCTGGTTGGCCCGCGCTGTTCACCTTGGAAAAACGATTAGGGTGCGCAACGGCGATCGCGAGATGGCCGGCACTTTTCTTGATCTCGACAACCGGGGCCATCTTGTTCTTGGCCTTGAGAATGGTCAACGGGAGACCATTTTCGCAGGTGACGTCTTTCTGGAGGGCTTGCAGCCTGAGGGCTCGCCCGACATCCCGAAGTTTTAAGTTTGGAGAACTAAATGGCATCTGCCAACGACATGGTCTTTCTGCCACTTGGCGGGGTTGGTGAAATTGGAATGAACCTGGCGCTCTACGGCATCGGCCCTGAGGACAATCGCTCCTGGCTGATGGTCGATTGCGGAGTTTCCTTTGCCGGCCCGGAGTTGCCCGGGATCGATCTTGTCTTCCCGGATATCAAATTCCTCGAGGAAGAAGCCGACAACATCGTCGGCATGGTCATCACCCATGCGCATGAAGATCACTATGGCGCCATCGTGCACCTGTGGCCTTTTCTCAAGGTGCCGGTCTATCTGACACCCTTCACGGCAGCGTTGCTTGAGGCCAAGACCGAGAGCGAACCTGGCGCCGAGAAGGTTCCGGTCACGGTGGTCAATCAGGGGGACCGGATCGACATTGGACCCTTCAACGTTGAATTCGTTACCATGACCCATTCGATCCCCGAGCCCTGCGCGCTTGCGATCCGCACAGACGCGGGTCTCTTCGTTCATACGGGCGACTGGAAGATCGACCACACGCCAGGTGTGGGCTTGCCGATCGACATGAAGCGGCTGCGTGAGCTGGGTGAAGAGGGTGTCACAGCGCTTGTCTGTGACAGCACCAATGCCATCCGCGATGGTGTAAGCCCAAGCGAGGGCGATGTTGCCAAAGAGCTGAAGAAGGTGATGAAGACCGCGAAACACCGGATCGCGATCACCACCTTTGCATCCAATGTGGCCCGTATCCGCGCGATTGCCGAAGCTGCAGCTTCCTGTGAGCGCGATGTTGTGGTGGTTGGACGGTCCATGCACCGGGTGATCGCTGTTGCGGGCGAACTGGGCTATCTGGACGGCTTGCCGGCCTTTCATGACGAAGATGCCTATGGCTACCTGCCGCGCGAGAAGACGGTTCTTCTCTGCACGGGGTCCCAGGGCGAGGCGAGGGCGGCGCTGGCACGCATCGCAAGTGGCGATCATCGCAACATTGCCCTGTCCAAGGGCGACACCGTGATCTTCTCGTCACGGACGATCCCGGGCAATGAAAAGGCTGTTGGCGAAGTTCAGAACCATCTGGCGGATCTTGATGTTCAGATCATCACCGACAAGGACGCCATGGTGCATGTTTCCGGCCATCCGCGCCGCGGTGAGCTTGAAGAACTCTACAAATTGCTCAAGCCCAAAGTCGTGGTTCCCGTCCATGGCGAACCGTTGCATCTTGCCGCCCATGCTGAGTTTGCCCGGTCCATGAAGGTGCCAGAGGTCATTCGTGGCAAGAACGGCGACGTCATACGGCTGAATGCGGGCAGGGCGGCCATCATTGATGAGGCGCCTTTCGGCATCATGGTCAAGGACGGGTCCATTCTGGACGATCCGGAGGTGACCGGCGTCAAGGAGAGACGCAAGCTGTCCTACGCGGGCGCCCTTGTGATTTCCCTGGTGGTCAACCGGCAGGGAGATCTGCTGGATGACCCGCAAATGTCGCTGATGGGATTGCCGGATACGGACGACGACGGCGAGCCGATGGAAGACATCGTCACAAAGGCGATCGTTGGGGCCGTCACCAGCATTCCCAAGGCCCGCCGCAAGGACAAGGACCTGATCGGCGAGGCGGCGCGACGTGCCGCGCGCGCTGCGGTGCTCGAGGTCTGGGGCAAAAAGACGCTTTGTCAGGTGCTCGTCACCCGGCTATGAGGACAACAATGGGCGCGGCCGACATCTGGTTCGGGCGCAGCCCAATGGGAGGTTGAGATGATTGGACGTTTGAACCATGTGGCGATCGCTGTCTCGGACATCGAGGCAGCGACGGCGGTTTACCGCGATACCCTCGGCGCGAGTGTGTCTGAAAAGGTTGCGCAGCCGGACCATGGCGTCAGCACCGTCTTCATCAATCTCCCGAACACCAAGATCGAGCTGCTGGAACCGCTTGGAGAGAACTCTCCGATCAACAAGTTCTTGGAAAAGAATCCGTCTGGCGGCATTCATCATGTCTGCTACGAGGTCGATGACATCCTGGCAGCGCGCGACAAGCTGGTCGCCGATGGGGCCCGTGTGCTTGGAGATGGCGAACCGAAAATCGGCGCGCATGGAAAACCTGTCTTGTTCCTTCATCCCAAAGACTTTCTGGGGACCTTGACCGAGCTGGAGGAGGCCTAGACCTCATGAGCGTTGTGTTCGCCGTTGCCGTCTATTTCATGATCTGGTGGATCGTTCTTTTCGCCATTCTGCCTTTCGGGATCCACCGTAGCCAGGAAGAGGCTGGAGAGGTTCTGCCCGGATCTGAGCCAAGTGCGCCCGAGCGGCCCCGCTTTTTGCGGGTGATTCTTCTGACGACGCTGGTCGCGACATCCATCTTTGCCGGCTATTTCTGGCTCCGGAACTCAGGTGTCACGCTGGCGGATATTCCGTTTTTGACGCCACCCTCCATGCGTTGAGAAGCCACCTGTTCCGGTTGTATCGCGGGGCCAGCTGAAGCTCAGAACGAAAAAAAAGCAGGGCTTTCGCCCTGCTTTGCTGTGAGTTCCGCGTCTAATACCCCTCATCCCTCGTCTAATCTTACGATGTCGACGGGTCGGCTGCGAACCATAAAGATGCGCCGGAGGGGATCTTCCTCCCAAGACTCAGACCGCGATGCCTGTTGGGTCGTAAGTTATTTTTACAACGACCCTTTTTCTTATGTTTCAAGACAATAGACGATAGAAATTTAGTTGTCACCTATTTGTGCGCATACGCATACATTTTTTGCTTGCGTAAGAAAGTATCATCTTCGCTTTGGTTTCATTTACCTTTCGAGTGAAATCGCTGATGGCATCAGCTCGCAAATTGTTGGAATGCATAATTCTTGGCCATTGCGAAAGTCAGGACTTGTCTTTCAAGCTGCCTTGCGGTTTCACTGCGCTTCACAACGGCCTTCGCCCATATCAAGAGAGAATCCATGCGCCTATCCCGCTTTTTCCTGCCCATTTTGAAGGAAACCCCCAAGGAGGCGGAAATCGTATCGCACCGGCTGATGCTGCGCGCCGGCATGATCCGCCAGCAATCTGCGGGGATCTACTCCTGGCTGCCGCTTGGCCTTCGGGTGCTGCGCAAGATCGAACGAATCGTGGAAGAAGAGCAGGCACGGGCAGGGGCGGTGCAGCTGCTGATGCCGACGATCCAATCTGCGGAGTTGTGGCGCGAAAGTGGGCGGTATGACGCTTATGGCAAGGAAATGCTGCGCATCACCGACCGGCACGACCGCGACATGCTCTACGGTCCGACAAATGAGGAGATGATCACAGACATCTTCCGATCGTCCGTTCGTTCCTACAAGGACCTGCCGCTGAACCTCTATCATATCCAGTGGAAATTCCGCGATGAGGTGCGCCCGCGGTTTGGCGTAATGCGCGGCCGTGAGTTCCTGATGAAGGATGCCTATTCCTTCGATCTGGATCAGGAAAAGGCCGTCGAGTCCTACAACCGTATGTTTGTCGCCTATTTGCGGACCTATCGGCGCATGGGCCTGACAGCCATTCCAATGCGCGCCGAGACCGGGCCCATCGGCGGAGATCTCAGCCACGAGTTCATCGTTCTCGCCGACACGGGCGAGAGCGCGGTTTTCTGCCATTCCGATTTCCTTGCCAAGGAGATTCCGGGCGAGGACGTCGATTTCGACAGCGATCTGAGCCCGATTGTTGCGGATTGGACCTCGAACTATGCGGCGACCGAAGATGTCGTCGACATGGCTGAGTTTGAGGCCGCCGTTCCTGAAGAAAAGCGGATTTCCGCCCGCGGCATCGAGGTTGGCCAGACTTTCTATTTCGGCACGAAATACTCCGAGCCAATGGGCGCGAAGGTTACCGGGCCGGACGGCAAGGATGTGCCGGTCCACATGGGCTCCTATGGCGTCGGCGTGTCGCGTCTTCTTGGCGCGATCATCGAGGCAAGCCACGATGACGACGGCATCATCTGGCCGGCATCCGTGGCCCCGTTCCATGTGGGCGTCGTCAACCTGAAGCCAGGCGACGATCTGACCGATGGCGCGTGCGAAGATCTCTACGCAAAGCTGGAAGCAGCAGGCATCGAGGTCCTTTATGACGACACGGACCAGCGTGCGGGGGCCAAGTTCGCGAGCATGGACCTGATCGGACTGCCGTTCCAGGTCGTCGGCGGCCCACGTGGGCTGAAAGACGGTCTCTTTGAGGTCAAAGACCGCCGCAGCGGCGAAAAAGAGATGCTGTCCCCAGAAGCCGCGTTCAACAAGCTGAAAGCGGCATTGACGGTTTGAGGCAGCTCGCCGATCCTCCCCGTTAGGATTCGCGGGGGCGGACAGCAGGTGGATGGCCCATGACGGCGCACACGAGCACAGAGTCTGAAACGGAAGCCAGCAGCGGCGCAGGCGGGACACGTCCCTTTGCGCCGTTCGAGTGGATGATCGCGGGGCGCTACCTGCGGTCGCGGCGGCGCGAGACATTCATTTCGGTGATTGCCGGGTTTTCTTTCGCGGGCATCATGCTCGGCGTGGCCACCTTGATCATCGTTATGGCGGTGATGAATGGCTTTCGGTCCGAGCTGCTAAGCAAGATCCTTGGCATCAACGGTCATATGCTTGTCCAGCCGATCGACATGCCCCTGACCGACTACGACGCCGTTGCGGGGCGCCTGGAGACGATCCCCGGTGTTGTCAGTGCAATCCCCTTCGTTGAGGGGCAGGCGCTTATCTCGGGCCCGGCCGGCAATCTGGGTGGCCTGGTGCGCGGGCTTTGGGAAGCGGACGTTCGCCGAATTCCCCTTGTTGCCGAAAACATTCGTGCAGGCTCCCTCGATGACTTTGACGCTGGCAAGGGAATCGCTCTTGGCACGCGCATGGCGCAGGAGCTTGGGGTCAGCCTTGGTGACAATGTCACGATCATCTCACCGCGCGGCAATGTCACGCCGATGGGCGTGACACCTCGGGTGAAGGGATATCCAGTCGCAGCCATCTTTGAAATCGGCATGAGTGAATACGACGGCACCTTTGTCTTCATGCCCATTGTCGAAGCGCAAGGGTTCTTCCGGATGGACGGAAAGGCAACCGGCGTCGAAGTCTATGTCACCGATCCGGACCTCGTCGGCGGTATGCGGTCGCTGGTGGAGGAGGGCGCCGAACGCCCAACCTTTGTGACAGATTGGCGCCAGAGGAACGTAACCTTCTTCTCCGCGCTCGAGGTCGAGCGGAACGTGATGTTCATCATCCTCACGCTGATTGTCCTGGTCGCGGCACTCAACATCATTTCGGGCCTGATCATGCTGGTGAAGGACAAGGGACGCGACATTGCGATCCTGCGGACAATGGGCGCGACGCGCGGCGCGATCATGCGCGTGTTCCTGATCACCGGCGCAAGCATCGGCATTGTCGGGACACTTGCCGGATTTGCGCTCGGTCTGGTCGTCTGTCTCAACATCGAGAGCATACGACAGGGTGTGTCCTGGCTCACGTCGACGGAGCTGTTTGATCCGACGCTCTATTTCCTGTCGCGGCTTCCGGCCGAAATCGACAGCGGAGAAACCATTACGGTGCTGGTGATGGCGCTGGTGCTCTCGCTGCTGGCAACGCTCTATCCTGCCTGGCGGGCGGCGCGGCTCGATCCCGTTGAAGCCCTGAGGTACGAATGATGACCGAGCCGGGGGCGACGATGGATCAGGCCGCGGTCGAGACGGCTCTCGCAAGCACAGCGCTTGCGCTGGTGGACGTCACGCGGAGTTTCTCCGAGGGCGAGCGGGAGCTGCATATCCTGCGCGGTGTCGATTTTGCGATCCAGCCTGGTGAGATGGTTGCCCTCGTTGCGCCATCCGGGACGGGCAAGTCGACGCTGCTTCATATCGCCGGGCTTCTTGAACATCCAGACAGTGGCGACGTTTATGTCGGCGGGATCAATTGCGCTGAGCTCGATGACGAATCACGCACTGCGATCCGCCGCAATGACGTTGGCTTCGTCTACCAGTTTCACCATCTGCTGCCCGAATTCACGGCTCTTGAGAACATCATGATGCCGCAGATGATTGCCGGGCTGGCGAAGAGCGAAGCGGCGGCCCGGGCGCAGGAGCTGCTCGACTACATGCGCATGGGTGAACGCAGCAGCCACAGGCCGTCGGAACTGTCGGGTGGTGAACAGCAGCGCGTGGCGGTTGCTCGAGCCGTGGCCAATGCACCGCGCGTTCTGCTTCTGGACGAGCCGACCGGCAATCTCGATCCGGAGACGGCACATTACGTCTTTGAAGCTCTCCAGGCCCTGGTTCGGGCTTCGGGTGTTGCAACGCTCTTTGCCACCCACAACATGGAGATCGCCGGGCGCATGGATCGCTGCGTGACTCTCAAGGACGGGCATATCATCCCCCTTGCTCTTTAGGTAGTTGCGCGGACGTTCAATGTCTGCACCTTGATGGGAGCAGGGCGCCCACGCGACTTGAGGACTGTGTCTCGGTGGTAGAACAAAGCAAAAACAAGTGAGATTTCAGTGGCTTTTCTGAGTTTGGCGGGATGAGAACAAAAAGTGCTTGCAATGAGAACATGAAGTGAACATAATCACTTTTAGAGTGAAACCTTACTTCGTGTTGGAGAGACAAGATGTTCCACATGGCTCGCGATTTTGCTGCATTCGGTTCTATGGTTGCCTTCTGTGCGACGCTGGTCGTCTGGGGTGACGTACTCATGGCGATCAACTGACACCGGACTTGATGTTCAGCGGGCTAGACGTTGTGGCCCGGCTGCGATGGCAAGTGGCCTGCAGTGAACAACGGTGAAGACTTGGCTGCAGATGCCTGTGGCGGGTCGACAGGGACGGCACAACACGGTTCACTTGACGGTGATTCTTGCAGATAAGGGAGGCGATGCGCTTCCCGCCGTGTTTGGTGCGCCATGTCCAGCGAATTCCCTTCTTCCGATCAAGGTAGCGATCTGACTGCACCGGGTGGCTCGGCTAAGGCCACTGCCGAGCGCGTTGGCTACGTCCACCTCAGGGTGCATTCCGCGCTTTCCCTGCTTGAGGGTGCGCTGCCGATCAAGAAGCTGCTCGATCTGGCAAAGTCGGACGATCAGCCGGCGCTCGCCATCACCGACACGGGCAATCTTTTCGGCGCCCAGGAATTTTCCGCCAAGGCCTGGGGGGCGGGCATCCAGCCCATCATCGGCTGTCAGCTGTCGGTTGCTTTTGGCACCGCATCTGGAAGCGGGGACCGGCAAGGCGATCTCAACCTGTCCGACATCGTCGTGCTGGCCTGCTCGGAAGAGGGCTATGAGAACCTGATGGAACTCAGCTCCCGGGCGTTTCTCGATACGGACACGGGGTTGAAACCCCATGTGACCGCGAACTACCTGGCCGAGAAGTCAGGGGGGCTCATTCTGCTGACAGGCGGCATTCACGGCCCGGTCGGACAGGCTCTGCTTTCAGGGCGGAAAGATGATGCGCGGGCACGGCTGACGTGGCTGTCCGATCAATTTCCCGGCAGGTGCTACGTGGAGATCCAGCGCCATGGCATGGAGCCGGAGCGGCGCACTGAAAGTGATTTTCTGGAGCTCGCCTATTCTCTTGGTCTGCCGCTGGTTGCGACCAATGAGGCATTTTTTCCCGCAAGGGAGGACTATGAGGCCCATGACGCCCTGATCTGCATTTCCGAGGGGCGGGTCATCATCGAGGATGACCGCCGCCGGCTGACACCGGAGCACTATTTCAAGTCCCGTGCGGAAATGCAGGCGCTGTTCTCGGATCTGCCGGAAGCTTTGGCGTCCACGGTCGAGATTGCGCAACGCTGTCACTATCGTCCCTTGCGCCGCGATCCCATTTTGCCAAGATTTGCCGGTGCGGATGCTGACCCGGAAGAAGCGGTGCGTGTCGAAGCGGAGGAGCTCAAGCGGCAGGCGCGTGAGGGCCTGCAGGCCCGTCTCGACGCCCATGGCCTTGCGCCCGGGCTGGAGGAAAAAGACTATTGGGAGCGGCTCGACTATGAGCTGGGCATCATCGAGGGGATGAAGTTTCCCGGCTACTTTTTGATCGTTGCCGACTTCATCAAATGGGGCAAGGCCCAGGATATTCCGGTTGGTCCCGGCCGTGGCTCTGGTGCGGGGTCGCTGGTCGCCTGGTCATTGACCATTACCGATCTCGACCCTATGCGGTTCTCCCTGCTGTTCGAACGGTTCCTCAACCCGGAACGTGTCTCGATGCCCGACTTTGACATCGACTTCTGTCAGAGCCGACGGGAAGAGGTGATCCGCTACGTTCAGGAAAAATATGGCCGTCAGCAGGTGGCCCAGATCATCACATTCGGGTCCCTGCAGGCGCGTGCGGTGCTGCGCGACGTGGGACGCGTGTTGCAGATGCCCTATGGCCAGGTGGACAGGCTCTGCAAGCTTGTGCCGGCCAACCCGGCCAATCCGGTGACTTTGGCCCAGGCGATCGAAGACGAGCCGAGACTGCGTGAGGCGGCCCGCGAAGAAGAGATCGTCGACAAACTGTTGACCATGGCGCAGAAGCTCGAGGGGCTCTATCGCCATGCCTCGACCCATGCTGCCGGTGTTGTCATCGGTGATCGGCCGCTTGAAAAGCTTGTGCCGCTTTACCGCGATCCGCGTTCGGACATGCCGGTTGCGCAGTTCAACATGAAGATGGTCGAAGACGCCGGGCTGGTGAAATTCGACTTTCTCGGTCTGAAGACACTGACAGTGATCGATACGGCGGTGAAGCTGATCGAGCGGCGTGGTGTGAAGGTCGATGTGGCCGCGCTGCCGATCGATGACGCGCCGACCTATGAAATGTTGACCCGGGGCGAGACATTCGGTGTCTTCCAGCTGGAAAGCCAGGGCATGCGGCGCGCGGTTTCGGGCATGAAGCCGGACCGTTTCGAGGACATCATTGCGCTGGTGGCGCTCTATCGCCCCGGTCCCATGGAGAACATTCCCGTCTACAACGCGGTGAAGCACGGCGAGCAGGAGCCGGACTGCCTCCATCCCTTGCTCGAGCCCATCCTGATGGAGACCAATGGCATCATCGTCTACCAGGAACAGGTGATGCAGATCGCGCAGGTCCTGTCGGGCTATTCCCTCGGCGAGGCGGATCTTCTGCGCCGGGCCATGGGCAAGAAAATTGCCGCGGAGATGGAAGTCCAGCGCGCGCGCTTTGTCGACGGTGCCGTCGAGCGCGGTGTGAACAAGTCGCAGGCCGGATCGATCTTCGACCTCGTGGCGAAATTCGCGAACTACGGCTTCAACAAGTCCCATGCGGCAGCCTATGCGCTGGTCTCCTATCATACGGCCTGGTTGAAGGCGAACCACCCGGTGGAATTCATGGCCGCATCGATGACGCTCGACATGGGCAACACCGAAAAGCTGGGCGATTTCCGGCAGGAAGCCCGGCGCATGGGCATTGAGATCGTTCCGCCCTCGATCAACCGGTCGATGGTCGAGTTCGATGTGCAGGACGGAAAGGTCGTCTACGCCATGGGCGCGATCAAGGGCGTCGGCGAACAGGCTGTCGAACATATCGTCGAGGTGCGCAGCCAGGGGCCATTCAAGAGCCTGGGCGATTTCGCCCGCAGGATTTCGCCAAAGCAGCTGAACAAGCGCACGCTAGAGAATCTTTTGGCGGCTGGCGCGTTTGACGAGCTTGAGCCCAACAGGGCGCGCGTTCTGGAGGGCCTCGACCGGATCATGGGCCTTGCTCAGCGGACAGAAGAGAACAAGACTCTCGGGCAGGATGAGCTGTTTGGCGGCAGCGACAGCGAAGAGCCTTTGCAGCTTCCTGATGTTGCGGGCTGGACGCCGGATGTACGTCTGCAGCGTGAGCATGCGGCCATCGGCTTCTATCTCTCGGCGCACCCGCTCGATGAATATGACGAGCTGCTCGAGAAAATGCGGGTGCAGCCTTGGGCGAAATTTGCCGAAGCGGTGAAGAAGGGCGCTTCGGCAGGGCGTCTCGCCGGCACGGTCATTTCCAAGCAGGAGCGCAAGACCAAAACCGGCAACAAGATGGGTATCGTTCGCTTTTCCGATGGCACGGGGCAATTCGAGGGGCTTCTCTTCAAGGAAAAGCTTGAGCAGTTCCGTGATGCCTTGGAACCGGGACGCTCCATGGTGATTCTGGTTGGCGCCGACATGCGCGATGACGAGCCTTCCATCCGGATCGAACAAGTCGACCCGATCGAGAAGGTGGCGGCGCGCGTCCAAAAGAGCATGCGCGTGTTTTTGCGAGACGACCGTCCGATCCAAAGCCTCGTGCGCCATCTCAATGTGCGCGGCGAGGGGGATGTGACGGTGGTCGTTCTGTTGGAAAACGGCGCGCGCGAGGTGGAGGTGAAGCTGCCAGGCCGGTTCCGTCTTTCACCGGAAATTGCCGGAGCGCTCAAGGCCGTGCCGGGTGTGACGGATGTTCAGATGGCCTGACGCAGATCGTCTGGCTTCGGGCGCTTAAGACGCCGCAGGCCAGATGATTTCGAGGCGGATGCCGCCGGGCTCGGCGAACATCATGTGCATGCGTGGCCCGCCCGACAGTGGTTCGGGCTGAAACTCGATGACGACGCCCGGCCAGCTTGAGACTTTTTCGGCCATGGCCATAAGAGCCGCTTGGCTCTCCACTTCGAGGGCGACATGATGCAAGCCGATAATGGACTTGCGGTCGAATGGCGTTATCGAGGAATTCCGGTCTGCTTGCCAGAGCGTGAAACGGCAGGCGCCGTCAGTTACGGTCGTGCGCGGGTAGGTCTCATCGCGGTTTAGCAGGGTCCAGCCCAGGCAGTCGGTAAAGAACGTCGTGGTCTGGTCCAGATCGAGGACAGTTAGCCCCAAGTGGTTGATTCCGATTGTTTCGGGCATGCATGTTCCTGTTCTGCCGCTCGCTGTCATTGAGCGAAAGATGCAATTGAAACCGGTGCCTGGCAATCGGCATAACAGACCAAGCCGAACTGGCGTGCGTTGCCTTCTTGTTGAAGGTGGTCTTTCGAAGATCTTGGGACGCTTTGAAAACACGCATGTTTTCTAGGCAAAAGGTCTTGAATTTGTTGAAACTGCCGCTTATAAGGCGCGCATTCCACACGCAAGGGGCGGAAACCGAGCTTATCGGCCTTCCATCCGGTGACGGTCTGGACTTGTCCACCGTCCAAATCCTCTTGCGGAGGTCAAACCGGAAAACTCAGGAGTTCAGGGCCATGGCTTTGCCCGATATCAACATGCGTCAGCTGCTCGAAGCTGGCGTTCACTTTGGTCACCAGAAGCACCGTTGGAACCCGCGTATGGGTCAGTACATCTTTGGTGTACGCAACGATGTGCACATCATCGATCTGGCTCAGACCGTTCCGCTTATGCACCAGGCTCTGAAAGCTGTCAGCGACACCGTCGCAGGCGGTGGCCGCGTTCTGCTCGTTGGCACCAAGCGTCAGGCGCAGGAAGCTGTTGCTTCAAGCGCGCGCAACTCTGCGCAGTACTTCGTCAACGCTCGCTGGCTCGGCGGCATGCTGACCAACTGGAAGACCATCTCCCAGTCGATCCAGCGTCTTCGCAAGCTCGAAGAAACCCTCAATTCTGATGCTGCAAACGCTCTGACCAAGAAAGAGCGTCTGTTCATGGACCGCGAACGCGAAAAGCTCGAGCGGAACCTTGGCGGTATCAAGGACATGGGCGGCATCCCGGACCTGATCTTCGTGATCGATACCAACCGTGAATCCATCGCCATTCAGGAAGCACGCCGTCTGGGTATCCCGGTCGCTGCTATCCTTGACAGCAACTCCAACCCTGAAGGCATCACCTATCCGGTGCCGGGCAACGACGATGCTGGCCGTGCAATTGCGCTTTACTGCGACCTGATTGCCCGTTCCGCGATCGACGGTATCTCCCGCGCACAGGGTGCATCGGGCATGGATGTTGGCGCTGGTGAAGAGGCTCCGGTCGAAGAAGCGCTCGCCGAAGCCGCAGCTGAAGAAGTTGTTGCTGAAGAAGTCGTAGCTGAAGCTGCTCCGGCGACGGAAGCTGCTGCAGAAGCTTGATTTTTTACCTGCCGCGGCAACGCGGCAGGTTCCTGTTAAATTCGCAGATGTTGGCGCCTTTTGTTGCGCTTTCGTCATAAAGGTACGGTGCCAGTCGGCTAAACCGTATCTATCAACAACCCCCCATCCACGAGGCAATCGATGAGCATTACCGCTGCGATGGTCAAAGAGCTCCGCGAAAAATCCGGCGCTGGCATGATGGACTGCAAGACCGCCCTGACAGAATCAGGCGGCGACATGGAAGCAGCTGTTGACTGGCTGCGCACCAAGGGCCTTGCAAAGGCCGCCAAGAAGGCCGGCCGCGTTGCTGCCGAAGGTCTTGTCGGTGTTGCTGCTGAAGGCAGCAAGGCTGCAGTTATCGAGCTGAACTCAGAGACCGACTTTGTTGCACGTAACGAAGGCTTCCAGGAGCTGGTGAAGAATGTCGCACAGGTTGCCGTTGGCACCGATGGCGATCTCGACGCCGTTTCTGATGCTGGCTACCCGGGTTCTGAAAAGAACGTCAAAGACAGCATCACCGATGCAATCGCGACGATCGGCGAGAACATGACCCTTCGCCGCACGGCAGTTCTGTCCGTGTCTGAAGGTGTTGTCGCGACTTATGTTCACGGCGCAGTCACTGAGGGTCTCGGAAAGATCGGCGTTCTGGTCGCTCTGGAATCTTCCGGAGACAAGGACAAGCTGAACGGTCTTGGCCGTCAGATCGCGATGCATATTGCTGCGACGAGCCCGCTCGCTCTCAGCACCGATGATCTCGACCCGGCTGTTGTTGATCGTGAGCGCTCGGTATTCGTTGAGCAGGCTCGCGAATCCGGCAAGCCCGACAACATCATTGAAAAGATGGTCGAAGGCCGTATCCGCAAGTTCTATGAAGAAGTGACCCTGGTCAAACAGTCCTTCGTCATCGACCCGGACAAGACGGTTGAACAGGCTGTCGAGGCTCTCGGCAAGGAACTTGGCACAGACGTCAAGCTCACCGGCTTTGTCCGCTTCGCCCTTGGCGAGGGGATCGAGAAAGAAGAGCAAGACTTTGCTGCAGAGGTGGCCGCGGCCACCGGGCAGTAAGCTTCCCAAGGGCGCCGGTTACGACCGGCGCCTTTTTTTTAGAAGGACCCACAAAGAGAAGGCCACGATATGAACAAGCCCCTGCGTTGGAAGCGAGTGCTCCTGAAACTCTCCGGTGAGGCGCTGATGGGATCCCAGCCATTCGGGATCGATCCGGCGATTGTCGAGAGAATTGCGAAGGAGATCGCAGACGCGGTAGCGCTTGGTGCGCAGGTGGGCATCGTGGTCGGCGGCGGGAATATCTTCCGCGGCGTTGCCGTGGCCGCCAAGGGCGGCAATCGGGTCACTGGCGACCACATGGGTATGCTTGCGACCATCATGAACTCCCTGACGATCGCTGATGCCCTTCGCCGGCTCAAGGTCCAGGCCCGCGTTCTTTCCGCAGTCGCTGTTCCCTCTATCTGCGAGACATTCAGCCAGCGTGTGGCTGAACGCTACATGGAAGACGGCGACGTCATCGTTTTTGCAGGCGGAACGGGCAATCCCTTCTTCACCACCGATTCTGGCGCCGCTCTCCGGGCTGCCGAGATGCGCTGTGATGCCTTTTTGAAGGGCACTCAGGTGGATGGTGTCTATTCAGATGATCCCAAAACCAATCCGGATGCAGAGCGTTATGAGACGCTCGGTTACGAAGAGGTGATCAAGCGCAATCTGAAGGTCATGGACACCACTGCGATTGCGCTCGCGCGTGACAATTCAATTCCCGTCATTGTCTTTTCCATTCACAGTCCCGGTTCGCTTGTGAACGTTCTTCAGGAGAGCGGCCGGTATACTGTTGTTGGCGATTGATTCTTTTGCCAATATCCGCGGCACAGGGCCTTGTGTTTCGATGCAAGTGTGCGATCTTTGCCGCGGCCGAGACACTGTAAGCCATCAAAGCAAGAATTAAGTGAGGAAGTTATGCCGGTAGAAGGTATAGACCAGGACGATCTCAAGCGCCGGATGCAGGGCGCGTTGTCGGTGCTCAAGACAGAGTTTGCCGGCCTGCGGACCGGCCGGGCCTCATCCAGCATGATGGATCCGATCATGGTGAGCGCCTATGGCCAGGCGATGCCGATCAGCCAGGTTGCGACTGTCAGCGTTCCAGAGCCGCGCATGCTTGCCGTTCAGGTCTGGGACAAGGGCATGGTTGCTGCTGTTGAGAAAGCGATCCGCGAATCCAACCTTGGTCTCAATCCTGTTGTAGATGGCCAGCTTCTGCGCTTGCCGATCCCGGAACTGAACCAGGAGCGCCGCCAGGACCTGATCAAGATTGCTCACAAGTATGCCGAGCAGGCCAAGGTCTCCATCCGCCACGTCCGCCGCGACGGAATGGACACGGCGAAAAAACTCGAGAAGGATGGTGACATCAGTCAGGATGATGGCCGTGTTGCATCCGACGAGATTCAGAAGCTGACCGACAGCATGATCGCGGAAGCGGATGCTATGCTTGAAAAGAAAGAGCAGGAAATCTCCCAGGTCTAAGCTGAACAATCAATCTGGCTTGGTCGGGAGAGGTGTTCTCGGCTAAGCCTCTCGGGGGGACTTTATGACTGCAAATCCGGATCCAGCCGACAGCGTGCTTCCCTTGCCAGATGGCAAGGCCGCACCGGTGCGTCACGTTGGCCTGATCATGGATGGCAATGGCCGATGGGCCCAGGCTCGCGGTCTCTCCCGTTCAGATGGCCACCGTCATGGCCTTGATTCCTTGCGCCGCATGATCCGTCACGCGGTGCGGATCGGCCTTGAATACGTGACGATCTACAGCTTCTCCTCGGAAAATTGGAATAGGCCCGAGACGGAAGTAAGTTTTCTCATGTCTCTTCTGCGCCGGTTTGTTCAAAGGGACCTTTCGGAGATTCACCAAGCCAATGTCCGGATTCGGGTGATTGGTGACCGTGAAGGGCTGGAGCCCGGCATTCGTCAACTGCTTGTGGAAGCTGAACAGCTGACGCGGGCAAACTCCGGAATGACCCTGGTGGTTGCCTTCAATTATGGCGCGCGCGATGAAATCACGCGAGCCGTCCGGTCCATCGCGCAGGACGTGGCAACTGGTGCCATCGAGCCTGACGCGGTGACGCAGGAGATGATTGGCGACCGCCTTGATACCTCCGGGATACCAGATCCTGACCTAATCATTCGGACAAGCGGCGAAATGCGGCTTTCCAACTTCCTCATGTGGCAGGCAGCCTATTCGGAATTCTATTTCTGTGAGTGTCACTGGCCGGAGTTCGATGAGGCGGCCTTTGACAAGGCGCTCGCCGATTACAGCAGCCGTGAGCGCCGTTTTGGCGGGCTCAGCGCCAAAGCGCTCTGAATGCGTGACCCCCTTCAAAAGCCTGGCGGCGGTTCCCGGATGTCTGACCTGAAGTTGAGGGTTATCTCCGCTGCGATACTCGGGCCGGCCGTGCTGGCCATTGCCTATGTTGGCGGTCTTTGGTTTTTCGCGCTCGTGCTAGTGGCCGCGGTCCTGTTCCAGCATGAGTGGTTTTCGATCACAGGAACGTCCGACAAAAGCGCTCCGGCGATTCTCGGGTATGCCGCACTGGTGGCAGCGTGTGTGCTCTACGCCTGGAGCTATCCGTTCCTGGCGATTGCCTTGGTCGGAGGCGGAGCGCTCGCTGTCTATTTGGTTGGCGGAATGAGCCAGCCGGCGCGCTGGGGCGCCGAAGGTATTATCTATTCCGGGCTCGCGTTGTTGTCTCTGATGGCCTCTCGTCTTGGCGATATCGGCCTGGTGTTCGTCTTCTTCCTTCTGATCGTAGTGTGGGCCACGGACATCTGCGCCTACTTCGTCGGCCGTTTCCTGGGTGGCCCAAAGCTTTGGAAACGGGTTTCACCGAACAAGACCTGGTCGGGAGCGCTTGGGGGATTGTTTTTCGCCGTTTTGTTCGGCGTCGGGTTCGCTGCGGTCTTTGGACAGACCGATCTGCTGCGGTGGGGCGGTCTGGCAGTTGTTCTTTCCATTGTCTCCCAGGCAGGGGATCTCATGGAATCGGCAATCAAGAGGCGCTTTGACGTTAAAGACTCCAGCGGTCTGATCCCTGGACATGGCGGGATCATGGACCGCGTCGATGGTCTTGTTGCGGCCGCGATCATGGCCGCAGCCCTTGGGCTTTCCTTCGGCGGTGACCTGGCCAACCCGATTGCGGGTCTGTCTCTGACCTAAGGCCACTCCGATCTCGTCGCTAAACCAGAAAGCAAACAAGGTGGATATGTCTGCAAACTCTGAGAGATGGCCGGGTGCGGCTTCGGGCAGACGAATGCGGCTGAGTGTCCTTGGGGCGACCGGGTCCGTCGGACGCAGCACGCTTGATATCGTGGCGCGCAATCCGGATCGCTTTGATGTTGTTTCCCTTGTGGCCAATTCTGATGTTGCGGGCCTTGCGGAGCTTGCCCGCAAGGTGGGAGCGGATTGTGCTGTTCTCGCAAGGTCCGACAAGGGGGCGGAGCTCGCGGAGGCATTGGCGGGAACCGGTATTGAGGTCGCTGCAGGGGACGAGGCCGTTCTTGAGGCCGTGGACCGTCCGGCGGATATGGTCGTAGCTGCCATCGTCGGTGCGGCGGGGCTTCGGCCGACCTTGCGGGCAATGAAGTCCAGCCGAGCCGTTGCTCTGGCCAACAAAGAGTGCCTCGTCTCAGCTGGTGACCTCTTCGTGGCGGAAGCGCGGCGTAGCGAAACGACTGTTCTTCCCGTCGACAGCGAACACAGCGCTATTTTCCAGGTTTTCGAGCAGGAGAATGCGGATCAGGTCGAGAAGGTGATACTGACCGCGTCGGGCGGGCCATTTCGGACAGTGTCGAAGGCTGCGATGGCAGGTGTCACGCCGGCTCAGGCGCTCAAGCATCCGAATTGGGACATGGGAAGCCGTATCACGATCGACAGTGCCACGATGATGAACAAGGGATTTGAGGTGATCGAGGCGTTTCACCTCTTCCCCTTGGAACAGGATCAGCTGGAAGTCCTCGTGCATCCGCAATCCGTCGTCCATGGCCTGGTGCAATACCGCGATGGTTCATTGCTTGCGCAGCTGGGGTCGCCAGATATGCGCACGCCAATCGCACACTGCCTGGCCTGGCCACACCGCATGGATGTTCCCGTTGAGAGGCTCGATCTCGCGCGGATTGGCGAGCTGTCTTTCGAGGCACCGGACCTCGACCGCTTCCCGTCACTCGCGCTTGCACTCCAGGCAATGAGGCGAGGTGGTGGCGCGACGACGATCCTGAATGCTGCGGATGAGGTGGCCGTTGCCGCCTTTTTGGACCAGCGGATCAGCTTCTTGGATATTCCATCAGCAGTCGAAGCGTCGCTTCAAAGACTGGATGCTTCTCACGGGGGAAGGACCCTCGAAGGGGTTGAAGATGTTCTGGCTGTCGACAAAGAAGCGCGGGATGCCTGCCGCGAATGGGTTGCATCTCGCTAGCCAACCGGATCAAAATCGGATAGCGGTTCAAAAATCGGTGTTGTCCTTTAACCTGCCTTAATTGCCCAGCGTATATCCTGTAAAGATACAGGATCAAACGAGCCTGAAACGGGACCTCATAATGGAATTGATTTCGTCGGCTTACGACCTCCTGATCGGCTATATCGTGCCGTTCCTCTTCGTTTTGACCATTGTGGTTTTCTTCCATGAGCTCGGGCACTTCCTCGTTGCACGCTGGTGTGGCGTCAATGTCGATGCATTTTCGGTCGGTTTCGGGCGTGAGATCTTTGGCTGGAACGACAGCAAGGGAACCCGCTGGAAGCTCTCGATGATCCCGCTCGGCGGCTATGTAAAATTCGCCGGCGACGAAAATGCGGCGAGTGCGCCGGATCGCGAGCGGGTCGCAGCGATGAGCGATGCCGAACGGGCAGGGGCGTTCGTCGCCAAGCCGGTCTGGCAGCGCGCCGCTGTTGTTGCCGCGGGTCCGATTGCAAATTTCATCCTGGCGATTGTCATTTTTGCTGCAATCTTCATGGCCTTTGGAAAGATCGTTACCTCGCCCGTTGTTGAAACGGTTCAGCCCGGCAGTGCGGCAGAGGCTGGCGGGCTGCTGCCCGAAGACCTGATCCTGTCTGTTGATGGCCGTGAGATTGCAACGTTCTCCGATCTGCAGCGGATTGTTTCAGTGAGCGCCGATGTGCCGCTTTTGCTTGAGGTCGAGCGCGGCACGAGCGTCGTCACACTGACTGTGACGCCGCAATACCGGGAATTGACGGACCGTTTCGGCAATGTTCAGCGTCTTGGTCTTTTAGGCGTTTCGCGTAGTCCCAAGCCCGAGGATCTCATTCAGCAAACTTACGGCCCCGTCGAGGCCGTCGCTGAGGGAACGCATGAAACGATCTATATCGCCGGGCGGACACTCGATTATCTGTGGGGCGTTCTTTCCGGCCGGGAGGCTGCCGATCAGCTTGGTGGGCCGATTCGCGTCGCGCAGGTGTCCGGGCAGGTCGCCACACAGGGCATAATTCCCTTGTTGAGCCTTGCTGCAGTTCTGTCGATCTCCATCGGACTTTTGAACCTGATGCCAATTCCCATGCTCGACGGTGGGCATCTGGTCTACTATTTCGCTGAGGCGGTTCGAGGGAAGCCTTTGAGTGAAGGTGTGCAGGATATAGGCTTTCGCATCGGTATCGGTATTGTTCTCCTGTTGATGGTGTTTGCGACTTGGAACGATGTCATGCATCTGACGAAGCTCTAGCCGCTGAATTGCCGTAGGAAATTGGGGCGTGGCATCCTCGCAACGCCTTCAATTGAAATCGATTTTCGGCCATGAGCCCGGTTGCACATTCGGTAAAAGGCTGTAAAACGATTTCAGTTGCTGAGAATCTGGGGTTACCTCTGCGCCTTAGCGCATTGGATTTAAAAACATAAAGGCATAGCGCACTAATGCAGCGATTGCAGAAACTCACTCGCGCCGTTGTTCTCGCGGCCGCCGTATTTTCTACGGGCGCGATTCTTCCCGAGACCTTTGGTCCGTTCTCCTCTGCGACGGCAGAAGCCGCTGTCGCCCGGAGCGTTGTGGTTCGCGGAAATACGCGCATCGAAGAGGAAACCGTTCTCAGCTACATGACGATCCAGCCTGGCCGCTCCTACAGCGCCGCGGACGTTGATGAATCGCTGAAAGCGCTTTTCGCCACTGGCCTTTTCGCCGACGTGAAAATTTCGCCGCAAGGCGGAACTGTCGTCGTGACAATTACCGAGAACCCGATCATCAATCGCGTTTCCTTTGAGGGGAACAAGAAGCTCAAGGATGACGCTCTCAAGACCGCTGTGCGCTCGACTGAACGGTCGATGCTGACGCGGGCCAAGGTTCAGACGGACGTTCAAAATATCCTCGAGGCTTATCGTCGTTCCGGCCGTTATGGCGCCTCCGTTGATCCCAAGATCATTGATCGCAGCAACAATCGTGTCGATCTGGTCTTTGAAATCAATGAGGGCGACAAGACTGGGGTCGAGCGGATCACCTTTATCGGGAATTCCGCATTCAGTGATGGACGCCTGCGAGATGTGATCAGAACCCGTGAGAGCGGTCTTCTGAGCTGGCTGCGTAGCACCGATACCTATGACCCTGATCGTCTGTCTGCTGACCAGGAATTGCTGCGTCAGTATTATTTCAAGAAGGGCTATGCCGACTTCCGCATCGTCTCGGCTTCGGCTGATCTTGACCGCGAGCAGAACGTCTTTCACGTGACCTTTACGGTCGATGAGGGCGAAGAATACACCATCAGCGATGTTGAGGTGGTTTCGTCGCTTGCTGAGGTCGATCCTGAGGCGCTGCGGTCGCAAGTCCGAACCCGTGCGGGTCAGACCTTCAACTCGCTTCGCGTCGAGCAGAGCGTGGAAGACATCACGATCAAGGTGGCTGAAAACGGCTACGCCTTTGCTCAGGTTCGTCCTCGCGGTTCGCGTGATTACGAAAACAAGACGATCTCTCTGACCTACTACATTGAAGAAGGTCCGCGGGCCTACGTCGAGCGTATCAACATCATTGGCAATGACCGCACGCGTGAATACGTCATTCGTCGCGAGTTCGACCTTGCTGAAGGTGACGCGTTCAATCGTGCGCTTGTCGACAAAGCTGAGCGTCGTCTCAATAACCTCGGTTTCTTTGATCGGGTGAGCGTTACGACCGCACAAGGGTCTGCTCCTGACCGTGTGGTGATCAATGTTCGCGTAGAAGAGCAAGCGACTGGCGAAGTCTCCTTCGGTGTTGGTTATTCGACAACAGATGGGGTCATCGGCGATGTCTCGGTCACCGAGAAAAACTTCCTCGGGCGGGGTCAGTTCGTAAAGGTCGCTGTTGGCGGCGGTACTGACACACAGACCTACGAATTTGCCTTCGTCGAACCTTTCTTCATGGGACGCCGCATCGCGCTTGACCTTGATGTTTACAAAAAGGTCACTGATGCGAATGACTACCGGTCTTACGATGAAGACAAGATCGGTGGCGGGTTCGGGTTCTCGCTTCCGCTTCGCGAAGAAGAACTGACGCTCCGCCTCTATTACAAGATCTTCCAGTCTGAAATCTCGGACCCGGACAACCTTGCGACAGGACTTTCTGATTGTTCCAACAACTCTGACCTGTCTCCTGCGATCTGTGACTCTCTCGGCACGTATCTGACCTCATTGGTTGGTTACACCCTTGTTCACAGCACGCTGAACAACAACCTGAACCCAACCGATGGCGTTTACGCCTCCTTCGGTCAGGAGTTCGCTGGTGTTGGTGGCGACTCCTACTACATCAAGACCACCGCCGAAGCGCGCGCCTACAAGGAAATCCTTGCAGACTACGGCGTGGTGGGTAAAGCGAGCATCAAGGGTGGTCACATTACTGCGATTGGCGATGAGCGCCTGCGTGTTTCCGAACAGTTCATGGTGGGCGGCAACATCATCCGCGGTTTTGAAAACCAGGGGATTGGCCCGCGCGATGCGACCACAGAGGATGCCATTGGTGGCACCATGTATGTCGCTGCGACTGTCGAATCGACTTTTCCGGTTCCTCTGATCCCTGATGAGTTTGGCCTGAGTGGCGCTGTCTTTGCGGACGCAGGTTCGGTTTGGGACGCAGATAGCGACCTTATCAATGCGGTCGGGTCAAACGGCGTTGTTTCGAATGACTTCGAACTACGTGCCTCGATTGGTGCCGGTATTCGTTGGAACTCGCCTTTCGGTCCTCTGCGGGCAGATTTCGCCTGGCCTATCGTCAAGGACGATGCCGACAAGACGCAGGTCTTCCGGTTGAGCGGCGGCACCCGTTTCTAATTCGCAAGAATTTGTGAGATAAGACGGCCGCCGATACATCGGCGGCCGTTTGCTATTGGAAGAAGAGCATGTCTGATCCCGTTTTCTTTGCCGCTCCGGAGACCATGAGCCTCCAGGCCATCGCTGATTGGGCGGAGGCGGAGATACTCTCGGGTGACCCGGATCTGAAGATTTCCGGCGTTGCGCCGGTTGAAGACGCTGTTCCGGGATCTCTGGTCTTTTTTGACAATACGCTCTACCTCGACAAGCTGGCGGAGACGCGTGCTGCGGCCTGTCTTGTCGGCCGCAAGCATAAAGACAAGGTTCCAGACGGCGTGGCGGTGCTTTTATGCCGTGAGCCCTACAGATCCTGGGCCCTGGTCCTGGCACAACTGTTTCCAACTGCAATGGTGCCGCGCGCAGAGAACGCGATTGGTGTCTCTGAGCGTGCTGTGGTCGATCCCACTGCGGTACTCGAGGAGGGTGTTGTCGTGGAAGCCGGAGCTGTGATTGGTGCCGGTGCCGAAATCGGTGCAGGGACAGCAGTCAGGGCCAATTCCGTGATTGGTGAGCACGTTCGCATTGGACGTGACTGCGTTGTTGGCGCGAATGCGTCTGTCCAGCACGCGCTTCTTGGAAACCAGGTGTATCTTCACCCGGGTGTTTGTATCGGTCAGGACGGTTTTGGCTATGCCATGGGACCTGGCGGTCATCTGAAGGTTCCGCAGATCGGACGAGTGGTCATTCAGGACAATGTGGAGATCGGTGCCAACACCACAGTTGACCGGGGCGCTAACCGGGATACGGTCATCGGCGAAGGGACGAAGATCGACAATCAGGTCCAGATTGGACACAACGTCGTTGTCGGGCGTCATTGCGTGATCGTGTCCCAGGTTGGGCTTTCAGGCAGCTGTACGCTTGAAGATTATGTTGCCATCGGCGGCCAGACCGGCGTTCGCGGTCATGTCACGATTGGCATGGGCGCCCAGATCGCCGGCGTGAGCATCGTCAATGACGATGTGCCGGCTGGTGGCCGGTATGGCGGGACACCGGCAAAGCCCGTAAAACAGTGGTTCCGGGAACTGGCGGCGATCCGCAAACTTGCAGAGCGCGGCAGCGAGAAATAAACGGATCCGCACTTGGATCCACCTATGTGACGGCGCATCCGGCGCCAAGGGGCTTTTAATGGAAGAGACAGACAAAAAGACGCTCGACAGCGCAGACATCATGCGGATCATGGAAGTTCTTCCGCACCGCTATCCGTTCCTTCTCATCGACAAAATCGTGGAGATGGACGGCGATGACAGCTGTATCGGCATCAAGAACGTCACGATCAATGAGCCGCATTTCCAGGGGCACTTTCCGACACGCCCTGTCATGCCAGGCGTGCTCCTGATCGAGGCGATGGCGCAGACCGCCGGTGCCTTGTGCGTCCATGCCAAGGGCAAGGACAGCCCGCCGCAGCTCGTCTATTTCATGACCATCGACAAGGCCAAGTTCCGCAAGCCGGTGGTGCCTGGCGATCAGGTTCATTTCCACGTCAAGAAGATCCGGCAACGCGCCACGATCTGGAAGTTCGACGCAGTGGCGATGGTCGACGGTGCGAAAGTTGCAGAAGCGGAAATCAGCGCGATGCTGGTGGATGCGTGAGGACTTGATGACAGATATTCATTCCACCGCGATTGTTGAAGATGGCGCTTTTGTCGGAGATGGCTGCCGGGTCGGGCCCTACTGTGTGGTTGGCCCAAATGTGCGCCTGGAGCCAGGTGTCATTCTCGAAGCGCATGTAGCGGTGGCCGGTCACACTACGATCGGCAGCGGCACGCATATCTTTCCCTTTGCGAGCATCGGTCACAAGCCGCAGGATCTAAAATACGCCGGAGAGCCGACACGGCTTGAAATCGGTCAGAACAATCAGATCCGCGAGCATGTCACCATGAGCCCGGGCACGGTAGGTGGTGGTGACCTGACCAAGGTCGGGAACAACAGCCTGTTCATGATGGGCTCGCACATCGGGCACGATTGTATCGTGGGCGATCATGTTATTCTGGCTAACAATGCGACCCTGGCGGGTCACGTCGAGCTGGAAGACTACGTCATCATGGGTGGCTTGAGCGCGGTGCGCCAGTGGAGCCGAATTGGCACGGGTGCGATCGTTGGCGGCATGACTGGCGTCGAGTTTGACGTGATTCCCTTCGGTTCGGTTATCGGCGACAGGGCGCGCCTTGCTGGTCTCAATCTGATCGGCTTGAAGCGCAAGGATTTGCCTCGTGAGCAGATACATGCACTGCGAAACGCCTATAAGAAGCTGTTTGAGAGCGATGAGGGCACCTTGCGTGAACGCGCGGACGTGGTGGCCACCGAAAATGCTGATCAGCCGCTGGTCAAGACGGTGACCGACTTCATCCTTGAGAAGGAAAACCGCCGGTTCTGTACGCCGCGCGGCGGCGATTGATCGGCGGGTCATGCCAGCGCCGGTGTCCGCATCCATGAGCTTGCAGGAGCAGCATAAGACTGCTCCTGTCGCGGTGATCTGTGGCAACGGTCGTATCCCGCTTCAAGTTCTGGACGGCCTTGAGACTCAGGAGCGCGCTGCCTATGTGGTCGCAATCAAGGGAGAGGCTGAAGCCGATCTGCAGGCAAGGGCGGATATCGAACTTGGTTGGGGGGAAATCGGGCGGCTTTACAAGTCTATGGCCAAAGCCGGCTGTAAGCAGGTCCTACTGATAGGGGGCGTCACAAAGCGTCCCGACTTCACCTCCATTGTCGGCGATCTCGGCACGTTGAAACGCTTGCCGAAAATCATCAAGGCGCTTGTGGGCGGAGACGATAGTCTTTTGACGAAGGTCATCAGTCTCTTCGAAGTGGAAGGCTATCAGGTGGTGGGCATCAAGGACATCACACCGGAACTTTTGGCAGCCGGCGACGCGATGGGCGTGCATAAGCCTCGTGCAGAGGACCTTCGTGACCTGGAGCTCGCGCGATTGGCGACAACGCGTCTGGGTGATCTCGACATTGGCCAGGCTGCAGTTGCGCTCGGCGGGCGCGTGATCGCGGTAGAAGGCGCAGAAGGCACGGATGCCATGCTGGAGCGCTGTGTGACCTTGCGGGAGAACGGCCGAGTGCGGGCCAAGGGGAAGGCCGGCGTGCTGGTCAAGGCGGTCAAGCCTGGACAAGATCTTCGGGTCGACCTGCCGACCATCGGTCCGAAGACAGTTGAGCTGGCGTCCAAAGCCGGGCTGGCAGGGATTGCTGTCGAGGCTGGCGGCGCCCTTGTTTCCGACCGGGTAGAGACGATTTCCGAAGCTGATGCCGCCGGTCTCTTTCTGTTTGGTTTTCAGGCCGACCCACCTGACGACGGGAGTTGAGGTGACATGTCACTGTCTGGCAACCCGGTCAGGGTCGCGATTTGTGTTGGTGAGGAATCTGGAGACCTTCTTGGCAGCCGGCTCATGGACGCGTTACAGGAGCGCCTCGGTCCAGACGGGGTGACTTTTACCGGGTTGGGCGGTGGTCGCATGCAGGCTCTTGGTATGGAGAGCCTTTTCGATATCTCGGATATTTCGGTCATGGGGATTTCCGCCGTTCTGGCGCGGCTGCCCCTGATTGTCAAACGCGTCTATCAAACCGTCGATGCGATTGTTGAGAGCGATCCCGATGTGCTCGTGATCATCGACAGTCCGGACTTCACTCACAACGTCGCAAAGCGTGTGCGAAAACGCGCGCCGCATATTCCGATCGTGGGCTATGTCTCGCCATCAGTTTGGGCCTGGCGGCCGGGTCGGGCGCGCAAGATGAAAGCCTATGTGGACGAGCTTCTGGCGATTTTGCCATTCGAACCAGAGATCCACAGGAAGCTTGGTGGCCCGCCAACACACTATGTCGGCCACCCGTTGATTGAACGGCTCAGCGAGCTTCGGCCATCTGAGGGGGAACGGACGCCGGTCGAGGGACCCGACAAGGTCTTACTTGTCCTCCCGGGCAGCCGTGGCGGCGAGGTGGGTCGTCTTTTGGCCGACTTTGGCGGAACGGTCGAAAAGCTGAAGGAGCGTTTTCCGAATCTCGAAGTCCTGCTTCCTGCGGTTCCGCACCTGCGTGATCGTATTGTCGAGGGTGTGGCTCAGTGGAAATGCAAGCCGACCATCGTTGACGGCGAAGCCGACAAATATATGGCTTTCCGCAGGGCCCATGCGGCTCTGGCAGCGTCGGGAACCGTATCCCTGGAACTTGCCATCTCGGGCGTTCCCATGGCCATCTGCTACAAGCTTGACTGGTTCTATCGTCGCCTGAGGCAAATTCATAAAATCATTCCGATCGCCAGCGTCGGGTCCATGGTTCTGCCAAACATCATACTTGGCCGGAATGTTGTTCCTGAATTCCTGGATGACGAGGCCAATCCTGGCAAGCTGTCGGATGTGATCGGAGACCTTCTGGTCGATAGCAGCGAACGCCGCCACCAGGTTGATGCGCTGAAGGATCTGGATGCGAGGATGCAGCTGCCAGACGGCGGAAAGCAAAGCGATGCGGCGGCGTCGATCGTGCTCGAGGTTTTGAAACGTCAGGCTTGATTGAGCCGGTTGGCTGCGGGACAAGAAGGAGCGTCGTTCAAGGTGACGCTTGGCTTTTTCCGAGGTCTCATGAATATTCCAAGACTTGAAACTGATCGTCTGATCCTGCGTGCCCAGTCTTATGATGACTGGCCAGCCTACCGGGACATGATGCGGTCGGGGCGATCTTCAGGCATGGGCGGACCGCACGAAGACCCCTTTGCCTGGGGCATGTTCTGTCATGACCTCGTCCAATGGCAACTCTTCGGGCACGGCGCCTTGATGATGGACGACAAGCAGAGCGGGCGCTGTGTGGGCCAGGTCGGTATCAATGGCGGACCGTCGTTTCCCGAGCCTGAGTTCGGCTGGTTTGTCTATGAGGATGCTGAGGGCAAGGGCTATGCCTTTGAAGGCGCAACCGCCTTTCGGGAATGGGCGCTGGGTGAGCTGAGTCTGCCGTCACTGGTCAGCTATATCGATGATGACAATCTGCGATCGCGGGCTTTGGCGGAGCGCCTGGGCGCGCGGCTCGATGATCGTCCGAAGGCTCCCGACCCCATCGACCTGGTCTATCGGCACAAATGATGTGACAAGCAGAAAGGGCGCCCAATCGGCGCCCTTTGAATTCGTATTGATGGCAGAGCGCCTTAGCGCTGTTCGATCGGCGTGTAGTCGCGCTTTGGCGAGCCCGTGTAGAGCTGACGCGGACGGCCGATACGCTGGGACGGATCTTCCACCATTTCCTTCCACTGAGCGATCCAGCCCACTGTGCGCGCAAGAGCGAAGAGCACGGTGAACATGGTGGTCGGGAAGCCGAGCGCACGCAGGGTGATGCCGGAGTAGAAGTCGATGTTCGGGTAAAGCTTCTTCTCAACGAAATACGGATCGTTGAGCGCAATCTTTTCCAGTTCCATCGCGATATCGAGCAGCGGATCGTCCTTGATGCCGAGCTCGCCGAGGACCTCGTGACAGGTCTTCTGCATGATCTTCGCGCGCGGATCGTAGTTCTTGTAGACCCGGTGACCGAAGCCCATGAGACGGAACGGATCGTTCTTGTCCTTGGCGCGGGCGACATATTCCGGAATGCGGTCAACAGAGCCGATCTCGGACAGCATGTTGAGCGCTGCTTCGTTGGCGCCGCCGTGTGCCGGACCCCAAAGGCAGGCAATGCCGGCTGCGATACAGGCAAACGGGTTTGCGCCCGAGGAACCGGCTAGACGAACGGTCGACGTCGATGCGTTCTGCTCATGATCTGCGTGCAGGATGAAAATCCGGTCCATGGCACGGGCCAGAATCGGGTTCACCTTGTACTCTTCACAAGGAACTGCAAAGCACATGTGCAGGAAGTTGGCCGAGTAATCCAGGTCGTTGCGCGGGTAAACGAACGGCTGCCCGACATGGTACTTGTAGGCCATGGCAGCGATGGTCGGCATCTTTGCGATCATGCGCAGGCTTGCGACCATGCGTTGATGCGGGTCGGAGATATCCGTGCTGTCATGGTAGAAAGCGGCAAGGGCGCCAACGGTGCCACACATGACGGCCATCGGGTGAGCATCACGACGGTAGCCGGAGAAGAAGCGAGACATCTGCTCGTGAATCATCGTGTGGTAAGTCACACGCTGAACGAAATCTTCTTTCTGCGACTTGGTGGGGAGTTCACCGTACAGCAGAAGATAGCAAGATTCGAGGAAGTCACCGTGATCGGCGAGCTGGTCGATCGGATAGCCGCGATAAAGCAGCGTGCCTTCGTCGCCATCGATGTAGGTGATTTTGGATTCACATGACGCCGTGGACGTGAAGCCCGGATCGTATGTGAACATGCCGGTGTCTTTGTAGAGTGAGGAGATGTTCACTACAGACGGGCCAACGGATCCCTCCAGAACGTTAAATTCGTGGTCTGCGCCACCGACGTTCACTTTGGCTTTGTTTTCGGCCATTCAGGTAACCCCCTTTTCAAGTACTCTTTGCGGCACCCGAGCGGCGGGTTGCTGCGTTCCACAAGCGGGAAAACAGGCCTGCCAGATGCAGCCGGAGAAATGGTCGCGTTCTGCGTATCCCATTTGGTGCAGGGCCGCAAGGCAACGGTCCTAACGCTTTGGTCACATGCCTTCGTTTCGGCAGAAATCGCTAGGGCAGCCAAATGCTGCCCTGCGACAAATTACGGCAATTAGCTTGCCTGATCGCTAACGCGAGCGATGGATTCTTCCCTACCAAGTGCAACGAGAACGTCATAAATTCCGGGAGACGTCCCCCGGCCCGTAAGCGCGGCGCGCAGCGGCTGTGCGACCTTGCCCAGCTTGAGTTCTTTTTCTTCAGCGTAAGCCTTGACGGCGACCTCAAGAGGTTCAGCAGCCCACTCGGAAACGCCGGAGAGTACATTGCTCAAGTCAGCCAGAATCGCGCGCGCGCCTTCATCGAGAATCTTGTTGGCTTTCTCGTCGCAATCGAGCGGCCGCTGGCGCCAAAGGTAGCTGGCGCTTTCGGTCAGCTCCACGAGGGTCTTGGCGCGCTCCTTGAGGCCGGGCAGGGCTGCAAGTGCTGTCGCCTCGTTCTCGCCATCTGCCATCCAGGCCAGAACCGCATCGCCGCCGTCCGTGTGGGCAAGGCAGGTCTTCCAATGGGCGAGCAGCTCGGCATCGTCCGTGCTGCGCATATAATGGCCATTGAGGTTTTCGAGCTTCTTGAAGTCGAAACGCGATGGCGATTTGCCGATGGCATCCATGCCGAACCATTTGATCATGTCTTCGGTCGACATGATTTCCTCATCGCCGTGGCTCCATCCAAGGCGCGCAAGGTAGTTGCGCATGGCCTGTGGAAGGTAGCCTAAGGCGCGATAGGCTTCCGCACCGGTCGCTCCGTGGCGCTTGGACAGTTTCGCGCCATCGGGGCCATGAATCAGCGGGATGTGCGACATGGCAGGCACGGTCCAGCCCATGGCCTGGAAAATCAGGCTCTGGCGGGCGGCGTTGGTCAGATGGTCATCGCCGCGGATGATGTGGGTGATGCCCATGTCGTGGTCATCCACGACGACAGCAAGCATATAGGTCGGCGTGCCGTCGGAGCGCATCAGGACCAGATCGTCCAGATCCTTGTTGGGGAAGGTGACACGGCCCTGGACCAGATCGTCCACCACGGTCTCGCCTTCCTGGGGCGCTTTCAGCCTGATGGCCGGTGCAACGCCTTCAGGCGCCTCTGAGGCATCCCGTTCACGCCAGCGGCCGTCATAGCGGGGCGGACGGCCTTCTGCGCGCGCCTTTTCACGCATCTCGGTCAGTTCTTCGGGCGTGGCGTAGCAGGGATAGGCCTTGCCGGCTGCAACCAACGCATCGACCACTTCCCGGTGTCTGTCGACGCGGCCGACCTGGGAGATCGGATCGCCTTCCCAGTCGAGACCCAACCATGTCAGCCCGTCGAGGATGGCATCAACGGCGTCCTGGGTTGAGCGCGCGCGGTCAGTGTCCTCGATGCGCAGAAGCATCTTGCCGCCGTGGTGCTTGGCAAACAGCCAGTTGAAAAGGGCTGTACGGGCACCGCCGATATGAAGGAAACCGGTCGGGGAGGGAGCGAAACGCGTGACGATCTGATTGGCCATGGTGATTTTTATGGGTCTCTGCCAGAATGTTGAAGCAGGCGGACGGCCGCCGTGTTGGCGGCGTCTTAGCATAGGCTTGTGAAAGTCCAAAGGGGCGCGAAGGATTTGACCGTGGCTGGTGCGGATCCACCGCCCGGCTCAGATGGCAGTGTCGATCCTGGGGCTGACGCTGCTCCAGTTGCGCAGCCCATCAAGGGCCGCCGGGCGGACAGGAAAACGGGCGCGAAAGATGATGCGGGCCGATCGGCCGGACGGAGAAACCGTCGCTTTCGTCAAATACTCAAAGCCTTTCAAGTCATGTCGCGGGGCTCTGCCGCATTTGATCGCAGCTTTCATGATCGGGAGGTGACCGGCGCGCTGTCTCAGCCGCCACGGTCGAAGCTCCGCCGCAATCCCTTGCAGGAAGAACAGTGGCTGCTTTGGATTGGCTTCGCCTTCGCTCTTGGCATCCTGACCTACATGGTCCTTCCCGAGGAACCGAATCTCTTGGCCCTGGGCGCGGTCTTTTTGGCGGCGCTGGTCTGGATCGGACGCAAGGCGGTGACCGGCCAAGCCGGGGTGGCGGCGATCCTTCTCTTGTCAGCGCTGAGCGGTGTTCTGGTGGCAAGCCTTCGCGTGACGCTTTGCGAAGCACCCCGGCTTTACCAGCCTCGCAACTTGTCGCTTGAGGGGCGCGTCCTTGAAAGACAGGAAAGTGCGCGCGGTCCACGTCTCATCTTGGAGGTTCACAGCTATGAGGACTATGGCAAACTGCGGTCGCCGGGGGACCCCTTCGGCGGCGGGCGTTTACCAGAGACCATTCGCATTTCCATACCCAAGGCGGCGATGGTGCGCACCGGTGACGGGGTGAAACTGACTGCCCGCCTGTTCCCGCCATCAGGTCCGGCACGGCCAGGGGGCTATGACTTCTCGTTTTGGGCTTATTTCGATGGCCTTGGCGCAACCGGATTTTCCTATGGCGCGCCTGACCCAGTGGATCTCGGACCGCCGCCGGGTTGGCTTCGTCTCAAGCGCGGCCTTGAGACTGTCCGATCAAGTATCGGAGATCGCATCCGGGCTGTTCTTCCTGTTGGTGACGGAGCCGAACTCGCGGTCGCACTCCTGGTTGGTGACCGGAGCGGGCTTTCGGAGCAGGCGGAGGACGCCTTGAGGGCCTCCGGGTTGGCTCATGTTCTTGCAATTTCGGGGCTTCACATGGCGCTTTTTGCTGGCGGCGCATTCGGCGTCGCTTTGCTCTTGCTGGCTGCTTCCGAAACCGCTGCACTCAAGCTGCCGTCTCACAAGGTCGCAGCCGTTGTGGCGCTCCTGGCCGCAACGCTTTATCTGGCGCTTTCCGGCGCGTCCGTTGCTACACAACGGTCCTACATGATGATCAGTCTGGTGTTCCTCGGATTGATTATGTCGCGAAAGGGTTTGACGCTGCACAGCGTTGCATTGGCTGGGCTTGTCCTGCTCGTGCTGGCTCCCGAGCGGCTCCTTCACCCCGGGTTTCAAATGTCCTTTGCCGCTGTGATCTGTCTTGTCGCAGTCTATGGGACCTGGCGGACGCACCGCCTCGAGCGCGGAGCTTTCCAACTGCGTGCAGATGGCGGGATCGTGCGGCGCCTGCTGTCATTCGCCGGGGGCTCGCTCGCAGGCCTTCTGGTCACGGCGCTTGTGGCCGGGGTCGCGACCGGGATCATCGGTGCGCATCACTTTGGCCGTATCGCACCCATGGGGCTCCTCGGAAACTTGCTTGGCATGCCGGTGTTCACACTCGTGATCATGCCGATGGGTGTCCTTGCGCTTGTGCTCATGCCATTTGGTCTGGCGGCGCTCCCTCTCAAGGTCATGGAGGCAGGCCTTGAGCTTTTGCTTGCGATTGCCGGCTGGGTCATTGACTTCGGCACGGATGGGCTCGGCGTTGGCGACGGGCATCTGGTGCCGCCGGGAGACTTGCCGACTGTGCTCCTGATCATGGGGCTTTTTCTGGTTGTTCTGGCACGGCGTTGGTTTCGTCTTGCCGGTGTTCCGGCGCTTTTGCTGGCAACCGGGCTGATCTGGGGCGAACGGCCGCCAGATGTTCAGATTTCAGCTTCGGGAGACCGTATCGCTGCTCGGGGGGCGGATGGACTTTTATATGTCGCGTCGAGACAGGCGGGGTTTGAGACGGACATCTGGCTGCAGGCAGAAGGTCAGGCCCAATCTGTTTTCCACAAACAGAAAATGACATCGGATCAATACCGCTGCGACGATTCGGGATGTGTCTACCGGGCCTATCCACCTGGGCCGGAGAGCGCGCCTCGGACGGTTGAGGGGCCAAACACAAGGCCAAATTCTGCGCAGCAAGGCCTTGTCACACTGACCGGTCAGCCCCTGCGCATCGCCATGCCAAAGACCCCGCAGGCGTTTGCTATTGATTGTGACTTGGCCGACCTTGTCGTCACGGATCTGGATGTCCCGGAAGACTGTGCTGCAGAGCTCGTCATTGCCGGTGCCGAACGGCGTGAGGCGGGGGCATTGTCGCTCTGGCTAGAAACGGTCAATGACAATAGATCATCAAAAGAGCGGAGTAGCAGCCCTGCTCAGACAGTTGTCACCCGCTGGATCGCAGCGAAATCCCGACCGGCCCGGCCCTGGCATCAGGGGACGCCATAAGCCTTTCGGTACATGTGTCTTAGTCTTGCCCGCGCTCTCAATATTGTCTGAACAGGGCGACCAGACGGCCTTGCACCTGCACGCGACCAGGGCCGAAGATGCGGGTTTCATAGGCCGGGTTGGCAGCTTCCAGAGCAATCGAAGGGCCCTTTTTGCGCAAGCGCTTCAATGTGGCTTCTTCGTCGTCGACCAGTGCCACGACGATGTCGCCGCTGTCGGCGGTGTCGGTCCTTCGGATCAAAACCGTATCGCCATCGAGAATGCCGGCTTCGATCATGGAATCGCCGCGAACTTCAAGAGCATAATGCTCGCCCTTGCCGATGAGCTCAGGCGGCACCGTGATGGAATGGCTGTGGGTCTGGATTGCCTCGATGGGCACACCTGCGGCGATCCGGCCCATGACCGGGATCTCGGTGCCGGCAACTTCCGGTTCCGGCGCGGACACCTTTGGCGCTTCCTTGCCGAGGGAGCCTTCGATGACTTCGGGGGAGAAGCTGCCCCGCGGCGGAGGCGAACTGAGCCCGGGCGCAATCGAGTCGGGCAGGCGGATGACTTCCATCGCCCTTGCCCGATTCGGAAGGCGGCGAATGAAGCCCCGTTCTTCGAGCGCCGTGATCAGGCGGTGAATCCCGGACTTCGACCTCAAGTCAAGCGCGTCCTTCATTTCGTCGAAAGAGGGCGGAACCCCGGCTTCCTTCAACCTTTCATGAATGAACATGAGCAGTTCATATTGCTTGCGCGTCAACATCCCTAGATTCTCCAGCGTGACCCGGTTGGGTACAAATCATGAACGTACCATACCTGTTCTCACTGTGTTCTACAAGGCTTAAGGTTTTGTTGCTCCTTTTGAGGTTGTCGGAATTAGTCTGCTGCGGAAGTGGGGCTTTTGGCCGGAATTAATCGGCACCAGACTGCCAAATGTGGCTTATTTTCATAAAGTTGATTGGTTTTCGATTGCGGACCGTAGGGTCCGCAATATCAACCAGTGCAGATTAATTTTGGAACATATTGAAAACAAAAGAAGAAATATACTGCGGATTAAATTTTTGCCTATGTGGAACGGCCGACTGCGGACCTATTGCGGACCATTTTTGTTTCTGTGTTTGATTGCCCGTGCAAAGTAGGGGAGGTCGTAGCGGTCGACGTTTCGAATGTATTCTTTGAATTCGTCGTTGGTCATGCGGCCGCTGTCGACAAGCTCCTTTTTCTTTCGTTCGATAAAATCGGCAAATATCAACATCGCCATGCCGATGGATTCACCTTTGGCCAGTGTTTCCTCCGCATCCATGAAGGCAAGTTCTTCAGGTGCGTGCTTTTCCAGGATCTCGATAAGGATCCGCTCGCCGGTCAGCTTCATGGTCGTAATCCAGAAATCATCGATCCGGGTCTCAAGCGATTCGGTCTGCTGTCGCGGGAATGCTTCGCCAAAGAGAAAGTAGTCTATCTTTTCTCCGGTTCCGGCACAGGCCTGTAGCAAAAATTCCAGGGGGATCGAGTTTCTCGTTCTCCAGGATGAAATTGCTTTGTTGGAGACCTCAAAGTAGTTAGCCAGGTCGATATCGGTAGTCGTACTGGTTGATGCCTTTAAGCGTTCAATTACCTCGCTGGCGTTTACTTTGATTCCTTTTGCCATTGTTTCCTTATCCGCATAATGCTGACTTATGATTGACATCTGCAAAATGACGATTAATATGCTGCAAAATGCAGACAGTTAGGATGCATATTATGGATTACCTTTCAATTAAAGACGATGATCAGTTATTGCGTGCCGTGCGTGCGGGGTTTGTTTTACAGGGCACATCGCTGAACGCGTGGTGCAAGGCGCACGGAATTGTAAGGCGAACAGCTGAACAGTCGCTGAATGGCGAGAATATAAGCAACAATGCGATTGCCCTTGCAGCGCGGATTAGGCTTGCCGCTGGTCTGAAGGCGTCGGATTGCTCGCGATGTGGCTAAGCGTTCTGGAGCTCGCGGAACGCGCTGGAATATCACCACGCAAGGCGAGGCAGGCGCTCCAGCGTGCTCATACCGGAAAACCCTGGCGGAAGCAGATACTTGAAGTGAGATTGGTTGATGGGACCGGAGGACGGTCTGGCCTGTCTTATGAGGTCAGAGCGTGCAGCTTGCCGCGTGATCTTCAAGACTTTTGCAATGAGCCGACCAGTCCAGAGCGCAAATTTGCAAATCCCACGAGACGTTCAGTTCCTTCTGAGTTCAGCCGCAAGGTCGCATGGTTCCTGCAGACATTTGCAAATCTGCTTGAAACCGAACCAGGGTCGGCTGAACGCGGAAAGGTAATTGCACAACTTCAGGAGACTACGGTTATCGACTGGGCCGGTAGGCCTATCGTTCTGAAACGGCGGACACTTAATTCCTGGATCAAGCAGTATGAAGCCGAGGGACCAGTCGGGTTAAAACGTGCAGGGCGCTCTGACCGTGGCAAGTCCCGTTGTTTTATCTCGAGAGATTGGGACCGGGCGGTGTCAGGTCATTTCGATGACAAGACCAGGGCCGAGATCTCCGACGCTTTACGCCAGCAGGTGAGAGGGCTGGTCAAGGGTGGGCTGTTGGCAAAGTGGTTCTTGTTTTGGCATCCGATTATCTGAAGAAGATGAGTCTTGCCAAAGGTTTTGCCTTGAATGATCAGGCGGAGCTTGAGCGTGTCTGCCGGGTGCCGAGATCCCTGATCCGGTCTGAGCAACATCTGAGCAAAGTCTACCGACACAAGTATGACCGTAAGGCCAGTGAGGACGACCGGCCCCGCGTCAAGCGCACGACCGACGGCATGTTGCCAATGGACTGTGTGGTGATGGATGTGCATCACATCAATGTTCTCCTGACACGCGAGAACGGCACGACAGGCACGCCAAAGCTGCTGGCCTTCATGGACATGGCCACAAGACGCGTCTGGTGCGAATTGGTCTTCATCGAGACCAAGGGCGGGGTTCGCAATGTTGATGTGATCGAGGCCTTTGCTGCCATGGCGCAGCATTCAGCTTTTGGTCTGCCGAAGTCGCTGTATTGCGACAACGCCAAAGAATATCTCTTCGCTGACTTTCTGGATGATGCCATGCAGCTGCACATTCCAGTCGTTGGGGAGCCGGGCAAGTCCCGCGTTATCCGGGCCTTGCCCTATAATGCATCTGCCAAGCCGATCGAGGCCTGGTTCGGTCATTTCGAGCAACAGTTCCTGAGGACGTGCCCCGGTTATATCGGCGATGACCGGATGAACCCGAAACGGTCGACGCTCGGCAAACCTCCCAAGCCCTTCGAAGGCGATTTCAGGGGCTTTCAAAGCCTGTTTAAACAGCTGCTCAATGCCTATGAGGTGTTGCCGCAATCCGGCGCGTTGAAGGGCCAATCTCCAAGGCAGACATTCGATACCCATGTCCAGCAAGGCTGGTCGGCAACAGTGATGGATCCGTCCCGACTGCATACAGTCTTCACCAGGCCGGAGACCCGGAAAGTTCGCCAGCACGGGATTTCGGTCGGTGGAAGGACCTGGACATGCGATGAGCTCGATACCTGTTTCCATGACACTGTGACGGTGCATATCCCGCAGTTCCATGGCTACAACGCGCTGAGGCTGACTGGGCCGGACGGTGAACTCCTCGGCATCGCTACGCCTCAGGAAGAGTTTGCATTCAATGATCCGCGTGGCGCCAAACGCTCGGCGGACCGAGTCAAGCGCCGCAATAGGGCTCTGAGAACTCTCGATAAGTCTGTACCCAATGTTGATGTTGGTGCGGCTCTGGTCGAGCTGGGTCGGACTGCGTCGCCAATTTTACCAGACAGCCCTCGTGCAACGGTTCGGGTCACAGGAGAGGAGGTTTATGCTCAGGCGATCCTTCCGGCTTCTGAGATACTGCCTTCGCTGACCGAAGATGAACGCGAGCGGCGTGAAATCGCGGCAATTCGGGAGGCTGCCTTCAGCGCGTTAAGAGGACATGGCTCATGAATGAACAGATCGTGCGGCGGTCCGGGACGGGTTTTGTCGATATTGCTGCAAGTCGCGAGATCCTGAAGGCAATGGAGATTGCCCGCGATATTCCGGCTTATCCGGTATTGATCAATTCCAAGCCTGGCATGGGAAAATCGACGGCGCTTCGGCATTACGCCAAGACGATGGAAGCTTTTTATTGCGAGGTGGGACAACCGAGCAAGGGAATGAAGGGCATGCTGAAGATGATCGTCGAGGCAACCGGCGGCTCGGCGTACAATCAGTACAGTGCCGATCTGGCAGATACAGCGGAGGAACGGCTCAAAGGGTGCTGGTCATGGTCTCAGCGTCCCATACTGATCATGGACGAAGTCCAGATGCTGGAGTTGGCGCCGCTCCGGGAACTGCTGCGCCTTCAGGAGCTGAGTGGTTGTTCGCTTGTGCTCAGCGGCAATGACAAGCGGCTTGCCCGCACGCAAAGCCATGATTCAGCCCTGCAGCAGATTGTCAGCCGTCTTGGAATGCGCGTCGATCTTGGTCCGCCAACGGAAGAAGACTGCTGCAGCATCGGCATTGACTTTAATGTAGAGGGCAGGGAAGCATATGAGGCCCTGAGGCGCTACGGTCGGCAGACATCCGTGCGCGATCTCGTTCGGCTGCTTAACTTTTCCGGGAAGATGACAGGCGGTCATGGTAGCATCCAATTGCATCACCTCAAAACCGCTTTCCTCACGATCTACGGCAGCAAGAAGGATTTGAAGTTGCTGGCGGGGTAAAGTTGACTTGTTTTCTGCCTTAGATGGCTCGGTTCTCTCGGATAGCGTATCACTCACGTCAAATAACCTGTCGTTGGTAATCAGACGGTTCAACTTTTTTGACAAGTCGGAACTTGACTTGTCCGGATTTAATGGCGAGGCTTTTACTCAGTTATGTCCGTTTCGGCCTCGAATGATATCGGCGATTTGTATCTCAATGCGGAATGGCGCCGACGTGGATTGTAGAAGCCGTCGATGTATCGGCCTAGGGCCGATTTGGTGGCGGCGCGGGTCTGGAAGCTCGTTCTTGATCGTCTTGAAGACTGCTTAAACCATCGCGTTATCGAAGCAATTACCCTTGCCGCTCATAAACGGGATGATGCGGTCTGTTTTCAAAAGTCGCTAATAATCCTGCGAGTAATATTGGTTGCAACGGTCGGTGTGTTGGATCAGACCGGGTAGCGGTTGTCGCAGGGCGATTGCGCGCCGCAGCGCATTGACGGCCAGGTCCTTCTTCAACCGGTTGCTTGTTGCCCGGCCGACGATACGTCGTGAGTAGAGATCAAGCACGATGGCGAGGCAAAGCCAGCCCTCGGTCGTCCAGATATAGCTGATGTCGGCGCACCACTTCTGATCGGGGCCATCACAACCAAAACCCTGATCAAGGAGATTGGCGGCGGCCGGGCCGCCATGACAACTGTCCGTCGTCTTCGTGTAACGCCGCTTCGGCAAGGCCTTCAGGCCATTGTCGCGCATCAGCTGGTCGACACGGATGCCGCCCGACAGCAAGCCCCTATTCGGTTAGGTCTGCACGCAGGCGCGGTGCGCCATAGGACCATTGGAAGTGGCGAATTGCACCCGGATATGCGCCAGCAGGATCAGATCCTCTTTTCGCCGGCGACTGGCAGGGCGGCTTCTCCAGGCAAAATATCCGCTCTCGCTGACGCCAAGAACGATGCACAGGCGATGCGCGGGGAATTCCTTCTTCGCCTCATCGACTTCCCTCATTGGGGAAAAAGTTACGGCACGCTTCAGGGTCTCACGCTTCTGAGTAACGCTTAAATGTGCAAGTCAGTCTCCATCAAGTCCAGCATAGCGCGTACAGGTCTATCACACCTCAAAACGTGGCTGGGCACGAACACAAAAACGTGCGTTCCCATTAATTTAGAAGGTGCTTGATATGGATCAATGTAGTCAAGGCGGCTGTAGGTCACAGCCCAAAAGGGCGCTGCATTAGTGAGACGCCGGTTGGATACGGAACCGTTTAGACCAACCTGATAGATCGCCCAATCCCCTTGGGAGCGATTTCGCACACTACACCAAAGCGGTTCTCGCGGCACAAGTGGCTGCACCTTCTTATGCCCAACTCGATCAACGCGATCCTACGCGGGCATCCACATCAACAAATACGCCCGTTTCGCGGGCTCGTTTCAGGATTGGAGTACGTCATGGTCAAAACGGATGAAACGAAAGGCCATTCCGAAATAAGGATATGGAGTTTTCTAAACGAGATCCCCGCCGGCACAATGTTTGTGCCGCTTGTGATCAGTTCCATTCTTGTAACGCTCACTGTGCACAGTGGTCTTGAAATGTCATTGTGGGATTATTTGGGCGAGCCGATGAAGAGCTTGTTTGGTCCGTCAGGGCAAATGCTTGTCATCGGGCTTATGCTTTTTTGCACGGGGACCATGATCACAACCCATGATTTCGTGGACGTCGCGGAAAGAGGCATTTGGGTCATCCTTGCACGGCTTGTGCCGGCGTATGCAATCAGTGCGTTTGTGTATGTCTATTTTGGCCCGGATGGGTTTGCCGGAATTGATGCCATCACATTGATCTGCTGTTTAACATCGGCGAACGCGGCCCTCTACATGGGGATCATCAAACCCTACGCCGATGAGCCGGATCGCGGCGCGTTTCCCATCATGTTGATCTTTTCTATGCCGCTTCTGCCGTTTATTTTCTTGTCGTATTTCGGAAGTGGCAACCAAGGGTTCTCCAGTGAGGTTATGCAGGTTTTGTCACTTTTGATCCCCTTCTTCTTGGGTGTCCTGCTTGGTAATCTTGATCCGAAAATCAAAGAGGTTTTCAAAGGCGGGAACACAATTCTTCTGCCGTTTTTGGGGTTTCAGTTTGGCTCGTCCATCGACTTGGTCAACGCCTTCAAAGGGGAAATCATCCTTGTCGCGATCCTGCTCACACTCATCTATTGGGCGGTGACAATCATCATCCCGTTCATCGTTGATCGCTTCGTTCTCAAACGTCCGGGCTATGCGGCAATGGGATCAACCGCCATTGCGGGCGTGTCACTTGTCTTGCCGTCGATGGTGTCTGACTTCTCGTTTGATGGCCAACTCGGTTCGACCTTTACATCAAACGCGGTTTCCATTTTGGCATTTGTCTTGTTGATCACAAACGTCTTGGCGCCGTTCTTTACCAAATGGATGATGAACGCCTATTTCCAACACCACAAAGCCGACGCAAACCGGGTTTTCTCCGAAACACATCCCGAATTGCTCGCGGCCGTTTATGATGAAAACGGGAACTACAGAAACCACCACCACAACCACAAGATCTTTAGCACAATTTTCCGCAAAAGATCACATTCCGAAGATGGTGCGCTCGTTCAGGTTTCAACATTGAATGCGTTGATGGAAGGCGACTATCGCGGCAGCAAAACCGTCAAAGAAATCCTGAGAGACACGGACACAGGCGTTGGGACCTACAACGGGCTCGATGGTGAGGCCATCATCTACAATGGCCATGCCTATGTTGGCCGCGCCGATGGCGAAGTCAGTGAAATGGGCCCCGATGAAACATTCGCGTTCTCGGCAACAACACGTTTTGACGACAGTGTGAGCGAAGACGAAATCGCGTTTTCTTCAATCGAAGACCTAAAGGCGAAATTGGATAACTACCTAGATTCACACAACTACTTCTTCATGATCAAGATGAATGGCGTGTTTGATGTGAAGGTCAGAAGCAACTTCAAACAAAAAGAACCCTATGAACCTTTGTATAAAGTTGCGAGTGATCAGCGCGAATTTGACTATGAAAATATCGAAGGTTTCATCGTTGGTATTTTCTCACCCAACTACGTGGAAGGCATGAACCTTCCTGGATGGCATGTTCACTTTCTGTCAAAAGATCTCAAAAAAGGCGGCCACATTTTAGAGGTGTCTGGTAATGCTAAAATCAAGATCAACAAGCTTCAAGCTTGGAAACTCTTGATGCCAGAGGACCCAGACTTCAGTCAATGGAACCTTAAAGAAGACTTAAAATCCAAGACTGAGGCGGTCGAAGGGGCCTCAAGGAAGTAGACAGCCCAAGGAGCGTTCAAGTCGCGCGACTTGAACGCTCCGCCAATCATGACCTGATGCTGCTGCCTCGCGCTCATCAAGAAGTAGAGCTCAGATGACCGATACCGAGGATAACGTATAAAATCTTTCGCACATTTTCAGGTTGAGACGGTTCCCTTTATTGTGATGGAAGGGAGCAAGGCATAACTGACGATACTGACAGCAAAGAAACCGGCAACGTGATCCGGATCGATGAGGCATGGATCAAGGACCATCTGGGAGAGATGGTGCGCGGCACCGTCGAAGAGGCTTTGAATGCGATGCTGGACGCGGAGGCGGATCGGCTTTGCGGAGCCGGTCGCTATGAGCGCAGTGAAGGCCGCAGGACACACGGGCGGGCAGCTATGAGCGTTCGCTATACACCAAGGCGGGCGACGTGAAGCTGAAGATGCCGAAGCTTCGGCGCCAGACGTTCGAGACGGCGATCATCGAGCGTTACCAGCGCCGGGAAAGCAGTGTCGAGGAAGCCCTGATAGAGATGTATCTGGCCGGCGTTTCGGTTCGTCGCGTGGAGGACATTACCGAGGCCCTGTGGGGTGCGCGGGTCAGTCCGGGTACGGTGTCTAATCTGAACAAGAAGATCTATGCCAAGATCGTGGAGTGGCGGAACCGTCGAATAGAAGGCGAGCATCCCTATCTCTACCTGGACGGGATCGTGATGAAGCGAACCTGGGCCGGAGAGGTTCGGAACGTGTCTCCGCTGGTGGCCAGTGCGGTGAATTCGGACGGTTACCGGGAGATCCTCGGCATTTGTGAAGGCGCCAAGGAAGACGGGTCCGGCTGGTCAAACTTTCCTGCGTCATCTGGTGGACCGGGGATTGAGCGGCGTGAAGCTGATCATCTCCGACGCCTGCCGGGGCCTTGTTGAGAGCATTGCCGATTATCTGCCCTATGCGCAATGGCAGCGCTGCATGGTGCACTTCTACCGCAATGTGTTCAGCCATGTGCCGTCCACCAAGGTGCGGGAGGTCACGCACATGTTGAAGGCCATCCATGCCCAGGAGAAGCGCAAGGCGGCACAGGAAAAGGCCGATGCCGTGATTGCGGATCTGCGAGGGCAACGCCTGACACGAGCTGCCGATCTCATTGAAGAGAGCATCGGCGAGACGCTGACCTATTACGGCTTTCCGGACAGCCATTGGCGCAAGATCCGAACCAACAATCCGCTGGAGCGGATCATGAAGGAGATCCGGCGACGAACTCGGGTCGTCGGGGCGTTCCCGGACGGACAATCATGCCTGAACCTGGCCGCGGCCAGGCTCAGGCATATCGCGGCCGGAAAATGGTCTGCACGCAAATACATGAACATGGCACCGCTCTACCAGGAGCAACACAAAACTCACGGAGCCGTCGCCTGAAAACAAAAGTGCGAAAGAACTTTGACACTACCACGCTCCTGGCGAAGAAATTCATTCTCTTTGCAAAGACGTGCCAGTTCCTTGGCCGTATCCTCGTTAGGGCCGGCCAGAAGATCGGTTTCCCGGTATCGTCTCTTCCAACGCGTCAACGTCGAAAGTCCGATACCCAGATCGTCTTTGGCCTGGGCGATCGTGCGACCGCCGGTTTCTGTAAGCCGCACTTCTTACTGCTCGAATTCTTACGTGAATTTCCGTTTCTCGCGTTTGACCATCGGATCTTCCTGTCGCCTCCAGCGCTAACGGAAAGTCCCTCCACTTTCTCCGGGCAAGTCCATTGCTGTCGTAGTCTTCTTCCAAGCGATAATTCGAGATTAGGCTTCTGCCAATGATGAGACTGGCTGTTAAGGCTTCATGATCGTGACTGGGATTGAAGGCAAAGGAATTTTAGTTGCAAGTGAGAAACAGTTCAGACGATCCGGTAGCTGCGGTGCAACCGCAGACCACATTTGGCAGGTCCTTGACAGCGGAACCTATTCGGATGAAGCCGCCAAAAGCTGTGCGGCAGACAAAAGCCCCTCCCAGATAATATCGAGGGCCGCAATAAGAGACAGACTTTCTGATTGCTCCCAAAGCCTTATCGCTCGCTCTGTTACATCTGTGGCGTTGCTTGCGAGCGCGGCCGCAATTTGACGGTCTTTCACACGAGCAAATAGACATTCGGTGAGCTGGTCGCGTTCGGAAGCGAGAAAGCCATCGAGGATGCCACGTGCCTTTTCATTCGAACGCAGGACGCTTCCCACCATCCTGAGCACAGCTTCATCTTCAGCCAGCGTCTCCATGTGTTTGTCTAAGAATGTTTTGAGATCTGCCGCCAGCGACGCCGTTCCCGTCTGCAGCGCTTCCATGTCTTCCTCCCGGTAGCCCGGCGGCTCCCCAATCGCAGCAGCTTCCTTGTTTAAGTAATAGTTGAAAAAGGTCCGCGTGCTGATCCCTGCGGAAGCTGCGATTTCTTCCGTGGTCACGTTTTCAATGCCGCGCTGAACCACCAATTTCAACGTGGCTTTCTGGATCTCGCGCGCCGTTTCCAGCCGCCGTCTCTGTCGTAACGAAAGTGTCATCTCCCAATCCTTGCATAGTGTGCAAATTGTGCGTAGAAGGCAACAAAATCGCAAATTAGTCAAGGATCGAGAAGCAGATGAAGGTCGGCGTTTGGAAAGCGATTTGTGCGACACTCGCCCTGACGGGGTCTGTCACGATGGCGATTGCCCAAGGTGGACCACCGGGGTCACAAGGGGCGCCATCAGCGCCGATCGAAGTCGGCATCATCGAGTTGACATTGCAAGAGGTGCCGCGCGTCGTGACCCAGCCAGGGCGTGCTGTTGCATTTCAGGACGTAGAGGTGCGACCACGCGTAGGCGGTGCTGTCGAAGAAATACTCTACACACCAGGTCAGGATCTTTCGGTCGGTGACCCGTTGTTCCGGATCGATGATACTTCATATCTCTCAACCGTGGCCTCTGCCCGTGCAAGCTTAGCAACAGCGGAAGCCAATTTGCCTGTGGCACAAGCCGCATATGATCGCGCGGAACAATTAACTGGCCGAGGCTATACCGAGGCCGAGGTCGAAGCCGCACGCGCGGCTCTTGCGGAAGCCAAAGCAACATTAGATGCTGCCAAAGCCACGCTGGAATATGCAAGAGCCGAATTATCATGGACGACACTGACGAGTCCGATTGAAGGGCGTGCCGATGTGGCGACGGTTTCTGTCGGCGATCTTGTGACCGTCGGCCAGTCGGATGAGCTGACGACGATCGTGCGCTCCGACCCGATCTATGTGGACATGACGGAAGCGAGCGCACGTATCCTATCTGTCCGCAAGAGCATCATCGAAGGCAGCCTGAAGCAGAACGACGTCCTTCAGGCGACCCTCTTGCTGGAAAATGGCGACGTTTATCGCGGTACCGGAGAACTGGTTACCCCCGGAAACACCGTATCCACAACGACCGGAACCGTGACCATCCGGTTCAAGTTTGACAACCCCCAACACCTGATCATTCCTGGCATGTTCGTCCGCGGCGAGATCGTCCTCGGCACGATGCAGGCCTATCTCGTGCCGCAGCGTGCCGCCACGCGCGGAAAATCGGGCAGGCTTGCCGTCTACGTCGTGGGCGACGACGGGACGGCACGACAGATTACGTTGGAAGACCAAGGAAGCTATCAGAACGCATGGATCGTCCGCGAAGGCTTGAAAGAGGGAGACCGGCTGATCGTGGATGGACTGTCCTCCATCCGGGCCGGACAGGCGGTGACACCGGTTCCCGCGATCATAGATGAAGACGGCATTGTGCACGATGCCGACACCACTGCCGCGGAGGATTGATCCATGGCCTCATTCTTCATTCACCGCCCCGTCTTTGCCTGGGTGCTTGCCATCGCGACCATGCTTTTGGGCGCCTACAGCCTCTCCAGCCTGCCGATTTCCCAGTATCCCGACATCGCGCCTACGACGGTGCGTATCACGGCGTCCTACACCGGGGCTTCTGCCGCGACGGTCGAGAATTCGGTCACGACGGTCATCGAGGACGGCATGACTGGGTTGGATGGCCTGACCTACATGACCTCCTCCTCGAGCGAAGGAACCGCCAGTATATCCCTGACCTTTGACGACAGCATTGATCCAGATATGGCGCAGGTGCAGGTGCAAAACAAACTGCAATTGGTGGAGTCTCAACTGCCGGATGTGGTGACGAACCTGGGCATCTCCGTCACCCGCTCGACCACGTCGATCCTCCTCGTCGGTGCGCTCGTTAGCGAGGATGACAGCTATTCCTCGCTGGAACTGGGCGACATTCTGAGCAGCACGATCCAAGATGCGGTGCAGCGCACGGATGGCGTGGGCTCGGTCAACATATTCGGTACGGAATACGCGATGCGAATCTGGTTGGACCCTGAGCGCTTGTATCAATACCAATTGACCCCAAACGATGTGACCTCGGCCGTATCCGAGCAGAACACCAACGTCACCGTTGGCAGTCTGGGTGATCAACCTGTCACCAAAGGCCAGCAGTACACAGTGTCGCTGTCCGCCCAATCCCAGCTTGAATCGGTCGAGGACTTTGAGAACATCCTTTTGAAAACCAAGCCAGACGGATCGGCGATCTATCTTGCCGATGTCGCTGCGGTCGAGCTGGCCGAGGAAGACTACAGCAGCGTCAGCCGCTTCAACGGCCATCCCGCTGCGGGTTTTTCCGTAAACCTTTCCAGCGGTGCCAATGCGGTGGATACTGCCGAAGCGGTCCGCGCCGTGGTCGACGGCCTGTCCTCTGCCTTGCCGGCGGGAGTGACCGTTGAATACCCCTATGACACCTCGCCCTTTGTCGAAGAGTCTATTGAGCAGGTGTATCAAACACTTATCGAAGCAATCATCCTCGTGTTTCTTGTCATGTTTTGTTTCTGCAAAGCTGGCGGGCGACACTCATTCCGACGATTGCCGTGCCTGTGGTTCTGCTGGGGACGTTTGGCGTGTTGTCGGCCTTTGGTATGTCGATCAACACCCTCTCCATGTTTGCGCTGGTTTTGGCCATCGGGCTGCTTGTCGATGACGCAATTGTTGTGGTCGAGAATGTCGAGCGGGTGATGGAAGAAGAGGGGCTCGATGCGGTTGCGGCGACAGAAAAGAGCATGGGCGAAATCTCCACCGCGCTGATCGGGATGGTGATGGTTTTGACTGCGGTGTTCCTGCCGATGGCCTTCATGGACGGGTCGACCGGGGTGATCTACAAGCAGTTCTCGGTCACGATCATCTCGGCGATGGTGCTGTCGCTGTTCGTGGCACTGATCCTCACGCCCGCGATGTGTGCACAGCTTCTCAAGCCGAAGCACGACAAGACCCTCGTAGCACCCTTGCGCTGGTTCAATGCGGGGCTTGATCGGTTGACAGGCGGCTACGGCACCGTGGTTGAGCGGTTCTCTTTGCGTCCTTTCCGAATGCTGCTGGTCCTGGGGCTTGTGGGTCTGGGCGCTTATTGGGTCTATGACCGCCTGCCTTCATCATTTCTGCCGACCGAAGATCAGGGCGTTCTGATGGCCATGCTCGAATTGCCGCAAGGATCGACTGTCCAGCAGACGCAACACATGATCACGCAAATTGAGGAATACCTGCTGACCGAGGAAACTGACATCGTGGACGGTGTCTTTGCCAATGTCGGGTTCAGTTTCAGCGGAACGGGGCAAAACTACGGGATGATGTTTTTCCGGCTCAAGGACTACGATGACCGGCCCGGACTGGATGCGGCTGATCTGATGATGCGGACAAACATGAAGTTCTTCCAGTCCCGACTTGGCAGCGTCTTTGTCCTTCAGCCTCCTGCAATTCAGGGGCTTGGAACCTCCTCCGGCTTCACCATGTATCTCGTCGATCAATCAGGTGCAGGGCTGGATGTCTTGACTACTGCGGCCGATCAGCTCGTGGCGAATGGACTCCTGGACGGGCGGGTGACCAATCTTCGCGGCAACGATGACGCAACCGAGCCAGCCTTGAAAATGAAAATCGACCAGCAGAAGGCCGAGGCGTTGGGTGTGTCCCTATCGGACGTCAACGCAATGCTATCCACCGTGTTTTCAGGTTCATATGTCAACGACTTCCCCCTTGGAAACGATCTTCGCGAGGTGATCGTTCAGGGCGGCGCCAATTGGCGAATGCAACCAGAGAACATTGATCAATGGCATGTGCGCAATAGCGACGCCGAAATGGTCCCGCTTTCGGCATTCCTCAGCCGTGAGTGGGAAACGATCACGCCCAAGCTCTCCAGATATGGTGGCACCCGCGCACTGGAAATTTCTGGCGAGGCGGCTGCGGGCATTAGTTCCGGCGACGCCATGAACATGATGGAGCAGCTAACTGCCAATCTCGATGGCTCCTATGCCGTCGCCTGGACAGGTCTGAGCTACCAAGAGAAATTGTCCGGGGATCAGGAAGTCATTCTATACGCGATCTCGGCGCTGGTAGTCTTCCTGTGCCTTGCCGCCCTTTACGAAAGCTGGACTGTGCCCTTTGCCGCGATGCTTTCGGTTCCCCTGGGCATCCTGGGCGCTTTGGTGACGACGTGGTACTTCGGCCAGTCGAACGACGTTTATTTCAAGGTGGGCCTGCTGACTACAATCGGCCTTGCCGCAAGAAACGCCATTCTGATCGTCGAATTTGCGGAATCCCTGCGTTCGCAAGGTAAGACATTACAGGAAGCGACGACCACGGCGGCCCGCCTGCGTTTGCGCCCCATCCTCATGACTGCGTTGACTTTCGGCATTGGCATTACGCCGCTGGTTCTGGCCTCGGGAGCAGGAGCAAATGCCCAAAAGTCCATTGGCACCGGGATGCTCGGCGGGATCGTCTTTTCAGCGGTCATCGGGATCGTGATGGTTCCAGTGTTCTACGTCGCCGTCATCAAGGCCACGGAACGGTTCCGTGGCCGAGGGGAGATTGCCCAGTGAAAGCCCGTTTCCTCCTGATCGGTCTGCTTGTCGGCAGCTGCGCTGTCGGCCCTGACTTCGAGCGCCCCGAGGTCGCGCTGGAAACCCGGTTTGTCGGCGGCGATGCCGAGGCGATCGCGGCCGTGGCCTCGGAAAACTGGTGGCTCAGCTACAATGACGCGGTGCTCAGCCGGTTTATCACGCGCGGCCTTGCACGGAACCTCGACACGCTTTCGGCGACTGAAGCGATCCGACAGGCACAGGCAGAACTGCGAGAAACCGGCGTCAACTCTGCCATCGACGGATCGCTGACCGCATCGCGAGAATGGTCCGGCGGCAATGCGATCGACGGCACCAGCATCGTCAACTCGGTTGATCTGGGGGCGTCGTTGGTCATCGATCTTTTCGGAGGCATCCGGCGCGAGCGTGAGAGCGCGCAGGCCTCGGTTACCGCGGCGCGCGCAGATGCGGAAACGATCCGCCTGGCCTGGCTGGCTGAACTGATCTCGGCTTACTCGGATGCACGATATTACCAGGATGCTCTTGCGCTCACCCGCAGCACGATCCGCGCTCGACAGGAAACCGTTAACATCACGCAAAGCAAGTATGAGGCAGGAGCGGCAACCGAGTACGAGGTCGCGGAGGCCCGAGCCCTCCTGTCCAACGCACGCGCGGCCTTGCCACAATATGCGGCGCTGTTTGACGCCCGAGTCTACGCCATCGCCACGTTGTTGAACGAGCCCGCCGGCCCGATCATGACAACGATGCAAAAAGGTGCCGCGCAATTGCGCACGCCTGGCGGGACCCGGACAGGCGTTCCCGCGGATCTGTTGCGCAACCGGCCCGACGTGCGTAGCGCGGAAGCCGACCTTGCTGCCGCCGTAGCCGACATCGGCGTGGCTGAAGCCGCGTTGTATCCATCGCTTTCGATCGCCGGCACAGTCGGACGTATCGAAGCGGTGAACTCGTGGAGCTTCGGGCCGACACTGACACTGCCAATCTTGAATCAGGGCAAGCTCAGGGCAACCCGGGATGCGGCCATCTCGTCCGCGAAGCAATATGAGATCGCCTGGAGAGCTGCTGTCATGGACGCCGTGGAGGACGTTCAGGTCGCGCAGTCCAATTTAAGCCGCTATCGCCAACGGGCAGCGCTCCTGCGTCAGGCAGCCGACGAATACGGTCATGCTCTGAAACTGGCCCAGGAAAATTACCGAAGGGGCGCAATCACGCTTTGGGACCTGCTGGAAACCGATCGGAACACCGCATCAGCACGCATTACTGCTGCCTCTGCTGTGAATGACGCAGCGCAGGCCTGGGCAACGTTGAAGCTCGCCACAGGAGCGGGCGCCGCCGGGACGGAAACGGCAAGCAATTGACTGGGACAAATGTGGTGAGCTCGATGAGAGAGCAAGCTATCTGCACCAAAACCTCGATTATGAAGGTACGACTTATATGATGAAACACACTGGGAAATTAGCCTTGCTCGTTGCCCTTATCGGTGTGCTAGGGGTAGCATTTTTGCTGTTTGGAGCTCGTTTGGGGCTGTGGGAGCCGACCACGGGTTTCGGTCTCTATCGCACCTATCTAAATCCACTCGGCTTGACTGTCGCCGGGTTGGGCGCGCTGGCGTTGGTGATTCACCTTATTCGCAAGGAAAAACGCGGGACAGTTTTAGGCAGCGTTGCGTTACTAGTGGGGCTAGTCATTCTGACGCCCTTGATCGCCGGTTCGCTCAACCCGCCGCGACGCGCGCCGCCGATCCACGACATCTCGACCGATACCGCCAATCCGCCCGCTTTCGAGGTGCTCGATGACAGCCGCGCAGGCGCCCGTAATTCGCTCGAATATGGAGGGTCCGAGGTGGCCGAAATTCAGGCGATCTCTTATCCGGACATCGCACCCCTAAAAACGGGTTTGGCCGCGGATGCCGCCTATGAACGCGCGCTGGCGGTTGCCCAGGATATGGGGTGGGACATCATCGTTTCGGATACGGAGCGTCGCCGTTTTGAGGCAACCGCGCGTACATCTGTATTTTACTTCGCAGACGATGTTGCGCTTGTCGTGACGCGACAAGGTGACGGAAGCCGGGTTGACATGCGCAGTGTATCGAGAGTGGGCCGGAGCGATCAAGGCGTCAATGCCGCACGCATCCGCGATTTCCAGCAGCGGTTCGATGGATAACCTTCGGTCTCGCAGAACGCGGGACCATTACTTCCAAGCCTGCTCGAATGTGGACGATCAGAACTGGCGAACAAGCATGCGCGCGCAGCACCTTGTTGGTCTGAACGAGCCAGCCACCGTGTTCGCAAACAACTCTGCCCATGGCCGATCCGCGCCGGGGCCGCACGAGCTTTGTGATTGCGCATCGCTTGTCGACCATCCGAGACGCGGACATGATCGTTTACATGGAAAACGGAAATGTGCGCGAGACTGGTACGCACGAGGAACTCATGGAGTTGCAAGGTGGGTATTGGCAACTCCAGAACGGTCAAAACCCAAGTCTTGATGTATATCGTCCGGTTCATCACCGATGACGGCGTCGAAGGGTGGAGCGGGTTTCCCGCTGCCGTTTTCAGCCCGTCAAAAAGCCAGTTTGAAGCCGAGTTGAAGGCCGTAGCTTTCATAATCCTGGACCCCGATGCCGTCGTAATAGGCGTCCAGCAGAAAGTCGCCGCCATTTGGCAAGATGTAGTTCGCGCCCATCGTTACCTTGGCACGGCCACCTTCATATTCCGGCACAACCCTTGCGGCATTGCCCGAGCCCCTCGTGGACGAACCGATCATTGATAGGCCGGCGATCAGTTCCAGACTTGCGCTGTCTGTGGGCAAATCGACCTGATGACGAACATCGAGACCGAGTTCGCCCTCGAGTAATTCAAGCCCCTGTTCTGGAATGACATTTCCGAGGCCATCAACATAGGCTTCCTGATCGTCGCTTGTGTAGGACAGTTTGACCGAGGGTGTGACCACCGTTTGTTCAAAGCCCAGTTCACCTGAGATTTTGAGCTGCGCCAGGATCCGCTCGGTGTCGAAACCGTCTGTGTATGTGCCTAGCGGAGAGATGTCGTTTGATGTCTGCCCGTAAAGCAATCGTCCTTCAACGAAGAGAGGATGATCCGGCAGACGGGCCACGGCATAGGGGCCGGCAAGCCATCCATGACCGTTTATCTTTGCCTGCTCATCCTGTTGACTGAGATAGTCAAACTCCAGCATTCCACCCACGAGCAGCGTCGGCGAGATTTTGAAATGATGGCCGATTGCTCCGAAAACATACTGCGATTTTGCAGTACCTTCCCGGGTCCAGGACCCGTTCAGTCTTGTCCAGAAGCCACTGTTTATGCCGGGCTGGCTCGCGAAGTCGAAGTTGCCATTCAGGCTTGTCATCACGAAGTCAAAAGAGCCTTGGCTACCGCCTGACAGGAACCCGGTAAGATCGGGCTGACTGGAAAGCAGTTGACTTGCCCTTGTCTGCATGAACTGCGCGATGACTTTCTGCGTTTGTTCGACAATTATATTGGCAATGGAAAGCGTGTTCGAAGCGGTATTTTCATTTCCTGAAGCATCTGTTGCTGCACCTGCCGGGATGGAAATCTCAAGATCCCCCCGACCTGTCGATGCAACTGTTGCAATATAATCTGCGCCGCTCCCCTGCAGCTGTGTGACTGCGCCGTTGGCCACGGAGAAATCGCTCATCTCAAACCCGGTGACGTCTTCAGAGAACGTGACTGTAACGTTGATCGATTCCGGACCCGTCACACTCGTTTCGGTCGCCTTGATGCTGACCGTTGGGGCGGTGGAGTCATAGGTCGCCGTCACCTCATTTGAGGCCGCGTTTGTGTTTCCGGATCCATCGGTGAAGCTACCCGCTGCCACTGATAAAGCTATCTGCCCGTCGGTCTCCGGGGTTAGAACTGCCGTGTAGCTCGTCCCAGATCCCGACAGCGTTGCGGTGGCATTGGTCAGGGTTAAATCGGCGAGGGTGAAATCGGTGCTTGCCTCCGACAGGGTGATCGTCGCCGTATATTCTCCGGCAACCGGGCCGGAGAGGGGGGCGATGCTGACGGTTGGGGCGGTGGCGTCATAGGTTGCCGTCACCTCGTTTGAGGCAGCAGTGTTCGTATTTCCAACGGCGTCGCTGAAGGTGCCTGCCGCAACCGACAAGGCCACAGTCCCATCCGCAACAGGTGTCAGCGTCGCGGTGTAGCTCGTCCCAGATCCCGACAGCGTTGCGGTGGCATTGGTCAGGGTTAAATCGGCGAGGGTGAAATCGGTGCTTGCCTCCGACAGGGTGATCGCCGCCGTATATTCTCCGGCAACCGGGCCGGAGAGGGGATCGATGCTGATTGTGGGGGGCGTTGTGTCGGCTAAAAACGTCACTTCATTTGAGGCGACCCAGTTTTCAAGCCCTTCGCTATCCGTAAAGGCCCCCTTTGGGACGGATGCACTGACCGCCCCATCTGACACCGGGTCCAGAACAATGGTGTAACTGCTGCCGCTGCCCGACACTGTTGCTGTGGCGTTTGTCAACGTCAGGCTAGAGGCCGTGAAATCAGAGCTGCTTTCAGACAAGGTGGCGGTCACGGTATAGTTTCCGCTGCCATCTGGTCCGTTGGGGGTGCCGAGCGTTACCGTTGGCGCCGCATTGACGAGGGTCTGGTTGACCGTAATGGTTGTTCCCGTTGCCCCGCGGATTTCGGCAAGGTAGGCGTAGCGATCACCGTCGGTAGTACGTGTCGCTTCAAAGGAAACCCCCATGTAGCCTTGGGCGGTATAGGTTCCTGTAGCGCCTTGCTGAACCAGGCTAGCGACATCTGCAAGCTTGCAGTTCGCTTGCAAAAATGCAGCAGTTATCGCCGGAATACTGGTGTAGTGTTCACTTGCTAAAAAGCCCACCCCCCCTGCCGCTCGGGTTTCCACTCCAAAACGTCTAATGCGTACACCTGCAGTACCTCCACTATTATTGGTAACGAAGACGTAGAAACTGCATTGGGAATCCAGGGACACTATTTGATCGATACGTGATGGGGCATCAAATGCCTGCGCATCACCCGGCATGAACATCAGAAGGCCAGCCACGCAGGCGCTGATCCTGCCGGCTCTTCTAAGAATGGCTGCGAACCGTTTTCGCGGGGCTATCGGTCCCGATATGCCGCCCTGCGTGCTGCCGGATAAATTAATCGTTCCGACGCTGGTTTTGGCGATGACGCCGTTCATTGAATTGGGGCCGGACAGAACCGGACTGCCATCGCCGGGTTCTGTCATGCCAGCGCCGCTTGGGGTATCGGCCAGTTCCAGACCTATAGTGGCGTTCCCCTTCGCAACATTAGCCTCATTGCCCCCTGCCTCGAACGTGAGGGTGTCACCGGTCAGCATGTAACCATCCGTTTTGAAGGCCTGGCCATCAACACGCTGCGCGCCGCAACGGTTCCAGCCATGCCGTCGAAAATAGAACCGGCCCCCCGGTGTCCAGGCCTGGTTGCCGGTGCCGCCTTCATTTGCCCAGGTCTGTGTTGATCCGTTCCACGCTCCAGAGCTCCATGTCCCGGAACCGCCGACGACAGTCGTGTATCCGGACGTGATGTCCCACGTCAGCGACTGCGCCCCGACCGGCGCCGCACTTGCGGGAATCGGAACGAAGCTTCCTGCAAGTTCGGACGTCATGAGCAGTTGGTCGCGGCGTTTTGTTGTCGTGGCCACTGATGTCGGGTGGTGAAGGTCTGACGTTACAGAAGAGGTTGAAACAAGAGTTGATGTCTGCATTGCGTTCGGGAGCTCATATCGGTCAGGCAGCTATCCAGGCTCAAGTGCAGATAGACCTGTTGAGCCTGGAGCAATATGCCAAGTAGTTGAGCGGACCATAGAAACAGGGGGGCGGGTCAGCTATCCGATTTCCGCAAAGGCAATAGAAACATTGAGAAATTTTGCAGGGATTCCTGGATGATCAGGAGTTGAGTGTCTCCGAGGGCGTTTCGCCGAATACGCGCTTGTAGTCTCCGGCAAAGCGGCCAAGGTGCAAAAAGCCGAAACGCATGGCAACCCGGGTGATCGTGGTTGTTTCCGGATCGGATGCCGCGAGCATGCGGCGAACATGGTTCAGCCGGCACATGCGGAGGTAGGCAACCGGAGTGAGGCCGACATATTCGCGAACAGCGTACTGAAGCGTGCGTTCAGAGATGCCGAGCTCGGTGCAGATCTCCACGACCGTTGGCAATTCGTCCGCCTCTAGCCGTTCTTCCACCAACTCTTTTGTAGATCTGCCGATCTGCAAGGCTCTCTGGCGGTCATTGAGCGATGGTGAGACTGCATCCTCCGAGACTGCTGTGATATGAAGAACGCTGTGAAACACATGCTTTCGAAGGGTATCTTCGTCGAGCACCTCTCCATTGCCGATTGTTCTCTGTGCTGCCTGGAGGCTGAGATCGACAATCTCCTGGAAGTCGGCTCTCCGGTTGGTGGCCAGTGGCAATACGTTGGCCGGCGGTTCTGACCAAAGCGCCGGATTGAGCGTGCGCGCGCCCTGGAGAAATGCTGTCTGACTGAAACCAATATAGGCGGTCTCGCTTCCGGCGGGTACATGCACGTCGAACTCGGCGTTGGCAGGCAGAAAGAAGACCGAATTTTCATGCGCGCCGCAATGCTCGGAGAAGCGGGTTGTTGGACCTTCGGTGCTGATGGACACGGTGCAGAAATCCGATGGCGTGCAGCCGATTTTCTGGACAGAGACATGCTGACACTCGCGAACGATCTGCTGAGTACCGAGGTCCAGACAGTCGAAGTGTGCCACGGGAGTCCCACGGCTGAGCTGGTAGCACTCCATCTTTACCCACGGCTGCAAGGCGGCCTGGGAGGAAGCATCCTCGATAGGGACCGATTGGAAAAGACTGCTGTGGCCGGCTTGCCCCCCAATGGCTCCCGGCGTTTCACGGTTCTGGTCAGTCATCAAGGAGACAGGCCGGTTGTGACTCCATTCAAATTCACCACGCTCCGAGACAAGTAAAGATTCGCGGCGAGTATAGCGAAGCCAGCGGGGTGTAAAAGAAGTCACTTGTATTCATGTGACGCGCAAGAACGGATGACACTAAGGGGAAATTCGCAATATCTGGGCTGTTCCCCGTCAGCGCGTATGGAACAGACTAGGCTGATTGCTTAAGGGAGAGATTTAGGCTCATCTTCACCGATCAGGAGTGAAGCATGAGACAGAAGAGCGAGCGTCACCGGGATTCAGCAGATCGCGCGTTTTCTGGGCACCCTCGGCTTTTAATTTCTTCTATTATTCGAACTCTATGGTCGACAGTATCCAGTTTCTGACGTTTTATCGCGCCGGTTTGCCGAACTTCCCGATGCCCTCAAGCATGTCCTGCTTTGCGGGCTACATCTTGGGTGTTTGTGGCTTCATATATTTCTAAATTTTTGGTCAACAAAAAACCGCCGGGATTTCCGAGCGGGGCATAAGGATAGCAGGGGAGGGATTTGCACTTCTGATACGGGGATGGGAGTCCCAATGCTTTTGCGTGGCTCAAAACCACCAAATCGCGCATTTTCCCGGATAATCCCGGCAAAAACTGTCTGGTGCCGATTAATTGCGGCCAGTGCCGTTTAATTCTGACAGGTATACTTTGTCGGGTGCGAACTCATTCGTGCAGAGGAGGTGAGGCGTTTGAAAAGCACGAAGGTGCTCGGGCGAGTGCGCTAAATCCCGAACCTGTCGCGGATCCGGTAGACGAGAACGGATGGTGCCAGGAACCAGGGGTTACCTGAATAAAGGGGTCGCGTTGGATTTGGAATGCGCTCAAAAGGTGAGGGTGTCTTTTCAAGCCCTGCCGCCTTTTGGCCCATGCGGTAGCCCAGATAGCTGGCCATTCCAACGCCAGAGCCGCAATAACCCATTGAATGAAAAAGCCCTTTGTCTTCTCCGCAGTGCATGAGTGCGTCAAATGTGTAGCCGACATATCCCATCCAGGAATAGCTTATCTTTGCGGAAGCCAACTCTGGGAAGAGCGCCGCCATATCCCGGTGCAATTTGACTGCGCTCTTCCTAGGGTCTGTTTCGCTCAGCGATACGCGTCCCCCAAAGATCACTCGCTTCCGGTCCGGAGAAAGCCGGTAATAATAGACCAGCTTGCGCGTATCGGAGAGGATCCGGTCTGTCGGGAACAGCTTGTCGATCAGCTCGGCGGGCAATTCCTCTGTCGCGATGACATAAGAGCCAATCGGGATGATCCGGCGTTGGTGATGGCTCGAAAGCGGTCCGGTGTAGCCACTTGTGCCCAGAATGACTTTTCCGGCGCGGACTGGTCCATCCTGCGTGTGGACGAGAAATCCGGTCGTTGTGCGCTCGAGCGATGTCACCTTGCAGTGGCTTTTGATCAGGGCACCAGCCGATACGACGCGCTCACGCAGCGCCGGATGGTACCTGCCGACATCGATGCTGCAGTGACGGGGCAGGACCATGCCACCATGATAGGCATCCGTCCCCAGCTCGCTCTGCATCTCGGCTTTTGACACCATGAATGCATCGGTTTTCCAGACGGGATGTCCGGACGCGCAATCTCTGGCCAATGCGTCATAAAGGTGCGCCTTATGGACTCCGTGGAAGCGTCCGACTTCCTTGAACTCACAGTCAAGGGCCTCGTCCTGAACGAGGTTGTGCATGTAGTCGAGCGATGCTTGCCCTTCGCGCAGGATGTCGGTCGCAACCGTTTCGCCATAGCGGCGCGCAAGGGTCTTGAAGCTCGGCTTGATGCTTGTGGAGACCTGTCCGCCGTTTCGCGTGCTGCAGCCCCAGCCAGCAGCTTCTGCATCGACCACAAGCGTCGACAGGCCTGCGCGGGCGGTTTGAAGGGCCGCATTCAGACCTGTGTAACCGGCGCCGACAATCACCACATCGGCTTCTTTCGGCAGCTCTATTGGCAGCGTTTGGGGTCGCGCGGTTGAATGCCACCAATAAGGCTCTGGCTTGAAGTCATCGGCGAACAGCTGAACAGGTGTCACTTTGATCTCCGTTATGCCGTCTTGTGGTCTTCAAGGATCATGGCAGCCGCTTTTTCGCCGACCATGATCGCAGGGGCATTGGTGTTGCCGGACGTGACCGTTGGAAAGATCGACGTGTCCGCGACCCGAAGCCCGTCAACGCCATAGACGCGCAGCCGGGCATCAACGACATTCTCTTCGGGGTTGGGTCCCATCCGGCAGGTGCTGACTGGATGAAACACGGTTGAACACCTTGCGCGCGCATCCTGCAGCATATCATCTTCACTCTGGACAGACGGACCTGGTGCTATTTCCTCATCAATGACGGCCCGCATCGCCGGGCTCTCAGCAATCTTGCGCAGGATCTTGCAAGCTTCGACCATTTCGTTTCGGTCATGCGCGGTGCTGAGGGAATTGGGATGGATCAGCGGGGACGCCGTCGGATCTGACGATCGAAGCGCGATATGGCCCCGGCTGGTCGGCCTCGTCGGCTGCATGCCGAGCAGGAAGCCGGGAAACGGATCCGGGTTCATGAGCGGCCGTTGGCCCGCCGGAGCCTTTGTGTAGCTTACCGGCGAAAAATAGAGCTGCACATTGGGGCGCGAAGGGCTCGTGTCGGTCTTGACGAAACCACCTGCCTGATTGACGCCGAGAGACAGAGGCCCGCGACGCGTCAGAACATAGCGGATGCCCTGGTAGAGCTTGCCCCACCAAGGATGGAGCTGGGTGTTCAGCGTGGGAACCTTTGACCGATACAGGTAGTCAACGCCCAGATGATCTTGAAGGTTTTTTCCAACGGCCTGGCGGTGTACGGCGACATCAATGCCGGACGCCTGAAGCTCCGCGCCGTCGCCGATGCCTGATAGCATCAGAAGCTGGGGAGAATTGACGGCACCTGCGCTGACAACCACTTCTTTGCGAGCCGTGACGGTTTTCTCGCTGCCGCCTTGGCGATAGGCGACGCCGACGGCTTTCTGGCCATCGAGAATAATCCGGCTGGCATGTGCCTTTGTCTCTATGTGCAGGTTGGAACGCTTGCGGGCGCGGCCGAGATAGGCACGTGCCGTCGACATGCGAAAGCCGTCTTTGGCAGTGTTTTGATAAAGACCGACGCCTTCCTGATCCGGGCCATTGAAGTCAGAATTGTATGTATATCCCGCTTCCTGAGCGCCTTTGAGAAACACGTCGCACAGGGGATGAAGGTCGCGCTTCATCGTCGAGACATATTGAGGTCCGGAGCCGCCGCGATAGTCGCTTTCGCCCTGGTCGTTGGTTTCCATTTTTTTGAAATAGGGCAGGAGATCCGCGAACCCCCAGCCTGGATTGCCTTCGGCTTCCCAGTCGTTGAAATCGGCATGTTGTCCGCGAATATAGACCATGGCGTTGATGGAACTGGATCCGCCCAGAACCTTGCCGCGCGGCCAGTATCCAGAGCGATTGTTCAGCTCGGGGTCGGGCTCCGTGGTGTACTTCCAGTTGATTGGAGCACTGTAGAACGCCTTGCCATAGCCAATTGGCATCCAGATCCAGAAGTTCAGATCCGAACCACCCGCCTCCAGAAGGCACACAGTGTGTTTGCCGCTTTCCGACAGGCGATCCGCCAGCACCGCGCCGGCGGAACCAGCGCCTACGACAACAAAATCATACTCGATCATGGCTGGTTTACCGCACCGACTTGTCGCGTTGAATGAAGATCGAAACCAGCGCCAGAAGGCCGGACCCGACCATCAGGAAAAACGAAACGGCATTCAGAACCGGCGTTGAGCCGACCTTGGCCATCCGGTCATACATCGTGATGGTGAGCGGAGCTTCCGAACCGACCAGGAACAAAGTGGTGTTGAAGTTTTCGAAGGACACAAGGAAAGCCACAATGCCTGATGCGATCATTGCCGGGCGCAGGAAGGGCAAAGTGATCGTTCTCAGCACCCGTGCGCGGCTTGCGCCAAGGTTCAGCGCGGCCTCTTCCATGCTGTCGTCGAATTTCTTCAAACGTGCCGTGATCACGAGTGAGGTGATCGTTGTGATGAAGGAAAACTGACCAAGCACAACCAGGAAAATCCCGGGGCGCAGGAACTCCAGTTCCAGGTCAAAGCTGTTCTCGAAATAGTTGGCTGTGTCGCTCGCAAGAACAAGGATCGATATGCCCAGAATCACGCCTGGAATAACAAGTGGAATGACCATCACGATGTAGAGCGCATTTTTGCCGGGGAAGTCACCGCGGACAAACAAAAACGCATTGGTCGTTCCAACCAGGACAGACAGAGAGGCGACGAAACAAGCGATGACAAAGGAATAGTACATCCCGCGCAACAGGCGGCGATCATGAAACATGCCGAGTTTCGGCTCGGTGTCGTTGAAGAACCAGTCGAGCGTGAAACCTTGCCACGGCAGAGCGGGAAACAGGCTGTCGTTAAACGCAAACGCACCTGCAGCAACGAGAGGCGCTGCCAGGAAAATGAAGAACGCCGCGACGTAGATACGGTAGCCCCAGAGAAAGGGAGATGGGTTGCTTTGAAGCAGCATATTCGGTCTCCTCAGCTCTTGGCGACGGTGTTGGCGAGTGTCTGTCCGCTGAGCTTCAGGCCCAACCAGATGACAAGCGACGTGAAGGCCAGAAGCAGGAAGCCAAAGGCTGCGCCGGACTCCCAGTTGAACCGGGTGATGAACTGGTCATAGATCTGTTCGGTGAACCAGCTGGAGTTCTTGCCGCCCAAGAGAATGGGCGTCAGATAGGATCCGGCTGTCAGCATGAAGACCACGATGCAACCCGACACGATCCCCGGCATTGCGTAAGGAACGATGATCCGTCGGAGCACTGTAAAGCCGTTGCCGCCCAGATTGTATCCGGCCTCGATCATGGAATTGTCCATACCATCGAGTGTCGATACCAGCGGCACGATCATGAAGAGAATGACGGTGTAGACGAGGCCGACCACGACAGTGGCATCATTGTAGAGGAACTCGATGGGGCCATCGATCGCACCAGACCATTGCAGGAACGTCGAAATGACGCCGGTTTCGCGCAGCAGCAATATCCAGCCGAAGGCGCGGATGAGATCGCTGACCCACAAGGGGATCAGACACAGCAGAAACAAGGCGCCGCGGGTTCTGAAGCCGGCAACCTTGGCTATGTAGTAGGCAATCGGGAAGCCGATCAGCAAGGCAAGAGCCGTGACCAGCAATGCCATGGATCCAGTCCGCAAGAGCGTGTTCCAGTAGATCGGCTCCATTGCGAAATCGATGTAGTTGCCGAAACCGAACTCATAGACCCTTGGAGCAACTTTTTCGCGTAGGGACAGAATGACCATGCCGATATGCGGCAGCAGGATCAGCAACAAGATCCAGAGCGCGAACGGGGCGAACAGGAGCAGCATTGTGAGGCGTTTGATGTCTTTTTGTTGCATCACGATGCCTCATGACGTGCAAAGCATGTGGCCTGCTCGGAAGACCATGCGAGGCGAACATCTTCACCGGGTGTCAGGTCGCCGCTGCCGGTCAAGGTGACGTCGGCCTCGATAAGTTGTCCGGTCGAGCCGCGCACAAGCACTCGGCTGTTCGCGCCATTGAACAGCAGGCTGTCGACAACGCCGTCGATCGACGTCTCATGGGGTTCAACCGGGCTTTGCCTGTCGGCGCCGCGCAGGGTGCGAATGAATTCGGGGCGAACGAAGATATCTACGGTTTCACCCTCAGAGATCTGGCTTTGGCCGTTGGCCGTGAACTTGATCGGCAGGCCCTGGTCCGTTTCAGCCATGCCACCGGTGGCGTCACCGCTCTTGACGCGCCCGGTCCAGCGATTGCTGTCGCCGACGAAACCGGCAACGAAAGCCGTGTTTGGACGATGGTAGAGTTCCTGGGGCGTTCCGATCTGTTCGAAGTCGCCCTTGTTCATCACCGCCACATGGTCGGACATGACCAAGGCTTCGGATTGGTCATGGGTGATGTAGATGAATGTGGTGTTGAACTGATGCTGCAGGAGCTTGAGCTCGATCTTCATCGCTTCGCGCAGCTTCAGATCGAGGGCGCCGAGGGGTTCGTCGAGCAGCAGAACATCCGGGTCAAGCACCATGCAGCGGGCAATGGCGATGCGCTGTTTCTGCCCGCCCGAAAGTTGGTGGATTTCACGGTCGGCGACATCAGGCAGCGCGATCCGCTCAAGCACATCATGGACCTTGCGCTTGATTTCATCTTTGTCGTGGCCGCTACAACGCAATCCGTAGGCAATGTTCTCGTAGACATTCATCATCGGGAAAAGCGCCAAATGCTGAAAGACCATCTTCACATTGCGCTTGTTGGGCGGCGTCCCGAGAACCGACTTGCCCTTGATTTTTATGTCCCCGCCCGTTGGCTCCTCAAATCCGGCAATCATTCTCATCAAGGTTGTCTTGCCGCAGCCTGATGGACCCAGAATGGAAAAAAAAGACCCGCTTGGAATGGTGAAAGACACATCATTTACGGCGCGAACCTTCCCGAACGACTTGGCGATATTGTTGCATTCAAGGTCAAAAGTCGGATTGGGTGTCATGAGCGTGCCAGTTACGGATTGAGAATTGAGGGAAGGTGGTCGGATCTCTGGTTTCGCTTGAGCCCTGATCAAGGCGAGGGGCGAGCGTTAGGCGGATCCTGTGTGCTTAGGAAGTTTGATAGGGCGCTGCGGAGCGCCCTATCGTTTTCGTCAAATGCTGGATTGGATTAGCCGCCGGTGGCTGCTTTGATCTTTTCCAGCGTCTTGCCTTCCATGTCCTCAACGCCGGGAGGGATGTTGGCAAAGAACTTGAGGTTGCTGATGTCTGCATCGGTGAAGGCGGCGCTGACAGCGACCTTCTTCTCAGGTGGCAGCAGATCCTTGGCGCCTTTGACGGATGCCATCGATCCAGTGCTGCTGGACATGATGGTGACGTTTTCAGGCCGCAGAACAAAATTGATCCACTTGTAGGCGGCATCATCAGCCTTGCCCTTGCGAGGCAGCGTGAAGGTGTCGATCCAGGCCAGTGCACCGGTCTCAGGCGGAACAAAAACAATGTTTTCGTTTTGACCGAACAGCTTGTACGCGGTGGAGTCCCAGGTCTCGGATGCAACGATTTCGCCGGAAAGCATCATGGCAGACAGATCGTCGCCGCCTTTCCAATAGGCTTTGATGTTGCCTTTGCACTCGATCAGCTTGTCCGCGACCTTGTCGAGGATCTCCTGATACTTGTCCAGGTCAGCATAGGCTGCGAAGGGATCTTCACCCATTGCGAAGGCTGTGCCGAGCAAGATGGTGCGCTTCAAGCGCATTGATGTCTTGCCCTTGTACTTTGGATCGCAGAGATCGCCCCAACCCTTGAAGTCAGGCGCCATCTCCTTGTTGGCCATAAGGCCGGAGGTGCCCCACTGGTGCGGGACCGAATAGACTTCGCCCTCGATGGTCGTATTCGCCTTGACGCCTTCCAGCAGGGAAGGTTCCATCACGCTGGTGTCGATCTTGGACAGATCCATCGGCTTGTAGATGTCATATTCGAGCTGTGCCGCATAAATACGGTCATGGCTTGGTTGGGCCAGATCGAAGCCAGCTCCGCCTGTGGCGCGTAGCTTGGCAATCATTTCCTCGTTGTTCGAGAAGGTGACCTCGACGTCAATGTCAGGATACTCTTTCTCGAATTTCTGAACGAGTTCTTCTGGCGCATAGGAGCCCCAGGTCAGAAGCCGGAGTGTCTCTGCTTGAGCGGAGCCGGCCCCGGTGAGCATGGTCGCGGCGAGCAAGGCGGCGACGGTTGGGTTCAAACGCATTTAGTATCTCCCTTTCAGCAGTCATAACAATTGCAGTCGGCAGCGATGGGGAAAATACTAATGTTGAATTGGTCTGTATAAATATATCCATTACGGATAAAATTGCAGACCAATTATGTTGATTGGCCCACGATGCTCTTTATGACTTCAATGCCTTTCTTGATTTCCTCGGGCGGTGAACTGCCAAATCCAAGAACAATGCCACTTTGCTTTAGCTTGTCCAGGGCGTAGCGCCCAAGAGGGGATGTCACCACGCCGGCGGATCTTGTTTCGGCCACCAGGAAATCCTCGGTCAGGGAAGGCGCCAGTAGCCCCACGGCGTGAAATCCGCTCTTTGTGGGCTGCACATCAATCTTGCCTGCCAAACATGATGCCGCGCTGATCAGGGCATCATGACGCTCCTTGTAGAGTTGCCGCATCATCCGGATGTGAGTGGCGAACATGCCTTCATCCATGAAGTCGGCCGTGATTGCCTGGGTCGCTGTCGGGACGCCGCTTAGCCACGCCGAGCAAATATGGTTGAAGCTCTCGACAAGACCCCTGGGGGCCAGGACAAAGCCGAGGCGAAGGCTCGGAAACAGGGATTTGGAGAAGGTGCCGACATAAATAACCCGTTCCTGGGTGTCGATGCTCTTCAAGGTCGGCGGTGGTTGTTCGCCATAGTAGAATTCACCGTCATAGTCGTCCTCCACGATCATTGCATCTGCGTCGTGGGCTGCCTGGAGCAAGGCAAGCCGGCGTTCCAGGCTCATCACGTGGCCCAACGGCTGCTGGTGTGAGGGGGTGACGAAAGCCAGCCTGAAATGGGGCGCTTTTTTCAAGCCATCGTCGACACAAAGACCTTCTTTATCGACCTCGATCGGTACCAGGTTTGCGCCGGTTGAGATGAAAGCATTGCGGGCACCGATGGCGCCCGGATTTTCAAACCAGACAGGTTCACCCGGATTGACCAGGAGTGAGCTGATCAGCGAGAAACCTTGCTGAGCACCGTTGACGATGAAGATTTGCTCCGGGTCGCATTTAATGCCTCTTGAGGCATTCAGCTGGCGCGCAATGGCAGCACGAAGCGGTGGAAACCCGAAGGGCTCGCCATATCCCGTGACCTGATCCCGTTCGCGCCGCCAATGTCTGGCTGACAATCTTGCCCATTGAGCCATGGGAAAAGCATCGAGAGCAGGAAGGGCGGTCGTGAACGCCAGGGATTTGTGCGGCAGTCTGGTGCGTGGCGCAAAATCCGGTGTCGCATGTCTTGCTGCGTGTGAAAGACGTGGCTCGGCGATGGCGCGGATCTTATCTAGGGACGCCGACCCTGGTTTGTGCCGGACTTTCAAGGCTTCGCTGACAAATGTGCCGGCACCGACACGCGATTCCACAAGGCCTTCAGAGATGAGGCGGTCGACCGCGTCAATCACAGTGGTCCGGGACACTCCGACCTCTTCGGCCAGGGTTCTGGTCGCGGGCAAACGCTCGCCCGGCATCAGCCCGCCCGCCAGAAGCAGCTCGCGCAATGCCATATAGAGTTGTACGGAAATGCGCCTGCTGGAGGTTTTGTCGATCCGGATGGATGACAACAGGACGCCGGCATGATGCTTCATCGGACCCTCTTAATTGGTATGAAGGTTTGCGCAAAACGGACCTTAACTCAAGTCCAATAATGACTATTTTAGCGTCAAGCTGCCAAGCGATTGCGCAGGTGGTACAAAAATTACAAAGGTCTGATCGGTCCATGAAGATCCAATCCATCGAGACGTTCACAGATGAGTTCGTGTGCTTTGTTCGTGTGACGACAGACACTGGTGCGCAGGGCTGGGGGCAGGTTGCGCCATATTGTGCCGACATCACCGCGGAGGTTGTTCACCGCCAGGTTGCGCCTTACGCCCTGGGACAGGACGCCTACGATATTGCCCATCTGATGGACATTATTCCCGAAAGGGAACACAAGTTTCCAGGGGCCTATTTGCGCCGTGCGATGGGTGGGCTGGATACAGCCTTGTTTGATCTGCGTGGCAAGATCGAAGGCAAGCCAGTCTGCGAATTGCTCGGCGGAACGCCCGGAAAAGTACGGGCCTACGCGTCTTCCATGAAGCGCGACATCACGCCGAAAGATGAAGCGGACCGGCTAAAGAAAGAGCAGGACGATTTCGGCTTTACAGCCTTCAAATTCCGCATCGGCGCGGAATGTGGCCGCGATCAGGACGAATGGCCTGGGCGGACTGAAGAAATTGTCCCGACGATGCGCAAGGCTTTTTCAGACGACGTCGCTTTGCTGGTCGATGCAAACTCCTGCTACTCTCCAGCCAGAGCAATTGCGGTCGGCAGGTTCCTACAGGACAACGGCATTTCCCACTACGAGGAGCCTTGCCCCTATTGGCATTATGATCAGACCAAGCAGGTGACCGATGCGTTGGAGATCGATATCACCGGCGGCGAGCAGGATTGCTCGCTCGTCGATTGGCAACGCATGATCGACGACCGCGTCGTGGATGTGATCCAGCCCGATATTTGCTATCTCGGGGGCATGTTGCGGACCATGAAAGTGGCGGAGATGGCGCATCTGGCCGGATTGCCGTGTACGCCACATGCCGCCAACCTCTCGATGGTGACGCTGTTCACGATGCATCTGCTGCGGGCCATTCCAAACGCTGGCAAATACCTGGAATTCTCCATCGAGAAACAAGATTACTATCCTTGGCAATACGGCCTGTTTGCCTCTTCTCCCTTTGATATTGTTGACGGCAACGCCGTGGTCACCGACGCGCCTGGATGGGGTGTCGACATCAATCCGTCGTGGCTTGAAAAGTCCCGTTACAAGATCAGTGAATTGGAAGCCTGACCATGAAGAGCGCTGCTGAGCTGACTGCCGAATACCTGGAAACAGGAACCCTTGAAGGACTTCCGAACGGCCACTTCATTGACGGGGCCTTCTCCCGCCCCGTTCATAACCGTTCGATGGAAAGTCTCGATCCGGGCTCGGCAAAGGCATTTGCCAGTTTCACGGCTGGAACCGAGGCCGATGTTGATGATGCGGTTTCCAGTGCCCGCAAGGCGTTCGATACATCCTGGCGTGACGTTCTGCCGGTCGAGCGGGCGCGGATCCTGCTCAGGGCGTCTCAGCTGATCCTTGAAAACATCGATCGGCTCGCGATCGTTGAATGTCTCGACAGCGGCAAGCCTTTGAACGAGGCGATGGGCGATGTGCGCGGCGCGGCGAGAACATTCGAGTATTATGCTGGTGCCTGCGATAAGCTTCAGGGCGACAGCTTCCCGCTTGGACCTGACTATCTTGGCTATTCCATTCATGAGCCTGTTGGTGTCACCGCCCATATCATCCCCTGGAATTTCCCCATTTCGACGGCTGCTCGCGGCTTTGCGCCTGCTTTGGCTGCAGGTTGCGCCGTTGTCGCGAAACCGGCCGAACAAACACCGTTCACAGCTCTGATGTTGGCAGAGGTGCTGTCTCAGGCGGGGCTGCCCCATGGTCTTTGCAACGTTCTGACCGGGACAGGTCAGGAGGTCGGCGCTCCGCTGACGCGCCACACAGGCGTGGATCACATTACCTTCACCGGCTCCGTCCTCACGGGAAGCACGGTGATGAAGACAGCGGCTGATGACATCACCCGCGTGGTCCTGGAACTTGGCGGCAAATCACCGGTCGTCGTGATGAAGGATTGCGATAAGGACAAGACTGTGGCCGGTGTTCTGGGCGCGATCTACGAACATGCCGGGCAGATCTGTTCAGCAGGGTCTCGTTTGATCATCGACAAGGCTATTCACGACGAGTTCCTGGAAAAGCTTGTCGCCAAGACCAAGGCCCTGAGCCTGGGGCATGGATTGCGCGACCCGAACGTCGGCCCGGTGAACTCCGCTCAGCATCTGGACAAGATCAACGGCTTTCTTGATCGCGCCAAGGCGCGCGGCCTGAACATTGTGGCAGGAGGCAATGTCACCGTCGATCCTGAAACCGGTGCCGGATGGTTCTTTGAGCCGACGATTGTCGATGGTGTCGATCAGGCGGATGAGCTTGCGCAGGAAGAGGTCTTCGGGCCGGTCCTGACGGTGCAGGTCGCGGACGATGCCGATCATGCGGTGGCGTTGGCGAATGACTGCCAGTACGGCCTAGTGGCGGGTATTTTCACCAGGGACTTTTCTGCCGCTCACCAAATGGCGCGTCAAATCGATGCCGGCCAGATCTACATCAACGAGTATTTTGCCGGCGGGGTCGAAGTTCCTTTTGGCGGCAACAAGAAATCCGGCTTTGGCCGTGAAAAAGGTATCGAGGGCCTCAAGAGCTACTGCAAGACCAAGAGTGTCGCCGCCAAAATTTCCTGAGACGATATCGACGAGAGAACAACATGATCGACTTGAAAGCCTTCGCAGGCCTTGCCTCGACCGAGCTTGGCGCTTTTGCCGACAAGCCAACCACCCTGACCGCGGGCCAGCAAGAAGCGTCAAGCATGCTCTGGGTGTCGGACGACGGAGCAACCAAGATCGGCGTCTGGGAATGTACGCCTGGGCGCTTCACGGCCGACCGGAAGGCCGCTGGTGAATACTGTCATATCATCTCCGGCCGTGCTTCCGTCTCAAATGCAGATGGCAGTGGCTCCCGGGACATTGGCCCGGGTGATCTGCTGGTCCTGCCGCAGGGCTGGACCGGCGAATGGGAGATCCACGAGCATATGCGCAAACTGTTCGTCATCAGCGCTTCTGGCAAAGCATGAGGTAAGACAGGCTGGTTTACGCTGGCGCGGTGCCGCATCGAGCTGGTGAGCAGGCTCGCTCTTTCCTGCATGACGGTTGGGCACAAGCCGAACGGGCCTGATGATATTCGGTCGAAACGGCACGGACATGTCTTGATGAGCTTGGCAAAGCAGCGCGAATTTGGTTTTGTGCTTAAATGGCTTTGCGCGAGTGTTACAATCCAGCATGAACCGATCCGAACAGATTTGTGCGGCCCTGCGGACCGCAATCCTTGAGCGCGCGCTTCTTCCGGGCATGAAGCTGCCCGAAGATGCCCTGGGTGAGCGTTTCGGAGCAAGCCGAACGATCGTGCGTCAGGCTCTGGAACGGCTGGCGGCCGAGGGGCTTGTGGAGCTCCGGCGCAATCGTGGGGCGGTGGTGGCAACACCTAGTCTTGAAGAAGCACGGGATCTCTTCGACCTGCGATGCCAGATCGAGGATCTGGTGGTGTCGCGGCTGATTGCGAATTTTGGGCCTAAGCACCTTGAAGCTCTTGAGAGCCATCTGGCGAAGGAAATCCAGGCGGAAAGCGGTCCCGAACCGGTTTCGATCCGGCTGGCGACAGAATTTCATATTCTCATGGCGCAGCTCACCGAAAGCCCGGTTCTGATCCGATATGTCGAGGATGTCGGCTATCGCTGCGGCCTGACACTGGCGCTTTATTCCCGGCCGCACTCGACAGACTGCGGCATTCATGAACATCGCGAAATCATCGAGGCCTTGAAAAAGGGCGACCAGATGCGCGCTCGGGATCTGATGCGGAATCATCTGGGTGCCGTGGCCGACAGAGCCCTGCTCAAGGAAGAGACCGTGGGACAGGGCACGATCTATCTGGACGCACTTGAACCCTACGCCAAGGCGGTTCGCGAAAGCGACTAGCTGCGCGAGGTCATGGTCGAGGCGGGGTCAGGCCTCGATGTTCATGCGAATGAGAATGCGTTCAGCACTGTCATTCCACACGTCCATCTTCACGATCTTTCCGTTTCGAACCTCAAACCGGTCAATGTACCGGTTGCCTTCAAAAGGCGTGCCGTCAGGCCATTCGCCATAGAGCGTACCGACTGAATAGACCACCGTTCCTTCCGGTCCAGCGGCGACGTCGAAGCGGTCCATCTTCTTTTTCACCCAGCTGTAGCGCATCGCATTGAAGCCCGTGGGGCCCGACGGATGGGTGAATTTGCGCCCACCCGTAAATGTGATGTCCACATCATCGGCCACGAAGGTCGCGGCAAGCTCAGGATCCGGCTTCATGGAGGCGTCTAGGTAGTCGCGGACGATCTGCGCTTCTACGGGCAGAAGAGCTGAATCAGAAGGGGCGTTCATGGGTGGGGTCCTTTTCAGAGGCTCATATCAGGTCTGACTATAGAAACTGCGGTCAAACTCGCATGCTCAAATTGCATGCAATTTTTGCATGCAATTTAATCGGAAAATTGTCGGCAAACTGACGATTGAGACGTTAGGTATTTTAAGTAATTGAAATATATAGTTTTATTTGCTTGGCATTGAGCTTGCATTGCTCGACGCATTCGGACAGGCGCTCCGGACGTCCAGAGGAGTAATTCATGCAAACTTCCCGCTTTCTTTCCCAAATAACTCGCCGTGCCCTGATGTCAGGCGTCGTCGGCCTGGCAGTTGCCACCAGTCTGCCGGCCCTTGCCGCCGACACCGTGAAGATCGGTCTTGTTGCCGCGCTCAGCGGTCAGTCCGCAAAGTCGGGCCAGGCAATCACCCGTGGTCTCACCATCGCGATTGATGAAATCAATGCAAAGGGTGGCGTTCTGGGCAAACCGATCGAACTCGTCAGCCGCGATGACGAAAGCAATCCCGGCAAAGGTCTGGTTGCTGCACGCGAGCTGGTGCAGCGCGAGGGCGTCGCGGCTTTGATCGGAGGTCTGGATACACCGGTTTCCTTCGCGATTGTTCCATTCGCCAACCAGGCGAAGGTGCCATTTGTCGGGCCTTGGGCCGCCGGCACCGGCATCACCAAGAACGGCGCTGAAGAAAACTACATTTTCCGCGTGTCCGCCGTTGACGAATATGTCGATGAGGCGATCACGGAATATCTCGTGGCCAATCACGCCGTGAAAAAGCCGGGCATGATCCTCATCAACAACCCTTGGGGAGAGTCCAACGAAAAGGGCCTGACCAAGGCGCTCGAAAAGCGTGGCATGGAGACAGCCGGCATTGAGAAGTTCGAGTCCAATGATGTCGATGTGGTTCCGCAGCTCACGCGGCTGAAGGAAAACGGAGCGGATTCGCTCTTCGTGGTCGCGAACGTTGCGCCAACGGCACAGGTGATCAAGTCGCTTGATCGCATGGGCTGGGATGTCCCACTTGCTTCCCATTGGGGCCCTTCCGGTGGTCGCTTCACCGAACTGGCCGGAAAGAGCGGCGAGAAGCTGCATTTCATCCAGACTTACCTGTTCGTCGAAGGTGATGCGAAGGGTGAAGCCATGTTTGCCAAGCTGCAAGAGGCTTATCCGGAAATCAAAACCATGGCCGATGTGACACCGGCCACAGGTATCGCCAATGCATACGACGCAATGCTGCTGCTGGCTGCGGCCATTGAAAAGGCAGGCTCGACCGAAGGCCCAGCCATCCGTCAGGCCATGTACGAGATCGAGAACATCGAAGGTCTGATCAAGACCTACACCGATCCGTTCTCGCCCGAAGACCAGGATGCAATCGGTCCTGAAGATTATCTCTTCGCCCATTTCGTCGAAGGTCAGATCATTCCGGTCAAGTGATCCAGGATATCGCCTCTCGCCCGTTGGGCGGGAGGCACTTTGAAAAGACAACAAGACTTTCATCGCTCGCCCAAGCGCGCAGGAAACACCCATGACCTTATTGATTGCCGCCCTGGTAACGGGGATCGGACTTGGAAGCATGTATGGCTTGATCGCCCTCGGCTTTCAGATCACCTACTCGGTTTCGCAGACAGTGAACTTTGCCCAGGGAAGCGTCGTCATGCTCGGCGCCGTCCTTGGATATGTTTTCATCGAGCGGCTCGGGTTGAACTGGTTGATCGCCTATCCGCTGGCGATCCTGTGTTGCGGTGGCTTTGGCATGATCGTCGAGGTCCTGCTGGTGCGTCTGTTCGTTGCGCGGAACTCAGAAGCCTGGCTGATGGCGACAGTGGCCGGCGGCATCTTTCTTGATAATGCGGTGCTCTTCACCTTCGGCAACGAGCCGCGAACGCTCGCCTCTACCCTGACCCAGTCGACGTGGCAGTTTGCTGGAACGGGCATCTATCCGCAGCAGATTCTGGTTCCCATCGCCGCGGTCGGCGTTGCGCTTGCCCTGCATTTCCTGTTTCGCAAGACCCTGCAAGGACGCGCTCTGCTGGCCGTAGTTCAAAACGTCCAGGCTGCGCGGCTGATGGGTATCAACACGACTGCCATGGTATCCGGCTCCTTTGCTCTTTCCGCGATGCTTGCTGGCGGCGCCGGACTGCTGATTGCGCCCTTGCTCTCGGTTCACTCCGACATGGGGACGCTGTTTGGCCTTAAAGCATTCGCCGTTGCCATTTTGGGCGGCATGACGTCAGCATCCGGGGTGATGCTCGCCGGGTTTATCTTCGGGTTGGTGGAGGCGCTTGTGACCTCCTATCTCGGCTCGTCTTCCACTTACATCGTTGTCTTTGCGCTCGTCATCCTGGCGCTCACCTGGAAACCGGACGGATTGTTCGGGCGACCAGCAGTCAAGAAGGTCTGAGAAAACAAGATGCAACATCTCATTTCCCGGACCGGGTTGGACCTATTCATTCTTGCGCTGACAATCGGCGGACTTGTGCTCACGCTTGCCAGTGGCGGCTATATTCAATTCGTCATGGGCTTGGTGGCGCTGACGACTGTGTTGTGCGTTGGGCTGAATGTGCTCTACGGCCTGACCGGGCTGGTGTCGCTCGGACAGGTCGGCTTCTTCGCCATCGGTGCCTATGCCACCGGTGTTCTGCTGCTCAATGACGTCAGCTTCTGGATTGCCTTGCCAGCTGCGGCAGTCGCCGCCGGCATTTCCGGTTGGCTGCTTGCGATCCCGGCGGTCCGCATGGCCGGGCCATTTCTGGCGATGGTGACAATCGCCTTTGCCTTTATTGTCGAACATGGCGCTGTCGAGTGGCGCTCGGTGACGGGCGGCCAGAACGGTTTGATGGGCTTTCAGATGCCCATGATTGGCGGATATACGCTTTCAGAAACGGATCTCGTGCTCTTCAGCATCTGTCTCGCAGGTCTGTCGCTCTATTTGTATCGCCGTCTGGCCGACAGTGGCTGGGGCATGGCGATGACCGGCATGCGGGATGCTGAAACAGCCGCCTCGTCGCTTGGCTACAAACCATTTGTCGTGAAATCGACTGCATTCGCGATCGCAGCTGCGATGGCAGGTGTCGCGGGCGGCTTGTTCACGCCGCTGATGATGTTCATCGCTCCGAGCAACTTCCCCTTTTCGCAGTCAATCCTGTTTCTCTTCGCCGTCCTGATTGGCGGGGCCGGCAGTGTCCTCGGACCCTTGGCTGGCGCGCTCGTCACGGTTCTGCTGCCCGAATTTCTATCCGGACTGGCCGAATACCGGCTGTTGTTTTTCGGTGGCTTGCTTGTCGGCGTTCTTCTGATTGCACCTCGCGGACTTGTCGGGTCAATTGCCGCCTTCCTGCCACGACCCTCGCGCGCCATAGATCCCCGTCCGGCGACGGAAATCGAAGCGCTGCTGGCAGAGTATTCCAAGCCGGACAAGCTTGAGATCCAGGGGCTCGGCATTTCATTTGGCGGCGTGCGCGCGGTAGATGACGTCAGTCTGTCGCTGCCATCGGGCGCTGTGACGTCCATCATCGGGCCGAATGGCGCGGGCAAGACGACAATTCTCAATATGATCAGTGGCTTCTACAAGCCTACGGATGGGGACATCACCTTGTCCGGTAAGTCACTTGCCGGGCTGCCAGCCTTCGAAGCCGCGCGCAGCGGGATCGCACGCACCTATCAGACGACAAAACTGTTCGAGAACATGAGCGTCGTTGCCAATGTGATCTCCGGATTGTCCAGAGGCAGGCTCGGCCAGCCCCTGGCGCGGATCGAGTCCCCGGAAAATCTTGAGCTCGCGGCCGGGCTCTTGCGGTATTGCGGTTATCTGGGAGATCTGGACAAGCGTGCCGGCGATCTTCCTCACGTTGACCGCCGCCTTGTCGAGATAGCCCGGGCACTTGCCATGAAGCCGGGCGTTCTGTTGCTGGATGAGCCTGCCGCCGGGTTGATGCGGGCCGACAAGGACCAGCTCGCCGTCATCCTTCGCAAAATCGCGGACCTTGGGCTGGCGGTCGTGTTGGTCGAGCATGACATGGAGCTGGTCATGGGCATTTCAGACCGGATCCAGGCGGTCGATGCGGGCAAGCCGATTGCGTTCGGCACGCCTTCCGAAATCCAGGAGAACGAGATCGTCATCGCTGCCTATCTGGGCGATGGATCCGCGCCAGCTTTGCCGCGCAAAGATCTCCTCGAAACGGTGGAAACGCCTGTTCTGTCGACCTTGAAACTGACCGCCGGCTATGGGGCGGCACCAGTCCTCAAGGATGTGACACTCAAGGTACGTCCGGGAGAAATGGTGGCTCTTCTTGGCGCCAATGGGGCAGGCAAATCCACCTTCCTGTCCGCAGTGTCGGGTCTTCACCGCCCGGTAGACGGGAGCATCATCCTGAAGGACGAGCCCGTTCATGCGCTTGCTCCTCATGACCTGGTTGCACGCGGCCTGGTTCTGGTTCCCGAAGGACGTCAGGTGTTTCCCGAACTGACGGTCCTCGAGAACATCGAACTTGGCGCTTACAAGCGGCAGCGGGATATGTCGGGCGATGAAGTCGAGGCTTTGCTCGAGCGGTTTCCGAGGCTGAAGGATCGGCTGCACAGTCGGGCAGGGCTTCTTTCAGGCGGCGAGCAGCAGATGATGGCCATTGCCCGTGGTCTCATGGCACGCCCGAGTGTGCTTTTGCTGGATGAGCCGTCGCTTGGCCTGGCTCCGGCGATGATCAATGAGCTTTACGCAATCCTTGGGGAGTTGCGTGATGAGGGAACCACCATCCTGCTGGTCGATCAGATGGCCTCGCTTGCGCTTTCGGTGGCCGACTATGGCTACGTTCTCGAGCAGGGTCGTATCGTCATGGAAGGGCCTGCCAACGAGCTGATCTCAGATGAAAGGCTGACGGCAGCCTATCTGGGTGGCGGAGAGGATGTTTCCATGCAGGAGGCGGCGCGATGAGCGATCTGATCATCCGCAATGTCAGAACTTCGGAAACCGAGGGGCTTGTCGACCTTCTGATCGTCGGCAACCGGATTGAGGAAATAGGGGCTGGTCTGGTCGCCGAAGCGCCCGAACGAGACGGGAACGGCGCTCTGCTCGTTACGGGATTTGTGGAGAGCCATATCCACCTCGACAAGGCCTGTATACTGGATCGCTGCCGCAACGAAACCGGCACGCTCGAAGGAGCGATCGCTTCAGTTGGGACGGCGAAACGGAACTTCACCGCCAGTGATGTCTATGACCGGGGCAAACAGGTGCTGGACAAGGCGATTGTCCAGGGCACCAATGCGATGCGGACCCATGTGGAAATCGACCCTGGGATCGGCCTTGCCGGTTTCGATGCCGTACTGGCGCTGAAGAAGGACTATGCCTGGGCGGTCGACCTGCAGATTTGCGTCTTTCCGCAGGAAGGTCTGACCAACTATCCGGGAACGCAGGCGCTTCTGGAGGAAGCTCTCACCCGTGGAGGCGATCTTCTTGGTGGCTGCCCCTATACGGACAGCGACCCGAACGCGCAGATTTCTATCCTGTTCGAGATGGCAGAAAGCCACGGCGTGGATCTCGACTTCCATCTCGATTTCGATCTCGACCCGAGCTGGCGTCATCTGGATGAAATCGCACGCAAGACGATTGCGCATGGTTGGCAAGGGCGGGTGGCGATCGGCCATGTCACGAAGCTGTCCGCGCTGCCGCATGCAGAGCTTATGGATGTGGTTGCGCTGCTCAAGGATGCCGGAATTGCCCTGACCGTTCTGCCGGCGACGGACCTGTTCTTGATGGGGCGCGGTGAAGACCATCTGGTGCCACGTGGTGTGGCACCGGCACAGGTCTTTCATGAGCATGGTGTGTGCTGCACGGTGGCGACGAACAATGTGCTGAACCCCTTCACGCCTTACGGGGATTGTTCGCTGCCCCGCATGGCCAATCTCTTTGCCAACGTTCAACAGCTCAGCACGGAAAGCGAGCTTCAAGCCTGTTTTGATATGGTCACCGACATTCCGCGGAGACTGATCAATCAGTCGCGCCGGATTGCGGTTGGCGAGGCAGCGACCTTTGTGGCTCTGCCCGCGCTTACCGGCGGTCAGGCGGTCGCCGAAATCGCAAGGCCGCTGTGGGGCTTCAAGGATGGCAAAATGACCTTTGAACAAGCGCCGGCCGAGCTTTTCCAGCCGGCTTGATGTCAACCGGGCCTGAGGGAGAACCAGCCATGACCGCGCAGCCCCCGTCCAAAGAGTTTCTCATCCAGTCACGCGCCGCGATCATCGGGGTGGCGCGCGACAATACGGGCGAAGTGGTTGAGCGCGCCGGTCTACATGTGAAAGACGGTGTGATTGTCGCTGTTGAGCCCTTCGATGAGCTCAAGGCAGGGCATCCGGATCTGCCTGTCGAGGGAGACGGCAATGCCATCGTTCTTCCGGGGCTGATCAATGGGCATCATCACTCAGGCCTGACGCCGCTTCAACTGGGCGTTCCGCTCGAGCCACTGGAGTTCTGGCTGCCGCAGTTCCGTGGCATGCGCTATGTCGGTCACCGGCTGGATACGCTTTATTCCGCAATCGAGATGCTGGAGGCCGGAACCACCACCGTTCAGCACATTCATCCGGGCCTCTCTGGTCACCCGGATGACTGGACCACCCTGTCTGACGCGGTCATTGGGGCATACCGCGAGATCGGGATGCGCTCGTCGTTTTCCTTCATGATCCGGGACCGGAACCAGCTGGTTCACGAAGACGATGAACCATTCCTGGATCGTCTTCCAGAGATTGACGCCGACTATTGGCGCCCCAGGCTTGCGTCCAGCAAGGCTCCTATCGCGGATTACATGGCGTGGTTCGAACGCCGCAAGGCGCATTGGCAGGGGATGGATGCTGATAAGGTGTCCTGGCAGTTGGCGCCGGCCAATCTTCACTGGTGTACGGACGGCTGCCTTACGGCGATTTTCGACACGGCGGAGCGTACCGGTTCGAAAGTTCATATGCATCTGGTGGAAACCCACTTGCAGGCCGAGTTCGCCCAGAAACACTATGGCAAGTCGGCTGTGCAGCACTTGTCGGACCTTGGATGTCTCGGCCCGAATCTGACCCTGGGCCACGGCATCTGGATGGACGAAGACGATCTTGACCTGATCGGCAGCTGCGGCTGCTCGGTCTGTCACAATGCGAGTTCGGGGCTGCGCCTTGCCAGCGGGGTTGCGCCGGTCAACGACATGATCCGCCGGAAAATTCCGGTGGCGCTGGGCATCGACCAATCTGGGATCAATGATGATCGCGATATGCTGCAGGAGATGCGGCTTGTTTGGTCGCTGCACCGGGAACCGGGATTGTGGACACCGCGTCCTTCGGCGGCCCATGTCTTTCGTATGGCAACCGAGCATGCGGCAGCGACCACAGGGTTTGAGGGCCGGATTGGCCGTCTGGATCCAGGCAAAGCCGCAGACGTCGTGCTGCTTGACTGGAAGGACATAGCGCGTCCGTTCATCGATGAGCGGGTCCCGCTGCTAGACGCTGTTTTGCTGCGAAGCCGGCAGATGCCGGCGAAGACCGTTTTCGTCGGCGGGGAGAAGGTCGTTGATGCGGGGAGGGTGATCTCCATCGACCGGGAGCAGGTGCTGGAAGAAATCTCCGACATTCTAAGCTCTGCCCTGTCGCCGGTCGAGACCGAAGCGCGTGAGAGAACAGAGGCTCTGATGAGCCACATCCGCAATTGGTATGCCGAGGCCTATCCTGCCAGTGGACGCCAGCCCTACAGGTTTAACAGCCTGGCACGTAGACCGCCGTTCTAACTGCCATCGGGCCGCTCGATCATGCTGACATGGGCTGCAACCACCTTCCAGCCTTCCGGCGTGCGCACCCAGGTCTGCATCTGCCGTCCCACCTTGGTGGGGGCGCTGGGCTTGATATAGTGCGTCGAGGCGGTGGCGAAGTCCCGCCCATAGGTCGTGATCTCGACGCGCTCCAGTGTGCGGGCGAGATCCACATTCGGGCGGCCAGAGCGAAAAGCCGCGATTTCCCCATATCCATAGAGGTTCTCGCCGCCGCCATAGCGGATGGTCGTCGGCGCATTGAAGAACAGGCGGTCCAACGTTTCGACATCATTCGAGACAAGCGCCGTCTCATACTCATGAAACATTGCAGTGACTTCTGCTTGGATCTCCGGAATGTTGATTTCCAGTGCAGCGCTGGCAGCGGTCTCTGTGTCGCTCATCAAGTTTGCTCCTGCTTATAGGCCTGGATCTGGTCCCTGAGCGTTTCGAGAAAGGGAATGTCGCGGTATTGATCGGGTTGGACCACGTCCCAGGCAACGCCGGCCGGCTGTGGGTAGGGTGTCCGGGTCTCGATGAGTTCAAGCTCTGTCGCGATGGCATGAAGGGCGCTGTCGTGGTCCATCATGACAAGGCTGCTGTCGTCCACGACCTGCAACGAATGAACGGTCGTTGTGATCAATGTGTCCACTTTGAGTTTGCCAAGTTCGCGAAAGATGCCGAGTTCAAGATCGGCGAAACCGCCACCCTTGCCGGTGCGTCCGCCGTTGCGGCTGACGGCAACACAGCCGACGACCACAAAATCGAGGGGTTCCATGTCGATAAATTCGACTGGCTCTCCATGTTCGACGAAGCCCTGTGAGGTCGCGGCGAGCTCGAACTGGATGCCGGCCTTCTCAAGAGCCTCCGGATCGAGGCGCACGAACGGGTAGGGCTTCAGGAGCTCGGGGACAGGCGCATAGACAATCTTGCCGTCGTAGAGGGCCCTGAGACGCACGGGTATCTGCGGCGGATCCGGGTTGCACTTGACGGTTCGCGCCGCTTTCCACTGAGGGAGCTGAGCCAGATTCAGAGCTGCCTGGTCGGCACCGGCGAAGTTCGGGATGCGGCTGTCGACGGGGCCGACGTTGACGCCACCCGACACCAGGCCCGACCAGATCTGATGCCTGATTTCATCCTTGTTTTCGTTTCGTCCTGACCAACGTGCCGTTTCCATGGGGCTATCCACTTTCGAGGTTCAAAGTGCTGCGACCGGCGCTTTGGCGACGCCGATTTCTTGCAGATGGTGCGCCACGCGCAGGGCCAGGTCCTCGCGCCAGGCAGGTGCAATCACCTGAACGCCGATCGGCAGGGATGCGCCTTCCAGCCAGATCGGTACGGACACCGCGGGCAACCCGATGAAGGAGATCGGCTGGGTGAACAGGCCGATGTTCGGCCGGGCCGGCATGATCTGACCGGCGAGCGTGATTGTCTTGGTATCGGACGGCAGAGAGGTAAAAGGCGTCGTGGGCGTCAGTATGATGTCGAATTCTTCGAACATCTTGCTCATCAAGTCACGGAACCAGCTGCGGAACCGATGCGCCTGCTGGACCCAAAGGGCAGGGATCATCGTCCCGGCCAGGAAGCGATCACGCGTGTCGGGGTCAAAGTCTTCCGGCCGCGACCGGATCCGGTCGAAGTGGAGGTTCGCTCCCTCGCTGGCCGTAATCACATAGGCTGCCGCGCGGGCGCGGGCAGCTTCTGGGATCTCAACCTCTCGGCTTGCGCCAACAGCTGCAGCGACCGCGTCGACAGCGGCCAGGGCCTCTGGTTCGGCGTTTGTTCGGAAATAGCCGCCTGCCGTGGCAATTCTCAACCCCTCGATGCCATTCCTGAGCTCTGTCGTTGTTGCCAGAAACGGCTTGTCCGCCTGCGCGGGGTCCATTGGATCTGGTCCTTGCAGGACATCGAAGACAAGGGCGAGATCGCGGGCGGACCTTGCCATCGGACCCAGATGGTCGAGGCTTCCCACGAAGGGAAATGTGCCATGCCGGGATAGGCGGCCGTAAGTTGGCTTCAGGCCGAACAATCCACAAAATGAGGACGGCACCCGAATGGAACCATTTGTGTCCGACCCGAGCGCAATGGGCACCATGCCACTGGCGACCGACGATCCTGAGCCGCTGGAAGAGCCGCCCGCCATGCGGCTTGTGTCATGCGGGTTCAGGCAATTGCCGTCATGTATGTTTTCACCAGTGAAGTCATAGGCATATTCGCCCATGTTCAAGCCGCCTGTGAGGATTGCTCCAGCCGATTTTAGCCGTGATACCAGAAATGCGTCCGCAGTTGCTGGCGGATTGGTGCGGTTGATTTTGGAACCCGCGCGCGTGGACATTCCTTCGATGTCGAACAGGTTCTTGACTGCAAAGGGCACTCCGGCGAGGGGAAGATAAGCGCTGGTTGCGACCTGCCGATCGACCTCCTGCGCGTCACTCAGTGCCTTTGTCTCAATCACGTCCGTGAATGCGCCAAGTGCTTGATTTAGCTGCTTGATGCGATCAAGGCTGGCTGTGGCGGTATGTGTCGCGGTCAACTCTGTGGTCTTGACCGAGTCGGCGATGGCGGTGGCATCCGCTTGAATGCTGTCGAAACTGGTCATGGCACGAACACCGAGGCTGCTTCTTCGGCGTCATCGAGCGGGAAGGACAGAAGCAGATCGGCGGCCTTTTTCGTCGCCGTGATATGGGCTTCCACCTCAGGGCGCCAGTCGTCTTCGATGGTCAACTCATTCAGCGCCTGCATATGAGTGACATGCGCCTTGGCATCGAAAGTCTCGCTCATGCAATCTGTCCTTCGAATTGGCCCTGAACCGCATTTTTAAGCGCATCGAGTGGCGCTGTCCAACCGACAATGCCACCCTGGGCACGGATCATTTCGAGTGCGGCGGTCTTGAAGTGGGGGAAATAGCTTTCGGTCGCTTCCTCGATCAGCAGGCAATTGTAGCCGCGGTCGTTCGCCTCGCGCATGGTGCTTTGAACGCAGACCTCTGTGGTAACGCCGGCAAAGACAAGGCTCTTGATTCCGAGCTTTTCCAGCCGCTCGCCAAGACCGGTCGCATAAAAAGCGCCCTTGCCGGGTTTGTCGATTACAAGTTCCCCGTCGACCGGGGCGCAATCGGCGATGATTTCTGCGCCAGGCTCCCCCTTGATGAGAATACGACCCATCGGTCCGGGGTCACCGATGCGCAAGCTGGGCGCACCGCGATCCCGCTTGGCCGGCGGGCAATCGCTCAGATCCGGCAAGTGACATTCGCGGGTATGAATGACTGGCCAGGATTGGGCGCGAAACAGGGCTAGAAGATCCTTTGTTGGAGCTATGGACCGTTGCATATGACTGACGTCATTGCCCAGGGTTTCGCCAAAGCCACCCGGCTCGATGAAATCCCTTTGCATGTCAATGACGATCAGCGCGACGTCGCTGGGCTCAAAGTCGAAGGAAAAGGGCGCTGCCTTCACGGAAATCATGCGTGTTGACCTGCCATCGCGTGACCGACTGTTGCCCGGTCTGTTTCGGCAATCGGCGAGGAATAGGTGATGCGTCCCTCCGACATGACGGCAACAGTATCGGAGAGTTCCAGAATCTCATCCAAGTCTTCGGATACGAGCAAGACAGCCGCGCCCTTGTTTCGCTGGTCCATGATCTGGGCGCGGATTTCCGCGACCGAGGCGAAGTCGAGCCCGAAACAAGGATTGGCGACAATGAGAATGTCAACGGTGCCTGACAGCTCACGGGCGAGGATCGCCCGCTGGACATTGCCGCCGGAGAGGTTTTCGATTGGCTCGTCAGGCGTTGGTGTCTTGACGCGATAGGCCGAGATCAATTCCCGCGCGCGTTCACGCATGGGCGGAGGCGATAGCCAGCCCTTGAACGGTGAAATGGGTGACTTGTCGAAGGTGCGAAACGCCATGTTCTCTGCGACGCTCATGCGTGGAACAGCGGCATTCCTCAAGGGTTCTTCCGAGAAGCCGAAGACCTTGAACTGGTCCATATGCTGCCGCGTTGGCTCGTAGGGCTTTTTGTCGACGAAGATGCGGCCGTCACTCGGGATCCGCTGGCCGGAAAGGACCTCGATGAGTTCTGACTGTCCGTTGCCCGAGACGCCGGCAATGCCCAGGATCTCACCCTTGTGGACCTTCAGACTGATCGCCTCAATGGCAGGTGCTTCTTCGTTGTTTTCGGCGAACAGGCCGGCCAGTTCGAGCTTGAGCGTCTTTTTGCTTGTCTGACTTCGCGCGGCGCGCTCCCTGATCTGGGTCTCGCCGATCATCATGGTGCTCATGTCGGCCACCGAGATCTCGCCAACCTTGCCGCCGCCGATCATCTTGCCCTGACGCAGCACCGTCACTTCGTCCGCGTAGCTGGTCACTTCCCGGAACTTGTGGGTGATCATCAGCACGGTCAGATCGCCCGCCTTTGTCATGTCCTGGACAAGGCCGAGAACCTCATCGGCTTCATCAGGTGTCAGGACAGAGGTCGGCTCATCGAGGATGAGAAAACGTTGATCCAGATAGAGCTGTTTCAGGATCTCCAGCTTCTGCTTTTCACCGGCCGAGAGTGAGGACACGGGCACATCCAGCGGAACTCGGAAGGGCGTCGTCTGAAGAAAGTCGGAAAGTGCCTGGCGTTCCTTCTGCCAGTCAATCACTTGCGGGGCGTCTGCTCTTGAAATGACAAGGTTCTCGGCTGCGGTGAGCGAGGGAACTAGGGTGAAGTGCTGGTAGACCATGCCGATGCCGAGCGAATGGGCCGCGCGCGGACTGGCGACAGTCTCCTCGTTGCCGTTGACCAGAAGCGTGCCGCGGGTGGGCTGGTAGAAACCCATCACACATTTGACCAGGGTGGACTTGCCGGCGCCATTTTCTCCGAGAAGGGCATGAAATGATCCAGGCGCGACCCGAATGGAGACATCATCAAGGGCCGTAAGACTGCCAAAGACCTTGGTCATGCCAAGCGTTTCGATGCCAACGGCTCTTGAAGGCGCCGTCTGTTGATGCGCAAGCGACGTCATGCGGTTGCCTTCCCGGTGACCTTGCCAAGGCCTTCAAGAAAGGTATGGCTATCGGCGACCGCGCCAAATACGCCGCCCTGCATGGTGACCATCTTGAGGGCAGCTTCGTGATTGCCCGGATCCGTGGCGCCGCAACAGTCCGACAGGATCAGGCACTCAAAGCCCCGGTCGTTTGCTTCGCGCATGGTGGTATGAACACAGACGTCCGTCGTGATACCGGTCAGGACGAGATTGTCGATGCCACGGGTGCGCAGGAGAAGCTCCAGATCCGTCGCGCAGAAGGACCCCTTGCCCGGTTTGTCGATGATTGGCTCGCCCGGCCGCGGCGCGAGCTCGGGAATAATCTCCCAACCTGGTTCCCCGCGCACCAGGATCTTGCCGCACGGCCCGGGATCTCCGATCCCCGCACCGATACGCTGGGAACGCCAGCGCTTGTTGTCCGGCAAATCGGCCAGGTCGGGCCGGTGTCCCTCACGCGTGTGTATGACGTGAAAGCCAGTCGCGCGCATTGCCGCCATCACCTTCTTGATCGGCTCGATCGGTGCGCGCGTAAGCGAAATATCATACCCCATGCTGTCGACGTAGCCGCCGGGCCCGCAGAAATCAGTCTGCATGTCGATGACTACGAGCGCGGTGTTTTCCGGTCTCAGATCACCGTTGTATGGCCAGGGGTAGGGGGTCGCTGCAACGGGACCTTCGACGACAAAAGGCTGCTGATCTTCTGCAAGGCTCATGTTGGATTACTCCGCAGCATCTTTGTGGGCGTTTTCGCCGAAGGTTCTCGTTGGCTCTTCGAAGCCGCAAGAGGTTCCGTCCGTGTGGATGACGTCGTCTTCCCAAGGCAGCTTGTAGGTGCCGGCGGCAAGGTCGGTCATGTAGGTATAGGGACAATCCTGAGCCCCGCCCTTGACGGCGACATAGCCGCGATGACCGAACTGGTAGATGTTGTTCTCGACACCCCAGTTGATCCGCGCCTCACGAACCAGGTCCGGACGGACCTCGGCGGTGATGATTTCGTTGGGACGGCCACTGGTGCCGTGGGCGATGATTGAGCCGTCGAAATTGACGATCATGCCTTCACCCATTGAATCGAAGGTTCCGTCTGTCCCGCACATGCAGACGTTTGCCGTGACCATGAGGTTGCAGAAGGCGTTGGACTGGTTGGTGAACTTCCAGCTCTCCCGGATCGGGGCGGTGTAGCCTGCCGTGCGGATCATGATCTCCGCGCCCTTGTAGGCACATTCGCGCGCCATCTCGGGGAACATCCCGTCGTGGCAGATGATCAAGGCGATCTTGGATCCCTTGGGCCCCTCGATGACCGGGATGCCTTGGTCGCCCGGTTCCCAGGGCTCGACGGGGACCCAGGGGTGCATCTTGCGATAGTAGAGTTTCAGCTCGCCGGCATTGTCGATGATCAGGCCCGAGTTATAGGGCATGCCGCCCGGGTTCAGCTCCATGATGGAGAAGCAGCCCCAGATGTCATTGTCCACACAGGCCTTCTTGAAGGCTGAGACTTCCGGACCGTCGAGACGGCACATGATGTCCGGATTGATGTCCATGGACAGGCCGTGGAGGGCGTATTCGGGGAAAACCACCAGATCCATCGTCGGCATGTTGCGGCGGGCTTTGGCCACCATGTCGACGATAACCCGAGTCTGGTTTGCCAGGTCGATTTCCGTTTCTACAGTTGGCAGCTGGAGCTGAACCATGCCAAGGACCACGCCGTTTGGCGCTTTGTTGAGGCCTCCAAGTCCGTTCATGCTGTGGCTCCTTATTTGGTGATGGACAGTTCGCCGGGTGCGCCCTTGAGCGACCGTTTCGGCGATGTGCTGACAATCATGATCAAAAGCGTGAGGATGTAGGGCGCGGCATTGAAGAAGTGATAGCCACGCGAAATGCCTATGGACTGAAGGGCAGGGCCAAGGGCGCCGGCAGCCCCGAACAGGAGAGCTGCCCAGAAGCAGTAGATCGGGTTCCATCTTGCGAAAATCACCAGAGCCACGGCCATGAGCCCCTGACCTGAAGACAGGCCCTCGGTCCAGCTGCCTGGATAGTAGAGGGAAAGAAACGACCCACCGATGCCGGCTAAAAAGCCTCCTGCAGTCGTCGCCAGCAGGCGCACCAGATTGATGTTGATGCCAAGTGCGAGCGCCGCCGGAGCGCTGTCACCGGTGGTGCGTAGGACAAGCCCGTAGCGGGTGTTCTTCAGCGCCCACCACAAGAGCACGGCTAGACCGACGCCCAGCAGGAACAGCGGATTGATTTCAAGCGCCTGGCGGATGCCGGGATGGTCGCTCCAGCCGCCAAGGGAAAGCGCGGGCAGGCGCGGGGCAGAGGGCTGGATGTAGGCCTTGCCAAAGAAGAAGGCGAGGCCCGTACCGAAGAGCATCATTGCGATGCCGATGGCGATATCGTTGACCTTCGGAAGCTTGCAAAGATAGCCATGGAGAGCGCCAAACAAGGAGCCGGCCACTCCTGCCACAAGAACGCCGAACCAGGGTGACCCGGTGTGATAGGAGATCGCGTAACCTGACATGGCGCCAAAGACGAGCGTGCCCTCGAGGCCAAGATTGATGCGGCCCGATTTCTCGGTGAGCATCTCTCCGAGGCTGACGAAAAGAAAGGGCGTCGAGACCCTGATCGCGCCGGCAAACATGGCCAGCAGGACCGTCATCAGCCCGGTGTCGTCACCCATCACTGTGCTCCTTTTGAACGAAAGAATGGCAGACGCCCGTAGAAGGTCTCGGAGACCAGGAGCACCAGAAAGATGAGGCCCTGAAGCAGCAGCACGGTCGCGTCGGGCAGATCCATTCGCCGTTGGACAAGTCCGCCTGATGCGGCAATTCCGCCGAGGAAAATCGCCACAGGAACAATGACAAGCGGGTTATGTCGGGCGAGAAACGAAACGAGAATGCCGGTGAAGCCGTAACCGGCGATCAGTGAGGCGTTGGCCTTGCCATGGATGGCCGCGACCTCGAAGAAACCGGCAAGCCCCGCGCAGGCCCCTGCGATCGCGCAGGAAATCACCATCAGCTTGCCGACGGGAAGTCCCTGGGCCTGGGCCGCGCGCAGGTTTCCGCCTGCGATCTGTGCCGCGAAACCGAAGGTCGTCCGGTTCATCAGCAGGTACAGGAGACCGCAGAGGAGAATGCCGACGAGCAGTCCCCAGTGGACGTCTGTGCCAGGAATGAAGCCCACCATGTTTTCCGAGCCAATTGGCGCCGTGGAGGGCTTGTTCGGGTCGGATGGATCACGAAGCGCGCCTTCGACGAAAAAGTTCAGGATCGAGACGGCGATATAGAACATCAAGAGGGACGCGATGGTTTCATTCACGCCCCTGAAATGGCGAAGGGCACCGACGCATCCAATCCACGCGCCGCCGGCGATCATGGACGCAAAGAGCATGACGGCGAGCAGGACGTAGGAGGGCACCACGCCGATCAGCGGGATCGCGATGGCCCCTGCGGCGAAGCCGCCGAGAACGAGGGCTCCTTCTCCGCCGATGATGACCAGTCCCAGACGGGCCGGTATGGCAACGCAGAGAGCTGTGAACACGAGGGGCGCCGATCGCGCGAGCGTGTTTTGCCAGGAGAAGCTGGTGCCAAAACCGCCGCGCCAGACCAGGGAAAAGAAATCAACGGGAGACTTGCCGAGGGCAAACAGGAAGATTGAGAACAAAATTCCGGAGACGATCAGGGCGAGGATCGGCATGACGACGTATTCCGACGAGCGCCGGACCCTTTCCAGGGTCTCGCTGAAGCGACCCTTTTCCGCTGTCAGGGGCAATGTCTCGGTCGTATCGGCCATTCTCTGTCCTGTTGGAATTTCGCATTTAGTGGCGGTTTGCCGAAAAGTATGCAGCCGCTCCGGAGCCGGGTCAGCATGCTGGCGCATCGGCCAGCTCCGGAGAGGTTTCAGTCCAGATGAACCGTCAGGTGATTGAGCCGATGACGCCTTCAACCAGGAAGTCGGTCTGATCGAGCGATGGCTCGTAGTTGTCGAGGTTTGCACCAGCAGCCAGCAACGGCGTTCCATCCTGCTTGTTGATTGGTCCGGTGAAGATCGGCTTGCCCGCTGTCACGTCAGCGCGTGCTGCGTCTGCCGCTGCAATGGCCGCTTCGCTGGCACCTGCGCCGTATGGCGTGCTGCGAACGAAATCGACATCGAAGCCGCCGCCTGTGAAGTTCGGCAGGACCGTGCCTGCGGCGAGATCGGCCGCGAAGTTCTTGTAGATGGTCTCCCACTTGTATTCGGCGCCGGTGATGAACCCGTTGGGGGCGAGTGGCGCCTGCGAGGCGTTGTGGCCGCAGCACTTGATGCCGCGGGCCTCGGCCGTCTCGATCACGACCTTCGGGCCATCGACATGGCAGGTGAGAACATCGCAGCCAGCTTCCACGAGCGCGTTCGCAGCTTCGGCTTCGCGGACGGGCATGGACCATTCACCGGTGAAGATGACCTGAACGGTCGCATCCGGGTTGACCTTGCGGGCGCCCAAAAGGAAGGAGTTGATGTTGCGAAGGACCGTTCCGATTGGCTTGGCCGCGACGAAGCCGAGCTTGTTGGTCGTGGTCGACAGGCCGGCGGCTACGCCATCAACGTAGTGAGCCTGATCGAGGTAGCCGAAATAGCTGCCTGCGTTCTTGGGATCTGCGTCTGTCCAAAGCGGAGCTGCATGACGGAATTCGACATCCGGATACTTGGCGGCGGCATCCAGAACAAAGGGCTTGTAGTAGCCGAAGGAGGTCGCGAAAATCATCTTCGCGCCGTCGAGGTTGATCATGGATTCCATCGACTTTTGAACGGCGATGGTTTCAGGAACGCTTTCCTCTTCGACCACTGTGACACCAGGGACTTCCTTCAGGGCGGCGGCGGCAACCGCATGTGCCTGGTTCCAGCCAAAGTCGTCACGCGGGCCGACGTAAACAATGCCGACAGTCAGATCGCTGGCAAAAGCGGACTTGGCGATGCCGGCGGCGGAAAGGCCAAGGATGCCGGCTGCAGAATTTTGCAGCAGCGACCGGCGGTTGAGTTGGAATTTTGACATGTTCAGACTCCCATATAAGTGCGGGTTGGAGCGGGCGTCTTGCCCAAGCTTGACCTCGTATTTTCATCAGCAACCGGCATGCCAAGTGCGCCATCTGCGGCTGCAGATGGTCTAAAAGGCTGCCGAACGGACGATTTCGGCAACGAGATCGGTTTGCGAGCTGCGAGAGGGCAGCCCGAAGGTCGATAAGGTGCTAAAAAGCCACCAGTCTTGCTGGTGGTGAGTAGAATTTGTGCAGCTGGTCTCATAAGCGGGTGTCCTCGCTCGCAGCTGCCTTGACCGGTTCATAGCTGGCATCGAGGCGCATGCGCAGATAATCGGCGCCACTGACCGGCGGGTATTTCGCCGGCTTATCCGAACTCTGGCATGTCGGCAGACAGGCAACCTCGGCGTCCGGATTGGGATCTAGGAAAAAGGCGATGGAGTAACGCTCCTTGCCGCCCGTGTTGACCACCCGGTGAGGTGTCGAAACGTAGATGTCATTGGTCCACCGCATCAGGCAATCGCCGATGTTGCAGACGAATGCGCCCTCGATGGTCGGGGCTTTCAGCCAGATGCCATCGCGGCGCTGGACCTCGAGGCCGCCAACGGCGTCGGGCAGGAGGATGGTGATGTTGCCGTAGTCGGTGTGCGTACCGGCGCCGATCTGCCCGGCATCCGCATCATCAGGCTGTGGCGGATAATGCAGCAGACGAAGCGTCGCCAAGGGAGCGTCGAGTTTGTCTTCGAAGAAGGTCTGCTCGACGCCAAGGTCAAGCGCGATGGCCTTGTGCAGAGTGCGGCCAAGATCCCAGATCGCGTTGAAATAGCTTAGAACCGTGTCCTTCCAACCGGGCAGCTTCGGCCAGAGATTGACGGCCCGAAAGGGCTCGCCGGCCAGGATGCGGGGGTCATCGGCGCTCAGATCGAGGCCGATGTTATAGGCTTCTTTCAGGTCCGAGGGCTTCGTTGGATCAAGGTTTTCGCCCTTCATCGGCACGTAGCCACGATTGGTCTTGAAGAAGTTCCGGCTCAAGGCGGCTTTGGCATCTGCCGGCTGAGCGAAAAGCGTATGGGCGGCTGAGAAGGTCGCGTCGATCAGTTCGGCCTCGATGCCGTGGTTGCGGACGTAGAAAAAACCGGTTTCCCGCGCGGCCTTTCCCAGTGCGCTTGCAACTTGTTGCGAGCCCTCCGGTGTGCCGGCAAAAGCCGGTGCCAAATCAATCACTGGGAGCTCAAGTTCGCTCATTGTTTTCCGTTCTGCCTTTTGACCCGGAGCGGTCTATTCCGCTGCTGCAACGGGTTGTTTTTGTCCAAGCGTACCGATGTAGGTGCGCCAGCTCTTCAGGTGCGTGATGTTCTCGGCCCCATCGGTTCCGGCGGCTTCGCAAATGAAGCCCTGAACCGATCGACCATCGGCCAGTTCGACTGTTCCAAGTCCAAGTGGCCCAGGAATGCTTGCAAGAAAACTGCCAACCTGGCTCAGGGGGAGCGCCCAGATTTCCAGGTCTATTTCTCCGCCCGACCCGTCTTTGCTGCGTACGAGGCCAGGCCTCTTGGGCGGACCGCCCGCCAGCGCGTAGAATGAATAGGCTTCGCTGGTGGCGGCCGTTTCGAGAAAGCGTGCGCCACGGGAGGTGAGCTCATGATTGAGCGCCATGCCCGACATGTGGGCGCCGCAGACGGCAAGAGCGAGCTCGCCTGCCGTTGCCCCGGGCACGAGATCTGTTGATTTGGGCAAGGCCCAGCCAGTCGCGCCGAGCGTGTGGGGCGCAGCTTGCTCTAGCCTTGATCCGAGGGCGGCGAGGAAGCCGTCGCGCCCTGCGGCTGCAAGCAATGTCACGTTGGCGGGGCGGCCGTCTGAGCGTGGCGCGACCGGAACGGCCAGGCCGCACATGTCGAGCAGATTGACGAAGTTGGTATATGTGCCGTTTCGCGAATTGGGGCCAATGGGATCTGCGTCCAGGTCGGCGACGGAATAGAAGGTCGGCATGGTCGGCACGCACAGCAGATCGACCGATTGCATCACCGGTTCTGTCTTGCGGGCCAGTTCCTTCAGCCGGTAGATCCCGCGGAAAGCGTCGGTTGCTGACAGTTTCAACGCGGCACCCACCACCTGCCGCGTCACCGGATGGACGACCTCCGGCGTGTTGCGCATCAGGTCCTCGAGAACCGTGTGACGCTCAGCAACCCAGGCGCCTTCGTAGAGCATGAGGGCGACGTCATAAAAGGGCGTGAAGTCGACTTCGATGATGTCGGCGCCGTCATCTTTCAAAAGCGCAATCGTAGCGGCAAAGGATTGCGCCTGCGCCTCGTCTCCAAAGAACTCGATCGACGCAGCATCCGGGATGCCAATGCGCAACTTTGGCGGGACAGCAGAGAGGGGGGGAGCAGCTATTGCGCGCGAATAGGCATCCGCAGCGTCAAAGCCGGCAGCTGCCTGGTATGCCGCGTATGCGTCTTCGACCGTCAGGGCGAAGATGGAAATGGTGTCGAGGCTGCGGCACGCTGGCACGACGCCGCTTGCTGAGAGTGCGCCAAGGGTTGGCTTGAGACCGACGATATTGTTGAGGGCTGCCGGCACGCGGCCGGAACCGGCGGTGTCCGTGCCGAGCGAAAAGCTGACAATGCCGTGGCCGACAGCGACAGCTGAGCCTGATGAGGAACCGCCTGGAACCATGGCCGGGTCGACCGCATTCTTTGGCGGCTGGTAGGGGGACCTCACGCCAACAAGCCCGGTCGCAAACTGATCGAGATTTGTCTTGCCGATCAAAAGCGCTCCGGCAGCTTTCAGCTTGGCAACAACAAAGGCGTCCGTTTCGGCGAGGAATTGGTAAGCCGGACAGCCAGCGGTCGTCGGTTTTCCGGCCGCGTCGATGTTGTCCTTGATCACGAAGGGAATTCCCCAGAGCGGCCTGGCCGGATCAAACGAACCCAGCGCAGCGGATTCTTCGAGGAGTTCCGCCTTGTCGATCAGGTGAATGAAGATGCCCGGGTCGGAGACTTCCTCTATCCGGCGATAGACCTCTTCAACGACATCGCTCGCCGGCAACCCGTCCCGATAGGCGGTGTGCAGTGACGTGAGAGTGAAGGGAAGGTCAAACATCGAAATACCTCAACATTTTCTTGTTGTTGTCAGGCCGCCGAAAAGGTCGGTCTCGTCAAAGTCGGGGGCTTTGGGGCTGCTGATAGCAACGCACGGGTATAAGGGTGAGAAGGCGTGTCCATGACCTGAGCCGTAGGCCCTTGCTCGATGATCTCGCCGTCCTTCATCACGACCACATGGTCACACAGCAGTCGAACGACATGCAGATCATGGCTGACGAAGAGATAGCTGACGCCGAGCTTGGCGCGCAGGTCGACAAGAAGGTTCAGAACGACCGCCTGGATGGAGACATCCAAAGCGGCTGTTGGCTCATCAAGCACCAGAAACTCGGGATTGAGAGCGATCGCGCGGGCAATCCCGACACGTGCCTTTTGGCCCCCGGAGAGCTGGTGCGGAAACCGGTCGAGCAAGGGCTGCGGAAGTCCGACAAGGTCTGACAATTCCGCAACGCGTGCGCGCCTTTGTGTACGGTCCATCTTGGCCAGACGTGCGAGAGGCTCGCTTATGGATTGCCGCGCGGTATGGCGCGGGTTGAAGCTATCGGTCGCATCCTGAAAAACCATCTGGATCGACGCGCGGCGCGGATCGCGGGCAAAGGACTGTGCCGGGGTTTGCGCAAGATCCTCACCGTTGAAGCGAATGACGCCGCTTGTCGGATCGTCCAGACGCACAAGCATTGAGGATGTCGTCGACTTGCCACAGCCGGATTCCCCCACGAGGCCGACGCTTTGCCCCTTTTGAACATCGAATGAGATGCCCTTGACCGCGTGCACCGGACCGAACTTGCCCTGATAGGTCTTTACAAGATCGCGGACTTCCAGAAGCGGCGTGCCTGAGGGATGAAACTGCGGCATTGGCGTGCGTTTGCTCTTGGGCAGGAGCGAGCGCACTTCAGCTCCCGCACGTGGCGTCGCGTCCACGAGCTTTCGGGTGTAGGCGTGCTTGGGGGCGACAAAAAGCTGCTCAGGCGCACCTTCTTCAACGACTTCTCCGTCTTTCATGACAACGATCCGGTCGCAGTATTGAGCCCCCAGACCCAGATCATGGGTGATGACCAATGCGCTCATGCCGCGTTCTGCGATCAACTCGCTGATGAGGTCCATCACCGCTTTTTGGGTGGTGATATCAAGGCCCGTCGTCGGCTCGTCCGCGATAAGCAGTTTCGGGTCGCAGGCCAGGGCAATGGCAATGACGACGCGCTGGCACATGCCACCGGACAGCTCAAAGGGATAGGCGTGATAGCGCGCTTCGGCGTCATGAATGCGGACGGCTTCCAGTGCTTTGATTGCCTCCGCCCTGGCCGTGAAACGGGTTGCCTTGGCATGGCGGCGCAAGACGTCCTCGATCTGGTGGCCGACCTTGCGGATCGGGTTGAGAGCTGCGCGCGGGTTTTGAAAGATCATCGAGATCTCGCGGCCACGAAGGTCGCGCATGGCGCTCTCCTTGGCGTTCTTGAGATCAAGCCCGCCGTAGGAAAGGGCGCCGCCGGTGATCGAACCACCTTTGTCCAGCAAATGCATCAGAGCGTAGGAGGTGACTGATTTGCCGGAGCCGGACTCGCCGACAATTCCCAGAATTTCGCCCTTGTCGACGTTGAGCGAGACACCGCGAACGGCTTGAACCTCGCCTCGTCGGGTCTGAAAGGAGACCTTGAGCTTTTCGATGGAAAGCAGGCTCATGTGCGCTGCCGGGGGTCGACCATGTCGCGCAACCCGTCTCCCAGAAGATTGAAAGTGAACACCGCGAACATCAGGGCAAAGCCGGGGAAAAAGGCCAGCCACCATTCGCCGGATACGATGAAGTTTGCACCCTCGGCCACCATGATGCCCCATTCCGCGGTCGGCGGACGGACGCCCATGCCGATGAAGCTGAGACCGGCCGCGTTCAAGATCGCCCAACCCAGGTTGAGTGAGACCTGAACCATCATCGGCGGCAGTGCGTTCGGATAGATATGAAGGGCAAGGACGCGAAGGTCGGAATTGCCGGACAGCTTTGCTGCGAGCGCAAACCCGGAATCGCGCCGGATGTTGACTTCTGCCCGGACGAGACGGGCGTAGAAGGGAATGTTGATGACGGCCGTGGCGTAAACGATGTTTTCCACCGTGTTGCCCAGAGCTGCGACGATGCCCATGGCCAGCACGAACAGCGGAAAGGCCATGATCGTGTCAAACAGGCGGTTGAGCACAGCATCGAGCCAGCCGCCCCAATAGCCGGCAATAGCTCCCAGAACCGAGCCGATGACGAAAGACAGGGCGACGGCGGCGATCGAAATCGCCAGATCCAGCCGCGTGGCAACGATGACCCGGCTGAAGACATCCCGGCCGAGGTTGTCGGTGCCAAAGAGATGGTCCCACGAGGGTGGCTGGAGTGCCCGCGATGCGTTTGAGGCGAGCGGATCATAGGCAACGAGCGAGGGACCGAAGAGTGCCGCCACGATGAGCACCAGGAACATCGCGAAGGCGAGCAGGGTGACCGGATTGGACCGCAGCACATAGACCATATGCGCCAGTGGGCCGTCGGTTGTTGTTTGCGGACTGAGGTCTTGGGCGCTGTCGGTCATTTGGTCTGAAATCCGATGCGCGGGTCGATCATGGTGTAGGTGAGATCGATGACGAGGTTGAGCGCCACGAACAGCAAGGCCATGGCAAGAACAAAGCCCTGCACGGCAGCATAGTCGGACACGACAAGCGCTTCGACCGCGTAGGAACCGATGCCTGGCCAGGCGAAGACCTTTTCGACCAGCACATTGGCGCCAAGTGTGAAGGAGAAGACCATTCCGAGCGTTGTCACGACCGGCAAGAGCGCGTTGCGGAAGGCATAGGTGGACAGCACCTTTTCTTCCGTGAGGCCAGCGGCGCGCGCCGTGCGGACATAGTCGGAAGAGAGCGCGCTGAGCATGGCAGCACGGGTCATTCGGGCCAGCGGGGCGAGGGTGAAAAGTGCCAGCGTGATCGCGGGAAGGACCAGCTGCTTGAGCGAACCTGTCCAGGTTTCCCAATCGCCGGCGATGGCCGCATCAATCAGATAGAATCCGGTCACCTGATCTGGCTCGATGTAGACGAAATCGAGCCGGCCAAGCGGTGAGGGCGCTATTCCAAGCAGATAGTAGAAGACGTAGATCAGCACGACACCGGTGAAGAAGGTAGGAAGTGAGACGCCTGCGGTGACGAGAACGCGGCACAGATGATCGACGGCCGATCCTGGGCGGGTGGCTGCGAGAATCCCCAGAGGAATGGCGATCGAACAGGACAGGACGAGCGAGATCAGGGTCAGTTCGAGCGATGCGGGAAGCCGGGTCGCCAGGTCCGAAGCAACGGACTGTCCGGTTGAGATGGACTGACCCAGATCGCCGGACGCCAGATCCGTCAGATAGATCCAGAACTGTGCGGGCAGGGATTTGTCCAGTCCGAGGGCACTACGGACTTCGGCAATCGATGCCTCATCCGCAGCCGCGCCTGCAAAATAAACTGCCGGGTCGCCTGGCAGTGCCCGGGTCAGGATGAAACTGACCACGATGACACCAAAGATGACAGGTAAGGCCTGGGCGACCCTGAGCCCGATGGTCAAAAGGCGATCCGGCAGCATGTCTTATGCCTTTTTCAGGCCGCGGACGTCGAGCTGACGGTGGAACCAGTACTCGTAGCCCGACACGTCATGGGTGCCCACATTGAGAGCCGGCTGCCACAGGGCGATACGAGGCACCTCATCCCAGACGATTTCGATCATGCGCTTGATCTTCGGGGCGTAGTCCGGGTCTTCCACGGACATGTGCAGGGTCTCTGCGGTCAGGGCCTCAATTTCCTCGTTGCGGTAGTTGGAGGAATTGAAGAGGTGGCCTTCCAGATACGCCCAGAAGAAGTAGTAGCACGGGTAGTTCAGCCAGCCGCCGAAGGTCTCAAGATGAAGCGGCAGCCGCTTTTCGACGAGAGACGCCGTGCGCCAATTGGCGCCGGGAACCTTTTCGATGGTTGCGGTGATGCCGATCTTGGCAAGGTTTTCCTGAATGAGCAGCGCAGTCGGCTCCATCCAGTCGGCCTGGCTCTGCGAGATCGACAAAGGCACTTCGAAGCCGTCGCCGTAGCCTGCTTCTTCCAGGAGCGCCTTGGCCTTCTCGAGATCTGTCGAATAAGGGAACTTCTGAGGCCAGGAAATGTCGGTCGGTGTGGCGTTTTCGCCGCCCCACATGGGGGCACCTCTACCATAGGCTGCGGTCTGGAAAACCTCATCATATGGGACGGCGAAAGCGATGGCCTGGCGGACGCGTTTGTCCTTGAACGGTTCGAACGCCAGGTTTGGACACAGGCAGTAGATCGAGTTCTCGATCGGCGTGGTCGCGACGGTGATGCCGTCGAGATCGGACAATTCCTTCGCGTCCTTGTTGGGCATGTTGAAGGACATGTTCACATCGCCGCGCTCCAGAAGGGCGCGCCGGGTGGCCGGGCTTGGAACTTCCCGCAGGACCACGCGCTTGACGGCCGGCAAAGGACCTGAGGTCCAGTCGTCGTTGCGCTCGTAAACAAGCTGCTCACCGGGTTTCCAGGCTGCAACCTTGAAGGCACCGGAACCGGCCGGCGTCTTGTGCAGATATTCCATCGCCCAGGGGTCTTCCTCGGTCGCATTTGCAAGGGCAACCTTGGAGTTGATGATCATCGGAACCGGGACCGCGAGATCAGGCAGTGTCAGCTTGGACTTGCGCAGAAGGTTGATCTTGAAGGTCAGGTCGTCAACGGCTTCGAACTGTTCCGGTTTTTCAAGGGAGCCGGCTTTCATCTGGACCGTCGGGAAGCCGCCGACGCTGACGGCGCGGTCAAAGGACCACTTCACGTCTGCGGCGGTGATCGGCGATCCATCCTGAAATTTGCCTTCCGGGCGCAGCTTGAACACGATTGCCATGCCGTCGTCGGCAAATTCCCAGCTCTCGGCAACTTCCGGCTCGATCACGGAATAATCGTAAGACAGGCTGCCGTCCGCGAGCGTCTTGGTGCCAAAGCTGACGAGCCGGTCATAGACATTGACCGCGACCTGATAGCTGGGGCGGTTGGTTCCCGTGCGATGGATGTCCAGGCTGTTGATTGTCTGGCCCGTGACGGCCACGACGACGTCGCCGCTTGCTGCAGAGGCGGGAAGAACCTTCAGGAACGGTAAGACAGATGCTCCAAGAGCCGTTGCACCAGCTCCCTTCAAGAAACTGCGTCGGGAAGTGTCGTTCATCGCGTCGGTCCTCATAGTGATGAAGGAAGCCCTGCTTCCGATCTGTTGAGGCAACGATGCGCAGAATTAGTGAGTACTTCTATTGCTAATTTTGCAGCTTTGCGCTTCTCTAAATGCAGCGCTCTCTCTAAGGTTCTGAAAATGAAGCACCTTCAGACACTGCTGTTGATCGAAGCCGTCGCTCAAGCGGGCTCTATTCGAAAAGCGGCAGAAGACATGAATATCACCTCTTCCGCCTTGAACCGGCGGATCCAGGGGTTCGAAGCCGAGTTCGGCGCACCGATCTTTGAGCGCCTTCCACGTGGCGTACGGCTTAATCCGGCAGGAGAACTGCTGATCCAGCACATTCGGGCGCAGTCTTCTGATCTGGAACGGGTGAGGGCGCAGGTTGCCGACCTTTCCGGTATTCGCCGGGGGCGCGTTTCGATTTCCTGCTCACAGGCCATTCAGCCCTATTTCATGCCGAGCAAGATCGCCGAGTACCGGCGTGAGCACCCAGGTGTCACCTTTTCGGTCAATGTGCGCGACAGGGATGCGGCGGAGATGGAGCTGCGCAACTACAACAGCGATCTTGCGCTTGTGTTCGAGCCGCGTCATCTGGCCGAATTCGATGTGATCATGTCGATCACTCAGCCGGTCTATGCGGTGATGGAGCGGAACCACCCGTTGGCGGCGAAGGACGAACTTCGGCTCAGAGACTGTTTGGCGTATCCGCATGTGGTGCCGCCGCCCGCGATCGGCATTCGCTACCTTCTTGACTTAGCGGTCGGCCGCATGTCCCAGAAACTAGCGCCGACGATCGAGGCAGAGTCGTTCGAGTTCATGCGCCATTACGTCCAGAATGATCAGGCCATCGGTTTTCAGTTTCCCATCGGCCTGAATATCGGCCTCGACGACCGGCTTGCCTTCAAGCCTTTGTCCGTGCGCGATATTTCGCCGGGCAATCTGTCTCTGCTGCAGATGAAGGGTCGTACGCTGCCGGTGGCCTCGGCACGGTTCGCCAATCAGCTGGCGCTCGCACTTGCCGACCTATAGTCGCCGCCAAGGCCGATAACTAGTTGTAGTTGTTTAATATTCGAGCAGCCGCATTGCGGGCGTGATCGGCAATGTTCGGATCGCGGGTGATCAGGGCTGCGACAATGGCCCCGTCGATCAGCAGCGCCATTTCATGGGTCAGGCCTTCCGCGTCTTCCGGCCGCGCCTCACGCGCCAACTCGCGAATCTTGTCGAGAACGACCGTCTTGTGCCGAAGCGCAATTGCACGCATCCGGTCGTCATCCTTGTCGTGTTCGGCAACCGCGTTGATGAAGGGGCAGCCGTAAAAATGCTCCTCGGCAAACCACTTCTTCAGGACATCGAACAGGTGAACGAGTTTGTCAGCCGGGCAACCGGGCAGGGCATCGACCTCCGCGACAAACCATTTGCGCCAGGTTTCGCCCTCGCGTTCCAGCACGGCTTCGACAAGTCCTTCCTTGGAGCCGAAGGCCTTATAGAGGGTCGTTTTGGCTGTGCCGGCCGCCGCGATGACCGCATCGACGCCAGTTGCGTTGATGCCTTGCTTGCAAAACAAGTCAGATGCGGCGAGCAGAAGCCGTTCGCGGGCGGCCCCGCGTCCTGATGCTAGGTTGGAAGTCGCAATTGCATTTGATGCGTCATTTTCAGCGAGAGACACTTCGAAGCCTTTTTCAGAATACCGACCGATCTGTTTCTTTTGACTAACGGAGCTGCGCACGCATTTCAATCAGGGAATGGGCATTGTTTCGGTGAACTTCAGGTACACCGGGCGCAGAAATAGGCGCTTTAACCGGGCGGACGGTCGCTAATTGTGCAGTGCGTTTTCGCCTGGGATCTCGACTGCTTCGTCAAACATTCAGCAATAACAATAGGTAAGGATGTTTGGCGCACTTTGGCACGGTCTCTGCTTATAGGAAACAGAACGGTATGTTTTCTATTTGGAGCAGTTCATGGCTGGCGGTGCCCACATTCAGACGATCGGTGTCTCGCATACCTACAAGGGTGGAGGGGCAAAAGTCCTCGGACAGATAGATCTGGAAATCCGCCCTGGCGAGGCTCTGGCGTTGATTGGCCGCTCTGGTTGCGGCAAATCTACCCTCCTGCACATTTTGTCTGGTCTGTCTGTGCCGTCTGTCGGCAAAGTCCTGGTGGATGGCGCGCTTATCACTGAGCCGTCGCCGAGCCGGATCATGATGTTCCAGGCGCCCAGCCTTTATCCATGGATGAGCGTTGAACAGAACGTCGGACTTGGCTTGCGTTTCAATGGCAAGATGAAGGAGGCCGGCCACCGCATTCCCGAGGTTTTGGAGCTGGTTGAACTCGGCGACTATGCCAAGCGCAACGTTCAGGATCTTTCCGGCGGGCAACAGCAACGGGTTGCCCTTGCACGATCATTGGCCTTGAAACCCGACGTTCTACTTCTCGATGAGCCCCTCTCGGCCCTCGATGCTTTTACCCGTCATGCCCTTCAAAGAGATATTCGCCGGATCTGCAAGGATCTTGGCATCACGCTCATACTTGTCACCCATGACATCAATGAGGCTGTGATGATGGCGGATCGTGCACTGGTGCTGAAGGCCGACCCGGGCGACATCGATGCCGAGATTGCGATCCCGATCCCCGGGGGCCGACTGCCCTCCATGCAGGAATTTTCCGATGTGCGCCGCCAGCTTGTGGCGGCCTATGAGGCGGCTGCCGGCCTGACGATGGCCGAGGCGCAAGGTTTCATTTCCGACAAGAGCTTGAACGCACCAGCGCCAGTTGAACGACTGGCAGCCAATTGACCCCTGTTTCAGACCGCAAAGGCATCAGATCATGAGCAAGACCGAAAGCACCTATCTCGAAAGCTTGAAAACTGAGGAATTTGATTGGGCCATGCAGAAATGGGCCGGCGAGGCCTATGCGGGTGATTATTCCCGCCGCGAAATGCTGAACATGTTCGCCAAGGGCGGTCTGTTCGCGTCGCTGTCGGGGCTTCTTTCGTCACTGCCGCAGATGTCCTACGCCCAGGATGATGAAGTGGTGCGCATCGGCTATCTGCCCATCACCGATGCCACCGCCTTGCTGGTGGCGCACGCGAAGGGCTTCTTTGCAGATGAGGGACTGGAGGCTGAGCGGCCGACGTTGATCCGTGGCTGGTCACCGCTGATCGAGGGCTTTGTATCCAACAAGTTCAACGTGGTGCACTTCCTCAATCCGATCCCGATCTGGATGCGCTACAACAACGACTTCCCGGTCAAGATCATGGCCTGGGCGCATACCAACGGGTCCGGCCTTGTCGTCGGCAAACACACCGACATCACCGATTTTTCCCAGTTGGGCGGCAAGCAGGTCGCAGTGCCGTTCTGGTATTCGATGCACAATATTGTGCTTCAGTATGCGCTGAGAGCCTCCGGCGTCACTCCGGTGATCAAGGGACCGGGAGAGCCCCTGGCGGAAAACGAGTGCAACCTTCAGGTCATGGCGCCGCCGGAAATGCCGGCGTCGCTCGCAGCCCGGAAGCTCGACGCATACATTGTTGCCGAGCCGTTCAACGCCCTGGGAGAGATGAAAGCCGGCGCGCGGATGCTGCGCTTTACCGGTGATATCTGGAAAAACCACCCGTGCTGTGTGCTTTGCATGCATGAGGAGGCAACAAAGGCCCGACCCGAGTGGACCCAGAAAGTGGTCAACGCCGTGGTCCGGGGTGCCATCTACGCATCGACCAACAAGGCGGAAGTTGCCGAGATCATCTCGAAGAATGGCGAAGGCTACCTGCCGGCGCCAGGTCCGGTGGTCAAGCGCGCAATGACCGAATATGACCTGCCGGCCTATCGCGAGAGTGGGGCGGTCCAGCACGTTGACGAATGGGGCAATGGCCGGATCGACTTCCAGCCCTGGCCTTATCCCTCAGCCACCAAACTGACCGTCGAGCAGATGAAGCAGACGGTTGTGGGCGGCGACAAGAACTTCCTGGCCGATCTCGATCCCTCTTTCGTTGCCGGCGATCTGGTGGACCGCAGTTTCGTCAAGGCTTCCCTCGAAAAATATCCTGAGTGGAAGAACGATCCTTCGGTCAATCCGGACGACCCGTTCAACCGCGAGGAGGTTCTGTCGCTGTGAGCGAGACGAGCCACGCCCTGAACCCGGAGGCGGGTTTTACACCCGCGTCCAGAGCGACCAGCGGCAAACCCTTGGTGTCGGACGGCATGAAGAATGCGCTGGAGAGCCTCGGCTATTCGCTCGCCGGTCTCGCCTTGCTCCTCGCTGTCTGGTGGGTTGGAGGCCGCATTGTCGAGGCGTCTGACGACCTCTACGCCTTCGCCGATTTCGCACCGGCCCAAACCCTGGAACGGCTGTCGGAGATGATCCGCACAGGAGAAGCCATTCAGATCACGATCCCCAGCCTGATCAGGGTTGCTTCCGGCTTGTTCTGGGCCATCGCGATTGGGGTGCCGGTCGGCATTCTGGTCGGGGCGATCACGGGTTTTCGCAAGCTCACCAATGTGCCGTTTCAGTTCTTGAGAATGATCTCGCCGCTGTCGTGGATGCCGATTGCCGTCATGGCCTTTGCCACGTGGGAAGGTGCAATTGTCTTCCTGATTACGGTTGCCGCCATCTGGCCGGTGCTCTTCTCAACAGCTTCTGGACTGAGGCGCATCGAACCATCCTGGTTCAAGGTTGCGCGCAATCTCGGTGCGCGTCCCTGGCACCTGCTGTTTGTCATCATCCTGCCGGCGATCTCGCAGGACATCCTGTCCGGCATTCGTCTGGCACTCGGTGTGGCCTGGATCATCCTGGTTCCAGCCGAGTACCTCGGGGTCACATCCGGCCTCGGCTACGCAATCAATGACGCCCGCGACACGCTCGAATACGACCGGCTCGCGGCCACCGTCGTGATCATCGGGGTGATCGGTTTCAGCCTCGATTCCCTGTTGCAGCTGGCCATCGCAAAGCTCAGCTGGCTGCGATCATCCTGATTTCATTTTGCCCAAGGAAACCAAGAAGGAGAAATAGATGTCCGAACCCGCAACAGCCCTGACCGGGTGTTTGGCGCCGATCGACAAGGGTGGTCTCGATGCCCTGATCGAGAATGGCAAGAAAGACCCGAAAGCGGTCAAGACCCTGAAGTGCAAGACCGTTGCCGAAGGTCGCTTTCGCCATGCCAACTATATCCGCGATCTAGAGCCCTACATCGTCGACGAGCCGCCGGGTCTTCTGGGTGACGACACGGCGCCGAACCCTTCGGAAGCGTCTCTGGCAGCTCTGGGCTCCTGCATTGCCGTCGGCCTGCACGCCAATGCCGTTCACCGGGGCATCACGATCAATTCGCTCGAGGTTGAGCTCGAAGGTGATCTCAACATCACCGCCGTCTGGGGAACCGGCGACGTCAGCGAGAAGCCGGTCGGTTTCACGGACGTGAGGATCAATGTCCACATGGACGCCGACGCGCCCCAGGAGACCATCGACGAGCTGGTCGCCCATGTGTGTCAGTGGTCACCGGTGTTCAACACCTTCTCGCGGCCCGTGACCATGGTTGCGGCCTCCGCTTGATCAAACGGTCCGCCTGGCCTGTTCAGAGCCGGGCGGACCTTCCCGAAATCAAACCCGGATCAGGGGAACGAGGAGGCGCGAAGATGAACGCACAGGTACAGCTTAAAACGGTCGACGATGTGGTCTCGCCGAACAGGATCGAAAGCATCTTGGCGAATGTGACGCAGATCGCGAAGACCGACCTCGCGCCGCTCGTTCACGATATCGATCTCAAGGGTGTCTATCCGGAAAACGTGATGCGCGCGCTTGGGGAAGCCGGGGCCTATGGGCAGCATGCGCCGATGACGTCCGCATCGTCGCCTTCTCCTGACGCCTTTGATCTGGAGACCGCGATCCGCGCCATGTCCATTGTCGGAGAAGAGTGCCTCTCGACCGCCTTTTGCGTCTGGTGTCAGGATGCGCTCGCCTGGTACATCGCCAACTCCGGCAACGAGTTGCTGAAGAAAAACCTCGGCCCGAAGGTGGCCAGCGGTGAGGTTCTTGGCGGCACGGGTCTGTCCAACCCGATGAAATCGCTCTTCGGCATCGAGAAGCTTCGCCTCAAGGGCGTCAGGGTTGATGGCGGGTTTGAGGTCACGGGCACTTTGCCCTGGGTCTCGAACCTTGGTGAAGATCATCATTTCGGCATCGTCTTTGCACTTCCCGGCGAGGAGGATCGCAAGGTCATGGCCGTTGCCGATTGTTCAGCCGAGGGCGTGAAGATCTCGGAAAACGATGATTTCGTTGCACTGGACGGCACGAGGACTTTTGCTATCCAGCTGCGCAAGGCGTTTATTCCGGCTGAAAGTGTGCTCGCCGACCCGATCGACGAGTATATTCCGCGCATCCGCGCTGGTTTCATCCTGCTTCAGGCAGGTATGGCCTTCGGCATGATCCGGTCATGCATCGATCTGATGGAACAGGCCGGCCAGACGCTGTCCCACGTCAATTGCCATCTTCCAGATCAGCCGGAAGACTTCAGGGTTCAGCTGGACGCCATGGAGCGCGAGGTCTTTGAGCTCGCACGCACGCCCTTCGACCCGTCGAAGGAGTATTTCATTCGCGTCATCAAGGCGCGCCTGGCCGCCGGTGATGCCTCCGTCGCTGCTGCACACAACGCGATGCTCCATTGCGGCGCGCGTGGCTATGTCCGCCGCGGTGCTGCTCAGCGCCGGCTGCGCGAGGCCTATTTCGTCGCCATCGTGACGCCTGCCACCAAGCAACTCAGAAAAATGCTGTCCGATCTCGGGGCCGCCTGATCTCACCGATTGTTTTTGAAGAAGGAGTAGTGACAATGACCGATGGTACTTTGATTTCTCCCGAAGGCCTTGAAAGCCTGTGCGCCAGTGAACCCTGTGTCGTGATCGACACGCGGGCACCAGAGGCTTATGCCGCCGGTCATATCCCCGGTGCTGTCAACCTGCATGACATCTTCACCTACCTGGCGACGTCATCACCGGAAGGCATTGCCGAATTGCGTGGCAAGTTCGCCGAAGAGTTCGGCTCTGTCGGCTTGTCGGGTGCGGAGACGGCCGTGATCTACGAGCAATCCATGGCGTCTGGGTTTGGACAGTCTTGCCGGGGGTACTTCCTGCTGCAGTATCTCGGCTATCCGAAGATCAAGGTTCTCCATGGTGGCTATGAAGCCTGGACCGCGGCTGGTCTTACAGCATCAACCGACGCTGTTGCTCCGGAGCCAAAGGCCTTCCCAGTTTCTGATGCAGGCGCTGACCTGATGATGAATGTCAGCGACATGATGAGCGCTGTCGACAGCGAAGAAGTCGTCAAGCTGGACGTGCGCGACATTGATGAGTGGATCGCCGAAAGCTCTTCGCCCTATGGCAAGGACTTTTGCCCGCGCAAGGGTCGCATTCCAGGTGCCAAATGGATCGAATGGTACCGGATGATGAAGCCGACGGCGTCCGGGCCGATGATCAAGTCCAAGGAAGAGGTGCTTGCTGAATGCGCCACGGTTGGCATCACGCCGGAGACGCCCGTCGCGCTCTATTGCTTCAAGGGCGCTCGCGCATCGAACACCTACCTGGCGCTGAAGGAAGCTGGCGTGAAAGACGTCAAGATCTACTTCGGCTCGTGGAATGAGTGGTCCCGGGATCCCGCGCTCCCGATCGAAGAAGGTCTGCCGTTCTAAGAGCAGACTGCGCTGGTGGTGGCAGCCTGCCGCCGGCGCATTGCTCGGCAAAGGAGCTGAGCCCGAGAGCCACGACCGCATGCCGCGGGTGGTCTGGCGGGCATGCCGGCCTCTGCCTGCATGACTTATTCAAATGAACCGACAACCTATTACTGGAGAGCAATTATGAGCACCGTGACGACCATGCCGTCCGCTGATGTGACATTGGCACCGCTGATGACGAAGCTGGAAATGACCGAGCTGGTATTGGCAGCGAAATTCGCCAGGCAGGCGAGCTGGGCCGACATTTCGGCCGCCGCCGGCATGTCTGATGTCTTTGTCGTTTCCGCATGTCTTGGCCAGAATGCACTGCCCGCCGAGGCGGCGGCAAAAGTGGCGGCGTTTCTGGGCCTTGGCAATCGGACCAAGGATGTGGAAATTGCGTTGCAGCTACCGCCCAAGAAGGCGCAGGAAGCTGAGACTGTCTCCAAGGATCCGCTGATCTACCGCTTCTTTGAAATCACCTATGTCTATGGTGACACCATCAAGGAGCTGATCCACGAGGAATTTGGCGACGGGATCATGAGTGCGATTGATTTTGACCTGAAGATCGAGCGGGAAGAAAACCCCAAGGGCGACAGGGTCAAGATCACCATGTGCGGAAAGTTCCTGCCGTACAATCAGTGGTGATGTCCTCGGCAAACTCTGCCGGACCGTCCTCGGGTTCGGCGGAGCGCTTCAGCTGGCAGGCTCTGATGCGTTGGTGAACTGCGCAATGTTCTCGCCGAGAGTGACCAGCCAGATGTGTTGAATGCGACGTTTAGGGCATCAGGCTGTTTGAAGCGGTTCTCAGCCTGTGCCATGATCATGTTTGATGAGCAGCGCGCAACTTCCAGCGCGTCTCACTCCATCTTCTCGCGGGCTTCTCCGCATTTCATGGTCAAAAAGAGGTCTCAATGGTTCTCGCCGAGCTTGGATTCGATGCTGGTCAGATTCTCGCGGGCTTGAAGCCCTGGGTGGAGTGCGAAAGCCCCACCTATGACGCGGCGGCTGTCGACCGCATGATGGATCTTGCGACCTATGACCTTGTGGCCGCTGGCGCGACGATTGAGCGAATTCCTGGACGCATGGGCTTTGGCGGTTCGGTCCGAGCGACCTTTCCGCACAAATCGGCTGGGGAGCCGGGGATCCTGATTTCCGGCCACCTTGATACGGTGCATCCCGTCGGAACGCTTGATGTCTTGCCGTGGCGGATCGACGGCAACAAATGCTTCGGGCCGGGCGTCATGGACATGAAGGCGGGAAACTATCTTGCCATCGAGGCCGTACGGAAACTTGCGCTTGCGGGCCATGAAACGCCGCTGCCGGTCACGGTCCTGTTCACTCCCGATGAGGAAGTTGGAACGCCGTCGACGCGTGAGCTGATCGAGATGGAGGCGCGGAAGAACAAGTATGTTTTGGTGCCCGAGCCTGCGAGTGCCGACGGCGGTGCTGTCACCGGGCGCTATGCAATCGCGCGCTTTCATCTGAAAGCCAAAGGCAAGCCGAGCCATGCCAGCTGGGCGCTTGAGGATGGGCGCTCGGCGATCGCTGCCATGGCGCGGAAAATCCTCCAGATCGAGGCACTGACCACGCCGGACTGCACATTCAGCGTTGGCGTCGTCAAAGGCGGTCAGTGGGTCAATTGCGTTTCTTCGCTGTGCGAGGCAGAGGTTCTGAGCATGGCCAAGCGCCAGGCCGACCTCGATGACGGTGTCGAACGGATGCTTGCGCTGAGCGAAGAAGCAGGTGGTGTCGTTTTCGAGGTGACACAGAGCGTGACGCGGCCGGTATGGGAGCCGTCTTCCGAAACCCTGGCCATGTATGATCTGGCGCGTGATGTCGCCAAGGAAATCGGCTTCGATCTGACACATGGCAGTGCGGGCGGCGGATCAGACGGCAACTTCACCGGAGCGATGGGCATTCCGACCCTGGATTCCATTGGGGTCCGCGGCCACGGGCTGCACACGCTCGATGAACATATCTACATCGACAGTCTGGTTGAGCGCGCGCAGCTCATGGCCGGAATGCTTATGCGCCTTGCTTAGATCGTTTCTCTGTTCGGCGAGCGGATCAGGCGCTGCCCAACTTGCCCAGTTCGTCACGGCTGGCGGTCAGATACGCCTCTGCATTGTTTGAAAGTGACGGGCCGAGGTAGCCGCCTTCCTGAATGAGGGCCGTCGGCAGCCCCATCTGGACGATTTCACGCGCCATTGTGGCAAAACCCTTACCGGTCATGCCGACTTCGGAAAGTGGATCGTCTTCCGCCATATCAAAGCCGAGCGAGATGACGATGGCCTCTGCGCCAAAGGCCTGGATGGCTCTGACACCTTCGCGGAAGCGTGACAGGATGGCGTCTTCCCCTGCGCCGGGCTGAAGCGTGAGGTTCAAGGTCGTGCCATCGCCATCGCCTTCGCCGCGTTCGTCTTCGTAACCCAGGTAGTAGGTCGGATAACTGTCTGGATCGACGTGGAGCGAGCACATGAAGACATCACTGCGGTCATAGAAGATGTCCATGGTGCCGTTGCCGGTATGGGTATCGATGTCAAAGACAGCGACCTTCGAGAAGGTGCCGCGCAACACCTGTGCCGCGATGGCTGCATTGTTGAAGATGCAAAAGCCGTTGGCGCCATTTGACAAGGCGTGATGACCTGGTGGCCGGCAAAGGCCATAGACCATCTGTTCTCCGGCTGCGACGCGTGTGGCGGTCTCCACAGCCGTCTGGGCAGACCAATAGATGGCTTCATAGGTGTTTTCGGTCAGGGGAACAGAGGTGTCCGTCGCGTACCAGCCGAGCTGGCCATAGATGGACGAGGACATTCTGCCCGCACGCCGGCCGGGGTGATAGGTGGGAATGGCTTCCGCATCGCCGGCCTCAGCGCGCCAGCGGGCAAAGGCGTCTTTCCAGAAGTCCACATAGCCATGATCGTGGACCGCCTTGATCGGGTCAACGCCATGGTCGCCGGGTGTCTCGATGGGAAATCCGTTTTTCAAAAGCATGTCGCGGATCAGGATGGCGCGTTCCGGCTGCTCGGGATGGGGAATATAGGCCCCGCGTCTGAAATAGCGTTCCGGATTATGCTTCAGCTGACGTTCGTCGAAGATGGCTTTCATGGAAGGATCCTAAGAAGGCTCAATAGCCCTGGGTACGGTCGACTGTATTTTCAGGAACACGCCCATCAACGGCGGCGATTGCCGCCTCGGTGACCTGTTTCGCAACGATTGCGGCGGAACTGTCGCTGGCATGGTGGGGCGTGATCAGGATCTTGTCGTTCCGCCACCAGCGATGATCTTCGGGAAGCGGCTCGGTTCTGAAAACATCCAGAGATGCGCCGCCGAGTTGGCCACTGGCCAACGCCTTGTCGAGATCCTCGTCAACGAGGTGCTGACCGCGCCCCAGCTGGATCAGGCGTGCTCCGGTTGGCATCAGATTGAACAGGTCCTCATTGAGAATGTTCTCCGTCTGTGGGGTGAGAGGAAGAACATTGATCAAGGCCTGTGATCTGGCGGCGACCCTTTCAATGGAAGAAGCGCCTGTCTCAAAGGATATGCCCGCGGCAGGTGCTTCGGATGGCTGTTTGCGCACGGCGGCAACAACAGGAAAACCAAGGGCTGCGACGGCTTCAGCGATCGCTTTGCCCATCAGACCGTAGCCAAGCACACCAACGGTGTAGTCCTTGGGAGAAACGCTCAGATTTTGCTGGTCCCAGGTCGAAAAAGCCTGCCTTTGAAGATAGTGGCCCATGTTGCGGTGATGCCAGACCACCTGCCAGACCGCAAAGCCTGCCATCATGTCGGCCTGGGCATTGTCCCGGATCCTTGTCAGATGGGCTGAAGCAGGCAAGCTGGGGCAGTTGATCAGGCTGTCGACACCTGCTGCGATGGACGAGACCAGTCGAAGGTTGGGGTAGGGCGTGAAGGCCTCTTTTTCGGGATACCAGGCAACTGAAAACTGAATACGGCTTGGATCTTCAATGTCCCGTGGCAAGCGGATCCGGACCTTGTCGGCATAGGGGCGGAAAACATCCGCGAACAGCTCTTCCAGATCCAGCTTTGAGCTGAGGTAGACGCCCTCAATGACTTCGCTGTTGCTCACGTCGTTTCCTTGTTCGGCATGATTTCCTCCACTCCGCACCATTCGGCGATGAAGAGGGCAATGGTTCCGGTGACCCGTTTCATGGATGAGAGGCTGACACGCTCGTCGAAGCCATGAATGTCTTCGGAGATTGGGCCATAAACCAGGCAGGGCATGCCCGCATAGATCACGAAGACCCGGGCGTCCAGATATCCAGGTGTGACGAAGGATGTGAGCTCTGTGTCCGTCACGCGCCGATGGGCTGCTGCTAGTGCCTGTTCAGCCTCGGTGTTTTCCTCGAGCACATAGCCGCGGGCGAAGAACCCGTTCCAGGTGATCTTGGGCGGACGGTTGCCGAGGAAACTGTCGCCGGCAAGATCGCTGGCAAGATGGTCTTCGATCTGCCGGGCACGGTCTTTGGGATCATCACCAGGGTAGATGGCGATGCGGCAATGGAGCTTGCACCAGGCGGCAACGGTGGACGCCCAATCGCCGCCTTCAATCTTGCCGACGTTGAAATTGATCGGGTGATCTTCGGTTTCGAAGTAGGGGTAGTTGGCTTTTTCGCCGTTCCAGTCTTCGCACAGGCGCTTCAGGCTCTCGATCACGCGGAAGCTGGCTTCAATTGCATTTGCGCCCGTACCTGCTTCTCGGACATGGACAGGATGGCCAGAAACCTCGATTTCAAACCAGAGGACGCCGGTGTTCGCGCGAACGAGCTTTTCGTCTTCGGGCTCGGGAATAATGGCAGCGTCCGCGGTATAGCCTTCGACAAGGCACGCAAGTGCGCCGTTGCCGGTGCATTCTTCCTCCACGACGCTTTGAATGTGAACCTTGGCGGCGGGCTGCAAGCCAAGGCGGCGCAGAGCATCAAGTGCGAAGATGTTGGCAGCAATGCCGGCCTTCATGTCTCCGCCGCCGCGGCCATAGAGCCAGTCGCCGTCGCGCTTTGGTTCATAGGGTGCGGAGACCTTCCACATGTCGTGAGGGCCTTCAGGCACCACATCAACGTGGCCATTGAGGATCAGGGATTTGCCTTTGCTCTCGCGCGGCAGGTGGGTGGCGACCACATTCAACGCCTCGCTGTAGTCCACCGTGACGGGGGAAAACCCCGGATGATCATGGATCTTGTCCAGGTCAATCGCAAAGGTCTCGACGTCATAGCCGCGATCTCCGAGGGCCTTGCCCAGGAAGCGCTGTGCGTCCTGCTCCTCGCCGCGCAACGAGGGAAAGCGGATGAGATCCTCGGTAAAGGCAACTTGATCTTCAAAACCGGCTTCGACGGCGTCAAGGATCGATTGTGTCAGTTCGGCGTCCAAGGAAGTGACTTTCTCAAAGTGAACATGTTCGAGAAGGCTGGTCGTCCAGTGCCTGGCGAACAGCTCGGATGGCTTGGGTCAGGATGCGGCGGCGAGTTCCTTTTCGCGGCCCGGTATCGCCTCGATCAAGGATTGCGTGTAGGCGCTTTGAGGTGCGTTGAAGATATCGTGGGCCGTGCCGATCTCAACCACTTCGCCTTTTTGCATGACAGCGATCCTGTCACAGATCTGGGCTGCGACCCTGAGGTCATGGGTGATGAACACAAGCGCGAGATTCAGGCGCGCTTTCAAATCGGCCAGCAGATCCAGGACCTGGGCCTGAATGGAGACGTCGAGGGCAGAGACGGCCTCGTCGGCGATGATGACGCGCGGCTCAAGCGCCAGGGCACGGGCAATGCCGACCCGTTGCCGCTGACCGCCAGAGAACTCATGCGGGTAACGATCGAGGGCGGACTTGTCGAGGCCTACGAGCTCGAGGAGCTCGGCCGCCTTTGCGAAGGCTACCTGTGCCGGGACACCATGTGCGATCGGGCCTTCAGCGATGATCCTGCCGATCTTGGTGCGCGGATTGAGCGAGGCAAACGGATCCTGAAAAATCATCTGGATCGATTTGCGCGCGGATCGCAGTTTCTCGCCCTTAAGATGGGCCATGTCCTCGCCCGCAAGAAAGACAGAACCTGCGTCCGGCTCCATCAGGCGGACCAGACACCTACCGACGCTGGATTTGCCGGACCCGCTTTCGCCAACAATTCCGAGCGTCTCGCCCTCGGCCAGCTTGAGGTTGATCATCTTGACGGCCTTGACCACGCGCTCAGGCCCACCGAAGAGGCCTCCGCCTGAGCGATAGGTCTTGCAAAGACCGATGACTTCCAGGATCGGTGTCGGGCTTGTCACCATTTCCTGTTTTTCAGCATGAAGCTTTGGGATCGCTGCGATCAGCTTGCGGGTATAGTCATGCTGAGGGTTGTCCAGCACCTCTTCGGCGGTGCCCTTTTCGACGATCTTGCCGAATTGCATCACCGCGACCCGGTCAGCGATTTCGGCGACCACGCCGAAGTCATGGGTGATGAACATCACCGCCATGCCATGGCGGTCACGCAGATCGTGGATCAGTTCGAGGATCTGCGCCTGGGTTGTGACGTCCAAGGCTGTGGTCGGCTCGTCGGCGATGAGGACATCTGGCTCCAGGGCGAGCGCCATTGCGATCATCACCCTCTGGCGCTGGCCGCCGGACAGCTGAAACGGATATGCCTGCATGGCCTTTTCCGGGTCCGGGATTTGAACCTCGTTGAGAAGCTCCAACGTGCGGGCGCGGCGTTCTTTCGGTGTCAGGAGGTTGTGGGCTTCAAACACCTCGGAGATCTGGTCCTCGATGCGCATCAGCGGATTTAGCGCAGACATGGGTTCCTGGAAGATCATCGCGATCCGGCGCCCGCGCAGATCCCGCAATTCCGCCTCGCTCAAGGTCAGGAGATCCTGTCCATCGAAAAAGATGTGACCGGCGGTAGGGCGCACCTGGTCCGGAAGCAGGCCCATCATTGCATTGGCGGACATGGATTTGCCGGAGCCGCTCTCGCCGACAATGCAAAGGATTTCGCCCGCATTGAGCTCATAGGAGACATCGTCGACGGCGAAGGCACGATCAGCGCCCTCTGGAAGGGCGATCTGCAAATCTTCAATGCGCAGGACCGGTTCGCTTGGCGTGCTTGTCATCACTTGCCCTTTCGCGAAAGACGTGGGTTCAGGGCGTCGTTGAGGCCTTCCCCGATGAGGTTCAGGGCAAGCACGGTCAGCACGATCGCAAGGCCTGGGAAGAATGACAACCACCATGCCTGGCGGATCACGGTTCTAGCCGCGCCGATCATGTATCCCCAGGACATGAGATTGGGGTCGCCAAGACCGAGGAAGGAAAGGGAAGATTCCAGAAGTATTGCCGTTGCGACCATCAGCGAGGCAAGAACGATGATTGGGGACAGTGTGTTGGGCAGGATCTGACGCCAGATGATGGTTGCGTTGGTCTGTCCCGACAAGATGGCTGCCTCGACATATTCGCGCGATCTGAGCGATAGGACTTCGCCACGCACAAGCCGGGCAACCGGCGGCCAGCTGACGATCGCGATTGCGCCCACGATCGACTGCACGCTGGGTTCGAAGATTGCCACGAGAACGATGGCCAGAGCGAAATTGGGAACGGTCTGGAAGAACTCGGTGAAGCGCATCAATGCGTCATCGACCCAGCCGCCGAAATATCCGGCCAAAGCGCCGATCGGAATGCCGATAACGAGTGAGACGAGGGTGGAGATCAGCCCGACAAGCAGGGACACCTGAGCCCCATGCGCGAGCCCGGCCAGTACGTTGCGCCCGAGGGTGTCCGTACCAAGGGGGAAGCGTTCCATGGCAAAGGGCGGCAGGAAGGGACGTTGCACCATCTTCCAGGGAGACTGGGGGAACAGCACGGGGGCGAGCACGGCAACCAGGACCACGGCAAGGAGAATGATCAGGCCGATGACCGCGCCACGATTGCGTTGATAGCGTTTCCAGAAATCGGTCATCAAGAGGCCCTGATCCGAGGGTCAACGACCCGGTAGAGGATATCGGTTATGAGGTTGAACAGCAGCACCATGGCGGCGGAGACGAAGAAAACACCAAGGAGCACGTTGTAGTCGCGCTGCGCGAGGGCTTCGAACATCAGACGGCCGATGCCGGGCCAGGCGAACACTGTCTCTGTGAGAACCGCGCCGCCAACCAGTTGTCCAGCTTGCAAGCCGGCGAGCGTGACCACCGGGAGCAGCGCATTTCGGAAGACGTGGCGCCGTTGGATGATACTGGGCTTCAGGCCCTTGGCGCGGGCGGTCTTGACGAAATCGAGTGTGCTGACCTCAAGCATTGATGCGCGGGTCATGCGCATATAGACCGCCATGAAGAAGAGGCCCAGCGTAGTAGCAGGCAGGATCAGATGCTTGGCGATGTCGATGACCCGGTCCAGACCTTCGTAGTTGCCGCCGACAGTTTCGTAGCCAAAGCCGGGGAGCCAGTTCAGTTGAACCGAGAAGATCAGGACGGCCATCAGTGCGGCCCAATAAAGGGGCGTTGCGTAGAACAGCAGGGCCACGGTTGAAATCAGCGTGTCCGACCATTTGCCGACCCGCGCCGATGCCAGAACTCCGGCGAGCGTGCCAAGGACAAGGGAAATCACAAAGGCAGTCATCGTGAGCAGCAGCGTTGCAGGCAACCTGTCGAAGATCAGGTCGGCGACAGGCATCTGCTGGCGGTAGGAAAAGCCCAGATCAAGCTGAATAATCCCGCCAAGATAGAGACCAAGCTGGGTCAGCAGTGGCTTGTCGAGGCCGAATTGCTCTCTCAGCTGTTCCAGAAAAATGTCATCTGCGGCGCCAGCTTCACCAGCCATGACCGCTGCAGGGTCGCCGGGAGCGGCGTGAATCAAAAAGAAATTCAAGGTCACGATTGCGATCAGGATGATCGCGGCCTTGACCAGGCGCATGGCGATAAAGCGGAGCATAGGCCTTGTCCTGCCGGGTTGTTCCGGTCTTCAGGTGCAAAAGGTTGCACCGCGCGGGCCCTGACGACCTGCGCGGAGCGGGGAGTGCCTTTTGTTCCTACTTCTCGATGTAGGCGTCGCGGAAGCCGTCGTTGACACCGATTGCGGTGGTCACAAGGTCCTTGACGTTACAGCGATAGATGGTCGGGAAGCCAAGCTCCAGGAGCCATGCCACCGGCACATCGTCGGTCAGGATCTGCTGAACTTCCGTGTAAAGCGCCTGACGCTCTTCCTTCGAGACAGCGGTTGCTGCCTTGGCAAACAGTTCGTCGACCTTGGCGTTCTCATAGCCTTCCACGTTGTTCCAGGGAGATCCCTTGGCAATGTTGGAAGACACATAGGTACGCGCTACGCCGAGGGCTGGGTCGCCATACTGGTAGAGGTAAGTAAAGGCGAGATCATAGTCCCAGTCGCTGATCTTCTGGTTCCAGCCGGCAACATCCGTTGCAACGATCTCGACCTTGACGCCAACCTCTTCGAGGTTCTGTTTGATGGCTTCGGCCCAGCGCTGCCAGGTTTCGCCATAGGGCAGGGGCAGCAGGCGGACCGGCGTGCCATCGTAGCCCATCTCTTCCAGAAGCGCGCGCGCCTTGTCCGGATCATAGGGGTATTGGCTCACGTCATCGGAGAAGAAGCGCGTGGAGGAGGAAACCGGGCTCTGGGCAACCTTGCCGAGACCGTTCCACAGAGCGTCCTTGGCGAACTCGCGGTCCATGGCGTACATGACCGCCTGGCGGAACCGTTTGTCTGCCGTCGGTCCTTCGCGGTTGTTCAGCCACATCCAGGACAGCGGCCCAATGAATTCCCAGCCCTTGTCGGTGACACAGGTATTTTCCATCGCGGTCAGACGCGGCACGTCGAAGTTCTCGACCGAGCCACCAGGTAGGATGTCGACGACGCCTGTTTCAAAGGCCACTGAACGCGAGGCGGCATCGGGAATGATGTGCCAGTAGATCTCATCAAGATATGGCAGGCCGTCGATGTAGTAGTCTTCATTCTTGGTCAGAAGAATGTGTGACCCCTTGGTCCATTCAACGAACTTGAACGGTCCGGTTCCGATCGGCGTGTTGTTGGCCGGGTTGGCCTTGTAGTCCGTGCCTTCATAAATGTGCTTCGGGATCATCGGCATGGTGCCGACTTCGAAGATCCCGATGAAGGGTCCGAATGGCTCGTTGAGTTTGAACACGACCGTGTTCGCATCCGGTGCCGTGATTGATTCCACATACTTCAAAGACTGACGCAGACGCGGGTGGGTTTCGCGCAGGAACACGTCGGCAGAGAAAACGACGTCCTCGGCGGAGAACGGCTTGCCATCATGCCATTTCACGTTGTCATAGAGGTGGAACGTGTAGGTCAGACCGTCTTCGGAGATCTCCCATGATTTCGCCAACTGAGGCAGTGGCTCCAGATCAGGACCGTAGCGCAGCAGACTTTCGTAGAGATTGCCGGCGACCATCTGGGTCGGACCGTTTTGAACAAGGCCCAGCATCAGGCTCGGCGGTTCGGGCTGAATAACGGCGTTGGCCCGTCCGCCAGATACCGGATCGGCCAGGGCCGTCCCGGTCGCCACGATGAATGTGGCGGCAAGCAAGGATAGTTTCTTCAGCATGTGAGTTCCCCTCGGTTTGTTTGGCGCGGCGGACTTGGGTCTCTGTTCGCGCCGGATGCTGGATCAATGGAAGGTTCTGGATCCCGGATTGGTCCTGGCTATCAGTTTGCAAGGTCCGGGTAATTCTTGGTGGCGAGACGCAGGAAGGCGTCCCACTGCGGGTCCGGCTTGTTGCCGGAATGCTGTTTGTCCCAGTTTTCGTACTGTTGTGCGGTTTTTTCGGCGAGCGCCGGGTCGATCTTCCGGAGTGCTCCGCCTGACGACATGATCGCCAGCTGTGCCCGGCACGCCCGCTCCATGTTGAACATCAGGCCGAAGGCTTCGCCAACTGTTCGCCCGCATGTCAGCAGACCGTGATTGCGCAGGATCATGACCTTGTGCTCGCCGAGGTCGTTGACCAGACGCTCGCGTTCTCCCAGGTCCAGTGCGATTCCCTCGTAGTCGTGAAACGCGCAGCGGTTGTGAAACTGAAGGGCCCACTGATTGAGCGGCAGAATGCCTTCCTCCATGGAGGAGATCGCCACGCCTGCAACCGTATGCGTGTGGAGGACACAGTGGATTTCCGAGCGAGCCGCATGGACGGCGCTGTGGATGGTGAAGCCGGCCTTGTTAATGCCGGCGCCATAGGTGTCGCGCAGGATGTTGCCGTCGATGTCGACCGTTGCGAGGCTGCTTGCGGACACTTCGTCAAACCGCAGGCCGTAGGGATTGATCAGGAAGGTATTTTCGCCTTCGTCATCGGGAGCCTTGGCCGAGATATGCGTGAAGATGCTGTCGTCCATCTGGTAGTGGGCAATCAGCCGATAGGCGGCGGCCAGGTCAATGCGTTCTTTTGGTTGTGTCGTCATGTCTTGGCTCGCTGATCATTCGCTCGATGTGTTCGCCTGCCGGCGTTCGTCCAGACGCCATGTTTCGGCCGAGACGCGAAAAGCAGCGTTCGATCGAGGTTGGAATCTTGTTGAACAAGCAAGCATGGTGCGACAAAACTGTCAATTGTCGACAATAGTCAAAATTTAGGCGATGATCTTGTTTCTTGCGCAAGATTCTTGCCCTTGGTCGTTTCTTGAGGTCTGTAGGTTGTGATTAGACGGCGGACGGGGTTTGTTTGAGCCCGGAAGCGGCACAAATGAGCCGTTTTCAGGCTTTTAATGTACGAATGCGAAGGACGGTGAACTGTTTGGCTGAAGAAGACAAAGCAAGCTTGGGTGGGTCGTTCTCGCCACTACAGACGACTGATCTCGTTCAGCAAATCGCCAGACAGATTGGTGACGCAATCGCGGAAGGGCGTCTAAGGCCCGCCGAGCGTCTCAACGAGTTGCGGCTCTCACAGGAATTCGGCACGAGCCGCGCGCCGGTTCGCGAAGCTGCCCGGCTGTTGGAAAGCCAGGGGCTCGTGGTCTCCAGTCCGCGGCGTGGATTCTTTGTGCGCACGTTGAGTGCTGCAGATCTGCGAGATATCTATGATCTGCGTCTCGGTCTCGAACTCTATGCAGCCGAACTTGCGCTCGAGAAGATAGGTGACGCCGAAATTTCCGCGCTCGAGGAACAGATCCAAAAGCTCTATCAGCTCGCCGACGAGGGCTCTGTCGAGGAGCAGATCTTTCAGGATTTCGTCTTCCACAGGATGCTTTGCAAGTTCAGTGGCAACGCGCGGATTTTAAAAGTCTATGATGACCTTGCGACGGACATGCGGGCGGGCATCACCCTTATTGGCAAGCTCTATGATGATCCCCATCGGATTGCTGAAACACACATGCCAATCCTCGACGCATTGAAGGCCCGGGATGTGGTGAAGCTGCGAGAGGCGCTGCATTTTCACATCGCGGTGGCGCGCGATCAGGTCGTGCTTCTGTTCGAGAGAATGAGCGAAGCGTCCTAGGGGCTTTGACTACTGAAGCTTTCGTAAGATACGCAATAGATTGCGCTTTTCGGATTGAGTCAGCGGCGCCAGTGTGTCTTCGCTTACCTCGAGCCCAAGTTGGGCTTTTTGCATGAAGAACCGCCATCCCTCTTCTGTCAGGGAGATCAGTTGTCGGCGGCGGTCGCTGGGAGACGGTGCCGTCTGGACAAGGCCCCGCGCCAACAGTCGATCGATCACGCCCTTCGTTGTGGCCACATCCAAACCGACCGTGCGTCCGAGCTGGTTCTGCGATACCGAGCTGAGCTCTGTCAGACGCGCCATGACCGCAAATTGCGTCGGCGTCAGGTCTTGAACCTTCTCCGAAAACAGCACCGCGTTGCGCTGGTAGGCCTTGCGCAAAAGATAGCCGATCTGGTCGTCCAGAACATATTTCTCGTCCTGTGCCAGGTCCGATCCGGTTGCGGGATCAACTCCTGTGACAGTCTCTGATTTTTTCTCGGCCTGATCGCTCAATTTCAAGTTCCCGGATGCGCTCACGTCGTGCGGGCATCGCTTACCCGTACCTATCGTTTTCTTCGGCTCTTTTGCAGCTTCCAGTCGGTCTTGTCGAGGGCGAGCTTTGGTTTAGCGCGCCGGTGTCCGGACAGGCGCTAGACGGAGAGATAGGCGTCGCGTACCTCGGGCTGCTGTTCCAGGGCGTCAAAACTATCATCAAACTTCTTTTGCCCGCCTTCAATGATGACCGCCCGGTCGGCGACGATCTTCGCGAAATGAAGGTTCTGCTCCGAAATGATCACAGTCAGACCCTGGGATTTGAACTTCAGAATTGTTTGCGCCATTTCCTCGACGATGACCGGGGCGATGCCTTCGGAGGGTTCATCGAGGAGAAGCAGGCTCGGATTGCCCATGAGTGTTCGGGCGATGGTCAGCATTTGCTGCTCACCGCCTGAAAGTGCCTTGCCGCGGTTCGCGCGGCGTTCAGACAGGTTCGGGAACAGGTCGAACAGGGCATCAACGGTCCAAACGGGCGCACCTTCACGTGGCTTTTGCCGGCCGACCTCAAGGTTTTCAAGGATTGTCAGATCGGTGAAGATCCGGCGCTCTTCGGGGACATAGCCAAGGCCGAGCTGGGCGACCTTATGGGGTGAGACGCCGGTGATATCCTTGCCGTTGAAGAGGACAGTTCCTGACCTTGGGCGAACCAGCTGCATGATCGACTTCATGGTGGTGGTCTTGCCGGCGCCATTTCGGCCGAGGAGGGCGACGACCTCTCCCTTGCCAACGGAAAAGCTCAAGTCATTGAGGATGTGGGCCTTGCCGTAGAAGCTGTGGACAGCATTGATCTCAAGCATCTTCAGTCTCCGCGGCATAAAGGGTGCCACCGCCCAGATAGACCTCCTGGACGCGCGCATTTTCGCGCACTTCTGCAGCCGTGCCTTCGGCGATCAACTCGCCGCGATTGAGCACCATGATGTGGTGCGCATGGGCAAAGACGACATCCATGTCATGTTCTGTAAAGAGGACACTGATGCCTCGGTCGCGGACGATGTCGGCTGTCAACTGCATGAGGTTGATGCGTTCCTTGGGGGCCATGCCCGCTGTTGGTTCATCCATCAGCAAAAGCTTCGGGTTGTGGCTGAGCGCGATTGCGAGCTCCAGACGCTTCAGATCGCCGTAGGCCAGGATGGCGCAGGCGCGGTCTGCCTGCTCAGCCATTCCGACGACATCCAGCAGAGCCAGCGCTTCGTCGCGATAAAGCGTGTGTGCATAGGGCAGCACCGAGAACAGGCGGCGATGATGGGAAATCAACGCCATCTGAACGTTCTCGGCCACTGTCATGCTCTGGTAGGTGCCGGTGATCTGAAAGGTGCGTCCGACGCCCCTGCGCCAAATCTTGCGCGGCGGCAGGCCGGTGATCTTTTCTCCCTGCAGGCGAACGGTTCCGGATGTGGGCTCGAGCTGGCCCATCAACATGTTGAAACAGGTGGACTTGCCCGCGCCGTTCGGACCGATCAGGGCTTTCAACTCTCCAGGGGCAACGTCGAAGCTTACCCCGTTGACGGCTTTGATGCCGCCAAAGGATTTTGACAGGTCTCTGACCTCCAGGATCGCGTTCATTGCATGCTCTCCTGTTCCTTCACAAGGCCGATCCGTTCGCCGAACTTCCTCAGGGAACCGACAATGCCTTCCGGCGCGATGATGACCACGGCGATGATCAGCAGCCCAAGGATCAGCCGCCAGTACTCGAGACGGGTCAGCCAGTCCTTGACGCTTTCCATGAAGACGGCGCCGACGACGCCACCAGAGAGTGTTTTGACGCCGCCCAGGAAGACCACAATCAGGGCGTCGAAGCTCTTGGCGATTTCGAGTTCATTCGGGAAGATCGATCCCTTTGAGAAGACGAACAAACCGCCGGCAAGACCAGCCATGGCGCCTGCAAGTGCGAAGGCAAGCCATTGAACCTTCTTGACGTCAATGCCGGTGGCTTCTGCCTGACGAGCGCTGTCGCGTGTCGCACGCAATGTATAGCCGAAGGGGGAATGAATGATGTGACGAAGGACGAGAATCCCGCCCACACCAAGCGCCAGCGTGAAGTAGTAGTAAGCTGTGGTGCCGGACAGCCAGTCCGAGGGCCAGATGTTGACCAGACCGTCGTCACCACCGGTGACCGAGCCCCACTGGAACACCAGCGACCAGACCAGCTGGCTGAACGCGAGCGTAAGCATGGCGAAATAGACGCCGCTGAGGCGAATACAGAACCATCCGATGCCCAGCGCCAGCAGTCCTGCGCCAAGTGGTGCGAGCAGGAACGCGACTTCCATCGGCGTTTCGGAATAGGTGACGAGCAGCGCCGAAACATAGGCACCACCGCCAAAGAACACCGCGTGGCCAAAGCTGACCAGGCCGCCGGAGCTGAGGATGAACTGAAGTGAGGCCGCGAACAGGCAGAAGATCACGATATCGGTGATGAGAACCTGCATGAAGGTTGAAGCGAAAAACGGCACCAGAGCCAGAACGGCCAGGAGCACGACAACCAGGCTACGGCCAACGAGCCCTGCAGGCCGGATGGGGCGTTCAACTTCGCCGACCTGGCCATGTTCTCCAGCTTTTTCCTCGCGCCCGAGAAGGCCATAGGGTTTGACCATGAGAACAACCGCCATGACCACATACATCAGCACCAGGGTACTCTGGGGGACATAGGCGACGCCAAAGACATTGAGAACGGAGATGAGGACTGCAGCGATGAAGGCGCCGGGAATGGAGCCCATGCCGCCAACAACCACGACCACAAAGACGGCGGAAATGATGTTCAGATCCATCAGCAGGTCAGCACCGCCCTTGGGCAGCTGGATCGCGCCGCCGAGGCCGGCAAGGGCGGAGCCCAGAAAGAAAACACCGGTAAAGAGCCAGGACTGATTTACGCCAAGCGCACCGACCATTTCACGGTCCTGAGTGGCGGCGCGCACCAGAATGCCTGTGCGGGTCTTGGCGATGAACCACCAAAGGCCAAAGAGAATGAAGGGTGTGATGGCGATCAGGGCCAGATCATACTGGGGCACAGGTTCGCCAAGAATTCGAACTACGGACCGCAAGCCAGGTGCGCGGGGCCCCAGTTGGTCTTCAGCGCCCCAGATCATGAGCGCCAGGTCCTGGATCACCAGAATGACACCAAAGGTGGCCACCAGCTGGAACAGCTCGGGCGCACGGTAGACCGGACGCAGGACGCAGACCTCGATCACGACGCCAATCAGGCCCACGATCAGACCTGCCATGACGATCGACCCCCAAAAGCCGAAATGTCCCGGCAAGTGGTTCATCAGCGTCAGGCCGACGTAGGCTCCCAGCATATAGAGGGAACCATGTGCGAAGTTGACGATCCGGGTCACCCCGAAGATCAGCGACAATCCGGAGGCAACCAGAAACAGCGCTGCCGCATTTGCAAGCCCGGTCAGGAGCTGCGCCACAAAAAGGCCCATAGCTTAAAAACGTCCGATAGAGCAGGGATGTCTGCTCCATCGCAGCGCAATTGTGGCGCCAGCGATGGAGCGTTTGACGTTTGGGACGATCAGTTGGCCGGCCGCATGGCCTTGACCTCGTCGTCGCTTGGCATGTAGGCGGCCGGATCCTTGTAGGACCAGTCAACCATCACGCCTTTGCCATCTTCAAGCGCCGTGGTGCCGACATAGGCGCCCATGGTGGACTGATGATCGAGGGCACGATAGGTGATCTCACCCATGGGCGTGTCGACCTTGAGGTCCTTGAAAGCTGCCAGCAGTGCGTCGGTTTCCGTAGAACCCGCATCGGTGATCAAGGTGGCAATGCTCTTGGCGGTCATGTAGCCGACAAGGCTGCCGATCTTTGGCGTTTCGCCTGGGAATTCCGCGATATAGGCATCGACGAATTTCTTTTCAGGACCGGCGGTGAAACCGTACCAGGGATAGCCGGTTACGAACCAGCCTTCTGGCGCTTCATCCTTGAGCGGCTCAAGATATTCCGGTTCACCTGTCAAAAGGCCATAGACCTTGCGGCCTTCAAAGACCCCGCGGGTGGTGCCTTCACGGACGAATTTCGCCAGGTCAGGACCGAATGTAACGTTGTAGATGGCGTCAGGCTTGGCAGATTCGATGGCCTGAACCTCGGAACCGGCATCGATCTTGAAGAGTGCCGGCCACTGTTCGGTGACGAACTCAACTTCTGGCTTGCGCTGTTTCAGGTTGACCTTGAAGGCTTCCACGGCAGCTGTGCCATAGGCATAGTTGGGCGCGATGGTTGCATAGCGGATGGCATCGGTCTTGGCAGCTTCCTCGGCCAGCATGGCGGCCTGAACCCAGGTCGAGGCGCGCAGGCGGAAGGTGTAGGGGTTGCCGGAGGTCCAGACCAGGGCATCTGCCAGCGGTTCGGCTGCCAGGTAGATGTAGCCCTTCTCGGCAGCAAAGGACGAGATCGCGAGACCGACGTTGGACAGGATCGTCCCGGTCAGCATGACAGCGCCGTCACGTGTCATCAGTTCTTCAGCGATCTTGACCGCTTCGCCTGGTTTGCCCTGGTCATCGCGGAAGATGAACTCGAGATCCTTGCCCAGGACACCGCCGGAGCTGTTGATCTCGCTCAGCGCAAGCTCGACGCCCTTCTTGTAGGGTTCTGCGAATGCGGCGAGGCGCTTGTAGTGGTTGATCTCGCCGATCTTTATGGTGTCTGCGGCGTAAGCCGATGAGCCGAGAACGGCAATTGCCGCCGCGGCCAAGAGTGTTTTTACCTGTTTCATCTGTCCCTCATCTGGTTGGAAGGTTGGCCGACTTTGCGGTCCATTATATTTGATTAAGCCTTTGGCGGCTCTTGTTATTCAGTCGTGATACACGAATGCGGGACTTGGATCGGAGGCAACATCATGCGTGCGTTCCAACTCCAGCATTTCGTTGATGCGTTTGCGGTAGACCATTGGCCCCTTGTCGATGGCGATCCGGATCGGCCGCCGTTTCGCCGGGCGCTCCTCTTCTTTCTGAACAGCCTCCAGAATGGCCTTGTCCTCATCGAATGCGATTCGGAACATGGCGTCCATATTCTCGGCAGCTTCATCGTCGCCCAGAGCTGTATTGCGCAGATGCATCCAGCGGTCGATCGTGTAGCCGCCGGTCACAGGCGTCATGAAATGCAAGGCAAAGATCCGCACGCCCTTGTTGCGGTCGTCCTCGGCAATCGCGTCCTCGGTCGGTGCGCTGCCAAAGTCGATGACGGCCGTGCAGGGCAAGTGCAGATAGTAATAGTGCCAGCGATCGACGTTCCCGCTGAAATCACCGAATTTCTTGAAGAAACCGATCGGTTCGGAATCGCGGATCCAGCGCCACGCCACAATGGCCTTGCCCTCTGTGGAGACATGAACCGGCACGTTTTCCGAAGCCGAGTTGCCAAGTGTCGTCGGGTGAACGAAGGACACGTGGGCAGGATCAACGAGGTTTTCAGCGACATTCAGGTAATTGGATTTCAGATGCAGCGCATCGCCCTGATGGGCTTCCCAGGCCGGATCGGAAAACTCTGCGAGATCGAAGATGTCAGCGGGGTCGGCCTTGTCCTGATCGCCCATCCAGATCCAGACAATGTTGTGGCGTTCGACGGTCTTGAAGGCGTCGACATAGGCGGAGGCGGGGAGGTTGTTCTGGCCAGGGACACGAACGCATTTGCCGCTGCAGTCGAAGGTTAGACCATGATAGCCGCACTGGATGTTGTCGCCGATGCGTTTTCCCAGCGAAAGTGGCAGCAAGCGATGCGGGCAGCGGTCCTCGAGCGCCACGACATCGCCGTCCGCCTTGCGGTAGATGACAATGTTCTCGTCAAGGATCGTGAAACGCCGCAGTTCCTGATCAATCTCGGAAGACCAGCCGGCGACGTACCAGGCATTTCGTATGAATTCCATCTTGGCTCTCCCTCGTTGTAAACCCAGGTTCAAGACGCCTATCTCAAACCATCGTCGCCCTGTGCTGTTTCATGGGTCAATCCGCCTACTCTTGGCAATGGTCGTCCACCTGTTGCCAAGGCGACGGCGATGACAATTTCATCTGCTTGCGGAGCGTCCGTGCAGTGCAACTCCATCGCGTCGAAATGCGAGCGCACATAGGCCGCGTCCTTGTGGCCCAGCGGCACGTCAATCGTCTGGCCAGGGGCTGCCATCTTCTTGGAGGACGGCACCAGCGCATTGCCGCAGCCCAGAACTTCACGCATTGGCGCGCCGAGCCTCGGGTGCAAAAGGGCTGCTGCGTGTTCCAGCTCACCGTTTTCGCCCACTGCTGCGGCCTTGCCGAAACTCTGGATTTCCGATGGCTCGCAGCCAAGGGCTTCAACGCCGCGTCTGGTCAAAAGGTCGCCGAGTTCCGCGCCAATGGTCATCAGGTCGTCGAGATCCGCAACAAACCGGCCCGCATATGGATTCGCGATCACCGCGGCAGACATGACGCGCCTGACAGGAGGTGAAATCTCCTGGCCCATTTCGAGCCGGAGTTCCTCCACAGCGGTCATGAGTTTCCGGATCCTGGCGATCATCTAAGGCCGTCCTCTCCCTTGATCTCGGAAGCTTTGAGTCCACCGACACGAGCATGAATTCGCGATCCGGTCGTCATCACCAAAACCAGAAGGATTTCGTCAGCCTTTGGAGCGTCGTTGAGGCCGACCTCCATGGCATCGAAGTGTGAGCGGACGTAAGACGCATTGCAATGAGTGATGGGGACATCCAGCCGTGTTCCGGGACCGCCAATTTTCTTGGTGGAGGGAACGATGGCCGCGGAGGAAGGCAGGATTTCGCGCATGGAATAGCCGCCAGGCACATGCCAGAGCGCGCCATGCTCGAGCTCGCCTGCAGCACCGACGATCGCGCCTTTGCCGTAGCCTTCAACAACGCTGGCGTCGCTGCCAAGCGCCTGGACAAGGTCGCCCGCCATTTCAACGCCCAGGGGCTTCAGGTCATCCATGAAGCCTTCGATGTCGGCAACATATTGACCAGCAAAGGGGTTCTTGATCACGACGAGTGCGGCCGCCCGGCGCAGAGGCTGCTCTGCGACCGGGCCGCCTTCGTGGAAGATCTCTTCCACAATAATCGCCTTTTTGCGAACGATTGGTTCAGGCATGGGCTACGTTCCTCGAAATTTCTGATTGTTGTGTTTGTGCGCTTGAGGTCCGGCGTTCGCCGGCCAGCGAAAGATAAGCGGCCTTGATCACCCCTGAGCGACGAAGGCTCTCAGCCTTGTCGAGGCCCGCGCCCAGCGCCTTGTTGATCTCGGCCGGAGAGAGGCGCCCGACGTCCATGGTCACGAGCCGGTTGCCCAGATCGCTGTCGGGTGAGAGTGAGTTTGCCGGTGCGCGCCGGATCTTCGGGCACCTCGGAAGGTAAACGGCATTGGCGATCATGGTTGCTGCTGCATCTGCAGCGGCGGCGGAACCAGCCAGAACGGTGACCGCGTCGGCAATGCCGAGCGAATGAGACCGTCCGCGCCAACCGCTCGTGGCGATGCCGCCGACTTCATCGTCGTGCTGAATGTCAATCACGCCGCCTGCCGTCCCGGTGACCGGGTCGTCGCAGATCCCGATGCGAAAGCTGGCTTCTGCCAGGTGGAGCGCGATGTCGCCGCCATTGTTGACGTAGGCGCGTGACAGATTGCAGCCCTTGATCAGATGCGCCAACACGTGATCGGCGACGCTTCCTGCGACTGCCGCCATCGGGGTGATGAACTCGGATCCATAAACACGGGTGGCGTCATACATGCGCCGCGCAACGGCCCCTTTGGGCTGCGCCGCGTGTGGGAACTTCAAGCAGGGCAGCTCTTCGACCAGATCCGTCAGAACCGACCCAAATGCATCGCGGGCCTGCTCAAACGCCAATCGAATGTCCTCGGGAGCACCTGTCGCGCCAATGATCAGATCGATCGGCCCGTGCTGCAGATGCAGCCTTTCACCGTCCGGCAGCATGGCGGCGGCAGGCCACCATGAAGCGTGTTGATCTGAATGTTGGCGGAGCGCGCTCATGGGTTGGCTTTTCTCCACGGGTAATTGTCCGGCCCAGCCGGCCATGGGTTGCCCGACGAAGAGGACACAGCTCTGCGGCCCTTCAGAAGATGATCGTTCTGGCGCCCTGTCTTGCCCTCGATGGCTTCGGCGAGCGGCACCACGTAATCCATATGACCGCCCAGCGCACGATAGTCATCTGCGCGCATTGTGAACTCGAGCGGGGCGACAAGCGCCGGAGTCGGGACGTAGCCGAATGCGTTCTGAGGCAGGCGGGTAACGTCGGTCATGAAGGTGATCCCGCCGCCCGGCCAGGTGTAGACGGGCGCTCCACCACAGCTGACGTAGGTCAGGGAGTTCTGGACCGAGCGGGTCAGGCCCACTGGATGCTCCGTAACGCCGGAACGCAATGATCCGCCTGCGCCGGCCATAAAGAGGACGGAAGTCAGCGCGGGTTCGCAGTTTTCTTCAATCCGGCGAACAGAGGGCAGAAGCCGATCAGGCATATCTTGCTGGACCGGAAGCAACTCGTCATCGAGTTCGAAATAGGCGGCATGTTCGCCTGTGGTCGAGACCATGAGGATCGACAGACCGGGGCGGGCGGTTTTGGCGTCGAATTTGCTGATAATGGCAAGTGGATCGGTCAGATTGGTGCCGCCCCAACCGGTTCCAGGCTCGGCCACCTGGAAATAGCGTCCGGGCGTCGAGCGGCGGCCGTTGATCTTGATGCCGGTTGGCTCCCAACCAATGACCTTGCCGGCCTGGTGCTCGGACATGACACCGGTGATGTGATCGTCAACCACGACCACTTCGTCTACGAGGTCCTTCCACTGGGCGGCGAACATGCCGACCGTAGCGGAGCCACAGCCGACACGCATGCGCTCTTCCAGCGCTCCGTTGATCGTGGGTGCTTTTCCGGCTTGAACGGTCAGTTCCGCGCCGCCGTCGATCGTAAGGTCGGCTGTTTCGCCGTTGCAGAGCGCCAGCATGGTTGAACATGTGATCCTGCCTTCCTTTTTCGAACCGCCGGTCAGGTGATGCACGCCGCCCAGTGACAGCATCTGGCTGCCATATTCGGACGTTGTGACATGCCCGATGACCTCGCCCTCCGAGCGGACGAGGGCGCATTCGTCGCCCAGGTGCCGGTCGGTGTCGATCTTCAGTTTCACACCGCAGTAGCTGAAAATGCCTTCGGTGACGACCGTGACCATGTCCACGCCGTCAACTTCCGATGCCACGATAAAGGGGGCTGGTTTGTAGTCGGGATAGGTTGTTCCCGCGCCGATGGCGGTCACGAAGGTCTCGGGACCTGCCACGATGTCGCCGTCCCACTCCCGTTCCAGGAAAGGCACGACATTGGCGTCGGTGTTTTCGCGATTTTCGAGAATGGTCAGAGGATCCAGGCGGATCAGGTTGCCGTTGTCGTTGGCGTAGCGATCACAGGCTCCAGAGCGTCCCTCGGCGATGTAGCACATCACCGGACACGCGTCGCAGCGGATCTTTTCGGGCTTGCCATCGGTTGCAGTCAACGTCCGAGCTCCTCACATGCTGATTGCACATCAGCAATTGTTAGTATGCAAACATGTTTAGCGAAAATCTGTCAACTTGGTTGGCGTATCAGTTTCGCTGAATTGATAAGCAGGCTTGGTGAATTTCCAAGCATCGAAACGACCCATGCGGGCGTTAGTCGACAAATGCACGCTCGACGACAAATTCGCCGGGCTTGTTGTTTGCGCCTTCGGTCAGTCCGTGTTCGATGCACAGTTCCTTGGTGTCACGCAGCATGGCCATGGAGCCGCATATCATGGCGCGATCCTCCTCAGGTCCCATACGTGCCAGCCCCAGATCATCGAACAGCTTGCCCGATGAAATCAGGTCTGTAACGCGGCCCTGGCGATCAAAATTCTCGCGCGTCACTGTCGTATAGTGGAACAGGTGTCCGTCCACCATCTCGCCAATCAAGGGGGCGTTCCTGAGAGAGGCAACAAGATCCTCGCCATATTTCAATTCGGCGGCTGTGCGGCAGCCGTGCACCAGAACAATGGTCTCGAATTTCTCATAGGTTTCCGGGTCGCGAATCAGGCTTGCGAAGGGCGCGAGGCCAGTTCCGGTCGAGAACATCCAGACACGCTTTCCGGGCAACAGCGCATCGTTGACCAGAGTGCCTGTCGGCTTCTTGCGCATCAGCACCGTGTCACCGGGCTGGATCTTCTGAAGATGTTCGGTCAAGGGGCCGTCCGGCACCTTGATGGAGTAAAACTCGAGCTCTTCATCCCACGACGGACTTGCAACAGAATATGCCCGAAAGACCGGCTTTTCTGCATTCGGCAGGCCGATCATGACGAATTCTCCGGAGCGAAAGCGGAACTCCTGAGGTCGGGTGATCCTAAACCGGAACAGGCTGTCCGTATAATGCTGGACCTCTGTTACTGTCAGGCCAAAGCAGCCTTTTGGAATGTCGAACGGAGAGGGCGAACCGCCCAGGATCAGGGGTTCAATAGCAGTTGTGTCCGACATTCTGGTCTCCTTCGTGAAATCCCGAATAGCAATACGCTGGCAGAAAAATCGTTAGTATACAAATGAAAAATGCCACGTGATGATAATTTGATATGCATGGCGTAAATTTACGCAAGTCACCAGGTGGGAGCTGCTTGACAGGGGCGTGAAATTGGCTTCAACTTCGTTAGTATGCAAATGAAATGCATTGAGGACGCCGATGCAATTCCACCGACCGGAAACTTTGGATGACGCGCTTTCGCTGTTGAGCGGAGAGGGCGCGCGGCTGCTTGCTGGCGGCACGGACTTCTATCCCTCACTGATGGATGAGCCTGCGCCCGGACCAATCCTGGACTTGCGCCAGGTTGCTGCATTGCGCGGGATACGGCTTGTGGGGGATGTCTGGCGCATCGGGGCAACAACGACCTGGCGCGAGATCGCCCGGGCAGATCTGCCACCTCTGTTCGACGGCCTGAAACTGGCCGCCAGAGAAGTCGGGTCGATCCAGATTCAAAACGCTGGAACAATCGCTGGAAATCTTTGCAATGCATCGCCTGCCGCAGACGGTGTTCCGCCGCTTCTGACCCTCGATGCATCCGTGGAAATTGCGGGCCCGGACGGTGTCCGCCAATTGCCTCTTTGTGACTTTATCACCGGTGTGCGCCAGACCGCGCGGCGTGCCGATGAGATTGTCACAGCCGTTCTTGTGCCTGACCGTTCGCCTGCAACCTCCAGCTTTTTGAAACTGGGCGCGCGCCGGTATCTGGTGATTTCGATCACCATGGTCGCTGCGATGATCGCATTGGATGAAGCCGACGCCATTTCGGATGCGCGTCTTGCAGTCGGGGCCTGTTCCGCAGTTGCTCAGCGCTTGCCGGATGTCGAAGCCCTGTTGATAGGAGCCGCCCCACGTGACGGTGAGATCAGGGCGCGAATTGGTGGTGCGGACCTTGTCGGCCTGGCGCCGCTGAGCGATGTGCGCGGCAGCGCAGATTACCGGCTTGAGGCAGCTCGCGAGCTGCTCGTCCGGGCAATTCTTTTGGCTGTTCAGGGGCAGGAGGGATGATCATGGCTCTTTTAGATGTAGATGACTTGCCCGGCATTTCCTTTCAGCTGAATGGTGCAACTGTAACCCTTCAGGCGCCGCCGGCCGAGCGGCTTTCGAACGCTTTGAGGGAGCGGGCAGGTGCGCGGGACGTCAAGGTCGGCTGCAATGCCGGGGACTGCGGCGCCTGTACGGTGTTGGTGGACGGTCTTGCTGTCTGTGCCTGTACGACCGCCGTTGGTCAGGTCGCGGGTGGGACTGTCGAGACGTTGTCAGGTCTCGTTGAGGCAGATCCTCATGCGAAGGCGCTGGTGAATTCTTTTCAGAAACACCAGGCCGCCCAATGCGGAATTTGCACTCCGGGTATGATGGTGTCCGCTGTCGCCCTGCTGCGCGAGGAGGAGACACCGGATGAGGCCGAAGTTCAGGACGCCCTTGGCGGCGTGCTCTGCCGGTGCACCGGCTATCGCAAGATCATCGATGCGGTGATGGACGCGGGAGCGACCGGGTTGCCTGAAAGTGGTGGTGTTGGTGCTGCGATGGCGCGGATTGATGGTCTTGCCAAGGTTACCGGACGGGAATTGTTTGGCGATGATGTTGCTCCCGCGGACGCCCTGGCGCTGCGTGTCATCCGCTCGCCCCATCATCGGGCGCGTTTTAGCTTCGGCGATCTGGAAGCCTTTAGAATAAAATATGGTCTCGATCTGATCCTGACATCCGGAGATGTTCCCGGCGACAATATCTTCGGGGTTATCCCGGGATTCGAGGATCAGCCGATGTTCGCCAAAGGCGAAGTCAGGTTTCGCGGCGAGGCCGTCGCTGCCATCGTTGGCGATGCAGAGATCATCAACCCAATCGACCTGTCTGATTTCCCTGTGACCTGGTCGCCGCTGGCCGAAGCACTCGTTCCGGCAGATGCCGGATCCATTGATGACCTTCACGAGGGCCGGGAAGGCAACATCATGTGCCGCGGATTCGTGCGCAGGGGCGAGCCCGAAGAGGCGCTTCAAGGCGCTTCTGTTGTCGTCGAGGGCAGCTTTTCGACCGGTTTCATAGAACATGGTTATATCGAACCAGAGGCTGCCTTCGCTGAGCGCGTCGGGGACCGTCTGGAAGTTCATTGCTGCACCCAGGCCCCCTATATGAACAGGGATGGCCTTGCCCGGCTGCTCGGTCTGCCGACGTCATCGATCCGTATCGTGCCGACAGCTACGGGCGGCGGCTTTGGATCCAAGCTGGATCTCACCACTCAGCCTTATGTCGCGCTCGCCGCCTGGAAACTGAACAGACCGGTGCGGGTGACCTACACGCGAACCGAGTCTCTGGCATCGACCACCAAACGACACCCGTCTGAAATCACGATGAAAATCGGTGCGGATGCTGATGGACATATCGTCGGCGCGGTGTTTGACGGCGTGTTCAACACCGGTGCCTATGCAAGCTGGGGCCCGACGGTTGCGAACCGGGTACCCATTCATGCGTCCGGTCCTTACAGAACGCCGAATTACGTCGCCCGCAGTGCCGGAGTTCATACCAATTGCCCTCCCTCCGGTGCCTTCCGCGGTTTTGGTGTTCCGCAATCTGCCTTGGCGCAAGAGCCGCTCTACGATGATCTGGCGAATGCTCTTGGTGTTGATCGCCTGGAGTTTCGGCGCAGGAACGCCTTGCGCAACGGTGATCCGACGGTGACCGGTCAGGTCTTTGAGACAGGGATGGGGATCGTCGAATGTTTCGACAGTCTGGAGCCGCAGTGGCGCCGGGCACTTGAAGACATCACTGCCTTCAATGCCTCAAACACAGCTGTGAAAAGAGGCGTTGGCATTGCGGGTGGCTGGTACGGCTGTGGCAACACCTCAATGTCCAACCCCTCGACGATCAAGGCGGGCATCACGCCTGATGGACGGGTCATCCTGCATCAGGGCGCGGTTGATATCGGCCAGGGCTCGAATACGGTCATTGCGCAGATTTTTGCGACCGCCCTTGGGATCTCCATAGACAAGATAGAGATTATTGGTGCCGATACGGATCTGACACCGGACGCGGGCAAAACCTCAGCGAGCCGTCAGACTTTCATTACAGGCAATGCAGCCCGGCTTTGCGGGGAGACCCTGCGCGGCAAGATCCTGCGTCTGGGCAATGTTTCCGAAGCCGCGCAGATCGACATCGTCGACGGCGCCATTCACCTCAGCGAGGACGGCGAGCAGAGAGTTGTCGCGCTTTCTGACCTTGGCGGCGGAGACTATGCTGTCGAGGCGACGGAAAGCTATGATCCGCCCACGCTGCCTCTCGATGAGAATGGCCAGGGCGATCCCTACGCTGTTTTTGGAACAACGGCGCAGATGGCGGAAGTTGAGGTTGATCTGGCGCTTGGGACTGTGAAGCTGCTCAAGATCACCGCTGCCCATGATGTCGGCAAAGCCATCAACCCGCTTCTCGTCGAGGGGCAGGTGCATGGTGGTGTCGCACAGGGCATCGGGTTGGCCATGATGGAGCAATTCCTGCCCGGGCGTACGGAAAACCTACATGACTATCTGATCCCGACCATCGGCGATGTTCCACCAATCGAGACCATCATCATCGAAAGCGGTGATGCGCACGGTCCTTACGGTGCAAAGGGGCTTGGGGAGCATTGTCTGATCCCGACGGCCCCGGCGATCCTCAATGCCATCAAGCACGCGAGTGGTGCGCGGGTCAGCGAGTTGCCGGCAACACCGGACAAGGTCCGCGCCGCCATCCGGTCTCTCGAGGCCGAGTGATGCCCGCGCCGAGTTCTTTCGTTCATAGCTATAAAACAGTCAGCGAGACGTGATTTCCATGAATGCTCCCCATTCCGGCCCAGTTGTTTCGGAAACCGCCGCCGCCGCAGACAGTCTGGTCGCAGGCGTTGATGTGGGCGGTACCTTTACCGACCTGGTGCTGTTTGATGCCGGCGCGCGCAAGGTGCGTCTCGCCAAGACGCCGACTACACTGGACAATCAGGCCTCTGGCGTCCTGAACGCGCTTCATGCCGCAGACGCCGACCTGGCAGCCATCGATCTGATCGTCCATGGAACGACGACCACCACGAATGCTGTTCTTGAGCGGAATCTCTGCAAGACCGGGCTGATCACGACGCAGGGTTTTCGGGATGTTCTGGAGCTTGGCCGGCGCACACGGCCGCAGCCCTATGGCATGAAAGGTGAGTTCAAGCCGGTCATTCCGAGAGACTTGAGACTTGAAGTGCCAGAGAGGTTCAGTGCGCTTGGAGAAGAGCTCGTACCGCTCGACGAGAAGGCTCTGCGAGGGGCTTTGCAGACGCTGATCGACGCGGGTTGCGAGGCGCTGGTGATTCACTTCCTGCATTCTTACGCCAATCCCGGGCATGAGCTGCGCGCTGGAGAAATCGCTGCAGAGATGTGGCCGAATGAAAACATCACTCTTGGCCATGCGCTTTTGTCTGAAAGCCGCGAATTTGAGCGCGGCGTCACGGCGGCGATCAATGCTTCGGTTCAGCCGCTCTTGCGCCGCTATGTCGAGCGGTTGGCCGATCAGCTGGCCGGAGAAGGCTACCGGCACGACGTTCTGGTGATGAACGGCAACGGCGGCATGGTTTCGGCCCGGAGGGTTGCGATTGAAGCGGCCAAGACGGTCATGTCCGGCCCGGCGTCTGGCGTAATGGCTGCCGCCTATACGGGGCGGCGCGCCGGCATCCCAAACCTCCTGACGTACGACATGGGTGGAACATCCACGGACGTGGCGCTGATACGCGATGCGGAACCGGCGGTCTCCAATGAGATCGAGATCGAATATGCCATGCCGATCCATGTGCCCATGGTCGACGTGCGCACCGTTGGGGCAGGCGGTGGATCCATTGCCCGTGTCACGGATGCCGGTCTTCTGCAGGTTGGACCGGAGAGCGCCGGGTCGTCTCCGGGGCCGATTTGTTATGGCAGGGGCGGGACACAGCCGACGATTTCAGATGCGAATTTGCTGCTTGGCCGCATGAACCCCGACAAGTTGAACTCTGTGGCGAACAAGATCTCTTTGAAAGACATTGAAGAGATCTTTGCCGATAAGCTGGGCCAGCCGCTCAAAGTTTCCGCGATCGAAGCCGCATCTGCGGTTCTGCGCATCGCCAATGCAAGGATGGCCGACGCTGTCCGGATGGTTTCGGTTAGCCTTGGCGAAGATCCGAGAGATTTCGCGCTTTTTGCCTTTGGCGGTGCGGGGCCCTTGCACGCGACGGCGATTGCCCGTGAGCTGGGCGTGCCCCGCGTTCTGGTTCCCTCGCGTCCGGGCATTACCAATGCACTCGGATGCGTGGTCGCAGATCTGCGCCACGACTTCGTAAATACGGTGAACAGACCTTTGGATAATCTTGATATTGAAGCGATTCATTCGCTTTTTGATCAACAGTCGCTTGATGGTCGAACCTTGATCGAAAAGGAAGCTGTGCCGATCGAGGAGATCAAGGAGATCCGATCTGTCGACATGCAATTTATCGGACAGACCCATCTCTTGCGGGTGCCCCTGGAACATCCGCGTCCAACGCGAGAAGAGCTTCAGCGCCTGTTTGAGGAAGCCTACTTCAATCGCTTCCACGTCGAACTTCCTGAAATCAAGGCGAGCCTTGTCAACGTCAATACGTCAGTGATTGGCCGTCGGCAGGAGATCGATCTGTCCATGTTGATCGACCCTGACGGGCGTAAAGCCTCAGTTGACGAGGCCGTCACTGGTCATCGCCAGGTCTGGTTCGATGGATGGAAGGAGACGCCAATCTACTGGCGCGATCACCTGCCGCTGGATGCAGTGCTGCAGGGGCCGGCGATCGTGGAACAGATGGACACGACAATCGTCATCGAACCGGGAGATACGGCGTCTCAGGATCAGGACGGCAACATTATCATCACCCTTGGAACAGCCTCTCAGGGAGCAGACGCATGAGCATTGATCCGATCACCCTCAGCGTCATTCAGTCCGGGCTGCAACAGGTCTGCGACGAGATGGACCTGAGCTTTTCGAGAGCCGCTTTTTCTCCTGTGATTGCAGAAGCAAACGACCGCTCGGATGGTATCTATTCGGCGGAAGACGGCTCCTTGATCGCGCAGGGTGCAGGCGGTCTGCCGGTGTTTGTCGGGACCATGCAGTATTCGACGCGCACCCTGATCGAGATGATCTCCTCCGGCACTGTTGCTGCGCCCAAGCCGGGTGATATCTACATCGTCAACGATCCCTATCTTGGCGGCACACACCTGATGGATGTGCGTTTTGCCAAGCCGTTCTACCGCGACGGCGAGATCTATTGCTGGCTTTCCAATACGGGGCACTGGCCCGACACCGGCGGAGCGGTTCCGGGCGGTTTTTCTGCGTCGGCCACCTCCGTGGAGCAGGAAGGTTTGCGGCTGCCGCCCGTACGCCTGTTCAAGGAGGGCGTGCTCGACACCGAGATCTATTCGATCATCTGCTCGAACATTCGCGTGTCTGAACAGCGCATCGGCGATGTGAAGGCTCAGGCGGCCGCATTGCTTGTGGGGCAAGAGCGTCTCAATCGCATTCTGGACCGCTATGGCGACGATGTGGTGAGCGAGGCGATCGCCGAACTGCGGCGGCGTGCCAGCGGTCAGATGCGGGCCAACATCGCCTTGATCCCCGATGGGACCTATACGTCAACTGCCTATGTGGACAGCGACGGTGTCGTGAATGAGCCGCTCGAGATCAAGCTGGCGGTTACAGCTCGTGACGGCGAGCTCACATTTGACTTTAGCGGGTCGTCCGAGCCCTGCATGGGCCCGATGAACTCGGTCCTCGCGACCACGCTTTCCTCGGTCTACCTGGCGATGAGGCATATCTTCCCGGATGTGCCGATCAGCGCCGGGGCCTTTGAGCCGCTGAATGTGAAGACGCCGGAAGGCACTTTTCTGGATGCTCATTATCCGCGACCGGTTTCTGGCTGCGCGGCCGAAGTCAGCCAGCGGATCGCCGAGGCGGTCTTTGCGGCGCTCGTCGAGGCCTTGCCGGATCGTGTGACCGCAGCACCTGCCGGCAGCTCGGGCAATTTCGCGCTTGGCGGTCATGATCCCGAGCGGGACCGGAACTTTGTCATGTATCAGATCTCTGGCGGTGGCTACGGCGGCAACAGCGATCATGACGGTCTGGCCAACGGCTGCTCGACAATCGGCATTTCCAAGGCGCCTCCGGTCGAAATCATGGAGCAGCAATTCCCCGTGCTTTATCATCGCTATGCTCTTCGGGAAGGTTCGGGAGGCGCAGGCAAGCAGCGCGGCGGGTTCGGCCTCGACTACGAGATTGAGCTTCTGCGCGGCCATGCCACCGCCAGCTTCGTCATGGATCACGGCCGCTTCGGACCTCAGGGCGCACTCGGCGGAGAAGATGGCATGCCCAATTCGGTCGTCGTCTGGCAGGGGGGCAAGGCGATTGTTCCCGAGCACCTCTCCAAGGCGCAGGACATTCCCCTGAAACCTGGCGACCGCGTTCGTGTCGGCACGCCCGGCGGTGGTGGCTACGGCGATCCCACGGAAAGAGATCCCAAGCTGATCGCGGAAGATGTTCGGCTCGGGCGCTATAGCGCGGCGCAAGCGGCGGAACTCTTTGGTGTCTCATCTGCCGAGTTGCCGAGCGACTGAAGGATGCCAGGTCACATGTCTTGCCGCATCGGCGGGCTGCTCTCGGCGTCACTGCAACAACGTCAAAAAAATCAATGAAAAAGCCCGCTTCCTATGGAGCGGGCTTCCTCGTTTCAACAAGTTCGTCGAGGCTCAGTCGGTTTTGGGAGCAAGCGTGCCTGACCCGAAGGCGTTGCCAAAAGGTGAGGGGCTCTTTGGCGTTTCGACCGGTTTAGGAGCTGCGCCGCCGAAGGCACCACCAAAGGCCGACGGGCTCTTTTTCACCGAGGTCCCGGTTTCTGTCGCTCCAGCGGCTTCCTTTTGCGCCTTGATGCGCTGGCGTTGTTCCTCGAGGAGCTGTTCCTGGCGTGCGCGCTTTTCATCCAGGACCTGCTGCTTGCAGACCGACGCATCATATTGGCTGCCCTGATAGGTCAGGAAGCTGATGGAGCCGATCAGGATGGCAAATACGCAGAGCGGATGGACGATCACCCGCAGCACCGGATTGCCATAGATCTTGGAGCGGGCCGCAGAGCCGTCTCGCAGAGCCTGGCTCCGACGCGTATGGGCCTCATGGACCATTGCGCCAACGAGGGTGATTGCAATGATGATCACGGCGAGCGCGGACAAGGACGGGTCTGTGCCGTGGCGGACCTTGGAGGCGAGGGTCGTGGTGAACGTATTGCCCGACAGGATCGTGAAGACTGTGGTGTTGTAGTTCTCGAACGAGGCCAGGAATGTCAAAAATGCCGCTGATCCGATGGCAGGACTCAGAAACGGCAGCAGGATCTTGCGAAAGGCCTGACCGGGGGATGCGCCCAGATCAAGAGCAGCTTCCGTCAACGTGGGATCAAAGCGCTGCAGCCGGGCCAGAAAGACAAGCATTGCATAGGCCGAGATGAAGGTGACCTGACCGGCAAGTGTCAGGAACATCCCGTCGTAAAAGATCGAGCCATAGTCAGCTCCGACGCCCCGCCCGAGTGCGCCCCAAAAAACGATTGTCGAGATGCCGAGCACGACGCCCGGAATGAGGATCGGTGTGATCAGAACGGTGTAGAGGGCTGCGCGAAGGCGCGGTCCCATTTCCGACAACGCCAGTGCACCGGCCAGGCCGATGGGGACCGAGATGAGCACCACGCCGACGCCGATGAACAGACTGTTGGCGAGGCCGTTCATCAGGCGATCGTTGCCGATCAGAACTGCGAACCATTCGGTCGTGAAACACTCCCAGGGTGTGATCCTGGGAAAGGAAGAGGAGTTGAAGGCCGTGATCACCATGATGATCAGCGGTCCGAACAGGAAGCTGAAGAAGAGCAGGGAGAACCCCGCCGCGATAACGCCGCCGCCAGTGCCCTTGTTCATCGGCCGATCTCCCCAATGGAAACCTTGAAGACGCGCATCATCATGGTCACGAAACCGATGCAGACGAGGAGCAGGATGACCGCATAGGCCGATCCCCGCTGCCAATTGGCCGATTCATTGAACCACTGATAGATCAGCTGGGTGAACCAGAGGTTTGAGGGTCCGCCGAGAATCTGCGGTGCGGCGAGGGCTCCTGCGGTCAGCATGAAAACCATGGTCGCGCCGGAGGCAATTCCGGGTTTGGCGATGGGCAGGACGACGCGCCAGTGAACGCGCCACCAGCTGGCGCCCATGTCGCGGGCGGCTTCTATCTGATTGCGGTCAAGGGCCTCCACCGCGTTGAAGATCGGGAAGACCATCAGCAGGATGTAGGCGTAAGTCAGACCCGAGTAGAGCGCGATATCGGCTCGAATAAAGTCAATCGGCGTATCCCACAGACCGATTTCCATGCCGATGCCGTTGATCATGCCGGTCGCGCCGAAAAGAATACGGAAGGCGAAGGCCCTCAGGATTTCGTTGACCCAGAAGGGAACGATCAGCCCGATCACCATGAGCCGTGCTGCGACGCCGGTCGCCGAATGGGCGAGGATGTAGGCGATCGGATAGCAGATCATGATGTCGATGATGGTCACAAACACCGCGGCCACGAGCGTCTTGAACAGGATGCCGACATCCAGTGCGTTGAAGCCGCCATCATTGCCGCGGAAGAAATAGGCGTAGTTCTCGAGCGTATAGACATCGCTTGGCCCGCCGATATCCGCGCGGGGCAGATTGAACCGGAAGGAGTAGTCCAGCATTGCAATCTGGGGCAGGGCGATCAGGAAAAGCGCCCAGAAGAACACGGCGAACCCGATGAAGCAGGCGACGCCCAGTCCATGCTTGTTCTTGAAAGCGTCGAACATCGTGCGAAGAGCCAACATGGGTCAGGCTCCCGCCAAGGCGCTGTGCGGCAGGACGAAGGCTTTTGAAGGATCAAAACCGACGTGAACGGCGGTGCCTGCGAGATCTGCTGGGCGTTCGCCTGTGTTGATCCGGGTCAGACGGAGATCGACGCCGTTCGCACCCAGGAACAGAAGGCGGGCGTTGCCTTCGAATTCTGCCTTGACGGCTTGTGTCGTGAAGGCGTTCTCACCTGCGGGGTTATCTCGCAGCTCAAGCTGCTCCGGACGGATGAAGATATAGCAATTGTCGCCGGGTTTGTATTTTCTGCCGCCGGCAGCCGTCCCCTTGAGCGGGCCGAGTGGCGTATCGAGAACCACAAGTTCGCCTGTCTGCGCGGTGACCTTGCCTTCGATCGCATTGGTTTCGCCAACGAAGGAGGCCACAAAGGCGGTCTTGGGGCGGTTGTATATGGCCTCTGGATCGCCGATTTGTTCGATCACACCTGCATTCATGACCGCAATGCGGTCGGACATGGTCAAGGCTTCGCCCTGATCGTGCGTTATGTAGATAAAAGTCAGCCCGACCCGCTGCTGGATGGTGCGCAATTCGGTGCGCATATGATGGCGCAGCTTGAGATCAAGTGCGGACAGGGGCTCATCAAGCAACAGAATATCCGGCTCAACCGCAAGCGCTCTTGCGATTGCAACGCGCTGGCGCTGACCGCCGGAGAGCTCATGGACTTTTTTGTCGCCGACGCCCGGCAGGGCGATCATATCCAGAAGCTCGTCTGCCTTCTTGCGTCTGTCTTTCTTGCCGACGCCCCGCACTTCGAGTGGGAAAGCGATGTTTTCGGCGACCGACATCAAGGGGAAAAGAGCAAGGTTTTGAAATATCAGTGCGGTCGGACGCTTGTTCGGGCCGACGCCCTTCATGTCCTTGCCGCCGATCAGGACGCGTCCTTCGGTCGGTTCACTGAATCCGGAGACGCAGCGCAGCATCGTGGTCTTGCCACAGCCCGAGGGGCCAAGAAAAGAGAAGAACTCGCCACCGTTGATGGTGAGATGTGCATTGTCGACCGCGGTGTAGGATCCAAAGCGGATCGAAACGTGGTCAAGCACGATATCTTTGGTGGTCATGGAGTTCTCGTGAATCTGGAGCCGTGCATTGCGCCGGACAATCTTTGACTGAAGCCCGGGCGAAGATCGCCCGGGTTCCGTTTCCTGTTTGCCCGGTGGGTTTAGGCAGCCAGGAACTTGTTGGTGAATTCGGAGCGTTTTTCCGAATACCAAGGCGCTTCCGCCGGCCAGGCATTGAGATTTGCCAGAGCCTCACCCGGATATGCGTCTGCGAAGTTCTGGGCGTAGATGTCGCCGCCAAACTCGGCCGCGCCGATGACCGGAGAGTTGTAGCCGTGGGTCTTGATGGCTTCACCGGCAAGCTTGGCGTCATAAGCTGCTTCGATGAATGCGTAGATCTGATCGATGTTCTTCGCACCGGTCGGCATGGACAGGCCATCGACCCAGGCCATGGCGCCTTCTTTCGGCGCACGGTACATGACAGGCTCGCCCGCGGACTTGAGGGCGATCGGAGGACCATCCCAAGTCTGACCGACAATAACGCCCTCGTTCAAGAGGCCGTTTTTCTGGGCATCGGCATCGTTCCAGATCAGCTTGATGTTTGGCTTCTTGGAGATGGCGACGTCGACCAGCTTGGTCCAGATTTCGTCCATTTTCTCAGGCGTTTCATAGGCAGCCCACATGGAGCCTGGATCCATCTCGCCGCGGCCTTCGAGGCCAAGGCCTAGGCCGAGAAGCATGGAGTGGCCACGACCCATGGTCTTGCCAGCGTTTGCTTCGTCCCAGACGTCATAGTAGCTCGGGAATTCACCTGCCGGCGTGAAGGCGTCTGTGCGCCAGGCAATGCCTTCCGTGCCCCAGATGTGCGGCAGCCAGAACACGCCCTTACCACCGAAGTTCCAATGGGTCTCACCCAGAGCCATGGCCGGGTTGACCTTGTCCAGCTGCACCTTGGCCATGTCGAAAGGCTGCAGGAGGCCGAGATCAGCCCAGAGCAGGTTGCGGTTGACGGTCGGAGAAACGATATCGAAGCCTTCGCCGTTGGTGGCTTTGAGCTTGTTGATGATCTCGTCGTTGGAGCCGATGCCGGTGAAGTTGATCTTGATGCCGGTCTTGTCGGTGAAACCGCTGACGAAGCTCTCAGGAAGATAGTCCGACCACATCATGATGTTGATTTCGCCGGAAGACGCCAACACGCTGTTGCTGACGATGGCCGGCATGGCAAGACCAGCGCCTGCTGCAGCTGTCGTCTTCAGGAAATCCCGCCGGGTTGCATTCATGCCCTTGGAATTTTTCATAGTATCATTCCCCTCTGTCGTCCGGTCCTCCGGACGGAAAAATCTGGAACGATGTCGGCCACCATTATGGTCTGGGTCTTGAAACGCCCGCGGATCTGACAACGTCGGGAACAAAGACTATTGCGGTGCAAAATGGCCTATTAGAGCCAGGGGCATAAAACTATGGAGCCAGCCGGGTGATTTGCCTATGAAATCAGCGGGAATGGCGCGATGATCGCGTTCTGTGAGATGGCTTGTTGTCGTTACGTTCGAATTGGCAAAACAACATGTTAGAAACCTATTTCGATAAACCCTTCGATCCGGGGCGTCGGCTTCAGCACCAGATCCAGGAGCGGTTGATCGAGGCGATTCTGGCGGGTATCTGGCCTCTGCATGAACCTCTGCCGGCAACCCGCAGCCTTGCGGAAGCGATCAATGTTTCCCGCAATACGGTGTCGCTTGTCTATGAGCGCCTCGCGGAAGATGGATACCTGACGCCAGTCAATCGGCGGGGGTATTTCATCAATGAGCGGACGATCAGGGAACAACTCAATATTCGTCAGGACGCAAAGCTCAAGGAGGGGTTGCCGTCTGAGGCGACGCCTTTCGATCTGCAGGGACGTTTGAAGTACAGCTATTCTGGCCAGCGCAGTATCAACAAGCCGGCGGATTGGCGGTCCTATGACTTTCCGTTCATCTACGGTCAGATTCTGCCGGACAAAATTTCGGTCGCCAGGTGGCGGGACTGTGTAAGGCTGGCCGGGACGGCCCAACATGCGCCTAGCTGGATTTCGGACCTTGTTGACGACGATGACCCCATGCTGGTCGATCAGATCATCCGGCGAATCTTGCCGCAGCGGGGCTTTCGTGCCGATCCGAGCAGTATCCTGCTTACGGTAGGCGCGCAGAACGGCATCTATCTGACGGGGAGGCTATTTTGCCATGAGGGCATGCGAGTCGACGTTGAGGATCCCGGATATGTCGACGCGCGCAACATCTTCGAATCTCTGGGGGCAAGTTTGACCGGCCATCGGGTCGACGCGAATGGCATGCGCGTGAGCGATGACCTTGAAGGCGCAAGTCTTGTCTATGTGACGCCCGGGCACCAGTCGCCGACCAGTGTGACCATGTCGATGGAGCGCAGGCTGGCGCTTATAGCTGCCTCCGAGAAGCATGACTTTGTTATTCTTGAAGACAACTACGAGCACGAGCTGAATTTCGTCGGCGCGCAGAGACCGGCGTTGAAGTGTTTTGACCGGTCGGGGCGGGTGGTTCACATCGGCAGTCTGTCAAAGCCGCTTTTCCCCGGGCTGCGGGCGGGCTTCATTGCTGCAAGCCCCGAAATCATCCGTGAATTGCGCGCGCTGCGTCGTTTGATGTACCGCCACCCACCGGCGCAGGAGCAGCGAGCACTGGCTCTGTTTCTTGCGGAGGGGCACTATGACGCCCACATTCGCCGGCAGCGCAAGGTTTTGTCGCAGAAATGGAAAACGGTGTTTCGTTCGCTCGAGCGTCATTTGCCGATGTGCGACGTCACCCAAACGACAGGCGGATCGGCGATCTGGCTGGAGCTGCCGGATAACGTTGATGCGCGCGAGCTGCAGGCAAAAGCGGCAGAGCAGAGCATTCTGATTGAGCCCGGAGACGTGCACTATTTGAACGGCAAGGCGCCGGGCAATTGTATCCGCCTCGGATTTGGTGCCGTGGGCCCTGAGCAGATTGCGGAAGGATTTGAGCGTCTGGGTCAACTTGTCCGGCAGCTTGACCGACTTAATAAACGGTCTGCCTAAGCTACCGAACTTTTTCTTGTACCGGGCTTAGGCCAGTTCTGCGTCGCCGAGGGTTTTTTGCAGGATTGCGGTCATTTGCGTCAGCTCTTCCTCCGTAGAGACCAGGGCAGGCGCGAAGATGAGCGCGTCGCCGGTGGCCTTTACGTGTAGCCCTTCGTCAAAGAGGCGGCGCTGGACGATCGAGCCTTTTTCACCCGGTGCGGCGCCTGGTTTCAACTGGATGCCCGACATCATGCCATAGCCGCGCAGATCGGTGACCTGAGGCAGGTTGCGCAGTGAATACACCAGATCCAGGAAGGTGTCCGAAAGGGCTTTGCCACGCTCGAACAGCCGATCATCCTCGTAGATCTTCAAGGTGGCCAATGCGGCAGCGCAGGCGACGGGGTGTGCCGAGTAGGTGTATCCATGCATCAACTCTGGCCGGTCCGCGGTGATGGATTGAATTACCCGCGTCTGGATCTCTGTCTTGACCGCCACGGCGCTCATTGGAATTGCGCCGTTGGTCAGCGCCTTTGCCATGGTCATGACGTCAGGTGTTACGCCGAACTCCTGGCTTGCGAAGGCCGCACCGGTTCGGCCGAAGCCGGTGATGACCTCATCAAAGACCAGCAGGATGCCGTATTTGTCCGCGATTTCGCGCAGCCGTTTCAAGTAGCCAACGGGCGGTACGATGGTGCCAATTGAGCCGGCGATCGGCTCGACGAAGACGGCCGCAATGGTTTCTCCACCATAGGTCTGGCAGATCGCCTCAAGATCGTCCGCCAAGTGAGCGCCATCTTCGGGCTGGCCGCGCGTGTATCTCTGGTCTTCGTTCCATGTGTGGCGCATATGAACGACGTCGCAGGTAATTCCGCCAAAGTCCCGCCGGTTGCCGACCATGCCGGCGAGCGACGTTCCGCCAAGGTTCACACCGTGATAGCCCCAGGCACGTGAGACCAGCTTGGTCCGCTGAGGGTCACCATTCGCCTTGTGATAGGCAAGGCAAATCTTGATCGCGCTGTCGACAGCTTCCGATCCGGATGAGGCGAAGAAGATACGGTCCAAGCCCTCTGGCAGTAGACCGCTAAGCTTTTCCGCCAATTCGAATGAGATCGGCGCAGCGCGTTGGAAATGAGGCGTGTAGTCGAGCTTCTGGATTTGCTCGTAAACCGCTTCGGCAATCTCGCTGCGCCCATGACCAGCGGCACAGGTGAAAAGCCCGGAGGAACCATCGAGAACTTCACGGCCTTCTGGTGTCCAGTATTTCACGCCCTTTGCGCTTTCAAACATCTGGGGCTCGGCATGGAACAGGCGGTTGTTGGAAAACGGCAACCAATGGTGATCCATGTTGACGGGCATCTGGGTCATGGCAGGGCGATCCTTTGAAATATACTCTTTCGCCCAGTTAGAACTCTCTCGTCTGCCGACTTTAGATCCAGAAGCCAAATTCATAAGGGCCAGAACGCGAGAGGCGACTTTTGGGTATTGTCTGCAATGGCGCCGGGACTAAGGTGCGACAAACTTTGCAACCACGCAGGAGCTTCGCCATGACTGGCACTATTCTCATCACGGGCACCACATCCGGTTTTGGCGCGGCCACGGCGCGGCTCTTCGCGCAAAATGGCTGGCTGGTGATCGGGACGGGACGCAGGGCTGAGCGCCTGGAGGAATTGAAGGCTGAGCTGGGTGAGAGCTTTTACGGTCTGGTTTTCGACATTACAGACGAAGATGCGACCAAGTCTGCGCTTGAAAGTCTTCCTGAGGCGTTCAAGGAAATTGATGTTCTCGTCAATAACGCTGGCCTTGCGCTTGGAACCGCCTCCGCTCCCGAGACCAAGCTTTCGGATTGGAAGACCATGGTCGACACGAATGTCACGGGCCTTTTGACGATCACTGACCTGCTGTTGCCGATGCTCATCGCGCGCAAGGGAATGATTGTGAACCTATCTTCTATCGCCGCCACCTGGCCCTATCCGGGGGGGAACGTCTATGCCGGGACCAAAGCATTCCTGCGTCAGTTTTCTCTCGGTCTGCGGTCGGACCTGCATGGCAAGGGTGTGCGCGTGACGTCGATCGAACCGGGGCTCTGCGAGAGCGAGTTCACAATGGTCCGGACTGGCGGCAACAAGGAAGCCTATGACGCGCTTTATGGCGGCGCGCATGCGATCCAACCTGAAGACATTGCCAATACCATTTTCTGGGTGGCGACCCAGCCCAAGCACATCAACATCAACTCGCTCGAGGTGATGCCGGTCAGCCAGTCCTGGGGTGGTTGGCAAATTGCCCGCGACCCAAGTTAGCGCCCACTGACCCATGGGCTGATGAAAAGGTTCCGCATCAGCCCATGGCCGGCATGGCAATTATTCCTATGTTCACCGCACTGTTGAAACTTTCGGCAAAATAATTCTCAGAATGCACAGTTTATGGTCGTGCGACTTCATGCGAATGAAATTTTATCTGCACCCGTCACACAAATAAAACGACGCTAAACTTTGGTTTTACTGCGATAAATCCGCAGGCAATGCGATCTGGCACGGCTATTGCTTTTACCAACTCGTGCAGCGCGCCTAGGGATCCGGTTTGATCTTCCGAAACTTGAAGATCAAACACAGGACCGAGAGGCGCACGCCGGACACGTGATCTTCAGATCGCTCATAGTCCGGTGACACGGCGGGACAAAAACCCGGGAGACCACTGCACAGGTTTGCGCGCGCAGACCTTCTCCCGGATGTGCGCGAAAGCCTCTTTCAACGGCTGCCCGATGAGGCGGCCAAGACAGGAGACGCGTACAGCCATGATCCGGACTTTCGCCAAATCCCTCTGCCTTGCCGCGGCCGTTGCCATGCCGCTTGCCACACCATCCGCCCTTGCTGCGGAAAAGACCGATTTTTCGGTCTGCTGGTCCATCTATGTCGGTTGGATGCCCTGGGGCTATCTACAGGACAGCGGCATCATGAAAAAATGGGCCGATAAATACGATATCTCCGTCGATATCGTTCAAATCAACGACTATGTGGAATCCATCAACCAGTACACGGCCGGACAATATGACGGCTGCTCCATGACCAACATGGATGCGTTGTCCATCCCCGCCGGCGGCGGTGTCGATACGACGGCGCTGATCGTGGGCGATTATTCCAACGGCAACGACGGCATTATCCTGAAAGACAAGACGGAACTTGCCGAGATCAAGGGCCAGACGGTCAACCTCGTTGAGCTTTCGGTGTCCCACTATTTGCTCGCCCGCGCGCTCGATACCGTCGGGCTGAGCGAAAAAGACCTGACCGTCGTCAACACGTCCGACGCGGACATGATTGCGGCCTATGCAACGGATGATGTGACGTCGGTTGTGACCTGGAACCCGCTGCTTTCCGAAATCGAAGCGGAGGCCAATGCGACCAAGGTCTTCGACAGTTCCGGTATCCCGGGCGAGATCATCGACGTCATGATGGTCAACACCGAGACGCTCGCGGACAATCCGGCGTTCGGCAAGGCGCTCACTGGCGCTTGGTATGAACTCATGACCCTGATGTCCTCGGACAGCGATGAGGGCGCCGCGGCTCGTACCGCCATGGCCGAAGCATCTGGCACGGATTTGCCAGGTTATGACGCGCAGCTGGCGACAACCAAGATGTTCTATGCGCCTGCTGAGGCCGTCGCCTTCACTGAATCCGACGAATTGCCGGACACGATGAAGTTCGTTGCCGAATTCCTCTTCGACAACGGGATCCTCGGTGAGGGGGCTCCGAGCCCTGAGTTCGTCGGAGTGGCCTTCCCGGACGGATCGGTCTTCGGCGACGAGGGCAACGTCAAACTGCGGTTCGATACATCCTTCATGAAGATGGCTGCTGACGGCAGCCTCTAAGCCCATTCCATGAAACCGGTACCCGGCTTGGCGCGACAGTGCTGAGCCGGGTCAACGGAAAGGCTTTCTCATGCGGATCATCAATCTGAGACCCGGTCGGCTGACGTCTCTTGCGCTCGGCATTGTGCCTTTCGCAGGCGTGATCATTGCCTATGCGGTCGCGAGCCACTATCGACGGCTGGAAAACCCTGCAGACAAGCTGCTGCCGTCGCTGGAGAAGATGGGCGAAGCCTTCTGGCGAATGGCCTTTGTGCCGGACCGGCGCTCAGGTGATCTGCTTTTGTGGCTGGATACGTTCGACAGCCTCATGCGCCTTGGTGTTGGCATGGCGGTTGCCAGCCTGCTTGCCATAACACTCGGCATTGCGATCGGTTTCATTCCGCATGTCCGCTCTTCACTTGCGCCGTTCCTGGCAACCTTCTCTCTGATTCCGCCGATCACAATTCTGCCCATTCTATTCATCTCTTTCGGCCTCGGGGAAGTTTCCAAAATCGCCCTGATCGTGATTGGTACAGCGCCTGTCATGATCCGCTACACCGCTCAGTCGGTGCTCGATATCCCGCGAGAGATGATCATCAAGGCCGAAACACTCGGCGCGTCAGTCTGGCAGATGATCACGCGGCTCGTCCTGCCGCAGGTCCTGCCAAAGGTGATCTCTTGTCTGAGATTAAGTCTCGTGCCGGCGTGGATCTTCCTGATTTCGGCCGAGGCTATCGCCTCCACCTCCGGGCTCGGCTACCGGATCTTTCTCGTGCGCCGCTATTTGGCGATGGATGTGATCCTGACATACGTCGTCTGGATCACCCTTCTGGCCTTCGTTCTCGATCGGCTTCTGCTTGCGCTTTCGAAACGTGCTTTCTCCTGGAACCATCTGGAAAGAGACAGCCTGTGACCCACGAGACCAAGCTTTCAGTCCAAAATCTGTTCATGAGCTACGATGGCGCTCCGATCCTCGAACGGGTGAGCCTCGATGTCAGCGAAGGCAGCTTTTGCACCATCGTTGGTGCGTCCGGGTGCGGAAAGTCAACCTTTTTGAGACTGTTGCTTTCCCAGGAGAGGGCCTCTCGCGGGAAGATCCTTCTCGACGGTACGCCATTGCCGGAAGAGCCGACACCTGACCGGGGTATCGTTTTTCAGCGGTATTCAGTGTTTCCGCATCTCACTGTGGCAGAAAACCTGATCCTGGCGAACGAGTTCGAGGCCTCTCCAATCACGGGCCGACTGTTCGGTTCTGCTCGAAAAGAGGCGCTATGCGAGATTGAACCGCTGCTTGAACGTATCGGGCTCAATCAGGCAGCCAACCGTTACCCGGCGCAGCTTTCCGGCGGCATGCAACAACGTCTCGCCATTGCCCAGGCACTGATCAAGCGGCCGAAAGTCCTTCTTCTGGATGAACCCTTCGGCGCTCTGGATCCGGGTATCCGCGCCGACATGCACGAACTTCTTCATGATCTCTGGCGCGAGCTCAACATGACGATCTTCATGGTGACACACGACATCCATGAAGCCTTCAAGCTCGGAACCAGGCTTCTGGTCTTCGACAAGGTACGCCACGACCCCCAGGCACCTGAGGCTTATGGCGCGACCATCACCTACGACTTGCCGATCAAGGCCAATGACCGGGGCGACGCCGATCTGGTCGCCTTGGCCTCTGGCGAGAAACCAAACACTGCTGCAGACAGCTGAGAAAGGGAGAACCTTCATGACCACGTTCGACAACCAGGGGCCTGTGACCCGAAGCAAGGCCGCTGGCCAGATAGGTGTTCGCGAGCCTTCGCGGCAGCATCACCCCGACTTCGACAAGCTGCAGCTGCGTGGTTGGAAATCGGCAGAAAAGGAAGCTTTGCTGCCATCCGCCGCCTGGGAGAAGGAGAAACAGTGGGCTCTGAGGATGGGGCTTACGGGGGCCGAGTCCATCAACGACAAGTCGATCCCGACATTTGCCCGGGGCGAGCTGCCGCATTATGCCGGCATCAACACGTTTTTGAAGGCGCCTTACATCGAGGATGTCACACAGGTTGGTGCCTATGATGCGGCGGTCATCGGCATTCCTTTTGACGGCGGCACGACTTATCGGCCAGGCACGCGGTTTGGTCCGCAGGGCGTGCGCAAGATTTCCGCGCTTTACACGCCCTATAACTACGAGATGGGCGTGGACCTGCGCGAGCAGATGACCCTTTGCGATGTCGGCGATGTCTTCACCATCCCAGCCAATATCGAAAAGACCTTCGACCAGATTACGCGCGCGGTGTCCCATGTGGTTTCGTCCGGGGCGCTGCCGATCATGATCGGCGGGGACCATTCTATTGGCTTTCCATGCGTGCGCGGGATCGCGCAGTGCACCTCCAAGCGTATTGGCATCGTCCACTTCGACCGTCATATCGACATCCAGGAAAAGGATCTCGATGAGCGGATGCATACGACGCCATGGTTCCACGCAACTGATCTGGCGAATGTGCCTGCGGTCAACCTTGTTCAGGTGGGTATCGGTGGCTGGCAGGTGCCGCGCGAAGGCGTCGAGGTTGCCCGTGAGCGCAACACCAACATCTTCACCATGCGCGATGTCGAGGAGCTTGGTCTGGCCGAAACGGCGGCCAGAGCGTTGGAGCTGGCCTGGAAGGACGCGGATGCCGTCTATATTTCGTTCGATATCGACAGCGTGGACTGCGGTTTCGTTCCGGGAACAGGCTGGCCGGAGCCCGGTGGTTTTCTGCCCCGCGAAGCGCTTGAGCTCGTCTCTCTTGTCGCCAAGGAAGGGATCTGTGGGCTCGAAGTTGTCGAGGTGTCGCCGCCTTACGATTGCTCCGATATCACCGCGCTTCTGGCGACGCGGGTCATCGTTGATGTGCTGGGAACGTTGGTGTCCCACGGTAAAATGGGCTCGCACAAATCGATCATCGACAAGCCGGTGTCCATTCCGGCTGGTCCGGACGTGGGGTGATCGTCATGGCACATGCTCATCACCACCATCCTCATAGCCATGATCATCACGATCATGGTCCTGGGCACAATCATGGCCACGGACATGATCATCTGCATTCGCATGTCCATGGCACGTCAAATCACGAAAAGACCGAAGAACTTCAGGTGCTGGCGACAAGCTTTGTCGACGGCTTTAGGTCGGCTGAAGACAAGATCAGCTACCTGAGGCTTTCGGGCATTCCCTTTCAGAAACCGGGAAGCGATGGCCTGACGCTTAATCTCGTTGACGCGGCCATTGCATCCAACTGGCAGATCGGCACTGCATCGCCTGCTTTTGCATCGCGTGAGCTGGTCTATATGCCGTTCCCCGGCAACATGGTCTCCCAGCGTGAGACTATGACCTTCACCTATGTGTCTTTGAGCGAACGCGCAGATGTTGATCTGGTCGACATTCTGCGGGAGCGCATTGAAAGCGGAGAAACAAATCCATGAAAACGGTTACGACCCATCTCTTGACTGCAGCCGCCAGCCTTGCGGCAATCTCGCCAGCCCTGGCGCATTCGGGCGACCATGGCGAGGTGCATTTGCGTGAGGCCGCGACGCATCTCCTGTCATCCCCCCTCCATATGGCGGTGGTCGCCGCTGGTGGTGTGCTTTTGGCGACACTCATCTGGTGGCGGGTTTCCAAACGATAAGCGTAGTTCCCGCCGCGATTTTTGATATCCGCGGCGGGAAAGCATGACTTGTGACTTGTCTAATGGATCTCGAAGCGTGAGATTGCCGGGTGAGGTCTTCGCCTCGAATCTCTCGGACACCTTCGAACATTTCAGAGCAAGTCATGAAAACGGCAGATGTCATCATCATCGGCGGAGGTATCGCCGGGATCGGGGCCGCAGCGCGCATCGCTCCTGAGGCATCAGTCGTCATTCTCGAAATGGAAGACGCGCCCGCGCGGCATGCGACCGGGCGGTCGGCGGCGATCTACATCCGTAACTACGGCAATGCCACGTTGCGGGCGCTGAATGCGGCCTCCGAGCCGGTTCTGTCTGAACCTGCGGGCATCAGCGACAGCTCACTGCTCACGCCACGCGGCGAAATGATTGTCGCTGATGAGGCCGGTATCACAAGTCTTGAATCCTATCTGGACGGTTCCGACGGACTGGAGCGTCTTGACGCATCAGAAGCGATCGAGCTTTTTCCCCTGTTGCGACGTGACTGGGTGCAGGCTGCAGCCTTTGAAAAAGCCGCGCAGGACATCGATGTAGACCGGCTTCTGCAGGGCTTTCTCAAGCTCGCGCGCAGGCACGGGGCCGAGCTCGTGACGAATGCCGCGGTGACCGGCATTCAGCGGCATGAGAACCTTTGGCAGATTGAGACGCCAGCGGGCCGTTTTCAGGCGCCTGTCGTTGTCAATGCGGCAGGTGCCTGGGCCGATCAGGTCGCAGCACTCGCCGAGGTCGACAAGGTCGGTTTGTCCGCATTGCGCCGGAGTGCGGCAATCATTGCGCCGCCCCCCGGCCTGGCGCCCAATCATTGGCCGCTTGTCGCGAGTGCCGCCGAGGACTGGTACATCAAGCCGGATGCGGGCAAGTTCATGGTTTCGCCAGCGGATGAAGATCCGGTGGAACCACATGATGCCTGGCCGGACGATATGGTTCTCGCCGAGGGTATCTATCGCGCCGAACAGGCAGCTGATCTTCAGGTGAAGCGCCTGGAGCACACCTGGGCAGGTCTTCGAACCTTTGCGCCCGATCGCACACCCGTTGTGGGCTTTGCACCAGAGGTGGACGGTTTCCTCTGGCTGGCCGGGCAGGGCGGGTACGGCGTTCAAACGGCTCCCGCACTGTCACAGCTGGCTGCCGATCTTTGCCTTGGGAAGAGTTCTTCCCTGTCTCGCGAGATTTTGACCTCACTTCACCCGAGCCGGTTCCAGGGCTGACGCCTGCTGGCCGGGTTTCCACGAAAGGACATCACATGACTGATATTCAACGCCTCGACAAAGGCCCGCGCATGAGCCAGGCCGTTGTTCACAACGGCCTGGCTCATGCGCGGGCCAGGTCGGGACACCGGGTGAAAGCGTCACGGACCAGACCAAGACGGTTTTGGCGAAAGTTGACGATATGCTGGCGAAGGCCGGCACCGACAAATCCCGTCTGCTGCAGGCGACCATCTGGCTTGCGTCAATGGATGACTTTGCCGAGATGAATGCGGTTTGGGATGCCTGGGTCGATCCTGAAAATGCCCCTGCACGTGCGACCGGCGAATCTGCACTTGCAACGTCCGAGCACAAGGTCGAGATCATCATTGTCGCGGCCTTGAACGACTAACGCGGCTTGACCAAAAGGCCGGGGCATTTTCTGTCCCGGCCTTTTCTATTTAGCGAATTTCATAAGCTGTTGGCGGGCAAACGCATTAGCCGCCGCGCAGGGCCTTGGCATCACTTGCGGCCTGCCGAATTGCATTGGCGAAGCGGAAGACATCAACGTCTGTCGCAACAAAGCTTGCGCCGAGATCAAGGCAACTCTTCTGAAATGCAGGATCTGTCGTCAGGATGCCGGGGGCTTTGCCTGCGTTTTTGATGCGGGTTATCGCGTCATTGATCGTTTCAATGACCTTTGGATGCATCGCATTGCCGAGGAAGCCCATATCGGCCGACAGATCTGCTGGGCCAATGAAGACCCCGTCCACGCCGTCGAGTTTCAAAAAATCGTCCAATTCGGCAAGTCCCGCGAGGTTTTCAACCTGCAGGAGCAGGCATATCTGCGCATCTGCCGTTGTTGCATAGTCCTCAATCGCCCCAAAGCGGGAGGCGCGGCCGAGCGCAGCGCCGACCCCTCGGGTGCCCTTCGGCGGGTAATGGACAGCAGCCACAAGGTCCTCGGCTTGTGCAAGGCTCTCGACCATGGGGATCAGCAAAGATTGCGCGCCGATATCAAGGGCCTGTTTGATCATCCAGGTTTCGCCGACCGGCAGACGAACGACCGGGTGACTGCTGCTTGCCTGAACGGTTCTCAGCTGGCTCAAAATGGACCGAAGGTCGTTTGGCGCATGTTCGCCATCGATCAGCACCCAGTCGAAGCCGGCTGTTGCCGTGATCTCGGCGACATAGGCATCGGCGAGGCCCATCCAACAGCCCATTTGCGCTTCGCCGCGTTTAAGGGCTGCCTTGAAGGTGTTCTGAGGGGCGGGCATGTCAGTCCTTTTCAAATTGTCTGGTCTATGGTTGTGACACTGGCTTTGTGCGTGAGCATAGCCGATCGGAAGCGCTATTCCAGCTCGGCGAGAGAATGACAGCTCAACCATCTCCTCCCGCCCATAACGTTGGTTTGGGCGATTATCATCTTATTTGCATACGTATGCAAACGATGTTAGCTCTCAATGAAGCGTTTGAGCTTTTAAGCGATCAGACAGCATCTGAGGGAGCATCGTATGGGTGTCGAATATCTGAAGTCGGGCAAGCTGGAGGCCGAACGGTCGGTGGATGATGCCAAGGTTCGCAAGATTGTGGAAACCGCCTTGGCCGATATTTGCGCACGCGGCGATGCGGCGGTCAGAGAACTTGCCGAAAAGTTTGACGGCTATGCGCCTGCCAGCTTTCGACTGTCCCAACAGGAGATTGACGAGCTGATTGCGCAGGTCAGTCCACGTGATCTCGAAGACATCCGTTTTGCCCAGGCGCAGGTGCGGCGGTTCGCCGAAGCGCAAAGGGCGTCGATGACCGACATCGAAATCGAGACGGAACCTGGCGTGATCCTTGGCCATAAGAACATTCCTGTCCAGTCTGTTGGTTGTTATGTGCCAGGCGGCAAGTTTCCACTGGTTGCCTCGGCTCATATGTCGGTGCTGACGGCATCGGTTGCCGGTGTGCCAAGGATCGTCGCGGCGACACCGCCGTTCAAGGGCAAGCCCAATCCGGCGGTGATTGCCGCCATGCATCTGGCGGGTGCCCATGAGATCCATGTTCTGGGCGGTATTCAGGCCGTCGGCGCCATGGCGCTCGGCACGGAGACACTGGACCCCGTTCATATGCTTGTCGGTCCGGGCAATGCGTTTGTCGCCGAGGCCAAGCGTCAGCTCTTTGGCAAGGTGGGGATCGATCTCTTCGCCGGCCCGACGGAAACCATGGTGATTGCCGACGAGACGGTTGATGCAGAACTTTGCGCGACCGACCTCCTTGGTCAGGCGGAGCATGGCTACGATTCTCCGGCGGTCTTGGTAACAAACTCTCGAAAGCTTGCCGAAGGGACCCTCGCGGAGGTTGAGCGTCTTTTGAGCATCTTGCCGACGGCCGATACGGCGTCTGTTTCCTGGAGAGATTATGGCGAAGTGATCCTGTGTACCACCTATGACGAGATGCTTGATGTGGCGAACGAGATCGCGTCAGAGCATGTTCAGGTGATGACCGATCGCGACGACTGGTTTCTCGAGAAGATGACATCCTACGGTGCGCTGTTTCTGGGCCCGCGGACCAATGTGGCCAATGGCGACAAGGTGATTGGGACCAACCACACGCTGCCGACCCGAAAGGCAGGCCGCTATACAGGCGGGCTCTGGGTCGGCAAGTTTCTGAAAACACACAGCTATCAGAAAATCCTGACAGACGAGGCAGCCGTGCGGATCGGTGAATATTGCTCCCGTCTGTGCATGCTGGAGGGATTTGTCGGTCACGCCGAACAGGCCAATGTGCGTGTGCGCAGGTATGGCGGCAAGAATGTACCCTTTGGGGAGGCGGCTGAATGATTGAACTGCCAAAGACGCCGTCCTTCAGCCTTCCCGGCAAGAAAGCGCTGGTTGCCGGTGCGTCCTCGGGTATCGGGTTTGCCTGTGCCAGCGCTCTTGCAGAAGCGGGGGCACATGTCGTGCTGGGCGCACGCCGGGTTGAAAAGCTCGAGCAGATCGTGGCCGCGATGTCCGAGCAAGGCTGGTCTGCCGAGGCGCTGCAGCTCGATATCGCCGACGTGGAAGCGACGGCTGCGACTGTTTCTGCAAATGGTCCTTTCGACATTCTGGTCAACAGTGCCGGACTTGCGCGTCATTCGTCAGCTGTAGAGACCTCGCCCGAGGACTTCGATGCCGTGATGGAGGTGAACCTGCGCGGGGCCTACTTCCTCGCCCAAGCCGTCGCCAAGGAGCTGATCTCAAACGAACGTCCCGGATCGCTGATTACGATCTCGTCGCAAATGGGCCACGTGGGCGGGGTCGATCGTGCCGTCTATTGTGCGTCCAAGTTTGCGGTCGAGGGCTTCACAAAGGCGATGGCGCTGGAGTGGGGAAGCTCCCAGATCCGGGTTAATACAGTCTGTCCAACCTTTATCAGGACGCCCTTCACTGAAGCGACGTTCGACAATCCGGAACGGGTCAAGTGGGTCGAGGAAAAGATCAAGCTTGGCCGGACGGGTACAGTCGAAGACATCATGGGCGCCGTGCTTTACCTGGCCAGTGACGCGTCGTCGCTGGTCACCGGCACGGCGATGATGGTGGATGGCGGATGGACGGCTGACTGATGTCAGGTGGTGTGACGAAGGGTGTACGGGTCACGGCACATGACGTTGCTAAGCGTGCAGGGGTCAGTCAGTCGGCGGTGAGCCGGGTTTTTACTCCGGGCACATCTGTCTCGCCGCTGATGGCGGAAAAAGTTCAGAAAGCGGCTGATGAGCTCGGCTACAGGCCGAATGTGCTTGCACGGTCGCTGATCACCGGACGGTCCCGCATTATCGGCCTTCTGGTTTCCTATCTGGAAAACCAGTTCTATCCGGAGGCACTGGCACGGCTTTCAAAGGCATTTCAGGCCAAGGGCTATCGTATCCTGGTCTTTATGGTGTCCCGTGACGAAGGGGAGACCGATCGGGTCGTGCAGGACCTTCTAGACTATCAGGTCGACGGCATTGTTGCGGCCTCTGTCGGGCTTTCTGATGACGTTGCCTTGAAGTGCACGCGGTCCGGCGTCCCGGCGGTCCTGTTCAACAGGGGGCAAGGGCATCCGGATCTCTGCGAGGTGACCTCTGACAATCGCGGCGGCGCAAGACAGGTTGCAGACCTCTTTGTGACGTCCGGTCGTGAGCGGATTGCACATATTTCCGGATGGTCAGGGTCGTCGACCGCAAGGGAGCGAGCCGAAGGATTCAAGGAGCGACTGGCGGAGCGCGGCACATGTCTGTTTGCTGAAGCATGTGGCGATTTTACCCGTGACGGAGCTGTCGGGGCAGCTAGACGGCTCTTTAACGTGCCACGAGGGGAGCGGCCCGATGCGGTCTTTGTCGCCAACGACCACATGGCGTTTGCCGTCATGGACGTCCTTCGCTTCGAGCTGAAGCTCCAGATACCAGATGAGGTGTCCGTGGTTGGCTATGACGATGTGCCGATGGCCGGCTGGCCGTCCTACAATCTGACGACGGTCAGCCAGTCGCTGGACGATATGGTCTTGGCTACGGTGAACCAGTTGTTGGCCAGGATCAAAAAAGAAGAGCTTCCTGCGACCCACGAGCGGCTGGCAGGTCGGCTCATCCGCCGGGGATCCGCCTGACCCCCGGCATTTTTATGTGATCGTTCGGCCCTAGCGCGCGGGCACGATGTTGTGCTCGGGGCCGAAGGGGAAGCCCGTGATGTTGTCGGCGCCATCCTCGCCGACGATCAGAATGTCGTGCTCCCGGTAGCCGCCGGCGCCCGGTTCTCCCTCGGGGACCATGATCATGGGCTCCATGGAGACGACCATTCCGGGCTCAAGAACCGTGTCGATGTCTTCGCGCAGCTCAACGGCGGCTTCTCGGCCGTAATAATGCGAGAGCACGCCGAAGGAGTGGCCGTATCCAAAGCTGCGATATTTCAGGAGATCGTGGCTGAGGTAGATCTCGTTCAACGTCTTGGCAATGTCACTGCACTTGGCGCCCGGTTGGATAAGCTCAAGGCCCGCGCGGTGCACATCACAGTTGATCTCCCAGAGCTTCAGTTCCTCCGAAGTGGCACGCTCGCAGAAGAGTGTGCGTTCAAGGGCCGTGTAGTAGCCGAAGATCATCGGGAAGCAGTTGAGGCTGAGAATGTCGCCAGCTTCAATGCGCTTGTTGGTGACAGGGTTATGAGCGCCGTCGGTGTTGATGCCGGATTGGAACCAGGTCCAGGTGTCCATGAGTTCGACATCGAGGAAGCTGGCGGCGATTTCACGGATCATGGCGTTGGTCGACGCGATGGCCACCTCATGTTCCGGCACGCCTGCCTGCACGGCGTCATAGACTGTCTGGCCGCCCAGGTCGCAGATCCGCGCGCCTTCGCGGATCAGAGCATGTTCTTCTGCGCTCTTGATGGTTCTTTGCATCATGACGTCGGCTGCGATGTCGACGAGTTCGACACCTGGTAGTGCGGCCTCCAGCTTGGTCTTGATGTCGAGCGACACATGGTCGAACTCGATGCCGATACGCCGAACCGTGGCCCCGGGCAGCTTCAACAGCGACTGGATCGCGTAAAAGAAGTTGTCCTTGCGCCAGTCGGTGTAGGTCAGCGCATCGCCGTGGGTGCGCCTCCAGGGCTGACCACCATCGATCCCGGCGGAGATGGTTGTCGCTTCGTCAGCCGTGACAAGGAAGCCGTAGTTGCGCCCAAAGGCGCAATAGAGGAAGCCTGAGAAATAACAGATGTTGTGGTAGGAGGTGAGGAGGCAGGCATCCAGCTTGCGCGCCTCCATTGTCTTTCGCAGTCCTGCCTGACGGCTGTCCATTTCGCCATCGGAAAAGGGGGAATAGGCCTTCGCGCCATTTTCCATTTCATAGACGCGGATCATATCTGCACTCATTTGCCACTCCTTGCTTGGGGCCGTAAACGGAAAACGGGCCGGCTTCGCAAGGAAGCCGGCCCGCCAGGCCCTGATTGAATTGTCGGTCCGCCGAAGTTGCGCCTCTCGCGCTTCTTCCCGATAGCTGGCGTTCCGCCATCGGTCCCCGCAGGGATACGGAAATAGGTGTTTAGCCCGGGGAAAGACCCCGCAGACGCTCGGACCGTCGTCTAAGGCCCTCGAGAACGGTCAGAAGGACAATCGATATGGCGACCATGAGGGATGCAACGGCCAGAATTGTCGGAGATATCTGCTCTCGCAAGCCGGTGAACATCTGCCAGGGCAAGGTCTTTTGGCCGGCCGAGCCGAGAAACAGCACGACGACGACTTCATCGAAAGACGTGATGAAGGCGAAAAGTCCGCCGGAGACAACGCCCGGGATGATCAGCGGCATCTGCACCTTGAAAAAGGTGGTAACGGGGTTGGCGCCCATGCTGGCCGCAGCGCGAACCAGGGACTGATCGAAGCCGACGAGCGTTGCCGTGACCGTGATGATGACGAACGGTGTGCCAAGGGCGGCGTGAGCGAGCACGACGCCCCAGTAGGTGCCCTGAAGACCGATGCGGGAATAGAAGAAATACATTCCGGCCGCCGAAATGATCAGCGGAACGATCATCGGTGAGATCAGGATCGCCATGATGGCCGAACGATAAGGCACATGCGGACGGGACAGACCGATTGCGGCGAGTGTTCCAAAGCTTGTTGCCAGGATCGTTGCGGCAGGTGCGATCATGACCGAGTTCTTCAGTGCCTGTTGCCAGTCAGGGTTGGTGAAGAAGTCCTGATAGTGCTTGAAGGAATAGCCTTCCGGTTTGAACGCCAGCATCTCCTTGGTGAAGGTGAAGAAGTCCTGCGCATTGAAGCTGAGCGGGAGGATCACCAGGATCGGGAAGATCAGGAAGAAGAAGATCAGGCCGCAGGCAACGCGGAAGGTGTAGTGCCACACTTTCTGGCCCGTGGAGGCATAGGGAGGTAGTGCGCTCATGGTTCTCTCCCTATCCGAGCTTCACGTTGTCGATACCGACGATCTTGTCGTAGACGATAAAGAGGATCATCACGGCCGCCAGAAGCAGGGTGCCAAGGGCAGCTGCCAAGCCCCAGTTCAATGAACTGGAAATATGGTAGGCGATCCGGTTCGAGATGAAGATGCCCGACGTGCCACCCACCAGTTCCGGCGTGATGTAATAGCCGATCGCAAGAATGAAGACGAGAACTGCTCCGGCGCCAATTCCAGGAACCGACTGAGGGAAATAGACCCGCCAGAAGGCTGTCCAGTCCGTGGCGCCAAGGCTCTTGGCCGCACGGACATATGTTGGAGAGATCGTTTTCATGACCGAATAGAGCGGCAGGATCATGAAAGGCAGCAGAATATGCGTCATCGCGATGATCGTGCCGGTCTGGTTGTTGATCATGACGAGGCGATTGGCGTCGGAAATCAGTCCGATCCAGACAAGGAAGTCATTGATCACACCCTGCTGCTGCAAGAGCACCTTCCAGGCCGACGTTCTGACCAGAAGTGACGTCCAGAAGGGCAAAAGCACCAGGATCATTAAGAGGTTCGACGTGCGTAGAGGAAGCTGCGCGAGGAGGAAGGCGATTGGGTATCCAAGCAACAGGCAAGACACGGTGATCGCGATTGAGAGCATCATCGTCCTGCCAAAGAGAAGCAGGTAGATCTGCTCGTCCTCGGGCTTCATCTGGAGCCCCTCCGAAGTGCGCTCAGCATCAAGCGAGGACAGGAAGTAGCCGTCGGTGTAGCGCGGCGAGAATTGTTTCAGGGTTTGCCAGGTGTCGACCTGACCCCATTTCTTGTCCGCCTTGAGGAACTGCTCCTTGTAGGGCGGTTCAGTCATCTTCTTGACGCGGCGTCCGGTCTTGCGGAACAGACTTGAGATGCCGGTCTTTTCATAGTTCAGGCGGGACCCTAGCCGGGTATGGGTCTTCAGATCGACCGCCACCTGCAGATCGGCAGCGAGTGCGGCAAAGACCGGCTCACCTGGTACTTCGCCGGAAGACGGATCCCAGTCCTGCAAGGCGTTGACTGTCTGCGGCAGCGTATCTTCCACGATGCTGTTTTCTACGGACCTAAACAGCATGTCGGCGATCGGCGCGACGAAGGTCAGAAGGACAAAGATCAGGAGCGGCGCGATCAGAACGAGGGCTCGAAGTTTCTCACGGCGCAAGGCCCTGGCGAGGCTTGCTTTCAGGGGCCTGCCGTCCTTGGTTGTCAGAACCTGCTCTGTGGCGGTTTCGCTCATGAATTCAATTCTTTCAGCTCATAATGAGGAAGTCCGGATGAGGGACGTGCCCTCATCCGGATGTTTTTGCGAGACTTACTTGGCGAGCCAAGCCTGGAATTTTGCATCCAGATCGTCGCGGTAATCAGCCCACCATTCGTAGTTGTACAGGAAGGTGTTCTTGGCGTTGTTCGGATCGGTTGGCATATGCGGTGCCATGTCGATGCCGAGGTCAGCATGCTTGCCGACGAGCGGTGCGGAAGACGCACGTGCAGGGCCGTAGCTGATGTATTTGGCCTGGTCCGCAAGACGCTGTGTGTCTGTTGCGAACTTGACGTATTCCATTACGGCTGCCTTGCGGTCATCCGGCAGGCCGGCAGGAACAATCCAGCCGTCCAGATCGAACACCTGAGCGTCCCAAAGCATTTTGACCGGCTGCTTCTGCTCTTCGATCAGAGCGAACAAACGACCGTTGTATGTGGAGCCGATCACGACTTCCTTGTCGGCCAGGAGCTGAGGCGTTTCCGCACCAGCGGACCACCAAACGACCTGATCCTTGATGGTGTCGAGCTTTGCGAGTGCGCGGTCGAGACCTTCTTCGGTTTCCAGAACGTCATAGACGTCTTCCTTTGCAACGCCGTCGCACAGGAGAGCCCATTCAACGTTGTTGATCGGACGCTTTTCGAGCGAACGCTTGCCCGGGAATGTTTCCAGGTCGAAGACGTCACAGATGTCGTCCGGCTCTTTGCCGTTCCACTCAGCGATATCCGAGCGGAAGCCGAATGTGGTGGAGTAAACGATCTGCGGAATGAAGCACTCGGAGACCAGGAGATCGCCGAAGTCTTCCGAAGCAGGCGTTCCATCTGGAGCAGCTGCGAGATCGGTGTCCGGGTTGATTTCCAGGGCGAGGCCTTCGTCACAAAGACGGATTGCGTCGGATGCGACGACGTCAACCAGGTCCCAGGTGATGTTGCCGGCTTCGTTCATGGCGCGCAGCTTGGCGACGGCTTCAGCGGACGATTCATCATTGATGATGTTCACGTCCGGATTCATTTCCATGTAGGGCTTGTGGTAGGCGTTGTTCTGCGAAGCAGAGTATGCGCCACCCCAGGAGACGATGGTCATGTCTGCTGCTAAAGCAGAGGAACCGAGCAGGGCCACTGCGGTGCCTGCGAGAATTGTTGACTTGAGCTTCATGATAGTTAGCTCCCTCTTTCTGGTTTGAACGGACGTAGTACGGGTCCGTCTACTCACGGCCGAAGCCCGACTTATTCGGGTCGGCCTGTGATCTTCAAGCGACGGCGTCGAGCGCCTTGCAATCATTGATGGCCCAGCCGATGGGCACGGTTTCGCCGGTTTCGAGCTTGCGCCGTTCACCGCGGTTTCTCACCTTGACGATGAATTCGTCATTGCCCGCGACACTCATCCGAACCCGGATGTGATCGCCGAGGTAGATGAGTTCCTCGATACGGCCCTGAACGAGATTTTCCATGGAGGAGGCGGGCTCGAACTCGACCCGCTCAGGCCGAAGCGACAAGGTGGTGCGATCGCCGACCGCGTTGACGTTGACCTTGTCCGCTTTCAGCTGGGTGCCGTCGTCCAGTTCCACGAGGCACTCATTGCCGGATACGCCAATGACCTTGCCGCTGAGCTTGTTGTTTTCGCCGATGAATTGGGCAACGAAGGAATTCTGCGGGTCCTCATAGAGGCTGTCTGGCGTCGACAGCTGCTGGATGACGCCATCGTTGAACACGGCCACCCGGTCGGACATTGTCAGCGCTTCGGTCTGGTCATGGGTCACATAGACCACCGTCACACCGAGGTTTTCGTGAATGTGCTTGATCTCGTACTGCATCTGCTCGCGCAGCTGCTTGTCCAGCGCGCCGAGAGGCTCATCCATGAGCACCAGTTCAGGATCGAAGACCAATGCGCGCGCCACAGCGACACGCTGTTGCTGACCTCCGGAGAGCTGGGCCGGACGGCGATTGCCGAAATCGCCAAGCTCGACCATTTCGAGCGCGCGTTTGACCTTTTCTTCCTGCTCGGCCTTGCCGACGTTTCGCACCTGAAGCGGGAAGGCAAGATTTTCGGCGACGCTCATATGCGGGAAGAGGGCGTAGTTCTGGAACACCATGCCGATGCCCCGCTTATGCGGCGGCACGTTGTTGATCGGCCGGTCATTCAGAAAGATCTCGCCATGGGTCGCGGGCTCGAAGCCTGCGAGCATCATGAGGCAAGTGGTCTTGCCGGAGCCAGACGGCCCAAGCATGGTGAGGAACTCTCCGGGGGGAATGTCGAGGTTGAGGTTTTTTACGACCAGGATTTCGCCGTCATAACTCTTTTGGACGTTCTCATAGCGAACGGACGCGCCTCGATTTGATGGCATAAGATCCCCAACACCCTTTTTCATTTTTAATTGCCGGAAGGCAAAAATTTCCTCTGGGACGTGCTGGTGCGGCAGCGACGTTCCTCGAAGTTGACATGATCAAAACAAATTAAAGTGCCGAGGAAAAGGGGGGGCAAGCGAATTGATGAATAAATATTGGACAGAAGCGTGCAAGGATTGTTCACAGCCAAACATTTGAACTTGCAGCAATTAATTGAATCTCGTCGCTCAGCTTGGCTCGACTTTGGCCTGCTTTGAACAACGCCAAAAAAATGCGCAGATGACGTTTTTATTGAACTGGTTGTCGCTTTTGTCTTCCTGACGCCTTGCGCTTTGTTTCCCACTGAAGCCTCGGATTTTTCATCGAGGATATTTCGTAAATTGGAGGCGAGCGTCGTCTATGGCGCAGAAGCCCGCCGTTTTTCGTCAGATTTTCTCACATCGACCGAATTCATCAGCGGGAGCGACGAAGATGAGCGCAAGTGTTTTGCCATTCACCAACCAAGAGTATGAGCGGCGGTTGAAAAAAACGCGCATTGCGATGGAAACGGCCGGAATCGACCTCCTTTTCCTCGAAGATCCATCCAATATGGCATGGCTGACCGGCTATGACGGCTGGTCATTTTATGTTCATCAGGGGGTCCTGATTTTTACCGATGAAGACCCGATTTGGTGGGGCAGGCGCCAGGATGCCAATGGCGCGCACCGCACGGTATGGATGTCTGACGAGAGAGTTACGTTCTATCCGGACCATTTCGTGCAGTCGACCGAGCGCCATCCGATGCAGGTTCTGGCGGAGCTGATCCGCAGCAAAGGCTATGGCGCGAAGCGTATCGGGCTCGAACTCGACAACTACTATTTCTCAGCCAAAGCCTATCTGACGCTTCAATCCGAGCTTCCGGATGCGGCCTTTGTGGATGCGACGGCGCTGGTGAACTGGCAGCGATCCGTGAAATCGGAGGAGGAGCTGGTCTACATCCGGAAGGCGGCTCGTATCTCGGAAAAGATCATCGATGGGGCGTTGGAGCGTGCCGTGCCGGGCATGAAAAAGGTCGATCTGGTCGCAGAGATGTATTCCGATGCGATTCGCGGCGTCGAGGATGCCTGGGGTGATTATCCCGCGATTGTTCCTTTGCTGCCGAGCGGGTCTGATGCGGCGGCTCCGCATCTGACCTGGGACGGTCGGGAGCTGCAGTCTGATGCGGCGACTTTCTTCGAGATTTCAGGCTGTTACCGGCGGTATCATGCACCTCTCTGTCGCACTCTGTACTTCGGAAAACCGCCTGAGTTTATGCTTGAGGCGGAAAAAGCCCTGGTTGAAGGCCTCGAGGCGGGTCTGGAAGTCGCACGCGCTGGAAATCGGGCCTGCGATATCGCCCTTGCGCTTGCCGCTCCTTTGGAACGGGCGGGGATCGACCGGGGCGCGCGCGCCGGCTACCCGATTGGGCTGTCCTATCCGCCCGATTGGGGCGAGCGGACGATTTCGATCCGAGAAGGTGACGAAACAGTGCTCGAACCGGGCATGACTTTCCATTTCATGCCTGGTCTATGGATGGACGATTGGGGGCTTGAGATCACCGAGAGCATCTTGATCCGCGAAAACGGCGCTGCTGAAACCCTGTGCGACCGGCCGCGCAAGTTGCATATCAAGGATTGAGTCATTGGTGGATCTGAATAGGACCAAAGCAATTTTGGGCGATCTGATCGCCTTTCCAACCGTCTCCTCCGACAGCAACCTTGATCTGATCTCCTATGCGGCGAACCTGCTGGAGCAGCTGGGCGCGCGCATTGAACTGACGAGCGACGGCACCGGGAGGAAAGGCAACCTGTTTGCCAGTTTCGGCCCGGATATCGCAGGTGGGATCGTCTTGTCCGGCCATACCGATGTCGTGCCCGCCAATCCGGATGAATGGGTTGGTGATCCGTTTGAAATGCGAGAGGCCGACGGGCGGCTCTATGGGCGCGGTGCCTGTGACATGAAGGGCTTCATTGCCGCTGTTCTGTCCAAGGCTCCGGAGCTTGCCGAATCTGCTGTAAACAGACCTCTGCATATTGCTCTGACGTTCGACGAGGAGGTCGGCTGCCTCGGCGCCCAGCGGCTTGTTTCTGCCCTCGAAGGCCGCGAAGCGCTGCCATCGCTTGTGATCATCGGAGAGCCGACGATGATGGGGGTGATCGATGGCCACAAGGGATGCTGCGAGTATGTCACGCGTTTCCAGGGACTGGAAGGACATGCGTCTAATCCAGGTGGCGGGGTGAACGCCATCCATTTCGCCAACCGGTATGTCTCGCGCCTGCTCACACTCGGCGAAGAGCTAAAAAACCAGGCAGATGCCGACAGCGTATTTGACCCGCCTCATTCGACGCTACAGGTCGGGCGAATAGAAGGGGGAACCGCTCGCAACGTGGTTGCCGGCTCTTGCGAGATCGATTGGGAAATTCGGCCGGTCAAGCTCGGCGACGAAGAACACGTCAAGGATCAGCTTGGCTTCTACTGCGAGGAAGTGCTGCTTCCGGAAATGCGAATCATCTCGCCTGCCGCGGCCATTGATCTGGAGGTCGTGGCTGAGGTTCCTGGCCTTACGCCAATCCCGGACAACACGGCGCGCAAGCTTTTGTTCGAACTCACGGGCGAAGAGACATCTGATGTTGTGGCTTTCGGCACGGAAGCGGGATTGTTTCAGTCTCTCGGCATGCATGTCGCGGTCTGTGGCCCGGGATCAATCGATCAGGCGCACAAGCCGGACGAATTCGTCAGCCTTGAGCAGCTGTCGGCCTGCCTCACTATGCTGGATGGATTGAGTGCCGAACTTCGCGATGAGACCTGATCGTCGGCTCTTTTAAAGCTTGAGAATCGGAACCGTTGCGCCTGCCGGCAATGGCTTTGCGTGGGGAGGACGGATGATCAGTGCACCGGACTTTGCCAGCAGCGCCAGCATCGAGCTGTCTTGTTTGGCAAAGGGGGTTACCATGAGCCGGCCGTCGTCGGTTTTGCCGAGTTCCGCGCGGACGTAATCCTGGCGCCGGTCGTTTTCACCTATTGGGCTCGCGAGGACGGCTTCGGTTTCAACTCCGGGCCCGATCTCTTGGCCCAGCATGGCGCCGATCAGCGGCTTGAGGAACAAAAGGGCGCAAACGAGGCTGGAGACGGGATTGCCCGGGAGGCCCAGGACCTTCATCGGGCCGAGATGGCCAGCCATGAGCGGCTTGCCTGGTCTCATTGCAATGCGCCAGAACGCCAGATTCATGCCTTGTGCGCCGAGAACGTCCTGAACGAGATCATGATCGCCGACGGAGGCTCCGCCCAGGGTAACCAGGATATCCGCCTTCGCTTCAATCGCGCGACGAACGTGCCCTGCCATGGCGACCGGTTCATCCGGCGAAATGCCAAGATCCAGCGCGGTGCCGCCACAGTCTTCGACGAGGGCTGCAACACCGGCATGATTGGAGGCGATGATCTGGTCCGGACCGGGTTCTGTACCAGGGCGAACCAGCTCATCCCCTGTGGCCAGGATCGCAACCACCGGACGGCGGCGGACGGGCAGCTCTGCATGGTTCATGGCCGCTGCCAGCGCTAGGTCGCGATATCCGAGCTTCGCGCCGCCGGCAATCAGGATTTGCCCTTCGGAAAAATCCAGCCCGGCTGGGCGAACAAACAGGCCTCGCGCGGGGCTCTCGGTGGCGGTGACCTTGTCGCCGTCACGGATCGCATCTTCCTGAATGAGGATCGTATCCGCGCCATTGGGAACCGGCGCTCCGGTGAAGATCCTGACGGCCTGGCCGGGACCGACTGTTCCCTCGAAACCATGTCCCGCCGGCGCTTCGCCAATGACAGTGAGTGTCGCCGGAACATTTGCCACATCTTCGGCACGCACCGCGTAGCCATCCATGGCCGATGCGGCAAACGGAGGCTGCGTGCGCGTCGATGCCAGATCTTGAGCCAAGACGCGGCCGTTGGCGTCAGCAAGCTGGGCCGTCTCGGTTTCGCACAACGTGACCCCCTTCAAGAGCTCAGTAAGAGCGTCTGCGACCGGCATGAGGGGTTTGAGCGAGGGGGTGTTCACGGGCTCAGGTGCCGCCTGTGCCGCCGTCGGCGGAGGTCCAGTGGCCTGATTTTCCACCTGCCTTTTCCAGCAAGCGGATATCGCCGATCACCATACCTCGGTCCACGGCCTTGGCCATATCATAGATGGTCAGGCAGCAGACGGAGCAGGCGGTGAGGGCTTCCATCTCGACGCCGGTCTGCCCGCTCACCTTGGTCGTCGCCTTGACCCGCAGGCCAGGCAAATCGGCGTCGGGCTCTATGTCGATTGTGACCTTGGACAGGGCGAGCGGGTGACAGAGCGGGATCAGCTCGTGGGTCTTTTTCGCAGCCATGATGCCAGCGATGCGCGCTGTTGCAATCACGTCGCCCTTCTTGGCATTTCCCGAGACAATAAGCTCGAGCGTCTCAGGGCGCATTGTCACAGACCCTTCTGCGACCGCGATGCGAGAAGTCACATCCTTTTCGGACACGTCAACCATGTGGGCTGCGCCGGCAGCGTCAATATGGGTCAGCTTGGGGTCGGTGTCAGGCAAGCGGTGTTCCTATTCGGCTGCGTCGGCTTTGGCCGCTGACCGATCGAGTAGCGCTCGCGTCGCCGCGGTGACATCGGCTTGGCGCATCAGGCTCTCGCCGATCAGGAAAGTCGAAATGCTGGATCTCGACATTCTGGAAAGATCGGCCGGCGTAAACAGTCCCGACTCACCGACGACAATACGGTCGTTCGGCACGAGCGGCGCAAGCTCTTCGCTGGTTTCAAGACGGGTTTCGAAGGTCTTGAGGTTGCGATTGTTGATGCCGAAGAGCCGCGATTTCAGTTTGAGTGCCCGCTCGAGCTCATCGCGGTCATGAACTTCAAGCAAAACATCCATTCCCAGCTCCAAGGCACTGTCTTCGAGAGCCTTTGCAGTCTCATCATCGACGGCGGCCAGGATGATCAGGATGCAATCGGCTCCCCAGGCACGGGCCTCATGCACCTGATAGGTGTCATAGAGGAAGTCTTTGCGCAGGGCGGGCAGCGAAACCGCATCGCGGGCGGCGTTCAGGTATTCCGGCTTGCCCTGAAAGGAAGGCGTATCGGTCAGCACGGAGAGGCAGGCCGCTCCACCGGCCTCATAGGCCCGTGCAAGGAGAGGGGGATCGAAGTCCTCGCGAATGAGGCCCTTTGACGGGCTCGCCTTCTTGATTTCTGCGATCAGCGCGTAATCCCCGGCGTCGAGTTTGCGCTCGATTGCTTTTTGAAATCCACGCGGCGGCGCGATGTCCGCGATGACCGCTGTGAGATCACGCAGAGAGACCTTTGCTTTGGCGGCAGCAATCTCGGCGCGCTTGTATTCTTCGATCTTCGTCAGAATATCAGACATCGGATTTATCCGTTTGAGGTTGCGACAAGACGCTCGAGACAGTCGGCGGCCGAGCCACTGTCGAGAGACTGAGCGGCCAGGGTCATGCCGTCGGTTAGCTTGTCGCATTTTCCGGCAATCAACAGCGATGCGGCCGCGTTGAACAATACCACATCCCGGTAGGCATTCTTCGCGCCTGACAAGACTTCGCGAAGCGCGAGGGCATTTTCGGCCGGCTCACCGCCCTTGAGGTCGTCCGACTTGACGAGCGGAAGGCCGACGTCAGACGGGCTGATCTCGAAAGAACGGATCTCTCCGCTTTTGAGTTCGGTTACATAGCTTGGCCCGGTCGTGGTGATTTCATCCATGCCGTCTGAGCCATGAACCACCCAGACGTGATCCGACCCAAGGCGTTGAAGGACCTCGGCGATGGGCTCAACCCATTCGCGCGCATAGACGCCCAGCAGCTGCCGCTTCACGCCCGCCGGGCTGGAAAGCGGTCCAAGGAGATTGAAGATCGTCCGCGTGCCGAGTTCGACTCTCGTCGGGCCGACGTGCTTCATGGCTGAATGATGCAGCGGCGCAAACATGAAGCCGATACCGGCTTCCTTGATGCATTCGGCGATCTTCGCCGGGCCAATGTCAATGTTGACGCCGAGTTGGGCGAGGGCTTCTGCTGCGCCGGATTTGGACGACAGGGAGCGGTTGCCGTGTTTGGCGACGGGCACGCCGCACCCCGCAACAACAAGAGCAGTGCACGTGGAAATGTTGTAGCTGCCGGAGTTGTCGCCCCCGGTGCCGACGATGTCGATCGCATCTGACGGAGCGTTCACCGGCAGCATCTTGGCGCGCATGGTCTCAACGGCTGCGGTGACTTCGTCAATCGTCTCGCCGCGGACCCTGAGTGCCATCAGGAAGCCGCCGAGCTGTGACGGTGTCGCTTCTCCTGACAGGATAATCTCAAAGGCTGCACGCGCCTCGTCGCGCGAAAGAGCGCTTCCGGTCGAAACCTTGGCGATGAAGTCCTTGAAGTTACTCATGTTCGGTCCGCAAGTGTCGTGGCGGTGGCCTGGTGGCCACCGCGTTTACATGGATCGCATCAGTTGGTTCCGACGCCGATGACCTGGGCGATCGAAGCCTGATTGACCTCGACACCCGCCTTCTGTTCGATGTCGGTCACATACTGGTTCAGGAGGGAATCCTGCAACTGCTGCGACAGCTGTGTGCGAAGCTGGCGTACGTCCTGAGCCTCGGCGAAGAACGCGGCTGAATTTACCGCATCCACCTTGAGCACGAGACGATTTGCGCCATCCGATGCCGGTGCAGCCGCCGTGATGCCGGAGGGGCCGGCAAAAGCTGCGACAACGGCTTCACGTCCAAGATCACCATCAGAGCCAGTGCGCGCGAGACCGGCGACGAATTTAACGTCCGCGCCGAGTTCTTCCGCCAGACTTGCGAAGTCCGCGCCCGTTCTGGCGCGCTCGGCCAAGTCTGTGGCGAGTTCGGTCAGGCGTTTTTCCTCTTCGTCCGCCTTCCAGGCTGCAACAACCCGGTCACGAACTTCAGACAAATTGCGGTCACGAGAGGGCACCACCTTGGTGACCTCGTACCAAAGGAAGCCACGGTCACCGAGTTGCAACGGATCGTTCTCGACGCCGACATCGCTGTCGAAAGCACCTGCAAGGAGGCCAGCGGCTTCCGGCAGAACAACGGCTGTTTCGTTCTCATCGTTCCCCTGAGCGTCAAAGGCAGCAGGAGTGATCGTCTCGAGAGAGAAGCGGGATGCGATTTCCGCAAGGCTTGCACCGCCTGCACGGGCATCCTCGATCTCATCGAGAAGATCCAAAACTTCACGCTCGGCCTGGTCCTGAGCAAGTTCCTCACGGATCTCGTCGGCGACCTCTTCAAGGGCCTTGACGGATTCCGGTTCGATATCAGTGACATTCACGATAACGGATGAAAAGCGGCCTTCAACCACTCCACTTGTCTCGCCCTGCGCCAGGGAGAAAGCGGCGTCGCCGATGGCTTCATCAAGAAAGTCCGCCTTTGCCATCAAGCCGAGGTCAACGTCATTTGCGCCAAGCCCCTGTTCGGCCATCAGGTCATCGAACGTCATGCCGCCAGCGAGTTTTTCTGCAGCGGCTTTCGCGTCGTCTTCATTTGTGAAAGACATCTGACGGACATCGCGGCGCTCGGCCTGGAAATAATCATCCTTGTTGCGATCATATTCCGCGGCGACTGCGTCCTCACCGATGTCGTCCGGGCGCATGAGCTTGGTGGGCGACAGTTCAAGGATTGCGATCTCGCGATATTCCGGAGCCTTGAAATTGTCTTTCTCGGCGTCGAAATAGGCGGTGAGATCGGTCTCTGACGGATCTTCGATTTCGCCAAGAAGCGCTGGCTCCAGCAGCAGATAGCTTACGTCGCGGGTCTCTGCTTCGAAGGAATGGAGTGCCTCAAGATAGGCGATCGGCGTCGCCATGCCGCCGGTCAACCCTTCTGCGAGCTGCTGGCGCTCGGCGAGCTGTCGGCGCTCGACGACATATTCGTCTTCGGTCATGCCGTTGTTGCGAAGCACCTGGGCAAGCTGTGAACGGTCATAGCCACCACCTGGGCGCTGAAACGCGGGATCCGCCTGGATGAGCGTTGCCAGTTTCTGATCGGAAACACCGAGGTTCATGGACGTTGCCGTCTCATTCATGGCAGCTTCAGCGACCAGCTTTCCAAGGGTCTGTTGCGGAATGCCGAACTGTGCGCCCTCGACAGTGGAGAGCGGGCGTCCAATTTGACGGCCCAGATTGTTCAGATCTCGGCGATAGGCCCGGTCAAAGGAAAACAGAGAGATCTCAGTCCCGCCGACCTTTGCGGCGACGTTCTGGCCGAAGCCCTGGAAAATATCTGCGACACCCCATACGGCAAAGCTCATGACGAGCAGAGCGATAAACAGTTTGGCAATCCAGGTGCCGGCGCCCTTGCGCAGCGCGTCGAGCATGTGTTCTCCCGTCCTTGTCCGGTCAGATGGCCTTGGTACTAAAGGCCCAATTTGCTTTTTGGCTCCCTTGCGGAGCGGGCGGATAATAGAGAGCCATGCCGGGCGCTGCAAGGCGGCCAGCTAAACATCCGCGAACCTTTTTTCACGGCTTTAAATTTGCAAGCCCGGCGCATTTTTGCGCTATAGAGCTTCGAATATTGAAAAATACGCCGTCAGGAGGACAAAAGGCATGTCGCAGACGATCAAGCCGTTGGTAGCTGGTAACTGGAAAATGAACGGCCTCAGGTCTCATCTCGATGTTGCATCCGAGATCGCAGCCGGCATTTCATCCGAGTTGGCCGGTAAGGTCGATGCCATGATCTGTGCTCCAGCGACGCTTATACAGCTTCTGGCGCAATCGACGAGCGCCACCGCGCTGCGGATCGGCGGTGAAGACTGTCACAGCGCCGAGAGCGGTGCGCATACAGGCGACATTTCTGCGGAAATGCTTGCTGATGCGGGCGCTACTGCCGTGATCGTCGGGCATTCCGAGCGGCGCACGGACCACGGCGAGACGGATGCTCTCGTCAAGGCGAAAGCGGAAGCTGCATGGCGTGCCGGCCTCGTTGCCATCATCTGCGTCGGCGAGACCGAATCCGAGCGCAAGGCGGGCAGGGCGGTTGAGGTTGTCTCCGGGCAGCTGGCCGGATCGATTCCGGACGGCGCAACCGCGCAGAACACCATTTTGGCTTATGAGCCGGTTTGGGCTATCGGCACCGGCCTGACGCCGACGTCCGGTGATGTCGAGGAAATTCACTGGGAAATGCGTGAGGCGCTGATAGCGCGCCTCGGTGCTCAGGGAGCTGACATGCGGCTTCTTTACGGCGGTTCGGTGAAACCTGGTAACGCGCAAGAACTCATGGGCGTCAAAAATGTTGATGGCGCACTGGTGGGCGGGGCGAGCCTCAAGGCGACCGACTTTCTCGGAATTCTAGCCGCCTATGCATGATGGGGGCTGAAACTGCCGTCAGAAACACCCACATCAAGACTGGTACGGCCGCCAATAGTGGTGTAGAAGGCCGCCAATCTTAAACAAAAAGAATGGCCCACGATGGAAACCGTAGTCATCGTAATTCATCTCATGGTCGTGCTGGCACTTGTGCTGGTCGTCCTCCTGCAGCGCTCCGAAGGTGGCGGGCTCGGGATGGGCGGCGGCGGAGGTGGCGGCGGCGGACTAATGTCCAGCCGCGGCACAGCCAATGTTTTGACCCGTGCGACAGCGGTCCTCGCCGTTGCATTCTTTATCACGTCTCTCGGCTTGAGCCTGATCGCCAAGATGGGTGATCGTCCCGCGTCCGTTCTTGATGCGGTTCCGACCAGCCAGGATCTCCCGAGTTCTGGTGAAGGATCGACCGGAAACGGCATCCTTGATGCGCTGAAGCCGCAAGAAGAGGCGCCTTCGGGCCCACAGGTGCCGGCCGCGCAATAAGCAGATGGACACCCTGTCCGACTGCTAAGCTCGTATCGACATTATGCCCTGCGTCCCCCGCAGGGCATTTTTGTTGTGTCTAATCAAAACTCCCGTGTGGCCAAACGCCCCTCGGCAAAGATATGGTATTGCTCCATGGCGCGATACATTTTCATCACTGGCGGCGTGGTTTCCTCGCTTGGCAAAGGTTTGGCTTCCGCAGCCCTTGGAGCATTGCTTCAGGCGCGGGGCTACAAGGTCCGGCTTCGTAAGCTCGACCCTTATCTCAACGTCGATCCGGGCACGATGAGCCCGTATCAACACGGCGAATGCTTCGTAACGGATGATGGTGCAGAGACGGATCTGGACCTTGGTCACTACGAACGCTTCACCGGTCGTCCCGCAAACAAGCAGGACAACATCACAACTGGACGGATCTACCAGGACATCATCGCCAAGGAACGCCGCGGCGATTACCTCGGCGGCACGGTTCAGGTGATTCCCCATGTCACCGATGCGATCAAGGCATTCGTGCTTGATGGCAACGAAGACTATGATTTCGTTCTCGTCGAGATCGGCGGTACGGTCGGTGATATCGAAGGTCTTCCGTTCTTCGAGGCGATCCGCCAGCTCGGCAACGACCTGCCGCGCGGTGACGTGGTCTATGTCCATCTGACCTTGATGCCGTATATTCCGGCTGCGGGCGAGATGAAGACCAAGCCGACACAGCATTCGGTCAAGGAGCTGCGGTCCATCGGTATTCAGCCGGACATTTTGATGATCCGCTGCGATCGGCAGATCCCCGAATCGGAAAAACGCAAGCTGTCGCTGTTCTGTAACGTCCGCGAAAGCGCGGTGATTCCGGCTTATGACGTCAAGTCGATCTATGATGTGCCGGTTGCCTATCATCAGGAAGGTCTCGACGACGAAGTGCTGTCAGCTTTCGGAATCAAGGGTGCGCCTGCGCCTGTTCTGGATCGCTGGGAAGGTATTTCGGCCCGCGTCGCCAATCCGGAAGGCGAAGTCAATATCGCGATCGTTGGCAAGTACACGGTGTTGAAAGATGCCTACAAGTCACTGATCGAGGCCCTTGTCCATGGAGGCATTGCCAACCAGGTCAAGGTCAACCTGCAGTGGATCGAATCGGAAACCTTCGAGAAGGAAGACCCGTCGCCCTATCTTGAGGGCGTTCACGGCATTCTGGTGCCCGGCGGATTTGGTGAGCGCGGAGCAGAAGGCAAGATCGCCGCGGCCCAGTTCGCACGCACCCGCAAGGTTCCCTATTTCGGTATTTGCTTCGGCATGCAGATGGCCGTCCTGGAAGCTGCTCGCAATCTTGCGGGAATCACGGAGGCGAATTCGACAGAATTCGGCCCGGCCAAGGAACCCGTCGTCGGTCTCATGACCGAGTGGACGCGCGGCAACGAAAAGGAAATTCGGGATCAGGACGGGGATCTGGGCGGCACGATGCGCCTTGGTGCCTATGCGGCGGCGCTTAAGCCTGGATCAAAGATTGCCGAAATTTATGGCTCGACCGAGATTTCCGAACGTCACCGCCATCGTTACGAGGTGAACATCGGTTATCGTGACAAGCTTGAGGCTTGCGGGCTGGTCTTTGCCGGAACGTCTCCCGATGGTGTGCTGCCGGAAACCGTCGAGATCGAGGAACACCCCTGGTACATCGGTGTTCAGTATCATCCTGAACTGAAGTCACGTCCCTTTGAACCGCATCCGCTGTTTGCCTCCTTTATCAAGGCTGCAATGGCGCAAAGCCGGATGGTCTGACCTTTGATCTGCAAGACGGGGAGATTGTGATGGCTCGAGGCCTGGACCATGTCGTGGTGGCGGTAAGCGATTTGGACGCTGCTGCCCAGGCGTGGGCAGAGCTCGGGTTCACGGTCACCCCGGAAAACCGTCACGCTTGGGGAACCGCCAATCGGCTGGTTCAACTCGACGGGTTTTTCATTGAGATCCTCACGGTGGCGGATGAAAGTTTGATTGTGGAGGCATCAGAAGGCGACTTTTCCTTCGGTGCCTTCAATCGGGACTTTCTGAAAACGCGCCAGGGCGCGTCGATGCTGGTCGCAGAGAGCGTTGATCCTGCCCAGGACAGAGCGGATTTTCAAAGGCTTGGGCTGACCACCTATGCGCCCTTTTCCTTTGAGCGTGTGGCAAACTTCAAGGACGGTTCCACTGGCAAGGTCGGCTTTGACCTGACCTTCCTGACTGATCCGCTGATTCCCGATCTTGCCTTTTTTACCTGCCGAAACCGGTATCCGGAAACTTTCTGGAACGCTGACTTTCAGCGCCACGACAATGGTGCGGCTGCGATCGGAGCCATCTTCATGGTGGCGTCTGACCCTTCCGATCACCATGAGTTTCTGGGCGGGTTTACTGGCCAGCGGGAGATGCGGGCGACTAGCCTCGGGCTCGAGATTCAAACCCCGCGGGGTTTGATTTCGGTTCTCAATCCCGACGCCTATCGCCACCTTGTTGGCGATACGGCTGCGAATGAAGTGACGTCCAACTTGCCGCAGATTGTGGCAGTGGAAGTCGTTTGCGACGGCCTTGAGAAGCGAAAAGTGATTCCCGCAGGCGACGCCCTGGGGATTACTGTGATCCTGACGCCAGCTGTCTAGAGCCTGCGAGTTCTGGCCGGGCGTCCCCTGCTTTCTCTTCCTTTACGGAACAAGTTTTGCGACCGGCTGATAAGCGCTTGGCGTTGCGCCGAATTTGTCTGTAATCTGCATGTCAAAGAGTGAGCCGTAGTCTGAACAGGCGGCAGAACTCGTGACGGGAGATCAGACTGTATGCCCTTTCAGACGAAACCCAGACGTCTTGCGCGATTGTTGATTCTTTCCGGCGTCGCGTTCGCCCTCGCCAGCTGTAACGACAAGAGCGAAGAAACGGCCGCGCCGCCGCCTCCTTCCGTGACCGTCGCCGGCGTCCAATCGAAGGACATCCGTCAGAGCGAGAGCTTCGTTGGAGAAATTGCTGCGGTCGATCAGGTCGGGCTGGTGGCTCGGGTCAGTGGGTTCCTGGAAGAACAGCTCGTCAAGGACGGGGCAATCGTCAAAAAAGGCGATCTGATTTTCAAGATCGAGAAGCAGCAGTATGAGGCCGCTCTACAGTCCGCAAATGCGGATCTTGCCAGCGCCAAGGCTGATGCTGCCTTGAAGGCTGCGGACGAAAAACGCGACAAGGACCTTCTCGACAAGGGGCACGTTTCCGAGGCTGCCTATGAGTCGACACTTGCTCAGAAAGAGCAGGCAGAGGCGTCGGTTCTCTCAGCCGAGGCCGCGATTGCCCAGGCGAAGCTGGATCTGAGCTACACGGACGTGAAAGCTCCCTTCGACGGCCAGATCGGCAAGGCCGCCTATAGTGTCGGTGAGGTGGTTGGTCCGACCGCGGAGCCTCTCGCCACGCTCATTCGCCTGGCCCCGGTCTATGTGAATTTCTCGGTTAGCGAGGCGCAGTTCCTCAATGCGGTCAAGGAACATGGGATCGACCCTGTCGACCTCGACCCGGACAAGGCTCCCGATCTCAGCCTGGTCCTGCCGAATGGTGAGAAATTCGACGAGACTGGTGAGATCGTTTTCATCGACAACAAGGTCGATAGCCAGACGGGCACCATTTCGTTTCGCGGCCAGTTTGCCAACACGTCCAACCGCCTTGTTTCAGGAACCTATGTCACGGTGATCATCGAGGCTCCGGTCGAAACCAAGGCCCTGACGATCCCGCAGGCCGCGGTTCAGCGCGATCAAAGGGGCAGCTTTGTTCTCGCCATCAGCGCCCAGGAACAGGTCGAGCAGCGTTACGTCGAACTCGGTGCGCAGGTCGAAGGCGATTTCATCGTCACAAGCGGCCTACAGGAAGGTGAAAGGGTCATCGTTGAAGGCCTGCAGAAGGTGCGTCCCGGTGTGCCGGTGAATGCGGTTCTTGCGTCCAAACCGGTGGAGTAAGCGCGATGTTTTCTGCTTTCTTCATCTACCGGCCCAAGTTTGCCTTGGTCATCTCGCTCGTCATCACAATTGCCGGAATTCTCGGGTATCTCGCCCTTCCGGTTGAACAATTCCCCAACATCACACCGCCGGTGGTCAGCGTTTCAGCGACCTATACCGGGGCAAATGCTGAAGTGCTCGAACAGACCGTGGCGGCGCCGATCGAAGCGCAGGTCAATGGTGTCGATGACATGATTTACATGTCGTCGACGAGCTCTGACAGCGGGAACTACTCGCTCAACGTGACCTTCGCGGTGGGAACCGATCCGGATATTGCGACGGTGAACGTGCAAAACCGGGTCAGTCAGGCGACGAGCCAGCTGCCAAGTGAAGTCACGGCCAACGGCGTGACCGTGCAGAAGGCCTCCACCAACATGCTGATGGTGGTGACGCTTTTCTCGCCGAAAGGAACCTACGACGAGGTCTTTCTGTCGAACTATGCCTCGATCAACCTGAAGGACGCACTTGCACGTGTTGGCGGTGTCGGCAAGGCGGATGTTTTGACTGACTTTGCTTATGGCATGCGCGTCTGGCTGGATCCTGATCGGCTTGCAAGTCTCAACATGACGCCGACGGATTTCATTTCGGCCATCCAGGACCAGAACATTCAGGTCGCGGCTGGCCAGATTGGCGCTCCGCCCGTGCCTGAAGGGCAGCAGTTCCAATATACGATCAAGGCCAAGGGGCGCCTGGAAACCAAGGAAGACTTCGAGCAGATCGTCCTTCGCACGGGGGACGACGGCGCGATCGTCAAGGTCGGTGATGTGGCGCGGGTGGAACTTGGCGCGCAGACCTATTCGGCGAGCGGCGAATTCAATGGGCAGCCATCGACCGTTCTGGCCATCTATCAGGCCCCTGGTGCCAACGCGCTTCAGGTCGCGGAGGGCGTGCAGGCGCGGCTTGATCAGCTGTCTCAGGCCTTTCCCGAGGACATGGAATATGATGTCCCATTCAATACGACTGACTTCGTTGAGCAATCCTTGAACGACGTGATCACCACGCTGCTGCTGACCTTTGTGCTTGTGGTTGCGGTGGTGTTTATGTTCCTCGCCAACTGGCGCGCAACGATCATTCCCACCGTCGCCATTCCGGTTTCCCTGATCGGCACGTTCGCGGTCTTGATCCTGCTAGGCATGTCGCTGAACACGATCTCGCTCTTCGCTCTCGTACTTGCGATCGGCATCGTGGTGGATGACGCCATTGTTGTCGTCGAGAACGTGGAACGCATCATTGCCGATGAGGGCCTTGATCCGCGGGAAGCGACGGCCAAGGCCATGGGGCAGATCACCGGGCCGGTGATCGCGACGACGCTTGTGCTGCTGGCGGTCTTTGTTCCGACAATTTTCATGCCCGGCATCACCGGTGAGCTCTATTCCCAGTTCGCCGTGACCATTTCGGTTTCCGTGGTGATTTCTTCCATCAACGCACTGACGCTTTCGCCGGCCCTGTGCGGGTTGGTTCTCAAGCGGCGGACGGGCCCGCCAAAGGGCCTTCTTGCGCTTTTCGACAAGGGCATCGGGTCGGTTCGTGACGGATACACCCGCCTTGTCCGCAGATTGCTGAGAGTGGCCTTTCTCGGAGTGGTCGCCATCGCGGGCGTGATCGCGCTGATCGTGTTTCTCGGCGGACGTCTGCCGCAGGGGTTTTTGCCACTGGAAGATCAGGGCTACCTGATGGTCGACATCCAGTTGCCGGATGGGGCTGCACTTGCCCGGACTGAAAGTGTCACGGAACAGGTGGTCTCTACCGTCAAGGACATTCCAGGTCTCCAAAGTGTGGTGGTCGTCAACGGCTATTCAATTCTGAACGGCGGCCTTTCTTCCAACAGTGCAATGGTCATCACCACGATGACAGGCTGGGAAGAGCGTCAGGAACCGGATTTGAAGATCAATGCGATCCTAGCGACATTCTGGCAGAGGTTCTCCCAGATTTCCGGTGCGAACATCATCGCCTTCAACCCGCCGCCGATTCCCGGCCTTGGCACGACGGGCGGTGTCGAGATGATGGTACAGCAAACCGGCGGCGGCACGCCTCAGGACCTGGCGGCAGCCATCGGCTCACTGGTCTATTCGGCCAACCAGTTGCCTGATATCGCACAAGCCTATTCGACTTACCGCTCCAATGTTCCGCAGATTTTCGTCGATCTTGATCGTGATAAGGCGAAAACACTCGGGATCGACGTCGCGGATGTTTTCACAACGCTTCAGGCCTATCTCGGCTCCTACTACGTCAATGACTTCAACATTTTCGGGCGTGTCTACAAGGTCATGATCCAGGCCGAGGGGCAGTACCGCAACAGAGTTGAAGACATTGGTCGCCTATATGTGCGCTCAACGGATGGGACGATGGTTCCCATGCGCTCGCTCGTGACGACCGAAAATGTCCTCGGGCCGCAAAGCCTGAAGAGATACAACATGTTCCGGGCGGCTTCCGTCAATGCGGAGCCTGGGGCGGGCGCTTCGACAGGTGTGGTCATTAACGGGATGGAAACAGCGGCGGCGGAGGCCCTGCCGCCCGGATATACGTTTGAATGGACGGGCACTGCGCTCCAGCAGGAGGGATCCGGCAACATCGTCATCTTCATTTTGATGTTGGCGATTCTCTTCGCCTATCTGTTTCTCGTGGCGCAATACGAAAGCTGGAGCATGCCCGTGGCGATCCTCATGTCGGTGACGGTTGCGCTTCTCGGCGCGTTCGTGGCCGTCTGGCTATCTGGCGGCGATGTCAATCTCTACACACAGATCGGGATGATCATGCTTGTGGGGCTGGGGGCGAAAAACGCGATTCTGATTGTCGAGTTTGCCATCGAGCAACGGTCCTCGGGCAAGACCATCAAGGAGGCCGCCGAGGAAGCGGCCCACCTTCGCTTCCGCGCTGTGATGATGACTGCTCTGTCCTTTCTGCTGGGCGTGGTGCCCTTGATGACGGCTTCAAGCGCCGGTGCGGCGAGCCAGAAGGCAATTGGTTTCGCGGTCTTTGGGGGCATGTTCTTCGCAACGACCCTGGGCGTGATCCTGATCCCGGTTCTCTATGTCGTGATGCAGACCACTCGGGAAACCGTCAAAGGCTGGTTCGGGTGGAAACCGGAAAACGATACGCTGCCAGAGAGCGGGCAGGGCGCTGTGCCGCAGGAAGGTTAGACCTTCGAAGGGTTTTTCAGCGAGACAAAAGAGCCGGCGGATTCGCCGGCTTTTTATTTGGGTAGTTGCATGTGCATATCACTACAGACAAGTTTAGCGTGGGTAATATCAGGAGTAGTTCATCGACAAATTACCCGTAAATATTCCCAGGTTAAAACAACCTAGGATTCTACCTATGATTATCAAGAATGAAATCGAGATCAATCGCGCAATTTCTTACTATAGGGAGGAAGTGGAAAGGCATGGCCTCTTTGTTGAGGAGGCGCATGACTTTGAACTTCTGGCGGAAATCTGTGCCTGGAGAGACGAAAGGGAAGGCGTAAACCATTCCCTGACTGAACAATTCTCACCGAAACTTTTCGATTTTTCGCCAGACAATGCCTTTTTTCTTCTGGTCCGCGATGCTGATGGTGAGGTTGCGTCGGTTCAGGGCGCGCGTCTTGACCATCTGTCCGGCATTTCGCTCGCAGGCTTCTGGCAGACGCAGCAGAGGCGCATCTACTGTGATCCCTATCCCGACCAGGTGCCGGAGCTCGGACAGGCGCACTGTCCAGAGGCCTTCGAAATCACAGGGAAGTGCGTCTACCACGGAAACATGTGGCTGACGCCAGCGTGGAAGGGAAAACGGCTCGGCCAGCCCCTGTGCCGCCTTGGGCAACTTGTGGCCTACGCCAAGTGGCCGCTCGACTATATCTACTGCTTTATCGAGAGTGCCCTGGTCAGCAAGGGCTTTGCGGCCCATCAGGGCTATGCCCATATTTCTCCGACCGGGACAGATTGGATAAAGGCGCCTGAACATATTCACGGCGATGATTATTTGTGCTGGAACCGTCCACGCGATCTTGATCACCTGGCTCGGACAACCAACAGATCGGTTTCAAGGGCGCGGTCATACAGCCAATAACCAGGTGACCTCCGGCGGTCCGAATCGGAACGATCAGGCGCTCATAGAGGATTTGCATTCTCCGGCCGGTGTCGTCTGCCGTGGTCGTCATAACGACGTCCAGGTTCGGTTCGCCGGAAATCGCAGCGTGATATCCCCGGGCACTGATTTGCTCCAGGCCCGTGTCCGGGGTCCTCGCCCGCAAGGCGACCTCCCTGGCCCAATCTGCGCCATAGCAGGCGGCAATGAAGGAGCTGGCGCCAACGGCGATCAGCTCCGGTGCGAAACCGGCTCGCGCCCTGCCTTCGCTCAATGTCATTCTGTCCTGGATGATCGTGGCAAATGCAGACAGACCGGGTCTATCGGTGTCGACTTTGCACCATTGGCGCCAGAAGGCGGCGATATCCGGCTGGACCAGCCCACGGGCAATATGGTCCAGGCTGAGTGTCTCGATTGCGCTCAATGGAGGGCTCCTTTGGAGGCCCGTAACTTGTAGATGATTTTCCAGGCGATCAGGGCCGCGAGATCAAAGTCCGGCTCAGGTACGTCAGCCAGCTGCTCGACACCGAGCGCGGACTTCAGGGAGTATTGCAGAACATCGGTGCCACCGTGTTTTTCAATCTCATATTCGATCGCGGCCTGACGTTCCTGCCGCGTCAGAATCGTTGCCTTGTCGAGGATCCGCCTGACTTCCGGATCGTCCATAAAGCTCACGATCGTTTCTCCCGAGTTCGTCCGGCCAGCCTTGGGCTCAGTCCATTCCTGATCCTGCTTACACTACGTCATGCCTGCGGCGCTGCTTCAAGCCTTTTGTAAAGGTGCAGTATCAATTCGGACAGCGAACCTGGATCAAGCACGAGACCGGCGGTTTCAAGTGATTGAACCGCGGCCTGGGTGGCCTTGGCGTGGAGGGCGCAGTCGATTTGTTGGTCCTCTTTGCCCTTTGATGGATCTGCGCTCTCACCGTTCAACAGCCATTCGCTTGTTGTGGCGAGCGCGCGGGCAATCGATCCCACCGTCGCCGGGCAGGGGGGCGTGCGCGGATCAGCCCTCAAGACATCCCGGATGAGATGCATCGATGCGCCGACCGCCAATGCGGCTTCGGCAGGTGTCAGCGCGAGTTCCTCCAGCCGACCGCAGATCCTCTTTTGCAGCGGAGACTGCTCGCGACGGATCACCTCGTCCAAGTGGGGGCTCTGGGCGCGCTTCAGCATTAATCGGCATCCGATCCAACAGTGAACGTGTCACAAAAACTTTGCATATTTGGATGTGATGCGCAACATTATGCACGTAGAAGGTGTGCGGATTCGTGATCACGAAAATGATTGCTTATCTCACGCTTCGCTCTGTTTTGCGGCGACGAAGTTGTAGAAATACCTGCGCTTCAGCCGAAGGCGAAATGCGGCGAGCCGAGTGGAGGAGACGGATCTCGAAGTCTTGGCAGGCTACGATGAGAGATCGGGGGAAGTATATGGTGAGCCGACAGGGGTTCGAACCCTGGACCTACTGATTAAAAGTCAGTTGCTCTACCAGCTGAGCTATCGGCTCCCATTTTGGGTATTCAAAACATGGAAGCGGTCTGGTGATTTCCGCCGACCGAGGCCGTGTTCCGAATGTGGCGTGTGTTTATGCTGAGCCGTTCCTAGTTTCAACCCCGAAAACGGAAAAATCCATGGATTAATCTGACGGATGGAAGAAGGAAAGTGGACCATTGTAAAAATGACTTACTTTTAGCGTTAATAGTAAGATAAATAATATAAATATTTATTCATCTTCTGGGTTTTTAATTATCACATAGATGATACGCCGTAGATCACGCTTCGCGGTGGCGGTTGTTTGCTGTATGATCTGAAGTCAATAACTGACGCGATGCCAACTTTTAATACGTTCCCGCAGCCCGGACAAAACCATGTCTTGAGCGCGGCCCGAAATGTAATGCGAGGTTTTATGCACGACAGTTCAGTTGATCGTTCCGCGGGTACAATGGAACTTGAATTCATGAAGGGGCACATCGCCGCGACCATGACGCTGATTCAAGGCCTGATCGACCAGGGAACCGTCGATCGCGACAAGCTTGATGCGTTTTTCGCCGGCTTCGTTTGCCAGCTGCCTCATACCCGCGACACGCTCGGGCTACGCCTCGTCATAGATCAGTGGCGGGAAGGTCTTCGCAGCGGCGAAGATGATGGTGTTTTGCGCCAGCGTCTCTTTGAGGTCATCAAGGGCGGCCGTCAGCCAGATTGACCTTCAAGTCGTTGAATTTGAAAAATTTTGCACGAGTGTGATGATTTTTTGAAGAAATCTATCTTCTAGGGTTTCCCGGCGTAAATATTTTTGCTTAGCTTCCGCCTTCGAGAACAGTTTTGGCTCGAAACGGTTTCAACTGAAGCCGATATACCAAACAGGTGGAGGTTACCTATGAAAATTACGAACCTAGCGCTCGGCGTGGCGATGCTTGCAGGCAGCATGGGCGCCGCAAGTGCTGCTGAGCAGCAGTTCATTTCCATCGGCACCGGCGGTGTCACGGGCGTTTACTACCCGACCGGTGGCGCGATCTGCCGTCTTGTCAACAAGACTCGCAAGGAACATGGAATCCGCTGCTCGGTCGAGTCGACCGGCGGCTCGATCTACAACATCAACACCATTCGTGCCGGCGAGCTCGAATTCGGCGTTGCGCAGTCCGATTGGCAGTACCATGCCTACAACGGCACCTCGAAGTTCGAAGAGGCTGGTCCCTTCGAAAAGCTTCGTGCGGTCTTCTCCGTTCATCCGGAGCCTGTCACGATCCTCGCACGTGCTGATGCTGGCATTTCCAACATCACCGACATCAAGGGCAAGCGTCTGAACATTGGCAACGCCGGTTCCGGTACGCGCGGTACTTGGGATGTTATTGAAGCTGCTCTCGGCTGGAGCCGCGATGACCTGAAGCTCGCTTCCGAGCTGAAGTCTGCAGAAACCGGTCAGGCGCTCTGCGACAACAAGATCGACGCCTATTTCTGGCTCGTTGGCCATCCGTCTGCCCTGACCCAGGAAACGATCTCTTCCTGTGAAGCTGTGCTGGTCAATGCGACTGGTCCGGAAATCGAGGCACTCGTAGCCGAGCGTCCTTACTACCGGACCGCGACCATTCCAGCTGGCATGTACAACAATGAAGAAGACATCGTGACCTTCGGCGTTGGCGCAACCTTCGTGTCCTCTGCCGATGTACCTGATGAAGTCGTCTATGTGCTTGTTAAGTCGGTCTTTGAAGACTTCGACAGCTTCACCAAGCTGCACCCGGCGTTCGCCAATCTGAAGCCCGAAGAAATGATCAGCGACAGCCTTTCGGCTCCGCTGCATCCGGGCGCAGAAAAGTACTACAAAGAAAAAGGCTGGATGTAATTCAGCTTTTGGCCGGGTGGGCATTTTTGCCTGCCCGGCCTTTTTGTTTCTAGAAAACCGTTTGCGGGACCGGTTTTTCCTCGTGGGGTGGGGCATAGCATGGCAGTGAATTCCAAGGATAAGGGCGGCGACGTGGAGATTGATCTCCACGAACTGGTCGCTCAAAGTGACACGGGTGCGCGTAATCCCTCGGGTCCGGTGAAGACCTTTCTGGCGGCGCTTGCGCTGCTATGGTCCCTTTTTCAGCTCTATTACGCCTCGAATGTACCCTTCATCCTGACGGATCTGATTGGCATCAATGTCACGCTGAACTCCGACGCTGCCCGATCCATCCATCTGGCCTTTGCTCTGTTCCTGGCGAGCATGGCCTATCCGCTGTTCAAGTCGAGCCCTCGAGACTACATCCCCTGGTACGACTGGATACTGGGCCTGCTTGGCGTCGTCGCCTGCATGTATCTTGTGGTGTTCAAGGACGCGATCTCGGTTCGTGCGGGCCTTCCCACGACAGCAGATTTGGCGATCTCGACGATCGGGATCATCATTGTTCTCGTTGCCACCTATCGCGCGCTCGGGCTGCCGCTGGTCATCGTCTCCAGTGTGTTCCTGACCTATGTCTTCTTTGGTGATCAGCCCTTTATCCCGGAAGTAATCCAGTGGAAGGGTGCGTCCTACGGCAAGGCCATGTGGCACTACTGGATGCAGACGGAGGGTGTGTTCGGTATCGCGCTCGGCGTCTCCGCCTCCATGATTTTCCTCTTTGTCCTGTTCGGTGCCATGCTGGATCAGGCGGGGGCTGGCAATTATTTCATCAAGGTCGCCTTTTCCCTGCTTGGACACTTGCGCGGGGGACCGGCGAAGGCCGCCGTGGTGTCTTCGGCCATGTCAGGCATGATTTCCGGGTCCTCCATCGCAAACACCGTGATGACCGGAACCTTCACGATTCCCCTGATGAAACGGGTTGGCTTCAAGTCGGAAACTGCGGGCGCGGTTGAAGTGTCATCCTCTGTCAATGGACAGCTGATGCCACCAGTCATGGGTGCCGCTGCCTTCCTGATGGTCGAGTATGTTGGGGTTTCCTATCTCGACGTGGTGCGCCATGCGATTGTGCCTGCTTCGATCTCCTACATTGCGCTTCTGTACATTGTGCATCTCGAAGCGTTGAAGGCGGGCATGCAGGGCTTGCCGAAGCCGGGGCCTGCGAAGACCATCATCCAGAGCCTACTCGGCGTTCTGACCGGCTTCCTCAGTGTCGCCATTCTCGCAGCTGTTCTCTATTACGGACTCGGCTGGACCAAAGTGATCTTTGGCGATGCCACGTTCTACGGTGTCGTTGGCATTTTCCTCGTCACCTACCTTGCTCTCATTGTGGTCGCCTCAAAGCGGCCGGATCTTGAGCTGGATGACCCGGATGCCCCCATCGGGGCCCTGCCGGAGTTCATTCCTACTTTGCTGACCGGTCTCTACTATCTCCTTCCGATCATTGTCTTGGTCTGGTGCCTGATGATCGAGCGTTTCTCGCCGGGGCTTTCCGCCTATTGGGCTACCATTGGCATGATCTTCATCCTGCTCACCCAGAAACCGCTGAAGGCAATGCTGCGAAAGAGCGGTGATATTGCCGGTGAGTGGCGAGACGGTGTGATCGACCTCGGCCAGGGTCTGATTTCCGGTGCGCGCAACATGATCGGCATTGCCGTTGCGACGGGTGCGGCCGGGATCATCGTTGGAACGATATCCCTGACCGGCGCACATCAGATCATCGGCGAATTTATCGAGTTCCTGTCAGGCGGCAATCTGATCGCAATGCTTGTGCTGGTCGCGATTTTTTCGCTCATCCTCGGCATGGGGCTGCCGACAACCGCGAACTACATCGTGGTGTCATCTCTGATGGCGAGCGTCGTGGTGGATATCGGCGCGCAGAATGGTCTGATCATTCCGTTGATCGCGGTGCATCTGTTCGTCTTCTATTTCGGGCTGATGGCGGATGTCACGCCGCCGGTCGGCATGGCGTCCTTCGCGGCTGCGGCCATCTCGAAGGGTGACCCTATCCGGACCGGGTTTACGGCATTCTTCTACAGCTTGCGGACTGTTGCCTTGCCGTTCCTGTTCATCTTCAACACCGATCTTCTTTTGATTGATGTCGGACCGGTGCAGGCGATATTTGTCTTCCTGGTAGCGACCGTCGCGATGATGCTCTTCGCGGCGGGCACCCAAGGCTATTTCTTTGCCAAGAACAAGGCCTGGGAGGCGGTGGCCATCTTGCTGATTGCCTTCACGTTGTTCCGTCCAGGGTTCTGGTTGGATTACGTCCAAGCGCCTTATGATCAGCTCGCTCCGACAGCCATCTTCGAAACCGCGGGCGCTGCACCTGATGGGGGAACCTTGAAGGTTAAGGTCAAAGGTCCCGATTTCGATGACGCCGACAAAATGATTGAAACGCTGGTCGAGCTCGAGCTCGGCGCGGCAGGAGACGGTGAGGGTCGGGTGACCAATGCCGGTCTCACAGTGCTCTTGGAAGGCGACAAGGCGATCATTGAAGAGCCTTTCCCGGGGACGCCGTTCTTTGAGCCGTTCCAGTCCTTCGATTTCTACGGAGACACGCCTGTTGAGGTCGTTGAGGTTCGCCAGGAAGCCGAAAGGCTACCCAAGGAAATCTTCTACATTCCTGCTCTCCTTCTGCTTGGGCTTGTGATTGCCCTGCAGAGGCGGCGCACTGATGTTCCGGCGTTTTAAGGGAGAGATCTGATGTACAAGTCCATACTGGTGCCGATCGATCTGGCCGAGAACAGTTCCTGGAAAAAGTCCTTGCCCGTTGCCGTGGCCATGGCTCGCACCTTTCAGGCGGAGCTTCACCTGGTGGCGGTCGTACCCGACTTCGGAAAATCCATTGTAGGAAGCTATTTTCCGAAGGATTTCGAAGGCGATGCGCTAAAGGCGGCTGGCGAAATGCTGAAAACCTTCATTTCAGAGAATGTCGGCACGGACATTCCGGTGAAGGGCCATATTGCACATGGCACGATTTACGAGGAGATCAACAGAGCGGCAGACAAGCTCGGCTGTGATCTCATCGTCCTGGCGTCGCACCGTCCGGAGCTCAAGGACTACCTGCTTGGCCCCAACGCGGCTCGCGTTGTCCGCCATGCGGCGCAGTCCGTGCTGGTGGTTCGGGACTGAACCGGCTGATCGCGTCAAAATACCTGCGACCAGACGCCTCTCGCAAAGGTGAGGCGTCTGTGTCTTTCTTGGGTGGCTAGGTATCGTCTATGTAGGACTGAGACGGTGCTTTGGTCATTGGGGCGTCGCCCCAAGCCACCACATGATAGAGAACTCTTTTGATGTTGCAGGATGTTACCATATGGGGCGCGGTTTTTGCCGGGCTCCTGTCTTTCGTTTCTCCTTGCGTCTTGCCGCTCGTGCCGCCCTATCTAGGGTTTCTCGCAGGCGTTTCGCTTGAGGAATTGACAGGCGAGGGGGACGACAGGGCCGCGTCTCGAAGAGTGTTTTTCGCAAGCCTGGCATTCGTCGCCGGCTTCTCGACAGTTTTCGTCATACTCGGTGCCAGCGCCAGTTTTCTCGGCCAGTTCATCACACAGCACATTCAGTTTCTCGGCTATGTTGCAGGCGCCTTGATCATTGTAATGGGCCTGCATTTTCTCGGCGTGTTCCGGCTGGGGCTGCTTTACAGGGAAGCGCGGGTTCACGTGGAGAAGAAGCCGGCTGGGCTTGTAGGTGCCTATCTGATCGGACTTGCCTTTGCCTTTGGCTGGACCCCATGTGTGGGGCCAATCCTTGCCGCTATTCTTTTTGTCGCGGGCTCGGAGGACACAGTGTCCAAGGGCGCGATACTGCTGGGTGCCTATGCGATTGGTCTCGGCATCCCGTTCTTGCTGGCCGCGACCTTCGCCGGTCCCTTCCTCGGGTTCATGAAGAAGTTCCGCAAGCATATGGGTGTTGTTGAAAAGGCAATGGGCGTTGTGCTCATTCTGACAGGCATTTTGTTCATTTCCGGACAGATGGCAGTCATGTCCTACTGGTTGCTGGAGACCTTCCCAGCATTTTCCTACATCGGTTAGCTGGCTCTGTTTGGGGGGCATTTCCTGGTGCCAGTCCTCGGATGAGCGCCTTTGCTCACCCTGAAGACGTCGCTCTGCCGCGTGGAAACCAAAGTCCCCTTCGCGACGATAGGCCGATCCATGCTCAGAGCGCTCTAGTTCGACTCGCTTGAGTTGGCTGCTAGAATTGGGAGGTTGTCACCGATGAAGAGCGCAGGGTGACAAGTTTCGGTGATTTCCAGTAGCCTGAGGCAGGCAACGGCCGCGTCCGCCGCGTTTGCGAATGGCCCAACGAGAAGGTCGAACTTGCCTGCGGCCAAATCGGATGCCGCCAGCACCGGTCTAAGGTCCAGCATGCGCTCCGAGTTCTCTTCCTTGAAGACTTCCCAAGCCGCGGCAGCCTCAAGTGAAGTGTCGTAACGACCGACAACGGCTCCGAAATCTGTCCTGCCAATTGCAGCCTTACCGCTTCCTATTGCCTTGCCGGCGGCCTCGGAGGGCCTGATGAGGAATGGTGCCGCTTCGCTCTGCGTCTCGTCTGGCGCGGTGGACACGCTCTGGACGGGATCGATCGAGCCCGTCGACAAGGCTGCGTCATCAATTTCTGAAAGCGCGACGATTCGGACCGGCTCATGGTTCTTGGCCGGCACGCTCGGTCTGGAAAGCCTTGGAAGTGAGGTAAACGGGCCAAGACCTGTTTCTGGCGCCGGGACCACATCAACAGCAACGGGAGGCGTTGTTGCAGAGCGCACCACGACAGGTCGTTTTTCAGGAACAGGGGCCTTGGTTTCAGGTTTTGCCGCAGCATCTTTGGGGACCGCGGGGATAGGCTCCGGACCAACTTTGGACGTCGCCAGTTCGGCGCTGTCCGGGGCTTCAATTCGTTTTTCGAGAGCGGCTATCCGCCTGGAATAGGCTACATTTTGCTCGCTGAGCATGCTGAGGCGACGGCGTAGACCAACGAGTTCTCTTTGGAGCGTCTCGATCTGGGCCGCTTCCATCTGTCCCTTGGACGTGACCATCCGGCCATTCCGGCTTGGAAGCACGCCCATCGAAACATCCTGACCGTTGACGCCGATGGATCCCGTTGAGCTGATCGGTCCGCTTGGAGGCAATGTGACTCCAGCGAAGTGTTCAGCCGGATTGGAAGGGCTTCTGGCAAAGTTGAAAGCTGCAAGGCCGAGACTGCCGAAAACAATGGCGGCAAATGCCCAAGACAGGACGAAGACACGCTGAGGCGTCAGCGTGTCCGTTACGAGGTCCCGTGCGGATGTCTTGGCCATAGTTTCGGGCACGCGGTAGCGGTCCTGCTTCCTTGCGAATCTTGATCACGATCCTCGTCATGAGACTTCAATTATAGTTAACGAACAAGAAAGAGTGCCGGTTCTCGCCGCAGTTCTTTCATTGTCCTGTGGATCGGGGCATACATGCCGCTGAAAACCGTCAAAGGGCTGTCAGGCTCTTTCTTGCGGGCCGTCAATTGATGATCGGGAAACGTTAGAAATGTCTCAACGCAGCTTCTTGCCAATTGTTCTTGCCGCCGGCCTTGGAACGCGAATGCGATCTGAAATGCCGAAGGTGATGCATGCAATTGGCAACCTGCCAATCGTCGGGCATGTGCTGAAGACTTTGAACGCCGCCGACGCCGATCGTATCGCGGTGGTCGTCGGGCCCGACATGCAAGCTTTGGAAGAGCTGGTTGGAAGGTTGGCACCTGGTGCGAGCTGTCATCAGCAGACCGACCGGCTCGGCACGGCCCATGCAGCGCTTGCTGCGCGCAGCGCGTTGGAAGTGCCGGCTGATGATGTCCTGATCCTCTTCGGTGATACACCGCTTGTGACACCGGCCGCAATTTCCAAGGTCCGGGATCAATTGGCAGCGGGTGCGGATGTCGCGGTTCTTGGCTTTGAAGCCGCAAACCCTTTCGGCTACGGCCGCCTTCTGATTGAAAACGGCAAGCTTTTGGCGATCCGCGAAGAAAAGGATGCCAGCGAGGAGGAGCGGAAGGTCACATTCTGCAATTCCGGCATCATGGGCTTTAACGGCAAGGTCGCGTTGGATCTTCTGGACGCAATTGGCAGCGACAACGCCAAGGGTGAATTCTACCTGACGGATGCTCCGGAGATCGCGTCAAGGCGGGGGCTCAAAGTTGTCGCGGTTGCTGGCGACGAAGAAGAGGTCCAGGGCATCAACACGCGGGCACAGTTGGCCACTTGCGAGGCTGTGTTTCAAAAACGGATGCGGCAGATGGCTCTCGACAATGGTGTCAGCCTCCAGGCCCCTGATACGGTCTATTTTTCTCACGACACAGAAATCGAGCCCGATGTCACCGTTGAGCCGAACGTTGTCTTCGGGCCGGGTGTTTCCATCGAGAGCGGCGTGACCATCCGAGCTTTCAGCCACCTTGAGGGCGCGTCGGTTGGCAAGGGCTCTACCGTGGGTCCATACGCGCGGCTTCGACCGGGCGCAAATCTTGCCGAAGGCAGCCACATCGGCAACTTCGTCGAGATCAAGAATGCATCTGTTGGCGCTGGCGCAAAAGTCAATCATTTGAGCTACATCGGCGATGCCACCGTCGGTGAGAAAAGCAACATCGGCGCGGGCACCATCACGTGCAACTACGATGGTTTCGGCAAGCACAAGACCGAGATCGGCGCGGGCAGTTTTGTTGGCTCGAATTCAACGCTTGTGGCGCCGTTGACCCTGGGCGAGGGGGTCTATGTGGCCGCGGGCAGTGTGGTGACCGAAGCCGTCTCAGACAATTCCCTTGTCATCGGGCGTGGGCGTCAGGTTGAAAAGAGCGGACGTGCCGAGGAACTCCGGGCGCGTTTCAAGGCCGCCAAGGCAGAGAAATCCTGATCGCTTCACTTCGCTCCTTGTCGAAGTTGCCGGTTTGGCAAACCAAATCCTTACTCTTGCATGTCACGATCTGAAACAGGGTTTGATTTCAGTTCATTGCGCCCCGTCCGCTATGGGTGATCGGCGTTTTCACGATCAAGGAATTTTTCTATGTGCGGGATTGTCGGCATTCTCGGATCTACTGATGTTGCGCCTCGGCTTGTTGATGCGCTGAAGCGTCTTGAGTACCGGGGTTATGATTCCGCCGGGGTTGCCACGCTTGAAGGCGGCCGCTTGGTCCGGCGCCGCGCCGAGGGCAAATTGCGCAACCTTGAGGCCGCACTCGAGAAAACGCCTGTTGGTGGGACGTCCGGCATCGGTCATACCCGTTGGGCGACACATGGCAGCCCGAGCGTTGCCAACGCGCATCCGCACATGGCGGGTAAGGTCGCTGTCGTTCACAACGGCATCATCGAAAACTATCTGGAGCTTCGCGAGGAGATCAAAGATGGCGGCGCCGACATTCTGACCGAGACCGATACTGAGGTCGTCGCCCATCTTGTGAACGCTGAGCTCGCCAAAGGCCTTTCACCACAAGACGCCGCAGCCAGGGTGCTCCCAAGGCTAAAAGGGGCATTTGCGCTGGCATTTTTGTTCGATGGCGACAACGATCTCCTGATTGGTGCGCGCAAAGGCTCACCCCTGGCGATTGGTCATGGTGACGGCGAGATGTATCTGGGATCAGATGCGATCGCACTGTCTCCGTTCACTGACCGCATCACCTATCTGGAAGAGGGGGATTGGGCTGTTCTCGACCGCAACGGCGCGCGCGTGTTCGACGCAAACAACAATGAGGTGAGCCGGCAAGAGTCCCGTTCTTCAGTGACGGCAGCGCTGATGGACAAGGGGAACTACCGCCATTTTATGGCCAAGGAGATCCACGAGCAACCGGAAGTAATCGGACATACCCTGTCTCGTTATATCGATCTTGGTGCGCGCAAGGTGGACGTTCCAGGCGCTGCTGCCATCGATTTTACGAACCTCAACCGAATTCTGATTTCCGCGTGCGGCACGGCGTATTATGCAGGCCTGGTCGCAAAATACTGGTTTGAGAAATACGCTCGACTTCCAGTCGAAATTGATGTCGCCTCTGAATTTCGCTATCGCGAGACGCCAATCGGCAAGAACGAATTCGCGCTGTTCATTTCCCAGTCTGGTGAGACGGCGGACACATTGGCGTCGCTTCGCTACTGCAAGGAAAATGGTGCCAAGATCGGGGCCGTCGTGAACGTGCCGGAAAGCACGATCGCGCGTGAGTCCGATGTTGTCTTTCAGACAATTGCCGGGCCTGAAATCGGGGTCGCCTCAACCAAGGCGTTCACCTGCCAGCTTGCGGTACTGGCGGCCCTTGCCATCCACGCGGGCCGCTCTCGCGGGTTTGTGAATGAGGACCAGGAGACCGAGCTGGTGGAGGCACTGGGAGCTATTCCAGGTCTTGCGGTTCAGGCGCTGAAGAGCGAGATCAAGATCGAGACCCTGTCTCAGCCTCTTTCACGGGTCAGCGATGCCCTATATCTGGGCCGCGGAACTAATTTTCCGCTCGCGATGGAAGGTGCGCTGAAGCTCAAGGAGCTGTCTTACATTCATGCGGAAGGTTACGCCGCGGGTGAGCTCAAGCATGGGCCGATTGCGCTGATCGACGAAAACATGCCGGTCTTCGTCATCGCGCCTCATGACGGGATCTATGAGAAGACTGTCTCCAACATGCAGGAAGTGGCCGCACGTGGCGGGCGCATTATCCTCATCACGGACGAACGGGGTGCGGCTGAAAGCGGTGATGTCGCGCAGGATGTGGTGATCATGCCGGATGTGCATGAAATCGTTGCGCCAATCATCTACGCGCTGCCAGTCCAGATGATCTCGTATCATACTGCAGTCTTTATGGGCACGGATGTTGACCAACCACGCAACCTCGCGAAGTCGGTGACTGTGGAATAGGTCATAATCCCTCGTAATCAGCGTTTTATCGTTGATACTTAAACGGCTATGTTAGCGTCGCGCGCAGGAAACGTTTCCGGAGCGCTAGTTTTCCGAGCTGGGGTAGGAGGGCCTCGTCGCCACGTAGAGGGCACAGGCGCCGATGACAACAGCGACGACCAGCGCCAGCCACAGTGGTGGCTGGCTGGTCAGAAAAAAGACAATATAGCCAATGACCATGCCACTGAGCGCAAACATCTTTGCCTTCGGCGGGATGACGCCATGGTCGCGCCACGCTTTCACTGGCGGGCCGATGTGAGGATGGCGAAGGATCCTTGCTTCGAGTTCTGGCGACGAACGGGCAAAACAGGCTGCCGCAAGAATAAAGAATATAGTTGTTGGCAGCAGCGGCAGGACGACACCGACCAATCCAATGAGGACGAACCCTAAACCGAGGACCTTGAACGTGGTGCGCCGCAAAGGGCTGCCTCCAATTGGTGCAAAATAGCCAGTGAAACGCGTAAAATTTAGTGCTGAGGTGGGATACCGCAGCACATCTGAAAACATTATGTAGTTTACCAGGGGCGTGAATGCGATGGCGTTTCGACGCAGTTTGAGGATATTTGCATGAAGCGGGACCAGTCAGGCGATGAACAGGGGGCGCATAGCGTGCCCAAGAGCCGGTTCGCGACACGCTTGCGCAATTATTTTCTGACTGGATTGGTCATCACGGGGCCGATCGGGATCACGCTTTGGCTGACGTGGACATTCATTCAGTGGGTTGATGGCTGGGTGAAGCCCATTGTCCCGCGTGCGTACAATCCGGAGACCTATCTTCCGTTTCCGGTTCCGGGCCTCGGCCTCATTCTCGCGATACTGATCCTGACGATTGTCGGCTTTCTTGCGGCGAACTTCCTCGGGCGCAGCCTCTTGTCCGTTGGCGAGTCTCTCGTCAATCGAATGCCGCTGGTGCGCAATCTCTACAGCGGCTTGAAACAGATCTTCGAGACAGTTTTGGACGAGCGCAGCAATTCCTTTTCCAAGGCGGCACTGGTGGAATATCCCCGCAAGGGACTTTGGGCGATTGTCTTTATCTCGACTGAGACCAAGGGTGAGGTTGCACGCCGGCTCAAGGATAAGGCCGAGACGGTTTCTGTCTTTCTGCCCACCACGCCTAATCCGACCTCGGGCTTTCTATTGTTTGTGCCGCGCGAGGACGTGATTGAGCTTTCGATGGGGGTCGAAGACGCTGCCAAGCTCGTTATCTCGGCTGGTCTTGTGAACCCGAATTATCCGGAGGTTCTGGCCGATTACGTCGAAGACCCGATGCCAGAGAAATCGGCGACCTGAGCCAGCGGCCGGTCAACCAGCGCGCAGCAATCGGATCGCTTCATCCCGGCCGAAGAGATACAGCAGGCAACGCAATGCCTTGCCGCGCTCTGACTTGAGCTCCGGATCCGTCTCAAGGATGAGCCGGGCGTCGTCTCTGGCGACCTCCATGAGATCGGCGTGATCCTCCGCCCGAGCAATACGGAACCCTGGCATCCCTGATTGGCGGGTTCCAAGGATTTCTCCGCCGCCGCGCAACTTCAGATCTTCCTCCGCGATCAAGAAGCCGTCGTTGGTCTGACGCATGATGTTCAAACGTGCACCGGCTGTCTCACCAAGAGGCCCCTTGTAGAGCAAGACGCAGGAGGAGGGCTTGTCGCCGCGGCCAACCCGCCCTCGCAGCTGATGAAGCTGCGCGAGGCCGAAACGTTCTGCGTGTTCGATCACCATGATGGTGGCATCCGGCACATCAACGCCGACCTCAATCACCGTGGTTGCGACAAGGACGCGCGTCTCACCCGATTTGAAAGCCTGCATGGCGGCGTCTTTTTCATCCGCACTCATGCGGCCATGGACGAGTGAAATACGCTGACGAAGCGCCTGTTCCAAGACGCGGTGTCTGTCCTCGACGGCTGCAAGGTCGATTTTCTCAGACTCCTCCACCAAGGGACAAACCCAATAGACTTTCTGTCCTTCGGCGACTGCAGACCCAATGCGGCCGATGGTTTCCTCCAGGCGATCCAGCGAAACGGAAACAGTCGTTATGGGCTTTCTGCCGGCGGGCTTGTCGGTCAGGCGCGAGACATCCATATCTCCAAAGCAGGTAAGGACAAGGGTGCGCGGGATCGGGGTTGCGGTCATGACGAGCACGTCGACGCCTTTGCCCTTTGATGACAAAGCCAGGCGCTGATGGACCCCAAAGCGATGTTGCTCGTCGACGACCACAAGCGCGAGATCCTTGAAGGTGACCTTGCCCTGAAAAAGCGCATGGGTGCCGACGACAAGATCTATCTCGCCAGCATCGAGCTTTTCCTGGGTCAGCCGGCGCTCCTTCGCGGTGTCCTTGCCCGTGAGCAGCGCGAGGCGGATACCGATCTTTTCACAAATCGGGGACATGGAGGCGAAGTGCTGGCGCGCGAGAATTTCGGTCGGCGCCATTAGCGCTCCCTGCGCACCTGTTTCGATTACCTGAGCCAGGGCTGCGAGCGCAACGACCGTCTTGCCGGAGCCCACGTCGCCCTGAAGCAGCCGCAGCATTCGGGTGGGCTCCGCCAGATCTTTATTGATGTCGTCGATTGCAGCTGACTGGCTGCTGGTCAGGGTGAAGGGCAGGGCCGAAATGACCTTGTTCTGCAAGGTTCCCGAGGGCGCGCGGACAAGTCCACCCAGCTGGCGCATGTTTGTGCGCACCAATGCGAGGGCGAGTTGGCTGGCGAGCAGCTCATCATACGCGAGACGCTGCAGGTAAACCGACTCGGCGGAAATATCCTGCTGTTCGTTTGGCTGATGCAGGACCGTGACTGCTTCTGCAAAATCCGGCCAGTGATTCTGGGTCTGATGGGCTTCGTTGAGCCACTCCGGCAATTGAGGAAGCCGGCTTAAAGCCGTGACCATCGCCTTCTGCAGCGTTTTGGGGGACAGGCCGGCCGTCAGTGGATAGATCGGCTCCAGGGGCGGCATAGCATCCGCTTCTTCCGGAGCCAGGACATAGTCCGGGTGAACCATCTGCGGGCGTTCGTTGAACCACTCGACCTTGCCGGAGACGATTCTTCGCTCTCCAACGGGGAACATCTTTTCCAGCCAGTCCCGGCGCGGATGGAAAAAGACAAAGGTGATCGATCCCGTGTCATCAAATGCAGTGATGCGGTAGGGGGCCTTGCCGCCACGCGGACCTGGCTGATGCCGGTCAACGGTCACGTCGAGCGTGACGATGTCGCCGTTCTCCGAATAGGCAATGCCGGGACGATGACGGCGGTCGATAACGCTGTGCGGGATATGGAAAAGCAGGTCCGCGACACTGGCCTCGCGGTCCGGCTGGCTGGAGAGAAACGTCGTGAGCAACTTGGCAATCTTCGGGCCGATACCGGGCAGGGTCGACACGGAAGCGAACAGCGGATCGAGAACCGAAGGGCGCATGAGGGCGGCAGGACTTTCGCTCGTGCCACTAGGGCATGGATTGGCGATAACGACTGATGGCCTTTGTGCCATGAAGTCGGCGATGTACGCAATATGTTCTCATTTTCCAGATGAGGCGCTGACAGATCCGGGAAGGAGCGCTATATAGCGGCCAACAGTTCAAACTCTTCAACTTCAATGGACCTTTGCCATGAGCGGTACGCCTCCCCAGACGCCGGACGAATCTGCCCCTGCCGTTCGCGACGATCGGCGAAAGAGGATCATGTTCCGTTGCTGGCACAGGGGCATGAAGGAAATGGATCTGCTGCTCGGCGGTTTTGTCGAAGCCAAGATCGATACACTTCGTGAGGAAGAGCTTGATGAGCTGGAGCACCTGCTCACGGCGCATGATCAGGATCTCTACGCCTGGATGACAGGCCGCAAGCCTCTGCCGGCCGAGTGGGACGGTCCGCTCTACAGATCTATCATCGCCTATCACGAAGAGGCCATTGCCACGGCCCGCTCCGTCAAAAACACCGACTAACACTCAAGATAGGCTGTTGCGACAGCCCCATCGTCGACAAGGAAGATGCCCGTGTTCGAAAGCCTGTTGAAAGACCGGGCCAACATCACGCTTGCCAGTGTGCCCGACGGCGCCGAGGCCTATGCCCTGGCCCGGATCCTTGCAGAGAGCGACCAGGGCGGTCTCGCGATGGTCTTCATCGCCCGCGACGCCACGCGCATGCAGATGATTACCGAAGCGCTTCCCTTCTTCGACCCCGACATTGAAGTGCTTCAGCTGCCCGCCTGGGACTGTTTGCCCTATGACCGGGTGTCTCCCAACCCGGGGATCAGCGCGCGCCGTCTGCTGGCCCTGGGCGCGCTTGCCAAGGGATTGCCGGGCGACAAGAAGACCGTCTTGATGACGACGGTGAACGCTGCTGTTCAACGTGTTCCCGACCGCGAATGGATGCGTAAACAGGCGCTTTCCATGGCACCGGGAAACCGGATCGACATGGCAGAGATCGCCAGCTGGCTTGAAATGAACGGCTTTTCCAGAACCCCGACCGTTCGCGAGACGGGCGAATATGCGGTTCGCGGGGGCATCGTTGACCTCTTCACGCCTGGTTCGGAAGAGCCGGTACGGCTAGACTTCTTCGGCGACACTCTGGAATCGATCCGTTCCTTCGATCCGGAAACCCAGCGGACTTCCAAGCAGCTCAAGCGGCTCGATCTGGTGCCGATGAGCGAAGTCGTTCTTTCCGAGGATGCGATTTCACGCTTCCGGCGGAGCTATCTGGCAAGCTTTGGTGCTGCGAGCCGGGATGATGTGCTGTACCAGTCCGTCAGCGACGGGCGGCGCTACGCCGGTATGGAGCACTGGCTTCCGCTGTTCCATGAACGGCTGGAGACCCTGTTTGACTACGTTGGCGACGCTCCGGTGGTGCTAGACGCGAAAGCCAACGACGTGGTGCGCGAGCGGACCGATCAGGTTCAGGAACATTACTCGGCGCGCGAGGAGGCGCGGGAAGCTGGAAAATCTGCCGGCACCGTCCCTTACATGCCGATTGAACCGGCTGCGCTCTACCTTTCAGACAGCGAGTGGACCGGCAATCTTGCGGATGCAGCGAGCGCGCTTCTGGATCCCTTCACGCCGCCTCCAGGCTCCGGCAAGCAGGTCGTTGATCTTTCCGGTCGGCAAGGTCGGACATTTGCCGCCGAGCGGGCAGCCGGCGACGTCAATATTTTTGATGCGCTGACCAATCATGTGAAATCGCTGCAAAAAGACGGCAAGCGGACCGTGATCGCCTGCTGGTCCGATGGCTCCCGCGACAGGCTAGGGCAAATCCTCAAGGACCATGGGCTTGGCGCGACAACCGAAATTGATGCGCTCGACGCAGCGCGGCAACTGCCCAAGGCTACAACGGCGCTCTGCGTCCTTGGGATCGAACACGGCTTCGAACTGGCCGATACGGCTTTCATCGGTGAACAGGATATTCTCGGCGACAGACTGGTTCGCAAGAGCCGCAAGAAAGCCAAGGGTGCCAATGTCATCACGGAAGCGACCGGGCTTTCGGAAGGCGATCTCGTCGTTCATGTCGATCACGGTATCGGCCGCTTCATCGGGCTGAAGACCATCGAGGCGGTCGGCGCGCCCCATGACTGCCTCGAGCTGCAATATGCTGGCGGCGACCGGCTTTATCTGCCGGTTGAAAATATCGAACTTCTGTCACGCTATGGCTCTGAGGATTCCGAGGCGCAGCTGGACAAACTCGGCGGTGGCGCCTGGCAAGCGCGCAAGGCCAAGCTCAAGAAGCGCATTCTCGAAATTGCGGATGGGCTGATCAAGACGGCCGCAGCGCGCGCCTTGAAAACCGCGCCGGTCGTCGAGACCCCCGAGGGCGTCTATGACGAGTTCGCCACCCGTTTTCCCTATGAGGAGACGGAAGATCAGCTTTCGGCGATTGATGCCGTCTTTGACGACCTTGCCTCGGGCCGCCCCATGGACAGGCTTGTCTGCGGTGACGTGGGTTTCGGAAAGACCGAGGTGGCTTTGCGCGCAGCTTTCATCGCGGCTATGTCAGGCCGTCAGGTGGCTGTCGTGGTGCCGACGACCCTTTTGTCTCGCCAGCACTATCGCACCTTTTCAGAGCGGTTTCACGGGCTGCCGATCAATGTGGCGCATGCCTCACGACTGGTGCCCACCCGGGAGCTGACCCAAACCAAGAAGGGAATCGCAGACGGCTCGATCGACATTGTGATTGGTACTCATGCCCTGCTTGGCAAAGCCGTCAGCTTTCGAGACCTTGGGCTTTTGATCATCGACGAAGAACAGCACTTCGGCGTCAAGCACAAGGAACGCCTGAAAGAGCTCAAGTCGGATGTTCATGTGCTGACCCTTTCTGCGACACCGATCCCGCGCACGCTGCAGATGGCTCTGACCGGCGTTCGGGAACTGTCTCTGATCGCCACACCGCCGGTTGACCGGCTCGCGGTGCGGACTTTCGTGTCACCTTTCGATCCTCTTGTCGTGCGCGAAGCCCTCCTGCGCGAGCATTATCGCGGCGGCCAGAGCTTTTATGTCTGTCCGCGCCTTGCCGATATCGCGGATATTCGTGCGTTCCTGGAAGACAGCGTGCCGGAGCTGAAGGTGGCGGTCGCCCACGGGCAGATGCCACCTGGCGAGCTGGAAGACGTGATGAACGCTTTCTATGAAGGCAAGTTCAATGTGCTCCTGTCGACGACGATTGTTGAATCGGGCCTCGACATTCCGACTGCCAATACATTGATCGTTCACCGGGCCGACATGTTCGGCCTGGCGCAGCTCTACCAGCTTCGTGGGCGGGTCGGGCGGTCAAAAACGCGGGCCTATGCACTCTTCACCGTGCCGGCGAATAAGACATTGACGACGACGGCCGAGCGGCGCCTCAAGGTGCTGCAATCGCTCGAGACACTTGGAGCGGGTTTCCAGCTGGCGAGCCACGATCTGGATATTCGCGGCGCCGGCAATCTTCTGGGAGAAGAGCAATCCGGCCAGGTCAAGGAGGTCGGCTTCGAGCTCTATCAGCAAATGCTGGAAGAGGCGGTTGCGCAGCTCAAGGATGGTGGCGTTGAAGGTGAAGAGCAATGGTCACCGCAAATCAACATCGGGACACCCGTGTTGATACCGGAAAACTATGTCCCGGATCTCCAGTTGAGGCTGACGCTCTACAGGCGCCTCGGTGATCTGACCGAAGCCGATGAAATCGACAGCTTCGGCGCTGAGATGATCGACCGCTTCGGACCGCTGCCGGAGGAGGTTCAGCATCTCCTGAAGATCGTCTTCATCAAGGGGCTTTGCCGCAAGGCGAACATCGAGAAGGTGGACGCCGGGCCAAAGGGTGTGGTCATCACCTTCCGCAACAGCGAATTTGCCAATCCGGGAGCACTCGTCGCTTATATTGCCGAGCAAGGCGTCTTGGCGAAAATCCGGCCGGACCAGAAGGTGGTTCTCTCCCGCGATTGGGAGAAGACCGAGGACCGCTTGAAGGGCGCCGCCACGGTCCTGACCAAACTAGCGCGGCTGGCTGAAGCGGGTTAGGGGGCTCTAAGCCGGCATAAGCAGCTTGGGACGTGGGTCTCATCTTGCGCGCCACCAGTTCCAGATCCGCAGCCAGATCGGAGGCGTGTAAGCGTGATAGAAGGCATCCTCTTCGTCTGCCCGCTTTTGTGCGGACATGTCCTCTCGTGCCTGGCGGGAGCGGTGCATGTGGATCGCGAAATAGGGGATCATGATGGAACCTTTCAGGTGAAATCCATCACATCTATTAGTCTCCATATTTGAAGTGACATATCGCAATTACTGGGTCATGTATTTCAGTTATGAAAAACGTGAGCTGGGATCTTTATCAGGACTTCATCGCAGTCGCCCGGAAGGGTGGTCTGAGCGCAGCTGCTGCTGCCACCGGCATGAGTGCCGCGACGCTTGGCCGACGAATGCTTGAACTCGAACAGGGTTTGGGCAGAGCCCTGTTTCGCCGCAGCCCCGGTGGCTATGAGCTGACAGGAGATGGCAATGCGCTGCTTGATCACCTCAAGGATCTCGAAGCTGGCGCTCGAAAAGTCGATGCATGGCAGGGGATCTCAACTGGGAACGCCGTCGTCCGTATAGCCGCCGGTACCTGGATGGCCCATCTGCTTTCAGAGAACTTTCAGGCACTGAGAACCCTGAGAGATGATTTTCGGGTCGACCTTCGCATCGGCGAACAACGAGCGGGTCTGGCCTTTCGAGAGAATGATATCGGCATCAGGGCGTTTGCTCCCGACGAGACCAATCTCGCGTCGCGACGGGCAGGATCTGTTGCCTATGCCGCCTATCGTGCAAGAAACAGCGCAGACACTACCCGGGACACCTGGCTTGCCATCGGCAAGGACGACGCTGTTTCGGCCTATCTAAAGTGGCCTCATGAAAATCAGCCTGACAAGGTGACCGTGACCGTCAATCAGCCGCGCAATCTCAAGGACCTCGCATTGGCAGGCGCGGGGATTGCAGTTCTCCCGTGTCTGGCCGGCGATCTGGAGCCGGGCCTGGAACGGGCGGGCCCGGAAATCACGGAGCTACGTCACCAGCAATGGATCGTGATGAACAATGACGACCGGCATCGGTCGGAAATCCGGACGGTGGTCAGCCGTCTGGCCCGTCTGATTAAGCAGCATGCGGATCTTCTGGCTGGGGCAAGGCCGAGCCGTTCTGTCTGAGATCAGGTGATGTGCGTTGGAACCTGTTGATTTCTAGCGGTCAATCCGACTGGCTTTGATTTGCTTCAACGCTCTTTTAACCAACGGGGTCCATCCTCATCGCAAGGCCAATTTGTGTATCTAGTAAGGTCAATCCGTGTCCGCGACCACACGCCAGCGTAAACAATCTGCACTTCGTCGTTTGATCATTCCAGTTGCCGCTTTGTCGGTGCTTGCCTACTTTGGCTTTCACGCGCTGAACGGGGAGTTGGGACTGGTCGGGCGCGCCCGTATCGAGCATCAGGTGCGAGACCTGCAGGCAGAGCTCGATACGCTTGTTTCAGAACGGCAACATTTGGTTGCTCGCGTCAGCCTGCTTCGGCCAGAAAGCCTGGACCCGGATATGGTCGATGAGCGTGCAAGGCTCAATCTCAACCTCGTTCATGAAAACGACCTGACAATTCTGAGGCCATCGGCGGCTCGAGCTCAAGTTAACTAGAAGATAGTTTATTTCAGCATTTTAACCAGAAATAGGTTTATCCTTATTTTCTTACTGAAAACAGCCGATTATAGCTTACAACCATCCAATCTGCGCGAGCTTGGATTGACAAGTGTCGCAGGTTAATTTCCGCTTGGTTTCCATAAGGGAAACGTCAGCCTGAGATGAGGGATATGGCCGCAGCGAAAAAGACAAATTCCGGTACAGGCGCACGAAGCGCCAGCCGGTCTCGTGGAGCCGCCAAGTCGGCCGCTCCAGCGATCATCGAGTTCGACAAGGATCAGGAGCTACACGCCTATCGCGAGATGCTTTTGATTCGCCGCTTTGAGGAGAAAGCCGGTCAGCTCTATGGAATGGGCCTCATCGGCGGGTTCTGCCACCTCTACATCGGTCAGGAGGCCGTCGTGGTGGGGATGCAGATGGCCAAGGTTGATGGCGATCAGATGATCACCGGCTACCGCGATCATGGTCATATGCTTGCGATGGATCTTGACCCCAAGGGCGTCATGGCCGAATTGACCGGTCGCCGGGGCGGCTTGTCGAAGGGCAAGGGCGGCTCCATGCATATGTTCTCCAAGGAGAAGCACTTCTACGGCGGTCACGGTATCGTCGGGGCGCAGGTCTCTCTTGGAACTGGGCTGGGTTTTGCGAACCAGTATCGCGAAAACGGCAATGTCGCCATGGCGTTCTTCGGCGACGGCGCCTCCAACCAGGGCCAGGTCTACGAGAGCTTCAACATGGCGCAGCTGTGGAAGCTCCCGGTAGTCTATGTGATCGAAAACAACAAGTACGGCATGGGCACGAGCGTCGAGCGCTCCTCCGCGACGACTGACCTTTCCCAGCGTGGCGCCTCGTTCGGCATCCCGGGCGAACAAGTCGACGGCATGGACGTGCGGGCGGTCATGGCTGCCTCTGAAAAGGCGCTTGAGCATTGCCGCAGTGGCAAGGGTCCGTACATTCTCGAGATGGTGACCTATCGCTATCGCGGCCATTCCATGTCTGATCCTGCCAAGTACCGCTCCAAGGACGAAGTCCAGAAGATGCGGACCGAGCATGATCCGATCGAACAGGTCCGTAAGCGGCTCATCGATGCAGGCTGGGCGTCGGAAGATGACCTCAAGTCCATCGACAAAGAGATTCGTGCAAGGGTTGCCGAAGCGGCCGAATTTGCACAGACCGATCCAGAGCCGGATGCCTCCGAGCTCTACACCGACATTCTGCTTTAAGGCGGGGGGAAACCATGCCGATTGATATCCTGATGCCGGCGCTGTCGCCGACGATGGAAGAAGGTAAGCTCGCCAAGTGGCTCAAGGCCGAGGGCGATACCGTCTCCGCAGGCGATGTGATTGCCGAAATCGAGACCGACAAAGCGACCATGGAGGTGGAAGCTGTGGACGAAGGCACGATCGGGAAGATCCTGGTCGCCGAAGGCACGGACGCTGTCAAGGTCAACGAGAAGATCGCCATTCTTCTGGGGGAAGGCGAAGATGCCAGCGCGCTCGACGCAGCCGCTAGTGCACCAGCCGCTGCCGCACCGGCGCCTGCAGCCGAAGCACCTGCTGCTGCCGCGCCGGTTCCTGCAGCTCCGGTCGAAAGCAAGCCTGCCGATGATCCGGAAATTCCGGCCGGTACAGCCATGAAGTCGTCAACTGTGCGCGAAGCGCTCCGCGATGCCATGGCCGAGGAAATGCGCAATGACGGCGATGTCTTCGTCATGGGCGAGGAAGTTGCTGAATACCAGGGCGCCTACAAGATCACGCAGGGCCTGCTTGCCGAGTTCGGCGAGAAGCGCGTGATCGACACACCAATCACGGAGCACGGTTTTGCCGGTCTCGGTGTCGGTGCTGCCATGGCCGGTCTGAAGCCGATTGTCGAGTTCATGACGTTCAACTTCGCCATGCAGGCGATCGACCAGATCATCAACTCCGCGGCAAAGACGCTTTACATGTCTGGTGGCCAGATGGGAGCGCCGATAGTGTTCCGCGGTCCCAACGGCGCAGCTGCACGCGTTGGCGCGCAGCACAGCCAGGACTATGCGGCTTGGTACGCTCATGTGCCGGGTCTCAAGGTCGTTCAGCCTTATTCGGCAGCTGACGCAAAAGGTCTGCTCAAGGCCGCCATCCGCGATCCGAACCCGGTGATCTTCCTAGAGAACGAGATTCTCTACGGACAGTCTTTCGAGATCCCGGACATGGACGATTTCGTCACGCCGATCGGCAAGGCGAAGATCGAACGCGAAGGCACAGATGTCACGATCGTGTCCTGGAGCATTGGTATGACCTATGCGCTCAAGGCGGCTGACGAGCTGGCCGGCATGGGTATCTCTGCCGAGGTGATCAACCTTCGGACCATCCGTCCGCTCGATATCGACACGATCCTGGCTTCTGTCCGCAAGACGGGCCGCATCGTAACGGTCGAAGAAGCCTATCCGATGTGTTCGGTGTCTTCCGAAATCGCATTCCAGGTTCAGGAAAAGGCTTTCGATTACCTCGATGCCCCGATCCTGCGCGTCACGGGCAAGGATGTACCCATGCCTTACGCAGCGAACCTTGAGAAGTTGGCGCTGCCAAATGTTGGCGAAGTCATCGATGCGGTCAAGGCCGTCACCTACACGGCTTAAGGCGAGGGAACGGACATGCCTATCAATATAACGATGCCGGCTCTTTCCCCGACCATGGAAGAGGGCAACCTGGCCAAATGGCTGGTGAAGGAAGGCGACACGGTTTCTGCTGGCGATGTGATTGCCGAAATCGAGACCGACAAGGCGACCATGGAAGTGGAAGCTGTTGACGAGGGCAAGGTCGGCAAGATCGTGGTGCCGGAAGGCACCAACGGCGTGAAGGTCAACGAGCTCATCGCCGTGCTTCTTGAAGATGGTGAAGATGCAAGTGCGATCGGATCGGCACCTGCTGCACCGGAGGCTGCGCCCGCACCGGCAACTGAAGCTCCTGCTGCAGCCGCGCCGGCGCCTGCTGCACCGGCTGGTCCTGCACCAAAGGCTGCAGACGGCAACCGGATCTTTTCCTCGCCGCTTGCACGCCGACTTGCCCAGCAGGGTGGTCTTGAGCTCACTGCGATTTCCGGTTCCGGCCCTCACGGCCGGATCGTCAAGCGCGACGTTGAAGCTGTAATCGCCTCGGGCACTGGCAAGTCTGCTGCGGCACCAGCTGCAGATGCACCGAAAGCTGCAGCAGCACCGGCACTGCCGAGCGGACCGTCCAGCGATCAGGTTTTGAAGCTGTTCGAAGACGGCTCCTACGAGCTGGTTCCGCACGATGGCATGCGCAAGACGATTGCCAAGCGCCTGCAGGAGTCCAAGCAGACCATTCCGCATTTCTACGTCTCGGTAGACTGCGAACTGGATGCGCTGCTGGCTCTTCGTGCCCAGCTCAACGGCGCAGCGCCGAAAGACGGCGATGGAAAGCCGGTCTACAAGCTCTCCGTCAACGACATGACCATCAAGGCGCTGGCTCTGGCGCTGCGCGATGTTCCGGATGCGAATGTGTCCTGGACAGACGAAAACATGGTCAAGCACAAGCACGCTGACGTCGGCGTTGCCGTATCAATTCCAGGCGGTCTGATCACTCCGATCATCCGCAGCGCGGAATTGAAGCCTCTCTCGGTCATCTCGAATGAGATGAAGGACATGGGCGCACGTGCAAAGGCCAAGAAGCTGAGGCCGGAAGAGTACCAGGGCGGGACCACCGCCGTGTCCAACATGGGCATGATGGGCGTGAAGGACTTCTCAGCTGTCGTCAATCCTCCGCACGCAACAATTCTTGCGGTCGGGGCCGGTGAAAAGCGGCCAGTGGTCAAGGATGATGCCCTGGCCATTGCAACGGTGATGACCGTGACATTGTCGACGGATCACCGCTGCGTCGACGGCGCGCTTGGTGCGGAACTTCTGGCGGCCTTCAAGGGCTACATCCAGAACCCGATGAGCATGCTCGTCTAAGAGTGGAATGAGCTGGCGCGGGCCTTGGCTGCCCGCGCCGCGGTTCTCCTGAAATTCAAGGAATTTACGATGGCTGGCACTTCCTATGACGTCATCATTGTCGGGTCCGGACCGGGCGGCTATGTGACCGCGATCCGCGCAGCTCAGTTGGGTCTCAAGACCGCAATCGTCGAGCGCGAACATCTGGGTGGCATCTGTCTGAACTGGGGCTGCATCCCGACCAAGGCGCTTTTGCGGTCTGCCGAAATTCTCGATCACGCCAATCATGCCAAGAGCTATGGCCTGACGCTAGAAGGCAAGATGACCGCCGATGTCAAAGACGTCGTGGCGCGGTCCCGGGGTGTATCCGGTCGTCTCAATGGCGGCGTCGGCTTCTTGATGAAGAAGAACAAGGTCGATGTGATCTGGGGTGAGGCGAAGCTCACCAAGCCGGGCGAGATCGTCGTCGGCAAGTCTTCCAAACCGGCCGTGCAGCCGCAGCACCCGGTGCCCAAGGGCGTGCTGGGCGAGGGGACTTACTCCGCCAAGCACATCATCGTTGCAACAGGTGCGCGTCCGCGTGCGCTGCCGGGCATAGAGCCGGATGGCAAGCTGATCTGGACCTATTTCGAGGCGATGAAGCCTGATGTGATGCCGAAGTCCATGGTCGTGATGGGATCGGGTGCGATCGGCATTGAGTTCGCGTCGTTCTACGTCTCCATGGGCGTCGATGTGACAGTGGTTGAGCTTATGTCACAGGTCATGCCGGTCGAAGACGAGGAAATCTCCAAGATAGCCCGCAAGGCGCTTGAAAAGCGCGGCATGAAGATCATCACGGAAGCCAAGGTTTCCAAGGTCGACAAGGCTGCGAACTCGATCACGGCGCATGTTGAGACCAAGGATGGCAAGGTTCAGCAGATCACCGCGGATCGCCTGATTTCGGCTGTTGGCGTACAGGGCAATATCGAGAACCTTGGTCTCGAAGCTCTTGGTGTCAAAACCGATCGCGGCTGTGTGGTTATCGACGGCTACGGAAAGACCAACGTGCCGGGCCTCTACGCCATTGGCGACGTTGCCGGTCCGCCGATGCTGGCGCACAAGGCAGAGCACGAAGGTGTGGTCTGCATCGAAAAGATTGCGGGATTGCCGAATGTCCATGCCATGGACAAGAGCAAGATCCCGGGCTGCACCTACTGTAATCCCCAGGTCGCGTCCGTCGGGCTTACGGAAGCCAAGGCAAAGGCCGAAGGCCGCGACATTCGCGTTGGTCGCTATTCGTTCAATGCCAACGGCAAGGCCATTGCGCTCGGTGAAGACAACGGCATGATCAAGACCATCTTCGACAAGAAGACGGGTGAGCTGATCGGCGCGCACATGGTGGGCGCAGAGGTCACCGAGTTGATCCAGGGCTTTGTTGTCGCCATGAACCTGGAGACGACCGAAGAAGAACTGATGCACACGATCTTCCCGCATCCGACCCTGTCGGAAATGATGAAGGAAAGCGTGCTCGATGCCTATGGCAAGGTTTTGAACGCCTGACGCAGGCAGAACTCGGTGGCCGGTCTCGGCCACCGTTTCACCTATGCGGAGGCCGCGCAGATTGCCGGAATTCAGGACTACCGATTTCAGTTGATTGCGGAGGGAATGCTGTAATGGACATCAAGAATATTCTGGTCTGGTGTGTGATCGGCCTCGTGGCGGGTTGGCTTGCAAGCGTCTTCGTCGGTGGCGGCGGTTTGGTGCGCTACCTTCTGACCGGTTTGATCGGCGCATTCGTCGGCGGCTTCCTGGTCAATGTGACGGGCATCAACATCAATCTGGGCAATCCGTGGGTGAACCAGATCGTGGTCGCCGCCATTGGCGCGATTGTCGTGGTGGTCGTCGCGCGCATTCTTGCCTGACCTGGACTGGCAGGTGGCTGCAGCGCCATCGGAAATCTGAGTTGATCGTATGAGCTTCATTTTCTGGATCATCATTGGCCTGATTGCCGGGGCCGTTGCCCACCGGGTTCTGAACAGCCGCGGTGGGTTCTTCGGCAGCCTGGTGGTCGGCCTGCTCGGCGCTTTGGTTGGCGGCGAGCTGGCTCATATCTTTCGGCTGAATGTGACCGGCGGGCTGCTGGATCAGTTGGTGGTCTCGACCCTTGGCGCGATCTTGTTCCTTTACCTCTGGAAAAAGGTCTTCAGCTAGCTCCTGGCCGATGTGCCGGGACAAGAAGAACGGAACGCGATGTCATCGGACGCTCAGCTCGAAGCTTTTGCCGTGCACAGCACGGACAAGCTCCGCTATTGCGACAGCGACCCTCAGGGCCATGTCAACAACGCCGTCTTCTCGACGTTTCTCGAAACCGGCCGTGTCGATATTCTCTACCGCGGCGAGGGACGGATTGTTGATGACGGCTGTGCCTTTGTCATCGCGCGCCTGGAGATGGATTTTCGTGCGGAACTGAAATGGCCAGGCACAGTCGAGATCGGAACCCGTATCCAGAAGATCGGGCGAACCTCGATTACCCTGGAGCAGGCGGTCTTCCAGAATGGCGTGCTTGCGGCCTCGGCGCTTTCCGTCGTTGTTCAGATGAACCAGATGGAAAGAACTCCGCAGCCATTGTCCGAGATGGCGCGGGAGCGACTCGGCCGCCTGCAGAGCCTGCCCGCCGGTGCATAGCCGTCATGCGAAAGAAGGCTTGACCTTTTTCAACAAGAGCGACACTTAGATCTCATGGTTACGATCGTAGACACCCTGTCGAAAGACGCTGATACGCGTGAGGCCCGCCCCCGGCATCCGGAGAAGGCCCATCGGCCTGACAATCCGGTTCAGCGGAAACCGAAGTGGATTCGCGTCAAGGCTCCGACTTCGCCGGTCTACCGCGAAACGCAGGACCTGGTTCGCAAGAATGGTCTGGTGACGGTCTGCGAAGAAGCCGGGTGTCCGAATATCGGCGAGTGCTGGTCGAAGAAACACGCCAGTTTCATGATCCTGGGTGATACCTGCACACGCGCCTGTGCCTTCTGCAACGTGCGGACCGGCATGCCGGGTGCCGTCGACCCCAAGGAGCCTGCGTCAATCGGCGATGCGGTTGCGCGCATGGGGCTTGAGCATGTGGTGATCACCTCGGTCGACCGTGACGACCTGGACGATGGTGGTGCCGGGCATTTTGCCGATGTCATCAAGGCCATTCGCGTCCAGTCGCCAAAGACGACGGTTGAAGTGCTGACGCCAGACTTTCTTCGCAAGGATGGTGCGATCGAGACCGTCGTTGAAGCAAGACCGGATGTCTTCAACCACAATATGGAGACGGTGCCGTCGAAGTATCTGAAGGTCCGTCCTGGCGCACGCTACTTCCATTCCATTCGCCTTTTACAAAAGGTCAAGGAACTGGATCCTGCAATGTTCACCAAGTCCGGGATCATGGTTGGGCTCGGAGAAGAACGGAACGAAGTGCTGCAGCTGATGGATGATCTGCGGGTCGCTGATGTGGATTTCCTGACTGTTGGCCAATACCTCCAGCCGTCGAAGAAACACCATCCGGTCTTGTCCTTCGTGACGCCAGAGGAATTCAAGGGCTATGAGAGAATTGCATATGCCAAGGGTTTCCTGAAGGTTTCAGCCAGCCCGCTGACGCGGTCCTCCCACCATGCCGGCGAGGATTTTGCCGATCTCAAGGCCGCTCGTGTGGCAAAACTTGGCCATTGACGCCCGGTAGCGCGAGACATGCCTAGTTTTTCTTCAACCCATCGGGTCAGTCATTCAGCGCGGGACATGTTCGCACTGGTGGCTGATGTCGAGAAGTACCCCCAATTCGTTCCGCTCTGCCAAGCTCTCCAAGTGCGTGGGCGCAAGGATCTGGGTGAGGGCAGGGAAGTGCTCGTGGCGGACATGACCGTCGCCTACAAGGTCTTCAAGGAGACCTTTACCAGCCGCGTCGAGATGCTTCCGGAAGAGAACACAATCCTGGTTCAATATCTGGATGGTCCCTTCCAGCACCTGGAAAACCGCTGGACATTCACCGACGCGGGCGACGGCTCGTGCGATGTCGGGTTCTTTATCGACTATGAATTCAAGAGCCGCACGCTTGGGTCGCTTATGGGCGCGATGTTTGATCGTGCGTTCAGGAAGTTCTCGACTGCGTTCGAAGAGCGTGCGGATGCCGTCTACGGCGTCTGATCGTCAGCGGCGGATAGACCTCACTTACGTTGCTTGAAGGCTTCGCTGAGCACGTTCATGCGGCTCTTTTTCTGATCGAGTTGGCCATTGCTGTTGCGAAAGCGTCGGACTTCAGCTTCCTTCATTCCGAGATCTTCGAGACGCACCTGCTCATCCGGGTCAGCGCAAATCAGCTTGCGGTCGCCATTCAGGTTCATCTCGATGAAAAGGTGTCGCCCGGCCTTCGCCTCGTTCTCGGTCCAGAGGACGGTCGATTTCCGCACCCAGAAGATTGTGTTGCAGTAAATTGCCCGGACATAGCCGGTCTTTGGCTCGGTCATCACCTGATGGTAGCCGAAGAAGGTTCCGGAAGGCTGCTGGGAGCGAATGTAGTAGTCACCCGCGGAGACAGGCATCTGGGCCTGAACAGGACTGGACAGGCTTACTGCGGCAAATAATAGTGCGAGTTCTTTTTTCATGGCACTCGTCTCTGTATAGACCGCAGGCGGGATAGCCTTTGGAACGGACGACCATTCAACTCCCTCAGGGTGGCGTGAACCTTGTCTCGACTACCCACGTCACCCGCTATATGCCCCTCACTTGCGCAGCGCCCTCATCCACCTAGTCGTGGTATGAGGCCTTTTTGGTTTTGTTGCCTTTCTGGAACGACTCGCTGATCGCGCTGAAGCGATTGACCCCGTCCAGATCCTGACCATTCGTGCTCAGGACAACCCTTGCGTCCTGTGTGACGCCCAGATCTTTCAACGTGACCTGCTGTTCGGGCTTTTCGCAGATCGGCCGCCAGCCCTTGCCCATATTGAATTCGACGCGCACTTCCTTGCGATTTTCAACTTCGACCTGCGTCCAGGCGACTGTGACGGGACGGACCCAGTAGTCACGGCCGCAATAGGAGACACGCCGGAGACCGCTCGACTCGCGCTGGAAGATCTTGTGACTTCCTGCAAAAAGGCCGTCATCTCCACGAGAGATCAGGTAGAAGTCACCCGGGATCATGATTGCTGCAGAAGCTGTTGCGCTAGCAAGAAAGCACCAGCCGAGTGCTGCCAGACCCATTTTCTTCATTGTGCGTCTACCTGTTCTTTTTTCGAGTGGCGAGAATTGGCGGAACGTCGCGTTCGCCAAAACGCCCTAGCGTCAACCTTATTGGGCCAGGCGTCTAAATATCGCTCAGATAATTGATCGAATTTTATGTAATCGGGTGGCTATCGCGGTAGCAGATGGGTCTTTGCAGCCAAAAGCTCTCTTAAGGAGCGTAGGTTTCGGTCTCTTCCCGCAGTGATTTGCTGATGGCGCCGAAGAGGCTGAGAGAGCCGGAAGGGCGCTCGGGCTTTGCCAGGATTTCCCGCGGATCGCCGGCGAGGCCAATGTCACTCAGCGTGACCTGCTGTTCGGGGTGGTCGCAGATCGGCCGCCAACCCTTTCCGAAATTGAACTCGAGCCGGACCGCCCGGTTGTTTTCTACTTCAACCAGTGTCCAGGCGACCGTATGCGCGCGCACCCAGTAGTCGCGCTTGCAATAAGAGACCTTGTGGAGACCCGCTGCCGTACGTTTGAAAACCTTGTGGCTGCCAGCAAAATCGCCGACACGGTCCCGTGCGATCAGGTAAAAGTCACCTGAGGAAGGAATGCCACTGGCAATCGCGTGTTTTGTGCCAAAGGTCTGTGCGACCATGAAAAAGGCAAGGACGGCGAGTAGTTGCTTGAGCATTGAAGATCATCCAGATTTTGCGACTGTGGATGGTCTTCGCCCACTGTTTTCCCACCGTCATTTCCGACAGTGTTAGCGTTCAAGCTATTAGATTTCGCTAGGGGAATTGATTGAATTTGAAATAAGTTCGAGCGCTTTTACAACAGCCTGCAGCCGAACTTCGTCTCGGCCAAGGTCGCCGAACTGCGTCGCCAGATGTTCGGTCTTTCGGTTTTTGGCTGCAAGCGCGAAATGGACCGTTCCGACCGGCTTTTGTACACTGCCACCGCCTGGTCCTGCGATTCCAGTTACGGATACAGCTAGGTCTGCGCGTGAGTTTTTAAGCGCACCGTCTGCCATTGCGATCGCCGTCTCACGCGAAACCGCGCCAACGGCTTCCAACGTTTCAAACGGCACACCAAGCATCTCCTGTTTGGCCTCGTTGGAGTAGGTTACAAAGCCGCGATCAATGACGGCTGAGGAGCCTGGCACCTCTGTGAGCAGTCCCGCGATCAGACCTCCGGTGCAGGATTCTGCTGTGGCGATGATGAGGCCCTTTCGCCGTGCGTCGGCGATGATGCTTTCCGCTTTCGGCAGCAGGTCGATCCATGGTGTCATTGCACATCATCTCCTTAGAACGGCAGGCGAACGGTCACGGCGGCGATAGAGGCGATGCCTTCCTTGCGACCGGTGAAGCCGAGTCGCTCCGAGGTCGTCGCCTTGACAGAGACTCTCGAAACCGGCAACGCACAGATGTCGGCAATGGCTTGCCGCATGCGCTCGCGATGGGGACCAATTTTCGGCAGTTCACAAATGATCGTGGCATCAATGTGGGCAATCCGCCCGCCCTTGTCCTCAACCCGTCGAATGGCGTCGTGAAGAAACTGATCGGAGGCAGCGCCCTTCCATTTTGGATCTGACGGCGGAAAATGCGTGCCGATATCACCGTCACCGATGGCGCCGAGCACTGCGTCGGTGATGGCGTGCAAAACCACATCCGCATCCGAATGGCCCTTCAGCTTCCGGTCGTGCGGAATTGAAATTCCGCCCAAGATGACCGCATCTCCGGTGTCGAAGGCATGGACATCATAGCCAGTGCCCATGCGGACGTCGCCCAGACCCGCGAGAGCGTGGGAGCCGGCGAGGGGACGGGGGGGCTCTATCTGGTTTGTCATTTCCATGATCTTTCTCGCGCGTTCCAAGTCTGCCGGACTGGTTATCTTGAAATTGTCGGCATTGCCATCGGCAAGCTCGATCTGATGTCCGGCCCACTCTGCTACGGCGGTGTCGTCCGTAGAGTCCGTTCGGCCGCTTTGCAGGGCCTGCTGGTGAGCCTCCCAAATCGTCTTGAGGTCGAACCCCTGTGGCGTCTGTGCGGCCCACAACCCTTTCCTATCGACCGTCGAGAGCGAATGGGTGTCTGCATTTGCGCGCTTCAGGGTATCCACGACGGGTATCGCCGACAGAACCGCCTTGGCGCCTTGCTGCAGGCGTTCGATGACTGCAGTGATGGCGTCATGTGTCACGAAAGGGCGTGCTGCGTCGTGAATCAGGACGACTCCGCATTCTGAATACTGAAGGGCGTTCAGCCCCGCGTAGACAGAGGCCTGTCTTGTCGCGCCACCTTCTACCGAGGTCAGCAACCTATCTGTCGCCGGCACTTTCAAATCCGCAATTGCGTTGTCATAGAGTTGCAGGTCGTCCGCGTGGCGTACCACAAGCACCTTGCTGATCGCAGGGTGGTCGAGAAATTGCTCAAGCGTATATGTGAGGACTGGACGGCCGGCGAGGGTCCTGTATTGCTTCGGGCGGTCATCATCGGAGCTGGCCAAACGAGAGCCTCTTCCACCCGCCACGATGATTGCTGCCACTTGTTTGGTCATCAGGGTCCCGATCCTGTGTGTTCTCATTTTCCCTGCAAACTCTTAGTGCAGGGGCTCTTTGATGTGACCATGCAAAAGAAATTGCAAACCAAACCATCATATTATGCGTAATTGCCTCTTGCCGCACCGCAAAATATGGCTACGATATAGGCAATGTTGAGTGTGCACAGGTTATGAGCAGATTGCAGCCCCCTTTGATGTCGGATCCGATTCGCATTGGTCGTCACAGCCTGAAGAACCGGGCCGTGCTCGCACCCATGTCCGGTGTCAGCGATTTGCCGTTTCGCCGGATCGCTGCCCGGTTTGGCGCCGGAATGGTCGTCAGCGAAATGGTAGCCAGCGAATCTTTCGTCAAGGGCGACGCTGAAACCCAGATGCGTGCCGAGGCTCACGATGACGGGCTCCACGTTGTACAGCTGGCTGGGCGCGAAGCAAAGTGGATGGGCGAAGCCGCCAAGGTCATTGCTGATGCCGGTGCTGATGTCATTGATATCAACATGGGCTGCCCGGCCAAGAAGGTGACATCCGGCTATTCCGGCTCTGCCTTGATGCGTGATCTTGACCACGCTTTGACCCTGATCGAGGCCACGGTTGATGCCGTTGATATTCCTGTGACGCTCAAGATGCGGCTTGGTTGGGATGAGACATCCATCAACGCACCGACGCTGGCGCGTCGTGCCGAGGCCGCAGGCATCATGTTGCTGACGGTTCACGGGCGGACGCGCAGCCAGTTCTACAAGGGGCGTGCCAATTGGAATGCCATCCGTGACGTGGTTGATGCGGTCGAGATCCCCGTGATCGCGAACGGCGATTGCTGTGATTTCGATGATGCTCTGAGAATGCTTGAGGCGTCGGGCGCCGATGGCGTGATGGTTGGGCGCGGGTCTTATGGCAGGCCTTGGCTGCCTGGCCATATCGGTCACTATCTTGCCACTGGCGAGAAACGTGCAGCTCCATGCGGCCCAGAGATTCGTGATCTGGTTCTTGAGCATTATGACGCGATTATAATGCATTACGGCACCATGCCCGGTGTCCGAATTGCCCGAAAACATCTTGGCTGGTATCTCGACAATTCCGGCCTCGGCTGCGAGCTGCCCGGCGCCTTGCGTAAAACCCTTATGACCTCCAACGAGCCTGCGGAGGTAATCCGCCTCGTTGATGGATGGTTGTCTTCTTCCGAACGGAGTGCTGCATGACGCCTGAGTCCCTTTCAAAAGGACGTATGGCCGCGCTGGCCAGCGATGGCCCGACGATCCTGGATTCGCTTCCACACCCGGTGCTGCTTGTTGCGCCTGATGGTGTAATCGAGTCCGCCAACATGGCGGCGGAAATCTTCATGCGATCCAGCGTCTCTTACTTGCGGCGCCATCCCATCGACTACTTCGTGCCCTTTGGAAGTCCGCTGCTGACCCTGATCGACCAGGTGCGCGACCGCGGCGCTGCCGTGAACGAATACAAGGTTGATATCGGCTCACCGCGTATCGGCGCGCCGAAGATCGTCGACATCAACGCAGCTCCCGTGGCCGAGCGTCCCGGCGCTGTGGTGTTGATGTTCCAGGAACGCTCCATGGCGGAGAAGATCGACCGTCAGCTGACCTCGCGCGGTGCGGCCCGCACGGTGACCGGCCTCGCGTCCATGCTGGCACATGAGATCAAGAATCCGCTGTCGGGGATCCGGGGTGCTGCGCAGCTGCTTGAACAATCGGTTCCGAATGAGGACCGGGCGTTGACCCGGCTGATTACCGATGAGACCGACCGGATCGTAAAGCTGGTCGATCGCATGGAAGTCTTCTCTGACGAGCGCCCGATAGAGCGCGAGCCGGTGAACATCCATGTGGTGCTTGATCACGTCAAACGCCTGGCCGATAGCGGTTTTGCGCGGAGCAAGCGCATCCTGGAAGCCTATGATCCCTCTCTTCCGCCGGTTTTCGCCAACCGCGATCAGTTGATTCAGGTCTTCCTCAACCTGATCAAGAATGCGAGTGAGGCGATCGGTGACGATCCAGATGGCGAAATTCGGATCACAACGGCGTTTCGTCCCGGCATCCGACTGTCGGTGCCCGGAACGGCCGAGCGCGTTTCACTGCCTTTGGAATTCTGTGTTCAGGACAATGGTCCGGGCGTTCCAGAAGACCTGCTGCCTCATCTGTTCGAACCCTTCATCACCACCAAGACCAACGGGTCTGGTCTCGGTCTGGCGCTCGTCGCCAAGATCATCGGTGATCACGGCGGGGTTATTGAATGCGACAGCCAGCCACGCAAAACCATCTTCCGGATCTTGATGCCGGCTTTTGTTGAACCTGAGGCTCCCTCCAGCGACAGGACCGAATGATCATGCCGACAGGCACCATCCTTGTAGCCGATGACGATGCGGCTATCCGTACCGTCCTCAACCAGGCCCTTTCCCGAGCGGGCTATACCGTTCGTCTGACATCGAATGCGACCACGCTCTGGCGGTGGGTCAGCTCCGGCGACGGGGATCTCGTGATTACCGATGTCGTGATGCCCGACGAAAACATCTTCGACGTGTTGCCACGGATCAAGAAGCTTCGTCCGGATCTCCCGGTGCTGGTCATGAGCGCGCAGAACACCTTCATGACGGCCATCAGGGCGTCGGAGAAGGGCGCTTATGAGTATCTTCCCAAGCCGTTCGACCTCAAGGAGCTGACAAGCATCGTCAGCCGTGCTCTCGAGGAACCGAAGGTCCGTCGCCCGGTCGAGATCGACGACATGGGCGAAGGCATGCCGCTGGTCGGACGGTCTCCTGCGATGCAGGAAATCTATCGTGTGCTCGCGCGGTTGATGCAGACTGATCTGACCGTGATGATCAACGGCGAGTCGGGCACCGGCAAAGAGCTCGTTGCACGTGCGCTTCACGACTATGGCAAGCGGCGCAACGGTCCCTTCGTTGCGATCAATATGGCCGCCATTCCGCGCGATCTGATCGAGGCGGAACTGTTCGGACATGAGAAGGGCGCCTTCACTGGCGCACAGCATCGCAGCTCCGGCCGCTTCGAGCAGGCTGACGGCGGTACGCTGTTTCTGGACGAAATCGGCGATATGCCCATGGAGGCGCAGACGCGTTTGTTGCGCGTTCTTCAGCAGGGCGAATACACGACCGTTGGAGGGCGTACGCCGATCAAGACGGACGTGCGCATCGTTGCCGCGACAAACAAGGATCTGCGACAGCTGATCAACCAAGGCCTCTTTCGAGAAGATCTCTATTTCCGCCTGAATGTCGTTCCGATCCGGTTGCCGCCGCTGCGTGAACGCGTCGAAGATATTCCAGATCTCGTCCGACACTTTTTCTCCATCGCGGAAAAAGAAGGGTTACCGGCGAAGCAGATCGATCAGCCGGCGCTCAACCTTCTGCGTCGCTATCGTTGGCCGGGTAACGTCCGTGAACTCGAGAACCTGGTTCGGCGGCTCGCGGCTCTATATCCGCAAGACGTGATCGGCGAGGCAATGCTCGAGCAAGAGCTGAGCCAGCCGGCCGTTTCCCCGCTTGAAGAAGAAAGCGCTGAAAGCATCAATCTTGGCGCATCGGTCGAGCGATACCTTGGCGGCTACTTCGACAACTATGGGGATGCGCTTCCTCCTCCCGGGCTCTATCACCGCATTCTGCGCGAGGTGGAATACCCATTGATCAGCGCAGCCTTGGCGGCGACGCGAGGCAATCAGATCAAGGCGGCCGAGCTTCTTGGGGTGAACCGCAATACCTTGCGCAAGAAGATACGTGACCTGGACATTCAAGTGATGCGGTCAGCCCGCTAGAGCCAGTGGTTTCAGTGTTTCCGTAGCCTACAGGCGGCGCGATCCATCGCGTTGCCTGTAGACAGCTTTCCGCATCCTTGTCATTGTCGCAATTTCGCAACATTCTGTGGTAAGTGTGCCGCAGTTCTGAACTGGGTCATGCGTTTCCAGCATCTGGCCCTCATCGCGAAAGACGTCGAGGTGACATGATACTGGGACTTGCTCAGGGCACTGCGGAGCCGCAGTCTTCCAAGAGAAAACTGGGCAGGCGCCTCGGTCTCGCGATCATGTTGGTCGCCCTGTTGTCCATCGCCGTCACCTTCGTGATTCTGACTGGGCTGACCTCAGTTGCCCCGACGCAACAGGTGGTGCTGATCGCGATGGCCGTAAACGGCGTCCTGGCCAGCTGTCTGATTGCGGCTATCCTTTGGGAAATCACCAAGCTCCTGCATGCGCGCCGTCGCGGGCGCGCGGCCGCAAGGCTGCATGTTCGGATCGTCACGCTGTTCAGTGTGGTTGCTGCGGTGCCGGCAATCTTGATGGCAATTCTGGCGACCTTCACGCTCGATCGTGGGCTTGATCGCTGGTTTGAGGACCGCACGCGGCAAATCATCGACAACGCGTTGACCGTCGCTCAGGCTTATCTTCAGGAGCACGCGCGGGTGCTCCGTGGCGACCTGATAGCAATGGCCAATGATGTGGACCGGGCCAAGGCGGTTTATGACTTTGAGCCAACCCGGTTTGACGGATTCTTCAGCGCACAGGCCTCCGTTCGGGGCCTGTTGGCAGCCTTCATCATGACGTCGGACGGAACTGTCGTAACCCGCATTGTCCTGGATCCGCGGGTAAATGTGCTGCTGCCGCCGGAGGACAGCTTTGCCAAAGCGCGGCAGGGAGAGCCGATTCTGATCGCTCCTGGAAAGTCGAACCTTGTTGGCGGCGTCATGCGCCTGTCGGCTTATGAGGACTTCTACCTCTATGCCATCAGGGCCATGGACCCGCGCGTGGTCGAATACCAGCGACTGGCCGAGGAGGGGGCTCTGGAATACAGCGAGCTCGAAAACAGCCGGTTCGGCGTCCAGGTCGCATTTGCGCTGGTCTATCTCGGCGTTGCACTCATCCTCTTGCTGTCAGCAATCTGGATCGGGTTCGGATTTGCCAACAGGTTGGTGTCTCCCATCAGAACCCTGATCTCCGCCGCGGACGAAGTCTCAAAAGGCAATCTGGCGGTTAAGGTTGAAACCTCCAAGTCTGAGGGTGATCTGGCCAATCTGGGATCCACCTTCAACAAGATGACGGGCCAGCTTCTTGGTCAGCGCGACGCACTGCTTGCAGCCAATGAGCAGATCGATCGGCGCAGGCGCTTCAATGAGGCGGTGCTATCGGGTGTTTCGACAGGCGTTCTTGGCATTGACGAGGATGGAGCCGTGATGCTCGTCAACATGTCGGCACAGGCGTTGCTTCAGGTCGATGAGGTCAATCTGCTCGGCAAGCCGCTCCGCGAGATCATTCCGGAGTTGGGCGATTTCCTCTCACAGGCCTTCGAAAAGGACAGCGAACGCTTCCAGGAGACTCAGATCGAGGTGGCTCTGGGTGGCCGTCAGAGGACCTTGAACGTACGTCTGACCAGTGAGCAATCCACGCGCCGCGAGCACGGCTATGTGGTAAGCATCGACGATATTACGGATCTGGTTTCCGCGCAGCGCAACTCCGCATGGGCCGACGTGGCAAGGCGTATCGCTCATGAGATCAAGAACCCGCTCACGCCGATTCAGCTTTCGGCGGAGCGCATCCGGCGCAGGTATGGCAAAAAGATTGAGGACGATCGCACGGTCTTCGATCAGTGTATCGACACAATCATTCGCCAGGTGGGTGACATCGGGCAGATGGTCGACGAATTCTCGTCATTTGCCCGCATGCGCAAGCCAACCAAAAATGAAGCAGACATCCGCAACATCGTTCGCGAAGCTGCATTCATGCAAACGGTTGGCAACCCTGATATCGAGATCAGCACCAACTTGCCGGAAACGCCTGTCGTTGCGACGTTCGACGCAAGGCTCATTGGTCAGGCCTTGACCAATGTGATCAAGAATGCGGCCGAGGCCATTGAAGGACGCGAGGGCGACGACCTTGCCGCGGGCCGTATCAGTGTCTCGCTGTCGGAAGTCTCCGACCGGGTCGTGATCGACGTTGCTGACAACGGCGTCGGGCTGCCCGAGGAAAACCGGCAGAGACTGCTGGAGCCTTATATGACGACGCGCGAAAAGGGGACCGGTCTTGGTCTTGCCATCGTGCGAAAGATACTTGAAGACCACGGAGGGAGCATCGAACTGCTGGATGCGCCGGATGCAGGTCTGGGAGAGAGCGGCACGCTTGTTCGTCTGACCTTGGCGGTCAGTTCGACGGATGCCGAAGACGACAAGAACGAAAAGACAGTGACCGAAAATGGCGTATGACATTCTTGTAGTTGATGACGAAACCGACATTCGCGAGTTGATTGCCGGTATCCTCGATGATGAGGGTTATGGCACCCGAACGGCGCGCGACAGTGATAGCGCGATCGCAGCGATCAAGGATCGCCGTCCTTCACTTGTGGTGCTGGACATTTGGCTGCAGGGAAGCCGCCTTGACGGATTGGGCGTGCTGGATGTGATCAAGCAGACAGACCCGGACTTGCCTGTCGTCATCATTTCCGGTCATGGCAACATCGAGACGGCGGTTTCGGCGATCAAGCGCGGCGCCTATGACTATATTGAAAAGCCCTTCAAGACCGATCGGCTGATTCATATCGTTGACCGTGCCCTTGAGGCCTCAAGTCTGAAGCGTGAGGTCAGGGAACTTCGCCAACGCAGCGGTGAAGCGACTGGAATCATTGGCGATTCAAGTGCAGCAAACCAGTTGCGTCAGACGATCCAGAAAGTCGCTGGAACCAACAGCCGCATCATGATCACTGGGCCGTCCGGATCAGGCAAAGAGCTGACCGCCCGGATGATCCATGATCTTTCACCACGCGCAAAGAGCCCGTTTGTCGTCTTGAACGCGGCAACGATCACTCCCGAGCGCATGGAAGAAGAGCTTTTCGGCATTGAGGACGGAAGCGGCAGCCTTCGCAAGGTCGGTGCGATGGAGGAGGCGCATGGCGGTACGCTTTACCTCGATGAGGTTGGTGACATGCCGGCCGAGACCCAGAGCAAAATTCTAAGGGTGCTGGTCGATCAGAGTTTCACACGGGTCGGCGGGGCGACCAAGGTCCAGGTTGATATCCGGATCCTGTCCTCGACGGCCAAGAACCTCGAGGAACACATTTCGGCAGGGCTCTTCCGTCAGGATCTTTATCACAGGCTCGGCGTGGTGCCCTTGCGCGTGCCGGGACTGGCTGAACGGCGGGAAGATGTTCCAGTGCTCGTGGCGCATTTCATGGAGCAGATCTCGACCGCGTCCGGCATTCCGCTGCGACCGATCGGTGACGACGCCATGGCCGTGCTTCAAACGCACGACTGGCCGGGAAACGTGCGTCAGCTCAAGAACAACGTTGAGCGCTTGTTGATTCTCGCCAGGGGCGAGCCGGACAGTGTGATCACGGCAGATCTTCTGCCGGCAGAAGTCGGTGCGACCCTGCCAAACCTGCCGACCACAGGCGGGGGAGAGCATCTTATGTCGGTGCCACTTCGTGAAGCGCGCGAAATTTTCGAACGGGACTATTTGCAGGCCCAGATCAAGCGTTTTGACGGCAATATTTCGCGAACGGCAGAGTTTGTCGGAATGGAACGGTCTGCGCTGCACCGAAAACTGAAAACCCTGGGGCTGTCCTAGTCATCAGTCTCTGGTATTTGAGGCGTTTAACACGCGCGTATGGGAAGACCATCATGAAAGTCGTCATTTGTGGAGCTGGCCAGGTCGGTTACGGCATTGCAGAGCGCCTCGCTGCCGAACAGAACGACGTCTCGGTCATCGATTCTTCGCCCAAGCTGATCAATGCAATTGGCGATCAGCTGGATGTCCGCGGGTTTGTGGGGCATGGCGCTCATCCCGATGTGCTGGCCCAGGCTGGCGCCGAAGAAGCCGACATGATCATTGCGGTGACGCTCTATGACGAAGTCAATATGGTCGCCTGCCAGGTAGCGCATTCCCTGTTCAATGTCCCGACAAAAGTTGCGCGTATCCGTGCGCAGAGCTATCTGCAGGGTCGCTGGCAAAACCTGTTTTCCCGTGAAAACATGCCGATCGACGTGATCATCTCTCCTGAGATTGAAGTCGGTGAAATGGTCCTGCGGCGGCTTGCCTTGCCCGGCGCGGTGGAGACCGTGCGTTTTGCGGATGACCAGATCGTAACGGTCGGCATCATGTGTGAAGAGGATTGTCCGGTTATCGACACACCGCTGCGGCAGCTGACCGAACTCTTTCCGGACCTCGGTGCCGTTGTCGTTGGCGTTTATCGGAACAACAAGCTCTTCGTTCCCAAGAGTTCAGATTCCCTGCTCGTCGGAGACCTGGCCTATGTCGTGGCGCGACGGGACCAGGTCCGCAGAACGCTCGGTATTTTCGGGCATGAAGAGCCAGAAGCGAGCCGCGTCGTCATTGCTGGCGGCGGCAACATAGGACTTTACGTGGCCCGGGCGCTTGAAAAACGCCAGAGCAACACGCGGATCAAGCTGATCGAGGCGTCGCGGGAGCGGGCAGTGGGCATCGCCGATGAACTGAAACGGTCGGTCATCCTGCACGGAAGTGCGCTCGATCAGGGCATCCTTGATGAGGCAGATGTGGGCGCAGCCGATACGATGGTGGCGCTGACGAATGAGGATGAGGTCAACATCCTATCGTCGGTTATGGCCAAAAAGCTGGGTTGTCGGCGGAATCTGTCGCTTCTGAACAATCCAAGCTATCCGGCCTTTGCTCAAGCTCTCGGAATTGACGCCTTCATCAATCCACGTGCCGTGACGATTTCCAAGATCCTGCAACATGTACGTCGTGGCCGGATCAGAGGTGTTCATTCGCTTCAGAACGGTGCTGCTGAAGTGGTTGAAGCTGAAGCGCTGGACACATCGCCTTTGGTTGGCAGGCCGTTGCGGGAAATCGATCTGCCTTCCGGCATTCGGGTCGGCGCAGTCTTTCGTGATGGAAAGGTTTTGACCCCCAATGGTGACCTTCAGATCATTTCACAAGACCGGATCGTGATCTTTGCGGTGGCCTCGAGGGTCCGCCAGGTCGAGCAGATGTTCCGGGTCAGCCTCGAATTTTTCTAAGAGGGCAGATTTGCCCAGAACTTGGCCTTGCGTTGGCTCGCAAGACGGTTCATGCATTGGCTATCTTGTTGCTGTCATTCAGTTCCTCCCGTTCCGCATGCGACGGGAGTTTTTCGCGTTCACAAGGAAGAGTCATGAGCAGGATCGCATACGTTAACGGTCAGTACGTTCCCCATAAGGACGCAGCCGTCCATGTTGAGGATCGCGGCTATCAGTTTGCCGATGGCGTATACGAAGTCTGTGAAGTCTGGCGCAATACGATCGTGGACATGCCGGGGCATATCGATCGTCTTGATCGTTCCCTGAAAGAGCTCAGCATTGGCTGGCCGATGGCCCGATCAGCGCTGGAATTTGTGCTCCGCGAAGTCGTGCGTAGAAACCGTGTTCATGACGGCATTGTATACATTCAGGTGACCCGTGGTGTCTCCCGCCGCGATCATTTCTTCCCGGGCGAAGATGTTGTGCCGTCGGTCGTCGTGACCGCTCGTGCCACAAGTCCTCGGGCGGGCGACGCCGCTGCCGAAAAAGGCATTTCGGTCATTACGTACCCGGAAAATCGCTGGCCCCGGGTCGATATCAAGACAGTCGCACTGCTTCCGAACGTCCTGGCAAAACAGGCTGCGAAAGAACAGGGCAGCAAGGAAGCCTGGTATTTCGATTGCGAAAACAACGTAACTGAGGGCGGCTCGACAAATGCATGGATCGTCACGAAGGATGGAACACTTGTAACGCGCCCTGCAGAAAGTGGAATTCTTCGAGGTATTACGCGTGCTGTTGTGCTTGAGCTTGTTGAGCGCGAGGGCATTTCCTTCGAGGAACGCCCGTTTTCTGTGGAAGAAGCCAAGGAAGCGCGTGAGGCTTTCGTGACTGCAGCGTCTACTCTTGTCATGCCGGTTGTAAAAATCGACGATACGATTTTGGGCAACGGGCATCCAGGTTCGGTTGCAACGCGATTGCGTGAACTGTTCCATACTGCTACTGATTTTCTGGCAGTGTAAGAAACAGCTATGTTTAGCTGTGTGGAGTTTGGAAAATAGACGAGAGTCTGGTGCGGGCAGGGCTTCAATTGCACCGGTTGTCGTAAAGGATTGACAGGCCGTTTCGGGGCGGCAGCGTTTGTGTTTAGGGCCCCACTCAACGGCAGCAATTGAAAAACACCGGATGCCCGGCCGCATCCGGCGGAAACAGGATAAAAAAACTGATGGCTGATCGCGCACAGAACCTTCAAGACACTTTCCTGAACCATGTCCGGAAACAAAAGACGCCCCTGACAATCTTCCTCATCAATGGGGTCAAGCTTCAGGGCGTTGTGACCTGGTTTGACAATTTCTGCGTTCTTTTGCGCCGCGATGGACATTCCCAGCTTGTCTACAAACATGCCATCTCGACGATCATGCCCAATGGACCTGTTCAATTGTTTGAACCAGGCGAAGAGACGGGCGAAAAGGCAGGCAGCTGATTGGAACGCAAGTCTCGCGAGGACGGCAGTACTCCATCCAAGAGCGGCGACGATCACGGTATTGACCGGCGCCCCCAGCCCTTCCGGGCGATGATCCTTGAACCTGTTTTGCAGCACCGCAGAGATGCTGGCGATGGTGACCTTCGATCCAATCGAAGCCCTGAAGCACGCCTTGAGGAAGCCGTTGGCCTAAGCGCCGCCATCAATCTGAATATCGTTTCCTCCAATGTTGTGAAGATCAACGCTCCCAAGCCTGCAACGCTGTTTGGTGAAGGCAAGGTTGACGAGCTTTCTGGCGCGGTTGCCGCGGAAGAGCTTGATCTTGTGGTCGTTGATCATCCGCTGACACCTGTTCAACAGCGCAACCTGGAGCGACGGCTTGGCACCAAGGTGATTGACCGGACGGGCCTGATCCTCGAGATCTTTGGTGACCGCGCGCGAACCAAGGAAGGCAAGCTGCAGGTCGACCTTGCGCATTTGACCTGGCAGAAAAGCCGGCTTGTTCGGTCCTGGACTCACCTTGAGCGTCAGCGTGGTGGTGCCGGGTTCATGGGTGGCCCAGGTGAAACCCAGATCGAGGCCGACAGACGTCAGATTCAGGATCGCATTCTTGCTCTGCAAAAGCAGCTCGAGGGTGTGCGTCGGACGCGCGATTTGCATCGCAAAAAGCGCAAGAAGATCCCTCAGCCGGTTGTTGCTCTCGTCGGGTATACGAATGCGGGAAAGTCGACCCTTTTCAACCGGATGACAGAATCGGACGTCTTTGCCAAGGACCTCTTGTTCGCGACACTCGATCCGACACTGCGGAAGATCAAGCTGCCGCATGGCCGGGAAGTCATCCTGTCCGACACGGTGGGCTTTATCTCGGACCTGCCGACCCATCTGGTCGCCGCGTTCCGGGCGACGCTGGAAGAGGTGCTTGAAGCTGATCTGATCCTGCATGTGCGGGATATTTCCCATACAGACACCGACGCGCAAGCTGAAGATGTCAAGAAGACCCTGGATGATCTGGGTGTCAGCCAGCAAACCGGTGCTCCGATCGTAGAAGTGTGGAACAAGATCGATTGTCTTGATCCATTGTATCGGGAAAAGCTTCTGGATGATCAAGGTGCTGAAGGCCCCATAGCCCTGTCAGCCCTGACTGGCGAGGGGCTCGATCAGCTCTATGCACGGATAGATGCCTTCATCGCCCAGCATGATGACATCTTCACCGTACGTTTGCCGGTCACCGACGGTGCCTTGACAGCCCAGCTTTATCAGGTTGCCGAGGTTCTGGAACGGCAGGATGGAGAGGAATACATCGAGGCCGATGTCCGGGTTTCCGACAAGCAGCGCGGGCCCTTCCGGAGCCTCTTTGCAAGCTATCTCGTCAGCGAATAGTGGACGGCACATAGCCTGGTTAGGCGTCTGAAGACGAGGGCCTTTTTGCGGCCTGCCAGGCGGCTTCCATCTCGTCGAGCGTCATGGCGTCGAGCGTTGTTGCCGTTTGCTCGGCATGGGTCTCGATCGCCGCAAAACGCTTGCGAAACTTGTCGTTGGTGCGCTTGAGAGCCGATTCTGGGTCTATCTCGAGATGACGCGCAAGATTGGCGACTGCAAAGAGCACGTCGCCCAACTCGCCCTCGATCTTCGACTTGTCGACATCACCGGCTGAAATCTCATCGTCCAGCTCGCCAATCTCTTCCCTGATCTTATCAAGCACGGGGCCGGCAGCGCCCCAGTCAAAGCCAACCTTTGAGGCGCGCCGCTGCAGCTTGTCGGCTTCGACAAGTGCCGGAAATACGGCCGGCACGTCGTCCAGATAGGCTTTCTTCGTTTCCTCGAGCCCAAGTGCCTCGCGCCGGGCTTTGTGTTCGGCTTTCTCCTCGGCCTTGATCTTCTCCCACATGCCCTTCGCCATGCCGGCTGACCGGGCTTTGTCGTCGCCAAAGACATGCGGGTGGCGGCGGATCATCTTTTTGGTGATGCCTTCCACGACGTCGGCGAAGTCGAACTGCTGATCCTCCTCGGCCATGCGCGCGTGATAGACCACCTGAAGCAACAGATCACCGAGCTCCTCTCGCAGGTTTTCCATGTCGTTCAGGCGAATGGCCTCGGCGACCTCATAGGCTTCTTCGAGCGTATAGGGTGCGATGGTGCCGAAATCCTGCTCCAGATCCCACGGGCAGCCGGTAACCGGGGTGCGCAGCGCCGCCATGATTTCGATAAGGCGGTTTATTTCGCGGGAAGGGGTCATCGGATCGTTCTGAACCTTTGTTGGCAGGGTGGACCAGTCTGGCACTTGAAATGCGAAGACCGGCGCGTTTGCCCCGGCCTTTTTGATCTTATCCCCGGATGGATGGATGCCAGAATGTGACGGCCCGTTCGGCGAGGGCGATGAGGCCGTAAAACAGCGATCCCGCGAGCGCGGCGACTGCGATTTCCGCCCAGACCATATCCACATTCATCCGGCCGACTTCGGTCGATATCCTGAATCCCATTCCCACAATCGGGGTGCCAAAGAACTCGGCCACGATGGCGCCGATGAGAGCCAGTGTGGAATTGATCTTGAGCGCGTTGAAAATGAAGGGCATCGCCATCGGCAGACGCAGCTTGAACAGGGTCTGCCAGTAGTTTGCGGCATAGGTGCGCATGAGGTCGCGTTGCATGGCGTCGCTGGCGGCCAAGCCGGAAACAGTGTTCACCAGCATCGGAAAGAACGTCATGATGATGACGACCGCCGCCTTGGAGGGCCAGTCAAAGCCGAACCACATGACCATGATCGGGGCAACGCCGATGATTGGCAGGGCCGAGACGAGATTTCCAACCGGAAGCAGACCTCGCCGCAGGAACGGCACACGATCGACCAGGATGGCGATGATGAAACCTGCACCGCAGCCCATGACGTAGCCGATCAGAACGGCCTTCATGAAGGTCTGCTGGAAGTCTGCCCAAAGGATCGGGACAGAGGTGGTGAGGCGAAGCCAGATCTCGGACGGGGCCGGCAGCAGGACTTTGGGAACGCCCGCACCGGTTACGATCAACTGCCACAGGACAAGGATCGTGGCTCCGAAAAGCGCTGGAATGGCCAGGTCGATGAAGCGGCTCGCAAGCGGGGACATGCCCTTCCAGTTCGCCAGCCGCTCGATAAAGAGCCAGGCGGAGGCCCAGGTTGCTGCGGTCAAGGTCCAGAACCCAAGCGCGGCATCGCCGACATGCCTGCCTGCGGTGTCGATCAAGAGCCATGCGGCGGCAGCCGCCACGAGCCCCAGGATCAGATCGCCAACCTGGTTGCGCATGAAGCCAAGCTCGTATCGAACGCCGAGGATCGCGAGAAGCACCAGACATATCGCAAGTCTTGGAACTTCGGTGATTGCGAAATCAGGGCTGAAGACCGGGCTGAACAGCGCGATCGCGGCCATTGCGATGATGAACCAGGCAAGAAGAGCAGGAATGTCAAACCTGCGTTTGGTTGAGGCGATCATGCTCATCGTGCCATCCCCATGCGTTTCAGGGCGAGTGTCTCTATGACCCCTATCAGGGCGACCAGAGAGCCGGCCAGGAAGGCCGCCATCAGCAGGGCGGACCAGATTTGAACGGTCTGGCCATAGTAGGACCCGGCAAGCAACCGTGCGCCCAGGCCCGCAACGGCGCCGGTGGGCAGCTCTCCGACAATTGCGCCAACGAGCGAGGCAGCGATGCCGATTTTCATGGATGTAAAAAGATAAGGAACGGCGTAGGGAAAGCGCAGTTTCCAGAACGTCTGCAGCCTTGACGCACTGTAGGTGTGCATCAGGTCCAGATGAATGATCTCGGGAGAGCGCAACCCCTTCACCATGCCGACGGTGACCGGGAAGAAAGACAGATAGGTCGAGATCATCGCCTTCGGCAGGAGACCGGAAATTCCTACAGCATTCAGCACCACGATGATCATCGGTGCAATGGCAAGGATCGGGATGGTCTGTGAGGAAATCACCCAGGGCATGAGCGACTTGTCGAGCACCCGCGAATGAACGATGCCGATCGCCAGAACGATGCCGAGCGTTGTTCCGATCAGGAAGCCCAGCAGGGTTGTGGAGAGCGTGATCCAGGTGTGATAGACGAGCGATCGCTTGGAGGTGACCTTCTTGAGCACCGTCGTCTTGTAGATTTCCTCCACCACCTGGTGCGGTGCCGGCAGAACAGGCCGCTCCTGCGCCAGAGTATCACTCACAAGCTGTGTGAACGGTACATCCGTCTGTTTGGCCCGCTCGTAAATACCTTCTTGGAACGGCGTGTTCAGCGCCACCGCCGCGATGTACCAGATGCCGACGATGGCCAGCAGGATCACCAGGACAGGTCCCGTGGTTCCGGCCATGAGACCCGCAAACGGATTGGTGCTGCGGGTTGCGGGGAGGGCGGTGTCAGTCATCGTAGCTGTGCCCTGCCTTCAGACCTTCACGAACACGGTGAGCGATTTTCAGGAACTCGGGACTCTCGCGCATATCAAGCGTGCGCTCGCGCGGCAGATCGCTTTCAATCACGTCATAAATCCGGCCCGGACGCGGGCACAGCACCACGATTTTGGTGGAAAGGTAGACAGCTTCAGGAATCGAGTGGGTGACGAAAACCACTGTCTTGTTGGTTTTAGCCCAAAGCTGATGGAGCTGATCATTGAGATGATCGCGCACGATTTCATCGAGTGCTCCGAAAGGCTCATCCATCAAGAGCAGATCAGGCTCAACAGATAGGGCGCGCGCGATTGAAGCGCGCTGCTGCATGCCGCCGGAGAGCTGCCAGGGGAATTTCTTCTCAAAGCCGGCGAGATTGACCAGCTCCATGTTTTTGGCAATGCGCGCTCGTTGTTCGGCCTTGGAAAGCCCCATGATTTCGAGGGGGAGGGCAATGTTTCCCGCAATGGTGCGCCAGGGATAAAGGGCGGCGGCCTGAAAGACGTAGCCATAGGCTCGCTTCAGCCGGGCTTCATGCGGCGTCAGTCCATTGACGGTGATGGTGCCGGCAGTCGGTTGTTCCAGATCGGCAATCACGCGCAACAGGGTGGTCTTGCCACAGCCGCTTGGGCCGATAAAGGACACGAAATCGCCTTCATCGATCTGGAGATCAATGTCGGACAGGGCGTGTACCGGTCCATCATTGGTCTGGAACGTCAGCGATAGATTGTCGATATCGATGACCATTAATTTCCACCTAAAAGCGTCATAGCAAAAGAACCTAATGTCGCTGCATTTGCAGCGTAAGAAGACCAATTGCCAATATTCTTCGCCATTCTTTTCATACTTTCTCTGTATTTTTCTTTGTCGACTTCGTCGTCGAGGACTGCGTGCAACTCCCAAAACTTCTGAAAGATAATTCTATAAACATCCCAAAATTCATCCGGATCGTACTGATTTCTTTTCGAGATTATTTCTTTCAAATGATCAAAATGGAGATGGATAACTTTAGAAAAACGATCGTCAATCTTTCCGGTGCTAACAAGTACTTCTAAGACCTCAGTTGCATCATTCAATGATGCTCGCAGATCATCCGATGTGTATTCGGTAAAATTATTACTAGAAGAGACGTCTGAAATTGAGTCGATAATGGTCAAGTTAGCTTCATTAAACGTACGTCCAAGAACCGATCTAGCTGGCTGATCGGCTTGGGTAACACTGAGTGGAGCGCTCATCCCGTTCAATGTATTGATCCACCTTTCGCGAGTGCGTTCTCGCGTCAAAGGGATTTTTTTTACTTCATTTTGAGAACGATTTATTAGTTCTAAGAAGTGCGAAATCAAGGCTATATCGTTCTGAAACCCAATCTCTTTGGCTATTATCGGCAACGCCTCTTTCATAACGCATTCTTGGACTGGTTTGCCTTTCACGATTTTTGATTTTGAAACCTTCAAAACCTTTTCAATTAAATCGTGAAGCGTTGCGGTAGGTGAAGCCATATGTTCTCCTTCTCGCTCGTCTCCTTTTTCCATATGACCTCCGCAGGAAATAGAGTTTCTTGGTCTTCTCACTAAGCCTAGAAAGAAAAAGCATGAAATGTAGTAGAAGGCACCCCTTTCTCTAGTGTAAGGGGTGCCTTATGCGGTTAATTCCTAAATCGGATTAAGTTCAGCGAAGAGTCACACCCCGCTGGCCGGAATGCCGGTGCGTTCGACCTTGCGAGGGTTGGTGAGTTCCTTCCAGGTGCTAAGCGCCTTGCTGACAGCCGGGTAGGGTTCGCGCTTGACGAATTTGCCGTGGCCCTGTTCGGACTTCATCGTACCATCTTCCACAGCGACCTTGCCGCGGGTCAGGGTGTAGCGCGGCAGGCCCTTGACGGTCTTGCCTTCGAACACGTTGTAGTCGATGGCCGACTGCTGGGTGCTGGCAGAGATGGTCTTGGACTTTTCCGGATCCCAGACCACCAGATCGGCGTCTGCACCGACGAGCACGGCACCCTTCTTTGGATAGACATTCAGGATCTTGGCGATGTTTGTCGAAGTGACGGCGACGAATTCGTTCATCGTCAGGCGACCGGTCGACACACCATAGGTCCACAGCATCGGCAGACGGTCTTCCAGCCCCCCGGTGCCGTTCGGGATCTTGGTGAAGTCGCCGACGCCATAACGCTTCTGGTCTGTGGTGAAGGCGCAGTGGTCAGTTGCCACCACCTGCAAGGAACCGCTCGCCAAGCCAGCCCAGAGGCTGTCCTGATGCTGTTTGTTGCGGAAGGGAGGTGACATGACACGTCGCGCGGCATGATCCCAATCCTTGTCGAAATATTCGCTTTCATCCAGGGTCAGGTGCTGGATCAGCGGCTCGCCATAGACGCGTTTGCCAGCCTGGCGGGCACGACGGATGGCTTCGTGGCTCTCCTCACAGGAGGTGTGCACCACGTAGAGCGGGACACCGGCCATGTCGGCGATCATGATGGCGCGGTTGGTGGCTTCTCCTTCAACCTGTGGCGGGCGCGAGTAGGCATGGGCTTCCGGGCCGTTGTTGCCTTCTGCCAGCAGCTGGGCGGAGAGGTCGGCGACAACGTCACCGTTTTCAGCATGCACCAGCGGCATGGCGCCAAGAGCCGCGCAGCGCTTGAAGGACGCGTACATCTCGTCGTCCTGCACCATCAGGGCGCCCTTGTAGGCCATGAAATGCTTGAAGGTGTTGATGCCCTTTTCCTTGACCACGGTCTCCATCTCGTTGAAGACCTGCTCACCCCACCAGGTGATCGCCATGTGGAAGGAATAGTCACAATGGGCCATGGTGGACTTGTTGTCCCAGGCCTGAATGGCTTCCAGCAGCGACTGGTTTGGCGCCGGCAAGCAGAAGTCGACCAACATGGTCGTGCCTCCAGCCAGAGCCGCCCGTGTGCCACTGTCGAAGTCGTCGGCTGAGAACGTGCCCATGAACGGCATTTCCATGTGGGTGTGCGGATCAATGCCGCCCGGCATTATGTAGCAGCCGGTTGCATCCAGCGTTTCGTCGCCTGACAGGTTCGGCCCGATCTCGACGATCTTGCCTCCATCCACCTTCACATCCGCTACATAGGTCAGATCAGCGGTTACAACCGTACCGCCCTTGATCACCTTCGATGCCATTTCTGTTCCCCTTAGTTTTCAACTTTGTGTTTCATGCCGGCCGTTGGACCTTGTTTGTCCGCGGGCATCAGGCGCACCGGTCCCGGCCTTGAGCCGGGACCGGTGCGCCTGATGCCTATCGGTTCAAATCAGGATAAAGATCCCTCCAATCCGGGTTCGGTTTCTCAATCAGTTCGAACTTCCATTGCCGCCGCCATCGTTTGATTTGTTTTTCTTTTACGATGGCATCTGCGATGTCCGTGAATTCTTGATACCAGACGAGAGTCTTGCAGCCGTATGTCTCGCTAAACCCTTTAATCAGTCCATCCCGGTGCTCATATATCCGTCTTGCCAAGTCAGTGGTTACGCCCGTGTAGAGTGTTTCATATGGCTTTGAGGCCATTATGTAGACCCAGGCGGGCAATTCTGTGCTTCCTTCTACTGCCTTGACTCACCGATCCCGGATCTCCCATTGGTCGTCCGGGATGACGAAGGAGAGACTGCACCCAAAGCTCTCGTTAGTCATCCCGGGCGGAGACCCGGGATCGGTGAGCCAGCAGCCTGTCGTTCAGATCACTCAACAATTTCCGCCGTTTCGACGACAGCATGGAACAGCACGTCCGCGCCCGCGGTGGCCCATTCCTTTGAGATTTCTTCAGCTTCGTTGTGGGACAGGCCGTCGACACAGGGGCACATGATCATGGCCGTCGGGGCGACCTTGTTGATCCAGCAGGCGTCGTGGCCGGCGCCAGAGACGATGTCTTGATGGGAATAGCCGAGGCGTTCTGCAGCGGACCGAATGGCCGTCACGCAGCCCGGGTCGAATGTGACCGGGTCGAAGTGGCCGGCTTCCTCGATCTCAACGCTGAGACCCAGCTCTTCGGCAATCTTCGGTGCCTTTGCCTCGAATTCGGCCTTCATGCCATCAAGGGTCGCCTGGTCGGGCGAGCGGAAGTCGACTGTGAACACGACCTTGCCCGGAATGACATTGCGTGAATTCGGATAGACATCGCAGTGACCAATTGCGCCAACGGCCGCGGGCTGGTGTTTCATGGCGATCTCGTGAACAAGCTCGGTCATGCGGGCCATGCCGAGGCCGGCGTTCCGGCGCATGGGCATGGGCGTCGAGCCCGTGTGGCTGTCGCGCCCGGTGACCGTGACCTGGAGCCACCAGAGACCCTGGCCGTGGGTCACGACACCGATGTCCTTGCCTTCAGCTTCGAGGATCGGCCCCTGCTCGATGTGCAGTTCAAACATGGCGTGGATCTTGTCGGCGCGCGCGCCTACTTCCTCGTCGCCAACCCAGCCAATGCGCTTCAGTTCATCGCCGAAAGTCTTGCCTTCCGCATCTTCCTTGCCGTAGGCCCAATCCTGAGTATGGATGCCGGCAAAGACCCCGGAGGCCAACATGGCGGGCGCGAAGCGTGTGCCTTCCTCGTTGCTCCAGTTGGTGACAACTATGGGATGCTTGGTCTTGATACCGAGGTCGTTCATGGTGCGCACGACCTCCAGGCCGCCGAGGACGCCAAGCACGCCATCGTATTTTCCGCCTGTCGGCTGTGTATCCAGATGCGATCCCATATAGACGGGCAGGGCATCGGGATCTGTGCCGGGACGGGTCATGAACATGTTGCCCATGGTGTCGACGGCCATGGTCATGCCAGCATCTTCACACCACTTTTGAAACAGCTTGCGGCCTTCCGCATCTGCGTCGGTCAGCGTCTGGCGGTTGTTGCCACCAGCGACACCCGGGCCGATCTTGGCCATGTCCATCAGGCTGTCCCAGAGCCGGTCGCCGTTGATCCGAAGGTTCTCACCCGCAGCTGCCATGTTGTTATCTCCTACTTCAACTCTGTTTCGACAAACGACATCACTGCCGTTCCGCCATTGATGACATTGTGTTCGACGCCTTCGTCGCGCCGATAGACCGTTCCGGCCGGGATCAGCACCTCATTCGTTTCACCATCGGGCAACTCAAGCACCATTTGGCACTCGGTCAGCGTCGTGATGACATAGTCCATGCCGTGACGATGCCAGCCCGTCTCTGCGCCCGGTTCAAAGTCAAACCGGGTCACCCGGACGCGGGCATCATCGATCAGCATTTCGGCGGTGGCTGCAGGTCGGGTCATGATCGTTGTTCCTCATTCACGCGTCGGAAGATGCCATTCCAACCGGCCTTTTTCCTGCAGACAAGGAGACAGGCCGAACAATTTAGCTGGCCAGACTTGTCTTCCTCACGTCCCTTCACTAGTCGATGGCATTCAACACTGACCGCAGCGTGCCGAACAGCTCGTCGATCTGGGCTTCGGAAATGATCAGCGGCGGCGACAGGGCGATGATGTCACCGGTGGTGCGGATCAGAAGGTTGTCGTCATAGGCCTTCAGGAAAGCGGAGAAGGCGCGCTTGGTCGGTTCTCCTGCAATCGGCTCAAGCTCAATCGCCCCGATCAGGCCGAGATTGCGGATGTCGATGACATGCGGACAATCCTTGAGGGAGTGCAGGCCGTCTTCCCAATATTGCGCGAGGCTCGCGGCGCGGGTCAGGAGACCTTCTTCCTCATAGGTATCCAGTGTCGCAAGTGCCGCGGCGCAGGCAACCGGATGGCCCGAATAGGTGTAGCCATGGAAGAGTTCGATCAGGTGGTCCGGACCATCCATGAAGGCGTCATAGATCTTCTTGGCGCAGAAGACGGCGCCCATTGGAATCACACCGCTGGTGATGCCCTTCGCGGTGGTCACGAGATCGGGCACCACGTCGAAATAGTCGACGGCGAAAGGCGTGCCCAAGCGGCCAAACCCGGTGATAACTTCGTCGAAGATAAGCAAGATGCCGTGCTGGTCACAGATTTCCCGCAGGCGCTTGAGATAGCCGAGCGGCGGAATCAGAACGCCGGTTGATCCGGCAACCGGCTCGACGATCACCGCCGCAATGGTGGATGCATCGTGGAGCTGAACCAGGCGGATCAGCTCTTCGGCATATTCGACGCCGTTCGTCGGTTCACCCCGGGAAAATGCGTTCCGGCTCAGGTCATGGGTATGAGGCAGGTGGTCGATACCGTTCAGCATGTTGCCGAACTGCTTGCGGTTGGCAACGATGCCGCCCACCGAAATGCCGCCAAAGCCGGTTCCGTGATAGCCGCGTTCACGGCCAATGAAACGCGTACGCGTTCCCTGACCAATCGAGCGCTGGTAGCCAAGCGCGATCTTGAGCGCCGTATCAACGCTTTCCGAACCAGAGTTTGTGAAGAAAACATGGTCCAGTGGGGAGGGCATCATGGCTGCCAGACGGGCAGCCAGCTCAAAGGCTTTTGGGTGGCCCATCTGGAACGCCGGCGCATAGTCCATTTCAGCGATTTGCTTCTGGACGGCTTCCACGATCTTCGGGCGGCCATGTCCTGCGTTACAGCACCAAAGACCTGCCGTACCGTCTAGAACCTGACGGCCATCGCTGGTGGTGTAATGCATGTCCTTTGCGCCGACGAACATGCGCGGGTTCTGCTTGAACTGTCTGTTCGCCGTATAGGGCATCCAGAAGGCTTCGAGATTGTTGGTCGCGTTAGATGCCGACGTCGACATACGTCCTCCTTGCGGCGCCTTTTCCGGGAACGCCGACTGTGCTGGTTATTCCTGGCTCGGAGGGGCGGCGCCTTGGGGATGCCGGGCAGGGCGTTGAAAAGCGCGCCCGGCTTGAGGCGCCAGGACCACCGTCCGGGCTGTTCCCACTTTGACCCTTCCTGCAAGCTGCGTCAGCTCTTTTTGAAGGGTCGGTCTTGTTTCTCTGGATCGGTGCCCGTTTGCAGGCTACCGGGGCCACTCGGCCCATTATGTTTATCTCTCGGCTCCGGCTTTCTTGCCGTTGGCCGCCATGGTTGCTACCCATGAGGAACGGTTTTGAAAACCTGACCGTTTGGTCAAGTGAACGTTATGAAGACTTGACCAAACGGTCAAGATGATAATTCAATCGGCATGATGAATTTCTAACCAGTGGATGCCAGTGTCCAAGACGACAACAAAAAGCGCAACCCGCGCCGAGAACGAGCGGCTGATACTAGAAGCGGCGGAAAGCGTTTTCGCCGAATACGGTTTCAAAGGGGCAACCACCGGGATGATTGCAGATCATGCCGGACTGCCGAAAGCCAATCTTCATTACTATTTTCCGACGAAACTGGCTCTGTATCGGCAGGTGGTGGAGAATATCTTCCGGATCTGGCTTGAGGCGGCCAACACGTTCGATGATTGCGATGATCCGGAGGAAGCCCTGACACGCTATATCAATGCCAAGATGGATATCTCGCGCTCCCATCCCATGGGATCCAAGGTCTGGGCCAATGAAATCCTCCATAAGGCCCCTGTAATTCAGGACTATCTCGAGACGACGCTGGGGGAGTGGACCGACACCCGGATTGCTGTGATCGAACGCTGGATCGCGCAGGGCAAGATGGCGCCGATTGACCCACGTGGATTGCTTTACATGATCTGGGCCACGACCCAGCATTACGCGGACTTCAATCACCAGATTGATACACTCAACGACGGCAAACCCCTGAGTGATCAGCAGTTTGCCAAGGCCAAGCAGACCGTGGTTTCGATCATTCTGGCGGGCGTCGGCATCCGGCCGGCGAGACTGGTCGTGAACGATGCGATTGGGGAAGGGGCATGACCGGCCGCATTGGACATGCGCCCAAGGGGCTCAGCCGGATCCAGGAGCGCAATCGATCGCGAATCATCGAGGGTGGGCTGGCCGAGTTTTCCCGCTTTGGCTATTCGGGGACCACGATCGAAAAGATCGCCGTCGCGACCGGCATGTCGAAATCGAACCTCCTGTATTACTTTTCCTCCAAGGCGGCGATTTACGAAGCGGTTCTGGCGCACATTCTTGACGTCTGGCTTGCACCGCTGCGCGGACTGGACCCGGAAAAAGACCCGGCAACAGAGCTCGCTGCCTACATCCATCAGAAAATCAAGATGTCGGCAGAACTTCCTGAGGCGTCACGATTATTTGCCAACGAAGTACTGCAGGGCGCTCCACGCATCCAACGGGTTATGGAGGAGGATCTCAAGTCTCTTGTTGACGAGAAATCCGAGGTCATCCGGCACTGGATCCGGGCAGGTAAGCTTGAAGCAATCGACCCGGTGCAGCTGATTTTCACGATCTGGGCGATGACGCAGCACTATGCCGATTTTCAAACGCAGATTCAGATCCTGACCGGCAAGACGCTCGATGACCCGGACTTTCGCCAGGAAGCCGAGACGACGGTTACACGGCTGATCCTGCGCGGTTGCGGCCTCGAGCTCAAAGACGGCACTGGCCAAGGAGACGCGCTATGAGCCCACTTGGCGATGAGGCCCAAGAGACGACAGTCTCAGGGAAAATCACGGTTTTGGGCAAGGTTCATATCCTCGCGTCTGATCTCCATGAGGATTTTATTCGCGCCTCCGGTCCTGGCGGACAGAACGTCAACAAGGTTTCCACGGCCGTCCAGCTTCGTTTCGCTCTTCAGGGCAACGAGACGCTGCCCTCCGACATCAAGGCGCGTGCCTCGCGGCTGGCTGGCAGCCGGCTGACGCTCGGTGGCGAGATTGTCCTTCAGGCCGACCGTTTCCGAACCCGTGAGCGCAACCGCGAAGATGCACTGGAGCGCTTGCTCGAGCTTCTCAGAAAGGCGTGTGAACGCCCAAAGGTCCGACGTCCGACCAAGCCGACACTTGGGTCCAAAAAACGCCGGCTTGAGAGCAAGAAGAAGCGGGGCTCGATCAAGAAACTCAGAGGCCGCGCGCCCGGCATGGATTGAAACCGCCGAAAGCAAGCGGCAGGGCATATCCCAACCAGACACTCCCATGCCACCAACGCAATGCGCATAATGTATATTATGGAATATTATTATATGTGCTAGAATCCTAGGTTTCCGGCTCCAGGTCTTCTGACGAGCCGTCGACAATCTGGCGGGCCATGTCGAAGTTGAAGCCAGCGCGGCAGAGCGCGGCCATGTCCTTGTCACGATAGTCAGCGCGTGCGCCTTGCGTACGCCACGGGCCGAGCCTGCGCCGCCGGGCGAATATGACGGCGGCTTCGAGATCACTCGTATCGCTTTGTTCAAGTGCCTGGGTCACGATTTCGCCGGATACGCCCTTGGATCTCAGCCTGGCTTCGATCTGACGTTGCGATCGGCCACGCCGTCTTTGGCTGGCCACCTTGGTCTCGGCAAAGGTGACATCATTGACCATTCCAGTGCGCTGGCACTTTGCAACAACGGCTTCGATCATCTCATTGAACTCGGCGGGATCGCGTTCGTGAAAATGAGCGGCGCGCATCACCTTGCGTTCAAGGACACGCTGCAGGTTCGCTGCGGAGGAGCTGTAACGATCTAGATAATGGATAGCGGATCGTGTCAGCCGCTCTTCGGTCGGGATCTTGTAGCGCTTGCCGGTCGCTCTGCCGCCATTTTTGTCTTCCCGCTCTGCCATAGCCTGACCCTGCGTTTCGCCTTTTAAACGCTTCAAAGCGTGCGCGTCAGGACCATACCATCATATGCAGGAATGACGGACGTTGGCAGCTTTGACCGCAGTTTCTCATAGTCCAGATCGTTGTGGAGATCGGTCAGGATCGTTTGCCGGGGTTTCAGATCATCGGCCCAGGCAAGAGCATCGGCCAGGTTGAAATGGCTTGGGTGCGGGTCGCTGCGAAGGCAGTCGAGAATCCACACATCAAGGTCTTCAAAGCCGCCGCGCGCACTTAGCGGAATGTCTGATACATCCGGCAGATAAGCAATGTTCTCAAACCGAAAGCCCAGGGATTTGATATCACCATGCTGGACCTCAATCGGCAGAAACTCGATAGGTCCGCCCTCGCCGACGATGGCCACCGTTTCCTGATCGGCAAGCGAAAGGCGTTCCAGGATAGGCGGATAGGACGAGCCTGCGGGCGTGGTGAAGCAGTATCCGAATGCGCTTTGTGCACGGATATGGGTCGTCTCATCCATGTAAACGGGAACCTTGCGGCGATAGCGGATGGCGAACATTCGAAGGTCGTCAATTCCATGCAGATGATCGGCATGGGCGTGGGTGTAAAGCACTGCATCGACATTTTGAACATTGTGCTCGAGCATCTGTTGACGCAGATCCGGGCCCGTATCAATCAAGACTGACGTCTTACCCGCTGTTGATATGCGTTCGACCAGCAACGAGCAGCGCAGACGGCTGTTCTTCGGGTTCAGAGGATCGCAAGCGCCCCAGTCATTGCCGATACGAGGTACGCCGCCAGACGATCCGCATCCCAGAATTGTGACCGTCAGCGTATCGCTCATGCCAGTCCTTCGCCCGTGTGAAACGACTTGGGCACTTTGGTGAACAAGCGGAAGAAATTGTCCGTTGTCTGAGCCGCGATTTCTTCCAGTGAAATACCGCGCGTTTCGGCAAGGACCGCCGCGGTCATGGCCGTGTAGGCAGGCTCGTTGCGCTTGCCTCGACGTGGCTGCGGCGCAAGATATGGTGCGTCGGTCTCCACCAACAGACGATCAGCTGGAAGGTCCCGGGCAATCGCCCTGATGTCCTCGGATCTTTTGAAGGTCAGGATGCCTGAAAAAGAGACGTAGAGCCCCAGATCAACGGCCCTCAGCGCAAGGTCGCGGCCTGAGGAAAAGCAGTGGAGAAGTGCGGGGAAAACCCCCTTCCCCATTTCCTCTTCCAGGATTGCAGCCATGTCGTCATCCGCATCGCGCGAATGGATCACGAGCGGCAGGCCGGTTTGGCGCGCGACCTCGATGTGAATGCGAAGACCTTCCGCCTGGGCGTCTCTTGGGGCCTTGTCGTAGAAGTAGTCGAGACCGGCTTCTCCGATCGCCACGACCTTGGGGTGCTGCGCCAGGTCGATGATCTCGCACGCGGGAATGCCGCGTTCTTCGCCCGCCTGGTGAGGATGCGTACCGACCGAGCAAAAGACATTGTCGTATTGCTCGGCGACAGCTTTGATCTGATCGAATTTGCGGACCCTTGTGCAGATCGTCACCATCAAGTCGACACCGGCTTCGCGCGCGCGCGCGATCAAGTCGTCGCGTTCACCGTCAAAATCTGGGAAATCCAGATGGCAATGGCTGTCTACAAGCATGGGGTCCGTTGTTTCTCGTCAGGGCAAAAGTGACAGCGAGTCAAATAGGGTGACAACGTCTCACGCGCCAGAGGGTTCTGGCTCGACATAGCGCGGGAAAGCGCCTTCAGGCTTGGGAATTTCACGGCCAGGCGCCAGTCGATGCTCTGCTCCGAGCTTGGCAAAGTCGCGCTCGTCCTCGCTCAGGGAGAGATTGTCGAGAAGCTTCGCGGCAGCTGTCGGCGTGACGGGTTGTGCCAGGATGGAAACCTGACGCACGACCTCGGCCGTCACATAAAGGACTGTTCCCATGCGCTCGGGATCGGTCTTCTTCAGCGCCCAGGGTTCTTGAGCGGCAAAATAGCGGTTGGCTTCAGCGACACAGTCCCAGACGCAAGCAAGGCCGGCATGGATTTCCTGCTTAGCGAAAGCGCTGCGGCAAATCTCGAGCATGGCGTCAGCCTGACCAAGGATCGCCTTGTCCTCTTCGGTGAAGGCGCCTGGAGCCGGCAATTTGTGATCACAGTTCTTGGCAATCATCGACAGGGAGCGTTGCGCCAGATTGCCGAGATCATTGGCGAGATCCGCGTTGATCCGGTTGACGATCGCCTCGTGGCTGTAGTTGCCGTCCTTGCCGAAAGGCACTTCGCGCAGGAAGAAATAACGAGTCTGGTCAAGACCATAGGCCTCAATCAGGTTGAACGGGTCGATCACATTGCCGATGGACTTGGACATCTTCTCGCCCTTGTTGAACAAGAAGCCATGGGCAAAGACGCGCTTGGGCAATTCCAGGCCAGCGGACATCAAAAACGCTGGCCAATAGACGGCATGGAAGCGGATGATGTCCTTGCCGATGATATGGGCATCAGCAGGCCAATATTTCCAAAGCGGATCGGTTTCGTCGGGAAAGCCGAGACCGGTGATATAATTCGTCAGGGCGTCAACCCAGACGTACATGACATGCTTTTCGTCGCCTGGAACCGGCACGCCCCAATCAAAAGTGGTTCGCGAAATGGACAGGTCCTTGAGACCGCCCTTGACGAAGCTGACCACCTCATTGCGGCGCTCATTTGGACCGATGAAGTCGGGTTGATCGTCATAGAGCGCCAGGAGCCTGTCTTCATATTCAGACAGCTTGAAGAAGTAGCTTTCCTCTTCCACCCATTCGACGGGCGTGCCCTGAGGTCCATAGCGGACACCGTCGTCCCGGACTTCCGTTTCACTTTCCTGATAGTAGGCCTCATCGCGGACGGAATACCAACCGGAGTAGCTGTCCTTGTAGATGTCGCCGTTGGCGGCCATACGGCGCCAGATTTCCTGGCTCGCCTTGTGATGGCGCTCCTGGCTGGTGCGGATGAAGTCGGTGTTGGTGCAGCCAAGGGCCTCGACCATCGCTTCAAACCGGTCAGAGTTGCGGTCCGCGAGTTCAGCCGCCGTGATGCCTTCCTTCTGTGCCGTTTGCAGCATCTTCTGTCCATGCACGTCCGTGCCGGTCAGGAAGTACACATCCTTGCCATCGAGCCGTTGGAAGCGCGCCATGGCGTCTGTGGCAATCGCTTCATAGGCGTGGCCGATGTGCGGCGCACCGTTCGGATAGGAAATGGCGGTCGTGATGTAATAGCTTTGTCGGTCGGTCATGACGCTCTTGATTGATTTGCCCGAAGTGTCTGAAAGGAAGGGAGATGAACTCCAATTGCGGATATGGCTTGAACCGAAGCCGCCGGTGTCGGCGATGGATCAGGCGGGCATTCGCATGACCTTTGAAAGGTTCCGGAACACGTCAAGGACTACCTGTTTTCTGTCGAGATTGAGCGCATCGGTATCGGCCGCCGCGCGGTTCATCTTTTCCCACAAGTCGGCCCAGCTGACAAGCCGCCCGGGCGCGCTCGTCGCATCTGCCTTCATGCGCCCGTGAAGCCATTGCCGCGCGATATGGAGGAAACTTTCCCAATTGTCACGTTGGCCTCGTGCAGCAACAAGATCACCGAGACCATGAAGTGCGATTACATCAACCTCGGGCGCTTTTTCTGCAAGAGAAATGAAGCCCTTGTTGATGGCAAGACCATCGCCGGACAATAGCGTTAGTGCCGATCTCAGACTTCCATCCGCAAAGCCGACGAGAGCAGACAGCCCGTTGGCGTCGGGCAAGTCATCCGGACTGAGACCTCTTAGCCCATTGACAATCTCGTCTTTGCCCAGCGGCTGCATGTCTATCCGCCGGCACCGAGAGCGGATGGTCGGCAGCAATCTGCCAGGCGCGTGGGACAGGACTAGGAAGAGGCATTGAGCGGGCGGCTCCTCAAGAATTTTGAGGAGCGCGTTGGCAGAACTGATGTTCATGTCATCAGCCGCATCCACGATGCAGACCCGCCACGCCGAACTTGATGCGGTGGTGCCGAAAAAGGAAACGGTCTTGCGGATCTCATCCACCGGGAGCTCAGTCTTGAACCGTTTGCTTTTTTCGTCCCAAGGACGGCGCAAATGCAAAATGTTGGGGTTGGCCCCGGACGCAACTTGTCGAAAGACCGGGTGATCCTCCGGCAGGGAAAGATCCTGCGCGGCCGCAACGGCGGTCCCAAAGCGGTCTGGATTGGCAATGGCAAAGCGGGCGAACCGGAAGGCCAGCGTTGCCTTGCCGATGCCCTTGGGCCCGCCGAGGATCCACGCGTGATGCAAGCGCTCGGACCTGTAGGCGTCGAGCAATTGGCGTTCGGTTTCCTGGTGACCGACAAGGAGCCCGCGCTCACGTGGCAGCGGAAGACCTGGCAGCGCATCAACTTCCGGCGTGTCCTTGATTTCAGGCGCTCTGGCCATGCGCTTGCGCCCCCACGTTTTCGCCTACCGTTTCGTCCGAGCCGCGATCATTCGTGCCCAACTCGGCAAAGTGATTCTGGACCGCGGCCCAGATCGCCTTTTCAACCGCCTCCGTGTCCTGGCGGCCGTCAATCACCGCAAAGCGCGCGGGCTCCCGGCGCGCCAGGTCCAGAAAGAGTGCACGGCGGCGTTCATGAACACCCACATCATCGATCTCAAACCGATCCGGACCACCGGTCGAGACCGTTTCCGAGCGGGTTTTGACCCGGGCAAGCCCAACATCGGCGGGAATGTCGATCAAAATGGTGAGATCAGGGCGCATGCCCGCAACCGCGGCCGTTTCGAGCAGATCAAGATAGGCAGGATCCACCCCGGCTTCACCCTGATAAACCCGCGTGGAGTCTGCAAACCGATCGCACAGCACCCACTCACCACGCACAAGAGCAGGCTCAATGGTGCTGTCGACGTGGTCTGCACGAGCGGCGGCAAAGAGCATTGCTTCGCCGCGCGGTCCGAGATCCTTTGCATCGCCGGACAGGAGCATGGTTCTGATCTTCTCTGCACCAGGCGAGCCACCCGGTTCCCTGGTCACGACGATGCTCAGGCCAAGCTTGGAGAGGCGCTCCTTCAGCCGTTGGATCTGGGTGGATTTGCCAGCCCCTTCCCCGCCTTCAAAGGTGATGAAACGGCCTTTCAAATCTGGTCTCCCTGACCCATGCTTGCAGTCATCTTCACAGGCGCTGACATCGCGCTTAGAACCAGCCGAAGAGTAGTTCACTCAGGCCGTCCAGTGCCCGCTCCGTGGTGTCTCCCGGCTCGACAGCCGAGGCCGTCGCCAGCTTTGTCCGGTGTACGATCCCGTCCTTGCCCACAACACGCAGCTCACCGACGATGTCTCCAGCCTTAACGGGAGCCGCCAAGGGACCCGAATAAACAACCCTGAGCCTATAGTCCAGCGTTCCGCCGAGAGGCAGGAGCACATCAACATCTGATGCTGCCTGGAGCGGCACGTAAGACTCGCGCCCGCCGAAAACACGCGCCTGAGCTATTTCATCGCCGCGCTGGAAGAGGGTCTGAACCTGGAAGTAGTCCCAGGCACCTTCAACGACCTCACGCATGGCGGTTAGCCGGTTTTTGTCACTGGATAGACCGGCAACGACTGCGATTACACGACGGCCGTTGCGCTCAACCGAAGCGAGGCCCGCATGGCCATCCGAAGATTGTCCAGCGCCAAGTCCGTCGAGCTGCCGGATTTCGCCAAGAAGCGGGTTCTTGTTGCGCTGATAGATCTTGTTCCAGGTGAATTCCGGCTGGGCAAACAGGCCGTAATGGTCTGCGTGTTTGTCCAAAATGACCGTTGCCAGTCCGGCCAGATCGCGCGCCGTTGTCTTGGCGTCCGGTTGCCCTTCGTCTGGCGCAAAGCCGGTGGGGTTGATGAAATGGCTTGATGTCATGCCGATCGTCTCGGCGTAGGCATTCATGCGTTGTGCGAAGGCTTCCTCTGATCCATCAAGGCATTCGGCAAGGATGATGGCGGCATCATTTGCATTGTGGACCAGCAGACCGGCGAGCAGGTCTTCCACGGCGATCTCGGACTTGATCGCGGCAAACATCGTCGCCCCGCGTGAGGGCGCACCGCCTGTTCGCCAAGCATGTTCGGACACCTTGCAAAGGCTTTCTTCTCGCACATCCTCGGTGGCGAGCGCCTCGAAGACCGTTGCGGCTGTCATCACCTTGACCAGCGAGCCGGGACCAAAAGCCTTGTCCGCATCCTTGGCAAAAAGAACTGTTCCGTTTTCAGGGGCGGAGAGAAAGGCAATCGGCGCGCGGGTCGCGAGCGTTTCTGCAAATGCAAACGTGGTTGTAGCCAGGGCCGTGCAGCTAAAGAGAGCGGCGGCGAAAATACGGATTAAAGGCATCCTGAATGAAACGCGGCGCAAAGCTTGCGGCATCATTACAGTCATCGCTCCCGTTTCCCTGGCGGCTGATTCAAAACCTGCCAAAAAGGTCGCCCGAACCAGGGTTCAAGGCAAGAGCTATTTGTCAGCCGTCGGCTTGGGCTTTTGCGAGAAGTTTCAGGGCCATGCCTTGGGAGGACTGGGTGCTCAACACGCCATAAGCAGCGTCAATGCGCGATTTGGCTGCGAAGGAAGAAATGGCGCTGCCGGAAACCAGTGTCCGCGGCGTGCCTGGAGCAGGCACGCGCAGAACGCCAAGGACGCCTTCGGCTGGCGCTGTCACAGGCTCAGCATAGGCGGCCGGCGCCGGATCGTTTGGCGCTCCGGTAAAGGTATTGGCCGATGCCACCTGGATTGTGGAGGTGCTGGTTTCAAACGCGATCGCCGGATCGAAAGCGACACGATAGTTCGGTGTCGCAGGGCTGCCCGCGGACGCGAGGACCGTTGTTGTTCCATAAGGACGCGGAGCCGGCGCGGGCGCTGGCCCGAACACCGGAGCCACAGGCTCTGCGCTGGCGAAGAGCGTGCCGGGGACCGTGCCGCCCGGAGCAACTGAGCCTGGTCCGCTGAAGGAGGCCAGAAGATAGCTCTCGTCCTGGCCATCGATCCTGGCCTTGCCCATGTATTCGACTTTTACCTTACCGACGCCCTGATCCTTGGTTCCGAGCATGGTCGCGACGCGTTCGGACAGGTCAATCACCCGGTTGCCGTGGAACGGTCCGCGGTCGTTGACGCGAACGATCATGGACTTGCCATTGGAAACGTTGGTCACACGGGCATAGGAGGGAAGCGGCATGGTCGTGTGGGCAGCGGTCAGTCCGTTACGATCGAAGATTTCGCCATTCGCAGTCTTCCTGCCGTGGAAGGTCGGACCATACCAGGATGCCAAACCCGTCTTCTTGTAGTTCGGTTCGTGCTTCGGATAGTACCATTTGCCGGCGATCTTGTACTTCTTGCCAACCACGTAGCGACCGCCGCCCTTTGGCACGGGCTTGCCAGCGGCCACGACCTTCGGGCTTCCCTTCACGCCATATTTCTTGGGGCTGAACTTTGCCTTGGGTTCTGGTGACGGGGTTGATCCACAGGCAGCCAGAAAGCCGGCAGCAGCGACGACAAGAAGGACGTTGCGAAACACTTTAAATCCATTTTCCGGAGACAATCGTCTAGGTACGGTGCGCAGCTCAGCACTCGCGCCGGGCGAGACATGGTCCCTGCCCCACGCGCAACTTGATCGGTCGTCCGCAGCCAAAGCGCTGCGCAGATCGCCCATCCCCTGCATCCTGCCGTCCTACTCACTACGCGCCGGCGGCCCCGTGCACACGCGATTGTTTACTCGTAAACTCAACTGGATGACCCAGGCGGTCCATGCAGACCAACCTTGTGCCACCCTTGCGCCCAGCCCCCGCCGAGGCGCATGAAGATCACTTAAAGCGGATCTTTCTTAACCCATCCTGAAGAACGCGTCGAGTTTAAGCATCTCAATCAAGAGATTCGTCCACCGGAAGGCGTTCGTTGCGTCAGGTTAGTGCGCGAGTTGTCTCTCCTCTCCCACAGCCTATCGTCCCAGATGTGACATCGATCACAGTCGGAGCGCCTCTCGCCTCCTAGTCTTCACTCAGTTGCCGGGGCGGTTGCCCACACGCTTCCTGCAGCAGCTGGATTTCCAATCCAGATTTCGACCGCCGATCCACACCCTGCCCACGACATCGGATCGGCGGTCGCTCTTATACGCGGTGCACATCACCTCAAAACCCGTTTTCCAAAGACAGTTTGAAGCTGGTTCTCAAGGCCACTTGACAAGTCTGTCTGAAAGCTGGAAACGGGGTGAGCTGCCGGAGGGGTGGCAGAGTGGTCGATTGCAGCGGTCTTGAAAACCGCCGAGCGTGCAAGCGTTCCGTGGGTTCGAATCCCACCCCCTCCGCCATTTTCCATTAAAATTTGCGTTGCCAGAACAGATGGCTTTAACCGAGCAACCAACTCGCTTTTTTGAACATCGACGCGAGCTTGCTTCTAGCACCATGGGTGTATACCGGTTTCGACGGATTTCTTCTTAAGAAGAATGCAGAAGGCGTTGCCAATGACCTGGAGAAACTCCGTAGCTCGCCTTAAATCGCCGTGTCATATGCGATTGGTCGCTAAACCCTTGCTTCATGGCGGCGTCGACTAAAGTTGCACCAGTTGCAATGTCAGCCCGAACCCGATCCAATCGACGCATCGTCAAATGCCTGTATGGGCTGGTTCCGAACGCCTTTCTAAATCGACGAGCCAGCGAATACCGATCCAGTCCCGTAACCTGCTCAAGCTGTTCGGAATCGACTATTCGATCAAGATTTTCGTCGAGATATTCCCGCGCAAGGTTTGTCGCTTTCTGGTCAATCAACGACCCTTTTGTTCGCTGCGCAGACTTGTCGTTTGCAAGCAACCCGTCCGCTATCAATACGGCCAGCTCGTCCATCGCAACCGCTTCGAGCGATCTGTCCATATCATTGAACGCAGCATGGATCGCACGCATCAAACACGGGTCCGTCAGAACCGCATCCCGCAAAAATGGAAGTGCGCTTGCCGTTGCCCCTAAGGCGCCGCGGATCAACGATGGTTCAATATACAGCATCCGGTAGTGGAACCCATCTTCCGTTCCGGCTTCGCCTGTATGAATCTCGTCAGGGTGTAGAACAATCACCTTTCCCGCAACGCTATCGGAACGCCCGCCACGATAATCGAAGCTCTGCACGCCTTTGATTGTGTACCCGATGGCGTAGGTGTCGTGGCGATGTGGGGCATAAGCCTCACCAGAGAAATAGGCCTCAATCCTATGAATGCCGGCCTGCCAAGGGGCTGTCGCCACCCAATCATTTGCGCACGATCGTTCAAGACCCGGTGTGAGGTTGTGTGATCTTAGGCTGCCGTATCGTCGTTCGTTTTCGATCGGAAATCTCCTGAGGACTTCGAAAGCACATTCGTAACAACAAGAAGGAAATCAACTATGAAATCCATCAGTCTTGACGAAAAGCTGACGCATTTTTCAACTCATTGGGACCCTCATGTGATCGCGGACTACAACGACAATGAGGTCATGGTGGTCAAGTTTGTCGGCGAGTACCCATTTCATAAACACGAAACCACAGATGATTTTTTCTATGTGTTGGAAGGTGAGATGCAGATGGACATCGAAGGGGAAACATCACGGACCGTTAAGGCAGGCGAGTTGTTAATCGTTCCAAAGGGCGTTGTTCATCGACCAAGGGCTGAGAGTGAGGTGAAAGTGCTTCTGATAGAACCCAAAGGGGAACCTAATTCGGGCGATTCAGATCGCGAAGCAGCCCCAAAGACCCGTATTTAGAAATTGCAGTGCCTGGGCGACGATGCTCGGTGTTGGTGGATGGATGCTCGTTGCGCCAATCAGATTCATCTATGGCCCGCGCAGCATTTAAATACTGAGCAGCCTCAGGCCCCTTAGTGCTGCCTATTGCGCCGCCGCCGACTTTGAGAACGCCAGAACCGGGCGATTGAGCTGTGCGGCAAAATTCGGATGTACAGCGACCTGAAAGACCGTCTCGATCACGTCAGGCACCAGCACCTCACTGGGTTCGCCGAAAGCGACCAGTTTCCCTCCATGCAATACCGCAACGCGGTCGCAGGCAAAGGCGTGATTGAGATCGTGAACCGCCATAGCCACTGTCGATTTCTGGCGGATCACCCAGTCGATGATCGCTATCTGGTGTCGGATGTCCAGATGATTGGTTGGCTCATCCAGCAGGAAGATTTGTGGCGTTTGGGCGAGTACGCGTGCGATATGCACTCTTTGCTTTTCGCCACCGGAGAGCGTGTTGAATTGCTTCTTGCCATAGGCGCTGATCGCCATTTCGGACATGGCGGTCTCAACAATCCGGCTGTCCTCCCCTCGAAAGGGCGACAAAAGCGAAAGCCAAGGGGTACGTCCAAGCTTGACCGCATCTTCGACGGCAATTGCATCCGTCGTGCCGGCCTCCTGAGAGACAAAACCCAACCGCTGTGCCAGATTCCTGGGAGATAGATCACACAACCGGTCTTTGCCGATCGTCACCTGTCCTTGATCGGCGCAAATATGTCCGGCCATCACGCGCAGCAAGGTGGATTTTCCCGAGCCGTTTGGTCCGATGAGCGCCAAAGACTGGCCGGACGCAATATCCAGCGAGACGTCCTGAAGGATCGGCTTTCCCTGAATGGACAGGGAGATGTCTTCAACCAGAATGCGCACGGGAACTCCGAACCAGAATGACGGCAAAGGCCGGCGCGCCGACGAGGGCGGTCACCACCCCTATTGGCAACGTTTGACCGGGAATAAGCACGCGGGAAACGATGTCGGCCATAATGAGAAAGACGCCGCCTGCCAGCGCCGCCGCAGGGATCAAAACGACATGGCGCACGCCAACCAGAAACCGCGCAGCATGAGGGACAACAAGGCCAACAAATCCTATGGCACCGGAAAGTGAGACCATGATTGCCGTCAACAGTGCTGTCGTACCAATGAGAATCGTCATCACGGCACTGGTTCTAATACCCATGGATTGTGCGGCCTCCCGGCCAAAAGTCATTGCGTCAAGGGCACGAAAGTGGCCGAAGATAACGCCCAGACCGAGCATTGTGACCGGTACAGCGAGATAGACGTCTTGCCATCTGCTGCCGGACAGGTTGCCCATCATCCAAAAAATGATTGCCCGCGCCTGATTGGCGTCGGCAGACTTTGCGATGATAAGAGCCGTCAATGCATGAAACAGCTGGGCGCCCGCCACGCCAGCCAGCAAGAGTGCAAGGCTTGATGTCGCGCCTGCTCCCTCACCTTTCGCCATGCGGGCAAGAAAGGCGACAAACCCAAAAGCCATCAAGGCGCCGATAAAGGCTCCACCAGACAAGGAGAGGACGCCTGCCCCAAAACCAAGGATCGCGACACTGACTGCACCCGTTGAGGCGCCGGCCGACAAACCCAGAATATAGGGATCGCTCAAGGGGTTGCGCAAAAGCGCTTGCAGAACGACCCCGCTTAGCGCCAGTGATGCGCCACAGGCCATCGCCAGGATGGCACGCGGGAGCCGGTAGCTCCAAAGAATGCCATGGTCAATCGGATTGACCTCAGGCGCGGAATAGCCGAACTCCAATTTCAGCACATTCCAGATTGTCGGCAATGGGATAACGGTTTCGCCGATCACAAGAGCCGAGCCAACCGCCGCGAGCAAAATTACCATGGCTCCAAAAAGCGAAACGGCGGGCGCGAGCCCGCCGAAGGTCAATCTGTTCACTGGGATGCGGCCTGCTTTTCCATGACTTCAGCAAGCAGTTCCAAACCGGAAACCGTACGAACCGTCGCGTCCATGGCATGGGCCTCGAGAATAAGGACCCTGCCGTTTTTCACAGCGTCCATCTGGCTGGCAACGGGATCTGTTTGGAGAAACTCTATCTTGGCTTCAATCGAGTCCGCCGGGAATTTCCGTCGCTGCAGATCAGCCAGGACGATGTAGGTCGGATTTGCCTTCGCCAGCGTTTCCCAGCCTACGGTCGGCCATTCCTCGCTTGAGGTGACTACGTTCTCTACCCCCAACTTCGCCATGATGTAGCCAGGCGCGCCTTTTGCGCCCGCAACGTAGGGATCTGCGTCCATTTTCGAGCTCGAAAACCAGAACATCGCGGACACGTCTTCAAGCTTCAGGGCGCTCGCGCGCTCAATGGCCGCCTCTTCTCTTGCCTTGAGCTTCGCAACGGCCTCCTTGCCGGCCTCAGGCACACCGAAAATCTGCGAAAGCTCCGTCAGCCCCCTGTAGATGACCTCGGTCGAAATCAGCTCTTCGCGAGTCCCGTCGACACCCACGGTGTTGTCTTTCCCAACGCAATCAGCTGGCCAGATGTAGGTCGGGACGCTGAGATCATGGAACTGTTCACGCGTTCCCACGGAGCCCTTTGAGCCGACATACCACTCATATTGAGACGCAACGAGGCCGGGGCGCTTGTTCAGAACGGCCTCGAAGCTCGGCGTATTGTCTGCGAGACGTTCAATCTCGGCATTGGCATCGGCAAACTCTGGCAATACGTCCGTGAACCAGACGGCCGTTCCGCTTACCTTGTTGGCAAGCCCAAGCAGATACATCGCCTCGGTGGTGGCTTGTCCGATGGTGACCACACTTTCCGGGGCGCTTTCGAATGTCACCTCGTGGCCGCAATTTTCCAGGGTAAGTGGAAAGCTCTGCGCGGCGGCGGCGCTGGTGATTGCGGCGAGCGCCAGAGCGACGGAAAAGCACTTCATTGTTTGTGTTCCACTTGGCTTGAAGTTGCGTTTGCGGCGAGCGGTCAAGCGAATGGACCAGCCTTCAATCAATCAGTATGTTATAACGTTACATATTTGTACAGCCAGAAAACTTTGGCGTTTCGCATTTTTTTATCGAAGCCGGGATCGGCAATGCAAACAGGCCAAAGACTTCAATCAAAACGTGAAATGGGTATCGGGCACACTGACCCAAGCCGGTTTGCGGACCGAGCCGTAGACAGGAAAGAACTTCACCGGCTCTTGATCGCCAGTCTGCGCTTGCCGGCTTTGAAATGCGGTTTCTGGGGATTTCGATCTGCCTGGCTCAGGCACTTAGCGGCTTTGTAAATTCGAGCGAGCGCCGACATCAGCTCTCGGCGACACGGTCCTCAAGCCTGAACCGGAAAATGCGGGCAATTTGTGCGAGCGCCGCAGTGAATTCCTGTTCCGGAGCGTTGTCGACCCTCTGCTCAAAGGCATGCAGGATCATGTGTTTGTCCGCCCCCTTGACGGCAAAGATGAAGGGGAAGCCGAAACGTTGCTGATACCGATCGTTCAGGTCGGTGAAACGGGCAAATTCGTCAGGTGACAAGGTGTCCAGCCCTGCCCCGCTCTGCTCACGTTTGGAATCTTCCGCCATATCGCCTGCAATGGCGGCCTTGCCGGCAAGGTCCGGATGGGCGCGCACAAGGTCGAGCTGACGTTTCTTCGGCGCATCCAGCATCGTCGTCTCAAACGCGACGATCAGGTCCTCGCGGGTTGCAAATGCGCCTTGCGAGAAAGCGCCTTCCGCGACCCAGGGACTGTGCTCGGCCACATCGCCAAAGGCTTCGACGAATTCTGTCTGGCTCATTTCATTGATGGTACCGATGGATATCATCATGCGCCTCACTTCAACTGGCTGATCCAGGTTCCGAGCGTAGCACGTTCCGTATCCGTCATGCCGGTTTCATTCCCCAGCGGCATTGCATCTGATTGCACCGCCTGGGCCATGATCTGATCCGCGTAACGCTGAAGATCCCCGAGGCTTTCCAGATGGATTTCCTTGGGCGCTTCGTCGAATGCTTCATGGGTGGGAACAGCCGCGTGGCAGCTGGCGCAATGGGTCCGTGCGATGGCAATGACTTCAGCATCGGCAACTGCAGCGCCGCCACTGTAGTCCTTCGGGGCGGTCATGATGATTGCGATGACAAGCCCGACCGCTGCTACGGGTAGCGACCACCAGAACTTGGCAAACGGATCGCCAGCGTCATGTCGATTGAGGAAATGGCGCACCATGCCACCGATCACGAGTATCAACGCGACAAGGAGCCAGGACTGGGGATGGCCGGTCAGCATTGGATAATGGTTGGACACCATCATCAAGAGGACCGGGATCGTCAGATAGTTGTTGTGAACCGAGCGCTGCTTTCCCATGGCGCCGAGCGCTGGATTTGGCGCTTCGCCGGCGAGCAGACTTGCCGTGATCTTTTTCTGATTCGGGATGATGATGCCGAAAACATTCACCGCCATGATGGTTCCGACAAAGGCGCCCACGTGGATCAGGGCACCACGGCCGGAAAACACGTGGGTGAAGAGGTAGGATGCGGCCAGGATCAAAACGAAAAGGCAGGTGGCAAGGAGCGGAACATTGCGTCCGATCGGCGACTTGCACAGCCGATCATAGATCAGCCAGCCCGCGACCAGAGACACCACCGAGATCAGGATCGCCTCTCCTGGTGTCATGGTGAGTACGTTCGGGTCAATCAGGTAGGACGTCGCGTTGAAATAGTACTGAACCACTAGCAGGGCGAAGCCCGTCACCCAGGTGAGATAAGCCTCCCACTTGTACCAGATCAGGTCTTCCGGCAGCTCCTTAGGGGCGACCAGATATTTCTCGACATGATAAAAGCCCCCGCCATGAACCTCCCAGGCGGTTCCCGCAACGCCTTCTTTCATGTCGGTCCGTTTACGCAGGGAAAGGTCAAGCGCGATGAAATAGAAGGACGTGCCGATCCAACCGATCCCGACGATCAGGTGGGCCCAACGAAAAAGCAAGTTGAGCCAGTCCATTGCAAAGGCAAGGGTCATCGTAGCGCGTCCATTTTTAAAAAGATCAGGTCGCACCCGGGACAGGCCCGGGTGCGGTTTTTGAGGTCGACGTAAGGCGCCTTACTGAGGCAGCTTGTCGTCAACGCCCTTCACGTACCAGTTCATGCCGAGAATAGCGCCGTCATCAAGACGCACACCATCAGCAGCGGCTTCCGTGCCATCCTGCTTGGTCAGCGGGCCGGTGAAAGGTTCCCAGCCGCCAACGATCTTGGCTTCGGTTTCCTTTGCCATTGCAATGACGTCGTCCGGCAGGTTGGTGTAAGGCGCCATGGCAACGTGGCCTTCCTTCAGCCCGTGCCAGGTCTGCGCGCTTTCCCAGGTGCCGTCGAGGGCCGCCTGAACGCGTTCGATGTAATAGGGGCCCCAGTCATCGATGATCGCGGTGTACTGGGCGTCTTTTGCAAAGGCGATCTGGTCAGAAGCCTGACCGAACCCATGAACGCCGCGTTCCTGTGCGACCTGCAAAGGCGCGGTGGAGTCGGTGTGCTGGGTGATGATGTCAGCACCCTGGTCAATCAGCGCCTTGGCTGCGTCGGCTTCCTTGCCCGGGTCGAACCATGTGTTGACCCAAACCACCTTCACCTTGAAGTCCGGGTTGATCGACTGCGCACCAAGGAGGAAGGCATTGATGCCGGACACAACTTCCGGAATCGGGAAGGACCCGATGTAGCCCGCAGTGCCGGTCTTGGACATCTTGCCGGCGACCTGGCCGATGATGTAGCGGCCTTCATGGAACTTCGAGTTGTAGGTGGCAACGTTATCGGCGGTCTTGTAACCAGTCGCATGCTCGAACATGACATCCGGGTACTTCTTGGCGACCTTGAGCGTCGGGTTCATGTAGCCGAAGGAGGTCGTGAAGATGATGTTGCAGCCATCACGGGCGAAGCGCTCGATGGCACGCTCGGAATCCGGACCTTCCGGAACATTCTCCAGATATGCGGTTTCGACCCGGTCGCCGAACTTTTCGACAACGTCCAAACGGCCCTGGTCGTGCTGATAGGTCCAGCCGAAATCGCCGACAGGGCCGATGTAGACGAAACAGGCTTTGAGGTCTGCTGCAGATGCCGCGGAGGAGGCCGCTGCAAAGGCAACAGCTGCGACTGTCGCTTTCATGATGTTTTTCATAATCCAAATCCCCTCAGGATTATTGGTTTCATGCGATGCTCATGGATCTTACCGGAACCGCATCGCAACGATCCCGGCCTTTTGGACCGACTGGCAGCGTGCCTATCGGTCCGGAACGAACGGCTTGCCGAGGCAGGCCGGCGTATTGACAAGCGTCAGCCTGCGATTTGCCGAGATGAGCACGAGGACTGCAATGGTGGCAATATACGGCAAGCTGGACAGCAATTGAGATGGCACACCAATGCCCTGTGCCTGGGCATGGAAGGTCAGCACGGTGACCGCGCCAAACAGGTAGGCCCCGGCAATAACGCGGAACGGCAGCCAGGAAGCGAAGACCACAAGCGCCAGCGCGATCCAGCCGCGTCCCGCGGTCATGTTCTCCACCCACTGGGGCGTGTATGCCAGGGACATATAGGCGCCGGCAAGCCCGGCGCAGCCGCCGCCGAAGAGCACCGCCAAATACCGTACCTTGATGACGGAATAGCCGAGCGCATGCGCTGACCCGTGATTGTCGCCGACCGCGCGCAGGATGAGCCCGGTCCGGGTCCGGAAGAGCACAAAGGCTACGAGCGCGACAAGGGCAAAGCCAAGATAGACGACCGCATCCTGCTGAAAGAACACCGGTCCGATGAGGGGCAGCTCCGAAAGAACGGGAATGTAGAGTTCAGGCAGTCGCAGCCCCGGAACGCCAATGTAGGCCTCCCCGATCATGCCGGACACGCCAAGACCCAGGATCGTCAGCGCCAGGCCGGTCGCCACCTGATTGGTGACGAGGCTGAGCACGAGAAAGCCGAATATCAGCGCCATGCCCATGCCCGCGACGATGGCAGCAAGCACTCCCAGAGTGCCGGAACCGGTCTGGTTGGCGACGGCAAAGCCCACCACGGCCCCCATGATCATCATCCCCTCGACGCCCAGATTGAGGACGCCCGAGCGTTCGACCACCAACTCGCCAATGGCGGCAATTAGAAGAGGTGTTGCAGCGGTGATCACGGTCAGGAGAACGGCTTCAAACATGATCAGATCTCCGAGCCGGTTGCAGAGCGACCCGGCACGATCCGCGGTCGGTACAAGATGAAGGTGTCGCAGGCGAGCACGAAGAACAGCAGAAGCCCCTGAATCACGGCGGCGATCTTGTCGGACACACCCATTGAGGCTTGCACACCTTCGCCGCCAATGTAGGACAGCGCCAAAACGAGGCCCGCGATCAGGATGGCTGCCGGGTTCAAACGGCCTAGGAAGGCAACAATGATGGCCGTGAAGCCGTAGCCTGGCGAGATCGTCGGCAGCAGCTGTCCGAGCGAGCCGGACACCTCCATGGTTCCGGCCAGTCCTGCCAGCCCTCCCGCGAGCGCAAAGGCAAAGAGTGTCAGACGCTTTTTGGAGAAGCCTGCAAAGCTGCCCGCCCGCGGGCTTTCGCCCATGACCCGGATTTCGAAGCCTTTGAGAGTCTTCGCTAGCACTATGGTCAGCACGATAACCACGACCACGGCAATTGGCGCGGCAATGCTCATGCGGCCATCGCCTATGACTGGAAGCGTTGCCGCGTCAGTGAACAGGCGCGATTCAGGGAAGTTATAGCCGTCCGGATCGCGCCAGGGGCCACGGACCAGATAGTCCAGGATGAGGCTGGCCACATAGACCAGCATCAGGCTGGTCAGGATCTCGTTGGTGTTGAAACGGGTTTTCAAAATTGCTGGGATCAGGCCCCAAGCAGCGCCCCCAAGCGCTCCCAGAAGAAGCATCAGCGGCAAGGTCAGAACCGTCTCGAAATCCGGAAAGACAATCGGGATGAACGACCCGCAAAGCGCCCCGAAAACAAACTGCCCTTCAGCGCCAATGTTCCAGTTGTTGGAGAGATAGCACACCGCCAGGCCGCAAGCGATCAGGACAAGCGGAGTTGCCTTCACAATCAACTCTTGCAGAGACCATGTGTCCGTCAAAGGCTCAATGAAAAACGTGAAGAGACCCAAAAGGGGATCTTTACCTGACAGCTGGAACAGGATCGCAGCGGCGATCAGCGTCAGAAAGACAGCGATGACGGGCGACAAAACTGCCATCAGGCGGCTGTGTTCCGTGCGTTTGACCAGTTCGATCCGCATTACACTGCCTTCCTGTCATTGCCTTGAGACCGCTCGGCGCTGCCGGCCATCAACAGACCGACCCGCTCGCGCGTCATCCCGGAGGCAGCTTCTGCCTCAGACAGGAAGCCTCTGGAAATCACCGCGATGCGGTCGGCGATTTCGAAAATCTCGTCGAGATCCTGGCTGATCACCAGAACAGCGGATCCGGATCGCGCCAAATCGATCAGTGATTGCCGGATCAGCGCCGCAGCACCCGCATCGACCCCCCAGGTCGGCTGGTTGACCACCAGGACACCAGGCTTTCGATCCAGTTCTCGCCCGACGACGAACTTTTGAAGATTGCCGCCGGACAGCGAACGTGCCTCCGGATTGTCATGGGACATCCGAACGTCGAAGTGCGTCTTGACCTTTTGCTCGAGCTCGCCGGATTGCCCCTCAGACACGAAACCGGCCGAAACCAGCCCGTCATTGGTGCCGTGGCGGGTCAGGACGATATTATTCGTCAAAGTCATGCCAGGAACAGCGCCATGACCGAGGCGTTCTTCGGGTACAAAAGCCGCATTTTGCTGGCGGCGCCAGTTGATGCTTTTCGCGCCGCACGCCTGACCGTCGATGTAGATCATCTCAGGCGTAACCCGCACCTCACCGGACAATGCATCAAAAAGCTCGCCCTGCCCGTTTCCGGCGACACCGGCGATGGCAACAACCTCACCTGCATGAACAGCGAGGTTGAGGTCATTCAAGGTGGTGGCAAAGGGGTTTCGAGCCGGCGCGCTCAAGTCGGCCACTCTCAAGCGAGCGGGGCCGAGTTCCGGCGCCTTTCCGCTGTGGGACACACCGATCACTTCTGAGCCGACCATCATGTTGGCGAGGCTCGAGGGCGTTTCCTTTGAAGGATCGCACTCGCCGACAACCTTTCCATGGCGCAGGATCGTCGCGTGGTGACAGATCCTCTTCACCTCCTCCAGGCGATGCGAAATATAGAGGACAGCGCAACCTTCACTGGCCAGACGCTCAAGCGTCTTGAACAGACGATCGGCTTCTTGCGGGGTAAGCACCGACGTCGGCTCATCCATGATGATCAGTGCCGGTTCCTGAAGCAGGCACCGAACGATTTCGATGCGCTGACGAATGCCGACTGGAAGGTCGGCGACAATGTCCTGCGGATTGAGCGGCAGGCCGTATTCGCTCGAGATGCTTTCGATGCGCTTGGCGAGCGCTTTCATATTGCCCGGCTCAGGCAGGGCGAGCGCGATATTTTCGACAACCGTCAAAGCTTCAAAAAGAGAGAAATGCTGGAAAACCATGCCGATGCCGAGCGCGCGTGCAGCGGCTGGGTTGTCGATCTGCACAGGCTTTCCCTGCCAAATAATCTCGCCAGCATCGGGCTCAAGTGCGCCATAGAACATCTTCACAAGCGTCGACTTGCCTGCCCCATTTTCGCCAAGCAGTGCATGGATTTCGCCCTTGTTGATACGCAGATCAACCCGGTCATTGGCAAGAATTTCACCGAAGCGCTTGGTCAGGCTCTTGCCATCGAGAAGCACATCGCCGCTTGCCCGCCGATCCGTTTGAGCAGTGTCGCCGCTCTTTTTTTCATTTTCCGCCAATGGCTTCATTCCCCCAACCATTCGCCGACTTATCGTCCAGAAACCGAGACTTGTGCAAGTCCTGTTGAAACAGCGGCCCGCGCAGCCTCATCTGCAACGACAAGCTCCACGGCAACGCCAGCGGCAATCGCAGCAGGCGACTTCGATGCTATCATGCTGGTGCCTATGGGGCAGACCAACCCGGAGACGGCCACCGGCGAAATGCCGCGCGCGCGCAACCGCTTTTCGAACCTTGCCCGCTTCGTTGCGCTGCCAATGACGCCCACATAGGAAAACTGTCCTTTCGCCAAGGCGGCAGAGACAATGGCCTCATCCAGAGCATGCGAATGCGTCATGACCAGAACGAATGCATCGTGCTCAGCATCTTGAAGAATGGTTTCCGGCGACGCGTTGCAAACCTTGGTGACGTTTGACGGCACCGCAGCTGGGAAGGCATCAGCACGGCTGTCGGTCCAGATGATGCGGAAAGGCAGGTTCGCCAGTGCGAGGACAAGCGCGCGGGCGACATGGCCTGCGCCAAACAGGTAAAGCGTTCTGCGATCCTGACCAAATATCTCGGTCAACAAGGTGTTCGCCTCTAGGTGAAACGGCTCGTCGGGCACTGTTGGCAGAACCTGACGCGTAACAGGACAATCGTCCGAGATGGTCGCCTGTGTCGCGAAAGCCGCGCCTTCGGCCTCGAGACTTGCAAGATGTTGAGCACTCAGGACTTGCGCCGCCGATTGAACTTCCACCGCGACATCCACGCGTCCACCACAACACTGCCCCAGGTCCGGACCGAGAGAGAACGTTCTGATCGACAGGCCTGCCTTCCCCTCTTCGAGTGCCGCAGTCGCCCATTTGATAGCCTGAAATTCCAGGGTGCCGCCGCCGATGGTGCCGTGAAAGCTGCCGTCCTGACGAACCACCATGCGTGCACCCGCCTCGCGTGGCGTCGATCCGGCAGCGCTCGCGATCGTCACCAGCGCGCAGTCTTGCCCGGCCTGCAGAATGTCAGCGATGTGGGACCAGACGCTCATTCAGCAGCACCTCTTGACCCTGCCTGCGCCCGGCGGATACTGCGTACCGCCTTCATGATCGCCTCTGGCGTTGCAGGCGCGTCAAGGTCCGGCACGACACCCGGATTGAGACTGGCCACCGCATCGGTGATCGCGCAGAACACCGCATTTGCCAGCATCACAGGCGGTTCTCCAACCGCTTTGGAGCGATAGATCGTGTCCTGCGGATTGCCCCTGGATTGGTAAAGCGCGACGTTGAAATCCTCTGGAATGTCGGAGGCTGCCGGGATCTTGTAGGTCGATGGCGCGTGGGTGCGCAGGCGCCCCTGCTCATCCCAGACAAGCTCTTCGGTGGTCAGCCAACCCATGCCCTGGACGAAGCCGCCTTCGATCTGGCCGATGTCGATCGCAGGGTTCAGCGAGTGCCCGACATCATGCAGCAGATCGACGCGATCAACGGTCATCTCGCCGGTCATCGTATCTATCGTCACTTCGGCGCAGGCGGCGCCATAGGCAAAATAGAAGAATGGCCGGCCGCCAGCGCTGTCGCGATCCCAGGTGATGTTCGGCGTGGCATAAAAGCCGGCATCGGAGAGATGGATCCGCGCCAGATGCGCTTGTTTCGCGACCTGGGCCAATGAAAATTGCTGTTCTCCGACAAAGACCTTGTTGTCCTGAAAGGCAATGGCCTCAGCCCCGCACTGATGCGTCTTGCAGAGGAAATCAATCAGCCGATCCTTGATGACCCTGGCCGCATTCCTGGCCGCCATGGCGTTGAGATCGGTTCCCGATGAGGCGGCCGTCGGGCCGGTATTGGGGACCTTGGACGTGTTCGTTGCGGTGATGCGGACCTTGTCGATTGTGATGCCGAATTCATCGGCCACAACCTGCGCCACTTTCTGGTAAAGCCCCTGCCCCATTTCCGTGCCCCCATGGTTCAGATGAACCGAACCATCGGTGTAGAGATGGACCAAGGCGCCCGCCTGATTGAGGTGCTTCAGTGTGAAGGAGATGCCGAATTTGACCGGCGTCAGGGCCAGGCCTTTCTTCAAGACTGCATTGTGACTGTTGAAGTCGCGAACCTCGTCGCGCCTCGCCCAATAGTCTGAACTCTCGACCAGCTGTCCGAAGAGATCATGCATGACCTCATGCTCTTCGACCGGCATCCCGTAAGGTGTCAGATTGTGCTCGGCGTCATAGAAATTCAACTGGCGGATTTCCAGCGGATCCTTGCCAACGGTGATGGCGATTGCATCAATCATCCGTTCGGCGGTCAGCATGCCCTGTGGCCCGCCGAACCCGCGAAAGGCCGTGTTGGAGCAGGTGTCTGTTTTCAGACGCCGGCTGCGTATGACCGCGTCCGGATAGAAGTAGCTGCTGTCAGCGTGGAACATGGTGCGATCATTGACGCCCAGAGACAGATCCGCCGAATAGCCGCAACGCGCGAGGAAGTTGAGATCGACGGCGCGAATGCGCCCCTGGCTGTCGTGCCCGATCTGCCATTCCACCCGAAAGTCATGGCGCTTGCCGGTCATGATCATGTCGTCGTCGCGGTCGAGACGGAGCTTGCAGGTCTCTCCCGTCGCGGCCGCGGCCAGGGCTGCGAGGCTCGCCCATTGATTGGCCTGGGATTCCTTGCCACCGAAACCGCCTCCCATGCGGCGCACTTCCGCCACAACGAGCGCATCAGGAATACCGAGGACCTTGGCAACCGTATGCTGGACTTCCGTCGGATGCTGGGTCGAGGTGTAGACCATCACCCCGCCATCTTCCTGGGGACTGGCCATGGCGACCTGGCCTTCCAGATAGAAATGCTCCTGGCCACCGATCTGAAAGACGCCGGAAAGAACGTTTTCGGCTGCCGTCATGCCCGTTTCTGGAGAGCCGCGCCGAAACTGGTAGTCCGGCAGCACCGTGATATCAGCCGCGACAGCGTCCTCCGCGGTGATGATCGGGGTGGTTGGTTGCGCTTCGATCCTGGCCAGAAGTGCTGCCTTGCGCCCGGCCTCGCGTGAGGACGCGATAACCGCGAAGACCACCTGTCCGTAAAAGAGGATTTCATCGGTTGCCAGAACCGGATCATCGCCCATGGCTGCCGAGCAGTCATTGACGCCGGGAATATCGTCGGCAGTCAGAACCTTGACCACGCCCGGTGCCTTGCGGACGGCGTCCAGATCGATCGAGGTGAGCTTGCCGCGCACGACCTGGCGCGCCCAGCCCGGCACCACGTGCAACGTGCCGATGGGTTCCGGCATGTCATCGATATAGGTCGCCGTTCCCCGCACGTGCTTGACGGCACTGTCATGATTCAGCGGCTTGTGCACATGACGCATGTTCGCAGGCGTTTCCGGGAGCGCGCTTTGGTCCGTCATTCGGCGGCCTCCATGGCCGGGACGCGCAGGCGCAGTTGGGCAGCTGCCGTGCCGCTTGCCTCCATGAGAGCCTTTGCGAGGAGCGCTCTCGCGGTCTCCATCCGGTACTCCGCCCCTGCCCTCATGTCGCTCATGGGTGTGTAGTCGCTCATCAGGGCCTTCATGGCCGCAGCCCATGTGGCGGGATCCTCAAGGGACGCTCCAATGAGAGATGTTTCGGCGCCGGGAGCGCGCGTTGGCGTTGCCGCCATTCCGCCGAAGGCGATCCTCGCCTCAGTGATCTTCTGGTCCATGACAGTGAAGAGAAAGGCGCCCATCACCGATGAAATGTCCTGATCGAAGCGCTTTGAAATCTTGTAACAGCGGAAGATCTGGTTAGGTGCCGGCCGGGGAACAAAGAGCCCGGTCACAAATTCACCTGTTTTCCGGTCCTGCTTGCCATAGTCGAGAAAATAGTCTTCGAGTGGCAAGGTGCGCGAATCGTCCTTTGACTGCAGCTCCAGCGTCGTTCCGAGCACGATCAGCGCCGGCGGCGTATCTCCGATCGGAGAACCGTTTGCGATGTTGCCTCCGACCGTGCCGGACGCACGCACTTGTTTGGATCCGATCCGCTTCCAGAGCTCGCCAAGATCCGGTGAAATCCGCGTCATCGCCGCCTCGGCTGTCTGGTAGGTCGCTGTTGCGCCCATCAGAACCCCTGACGGCGTTTCCTCAACCCGGTCCAGTCCTTCGATGCGCCCAAGCCAGATGACCTTCGGTAGATCCTTGAGATGCTTCGTGATCCACAGCCCGACATCGGTGGCGCCCGCGACGATCGTCGCGTCCGGGTTCTGCGCGTAAAGCGCAGCCAGTCCGTCAAGCGTTGCAGGAGACGCCACAAAGCCGTCGCCATGGCCAATGTAGATATCCCGGCTGTCGGCGAGCTCGCGCAGTTTTTCGCGGGTTTCATTGGCGCGCCAGGCAAAAGCGTCATCCGCACTCTCGAAGCAGCTCTCAAGAGCAGCGTCAACGATCGGGCGATAGCCCGTGCATCGGCAAAGATTCCCTGCGATCCATTCCGTCACGGCCTTGCGGCTGCGCGCCTGACCTTCGGCGTGATAGAGCGTGAAAAGGCTCATGACAAAGCCGGGCGTGCAGAAACCGCACTGCGAGCCATTCAGCTCCGCCATCGCCTTTTGAACAGGGTGAAGTCGGCCGTCAGAATTCAGGTCTTCGACGGTGACGAGTTCGGCGCCATCAATCATGGCGAGAAGCTGAATGCAGCTGTTGACCGGTTGATAGGTCAATTTGCCGGCAACCAGCCGTCCCACAGCCACCGTGCAAGCACCGCAGTCGCCTTCGCCGCAGCCTTCCTTGGTTCCGGTCTGTCTCGCTCTCAGTCGCAGATAGTCTAGCACTGTTTCCGTAGGCCGCACCTCGGAAAGCTCGACGATCTCGCCATCCTTCAGGAAACGTATTGTGTCACGCATTCCTCAGCTCCCGCGATATGTCGAGAACCCGAAGGGCGAAAGCAGCAGCGGCACATGATAATGGCCATCGGGCTCGGCAATGCCAAAGCGTATCGGGATGATGTCCAAAAACAAGGGTTCGGGCAGGTTTGTTCCGCAGGACTTGAGGTAGTCTCCGGCATGAAAGCGGAGCTCATAGGTTCCGCACTTGAAGGCCGGTCCCTCGAGAATGGGGCCATCAACGCGGCCATCGGCGTTTGTGGTATGGGTCGACACCATCTCAGGTGCGCCATCCATGGCCCACAGTTCGATCTTCAGGCCGCCCGCTGGACGTCCGAGGGCTGTGTCCAGAACATGCGTCGTCAAACGCCCCATCACTCATCTCTCCCAACCGCAGCGCCAGTTCCACTAAAGCGGTGTCCACCACAGTCTCTTTCAGCTGCAGATAAAAAAGGTGCCCTAAATTTGGCTCATTCCATAGCGCTCATTTTAGCACTTGTTGATGCCATTTTGGCATCATTGTTCGGCAAACGGTCTTTTAGCGCGATCACGGCATGATTGAAAAACATGCCAGGCGACAGCGCAAGCGCCCTGCGGGCGCTTGTAACAATGCTTAATCGATCCGCCTGAAGCGGCAAATCCGTCAAGGGTTTAAACACCAGCCGGCCGCTTTCAAGATCCTCTTCACAGCCGATCTCGGTCTGAAATCCGATCACCTTTTCTTCCCGTGCCAGCGCGCGCATGAACCGCAGTGAATTGGCTTCGATATAGGTTCGCAGAGATCCTGGAATCTGCGCCATGGACGCGTCTATCCGGCTGCGCAGGGAAAGGCCGACGGCGGGAAGCGCCAGCGGAAAACGCAGGCATTCGGACAGGCTGAGAACTTCAGCCGTTGCCAGCGGGTGGTCGGGGGCCATCAACGCCCCGATCGGCAAGTCCTGATGATAGGAGACCGTCAGCGCAGAAGTGTCGGGCGGGTCGAAGGTGAAGCCTACATCGGCTTCTGCCGCTTCCACGAGCTTTGCCGCTTCGAGGGCGCTGGTGACGGTGACACTGACGTGGATGCCCGGGTATTTCCGCCGGAAGGACGACACCAACTCCGGAAGCAGGGTCTCTGCAACGCTTTCGACCGTGGCAATGGCGACCGTTCCGCGTCTCAACCCCTGAAGGGCGTCGAGTTCCGCCAGGGTGGCATCGAAGTCCGAGTAAGTGCGTTTGACGTGAGCAAGCAGAATTTCGCCGGCCTGCGCAAGCCGCAGCCGGCGTCCGACCCTTTCAAACAGCTGCAGACCAAGCGCCTCCTCGAGCCAGAGTATCTGGCGATTTATGGCCGAGGAGGCAACATTCAGCTCTCTTGACGCAGCGCGGATGGAACCAAGTTCGGCAACCACCGAAAAATAGCGCATGGCAGGGGCGTAGAGATTGCGCGCCTTGTCGTTGCTCTTTGCCCCTGCCATTGCTTTTCGTCCTTATGGGATGAGGACGGTCGTGCCGGTGGTCTTGCGACCTTCCAGATCCTTGTGGGCCTGAGCGGCGTCGGCCAGGCGGTATTCCTGATTGACGCCGATCTTCACGATGCCCTTGCCAACTACGTCGAACAGATCACCTGCGGTCGCCTCCAGGTCCGCGCGTGAGGCGATGTAGGAGAACAAGGTCGGACGGGTCGCGAAGAGCGATCCCTTGGTGCCGAGCAATCCGAGATTGAAATCGGTGATCGGGCCGGAGGACTGACCGAAGGAAACCCACACCCCCCTTGCCTTCAGGCAATCAAGTGACCCCGGATAGGTGTCCTTGCCGACGCTGTCGTAGACAACATCGCAGCCCTTGCCGTCCGTTATCTCCTTCACCCGTTCGACGAAATCCTCGTCGCGATAATTGATGACGTGCTGATAGCCATTCGCCTTGGCAAGCTCGACCTTTTCGGCAGAACCGGCCGTTCCGATAACGGTTGCGCCCAAATGCGCTGCCCATTGGCCCGCGATCAGGCCGACGCCGCCCGCAGCTGCGTGAAACAGCAAGGTTGTTTCGGGCGTCACATCGAAGGTCTGGCGCAGAAGATACTGGGCTGTCATGCCTTTCAGCATCATGCCCGCTGCGGTCTTGTCTTCGATGCCATCGGGAATGGCGACAAGACGGTCACCTGGAACGATGCGCTCCTGCGCGTAGGCTCCAAGCGGCCCGACATAAGCGACGCGATCGCCGGGAGCCACGTGGGAAACACCCTCGCCAACCGTCAGAACGACGCCAGCGCCCTCGTTGCCGGGGATGAAAGGCAAACCAGCAGGCGCGGGATAAAGACCGCTGCGAAAATACGTATCGATGAAGTTGAGACCGATGGCGGTATGGCGGATACAAACCTCACCAGGGCCGGGCTCGCCGATCTCGACTTTCTCCCACGTCAGGACTTCCGGACCGCCGGTCTCGTGAACACGTATCGCCTGAACCATCTCTAACTCCTCCAGAAAACTTGCCAGGACCGGCAATCAAGTGATTTCAAAATTTTGCGCTGCGTGAACAGAGGGAATTCTGTTGCAGGCGCTGAGCCAACTCTTGAGTCGCATGTTCACACGATCCCCGGATCGTGTGCCACGTCAATCACGAGCCTGTAGGATTTACCGAGTTGCGATAGCGGGATGCCGGCGCACCGCTTAGAAGTAGCGGTCAATCACTTGCTGCACGGCCGAGACCGAGAAAAGATAAAGGCTCGCTCCGGTCAGGACCCAACCCGTGATCTCAGGCGTCTGCATGCCATTGACGACCGCGTTGCCCGCTGCAACGAACCAGATTGCGGTGACGATCAGCGTCAGTACCCGCCAGCGCTGCACGCGCACTGGATGGACGAATTTGACCGGCAGAAAGGTCAAGACGCAGCAAAAGAGCACAAACCCGATGGTGAAGCCCTGGGAGGGCGACAGGGCCATCAGGCCGAAGACGACCATGTTCCAACCGGCTGGAAATCCCTTGAAGGAACCGTCGGGCGTCTTCATGCCATTGTCGGCGAAATAAAGCGCGCCAGTGAACACAATGAGGCCGCCGCAGATCCAGTTCCAGGGCTGGGAAAGCATCGTGCTTGCGGACAGTGCGAAGGCCGGCAGGAACACGTAGGTGGCGTAGTCGATCACGAAATCGAGCGATGCACCGGACCAGCGCGGCAATCGCTTGGCAATGTTGAAGTGCCTCGCAAGTGGACCATCAATCCCGTCCACCACAAGTGCCAGCCCCAGCCAGGCAAACATCTCGGCCCAGTTTCCACGAGCGCCGGCCAGCAACGCGACGAGCGCGATCGGTGCGCCGGAAGCCGTGAGGATATGGATCAGAAACAGCGCCGGCTCCGGAGCTTCCTTGTCTGGTGTAATTTCGGTCACGGCGGTCGGTGTCTCGCGGGGTTACAAAAAATACTGGATTTGCGGGAAAATCGCCCGCCGAGGCCCTGAACTCAGGCCAAGTTGCCACCTATCGATCAAACGATAAATGTATCGATTTGTATCCCATTATTCCAATTTTATGACGGAATGAACAGGCTTTTCGCTATTGACGGCGCAACTGTGCACCTCAAACTTGGATTCAATGCACCAGACCGGCTTGCATCAGCGCCACCAGGGCCAAGCCCCAACCCAGGAAAAATATGCCAATCAGCACACGAAGCCAATTGCTTGGGAGTGTTTTTTCAACTGCCATGAGAACACCGAGGACAACAATCCAGATCACGTTCATCAGGCCTACCGCGAACATGACCGTCATGATGGCCCAGCAGCAGCCAAGGCAGGCCAGTCCCTGAACAGCCCCTTCCTTGTAGGCCGCAACGACACCGGTTCGCTCGGCAAAAGCAAAACGAGGGTACCAACAGCGCACCAGGCAGGCTTTCTTGGCCCGGGTAAACTGGTAGGCGCCAGCAGCCATGAGGATTGTCGCCGCGAAAGCCATTGAGGCAGGCGCCATCATCGGCGTGACAGCAGACGTCAGCGTCAGCAGCCATTGTGCCCCCGTAGCAACGACGGCGTAGCCAGCCCAGACCGTCAGATAGCCGGTCGCAGCCAAAAGCGTCTCGGTCCCATTGCGTGCTTTGCTTGTCTGCTTGCCTCGGCGGCGCGCATAGGCGTTCAACATGGGAATGGCACTTGGCAGCATCATTGCCAGGGCCATCATGAGCCACATGACAAAGATCTTGGCCCCATCAGCTGCCGCCCACGTTTCGGCTGGCATTCCAAAAGTTGCGACAGAGGTGGGAAGGCATAGCGCGGCAATGGCAGCGCGCGCCTCGGCAGGCAGGCCCTGATAGATGTTGAAGGCGTTGAACACGCCCATTCCGGGTCCGGCCTCGGTCATGTCCATCACCGAGATCATGTCGGCGACCATGAGAGATAGGTAGAGCCACCCAGCAAGCGTCAATCCGACAAGACAGGCGAGAACCCACGGCCATCCGCGCGCCAACGCGTTTAGTTGTGTTTCCTGGTGCTCAACCACGGACGTCACTTGCATGTCTCCAAAGTCATGTCCCAGCATCGGCAACGTTTTCAATGAATGAAATCGCGTTACAAGATAGCGGGTCTCTCGGCAATCGTCTTGATATGACGCAAACAGGCCAGTGACATCCTTCACAAACAACGTCGGATGGCCTATGCGGCATTGGACCGCGCTTGGTAATTCCGTTCCGCCTTGCTTTTCAGCTTCGGAACGCCATCCTTCCGTCGGAGCGGTAGCAATGGAGCCACGACAATGCCTGAGACCTCAGACAAGATCCACGACATCGTTGTTGTCGGAGCTGGTCCGTCCGGTTTGACGGCGGCGCTCCTGTTTGCCTCGGCCGGCTTCGAAACAGTGTTGGTCGCACCCGCCGTGAACCTTGAGGACGGGCGCACGACCGCCTTGTTGCAAGACTCGGCCACGCTTTTTGAACAGATTGGCGTCTGGGAAAGTCTTCGGGGCTTTGCAACGCCACTTTCGAAGATGCGGATGATCGATGCCACAGGCAGGCTTGTGCGTGCGCCGGAGGTCACATTCGACAGTGCCGAGCTCGACCTTGATGCCTTCGGATATAATCTGCGCAACAAGGACCTGAACCGCGTCCTCGCAGAGGTGGCTCAGGAGCAAACCAATCTGACGTTCGTCGAAGATCTTGCGGTTTCCTATGACTTCGGCGACGAGAATGTCACTGTTTCCAGCCAGGATGGCATGCCTATCAAGGCTCGGTTGCTTGTTGCAGCTGACGGCCGCAACTCCCAGGCGCGTGAGGCCGCCGGAATAGACCTGCGCCGCTGGAGCTATCCGCAGGTGGCCGTGGTCCTCAATCTGGAGCACGACAGGCCTCACAACGACACTTCCACCGAGTTTCACACGCCCACCGGTCCCTTCACGCTCGTTCCCCTGCCCGGTCGCTCGTCGTCCCTTGTATGCGTCGTTACGCCGGAGCAGTCCGAGACCCTCAAGGCCATGTCGACAACGGACCTGGCGCTCGAACTTGAGCAACGCGCTCATTCGATCATTGGCAAATTCCGCATCGCCAGCGAGCCACAGAGCTTTCCGCTGTCAGGTCTGTCGGCCAAGTCGCTCGTAGGAAAACGGCTCGCGCTGATCGGAGAAACTGCGCATGTCTTCCCGCCGATCGGAGCGCAGGGCCTCAATCTCGGCCTGCGGGACGTAGCCTCTTTGGGGAAACTCTTGACGTCAGCACGCGGCACGGGAGCGGACATTGGCTCGGCGCAGGTGCTGTCCCGCTATGAAAGCGACCGGCGCAGCGATATTTCCACGCGAACCTTTGCGGTTGATGCATTGAACCGGTCGCTTCTGACCGACTTTCTTCCGGTGCAGATCGCTCGAAGTGCGGGGCTTTATCTGGCCGACAAGGTTCCTCCGCTTCGGCGGCTGCTCATGCGCGAAGGTATCGCTCCGGGCACCAGACGTAAGGCCCCGCCAGTTCGGGACGGCGTCCACTAGCTTTCCGTGCCTGCCCGGCTATGGGTTTTAGCCACCCAAGGGAATGACATTGTTGGTGATCGCCCAAATGAATCCGGTCACGGTCACGACCGACGCCAATGTTCCAATCAAAACGAAACTCGCGGCCCGTTGAACGTAGGTGCTGTACTGCTGCGCGATGACAAAAACATTCGTCGCGGGCGGCAGACAGGCCATGAGGATTGCCGTTGCGACCCAGATTGGATCGAAGCCACCGATCCAGGAGAGCAGCAGGAACACAAGGACCGGGTGAACGATCAGCTTCACAACAAGAACCGCAGGCAGCTCAATCGGAATGCGGCCAGCGGGGCGCAACGCGACGCCGACGCCCATGGCAAAGAGCGCGCAGGGCGCGGCTGCCCCGCTGAGAATACTCAGCATCGTATCAATCGCTTCAGGCGGCCTGAAACCAATAGCTGCAGCGCCCACGCCTGCAATGGTTGCAAGGATGAAGGGATGGGTGAAGACCCGCCAGAAAATCTTGGTGAGTGTCTTGCGCATCGGCTCCTTGTCGGTTCCGCCCACGGCCATCATCAGTGGGGCGAGAATGAAAAGAAGCGTGTTGTCGAAGCAAAGAATCAGCGCTGTTGGAACGGTTGCCGCAGGCCCAAGAACGGCCAGCGTCAGGCCAGGTCCCATGTAGCCGATGTTGGAATAGGCTCCTGCGATCCCCAAAATGGTGGATTCAGGCACGCTGCCGCGAGTCGCCAAGACACCGATGCAAAAGGCGATGGCGAACACCGTATAGGTCGTGAAGGTGGTCGCCGAAACGAAGGTAAGATCGGTCAGCTGTTCGATCGGTGTTTCAGACAGGAGCCTGAAGAACAAAGCCGGCAAGGCGATGTAGATGATGAAGAAATTCATCCAGGCAAGCCCGCTTTCCGGCAGTTTGCCGATTTTCCCGGATACAAAGCCGAGGAAAATCAAGCCGAAAAAGGGAAAGGCCAGTGTGATGACGTCTTGCATTCTCGAGCTAACCGCAATCAATGGTGGGCCATGACGGCAGGCGCCGTCAGCCGAACGGTCCCTGATGGCTTGCATCAGATGGACACCTTGGATAATCACCCCTGATAGGTTTGTTCTTCAACGCTCCATATCAGGCTTAAACGTTAGAGACGGTCTTGCCGGCTCCTGCAAGTCTCGGTTTGTTACAAATGGTACTGCCGCCCCGATGCCCTTCGCGAAAAGCTTGAAAAATCTCTGGTACCGGTTGGAAACAGCCGCTTTACGCGTTGCGATCATTTTGTTCCGCCTGATCCCTGTGGACATCGCTTCGGCGGTGATGGGGCGTCTTTGGCGCTTCTTTGCCCCCCTGAATTCGAGACATCAGCGTGCCCTTCAACATCTTGAAGCGGCATTGCCTCAAACAACTGCTGAAGAGCGCGAACAGATCGTGCGCGGCATGTGGGAGAACCTTGGGCGGGTTGCTGCCGAAACCTTCCATATTGCCGAGCTCTTGCCGCAGGACGACCGTTTCGTGGCCATCGCCGATGAAACCACGAAGCGCGTTCTCGCCGGAAAACAGCAGGCTGTTTTTGTTTCCTTCCATTCCGGAAACTGGGAAATGTGTGTTCAGCCCGCAGTGCGGGCGGGCCTTGATCTGGCAGGCGTCTACCAGGCGCTGAAGAATCCTTTTGCGGATGCGGCCCTGCGCGACATGCGCAAGGACCTCTATCGATTGGGCCTGTTTTCAAAAAGCCACGAGACCGCCCGCAAGCTCGTCAGGATCGTCCGGGAAGGCGGTGTTCTGGCGATCATGGGTGACCTGCGCGAGACCCGCGGCATCAAGGTGCCGTTTTTTGGCCGGCCGGCCTATGCCAACCCGGTGCCGGCGACGCTTGCACGTTCCGGCGGCGTGCCGATCATCCTTGGCCGTGTTATCCGAACCAAGGGTGTGCATTTCGCCATTGAAGGCCGGGCGATCGAGGTTCCCGTAACTGACGATCGCAAGGCAGATATTCAAGCGGTTACTGAAGAGATCCACCGTGTCTTTGAGGAATGGATCCGCGAGCACCCTGAGCAGTGGATGTGGATCCACCGCAAGTGGGCCAAGGCCTGACGTTTCCAGGTCGCGTCAACCCCGCCCGGTGGCTGCGCCTTTCGGAGAATATGTGCAGCGCAATAAGGCGGTTATACATTTGCCAAACGTGCCGGCAGATGAGGGAGTGACAGAGCCGTGAAGACACCCAAAGCCTTTTACCAGCCGCTGGCCATTGGTGCGCCTGCCCCGTTCCGTGACTTGCCGGTCGCCCTCGAACGCATGATCCACTTTGTGCCGCCGCATGTCGAAAAGATGCGCGCCAAGGTTCCGGATCTCATCAGCAAGGTCGATGTGGTCCTTGGCAATCTTGAGGACGCCATTCCAGCGGATGCGAAGGTCGAGGCGCGGCGCGGCTTCATACAGATGGCCAAGGACAATGATTTCGGCCAGACAGGTCTGTGGACCCGCGTCAACTGCTTGAACAGCCCCTGGTTTCTGGATGACCTCATGGAAATTGTACCCGAGGTTGGCGACAAGCTTGATGTCATCATGCTGCCAAAGGTCGAGGGGCCCTGGGACATCCACTACCTGGACCAGCTGTTGGCTCAGCTGGAGGCAAAGTCCGGAATTTCCAAACCGATCATGATCCATGCGATCCTGGAAACGGCAGAAGGCGTCAATAACGTTGAAGCGATCGCAGCGGCCAGCCCACGGATGCACGGCATGAGCCTTGGCCCGGCCGATCTTGCGGCCTCGCGGGGCATGAAGACAACGCGTGTGGGTGGCGGGCATCCAGACTATGCCGTTCTGTCCGATGACAGCAACGGCGCGGCGCGCACAGCATTTCAGCAGGACCTTTGGCATTATACGGTCGCCAAGATGGTTGATGCCTGCCTGTCCTACGGACTGAAGCCCTTCTACGGCCCGTTCGGCGACTTTTCCGACCAGGAGGCCTGTGAAAGCCAGTTTCGCAACGCGTTCCTGATGGGCTGCCTCGGTGCCTGGTCGCTCCATCCGAAGCAGATCGAGCTGGCAAAGCGCGTTTTCAGTCCCGATCCTGCTGAAGTTGCCTTTGCCATCAAGATTCTCGAGGCAATGCCGGATGGGACGGGAGCCGTCATGATCGATGGAAAGATGCAGGATGACGCGACCTGGAAACAGGCCAAGGTGATCGTGGATCTGGCGAAGCTGGTTGCGAGCAAGGACCCGGAGCTCGCTGAAGTTTACGGTCTTTAGAGACTTCGTGTACTATGATTTGTCGGATTAGCGGCAGGGAAAGCGCTTGCCACACAATCGCGCAAGCGCTATCCCGGCAAAATCCGTCTGATCAGGTTGACAAAATGCGTACGGCGAAATTCAGAATTGGTCAGGTCGTGCGGCACCGCATCTACCCCTTCCGAGGGGTGATATTTGATGTCGATCCGACCTTCAGCAATACCGAGGAATGGTGGGATTCCATTCCCGAAGACGTTCGGCCAAACCGAGATCAGCCGTTCTACCACCTGCTTGCTGAAAACGAGGAGACGGAATACGTCGCCTATGTCAGCGAGCAAAACCTAATCCCGGATATTACTGGCGAGCCGGTCCGGCACCCTCAGGTCCATGAGATCTTTGAAGAACTGTCCGACGGCTCCTATGTGCCGCTGACTGTCGAGATCCACTAAAAGCCCCCCGGCTCAACAACTTTCCTGACAGCGTAGCGGTGCGCCGCAGTGCCGGTGTGTCTGCTTCAGTGCCTCATTTCAAATAAAAACGCCGCCCCGAATGGGAGCGGCGTTTGCAATCTCGAAAACTGGCTGAAGCTTACTGAGCGTCGTTCTGAGCGTCGATCAGCTTTTGGCGTGCTTCATCGGCGCGGCGCTGCAGCTCGGACTGGAGCTCTTCTTGCTTCTTCTGCAGGTCAGCAACGTCCATTGGCTCGCCGTCGTAAACCTTGGTGAAGCCGATGAGCGTCAGCTCAAGCGGTATCGCCTTGGCCTGCTGGTTCAAGGTGGTGAGAACGAGCTTGCCGCCTTGCTTCATCGAGTTCACGAAGGACGCGTCGATTACGAGCTCGGAATAACAGGCGTTCGGGAAACAGATGCCGTATTTGGCCTGGGTCTGCTTGCCGCTGTCGATCTGGACACGAAGGCCCGGCTGGATCAGCATGCCGGTCGGAACCGCGATAAGCAGCGTCTTGCGCGCTTCACCATCGATTTCACGGATAGCCACAGAACTCAGGAACTGGCCTGTGTTTGTCCGTAATTCCTGCGTGATCAGGCAGATTTCCTTGTTCACTTTGGGATCAACGTTACACACCTTGACCCAGGGGGATTCTTCCTCGGCAGTCTGCGCGGAGACCGTACCTACAGAAGAGGTCATTGCCAGCGCGGCAAAGGCGCAGCCGATCAATCCTCTTTTGAAAACATTTTTCATTCGAACTATCCTCAATCGTACGTCCGCAAATCTTACGCCGTTCTGCGGCATTCGCGCGGCAACTTCAAGTGCCTCGCGCGCTGTTTAGCGTTCGGGGAACCCTTGCGAGACGAATACGGCAAGAGGGTGACCGATATGCAACGCCCGGCAAAATCAAGAGAAACAGGAATATCTGGGGCTATTTAGCAGCGCATACATCGCAGTCTATTTACCATGTGGTAGCATTCGGTTGAGAATCAAAATCTGCTCAGAGCCTTAAAGATGATTAAAGCCACCGATTTGTGCATGCAGCGACTTTGCCGATCTGCGGCGGTGGGCCTGGTATTCAGTCTTGCTTTCCTGTGCTTTCAGGTAGGCGCTGACGCGAGCGATGAGACCGTTCCATCGGTCCACGCCATCTCCATGCACGGCGAACCAGCTCTGCCGCCGGATTTCGTCTCCCTGCCCTACGCCAACCCGGATGCCCCACAAGGCGGAACCCTGACACTGGGCGTCCAGGGAACCTTCGACAGCCTGAATTCCTTTATTGTTCAGGGCGGCTGGACCAGCGCACGCGGCATGAAAGAACGCCAATTCGGCAGCAATATCTTTGAAAGCCTGCTGATGCGCTCCTACGCGGAGCCCTTCACGCTCTATGCGCACCTTGCAGAAAGCGTGCGCATGCCGGACAGCCGGGAATGGATGGAGTTTACGTTGAACCCAAATGCGAAGTTCTCCGACGGATCGCCCGTGACCGTCGAGGATGTGGCGTTTTCCTTCGACATCATCCGTGACAAGGGCCGCCCGCCCTATCGCAACTGGTACGCCAATATTGTCGCGAAGGAATTTCCAGCCGAGCGAACCATTCGACTGGTCTTTGAAAATGGCGACAACAGAGAGTTGCCGCTGCTGATCGCGCTGGCGCCAATCCTGTCAAAGGCAAATACGGACGCTGAAAACTTCGACAAGTCTACGCTCAAAGCGCCAATCGGCACAGGGCCTTACGTCTTTTCCGAAATCGATCCGGGAAAGCGCGTCGTTTACAAGAAAAATCCTGATTATTGGGCCAAGGACCTCCCGGTCAAAGCCGGGTTCGACAATTTCGACGAGATCCGCATTGAGTACTTTCGCGACGAAACGACGTTGCAGGAGGCCTTCAAGAAGGGTCTCATTGATGTCCTTCAGTTCCGCGATCCTGTCCGCTGGAAGACAGGGTTTGATTTCCCCGCAGCCAAAGACGGGCGCGTGATTCAGGAAGAGATTACGCTTGGAACACCGGCCAACATGCAGGGAATTGCCTTCAACACCCGCCGTGCCGTGTTTTCGGACGTTCGTGTGCGCCGGGCGCTCGCGATGTTGTTTGATTTTGAGTGGGTCAACCGGAACATCTACTACGGTCTTTACAAGAGGACCGGCGGCTATTGGGACAACTCCATACTGTCCTCACTCGGACGTCCGGCCGACGAGCGCGAACGTGCGTTGCTTGCCGACTATCCTGACGCTGTCATTCCGGAGGTGATGGAAGGGACGTGGCGTCCGGCGGAAGCCGACGGGTCCGGACGCGACCGCAAGGTTCTGCGTGCGGCGCTCGGAGAGTTCAAGAAAGCAGGTTTTGACCTCAAAGACGGCAAGCTGGTCGATACAGGCGGCGGTGAGGCGCTTGCATTTGAAATTCTCACCAAAAACGAGGATGAGGAAAAGCTGGCGCTCGCTTACACGCGGACGCTGACGCTCCTCGGCATTGATGTGACGGTTCGCACTGTTGACCCATCCCAGTTCGAAGATCGTCGGATCAAGCGCGATTTCGATATGGTCTTCAACACCTGGTACGCCTCCCTTTCTCCCGGCGGCGAACAATACGGCCGCTGGTCTCAAGCCGCAGCTGAAGCCGAAGGCTCGTTCAACATCGTCGGCGCTCGCGAGCCCGTGATTGACGCATTGATTGACGCAATGGTCGGGGCCCGGAGCAAAGAGGATTTTGTTGCCGCCGTGCGCGCGTTCGACAGGGTGCTGATCTCGGGCGCCTATGCCGTACCACTGTATCACGTCCCCGACATCTGGATGGCTCACTGGGACACGGTCGTTCCTCCGCAGGAGCATTCCCTCTATGGCGATGAAGTTGACACCTGGTGGTCAGCTGAAGCCGATAGAAACTGATCGGAAAAGCGAAGAACCATGAGAGCAATTTCCGAAACCCAGGCCGCGGACCACCACAAAGATGGCAGTTGGTCCGATGCGACTCTCGACAGCCTGTTCAAGTCTACGGCGTCGGCCCATCCGGACAGGCTCGCGATTGCCGATGCGCCTGACCGTGCAGACTGGACCGGCGGTGAACCGCGAAGTCTCAGCTATGCCGAGGCGGACAAGGAAATTGACCGGCTGGCTGCGTTCTACGGCGCGGTTGGTCTGACGGCCGATCATGTCATTGGCATACAGTCACCCAACACCGTCGATACGGTGATCGCGTTTTTGGCAGCCCTGCGCGCGGACCTGATTGTCTCTCCGCTGCCGCTTCACTGGCGCCAGAAGAATGTTCTTGAAGCTCTGAATTCTATCGGAGCGAAAGGCTTTATCGCCGCGGACCGCGTTGAAACCCGCATGGTCGGAGCCGACGCGCGCGATGTCGCGGCAGACCTGTTCTCCCTTCGCTTTGTCTTCGGGCTTGGCAAGGATGTTCCTGACGGTCTGATTGAGCTGGGCCCTATGCTCGCCGAAATGGGCGATGGTCTGACATTCACAGAGAGCGACAGAAGCGAGGCCGCCGATCACACGGCGACTGTCTCCTGGAGCCGCAGTGGCGGAGAAACAGTTCCGGTCACCCGTTGCCACAATCACTGGATTTCGGCAGCCAAGCTCGCTTTGGCCGAAACCGAGCTCGGCGATGGTGCCAAGCTGCTCGTGCCTTATTCCCTCAGTGGACTAACCGGGCTCGGTGGCGGACTGGTGCCCTGGCTCCTTTGTGGCGGCAGTTTGCATCTGCATCACCCGACCTCTTTGGTGCGCCTTGCCAAACACGCGAATGAGGTGGACGCCGACTATGTGCTGACTCCGGGGCCATTGGCGCAAATGCTCGACAAGGGTGTCGCCAACAAGAGCGCGACAATCGCTGCGGCCTGGAACATTGCGGCACCGCCGCCGTCGGCCTTCGAGCCCATGCACCCGATGGTGGATCTGCACATCGCCGATGAGTTTGCACTCGTTGCGCGAAAGCGCAGTCACGCAACCAGCGTTGAGGCTGTTCCGTTGGGAAAGCAGACCGGGTCGAACGGGCGTGAGAGCGGGCCAGCCCTTCTGGACATTGCCATCGACACTTCGGCAGACGGCGAAACGCCAAAGCTGTTGGTCAAGGGACCGGCGGTTCCGGGTGCTGAGTGGCGGAACCTTGCCGACAACAAATGCCTTTCCTGGACAAAAGAGGGATATCTTGAGACCGGCATCCTGGTGGAACCGGTTGATGGTGGTCTGGCAGGCTTCGGCATTCCGGGCGCATACGCGCCAGGCGCCGGACAACTTGATGCGATTGACGCCCTCTATATGACCTACCCCGGGCTCCAGGAAGCTGCCGCCTTTCTTGTCGAAGACGACATTATCGGTGCGCGGCTTTATGCGGCTCTGGTTCCTTCGCCTGGAAATGTGCCTGACGCCAAGGCGTTCTTTGCATTCCTAGACGCCGCTGGTGTCGACCTTGCGCAGATCCCATTCCGTGTTCTCATTCTTCAGTCGTTGCCAAGAGACCAGAACGGCGAGGTTGACAGGAGGCGCTTGACCCTGCGCACCCAGCGGTTGGCGGCGCAAGTTGCGTGATCTCAATCGACAGTTTGGTATTTTGGCGTAATGGACACTGAAACTTCCCTGCTTTGGCATGGGCCGACCTGGTTCGCAGGGCGTCGTCTTCCAGGATCTGCGGGACCTATTCCCGGACTGACGTCCGACATCGACCTGATCACGACATGGCGCACTGAAGCTTTGCTGCCAGACATGCTTCCCTCGGTAATTCTTCTGGATACCGAGGCGCTTGATCGGCTTGACAAGCGCGCCGATTTCACCGCGTGGCTGGCAGTCGCCATTGAAGAACTTCGCACTGACGTTCCGATCCTTCTGCTTTGCAAGGCTGGCGACGATTTGTCAGGCCTTGTGCGTCCAACCGCCATCGTTGATCGCGAAATTCCGGACGATACCTTGTTTGCGACAGCTTGCGACCTCCAGCGTTCGTTGATGCGCTCAGAAGAAGCGCGGATCAGACGCATGAGTTTCGGGCGTGTCCCCGGTTACGGCTCAGCACCTCATCACAAGGGCACCAGTGGGCTCCTGATTGTTGGTATGGGTGGCCGCCTCCTGCAGGTGCAGCAGGCAAGTCAGCGTAACGTCGAGATCGTGGGTGCCTTCGACCAGCAAATGGGCGAGGACTATCTGGCGCAGCGCGCCTTTGACGCAGTGATCCTCGATGACACCTTTGACGAGAATCTCGAGAATCTGCGGCGCATTCGCATGGATGCGCGGTTTGCGGCACTTCCTGTTCTTGCTGTCGCGGAGCAAGCGTCGGACATCCCGACGCTGTTCCGCGCGGGCGCAAGCGATGTGCTCCGCTTGCCACTGCAAGAAACGAACCTCTCGATACGGCTATCGACGGCCATACGGTTTGGCAAACGGCGCCGGCTTGCAGACAAGGTCTTGGCTGAAAGCCACAAGTGGCTGAGGGAACAACTGAACACCGGTGGCGTCCCGCAGGTCTTTTATGCCCGCTACAGCGAAAGGGCCGGTGCGGCGCTCGCCAAGCGCGGCCTGGAAATCTGGGAAATGAAGCTTCTTCCCGAGAATTTCAGCACACCAGATGACGCAACGCTTCTCGCGCCCGATCTCTACGGAACGGTTCTTTCGATCGCGGACGCCACGAGCCGTGAAGAGGACCTGGTTTGTTTCGTCCATGATGTTGGCCCGATTGCCGTTCTCAAGAGCGAGCGGGGAAAGGCCCGTTTACAGGCTCGCATTAACGCAATTCTCGGTCATACACGTCTGTGATCGTCGCAAGACTGGAATGTCGCCAGCAAAATAACTAGTGTTGAAGCAACGCGGCGTTAAAAGGAAAGCAATATGACAAGTGAGACTCCGATCTCTGTAGACGTGGTGTCCGATGTCATGTGCCCATGGTGCTACATCGGCAAGCGCAGGCTCGAGAGTGCTCTCGCCCAGATTCCGGATGTGAACGTTGCAGTCCGCTGGCACCCCTATCAGCTGGACGCGACCTTGCCTAAAGAAGGCAAGGACCGCCAAGCTTATCTCACCGACAAGTTCGGCGTCGAAAGAGCAAAGTCCTTCTACGAGACAATCCGCCAGGCGGGGCTGGAAGAAGGCATTCAATTTGCGTTCGACGACATCAAGCTCTCTCCCAATACACTGGACTGTCATCGGCTGATTCTTTGGTCCCGGGCCGATGATCTGCAAGATGAAGTCGTTGAGCGGCTTTTCGAGGTCTTCTTTCTGGAAGGCGGCGATCTGACCAAGTCGGAAACTCTGGTACAGGTGGCCGACGACGCCGGCATGCAGTCAGACCTGGTTGAGCAGCTGCTCGAAACCGACAGTGATCTGGAAAAAACCATACAACAGATCGCCCGTGCGCAAGAGCTTGGCGTAACCGGCGTGCCCTGTTTCATCATCGACGGACGGTTCGCGATTGCGGGTGCCGAAAAGTCCGAAACACTTGCCGCCGCAATTCGTCACGCAGAAGAAACGCGCACGAACGAACCGGAAGCTGCGGAAGGCTAAGACATCAGACAATCTGCATTTTTAAAAGAAGCCCCGCGAAGTGCGCTTCGCGGGGCTTTTCATTTTGTCAGCAACTCAATTGGCGCGTTCGCTTAGCTCTTGAGGATCGAAGACCCTGCGTAGAATGCTTGCGGGCCGAGCTCTTCCTCGATGCGGATGAGCTGGTTGTATTTTGCAAGTCTGTCCGAACGCGCAAGCGAGCCGGTCTTGATCTGTCCGCAGTTGGTCGCGACCGCCAGATCGGCAATGGTGCTGTCCTCGGTTTCCCCCGAACGGTGCGACATGACGGCGGTGTATGCGGCCTTGTGGGCCGTTTCGACGGCATCAAGTGTCTCGGACAGCGTCCCGATCTGATTGACCTTGATCAGGATGGAGTTGGCGACGCCCTGGTCAATACCCTGGCGCAGACGGTCGGAATTGGTGACGAAAAGGTCATCGCCAACCAGCTGACACTTGTCGCCGAACAGATCGGTCGCAGCTTTCCAACCGGCCCAATCATCTTCCGCGAGGCCATCTTCGACCGAGATGATCGGATAGCGCGCGACCAGGTCGCCGAGGTACTTTGCCATTTCTTCGGGATCGAGCGAACGCCCCTCTCCTTCAAGAACGTATTTTCCGTCCTTGAAGAATTCGGTTGAAGCAGCATCCAGGGCGAGGAACATGTCTTCGCCCGGCTTGTAGCCGGCCTTTTCGATGGCCTTCATCACAAAACCGATTGCGGCGTCTGTCGATTCAAGATTCGGAGCAAATCCGCCTTCATCGCCAACATTGGTGTTATGGCCCGCGTCGTTCAGCGCCTTTTTCAGCGTGTGAAAGACCTCAGCGCCCATCCGGACCGCTTCCTTCAGCGAGGACGCGCCGACCGGCATGATCATGAACTCCTGGAAGTCGATCGGATTGTCCGCATGTGCACCACCGTTGATGATGTTCATCATCGGAACCGGCAGTGTACGTGCAGAGGTGCCGCCTACATAGCGATAAAGCGGAAGACCGGAAGACTGGGCCGCGGCGCGGGCGACGGCGAGAGACACGCCCAAGATTGCGTTGGCGCCGAGGCGCGCCTTGTTCTCGGTGCCGTCGAGCGCAATCATTGCTTCATCGATCTTCAGCTGATCTTCGGCGTCAAGGCCACCGACGGTATCGAAAATGTCGCCATTGACGGCGTCGACCGCCTGCAGGACACCCTTGCCGAGGAAACGAGAACCGCCATCGCGCAGTTCGACCGCTTCATGAGCACCCGTGGAGGCGCCCGAGGGAACTGCGGCGCGACCAAAAGATCCATCTTCAAGGAACACGTCTACCTCAACCGTCGGGTTGCCACGGCTGTCGAGGATTTCACGCCCTATGATGTCGATAATTGCGGTCATGCTTCACTCCAGATGGTTGCCGCGGTACGGCAAGATTAGTTCGAAGAAATCGCGCCAGATTGGAGGTTGGCGCGACGACATTTGCCCGGCGTTTACCGGAAGAAGAAGCCGCATGCGACCAGCGGCTAGAATATTCAGGCGCCAGATTTAGGCTTCACCACTGCGTCGATCGCCTTCAACTCGGACAAGAGTGCTCCGAGATCTTTCAAAGCAATCATGTTCGGGCCGTCCGACGAGATCGTATTGTCAGGATCTGGATGGGTCTCGATGAAGACGCCTCCAACCCCTACCGCAACGGCCGCACGAGCGAGATAGGCAACCATGCGCCGATCCCCGCCGCTGGAGCCGCCGAGACCGCCTGGTTGCTGGACCGAATGCGTTGCGTCGAAGACGACTGGTGCACCCGTTTCGGCCATGATCGGCAGTGACCGCATGTCCGAAACCAGGGTATTATAGCCAAAACTGGCGCCACGCTCCGTCAGAAGGACATTCGGGTTACCGCTTTCAACAATCTTCGCTAGAACGTTTTTCATGTCCCATGGGGCAAGAAACTGCCCCTTTTTGACATTGATGATCGCGCCGGTCTTGGCCGCAGCGACAAGCAGGTCTGTTTGACGGCAGAGAAAGGCAGGTATCTGCAGGACATCTACCACTTCCGCGACCGTTCCGCATTGATCGGCCGAGTGGATATCAGTGATCGTGGGCAGACCGTAAGTTTCCTTGATCTCGGCAAAGACCGGAAGCGCATCCTTGAGGCCCACGCCTCTGGATGCAGACAGTGATGTCCGGTTGGCCTTGTCGAAAGAGGATTTATAGACGACGGAAATGCCGAGGTTCCCGGCTATTTCCTTAACGGCCGCAGCACATTCAAGTGCATGCGCCCGGCTTTCCATCTGGCACGGCCCGGCGATCAGGCTGAATGGCGCGTGGTTATCGAAAACAACGGGCCCGACATGAACGGACGTATTCGCCTGAGACATTGAGTTTCCTCGTCATCGGCTACCATCTTGATGGGCAGCGCATCATATTTGCCCGTTGCATACCCGGTCTTTGCCCCCCTCGCAACACGGCAGGCGTGTTTACTGGCGGAGTGTGCGGGTTTCATCGTGGCAATTGATTTTATATACTGATGCGCGCCGAAACTGACGCCAATCACATCATGAGATTGTCATTTCTATTTCACAGACCGGAACCTATAGAATGCTTAGACGTTTCAGCTTTGAGCTACGCTGAGCTTCTCCATATATCTGGCTGCTCGAAATTTATTGATCAGGATCACAGGAAAAACAAAAAATGAGCAAACCGATCCGCAAAGCCGTTCTCCCCGTTGCCGGCCTTGGCACACGTTTCCTTCCGGCCACCAAGGCCGTGCCAAAAGAAATGCTGACCATCGTCGATCGTCCAATCATTCAATACGTGGTCGATGAAGCGCGGGCCGCGGGCATTGAGCATATTGTTTTTGTAACAGGCCGGAACAAGACCGTTATTGCCGATCATTTCGACCGGGCTTACGAGCTGGAAGAAACATTGAAGCGGCGCGATAAGGCCGAGGCTCTGAAGCTTCTTGAGACACTCCGTCCAGATGCCGGATCGACCAGCTTCACACGCCAGCAGGAACCGCTGGGCCTTGGCCATGCCATCTGGTGCGCGCGGGATATCATCGGGCCGGAGCCATTTGCGATCCTGCTTCCCGACATGATCATGAAATCCGATCCCGGCTGCCTCAAGCAAATGGTGGATGTTTATAATCAGAGCGGCGGCAATGTGATCTCGGTGGAGGCCGTGCCGGAGGATCAGACGCATAAATACGGAATTGTTCAGGTTGAGGGGGACATGAACGCCGCCACCTTCGGGATCACTGGAATGGTGGAAAAGCCCGCGCCTGGCACAGCACCTTCCAACCTTTACATCAATGGCCGCTATATTCTTCAGCCAGAAATCTTTGACCTGCTTGCGACACAGGACAAGGGTGCAGGCGGCGAGATCCAGCTTACCGATGCGATGCTGAGCCTGATGAGCCAGCAGAGCTTTACTGGCCTGCGCTTCACCGGCAAGACCTACGACTGCGGTTCCAAAGCCGGCTTCCTAAGCGCAAACATCTCCTACGCACTGGAAGATCCGGCACTTGCCGCTGAACTTCTTCCGTTGCTGCAAGAGTTGGTGGAGCTGCCAGCAGCAGCCGAGTAGCAAACCCTGATAGCGGCAGCTTGCAAAAGGCGGCCTTTTGAGATTAGGACAGGACCGGTTTGTTCTTGCGGAACGATCCGGTCTTTTTTCTGTTTCTAAACCGGGAGACTGCTTCCTGGCTCATTTTCGCGCACGAAGGTACCCTGATGACGCATTCGACCACGCAATCACCTCGCATCGCTGTGGTCGGCTTGGGTTATGTAGGGCTTCCGGTGGCTATTGCCTTTGCCGCGGCCGGATATGAGGTCATAGGCTTCGACGTCAAAGAATCTCGTCTCGAAGAACTTTCGCGCGGCGTGGATAGTACGGCTTCGGTCGCAGTTGCTTGTCTGGACCACACCAAACTGCGGTTCACCGCACAGCCGGAAGACATTGCCGATTGCGACGTTTTCATTGTTGCCGTTCCCACGCCCGTTGATATTGCGAAAAAGCCGGACCTGACGCCCTTCGTGAGCGCCGCCCAGATTGTCGGCGGTGTGATGAAAAAGGGCGCCATCGTGGTGTTTGAATCGACCGTCTTCCCAGGCGCGACCGAAGACATCGCGGTGCCGGCACTGGAAGAAGCCTCTGGCCTTACATTTGGCGCCGACTTTGGTGTTGGCTATTCCCCGGAGCGTATCAATCCAGGAGATCGCGAGCGCGAATTCAAGGACATCGTAAAGATTGTTTCCGGGAGCTCGAATGCTGTGACGCAGACGCTATGTGATCTCTACGGATCTGTGGTCACGGCGGGAATTCATCGTGCGCCCTCGATTAAGGTTGCAGAGGCCGCCAAGGTGATCGAGAACACGCAGCGGGATCTCAACATTGCCCTGATGAATGAGCTCTCCATGCTTTTTCATGCCATGGGCATCGACACGCGTGACGTTCTGGCCGGGTCGGCAACAAAGTGGAATTTCCTGCCGTTCCAGCCCGGCCTTGTCGGCGGGCACTGCATCGGTGTCGATCCCTATTACCTGACCCACAAGGCCAATGAGATTGGCATGACGCCTCAGGTGATCCTCGCCGGTCGCGGAACGAATGAAGCGATGCCGGGCTATGTCGCGGGCAAGATCATTCAGGGTTGTGTGCGCCTGGGTCGCCAAATGCCGGCAAAGATCGCGGTGCTCGGAATCACCTACAAGGCGAATGTCCCAGACACACGAAACTCCAAGGTTGTCGACCTCATTCGCGAGCTCAAGGACTTCGGCGCAAATGTCATGATCCACGATCCGCTCGCCGATGCGGATGACGTCATGGAGGAATACGGGCTTTCGCTTTCAAGCGCCGATGAATTGATTGGATCTGACGCGGTCGTTCTGGCGGTTCCTCATGACCAATTCTTCGAGGAAGGCGATGCATGGCCATTGATATCAGGGCTAGTTGGACAAGGGCGTTGCCTCGTTGCCGACATACCCGCAAGGCTTGACCGCGGCCAATGTCCTCAGGACATCGAACTCTGGCGGCTTTGACTATCTATGGTGTGAGCCTGTGCGCGTTGCGCAATTTGTGACCTTGCGAACTCTTACAGCAATCCAATTTTCCGAATCACCCGTATACTGATGACATTCCAATGACAGGGAGCGGTCCGTATGCGGTTCATTTTCTTTGTGTGTCTTTGGGTTCTGGGAAGCGCGTCTCTTGCGCCAACGGCCGGGCAAGCGCAGTCTGCTGCCGATGCGTCAGCCTTTCAGTCCATCATCAAGAACCAGATGAATGCCTTTGCTGCAGGTGATTCCAAGACAGCGTTTTCCTTCGCCACGCGCGATTTGCAGCGCCGGTTTCAAACGCCCGATATCTTCATGCAGATGGTCAAGCAGGGCTATCAGCCCGTTTACCGCCCAAAGGACGTCAAGTTCGGAGCCTTGAAGGACACCGCAAGTGGTCCGGTGCAAGAGGTCTACGTAGTCGGACCGAAGGGTGCCAATTGGCTCGCGCTCTACAGTTTTGAGGCGCAGACGGACGGGACCTGGCGGATTTCGGGATGTGTCCTTACTCAGTCACCGGGTTTGTCCGCCTGAGGTCATAGCTGCAGCGCTCTGCCTAGCGATCATGCTGTTGTTTCTTCAGGCCCGCAGCGACTGTCAGAGCGCGGCGATATCGCCGCGCGCCAAGTCCGCCTTGGTCTTTTGATAGAAATCGTCAAAGGTGCCAGTCTCAATGGCGTCCCGCATGCCCTTCATCAGGCTCTGATAATAGGCAAGATTGTTCCAGGTCAGAATCATGGCTGCGAGCCCCTCTCCAGCGCGCACAAGGTGGTGCAGATATGCGCGGGAATAGACACTGCTGGCCGGGCAGTCTGTTTCCGCATCCAGCGGTCGAGGGTCATCCATATGGCGGGCGTTCTTGAGATTGACCTTGCCAAACCGGGTATAGGCAAGACCATGCCGCCCTGCCCGCGTCGGCATCACGCAGTCGAATTGATCGATACCACGCTTGACGCTTTCCAGAAGGTCGTCCGGTGCGCCGACACCCATCAGATACCGTGGTTTGTCGACCGGCATTACGGGTGTGGTGATGTCCAACATGCGCAGCATGACATCCTGAGGTTCGCCGACAGCGAGGCCGCCGACGGAATATCCCTCAAAAGGCATCTTTGAGAGTTCTTCGGCTGAACGGACACGCAGGTCTGGAACATCTCCGCCTTGGACGATGCCATAGAGTCCCTGCCCCTTTTCCGGTCCGCCCATGGTTTCAAACTGTCTACGGGAGCGTTCAGCCCAACGCAGCGACAGTTCCATCGCCCGCTCGACTTCTTCCCGCGGCGACGGCAGCTTGATGCACTCATCTAGCTGCATCTGGATGTCAGACCCCAGAAGCCCCTGTATCTCCACAGAACGCTCCGGCGTCAGATGGTATTTTGCCCCATCGATATGGCTCTGGAAGCGTACCCCGTCCTCATCCAGCTTGCGCAATTGCGCCAGGGACATGACCTGGAATCCGCCGCTGTCAGTCAGGATCGTATGCGGCCAATTCATGAATGTGTGAAGGCCACCAAGGCGCGCGACGCGTTCCGCTGTCGGGCGCAGCATCAAGTGATAGGTGTTGCCAAGCACAACATCGGCGCCGGTTTCGCGCACCTGTCCGGGATACATGGCCTTGACCGTCGCCTGGGTGCCGACGGGCATGAAGGCCGGCGTGCTGACGATGCCATGCGGCGTTTCGATTTCGCCGCGGCGTGCCATGCCGTCGGTTTTCAGCAACTTGAAGGAAAAGGGTTTTGCGGACATGGTCTTTATCTTTCATCACCGGCAAGCGCCGGAAAGAGAAGCGAGCCGTCTCCGTAGCTGTAAAACCGGTAGTTTGTCTCGATGGCATGGGCATAGGCCCGCTGCATGGTGTCGAGGCCGGCGAAGGCCGATACAAGCATGAAGAGGGTTGAACGCGGCAAATGGAAGTTTGTCATCAATGCATCGATCGTGCGGAACCGGTAGCCCGGTGTGATGAAAATCGACGTCTCCCCGGAAAATGGCTGAAGACCATCGGGTCCTTGTGAGGCGCTTTCCAGGATCCTCAGTGACGTGGTGCCGACTGAGACGACCTTGTTGCCACGGGCCTTCACAGCCTTCAATGCCGCAACCGTTTCCACGCTGACTTCACCCCATTCGGCATGCATCTTGTGGGTTTCAGTTTCCTCGGTCTTCACAGGCAGAAACGTGCCTGCGCCGACGTGAAGGGTTACGCGATGCTGTTCTATGCCGCGATCCTCGAGACTCTTGAGAAGCGCAGGCGTGAAATGCAATCCCGCTGTCGGGGCCGCAACCGCTCCGGCTCGCTCCGCGAAGATTGTCTGATAGTCCGACTTGTCCTGCCCATCCTCGCCGCGCTTTTGCGCGATATAGGGCGGCAGAGGAATATGGCCGACCGCGACGATTGCGTCATCCAGCGCCGGACCGCTCAGGTCAAAGACAAGAAGGACCTCGCCCGCGTCACCCTTGTCAGAAACAGTCGCATCGAGTGTTCCAGAAAGACAGGTCTCGTTGTCGCCGCCAAAGCGTACCCGGTCGCCAATGACGAGTTTCTTCGCCGGCCGGACAAACGCCCACCAGCGATCCTGTCCAGCGCGCAGATGCAGGGTTGCACTGATCTTCGCGACGGCATCGCCGCGGGTCCGCGTTCCCTCGAGCTGTGCCGGAATGACCTTGGTGTCATTGAAAACCAGCGCATCGCCTGGCTCCAGGTAGCTCGCCAGATCTGCGACACCTGCATCCGTCAGCTCCGGACTGCCGCCCGGTTTCACGACAAGCATACGCGCCGAATCTCGCGGACGAGCCGGTCGCAAGGCAATCCGCTCGTTGGGAAGTTCAAAATCGAACAGGTCTACGCGCATGAAGCAGTTGGTCTTTGGCCGTGTCAGTGATGGAGGTGTTCGTTCGGCATTTTGGGGCCGAAAACGCTGGATCGCTCTTAGACGGTGACCGTCAGTGGGTCAACCATTGCAGCCAACGTGTTCTCATCCATAAACAAACAGCGCGGAGCCATGGGCTCCGCGCTGTTCAATTCGAATACCGGTCGCGCAGATTATGCGTCTGCAGCGACTTTAAGCGAAACAATGTTGTCCGGGTTCTGAACAGGCTCGCCTCGCTTGATCTTGTCGACATTGTCCATGCCTTCGATCACTTCGCCCCAGACCGTGTACTGGCCGTCCAGGAAACCGGCGTCACCGAAGCAGATGAAGAACTGGCTGTCGCCAGAATCCGGGTTCTGGGCCCGTGCCATTGAACAGGTTCCGCGACCGTGGTGCGCCTTGTTGAACTCAGCCTTGAGTTTCTGGCCCGAACCACCTGTGCCGGTGCCCTGGGGGCAGCCGGTCTGGGCCATGAAGCCGTCAATCACGCGGTGAAAAACGATGCCGTCATAAAACCCTTCGCGCACCAGTTCCTTGATGCGTGCGACATGGTTGGGGGCAAGGTCGGGCTTCATCTCGATGACAACCGGTCCGACGGTGGTTTCCATCAAAAGCGTGTTTTCGGCGTCTTTGATCTCGGCCATTGTATTCTCCGTAGTCTGCGCGGTCAGTGCGACCCCGTTTCATTTGTTGGTTTGAGTGATCAGCCCGCGTCTGCGGCGACCTGCATTTTTACGATCTTGTCCGGGTTTGCCGGTGGCTCACCCTTAGTGATGTTGTCAACCAGGTCCATGCCCTCAACGACCTCACCCCAGACCGTGTATTGGCCATTCAGGAAGTCGCCGCTTGCGAACATGATGAAGAACTGGGAGTTGGCGCTATCGGGGCTTGATGCCCGCGCCATGCCGAGCGTTCCACGGCGGAAGGGTTCGCTTGAGAACTCTGCCGTGATGTCCGGCTCTTCGGAGCCGCCCATGCCCGTGCCGGTGGGATCGCCTGTCTGGGCCATGAAGCCGTCGATCACGCGGTGAAAGACAATGCCGTCATAAAAGCCCTCACGGGCGAGCTTCTTGATCCGGGCGACATGATTGGGCGCCAGGTCCGGGCGCAACTTGATCGTGACGCGGCCGTCCTTGAGATCAAGATACAGCGTGTTCTCCGGATCGAGCGTTTGTGCGGATGCGACAACCGGCATAACGAGGATCGAAGCGATCAACATGAATATGGAAATCAAACGAGACACATGGAACTCCATTTGGTCGTGAAAGCGAGTTGGCCTGTGGTGATACCTGGGCCAGTCAGTTGCGCGTCTTTTCGGCCAGAGGGCCGGCAACGGATGGCGGAACAAATGCGCCGGCATCGCCGCCCATCTTGGCGATCTGACGTACAAGCGTGGCGGTGATGTGGCGGCTTGTCGGAGATGCTGGCAAAAACACAGTTCTGATTTCGGGAGCAAGGGTGGCGTTCATGCCGGCCATTTGCATCTCGTAGTCAAGGTCCGTGCCATCGCGGAGGCCGCGCACAAGATAGTTCGCGCCCAGCGAGCGGGCGGTTTCAATCACCAGATTGGAAAACGAGACAACCCGGATCTTGGCAGCTTCATCAGCATCGAAGGCCGCTTCAGCGGACTCGTGGATCATCTTGACGCGCTCATCAAAGCTGAAAAGCGGCGCTTTGCCCGGATGAACCCCAATGGCAACGACGACTTCATCAGCCAGTGCAATTGCCTGACGGAGGATGTCGAGATGACCGTTTGTGACGGGGTCAAACGATCCTGGATATAGCGCGGTCCGTATCATGGCGCTTTCCATAGCTTGCCCCGGCGGATCCCACAAGCTTCAAAGCCGCGACAAGCGTTTTCGCGAAACTCGGAAAAGCTTCCATTGTGTGACGCGTATCACGACCTCATGGAACGAATTGCGTCATCTTGTGTTTACTAGCCAAAGGGCAACACGCCCAAAGGGAGCTCAAGATGACCGCCTATGATGACTTTCAGAACGATATGTTCCTGCAGAAGTTTGGCAGGGATGTTTTTGAATCCAGGAAACGCGCAGCCAGCCCGCGGAGCGCGATGCAGGTTGCCGGTGTGATGGCCGCGGGTGTTGCCGCTGTTGCCTTGGCTGCATTCTTCACCCTCCAGCCCATCGGTGGCAGCGACAGCGCGATCGCACAGGGTGCGGCGCTGACCAAGTCTGATCGGATGGACAGCACTTTGCCATCCAACTGCCAGGGACAGGCGTGGGGCGCATGGTCGTCTGATTGCGCTGCCGCCATCAGCGGAACAGGCGCCGTCCGTCAGATCAATTTCGTTACCGTGAAACAGCCCGCGCCGACCGAAAACACCACTGTTCTGGAACGCGTGCCGACCAACAGCTAAACGCAGGAACCCACCCCTGAATTCTCCCCGCATTCAGGATCCGAGCGCTTGACCTTCAAACAAAAGCAGCGGCCCTGACTTCGTGTCAGGCCGCTGCTTTTGTTTGGAATATCCCTTCCCCGGGCGAACCCGCCCAGGATCAGAAAAACCCAAAGCCGAACTCATTCGCCGTCCGGTTCGGACGTGCCATCGGAGGTGTCGGCAGTGCCGTCGCCCTGGTCCGAAGACCCAGCTGCACCTTCGCTGCCTTCCTCGTCGATGATCTCATCGTCCTCATCGACCTCACTGATACGCTCCACCGCGACCACATTTTCATCTGTAGCCGTCTTGAAGACGATCACCCCTTGAGTCGCACGTCCAGCAATGCGGATGCCTTCGACCGGGCAGCGGATCAGCTGACCTCCGTCGGTCACCAGCATGATCTGGTCGCTGTCCTCAACGGGGAAGGAAGAGACGAGCGGGCCGTTGCGGTCATTCACCGCCATCGCAGTGATGCCCTTACCGCCACGCCCGGTGACGCGATACTCGAACGAAGACGTACGCTTGCCGTAGCCGTTTTGCGACAGGGTCAGAATGATCTGCTCGGCAGCACTCATTTCCGCATAGCGTTCGGGATTCAGGCCACCTTCAGTGGAGACTTCATCTTCACTGTCGATTTCTTCTGCTTCACCGCGAACGGCGCGGGACATCTTCAGATAGGCAGCGCGCTCTTCCGCATCGACATCGATGTGGTGGAGAATCTGCATTGAGATGACATGGTCGTCATCGGCCAACCGGATTCCCCGAACGCCGACCGAGTTGCGACCAGCAAAGACACGAACGTCGGTGACCGGGAAGCGAATGCATTGTCCGGATGCCGTTGTCAGCATCACATCGGAATGCTCGGAGCAAGTGTCGACATCCACAATGCCGTCGCCGTCCTCGAGCTTCATGGCGATCTTGCCATTGCGGTTGATCTGCACGAAGTCCGACAATTTGTTCCGGCGCACGGTTCCGCGCACCGTCGAGAACATCACGTCGAGGTTTGCCCAGCTCTCCTCGTCTTCCGGCAAAGGCATGATCGAGGAAATCTGTTCACCCTGTTCCAGCGGAAGCATGTTGATCAGGGCCTTGCCCTTGCCAGTCGGGCCGCCAAGCGGCAGGCGCCAAACCTTCATCTTGTAGGCAATGCCGCGTGAGGAGAAGAACAGCACCGGCGTGTGGGTGTTGGCGACAAACAACCGCGTGACGAAATCCTCGTCCTTGGTCGCCATGCCGGAACGTCCCTTTCCGCCGCGACGCTGCGCCCGGTAAGTGGCCAGCGGCACGCGCTTGATATAGCCGCCATGGGACACGGTCACGACCATGTCCTCGCGCTGGATCAGATCCTCTTCATCGAAATCTGCGCCGCCATCAACGATCTCCGTCCGACGGGGCGTCGCAAATTCGTTCTTGATGTCGAGCATTTCGGTGCGGACGATGTCCTGGATGCGCTTGCGCGACCGCAGGATCTCGAGGTACTCGGCGATTTCCGCGCCAATCTTGTTCAGCTCTTCCTCGATTTCGTCGCGGCCCATCGCGGTCAGACGCTGCAGACGCAGTTCCAAAATCGCACGCGCCTGTTCTTCCGACAGCTTGTAGGTGCCGTCTTCCTGAACCATGTGGCGCGGGTCGTCGATCAGGAGGATGAGCGAACGCACATCTTGTGCCGGCCAGTTCCGCTCCATCAACTGCTGTCTCGCAGTGGCCGGATCCGGAGCCGCACGGATCAGTTTGATCACCTCATCAATGTTGGCAACGGCGATGCCCAGACCAACCAAGATGTGTGCCCTGTCGCGGCACTTTCTCAGCAGGTAACGGGTCCGGCGGCCGATGACTTCCTCGCGGAAGGCGACGAAGGCCTTCAGCATGTCGGACAGGTTCATCAGTTCCGGCTTGCCACCGTTCAAGGCAACCATGTTGCAGCCAAAGGAGCTCTGCAGCTGCGAGAAACGATAAAGCTGGTTCAGCACAACGTCGGCAACTGCGTCACGCTTCAACTCGATCACGACGCGCATTCCGGAACGGTCGCTTTCGTCGCGAATGTCGGAGATGCCTTCAATGCGTTTGTCGCGAACAGCCTCGGCGATCTTTTCGATCATGGAGGACTTGTTCACCTGGTACGGAATTTCCGAAACGATCAGGGCAAAGCGGTCCTTGCGGATCTCTTCGACTTCCACCCTGCCGCGCATCACGACAGAACCGCGACCACTCTCGAACGCCGAGCGGATGCCTGAACGGCCTAGAATAATGCCGCCCGTCGGGAAATCCGGACCAGGGACAATTTCCATCAGCTCTTCGAGCGTCATCGCCGGATTTTCCATCATGGCGATGGAAGCATCGATCACTTCGCCCAGATTGTGCGGTGGAATATTTGTCGCCATGCCGACAGCGATACCGCCGGCGCCATTGACGAGCAAATTCGGGAACTTTGCGGGAAGGACGACAGGTTCGCTTTCGGAGTTGTCGTAGTTCTCCTGAAAGTCGACTGTCTCCTTGTCGATGTCGTCAAGAAGCTTGTGCGCGACCTTCTGCAGACGACACTCGGTGTAGCGCATGGCCGCCGCCGGATCGCCGTCAACCGAACCAAAGTTACCCTGACCGTCGATCAAAGGCAGGCGCAACGAGAAGGTCTGCGCCATGCGCACAAGCGCATCGTAAATCGCACTGTCGCCGTGCGGATGGTATTTACCCATCACGTCCCCGACCACGCGAGCCGATTTGCGATAGGGCTTGTTCCACTCGTAGCCGTTCTCATGCATCGAATACAAAATGCGACGATGCACCGGTTTCAGACCGTCTCGAACGTCAGGAAGCGCGCGGCTCACGATCACGCTCATGGCGTAGTCGAGATAGCTTCGCTTCATTTCGTCGACGATGGAAATCGGCTTGATATCGGACGGCGATGCGCCGCCCGAAGTGCTGTTATCCTGATCAGCCAAGGATTGAACTCATATCGTTGTTATTGCTTTTTCTTTTATATCCGATTCATCAATTTGAACCAAATATGACAGTCTTTTCAGGAATGAGCTTACGTCATAGTATTCAATGACTTACGAGCGTCATGCACAGGCTCGAAAATAGATTTAAAAACCACCGGTGATCAAAGCCGCTTCAGAGCTGTAAGATGCCCGGCAAAAGCCCCCTTTCTGGAGCGCAACCGAGCCATGTTCGATTATTTTATCAACGCGTTTGCCACGCTTTTCGTCACCATCGATCCGGTCGGGCTGGCACCGATGTTCCTCGCCGTGACCTCAGGCCTTTCTGCTCACGATCGCCGGCGCGTCGCCATTCGGGCGACGGTGACCGCAGCTGGCATCCTGATGCTTTTCTTCGTGGCAGGTCAGACGGTCCTCAATGTGCTTGGCATCTCGGTGTCCGCGTTCCGCGTCGCGGGTGGTATCCTGCTGTTCCTGATCGCGATCGAGATGGTTTTCGGCAAGCGTGCCGCACGGAAGTCCGAAACGGCTGAAAAAGCCGTGGAGGACAATTCTCCGGGCGATGTCCATGAAGTGGCCATTTTCCCGCTTGCAATCCCCTTGATTGCCGGCCCGGCGGCCATTTCGGCCATCATTCTCCTATCAGGACAGGCTCCTGATACCCTCACCTATGCCGGGCTTGGGGCCGTGATCATCACAATCCTGGGGCTTTGCCTGGTCGCCTTCCTTCTGGCGGACAAGCTTGAAAGGCTGATGGGCGACACGGCTCAGCTGGTGATCACCCGGCTGCTTGGGGTGCTCCTGGCCGCCCTCTCAATTCAGTTTATTGCTGACGGGGTTCTCGTGCTCGCGTCCGGCTAATACGCGTCTAGCGCATCAAAGTGACCTCAAACGTTTCCTCGGCGAAGCCATGTACGGTATCACGCGCACGAATTATGACCTTTGAAATATCATCGGGAATCCGAACGCCACCCAGACTGCGCGTGAAAGGCTGTTCGTTCACATGGGGATGTGCCAGCACGCGTTCTCCCAGAATGTCTCCATCCGGTGTCACGACCTGCCACAGGTCGGCATAGTGGTCCCAGCCGGTGTCGTCATGACGAAGGGTAACGCTGAAGCGCCACAGACCGTCGTTTTGAATGGCATCTACAGCTTCGATCTTTACCTCCCCAGCAAGCGCAGTTCCGGCGAGGAACACTGAGACAAGAAAAGCATAAAGGCATGAAATCAAGCCGCGGCTCATGAGGACACTCCGGATCGGTTAACACCCTGGAACAAGGCAACCGATCCTCGCCGATCCGCGTGCCCGCATGAAATCACAAGCACGTCATGGCGCCACCCCTTCCCGTCTATCAGAGCGAAACGTAAGAGGGGTGGAATCGCGGAATGGCACACGGCCGAAGTCCATGCCTTACCGTACAAGCGTCTGGCTACCGTATTCCTCTGGCCATAGATCGCGATGCGCATCGCCCCAGTCCTTGAGTGCCCTGATGACCGGCTCAAGGCTGCGACCGCGCTCTGTCAGGGAATATTCGACCTTCGGCGGGATCACCGGATAGACTTTACGCTCAATGAGCCCATCCGTTTCAAGTGAACGCAACTGGTTGGTCAACATGCGCTGGGTGACGCTCGGCAGTTTATTGCGAATTTCATTGAACCGCATTGTGCCCTCAAGAAGGTGATACAGAATGACGCCCTTCCACTTGCCGTCGATCAGGCTCAACGTCGCCTCGACAGCACAAGCCGATATACGCATGAAGCCCCGATTTGGATTGTCACCTCCGAGCAAACCAAAGCGTGGGTGGGCAGCAGATTCAACATCAGGCTAATCTTAAGACGCCAATTTTTATAACAACCCAGTTGATGCACTCTGCAATTCACCAATGCCGCGTAGGATCTAAAGCCTTCATAAGCGCTTCAATTGACTATACACATACGCTCGCCCCCACAAAGTGGGGAAGCAACGTGACCCACTTAACAACGCCTTTGTGTCAAGAACCTACCTTCACCCCCATCCGTCCCGTGTAGTCCGTCACATAAAGAAGTGGAGCGTTTGTATTGTTCTCGAAATACTCATCGACTGCTTTTCTCGCCCCTTCCCAATGGCCGTAGTCATCGATCAAAATCGCCCCCCCAACCGTCAATCGCGGATAAAGTATTTCTAGCTCAACCAACGTCGATTCATACCAATCGGTGTCCAAGCGTAGCACGGCGATTTTATCTGGAACGTTACTCCCTTCGTTTAACGTTACAGCGACATCTCCCTTTATGAAGTGAACGTTACCAAGATCGACGCGGCTTTGGATAAAATTTTCTCTGACATCTTCTAATGATGCATAGCACCACTGACTATGACCATTGCTCTGGGTCGCTTCGTATTTTTCGAATGCTAATTCTGCTGTGCCGGTCTTCCGATCATGTAGCGTGGGCTTCGTCATCCCCTCAAACGTGTCAAAAAGGAACACCTGCTTTTTGCTTCCGAGCAGTTCAAACACCTTTTTAGCAAGGATGGCATTACCGCCTCTCCATACCCCGCACTCCACAAAGTCACCGTCTATATCCTGCTCTACAACATGGCGACAGGCCTTCAGGGTCGCGACTAGGCGCGGAACACTCGTCATCGTATAACCACCGGCAATGACATCATCGATGATCTCACGTTCAGCAATACTCAGTTCGACCGGCATCTTCACGACTGGCTGGCTTTGCTGCCTAATTTCAGGGTTCAATTTCCGCGCAAGCTTTAGCGCGATCATCGACATCGTTTTTCTCATGACGCTCTCATGCATTTGATAAAAATTTGGTATAGCATTCCATATTTGGAGAATAATCGATTGCTACATACGCTTAATGCACTTCAATGTATTATGCTTTGCGCCTCGATAGATAACCGATATACTTTCCATCCCAAATTTACGATTCAACAATTCCTCTCCACTTGTTTCCGTCCTTACATCAACAATAAGAGCACCACCCACAGCAAGTATTTCATAGGCACTTTCCAAATATAACTCAATTGGGTAATGGAATCCCCATGAGTATGTTGATATGATTAAGTCGCATGGATTGATCGCTGAATGTAACACCCCATCGTCCGGAGCTTCGATGCAAAAAATTGACTGTTCAGGCACTCCGTTGGCAATCAGGGTTTGTTTAGCTAAATCGAGAGAATTATAAAATGAACCTCTATCCTCAAACATATACCAAACATTTTCATCGACTTGCGTACGGTCGATTAGGTAAATATTTGGATTATTAGCTTTAAGGAACTGATAAAGATAATAATCAAGCGCAGCAATACCGCATCCGATATCCATAATATTTTGCGCATCGATAGGAATATGTCCTTTTATTGAATCAAAGGCTATTTCCATCTCCTTGGCATACCGCTCTGTAATTGTATACGCATTATTTCGCGCATACCTTTGGACATATTGTTCATAAGTCTCAGTCGGCTTGAAGTAACTGAGCAATTTATTCAACGTACTACTTTTTTTCTTCGGCAGAAAATTAGTCCGCTGAAACAGAATGTAATCAGCGGCTTCCGGATCAATTTTCATATCGTCTCCATTGTATTGTCGGTCGCATGATAGGTGAACTAGCTTGGTTCGCCGCCATCGTGAGTATGGCATTTTTATCATGTGATAGCAGACCGCTTTTCGGCAGGGGAACAATACAGTCAAATGGCCAGACACTTTCCCCTGCAATCTGGTTGGGGCTGCGCGACATATTTCGGTATTGCCATTGAAAGATATCATGCTTCAGTATAATTTTACCTACATAGAGATGATGTCGACTGATCTTCGGCCTTCATATGTCTAATTGGTCGTCGACGTGAAGCTCGGACACTCGAAGGTCCCCTCCACACGGCGCAAATACCAGTTTAATTCCAGCCGGTTTTTTTCGCTCTCAACCCTTCATTGTATTTTACATGCAGTCGTCCATCGACCAGTGCCTTTTTATCGCTGGCGGTTGGCTAAGGCGTCACGCTCGGCGAGACATGGCATATCGGCTTGAACGGTTTTATAGGAGCTTCAGCCCACAAGACCCTCAGTCAGCTGCAACCACTAAGCCGAATTCGTCCGGCCAAAGCTCCTTATTGGCATCGCCCCAGTGCTTGAGTGCCATGATGACCGGCTCAAGACTGCGACCGCGCTCTGTCAGGGAATATTCGACCTTCGGCGGAATCACCGGATAGACCTTACGTTCAATGAGCCCATCTGTTTCAAGTGAACGCAACTGGTTGGTCAACATGCGCTGGGTGACGCTCGGCAGTTTCTTGCGAATTTCGTTGAACCGCAAAGTGCTGTCGAGAAGATGGTACAGCACGACGCCTTTCCATTTGCCGTCAATGAGGCTGAGAGTTGCCTCAACCGCACAGCCCGGGCTGCATTCAAAACTCGTGTGTCGGGCACGTGCCATTAGAGTATCCTAATTTATACTTAGTGCCTTTTAAGCCACTTAGCTTCTTTTATGTGCGTTCTTGTCTTCTTCGACTCTATGATCCAGATCAATTAGCAGCAATTCAGGAGCTTTGATATGCGTGCTATTGGTTACGAAAAATCACTACCGATCACCGACGACAACGCGCTCGTCGATATAGATCTGCCACGTCCCGAGCCGCGCGGTTCAGACCTTCTCGTGGAAGTTCGGGCCGTTTCGGTCAATCCTGTCGACACCAAGGTTCGCATGCGGGCGGAACCGGAACCCGGCGACTACAAGGTTCTCGGCTGGGACGCTGCCGGTGTCGTGGTCGCCAAAGGTTCGGATGCGACAGGTTTCGACGTCGGCGATGGGGTCTTTTATGCCGGCGACCTGACCCGCCCCGGCACCAACGCGGAATTTCACCTTGTCGATGAGCGTATCGTTGGCCGGAAACCGAAAAGCCTGTCCTGGGCAGAGGCCGCAGCCCTTCCACTGACCGCCATCACGGCATGGGAAGCGCTTTTTGATCGCCTGAACATCAACACGGCAATTCCCGGGGCGCCGCCCGTCGTTCTCATCATTGGCGGCGCTGGCGGCGTTGGCTCAATCGCCGTTCAACTCGCCAGCAAGCTTACGGACGTTACGGTAATCGCGACGGCCTCACGCGCGGAGACCCGCGACTGGGTCCTGAACCTTGGCGCAGATTATGTCGTCGACCATTCAAAGCCGCTTGCGAAACAAGTTGCCGACCTCGGCCTCGGCGCACCGGCCTATGTCTTTTCGACGACAAACACGGACGATCACCTGACAGAGATTGCCGAACTGATCGCGCCACAAGGCCGCTTTTCACTGATTGACGATCCGTCAAGCCTCGACATCAGTCCCTTCAAGCGCAAGAGCGTCTCGACCCACTGGGAGTTCATGTTCACGCGCTCCATGTTCAAAACGGCAGATATGGCTGCGCAGGGCAAGCTGCTCAACGAGATCTCGAAACACGTCGATGACGGCACCCTCAAGACCACGCTTGGCGAAAATTTCGGTGCGATCAATGCCGAGAATCTGAGGCGGGCGCATCAGTTCATCGAAAGCGGCAAGGCAAAGGGCAAGGTCGTCCTGGAAGGCTTCGCCTAGCTAAAAAATAGAACCGGCGGGAGCCTCAAAAGCACCCGTCGGTCAAACATCCTTACGTGCCAGGCAGCAGCATCATTCCCACTCGTTCGTGCCCGGCGGCGTGGAGGCGATGTCATAGGTGCGGCTATCACCCATAACGCCGACTGTGCGAACCGGCAGAATCGCAACAAGGCCTGCCCGCTCCCATCGTAAAGACCGCGGATGCGCCTCAGAACGACGGCATTTCATGCGCTGCCCGGATCATATCAGGCACCTGCTGTCGAAACTCCTCGAAAGTCGCCTTGGGCATGTACCGTTCCAAAACCGGCAGTCCGTAAAGGTTGGGAAGCGGTCCATCGGTCTGATGGTTGGCCCGATTTCGCGAGAGCAAGGCCGCGCCATATCCTTCAGCCGCCAAAATGGCAAAGGTTTCAGCGTCAAACGTTTCGAGCCCCCCGAAGGGTATCGAAAAAACTTTGCTTGTCTTTCTGTCCAGACCGTCGATTATCAGGGCATTTACCCGGATTTCACGGTCTTTCTCTGGCCTGGAGAGCGACGACAGGACGTAGTGATTGTGGGTATGATTGCCGTAGGTCAAAAGCGGATGATCAATTAATTGATCGTGGTCGTCGGCACATAAATTGGTACTGCGGAGCAGCCCGCCCAACCCAAGATCCAGAAAGTCATCCAGCAATCGGTCAAGCTCTGCGCTGTTGACGTCCGGGGCCTTGCTCCGCTTGTAGAAATCATCTGCCGTGATTGCACTCTTGCGACAAAACGGGTCTGCCCAGGAGACGAAGTCGGCAACCCTGCCCGCGCTAATCAACAGGCGTACCTTGTCCCGCCAGAAGACTTTTTTCGAGAGCGTGGATCCGATCACGAACACGGTTGCCGGTACCCCAAGATCCTCAAGCACAGGCAGGGCCATTGAAAAAACTGACTTGTAGGCATCGTCGAACGTGACCGCAAACGTGCCCTCCTGATCGGGCATCGTGAGAAGATCATCCAGCCGGACGAGATCAAAATGCTCTTTCATCCATGCGAGTTGCTTGTACAGTTCATCAGGGCTGACGTTTTGGAGGTTTGTCTTGACGCTGTCGGGAATGGTGTCAAAGACGGCGTGATACAGCAGCACATGAGAAAAAAGGGGCGTCCTGCCGGACTTAATCATTGTCCACCATGCCATTTCGAACCGTCAGGATCTGAGTGTAGTCCCCTCGGGCTTCACCCGCGATCTGCTGTTGGACCAAACGATCCCGGTTTTCAAAATACAATTTTGCGGCCTTGAACGTCCAGTCGCGATCATAAAACACCTTGCCGGACGTCCATTGCGGCAAGGCCCGGCAGGTTCCGGTCTCAACTTGTTTCAAAGCTTCGATCATAAGCCTGGTGCCAGCGACGATGCTCTTGCAGTTGATTGATCCGTAGGTATCACCGGGCACCGGCACGACCCTTTCTGAAAAAACAATATCGCCGGTATCTATTCCCCGGGACATTTTGTGAACGGTGACACCGAAATAACCGGGGTTGTTGTCGACGAATGGCCAGAAATTGGTTCGTCCGCCGCGATAATAAGGCGACAAGCCGGTGTGCATGTTCAGGACGACGGGAGCGCTGTCCAAAATTCCGCGTCCCAATATGCATGTCCCCATCACGGCAATCACATCTGGTTTGGCCCGGCGGATCGTCTCGATAAAATATGGGGCATTTATGGACCGGAATTCTGAGGTGACGCTCGCCAGCAGAAAATCGAAGTAGCCAGACAGGAAAGAATCTGCCGAGCCGCTGAAGAAGAGGCTTTCATTGCGCCGTTTTTCGTTCTTAAGCGCGACCCCATGTGTCCGGTAACGCCTCTGGTAGTAACGTTGCCTCAGAGTTTGGACCACATGCCGGGACGCGGTCTTGCGGACCTGCTCCAGCTTCGGGCGGTTGATCTCCTTGCCGTCGGTGATCACTCCAACGACGTTGCCGGTCTCTTCTATGATCCGATTGCAGAAATAGAAGTGCCGATCTGAGCCGTCGGTGAGAATTACAATTCGCTTGCCCATACCAAGTTGCCTAGAAGATGGCGCGCCCAACAAGAGGTGGGCTCCACCAAACCGTCACTCCCACTCGATTGTGCCGGGGGGCTTGGAGGTGATGTCATAGGTGCAGCGGTTGATGCCCTGCACCTCGTTGATGATCCGCGTGGCGGTTTCGCCAAGGAACTCGTGAGTGAAGGGATAATAATCCGCCGTCATGCCGTCGACCGAGGTCACGGCTCGAAGCGCACAGGCGTAATCATAGGTGCGGCCGTCACCCATAACGCCGACTGTGCGAACCGGCAGGATCGCAACAAAGGCCTGCCAGATCTCATCGTAAAGACCGTGTTTGCGGATCTGGTCGATATAGACCGCATCTGCCTTTCGGAGAATTTCTAGCTTTTCTCCGGTGATCTCACCTGGACAGCGGATCGCTAGGCCTGGTCCCGGGAACGGATGGCGACCGATGAAGCTGTCTGGCAGACCGAGTTCACGGCCAAGCGCACGGACTTCATCCTTGAAGAGTTCGCGCAGGGGTTCGACAAGCTTGAGGCCCATCTTTTCCGGCAGCCCACCCACATTATGGTGGGATTTGATGGTCACAGACGGACCACCTGAAAAACTGACGCTTTCGATCACATCCGGATAGAGCGTTCCCTGGGCGAGGAATTCCGCGCCATCGATTTCGTTGGCGTATTTCTGGAAGACATCGATAAACAGCTTGCCGATAATCTTGCGCTTGGTTTCCGGATCAGACACGCCTTCAAGATTGGAAAGAAACAGCCTGCTCTCATCGGCATGGATCAACGGAATGTTGTAGTGATCGCGGAACATGGTGACCACTTCGTCGGCTTCATTCTGACGCAAAAGGCCGTGGTCAACAAAAACGCACGTCAGTTGATCGCCAATTGCCTCATGGATCAGAACGGCAGCGACCGAGCTGTCAACGCCGCCGGACAAGCCGCAGATGACCTTCTTGTCGCCAACCTGTTCACGGATCTTCGCAATGGCTTCTTCGCGGTAGGCGCCCATGGTCCAGTCGCCCTTGAAGCCGGCCGCGCGGACGAAGTTCTCATACAGCATCTTGCCATTTGGCGTGTGATGCACTTCTGGATGAAACTGCACCGCATAGAAGTGCCGCTCGACGTCTGCCGTGACCGCGTAGGGCGCGTTCGGCGAAGTACCAAACACCTCAAAGCCAGGTGCAATCTTGCTGACGTGGTCGCCGTGGCTCATCCACACCTGTTCTTTGCCTTCGGCAAACCAACCTTGCAGAATGGAAAGTGGCTCACCTGCAGGGGTGACAAATGCGCGGCCAAATTCGGCAGTGCCGCCGCCGCCTGAAATCTTGCCGCCATCGACCTGACCGCCCAGGTCCTGCATCATCACCTGTTGCCCGTAGCAGATGCCCAGGATCGGCACGCCAAGCTCATAGACCGTCTTCGGCGGTCGTGGAGATCCTTCGCGCACGACAGAATCAGGCCCGCCCGAGAAGATCACCGCCCTCGGCCTAAACTCCGCGAGGAAGGCGTCCGTGACCTTCTGATAGGGATGAATTTCACAAAAGACGTTCAGTTCGCGCAAGCGACGTGCAATGAGCTGCGTAACCTGAGAGCCGAAATCGATGATGAGGAGGCGATCATGCTGGGTCATGGCAAGCTTCTAAACGGATAGCGTCCTAAATTGAAGCTGAAAAACGCACCAATTGCGCGGCTTTCCACCTCTCCTCAACGGACTCGGGGCTCGTTTGGCTTTGTTCGAGCGCTGCTGCCCGCCTGAAGTTTGCACAAGCAAATCCACCGGTGTTGGCGTGACCTTTGCCGAGGAGGATCTTTCGCCTCAAAGGCGGGTTAGAGTGAGCTGAGACGATTCGTTGTAGTTTCGTGGGCAGATCCCAAGTTGGCCAGGCCAAACGGTTTGCCCGGCGCAGATGCTCGCAAAGGATTTTGGAACGGCAAATGACGACACCGGCTCGTGAAGCCTTTGACGAGGCATTGAAACATGAGAGGCAGGGCGACCAGGAAGCGGCGCTTTCTGCATATCTCAACGCGCTTGAAGCCGATCCGGATGACATTGAAATTGCCTATCGGACCGCGACGGCCTTGCTGAGGGCCGGCTACCTTGAAGAAGCGGCCTCCCAGCTACGCCGGATTGTATTTGTCGAACCTGATCATCTCCAAGCCCGTGCAAATCTTGGCAACTGCCAGCTTCTCCTCGACGATCTGGGCAATGCCGAAAGCAATTTCGAGGGGGTTTTGGCCGCCTCGCCTGACAATCACAACGCACTCTATGGACTGGCGACCGTTCGATTGCGGCAGGACAAGACACAAAGCGCCCTCGCCCCGGCCGAGCGTTTGATGGCTCTCCTGCCCGAGAATGCGCCGACTTTGACGCTCTATGCCCAAATTACTGCGAAAGATCCGCAAGCCTCACGTGCTGCGGCTGCCTATCACAAGGCTCTGGGGCTCGATCCATCCTATGTCCCCGCTCTTACCGGCCTGTCTGAACTGTTGATCCGGCGAAAGCGATACGATGAAGCGCTGATGTATGCGGACAAAGCCCTGAAGTTGTCGCCAGAATCGGCTGATCTCCACAAACTGGTCGCCGAGGCCCATTTCGCCGCCGGCAATCTGGACTTTGCCAAGAGCGCCTATTGGGCAGCCCTCACGCGCGCGACAGACGACAAGACCACAATCCTGACGTCACTCAGCGTTGTTTGCCGGAAGCTTGGTGACGGCGAAGCTGCACTCGTTCATGCGCATCGCGCGTTTGAAAAGGCGCCCGACCGGAAAGATGCTGGGAATGCTCTGGGTGCTGCGTTGAAGGCGCTCGGTCACCCCAAAGACGCCAGAGCCGTTTTGACCGCTACAGCGCAAAGCAAGCCGCTGGATGAAGCTTTGACAACTCGGATCGGTCGACTGGCCGCAGAAATTAGACTGGCCGCGAGTTCAGCGCCGGGTCAGGACACGCGTGACGACCCGGCAGAACAGGTCGGAAATCCGACCGGGTCTCCTGAAGGTCCCGGCAACAGCTAGTGCCGGGACTGTTTGCTGGACTTATGACTCTCGTTTCAGAAGCGCGAAGAAGAAACCGTCGGTGTCCGTCGATGCTGGCGTAAGCGTCAGTTCGCCCCGATCGGAAATATAGGTCGGCAGATGATCCGGGCCGAACATCCTCGCCCAGTCGTCGACAACCGGAACCAGCTTGAAATCCTCATTTTCTGCCAAAAAACGCGTGACCTGATCGGCGTTTTCTTCCGGCAGAAGCGAGCAAGTTGCATAGGCTATCCGGCCGCCTGGCTTGACGAACATGCGCGCGTTTTCGAGAACCTTGCGCTGCTCTATCAGACGGTCTTCAAGGGCTTTTTCCGTCAGCTTCCACTTGGAGTCCGGACGACGACGCCAGACGCCTGTGCCCGTACAGGGCGCATCGATGAACACGAGATCCATCTGCCCTTTCAGCGCCTCGAGATCTGAGCTCGCCGGATCTTTGACCTGGACATTGCGAACCCCGGAGCGTTGAAGGCGCTCATGGATCGGCGCCAGACGAAGGCGATCAGCGTCATAGGCGTAGATCTGCCCTTTGTTCTCCATGGCAGCTGCCAGCGCGAGGGTCTTGCCGCCGCCGCCGGCGCACAGGTCGAGAACCTGTTCGCCGGGTTTCGCTCCCGCAAGCGCTGCCGCGATCTGGCTGGCCTCGTCCTGCAATTCGAACCAGCCTTTGCGATAGCCCTCCTCAGCCTGGACATGCGGCATGCGGCCTGCCCCCGGCTTTGGCGCAATTCTAAGAGCTGTCGGTGTGATGGTGGTCGCCTCGGCACCTGCATGCGCCAAGCGCTTGTGCAATTTTTCGCGGTCGGATTTCAAGGTATTGACGCGCAAATCGATTGGAGCTCTTTGCGCGAGCGCCCTGCCCTCGACCACTGCCTCTTCACCGAATTGCTTTTCAAAAGAGCGCCAGAGCCATTCGGGCACATCGGCTGCGTCATGTGGAAGTATTTCATCGGAAACGTCAGCTTTGAGCGCGGATTCTTCCGCTTCGCTCAAGGCATCAGGTGTATGATGATCTTCGGAAAGGACCGTCTGCAGACGTTCAAGACCGTTTCCCCAAGTCAGCACATAGGTTGCCAGAACCAGCAGACGCGGATCGCGGCTGCCGACACGGGCACCGATGCTCGCCTTGTGCCGAAGTGCATCAAAGACCAAATTACCGATGACCGTACGGTCGCCAGATCCGGCAAAGCGATGGGACGCACCCCAATCGCGAAGAGCAAGCTGCACTGGCCGATGGCGATCGAACACCTCGGAAAGAACTTCAATTGCAGCAGACAGACGGCCGCCATCTTTCATGGACTGAACTCCAAAGCGCCGGCCTGCAACGCGCGCAGGCCGGGCCAATTTCTTTAAAGGCTAGACGGGTAATTCGGGCTTTCGCGCGTGATGGTCACATCATGCGCGTGACTTTCGCGCAGACCTGCGCCTGAAATCCGCACGAACCGAGCTTTTTCCTGATAATCGGCAATCGTCTTTCCGCCAACATACCCCATGGCAGCTCTCAGTCCGCCAGCAAGCTGATGCAAGACGCTGGACAAAGATCCCTTGTAGGGCACCTGGCCCTCGATACCTTCCGGCACGAGTTTCAGGCTGTCACGGACTTCCGCCTGGAAATACCGGTCGGCAGATCCTCGCGCCATAGCTCCGACAGATCCCATACCCCGGTAGGACTTATAGGAGCGGCCCTGGTGAAGATAGACCTCGCCGGGACTTTCCTCGGTGCCTGCCAGCAATGATCCGACCATGACCGAGGACGCGCCGGCTGCAATGGCCTTGGCCAGGTCGCCGGAATACTTGATGCCACCGTCAGCCATCACGGGCACATTGTGCTTGTCGGCTTCGTTCACCGCTTCCATGATCGCGGTGAGCTGCGGCACACCAACGCCGGCGACGATGCGGGTGGTGCAAATGGAACCTGGACCGATACCGACCTTGACGCCATCGGCGCCTGAATCGATCAGCGCCTTGGTGGCTTCAGCGGTTGCAACGTTTCCGGCAAGAACCTGAACCGAATTCGAAAGCGCCTTCACCTTGCTGACCATGTCAAGGACACGCGCAGAATGACCATGTGCCGTGTCGACGACGACCATGTCGACACCGGCATCAATCAAGCGCTCTGCACGGTCCATGCCTTCCTCGCCGACGCTTGTTGCGGCGGCAACAAGCAAGCGACCCTGAGCATCCTTGGACGCGTTGGGATTGAGCTTGGCCTTTTCCATATCCTTGACGGTGATCAGACCGATACAGTTATGATCCTTATCCGTGACCAGAAGTTTTTCGATCCGGTGCTGATGCAGAAGCCGCTTTGCCTCTTCCTGGCTGACGCCGTCGCTGACCGTGATGAGGCCTTCCCGGGTCATCAGCTCGGAAACAAGCTGAGCGGGGTTTGACGCAAAGCGGACATCGCGGTTGGTCAGGATGCCAACAAGGCGGCCCGTGATCTGGCCACCGACGCCGCCATTTTCAACGACTGGAACGCCAGATATGCCAAAGCGTCCCATGAGGTCCAACGCATCTTTCAGCGTCGCGTCCGGCCCGATGACGAGCGGATTGACCACCATGCCGGACTCGAATTTCTTGACCATACGGACTTCTTCGGCCTGACGATCGAGCGACAGGTTCCGATGAATGACGCCAATGCCGCCGGCCTGAGCCATGGCAATCGCCAGGCGGCCCTCAGTCACGGTGTCCATCGCAGACGAGATGATCGGCAAATTGAGTTCGAGATCGCGGGTGACGCGAGACCGCAGGTCTGTCTGCGCCGGCATAACCTCGGAGTGACCGGGGATCAGCAGGACGTCATCGAAGGTCAGCGCTTCGGCGCCGGTCGATGGAACAAAGAATGAAGCCATGGCCAATTCCCCTTGAAAAAATGCATAAGAGGGACGCAAGACCTTGGCTGTCTTGCATCCGTCGAGTCGCTTCGGCAATGCCGGAGAAGTTGGCGCGGGTCAATAACATGCAGGTGACAGGATGGAAAGCCTGTCTGCTTGAAAAACCAAATTTGCAGCCGTTTAAGTGCTCAGCGCGGCCTGAACCTGATCACTCTCTGTCCTGGTCGGACCCACGAAAGCCCTTGGCGATCACATAAAGCTCCGGACTTTCCTTGCGGCTCGCGGGCGGCTTCACATGTGCAACCGACTTGAAGTCACGTTTCAGATCATTGAGCAGCGCACTTTCCGTTCCGCCTCGAAAAACCTTGGCGAGGAACGTTCCGCCCGGCACGAGATTGCGCTGTGCAAAATCGATAGCGACCTCAAACAGGTGGGTCGTGCGCAAGTGATCCGTCTGCCGGTGACCCGTTGTCGGCGCTGCCATATCGGACAGTACGACATCCGGCCGGTGTCCGCCGAGCGCTTCCATCAAGGCATCTGGAGCATCGTCATCCAGAAAGTCCTTTTGGAGAAAGATCGCACCGCGCACATGATCCATTTCAAGGTAGTCGATCCCGACAACCTTGGGCGCGTCAACCGAAGACTGAACCTTTGCAGCAGCCACCTGGCACCAGCCACCTGGCGCAGCTCCGAGGTCAACGACGCGATATCCCGGCTTCAGAATGTTGTGCTTCTCGTCAATCTCGAGAAGCTTGTAGGCTGCGCGGGAGCGGTAGCCGTCGGCCTTCGCCCGGCGTACATAGGGGTCGTTCAGCTGGCGGTGCAGCCAACGTGTCGAAGATTCCCTTCGGCCTGCAGCGGTTTTCACCCGCACTTTCAGCCCGCGATCTCCGGTTCCCTTGCTCCTGCGTGTCATTTTCTGCCTCTTTGGCGTCCGTTCCGACGGCCGTGTGTTTTTCTTGACCACACGCCATCTGCAGCCATCAGTTCTGTAAGAATACCTTCGCGAAGTCCCCGGTCCGCAACTCTCAGCCGCGAGCAGCTCCAGCGCCGCCGAATTGCCTCGAGGATCGCACAGCCTGCGAGCACGAGATCCGCGCGGTCCGCGCCGATGCAGGGGTTTTCGACCCGCTCCTCGTAAGGCATTTCCCTCAATCGATCAATCATTGCACCGACCTGATCGTCCTCAAGCCAGGCACCGTCCACACGGCGCCGATCATAGCGCTTGAGACCCAGGTGCACACCGGCGAGCGTCGTCACAGTCCCCGACGTACCAAGCATATGGACCTTACCGGTGGCAATTGCATGAGTCAGATCGTCGCCGAGGTTGAAATCTTCAAGGTGCCCTGCCGCATCCGCAACCATGGCCTCGAAAACCTCATGGGTGACATCGACGCCGCCATGGCGCTCTGCAAGGTTCACGACGCCGACCGGAAGCGATGTCCAGGACCGGATGAAACGGGTCAAAGCAAAGCCGCGCGCGCCGCAGCGATTGCGCAGGTCGAGCCAGACGATTTCCGACGATCCACCGCCAATATCGAACAAGATGACACCATCAGCCTGTTGGTCGACCAGAGAAACGCAGCCAGCGACCGCGAGGCGTGCCTCCGTTTCCCGGTTGACCACCTCAAGCGCAAGACCGGTCTCCTTTTGCACCCGGGCGATAAATTCATCTCCATTTTCCGCCGCGCGGCACGCCTCAGTCGCAATCAAGCGCGAGCGAAGAACGCCGCGCTCGGCGAGCTTGCGATGGCAATTGGCCAAGGCATCGATCGCGCGCTCCATGGCCGCATCGCCAAGACGCTTGTTGGCGCCCACGCCTTCGCCAAGCCGGACGATCCGGGAATAGGCATCGACCACCCGAAAGCCGCGTTCTTCCGGCCGGGCGATCAACAATCGGCAATTGTTGGTGCCAAGATCAAGTGCGGCATAGAGGGTCTGCTCCCCCTGATCAGAGGCTCTGCGGTGAACTCTGGGCCCGCGCCCGTTTTTATGAGCTTCCGCCCCGGCGGGCGCTCTTGCCCGCGTCGGCTCAGGCAACTCCTCAACATGAGGCTGTGGCCCGAGGCCTGGAGCGATACTATCCTCGACTTTATCGGCGACTCTATCGTCTAGGTGGGATCTACCTAGAGGCACAGTGGCGGGAGTGCTGTCACGAAGGCCCACGTCTGCACGTGTGAAGACGGACCGCTTGCCGCCCCGGCGCCGCTTTCGACGTTTCGGTTGCTCGCTTGAGCCTGACTCTGCGAGCGCCTTTTGAGGATCAGCAATCTGGTGACTCGCGGCTGATGACGGCATCCGCTCTCCGCCGTGCGCCGTGCTATCGGCGGCAGAGGAAGTGCCCCGATTCTGAGTATCTGACTGTAAGGTTGCTTGCTGCGCATTTTCCTGCGGACGATTCACCTGCGCCCCGCGTTTGCGCCGTCGCTTGCGCGCCGCCGAGCCGGTCGCACGCTGGTCGCCGTGCCCCTGGCCCTTCGGGTGTCCACCTGTCGGTCCGCCTTCTGCGCGCCCTGCCCCGCTGTTACCGGCGGCCCCTTCAATCTGTGAAGGGACCTGTGGCGCCGGTTGCCCCTGCGGGGCCTTGGATGCACCACCGCCGCGCTTCCGGCGACGTCTGGACGCGGCCCGTTTTCCACGGGCCGAAGAAACTGCGGACGTTTCAGGGGAACCTTGCCCGGTTTCGGGCGGTTCCTGACCTGAATCTGTCACGTCTTAGCCTTTCGAGGCGCAGTCGACGTTAGCCAAGCATGCCGTCAACGCGCTGATTTGTATCGTTGGGCCAACAGTAACAGGTTGTGCTTGGGCCGCATAGCGGCAGATCGCATTTCTGACGGGGCTAATTTTCTACGCTGAAAATCAGGCGTTTAGACCACCTTTAAAAAAGTTCGATTGCGCTGTTGCATCCCGGACCGTATTGGATGTATATCCCCGTCACCGTCGGAGCTTCGCCTCCGCGCGCCTTGAATGGACGTCACCTCTCGCAGGCGCCATTCAATCGGGTTGTTCAACGAACCCGGCATTGGGGAATAGGTTAACGGTAGACCCGCAGACTCTGACTCTGTTAGTCCTGGTTCGAATCCAGGTTCCCCAGCCAATCTCGCAGGTTTTCCAATATCTTAGAGCGCATTCACCTGCTCTAGAATGCCCCGCTTGCCCTCTTATTGTGTAGTGTAGCGCGCAAGTTGTAGCGCGCAACTTCGTTTGGCAAAACGCGCAACTTCACTTGGCATCTGATAAAAATATCAGCTGAGGTGGGCCCACGGTCCAGAGCCGATTTCCGTCCAACCTCGTTTTGCCGGTCTGTGATCTGTCATATCTGTAATTAATCCCGTCGAGAGCGTCTATCGTTCGCCCAAACCATCTAATTGAGTCCTCCCCTTGGAAACTCAATCATGGCGCCTGCTTACCGAGGTTTGTCTCTCGCTGATAGCATTCGGTGAGCCACCTGCACGGACCCAAGCTCTTGCGACCTTTTGCGCGCCGTATTGCGCGCCGTTTTCGTTAAACCACCGCTTCAATGTCGTGGACATTAATGCCATATGGCTATCGCGGTCTTCCCTCTCAAGTTTCGCCACTGCATAGAGCCAAGACTCATAAATAAAGCCAGCGTTTCGCTCGGAACCATGGGAGTGCAACCATTTGGTTAGAGGTACCTCGATTTTTGCAACATAGGCGGAACATTTATGGCGATCGAACTTGGCTGCTGCTACAAACCATGAGTGATAGACAAACCGTGCCCTATCGTCCGTGCCATGTATGTCCAACCATTTGGCTATGCGACTTGAAACCTTGTCGATTTGAACGGAACAACTCCTTGGATTGAGTTTTGCCGCTGTGACCTGCCACGGGATTTTTCCTCCACTGTCGATTAGAGTCCGACCCAATTTGAGGACGGACAATGAAGCGAACAAGATTCACGGACGAGCAGATCATCGGGATCCTCGCCGAGCATGAGGCGGG
>NZ_JACYXJ010000003.1 GCF_014842925.1 Roseibium polysiphoniae
ACCCGCCTCATGCTCGGCGAGGATCCCGATGATCTGCTCGTCCGTGAATCTTGTTCGCTTCATTGTCCGTCCTCAAATTGGGTCGGACTCTAATCGACAGTGGAGGAAAAATCCCGTGGCAGGTCAGTGGGGCAAGCCAATTCAATGTGCCTCAGCGCTTCCCATCCAAGTTCCCCAGCAAATGCGCGCCCCCTTGCAACCCAAGGCGTGCTAATCCTTGAGTGCGACCCCATTCTTGTGGAATGGACGCCGACCATTTAGCAGGAATACAGTGCTGAAATTATTGGGCTTGGGGTTACTTTGTGACTGATATCAAATTTGAAAAAGCGCGCGCCTGTTACGATCAAAACTTCGAACAGTTCCGTTCTCTAAATCAACAACTTATCAGAATACCACAAGTCTCCGTGACGGTTACGGGCGGCATCTGGTTCGTTGTAGGATCAGCGCAGACCCTATCAGAAACCGTTGCTTTTGTATTCCTGCTTTTTACTTGGATTGTGAATCTAGGGCTAGGCGCATCCTGCTTTCGCATCCGCGATGTGATGGAAAGCTACGCAGAGAAGATTGAACAATTTTCGCCGGAAAACTTTGTTAGCGGAACACCCAGGAAGCCCACTTTCCGCCTCTCACAGAAATACTCAATGATTAGGATCTACGTATTCTTGATGTTTATTGCAGGTTTGGCATCAGGGCTCATTGCAGTTCTAAGTTATTTTCCGATTAGTGAAAGTTGTATTTATGGGCCAACTCTTAGATGGATGGCTCTTTTGTCGTGCCTCACGATTTCAGGGTATGCCTTCTTTGAATTTTTTCTCAACACAAATACCAAAATGAGCCAAAAGTAACATGGCCCGATATGTTTCGTGGTTTTCATGTGGAGCCCCAAGCGCGGTGGCCACAAAGCTGGCTATAGCCTCAGGAATTAAACCTAAAATATTCTATTGTGAGGTAAAAGAGGAGCATCCAGATAATATTCGCTTCCTTAGAGATTGTGAAAACTGGTTTGGCGTAGATATAGAAATCATAGGAAAGGACGAGTACTCAAGGTCAGCTGATGTCGTGTTTCGCAATACGAAGTTTCTTGTGGGTCCGTCAGGTGCGAGATGCACGGCTGAGCTCAAGAAATCGCTTAGATGGAAGTACGGAAAGCCCGATGACATTCTAATTATGGGGTACACCCTCGATGAAGCAAAGCGAATTGAACGGCTTTTGGACGCAGAGCCGATTCTGAGGATTTTGCCTATATTAATTGAAAAGAAGCTCACAAAACGTGATTGCCTTAATATGGTTGAACGTGCAGGCATCAAGTTGCCAAAAATGTACGAACTTGGATATCGCAACAACAATTGTATCGGTTGCGTCAAGGGGCAAGCAGGTTATTGGAACAAGATCCGAATTGATTTTCCAGAACGATTCAAAGAGATGGCTAAAATTGAGAGAGAACTAAACCGAAAAATCTGTAAAATCGAATGGCGAACCAATGGTTCAAGGCACTTGCGTCGGGTTTTTTTAGACGAGCTCCCCGATGATGTTGGCTCATATAAATCTGAACCAGAGTCAGAATGCGGGATCTTCTGTCAGGCCGCTGAGGCAGAAATCTAGATCTGCACCCCACGTAAAACGATACCCTAACACGCAGAAATTACTGCCTCAATTTTGGCGTCATAAAACGACACCTGGCGTCAACAAGCGGTATGAGGTGCGCGACCAATTGCTGCCCGGTCTGCACCTGCATGTCTCGGGCACAGGTGAGAAGGTGTTTGGAGTTAGTATCGTATCAATAGGCTCTTCGCGCGCAGACGCACCCGCCGCGGGCGAGAGATAACTATTGAAAATTTATCGGGAAAAATGGTAGCGGGAGAGGGACTTGAACCCCCGACACGCGGATTATGATTCCGCTGCTCTAACCAGCTGAGCTACCCCGCCACGCACATTGCGCTTTCGCGAATGTGGGGTGCTTATAGTGACCGGGAGGGGGCGATGTCAAGCGCCGCAAAGGGCTTTTTCAAAAGCCAATGCGGCGCGCGAAATCCAGGCCCTCAAACAGCTGAAACCTGCGGTTCCTGCTGTGGAGAATCCACCTGCCAATCGCCGACGCGTTCTGTCCTTGCGATCCATCCGCCGCCCAGGACGCGGGCTTCTTCGGTGTCGCTATCGAAGAAGACACAGGCCTGCCCTGGCGCGACGCCGGCCTCGCCCGATGTAAGTTCAACGGTCGTGGTGCCATTCTCGACACGCACGATGGCAGGTGCGGGCGGCCGCGTCGAGCGGACCTTGGCGAATATTTCGAACTCTGCGCCTTCGTCGAGCAATGTATCGCCGATCCAGTTCACTTCACGCAGGAAAACCTTCCGGGTTGCCAACGCCTCGCGCGGCCCCACGATCACGCGCTTGGCGTCCGCGTCCAGGCGGACAACATAGAGCGGTTCTCCGGCGGCGACGCCAATGCCGCGGCGCTGGCCAATGGTGAAATGAATGATGCCTTCGTGTTTGCCCAGGACACGACCGTCAATGTGCACGATATCTCCAGGCTCAGCCGCGTTCGGGCGGAGCTTTCGGATCACTTCGGCATAGTCCCCGTTAGGCACGAAACAAATATCCTGACTGTCCGGCTTGTCCGCGATTGACAGCCCAAACTCATGAGCCAGTTCGCGGACTTTGGATTTCGGCATGCCGCCGAGCGGAAAGCGCAGGAAATCAAGTTGCTCCTGAGTGGTTGCAAAAAGGAAGTAGCTCTGGTCGCGGTCGAGATCTGTCGGCCGGTACATGGCGCGCTTATTGCCGGATGCCGACGAACGCACATAGTGACCGGTCGCTAGGACGTCGGCGCCCAGGTCCTTTGCGGTCTTCAGGAGGTCCTGGAACTTGACGGTCTGATTGCAGGAAACGCAGGGAATCGGTGTTTCTCCGGCGATATAGCTGTCGGCGAAACGATCCATGACGGCTTCCTTGAAGCGGCTTTCATAGTCGAGCACGTAGTGCGGGATGCCGATTTTTTCAGCTGCCCGGCGCGCATCATGGATGTCCTGTCCGGCGCAGCATGATTTCGCGCGGTTGACCGCGACGCCATGATCATAAAGCTGAAGCGTTACGCCGACGACATCGTAGCCCTGCTGCTTCATCAGCGCGGCTACAACAGAGCTGTCGACGCCGCCGGACATTGCCACCACAACGCGGGTGTCTTCAGGGCGTCCCGGAAGATCCAGACTGTTATGCATACAAATTCACCTAGGGTTCGCTCGTTGGCCGGATTTGACCGGCTTCTTGTCTGGATCAAATCCCCGAAGCAAGCCGTCTTCGCGCTTGCGCATGAGCGTGTTGTTCAAAGTTTCCGGCACTATACAGAAGTAGGTGCGTCAAGCCAATTGCGCCAGATGCATACCCGGCAAGCTTTGCCGTGTCGGTAAAGGATTCCGATGGCGCTGGCTATTGCGATGTTATTCAGTTTTTTAAGCCATTGGAAACAATGAGAAATTTATCTCTCATTATCTGGCGCGCGACTTGCTTTGAGGTGAGTGGTCTTTCAATGCCTTCAAAAAAGGCGAGTGTGTGGGGCGTAGATGCTGCCGATTGGGATGTTCACCGATGTTTCTGCTGGTGCGCTTGATAGCGCGGCCGGTGTCGTGCCGTTTTCAGGTGCCAAAGAGGTTGCCGGTGCGTTTCGGTCTTTTCTCGCCGAGGGCGAGGGCAATGCTTCTCCAGAGACCGCGTCGCTTGCTTCTTCTCTCGAAGGTCGGCCAGCCCCTGCAGATGGGCAGTCTGCAGGGGTGGTGGGAGGTAAGTCCTTCGGCGAACAGGCGTTGGGGCCGGAGCTTTCAGCTCTTCTCGGCGAAGGTGACGCGCCTGTTGCTGGCGAGATAGATTCTGCCGCAGTGCCTGAAGACGTTGCTCTTAACGAAGAAGAGCGCGCCGATATTGCGCCGGAAGACCCCGTCTTTTCGGCGGATGTGCCTCGGGTCGGTGAAGAGCTTTTGCAGGGACCGCCAGCTGCGGCACTAGGCGGAGCTGTTGTTCCGTCCAGCGTGTCAGTTGCGCGATCTGGAGATGCCGCTGATGGCAGGCGTGTTGGTCTGGTGGGAGCGGATGCCGCTGGTGCGGGTGCTCTCGGAACAAATCAATCCGCTTCCGGAGATGCGGGAGCCCAACGCCCAGGCTTGGCTTCGTCGGCCGGCCAGGTAAGCACTAGTACCTCGGGTGACTCTGGGAAGGGCTCCTCCCTGCCAGCGCAGGCGGAACGTGTTGCTGTCTCGCCGGACGGTCGACTGGTGAATGAGCGCGAGGGTCGCGTGGACAGCGTATCTTCGGCGACCGCGCTGAAAGATCAAATTGCCCGCCAAGGCAATGGAAGCACGCGATTCGAGGCTGGAAACGGCTCATTGTCTTCGGCGGAAGGCAAAAGTGATGTGCCGGCTGCAGCGCGGGCCTCGGCCTCTGCGGCAAGCGCGGCTGCAGGTGATGAGCCGCTGTCTGCGGGTAAGCCTGCAGAGCTCCAAACGGCTGCGGCGGTGGCGACGGAGCCTGTCGCGCGCCGTTGGAAAACAGATCTTCCTGAAATCTCGCGCGCAAGCAAAGCGTCTCAGGCCGTGGCTGGGGCTGTTTCGCCTCAGCCGAAATCTGCATCTTCTGCAGCTGCGTCTGATCCCGTCATTGTGCCCGCAGCACTGGTGGAGGATGGTGCGCTTGCCGAGGTTGATCTGCGCGCTTCGGGCGAGGTTTCGAAAGCAGCGGGCCAGACTAATGCAAACGTCAACGAGATGATTGCGGCAGGAAGTCCTGCACCGAAAGCCTTGGGAGCTGAGACAGCTGTTGCAGGCAATGGTTCTGCGTCGGCATCTGCTTCAGATGAAATGGCTCAGGTGTTCGATGTCGAGGCTGGGTTCGACGAGAGCGGGCGTGATCTTTCCGCACGGCAGCAGGTGGGCGAAACCCGAGCGGACAGCGCAACGCGTGCTAACGGCGCGCCGCCGCCGGCAGGCAACACTCCTGAGAGCGGTGTCTCGGGCGCCACGGCGCAGTCTTCCGCTGCACTCGCTACCGCTGCTGCCGGGACGCTTGGCCTGGAGCAAGAGGCTGGCGGTGATGAAGAGCTCGACCTTGCTTTCGATGTAAAGAGTTTCGCAAAGGGTGAGCTGACCGGGAGCACTCGCGCGGACAGCGCGCAGGCAACGAGCCGGATGACGAACAACCCGGTCGCCGCGCAGGTGGCGGGCGCTATTGCGCGTAACCTTCAGGATGGACATACGCGCTTTCAAATGCGCTTCGATCCACCGGAGCTTGGCCGCGTTGATGTGAACATGAAGATGGCCGCGGATGGCAGTGTCCAGGCTCATCTGATTGTCGAGCGTCCAGAGACGCTGGACATGTTCATGCGGGATCAACGTTCACTAGAACGCGCGCTTGAAGCTGCAGGGCTGAATGCCGACTCAGAGAGCCTTCAGTTCTCCTTGAAACAGGAGGGCGAGCAGGGCTTCGCATCCTCTCAGGGCGACGATGGCGGTTTTCCTGAGGGACGAGGCGACAACGAAGAGGCCGCGACTGCTGAGGATGCGGCAACTGAGCAGGTAACCCAGATTTACCTCGCGAACAACACGTCGGGACTCGACATCAGAATTTAGGCTGGTGGCGTCCTGAAGGCAGACAAGGTCAAGGAGTTTTAAGGTATGACTGAAGTTGGAAACACCACGTCGACGTCGAGCACATCTAGCTCCGCGACCTCGAGTACTGGGCTTACTGGTAACTACGAGCTTTTCTTATCGCTCCTGACGACCCAGATCCAGAACCAGGATCCTCTCGACCCTCTGGATTCTGCTGAATATACCAATCAGTTGGTTCAGTATTCCTCTGTCGAGCAATCGATCCAGACGAACGCAAATCTGGAAGAGATGCTGGCGACGTTGAAGTCCAATGAAGCGTCTTCTTACGTGAGTTATCTCGGCTCCGAGGTTACGGCGGCTGGCGGTACGACAATGTTGTCGGACGGAGAGGCCTCATGGTCCTATTCCATCAATGAAGCCGCAAGTGGAACGATCGAGGTCCGCAATGCGTCCGGGGCGGTTGTCTATTCGGAAGAGGTGTCCCTCGATGCGGGGGCAGGGACATTTGAGTGGGATGGTGTTGGCGACTCTGGTTCAGCTTCCCCGGAAGGGGCCTATACGATCGGCTTCAATCTGAAAGACAGTTCGGGCAATGCCGAGGCGGCATCGGTTGAAATCAGCGGCGTGGTCGATGGGGTCGACATGTCTACAGGGTCGACCTTCCTGAAGATTGGCGACGTGAGCGTGCCGGTTAGCGCTGTCAAAGAGGTCTATAGGGCAACTTAACGCTACAATTTATCGATGGCTCGCAAGCCATTGGCGCTTTTTGATAATTTGGCGCTAGAAAGCCTTATGGTAAGCAAATCGTTAATTTGTTGCAGCCTGCGAGCAAAGCGCCAGTTGGTTAATAGAATTACGTCTTTCGTTAAATTTTAATCTCGAATTCAAGAAATTGAATTAATACTCGTTTATGAATTCGCGTTTTTATAGTTAACAATACCTCTATGGCTGCTTAGGTAAATTTTAAACAGCTGTCTGTACTCTCAAACTCAGCCTTGGTCATGGTTTTAGTGTGAGAGTACAATGACCGAACAAATTCGTTCGCGTGTAAAATATGTCATCGGACCTGATGGCAGCCCTTTAACAATCGCGGATCTTCCGCCAACGTCGACAAAGCGTTGGGTGATCCGTCGAAAGGCCGAAGTGGTTGCAGCCGTTCGCGGTGGTCTCTTGTCCCTTGAGGAAGCCTGTCAGCGGTACACGCTGACTGTCGAAGAGTTCCTGTCCTGGCAGAGCTCGATCGAGAAGCATGGATTGGCGGGCCTACGTGCGACCCGGATCCAGCAGTATCGAAACTAGGCTTTCTTAACCAGCGGCAAATATCGGCCCCGAAAGGCGTTTGGGGCTGTCGGAGTGGGGTGGCCGCAGGCCGCCCTTTTTTCGTTTGCGAGTCGCGGCTCTAGCGCCAGCGTCGAATAAGACTTCGAGCTCCGAGCTTTCGAAGTTTGCCGTCCTTCTCAAAGTCTTAACGAGATAGGCAGTTTTTCCCCACCTCAGTTGCATATTGCATAAATGAGAATGGCGGAAATCTGCCGTGCCGTTCATGCTTGCTCTTGAATGTTAACGTCTTGTTAACCTTCTGAGCGGCAAATTTTGCCTATTGGTTAACAAGTGTGTTGCCAATGCGAATCCGAAAGGCGGATTCTTTGAGGGGCTATCAATGCGGGCGGCAACGTGAACGGGCTTATCGAATTTATCAGAACGCTTGGTCCAACCCGGATCGCGGCTATGGGTGCGGTCGCGGCAATTCTGGTCGGCGTCTTTGCTTTCATTATCTTCCGCGTCACGGCTCCCCAGATGACGCAGCTTTATTCCGATCTGACGCTCGAAGATTCCGGGGCAATCGTTAATCAGCTCGAATCTCTCGGTGTGCAGTACGAACTGAAGCGCGATGGCAGCACGATCCTGGTGCCTGGTGAGCAGGTGGCGCGGTTGCGGATGAGGCTCGCCGAGGATGGCCTGCCGACAGGCGGTTCGATCGGTTACGAGATTTTCGACAGGACGGACACGCTCGGGGCGACAAGCTTCGTTCAGAACATCAACAAGCTTCGGGCCATCGAGGGTGAGCTTTCACGTACCATTGCATCTATCGATCGGATCAATGCGGCTCGTGTGCACCTGGTTATTCCTGAGCGGCAACTGTTTCAACGGGATCGTCGTCCGCCTTCCGCATCGATCGTCTTGAATGTTCGCGGTTCTCTCGGAACGGGCGAGATCAGGGCTGTCCAGCATCTTGTCGCGACCGCTGTTGATGGTCTTAGCCCCGAGCGGGTTTCGATCGTTGATGAAACAGGGCGTCTGCTTGCCTCAGGGGCGGACAGCGATGAAGACGGGGTGGTCTCAACCTCGCTGCAGGAGCGTGTCGTGGCTGTGGAGTCCCGTCTGCGCAATCAGATCGAGGAAATTCTCAACAGTGTCGTCGGGCCAGGACGTGCTCGTGTGCGGGTTGCCGCTGACGTGGACTTCAATCGCACGACAGAGACCATCGAGACTTTCGATCCCGAGGGGCAGGTTGTTCGTTCCACGCAGACGAAGGAAGAAGCCACCAGCAGTGTTAGTGGTCAGGACGAGGTGACCGTCGGCAACCAGCTGCCGAATGGCGGCGAAGGCAACGGCGAAAACGGCGACCGGGATGACTCCAGTCTGACCGAAGAGATCGTCAACTACGAGATCTCGAAGTCGACCCGCACTGAAATCGTCGAAGCGGGTCGGATCAAGAGGCTGTCTGTGGCGGTGCTGGTCGATGGTCTCTACGAACCCAACGAAGACGGTGACGTCACCTATTCACCGCGCGCTCAGGAAACGCTCGACCGGATTGCGGTTCTTGTTCGCTCCGCCGTTGGTTTCGATGAGACACGTGGCGACGTGGTCGAAGTTGTCAATCTTCAGTTCGCGATGGCGCCCCAGGGCGATCTGATGGCTGAAGGCGATGGTCTCTTCGAATTCACCCGACAGGACATCATGCGGTTCGCGGAGCTCGGGGTCCTGCTGCTTATTTCTCTGCTGTTGCTGCTCTTCGTCGTACGCCCGCTGCTGCGCCGAATCGTGACGCCGGAGGAAAAGACCCCGCAGGAACTGGTTATTGGTCCGGACGGTATGTTGGTGGCGGAGACCGAAGTGCCTGCGGATGCGACTGATGAGGATGATGAGTTCAGGATCGAGTGGCTTGAGGAGGCAAAGGCTGAAGGAGCGCTCCAGGCGAGCTCCATCCAGAAAGTTGGCGAGATGATTGAAGAGTATCCAACCGAAGCGGTCACCATTGTTCGCGGTTGGCTGGATGAGGCAGCTTAAGAATGGCCGGTGACTCCCTCCAGCAACATCTGGCCGTCAGCGCGGATTCTGAAGATCGCGATCTTAAAGGGGCCGAGCGTGCCGCAGTTCTTCTGCTGGCACTGGGCGAGAAACATGGCAAGCCGATCTGGGACAAGCTGGACGAGATCGAAGTCCGTCAAGTGTCCGCCGCGATGGCAAATCTCGGGCCCGTTACGCCGAGTATGCTGGAGGCCCTGTTCGTCGATTTTGTTCGGAAGATCACATCCAAGGGCTCTTTGACGGGCAACGTCGATGCCACAGAGAGGCTTCTGGGCTCCTTCCTGTCTGGCGATCGTGTCGATATCATCATGGAAGAAATTCGCGGCCCTGCCGGCCGCAATATGTGGGAGAAACTGTCGAACGTTCAGGAGAACGTTCTGGCCAACTATCTCAAGAACGAATACCCTCAAACTGTTGCGGTCGTCTTGTCCAAGATTAATTCAGATCATGCTGCGCGTGTTCTGGGTATCTTGCCGGAAGAGCTGGCTCTTGAAGTTGTGAGCCGCATGCTCAGGATGGACGCGGTCCAGAAGGACGTTCTGGAGAAGGTCGAGCAGACGCTCCGTGTCGAGTTCATGTCCAACCTGACCAACACTTCGCGGCGAGACAGCCACGAGATGATGGCGGACATCTTCAACAACTTCGATCGGCAGACCGAGGCTCGCTTCCTGGCCGCGCTTGAGGAAGAAAACCGCGAAGCAGCGGATCGCATCAAGACCTTGATGTTCACCTTCGACGATCTGTTGAAGCTGGATGCCGCGAGTTGTCAGACGTTGCTGCGCAGTGTGGAAAAAGATCGCCTCGCGATTGCGCTCAAGGGTTCTACAGACGCGGCGAGGGAATTCTTCTTCGGCAATATGTCTTCGCGTGCGGCCAAGCTGCTGGAAGACGATATGGAGGCGCTTGGTCCGGTTCGCCTTCGTGATGTCGATGAAGCTCAAACCGGCATGGTGAATACGGCCAAGGATCTCGCGGCCAAGGGCGAGATCCTGATCTCCAAGTCGAAGAGCGATGACGAGATTATCTACTAACGCAGGAAAGCAACACTTCAGAGTATGGGTAGAATGACGAACCCGGCGAAATTCCTGTTTGATGTCGATTTTTCGGAACCGGAGGAGCCGATTGTGGAAGCTCCTGTGGAGCCCGAGATCCCGATGATGCCTGTGGCTGAGCACGAGACGTTGCTTGCGGCCGCGCGCAAGGCTGCGTTCGAAGACGGACGGACCGAGGCGCTCAAGGATCTGACCGGCACACAGGAGAAACTGCTGACGGACGAGGTACAGCGACTGGTGCAGGTCTGTACGAATGTGCTGGACCAGCTCGATGAGGAGCAGGCAAGTCAGGAAAAGGACGCTGTCAGCCTTGCGTTTCTTGTCGCAAGACGGCTTTGCGCCCACCTACTGGCGCGTCAGCCGCTGGCGGAAACAGTGGCGCTCGTTTCCGAGTGTCTCGGGCCGCTTCGCCGGGCACCTCATCTTGTGATCCGCGTCGCCGAGAAGGATGTCGAGGCGCTCAAGACGCGGGTTGATCCTATCGTTCATGAAAAAGGTTTTGACGGTCGTCTCGTCATTCTGGGCGAGGCTGACATGCCAAGGGGCGACTGCCATATCGAATGGGCTGACGGAGGCATCTTGAGAGATCGCAAGGCGCTCGAGAAGCAAATCGACGGCAGCATTCGCAACTATCTTCAGGCTCGTTCGAACAAGGCGAGCAAGACGCAGGAAGCCACCGGTGTGGCGGCTGCAAAGGAAGCTGACGCATGAGTGACGAACAAGATACCGGGATTCCGCTTGATGAACTCGAAGCTCCGGCTCGAGGCGAGACAGACGGCAGTGAAGGGCCCATTCCACAGTCCGCCGGTGATCTGGAGGCTGTGTTTGATGTTCCGGTTCGAATTTCGGCTGTTCTCGGCCATTCAAAAATGCATGTTTCCGACCTTCTCAAGCTGGCTTCGGGCACTGTACTGGAGCTCGACCGGAAGGTCGGTGAGGCGATTGATATCTATGTAAACGATCGGCTTGTTGCCCGTGGGGAGGTTGTGCTCGTGGAGGACAAGCTCGGCGTGACCATGACCGAAATCATCAAGACTGATCGCTAAGGAATAGGAACGGGTCATGAGACTGCTGATTGTTGGCACCCTTGGAGGTCAGCTTACCGTTGCGAGCCAGATTGCGATGCAACGCGGTGCGAAGGTCACGCAGGCTGACGACATCGAAAGCGCGATGAAGGTGCTCCGTTCCGGCCGAGGTGCCGATCTTCTTATGGTCGATGTCGGGCTCGACATCGCCGGCATGCTGGCCAAGCTTCAAAGCGAGCGGGTTCACGTGCCGATCGTTGCCTGCGGCGTGGAAACGGATGCACAGGCTGCTGTTTCTGCCATTCGGGCCGGCGCGAAAGAGTATATCCCGCTGCCGCCTGATCCGGAGATGATTGCTGCTGTTCTGGCCGCCGTCGCGCAGGAACGTGGAGATCTCATCTACCGGGATGACGCCATGGCGTCCGTGGTTCGTCTGGCAGAGCAGGTGGCTCCATCAGACGCATCTGTCCTGATCACCGGTGAGTCTGGTACCGGTAAGGAAGTCATCGCGCGTCACGTCCACAAATCGTCCAATCGTGCCAGCAAGCCGTTTATCTCGATCAACTGTGCTGCAATTCCGGAGCATCTGCTTGAGTCCGAGCTTTTCGGTCACGAGAAAGGCGCCTTTACCGGGGCCGTTGCGCGGCGGGTCGGCAAGTTCGAAGAAGCAGATGGCGGCACCCTTCTTCTGGACGAGATCTCCGAGATGGATGTTCGTCTTCAGGCGAAGCTCCTCCGTGCCATTCAGGAACGCGTCATTGATCGCGTTGGTGGCACACGGCCTGTGCCCGTGAATATTCGTATCCTTGCGACCTCCAACCGGGATCTTGCCGAGAGCGTCCGGCAGGGTACTTTTCGGGAGGATCTGCTGTTTCGATTGAATGTCGTGAACCTCAAGTTGCCGCCTTTGCGGGAACGTCCAGCAGACATATTTGAGTTGGCGAAATTCTTTGTCGATCACTATGCCCAGGCCAATGGGGTGCCTGCGAGGCCCTTGTCCGTAGAGGCCCGTCAGGCACTTTCGGCCAATCCCTGGCCTGGTAACGTGCGTGAGTTGGAAAACACCATGCACCGTGCAGTCCTGCTTGCGCAGGGCGAGGAAATCGGGGCGGAAGCGATCCGCATGCCGGACGGCAGTCCAATTGCGGTGAGCAAGGGACCTGCGGAGCGCGCTGCGCTGACGGCCGAGGCGGTTTCTCGAAACTTCGTCGGCCGGACCGTCGCTGATGTGGAACGGGATCTGATCCTCGACACGCTGGATCATTGTCTTGGCAACAGGACCCATGCTGCAAAGATCTTGGGAATATCGATCAGAACGCTGCGCAACAAGCTGAATCAATATACGGATGAGGGTGTACGCGTTCCCGGTCCGGGTGAAGCCCGTCCGGCAATGTGAAAGGCGCTAAGGCTGTTTGTGATACAAGACGCCGCAAATGAAAAACGCGGTCAGGGGCAATAGATGTCGGATACGACGGCGGGGAATAATCAGCAGGTGAGTGAAGTGCCTGCCACGGGCGTGCCCGCCCAGGCGAGCAGCGCGCCAGCCATGCCGTCGCTCACAGAAATCATCTCTGTTGTGAAACGGGGTGACACGGGTCTAGCCGTTGGCGTTCTCGTCATTCTGACCCTCATGATTTTGCCGATGCCGCCGGTCATGCTGGATCTTTTCCTGGCAATCTCGATTATCTTTGCTGTTCTGGTCCTGATGACCAGCCTGTTCATTCAAAAGCCGCTCGAGTTCTCATCCTTTCCGACGGTGCTTTTGATCGCGACCATGTTGCGGCTCGGCCTGAACATTTCTTCCACCCGCCTGATCCTTGCCAATGGACACGAGGGCACAGCCGCTGCCGGAAACGTCATCCAGTCCTTCGGTAACCTGGTCATGGGCGGCAACTTCGTCATCGGCATCATTGTATTTGCGATCCTTGTGATCGTGAATTTCGTCGTTATTACAAAAGGTTCCGGCCGTATCGCGGAAGTGGCAGCGCGTTTCACCCTTGATGCAATGCCCGGCAAGCAAATGGCAATCGATGCCGACTTGTCTGCGGGTCTGATCGATGAAACCGAAGCGCGGACACGCCGCCGGACACTTGAAGACGAAAGTTCGTTCTTCGGTGCCATGGATGGTGCTTCCAAGTTCGTTCGCGGCGATGCGATCGCGGGCCTTCTGATCACCTTTATCAATATTCTGGGCGGTATCTTCATCGGCGTTGCGCAGATGGAACTCTCGTTCTCAGAGGCCGCAAACAACTACACATTGCTGACCATCGGTGATGGACTGGTTTCTCAGATTCCGGCCCTGATCGTTTCCACGGCCGCCGGTTTGCTCGTGTCCAAAGCCGGTGTTCAGGGCGCTGCAGACAAGGCGCTGGCGAGCCAGTTCACCGGCTATCCCAAGGCGCTGGGCATGTCTGCCGCGGTCATGATCATTCTGTCTTTCATGCCGGGCATGCCGATGGTGCCATTTCTGGGACTTGCGGGGGTGGCGGGATGGCTGGCCTATAGCACCACGACGAAGAAGAAGGCTGCGGCCGCTGTCGTCGAGAAGAAGAAGGCCGTCGAGGCTGCTCCCAAGCCACCGCCCGAGCCGCCGATCACGGATGCGCTCAAGATGGACGAGCTGCGCATCGAGCTTGGCTATGCCTTGTTGCCATTGATCAATGGCAAGGATCAAAGTGGTGGCGACCAGCTGACGGAACAGATCAAGGCCTTGCGCCGCCAGATCGCAGGCGACATGGGCGTGATCATGCCGCCGGTTCGAATTCTGGACAATATCCAGCTTGGGGCCAACGACTACGTCATCAAGGTGAAGGAAGTCGAGGCCGGGCGTGGTCTCCTCTATCCCAACCATTTCATGGTCATGGACCCATCTGGCGGACAGGTTAAGTTGCCGGGCACGCATACAACCGAGCCGACCTTCGGCTTGCCGGCCACATGGGTGGAAAGCCAGTACCGAGAAGATGCTTCCTTGCGCGGGTATACCGTTGTTGATCCGGCGACGGTTCTTTCGACCCATTTGACAGAGACCATCAAGGGCAACGTCAGCGAGCTGCTCACCTATGGCGACGTCCAGAAGCTTCTCAAGGAGCTGCAGGGCGAGCAGGCCAAGCTTGTCGATGACCTCATTCCGTCACAGGTTACGGTTTCCGGTATCCAGCGCGTGCTTCAGACGCTGCTCGGCGAGCGCGTTTCCGTTCGCGACCTTGGGACAATTCTGGAAGGTGTTTCCGAAGCGACCGGCATGACGCGAAACACCAATACGATCGCAGAGCACGTGCGCAGCCGGTTGGGCCGGCAGATCTGTGCGGCGAATCTGGCGCCGGGCGGTTACCTGCCGCTCATCGCGCTTTCGCCCCAATGGGAGCAGGCTTTCATCGAGGCGATCGTTGGTGAAGGCGATGAACGGCAGCTCGCCATGCAGCCGAGCAAGCTGCAGGAGTTTGTCGGCAAGGTGCGTGATGCCTTTGAAGCTGCCGCCCAGCAGGGTGAAGTCCCTGTGCTTCTGACGTCACCGCAGACGCGTCCTTTCGTGCGATCCATTGTCGAGCGTTTCCGCGCTCATACGACTGTCATGAGCCAGAGTGAGGTTCACCCACGGGTCAAACTGAAGACGATCGGATCCATCTGATTTTCCAGGGTAGATCGACTACGAGCGCCCTTTTTCAGATCAGCATATTGATCCGCGACATCACGGTTGTCGTGCTGGCATATGGACCCGCGGCACCCTGATTTTGAAATGTGAGGGACGTGGCGGCTTGGGTCGCCTGGGAGTTGATTATGGTGAAGTTGTTGGCGACCGCGCGCAGCTGGCTGGCGCGCTCTTTAGCTGCGGCCCGTTTTTCCTTCCAGGACTCGTTGTAGTCGGACCAGGTCGATTTCCTGGTCGAACTGGAGTTGTAGTCACGCTGAACGTAGTTCCCAGTCTTGGGCATCGTTGCATCTCTCCTGGATACAATCGGAACCTTGACAAAACAGCGTTAACCAACCGTTAAGACGATGCTTTTTGCGAAAACGCTTGGTGCGACAAGGTCCAGCTGCTAAGGCCTCTTGGCAAGAGTGGAAATGGAGATTTGTCATGTCGGACTTGGTGCTTGACCTGAATGGGTACACGGATCTGCCTGCCGGGAAAATCGCCTATGTCGTGACCTTTCTCGAGATGACGCAACCGGCGTCTGTGAACCTGTCTCAGCCTGCTGCGCATCCCAACGTCGAGCTTGAACGCTGGACAGATCCCGACCCGCAAAGTTTCAGGGACCTGTTTAGGGAAATCGGTGAAGAGTGGCTGTGGTTTTCGCGGTTGGTCATCCCGGAGAGCCAGCTCAAGGGCATGCTGAATGACCCCTTGCGCGAGATTCATGTTCCAGTCGTTGATGGCAAGCGTTCCGGGCTGCTTGAGCTCAACTACCAGGATCCCGCAAATCCGGAAATTTCCTATTTCGGCCTTGTGCCGACGGCGACGGGCGGTGGCATGGGGCGATGGCTGATGGCAAATGCCGTCAGCATGGCCTGGGCCCGCCCGGAAACGACACGGCTATGGCTTCATACCTGCACCGGAGACAGCCCGCAGGCGATCCACTTCTACCAGGCCTGTGGCTTCAAGCCCTACAAGCGCGCGATCGAAGTCTGTGATGACCCGCGGCGCACAGGTCACCTGTCGCGCGAAAGTGCCCGGCACGTGCCTATTATCGAGTAGGCTGGGGGCGCTCTCGGTCGCTGCGTTTAGGCCGAAATCCTGTCCGGGAAGGCCGTCGCAATCGCCTTTCCATTTGCCTCAAGAACACCTCGTTCGGTGATGAGGCCGGTGATCAGCCGTGCGGGCGTGACATCGAAGGCCGGATTGGCCACGTCGGAACCACTGGCGACAATCTCGATGGTTTCGACGCTTCCAGCGGCTGTGCGGCCGGTCATCGCCCTGACCTCATCGCCGCTTCGCTCCTCGATCGGGATCTGTTGCAGTCCGTCCGACAGCGTGAAATCGATTGTTGGGGACGGGAGGGCGACATAGAATGGAACGCCGCAGTCCTTGGCCGCCAAGGCTTTCAGATAGGTTCCGATCTTGTTGCAGACGTCACCGGTTGCCGTGGTGCGGTCGGTTCCGACGATGACGAGATCGACCTCACCCTGCTGCATGAGGTGACCTCCGGCATTGTCGACGATGACCGTATGAGGAACACCGTGTTTGCCAAGCTCCCAAGCGGTGAGAAACGCGCCCTGGTTCCGTGGGCGGGTTTCGTCAACCCAGACATGAAGGGGCACGCCGCCGTCATGGGACATGTAGATCGGAGCGGTTGCCGTGCCCATGTCAACTGTGGCCAACCATCCTGCGTTGCAATGGGTCAGGATATTGACCCGTTCTCCGGCCTTTTTGGTTCGGGCGATGTTGGCAATGATTTCCGCGCCGTGAAGGCCGATGGCCATGTTGGTCGCGATATCTTCATCGCAGATCTGGTTGGCCAGGGTATAGGCGGCTGCCGCTCGCTCTTCAGGATGAAGGGGCAGAAGCGCCTTTCGCATCAGATCCAGCGCCCATCTGAGATTGACCGCTGTCGGACGGGTTTCAAGAAGGGTTGAACAGGCCTCCATCAGCGATACGTCGGACGCATCAGCACGGAGCGCAAGGCAGATGCCGTAGGCCGCAGTCGCACCGATCAGGGGCGCTCCGCGCACCTGCATGGAGCGAATGGCATGAGCTGCATCTTGCAGGTTTTCCAGTCTCGTGGTTTCGAATGAATGCGGAAAGCGCGTCTGGTCGATGATTTCAACCGCCCAGCCATCTTCGGCAAGCCAGATTGTTCGGTATTTCTGACCGTCTACATTCATTTCGTATGGCCTCCCGTCTGGCGCCGACTTGTCCGGAACTCTTCCTGACTAGCGGATCCCTTCCGCTGCGGCCAGTCTTGCATTGCTGGTATTAGAGACCAAAATAGCTTAATAATCGTTAACCATTTCCGCCGGAATGCCGGTGGATGAAGAAGGCGCGCCGACGCTGAGCGCTTTCGCCTTGGTAAGAATTGATTAAGAATGTTCTCGATTGCAAGATTTTAACGGGTAGATGGAGCCGGACGGCCGATGTCTGAAGTGCAGGATAATGTGGTGCCCCACACTCGGGTGCGGTCTCTTCGGGAGGCGATCCGCAAGGTTCAGCTTGGCGAAGTTGAGCGCTCTGATGTGGTGGTCGAGCTGCAGGACACCGAGCGCGCCCGGCTGGAGCTTCTTGCCGAGGAAATGAAAGACGTCTTCAAGGAAATTCCGGAAGACGACGATCAATTCTCCCTGCAAATCGTTGCAGGCTCAACACCACGCTTCTGGATCGATGTCACCAGTCACGTGGTTGTTGGTGCGGACCGCAAGACCTATCGCTTCTTGAAAGACACCCGGCTTGGGCGAGTGGTCGTGCTCGAAACGGCTGAAATTGACGATATGGCAGATTGTCTGACCGAATATATCGCCGAGCGGATCCTTGAGCGCGAGAAAGCTCTTGAAGGGGACTGGCTGAACAACCGCTTGCGCCAGGTCGCGGTCGAGGGAATGTCGGCGAAAAAGCCGCGGAAGGCTTGGCATCCGTTTCTGGTGTTTATCCTGGCATTTGCTATCGGCCTCTTGGCAGGGATCGGCAGCCTCGTGGCATACGCCTGGTTCGCAAACCCGCTCTAAAGAGTGCCTGATCGACAAGTCGCCTAACGCGCGCTCAGCAGGCCGGTATAGACAGGCTGCCTTGCACGATTGTGGAAATGGGCTCGTCCTTTTCGGTGAAGCCCCGTTCTTCCAAATCGCACTGCCAGTGCCCGTTCTGCCGTGAAATCGAAAAGAGATTGTAGCGGGCGCCGGGTTTCTTGCCGCCGGGCGCGCTCGTGGCGGATGGCACTCCGATAACCGGGACAGGGCCGCAGGGGCCGTCTATCTCAGCTCGGCTGTCGATATGTGTGTGGCCGTGGAGCACGAGTTCTGCGCCGGCCTGTTTGATCACGGCGCGAACACGCGAAGCATCCGAGAGACGTTTGTGCCAGTGGGTTGCCTTGTGGAAGGGCGGGTGATGAATCAAGATCACCCTGAACAACTCCCTGCGGCCCAGGTCCTCCAGGACCGAGCGCAGCCGTTTCGCCTGAGTGCTGCCTACGCGGCCTGTCGCGAACCAGGGGGCTGTCGCTCTGGCTGTCGAGACACCAACGAGTGCAACATTCTCCCGAATGCGGACGTAGGGAAAGCCGGCCTCACCATCTTTGCTCGAGGCAGCGTCGCTGCCATCGCTGACCATATAGTCAAGCCATTCGGAGCGCGCCTTCTTGAGCGCACCGGGAACATAGGCGTCATGGTTGCCTGGAACCACGGATACGTGTTCGCCATCTCCGAGCTCTTCAAGCCAGGTGCGTGCGCCAATGATTTCCAAGGGGAGGGCGATATTGACCAGATCGCCGGTAACCGCGATGTGGTCCGGGGCGTGGGCCTTCATATCGGAGACCAAGCGCTCCAGATGGTTTCCGGTCATGGAGCTGGAGCGATTCCGCTTCCAGTTCAGGTATCCGAGAATTCGCTTGGAAAAGAGCTGTAGCAGCTTTGGATCTGGCAGAGGCCCAAGATGGGGATCAGACAGATGGGAAAGTTTCAGCATCGCGGGGCATCTCCAAGACAAAAGGCGCGGCGTTAAGTGATAACGCTGCGCCCGTCAATTAGCGACACCCTGAGCACACGAATGTGCGGGGTAAATCAGTTGCCTGCGAAAGTCGTCAGAGCTGCGGCAATGCGCGGGTTGCTCAGATCAACTGCTGGCTTCCAATGGTAAGCGCGACGACGACGACGGTTTGAAAAATAGGCACGAAGCATGATCTCTACTCTCGGTTGGCTTCCGTCGGCCTGTGGCTGGCGGCAATGCTGTTGCATCATTTTTATTCACTGTGCGCAATACATATGCAGTTTTCGAAATTTGAGTAGCGCGATTTTCGCCAGTGCTGCCCTGCGTGCGCCGCATACCTCTTGAAACGCCTCGTTAAACTCTTGTCATCTTGATCAGGTCGCTTTCTGTCGCGATAAGGAGGAATGCTGAAATTTTTCTCTTATTTGCCCAAGGGGCTGACCAAGCGCCTCGTTCAGGGACAGGCCCTGCTGCGCAATCCTTACTGCCTTGGCGTCAGGGTGCTGGTCCGCAACGCCGACGGTGCGGTTCTGCTTGTGCGCCACAGTTACCTGCCGGGCTGGTATCTGCCCGGTGGCGGTGTCGACAAGGGCGAGACCATGGCGACGGCGGCTGCACGGGAGCTGGTGGAGGAAGTAGGAATTCGCTGTTCTTCACCACCAAAGCTGTTGGGTGTCTATCTCAACCGCGAAGCTTTTGGCCGTGATCACATCGGGTTCTATGAAGCCGTGAGTTGGACGGAGACCGATGATTTCATGCAGCCGAACGAAGAGATTCTGGAGGCAGGTTTCTTTGCTCTGGATCAGCTGCCCGAGGCGACTACGGCTGCCACTAGACGCCGCCTATCCGAACTGGCCAGGGGTGTGCTTGGCGCGACGGAAGACGGCATCTGGTAGCGCTCAGGCCGCCTCGAACAATTGGTTCCGGTTGTGCGCGCGGTCAAAGTCCAGGTCCGGTCCGACCGGCACGATGCGTGTCGGATTAATGGTCTCGTGAGAGCCGTAGTAGTGATTCTTGATCACATCCATCTTGACGGTCTCGGCAACGCCGGCGGTTTGATAAAGATCGCGCATGTAGTTGGATAGGGACGGATAGTCCTCGATACGGCGGATGTTGCATTTGAAGTGGCCGACATAGACCGCATCAAACCGAACGAGGGTGGTGAAGAGCCGCCAGTCCGCTTCGGTCGGCATGTCGTCAACCAGGTAACGCGACTGTTCAAGGCGCTGCTCGAGCAAATCAAGCGTTTCAAACAACGCATGAACAGCTTCCTCGTAAGCTTCCTGACTGGTCGCGAACCCGGCCTTGTAGACGCCGTTGTTCACGGTGTCGTAGATGCGGTCGTTGATCTCGTCGATTTCCGCGCGAAGGACCTGCGGATAGTAATCAGTCTGCGATCCGGTCAGCCCATCGAATGCGCTGTTGAACATGCGGATGATTTCGGAAGATTCGTTGGAAACGATGGTTTTCTTCTTCTTGTCCCACAAGATCGGCACTGTTGCTCGGCCGCTGTAGTTCGGGTCGGCCGCGGTGTAGATCTGCCAGGCGTAGCTGGCACCATTGAGTGGATCCGGTTCTGTAAAGGTCCAGCCGTTATCCAGCATCAGCGGTTCAACCGCTGTGACGCCGATCAGCTCTTCGAGCCCTTTCAGCTTCCGGAAAACGAGTGTCCGGTGCGCCCAGGGGCAAGCGTAGGATACATAGAGGTGATAGCGTCCAGCTTCCGCCGTGAAGCCCCCTTCGCCGCTCGGTCCTGGGCTGCCATCATCGGTGATCCAGTTGCGAAACGAAGACGCCTTGCGGACAAAACGGCCTCCGCTGGATTTGGTATCGTACCATTGATCCGTCCATTTGCCGTCGACCAAGAGACCCATGATTTTCTCCTTTGTGCTTCAACCTATCTAGGGTGCAATCGGTTCCGAAACAGCGATGTCGCGATAGATACACTGTTCACTGGCAATGGACGGCGATCATCGTGTGAAGAATGCGTTTTTCAAATATGGCGTAGAAAGTGGCTGGACCTTTCGCATCTTTGCGTGCTATCGGCTTTTCAGCGAGCTCAAAAGAGGCGCGCGATCAATGAGTAGCAGCTGATGCCAGCCGGTTTGACATTGCGACGACGAAGCATCCGACGAGAAATCTCTCGTCTGTTTTCGCGCGTCTGACCGGCCTTCCCATTGATTTTAAGGACCAGGGTGCCTGCGGACGCGAAGGTTCGTTCGCATATCAGGTACCATGGTCATGAAACCCTCCAATTGGTTTATTCGTCTCGAAGAAGCTGCTGACGCGGCTGACATCGAAAATCTGCAGGCCGAAGCTTTCGGTCCGGGTCGCTTCGCGCGGACGGCTTTCAAGATTCGCGAAGGCATAGCGAGCGATCCGCGGCTTTCTTTTGTCGGCATGAGCGGAGCCGATCTTGCGGGATCGGTGCGGCTTACCCCGATCATGATCGGCAATTCACGTGGCATGTTGCTGGGTCCGCTGACCGTTTCGCCCCGGTTCAAGAACAGGGGTCTTGGAAAAGAGCTCTTGAGAACGTGCTTGAGCGCAGCGGCGGATGCCGGCGAAACGGCAGTTCTTCTGGTCGGTGATGCGCCTTACTACGGTCCGCTGGGCTTTGAGCCGGTGCCAATGGGGCAGATTATCTTGCCCGGACCAGTCGATCCGGCGCGTCTTCTGGTGGCCTGCCTCAATGGGTCCGAGATGCCATCCGGCCTAGTGCGTGGCGGAACTGACTGAGAGCTTCCCGCAGCGCCGATTGTTCCCTTACCGTCCCTCGCGGAACCAGGTCAGGGACAGGAAGCCGAGAAGCAGCGACAGTCCAAGCAGGCCCATGAGCAGAGGGTATCTGTCGACGCCATTCAGAACGCTGGCATCGGTGGTTTTAAGCCCGATCCAGCCGCTTCCGGCATACTGAGCTGCGCGCCGCAACGGCACAACGCGCGGAACGGAAACCTCTCCGCCGACATCGGAGAGGCGTAGTGCTTGACCACCTGTTGCCGATGAAAGCCCCGCAAGCTTTTCCGGTGTCGACAAGACATCAGTGTACTCGCGCGGGTTTTGTGGGCCCACATGAACGAGGGCAGTCTTGTCGCTTTCCGTCACTGTGAAAAGGCCCGTCTCGGCGGTCGGCGAGGAGCCCTGCCACAAGCCCGGTTCCGATTCATTCATCGCGAGCCTCGACGTCTGGCCGGAAGGGGATGTCACGGTAACATCGCCAATCTCGTCAGCAAGTGTCTGCCGCTCGACCATCAGCTCTGGTCCGCGCAGGGAGACACGGAGCGCTTCCTCGTCCAGATCAGGTTCCTGCATCAACCAGTGACCGAGCCGTCTGAGCAGCGGTACATGCGGACCACCGCCTTCGAAGCCGCGGGCCCAAAGCCAAACGTGATCTGAAAGAAGCATGGCGACACGGCCTTCGCCCTCCCGGTTCAAAACCAGAAGGGGCTTGTCTTCCGGACCGGTCATCAGCGTCTGCCCCGCGTCCAGCTCTGTTTCAACCAGGCGGAACCAGCGGCTCCAGCCCGGAGGATCCAGACGTGCTCCCGGCAGGCCTCGCGTGACAGGATGGCGCTCACCGATGCTGGCGAGCGTGGCGTGGAAAGGCTGTTCGAGAATGGCACCTGTCGGGCGCGCCGGAAGGATCGGCGCCAATGGGGTGCGGAACAGGCTTCCAGCCTCCGCATAGTCCGGGCCGCCTGCGAGAAGGACGGCCCCGCCGGCGCGAACATACCTTGTGATGTTGTCGAAATAGAGCATGGGCAGAACGCCACGGCGCTCGTAGCGGTCGAAGATGATCAGGTCGAATTCGTCGATCTTTACCGAGAAGAGCTCACGGGTCGGAAAGGCGATCAAGGAGAGCTGGTTGATCGGTGTTCCGTCCTGTTTTTCCGGCGGACGCAGGATCGTGAAGTGGACCAGATCCACCGACGCGTCGGACTTGAGCAGATTGCGCCAGGTCCGCTCGCCTGCATGTGGAGAGCCCGACACCAACAGAACCCTCAGATTTTCGCGAATGCCGTCTATGGTCACCACGGCGCGGTTGTTGAGCGTGGTCAGCTCTCCATCGAGCGGAGCGGCTTCAAACTCAAAGATATTGTCGCCGCCGTGTGCGATTTCGACAGGGATGTCGATGGTCTCGCCAACGCTCGCCTGGCGCTCACTGATCAATGTGCCGTCGCGGCGAACACGAAGGGTGACACGGTTGCCAGGTCCCGTGCCGGGTCCCTGCTCGACGATGCGAACGGAAACAACCTGCTCGGAGCCCACAAGACCAAACCGCGGTGCCTTGTGTAGAACCAACCGGCGATCGCGTTCGTCCGGTTTGCCTGTGATCAATCCATGGACGGGCGCGTCGAAGCCAAGTGCGTCTGCCGTTTCCGGTATGTCGTGAATTTGGCCATCAGTGACGAGAATGGCTCCGCCGATGCGGTCCGGTGGCACGTCTGACAGGCCGTTGAGAAGGGTCTGGAACAGTTCGGTTCCGTCGCCTGTGCTGCTGCTGGTGTTCTCGAGGACGCGCACCTCAAAGCCCGGCAATGCAGCGAGGCGCTCGCTGAGTGTCGCAACCGCCTCGTCGGTGACAGCCGAGCGATCGGCGAGCAGCTGACTTTGGCTACGGTCCGCAACGACCGCGACGACGCTGCTGAGTTGTTCACGGTCCTCGCGTTCGATTGCGGGATTGGCAAGAGCCAGGGCGACCAGCGCCATGGTCAGGGCGCGAAGCACCCAGCCCCGAAGGCGCATGAAACCTGTCACAAGTGCGATGATGAGGATCGCAATGCCAAGAAGGCTGAGGGCCCATAGTGGAACGAGCGGATCGAATGAGAGGGACCAGATCATCGTCGGTTTTCTCTCCTCATTGCCCGAGCCGTTCCAGCAAGGCGGGAATGTGCACCTGGTCAGCCTTGTAGTTGCCGGTCAGGCTGTACATGACCATGTTGACGCCGGCGCGGAAGGCGTAGTCACGCTGCACCGGATCATCGGGTATCGTCGGGAAAAGAAAGCTGCCCGTGGAATCAATTGCCCAGGCAGCCGCAAAATCATTGGCCGTGATCATGACCGGCGATACGCCGTCGCCCGCACGAACCGGCCGTTCCGATGTTGCGACGCGCTGTTCCAGGCTCTCGACCCAGAGCGGGCTGGTGGCATAGCGGCCGGGGAACGTGTCGAGGATATAGAAGGCCTTCGTCAGGACATGATCGATCGGCACGGGCTCCAGCGGTGGAATATCCAGATCTTCGAGAATTTCCCTTAGCTTCAGGGTCGCCGGTGTGGTGCCAAAACCGGTTGTGGCGGCGGAGATGTGATCGCGCGTGTCAAAGAGAATCGTTCCGCCATTGCGCATGAATGTGTCTATGCGCGCCATTGTCCGGTCGTCGGGCTTGTCAGCGGTCGGCTCGATCGGCCAGTAGAGCAGCGAGAAAAACGCAAGCTCGTCACGCGCTATGTCGACGCCCATCGGTGCACCCGGTTCGAGAGCCGTTCGTTCGGCAAGGAACTGACTCAAGCCGAAGAGCCCTGCTGCACTCGTGTCGTCTACATCGGGGGTTCCGGTCAGGACGTATGCGAGATGGGTTTCCTGCGAGGCTTCCAGTGCTCTCAGATCATCAGAGTTTGACTGAGCTTTTGCGTCCGGCGCATGGAGCACGGAGCCCAAAATCAGAATGACTGCGGCGCCGGCTGTGACCTGGCGCATGCGCAAGCGGCTGAGGCCGCCTGCCAGAAGGATCACTGCGATTGCATCGAGGATGAGCAGGCCAAAGGCCAATGCAAAGAAGGCTGCTCTCAGATCCAATGTGTCGTTGGTTGGATAGGGCTGAAGTGTCGCGATGTCTTCAAGCGGAGAAAAATCCAGCTGTTCAAGCTCGTCATCAGGACGCATCAAGTTGAGTGCTCGAAACCCGTCATCATTGCCATAAAGCCCCGGTGGGCTCTTCCGACCGGCACTGGCTTCGCGGAAGGCAAGATCCGTCATTGGCGGCACATCTGCTGCTGGCGATCCGAAGCGTCCGTAGCCGTCGAGAAGCCGCAACGGTGGCAATATGCTCTGCGTGATCGCTCCCGTTTCCGCGTCAGTGCCTTGGGTCGCAGGTTCTGCCGTGTTGGAAACGGCGAGAATTCTTCGCAGCATATCGAGGAAAATCCCTGAAAGCGGAAGGTTCGACCACGCGGAGTCGGCCGTTACGTGAAAGAGGACAATCGTCCCGCGCCCGAGCCGGTCTGCTGTGACAAGGGGTGTCCCATCTTCGAGCATGGCCCATGTGCGGTCCGGAAGATCGGCGGTCGGGTCGGCGAGCACCTGCCGGTTGACCGTGACTTCTGGCGGAACCTTCAATCCGGCAAAAGGCGAGCTTGCGGAAAAGTCGGCGAGTTTTTGCGGTTGTTTCCACGAAAGGCTGCCGCCGAGAGACCGGTCTCCGGCTCTGAGCGTCACTGGTATCAGTTCATCCGTGCCGCCGGCGGTCCTCGGTCCTGCAAATCGCACCAACATGCCACCGCCCTCGATCCAGTCCGACAGGGCCGCGACAGCGCTGTCAGGAAGGCGGCCGACATCGGCCAGAACGAGAACGGAAAGACCCTGGTCCAGCAATTCAGGCACCGCAACACCCAGGTCGCCGTTGCGTGACAGGCGGATATCTGAGAAAGGGCCAAGGGCGCGTTGCAGATAATAAAGTGGTGACAGCAGCGGTTGTGCCAGGTCTCCGGATTGACCGGAGAGAAGCCCGACGCTCCGGCGGCGCCAACTGTCGTCGACCAGTTGGACAGCGCCTGCGGCGTTTTCACCGACCACTTCAACGCGGGCGATATCGTTGCGCAGCTCGCTCGGCATTTCGAAGCGTGCTTCTGCCAGATGACTGTCAGTGTCGAAGGAGACGTCCGTTTGTCCGAGCATCAAACCTCTTAGATCCAGCGCACGAACGGTGACAGCGTTCCGATCGCTGTCAGGATGACGGAGGACCGATACGGTAAGTGCGTCGGCATCGTTCGAAATCGCCTTCAACGCAAAGGGTGTTTCGATCCCGGAGTAGATCGTCACCGGCGCTCCGCCAGCGATGTTGGCCAGGTCCGTCTGAAAAGAGGCGCCTTCGGAAGATTGGGTTCCGTCTGAAAGCCAAACAACGGCACCAGGACGTACCGCGCTGGCACTCTTGCGTAGTGCCGTTGTCAATTCGCTGCGCTTCGAAGGCCACGCACGGGGTTCCAGCGCCCGCAAGCGTTCAAGAGCTGTCGTTGCATCCGTCGGTGTCAGGGGCTGACCCGGACCATCCGCAGTTGCCGCAAACAGCACCGGTTGGCCTGCAGCCTCAGCCAGGGAAAGTAATCGTTCTGCAGTCTCAACCTGGGTTGTCCAGTCACGTGCCGATGTCCAACCGTTGTCCATCAACATCCACATGGTGCCTTCGCCGGACGCAACCTCCTCCGCAGGCCGCCAGATGGGGCCAGCCAATGCCAGGATCAGAAGAGCGGCAAGCGTGAGCCTCAAAAGTGTCAACCACCAGGGGCTTCGCTGAGGTGTTTCCTCGTGCTTGTCGATGTCGAGAAGAAGCCGGGTCGGCGGGAAGTCGATTTCCTGAGGACGGGGGGGCGTCAGCCGCAGCAACCACCAGATGGCCGGGAGCAGCAGCAAGGCTCCAAGAAGCCATGGCGTTGCGAAGGCAAGAGGAAGAAAACCGGCCATGGTCAAATGCCTCCCGTTCCAAGTGTTTCGGCCGTGCCCGACAACGCGCTGTGCAGCACGAGCAACGGTTCGGCTGGCGATCTGTCCGTGTGATGGAGAGAATAGGTCCAGCCTGCGCGACGGCAGATGTCGCGAATTTCGGCCCGGTGACGCTCCATGCGCCTTTGATAGGCTTCGCGCCATGATTCCGCGCGGCCTGTGGTCAGGCGCGTGCCGCGTTCCGGATCATGAAATTCGACCCGGCCATCGAAAGGAAAGGTTTCCTCGATGGGATCCAGCACCTGAATGACGTGGCCTTTGGCGCCTGTTCCGGCGACCCTGGCAATCCAGTCGGCAATCTCGTCGACCGGGTCGAGCAGGTCCGAAATCAGAACCACGTCGGAAAAGCGCTGCACCGAGGCTGTGTCCGGCAAGGCGCGAGGCTTGGCCATATGAGTGAGCGCGTCTGCGATGCGCTCGGCTGCCTTTCTGTCCGAAAAAGGGCGTGTGACCCCCGGCAAACCGATACGCTCCCCCGTGTAGGCGAGCATGTCTGCCAGGGCGAGCATCAACACGATTGCCCTGTCTCTCTTGGAGGCGTTGCCAAGCCGCGATTGAAACACCATCGAGGGTGAGAGGTCCGCCCAGAGCCAGACCGTATGGGCTGCTTCCCATTCGCGTTCGCGAACATAAAGATGATCGTCGCGCGCAGAACGCCGCCAATCGATCCGCTTTGCAGGTTCACCCATGTTGAAGGGGCGGAACTGCCAGAAACTCTCGCCTGGCCCGGCGCGGCGTCTGCCATGCCAACCGGCGGTCACCGAACTTGCGACGTGACTGGCCTCGACCAGCAGATCCGGCAGGGCGTCGGCCACCGAGCGTGCTTCGCCAATGACATTCGGCCAGGTTTCCTGGTCGATGTGTTTGCTTTGGGAGGTAACGTTCGGCGTCAGAGCCATATACTATGCCTTTCCCTCAGCTTCAGCCGATCTTTTCCTTTACCTGCTGAATGATGCCACGGATTGTGTGGCCATCAGCCCGCGCTGCAAAGGTCAGCGCCATCCGGTGCTGCAGGATCGGTTCGGCAAGCGCCAGTACATCATCAACGGAAGGTGCAAGACGGCCTTCAACGAGCGCTCGGGCTCTCACGGTCAACATCAATGCCTGACTTGCGCGGGGGCCGGGGCCCCAGGCAATCAGCTTCTTGACGTCATCGCCGGACCCATCTTCTGCCGGGCGCGCTGCGCGGACGAGCTTCAAGATCGCGTCAACCACGGATTCTCCAACTGGCATGCGACGCACGAGCTGTTGGTATCCGGCGAGCTCTTCTGCCGACATGGCGGTCTGTGCGACAGCCTGCTCGGCGCCTGTTGTCTCAAGCAGAATGCGGCGTTCGGCGTCCATGTCAGGATAGTGGACGTCGATCTGCATCAAAAAGCGGTCAAGCTGTGCTTCGGGGAGGGGATATGTGCCCTCCTGCTCCAGCGGGTTCTGGGTTGCAAGCACATGGAAGGGGCGCGGCAAATCATGAGGCTGACCCGCGACAGTCACATGATATTCTTGCATCGCCTGAAGCAGTGCGGACTGTGTGCGCGGGCTCGCCCGGTTGATTTCATCGGCCATCAGAAGCTGGGAGAAGACCGGTCCGGGAATGAAGCGGAACGCTCTACTGCCATCGGCGGCCTGTTCCATCACCTCGGCTCCAAGAATGTCGGAGGGCATGAGGTCCGGTGTAAACTGGATGCGACGGGCGTTGAGGCCGAGAACCGTTCCAAGCGTCTCGACAAGCTTGGTCTTGGCCAGGCCGGGGACGCCAACGAGAAGTCCGTGGCCGCCGGCAAGAATGGTGACCAGCGATTGTTCGACAACATTTTCCTGGCCGAAGATGATCCGAGATATATCGGCTTTCGCTGCGGTGATCCGCTCAAGTGCCTTTTCGGCAACTTCCGCGATTGAATCCAGGTCCGTTTCGGCAGTGCCTCCGGGAGGCGGGCTGATTACGCTCATGTTTCACCTTCGCGGTCTCGGGCTCTGATCTGCAAAGCCAGTTGGCAGGTGCAGCGCGGACGGCATATTTTGACACGTCCGCGGCTGGTATTTGTCGCGACTCATTCAGTTTGGCACCATATTGCCGGTTAGATAAGTCGCAAATTCTGTCGAGACAGAGGTAAGCGACACTTTCTGTAAGGGCGGATTGGCCGTTTGGGGCTTTCTTTCGGGAAAACGGGACGCCATATCAAGAACATGGCTTTGGCCAAGTTTGGAGATAGAATTTGTCGCAAATAGACGCAAAGACCATGCCTTCGGGGCTTGCCGCCTTGATGGCGCGTGCTGGCGACCAGAAGCGGGGTAAACCCCCGGTAGAGAAGTGGAATCCGCCGTTCTGCGGGGATTTGGACATCCGGATCGCGAGCGACGGAAGCTGGTCCTACATGTCCAGTCCGATTGCACGGGAGGCCTTGGTCAAATTATTTGCCTCGGTTTTGCGCAAGGACGAAGATGGTCGTCACTATCTCGTGACACCTGTGGAAAAAATCGGCATTCAGGTCGAAGACGTTCCGTTTTTAGGTGTGGAACTCCACGTGGAAGGCTCCGGACAGCAGCAAAAACTGGTCGTTCGCACCAATGTTGGCGATGTAGTGACGGTCGACGAGGATCATCCCATCCGGTTTGATGCCGATCCGAAAAACGGGGGGCTCAAGCCCTATGTCCTGGTTCGTGGACGGCTTGAGGCGCGTTTGGCGCGACCACTGCTGTATGAACTTGCCGAGTTTTTTGACGAGAGCGACAGCGGCGAACTTGGGCTTTGGAGCTCAGGTGACTTCTTTCCCTTGGCTCCTGAGTTCCTATCTGAAACAACAACATGAAGAATCGCGCGACGTGGCGGTCTCAGGGATGGTGCAAGTGCTGAAAGCGGACGGCAGAGACAATCTATTCGACGATTTCAAGGATCGTGTCATGCGTCTGCCTGAGGACCGGCTTTCGCACGATACGGGTGATCACGTCCTCAATCCGGACCTTGGCCCCTATGCACGCTGGGAAGGTCCTCCACGTGACGCTGCCGTTCTCATTCCCGTTATTCCACGCGCCTTCGAGCCAAGTGTGATCCTGACGCTTCGAACACCGCATTTGTCTTCGCATGCGGGCCAGATCGCATTTCCAGGTGGCAAGATCGACCGCGAGGATGACGGCGCGGTGCAGGCTGCGCTGCGTGAGGCAGAAGAAGAGATCGGGCTTGCGCGTCATGCGGTGACGCCCTTTGCGGAGCTCGCTCCTTATCTGACAGGTTCTGGATATCGGGTCATACCTGTCATTGCCGAGGTCGATCCCGATGCAAAGCTTGTGGCGAATCCTGCAGAAGTGGCCGATGTCTTCGAGGTGCCACTGTCCTTTTTGATGGATCCGGCAAATCACAAGACGCAGAGCCGTGTCTGGGAAGGCAAGGCGCGCTATTTCTATGAAATGCCATTCGGGGAGCGTTACATCTGGGGCGTGACCGCTGGCATTGTTCGCTCCCTCTATGAAGCGGTGTATGGCTGATGTTTCGTGTTGTTCTGTCTCATATGATCTTGTTCCTGCTGCCATTCGTTGGCTATGCGGTGTGGCTCTGGATCAAGAAGAAATCTCAAACTTCAGAGAACTGGAAGAATGGTCCGATGGCGTGGTTGACCCTTGCCGGAGTTCTTCTGGTTCTGATCAGCCTGGTTATCTTTGCGACCTTCCAGAAGATGCCCGAAGGGACCGAGTATCGGCCATCGCGCATGGAAAACGGTGTCTTCATTCCGGGCGGATACGAGTAGAATGACCGATCGCCGAATAACGGCTGAATGGCTGCAAAATAATGCAATTCAGGCCGTTTTCGATGCGATCGAACGTCATGACGACGCTGCCCGTGTGGTTGGGGGCGCCGTCCGGAACAGCCTCCTGGACAAACCTGTCGCGGATATTGATATCGCCACCACTGCAGCACCGTCTGTGGTCGCTGAACGGACGGAGCGTGCGGGCCTGAAAGTCATTCCGACGGGGATCGACCACGGTACGGTGACCGTGATCAGCAGCGGTGTCGCATATGAGATCACAACGCTGCGCGAAGATATCGAGACCTTCGGGCGCCAGGCGAAGGTGCGCTTTGGGCGCGACTGGACGGAAGATGCACGCCGGCGTGACTTCACCATGAATGCCTTGTACTGCGACCGCTCTGGCGCCATCCATGATCCGCTTGGCGGTTTGACTGACTGCCTCGAGCGACGGGTTCGTTTCATCGGCAGTGCGCGTGACCGCATCCAGGAAGACTATCTTCGTATCCTGCGCTTTTTCCGGATTCATGCTGCTTACGGCAACGGCGAGCCTGACCCGGAGGGATTGACCGCATGCGTCCATGAGCGGGAAGGGCTCAGGAGCCTTTCAGCCGAGCGCATCGGCATGGAAATGAAGCGACTGGTTGTTGCGGCGCTGGCTCCGCAGTGCCTTTCGCTCATGGAAAACCATGGGCTGTTGGAGATTGTCACCGGCGGCGTTTCACGCATCGCAGACTTCACGGCCTTCAGAGGCCTTGCGCCGGATGTGCCCGAAGTGGACGAGCCGGCCCTCGCGCTTGCGGCTCTTGTCGGGTTCGTGGACGAAGACATGGACCGCCTTTCGGACCGCTTGAGATTGTCCAATTCAGAACGCAAACGCATGCATGGAGCGCTGGCCGCCGGTTCGGAACTGATCGCGAAGCCGGTCGACCCGGCCGCTGTTGATACGCGCAAGTTGCTCTATCGGCACGGACGGCAAACATCGGTCGATGGTGTTGTGCTGGCGTATTCGCGGCAGAGCGAGACGCCTCTGAAGCGGGATCTTCTGGAATTATTGGCACGGCTGCGACGCACTGAAATTCCACAATTTCCGCTCAAGGGGCGGGATCTGCTTGCCAACGGCATCGCGCCCGGTCCTGATGTCGGCCGTGTCCTCGAGCGTCTGGAAAGCTGTTGGATCGAGAGCGGCTTTGCACTAACGGCGAAAGAACTCATCGGCCGCATCTGATCCCGGCGGAGTGTCGTCAGCCTAGTTAAAAAGACTGATGCAATCGGCCCAAAATCTGCGTTTTATCCGAAAATATGGATTAGATCAGCAATTCTTCCTTTACGTTGTGCCGATAGGTTAGAGGCCTTGGGAGATCAAATCCGGCGCAGCAATGATGAAGAAAATTACACTCGTTGTAGGCAGCAAGGACGCTTGCCCAGACCTTTTTTCAAAGCTATCGCGGTTTTACGCGGCACAATTGCTCGAACTCGACGACGTATCGTCCGAGCTCATTCAGAACAGCTCACTTGTTCTTGTCGACTTTGCTGATGGGTCCGGCAAACAGCTTGGCCATCTGAAACGGGTCTTGGAAAAAGTACCTAGTGTACTGCGCATTGGTTGTATCTCCATGACCCGACGCCAGGAAGTGGTTCAGGCGAAAGCGCTGGGCCTTTCGGAGCTTTGGGATCGGGAGTGCGACGTCGAGGATGCCGTCACCACGATCAAGACCCTGATCGGCGATTATGCGATGCCGGCTCTCTCAGATGAGACCCCGGACGCGACCCGTGATGCTGTGAACGGTCTTTGCAGTACCATGGACGAGATGGCAATGGCTGTTGCCAAGAACCGCCCGCTTCCGATGAAAGCGGCTGCAGAATCCGTGCAAGGTGTTGTCACTGCTCTTCAAACAGATGGTCTGGATGCCTGGCTCGCTGCCGTGCAGAGCCATCACAGCCATACATTCTGCCATTCGATGATGGTGACCGGTTTTGCTGTAGCCTTCGCCAACGCCCTTGAACTTGATGCTCAGGACAGGGCGTTTTTGAGCGTTGGGGCGCTTGTTCATGATCTCGGTAAGGTCCGCATTCCTCTCTCCATTCTGGACAAGCCCGGCGAGCTGAGCAGGGAAGAGTATGCGCAGATCAAATTGCACCCGGTCTTTTCGAAGGAAATTCTGGACCGGCGACCGGAAATCGCGCCGCAGATCCGCGATATTGCCGTCCAACATCACGAGTATCTCGATGGGACGGGCTATCCGGACGGGTTGGATGCCGGCCAGATCTCCCGACTGGTCCGCGTCTTGACGATTTGCGATATCTACTCCGCATTGACGGAAAAGAGATCCTACAAGGAAAGCTATGGTCCGCGGCAGGCCTATTCGATCCTGCTGGATATGAAGGGCCGGATCGATCAGGACCTGCTGCGGCGCTTCCGGCCGATCGCGTTTCAGGCCGACGTCGGCATGCTGAAAAAGGGCGTGGACAGCATGCGCATGATCACCGGCGGACGCAGGGCTTCAGCGTAAGACTGAAACAAACTGCGCCGGGACTGGATTGAGTGTGCCAGAGCCCGGTTTTGCCGGTGTGCAACGGCCTCAGGCTGCTAAGGCCATTTCACCACGGGCGGCATTGAAGACAGAATGGAGGCGACATTGCCGCCTGTCTTGAGACCGAAGATCGTGCCGCGGTCATACAGCAGATTGTATTCCACATAGCGGCCACGGCGAACGAGCTGCTCTTCACGCTCGGCTTCACTCCAGGGCTTGCTGAAGTTCTTGCGCACCAGTGCCGGATAGATGTCCAGGAATGATCTGCCGACATCCTGTGTGAACGCGAAATCTGCGTCCCAGTCTCCGGAATGGAGATAATCGTAGAAGATGCCGCCGACGCCGCGCGGCTCGTTCCTGTGCTTCAGGAAGAAATAGTCCTCGCACCATTTCTTGTAGTGATCGTAGTCAGCGCAATCATGGCCGTCGCAGGCCTGTTTCATGGCGGCATGAAAAGACTGGGTGTCGGGATCTTCCTGGGTGCGTCTGGCGTCGAGAACGGGGGTGAGATCCGCGCCGCCGCCAAACCACTGGCGGGTTGTCACGACCATACGCGTGTTCATGTGAACGGCCGGCACATGAGGGTTTTGCGGATGCGCGATCAGGCTGATGCCGGATGCCCAAAAGCGTGGGTCCTGATCGGCGCCGGGAATCTGCCCGCGAAACTCTGGCGAGAATTCGCCATGAACGGTTGAGACATGCACGCCGACCTTCTCGAACACACGGCCATGCATCATCGACATGACGCCGCCGCCGCCCTTTGCGCCGGTGGAATCTGTCCGTTCCCAAGGGGTGCGTTCGAAGCGTCCTGCAGGTAGGTCCGCAAGCGGGCCATCCAGAGTGGCGATTTCATCTTCCAAAGCCTCGAGGCTTGCGCAGATCCTGTCTCTGAGTTCGGTGAACCAGGTGGGCGCGAGCGTCTTCTTCTCCTCGATCCCGTCCGGGTGCGGGCCACCGCGTTGTTCTGGGGAAGGGGCGTTCATGAGAAGATCCTCGGTGTTGTCGGTGCCGTTTTTGTGAGCGCGTCTGCAGCCATATGCCAGATCTACGGCTTAGGAAAGCCGTCGGTTTGCCGCAAGGCCTCGCCCAGAACCATGCCTGCCGAAACCGCGACATTGAGCGAGCGCATGCCTTCGGCCATGGGAATGGTCAATCGGGCGTCTGCGACGTCGTGAACCGTTTGAGGTGCGCCCGACGATTCCCTGCCAAGCAGCAGGATGTCATCGAGGCAGTAGTCAAAGGCGTGGTAAGGCTGCTGGGTCTTTGTGGTCAGCAGGAGAAGCCGTTTGTCAGCTTCTTGGCGCCAACTTTCAAATGCGGTCCAGTCGAGGTGCCGGGTCAGGGCAGCTCGTTCGAGGTAGTCCATGCCAGCGCGTTTGAGCGCGCTGTCAGACAGAGGAAAGCCAGCCGGTTCGATCAGATGAACCTTGACACCCATGCAGGCGGCAAGCCTCAATATCGTACCGGTGTTCTGGGGAATGTCCGGCTGGTAGAGAGCAATTTCTGGCATCGGACTCCGCTGTATCTAGACCGCCTCATGGATCGCACGCGCGCGCAAACGAGGCTTTCAAAGTCCGGCTGTTTATCATCCGCGTTACAAGATGTCATGCGCGAGGGGATTACAATTCTGAGCCACGGGCTCTAGTTTCTTGTACTCGCCCTGACCTGATTCCCATTGCAGCGGAGACGTTTGTTGGATCCGGTATTCCGACTGTTTGAAAAGTGGATCGATCCGTTCAAGCCGGGCCCCAGTGCGGGACCGCCGCCGCAGGGCGTGCTGGCCTTTCTGATGTATTTTGTCAGGCAGGCCCGCTGGCCGTTCATCGCCATGCTTGTTCTTGGCGGACTGACCGCGGGCATCGAGGCGTCAATCTACACCTTCATCGGCCAGATCGTTGACATCTTGCAGGCCGGAGAGAGGGAAAGCTTCTTCCAGACCCATGGCGCAACTCTTGTCGGGATGGCCTTTGTCGTGCTCGTGGTTCGGGCGCTGGTGGCGATCCTGACGGCGCTTGTTGAGGAGCAATCTATCGTGCCGGGGTTCTTCAACTTGGTGCGCTGGCAGTCACATCAGTGGGTGATGAGACAGAGCCTGTCCTATTTCCAGGAGGATTTTTCGGGACGTATCTCGGCAAAGGTGTGGCAGGCAGGCCAGGCGGCTGGCGACTTCATGAGTTCGCTGCTGCAGACGGTCTGGTACATCGCCGTCTACGCACTGACGACCCTTCTGCTGATTGGCGAACTCGATTGGCGTTTGGGGGCTGCGGTCGGCGTTTGGCTGATAGGGTTTTCCTTTGTCGCGCGCTATTTCATTCCCAAGGTGCGGGCCGAGGCGAAGCAGGTCGCAAATGCAGGATCCGGCGTATCTGGTCGCCTTGTCGATACCTACACCAATATCCAGACGGTTAAGCTCTTCGGCACCCGTGAAGGCGAAGAGCAGGGCGTTCTGCGAACCTATGACGGGTTTCTTTCGCGGCTTCGGGTCTTTACGCGCACTTTGACGTCGGTGCGATCCGTCATGGTCAGCTTCAGTGGCTTGATGATTGTGATCATCGCCGGGATGGCTCTGTCGTTCTGGCAGCAGGGCCTGGTGAGCACCGGAGACGTCGCCTTCTGCCTCGGGCTGGTCCTGCGGTTGAATTTGTTGCTCAACCGCTTGATGGGGCAGCTCAACGGTCTGTTCCGGAACATAGGCACGCTTCAGGACAGCATGGAGCTGATCGTCAAGCCCATCGATGTTCTTGATGCGGCAGATGCCCGGGAGCTTGAGGTGCCGAACGGGGCTGTTTCTTTCGAGAACATCCGTTTTCATTACGGCAAGGCCGAGGGTGTGATCGAACAACTGTCTCTCAAGATCAAACCGGGCGAGCGCATCGGCGTCGTCGGACCTTCCGGCGCGGGCAAGACGACCCTCGTGAACCTGCTGCTGCGGTTCTACGATCTCGAGGCCGGAAGGATATTGATCGATGGTCAGGACATCTCGCGGGTGAGCCAACAGTCCTTGCGCAGTTCCATCGGCCTCGTCACCCAGGACACTTCGCTGCTGCATCGCTCGATCGAGGAGAACATTCTCTACGGCCGGCCGGATGCCAGCGAAGAGGACATGCGGCAAGCAGCGGAGCGTGCCCACGCGATGACGTTCATCGAGGGGCTGGAGGACAAGAAGGGCCGGCGCGGGTTTGCGGCCCATGTGGGAGAGCGGGGTGTGAAACTCTCCGGCGGTCAACGCCAACGCATCGCAATTGCGCGGGTATTGCTGAAGGATGCGCCGGTCCTGGTGCTGGACGAAGCAACGTCAGCGCTCGATTCCGAGATTGAGGCTGCCATTCAGGAGAACCTTGCCGAGCTCATGAATGAAAAAACGGTCATTGCGATCGCGCATCGTCTGTCGACCATTGCGTCAATGGACCGGCTGATTGTCATGGACGCGGGCGAGATCGTTCAGCAGGGGACCCATGCCGAACTTCTGAACGAGGAAGAGGGACTTTATTTTCAGCTTTGGTCTCGCCAATCAGGGGGCTTTCTTCCAGACGTCGGTCCTGTCTCCGGGCAAGGCGCGCTTCATACTGCCTGAGGCCAGTCCGGCGTTACTTAGGGGGGTGGTGGCGGTTTTTGATCCGCTGCACGGCAGGCGGCGTAGACAGGCCGACAGATCAGGGAGCCATCATGCTGCAATACATCGTTGCCTATGCCACAACTGCGGTCGTTTTCCTGGCCATCGACTTTGTCTGGTTGTCTCAGATTGCCACGCGCTTCTATTTCGATCGGATCGGGCATCTGTTGATGGACAAGCCGAATTTGGCAGCGGCAGGTGGCTTCTACATCATGTATGTGGTCGGCATCGTGATTTTCGCCGTCGCCCCGGCCTTAAGGGTCGAAAGTGTTCTCACCGCAATTGGCTATGGCGCTCTTTTCGGCTTTTTCACATACGCGACCTACGACATGACCAACTACGCAACTCTGCGCGGGTGGCCTTTCCTGATTGTTTTCGTTGACGTTGCCTGGGGCACGATCTTGTCAGCCACAGCGGCAGCTTTCGGTTTTCATCTGACGCGTATGATCATGCGCACGCTGGCATAGTCCCAGTTGGTCGGCGGCGCCTGGTCTGCCGGGGTGTGACGCGTTTGCAACGCCTCGTCCTCAGCAAGGCAATTCATGTGTGCTTGTGATTGCAATTTTGTCGCAGGCGTGTAGCTTGCGATCGTTGCTTTCGGCAGCATTGTTTCGAACCCAGTAGAAGGAGGGCGTTGATGAGTATCATGTGCGATATGTCTAGAATTTGCGCTCGTCCGACCGTGGTGCACCTGCCGCATCTGGCCTAAGCGTTCGAACTCAGTTTTCCTTTTAGATCACAATCCTGCGTAAAGCCCTTTGCTTGAAGCAAACCGCTGTCTTGCGGCTGCGTAACCGTCCGGTTGCGTCTCGTCAGGGTGTTCGAAAGTTCCTTTTCGGAGACGATGCTATGTCGGCCCGTTATCCCTTCGATCCGTTCGCAGTGCCGAACGGTCCTGATATTGAATTCCCTGTTGCTCGACAGCGCAGGTCCTTCGCGCAAGTCCTTTTGCGTGCACTTTTGGCAATTGGCGGCTTTATCGCTGCCAGTTTTGTTCTGTCCGTGGTCTTGTTTGTTCCAATTCTCATCGGCGAGATCATTGCGATCGATGCTGTCGTCGTCAGTGGCCATCAAACTGAGGTTCCGGACTTTATGGCAAAGCTTGGCGCCTTGTTCCTGGGAACGCTGGTGGTCGCTGTTGCCCTTCTTTCCATCATAGCAAGCGCAGCGCTTGCTGCCGGCAGGGAAGGGCGCTGGGAACATCCTGTCAGCGACGAGGTCAGGCGTGAGCAGGAAGCTGCAAGATACGAACAACTGAAACTGGAGGCGGGTCATGTTCGAGCGCTTTGAGCGGCTGATCGATCCCTTTAAGGAAATGCCGCTTGATGTGCCGCCAAAGGGCTTTGCCGCCTTTTGTTGGTACTACACCAAGCCTGTCTGGCCGATTTTGATCTGGGTGTCGGCCCTCGGCGCGATGATTGCCATTCTGGAAGTGACGATCTTCACCTTCCTGGGCGATCTGGTGAACTGGCTTTCAGAAGAAGACCGCAGTGACTTCCTGCTGAACAATTGGCCATCCCTTCTCGGGATGGCCGTTGTCCTGCTTGTGGTGTATCCGATCGTCGAATCGGCATGGCAACTGTTGTTCCATCAGGGTCTGATGGCGACCTACCCGATGTCCGTGCGCTGGCGCGTGCATCGGTATCTGCTGCGGCAGAGCATCTCTTTCTATCAGGATGACTTCGCCGGGCGGATTGCCAACAAACTGATGCAGACAGCCCTGGCTGTTCGAGAAGTCGTGACGCGAATCGCCGACATCCTTGTCTACGTGGTGGTCTATTTCACCGCAGCGGTTTTTGTCGTGAGTTCGGCTAATCCCATTTTCGCGACGCCGTTCCTGGGCTGGTTGGTCGCCTATCTTGTCGTCTTGCGGTTCTTCATTCCCAAGCTGCGCGAGACGGCGAAAAACCAAGCCGATGCTAGGTCATTGATGACGGGGCATGTTGTCGACGCCTATACCAACATCGCGACGGTCAAGCTCTTCTCCCACGCGTCGCGGGAGGAGGACTACGCGCGCGGGTCGATGACGTCTTTCCTGGGAACCGTCTTCCGGCAAATGCGTCTCGTCACCATGCTGAACATAAGCCTGACGGCCATCAACATGCTGCTGCTGTTCTCGGTTGGCGGCCTGTCGATCGTGCTTTGGCAATATCGGGTGGTCTCGATTGGCGATGTGGCGATTGCGGTTGGACTGGTGCTGCGTCTTCAGGGGATGTCTCAGTGGATCTTGTGGGAAGTCTCTGGCCTGTTTGAAAACGTCGGAACGGTTCAGGATGGCATCGCGACGATCTCCCGTGAGCGAGACGTTACAGACCTTCCGGACGCTGTGGCGCTCGACGTGCCGCGTGGGGAGATCACTTTCGAGAAGGTCCGCTTCCACTATGGCAAGAAGAGCGGCGTGATCGACGACCTCAACCTCTCACTCAAACCGGGCGAGAAGATCGGCCTGATCGGACGCTCGGGTGCGGGCAAGTCCACGATGGTGAACCTGCTGTTGCGGTTTTACGATCTGGAAGGCGGTCGCATCCTGGTCGATGGTCAGGACATCGCCAAGGTTCGCCAGGACGACATCCGTGAGAACATCGGCGTGGTGAGCCAGGACACGTCTCTGTTGCACCGTTCGATCTTCGAGAACGTTTCCTATGGACGCCCGAATGTTGGCCAGGAGGAGGTCGAGACTGCGCTCAGGAAGGCGCACGCCTTCGATTTCGTCCAGGGCTTGTCGGATCCGTCGGGACGGCTTGGGCTTGAAGCCCACGTTGGCGAACGGGGTGTGAAGCTGTCGGGAGGTCAGAGGCAGCGTATTGCGATTGCCAGGGTTCTTCTGAAGAACGCTCCGATCCTGGTCCTGGATGAAGCGACGTCAGCACTTGATTCCGAAGTCGAAAGCGCAATTCAGGACAGTCTGTTCGACCTGATGGAAGGAAAGACAGTCATTGCAATCGCGCACCGTCTGTCAACGATTGCGGCCATGGACCGGTTGATCGTCATGGACAAGGGCCGAATCATCGAGGAAGGCAGCCATGACGAGTTGCTCGCCAGAAACGGGCTTTATGCCCAACTCTGGGCACATCAGTCCGGCGGATTTCTGGATCCGGTGAAAATCGCATAGGTCAGACTACGCAAAAAGACGGGGTGCGGGGGGTTTTCCTCAAAGGCGGGTTGCATCCTCCCTTAAAAAAAGGGCAGAAAAAGGACGTGGCTCGCTTTTTCCCTGCGACATATACGTTTTGCCGCGTTTGCCGATCTGGACAAGCCGTCGGAACGGTGCAAAAAGACGAGCCGCTTGGACTGGTGCGGGATCTTGCCGCACCCAGTCGCCGTTGAGCCCCGCCTCGATCTGCCTATCCTTCTGTTCAAGCAGAAGGTTCGCAGACGCGATGCGGGCTTTTCGGCACAGGTTGAACAGGTTTCGAGAGGACGCGACCTTGGCACATTCGGATACGGCGGAACCTACTCGCCGCGATTTCCTCTATATAGCGACCGGCGCCATGGGCGCGGTGGGCGCAGGCGCGCTGGCATGGCCGTTCATCGATCAGATGAACCCAGATGCCTCCGCTTTGGCTCTGGCCTCCATCGAGGTCGACGTTTCTGCCGTGGAAGAGGGGCAGTCGATCACAGTCAAGTGGCGCGGTAAGCCGGTTTTTATCCGCTACCGCACTGAGACCGAGATCAATGAGGCAACCAGCGTACCGATCGGCGATTTGCCGGATCAGCTGGCGCGAAACTCAAACCTGCCTGACGGCGCTGAAGCGACCGACGCGAACCGGGCGGCTGAGGGCATGGAACAGTGGCTGGTTCAGGTCGGCATCTGTACGCACCTCGGTTGTGTGCCGCTCGGCTCTTCTGGCGACTTCGGCGGATGGTTCTGCCCTTGCCACGGGTCGCACTATGATACCGCCGGCCGTATCCGCAAGGGACCGGCTCCCGAGAATTTGCTCATTCCGCCGTTTGAATTCGTGTCCGACACGACGATCAAGATCGGCTAACGGCAGGAATTTGAGGAGACAGCCATGGCTGGACATTCTAACTACGTACCGCAGAGCGCTGCCGCAAAATGGCTCGAAAGCCGCTTGCCGGTTATTTCGCTCGTGCGTGGATCCTTTGTCGACTTTCCGACACCCAAGAACCTGAACTACTGGTGGACCTTCGGCGGGATCCTGGCCATCATGCTGATGGCTCAGATCATCACAGGCATCGTGCTGGTCATGCATTACACGCCAAGCACCGGCGCGGCCTTCGACAGCGTCGAGCACATCATGCGCGATGTGAACTTCGGCTGGATGCTGCGTTACCTGCATACAAATGGCGCATCGATGTTCTTCATCGCCGTGTACATTCATATTTTCCGCGGTCTCTACTACGGATCATACAAGGCGCCGCGTGAGATCTCCTGGATCCTGGGTGTGATCATCTTCCTCATCATGATGGGCACCGCCTTCATGGGCTATGTTCTGCCCTGGGGTCAGATGTCTTTCTGGGGTGCAACGGTTATCACCAACCTGTTCTCGGCCATTCCGTTGGTCGGTGAAGCAATCCGCACCTGGCTGTGGGGTGGTTTCGCGGTCGACAATCCGACCCTGAACAGGTTCTTCTCCCTGCACTACCTGCTGCCGTTCATGATCCTGGGTGTTGTCATTCTGCACGTGTGGGCCTTCCACACCACGGGCAACAACAACCCGACGGGTGTTCAGCCGAAGTCCAAGAAGGACACGCTGCCGTTCCATCCGTACTACACGATCAAGGATCTGTTCGCGATTGTCGTGTTCCTGATCTTCTTCTCCTGGTTCGCATTCTATGTGCCGAACTACATGGGGCATCCGGACAACTACATCGAGGCAAACCCGCTGGTCACTCCGGCGCATATCGTTCCCGAATGGTACTTCCTGCCGTTCTACGCGATCCTGCGCGCGGTTCCGGACAAGCTTGGCGGCGTCTTGGCGATGTTTGGTGCTATTGCCATCCTCTTCGTCCTGCCCTGGCTGGATACGTCGAAGGTGCGCTCTGGATCCTATCGTCCGCTGTTCAAGCAGTTCTTCTGGATCTTCGCAGCCAACGCCGTTGCGCTGGGATATCTGGGTGCGATGCCGGCTGAGGGCGTCTACGTGATCCTTTCACAGATCTGTACGGTCTATTACTTCGCGCATTTCCTGCTCATCCTTCCGCTGCTTGGCTTTATGGAAAAGCCTCTGCCGCTGCCGGCTTCGATATCCGAAGCCGTTCTGAAGGGTGGCTCCGGATCACCGGCTGGTGCGGTTGCCGCACCGGACACCAAGTGAACGCGAACAGGATCGGGAGTTTTTCGAAAATGAGCACCATGATCAAAATGGTTCGTGCATTGACTGCTGCAGCGGCGATCGCCGTTGCCGCACCGGCCTTCGCGGCCGGTGACGGTCCGCATATCGAACGTCAGCAATGGTCCTTTGCAGGCCCATTCGGAACGTTCGAACGCGGTCAGTTGCAGCGCGGTTTCAAGGTCTATCAGGAGGTTTGCGCCGCCTGTCACGGTCTTCGTCAGGTTGCCTTCCGCAACCTTGCCGAGGAGGGCGGTCCGTCCTTCTCAGAAGAGCAGGCCAAGGTGATTGCGGCTGAGTACACGGTCGTCGATGGTCCTAACGACGAAGGCGACATGTACGACCGCCCGGCGATCCTGGCGGACAAGTTCCCGTCTCCGTTCCCGAACGAGCAGGCTGCTCGCGCGTCGAATGGTGGCGCTTATCCGCCTGACTTCTCGCTGCTGGCCAAGGCGCGTGCAGCGCACCGGGGTTTCCCCTGGTTCGTATTTGACGCCTTCACCCAGTATCAGGAACAGGGGCCGGATTATATCTACGCGCTCCTGACCGGGTACGAGGAAGACCCTGAAGGCGTGGAAGTGCCCGTGGGCCAGTACTACAACCACAGCTTCCTTGCAGGTCAGTTCATCGGCATGGCTCCGCCGCTTTCCGATGAACTCGTCGAGTACACCGATGATACGCCGATGACGACCGAGCAGTATGCTCGTGACGTGTCCGCTTTCATGATGTGGGCCGCTGAGCCGCACCTTGAAGCGCGCAAGAAGATGGGCTTCCGGGTCATGATCTTCCTGATCGTCTTCGCTGGGCTGCTGTACTTCACCAAGAAGCATCTGTGGCGCAACGTCGAGCACTAGGCTTGGCTGAATAAGTCTTGCAGAAAGGCCGCCGGGAAACCGGCGGCCTTTTTCGTTTTAAGTGGTGCTCAGGACCGGAAACCGGTTTGACAGAGCGGACAAAAATGCGACTAATTCTCGCGATGATCGACAAGGGGGAATAGATGGCGAAATCGGTGCTCGGTTTGGTCGGCGGCTCAGGGATCTATGACCTGCCCGGACTGGAAAACGCGGAATGGGTCGGCGTCGACAGCCCCTGGGGAGATCCCTCGGACAAGGTGCGCATCGGCTATATCGATGGTCTCAAGGTTGTCTTTCTGCCGCGTCATGGCCGAGGTCACATCTATGCGCCGTCCGACATCAACTACCGGGCCAACATCGATGTCCTGAAGCGCTGCGGCGTGACGGACCTCGTCTCCGTGTCGGCTTGCGGTTCCCTGAAAGAAGAGTTGGCTCCAGGCACCTTTGTGCTCGTCGATCAGTTCATCGACCGGACCTTTGCGCGCGCGAAGAGCTTCTTCGGTCAGGGTTGTGTTGCCCACGTGTCGATGGCCTATCCCGTGAGCCCGAAACTGGTGGATTGCGTTGAAATGGCGGCCCGTGCCGAGGACCTGAGCTATCGGCGTGGCGGAACCTATCTGGCGATGGAAGGCCCTCAGTTTTCGTCCCTGGCGGAGAGCCATCTCTATCGGTCCTGGGGCTGCGACGTGATCGGCATGACCAACATGCCGGAAGCCAAACTCGCCCGCGAGGCCGAGATTTGCTACACGACGGTTGCCATGATCACTGACTATGACAGCTGGCACCCCGATCATGGCGAAGTCGATATTCAGGCCATCCTGAAGGTCCTGCATGACAATGCCAGCAATGCGCAGCGACTTGTCGCGCGCATCGCAAGGGACCTGCCACGTGAGCACGAAGCCTGCCCGGTCGGATCGGACACGGCGTTGGAGTTTGCGATCATGACCGCGCCCGAAGCACGGGATCCGGAGCTTGTCTCCAAACTGGATGCCATTGCCGGCCGGGTCTTGAAGGGCTGATGCGGTCTTGCCGTCAGTAGGGGCGGCCGGAATGCATCCACATGAAGTTTCCGCTGCCGGTGAGACCACCTAGAGCCATCATCAGGACGGCTATGATCAGCGAGACGGCGATCATGGCCGGTATGGCTGCCAGCGCAAATTTTATCATGATCATCACGAGGCGGATGAACGGAATATTGATGTCGACGAGCACGATCTTGGTTGGTTGATCCATATGGGTTCTCCCTCAAAGCTTGCTATAAGCGCACAGGTGATTGCGCGACCGACCCCCAGCGTGACAGACAGAAATCAGATCTGAAAGAGACCATCCTATGAGCGACAAGAGTGTGCAGGACGAACTGAAGGATGCGATCCGGACCATTCCGGACTATCCCAAGGAAGGGATCATCTTTCGCGACATCACCACTCTTCTCGGCAACGCCCGTGCCTTTCGCCGTGCGGTCGACGCCCTAGTCCAGCCTTGGGCAGGCTCCAAGGTCGAACAGATTGCCGGCATTGAAGCACGTGGCTTCATTCTGGGCGGAGCTGTCGCGCATCAGCTCTCCGCAGGCTTTGTTCCAATCAGGAAGAAGGGCAAGTTGCCTCACGAAACGGTGGAGATTGCCTATTCGCTCGAATATGGCCTCGATGTCATGGAAATGCACAAGGACGCCATCAAGCCGGGCGACAAGGTCATCGTTGTTGACGACCTGATCGCAACCGGCGGCACGGCAGAAGCCGCCTGCAAGCTGCTGCAATCCATGGGCGCAGATATCGTTGCCGCCTGCTTCATCGTTGATCTGCCCGATCTTGGCGGGCGGGCTAAGCTCGAGGCACTGGATGTTCCTGTGCGGACGCTTGTCGACTTTCCCGGTCATTGACCGGTGACTGGCTTTTCGCCAGATCTGCCACCTGTCTTCGATGCGGCCTTTCAGGAGCGTTTCGAAGAACTGCTTGTGTGGCGGCGTGACGTCAGGCGTTTCCGGACGGAGCCGCTGCCCGAGGGGTTGATTGGCCACCTGTTGTCCCTTGCAGATCACGCTCCTTCTGTTGGCAACAGCCAGCCTTGGCGGATCGTCTCGGTGGAAAGTGATGCGGCGCGCGGTCGCGTACTCGACAATTTCAAGGCTGAGAACGCAAGAGCGCTTGATTCCTACGCGGACGAACAGGCCGAGATCTACGCCAAGCTCAAGCTGGCGGGCCTGCAGGAAGCTCCGGTTCATCTGGCCGTCTTTTGTGAGGTCGAGCCGCAACAGGGGCATGGGCTTGGCCGCGCCACCATGCCGGAGACCCTTGTCTATTCGGTCGTCGGCATGATCCAGACCCTGTGGCTGGCCGCCCGAGCTCATGGCATCGGGCTTGGCTGGGTGTCGATCCTCGATCCGTCGCGGATCTGCGAGGACCTGGAGGTGCCGGCCAACTGGACATTTGTCGGATACCTCTGTCTTGGTTTTCCCGAAGAGGAGCACCTGGATCCGGAGCTTTCCAGGGCTGGCTGGCAAGACAGGACGACGCTGGAAGAGCGCCTGTTTCACCGCTAGCTGCTTGTGATTGAGCAGGCTTGAGGCAGAGCCTTAATCAGGAAGCGGAAACCAGGTAGGTGACATTTGCGCTTTTGTAACGCCTGTCTGGCTGGCTATGCTCCGCCACTGTGCGTTGTGAAGTGTCGATTCTCTGGTTCGACTACAAAGGTGAACAGCTATGAGCGTGGAAATCAGACCCATTGAGGATGAAGACCATGATGCGGTCCGCAGGCTTCTGACCGATCGTTGGACGAGCCCTGACATCATGCTGGACGACCAGATGGTGGATGCCTCTAGACTGCCGGGATTCGTGGCAATTGCGGGCGAGGAGATGGCAGGGCTGGTGACTGTCATCAAGCGCGCGGAGGAATGGGAAATTCTGACGCTGGACTCCTTGAGCCGCTGGGCCGGCACCGGCACTTTGCTGCTGGATGCTGTCGTCAAGGATGCGCGGGAGGCTGGCATCAAGCGGCTCACTGTCCGCACGTCCAACGACAATCTCGACGCTTTCCGGTTCTATCAGCGCCGTGGTTTTCGTCTGGAGCGGATTGTACAGGGCGTTATTGATCGGGAACGCGATCAAAAGCCCGAAATCCCGACCCGCGGCGACTACGGCATTCCGATCCATGACGAGGTGTTGTTTGCGCGGGCGCTCTAGCCGCGGTCGCGGCGCTGCTGGAAGACGTTGCTTTTGAAGAAGAAGACCGGCTCGTCGTTCTGGTTGATGCCATGGTTCTCGCCATGGATCAGCCCCCATTCGGGCCGGCTCTTGCTTTCCGTCTTCCCTGACACGATCCGCTTGTAGGAGATGGTGTCGCCAACGAAAACGGGCTTGATCCATTTCAGATCTTCAAGCCCAGGAGATGGGCCGGTCAGGGCGACGGGCTCTCCCTTCGCTTTGGCCTCTGCTTCCAGCGCCTGCTTCTTTTGAACCAGCAAACGCATGAAGATGCCGGCCGTTTGCCACCCGGAGGCGCAAAGCTTGCCGAAGTGGGTCTGTGCGGCCGCCGCATCGCTCAGGTGATAGGGCTGCGGGTCGTATTTCTGGGCAAAGCGGATGATTTCCTCGCGGCCGAACGTGTGGCTGCCAAGTTCCATCTCATCGCCAATGGCAATATCTTCGAAGTAACGGATCATGTGTTGCTGCTCCGCATTCCGAACAGGGCGGGGTTCTCATAGGTCATGACCGATGCACCTGTCTGGTTCGTGGTTTCCAGGCGCATGGTGATCATGCCAAAGCCGGGCTTCGAGCGGAGCGCACGAACGGCCAGGATTTCCATTCGGGCGCTCAGGACGTCACCCGCATAGACCGGTTTGCGCCAAAGCAACTTCTCGATGCCCGGAGAGCCCTGACAGGTGCTCCTGTTGAGGACGCCAAGGGCGAGCAGGCGCATGGTGATCGACGCCGTGTGCCAGCCAGAAGCGGCAAGGCCGCCCAGGATGGAGGCAGCGCCGGCTTCCTCGTCCAGATGAAAGGGTTGAGGGTCGAATGCGCTCGCAAACTCGATGATCTCTTCGCGGCTGACTTCATAACTCCCGAGTTCGAAAACCTGGCCCGGTGTGAAGTCTTCAAAGGCAAGTGGTGCAGTCATGCGGGCCAACCTAATTGAGCCGCAGAATTGGCGCTAGCCCCGTCTTTCGGGTTTGAAACGACTGGCTCTATCGTCAGTGCTTCATGCCTTCATCCTGTCAATTTTGCACTGCGGCAAGGCACGGCCTATGATGGCGAGGTCTATGGTTCCGTTTTTCCAAACGGGATTTTCTTTCCAATCTTTTTCCGGGAGTTCTTTTTCATGTCAGCTGTTACGCCGCTCGAAACGGCGGAAGCCATCTCCGACATTGCCTTTGCCTTCATGGGGTCCAAAGCCCTGTTCGCGGCTCTCCATGTTGATCTTTTTTCGGCACTGTCGGAACAAACACTGACCGCTGAAGAGCTTGCGGTTCGAACCGGGCTGGAGGTCGATCGCATCACGACGCTTCTGACCGCCCTGACGGTTTTGGGGCTTGTCCGGCGCGATGGCGAGGGATTTGCCAATTCTCCTGCGGCCGAGGGCTTCCTCGTGAAGGGCCGCAAGTATGACTTCGGAGACTATCTCCGTTTTCAGATCGACAAGCAGATGTATCCGTTTCTGACCCAGCTGAATGATGCCCTGACCGGCTCGTTGAAGGAGGACCAGGTGTCTTCCTACGCCGAGTGGTTCGAAGACCCCGAGCAGGCCCAGCTGTATTCCAAGTCGCAGCATGCAGGGTCTCTGGGACCAGGACGTGCGCTTTCCAAGATCGTGGACCTTTCCGAGGCGAGATCATTGCTGGATGTCGGCGGCGGGACCGGCGCGTTTTCCATTTCGCTGTGCAAGGCTTATCCGGAGCTCAAGTCAACCATTCTTGATTTCCCCAATGTGGCTGCGGTTGGGGAAGGCTTCATTGCAGAAGCGGGCCTTGCCGAGCGCATCACCTATCAGCCGGGAAATGCCCTGGAAGATCAATGGCCCGAGCAGGCCGACGTGGTGTTGATGTCTTATCTCTTTTCCGGCGTTCCTGGTGACGCGATCGCCGGTCTGGTCCGCAAGGCCAAGGAAACGCTAACGCCTGGCGGCCGGTTCGTCGTCCATGACTTCATGGTGGATGAAGACAGGGAAGGGCCCAAGCTGGCCGCTCTTTGGCAGCTTCAGCACACGGCGTTCAACCCAAAGGCGCGCTCGATCACATCGACCTATGTGAAGGATCTCATGGAGGCCGCTGGTTTCGAGGGCGTTGAGGTGAGCGTGATGATCCCCGGCATGACCATGCTGGTCCACGGGGTCAAACCAGCCTGATTCAACTTGAGCATATAGCGGTTCGGCCGGGCCTCTGCCCTGCCGCACTGCGTTTCCTCACGCCTTGACGTGTTTGCGCCAGTTGTGGTTTTCGCTGAAGCCAAGCACTTCCCTGATCTTCCGATTTGAAAACAGCGCTTCGTTCTCGCCGAGTTCACGGCTGACAGGCACGCCGGGGAAGAAGCGTGACAGGATTTCAGTGTTGGGAATGTCGACGGAATTTGTGTCGTTGCCGGCATTGAATATCTGATAGCCGAGGCCGTCCCTGGCAAGGCATAGGTCAACGATCTGACCCAGGTCCCGCGCGTCGATGTAGCAAAAGATGTTGCGGCGGCGCTGTGCCGGGTTTGCGAAGAAATCGGGGAAGCGGTCGTACTCATGTGGTTCGATCACATTGCCGATGCGAAGGGCATAGATGTCGAATCCCGACCGCCGCTGGAAGGCGCGCGCCGTCTGTTCGTTGACCACTTTCGACAGGCCGTAACTGTCCATCGGGTTGACGTCATAGTCTTCCTCGACGGGTAGAACTTCCGGATCGATCACCCCATCGGCGAAGCAGACGCCATAGGTGGTCTCCGAAGAGGCGATGATGATCTTGCGGATGCCAAGCTTCACGGCAGCCTCAATGACATTGTAGGTGCCGACCGTGTTGACTGCGAAGGTCTTGTTGTCCGGATGGATCAAGATGCGCGGCACGGCTGCGAAATGCACGACAGCGTCAAAGGCCGGCACCCCATGTCCCGGTTCCAGTTCGTCGAAATTGGCGTAACTGGTCATGACGTTGAACATCTCGCCCGACTGGGTGATGTCGGCTGTAAGGTTGTCGACGCCCGGATGATCCAGCGGAGTGAGGTCGACGTTCACGACCCTGTGGCCCGCGTCGAGGAGATAGGGCACGACGTGTCGTCCGGCCTTGCCCGAGCCGCCGGTAAAGAGGATGCGCTTTGCTTTGTTCTTGTGTTCGGTCGCCATTGTTCGTCTCCTCGTTCTGACCCTCGCGCATCATCACCAAATTGAACCGGGATGCCAGAGGCGCTGGGAGGATGGGCGTAAAAACAGCTGTGCTGTCAGGTAGACGGTCCATCTCCCTGAAGCGGAAGACCGGTTGCCACTGATGGCTTGCGCCGGGAGATGAGCAGCAACAGCCTCGCTTGCAAGTTTTCTCCATGCTAATATTGGTTGTGTCTATGCATGGGGGTGCAGCATGGTTGAGGAAGTCGATGGCGCGGGGGAGCGCGCAGAAGGTCCGGGACAAAGGCAACGCCTTGTCGTCATCTATCACGGCTATTCGAGCGGCAGGGCGTCAATCGACGGCATTTGCGAGGTGGTCGAAAAGGCCTATCCAGGCGCGATCATTCATGCTCCGTCGATGCCCTATGCCAACGTCTTCTGCCGTGTCGGAGCAGCGCAGATCGTGGCCGACCAAATTGCCGAGATTTCGGCGCTTTACGACACGCATGGCTTTGATGACATCGTCATCATCGGACACTCAATGGGGGCCGTCATTGGCCGGCGCGTTTTCATTGAAGCGTCGGATCTGGAACGGGATTGGCCATCTCATGCCTCTGACACGGTTCTGTCCCGTGTCGAGCCGCCGCTCGCTGACCTGAAACCGTGTGTCTGGGCCAAAAAGGTCAGCCGCCTTGTGCTGGTGGCCGGGATGAGCCGTGGCTGGAGCATCGATGGCGCCAAATCCGGCGTTCAAGAACTGCTCTGGCGCCTTGGTGCAACCTATGGCCATCTCATGCCGGGGCGCAAACCCACCATCTTCGACATTCGCAAGGGAGCGCCTTTCATCGTTCAAACGCGCCTGCGCTGGCTGCAGTTCCTGGAAAGCGCGCTGCCGAAGCCGAAGGTGATGCAGTTGCTTGGAACCGTTGACGACATGGTGTCGCCGGATGACAGCGTCGACTATGCAGATGCCAACAGCGGCGATCACTTCAGGCTGATCGAGGTGCCGGCAAGCGGCCACGCGAGTATTGCGGTTGTGGGCGAAGATGCGAAGGCGAGCGCCGGGGAAAACGAGATCCGCCGAAAACGCGCCGAGATCCTACACGCGGTTCTGACTGACCATACCGAAGTTCTCGACAATCGCAGGATCGAGCGGGGCTATCTCAACGACGAGCTGCCCCCGCCGCGGGATGAACGGGTCAAGGATCTGCTTTTCATCATTCACGGCATCCGCGACCGCGGCTATTGGACCAAGAAGATTGCGGCCCGGGTCAAGCGGCAGGTGGCGGCTGAAGCGCAGAAGTCCCTGCAGAAGATGGAGGCGCTGTCGCGCGCCGCAGCGGGGCCTTCGGCCGAGACAGATGTGGCGGCGGCAAGAGAAGCCTGTGAGGTCGCGTCCGAAGGCCGCTCAGTGGTGACGCGAACGCCCAGCTACGGCTACTTCCCAATCCTTCCCTTCGTGCTGCCCTGGTATCGGCGGCAGAAGGTGGAATGGCTCATGGACCAGTATGTGGAGGCACGCACGTCCTATCCTACCGCCGATTTCCACTACATGGGACATTCAAACGGCACCTATCTTTGCGCCAGGGCGTTGCAGGACTATCCGGCTTCGAGCTTTCGCCGGATCATGTTCGCAGGCAGCGTCGTGCGCACGGACTATGACTGGAAGCGGCTGGTCGACGGTGGACGGGTCGAGAAGATCTTGAACCTGCGGGCAACCTTCGATTGGGTCGTCGCCCTGTTTCCCAATGGCCTGCGCTGGTTTCGGAACTTCTTCGACCTTGGCGGTGCAGGGCACACGGGTTTCATCACGCAACTGGACGATGACGTGCTCTATCAGCTGGATGAACGTGGTGTCAGCAAATTCGTGCGCGGGGCTCATTCTGCCGGAAAGCGTGAAAGCCTTTGGGACGAGATTTGCGACTTCATTGTCATCGGCAAGGGGCCAGCGGCCAATGATCAGGACTTTGTCGAGGGGCAGCCGTGGTACAGCCGCCTGCTGGGCTGGGGCGCTCCTGTCTTCCTGCTTCTGATCGCTGCGGTTGTCTTTTCGATCGGTGGCTTCCTGCTCTACACTCTTGGCGTTGACTTTGTGACCTGGCTGTCTGGCGGATCAGGCGGCGCAAAACTAAGTCTCTGGCAGCTTTGGCTCGCGCAGGGAGGGCTCATTCACATGCTGTGCCTGCTGATCTTTCTCGGGATCTTGCGCTTCATGTCCCTCAGGTTTTGAGGCGCGGCAGGTGCCGCTTAGAGCGGCCAGAAGATCAGGATGGCAGGCACCGAGACCAGCAGGACAAGCACTTCCAAGGGCAGGCCCATGCGCCAGTAGTCGCCGAAGCGATAGCCGCCGGGACCCATGATGATCGTGTTGTTCTTGTGGCCAATGGGCGTCAGGAACGCGCATGATCCGGCAACGGCAACACCCATGAGGAATGGGTCCGGGCTGACCTCGAGCGTCCTGGCGATCTGAAGACCGATGGGTGCCGCAATCAGGCATGTTGCGACGTTGTTCAGGAAATCGGACAGGGTCATGGTGACGGCCATGAGCACGGCAAGGGCGACCCAGACGGGATATCCTTCTGTCAGGACCACGATGCTTGAGGCGATCAGCTGTGCGCTGCCCGAAGCTTCAAAGGCCTGTCCGAGGGGAATGAGAGATCCGAGCAGCACAATGACTTTCCATTCCACCGCTTCATAAACTTCCGTGCCGCTGATCAGGCCTGCGACGCCATAGACAATGACACAGGCGGCCAGGGCGACCGGGAGGTAGACAAGACCTGATACGGCAGCCGCAATGGCGAGCGCGAATGCGCCAATGGCCAGCGCGGCCTTGTTGCGTTGAACCACATCGGTCTTTTTGCCTTCGAGCGGCAGGACACCAAGCCAGTTGATCGCAGCCTCAAGACGTTCGCTCGACCCCAGCAGGAGAAGCACATCGCCTGGCTCCACCTTCAGGTGGCGTACCCGGGCATGGACACGGCGGCCCTGGCGGGACAGGCCCAGAAGCGTGACGCCGTGGCGGTGGAGCAGGCTGAGGTTGAAGGCACTTTGTTGGGCAATGCGGGCATTGTCCGGAACGATCGCTTCGCGCAGTGAAAGGCTGCCGCCGGTAATACCTGGCTTGTGTTTTTCCGAACCGGCAAAATCCAGTTTGGCAGCTCCCATGAAAGCTTCGATGCCCTTCGGCTCACCTTCCACCACCAGGAAGTCGCCGGGCATGATTTTCTCACGGCGGGCGAAACCGCGCAGCCGCCGCCCGTGGCGGATCAGCCCCAGAATGTTGATGTCCTTCTCGTCCGCCATTGGATAGAGGTCGTTGACGGTGACTTCGCTGTCCTTTGCCATTTCGCCGACCCGCAGTTCGGCAATGTAAAGGCTGGATGCCGGATCATCGTCTTCCGGCATCTGCGCGACACGTGAGGGCAAAAGCCGCCAGCCAATAAGCGTGACGAAGAGAACGCCGGTGACGGCGACCGCCAGGCCAACCGGCGCAAAGGAAAACATCGAGAAGGCTTCGCCAAGCGCGTCCTGACGGTACTGGGCAACGACGATGTTCGGCGGAGTTCCGATCAATGTGATCATGCCGCCCAGGATGGTGGCAAAGGAGAGGGGCATGAGGGACAGGCCGACAGCCCTGCCGGCCTTTCGGGCCGCTTCAATATCGAGCGGCATCAAGAGCGCCAGGGCAGCGACATTGTTGATGATCGCCGAGAGGCCAGCGCCAATGACCGACATGACGCCGATGTGCCGGGACAGGCCAGCCGAGTTCGACAGGAGATATCCGGCGACGAGCTCGACAGCACCGGAATTCATCAGCCCGCGCGAGACAATCAAAACCAATGCGATGATCACGACAGCGGGGTGACCGAAACCGGAAAAGACACTGTCGGTGGGGACCAGGCCGAGTACGGTCGCGATGACGAGAGCGGAAAAGGCGAGAAGATCGTACCGGATGCGGCCCCAGATCAGGAGGGTGAAGAGCAACGCGAAAAGAGTGAAAAGCGCAATTTGATCAAATGTCACCTGCGAAGTCTCCAGTCGGCCGAAACGTGTTTCCTCATTGGCTGCGACAATAGGCGGGTTTGGATGACGGCGCTGCTATTGTTTCCTGCCTTTCCCTCTGAAAAGCGTGAACTGCTCACCGTGCTTTGAGATGTCAGTTCGAAGTGCCGCAAGGTTAGAGAGAAATAAGCATTTTTTCACAAAAGCCAGATAATATTTACATGGATTATTTTTGCTATTTGACGAGGTTTCCATGTTTACCGAGCAATTGACTGCGCGTCGAACAAGTGCCGAAGAGCTGGAAAATGCAATTCCAGTTCTCGCACTGGATCTGGACAGCCTCAAATGCGTGGAAACGAAAGCTGTCAACTTCAGCGACTGGGGCTGCAAGCTCGTCGGCGAGGGACTTGGCATTCTGAACAAGAACATCGCCCTGAAACTCGAAGAAGAAGACGAGTTTCAACGGGGCAAGGTGACCGGCCACAAGGCGGACTATGTGACCGTCCTCTTCCAGCGGGAGGTGACACCCTCCATGGAGAAGCGGGGCGAGCCGCGCTATCCCGTGACCGTGGCGGCCAGGATCAGGGATCTGGCACGGAAGATCGAAATCTCCTGCATGATCACGGATGCGAGCCGTTCAGGCTGCCGCGTCGAGGGAGCGGACTTGAGCCACCTTCCGGACGACCTTCTTGTCTATGTCGAAGGTTTCGAGCGTCCCGTGCGCGGACAGGTTGCCTGGAAAGAAGACCTGACGGCGGGTCTGCGCCTCAACTGGGAAGGCGCAAGCGCCCTCAAATAGCTTCGGGGAACCGCGGGCCTCATCAGAAGCCCGCAGCATCCAGGTTCTAGGTGTTGAACTTGAAGAGCAGGATGTCGCCGTCCTTGACGATGTATTCCTTGCCTTCGTCACGCGCCTTGCCGGCTTCCTTTGCAGCCGTTTCACCACCAAGAGAGACGTAGTCGTCATAGGCGATGGTCTGCGCGCGGATGAAGCCACGTTCAAAATCCGTATGGATCACGCCGGCAGCTCCCGGAGCCTTGGTGCCTTCGGTGATCGTCCAGGCACGGGTTTCCTTCGGACCAGCCGTGAAATAGGTGATCAGGCCAAGCAGTTCGTAGCCGGTGCGGATCAACCGGTCGAGGCCAGGCTCTTCAAGCCCGATGGTCTCCAGGAACTCTTCCTGCTCTTCCTTGTCCAGCTGAGAGATTTCAGCTTCGATGGCCGCTGAAATCACGACGGACGCTGCGCCTTCGGCCTTGGCTTTTTCTTCAACCTTGGCGGACAGGGCGTTGCCGGTCCCGGCCGATGCTTCTTCGACGTTACAGACGTAAAGAACAGGCTTGGATGTCAGAAGGTTGAGACCCTCCAGGATCTTCTTTTCTTCCGGATCGTCCAGCTTCATCGTGCGGACGGGCTTGCCTTCCTGAAGCAGAGCGAGGGCCGCTTCCATGATCGGCACGGTCGCCTTCGCTTCCTTATCGCCGGAGTTCGCCTTTTTCTGTAGTGGCGCAATCCGGCGCTCGAGGCTTTCCATGTCCGCGACCATCAGCTCTGTCTCGACGGTGTCGGCATCGGCGATCGGATCAATGGTGCCCTCGACATGGGTGATGTCGTCGTCTTCAAAGCAGCGCAGAACGTGTGCGATGGCGTCGACTTCACGGATGTTGGCCAGGAACTGGTTGCCCAGACCTTCTCCCTTGGACGCACCGCGGACAAGACCGGCGATGTCGACGAAGGTGATCCGGGTCGGGATCACTTCCTTGGAACCTGCGACGGAGCGGATTGCATCGAGGCGCGGATCAGGAACGGCCACTTCACCGGTGTTCGGCTCGATCGTGCAGAAGGGATAGTTTGCCGCCTGTGCAGCTGCGGTCTTTGTGAGCGCGTTGAAGAGTGTGGACTTGCCGACATTGGGCAGTCCGACAATGCCGCACTGGAAACCCATGAGAGATCGCTTTCGGTTGTGGAGCTTGTAACGTTGCCGCTATGTGCCGGATGGGCGTGGCAAGGTCAAGAGATGCAGAGCCCGAAAGCAAGAAGACTGCCCTGAGGCAGCCTTCCAAACTTGATCAAAAGGCGCGTCAGTCCGCCTTTTTCTGAATTTCCACCTGATGCGGGTAGGGGATCGAGACCCCGCCGGCGTCGAAGGCTTCCTTGACCTTTTTGGTCATGTCGAACTTCAGGTCCCAGTAGTCGGCGGCCGTGCACCACAGGCGTACGCCAAGATCGACGGAGCTGTCGCCGAGATTGGTCACCTTGACCCATGGCTTCGGGTCGGCATGAACGCGCTCGTCGGCCTCGGCCAGTTTCAAGATGATGCCCATCGCCTTGTCGATGTCATCGGAATAGTCGATGCCGAACGTGAAATCGACGCGGCGTGTCGGGTGGGTCGAGTAGTTCGAGATGATCGCACCCCAGGCCTTGCCGTTGGGCAGGATGATCTGGACGTTGTCCGGGGTCGACAGTTCGGTCACGAAGAGATTGATGTCCTTGACCGTTCCCGAGGTGCCGTCGATGTCGACATATTGACCCAGCTTGTAGGGGCGGAACAGGATCAGCATGACGCCAGCGGCCAGATTGCTCAATGTTCCCTGGAGGGCGAGGCCGATGGCCAGGGAGGCGGCACCCAGGATTGCGACAAGGCTGGTTGCCTGAATGCCGAACAGCTGAAGAACCGCGATGAGGGTGATCAGCAGGATCAGCCATTTGACGATTGAGGCAGCGAATGAACCGAGCGTGTCGTCGATACGCGGGCTTGCGTTGACCCGCTTGCGGATCATCGAGCTGACGAAACCGGAGACGATCCAGCCTATGATCAGGACGACAAGCGCCTTGGCGACGTTGATGAGGAGAGGGGTGTAGACCCCGATCTGATCGATTGTGCTGTCCATGAGACTTCCTTCGTGCACTCAACGAGCCGATATTGACCTGTCGAAACCTAATTGTGTTGCCATCATTTCTTGAGCTGACGCAGAGAATAGTTCTGGCGGTGGTTATCGCAAGCAATAGAACCGCGCAAGCGGAGGCGGTTTCTCAGATCTTCTCATCCCCTGCGAAATTTATGTCTGTAGTTGAACTGATCCGCCGGCGGCATATCGAGCTGTGGCCGGCGGATCATTCGCTGGTCGTCTAAGTCTACTGATCGCCGGCCGGATCTATGATGCCCCGGCTGCATCCCATGCTGGTTGGTGCGGCGGCAAGCATCAACTCTCCCAGATCTGCGCTCGGGGAAATTTCGCCTTTCAGGCTGATCCAGAGCTCGTTGATCAGAACCCGGCCCTGGTCCGATGTGCATTTGATCAAGACACGCTCTCCCGTTCCAGCACCGAAGGCCTGATCGAAAGCCGCGCGGATGTCGCTGCCTTCAATCTGTTCGCCGACATTTGCCGCGAGCAAATCCGCAACGCCGGAGGCATTGACGAGATCGGTCAGAAGCAGCGTATCGTCATAGTATTCGTCTGCTCCGCCCGCGCCGAAGAAGCAGGTGCCGTGTTTGATCCACTCGTGATGGTGCAGATGGCTGGCAAAGCCCGGCATGGCGACCGCGAGATCCTCTGCGGTGTCGGCGTCAATCTCCGGCGCTGGCAGCAGATGCCAGGTGTCGGGGTTGTCGAGACGCTTCACGCTGGCGGGCACGCCGCAATAGTCATTGCCCTTTGGCTGCGGCCATAGGCCATGGATCGAGAGCTGACGGGATGTGTGGGGCAAAAGACCGTTGTTCAGGTCCACGCACTCGGATTTGCCCGGGCGGATTTCGCAAAAGGCGGGCTGCCAGCTGAGCGTCAGCAGGTTGTCGAGAGATTCCTCGCCTGCCGGCGGTGTGAAAGGTCCGGTCGGGTCGGTCGGTTCAACGGTGATTGTGCCGGCGCGGATCACGTGGACACCGCAAGTGGTGCTGACCCAGCGGGCTTCGGTTACGGGAGCGTCGTCAATTCGGACCTGAAAGTAGTCGCCTCCGGCCTTGTTGATGCCGATCATTTCATAAGCCATGGATGGCGTGGTCTTCAGGTTTCCAGGATTGGTCTGCTTGTTCTTGGATTGATAGGCCTCGCAAGCCTTCTGCGCGATGAAGTAGCCCTCGAGCTTCTCAAAGGCATTGGCTCCCGTGGGCAAAGCCGCAAGCAGCGATGCCAGCACAGCCGTAAAGATGGACGTTGAGCGCATTTGAAATCCTCCCCGATCTTGTCAAAACACCGAGGGAAAGGATGAAGCAAGCCCGTGTCGAACTTGTGACGCGCGTTCGCGCCCGTTGCGCCTTTGGGTTGTGCAGCGCGTTTCGCTGTGTCGTCGAAGAGCTTCGTCACTCTGCAAGTTCTGGAAGGCGCGCAAGCAGGGTGCCCAAAGCTGCATGAATGGCTGTTTCATCCAGAGGTTCTGTCTGGTTCCACGTGGCCGAGAAACACCACCGGGTCCCGTCCGCTTCGTCCAGAACATAGGTGTGATTGAGAACGCCGATCTCGCTTCCGCCCTTGAACGCGGCACTGTGCCAGTCGTCTTCCAGGGCAAAACCGGGATTGGCAGTCACGGCGGGAAGGTGGGCGATGCGATCGAGGGCCGCGCACAAATCTTCCGCGCTGGCATACCATTCGATGCCCGGCTGATAGGGACGCGAGACGGCGTCAACGGAAGGAAGCTCAGCCTTGCTAAGGCGTTCTAGCAACTCACGGCGCGTCTCTTCGCTTGCGCTTGAGAACTCGGCGGCAAGGATCGGATCGGCTTTCAACTGGAAGAACTGGCGTGTGGTCAGAAGCGCCTTGTTGTCGCCTGGCCGGTGCGAGGGCAGCTCCGCCAGGTGATCCATGATAAGATCTGTCGCGGTGTTGTCCGATTGTGAGATCATCAAAAGGGCGGCGGTCTCAACGGTAAGCCGGTGTCCGTCCGGCCAGTTCTGAAGCGTTCCGCTTGGGAGAGATTTGTGCCGCGGCTCCAGGATCAGGATGGTTTCCCATCCCGTCAGGCCGGCATTGATGGCGTCTTCCAGTTGCTGGAGGACAAAAATCTTGAAACCCGAACCGATCGCCAAGTCTGCCGTTGGCGAGGCTTGTGAGATCACCCTGCCGTTTCGAAGCAGCAAGTGGCCATGGTCATGACCAAAATCCGGCAGCCTGGCCAGCAGTTCCTTAGGGGAGGCGCGCACTTGGATCTGTTTGACGAGAAGACTTGTGATCGTGCCATCGTCGCCTCGGCCCAACGTAATCAGGACGTCGTGGGTTGCCGTGCGCAGGTTGAACTCACCAGCAGTTGCTCCAGGGACCACGGAGGTGGCCTCGCCATAATCTGCCTTGAACTGCCGTGAGAGCTCTTGAAGCTCTTCAAGCGGTACGGCCTTGAGAAACAGCGGGGACAGGTCGTTGGCTGTGACGGCCTGTTCGTTCCAAAGGTTGCGGAGGAACGTGGCATCGGACATTGACGAAGTGGCTCCAACGGAAAGTGCCGACAGGGCGTATATCAGGAGGGTGACGGGCAGAACGAGACAGCGTTTCATCATCTTCTGCTCAGCGCCTTTCAAAGGTCAGCTCTTGTCACCGCCACCAAGAAGCTTTTTCAGCATGTCGGCCATCGGGCCGGACTTTGGGATGTCGGGTGTCTTTGCCTTGCGGGCCTGACGAATGTGGCTCTGCGCCTTCGGCTTCGGACTGCTTTGCGGTATGCCGGGTTTGCGGGCCGGCGCTTTTTTGCCGGCATCGTCGGCGCGGCGGGCCTTTTCCGGCTCCAGGGCAAGGGTCAACTTGTTGGCGAACTGGCTGTCCTTGCCTTCTGCCAGCAACGCGCAGTGATCGGCGATCTCGCGCAGGAGCGGCTCAAGCCAGTCATTGTCGGCTTTCGAGAAGTCGCCGAGCACGTAGTTCGAGACGAGTTTCTTGTCGCCGGGGTGACCGATCCCGAGCCTGAGGCGACGATAGTCCTGGCCGATGTGGGCGGAAATGGATCGCAGACCATTGTGGCCGCCGTGACCGCCGCCGGTCTTCATGCGGAACTTTGCCGGAGGCAGATCCAGCTCGTCGTAGATCACCACAATGTCCTGCGGCTCGATCTTGAAGAAACGGATGGCCTCTCCGACTGCGCGGCCGGATTCGTTCATATAGGTGGACGGCTTGAGCAGCAGGACCTTTTCCGAGCCGAGGCGTCCCTCGGAGGCCTGGCCCTGAAAGCGGGAGCGCCATGGGCTGAAAGACGAGTTCTGGCGATGGATTTCGTCCAGAGCCATGAAGCCGATGTTGTGCCGGTTGTGATTGTATTTCGCGCCCGGGTTTCCGAGGCCCACGATCAGCCGCATGGGAGTGTCCTAGCGTTGAATTTGGAGGCCAGTTGTTGCCGAGGTGGCGCTTGCCGTCAAGGGCCCTGGCGCGGGGCATCACGTCCGAGGCTAACACGTCTGGGCGCAACAGTTGAACGCCTGTTGCGGCGTGGTGCTCGAGGGGCGAATGGGGGGCGCCCCTCGAGACCGGAAGATTACTCTTCGGTTGCTTCTTCTTCGGACGATTCTTCTTCGTCCTGAGCACCGCCCGGTGCTGCGATCGTGGCAACCGTGAAGTCACGGTCGGTGATCGTCGGCTGTGCGCCCTTCGGCAGGGTCGTTGCCGAAATATGCAGTGCGTCGCCGAGATCCGCTTCGGCCAGATCGAAGACCAGGGATTCCGGGATGGCGTTGGCAGGAACGATCATTTCCACAGTGTGGCGAACAACGTTCAGCATGCCGCCGCGCTTCAGGCCCGGACAGGTTTCTTCGTTGATGAAGACAACCGGGATATCAACGGTCAGCGAGGTGTTTGCGGATACGCGCAGGAAATCGACATGCATCAGTTCGTCGCGAACCGGATGCAGCTGATAGTCCTTGGCAATAACCTGATGCTTCTTGCCGTCAACTTCGACGGAACCGATGTGTGTCAGGAAGCCGCCCTTGTGCAGGGTCAGAGTGGTTTCCTTCACCGGAATGGTGATCGGCAGGGCAGGTTGTTTGTCACCGTAGATTACGGCAGGTAGAAGGCCTTCGCGACGCAGTGACCGTGCAGCCCCCTTGCCCACCCGGTCCCGTGCCGACGCCTTCAGCTCATAGCTGGCAGCCATGGCAAAACTCCTTCGGATGTATAGAAAAGGGCCGGCGTATCGTCCGCGAGGTGCTTCAAATCCGGGATCAGCCCAAATGCGCCTCCTCCAGGGGTGAGGCGCGCCGTTGCTATAGTCGAAACCCGGGCAAGGTGCAAGCGAGTGCGCGGTCTCAGGCGATATTCATTTGTCGGGGAACGGCTAAAACCCAAAAAAGCCGGCTTGATGGCCGGCTTTTCGGGTCAAATTGCAGGCCAGTTTAGACAAACAGGCTTGAAACGGACTTTTCGAGTGCGGTGCGATTGATCGCTTCGCCAAGAAGCGGTGCAATCGAGATGGCGCGGATGTTCGATGCTGCGGTGATTGCCGCAGTGGGCTCGATGGAGTTGGTGATCACCAGTTCCTTGAGCCGGGAAGATGAGACGCGCGCAACGGCGCCCCCGGACAAAACGCCGTGTGTTATGTAGGCGGTGACGGACTTGGCGCCCTGCGCCAGAAGAGCGTCGGCCGCATTGCAAAGCGTGCCGCCACTGTCGACGATGTCATCCACCAGGATGCAGTCGAAGCCATCGACATCACCGATGATGTTCATGACTTCGGATTCTCCAGGCTTGTCACGACGCTTGTCGACGATGGAGAGCGGCGCTTCGATGCGCTTGGCAAGCGCACGGGCACGGACCACGCCGCCGACATCGGGCGAGACAACCATGACATTGTCGGTCGCGTAGCGTTCCTTGATGTCGCGGGTCATCACCGGCGCGGCAAAAAGGTTGTCGGTGGGGATGTCGAAGAAGCCCTGGATCTGACCGGCGTGAAGATCAAGGGTCAGAATACGGTCGGCGCCAGCTTCGGTGATCAAATTGGCGACGAGCTTGGCTGAGATGGGCGTACGGCCCGATGCCCGGCGATCCTGGCGGGCGTAGCCGAAGTAAGGTAGCACCGCCGTGATGCGGCGGGCCGAGGATCTGCGCAACGCATCAATGATGATGAGAAGTTCCATCAGATGGTCGTTGGCTGGGTAGCTGGTCGGCTGAACGATGAAGACGTCTTCACCGCGTACGTTTTCCTGGATCTCGACGAAGATTTCCTGATCTGCAAACCGGCGTACCAGGCATTTTGCCAAGGGGACGTCCAGATATTTCGAGATCTCTTCTGCGAGGGCGCGATTGGAATTGCCCGCGACGATTTTCATTGGCCGCCAGTCCTTCTGGTGCGACACCGGTGCCGTCCTTGCAGTCCTGCAGCTGCTCAAACGTTCCGGAATAGGGTCCTGTATCGAATGGTGCCGACGATCTGCGCGCCCGGCAGCCCTTAGCAGGCGGCGGCGTTGTAACAATCGCTCGGGCATCCGACAACCGGACGTATATGCAGTTTTTGCCCTTTTTTGAATTTAATTAACGGCCAAACGCTATTTCGCTGGCGAAGAGGTCACTGACGGTTGAGCCAAGCCACCATTTCTACCACTGAGCGGTTGGCAATCCGCTCCAGCGTGTCCGAATTGACAGCCTCCCAGGGGTCTCCGCTGGTGCCGGAAATAGTTTCAGTGCCTGAGATTCTTTTCAGCCGGCGCCCGCCGTTGTCGACGATGTCAAAGACGTAAAAGACGGTGGCTGTCGAGGTCTGACCTGTCGCTGACAGGTATCCGTTCACCCGATAGGTGGCTGGCGCGCCGACACGGCGCACAAGAACGAGTCCCTGCTGGCTCGCCTCGGTTCCGATGGACTTCGACAGGTCGTCGGCGATGTTGCCCGGTGCGCCGGTGAAAGGCTCAAAGGCGAAGGTGGTCTTGCCTGCCTCGGTTGTGGGCGTGATTCCCGGTGCCTGCGCGATCGGGGCGGGGATCCCGACAGATCCTCTGGGCTCAGGAGTTGCCTGGCAGGCTGCAAGGCCAAGTGCAACGACAGCGGCGAGGGACCATCGGCAGAAATTTACTATCGGCATATGCATCGGCTCATGATTGGCATGCTTCGGGTTGTTTGAACGGACCATTCGTTTTGACGATCAGAATCGACTGTTCAGGCAACTGTTTGGAAAAGGTTTAGCCCGACTTGACCGGAAGGTCGAGTGGCAGGCTGGAAAGGCTTTCCGGCTCGCCCTCAGTGGTCAGGTAGGTGCGCCCGAGCGTCATTGCCGTTTCGGTCACCGAATCCATCAGGATCATGTGCTGGAAGATGACCATGTTGGGCTCGATGATCGCGGGATTGTCCTTGAACGCCATGGGTGGATCCATCCAGCTCGGGGTGAATCTTGCGCCAAGGGAATAGCCGCAGGCGTTGAGGCGGTGGGCCATCATGTCGTGGCGGTCCATGGCAGAGGAATGGGCCTCAAAGAGATCGCCGAAGGTGCAGCCGGGCCGCAGCTTTTCCTCCACGGCCGCCAGTGCGTCGCGGGTGGCGGCATACATCTCTTCGTGGCGGCTGGTTGGTCTGCCGACGATGACCGTGCGCATGAGCGCAGCATGGTAGTGCCGATAGCTGCCCGCCCATTCGAGTGTGATCTGATCGTCGGCGTCGAGTGTCCTGCGTCCGGACTTGTAACGGCACAAAAGGGCATCGCGGCCCGAGCCGATGACGAACTCGTTGCCGGGATAATCGCCGCCACCTTCGAAGATCGCGCCCTGCATGGCCGCAAGAATTCGGCCTTCATCTGCACCCGGGCGTATGTCCTCCATGGCGGCGTCAAAAGCGCGGTCGGCCAAAGCTGCCGCCTGGCGCACATAGGCAATCTCCTCGGCGCTCTTTACCGCTCGCAACATCGGAATGAGAGACGAGCTGTCCTTCAGATCGGCGAAGCTTGTGAGCTGCTCGTTCAGTTCGAGGCCAATGGCGCCGGTCATCCCCTGGGTGTCATACTCAACACCGATCCTGGCACCCAGCAGATCCATCTCGAACAGAAGTTCCTTCAGCTGGCTGACCGGGTTGGCCTCGCCCCTGTCCATCCAGATGCGAATGTCGGAAAGGTTCGACGTATGGCGGGCCTGACGCTGGTCGGCGGACCGGGTCAGAAGCAGCTTCCGGCCATCGGCGGTGACGACCAAACACTGAAAGAAGCAAAAGCCGAAGGTGTCGTAACCGGTCAGCCAGTACATGCTCTCTTGCGCAAACAGCAGCATGGCGTCGAGTTTTTCCTCTGCCATGCGCGCCGTTAGTCTGTTCATGCGCGCGGCATATTCGTCCGATGTGAAATGCAGGGCCATTTTCAGTTTCCCGTCAGAACGATTGCAGAGATCAGTCGGCCATAGTCCGGCTCGCCGCGATGGGTCGTGCGCCGGTAGGAATAGAACTTGTCTTCGTCCGCGTAGGTGCACAGGCCGAGATCTTGAACAGCGCCGACGCCGGCATCGCTCAGCCGGTCAATGATAAAGCCAGGCAAATCGAACATATGGTGGTCAGGCTTTTCGGACGGAATGAAATAGCGGGCGCTGGTTGCCTTCTCGGCGATAAACCTGTCGCGGAATTCCGGCCCGACTTCATAGGCCTTTTGGGAAATCGTCGGTCCGAGCACCGCGATGACGTTCGAGCGCGCGGAGCCGAGCTGCTCCATGGCCGCGAGGGTGTTTTCAAGAATGCCGCCGACGGCGCCCTTCCAACCTGAATGGGCCGCGCCGATGACACCTGCCTCCGTATCGGCAAAGAGCACCGGACCGCAATCTGCCGTCGCGATGCCGATGGCAAGGCCGTGCTGGGTCGTGACCAATGCGTCGGCTTTCCGATCTGTGTCCGCCGCCCAGGGCCCTTCAACCTTTATGACGTTTGGGGAGTGTATTTGATGCGGTGTCACCAGCCGGTCCGCCTCGACATCCAGTCTGGAAGCGACCCGCTTGCGATTTTCGAGCACCTTTTCGCGATCGTCGTCCGAGCCAAGACCGATGTTGAGGCTACCATAGATGCCGGAAGACACGCCGCCGTTGCGGGTGAAAAACCCGTGCCGGATGCCTGCGCTGCTCAGATCGTCAGACTGGATCACTGCTTATCTCCCTGAAGGCTCATCAAACGGTGACAGTGGTGCCGGTGTGTTGCTGAGGGCCAGAACCTTGAAAAGTTGACCCATCTGGTTCGGAGCTGCAAGGCGTTCGACCGCATCGCGAATGCCCTCCTGCTGAAGATGGGATTTTCCTGTTCCTAGAGCGCCCGCGCGTTCGAGAAGGCCAAGACGGAGCAGGAACTCGCCTTGCTCCAGCGGCGGAAATGCGATGGCACCGGCTCTGGTGGCTGCAGCTGCGAGCGCTTCGAAGTTCACATGGGCCGTCAGATCCGCTTCGCCCGGGCGCGCAAAAACATCGTCATAGCTGTGTTTGTACAAGGCCTGAAGCGTGTCGCCGGGTGCCGGCTGAAGATAGCCGTAGTCGACAAACAGGGCGCAGCCACCATCCTTCGCGATGCGCGCGCCGATCTCCTCAGCAATGGCATTGGCAGCGGGCTGGGTTTCCAGGATCGAGCCGTCCGGCGCGAGGGCTGCCGGCTTCGGCAGGTCATGGTCGGCAAGGCGTGCTGTTCCTAGGCCAAAGCCCAGTTTCCCTGCATCATCCAATCCCACCAGCCGTTCCAGCCAGCCGCTGGCTGTCTTGACGAACTGATGAATTGGCAGGGCGTCGAAAAACTCATTGGCAACGACAACCAGCGGGCCGCTTTCGATTTGGTCCAGGCCTTCTGCGAAACGTGGCTGGAGACCGCTTTTTTCAAGCTTCTTCGCCTGCTGCTTGCGCAGTTTCTGGCTCATCTCGACGAGGGTCAGCTCTGCAGCTTCAAGAAACGCCGGCCGCAGGGCTGCGGTTCGCAGCAGATCGGACATCAAGGTGCCCCGGCCCGGGCCAAGCTCCACCAGCTGGAACGATTTGGGCGACCCCATGCGTTCCCATGCCTGAAGGCAGAATGCGCCGATCAGTTCGCCAAACATCTGGCTGACTTCGGGTGCGGTGGTGAAATCACCCTCACGTCCGAACACCTGCCGGGTGGTGTAGTAGCCTGCTTGCGGATCGCCGAGGCAGGTCGCCATGTAGTCTGCGACTGTTATCGGCCCCTGGGCGGCGATGCGCTGTTTGATCCGGGTTTTCAGGTCACCTGTCGTCATGCGGTCACGGAGGCCTTGCGCAAGGACCAGATCATCACGGCGGCACCGGTCAGGATCATCGGCAAAGACAGGATCATGCCCATTGTGACAAAGCTGGAGAGGTAGCCAATATGCGCGTCGGGCACACGGTAGAGTTCAGCGATGCAACGGGCGATGCCGTACCCAAATGCGAAGGCACCGGCAACAAACCCCGGGCGCTGAAGCATCTGATAGCGATGGGTGAGAATGCGGATCACGATGAACAGGACGATGCCCTCAAGGGCGGCTTCATAAAGCTGGCTTGGGTGCCGTGGTTCAGGTCCTGCACCGGGGAAGACGAAGGCCCAGGGCACGTCGGCCGGCCTGCCCCAGAGCTCGGCATTGATGAAATTGGCGATCCGCCCAAAGAAAAGCCCTATCGGAGCTGCCGTCCCGGCGAGATCGAACAAGCGCCAGATCGACAGATTTCTGCGCCAGGCGAAAAGGATCATGGCGATCACCGTGCCAGCAAAGCCGCCGTGGAACGACATGCCGCCGGTCCAGACAGCCAGGGCTTCGGCGGGATTGGCGAGGTAATAGGCGGGATTATAGAACAGCACATAGCCAAGACGACCGCCCAGGATGATGCCGAGCGTTCCCCAAACGACGAAGTCATCCAGATCCAGCGGTGTGGGGCGTGGGCTGTTGCCCCAGAGCCTGTCGTTCAGAACTAGCTGTCGCATGTAGCGCCATGCCAGAACGATGCCGACAATATAGGCCAGAGCATACCAGCGCAGCGCGAAGGGCCCGATCTGGAACAGGACCGGGTCGATGGCCGGAAAGGGCAGGACAAGAAGTGGCATTGGCCAAATGTCTCCGGGCGGCTGCACTTTTCGGCAGCTTTGAGTGCAGGGTTCCAGCGCCGTAAAATTCGATCCGGCGCGTCGGCGCCACGCTGTCCCATTCGCACGGTCCGCGTCAAGTCGATCCGGGCTCACAGCGCAGGTCCCTGTCTGCCTTCCAAGTTTGACGAAGAAGTGTCCTTGAAGTTCGGGTCAATCCCTCATAGGTGTGTGGGAGGATCTTTGGTACTTCAGGAGTTCGCCATGACCCAGGGCCCCAATCGCATGTTTGACGATTTTGCCAAGTTGATGACCGATGCTGCAGGCGTCGCCCAGGGCGCACGCCGCGAGGTCGAAACGGCCTTCCGGGCGCAGGCGGAGCGGTTTTTGTCCGATATGGACCTCGTTTCCCGTGACGAACATGAGGCCGTCAAGGAAATTGCCGTTCGTGCGCTCGACAAGGTCGAGGAACTCGAAGCGCGCCTAGAGGCTCTTGAGAAAAAGCCTGCTTCGAGGGCCAAAACAGCCGCGAAGTCGGCACCTAAGGCAAGCGACGCCTAACTAAATTTTGCAGAGCACAAAGACATCGGCCCGCAGTTTTCTGCGGGCTTTTTGCGTTTTGAAGCTCCACCATCCACAAGTTTCGGTGACGTCACGACAATCTGACTGTATCTCTTAAGTCCTTCTTGATTCTATACTGAATCCTAACAGGGATTCGTCGGAACGGTATGTAGCCTGCCCAACGCGGCAGCCGTTTCGAAAAAGCTTGGGACAAGCCCGGCGGCTGGGATATTACGCACCTGCGGTATCATTCGCTCCGGGACCGAGAAGGGAGACGACGATGAGCCTCATCGAGTTCGAATTCGAGCGACCTGACAATCCCGTCGACACCATCGAAACCGTTGCCGCCCTGAACGACTGGATGTTCGAGCGGTCTGCCGAAGATGAGATCACCATCTCGGTGGGCGGGACGTGGTGCGACTATCACATTTCCTTCTCCTGGATGGAGGAGGTCGAGGCCCTGCATTTGGCATGCGCCTTCGATCTCAAGGTCACCGAGCCAAGAAAAACCGAAGTTGTCAGACTTCTGGCACTTGCGAACGAGCAGCTCTGGATGGGGCATTTCGACCTGTGGAACCAGGAAGGCGTGGTGATGTTCCGGCAATCACTGCTGCTGGCCGGTGGTGCGGATGCCACTCCGCCTCAGATCGAAGCCATGCTGGCAAATGCGCTCGACAGCTGTGAGCGGTATTATCAGGCCTTTCAGTTCGTGGTCTGGGCAGGTAAAAGCGCCACGGAAGCCGTCGCGACGGCCTTGTTTGAAACCGCAGGCGAAGCATGATTTTCAGTAAAGAGCGTCCCTTCCTTCTCGTTGGTGCGGGTCGGATGGGGGGCGCAATGTTGTCCGGCTGGATGGCAGATGGTGTCGATCCTTCCGCCATCGTTGTGTGTGACCCGGGACCGGCTCCCGAAATGCTGTCTCTGCTCGAGACGCATGGCATTCGGCACGTCACGGAGACTCCCGCAGATCTCAATCCGTCGATTGTGCTCATCGCTGTCAAGCCGCAGATGATGGATGTGGTCTTGCCGGGCGTGGCTCCCGCGGTCCGTCCTGACACGCTGATCCTCTCGGTTGCCGCCGGCACGCCGATTGCCAGGTTCGAGACCGCATTTGGCCAGGTGCCTGTCGCACGGGCCATGCCGAACACGCCGGCGATGGTCGGACGCGGCATCACGGCCGTCTATCCGAACGCGGGCGTGTCCTCAGTCCAGAAAGAGACAATTGAATCGCTGCTCGGTGCGGTCGGCAAGGTGGTCTGGCTTGATAACGAGGACCAGATCGATCAGGTGACGGCCGTCAGCGGATCCGGGCCGGCCTATGTGTTCTGGCTTGCCGAGTGTCTGGCTGAGGCCGGGCGCGAGTTGGGACTGCCCGAAGAGCTGGCGAGAGAACTGGCCGATGCGACGGTCACCGGCGCCGGGGAGCTGATGCACCAGTCGGATGATGTGCCGTCAACTTTGCGCAAGAATGTGACCTCCCCGAACGGAACCACTGCCGCAGCACTCGATGTGCTTATGGCGCCAGATGGGTTGCAGCCGTTGATGACGCGGGCCGTGGCAGCCGCCGCCCGCAGGGCCACAGAATTGGCCAGCTAACGCGCCTTCTCACGGTGGCCTTCCAGACTGTGTCGGAAGGTCACCCTTTCCCCTGAGCATTGATCTGCCTATCTTCCTTCTGCGTAACGACTTCCGAAGTTTGGAGATCCCTCATGGCAAACGCGAGGACGCAGCAGAAAATTCTCAAGACGTTTCTGAAGTTGTTGGCCTCTCACCCTTACGAGGATGTCAGCCTGCCACTGCTGGCCCGGGAAGCCGACGTGAAGCTTTCGGATCTTCGGGCGTGTTTTTCTTCCAAGCGCGCTCTTGTCGAAGCCTTTGCGGAGCTGATCGACAAGGCCGTTCTGGATGACCGGGATGACGACATGGCCGATCAACCGGCCAGAGACCGTCTCTTCGATGTGCTGATGATCCGCATTGATCAGCTTGCGCCCTACAAGGATGCCATGCGTGCGCTTCATCAGGCCGTGCGCAAGGATCCGGGCTTGGCACTGGAGTTCAATTCCATCGCGGTCCGGTCTCAAAAGTGGATGCTGGTTGCCGCCGGTATCGAAATTCCTGCATTGAAGGGCCGTTTCGTCACTCAGGGTCTCGCCGTTGCCTTTGCGCGTGTCGTTGACACCTGGCTCGATGAGGATGATGAGGGCATGCCGCGCACCATGTCCCGGCTCGACAAGGAACTCGATCGGGGTGAAGGCTGGCTGCAACGTCTGGACAAGGCTGACAAGATTGCCAGCTCCCTGAGGCGAATGGCAGGCGGTGCACGGCGACGCAGGCGCAAGGCAGAGCCGGATGACTGGGCGTCGGAGCAGGACGACCTCGGCGAACAGGGCAGTGCAGCTCCTTAAGGCAAAAGAGGGCTCCAGCGTGGTCTGTTGCGCTTGTCTATGATGGTCGCGGACGGCAAACTCTCCTGATTCTAGACGAGACGGATGAGTGCTGTGAGCGATACGATTTCAATTGATGACTTCATGAAAGTGGATGTGCGGGTTGGCCGCGTGGTCGAGGCAGAGGTTTTTGCCGAAGCCCGCAAGCCCGCCTACAAGATGAAGATCGACTTTGGGCCAGAGATCGGCATCAAAAAAACGTCGGCCCAGATCACCAAGCACTATCAGCCCGAAGAGCTTGTTGGCCGTCTCGTCATGGCTGTCGTCAATTTCCCACCGCGCCAGATTGGGCCAATGCGGTCCGAGGTGCTGACGCTCGGTGTGCCTGACGAGAGTGGCGAGGTGGTCTTGATCTCCCCCGACAGAGATGTGCCGATCGGCGGGCGGCTTTATTAGCGCCAGTTTTCCGTCCCTACCGTGCCTGCCCCTAGACGGGGAGGCGCACGCGGGCCCGCAAACCGCCAAGCGGGCTGTCTTCCAGATACAGGTCGCCGCCATGGCTTCGGGCGATGTCCCTGGCAATGGCCAGGCCGAGGCCACTGCCAGGCTCATCCTGATTGCGCGCACTGTCGAGACGATGGAACGCACGGAAGGCGCTTTCGCGCTCGTTCGCTGGTATCCCAGGGCCATCGTCATCGACGCAGATTGTCAGCCAGCGGTCTTCAAGGCGGCCTGATATCTCGACCTGGTTGCCGAATTTTGCCCCGTTGGTGACAAGGTTGGAGAGGCAGCGCTTCATGGCCAGCCGGCGCAGGGAAACATCGGGCGGGCCCTCGAAGGAAGCGCTGACGTTAAGCCCTGAAATTTCGGCTTCTTCTTCCAGTTCCTCCAGCATCAGGGCCACGTCCGTGTCCTGCACGGCCTCGTCGCCGTCTCCGCGTGCGAAGGCGAGATAGTCCTCAAGCATGTGCGTCATCTCATCGACGTCCTTGCGCATGGCATCACTCTCGGGACTGTCTCCGAAGAGGGCCAATTGCAGCTTGAAGCGAGTGAGAATTGTGCGCAGGTCATGACTGACGCCGGCAAGCATGGTCGTGCGCTGTTCGATTTGCCGCTCGATGCGCCGCCGCATCTCGATGAAGGCCTGTGCCGCACGGCGGACTTCCCGGGCACCGCTGGGGCGGAATGTTTCCACCGGGCGCCCCTTGCCGAAGCTCTCGGCAGCGTCGGCCAGCCGTATGACCGGCCTGACCTGATTGCGGAGGAAAAGCATCGCGATGATGATCAGGACCAGGGACGTTGAGAACATCCAGACCAGGAAGAAGTGGGAGTTGGACGCAAAGGTCTGGCTGCGCCTTGCAAACACCCGAAGGATGGAGTCCTCCAGCTGGATCCGGATTTCCACAAAACGCGAACGGCCAACCGTGTCGATCCAGAAGGGCTTCTTGATGGATTGGCTGATCGCGCGGCTGAGCGCTTGGTCGATGATGTCAAAATAGGGTTTGGGGGCCGGAGGCGGCAGAGGCTCCAGCGGCATCACCGTCACCGACATGCCCAGAACGTCCGTCGCCAGGGCCTCGACCTTTTCGTAGCCTTCCTCGCTAGGGTAGTTTTCAAGTACATAGACCAGCGCCGCGATCTCTCGCACGACGGCTTCCGACATGCGGCGGGAGACCAGATCGTAGTGCCGCTCCATGAAGACAAAGACGAGCACCGACTGCAAGATGACGATCGGCATGACGATGATCAAAAGGGCGCGTGTATAGAGCCCCTTCGGCATGACCCGATAGGCGAGACGGCTGATACGCCGATAGGCGATAAAGAGCGGCTTCAACGGAAAGGGGAGCCGGAGCGCGTCCAGGTAACGATTCAGATTGGCCATTTAGGTCCCATGTCTGAGGGCTTCACGTTTCGGCGTTCCTGTGAAGCAAGGCTCAGTCGCAGGCCAGACGATAGCCGATGCCGCGAACCGTTTGAAGGTAGGCGGGATTTCCCGGGTCCGTTTCGATCTTGCGGCGCAGGCGATTGATTTGGACATCCACCGTGCGTTCACCCAGACCGCTGTCGTCTCCGACGATCTTGTGGCGGGGAACCGTTGCGCCGGGCTGTTCGGCGAAGATACCGAGGATCTGCTTTTCCCGATCTGTCAGCCGGACGAGAGCATCGCCTTCCTTCAGCTCACCGCGCGCAGCGTTGAATGTGAAAGGACCAAAGCGGATCTCCGGCGAGGCCTCGGCACGCTTTGGACCGCCGCGACGCAGGATCGCCGAGATCCGCAGCATGAGTTCGCGCGGCTCAAAGGGCTTGGCCAGATAGTCGTCCGCACCTGCTTCCAGTCCTGCGATCCTGTCTGGCGCTTCTGATCGGGCCGTGAGCATCAGGATCGGCACAGTCGATTGCTCTCTTAGCCAGGCCGCAAGCTCCAGGCCGGTTTCCCCAGGCATCATGATGTCCAGGATCAGGAGATCGAAGGAAAGACCGGACAGGAATTTGCGTGCGTCGCTGGCATTGGCCGCCGACGTGACCCGGAAACCGTTGTCGATGAGAACGCGGCTCAACAGTTCGCGGATGCGGTTGTCGTCATCGACAAGGAGAATGTGGCTGGCGTTGTCGTCTGGAGTGGTCACATTGCTTTCCCGTCACCGAACCGGAGGCACGCTCGGTTGTGGTGCTCCCGGTTTGTATTTCTTGTTCACCAGTTTGGCGACATCAGCCCGCATGTCCTCGTCGATCATCTGGAAGAGGAATTGGCGAATTGTGTCAGCGCCGCTATCTGGCAGACCGTTTATGGCGCGTTCAAGGCGCTGGGCCTGCAGGGCGGCCAGCCGGATCGCCAGATCGTGACCTTTTGTCGTGGTGTGAAGGAGCCGCTGACGCCGGTCGATCGGTCCGGCTCGCTGCTCTATGAAATCCTGATCGACAAGCTGCTTCAGGACACGCCCGAGACTTTGCTTGGTAATGCGCAAAATGCTGAGCAGATCCGTCACCATGATGCCGGGGTTGCGATCCACGAAGTGAAGCACCCGGTGATGCGCCCGCCCAAAACCGAATTCGGCCAATTGGTCATCCGGATCGGCCGTAAAATCGCGATAAGCGAAAAAAAGCAGTTCGATCAGGTCATATGGAAGGGTTTCCTCCACACTTGGGGCGCCCTGATCCACCGTGGTGCCATCTGGACTGATCACGTCATCTGTAAGCTTTTTGAAATTTACGTCAGTCATATTGACTTATTTCGTGCCGATTGTTACCTAACGAGCGTTCTGAACGAAATCTTTGACCGGTTTGGCGATGTTTTGAGCATGGTTTCAAAACGAATCCGCCCACCTCGATTTCCTTCAGACAACGATACCGATAGTTTCGGCGGGGTGCAAAACACGGGTGAACGGGTGGGCGCAAGTTCGATCCCCGTCGCACCAGCCGATGATAGAAAACGAACAAAACAAACAGGCCTGAAACAGGGTCTCGGGAGCAAAACCATGGCGGGACTGCCTTTTGATCAGCGCGACGGTGAAATCTGGTATGACGGCGCGTTCGTGCCCTGGGCGGATGCCAAGTTGCATGTGCTCAGCCACGGTCTCCACTATGCCAGTTGCGTGTTCGAAGGCGAGCGGGCCTATGGCGGGCAGATCTTCAAGTCCGGTGAACATACCGCGCGTCTGCATGCTTCCGCCGAGGTGATGGGTTTCGAAATTCCGTGGTCCGAGGACGTGATCAACGCCGCCAAGGAAGAGCTTCTGACCCGTATGAACCTCGTCGACGCCTATTTGCGGCCGGTTGCCTGGCGCGGCAGCGAGATGATGGGTGTGTCGGCTCAGGACAACACCATTCACCTTGCGATCGCAGCCTGGGAGTGGCCAAGCTACTTCAAGCCGGAAGAGCGCCTCAAGGGTATCCGGCTGGACATGGCCAAGTATCGCCGTCCCGATCCGCTGACCGCGCCGTACAAGTCCAAGGCCGCCGGTCTCTACATGATCTGCACGCTCTCCAAGCATGAAGCCGAGCGCAAAGGCTATGCCGATGCCATGATGCTGGACTGGCGCGGCCAGGTGGCCGAAGCCACCGGTGCGAATGTGTTCTTCATCAAGGACGGCAAGATCCACACACCGACCCCGGATTGCTTCCTGAATGGCATCACGCGTCGGACTGTCATCGGTCTGGCCAAGGATCGCGGCATTGAAGTCGTCGAGCGCGTCATCATGCCGGAAGAGATGGAAGGCTTTGAACAGTGCTTCCTGACAGGAACGGCTGCTGAAGTGACGCCTGTGTCCGAGATCGGCCCTTACAGTTTCGAAGTAGGCGAGATCACCAAGACGCTCATGGAAGACTATGATGCGGCGGTACGTCCTTCGGCTCCGACCCTGAAGGTCGCGAACGCCTAACCGCTTTCAGCATTTAGAGCTTCGGTTGAAAAAAAAGCGTGTTGCTGTGGCGGCACGCTTTTTTTGTTGCTGATGCGAGGTGGCCTCAGTTGCTGTGCAGCGCGCGGAACATGTTGCCTTTTTCAGCGATCAGGATGCTTGCAAGAGCACCAAGCCCATAGATCGCGAAGGCAAAGCCAAGCGGCTGGGTCGTGCCGTTGAAGTACTGGCCCATGATGTAGCCGAGGATCGCGCCGCCAAGGGTCGTCACAAATCCGATCACCGATGAAGCCGTTCCCGCGATGTCCCCGAGCGGTTCCATCGCCATGGAGTTGAAGTTTGCGCCGATGAAGCCGAAGCAGGCCATGAGCGTGGCGGACAGGATGGTGAAGACGATCAGGTTTTCAATCCCGGCGCTGGACAGGGCAAAGAGCAGAATGCCGCTTCCCGTATAGACCAGCGTTGCGGTGTGAGACAGGCGCCGCATGCCGACGGCCTCGACCAGGCGCGAGTTCAGGAAAGAGGCGAGGGACATGGCGACGGCGATGCCCGCAAAAACGATCGGGAAATAGACTCCGAGCCCATAGATATCGACGAATATCTGCTGCGACATCGTTATGAAAGAGAACAGGCCGCCGAAGACGCAGGTGATGGCGAGCATGTAGCCGAGGCTGACGCGGGTCTTGACCGTCGTAATATAGGCCCTGAGGATCGTTTCCACGTTCAGGGGCTGGCGGTACTCTTTCGGCAAGGTTTCAGGCAGGCGGATCCAGCACCAGATCAGCATGACAATGCCGGCGAAAAGCAGCAGCGAGAAAATCCAGTGCCAGTTCGACATGAGAAGGACGGCCTGGCCGATTGAGGGGGCGATGATCGGCACGGCCATGAAAATCATCATGACGAGAGACATCACCTTGCCCATCTGACGTCCGGTGTAGCAATCACGTACGACCGACACCGCAATCACGCGGGTCGCGGCGCATCCAACGCCCTGGACGAAACGGGCAAGAAGCAGTTGGTCAAGCGTGTTCGACATGAGCGAAGCAACGCTCGCGACTGCATAGAGCGCGAGGCCGCCCAGCAGAATCGCACGCCGGCCATAAGAATCTGAAATCGGACCATAAAAGAGCTGGGCGCCGCCAAAGCCGATGAGATAGGCGATGAGCACTTGCTGCCGGTCGTTTTCATTCTCGATGCCCAGGGCGTTGCCGATGTCGGGCAGAGCCGGCAGCATTACATCCATCGCCAGGGCGTTCAGCGCCATGAGAGCCGCGATCATCACCACAAATTCGATGAAAGGCATACCGGGACTGGAATGAGTACCGCTCGGCGACTTTGGCGTATGATCGGGCATCAGCCCTCCTTGAAAGCGGAACTGCCGGCAGTCAGGGTGCAGCAGGACGGGTAGGTTATTGTTTTGCAGTCAGATTGACCCGATCTTCGACCGGGTGGTCAAGTTAAATCTGCGTTCCAGCAAGGGTATCTGAAAAATAGTGGCGCTTTTGGATTGAGGCAACTTCAGGTTTAGTTGTCACGTCCAGCGTTTGGCGTCTTCGTCGTCTACATCCCTGGCCTCGACCCAGCCCTGGCTTTCTCCCGAGAGGAGGTGCTCTTTTTTCCAAAAGGGCGCGCGGGTCTTCAGAAAGTCCATCATAAAGTCGGCGGCTTCGAAAGCTGCGCGCCTATGGGAAGACGCGGCCACAACGAGCACGATGTTGCGGCCCGGAGCGATCTTGCCGAAACGGTGGATGACGGTGAGGCCGGTGAGTGGCCACCTGCTGCAGGCCTGTTCGGCGATCCGTGCGATTTCAGCTTCTGCCATGCCCGGGTAATGCTCGAGTTCCAGCGCCGAAAGACGCCCTCCCTCGTCCCGGCAGAGGCCTGTGAAGGTCACAAGTGCACCAACGTCCTTGCGGCCTTGCGCCAGGAGGTTGGCTTCATGGGCTGCGTCGAAATCTTCTGACTGCACGCGGATCGTTGCAAGGACAGGCGCCGGATCTGCCATCGGTCAGCCGCCTGTCATTGGCGGGAAAAAGGCAACTTCCTGAGTGACGCCCAGTGGTTCGTCGTGTTCGACGTGCATCTGATCCAGGGCAACGCGAATGGCGTCCTGCTCTTCAAAAGCCATGGCGTAGCGCTCGTCGCTAGCTTTCAGGAATGAGATGAGGTGAGCAACCGTTGTGACGCTCTCGGGCAGATCGAGCGTCTCCTCGTCGACCCCGACTTTCTCACGAACCCAGGCAAAATAGCGGATCTTCACAGAAGCCACTCCTTCGAGAAATGGGAATTCGGTCTCATTCTTCTATCAGATGGCCGATGCCGGCGCGGAAATAATCGTAACCGGTGTAAAGCGTCAGCAGGGCGGCAAGCCAAAGGGCGATCAGTCCGGCAAGAACTGTTCCCGGCAGAAAGATTTCTCCAGCCGGACCCACGAGCAGCAGCGCGATTGCGACCATTTGAACCGTTGTTTTCCACTTGGCCAACTGAGTCACAGGCACGCTGACCTGTAGCTCTGCGAGGAACTCGCGCAGACCCGAGACCAGGATTTCGCGGCACAGGATGATGAGCGCAGCAATCAACGACCATTCGCCGATGGTTCCCACATAGACCAGGACCATGAGCGAAACGGAGACGAGCAGCTTGTCGGCAATCGGGTCCAGCATGCGGCCAAGCGCGGACTGCTGCTGCCAGGCGCGGGCGAGGTAACCGTCGAAGAAGTCAGTGATCGCGGCGACGATGAAGATGCCAAGCGCAATCCAGCGCGGTGTGTTGCCTTCGAAGTAAAAGCAGGCAGCCACGGCTGGAACTGCCGCAATACGTCCATAGGTCAGGATGTTGGGCAGGCTGAGGGCGACATTGCGTTTCATGGGGCTTTCAAGCTCTGCGGCATCAGGGCAACTTTGGGCGGACACAAGCATGGCGTTGTTGGGGTGTCAACGTGGCCATAAGCCGGGTTCGAGGATGGTATCTTTCTCGGCAGCGGCCTAGCCGAAGAGGGCAGGGCCTTGCTGATCGATCAGAAGCTTTGCCTTGCGCACGGTATGCTCCGCAGCTTCGTCAGATGTTGGCATGGTGTCCGCGCGCACAAAGACATGGACCTTGCGTTCGCCATCGATGTCTTTTTCGATATGACCGGCGACTTGCCACTGGCCACCGGCTGGCCGCGGTTCAGCAATGATTTCGAAACCGTCGTACAGGACAGGAGGTGAGGCCTTCGTCTTTGGTTCCGAAGCGGACGAGGAGCCGAACAGGCCCTTGATAACTTTGCCGAACATGTTGCTATCCCTTAGCTGCGACCAGCGCGATCCATCTGTCTTAGGGTGTATCGCGTCAGGGTCCCTGTCTTCAAGCCGCGGCAGTGGGGTTAGACTGTTTTTCCGCTTTGCAGAGCCTCGCCAAGATGATGATCGTTGTCGGGCCGGCCGATCGCAACGCTTTCAACCGGTTCCAGGAGCTTGGGCTGCTTGCGTACTTCCTCCGGCGCCAGCGGTCCGAGCGCTTCAAAGAGATCCGGCAAGAGATCCTTGTGCCGTTTCCAGCGTCCGATGGAGGAGCGGAAAATCGGGCGTCTGACCTGCAGGTCCGAAAAGGTCGTGACCGGGCTGTCGCCGTTGTAGAATTCCATGCAGACAGCCTGCCAGTCGAGGCCTGCCGCTTCGACCAGGGCTTTGCTCTGGCCTTCCTGATCATAGACCAGGTCTTCATAGGTGAGCGTGTGAATATTCACCGGAAGAACCTTTTTCCAATGGTCCATCAGGCTTGCATAGGACTGGAAATATGTGCCGACGCTCTCCTGGGTGCGGCAATAGTTGTGTGCCGGGGAAAGTGCATGCGACAGCAATGAGACGCAGGTGTCGGCGGGCGAGCGAACGCAATGCACGAAGGTCGCTTTCGGATAGAGGAGCGACATTAGCCACAGCATTTCGAAATTGTGAGGCATCTTGTCCGTCACCCGCAAGGCCCGCTTGTCGACGGCGTCAAGCTCCTTCAGGTATGCCCTTGCGATGCGTGCATATTCTGAGGGGCCGAGTGACCTGATGCGGCTTTCCAGAGCCGGGCTGGGCGGTCCCATCAGACCAAGTTCCTGCTGCGTTTGACGGAAAAAACCCAATTCTCCGCCACTGGCAACGGCTGAGTGACGTGCAACGATCTGTTCGGCGAGGGTCGTTCCGGAGCGCGGCATGCCGAAGATGAAAAGTGGCTTTTCAGACTCGCTTGCAGCTTCGCTTCTCTCGGCGAAAAAACCTTCCGTGAAAAGGTCCTTCATGAACGCCAGACGCTCGTCATAGGCCTTTTGATCAAACGGATCATATCGGATGCGCCGCGCGGTGCGATAGTGTTCCGCGGCATGCGGCGTGTCGCCAAGGTCGAAATAGACTTTGCCCGCCGCCCAGTGCAGCTCCGATTTTTCAGGTTTGGCGAGAGGTGCGTCGTCGGAAACAAGTTGTTCGATTTTGTCCAGAAAATCCGGGCGTTCCGTGTGAGTACGCGTAGACGCAAGGCGATGCAGTGCCGTGGGTAGCTCCTTGCCGAGGGCTATGGCCTTTTCAAACCAGCCTTCTGCTTCTTCGACGTTGCCAAGCGAAACTTCCAGTTGCCCCAGACCTACCAGGGCGTAGCCGTTTTCAGGATCCAGTTTCAGTGCACGCTCAAAGCATTGACGCGCGAGCACCGGTTTGCGCTGCAGGCGGTAAAGATCTCCAAGTTGGGCGTGAAGGTCGGCGTTCTTCGAGGCAAGTGAAACGGCTTTTTGCAGAGAAACGCGCGCGCTGATCAGGTCTCCGGAATTCATGAGAGCCAGACCCAGCAGCTGGTGCACTTGCGGGTGCTTGCGGACCTTGCTTGCAGCAGCCTTCAAATGGACAATAGCGGCGTCGATGTTGCCGGCCTGATAGGCTCCGATACCAAGCGAGAAATGGGCCTGAGGATTGCGCGGGTCGTGACGCAGAACTTCTGAAAACATCGCCAATGCCGTTTCAATGCGGCCAGCGTGCTGATGCGCAAGCGCATCCTGCGCGAGGCGGGTCACGTTCGGTGTCATCTTATAGCCATTTAACGATGGGCGCCGAGGGAGGAGGCGGCCGCCCGGAAGAACAATGAGTAAACTATGTAGTTTTCAATGTGGTCGAAATTCGTTAGAAATAAGGCGAAAACATGTCTAGTTGTAACCAACCTGTACACGTCAGCGTTATTTGCTGGCTAAGATATTGTTTTTTAATCTTAATCCGATTTTCTTAGCCATCTGGCATGCGACAATTTTGGGCGGTGCACAATTTTGTGATCTACCATGCCGAAGCCGCAGCGTCAGTTCGTGCCGATGGCGTGTCAGTCGGCCTTTAACTGGCGCTCAGACCAGTGATTCCGGCAGAGGGAAACATAGGTTTCATCGCCGCCAATCACCACCTGATCGCCTTCTTCGACCACTTGGCCGGAGGCATCCATGCGGGCCACCATGGTCGCCTTGCGGCCGCACCAGCAGATGGTCTTGATCTCTCTGAGATTGTCGGCAAGGGCGAGCAGAGCGGCCGAACCTGGAAAGAGCTTGCCCTGAAAGTCCGTGCGCAATCCGAAGCACATGACCGGGATACGCATGGTGTCGGCCACGCGGGCCAGCTGCCAAACCTGTGCTTCGCTCAGAAACTGGGCCTCGTCGACGAAGATGGCGTGAATGTCCCGCTCGGATCGTGCTTGCTCGACATGAGCGAACAGATCGTCGTCGTTGGAAAAGATATCCGCGTCAGCGCCGAGTCCGATGCGTGATGCGATTTTGCCCTTGCCTGCGCGGTCATCGAGCGCTGCGATCAGCAGCAGGGTGTTCATACCCCGTTCTTCGTAGTTGTAGGAGGCTTGGAGCAGCACGGTCGACTTGCCGGCGTTCATCGAGGAGTAGTTGAAATAGAGCTTTGCCATCGTCTTCTTTTTGCCAATCGGGAATCGCCGCAAGCGTTGCTGCGATTGTTCATGGCGGAAAGGACCGGCTCAATCGATAATCGGCACTTATGCAGCGGTTAATGGGCGTTGGCCCGATTCTGAATCGCGACGTCCACGATCAGCGGAAGGTGATCGGATCCGATGTCCGGCCCCAGTTCCACCCTCTGGATCTCAATATCCGGCGTGACCGCAAAATGGTCGACGACGGCCCCAAGCAACCAGTGGAGACGGTAGTCGAAGAAAAAGCGGGTGGTCTGCGGTATGCCACCAGGGAACGCGGTCCTGAGGTTGTTGTCGGTCAACATTTTCAGGAAATGACCGGACCAGGGTGACAGGTTCCAGTCTCCGATGACAAGCGTTGGTTCAGTCGTGTCTGCAGTGCTGTTCTGAATCTGGTTGTTCAACGTTGCCAGATAAGCTTGGCGATCCAGCCACCTCGGCTTTGTTCTCGGGCTCGCAGGATGGAGCGCCAGCAGTTTGAGACCTGCGCCATCCACATCGAGCGTTAGAGAGAGGATCTCTCGATCGGCTTCATCGTGGGTTTCAGCATTGCCAATGACGTCGATTGTCTTGCTGGCGCTGATCGGAAAGCGGGAAAAGAACACAAGGTCTCCAAGACGTCCGGCAAAGAGGTGATCCGGCAGCGCGCCATGGCCGGCAATCGGGGTCGCACCAATGCGTCTTTGCCATCGGTGGCGTTGCCACCCCCAGGCGGTTTCCTCCAGGACGAGAACATCCGGTTTGGTCTGCTGCAGGAATGCCGAGAGGGTTTCGTCGGCGAGAAACAGCCTCTCCAGATTGATCGAGACCACGCGTAGGGATGAAGACGTCGTCGTCGGTGCATTGACCGTGGAGGAGGTGACCGCATCGATCCTGGCGGCCATCAAGCCAAATACCGTGATCAGCAGCACGGCAAGCACGAGAACAGCCTTGCCGTAAAGGCGTGGCTGACGGTGGGCGACCGTGAGGCCGGATGCGCCTGCCAGAAAACCGCAAAGTCCGGCGCCGAAGAACTGGCGCAGGAAAAAGCTCATGTTGTCGGTGAACCAGTATCCCGGTGCTATGAAGGCTGAAATCGACAGCAGGCACACCGCGATGCCACCTGCTATGCCCATCCAGCCAACCAGAGACGTCCAACGGGACAAAAAACTGCGCCCAACGGCCCCTGAGGGCGGAGGCAGGTCGTTGTTGTCCTGCTGTTTGTCGGCTTTGGTCAGCATGAATGAACGGGTCCGAGGGATCTAACGGCTATTGTGCTCTGCAGCACTGACTAGCAGTTCATGGCCGGACTGTCTGCCTACTCGTGAAAATGATCGTAAACGAGCTTTGCGATGGCCTCGGAGATGCCAGGGACGGAGGAGAGGTCGTCCATGCCGGCCTTGGAGACGGCCTTGGCTGTGCCGAAGTGGCGGAGTAGGGCACGTTTGCGTGTCGGTCCGACGCCTGCAATGTCATCCAGCGGGTTCTTGGTGATGTCTCTTTTGCGACGGGCCCTGTGAGAGCCGATGGCGAACCGGTGGGCTTCGTCGCGAAGACGCTGAACGAAATAGAGCACCGGGTCGCGTTCGGGCAGCATGAAGGACGGTTTCCCGGTCACGAAGAATTTTTCCCGTCCCGCATCCCGGTCCGGTCCCTTGGCAATGCCGACGAGAGGCACATCGGTCAGTCCTAACTCTTCAAGGGTTTCACGCGCGGTTGTCAGCTGCCCCTGGCCGCCATCGATCAGGACAAGGTCGGGCCATGCGGGCATGTCAGCGGACGAAGCCGTCGTTTCGTCCGGAGTGTCTTGCGCGGTGCCCTCCGTTCCCTCAGCCGACAGGGTCGCCGTTGCGTCATCGCGCTGGTGTTCCTTGATCAACCTTGAAAAGCGACGTGTCAGAACCTCGCGCATCATGCCGTAGTCATCGCCCGGGACCAGGTCTTCCGACTTGATGTTGAATTTGCGGTACTGACCTTTGGCAAACCCCTCTTCACCCGCGACAATCATGCCGCCGACGGCATTGGTGCCCATGATGTGGGAGTTGTCGTAGACTTCTATGCGCCGCGGGGGAGCGGACAATTCGAAGGCTTCGGCAACGCCCTTTAGCAAACGTGCCTGGCTGGAGCTTTCAGCCAGTCTGCGGCCAAGCGCTTCACGCGCATTCGTCAGCGCATGATCGGTCAGTTCCTTCTTCTCTCCGCGCTTGGGCGTCAACACCTCGACCTTGCGTTCGGCCCGCTCGCTCAAGGCTTCCGCAAGCAGTGACTGCTCCGGAATTTCATGGGACAGCAGGATCAGCCTGGGGGCGGGCTTGTCGTCGTAGAACTGCGCCAGAAAGCTCTCCAGGATCGATGGCTCATCGAGTGTCTTGTCGGCCTTGGGGAAATAGGCACGGTTGCCCCAGTTCTGTCCGGTCCGGAAGAAGAAGACCTGCACGCAGGTCTGCCCGCCCTCCTGATGGATGGCGAAAACATCGGCTTCCTCAACCGTCTGCGGGTTGATGCCCTGATGCGCCTGTGTATGCGACAAGGCGGCAAGACGGTCGCGGCAGATGGCGGCACGTTCAAAGTCCAGCGCCTCGGAAGCGGTTTCCATCTGCTGGGCGAGTTCTTTTTTCACCAACTGGCTTCGGCCGGACAGGAAGGCCTTGGCCTCGGCGACAAGGCCGGCATAGTCCTCATGATCGATTTCACCGGTGCAGGGGCCGGAGCAGCGCTTGATCTGGAAAAGCAGGCACGGCCGCGACCTGTTTTCGTAATAACTGTCTGAGCAATTCCGGATCAAAAAGGCTTTCTGAAGGGCGTTGATGGTCCGATCGACCGCTCCGGCCGAGGCGAAAGGCCCGAAATAGTCGCCCTTTCGCTTGCGTGCGCCGCGGTGCTTGGTGATCGCCGGAGAGTCGTGGTCTCCGGTGATCAGAATGTATGGAAAGGATTTGTCGTCGCGCAAAAGCACGTTGAAGCGCGGGCGCAGGCGCTTGATCAGATTGGCTTCCAGCAGGAGCGCTTCGGCCTCGGTGTTGGTGACCACGAATTCCATGGACGCCGTCAACATGATCATGCGCATGATCCGGTTCGACTGACCTTGAAGCCGCGTGTAGCTCGTCACCCGCTTTTTCAGACTGCGCGCCTTGCCGACATAAAGCACGTCGCCATTCTCGTCGAACATACGATAGACGCCCGGCCCCATGGGCAGGCGCTTGACCTGATCGGCGATGACCTCAACGCCCTTTCGGACCTCGGGCTTCGCCGCTGCGTCGTCATTTTCCCCGGAGGTGGTCTCTGTTGTGGAGCTGTCTTGCATGCGTCATACCGGCTGGCGGCCGTGCTTTTCCTTTGGGCCAGGTCGAGTGCTGCCAACCTAACAGATTCTTTGCTTCGTCACCTGCGAGGTCACTCGCCGACGTCGACCACATCGGGTGTCTGCCAGGCCAGGTGCTGTCCGCCGTCAAGGGCGATCATTTGCCCGGTGATGGAGGGGCTGTCCCACAGGAACCGCACGGTTCTCCCGAAGGCTTCTGCGTCGGGTCCCCGCTTCAGGAGAACGGCTCCCGCTTGCTTGTCGAACTCGGCCTGGCTCTGACGTTCATTCTTGAAACTCGGGCCGGGTCCGATCGCATTGACGCGGATGTTGGGCGCGAGCGCCTGGGCCAGAACCTGCGTTGCAGTCCAGAGAGCCGATTTCGACAGGGAGTAACTAAGCGCTTGCGGCGTGAGTTTCCAGACCCTCTGGTCGATCATACTGACAATGAGCCCCTTCCGGTCCTTCGGGAGGCGCGCCGCGAAGGCATCGGCGAGGAACAAAGGAGCCTTGGTGTGGATCGCAAAGTGCTGATCAAAGAGGTCAGGGTCGAGACGGCCGATGCCGTCATCTTCGAAGATCGAGGCGTTGTTGATCAGGACATCGGGCAACCCGAAGGGCTCTGACGCCTTGTCCATGAAGGTCGTAAGCTCTGTCGCCTCCGTAAGGTCCGCGGTGAAGACGTGAGGCCGACCGGTCGCGTCTTCGAGCTCTTGTGCCAGGCTCTCCGCCTTGTGGGCGTTGGCATTTGCATGCAGGACGAGACGCCAGCCGTGATTGGCAAGATCCCTTGCAACAGCGCCGCCAATTCTGCTTGAAGCGCCGGTAATCAGGGCCGTCGGGATTTCGCCTGTCATCTCACCATCCTGTCTCACTCAAAAGATGACAGCAATACGCTTGGCGAAGCCGCTCAGATCGTCGCGCTGAGATAATAAACGACAGTGATATAAAGAACGTACGCCGCAGTCAGAACGAAGCCTGACATCCGGCCAAGGCAGATCTTCTTGGCCGCCAGCACGAGAAGCAACACGGCACAGGCGAGCATCACCCAGATGTCGAGCTTGAGGATCTCTGCAGGCACCTCAACGGGCACAATCGCGGTGGTGATGCCGATGATCGCGAGAAGGTTGAAGACGTTGGACCCTATCACGTTGCCAATGGCGACGGCGCCATGCTGGCGGATGGCGGCCATGACCGTTGTCGCAAGTTCCGGCAGGGATGTGCCCAAGGCAATCACCGTCAAGGCAATCACGGCGTCACTCACACCCCAGTCCTGGGCCACCGAAGTCGCGCCGTTGATTGTAAAGTGCGCGCCCAGTGGCAGACCGATCAGGCCGAGAACAATGTAGACGCCGGCGACAGCGACAGCGTCCGGAACGCCCTCGACATCTTCCAATTCATCATCATCATCGTTGTCTTCCTGCGCTTCGGCAGCCGTTGCGGCGGCGGCCTTGCGCTCCTTGCGGTGCTGGAGTGCGGCTCTTGCGGAATCGCCCAGGAAAACGGCGAGAAGCGCCAGAAGGATGAGGCTGCCCATCAGGCCAATGGGAGAAAAGAAGCAGAGGATCGTAAAGACGACCGAGATTGCCACCATGAAAATCGCATTCTTGGTGGCGCCGTCTTCGCCGCAGGGTGTTGCGGCGATCAGTGCCGGCATGCCCAGCACGAGCAGGACGTTTGCGATATTGGAGCCCACCACGTTGCCGATGGCGATGCCGCCTGACCCTGACAGAGCTGCCTTGAGTGAAATCACAAGCTCGGGCGCCGAGGTTCCGAAAGCGACGATGGTCAGACCGATGACCAGATTTGGAATGCCGAGACGCTGTGCAATACCGACAGAGCCTCTGACCAGTATGTCGCCGGCAATAATCAGCACGACGAGGCCGCCTGCGAGGCTTACATAGTCAAACAGCATCTATGGGTTCCGGTCGGGGTCAGGTTTAATGGGGCGATGGCACTTTGATCGTTCGCGCCATTTTGTCTGGCGCGTTATACGCAATAGATTGGTGCGGGGAAAGCATGCTGCAAGCTTTGATTTTGTCGCATCCTTGCAAAATGCGGTTTGTTTACCCTTCATTCACGCTGCCGAAGAATGACCTTAATTCGCCTAGAAAACTCCTAAATTGCCCTCCTGAACCGCCACAAACGATCCCCATATCTTTAGCTGGGTGAGGATGGGGACCGGCGGGATGGCCGTCCACATTTCATTCTGGACAAGTTCATCTGGAGTAACATGATATGAAGCGTCTTGCATTTGCAGGTTTGACAGCGGCCGCCTTTGCCGGCCTGGCAACGCCCGTGCTTGCGGCTGACCTTCCGCAGCCGGTGGACCCGGCACCGGCTTTCTATGACGACCAGGTTCCGGCCGCCCGCTTTGACTGGGGCGGTGCCTATGTCGGTGGTAACCTCGGCTGGGGCTGGGGCAATTTCGACAATCGGAACGCGCCCGACACGGATGGTGATGGTATTCAGGGCGGCATTCATGCCGGCTACAACTACATCATCTCTCCGAACGTGCTGATCGGTGCGGAAGCCGATTTCCAGTTTTCCGATCTGGAAGACACGGCGACGGCTGGCGGCGTAACCGCCGAAACAGGTTCATCCTGGAACTCCAGCATTCGCGGCCGGTTGGGCTACACCTTTGACCGTTTCCTCGTTTACGGAACCGGTGGTCTTGCCATTGCCGATCTCGACTTCAAGGCGAATGGCGCCAAGGACAGCACGACGGCAGTCGGCTGGACGGCAGGTGCCGGTGTTGAAGGTGCGGTGACACAGAACGTCACAGCGCGTCTGGAGTACATCCATCAGGACTTCGGATCCGAGAGCTTCACGGTCGGCGGAAACAGCTACAAGTCCGATCTGGATAACAATCTTGTGCGGTTCGGCTTGAGCTACAAGTTCTAAGCTGGCGGGAAATGCCTGCAGAAACAAAGAGCCCGGTGCATAGCGCCGGGTTTTTTCGTTACAGGTCGATACATGTTTTTCAGCACTTTTTCGCATTGCAATGATAGAAATTTACAGACGCGTTTCGCGTACGCAGGATCAAGGTCTGCAAATTGCCAGGTGATGCGGCATTCCGCACCCGATGCAGGCGTCCTGGATTTTATTGAGTGGTCGGTTTTGAGGGAGAGTTGAATGCGGTTCCTGACAAGGGGTCTGATCGGTCTTGTGCTGTTGGCGATCATGGCGTCGACGATCGGTTATGGCGTCTACCGCGTCTCCACCGCGATGAACCAGGAAGAAGCCAGGCGGCGTCCCCCGGTTCAAGAGCGCACCTATGCGGTGAATGTTTCCTCTCTCACATCTGAAACTGTCGCGCCCATCACGACCGCTTACGGGCAGGTCGAGAGCTGGCGTAGTCTTGAGATCCGCGCAAGCTCGGAAGGCCAGCTTGTCGGAGTTGCCTCCAAGTTCCGAGATGGCGCCGCGGTGAAGGGCGGCGAGCTTCTGGTGCGGATCGACCCGGCAGATGCTCAATCCGAACTTCTTGATGCCCAGGCGGCCCAGGCGGATGCGGAGGCCCACAAGGCAGAGGCGGAAGAGGCCATCGTCGTTGCCGAACAGGAACTTGTCGCAGCCGAGAAACAGCTGGAGCTTCGGCGCCAAGCGCTCGATCGCCAAACCCAGCTGCGGGAAAAGGGCTATTCCACCATGGTGCAGGTCGAGCAGGAACAGCTTTCGGTGGCTGCCCTCGAGCAGGCCCTGTCGAACCGTCTGCAGTCGGTCATCACCTCGCGCAAGAATGTCGAGCGCATGGAGTTGGGTGTCGCAAGGGCGCGGATCGCGGTTCAGGACGCTGAACGGACCCTCGAGGAAACGACGATCACCGCGCCTTTCTCCGGTACGCTTGACCAGGTCAATGCCACGCTCGGGCGTCGTGTGAGTTCGAGTGAGACCCTGGCTGTCCTGATCGATCCAACAGCGCTCGAAGTGAAATTTTCCGTCTCGACCCAGCAGTTCTCGCGTTTCCTCGATGATGCTGGTCGTTTGATCCAGGTGCCTGTGGAAGCGCAGCTTGATCTGGGCGACCGCGTCGTTTCAGTACCGGGAACACTGGACCGGGCGGCGGCGGTGGTCGCAACCGGCGAGGCGGGTCGCACGCTTTTTGCCTCGCTCGATGTCGATGCGGACACGCCGCTCCGTCCGGGTGATTTCCTTACCGTCAAGCTTGAAGAACCTGCCCTTGAGAATGTGGCCGTGATCCCGGCCTCTGCCGCCAGTGAGGATGGCCGCATTCTTGTTGTCGACGAAGAACGGCGGCTTGGCGCGGCGCAGGCGCGGGTCTTGCGCCGGATGGGCGACCAGCTTGTGGTGACCGATGTGCCGTTCGGACAGCTTTATGTGCGCGAGCGCCTGCCGCATTTGAGTGCCGGACTGAAGGTCACGCCGCGGGTTGTCGGAACGCCAGGCGAAGCGCCCGAAGCAGCGGAAACGTCTCAGGGAGGCCCGAAACCGGCCTCGGGACCTGCCGCGCCAGAGGATCTGGTGACCCTGGAGCCGGAACGCCGGGATGCGCTGATCGCCAGATTGAGCGAAAGCCGGATGCCGGAAGAGCGCAAGGCGCGCCTGATCAACATTCTGAATCAGCCAAAGGTGCCGAGCGAGGTGCTGGAGCGGATTGAAAACGGCCGTGGCCGAGGTGAACGGAGCTAGTCATGAAGTCATCGATCAGGTCCGAATTTTCGTCTTTCTTCGACTATATGGTCCGTCACAAGACGGCCGCCAACCTGATCCTTGCGTTCATGCTGCTTGGCGGCATCGCGGCGGGTCTCAAGATCCGCACTCAGTATTTCCCGGACATCATCAACGAACGCGTGACGGTCACGGTCGAGTGGTCGGGCGCTGGTCCCGAAGACATGGACCGAGCTGTGGTCGAGCTTCTGGGGCCCCAGCTTCTGGCGATTGAAGGCGTCGAGGAGGCGTCCTCGGTGGCCCGCGAGGGCCGCGCCACGATGACGCTGGAGTTCGAGACCGGCTGGGACATGGGCCAGGCAGTCGACGACGCCAAGGCGGCCGTTGACCAGGCGCGCTCGAGTCTTCCTGAGGACGTCGAAGAACCGACGGTCGTGCGCAGCGCGTTTCGCGACCGTGTGACCAATGTCGTGATTTACGGCCCGATCAACGCGGACCAGTTGTCGCGCTACGCCGAAGATCTCCAGACAGCCCTGTTTCGTGAGGGTGTGACGCGTGTCAGCATCGACGGCGTGTCCAACCCCGTGATCCGGATCAATACGTCCGAGGCCATGCTGATCCGCCATGACCTGTCTCTTGAAGAGATCGCGGATGTGGTCGCCACCGAAATGGAGACCACGCCGGCCGGCGATGTTGCAAGTGGGACTGCGCGTCTGCGAACGGGACAAACCCGGCGATCGGAGAAAGAGCTGGGCGAAATTGTCCTGCGCTCGCCTGCTGACGGTGAAAAGCTCCAGCTCAGGTCTGTGGCGGAAATCGTCACGGAGGGGCCAGAAAGCGGCAAGGCCTATTCGCACAAGGGACTGCCGGCGGTGGTTCTGAGGGTCGACCGGGATGCGATCGGCGACACCATCAAGATCCAGCGGCAGGTCGAGCAGATCGTTGCGGACTTCCAGGATGGGCTGCCGCGCGGCGTCGTTGCCCAGCTGACGGAAACCCGTGCGCAAAACATCGTCGACCGGCTGAACATCCTGGTCGAGAACGGCTTGTTCGGCCTTGTTCTTGTTGTCGGCTTTCTGTTCCTCTTCCTGTCATCGCGAACAGCCTTCTGGGTGGCGGCCGGTATTCCGGCGGCCATGGCCGCGACCATCGCCATGATGTTTGCCTTCGGTGTCACCTTGAACATGTTCTCGGTGTTCGCCCTGATCATCTGCCTGGGCATTGTGGTGGATGATGCCATCGTGGTCGGAGAGCACGCAGACTTTCTGGCGCGCAAGGGTCATAGCCCTGCCGAAGCGGCGGTTCTGGCGGCCAAACGCATGGCTGCACCGGTGTTTTCCGCCTCGATCACGACGATCATCGCCTTCGCGGGTCTGCTCGCCATTGGCGGCCGCTTCGGGGAGCTGATTGCCGATATTCCACTTACCGTGGGGATCGTGCTGATCGCGAGCCTGGTTGAATCCTTCCTCATTCTGCCGGCCCATATGCGCCATGCCCTGTCGGCCAGCGGCAAGGATCATTGGTATGACTGGCCGAACCGGACCTTCAACAAGGGCTTCAATGCCTTTCGGAGGAAGGCGTTTGAACCCCTGATGAGAGCGGTGATTGTCTTCCGCTATCCGGTCATGGGTCTTGCCGTCATGACGCTGTTGATCGCATCGAGCATGTATTTCGACGGCACGGTGCGCTGGCGGTTCTTCAATGCGCCCGAACGCAACGTGATCAATGCTAATATCGCGATGATGCCGGGAGCCGACCGGGACGACACAAAGGCGATGCTGGCCGAAATGGACCGTGCTCTCGATGTGGTCGATCAGCGCTACGCCGAGGAATACGGCCGCGCGCCGGTTTCCTTTGCGCTTGCGACTGTTGGCGCGAATGCAGGCCGAAGGGCCCTGAATGGTGCGGATACGAAAGATGAGGATTTGCTCGGCGGTCTTGCGATCGAGCTGATTGATCCGGATCTGCGGCCCTATTCGGCCTTCAGCTTCATCGGTGACTGGCGCAAGGAAATCCGCAAGGGGCCGCTGCTAGAGACGTTGGCCGTTCGTGGAGAGCGTTCAGGCCCGGGCGGCGATGCCATCGATGTGCGGCTCTATGGACCCTCGACGGAGATCCTGAAGGAAGCAGCCGAGTATCTGAAGCAGGCGCTGGGCGCCATGCCCGGCGTGAGTGCGCTGGAAGATACGCTGTCTTTCGACAAGGCGGAACTGGCCCTGAACCTGACGCCGAAAGGCGAGGCGCTTGGCTTTACCACCGACAGCGTCGCCAATGTTCTGCGCGATCGCCTGGAGGGCATCAAGGTCGCAGAATTTCCCGTCGGCCGACGGACCGCGACAGTGCGTGTCAGCCTGCCTGACGAGGAAACCGGCGCTGCGTTTGTCTATGAGACACAGCTGAAGTCGCCTGCGGGTCCTTATGTTGCCTTGAGCGAAATTGTCGAGGTGGAAAGCACCTTCGGATTTGCGTCTGTCAGGCGTGAGAACGGGCTGCAAACACTTCGGGTCAGCGGCGATATTTCCGAGGATGATCCGGAAGCGGCGGTGGCTGTCATGGCCATGCTGAGCGACACTTTGCTGCCGGAGCTGGCGGCCCGATATGATGTGCAAAGCGAATTGTCCGGGCTGGCAGAGCAAGAGAAAGAGTTCCTGTCCGACGCGGTGCTTGCGCTCGGGTTCTGTCTGTCGGGGATCTACCTGACCCTGTGCTGGATTTTCGCGTCCTGGACCCGGCCGCTGGTGATCATGCTGGTCATCCCCTTCGGCTGTATCGGCATGATCTGGGGGCACTACTGGCATCATCTTCCGCTGAGCATGTTCTCCCTCATCGGCTTTATCGGCATGGCCGGGATCATCATCAACGACAGCATCGTGCTGGTCACGACGATTGATGAATATGCGCGCGACCGGCCTTTCCGGCAGGCCTTGATCGAGGGTGTCTCCGATCGTTTGCGCCCAGTTGTCCTCACCAGTGCGACCACTGTTTTCGGCCTTGCACCACTGTTGTTCGAGACCAGCCGTCAGGCGCAATTCCTGATGCCGACGGTGATCACGCTGGCTTATGGCCTGGGCTTTGGTTTGTTTGTGGTCATTCTGGTGACGCCGGCAATGCTGGCCATTCAGAGCGACTTTGGCCGGTTCCTGAAGTCCGGTCACCGGCTGGCGCGTCATGGCGCGAAGCCCCGCAAGGCCCTGGGCGGTGCCCGCGCTCGTTAGAGACCGGTAGGTGTCCAGCCGGCAGATATGAAAAAGGCGGGGCCGTGAGGCTCCGCCTTTTTGCATTCATCTTCGCTCGGTCAGATCAGCGGAGAGGTTCTTCCTTTGCAGGAATGGGCGCCGGGCCAACCCTGGTTGCGGCAAAGCTGGGCACGGCGGCCTCGAAGCTGTCGAGCCAGGCCACGAGCTTTGGATAGCTCTTGCGCCATTCGCCGGCGAAGCGGACATCCTGATAGCCAAGGGCACAGGCGAGCGTGATTGTTCCGGCATCCGCATCGCTGAGCTGTGTCAGATGGGCCGGGCAGGCGGCTTCGAGACTGTCCAGTGCGCGGGTGACCTTGGCAGCTTGATAGGTTTTCCAGTCCTCGAAGCGATATTCGGCGGGGCGGAAGCGGTTTTCGTAAACCTGGAGGATGCCGGCATCCATGATGCCGTCGGCCAGAGCCTGCAGGCGCAGGACGGGAAACCTTGCTTCGCCGATCGGGAGGATCTTGCCGCCACCCGCAAGGTGGTCGAGATATTCGACGATGACCCGGCTGTCGTAGAGGACATTGCCATCTTCCAGGATCAGCGCGGGGATTTTTCCGAGCGGATTTTGCTGGCGAATGCTGTCATCCGGATTGGTTGTCTGGGTTTCCTGCAGATTGATCAGGCTTTTGAGGTCCAAGACCTCGGCTGCGATCTTGACCTTGCGGCCGAAGGGCGAGGCGGGCGATGAGCGGAGAACGAGCATGTCGGAAACCTTTGCCATTTGGGGAGCGCGGACAGTCGAACGCCTGTACGCAAACGTTGCCCGCAAATGTGCATGACAGGCGCAGGAGGACAAGGCCTGCTGTGGCAAAAGTCGTTCGCCAGCGGCGGAACTATCTGCGAAGCGGCGGAGAGACCGAAATCTTGCTGGCCCGGCAACCGGAGCGATCAACGGCACGGCAGCTTCGGAACTCAAGATCCTTGGTCAGGCAGATCTTGACCTCCTGCAACGCGCCTTTGGAGCAGGTTACGGCCATGGCAGCGTCACCCAAGCCCGGGTTTGCAAGGCGAAATGCCTTTTCCACGCCATCAGGTGCAATTCGTCCGGTGCGTTCCAGGGTGCGGAAGGTGGCTGGGATTCGGATCTTGTCGTATGCTGCGCGAATGGTGTCGAAATACGCCTCCGGATCCAGGCCGGAGCATGTACCGTGCTTGCGCCACTGATGAGAGACGAGCCCACGGCTTGGCATGATGTCCAGGATTTCGGAGACGGTATGGCGGCTCGGACGATCGTTCCGGGTGCGGCAGAAATCCGGCCAGCCGCGCTCATATTGCGGCCAGAGACCATGGACAATGAAGCGATGCGGCTTGGACGCCTGACACTGAAGCGGTTCCGCATTGCGGCCCTGGCGAGCGCAATAGGTCGGGGACCAGGACAGGGCAAGGACGTAATAGTCGAAGTCGCCCGACGAGCCTTCTGCCTGAGCGCCCTGGACCGGGCCGCCGACCAGCAGCAGAACGGCAAGAACCAGACGTGCAAGACGTTTTTCAGGCGGCCCGCTGAAGCGCCGGGTCATGGCCGGGTGCTGGTCTTCGACAATCAACGCGGGCGGGTGGTGCTGCAATGCGCGCCGTAGACATGCCACTTGTCGAGAGCGCTCATGCAGGCCTCAACTTTCCAGCCGAGACCGACGAAACCGCCGTGTTCGACGAGCTTGTAGTGGACCTGCCGCGTCGACCCATCCGTCAGGGTTGCCGTGCCGCTGCAAAAACGGCGCGCCAGAGGGCTGACGTCATGGTCGCGGTAGGCGACTTCACGGATCTGGTCGATGCCGGTGATGGCGCGGCCGTCCGCATAGGAAGTCTGTGCCCGCGCCACACTGCCGGCAACAGCCGAGCGGACCGAGGCAGAGGTGCAATCGGGCAGCCTTGGGTCGCCGTTCAAGGAGAAATAGGCGCGATGCTCATCGGCGAGAGCGGAGCCGGACAAGACCGTGGTCGCGGCGACGACGATTGAAAAGGCAAGATTTACAAAGCGGAACTGGGTCACGGCGGCACTTCTCCGGGCCATTTACTCAATGGCCAGACGATGGGGGAGTGCGCCCGCCACGTCAAGCCAACAAAGGGGCGTTTCGTCTATTCGGCGATGAGTTGATCGACGGACCAACTGGCCTCGGATCCCTTGCGCAGGCAATCACGCAGCCACGGCAGGACGGTGCGCATTTCCTCGGCGAGGGTGTAGGGCGGGTTGATGATTGTCATTCCGGACCCAAGCATGGCCGTATCCGGGCCGCTCTTCCCCAAGCTGAGTTCCAGGGTCAGGACATCTTTGACGCCTGCATCCTTCAAGGCTTCGTCGAAGCGGCGAAGACCATACCGGTCCTTGAGCGGATACCAGCAGGCGTAGGTGCCTGTCGAGAATTTCCGCCATCCCTTGATCACGGCACTTGCCATGCGATCGAACTCGTCAATTTCCTCAAACGCGGGGTCTATGATGATGAGACCACGCTTTTCCTTCGGCGGCAGAAAGCTGCCGAGTGCAAGCCAGCCATCAAGGTGGATGGTCTTGACCTGATGGTCGCCTGCAAAGCGCTTGGACAGCGTGTCGAAGTCGGCCGGGTGCAGCTCTGTCAGCGTCAGTCGGTCGACCGGCCGCATCAGTTTGCGGGCCAGGGCGGGCGACCCGGGATAGAGCTTCAGATCCTTGCCGGGATTGTTGGCGCGCACGACATCGAGCCAGGGCGCGAGCAATGCGGCGACATCATCCGGCATGGGCGTGGAGATGACCTTTGCGATGCCATCCAGCCATTCGCCGGTCTTTTGTGTTTCTTCGGAGGTCAGGTCATAGGCACCGATGCCCGCATGGGTGTCGATGATCCGGAACGCCTTGTCCTTGCGCTGAAGATAGACAATCAGGCGCGCGAGGACGGCGTGCTTCAGCACGTCACCAATGTTGCCGGCGTGGTACGCGTGACGATAGTTCATGCGCTTTTCACATCGCTGGCAGGATCGCGTTTCAGATAGACGACTGCTTTTTCGCCGTGGTCCTGTGTGCCGATCTCGGCGAAGCCCAGGCGCTTGTGGAAGCGCAATGAACCTGGGTTTTCCGGCCGGGTGTTGACCTCGCAGACGAGGGGGCGGTTGCCGACGTCTGGCACCTTGCCCAGAGCTTCATAAAGTGCTTCGCCGATGCGTTGCCCGCGCGCGGTCTCGGCGACGCAGATGCGGTCTGTGTAAGCAAAACGGCCCACATGCTCGCTGAGCCATGCGTAGTTGCGGCTGTCATAGTCGAGGCCCTCGGTCAGGCACAAAAGCATGCCCGCTGGCTGACCGTCCAGTTCTGCCACCAGACAGACGAGAGCTTCTGCAACGAGGTCGGAGAGTTCAGACAGGGTGAGTTCATTCACCGCCGGGACAGCGGCATTGTTCATTTCCAGAAGCTGCGGGAGGTCAGCCTTCTGAGCCGGGCGAACAAGAGCGGATGGGGACGTGTCGGCTGTGCTTGTCATGTTTTTCAGCGTCTTTGATTTTTGGTGTGTTTGAAGTTTGGAAATGCGGGAGAAGCGCGAAGTATCTTCGCTCAAACATCCAGATCGGAGTGCTTTTGCGATGGCCCGATCCGGGTGCGCGGGCGATCGCGCGTCAGAATGAAGAAGCAGCTGCGAAAGATAAAACGACGGCCAGATGGCCGCCGTTTCAAAAGATCTTCGCGTGAAAGCGTCAGCAGTAAACACCCGGATGGCGTTCGCTGGCTTAGTCTTCCGCTGGCGCGTCAGCGCCGCCTTCAGCAAGTTCCTGAAGATCGACTGCTTTCGGGCCCTTGCCACGACGATCGGGCTCGGTCTCGAAAGAAATACGCTGACCACTGTCGAGCGTTGTCATGCCGGAGCGTTCAACTGCGGAGATGTGCACGAATACATCAGCTTCGCCGTTGTCCGGAGTGATGAAGCCAAAGCCCTTGTCACTCTTGAAGAACTTGACGGTGCCTTCCTGGCGCGGACCGCGCTCGGCCGGGCCATCGAATTCCGGACGCGGAGGGCGTGGTTGCCGGAAGCCTTCGCCGCCTTCGCGGTTGCCGCCGCCATAACCGCCGCGACCACCGCCGCCGCCGCCATAACCGCCACCGCCTTCACGGTTGCCGCCGCCATAGCCACCGCGGCCACCACCGCCGCCGCCATAACCGCCGCCACCTTCGCGGTTGCCGCCGCCATAACCGCCGCGACCACCGCCGCCGCCGCCATAACCGCCACCGCCTTCACGGTTGCCGCCACCATAACCACCGCCGCCTTCACGATTGCCGCCGCCGTAGCCGCCGCCACCTTCGCGATTGCCGCCACCGTAGCCACCGCCGCCTTCGCGGTTGCCGTATCCGCCATCGCGCCCGCCGCCATAGCCGCCGCGACCACCACCGTCGCGTCCGCCATCACGATTGCCGCCATAACCGCCGTCCCGGCCGCCGCCATAGCCGCCGTCGCGACCGCCGTCGAAGCCGCCCCCAAAATCACCGCCGCCGAAATCGCTGCCGAAGTCCTGCGGACCGCCGAACTCGCGCTTGCCGCCGCGACGTCCACGCTTGTGCCGGTCCGAATCGCCATCGTGCATTACTTAATCACCTTAATTGTGTGCCGGCCTCAGGCAGCACATAACCCACTAAATTCACTCGCAAAAATATCGCGAGATGCTCCCGTGAGGCGCAAAGAATTACGCCCATCAACACTTTCAGGATTGGGTTGAAACAAGGATGCCGCATCCCCATCCAGTCCGCTGCACAATCATCATAAGGCTGTGACCAGGAAAATCGCAAGTAAATCCTTGGCGAAAGCGCTATTTGCTTGTTGCGGGAACTGTCCAGGTGGTGGGCCAATCTGAGATTGGGACTTCCTGTCCGTCACACGTCTGGCGGGTAGCTTCCTCCTGCAGGACGAAGGTCGTGCCGGTCCAAAGCCAGCGGCTCCAGGTGCCGCAATCGCCGACCCCGGATCCCTTGAAAAGGCCATCCAGTTCAAGGTCTCGTGCGTTCCAGCGGGCATTGTAAACCAGGTCCGTGGCCAGCGGCCCAAGCTCCGACATCCTGGCGACATGGAGCTGGCGGACCTTGCCGTCATCTTGGGCCCGGATGAGAACATAGGGCGTGTTGTAGGCACTGGGAGCGCCGCATGGGAGCAAATAAAGCGTTGCCTTGTCGTCCCCGGCGGGGATGGCGACAGCGTTCAGACTGGCAAAGATCGCAGGGTCGATGTCGGAGCAAAAGCGATTGGCGTCCCATGTTGCGAGCACGGCCGGGGGCAGGGTTTCGGGCGACAGGATCGGCTTTGCAGAGGGGGCGTCTTCGGCCGGTTCCGTACCGATCGCTGCAATTGCTGAGACTGTTCCGCGCCGGTTCTGCCGGTCGTCCAGCCAGCTGACGGCCGACGCGAGGCCGTTCAGTGGCAGCTTCATCTCGATGGTCTGATCTCCGATCGGCAGCGACACGGTCAGAGCCTTGCCGGACGCCATCGCCTTGAGGATTGCGCTGGTCGCGGGGCCGGTCGGGTACCAAAAGCCCTCGCCGCCAAGGGGGCGGAAGCCAGCCGGCGTTGCGACCGAAGCCTGAATTTCCCGCAGTTGCGCCACGGGCAGGGTTTCGATGGAAGTGCCATCGACGTCAAAACGGATCGTGCCCTCGTTGTTGAGGGCAGCGTTGGCCGTGATCCGAAGCAGCGGAGCGGCGTTCGCAGGCGTATCCCTGACAATTCGCAGATCAAGCCAGGTCGATTGCTCGCGGATGAACGTCGATGTGAAGCACAGGCCGGAGTTGCCGCAGCCGACAGACCATTTGTCCCAAACCGGATCGGTCCTGGGCTGTTTTGCAGACGCGCCAGCGGGCAGCGCGCAGCAGAGCGCGACCAAGGTCAGTGTCTGGAGCAGTGTCTGCTTCATGCGTGTCGACAACCTGTTTGTCCCTGCCACTGTTCAGCAGGTGCATCTTCTTGTACGAAAAGCAGAACGGAAGGTGAAGCGGTCCAATGCGATAAAGCGCGCGGCAAACCGACTTTGCCCAGCATTTGTCTCTTCCCCGGCTTATCGGGGCAACCTGGAGCCCATTCTTGTCCGATCCCAATGCCCCCCAGAGCCAGGACGCGCTGCCGCCCATTCAGATCCTGATTATTCCGGTCACGTCGTTCCAGCAAAATTGCTCGCTGGTGTGGAGCCCGGAAACGAAAAAAGGCGCCGTCGTGGACCCTGGCGGCGATGTGCCGTTGATCCTCAAGGCGATTGAAGAGCATGGCGTCGATGTCGAGAAAATCGTTCTGACGCATGGTCATATCGATCATGTCGGCGGAGCGGCGGATCTGGCCGAGGCGCTCAAGGTTCCTGTTGAGGGGCCCCATGAGGCCGATCGCGTCCTGATCGAGCGGGTCAAGGATCAGGCTCGGCAGTTCGGCCTAAGCGACGTCAAGCCGGTCGAGCCCGACCGCTGGCTCGTTGAGGGCGACACGATGGAGATGGCCGGCCGCAGTTTTGAGGTGTTTCATTGCCCTGGCCATGCGCCCGGCCATGTGGTCTTCTTCGATCGGGAGTTGCGCCTGGCAATCTCCGGCGATGTTCTCTTCGCCGGATCTGTCGGACGAACCGACCTGCCGGGCGGCGACCACGATACGTTGATTGCCTCGATCAAGACCAAGCTCTTGCCACTTGGGGATGATGTTTCGTTTTTGCCCGGTCACGGGCCTGCCTCGACGATCGGTCGCGAGCGCGAGAACAATCCGTTCTTGCGGTAGCTACGAAGGTCGATGCCGTTCAAGAGGCTGTGAGCGGCCTTTCCGAAGCGGTAATGGGTGCCATATTCGATGTGGTGGGCCGAGGAACCGTTGTCGGAAAAGAGGAGTTACGGCATGGGACGAATTTCAGGACGTATTTTTGGCGTTGCAGCCCTGTCAGGATTTTCTGCCCTTGGCCTGATGGCCAGCGCGTCGGTCCAGCAGGCTGGCGCAAGCGACTTTTTCGATCGGCTGTCGCGGTCAGAACAAATTCGTGAAAACGAAGCTGCGGGTGGCCCGAAGGTGAAGGGAGCGAACTCTCTCTACATGGAGCGGGTGCAGGTCTGCAAATCCCTGCCGACCCAGATCAGGGACAAGGCAACGGGCCAGGTCCACATCGAAATGCGCGAGAGATGCTGGTTCGAATAGGCGTTAGAGGACGGACTTGATGTCCTCGATCCGGTCGTTGACCAGCCAGCCGTAGTAGTTCTCTCTGGGCCAGGTTGCGCCGCTGCGGCGGAATTTCGCCGCCCGGCCCCAGGGGTCTCCCAGATTGTAGAGGGTTGCCGTCAGGCCGGGGTTCTTCGAAATGTCGACCTTGCCGACGTTCTTGTAAGCCTCGATAGCATCCTGAATGACGGCCGCCATATAGTGCAGCGAGATATTCGGATCCATGGTCGCCTGATAGACCTTCTCGGCGTTCTTGGGATCAAGCTTGCGATTGCCGCTCTGGCGGGCGACGCGGTCCGTCATTTTCAGGACGGTCAGAGGGCTGAGCTGGCCGAGGCCAAAGCTCTGGCCGGAAAAAAGCGGCTGAAAGAACGTCTCGTTGAAATTCGTCTTCGGAAAGCGCGTGCCGTCAACTCTCTTGCCGCGGAACGAGCTGTTCCAGACGCGTTCGTAACAGGACCAGAGGCTGTCGCTGTTATTGGCCTTTTTGCCTTTCCGGCACCGATCGAACTGTGGGCGCTCGACAAAGGTCTCAACATGCTCGCCATCGTACTTGAAGCTGATGTCGATCCCGGCGTAGGCCAGTGCCTTGATATAGTAAGACTGGGCACTGTCCAGCGTGTCGTAATTGTAGGTGTGCTCGCCAATGATGGCGCCAAGCATGTGGATCGGATCAATGTTGTATCGGCCAGCGACGCGCTTGATCGAGGAAATCAGCCGGCGGTCACGCTTGAGGACCGCCAGGACCCTTTCGAATTTGGCATCATAGCTGGACTTGGACGCAGCGGTTCTGCGGGCCGACGCATAGGGGATCCGGGGCTGGCTGCGATAGCGGTTTCCCTCGGGAACGGCGCGGACGCCGGCAGCTAAGGCCTGCCCGGAAACGTGAACTTCAAAGGCCCCGTCAATCGTGGGGACAGACGGCACCGTGCACATGAGCGCAAAAAGCGCACAGACTGATTTTTTGTATATTGATTTTGCCAGCATTTATCCGAACTCCACGCCTGCCTTCTTATCACGCGGGCTGCAGGTCTAACGATCAAATTATCTTAATCAGCCAAGGCCGTAAGCATGGTTCGGCCAGCATCGGAGTGATCACGCGCCAAATGGGCCGAATCCTTTGCCAAATGCGTCGCTAAAAGAACATCCCCCAACGGTACATGCAAGGCAGCGTTTGCCGTTGCCTGGCATTGTTCAAAAGCACTTGGGGATTTCAATCAGCAGGCCGAAACGAGATGCTCTCGGGTCCTAGCACTGATGCGAGTAGGTGAAGACCAGTGTATCGGTCTTGTAACGACCGGTTGGCTGGCACTGGCGAAAGACCTGCCGGGTGCCGCGAACGGTCACCTGCAGCTGATCGCCGCGAACGGGACCTTCCACCGCATATGCGAGCGGGTTGCCGGGACAGTATTTGGAGAAGACGCGTGCGGTGCCGCTGTACCAGTCGCCGGTCTTGAAACCATCGAACAAAAGCGTGCCGCGACGGACGCCGGCAGCGTGAAGCTGTTGACGTGGCCGCTCGTAGCTCAGCCAGCGCTGATTGCCCTGGGCCTGGAGCCGCATGAGCGAGCCGTTGTGCGTCCAGCAGCTGTCGGCCAGGGCCGGTCCGGGCACTGCCATGGTCGACATGAGGGTCGCTGCGGCCATCACGAACTTGAAAAATCCGCGTTTGCGCAGTCTGAAAAATGCTGCCTTGGTGTTCATCAGTTTCTGCCCCCTGAAAGACATTCAAGCTAACTATGACATGCACTTAACATCAAGCACCGCGTCGTGGTCTGTGATGTGCAGCACGGTTTTTGCGGTCGCTGCCTGGCATGTGGATTGTTGGCTCACTTGCCCCTTTTGCGCGCTTTCAGATGTTCTGGAACGGGACCTGCGCTGAGACGGACAGCGGCGGGAACACCCATGTGATCAAAGAACGCCTTGTGCCGGAGGAAGCCACAGAGTTCGCGCTGGATGGTGACATGCCACAGAGCTTCTCCTGCTTCGGCGATCCTGAGGGCGCGTTTGCGCAGCTCGTCTTCGCCGGCGTTCTCGATTGCATCGGGAATACGGGCGAGGGCCTGCTCCAGCTTCGTGTTCAGCCTGGCGAGCGTTCCGGCCTTTTCCGCCAGAACTTCCTGCTCCAGCGCTGCAGTAACTGGATCATCTGCGATCTGCTTTCGGTAGGCTTGCGGCGGGCGGACGGTCATGTGGTCGATCAGTCTTGTTGATGTCAGCGATGCCCGATCATGCCTTCAAAGAGGTGGCCTGGGCAATATGGTTTGCCTGGCTCAAGAGCCAGACCAGTGTGATCGTCTTCAGAATGCAGGGCAGGGCCGCATAGGACAGGCTGAGGGTCAGGTTGAGCTCTGTGGTCATGGCGATGCCCGGCTGATATCCGGCAAGCCCCAACAGAGGCAGGGCGAGACCCGTTGCCAACGCCAGGGACGCCTTCGACAGCAGCGTCATCAAGGAAAACATGCGGCTGGCTTCAGCCTGGCTTTTCTCTGCAACAATGTGATCGGCAAGGATTGATGGCGGCAGCGCAAGATCCGCTCCGAGGGCGAGGCCGGAGAGGGCGCAGACGAGGGCATATGCCTCGACCTGTCCGTCCTGGAGAAAGATGGCCCAGAGGAAGGTGATGATCGACAGCGCCATCGAAACGGCCCAGGCCTGGATCTTGCCGACGCGTTTTGACAGCCACTGCCAAAGCGGCATCGCAAGCGCCCCGAAGAGGAAATAGACGAGCAGAAATAGGCCGGAATATTCGGCTGCGCCCAATCGGTCCCTGATGAAGAAAAGCACAAGGACAGCCGGGATTGCACTCGCCAGCGTGTTGAGCGCGAAGAGTGCGAAGAACCTGCTGCGCCACGGGTTGCTGATGAGGGCGCGCCAACTTCCACGTGTTTCGCCAGAAGGTTTGAATGCCTCCTGTGGCCGTGTCAAAGGGGCGGTCTTCATCCAGGCCAGAAGCGCCCATGTGGCAACGGCCAACAGCGGCAGATAGGCAATCGTCAGCCGATGGAATGCGGTGCTCGCATCGGAGTTCGCGCCGAGAAGGGCCGGCCCCATGGCCGCTGTCAGCAGTCCGAGAAGCCCCAGGGCCTCGCGCCAGCTGGTGATGCGCGTGCGTTGATGCTCGCTGACCTGCCAAATACCGCCAAGGGTCTGCAGGTTGATCGAAACAATGGAAAATCCGGTTGTGCAGATGAACACGGCCACGGCAAACCAGGTGAGCGGTGCCGACAGGTATGGATGAAACAGCATCCAGAAGCCGCCGCCCAGCATCATGACGCCGAGGACAAGAATCAGAGCCCGATGCTGATGATAGCGGTCACTCAGGCTGCCGATCAGCGGATCCTGAATGGCATCCACCGCACGCAGTGCCAAGAGAAGAAGACCGAGTGACGTCAGCGATTGTCCCAGCGTTCCGGCATAAAAGTCGGGCGCATGGAGATAAATCGGCAGCCCGGCAAAGGCGAGCGGTAGTGCCATCAGCCCATAGCTGAGGAGGTCCTTGCGTTTGAGCTGCGTGTTCATGTGGGCGTTCTGGACGGACGCTATGAGCTGGCGCCGATCAGGCGGCTGCGAAGAGCTGGATCATTCGTGTTGCTGCCGAGCCAGATCGCGAAGAAACGCTTGGTGAAGCCCTTGTCCTTGATGCTGCCTATGCGCCGTCCGCCGGAGTAAAACAGCGTGTGTCCCTTGTTGTCGCGCGCGCCGATGATGGATTGGCCGGGGCTGACATTGGGGAAAATGCGCGCCATGTCCCGGGTCCATCCGTTGAGGGTCGCACCTTTGGGCATGCCCTGACGGAGCATCTCTTTTTCCGTCCGCTTGGCGATCGCCTCGCCTTTGAACGATCTCAGATAGGTCAACTTCAGGGCGAAGGGTTTGGCCGGGTCATAGGTTCCGGACGGAGCGTAAAGTTCAGCGTCGAAAATGCGGAAGCCGAGGAAGGTCAACCGGCCTTCGCCGACCAGACTGGCGGCGGGCACGACCTTTGCGGCAGCGCCAATGTCGGCGCGTGACGTCGTCGGCATGAGCGCGATAAGAGAGACTAGCGCCAGAATTGCCAGTCCCAGGCGCAAGATGCGGTTGCGGCCGTCCGGCAAGGGGCGCGCTTGCGCAGTGCTGTGAGACCTATCTGTCCGCGATGGGTGAGGGGGCGTCGCCATGCTGTCCTCCATGTCCGTGATCGACAGGAGGGATACGCAGTGCAAAGCGCGGCGGATCTTCAAACAAGCCGGAGAAACAAACAGCTCTCAAAGAAAAAGCACAGGACCGGGGCGTGCCGATCCTGTGCTCTTGTTGGGTCCGGTGGTGTTCCGGATCAGTCGTGCAGGCGAACGATGGTTGCGTCTGTCTCGCCGGAAGTTCCGTTGACGGTCTCGGTGGCGACCACCTCTTCGATCAGACCAACTTCCTCGGCCGGATCATAATTGCGGGTGAGGCCAAGATCTTCGGCCGGGCCGCGACCTTCCATGGCACGCTGGTAGTTGTTGATCACGCCCTTGAGCTGGGCGATCTGCTCATTGCTGGTGTCGACCTGGATGCGGTACTTCTGCAGCTTCTTGTTTTCCTCGATCACCTCTTCCAGACGCTCAGCATATTTCTGGTTCTGGTTGCGCTCGTGGTTGAGGTCGGTGAGCGTGGAATTGTAACGCAGGTTCAATTCGCGCAGCTTGCCGTTGGTCGTGACCAGTTCGTTGCGGTCGCGCTCGTGGCTCTTCTGGGCGTTTTCCAGCAGGTGCTCGATTTCCTGCATCCGCTGGACCAGATCGCGCTTGCGTTCCTTCATGATCTGGTTGTCGCGGGTCATTTCCTGCAGGGACTGGGCACCGATCCGGCGCTGGGACGAGAGGTTTTCGATCTCGGCGTTGAGCGCATAGACCTCGTTGTCGTGCTTGCGCTGTTCTTCTTCCATGCGGGACTTGGAATAGGCCAGCTCCTGGTTGACGACGTCGATCTGGGACTTCAGATCGATGTTGTCATTGCGGAAGTCGATCATCTGGCGCTTGGTGGCTTCGAGCTCACCGGTCGCCACATTGTTCTTGCGGATCTCTTCCTCAAGCAGGGCGGCGCTTTCGGACAGGTTCTGCTGCAGTTCCTTCTCGCGCTTGCTGACTTCGTCCAGATTGGACTGTAGCGCGTCCGAGTGATCCTCGAGGGTGCGGAATTTCGCCTTCAGGTCGTTGAGTTCGCCGTCCAGTTCGGTGACGCGGGTGTTGGCCAGGACCAGCTCGCCGCTCTGGCCGCGGAAATCCTCGTTGATCTTCTTGTTGTTGTCGCGGATCGAGATCAGCTCGTTGCGCGCGGTTTCCAGCGCCGTGCGGGTCTCGGTCAGGCGCTTGCGCAGGGAATGGGTCTCAGCCTGGCTTTCCTCCAGCTGGCTGCTCATGTTGCCCAGCTTGTGATTGGAGTCCAGAAGATCGGTGGAGATCTTGGCGTTTTCCGACTTCAGCCGGATCTCGGCTTCGACCTGAACTCGCGAGGCCTCAACGAATTCCTGCATCAGCTGCAGGGAATTGCGCGATTCCGTCGCCATGGCCTGCATCTGCTCGAAGCCCTGGCCGAGGCCACCGAGGCGGGTCTTCAGCCCATCGAGCTGATGCATTTTTTCCTGCATCTGCAGGGCGAAGGGAGACAGATGTTTGACGTTGGACGTCTCGGCCGGAGTCGCCTCAACGGAGAGGGTCGGGTCGGCGTTTGTCATTTCGGAGGCCTCCGGTGCGGCGGCCTGTTCGATTCCGGACCGCGATGTCTTCGAAAAAAGTCCCATTACCCAGCTCCTGCCTTACTCTACTTCGGCCGCTCTTCTCGACCGCTAACCCGGAGGTTAATACATTTTTAACGTTTTGCGGACGGCTTGCGAAAAAAAGAAATCATTCAAGGGGGAAATTCACAGAAAATCCGCTGAAATCGGTCACTCTGCTTGGATCTACGCATGCATTGCCGGATCTTCTGTGCTGCGTCAGCAGGCGATGGCAAGGTCTCGCGATTTGCGTGTGGCAGGTTGCGGGGCGCCACTCCTGCGAGTGCGGGCTGTATCTGAGCAGTTCTCATCAGGAAAATTGACGCAAGACCAGCAGCAGGAGCGCCGCAAGGCATGTGCCTTCGGCGTGTTGGGGCGTTTGTGTTTTCCTGCTGTCTCGATCGCTTGAAAGAGACGGGATGGCAGGCGCAGCGGCCTTGCCGCGCGCGTGGGGTTTTAGGTGTTGGGTTTGACAAGACGTTGCGCCTGCCCGGGGTTCCTGCTCCTGGTGTCGGGGCGATGGACCTGCGTCTGGCCGTCCGCCTTTTCTGCGCCCCGGAGGTGGTGTGAGGCCTCCGGCTTGCCAGTTGTGACGACCCTCCGAAACGTGCCCGGCGCCTGAACCCGCCGGCCGCTCCGCTTCTGCAGCTCACCGGTCAGATCCTTTCGGCCTGACCTGGAACTCCAGTCTCCCGCCCCAGGTTCGGCCTTTCCATGGTGTCGGCCGAGCTCGGTCCCGTTCGCAGGAGACGCTTTCATTCTACGCCAGCCCCGGCGGGCGGGGATAACAAACGGTGGCTTTCCGGTTTGGCTAATCGGATCAAGGCCTTGGGTGGGGCCTGTTTTGCGGATTTGAGGGATAGGGTGGGTTTGCGCCGCGTTGCCAGACCACTGCTCTCATCCCCGCCCCACGAAGGGGGCATGTGCGGGGACCCACTGGCAGTGGGCGTTCGAGTATGAGCCGTAAGGCTGCGGCGTACTGGATCCCGGATCTCCGCTTGCGTTCCGTCCGGGAAGGCCGTCGAGGGTGTGGCAGGGCGCTGCCACACCCCTGGCCGAAGCGGCTATGTGGATTGGATCCCCGCACAAGGCGGGGATGACCGCCGTGTTTTTGGCAAAGACTATCCTCCCCCCTGTCGTCATCCTTGGGCTTGACCCGAGGATCCATACCGTTTCCTATCCCAAGATGCAGAAGCGCTTCTGGGTCTACTTCCTGACGACGCGCAGGGGCGGCACGCTTTATACGGGCGTGACGAACAATCTTCCCAGACGGCTGCTTGAACATACTTCCGGCACCGGATCGCAGTTCACCAGGCGCTATTCGGTCAAACGCCTGGTCTGGTACGAGGTACATCCATCCGCGCCTCAAGCCATTGCCCGCGAAAAGGCCATCAAACACTGGCCACGCGCATGGAAAGTCGAGCTGATCGAGGCCATGAACCCGAACTGGTTCGATCTCGGCAGGAATCTGAACTGCTGACTTCCGTTTCTTGACTTTGAAGCTTTCCCAAGCGGAGACGTCACGGAGTGGATCCTCGGGCTTGTCCCGAGGACGTAGTCCGTTACCGCGCCGCAAACCGGAGTAATGCTCTTTCGAGAGGTCGCGGCATGGATTGCCCCAAGGGGGAATGGTCGAGCCCCGTCATTCCGGACCGCGTGGCACACGGTGCCACCGCGTGATCCGGAACATGTCCCCGTTCAAGCCGGGGACATGTTCCGGATCTGTCGGCCCGCCTCCGGCGTGCTTGGTCCGGAATGATGGAGGGGAAGCTGCCCGATCCGGTATCCAGATGTGAGACCTGAGCCCGCACGATATTAAAGATCTTTCATTTTTTTTCCAGCGAAAGAACTAAATAAACCTCGTATTTGCCATTCTGGGAGTTTTCCTAACTCATCAACAAGCGCCCATTTTTCAATAGCAGTTCTTCCTTTGATGTCATCAATTCTCGCCGATAGTTTTGAAATTGCAGAATTGAATTTATCGGTTGTGCACAAATACATGTCATCGTTTGGATTTGCTTTTGTAGAACAGCTGCCATCAGGTCCAAGAAATAAAAAACCAACTATTTTGTGCTCTGGATAGTTATCCCTGACCCATTCAAGATGATCTAATCCCTGCCCAATATCATCTTTTTTGTATGTGGCCGGAGTTTTCTTATCTGTTTTGAGCTCAAACGGTATCAGTGTCTTTGATCTCGCATCCTCCCACAGCACATCGGGTCCTGTACCATATTCGTTATCAGGCCGTGTTGAGCGGTAGCCCAGTAATTCTCCGACATATCTTACTGTTTCTTCGGCGGCATTGCTCGATAACTCGCTATAATTTGCTTTTGCTCGCGCCTTTAAAAATGCGGCGTAGTCGTTGAAACTTCGGATACCAGCCTGTAGCTCATGTAGCAGCTTTTCATGAAATGGGTTCTCCGGTTCAGTTTTGAAATTAACCTCTTGAAACAATCTTTTGTGCGTAAGGTTCAAATGCGCGGAGAATCTCGCACTTGCTCGTAGATATAGAGCTGCGGCTTCATTGTCGTCCCCCTCCATATGATATGTAAGTCCAACCCAAAGACATAACCATCCTGACAGCTTAGGATCTACTGGTGCAGTTTTATCCAGTTGCTCGATCAGGCAATCGCGCGCATCCACAATTCTATTCTGCCAAAGCATTGACATAAATTTAGTTTCAGCCAGCGCGGAGTTTGCGAGTTTATTTTCTCTTTCTGCTATCTCAGTAAAGGTTTCTTTATCTATCTCAAGATTATCACGGTTTGCTGTATAGTAGTCAATCCAGCCTTGATCTCGATCTAGTACTTGAGAAATCGACTGAGTAATATCTGATTTTTTCAATTTGCTTCCAGTTTGTTCAAAAATAGATAAACTTAGGAGCACTTGCTTCTGAAGCGTGCCTGGAAGTAGGGCTATGTTTTTGGGTCTTTTAAGCCAATTGTTCATATCTGAACCAAGAGCAAAAAAGACCCCATAGTCTGACCGTCCTCGGTTAATTCGCCCAAATAACTGTGTTACGCGTGTTGCCATCTTTGCAGCGTACATGTTAGCCATTCCGAGAGACTTATGTTGAAATGTCTCTAGCAGAGAAGAGCCAGTTGGAAGTCCGTCAATAAACATTATTCTGCAAGTGTTGTCGGGCAAGTCTATGCCGTCCACTCGCGATACCATAATAAAAGCGCCTGAAGCTTTATTTCTAAATTCTTCCAATTTCTTAGAAAAATCATCAGTGCTGGGCGGAGTTGCTATTCCTTTCCACCTGAGAGCATAAAAATAACTAGGAACTGAAATTAGTGCCTTCTTTTTCTTACTGATTGACTTGCATAGCTCTACAGTATCCACTTCTTTTTCGAACTCAGATTCAAATAAAATAAGTCGCTCGCCGTTACCCGCGTCGTTGTTCGGATCTGGCTTGATTTCTATCGCTGGTATTCTGCCAAATGCTCTTGCGAAATCTGTTTGATGTTGAATTGTTGCAGAAAGATAAATCCTACGAACATTCTCCTCTTTAAAGAATGGGATGGAAAATACTGGGATAAATGGAGGTGTTATTTCTATGCTTTTTTGGCTAATTAAAATACAGCAATGCTTAACGTTGTCGTAGATTTTGAGGAATGGGAAAAATAGATCTTGATGCTTTCGGAAATTATTCTGTTTAAACACATCAATTATCTGATTTTCACATTCAAACGCGGTCTCTGGTGGGCAGAGTGTACATGAATTTATTCCCTCATCCTCGATCGTAAAATTTAAGTGTTGAAGTTTTCCAATGCTCTCGAACTTCGGCTTTATTATATCAATAATGTCTCTATACAGCTTTTCGTGTTTTGTTCTGTCTACAGTAACCGTAAAGCTATCTCTTATGAGTTTTTCTCCTACGTGTGCATCGTCAAAAATAATTGCCGTAGGAAAGAGCTCGTTTTTAAACTTTGTGGTTGAAGTGAAAAGTGCCTGGTAAGTAGTTATGCAAAGCCCACGACCTGTCTCATAATAATCATTATTGAATTCTTGTTTTGCGCGAATTGAATGTTTTATACCCATTCTATTACATTCACGACTAGTTTGATTCACTAAATCTATGGTCGCGCAAACGTAAACGACATTTTGGTGCTTTTCATTAACAATACTTTGTGCGATTAATATGCCAACAATAGACTTGCCGGCACCAGTGTTTAGGGAGACTAAAATATCTTTCTTGTCTCTATTTTCATGCCAGCCTTTTAAAGCTTCTGCCTGCCCATCCCACAAATCGTTTGGAGCATTTTTTAGATTTGGAGTCTTTTTGAAGATTTCAACGGGATTGAGAGTCGGTTTGGAACCTTCGGGACGTTTAAGTGAACTAAAATCAACCATGAAAATTATAGCCCTGCATCAGCTTGGTATTGTCGCAATAATAGCGATTCTGCTTTATGCTATCTAGGGTCGTTTTATTTGGTTCTGACAATTGAATTTCACCGCCCCGGCCTACCTGATTTCTTCGGCCGGCCTCTTCTCCGTTTTTCGTCTGTCGGGTCCTCGTAAGAGCCTGCGCCGATCTTGCCGCGGATAACAGGCTTGGCATCGTCGGCCGGATCGAGGGGCTTGGTCGGCAGCGGGCCCTTGGCCAGCGGCACTTCCGTGCGGCCGACGGTCATTTCAGCACGGTGAGATAGATCACCCAAGCAGCTGCGCAAAGCACGAAGCCTGCGCCGGCTCCGATGAGGGCACCCGGCAGCCGACGGGGGAACAGATACGCCCCAATGACACCGCCTAGAACAAGGCCGGGGGAGGCTGCAACAAGGAGCATCACCGCCAGGTCAAGGGGTGTGAAAATGCCGCCGATATCCGACATTACTGTCCTGGACGCCCGCTCTTCTTCGGTCGTCCGCGCCGGCGTTTTTCATCGGTCGGGTCCTCATAAGACCCCGCGCCGATCTTGCCGCGGATGAGGGGTTTGGCATCATCCGCAGGATCGAAGGGCTTCACGGGAAGCGGGCCCTTGGCCAACGGCACTTCCGTGCGGCCGACGGTCATTTCGTCCAGGGTGTTCTTGCGGACCTTGCTTGAAGCGCTCACGGAGCTTTGGGTATCGCTCACGGCTGAGCGCGCTGACGCGCTAGCCTCCGCGGGTGCGCCCTGACCGGGCGACGGGCGCTTGCCCTTGCCGGCTGCGCCGGTCGTCTCGCTCACGGACGAGCGGTCGCTTTCGCTCCCTGTCCTCCGCGAGGGCGCGCCATCAGGCGCGGTGGCCGTTCGGCCTTGCGAGCCTTTGGCTCGGGGCGCTGTTTCCCCGGACAGGTTTGCGCTGGCTCCGCCCTTGGTCTTGGCCGCTTTCGCCCGGTCCTTGGCCGTTTCCTTTTTCTTGCCACTGGCGCCGTCGAGGGAACCGCCGGCGCCGAATTTCTTGGCGCCGCGGTAGCCGCCGGACTTGTCTTCCACCGCTTCCTGACGGGCGAGCGGATCGTCGGCGACGGCCAGTTCGGTTTCCCTGAGGCGTTTGACCTCGTCGCGCAGGCGGGCAGCGGTCTCGAAGTCGAGATCGGCGGCGGCTTCGCGCATCTTCTTTTCCAGGTCGTCGATGTGGCCCTTGAGATTGTGGCCGACCAGGTTGCCCTCTTCGGCAAAGCCCGCCTCGACGGTGACATGGTCCTGCTCGTAGACGCTTTCCAGAATGTCACCGATGGAGCGCTTGACGCTTTCGGGCGTGATGCCGTGCTCGGCGTTGTAGGCCAGCTGCTTTTCCCGGCGGCGGTTGGTCTCGGCAATCGCCCGCTCCATGGATCCGGTCATGCGGTCCGCATAGAGCACGACCTTGCCGTCGACGTTCCGCGCCGCACGGCCGATGGTCTGGATCAGGGAGGTTTCGGAGCGCAGGAAGCCCTCCTTGTCCGCATCCAGAATGGCGACAAGGGCACATTCGGGAATGTCGAGGCCCTCGCGCAGCAGGTTGATGCCGATCAGCACGTCGAACGCGCCCAGGCGCAGATCGCGCAGGATCTCAATACGTTCCAACGTGTCGATGTCCGAATGCATGTAGCGCACGCGCACGCCGTTTTCGTGGAGATATTCGGTCAGATCCTCGGCCATGCGCTTGGTCAGGGTGGTGACCAGGGTGCGGTAGCCTTTCTGGGCGGTCTCGCGCACTTCGCCCAGCAGGTCGTCGACCTGGGACGTGGCTGGGCGGATCTCCACTGGCGGATCGATCAGGCCAGTCGGGCGGATGACCTGTTCGGCAAAGACGCCGCCGGCTTCCTCCATTTCCCACTTGCCCGGTGTCGCCGAGACGCAGATGGACTGGGGCCTCATGGCGTTCCATTCCTCAAAGCGAAGCGGCCGGTTGTCCATGCAGGACGGCAGGCGGAAGCCGTATTCGGCCAGTGTCGCCTTGCGGCGGAAATCGCCCCGGTACATGGCGCCGATCTGCGGAACGGTGACATGGCTCTCGTCGGCAAAGACAAGGGCGTTGTCGGGCAGATATTCAAACAGCGTGGGCGGCGGTTCGCCCGGCGCGCGGCCGGTGAGATAGCGCGAGTAGTTCTCGATCCCGGCGCAGGAGCCGGTGGCCTCCAGCATTTCCAGATCGAACATGGTGCGCTGTTCCAGCCGCTGGGCTTCCAGCAGGCGGCCGTGGGCATTCAGCTCCTCCAGCCGCTGCTTCAGCTCCGCCTTGATCGACTTGGTGGCCTGGTTCAGGGTCGGCTTCGGCGTGACATAGTGGGAGTTGGCGTAGATCTTGACCGACTTCAGGTCGCCCGACTTCTTGCCGGTCAGTGGGTCGAACTCGGTGATCTGCTCGATCTCGTCGCCGAAGAGGGAAATGCGCCAGGCGGTGTCCTCATAGTGGGCCGGGAACAGCTCTATGGTGTCGCCGCGCACCCGGAAGGTGCCGCGCTGGAAGGCGGCATCGTTGCGCTTGTATTGCAGGGCTACCAGATCGGCGATCAGCTGGCGCTGGTCGATGCGTTCTCCAACCTCGATGGCGAAAGTCATGGCGGTGTAGGTCTCGACCGAGCCGATACCGTAGATGCAGGACACGGACGCGACGATGATGCAGTCGTCGCGCTCCAGCAGGGAGCGGGTGGCCGAGTGGCGCATCCGGTCGATCTGTTCGTTGATCGAGGATTCCTTCTCGATGTAGGTGTCGGTCCGCGGAACGTAGGCTTCGGGCTGGTAGTAATCGTAGTAGGAGACGAAATACTCGACGGCGTTGTCCGGGAAGAACGATTTGAACTCGCCATAGAGCTGGGCCGCCAGGGTCTTGTTCGGCGCGAGGATCAAGGCCGGGCGCTGCGTGCGCTGGATCACCTGGGCCATGGTGTAGGTCTTGCCCGATCCGGTGACGCCGAGCAGGACCTGGGTCTGGTCTTCGGTGTCGATGCCGCTGACCAGATCGGCGATGGCAGTGGGCTGGTCGCCGGCCGGTTCATAGTCCGACACCAGGGTGATCGGCACGCCGCCTTCGGATTTCGCCGGCCGTTCAGGGCGGTGCGGCACCCATTCCTCGCCATGCTTGATCAGCGGGTCGCCGCTTTCGATCAGGGCGGCCAGCGCCTCGACGGTGGCCGTCGCGCCCTGGTTGCCGCCCAGGTCTCCGTAGCGGCCGTCGGCAGCGGATTTCTTCTTGTTGTCCTTCTTGTGCTGCTTGAGTTTTTCCTCAAGCCGCTCGGCCTCCTCCAGGGACATGTCCAGCCCGGCCACAGGGTTGAGACCGCCGGCAGCGCGTTCGCGCGCATTGTCGGCCTTGCCCATTGACGTGCCGCGGGCGGATTTCGCGGGCTTGGGGGAGGGGGGCTGTTTGCCGCTCGCAGACGGTTGCTTTGCGCCTGACTTGTCTACGCTCACGGTCGTACCGGCCTTGCGGCCTGACCTCCGCGCGGGCGACGCATCATTCCCGTTTGCGGACTTGCCAGAGGCGAGGTCCATGGCGGCGTCGCCGGCGGTTCGGCTTGCGGACCCTTGGTCCGGGTTCGTTTCCCCTGCAGCTGTTGTCGGAGATTTCCCGGGTGCTTTTTTGGGGGCCGGCTTTTCCGCCTCCTCGGCAATTTCCTTCGCCCAGTCGGAGATGCCGCCGGACAGGGGCGCGCCTTCGAAGGCGGCTTGCGGCGCTTCACCGAAGCCGTCGCTTGCCGGTGTGTCGTCGGATTTATTGCCGGAGGTGTTGTCGGGGGAGGCGGTCTTCTTGCTCATGCCTGCAATATGGGCCGAGTCAGGATCCGAGAAAAGGGGCCGGACCGCATTGGCAACGCAGATATGCACCTTCCTGACAGAAGGGTGTCAGGAGAAGTCAGTCTTTAAAGACATTCTCCCGATGCCAGGCCATGTAGTCCGGGTGCGGGCGTAAGTTTGGGTTTGTTGGGACCAGCGCCTTCATGTCTTTGTTGAGCAGATGGGAGATGTCGTAGTTCAGATGACGTGATGGCAAGATCTCATGGCCGTCAGAAAGTGAAAGTAGTCCTCGATCAAACATCCAATGAACGGTGCCTGAGAGAGCGATGCCGTTTCGGACCGAGTCGTTGCCGCCTTTTTCGACTGGAACGATGTGTGCCGCCTCCACCTCCGGTCGCCCGCCGCCGTTGATCAACCGTAGCCCGGTGAATGCACAGGTGCGATCGTAGATTTGCCGAATGTGCTGTCTGAATTTTGCATCACGAAAGGGCCGGTTCACCAGTTGGCTTATGATCGGCCGAGGCCTGGGTGCACCATGGATGGCAGCTTGGGGCGGATGTCCAAAACCATCGATATTTTCTGGATGTTTTGGAGGGTCGATGCGGTCTGGCCATTCATCCTCTTCTGATAGTCCAGCTTCGACGATTCGAGCAAAAACGTCGCGTTCAATGACGCGAACAGCTTGGACCCGGTAGCCCGCATTGATTTCGCCTGTCTCAGTTATGAACCCCGGCTCAAAACCACCGTTCGCGGCACTGTCGACAGGATGATCAAAATTGATAAATTCGGCAATATCAGCATAGAAGTGGTCTGGCTTATCCGCATTCGGACGGACGCCATTTACAAGTCCGACGCTTGAATAGTGACGCCCTTTTCGGCCCAATACTGGACCATCATAAATAATCCAATCACCAATCGTTTGCTTCACCCGGGATAGGTATTGTTTCGGGAAATGGTATCTCTGAGCCGGGTCGTCATCATAGATGCTGTCAGGTCGGTGATAAAAAACGGCGTTGGCCATGAGATATTACTCAAAGAAATAAACAAATGTGCGAGGCGAGCGAAGCGGGAAATTGAACTGAGCTTAGCTTCCAATCGATATCAACGGCAACGTTTTCGCTTCTATTTTATTTGGCGTTTCTTTTGGCAAAGGGATTGAGCCGTTGGCGGGCGCGTTCAAACGACGGCCAACGGTCAGATTGTTCGGGTTACTCGGTGATCTCGATGGCGGTTACGATCAAGGAGCCGTTGTCGCCTTCATCGTAGGTCAGCAGGACCTCGTTGCCGACTTCGAGGCCTTCAGGGTCTAGGTCGGGGCCGAGCACGAAGACCGTGTCGTCATCAAGGGTGATCGTCGCGCTTTCCACGTCGACGGCGATGATGCTGCCGGCGGTTTCGTCGGCTGAGGCCGTGCTTAAGGACATTGGAACGATGAAGGACAGGGCGAGAAGACAGGCGGCGGCGACGCGTGCAGCCCGGGCAGAAGCGTTCATGGGATACTCCGATTGTATTTAGGAAGATTGGGGTGCCGGTTCGCAAGTGACGAACCGGCCGGGGATTGGTAGTGGCAGGGCGCTGGACGCCCGCCTTTCGCTTACGTTGTTACGGTTTGACCTCCACAGACAGGATCTCCTGAATGCCGTCTTCGCTGCCGATGTAGTTGATGGTCACAGTCTGGCCGATACTGAGGTTGTCGGGCAGAGCGATTTCGGCCGGAATGTCGTGAAACTCTGTTCTGTCGTCGAGAACCAGAGTGCGGCTGGCGGGGTTCCAACTGGCAATCTTGGCTGTAACGAAGTCGGCTGCATGTGCTGCACCGATGCCGGTAAGCAGCAGGCAGCCAGCAAGTAGAAGTGTACGAGCGTACATGTCCCAAAACCCTTTCATGGATTACAGGCTATAGGTTGTTTCTGGTGGTGCGGTTTGGCGCGGCTGTCACATCTCCCAGGCTGAGAGCGTGACAGCGGCTTGGGTCCTCGACGGGGCCGAAATTGGCTTGCCTTGGAAGGGCTTACGCTGGGCGCGTGTCATCCCGCTAGAATGGATTCAGCGCTTGGATTGCGGCGGAATTTGGACTTTGCATCACGGCGATGAAAAAATAATTCTGACGCTACTGGAACGCAAAAAGGGCTCCGGTTGGAGCCCTTTTCGATGGTCTTGCGCCCGAGTGCAATTATGCCGCTGCGACGTCGTTCAGGAAGGTTTCGATCCTGTTGGTCAGTTCATCAAGCTGCTGGGTTGCGTCTTCGGTGACTTGTTCGACCTGAACCGCCGACTGGTTGGTCTCGCTGGACTGCTGGGAGACCTGACGCATGTTGGTGGTGACGTTGGAGGTGCGTTCCGCCGCCTGTCCGATGCTGGTGGAAATTTCGGCGGTTGCCGAGCTTTGCTGCTCCACGGAACCGGCCATGGCCGAGGCGGTTTCGTTCACCCGTGTCATCATGGACATGATGCCGGTGATGGCGTCCGCCGCGCTTTGGGTCGAGTCCTGGATTTCGGAGATATGCGACGAGATCTCGTCGGTGGCACTGGCCGTCTGTTCGGCCAGCTGCTTCACTTCCGAGGCAACAACCGCAAAGCCCTTGCCGGCTTCGCCTGCCCGTGCGGCCTCAATGGTCGCATTCAGGGCGAGGAGGTTGGTCTGCTTGGCGATTTCCTGGATCAGCGAGACAACGTCGCCGATGCGCTGGGCCGCTTCTGAGAGGCCGAGCACCTGTTCGGTGGAGGTGCGTGTCGCGGCTGTTGCTTCCTCGACCTGCTCCAGCGTGTCATTGACCTGACGGCCGACCTCGCCGACAGACGCAGTCAGTTCCTCGGTGGCGGCGGCCACGGTCTGGACGTTGTCCGTGGCCTCGCGGGAGGCCTGGGAGACTTCCTCGCTGCGAGTGCTGGTGTTGCCGGCAATGCTGGTCAGGAGTTCAGCGGTGTCTTCCAGCTGCTTCATGTTACTGGAGACGCTGGACAGGCCCAGTTCGATGTCCTGGCGGAACGTGCTGACAAGCGCGTCCACGCGCTGTTGACGCTGGCGGGTTGCTTCGGCGTTTGCGTGCTGCTCGGCCTCCAGACGGTGGCGCTCCTGTTCGCGCTCACAGAAGGTGCCGACGGCGCGGGCCATGTCGCCGATCTCGTCCTTGCGGTTTTCGGCCGGGATCGACAGATCCGTGTCGCCCTCGCGCAGGCGGCCCATGGCAACGGTGAGGCCACGCAGCGGCGTGATGATGCTGCGCGACAACATGTAGGCCAGAAATCCGCTGATCAGGACGGCAGCCACAAGCGCGAGCGTGATTTCGATCTGGGCCGTCTGACCGGACGCCACGGCCAGTTCGCCGGAGCGCGAGCTGATGACACGGGCCGTTTGCGCCAGGTCGGTGACGGCGGCGATGAAGGCTGTGTCGGCGGCCTTCAGTTCGGTTTCGACTTCAGCGACCCTTGCGAAGACATTGGCCAGCTGTTCGGCCACGGCGTCTGCCGTGTTCAGGAGCGGTGTGACAGCGCCCTTGAGCGTGCCTTCAACTTCAGCGTCATGGGTGACGACCAGGGCTTCAGACTTGGTTTTCGCCATTTTTTCGCTGACCGTGAGGATCAGCGACGCTTCTTCGACCAGAAGCCCGGCTGTGGTCTCGTCCGGCTGCTTCAGGTAGTTGGCGTAAAGGCTTTTCATGGCAAAGGCGCTGCGGGCAAGCGTCTGCGTGTTGGTCGAGAGGAAGGCAAGGGCCGTGCTTTCCTCCGAAAAGGCCTTGAGGTCGAGCGTCATCGCCTTCATCGGACGGTCGACCGCCTCGGCCAGCTGATCGATCTGTTTTGAAAGGGTCGAAAGCCGCGGACCAAAAGGATCGATGCCAAAGGCAACCGCGCCGCCGTTGGCATGATCCTTCACGGCCTTGGTCAGGGCCTTGGTGTTCTTTTGCAGATCCTTGACGAGAGCCTTGGTTTCATCGGTCTTCACAGCACGGCGGACGGCCTTGGCGTCCTTTTCGAGCTTGCTGATCTGGTCCAGCACAGACTTGACGATTTTCGGCTCCGGCACGCGGGCGACGGTGGGCAGATCTTTCTGCAGCACAACCACGCCGACACGAATGCTGCTCATGCGGGGCACGACACCGGACAATTTGTGCAATGTGCCTTCGTTGACCATCGCCACGGCAGCGCGTCGTTCCAAAAGGGCGCCGATGCCGTCAAAGGCGACATTGGCCTTGTCGACCAGCTCGCTGGTGAGCTGATCCAGCTCGGCGACGGCGTCATCGCGCTCCTGCCGAGTGACGGCAAGACCTTCGAAAGAGGTGTTCAGATCGGTCGCCATGCCAGCAAGGTCAGACGCCTGATCGGGCGCGATGATCGCGAGGCTGTCGGTCCGGCTGGTGATGGTGGAAATGTTGGAGCGGACCGCGGATGCAGCCTCGGGGGATCCTGTCAGCTCGAATTCGCTGACGCCCTTCAGGAGACCGGGCAGCTGTCCCTGGATTTCGCTGGCTTCCTTGGCGGTGCGCACGGTGGTCTGCACCTGCCAGGCCGCGAAGAGACCGCTCGCGCCAACGCCCAGTGCACAGACAAGCATGACGGCCAGGCCGCCGAGAAACTGCGTCTTCACGGAAACCTGCAAGGAGAAGCGCGACTTCTTCTCGGTGGCTTCCTGTGCGGGTTCTGAGGCCGGTTCCGGACGTTTGCTTGCACGCTTCAACAACACTTTCGCTACTCCACACAAATGGTTGGATCCCGATGTCCTCCCAACCCCAAATTGGGCTGGAAGACTAAAGGAAGTCCAAACACCTGTGAAAAATGCGGAGGTTTATTGCCTCGATTTTGTGCGAAAGAGATTAGATCTGCCGAAATATTAGCAGTCCAAGCAAAACTGACCACTTAAAATCGAGGGGCGTGTGGTGGTTGTTGATCACCGGGCCGAGGCTTACAGAGGATCTTCTATGATCTCCGCGCCAGTTTTACACGCGCTGGGGATCTGACGACGGCTAAACGTCGTCGCCAGAGGTATTCGATTGGCGGACTTTGAGGTTTATTCCTCGTCTTCGCCAACACCGACCGTGATGTGCTTCGAGATGTATGTTTTCTCGCCGATCCGGTCGAGCAGGTCGAGCTGCAGTTCCAGCCACGACATGTGACCTTCCTCATCCAGCGCGATCTTTTCGAAGAGTACGCGGGAGCCGATATCCCCGGCTGCAGCGGCATCCTGGGAGGCCTTGGTGTAGAATTCGATCGCCTCTCGCTCATCGGCGAGGTCTGCCTCGAACATGTCCTTGAGCGTTTGGGCGCGCTGCGGAGCCTTGGCCATCTTGAGCTCGGGAGAGCCCTTCAGGAACATGATCCGTTCAATATACTCGTTCGAGTGACCGAGTTCTTCCTGCATTTCCTCACGCATCTGGTCCGCGAGTTTGTCCATGCCCCAGTCGTCAAGCACATGGGCGTGCAACTGGTACTGATGGGCAGCCGAGAGCTCCATGGCCAATGCGGTCTGAAGATTTTCGAGTGTCTTGCTTTTATTGGTCATGCCTTGGCTCCTGAAATCCGGTTCGTCTGAAAAAGTGTTCCGTCGAGGTTATGCGGAGATCTCACGCCTTGCCCTCACACGCCTTGATATATGTCGTTGAGTATCATTTTCACGTAGATGCGACAATTTGAATATATGCAGTCACTCGGGATGGTTCGCTGGCCTTCAGCGCGTCAGTGGCAAGTGTGAGAAAGCGCTTGACCTGGAGCGCACTCCAACTTGTAGATGAAGCAAATCGTCCTGTTCGGAGACAGTCATGCTGATCGGTGATCTGGCGCAAAAATGCGGGCTCAGTGTTGATACGCTGCGCTACTATGAGAAGATCGGCCTCATCCCCAAACCCTTGCGGGATCGTGGCGGCCGGCGGGTCTATGATCAGACCATCCTGAGGTGGGTCGATTTTCTGGACCGGCTCAAGGCGACCGGCATGGGGATCAAGGATCGGCTTCGCTATGCGGACTTGCGCACAAGGGGAGCGGCGTCGCTGACCGAGCGGCGCCAGATGCTGGAAGAGCACCGGGACAAGGTCCGGTCTGATCTTGAACGGTTGACCGAGATGCTGGATGTTCTGGACGATAAAATCATCTTGTACCGGAAGATGGAGGCTGGAGAAGCCGTCGATCCGTCTTTCGAAAACTGCGCCCGGACCGAACACGGCGCTCAGTGATTCCTATAAGGGACATCTTCAATGAGCACTGCCGCCACGAATACCGCGTTGGAACGCGGCCGGGATCTGACCCAGCAGCTGAACCCGAACCTGGAGGCTGTCCTGGCCGAACGGTATGATGATCTGCTTCCCGGGTTCTCCGAAAGCCTGATCGAGTGGGCTTATGGTCGGCACTATGCCCGGCCCGGTCTGGATCTCAAGACCCGCCAATTGTGCACCATCGCAGCCCTGACGGCCCTGGGTGGGCAGACAGCACCGCAGCTGAAGATCAACATCGAGCACACGCTGGCGAGTGGAGCCTCCCGGACCGAGATCGTTGAGGCGATCTGGCAAATGGCCGTCTACGGCGGATTGCCGGCAGCGATCAACGGCCTGAACGCCGCGCGGGAGGTCTTTGAAGCCGAGGCGTAGTTCAGCCCTCGCTCTTGTGCCCGTCTGAATGGCCGAGCTCCATGTCTGGCCAGACTTGGTCGCGCAAGCGTTGCTTCAGGATTTTGGCTTCCGGAAAGCCGCCGTCCTGCTTGCGCTCCCAGATCGGCTTGCCGTCGCAAGTGATGGTGAAAACGCCACCTGTTCCGGGGATCAGCGTGACAGCGCCCAGTTCCTCGGAAAAGGTAGTCAGGACTTCCTGGGCCATCCAGGCGGAGCGCAGAAGCCACCCGCATTGGCGGCAATAGGTGATGATGATATGGGGACCGTTCAAAGGTTCCATCGGTGGTTCCATTCTGATGAAGGCGGCGCGGCCGCCGGAGAAGATTTTGGAATATTTTGCATATCCATATCTGCCTGTCTCTCCGGTCGTGTGCCTGTGAGTGAAGGCGCCGCAAAAGAGACGGCCTTCGCCAGCTGCGGAAAGGCCATTGAAGGGCACCTGCAACTTGCGGCGATCACCGGCGAGCTGATAGCGGCAATGCGCTTGCCCGGCCTCACCAACCGCGTCTACCGGATTGAGTGTGCGAATGGGGATTTCGTGCTCCGGCTGCCGCGCGCGGAGACGGCCATGCTGATCGACCGGCAGGCAGAGCGTGCCAATCTGCTGGCTGCGGCAGAGCAAGGCGTCGCGCTTGCCCCATTGTTCGTTGATATCCAGGCCGGCATTCTGCTCAGCCCAGCGTTGGAAGAAAAGTCTGATCTGGTGTCGCCCGCAGCGCTGGGCAGTCTGGTCGGCCGGCTTCACCGCAAGGTCGCTGGTTTTGCCGGCGCGCTAGATCTCAAGGTGTTGTTGCAGGTGCCGCGCCATTTGGACGCTGCTCTTCGTAGCCGCTTTGCGCCGCTGGAATGCGCACTGGCGAAACATCCTGTCAAAACGGATGGACAACTCGTCGCCAGTCACTGCGACCTGTCACCCGGAAACATCTTGATGACGGCGTCTGGCCCGACCTTGATCGATTTCGAGTATTCCGGCATGGCACCTCCCGCCTGGGATCTTGCCTATGCGGTGCTCGAACATGGCTATGATCAGAGCGGCGAAAGGGGCTTCCTTGAAGCCTATGCCGCTGCGGGCGGCGACGTGCCGGAACCCGAGGGGCTTCAAGGCATGAAAATGCACTGCGATGCTGTTTCTGCGCTCTGGGCGCTCGGTCAGGCTGCAAGCGGCAACGACGCGGAGGATTTTCTGGCTTTCGCAGAGCGCCGGATTGCCCGCGCGCTCAGTATTGCCGACGAGCTTTCCCGCTAGTCATCAGCTGCTGGCGCTGGCGGCGTCTCCCGCAGGCAGATGCGGTAGGTCTCGTTGAGCTGGAGACGAAGGTCCGGATCTTGCGGGTTGGACACGAGGTTCTCCCATATGCCTTGGTTCTGAAGCCTTTCAAGCGTGCAGCTGCAGGAGGCCCGGCAGACGGCTTCGTCGCCGAAGGTGATGGCACAGTTTTTCGTGCAATCGCGCAAAAAGACATTGGCGCTTCGGTCCGGTGCAAGGCCGACGGCCGAAATCGACCACACAAGGCCATAAAGAATCGGCTGGTGGACCAGGTAGATGATCAGTGACCGGCGACCAAGGATGTTGAGGATGCGACCACCCATTCCGGGGATCTTGAGCCGGGAGACACTTTCAAGACCACGCCTTTCGGTCAAAGCGCGGGTCAGTCCGACGCCGAGCATGGTCAGTCCGGCCCAGGGGGCAAGCGGGACATAGTCGACCGCGCCAAGGTCGGGTGTGCCCAGCCCAGACCACAACAACAGCTGGCCGTCGAAAACATGGCTTTTTGCCCAAAAGGGGAGGCTTGCGATCAGCGCAGCTCCAACAAGGGAAAGCCAGGCCGGCGCACGGAGGAAGGGCAGCGCAATCAAACTGCTGGTGGCAATCGCATGCAAGATGCCAAAGCGGACAAATGCATCGCCGAACGTGAAAGAGGTGGCGAGAGAGACACCCGCTGCGGCCAGGACAATGACGGCCTCGCGCTTCCAGAACGCTCGCCAACGCACCCCGTGCTGATGCGCGAGGGTCAGGCTCACGCCGGCGAGGAACAGAAAGGTTCCGGCGATGCCGGCGGCAAAGGCCCGCCACTCCGGTGCGCTGCTGACCTGCCAGTCGACGTGACCAAACCAGGACAGGTCCCAGCTCAGGTGGTAGGCGATCATCGCGAGGATGGCGACGCCGCGCAGGGCGTCTATGGCGTCAATCCGGGACGATTTCATAAGCAGCCCCGGAGGTTAACTTGCCTGATTGGCGTGACTTCAGGCGCCGAAGGCAACGAGAAGTGTGCTGCACAGGGCAGAAAGGGCAAGAAAGCCGGCAACAAATGGCCAGGGTGAGGGCCGGTCCATGGAAAAGGCATCGCGCTTGGAATGATCGTTGAACATAGGTTCGACAGCTCCTCGCTTGGTTCAATTCCCTGGATGAGGGATGTCCAAGCGTGGCCGAGACGAGGGGCGGACGGAAGATGGTAAATCAGGCGTTAACAGTGTTTTCCAGAGAAAACCGCTCCGATGTGCCGGAGCGGGGATAACTTTGAAAGACTTTGGGGCAGCCCCTTGAACATGTCTTAGAGCTCGAGGGCGTCGAGCCCTGCCTCAAGATAATCGGCGAGCATCGGCATGCCGAGAAGGTATTTCGCGGTGGAGCCGACGGCGCGTTCACGTGCTTCCTGGGTGGCCTGTTCGAAATCGGCCGCTTCAAAGTCGCCACGCCCGATCCAGGCAATCGAGACGAGTTCGGCAGCTTCATCGACATTGAGATCCTCGATCAACTCCCGAAGCTCTTCATCCGACATGTCGTCGTTTTCTTCCTCGGCCAGACCGTCGTGGTGATGGGCGTCGGTCAGTGTCTCGGAGTCGAATTCGACATCACCTTCATGTCCATCCTCAAAGCTGTCGTTGAGGGCGGTCGAGACGGCACGTGCCTTCTGGGCGAGCATGCGGATCGTGTCGGCGGACAGTGTCAGGTTGATGTCCATGTCGGGGTCCCCACTTGTTTCCCGTTATTTATCTCTGACCAAAGCGTGCGAGGCAATGGTCTTGCGCATCTATCGATGAAGGTGAGATGCAAGCCTAAATCCCGGTCTTTCCCCGAAATCCAAAGGCCAGGGCGCTCCGTGCGCCGGCTGATGCATCTGTTTTTCATTCCTTCACTCACGGACTTGTATGGCAGGCGCGAGCCTGCTTAACTTTGATCAAGAGCAAGGGATTGCAAACAGATCACCGGGGGCGGACCGGGCGCGAGAGAGCCGAAGAGGGACACAAGTCCTTCTTCGGCTCTCTTCATTTATGCGTCGTGGATCGTTTTTCGTGCAGGTTCCGAAGCCTAGTGCGGGCTGTTTGGCCCGTCAGTATTCCCGTCAGTGAGCCTGTCGGTGAGAATGTGGGGCACGTTGGTCGATAGGGCTGGTTCGGAAGGTGCGCTGCCGCGTTCGGCAAAGGATTCCGGTGCCCAGGATGCTGCGATTGTCAGGGCGACAGCAAAGGTCAGCCCGAGCGCGATGGCGCCCAGAAGAGCGCGTGCATCTGACAGGTCACGATTTTTCCTCCGAGGCGGCAGAATTTCTTCTGCTTCCGGCTGCCGGCTTTTTCTGAGCTTGCGCCAAAACATCCAGCGTTCTGAAGGCATGGGGTTTCTCACGATTTGTCTGCAATCTGGTTGGAGGACGCTGCCTTTTGAGCAACGGGCGCGGCATCAGGGGTTTCGAAGCCTTGAATGAGGCGTTCCGCCAGACAGGCCGTGGCTGCAAGCATTGCGGTGAAGGCGGCACAGAGCGTTGGAAGTGCGATGTCGACCCCGATGACAAAGCCGGTCATCGCGCCTGCCAGGGAGAGCACCGCGAAAGCTGCAGCGGCGATACCCGCCTGATCCCGGTTGGTCAGCGTCGTGGCGCGGGCCGTTGTGTTTTTGCCAAAACCGTTCTTCTGCATTTTGCCATTTCTCCAAAGGGACAGGCGCGCCAAAGAAGGAGGCGCGAAAGCCGAGGTCTTGCAACTGAGCAACATCTGGCGAGGTCAGTCGATGGAGCGAAAATGTCTGAGGACTTGGCCTTGCAAGGGACAGCTTTCAGGCTGTTCCGGTGTCATTTTGTGACCAGAATGTGGTGCCGGACGTGCACCGGAATCGATAGGTCATTCGAGCCCGTCTGCTCGGATTTGGATCAAGTTTTAAGTATTAATGATTGGTTTACCCAACCTTTCCGGATGTGGATGTCGGGACGATTGAATCGTTAAGATTCATAACTTTTTTGCTTTTCTGGCGGATTGTGTTTCGGGTGTGGGGCATGTTGCCAAATGGCGGGTATTGCGGACGATGAATGTACAACCAGCTCAATTGCGCGCTGTAAAAAATGCGGAAAATGCGGAAGGCCAGGATGGTCAGACACCGGAGGTTCAAGAAGAATCCCCGGCGCTCAACCTTGCCGGTCTGCAGTTCTTCTTCGCTGACATCAACCGCAAGACAATCGTCTGGAACGAGAGCGGATCGCAGAGCTTCGACAGCGAGATCCGAGGTCTGTGCGAAGCGCCTTCCAGTGAAGCCCTGCGCCTTCTGACACAGGAAGATCGCAAGAACATTCTGCGTCTCATTCAGGGCGCCATTCGTGACGGCAAGGCCGGGCCCTTCGATGTGGGCGGCGGAGCTGACCATCGCATACCCGGCATTCCGCTCATGGCCTATCGCTACGAGCTTCAGGATGGTCGGCTGATCGTGGTCTGTTTCCCGTCTCTTGGCGAAGACAGCGGCAATCCGGGCAATATCGCCCTCGGTCTCGCACCGATCCTTCAGCACTTTGTGGCAAACTCGAACCGTTGCGTTTGCCTTGTCGACAATTTCGGCTACGTGCGTTTTGCCAGCGAGGGCTTCCTGAGCAGCTTCGGGATCCCTGACGCCAAGCTGATCCTGGGTCGAAACATCGCCCATATCCAGAAACGCGTCGGCCGAACCCTTGTATCGCTTATTCTCGAATCCCTGACCCGGCGCGCCAGCGCGACCGGCCGCGGAAAGTTCCTGGTGGGAACGGGTGCGGCGGTGGAGCTGACCCACAACACGATGTATTTCCGGATCTCGGGAAGTTTTGGCGGTGTGCTCTTCTCGGCTGGCCAGGCCAGTGGCGATGTGGATTTTGCCAAGATCTTCAATCTCTGCAGTGCGCCCATGGTCGTGGTCAACACGAAGAACCGCATGATCCTGGCCGCCAACAAGGCAGCGATCAAAGCCTATCAGCTGACGCCCGAGATCATGGACGAGAAGCCGATTACGGAAACACTGCTCCATCCGAAAAGCTATGGCACCTTGTTGCAGGCCGCCGAGCAGGAAAGCGACGTGCCGCAGCCGACTGTCATCAACGCGTTGAACGGGCAGTCCAAGAAAAAGCGGATCAAGGCGACTCTTTTGCCCGACGACAGGGCGCCCAAGCTGGTTCTCGAAGCCAGGTCCTGACCGGCATCTGACCCTCTGCCTTCTTCAACATCTGCTTTCTGGCATTTTTTGCCGGTTCAGCTTCTGTTGCACTTGCGAAGCCCTGCCTTGAGGACTACGGTCCGCGCGCTTGGATTTTCCCCTTTGCCATGGAGGGCACAATGGGCTTTATCGCCGACGCGCTGGCGCGCGTAAAACCATCCGCAACGATCGCTGTCACCAACAAGGCCCGTGAGCTGAAAGCCGCAGGCCGTGACGTCATCGGCCTCGGCGCCGGTGAACCGGATTTTGATACCCCGGAAAACATCAAGGCGGCGGCGATTGCGGCCATCAACGAAGGCAAGACCAAATACACCGCCGTCGACGGCATTCCCGAATTGAAGGACGCGATCATCGCGAAATTCAAGCGGGAAAACGGCCTGTCCTATGAGCGCACCGAGATCTCGGTGGGCACCGGTGGCAAGCAGGTAATCTACAACGCCCTCGTCGCGACCATCAATCCGGGCGACGAGGTGATCATCCCGACGCCATACTGGGTGAGCTATCCGGACATGGTGCTGCTGGCTGGCGGCGAACCGGTGATCGTCGAAGCGGACAAGTCGACCTTCAAGATCACGGCTGAAGCCCTGGAAGCGGCGATTACCCCGCGCACCAAGTGGTTCATGTTCAACTCGCCGTCGAACCCGTCGGGCGCAGCTTACACGCGCTCCGAGCTCAAGGCGCTGACCGATGTTCTGGTCAAGCATCCGCATGTCTGGATCATGTCCGACGACATGTATGAGCATCTGGTCTACGACGATTTCGAGTTCACCACGCCGGCACAGGTCGAGCCGTCGCTCTATGAACGCACCCTGACCGTCAATGGTGTCTCCAAGGCCTATGCTATGACCGGTTGGCGCATCGGCTATGCTGGTGGTCCGGCGGAGTTGATCAAGGCGATGGCCAAGGTCCAGTCGCAGTCGACCTCCAACCCGAGTTCGATTGCACAGTGGGCCGCCGTTGAAGCGCTCAATGGCCGGCAGGACTTCATTCCGAAGAACAATGAAGTCTTCAAGGGCCGCCGGGATCTCGTGGTCTCCATGCTCAACCAGGCCAACGGCCTTTCCTGCCCGAACCCGGAAGGCGCGTTCTACGTGTTCCCGTCCTGCGCTGGAACGATCGGCAAGACGGCTCCGTCCGGCAAGGTGATCGGAAGCGATGAGGACTTCGTCACGGAGCTGCTGGAAACTGAAGGCGTTGCCGTGGTGCATGGGTCGGCGTTTGGTCTCGGACCGAACTTCCGTATTTCCTACGCAACTTCGACCGAGGCGCTTGAAGAAGCCTGCACCCGCATCCAGCGTTTCTGCGGCAATCTGAAGTAAAAACGCGGGCCCATCGGTTTCGATTTGAGGGCGGCGTGAGCCGCCCTTTTTTGTGTCTGACCACAGCGATCTTGAGACTGCTCACACCCTATCTGCGTCCGCAAGCCGCAGCTGTTGTGACGGCTGCTTCCCCCATTTCGACACGATTGGATGGAACCTTTCCGGCGTGGAGCGATTTGCTCCCTGTTCGCGGATGGCGACGACAGAATGCGTCGAACGTCAGCCCTGTGAAGGCTCCGGGCGTGGTTGATTTCCGGTTCCTTCAAAGTGCCCAGTATCAACCTTTTTGATTCAGGAGACTCTTATGTCCCGTCGTGCAACGCTTGCTTTGCTTCTCGTGTCCGGCTCCTTGCTGGCTTCCCCTGTCATGGCCCAGGACAAGGCGCCTGGCGTACAGGTCGGCAAGCTCACCTGCACCGTCGAAGGTGAAAGCAATTTCATCGTTGGCTCCAGCGCTACGCTTGGCTGTAACTACAAGCCGGTCGGCAATGGCGCGGTCGAATATTACAGCGGAACGGTCAAGGACTACGGCCTCGATATCGGCACGACCGACCAGGCCACGCTGATCTGGGGCGTTCTTGCTCCCAGTGCTGACATGGAGCCGGGCGCTCTTGCCGGTACCTATGGTGGCGTCACAGCCGGTGCCAGCCTTGGCGCTGGTCTCAAGGCCAATGCTCTTGTCGGTGGTCTGGACAAGTCGATCGCCCTCAACCCCTTCAGCGTCGAGAGCCAGACCGGAACAAATGTGACCCTTGGCGTCAGCAAGCTGACGCTGAAACCGATCAACTAATAAAAACTTCCTCCCCCACCAAAACTTGGGCCGGCCTCGCGCCGGCCTTTTTTTTATGTCCCGCGCCCGTCAGTCAGAGTTTTGTTTTGGGGCGCAATCGCCAGTGCTTGAGCCCTGACAGGCGGTGCTTTGGTCCTGAATGCGCTGCAAATCCTGTCTGCGTTCGCTTTCATCGTTCAATGTGCGATTGGAAAGGCTGCCGCGTTGGTTGTTCTGTTGGCGATCCAGCTGCTGGCGTGCGGAAGGGAGGTTCGCCCTCGGATCGGAGTTTAACCCGCGTAACGGTGTCGACTGTGCGAAAGACGCAGTCTGATGGCCGGCAACGACGAAAAAGACGATCAATGCGACGGCTTTAGCAAGATGTGTCACGACATTTAACCTCCGCGGGCTTCGCCCTGGGGATTGGGCTTTCGAACTCGAGCATTCTTTATCCTCAGGCTCAAGGGGGAAACCTGAGAGGGCATTTTATTGGTGCGATGCCGCATAAGTTTCCCTTGCGTCAAAGCTGTAAACGGCGCGACGATACTCCTCCGCTCTCCGGTCCAAAAGGACTTCTTATCGGCGGGTGTGGCGCGGACAGGCCGTGCCTTCCGGGTCGGCCTCGTGATCGCGCTGGGATAACCAACGGGAGGCGACGCATGGCTCAAGTTTCATCGGGAGGCAACGATCACACGGACAGAGCGGCTGGCGCCGGCGCTTCGGAAACGCGATGCATAGCGCTGGTGGGTCCATTCGGCAGCGGCAAGACAACCCTTCTGGAAGCCATCTTGAAGCGCACAGGTGCGATTGCGCGGCAAGGGAGCGCTGGAGAAGGCAATATGGTCGGCGATGCGGGCCCCGAAGCCCGCAGTCATGGCATGAGCGTCGAGACGAATTTTGCCGAAACGGACTTTATGGGAGACCGGTTCAGCTTCGCCGATTGTCCCGGTTCGGTCGAGTTTCTGGCGGAAATGGAGCATGTTCTGCCTGGGGTCGATCTGGCCGTGGTTGTGGCCGAGGACGATCCCCGCAAGCTGCCTGCCTTGCAGCTGATCCTGAAAAGTCTTGAAACCCGCGCCATTCCGCGGGTTTTGTTTTTGAACAAGATCGACAAGGGCAGCCGGGGCGTGCGCGAGGTTCTGGAAAGCCTGCAGCCGGCGTCCTCTGTGCCATTGGTCCTTCGGCAATTGCCAATCTGGGAAGAGGGAAAGGCGACGGGTTTCATTGATCTGGCCCTGGAGCGGGCGCATGTCTATCACGAACGTGAGGAAAGCACGCTGGTCGACATGTCCGATGGGGACCGTGCGCGCGAGCTGTCGGCCAGGTTCACGATGCTTGAGACCCTTGCCGACCACGATGATGCGCTCATGGAAGCGCTGCTGGAGGACATTGCGCCTGATCCTGAACTGGTGTTTGGCGATCTGGTGCGCGAAGTGCGCGAGGGACAGATCTGCCCGGTGTTCTTCGGCTCTGCCGAGCACGGCAATGGCATCGGCCGGCTGTTGAAGGCTCTCAGGCATGAGGCACCTCATGTTGACCGCCTTCGGCCCCGGCTCGAGGCGACCGGCGACGGCACACAGCTCAGGGTCATGAAAACGCTTCACACGCTTCATGGCGGGAAGTTGTCGATTGCGCGTGTCCTGTCGGGCTCTGTTGCTGACGGGGATGTGCTGCAGCATCGCGGCGGCGATGCGCGGGTTTCAGGTGTCTATTGCCTCTTCGGTCAACAGGCGGTCAAAAAGGCGCCGGCGGCGGCTGGAGATCTTGTTGGTCTCGGCCGCCTGGACCAGGTCCAGACTTCCGAGGCGCTGGCGGATGACAAGAGCTTCCTGCCAGAACGCACTCAAGCGAACGGGGCCGAACAGTCCTTCGAGCCTGTTCTGTCCATCGCGGTGACAGCTGCCCGGAGCCAGGACGAGGTCCGTCTGTCATCGGCGCTTGCCAAGCTGGTGGAGGAAGATCCGTCACTCCATCTGGAGCAAAGCCAGAACAGCGGCGAGACACGGCTTGGCGGGCAGGGAGAAATGCACCTGCGGGTGGCCCAGGAACGGCTGGCCGGAAAATACGGTCTGACCATCAATGTCGACGCGCCTCAGGTTCCTTATGCGGAGACGATCCGGCAGGAAACTTCAGTGCGTGGCCGCCACAAGAAGCAGTCTGGTGGGCACGGGCAATTCGGTGACGTTGCGCTCACCATCCGGCAGTTGCCAAGAGGTGAGGGCGTTGCCTTCAGCGATCAGATCACAGGCGGTGTCGTCCCCAAACAGTATATCCCCTCCGTGCGCGACGGCGTCCTTGAAGCGCTGCAATGCGGTCCTCTTGGCTTCCCGGTGGTCGATCTGGCGGTCTGTCTGACCGACGGCTCCTACCATTCGGTCGACAGTTCTGATCAGGCCTTCCGCATGGCGGCCATTATGGCCATGCGTGAGGGGCTGGAAAGTTGCAAGCCGGTGCTGCTTGAACCTGTGCGAAAGGTGACGCTCTTCTGCCCGAGCGATACGACCGCGCGCATCAATGCGATCGTTGCTTCAAGGCGGGGTCAGATCCTCGGGTATGATGCCCGGCCCGGCTGGGCTGGATGGGATGAGGTCGACGCCCTGATCCCCGAGGTCGAGATTGGCGACCTGATTGTCGAGCTGAGATCGGCAACGGCGGGTGTTGCCAGTTATCGAAGTGTTTTCGACCATATGGCCGAGCTGAGCGGCAAGGCTGCGGACCTTGCGCTGAGGCGCGCTGGCAAGAAGGCGGCGTAAGCTGCCTGAACGAGCTTCCTCCCGGGAGCCCCTTCCGTTGTCCGCATCTTGACCCGCTCGAGAGGCGGCGGCGGGAGGGGAGCCGCGAAGTCACCGCCGCGTTATTTGCACTTGAACGCCGGTTCGGGTTTTCTGGCAGGTAATGAGGAGCAAAGCCATGAATGTCATTCACAAGAAACCCTGGGCCATCGCGGAGCGCGAGGCAACGCCGGAAGCGGTTTTCTGGAACCGGCGCAAGTTCCTGGCAGGCGTCGCAGGGGGATCACTCGGGCTTGGCGCGCTTGCAGCAAATCCGGGCCGTGCCCTGGCCGAAGAGGACCCCAGTGCGGGGCTCTATCCGGTGCCGCGCAATGAGGCCTTTGTTCTGGACCGTGACCTGACCAAGGAAAGCGTCGCGTCGACCTACAACAACTTCTATGAGTTTGGCACTCACAAGGAGATTGCCAGTGCGGCGCAGGCCCTGCCGATCCGTCCTTGGACCGTGCAGATCGATGGCCTGGTGGACAATCCGCAAACCATCGACATCGATGCGCTGCTGGCCAAAATGCCGCTTGAAGAGCGTCTTTATCGTCACCGCTGCGTGGAAGCTTGGTCGATGGCTGTGCCCTGGTCCGGGTTTGCCCTGGCCGAACTCGTCAAGCTGGCTGGACCGACGTCTGACGCCAAATATCTGAGGTTCGAAACTTTTCACAATCCGGAGATCGCACCGGGGCAGAAGCAGGGCTGGTACCCTTGGCCCTATGTTGAAGGTCTGAGCCTGGCTGAAGCGACCAACGATCTGGCCTTCATGGCGACAGGTGTTTACGGCAAGCCGCTGGCGAAACAGTTCGGCGCGCCGCTGCGTCTTGCGGTGCCCTGGAAATACGGGTTCAAGTCGATCAAGTCGATTGTCCGTATCTCTTTCGTCGAGGAGCGGCCGGTCGGCCTTTGGGAGGCCATTCAGTCGAAGGAGTACGGTTTCTGGGCGAATGTGAACCCGGGCGTACCGCATCCGCGCTGGAGCCAGTCAAGTGAACGCATCCTCGGCACCAGCGAACGGCGCAACACGCTGATGTTCAATGGCTATGGCGAGCAGGTGGCAGAACTCTACAAGGACATGAAGGGCGAAGCGCTCTACATGTGATCTTTCAGCAATTCAAAAAAGAAGGGCCGGCGTCTTCTGACGACCGGCCCTTTTTTCGAGATGCGCTGGGGGGAAGCGCGTCTCTGTCGGGGAGGGGCGCGGATTGTTCATCCGCACATCTGATGTGGTGAGGTGTCTTGTGTTTCGCCAGACTTCCGGAGCACATTTTCGCAAATGTGAACGAAGTTTAATGTTTTGACGGTGAGGGCATTTCGCGCGCTGTGAAAAAGGCAAAAAAAAACGCCGGATCCAGAGGATCCGGCAGTTTGTTTGATTCACTGCCGAAGCAGAAGAATCACCTTCCAGAGGGGAACAGCTGGAAAACGACGTCACTGGGAGGAAGGTGCGACGCCCGAAAACCAACAGTGATGCTTATATGCAGTGCACAAGCTGCTGAAACAAGAGGCAGCTCTGCAGGGCAGCTATGCAAAAAGTTAATAGCTCTTGCTCGCACGCGCCAAACCGTCAGATTTCCGGCCGTTTCTTCCTTAAATCTGCGTCTGATATTAGTCTAAATGACGAGAAATAGAGGGTGTTTTTGATGCTGACGGGCGTTCTGCGTCAGGAGTATGCATACTTATTATGCGTGCATCAAAAATAGCTTGATGCGCAGCGGAACGTCTTGATGGACTAAAACGCCCAGTTTTCCGCGTTTGTGACGAGGAAGTCGCGGAAGGCCGTGATGCGGGCCGTGTTCTTGAGCTCAGACGGATAGACAAAGAAGGTGTCGAAGGACGGCACCTTGTCCTCGAGTTCGCTGAGAACCTGCACCAGGTTGGTGTCTTTCTCGATGATGTAATCGGGCAGGATGGCTATGCCGACACCGGCCTGTACGGCCCGTTTGATGGCAACCAGATTGTTGACCTTGAGCGCGGACTTGCGTGGGTCGAGCGCGGGCCGTCCCGCCGTCTGCAGCCAGTTCATGTCGCGCAGATAGGCAGGGGCCTGCTCTCCGAACGTGATGACCCGGTGCTTGTCGATCTCTTCGATCGCCGTGGGCGTGCCAAACCGCTTCAGGTAAGTGGGTGATGCAAACACGTGGAAGTGCACAGTGAACAGTTTGCGCTGAATCAGGTCAGGCTGTGTCGGTTGCCGCAACCGGATGGCCACATCAGCCTCGCGCATGCCCAAGTCCAGCTCGTCATCATCAAAGATCAGTTGCAGTTCGACATCGGGATAAAGGTCGATGAAGTCATTGATCCGTGACGTCAGCCATGTCGAGCCAAGGCCGACGGTGGTCGTAACCTTGAGCGTGCCGGATGGCTTTTCCTTGCTGTCGGTCAGACGGCCCCTGACGGCCTCGAGCTTGAGCAGAACGTCACGGGCGGTGCGGTAGAGAAGCTCGCCCTGTTCGGTCAGCAGCAGGCCACGTGCATGGCGGTGAAACAGCGGAACGCCGAGATCATGCTCAAGCGAGCTGACCTGACGGCTGACCGCAGACTGGCTCATGTTCAAGGTGTCGCCAGCGTGCGTGAAACTGCCCGCCTGAGCGGCAGCGTGAAAAATGCGCAGTTTATCCCAGTCCATATTTCACGCCTCCGCGCCGCCCGTCCGGCAATTTCCCTGGCGGTTATTCAGCCGCCTGGGATTCGGTCACGTCATGTTCGGCCAGAAAGCGTTCTGCTTCAAGCGCGGCCATGCAGCCCATGCCGGCGGCGGTGACGGCCTGGCGGTAGATGTCGTCGGTGACATCGCCGGCTGCGAAGACACCAGGGATGGATGTTCTGGTGGAATCGGGCTCTGTCACGAGATAGTCGCCGGCCTTCAGCTCCAGCTGACCGCGGAAAAGCTCAACCGATGGCGTATGACCAATTGCGATAAAGACGCCGTCGGCGGAAATTTCCTGGGTTTCGCCAGATTTTGCGTTTTTGAGCCGAACACCGGTCGCGGCTTTCGGCATGCCGCCGCCGAGGATCTCGTCGACCGCATGGTCCCAGATCACTTCGATCTTCGGGTGTTTGAACAGGCGGTCCTGAAGGATCCGCTCCGCGCGCAGGCTGTCGCGGCGATGAACCAGGGTGACCTTTGAGGCCAGGTTGGCGAGGTAGAGGGCTTCCTCGACCGCCGTATTGCCGCCGCCGACAACGACCACTTCCTTGTTGCGGTAAAAGAAGCCGTCGCAGGTCGCACAGGCCGAAACGCCGGCGCCCATGAAGTCCTCCTCAGAGGGAAGGCCAAGCCAGCGCGCCTGGGCGCCGGTGCAAATGATGACGGAATCGGCTGTGTAGACCGTGCCGCTGTCGGCTTCCATGCGGAAAGGACGGACGGAGAGATCGGCCTTGGTGATCGTGTCATAGACGATCTTGGTGCCGACGTTTTCCGCCTGCTTCTGCATCTGGTCCATCAGCCAGGGGCCCTGGATCGCATCTGCAAAGCCGGGGTAGTTCTCGACTTCGGTCGTAATCGTCAGCTGACCGCCAGGCTGGATACCAGCCACAAGGGTCGGCTCCATCATCGCGCGCGCTGCGTAGACTGCTGCTGTGTAACCGGCGGGGCCGGAGCCGATGATGAGAAGCTTGCTGTGCTCGGTTGTCATGTGCTTTGCGCCTTCAATCCTGTCGTCACGTCGCCAATGTGCCAGCTCGATCTGCAGCCATCGCCTTTCGAATGGCGTCTGCGATCATGGGCGTTGCATCCTGCGGCTCGTAGGTAGTGGTTTTCAGCGGCCCGGGAAAGGGGTGAATGACGCCCAGAGTGCTCAAAGACGCCAAAAAGCGCTCAATTTTTTTGTGTCCGCCCGTGGGGTGGAAAACATGGATCGGCTTTCCGGTGCTTGCGGCTTCTCCAATCATGTTTGTGGAATCAGCCGTGGCGACGATTCCATCCGCTTTTGCGAGAATTGCACCCAGAGGATTGTCGCCGGTGCCTTGCCAGAAAAAGTGGCCTTCAACCGCTGCGAACCTCGCAAGGCGTTCGGCCAGTGCTGCGGGGGTGCGCCGTGATGTGGTGATCATCAGGCTGGCGGAATGGTCTCTTGCGAGGGCCTCAAGACCTGCTGCCAGCCGTTCGCAATCATCTTGGGAAAACGTGTGGTGGCGACTGTCGCCGCCGACCAGAACTGCAATGCGTGGCGACCTCAGCGCGTCGAGTTCAGGGTGAGGTGTCTCGCGAAGCTGCTTGAACAGCATTGGCGAATATCTGTGCGGAGCGGTCGGAGACGTCAGGACATTTGGGCCGCGCAGGGCATCGTGGTCTGGAACCCAGATGAGATCGGCGGCCTTTGAGCCCGTGCGCGGATCCTTGAGGCAAACGGTGAAGGTCTTTCCCTCGCTCGCATTCTTGATGTGGCGCAGATAGGCGATGGCACGCCGGCCGGAGCCTATCGCCAGATCGGGAAAGGGTGGTGCGATCGGGCTGTTTTGAGCCGAGGGGCGTTCGCGAGGGTCAATTGGGCCATAGGGCATGAGCCAGGAAAAGGGGGGCTTGGGCCGCACGTGGCGCAATTGATAGGGAACTTCGAGGGCTTCAGCGACGCCGATACACTGAACCTCATCACCGACCTTGCCATCTGTCAGGATCCAGCAGCTTTGAAGACGCGCCATCAACACCTTATTGCCCGCCAGCCGAGCTTCCCTATCGAAATCTTTCTGATTCATGCGCGAATTTGTTATAGTCTTGCACGGACGCGCAAAAAATCATAATCCGACGTGAAACAAAATGTCGCCGGTTTGCGGCGAAAATAGGAGACTGCATTGAAAGCGCGTCTTGACGCCATTGATTGGCATATCTTGAAAGAACTGCAAGAAGACGGGCGCATGACCAATGTGGAGCTTGCGCGCCGGGTTGGCATCTCCGCGCCGCCCTGTTTGCGCCGGGTTCGCGCGCTCGAAGAAGCAGGCCTGATCCGCGGATATCGCACGCTTCTCGATGAAAAACAGCTTGGCTATGATGTCACGGCCTTTGCCATGGTCGGACTGCACAGTCAGACAGAAGCTGACTTGATGGCCTTTGAAGAGACGGTGAAGAGCTGGACCATCGTTCGGGAAAGCTACATGCTCTCCGGCGAAGTGGATTTCCTGTTGAAATGCGTGTCGCCTGATCTGCAAACCTTCCAGAACTTTGTCATTCGCGAGCTGACCGCCGCCCAGAATGTGGACAGCGTGCGCACTGCGCTGACAATCCGCCGCACGAAGGACGAGCCGATCGTTCCGATCGAAGAGAGCTGAAGCCTGACGTCGGGCTGACGAAAAATCACACCATCGAAAGGCGCTGGCGCAAGCGGCTGAGCTTTTGCCGCAAGCGGCGGATCAGCCGAATATCGCGCAAGGCCGTCATCACCAGGGTGAAGCTGACCGACAGCAGGAGCGCGGTCAGGAGCATCATGATCGGCATGATCTGATCATAGAGCATCATGTCGATATAGGGATCGACGCTGTTGAAGCCCGAGTAGAAGCGCTGGTGAAAGGCGTCGCGAAAGGTCAGGGGGCGCACCTGACCATGTTTGAAGTAGGCGAGAACGTAGAGCAGCGCGAAAACACAGCCTGCCAGCACCACGAGAAATCCGAAGATCCGCGTCGCAAACGCGATGGCGTTTTCCTGCCGGGCGATCAGTCTGCGCAGGATTGAACGCTCGCGCTCTTGCAGCCTGGAAGCCGCAAGGATGCGATAGCCCCACAGAGGAACTGCGAGCGCGATCAGGATGAAACTTATTGTTATGAAGATGTCCATCCCGTTCCCCGGCAGAGATGCGTTACATCGGGCAGTCTAGCCCGAAGTCTCGCAAGGTCAAACCGGAGAAGGGAAGGGTGGTCGGTGTCAGATAAACTTGACGTCGACGATCTCGTAGGAGCGGGCTCCGCCAGGTGCGGCAACTTCAACGCTGTCGCCAACTGTCTTGCCGATGAGGGCACGTGCAATCGGAGAGGAGATCGAGATCTTGCTCTGCTTCACGTCGGACTCAACGTCGCCGACGATCATGTATTGCTTTTCTTCCTCGGTGTCTTCGTCGATCAGTGACACGGTCGCACCAAATTTGACGACGTCGCCCGAGAGCTTGGTCACATCGATGACCTCAGCACGCGAGAGCTTGTCTTCCAACTCGGCGATCCGACCCTCATTGTGGCTCTGCGCTTCCTTGGCGGCATGGTATTCGGCATTTTCCGAAAGGTCGCCATGGGCGCGTGCCTCAGCGATCGCATCAACGATACGCGGGCGCTCGACCGACGTGCGTTCTTTCAGTTCGACCTGAAGCATCGCGTAGCCGGCGGAGGTCATCGGAACTTTTTCCATTGGTCTCAGACCTTCAGCTTATTGGGTCCCCCCTCGTGAGGACCGTCTGTCATAAAAACAACCCGACCGGGAAAGGAGCCCTTTCCCGGTCGGAACAGAATGATACTAACCTCAGGCGAAGTAGGATTGCAAAGGTCTCACTTCAAGACTGCCGGACTTGTAGGCAACGATGCCCTTGGCCGCAGCCACGGAACCAGCAAGAGTCGTGTAGTAGGGCACCTTGTTCAACAGGGCAGCACGGCGCATGGAGCGGCTATCTGCCAGGGCTTGAGCCCCTTCCGTCGTGTTGAAAACCAGCTGGACCTCGCCGTTCTTGATGGCATCAACGATGTGGGGGCGACCTTCGAGGACCTTGTTGATCTTCGAACATGCAATCCCTTGTTCCTCAAGGAACTTTTGCGTTCCTGAGGTCGCGATGATTTTGAAGCCAGAGCCTTCGAGAGACCGGACGGCTTCCACAACGGCGCTCTTGTCCTGGTCACGCATGGAAACGAAAACGGTTCCTTCCTCCGGCACGCCGGTGCCACAGGCAATTTGCGATTTGGCGAAAGCAGTGGAAAAAGCACCATTCAGGCCCATGACCTCACCGGTCGAGCGCATTTCAGGGCCGAGGATCGTGTCGACACCGGGGAAGCGCGCAAACGGGAAGACCGCCTCTTTCACAGCAACATGCTGGAGTTTTTTCTCGCTCAGGCCGAAGGAGGCGAGGTTTTCGCCCGCCATGATGCGGCTTGCGATCTTGGCGACCGGGTCACCGATTGTCTTGGCAACAAACGGAACGGTCCGCGATGCGCGCGGGTTGACCTCAAGCACGTAGATCTCGCCATCCTTGATGGCGTACTGGACATTCATCAATCCGCCGACCTCGAGCGCGAGCGCCATGGCTTTGGTCTGACGCTTGAGTTCCGCGATCAGCTCATCGGACAGGGAGAAAGGTGGCAGCGAACAGGCGCTGTCGCCGGAGTGAATGCCGGCTTCCTCGATGTGCTCCATGATGCCGCAGACGAAGACGTCCTTGCCGTCGCAAAGGGCGTCGACATCCACCTCGATGGCGCCTTCCAGATAGCGGTCAAAGAGAAGCGGGTTGGTGCCCAGAACCGTGTTGATCTGGCCCGTCTTGTCATTCGGGTACTTGGCGCGCACTTCTGCAGGAACCAGCTCTGGCAGCGTGCCGAGCAGATAAGAGTTGAGCGCTTCCTCGTCGCGAATGATCTGCATTGCGCGGCCACCCAGAACGTAGGACGGACGAACGACCAGGGGCAGGCCGAGCTGACCTGCGATCAGACGCCCCTGCTCAACGGAATAGGCGATGCCGTTTTCCGGCTGCTTGAGATCAAGCTTGATCAGCAGCTTCTGGAAACGGTCGCGATCTTCCGCGAGATCGATCATGTCCGGAGAGGTGCCGAGGATCGGGACTCCGGCTTGCACCAGAGTTTGCGCAAGCTTCAGTGGTGTCTGGCCGCCGAACTGGACGATGACGCCATGGAGCGTGCCGTTCTCCTGTTCCTTGCGGATGATCTCCAGAACGTCTTCCGCGGTGAGCGGCTCAAAATAGAGACGGTCGGAGGTGTCATAGTCGGTCGAAACGGTCTCTGGATTGCAGTTCACCATGATCGTTTCATAGCCGGCGTCGTTCAACGCAAAGGCGGCGTGACAGCAGCAGTAGTCGAACTCAATGCCCTGACCGATCCGGTTGGGGCCGCCACCAAGAATGATGACCTTCTTGGCGTCGCTCGGATTGGCCTCACACGCGGGCGTTCCCATGAAGGGGGCTTCATAGGTGGAGTACATATAGGCCGTCGGCGACGCGAACTCGGCCGCGCAGGTGTCGATGCGCTTGTAAACCGGGTGGACGTTCAGGCTCGCGCGGAGCTTGGCGATGTCCTTCTGATCGCTGTCCGACAGTGTTGCCAGGCGCGTGTCCGAGAAGCCCATGGACTTCAGCTTGCGCAACATCTCGGTGGTCTGCGGCAGACCGTGTTCGCGGATCTTGGCTTCCATCTCGACGATCTGATGCATCTGCTCGAGGAACCAGGGATTGATCGCGCAGGCGCTGTAGATGTCCGCCAGACTCATGCCAAGACGCATGGCCTGTGCGACATGGAGCAGGCGTTCAGGCGTCGGGGTCGAGATCGCCGCGCGGATGGCGTTCGTGTCGTCGCCCTGGCCCAGCCCTGGAATTTCGGTCTCATCGAGACCGTTGAGGCCGGTTTCCAGACCGCGCAGGGCCTTCTGCAGGCTTTCCTGGAAGTTCCGGCCGATGGCCATGACTTCGCCGACCGATTTCATGGCAGTCGTCAGGGTCGGTTCGGAGCCTGGGAATTTTTCGAAGGCAAAACGCGGGATCTTGGTGACAACGTAGTCGATGGACGGTTCGAACGAAGCCGGGGTCGCGCCGCCGGTGATGTCGTTCTCAAGCTCATCCAGCGTGTATCCGATCGCGAGTTTTGCGGCGATCTTTGCGATCGGAAAGCCGGTGGCCTTGGAAGCGAGTGCCGAGGAGCGTGACACGCGCGGGTTCATTTCGATCACGACAAGCCGGCCATCGTCCGGATTGACGGCGAACTGAACATTGGACCCGCCGGTTTCAACACCGATCTCGCGCAGCACTGCAATCGAGGCGTCGCGCATGATCTGGTATTCCTTGTCGGTCAGCGTCAGCGCTGGTGCGACAGTGATGGAATCCCCGGTGTGGACACCCATCGGATCCACGTTCTCGATCGAGCAAATGATGATGCAGTTGTCCGCCTTGTCGCGGACGACCTCCATCTCATATTCCTTCCAGCCGAGCAGGCTCTCATCGATCAGGATCTGGCCATTGGGCGAGGCATCGAGGCCAGAACGCGCGATGGTTTCAAATTCTTCGCGGTTGTAGGCGACGCCGCCACCGGTGCCGCCCATGGTGAAGGCCGGGCGAATGATCGCCGGCAGACCAATGTCATCGATTGCCTTCATGGCCTCCATGAAGCCTGTCGCGCGATCGTATCCAGTGATCTTTCCTTGCTCGTTGCGAATGGCGGGAGAGGAGGCAATCGCGGCGCGCGGGTTTTCCAAACCGATGGCGTCCATCGCTGCGCGGAACTTTTCGCGATCTTCAGCCTTCTCAATCACCTCAGCGCGTGCGCCGATCATCTCAACGCCGTATTTCTCCAGAACGCCCATTTCTTCCAGATCGAGCGCGCAGTTCAGCGCAGTCTGGCCGCCCATGGTCGGCAGGAGCGCGTCGGGGCGTTCCTTCTCGATGATCTTGGCGACGATTTCCGGCGTGATCGGCTCGATGTAGGTTGCATCGGCCAGATCCGGATCGGTCATGATCGTCGCCGGGTTCGAGTTCACGAGAACGATGCGGAAGCCTTCTTCTCGAAGCGCCTTGCACGCCTGTGTCCCCGAGTAGTCGAACTCACAGGCCTGACCGATAACAATCGGTCCGGCGCCAATGATGAGAATGGAGGAGATGTCAGTACGTTTTGGCATCGGGGCTCGCAGCGGCCGCTTCCGCACAGGGGGCACCTGTCGGGTGGCTCGTTCCATGATGAATGTCAATGTCGGCTGAGCGCGTCTTATAGGCAAAAGCCGATCATGAGGAAACCCCGCGTATCAGCTTATTTGCCTGTTTTAGCCCGCGTTCGGGCATCTAGGTGAAAATAATGTTCGAAACCTCGTTCAGGAGGTTTCTTTTCCAGGCATCTGGGAGAGGACTTCTTCTCCGTTGAAGTCATCAATGCCGGATGAAAGCGCATAGCAGGCAAGACGAATCGATTTTGGAATCTCGACCGCACGTCCGTCCCGATTGCCCTTTTCATAATACTGGATCATGCGCTTCTTCAGCCCGAGTTGCTCGGCTGCGTCTTTTTGCTTCAGTCCAAGAGACCGACGCCAGTCCCTGAATTGGTCGGGGCTCATTACGGGGCCTTTTGTTTTGGAATTTCGGTCTGTCATCTTCAGAGCGCGTTCATTTTCACTATTTAGGCATCTAACTTCAGTTCGCCCAAGTTTGCCAGTTTTGGCGCCAGCTTTTCATGCTGGCCTTTGTCGCCGTCCCTTGGGCCGAGACCGCGCAAGAACAATCTTGAACCGCCTTGATTGTCAATCTTTACGTGCACCTAGTGCCACAATTGCCGATGCCTGTTGAATATATGAATAGTTAAAATTTACAATAAAGCTTATTACTCAAGTGTTTGAGTGATAACCATAGGTTCAAATGACTGGCAGGTTTTGTGTGTTGCGCCTCACGTCGTCGCCACAATTGGGGTATAACGCGGCCCGCTTGCCCGGCAATGCCGCTTGCGAGGAGTTCTGAGCCGACACCTTTGGAGAGCGGTTTTGACCTGAAAATTACGTCATCAGGCTGAGCCAAGAAATGCAGTGCAGCGCCCGCACAGGATATGGAATTGAGCGGAAGTCTAGAGAACATTCGGATACATGGGAGCGTCGTTGGGGGATTGGAAAAATACCTGGCGTCGCTGGGCTATGACCTCCAGGCGCTTGCGCTTGAGTATGGACTGACGCTCGGTCCGCCAGAAGAATGGTCAACGCGCTATATCTCCCTCGTCGAATACTCACAGTTCCTGGAACGCGTTTCCAGTCTGCTCAATGATCCATATTTGTCTCTGAACTGGACCAGTGTGGATCCGGCCGGTGGCATGAAGCAGATGGCGTTGGCCGCGCGATTTGCGCCGTCGCCACTTGAAGCTCTGAAGATCATGTCGAGGTTTGCCAGCATCGCAATCGACTTGAGCGTTTGCGACGTGGTGATTGAAAAAGACACTGTTTACTATTGCTGGGACTATTCCCCGCTTGTGGTCAAACCTGAGCAGCTCACTGACCGGTTTGCGAGCATTGTCGCGCAAAGGTTCCTGACAGGCTTTGCCGGTGCATCGTCATCGCCTCTGGAAGCCAGCATGCGGAGGGAGCAGCCGAAGAATTCATCGCTCTATCGCCAGATGTTGGGTGGGCCGGTGAAATTCGGTTCGGACATCAACAAGATCATCTTTTCGCGTGAGCAGCTCACACAATCCAACCCCGGATATGATGGAGAGATGTTTGAGGCGCTGATCGAACTCTGTGAGCGCAGGCTTGCAGACACGCGCAAGCAGGGCGATCTGGCCGCTCTGGTTCAGGATGTGGTCGTTCATAGAATTGCTTCGGCCGATCTCAGTCTCGAGCTGGTCGCACGTGACCTCGGCATGAGCGGCAGGGTGCTTCAGCGCCGGCTTGCGGAGAACGGAACCACCTTTCAGGAAATTCACGATCGGATGCGTCGGGATCTGGCGAGCGAGCTGCTGCGCAACACCGGCGCGCCGATATCGGAGATTGCCTATCGTGTTGGTTTTTCCGCGACCGGCAATTTCACGCGGGCGGCGAAACGATGGTTTGGCCTGCCGCCCAAACAATGGCGACAGCAAGAAGCCGTGGTGCCAGAGTTCCTGCGTTCAACGATGAAGAAATCCTAGTTCTATTCTCATTACTTGTGATTAATATCAGTATACATTTTTAAACCGTATAACTACGAGTAATGATTAAATTCGGAATAGAAAATTCAAGAATTAAATTTCTCGAATTCATCGGTTTCATTTCGAATATTCACGACCGGAAATTCCGTAGAATCGATGTTTAGATTATCGATAATTAATACAAAGTGTTGTTCCGGTAAGTTGCTTTGTATTAAAAAAGGTTGTGATAAGCGAATATCTAACTCTATGATTTGATCTGGGGAAGAGAATATTATGATCTCACGTGGAGTTTTTTGACTTTTCGAACGAAAAGCACAAAAAATGGCGCGGATTGAGAACCACAACGTGCGTTCTTGATGGCATACTAAAAGATGTGTGAAGACGGGTTTCGGCCAGATTCACTTTCTAGACCGCTCAAGGTCGAAGGGGTGGAGCTGGTTTTGTGTTGCAAGCTTAGTGGGTACCTGCGCGGCGAAGGTGGGTCGCAGCGTCAGGATGTTTGTGGCATGCCGGCGAACACAAAACAAAACTAAAAATCGGGCAAGAAATAATGAATAGTGTAGCAACGAACATGGTCGTCGTGCCTGACATAGCGGGACCTGTTCAGGACGAAAATTCAGAAAGCCAGGTTCTGGCTATTTCTGAAATGTCAGATCTTTTCGAGGTGACGCTTCGTACGCTTCGCTTCTATGAAGAAAAAGGATTGCTCAACCCGGTTCGAAAAGGGGCTCGCCGCTTTTATGGCGCGCGCGACATCGGCCGGATGCGGGTGATCCTTCAAGCCAAGAAAATCGGGTTGACGCTCGCGGAAATCCGCCGTGTCATCAAGCTGGTTGAAAGCAGTGCTCCGCGTTTGGAACAGTTCGCCGAACTGCAATCCATCTGTCAGGGTCAGCAGCAAATTCTGCGCGAACAGAAGGCGATGCTGGATGAACAGGTGGCCGAGGTCGAAGGTGTCCTCGATGCTCTGGACACGCTGGTTGTCACTGGCTGATCAAACACTGGCGGACAGCTAGGCATTCGGGAACTTTCAGGCTGTCTGGCATCTTGTCATTCAAAGATGCCGGAAGACTGCCGCTTGCCAGGTTTTCGATGCCGTCAGCACTATGAAAAAGCCCGGCCTCTGTGAGGCCGGGCTTTTTCGTTTTCAGATGCGCAGGCGCGACGTCTTGCGTCAGGCGGCCTTTGCGTCGCGCATGTAGTCGGTGAAGCGCTTGAAGAGGTAGTTGCTGTCTCGCGGACCGGGCGATGCTTCCGGGTGGTACTGAACCGAAAAGACAGGCTTGCCTTTCAGCTTCAGGCCACAGTTGGAGCCGTCGAACAGCGAGACATGAGTCTCTTCCACGCTTTCGGGCAGGCTCTCGGTATCCACCGCGAAGCCATGGTTCATGGACGTGATCTCGACCTTGCCCGTGGTGTGGTCATGCACCGGATGGTTGGCGCCGTGATGCCCCTGGTGCATCTTGACGGTCTTGCCTCCGAGCGCCAGGGCCAGGATCTGGTGGCCAAGGCAAATGCCAAAGGTCGGAATGCCTGCATCGATCACGCTTTTGATCGCCTTGGTGGCATATTCGCCTGTTGCCGCCGGGTCTCCAGGGCCATTTGACAGGAACAGTCCGTCAGGCTTGTGAGACAGGATCTCTTCGGCAGTTGCGTTCGCGGGAAGCACGGTGACATTGCAGCCAGCTTCCGTGAGCAGGCGGAGGATGTTCCGCTTCACGCCAAAATCAAGCGCAACCACGTTGAACTCGGACTGTCCGGCGGCGCCATATCCTTCGTCCCATTTCCAGGGCGTTTCGGACCAATCGTGCGCCTCGGCGGCGGTCACGTCCTTAGCAAGGTCCATGCCTTCAAGCCCGGGCCATGCGGCGGCCTTTTTCTTCAAGGCCTCGACGTCGAATTTGCCGTCCGGCGAATAGGCGATGACCGCGTGGGGCATGCCTTTTTCGCGGATCAGCGCGGTCAGGGCACGCGTGTCGACGCCCGAAATGCCGATCAGGCCGCGGTCCTTGAGCCATTGGTCAAGGTGCCGCGCCGAACGATAGTTCGACGGATCCGTGACGCTGGCGCTCAAAACGCAGCCGCGAATGCCGGTCTTCGATGACATATCCACCGTTTCGACATCTTCGTCGTTGGCGCCGACGTTGCCGATGTGGGGGAATGTAAATGTGATGATCTGGCCAGCGTAGGACGGGTCCGTCAGGATCTCCTGATAGCCGGTAATTGCGGTGTTGAAGCAAACCTCGCCGACCGCTTCGCCGGTGGCTCCAAGGCCTTCACCCTCGATGACACTTCCATCGGCGAGTACAAGGAGGGCGGTCGCAGGTTTCATTGCCCATGCGTCGGCAGTCGTCATGTCTTGTTTCCAGGTGTTGTTGGTGACATCATGCGCTGCAGGTAAGGCTAGAGCGCGCGGGGATCAATCCCGACAGAATGCCGTCTGCATTAAGCGCCGGACTCTATGGGAAGCAGGTAGAATCGTCAACATTGATGACCTGAAAATAAACCCTTACTATTCAATAGCTTGCTTGTGTGTGGGTTGCAGGCTCGGTGAATGCGCACTATTGTCGGGCGATTGTTCCGGGGCGGGGTTTGAACTATGCGCGAATTGATTGGAACTGCCCTGAAGGAGGCGCAGACGTCGGGAGACAAGCGCCGCCTGGCGACCTTGCGACTTGTGCAGGCCGCAATAAAAGACCGTGATGCAAGCGCTCGCGAGAACGGTCGTGACGGCGTTGCCGAGGCCGAGGTGCTCGATATCCTGCAGAAGATGGTGCGTCAGCGCGACGTTTCCGCTCGCGAGTTTGAAGAAGACGGGCAGCTTGAACTGGCCGAGCAGGAGCGCACGGAAGCCCAGATCATTCGCGAGTTCCTGCCGGTGCAGATCGGCGGAGAAGAAATGATGGCTTTGTGCGAAGAGACCGTGAAGGACATCGACGCTCAGGGATTGCGTGATATCGGCCGCTGCATGTCCGAGCTGAAAGCCCGCTACCCGGGCAAGATGGACTTCGTCCAGGCGTCCTGCCTGGTCAAAGGTCTTCTTCGCAGCGAGAGCAAGGACTAACGGCCCGATCACCTTTACCGGTGAGATGGGCTGATGACTTTATCCAACAGTCTCCACTGCTAGGCGCTGCTCACTGCTGGCGCGCGTGAACGGCAGTGGATATGAACGTTGGTTCCCTGTTATTGTAACTGACTGGCGCAGTTTGATGCGCTCATGCTCAGGCGCTCATTGTGAGACGTCTGGGATGTGTTCCTTGAACCCAAAGGCCCGCAACCGGGCCGTCCGGCAACTTGATGCGCTTCGACAACCGCCTTCTTGATGAAATTAGAGCTCGCCTGACCCTGTCCGATCTGGTCGGGCGCAAGGTCACGTGGGATCGCCGCAAGACCCAGCCGGGCAAGGGAGACTATTGGGCCTGCTGTCCGTTTCATCAAGAGAAAAGCCCCAGTTTTCACGTCGATGACCGGCGCAACCGCTACAAGTGCTTTGGCTGCGGGGCCTCTGGCGATCACTTCCGCTTCGTCACGGAAACGGAGGGCCTGAGCTTTCCCGAAGCCGTGGAGCGTTTGGCCGAACAGGCAGGGGTGCCTTTGCCGGCTCCCGATCCTCAGGCAGCGCGGCGCGAACAAAAGCGCGCCAGTTTGGCCGATGTCTGCGAAATGGCCGCCCGGTTCTTCCAGGGCGAATATGCCGGTCCTCGGGGTGTGCAAGCGCGCGCCTACACTCAAAAGCGCGGGCTCTCTGCAGAAACGCTGGCTGAGTTCCGATTTGGATTTGCGCCTGAAAGCCGGGATGCGCTCAAGAAGTATCTTGCCGAAAAAGGCGTGTCTGAAGGCGCGATGATCGAAGCAGGCCTCGTGATCAAACCCGAGGACGGGCGACCTTGTTATGATCGGTTCCGCGGCCGGCTGATGATCCCGATCCAGGATGAGCGTGGCCGGGTCGTCGCCTTCGGCGGACGTACTCTCAATCCTGAAGGTCAACCGAAATATCTCAACTCACCGGAGACCCCGCTCTTTCACAAGGGAGTAATGCTCTTCAACGCCCATCGGGCGCGTGAACCGGCCTTCAAGTCCGGTCAGGCGGTGGTCGTTGAAGGTTACCTCGATGCGATTGCGCTGTGGCAGGCGGGTGTTCATCACGTCGTGGCGACCCTCGGTACGGCGTTCACCGAAGAGCAGGTGATGCGGCTGTGGAAGTTCGCGAATGAGCCGGTGGTTTGCTTCGACGGCGATGTTGCTGGCGTGTCCGCGGCCCACCGCGCGATCGACCGGATCTTCCCGGTGCTCAAGAGCGGCTTTTCATTCCAGTTCTGCTTCCTGCCGGACGGCATGGACCCCGATGACCTGATCAAGCAGAAGGGGCTTGAGGGCTTCGAAGGTGAGATTGCCTCGGCGCAGGCACTTTCGGAAGTCGTCTGGGACCGGGAAATCTCGGTTGCCCGGCTGGATACGCCGGAGCGGAAAGCAGCTCTTGAGAAACGCTTTGAAGATCTCATCGGAACCATCCGGGATGAACGCGTCCGGCGGCGCTATCAGCTGGATCTGAAGTTCAAGCTGTCGAACCTGTTTTTCCAGCAAGCCCGGCGCGGCGGCCAGCAAAAAGGTGAGTACGGCGGCAAGGGGCGGGAACAGGGGGATGCCTTGCCGATCGGGCGCCCGGCCCGGATCTCTGCGCCTGATAGCCCGATGTATGGCACTGAGCGGCTCATCTGCGGACTGTGTGTCCGCTATCCCCTGCTGCTCGACCGGCATCTCGAACGGATTTCCAGTGCGTTGTTTTCCGAGCAGCTTCACGGACGTTTTCGAGATGCGCTCTGCCGGCTGGTCGACAATCTCGACGAGACACCGGTGTCCGAGCTCGTTCGCTCTTTCGATGAGCCCTTGCATCAGCTCTTGTCAGAGGTGATCGAGGAGACGGCCATGCCGCGTGAGACGCGGCAAAAGGCGGGCAGTTTTTCGGCGTTGATCCAGCGCTTCCCTTTGCTGAAAACCGATCCACCAGAAGATTTTATCGAGGCGGTCTTCATCCATTTCCTGGATGTGCTCGAGCTGAGGGCTCTTGAAGCCGAGCTGGAAACGGAAATGCAGGCGGTCGAGACCGACCTTGATGAAGAGACCTGGATGAGGGTTCAGGCAATGACCCGGGATCTTAGCCGGCGGCGGGAAGAATGCGCCCGGGACGAGGCGGATCTCGCTGAGAGAGCGAAAAAAATCAAGGTTACGTCCCCTCTCGCAGTGGCGCAGAAACCTGACCTTTCGACGCCCGAGGCCCTTGCTGCCGGTCAATAGAGCTTCTTTAGACGGTGAATTTAACGAAAGCTGCAAGTTTTTGGCGCTTTTCCATTGACCGAGGCCGAATCACACTTGCGAATCACAAACGTCGAGCTAAATAGAAGTTCTGCAGCGCAAATACGCCACGGACGGGCCGCTGAGCCCCCGGCGAATAGTCTCATGCGACGCTGCATATCCATACGATCAATCTCGCAGGGAATGCTTGGCATTTCTACGAGGAGGGAGCCGTGCAAGCGAGCGCAGCAAATTTTGGAGGCTGCGTGAAATATTTCACGGTTAATCGGGACTTAAGGGACACAGCTTACAACCCGAATCGATGATTACCCGTCTTGCGGCTGCGCGGCTGACATGCTTGCGCGCCGGGGGCGGTCCGGGTGTAGGAAATTCAGGCGCGGCGCGGCCCCACGGGACCGCGATTCTGGAGCGAAATATGGTAGCCAAGGCGACACAAGCAGACGACACTCAAGAGAACCCAGCAGAGGGCCCTGACGGTCCATTGCTCGACCTGTCGGATGCCGCCGTCAAGAAAATGATCAAAGCTGCGAAAAAACGCGGCTATGTGACTTATGACGAGCTGAATGAAGTTCTGCCTTCGGAAAAGGTAGCCTCCGAGCAAATCGAAGACATCATGTCCATGTTGTCCGACATGGGGATCAACGTCATCGAGGCGGAAGAGGCCGAAGAGAACGCCTCGGAAGAGGCTGAAGGCGGTGGCGATCTGGTTGCCGTGAGCTCCGGCGCCGTGGCCAAGACAACCACGACCAAGGAACCTGCCGACCGCACCGATGATCCGGTTCGCATGTACCTTCGCGAAATGGGCTCGGTCGAGCTGCTTTCCCGTGAAGGCGAAATCGCGATCGCCAAGCGTATCGAGGCTGGCCGCGAGGCCATGATCGCGGGCCTGTGCGAAAGCCCACTGACTTTCCAGGCGATCATCATCTGGCGCGACGAGCTGAACGAAGCCAAGGTTCTGCTGCGCGACATCATCGACCTTGAAGCGACGTATGCCGGTCCGGACGCCAAGAACGGCCCAACGGGAGACAACGACGACGAGGAAGATTCCGAGGCCAAGCCTGCAGCGGAAGAAACCAAGGACGGCGCTGAGGGCGAAAACCAGACGGAAGGCGAAAGCGAAGAGGACGATGACGACGACGAATTCGAGTCCAACGTCTCCCTGTCCGCGATGGAAGCCGAGCTGAAGCCGACGGTTCTTGAGACGTTTGATCGCGTGGCCGACAGCTACAAGAAGCTGCGCCGCCTGCAGGACCAGCTCGTTGAAAACAAGCTTGCCAACAAGACCCTGTCCCCGTCCCAGGAGCGTCGCTACAAGAAGCTCAAGGACGAGATCATCGTTGACGTGAAGAGCCTGTCGCTGAACCAGAATCGTATCGATGCTCTGGTCGCCCAGCTTTACGACATCAACAAGCGCCTGATGGGCTACGAAGGCCGTCTCCTGCGTCTGGCTGACAGCTACAACGTCGACCGGACCGACTTCCTGAAGCAGTATCAGGGTGCGGAACTCGACCCGAACTGGCTGCGCAAGGTCGCCAACCTGTCTACGCGGGGATGGAAGAACTTCATCGCCAAGGAGAAGGAAACGGTTCGCGAGTTGCGGCAGGAAATCCAGACGCTGGCAACGGAAACCGGCCTGGAGATCATCGAATTCCGCCGCATCGTTGCCATGGTGCAAAAGGGCGAACGCGAAGCGCGTATCGCCAAGAAGGAAATGGTCGAGGCCAACCTGCGTCTCGTGATTTCCATTGCCAAGAAGTACACCAACCGTGGCCTGCAGTTCCTCGATCTCATTCAGGAAGGCAACATCGGCCTGATGAAGGCGGTCGACAAGTTCGAATACCGCCGCGGTTACAAGTTCTCGACCTATGCGACCTGGTGGATCCGTCAGGCGATCACCCGTTCGATTGCCGACCAGGCCCGCACGATCCGTATTCCGGTGCATATGATCGAAACGATCAACAAGATCGTTCGTACGTCGCGCCAGATGCTGCATGAGATTGGTCGCGAACCGACCCCGGAAGAGCTGGCTGAAAAGCTGCAGATGCCGTTGGAGAAGGTCCGTAAGGTTCTCAAGATCGCCAAGGAGCCGATCTCTCTCGAAACGCCGATTGGCGACGAGGAAGATTCACATCTCGGCGACTTCATCGAGGACAAGAACGCTGTTCTGCCGATCGATGCGGCCATTCAGTCGAACCTGCGTGAGACGACGACCCGCGTTCTGGCTTCCCTCACGCCGCGTGAGGAACGTGTGCTTCGCATGCGCTTCGGCATCGGCATGAACACGGACCATACGCTTGAAGAAGTCGGCCAGCAGTTCTCGGTTACCCGTGAACGTATTCGCCAGATTGAAGCCAAGGCACTGCGCAAGCTTAAGCACCCGAGCCGGTCGCGCAAGCTGCGCTCGTTCCTCGATAGCTGACGGGTCTTTTGTCACGCGATCCTGATCATCAAGACCCGGCGGCAACGCCGGGTTTTTTGTCGGCAGGTGCCGGCGGGCAGGCGAAGGACAAGTCTTCTTCGTCCACCGCTGCGCCATTGCCCGGCATGAGAAGGGCTGCGCATCTTGATCGGCGGTCCGGTCTCAGTCTTTTTGGTCTGGGTCTTCTTCTTTCTCTATTGCTGCACCTCGGGCTGGTAGTTGTCCTGATCGGCGGCGTAAGCCTGCCTGAAGTTGCCACAGAACCCGAGCCGCGGACGATCCAGGTCGAGCTGGTGCCGCCACCTGAGCCCGAGATCCCTGAACCGGAACTACCTGAACCGGAAATTCCGGAACCTGAAGAACCTGAGCCGGAAACGCCTGAAGAGCCGGAACCAGAGCCCGAACCTGAGGAACAGGAACAGGAACCGGCGGCAGAAGAGCCGCCACCTCCGCCTGAGCCGGCCCCGGAGCCGGAAGAGCCTGCCGAAAGCGAAACTGAACCCGCGCCAGCTCCGCTTGAGGTGCTGCAACCGGTTGTGGAATTCGGCGAGGAGGACAGCAGTTCCGGTGAAGCCCAGGATGGTGATGCTGCCGAGGAACCGGAAGATCCCAGCGATGAACTTCCCGAAGAGCTGCCCCTTGAGGAACAAGCAATTCAGGAAGCTCTCGATGAGGAAGCTGACGCTGCCGGTGAGCCCGATGCAGAGCTCACGCCGGAAGCAGATCCGGATGCGGAGCTGGAGCCTGAACTTGAGCAGGCAGACGAGGACGCCGCGTCGGAAACCTTAGATGCTGAAACCGAAGCCGAAAGCGAGGCTGAGGCCGAAAGCGAGTCAGAGGCAGAAGATGTGCCTGAGGCCGACGAAGGCCAAGAGGAACAGCCCGAGACTGAGGTTGTGGGTGATCCCGGGCCTGACCCCGGACCGGAACTGGCACCTGACACGGAGCTGGAAGATTTCGGAACGGTCGGCCGGATCGTGTCGTCCGCGACGCCGAACCGAAAGCCTGCCGCACCGTCTGCGCGCAGCACGAGCAACGCTGCCTCGGGCAATCGCGGCACGGGGGCTGGGCGCGTTGGGACACGTCCGGTCAGGCGGCTCTTGTCCGACGGGATCCTGAACAACGGGCGCACCCGTACCGCCATGGCGGGCATGTCACGCGCGCAGCGGATGGATCTCTTGTGCATGACCGAGCTGCGCGCCCAGCTTCGGGCAGACAATCCTGCGCGTCCTCCCGAAGCCCTGCCGTCGTTTCGGCAGCCTGCTGGCAATGTGCTGGAGCCCGGCCTCGCCGCATTTCGTGCCGCAGGACAATGGTATGACCTTGCGTTTCGCTGCGAGGTGGATGACCGGGCGACGCGTGTCCTGAATTTCAGATATGGCATCGGCCGGGCTGTTCCACGCTCAGAATGGCAACGCCGCGGGTTCCCGAATTTCTAGAGCCCGGTAGGGTTCGCAATCTCATGTCTCCTAGGTAAAAACATGATGATTGCGGCGTTTCCGTGCCAACTTCTCCTTGGTGTTAGGCTGCGGCAAGTGCATAGGGTGTTCCTGGACGCGCGCAACTTCTTCCGATTTCAAAGGACGTATCAAGATGACATTTCTCAAGCCCTTTACCCCCTATTTGCTGAGTGCCTTGAGGATCGCGTCAGGTCTGCTTTTTCTGCAGCATGGCGCAACGAAGTATCTCAGCTTTCCCAAGACCGAAATGTCGGGCGTCGATCCCATGACGCTGGGCGGTGCTGCGGGTCTGATCGAACTGGTCTGCGGCGCCTTGCTTGTGGTGGGGTTGTTCACGCGCCCGGCGGCATTCCTGGCATCGGGAACAATGGCTGTGGCCTATTTCCTGGCGCACGCGCCGCAAAGCCTCTATCCGATCATCAATGGCGGTGAGCTGGCAGCGCTCTATTCCTTCGTCTTTGTCTATCTGGCTGCTGCCGGCGGCGGGCCGATCAGCATTGACCGGATGGTCGGGCGCGGCTGAACCTCGCCGAACATCTGTCTTGTGATCTGACTTGGAGAGGCGGTCGTTTGACCGCCTCTTTTTGTTTTCGCATCAGCGGCGCGAAAACTGGCTTGACCGCCTTCTTAAAACTATATAACTAGAAATATAGTTATTTAAGCCTGTCGGGATGACTGATGGATATCGAAGAAGCAAGTCAGGGCTTTGCAGCCCTTGGTTCTGAAGCGCGGCTGGAGGTCCTGCTGACGCTGGTCAAGGCCGGCCAGGCAGGGCTGACCGTGGGTGACATCCAGAGCCGAACCAGTATGGCCGCCTCGACACTGGCCCATCATCTGAAGTTTTTGGCATCTGCCGGTCTGATCGTTCAGGAAAAAGCCGGCCGTGCCGTGATCAACCGAGCCGCCTTTGATCATCTCGAGGGCCTGGCCGGATACATCATGAAGGAATGCTGCGCCGACGAGCAGTGCATGCCTGACGGGTGTGCCTCCAACAAGGAGAGTGAAACATGACCGATACCGAGTTTTCTCCAACAAACTCCGGCTGCTGCGCACCGAAGGAAACGAGTTGTTGCAGCGGCAAGAAGGCGAGTTTCGACTGGAGGCCCTGGGTGCTGACGCCCTGGTCGATTGTTGTGGTGGTGCCGCTTCTGGTTCTTGCGCTCGATCCGGAGCGTACTGTGGAAGTGGTCTCCTTCGCGCTTCGGGCCTTCGCCGGGACGCTGCCCTATATCGCCTTTGCCGTTCTGCTGATTGCCTGGCTTAAGGCTGCTGGTGCGGAAGGTCATATCTCCAGGGCGTTCGAGGGACGCGAATGGCAGGCGATCGTGATGGCGGCGCTCTTCGGTGGACTGGCGCCGTTCTGCTCCTGCGAAGTCATTCCCTTCATCGCCGGCCTTCTTGCCGTTGGTGCACCGCTCTCGGCGATCATGGCATTCTGGCTGTCTTCGCCACTGATCGATCCGCCAACGCTCCTGATCACGGCTGGCGCGCTGGGCTGGTCCTTTGCCATCGGCAAGGCCGTCATCGCCGTCAGCCTCGGTCTCTTCGGTGGAGTTGCGGTCGCTCTGGCCATGCGCAGCGGCATGTTTGCTTCGCCTGTTCGGATCGGCTCTGCTGCATCGGGCAGCTGCTGCGGTGCCTCCAAGACAACAGGCAAGCCGGTCTGGCGCGTCTGGAAAGACAGTGAGCGCACCACGCAGTTCTGGTCGGAACTCAAGGCCAACGCGCTGTTCCTCGCCAAATGGCTGGCGCTGGCCTATGTGCTCGAAGCCTTGCTGGTGACTTATGTTCCAGCCAGCCTGATTGCCGGGGTCGTTGGCGGAGAAGGCCTCGTGCCGATCGTGATTGCTGCCTTTGTAGGGATGCCGGCCTATCTCAACAGCTATGTGGCACCACCGCTTTTGTCAGGCCTGATTGATCAGGGCATGAGCAATGGCGCTGCCATGTCCTTCATGATTGCAGGTGCCGTGAGTTCGATCCCGGCCATGGCCGCTGTCTGGTCGCTGGTTCGGCCTCAGGTCTTTGCAACCTATCTCGGTCTTGGTCTCTTCGGAGCCATTGCCTCTGGTCTCATTTTCCAGATGATCGTTTGAGGAAAGTCGATTTGATGTCTCTGGTTATTGTTGAAGTCATTGTGAAATCCGCTGAGCATGGCGGGAGCAAGCTACTCGCTCCCGTCGGCATGCCGACGCCTCATCAGATGGCGTTGCACTTCTCGGTCGAAGGCGGACAGTTTGATCTGACCGGCGAGACCACTTCAGGTCAGATGGCGGCCCTGATCACGCCGGAAGGCGCGGGTGATGATGTCAAACTGGTCTATCACTTCGCCGATGCGGATGGGATGTATCCAGAGAGCGTGTTCCAACCGCGCGAGAGCTGTTTTACCCGGGCGGCGGACGCTCTGGTGACAGATGCCCAGCAGATTGCAGAACAGGCAGTCGATGGCCATGCAGCGATTGCCGCGATCGTTGCTCATACCTCGGAAAAGTTCAGCTACGGGCATGTGGATGTCCGCTTCAATGAAGGCATGGATACCGTTCCACACCTTGGCTGCGGCCTCACCAAGGGCTCCTGCGTCGACATCAACACCTACCTGATTGCATCCCTGCGGTCCGCAGGCCTGGAGGCTGGCTATGTCACCGGATACTTCTTCCCGCAGGAGAAGAACGGTTGTTGTTCTGACATGCATTGCTGGGTCGTGACGCGCCACAATGGCGTGGTGCTGGAGTGGGACATCGCGCATCACAAGAAGATGGGCAAGGAGGACATATGCTGTGGTCTCAATCCAAAGCCCGGTAGCCGTGTCGCTCTCGCCCATTCCATGGGGCTGGCCTTTCCCGAGCTTGGCATCTTTGAGGAAAAGCTGATCGCCGAGCCGGTCGTGGTGTCGGATGAAGGAACCATTCGGCTGCATGATCTGGAAATCCGGATGAGACTGGCAGGGGATTAAGCCGGGTTTTCCGCTTTCAGGCTGATATCTGTCGGGATCCGAGGCATTGTGTGAGCCTCGGTCCGATCTATTGTGGCGCAGAGTTTCCCATCAATATGGTTGCCCCAATGTCGAACCCGACCACCTTAGCCCTGATCAAGTCCTATTATGCTGCCTTCAACGCCGGTGATGCCGAGCAGATGCTGTCGATGGTGAGTGATGACATTGCGCATGACGTGAACCAGGGTGACCGGCGCTCCGGCAAGACGCTTTTCGCCGAGTTCAACGCGCATATGACGCGCTGCTACAAGGAAGAGCTGACCGACATCGTTGTCTTTGCCGACGAGACTGGAACGCGGGCGGCGGCTGAATTCACCGTCAACGGCACGTATCTTTCGACCGACGAGGGTCTGCCGGAGGCGAACGGCCAAACCTATCGCCTGCCGGCCGGCACCTTCTTTGACCTGAAAGAGGGCAAGATCTCCAGGATCACCACCTACTACAACCTCGAAGACTGGATTGCCCAGGTGAATGCCTGAGCCTATTTGCGCTGGCGGCTGAAGACCATTTTCTGTGAGGTCAGAACCTCCGGCAATCCTGTCCAGGCGTAGGTCAGGAGGGCTGGCTCGGTCTTTGAGACCGTGATCCGATGCATGTGATGCGGCGGGTTGAAGATCATGGAGCCGGGTGCATAGACACCTTGATGGTTCTCCGAGACCGCGCCTGACAGACAGATGTAGCTTTCCGAAATCCCGTTATGAGCGTGTGCCGGATAGGTGCAGCCGGGCGCGAAGAGCACGAGGCCGAGGATCACCTGATCGGTCAGAACCGGGCCATTGGGGCCGCAGATTTCCGCGTAGGCGTAGGTCTTCTCCAGCCCGCGCGGCACTTTCTCATAGCCGTATTGCCAGACCAGATGGTCCTGAACGGCCTCAAGCGAGCGGATCAGCGGAGCGGTTCGCTCCAGCTTTCCCTCGTCCAGGGCACGTCTGAGATGTGCGGTCACGGGTTTCTGGGCCGGGCTGTCAAAACGCACCTCGGCATTGCTCTTTGTGACCCGGCTGATGGCCTCTCGCACGGCACGTTGATGGCCCCGGATACGATCGCTGCCGCCTGAGGACAGGAAACGGTAGAGCTCGTAGTATTCCCGTAGAAGGTAGCCCCAATCGGGCAAGTCAGAGAGATGACGGTCCGACATCTTGTCTCCAGAAAAATATCCTTGCCAGATGGCACGTTTCAGCATCCTGCAAAAAGCAGGTCGGATCGTATATAGATAACTGTTCCTGTGAGACAATTTGGAATGGCATTACGACTTGATTTGGCTTGCGCGCGACCTCCACGAGGTTAAGCTTCCCGCGTAGAACTAGAGAAAGTCGTTTCATGAACATCATCGTCGTCGGGGCCGGGATTTCGGGCCTCTCCACCGCCTGGTCTCTGGCCAGGAAAGGCGTTGCCGTCACTCTGCTGGAACAGGGGCCGATTCCCAATCCACTCTCGGCGTCCGGGGATCAACACCGGATCATCCGACGGGCCTATGGCGGGCAGGGCGGATATCAGCGCCGCATGAGTGAGGCCTTTGAAGCCTGGGACGCCATGTGGGACGACCTCGGTGAGAGTCATCTCGTGGATACGGGGTATATGCTTCTGTCGCAGGTGCCCGGAGATGAAGGCGAAGAGTATCGTGACGGCCTGATTGAAGGTGGCTATGCCTTTGAGGAACTGAGCCCGGCCGAGACTGCAGCGCGATATCCCTTCATTGATGCCGGCACCATCCGCTTCGGTGCGGTCAGCCCTGAGGGGGGTGTGCTCCTGTGCCAGAAGATCGCTGCTGCCTTGCGTGACTGGCTCAGGGCCAATGGGGCCGACGTGCGTGAAAACTGCAAGGTTACCTCACTGGATGCGGAAGCCGGGCGTGTTCGGCTGGAAACCGGCGAGGAACTGGTCGGCGACAAGGTGGTTGTGACAGCCGGGGCCTGGACGCTTCGCCTCCTGCCGGACCTTGCCTCCTCGCTGACGACCTATCGCACGGCCGTTGCCTATCTGACCCCTCCAGCAGACCTGAAAACCGCGTGGGAGAAGGCGCCCGTGATCCTTGATGTGGGTGGGAGCGTGGATGGCTATGTGCTGCCGCCGGTGGCAGGAACAGGACTGAAGGTCGGCGCGGGCATTCACAAATACAAGTGCGAACCGGACACCGACCGCAGCGCGAAGGCGGGTGAGGGCGAGAAAATCCGCAATTACTTCGCCCCACCCTTTGCACGGATCGAAGACTACGGCGTCGCCGACGTTGTGACCTGCGCCTACACCTTCACCGAAGACCGGCACTTCTTTGTGCGCGAGATTGGCCGCACCATCGCCGTGTCGGCCTGTTCCGGACATGGCTACAAGTTCGGCGCAGCGGTCGGTCACCAGATTGCAGGTGGACTGTTGAGTGGTGACGTCGATGCGTCAAGGCGTTGGCTGGAAGCGCGGGACTGATCGAACCCTGCCGATTGCTGCGGTTCTGGCTGGCATGTACCGCGCGACCTGTGCGGCTTGCCGTCAGGCTGTGTCGTGCCTTCGTAGCTTTGAAGGCCATGGCGGCATCCCAAAGGTGTCGAACAAAGCCAGAAGGCGTGCGCTCAAAAAGTACACTTGTCAGTGTGGAAATTGTGCCTGATCACGGCCGCACTGCCGGTTTTGTCGCGGTAGGGTGTTGATTTTTCTCGAGCCGACCTTGATGTTTGTGCCGAGGGAAGTGGTGAGGAAATTATATGACAATTGAAATCAGGATTTTGAAGGGCGATGAACTTGAGGCGGCTCTCCCGGACCTCGCCAAGCTTCGCATCAAGATCTTTCGCGACTGGCCCTACCTTTATGACGGCACGATGGAATATGAGCAGGCCTATCTGTCGCGCTATGCCCAGACCGAGGGAGCGGTCATCGTCGGAGCCTATGACGGCGACACCCTGGTGGGCGCTGCGACTGGGGAGCCGCTGGAACAGGAAGTGATCCAGTTCCGTGGTCCGTTCGAGGACAAGGGGCTGGACCCGCGCGAAATCTTCTATCTGGCAGAAGCCCTGCTCGATCCAGCCTATCGCGGTCAGGGAATTGGTCATCTGTTTTATGATGAGCGTGAAGCCCATGCCAAGGCGCTGGGGTTCTCGACGGCGGCCTTTTGCGCGGTTATCCGCCCGGACAACCACCCGCTGAAACCGGACAACTATTCGCCGCTGGATGATTTCTGGCGCAAACGCGGCTATGACAAACTTGCCGGCGGGATCGTGCATTTCCCCTGGCAGGATGTGGGCGAGGACGTGGAGAGCGAGAAGCCGATGCAGGTCTGGATCCGCTCGCTCTAATCGGTATCTACCTCTGAAACTTGGAACAAAGCCGGAGCCCGCATCAAAGGGGCGCCGGCTTTTTTGTTTGAGCCTACTGGTCCAGTTCCCAGACGATGGTGACATTGGCCGAGAGCGTCTCCTGGCCTGCCTCGATCGGAACGGCAGCTTCCGCCATCATCATTTTGTCCGCGCGCATGGCATAGGGACGCGGCGCGATCGCTCCGCTTTCAGAGATCGACAGGACCCGGCCGAGCGATACGCCTGCGGCTTCTGCGTAGAGCGCGGCCTTGGTTCTGGCGTTTTCAACGGCAGCCTTGCGTGCCGCGTCCATCTTCTTGTCCGCGTCGCTCACCTGGAACGAAATGCCGCCGACCTCATTTGCGCCGGACCGCACGACCGTGTCGAGAATGGCGCCCAACTTGTCGAGATCGCGCACCTGGATGGTGACACCATTTGAAACTTCATAGCCGACGATCTTCAGTGGCTGGTTGGGATCGTCGCGGCGATCCGCATAGCGCGGATGAATGGAAAAGCCGCTTGTCTGTATGTCTTTTGCGGCGATGCCTGCCTCTTTGATTTTGGAGATGACCTCGTTCATCGCCTGGGTGTTGCTGGACAGGGCTTCAGGGGCTGACTTCGCCGGTGTCACGACGCGCGTCGTCACGACGCCCATGTCCGGAGCCAGCGAGATCTTGCCCTGGCCGGAAATCGTAATGGTCGCCGGGGTCTTGCTCTCATCGGCATGGGCTGGTGCCGGTACCAGCGGAGAGAGCGCGAAAAGTGCTGCGATCAAAAAGGTGCCGGCGGCCTTTCTGGCGCTGGTTTCGCCTTCGTGGCGGCGGGTCTGCGGCAGGCGCGAAAGGGGCTTAGAAAACAAGATCATACCTCACATAAAATCGCGGCGGGGACCGCTTGTCTTTTAACGAGCCTATCTTTCAGTCCGATTGCGGCACGGCAAAGGCGTTTCGGTTCATCTCCGGTTCAGGTCAGCCGGCCGGTTCGTCGCCTTCGAGCCTTTCGGGAAACACTGCAATGTCGCCATTGGCGGACAGGAGGACCGCTATCGGGCGCGACCGCTCGAATTTGGCGCAGATGATCAGGATCACCACGGTCAGCGGGACACAAAGGACCATGCCGACCACGCCCCAGATCGCCCCCCAGAAGGCGAGGGAGATCATGATGACCAGGCCGGAAAGGTTCAGACTGGAGCCCATCAGCCTCGGCTCGATGAGGTTGCCGATCGAAAACTGGATCGCGCCCAATCCGGCGACGATCAGAATGAAGGGACCCAGCGTGTCGAAAAACACCAGCGACAGAAGCGCGGGAAAGATCACGCTGACGAGCGAGCCAATGGTGGGAATATAGTTTAGCAGAAAGGCGATGAAGCCGAAGAGGGCTGCATAGGGCAGCCCCATGGCCCAGAGGATCAGGCTGGTGAGAAGACCAGTTGCTATGCTGACGACGGTCTTGATGCCGAAATAATGCAGGATGGACCGGTTGATCTCTTCGCGCAGGGCAAAGGCAGCCCGCGCGCGCGCAGGCGTGGCGAAGAGTTTTTCGAACTTGTGGTCGAAGGTCGACTGCTCGAGCAGAAGAAACAGCACATAGATGAACACAAGCGAGGCGGACCCGGCGATTGTAGTGATGAAGCCTGCGCCTGCCGTGACCAGTTTCGGCAAGATGGCGTCCGGCAGGAAGTCCTGCAGCTCCAGCGGATCGTTGAGCTTGATCAGGGCGGCGAACTGATTGAAGACCTCCTCGAGCCGCACCTGATAGGCCGGAGCGTCTCGTGCCAGCTGTGTCAGATTTTCTGCAACCATATCCAGAATGAGGGTCGATGTCAGAAAGATCGTCACCAGCGAGAGCGGGAAGGCGATCCAGCCCGGCAGGCGCCAGGCGCCGAAGGGAACAAGCTGAAAGCCGTGGGACAGGGCATTGATCAGGTACCAAACGATCAGGGCGATGGCCAGGGGCAAGAGCAGCGCCCGGCCTGTGACCAGCAGCCAGCCGACAAGGCAGACCAGGATGAGGCTCAATGTGATGCTGAGCAGCGATGACCGCATGATGTTCCCTTTGGATCCATGGCCTTGATGGCTCTCATCGCTACACGCTTCGGCGCGGATTGGAAAGGGATCGGCAGCTTCCAGGTGGCCAGCTGCGCCCGCCTGATCAAGCGAAACCGGAGCACTTAAAGGCAGGCGGCACCAACCATTTTCAGCCTGTTGTGCGCCGCGATTTGCTGAAAGCGCACGATTTCCAAAAGAGGCCATCAGACAACCGCCAAAGCGCTTGCGGCGCAAAGAGGCTTTGGTGTAGTTAGCAGGTGTCCGGTCACTGAATTCGTTGCAGGTTGCTGCCACATGTCAGTCCGTCGACAGGGCCTGTAGCTCAACTGGTTAGAGCCGTCCGCTCATAACGGATTGGTTGGGGGTTCGAGTCCCTCCGGGCCCACCATTCTTTCTGGTTGCATAATGGAGGTTACGCCTAGCGGTGTAGCTCGCCACGCAAAACTGGAATGTTTGACACGGCGAACTGGAATTTTCAGTTTTTGCGTGGTTTCAGGCGCGCTGGGCGGTGAATTGACGTTTTCGCCACCCGTTTTCAAGCTTCAGTGCCGATGCAAGGGCGTCTTTTGAATACCGCTTGAAGACCCTTTAAACCCCGTTAAATCGCCATTTATGGCGCCAGATAAGGGCGGGAAACGGACGTTCGTTGCGATCCGAACCAACGGCAATACAGCGGGTCGGGCTGCCGTTCGCACAGCCCCCTGAACCGTCAACATGGCATCGGTGCGAACTGCTCGCATCGAGTTGGTGTCAGTTCAACGAGTCACGGCACCGGACTGGCAAACATCTATGAAGGCCCGTAGCGGGGCAGGAGTCGAGCGACTCGGGTAGTAAAGGTGCGGCCCCTCCTGTGTTGGCCACCAGTCCCGCAGAATGGGGACAAGCGCGCCTGTGGCCATGTCTTCGTCCAGCCAATTGCGGAATGCATAAATGATTCCGATCCCGTTGCGCGCATAGCTTCGCCCCGTGTCAAGCGCAGCAACACCGAGTACAAGCCGGTTGACCGGTTCGACCCGGACTGACCGTTTCCCGGATTGCAGGTCCCATGGGAGCAATGGGCCGCCTGGCAGGCGATATCGGATCGCATCATGCGCGGTCAGCTCTTCCGGTTTCCGAGGGACACCGTGGGCTTGCAGATAGGCGGGCGATGCCGCCAGCGCTAACTGCTGCTTCCTCGGTCCGATCGGGATCGAAACCATGTCCTGTTCCAGCAGGGAGCCGTAGCGGATGCCCGCGTCGCACCCTGCGGCGACAATGTCGATCAAGTCGCTTTCCACAATGATTTCAACTTCCACACTGGGGTGGCGTGTCCGGTATTCGGCCAATAGCGGTGGCAGGATATCCGGCACTACGGCTCCCGGTACGTTCAGTTTCAGCCGTCCCTTCACCTCACCGCCCAGGTTGGCCGCCTCGACACAGGCCGCATCCAGTTCTGAGAGCAATGGTGCGATGCGATCCGCAAGCTGTTGCCCTGCGTCGGTGGCATGCAGGCTGCGCGTCGTGCGGCGCAGCATCGGGACGCCGAGCTGCGCCTCGATCCGGGTGATTGTCGTGCTGATCTTGGAGGGAGCCACACCAAGTCTTCGGGCTGCGGCCCGAAAGCCCCCCTCGCGGAGGACCATGAGAAAGACGGCGAGATCATCGATGGAGACACTGTTCTTCATAGAGAACAAGGTATTCAAAATTCGATGGTTTTCCAACCTAAGGAGAACAGTCATGCTGCCCGCTGATGGAAATGCCGTACATGGCGCGGCGCAGGAAAGACGATTGGAGACGGGATTATGCTTATCGTTACAGGAGCTTCCGGAAAGTTGGGGCGCATGATCGTTGATGCGCTGCTGCATCATGTTCCTGCAGAGCGCATTGGCGTCAGCGTCCGCGCGCCGGAGAAAGTGGCTGACCTTGCCAAGCGCGGCGTGCGTGTCCGGCGCGGCGACTACTCTGAGCCCGACAGCCTGCGCCACGCTTGGGAAGATGCCGAACGGATACTGCTGGTGTCCTCCAATGCCGCGGCCACGGGGGGAGATCCGCTGAAACAACACGAAACGGCCATCGCGATCGCCAAGGAGGTGGGCGTGCAGCGGCTGTTCTACACCAGCCAGGTCTCGAGTTCTCCGGACTCGCAGTTCCCGCCCGGACGCGATCACGCCGCGACTGAGAAGATGCTGGCAAGTGCCGGGATAGCCTGGACCGCACTGCGCCATGGGTTCTACGCTGACAGTATACTCGCCATGAATGCGAAAGGCTTCGAGAGCGGCGTATTGACCGGCCCGGAGGACGGCAAAGTCGCCTGGACGGCCCACGAGGACCTGGCAGCGGTCGATGCTCTCTTGCTGGCCGGGCGCGAGTTCATAGATGGTCCGACGCCACCGCTGACCGGGAACGAGGCGTTAGACCTCACCGACCTTGCGCATTTGGCGGGTGAAGCGTCTGGACGAACGATTGAGCGGTGCTTCGTCAGTGAAGACACCATGGTGGAAAATGCGCAGCGTGCAGGTGCACCGGCAGGCGCCATCGCGGTCATGGTGGGTTACTATCGCGCGGCATTGGCTGGCGAATTTGCGACCCTTGATCCGACGCTGCAAAAGCTCCTCGGTCGCCAACCGACAGCCGTTCGGGACGTGTTTGAGAGCATATTCAGCTAAGACCTGACACGCGACGGCTACCAAACCATTGGCACAGCGGATGTGATCTCGAAGTGGTCACCTCTTTCCGCCAATCGCCAACGTCAACAAGGACCCGTTCCTGCCGTTCATTGCAAACCCACCAACATCCGAAATGGGTCGAAAACTGACCATCTCACGCCTGCGGCACGACCGGCAAGAAGTAGTGCAACACCACCTTCACGGCCCCACCGCTAAAACTCCCTCCATTTGCAGTCAGCCTGACCGGCGTATCCGAGTAGAACGCCTGCGGCCCGATCACCCCGGCATTGGTTGAGCCAGCCGCGATCCCGAGCGATCCGCCGAACTTGGATGTCTCACCCGATAACCCGCAGTCGTAGGAGGTTGCTCCTGTAATGGTCGTCGTTGTCCGGGTTGAGACGCCAAAGACGATCGCCCGGTTTGGAATGACGATCGAGGTGTCGACGCTAGCGCCGGACAAGCCGGACCAGAAACAATTTGAAGACCAGCGGAACTTGCGGGCGCCTTCGAGCTCAGTCCGACCTCCGCATCACCGCTCTCGCATTGCATGTGCGATTTGATCGCGAACTGGCTTGATCAGATAAGATAGCACTGTTCTGTTTTGCGTGGTCATGAAGGCCTCTACCGGCATTCCAGGCACGAGAGCGGCCCCGCCTAGTTTCGACAGCTCAGCCTCATCGATCGCAAGTCTGGCGGTGTAGTAGCTGAGGCCTGTGCGTTCGTCCTCTGTCAGATCAGCGGAAATCGTCAAAAGGCGGGCGTTGAGTTCCGGAGTTGTGCGCTGATCGAAACTGGGAAAACGAACCCTGGCACGCTGTCCCTGTCCAAGCTGATCAATATCGACTGGCCGGACCTGGGCTTCCACGATGAGCTTGTCTTCTCGCGGAACAACCAGCATGATGGGTTCGCCAGCAGCAACCACACCACCGATGGTATGAACAGCCAGCTGATGGACGTAGCCTGTCTGCGGTGCGCGCAAGTCGACACGCTGCAACTGATCTTCTGCAGCAATGCGTTGTTCGGCAAGGCGGGCCAATTCGGATCGAACCTCCTGCAGCTGTTCAAGAACCTCTGCACGGAAATTCTCGTCGATCTGGAGGATCTGGATCTCTCTTTCGCTGATTGCTTCCCGAGCCTGGGCAATTTGAGCAATCAGACTGCCATGCTCACCGCGCAAGCGGGTTTTCTCGCGGCGCAATGACGTCACGCGGCTTTTGGAGACCAACTGCTTCGCCAAGAGGGCATTGAGGTCAACAAGTTCAAGATCGATGAGCTCGATCTCTTGCGCTTTTGCGTCCAGCTGCGCCTCCAGGCCCTCAATCTGCCGATCCAGCTGGGTGATCTGCTCGCTGAGCTGCTGACGTTGACCTGACAGCGAGTTCCGCCGTGCCTCAAACAAGAGTTTTTGGCCGATTTCAACTTCAGTCAGACTGCGGGTTCCGCCCGGCCCTAGAAATGCAATCACAGTTCCGCCGTCACGCTCGGCAAGTAGCCGTTTTTCCTGAGCTTCGAGTTCAGCAAGCTGCTTGGTAATCACGGCAAGGTTCGCGCGCGTCACGGTGTCATCAAGGCGAAGTAGCAGTTCTCCGGCCTCCACCAAGTCACCATCATCGACCTTGATCTCACGCACGATCCCGCCTTCCTGATGCTGGACCTGCTTGATATTGCTTTCCACCACCACGGTCCCTGAGGTCACGACAGCGCCCGATATGCGGGCCACAGCCAACCACCCACCGAGGCCGACGACAACTGTAAGGCTGATCAGCAGTACTGCAAGCAGATGCGCTTTGACTGTTCGTTTGAGATGAGCATCGCTACCTGGCTCCGCGTTCATGCCCTGCCTCCAACACTGGCCACCGGCAAAACCACTTTCTTGAGAACCTCGTCCTTAGGCCCGAAGGCAACTGCCTGTCCTTCCCTCATGCAAAGGACCTTATTCGCTGCGGTAATCGCACTGGGACGATGCGCGATCACAACGACAATGGAGCCACGCTCGCGCATCGCCATGATTGCATTGGTCAAGGCATTTTCGCCTTCTGCGTCGAGGTTGGAGTTGGGCTCGTCGAGCACAATCAGGAACGGGTCGGCGTAGAGCGCACGAGCCAGTGCAAGGCGCTGGCGCTGGCCTCCTGACAGATTGAGACCCGCTTGCCCAATGACAGTATTGTACCCATCCGTCAGCCCGACAATCAGGTCGTGAACATCAGCAAGTCTGGCAGCTTCGGTAATTGCCTCAGGACTCGCGTCGTCGCGAAAGCGCGCAATATTCTGCGCGATGGTGCCGTCGAAGAGTTGCAGATCCTGGGGCAGGTATCCGATGAAGTCGCCACGTCGATCAATCGGCCATTGCCTGATATCCGCTCCATCGTAAGAAACCACGCCGCGAAGAATTGGCACTGCCCCGACAAGCGCTCTTGCCAGCGTCGATTTGCCTGAACCAGAGGGCCCGATGATGCCAAGACCATCTCCGGCGGCAAGATCAAATGAAACATTGGTCACGAACGGCGTTTGCTCGCCGAAGGGCCCGCAACTTACCTTCTCCAGGGACAGTGACGTCTGAGGTAAAGGCAATTCCAGTTTTGGCTTCTCTTCTGCCGCCAATGGAAGCCACTCTTTCAAGCGATGCAAGGCCTGACGACAGGCGACAAAGCTCCGCCATTGCGCCACGGCCTGTTCAATCGGCGCAAGCGCCCTGGAAGTCATGATCGACGCAGCAATCATGACGCCCGGCGTGATTTCCTGTTGGATCGCGAGCCAGGCTCCGGCGCCCAGGACGGCGGATTGCAATACGAACCGGACCGTCTTGATCAGCGTCGAGAAAAATCCACCCCTGTCAGAGGCCCTCAATTGGGTCGCCCGAAACCCGTCGTTGAGCAACTCCCATTTTGCCGTCAAGGCCCCTTCCATCCCCATTGCCTGGATTGCTTCCGAGTTCCGCTTGCCCGCTTCGACTTCGGCGGCACGGCCGCCTGCCTTGCGGCTCGCTTCCGCGACTGGCGTCTTTGAAAACACCTCATTCAGGCCAATCAATCCGGAAATGACCACTGCGCCCCCGAGAGCAACAAAACCCAAGATCGGATGAAACAGGAAGACGAGCGCAATGTAGAAAGGCAGCCAGGGTAGGTCGGCAATCGCAGCAGGCCCCGCACCGGAGAGAAATTGACGGACAGTATCAAGGTCTTGAACTGGACGCATGTTTGCCGATCGGCGACCAAGACGAACAGGCAGGCTTGTCGAAAGGCGAAAGACCGCACCAGACATACTCGCATCGATCCGGTGAGCCAGACGTGCGAGCACACGGCTTCTGAGGCCCTCCAGAACGCCGTAGAAGGCATAAAGTACAATTGCCAGGCTGCCGATCACGACGAGGGTCGGCACTGACCCGCTTGCAAGGACCCGGTCATAGACCTGAAGCATGAACAGCGGTCCGGTCAACATCAAGAGATTGATAAGAAAGCTGACAAGACCAACCGCAGTCAAGGCAAAGCGGACGTTGCGGAAAGCCATCGAGAGGACTGAAGCGGCACCATCCGGCGTCTCTGAACTACGCATCTTGGGTTCGATACTCTATGGAATGGGAGGAGTGTGAAAGATGGGCAAACAGCGCGGCTCACACAGACTGTGTGCAGTACGCCTGCGGCCCCCGAGCGAGGCGGGAGCCACAGAAGTGCATCTAAATGGCGCTGACTGTAGCCGCCATGTACCGCGTCACCACGACGAACCCGAGGCCCTAGACAAACCGGAAGTCGTCCTGATGAAGGTTCGAAACGACCACGTTTTGAATGAGGACCGATGTCTCTGCGTCGATCGTGATCGTTGTATCCGTGCCATCATCAGAAGCGGCAGCCAGAACACTCGCTAGATCTGAGAAAACACCGCTCTCGAACTCAATCTCATCATCGGATCCCGCTCCGGCGACAAAGTCGGTGATCGTGTCATGTCCTGTGTCACCAAACGAGAATACGAAAGCATCATCGCCGTCGCCTCCAACCAGATGGTCCGCGCCAGTCCCTCCGATGAGGCGATCCGCACCAGCGTATCCGTAAAGGGTGTCCGCGCCAGCTTGCCCATTGATGGTATTGTCTGCCGCGGACCCCCAAACGACATTATTACCACCACCCATTTCAACGTGCTCGAATGCACCTTGGCCAAGCGAGTATTGGCGATCATCCGTGCTGGTATAAATCAGCGTGTCGATACCAGCATCACCAGAAAACCAGCTGTCATCCGCATCGGCAAATACGATATCATCGCCATCTCCGCCTTGAAGGCTATCAGATCCACTTCCCCCGATCAGCGTATCATTGCCATCATAGGCCTGAATGAAGTCATCGCCAGCCTCGCCATCGAGTATATTGTCGCCTGCAGTGCCGTATATTGCGTTGTCGCCGGAGCCGGCCTTCATATGTTCAAAACCACCGTTATCCAGCGCGTAGTCGAAGTCGGCAGTGCTGGTGAAAATGAGTGTGTCTTCGCCGTCATCTCCGGAAAACCAAACATCATCGGCATCGCCATAGACAGTGTCATCGCCGTCGCCACCCATGAGTGAATCGGACCCAGAGCCGCCGATAAGGGTATCGTTCCCACCATAGCCGTGGATGACATCATTGCCCCCTTCGCCGTCTATGAGGTTCCCGTCGGCGGTGCCCCAAATTGTATTGTTGCCCGATCCGGCAGACATGTTCTCAAAGCTACCTTGATTCATGGCGTATTGCCGATCGTCAGTGCCATCGTAGATGAGAGTATCAACACCGTTTCCGCCGTCGAACCATGTATCTGCAGCGTCGGCATGGATCGTATCGTTGCCATCCCCACCGTCGATTGAGTCCGCTCCAGCTCCCCCAATTAACGTATCATCGCCAGCCAAACCACTGATGGCGTCGTCACCAGCAAGGCCATCAATCAAATCTGCACCACTTGTTCCAGAAAGAGTATCGTTTGAATCAGTCGGCCCTGATACCACCACCTCTACTTCCAAGGTGTAGGTTCCGATATTGGTGTCTGCACCGCGTGCCTCAGCATCCAGGTAGTAGGTGCCCGAGGTTGTCGGTGTAAACTCGATCAAGGCGTCGAGGGATCCGTCATGGTCGTCGTTGAAATCAATTTCGACGCCTGCTGCATCGAACAGCGCCAGGAAGGGATCGCTCAAGGTCCCGCCGGATGTGGCGGCACCCCGCAGGCTGAACTGATAGCTCACGCCTGCTTCCAGTTCGACAGCATACCAGTCATGATCGCCGGCTACGTCAACCGTGCCCGTGATCGAGCCCCCTACTGCAATGGAACTGGCTGTTGCGATCGTATCGCCGACGTCTGTATCAGCCGGTGTAACAATCAGCTCGAATACGCTTTCTGCAGTTGCGGTGCCGTCCGATACGATAACCTTCAACGACAAAGTTCCGTTGAAGTCCTGCGGAGGTGTGCCGGAAAACGCTTGGGTGGCGTCATCGAAGTTGAGCCAGCTCGGCAGTGCCGAACCGTCTGCGAGAGCAGCGCTGTAAATCAACGCGTCACCATCAGCATCCGTGAAAGTGCCAGCAGGCACCGCAAACGACCAGGCCGTGTCTTCCGCTGTGGATTGGTCCAAGATTGCTGCAGCAACAACAGGCGCGTCGTTCTCAGGCGATATTGTCAGCGTGAAGCTCGCCTCCGCTGTCTCGGAACCATCTGATGCGATCACTTTCAGCGATATTGTGCCATTGAAATCTTGCGGAGGTGTGCCGGAAAACGTTTGGGTGGCGTCATCGAAACTCATCCAGCTCGGCAGGTCTGAACCGTCTGCGAGAGCGGCGCTGTAGCTCAACGCGTCGCCATCGGCATCTGTGAAAGTGCCAGCAGGCACCGCAAACGACCATGCAGTGTCTTCCGTAGTCGATTGATCGGAAATCAACGCTGTGACGACAGGAGCATCATTTTCAGCCACCACCGTGAGCGTGAAGTTTGCGTCCACCGTGCCGGTTCCATCCGATGCGGTCACTTTTAATAATAAAGTTCCATTGAAGTCCTGGGGAGGTGTGCCGGAAAACGCTTGTGTGGCGTCATCGAAGCTGAGCCAGCTCGGCAGTGCCGAACCGTCTGCGAGAGCAGCGCTGTAGCTCAACGCGTCACCATCGGCATCTATGAAAGTGCCAGCAGGAACTGCAAACGACCATGCAGTGTCTTCCGCAGCGGATTGGTCCAAGATTGCTGCAGCAACAACAGGTGCATCGTTCTCGGGCGATACCGTCAGCGTGAAGCTCGTCTCCGCTGTCTCAGAACCATCTGATGCAATCACCTTCAGCGATATTGTGCCGTTGAAATCTTGCGGAGGCGTGCCGGAAAAGGCTTGTGTGGCGCCATCGAAGCTGAGCCAGGATGGAAGAGGATCGCCATTTGCAAGGCTCGCACTGTAAGTCAGGACATCGCCATCAGCATCAGCGAACGTGCCTGCCGAAACCGCATAGCTCCAGGCGGTGTCTTCCAAAACGGCCTGATCAGCAATCGCTGTTGCCACGATCGGTGCGTCATTGGTATCACCAACAAGAAGGGTGAAAGTTGTCTCCGCGGCCCCTTGCCGATCATAAGCTGCCACCGTTATTCCGATGCTTCCATTGAAGTCTACCGGCGGTGTCCCGCTGATGGTGTTTGTGGATTGATCGAAGGACATCCAAAAAGGCAGTAAAGACCCATCAGCCAAGGTGGGCTGAATGAAAAGCGTGTCTCCATCCGCGTCGAAGAAAGTATCCGCTGGAACTGTATAGGACCATGGTGTGTTTACCGGCAAGGATTGGGAAGCAATTGGAGTGACGACGACTGGCAGGGTGTTGTTCATATCCGCCAGTGCACGGGATTCGATAGCCTGTACGTCCCAGCTCGTTGTAGCTACATAGTCATCCGCAGCGCCATCATTCAGAAAAACTATTTTCTCAATAGCAGTGGTGTTTCCTAGCGCAAATTGCCCCTCGACAAGGAGGGTTTGCCCGGTCCAGGTATCGGTAATAAGCAGGTCCGTCAGATTGGCACCAACTTTTGATAAAATGACATCTTCTTCTAGAAGATAATAGATCTCCAGTATGTCGAAATCAGATGAGAGGCCCGCGTCAGATATCGTGTCGGATCCAGTGTCGTATTCGAATTTGTAAGTATCCGATCCGATTCCACCGTCTAAAATATCGTCCCCTATGCCGCCAACGAGAACATCATTTCCCGCCCCCCCAGAAACTTGATCATCGCCAAGGCCTCCGAACACTTGGTCATCGCCGACTCCGCCATCTAAGACATCGTTGTCCCTGCCACCATCGAGAATATCACTCCCTTCGCCGCCGGAGACTACATCGTCACCGCGGCCTCCGGACAATTGGTCATCTCCAGCTCCGCCGTCTAAGGTGTCATTGTCATTTTCGCCCTTAAGGCTATCGGACGCCGCCGTTCCAATGATAATGTCATCACCGTCCCCCCCGGAGTAATCAGCGCCTTCGCCTCCAGGACCTGCCTGCAGGTCTGGAGCATCATTTCCGCTGGTCCCGTTGATTGCAGGCAGGGTCGCATAAATATTGAAATCGCCCCAACTGAAGTTCTCGACTGCGAAAGCAGCATGATACCCGGACCAATGGGCGGATATATCTCCTCCAAACTCTGACCCTGTATAAAATACAAACCCGTAGAGCTTGCTAGTAGAAGAGTCTAAATACAAAATATTTCCACCAGCAGTGTAATAGTCTAAGCCATGGGTAGATTTTGCTGTGTAAATGAGATTGCTAAACTCATCAACTCGATGATCCTTTGTTGCTGTTTGCCCGTCATGGTCGTAGGAGAGCGACTTTGAAAAAATTTGCCCATTGCCATCGCTGTCGGAAATAACATCTACATTTTGATACAGGGATAAATCAAATTTTTGCGGATCTCGTCCAACATCAACGTAACTGGTGAGAATGACATCGAAAAACGAATATCCTCCCGAGGCAGATCCCGGAGTTTCCCAATTGCGTTGATCCTCTACAACGTCCAAGCGCTGATAAAAGAGATAGCTGTCAAGACCTTCGCCACCTTCCAGACGATCCTGGATTTCATCATCAAAGTAAGATGGTGTATTTTGAAAAAATACGTCACTTACATTTTGACCTCCAAGCTGACTTCCGGCAACTCCGCCGATAAGCGTGTCGCCACCTGTGCCTCCAAACAAAGCATCCTGTTTGTCAGTGCCAATAACAGTGTCATGTCCGCCGCCAGCAACGTATACAATTCCATTTGTCGTCTTATTATGTTGAGGAAGGTCGAAAGTATAAACTAACGGCCAAACAGCCCCAATATCTGCGGTTTCGTCCGTAACATCGTATCCGCGTGTCGTTGTATAGCTGTGCAGATCGTCACTACCGCTTGTGCCGTAGACGATCATCTTGTCGCTCAATGTAGTAGAGGTAATGCCATCTTCAAACAAATCATCAAATAAATCCTGAATTTCATCTTTTAACAGTGATTGATTATCAAAGCTATACTCAAAAACGCTGTAGTATTGGTCTGTCATTTGCTGATCAGCAAGATAATCTGTGTAGGTATATGTTTTTGCGGTGAGTCCACCTTCTTTGAATACAAGCTCTACAGTTCGACCAATTCCCGAAGGATCTATCGCGCGTTCGGAAGTTTCTTGGGTTAGCTCTGTGGACCCGTCGCTGGACTTGAAATCAAAGTTTTCAGGATCGTAACTGCCTTGCCCTTGGTTTTCTCGGCGCGGTTCCAGATAAAAATTTTCTAGACGCATCGTATATGGATGGCTTGCTCCGGGAGCATTGTTCTTTTCAATTACAAACTTTGCATCATTGTTGATTTGAAAGGCAGTGTTACCCCAGATAAAGACCCGCTCGCCGTAGTTGCCAACCCCATCGTTCCAATCTTTTTGATCAACAGAAAGACCGTAGCTTGAAAACCCAAGAAAGCTAGCGATTTCGCTCTTATTCAATTCTACTCTGTCTGTGCCATCACCTGAGTAGAACGACGTAAATACTTCATTTGCCTCGGCGACGTCGAATGTCATGAATGTACTGATCAAATCAATATTCGACGCGAGTGCAAATCTTCCGGGACCATCCGGTCCGGTCATATAGTCGATAACTTGAACTTGAATGTCAGTGTCGACGTTGTCAGCTCGTATCAAAGTTTCACTTGAAAAGTCTCCAGGAAGGCTTGTAGAACCGTAGAGATATTGGGAAATCACTTGAGAAATATTTGGAAGTGACATTCGCTACTGATCCTTTGAATAACTAAAAATTTGGTAAGATGTGTCGATCACCCGGACACGAGAGAAAACCGGGAAATCTGTCTTGATCTGGCCATCCTTCAGGTATCGGATGTGCACGTCTATGCCGACAAAACCACACTGCCGCTCGAGGAAGCGGGATAAAACAGAAAGCGGTTTTCCATCGACCTCAACCGGGTAGTATCGGCAGCAATCTGGATATTTTTCGAGATATTCTTCTGCACTAGACGCATGCACTTTCGGGTAATTTTCATAGGTGCCATCCTGTCCCGGAATGGCAACGGTGCCCGCTCCACCAGTGTCAAGATAGTGCTCAATAGCCTTCAGGAAAATTTTGTTTTCGTCGAGTTCTTTACAAAGTGTGTTGACGTGAAGAACCTGCTGGACAATCCCAACGGACATCAAAGTGACCGCGGTCAGACCCAGGACAAGTCTCAATCGTTTTGAAGTCATAAGCTAACCAAGTTTGTTCGCATGCGTTTGCCTGTCCAAAAAAGTTTATCGCGTCCCGGCGGATTTGGGACCAGCGCCTGACCTTTAAGGCTACAAGAGATTTACCTGACGCCAGCAAGCAACGCGACAACGGAGCAAGATATCGCCAGCCCCTGGACGACACGTCCGGCTTCAGGTTTGCCATCCACGTCGTCAGACACATCAAGCCTGTAACGAACGACAGACGCCGGTACGAACCAGGACCCACCGGCCCCAGATTACCGCGCAAACGCTCAAAAGGACAATGAAGCTACGCTCAAGGCGACCACCTATGTTCTTCACGGAAAGCCGACTTTCTGCCGCGCAGAATGCAGTTCGATGGTCACTAGCTCTGCCCACAATAACACCGCTCGCCACAAGTCTGAAAACGGGCCTAAACGAGATTCAAGGTTTCGACATTTCCAAGAGAAACTTTCAGAAATAGCTCATAATTGCAATGGCAAAAATATCAATCTTTGCGTGCCATCTCAAAATAGTGCAGAGACACGCCGAAAATTAATTATGTATGCGTAATCAGCGCGTTCATCTTACCTTGCGACTTCCCACTGCATAAGAAGGCCCTCAAGGGTGCCGATAATCTCTGCGTGCAAACCAACGGCGTCGAGCGGCAGAGAAAGCAGTCCGGAAAGCTCCCAATTTCTTAGATCAAAAATTACCGAGCACATGCGTCGTCGATCAGTTTCCTTTTCATTTACACATCTGTAAAAAAAATGATAATCCTCATTTGAGTAATAATAATCAACCATTAGGCGCGTTTCCTCCAGAAGATAGACATTAATACCATCTTTATATTCTGGCTTTTCATTCATTCTATTTAATGTGCTTCTGTAGCTTAGTTCTGGATCGTATCTCCTTTTCAAACTATCTGCGTAATACTGCATTGAGTCCACAAATATGAGCCATTCATTGGGTTTCGGATCAGGGTGTGATTCATCTGGCGGTTGGAAGGGTTTACGTATGGAGTGATTTTTGTCGGGAGCCTTTCCATCAGGTATCCAGAATTGTATGGGCAAATTTGGATGCTCGCGGTGGCAACTTTTCATATCGGGCGAGGGGCGGCCCTTAAAATATTTCCACGGCACTGCGAAGCGGTGCGGTCCGAGGTCGACTAGAAAAAGCCTTGAAGGATCCAGTGACTTGCGCCCGTACCCGACGGGCGGCTCGGGTGGTTTGACACATGGAACATCTATTTTTGCCAGATCCTCCGCGGACAATGCATGGGCATGCTGCGTTGATGTGCCAAGAGCCAGCCAAAAGAGGCCGAGCAATATTTTCAAAGCTTGAAGTTGCCTGATGCTCATTCCGCTATCGTCTTCATCTCAATAGGCCTCATTCTTCGTGCTGGCGCACGCCCTTCTGGGCGCATGGCAAGGCGTATGCGTCACATCCCCTCATACTTCGACATTTCCAAGAGAAATTTTTAGAAATCCTGCATAATTGCAATGGTGAAAATATCAATCTTTGCGTGCTAATTCAAAATGGCGCAGAGATCCGCTGAAAATTAATTATGTATGCGTAATCAGCACGTTCACCGAACTGACATACTCATATCGAACCGGCATCGATAGGTTCTCGGAATAGAACACCTAATCAATAGACACATCCAATCTCCGCGGGCTCTGAGGTCGCCGAAAAGTCAAGAATCCAAGGAGGATGGAACAAGAGGCGCTGGGGTGCCAGCGCGCTCCCATGATCGGAAATGTGTGACCCAAACGAGGAAAGTGATTTTCGAAGGGCTTCGATCAATGAGGCGCAGAGACGACACTGAACGGTTGAACTCATCATGCTTAGACTGGCGCGGCACAAGAGTAATCCTCGATGTCTCAACACAATCGATTTTGATACGTCTTAAAACACGCCAGAATGCGCGCTGGTGGTTTCTGGCGACGGAAGTGCCAACGCCCCCTTCAATGCCCTCCACGCCCATATTTTCGTTTCCGCATATCGGCCAGATTTTCGCGATAGCAATGATACCAATTTCGTCGGAATAGGCTTTTCGGCAAAATGCTTGAAGTCAAACGGCGGATGTAGCTGACGCCGGTTGACGCTTTCAGCAATTTGGCTAGCTTCAGTTTCCTCCATGCGAGAGTGGGCCGGCAATGCTATTTTCCACCCAGATGACCATCGACGATCGCATCCCTTGTCGCCGTCTAGATAGATACCCGTTTGGAAGCAGCTTATTACCAAGTACGGATTTTCCTACAGGAAAGACTTGCTCAGAAACGCCTCTTTTCCGTTAGTCTACGCGTTTCTGAGCAAGTCTTTCGCATTCACCTAGGCCGCTCATGTTACGTCCTCCACGTCCCGGTTTTTCCAGGCTGCCTGGATGTGCCCGACCTGGAGGGGCTCGCCATTGCCCATGGCAATCATCGTGGCCAGCTTCATGGTCTTGTCGATCTGGCGCAGGGCACCGCCCTTCATTCCGATGCCGATCAGAAGCTTGATGCAATCGGGGTCGCTGACATTCCAGCCGGAGATGAAGGTGCGCAGATCGCTCACCCGTGGTTTTTCGCGCTTGAGCCTTTTGCCAAGACGGCTTTTCAGCTGGGCATAGGATGGTCCGTCGTTCTTCTTGGTAAAGCGCCCATAGACTTCGTTGTTGCCGACAAGCGCCACGCCGCACTTGTGAACATCTACAAAGTGCCTGAGCTGATTGATGGCATCATCGACCAGGTTCTGAGCCTCATCGACAATCAGAAGCGACCCGTTGCCAATGCGCTGCAGCTTGCGCCCGATGGCGCGGGTGAGCTTCGCCGGATTGTGTTCTATGACGTCCAGTTCTGCGGCCAGCTCCACCAGCATGCCATGGACGGTTTTCGTCTGAGGTGAGACGGTTGCCAGATACGCGTGCGGGCGGGTGGCGCAATAGTGCCGGCAGGCCTCGGTTTTGCCTGTGCCGGCCCCTTGCGTGATCATGACAAGATCGGAGGTCATCTGCGCCCATGAGAGCGTTTCGATGATTTCCTGGGACATCTGCATCTTCATGAAGCCGGGAGAGGCGGGGATTTGCGAACAGATGTCAGCCTGTTCTTCAATGGCATCCAGCCATTTGCCGACCGCCAGGTTCTGGTTGTCCAGTCGCCCGGAGTATTTGCCTGAATACCAGGTCGAGAAGGTTCCGCTCGGCATGCCGATCCGGCGGGCAACTTCGCCCATGGACCAGCCATTTGCACGGGCGACCTCGATCACCCGGTCGACGAGGCCCCACCAAAGGTCGATGTCATGGGTTGTGCGGTTCGTGCCGAGGTCCGGGCCGGTGACCGGACGCTCCCAGCTGGTTTTGCGGAAGGGTGCAGCGCCAGACCTGGCAACATCCGGGGAGCTGCTCCCGGAAACTGGGGAATGTGTGTTCATCAACTGGTCCCTTAACGTTCGCCGGACCGTGTCCGGTCATGGTTTTTGGGAACCGTACGCAAGACTATTCGGCTCAATTTGATTGGATGCTTCGTCTGACGATTGATCGCTTTCCGGATCAAAAGCCGGGTCATTGATGTGGTCGATGGGGCCGGAACCGCGCACCAGCTTGAGCGCCCGGGCAAAGCTGTGCTCGACAGCTTCATCCTGGGTGCCCTCATCTGATGGCGGTCTGTGCACAGCGGTCCGGATGTTCAGCTCCGGTACCAATCTTGGAATGTTGGGTGTTTTCTGCTCGGAAGATGCATCTTCAGAAGCTTGCCTGGACGCGTCCTTCGGAGCGCCCTTGGCGTAGATATCTGCCAGCTGGGCAGCGCTGAGCGCGGCATGTGTGCGGCGCTCCTGATTGACGGCCTTGGTCCAAGCGCTGCGCGAGCGCTCATGGACGCGGGCGGCATCGACATCATGAAAGCCCGTGTCGGCCACGCAGTCTGCTTCACAGATCAACGCATTGGTCAGGTCATAGACCTTGAGGGGCCGGGTCAGGTGGTCCGGATCGAAGCGGATGATGACGCGCTTGCCCGCATGGGCGGTCAGCGCTGGGTGCCAGAAGCGGTTGCCATAAAGATGGATCTCGCCATTGCCCTTGCGCGCCTTGAAGGCTTCGGATGCCAGCAGCCACAAGGCCCGCTGGGCATTGGTCGGCCAGCGCACGATCGTTGCAGGATCAGCCAGGCTGGCCTCGAAGGTCTCTTCAAAGGATCGTCCCGCGCAGTTGGCAGCCTTCCGGCCAGCGCGCAGATTATGCTCGTGGATTTGGCCATCGACGTGGAGCTTGAGGTCTTCGAAGGGAACGGCCCGGCTGGCGTAATTCTCAGGCTTGGCGTCGGGGCTGTTGCCCGTATAGGCACCGGCGCAGGCCGGATGCCTTGCAATGTCATCGGTCAGATCGCGGAACGCCCGTTCGATCGGCTTGGATTGGCCGGAAAAGGGCTTGGTCCAGGAGAGGTCTATGCCGAGCGCCACCAGAAGCCCGCGCGGGTCTTCTTCGCGCACCTTGAAGCGGTAGCGGGTCTTTGCCCCGCCGGTGATCCACTTGGAGGCAAAGGCGCGGCCATTGTCGAGGGTGATCTTGTCGGGAATGCCATAGCGCTCGACCATGTCGCCGATGGTCAGTCGCACGGTTTCCTTGTTTTCGGTTTCCGCCAATCGCCAGGAGACGAATTTGCCCGAATAAAGATCCTGCAAAGCCACAAGACAGGGGCGGATGATGTCGCCGTTTGGCATGCGCGCGAAGACGTCCAGCTTGTGGCCGTCCATGTTGACCGCTTCCATGGCGTGAAGGTGATGGCGGGTTCTGCGTTGCGGCGGGTAAAGCGCCTTGGCCTTGTCCCGGCCCTCGCGCGCCAGAACCTGGACGGCACGGGGAACCTCAGCATCGAGACGCCGGCGCAGGGAGCGTTCCGAGGGGATCTTGCCCCAGTCGTACTCGCGGGCAACGGACACCACGCGCCGATAGCAGGCGGACAGGGATGGCTGTTCCGGGCGCAGGTAATCCGACTTGAAAGTGTCCCAGGCGTCCGGATGGCACTCGGCCCGGTCCTGGCTTTCTGAGGCAGAAGGTTTGGGTGCAAGAGCCGCCAGCCAATCCTCGCGCGCCTTGCCCTGGATCTGGCCAAGCCAGGCATAAAGCGTGGCGGTGGCAATGCCCGCCCGTTTTGCGGCCATGCGCATGGCAGCGGTCTGGGTCAGGCCAGCGGATTTAAGATCCTCGACCTCCTGAAGTGCGTTCAAACGGTCCTGACACAAGGATTTGTTGGTGTCTGAAAGCGCGTCATAGCGTTTCCAGAGATCCTTCCGGCGCCTCAGCGCGTTCTTGTCTTCGTCGTCTGAAGAAGGTTCGCTGATGATGGCCAGGCGAAGCTGGGCGGGCCTGGGCAGCAAAGCGATGTGATACTCGAGACCGCCACCGCGCCCCTTGCGCTTGCGGGCATAAAGCGGGTTGTCCCTCCAGCCCTCAGCCTTTGCCACGGCTTCCAGTCCCTGGCGGGTTTGCGGCAGATCCGGCAGATGGGCTGCGGCAAGCTCGGAGAGGGAGAACCAGCTGATCATGAGGTGCTGCTCCCCCCGGTGTTGTGTCGTCTGATCACCACGGGCACCGAGCGGAGCGTCTTGAGCTGTTTGACCAGATCCTTTTGCTCCTGTTGGAGCCGGGCGATCTCTGCCAGGCGCGCTTCGTCGCCTTCAAGAACCAGCAGACCATCTTCCGAGACGATCATGTCCCAGAGCCAGTTGGCTCCGGTCGCCCGGACAAAGGCCTTGAACCGCACCAGAGAAATGTCGTGGCGTGCTTTGCTCTCGGCGGTATAGGCATCAAGCGTTGCCTTGGAGAGGTTTGGCAGCCCGAGATATTGCGCCATGCGCGCGGCAATCACAGGGCGATCATGGGGGCATTCGCGGATGGCCTGCGCCATGGCGCGTTTGATCTTCGAGCGGAAACGATCGAGATCGATGGTTGCCGTTGCGACCCGAACTGGAAACAGGGCTTCCTGGAAGAGGTCAAACTGATCGGGATGAGGCTTGTTGGGTTTGTGGGTCATTCGGCCGCCTCTTGCATGGAGGCCTCATTCACCACGGCGTTCCTGATGCCGATGTGGTCCAGAAACCGGGCTTTGGTCAGCTCGCTGGCCTGATCCCAGGCCGCAACCAGAGCGCCGAAGGCTTGCGTTTGAAGGTCAGGCCGCTTTGGCTTCGGGCGATCATCGATCGCTGCAAGCACCTGCCGTAGGTCCGGCTCTTGCTCGAAGGCCTGGGCAGCCTGTTTCTGTTTGGCAGGCTCCATCTTCGCCAGCTTCAGCAGCGCTGACTGGTTGTCGGCAACAGCTGTGCCGCGCACGGCAGTTCTCAGATCCGCATGCAGATGCTGCGAGATCTGGTTGAGGCGCTTGATGGTCTTCGGGTGCAGGCCGAGACGCTTGGCGGTGTACTCTGAGAAGGGAAGTGAATTAGGGACACCTTGTCCCAATTTCTCAGCAGTGGGTCGGCCAACTTCTATTTTGCCATTTCTGGCTTCCCAGAGTTCCCGGTACTTCAGAACAAAGACTGCGCGGTCGATGACCGACAATTCGTTGCGGTGAAGGTTCTCGCTGATCTCGAGAAGCTGGGCTTCGGATTGGTCCGCTTTGAGGACAACGCAGTCGATGGCCTCAAGGGCCAGGAGTTCTGCAGCGCGCAGGCGATGCGCGCCAGCAACAAGGGTATAACTCCCCCCTTTGGCGCGCGGCGTTGCGCGCACTGTGATCGGGTTCAACAGGCCGTATTCGGCAATTGATCCGGCGATCACCAGCGCATGATCTTCTTCGATCTCTCGCAGGCGGTCAGCGACAATGATCTTTGCAAGGGGAAGGGACTTGAACTCGGCCATTACGCGGCCCCCAAATTCAGTGAAGCGGGACAGGTGAGGTCTGGTTCCAGCTGGAACTTGAACAGCATGTCGGCGGTCTCGGCGATCTGGCCGTAGTGAGCTGCGAAGACCGCGCACTCCAGTCGCGCGTTCACGGTGCTCAGTGCCCGGTTGACCGCCTCACGGGAGCGCTCCTGCATCTCGACGACGCGTCGCTTTGGAATGTTGAACTCGGTGATCATCAGGTGCAGCACGACTTGACGTGCGAGCGCTGCATCGAACCAGTCATGGGGCGGCTCGATCACCGCGTCGACACTGAGATGCGGGAAGCCGCCGCGGGTCGCTGAAACACAGGCAAAGAACACTGCGTTCAGGATCTCGTGCTGATCATGGAGGTTCAGCATCGAAAACCTCCCCTTGTGAAGTCAGCGCGCCTGTTCGGCGTCGGAAGAGAACAGGCGCGCTGGTCCCCCACAGCGGGCGGATACGAGATACTGTGCCCAAACTTGAGGGAAACCAGTTCGAGAAAACCGGACCAGAGCGAAACCCTGAGGGACAGAAGCGCACTCATTGGCTCGCTGCCCGGATCAGATGTGACGTGGCAATGAGAACCGATAGGAAGCCGCAGCCGATCGCCCCAAGCATGAAGGCGGTTTCGCGCCAATGCGCGGTCTTGTGGCCAGTTCCTTGAAACGGATGATGCATCGCATCCAGCGTGTCGAATTGGACAGCGGGTTTCGGCGTTGCATGGGGCAGGCGAGGTGGGCAAACTCGGCTTGTTGCTGCAGGTGCTGTTGAAGCCGCTGCGTCCGAAACGGGAGCTGCCGTATCATCGGGGCGGGCCACTTTACGCGGCCTTGGTTGCTGCGGTGCCAGAGGAAGAGCACTCAGAGCACTTCTTCGGGCTAGCAGACTCAGCTTCGTATTTGGTAGACAGAATGCGGGATGTTCGAATGGGGTAGCGGTCCGGAAAGAGAACCTCGACCGGTTCGCCAAGAAACTTGGCCAGGGCTGCTTCTGCCTTGCGATGGGTTCTTGACCAGACACCCCGGAATGATTTGGGATTAATGCCTTCTCGCTCTGCGAGAGCCGTCAGGGTCATGCCCTGACGATGCAATTCGGCTTTGATGGCGTGTTTATCCCATAGTTTTCCGGTCATCGGATATCTCCGGCGGCGCCGGCCTGTAAAAACAGACGGCCTATGTCGAGGTGAAAACGCAATCGCGGGCTGCATGTGCTGCCTGCTACAATTTTTGATAAACAACATTCGCGCTTTTGTAAAGCGCAAATGTAGTCTTTGGTGATTTTTGTGGCTAGACCGGAGAGCGAACCCAAAACTGATTTAGGTCGGCGGCTTCGTGACGTGCGTAAAGCCTGCGCTGTGCCCGATCGTGAGGCTTTCGCGAAGATCCTTGCTGTGAGCAAGAACTCAATTGCGCACTACGAGCGCGGGGAGCGAACCCCAGATGCCTCAGTTCTCGAAGCTTATCTTGATCGCTTTGGTGTAAACCTGAATTGGCTGATATCCGGTCACGGCCCAATGTTCCTGGACGGTGCGCCGCCCGAGCCGGGCGGATCCTCAACTGACGACGGCAAGCCGACGGTTCAATCCGGCATCTTCAAGGAAACCAGCAAGCTGGTTCACGAGAGCCACAAGGCGAAGGGCGTGACCCTGCCTTCTGATGCGCATCTGGCCGAGACTGTGTCCCGCTACAATGAGTTGGTGGCGGCTGCCAGGAACCCTGCCGATGAGGGCGAGCTTAGGGCGCTGTTCCCCTGGCTTGAGCTAAGAATTTCGCAGGATCTGGAAGAAGCCCAGAACGCGCCAGGCTCCGGCAAACGTTCGGGCTGATGTTGATCAGAGATTGTAATTTTTAACATTGCAATTATTACTATATTTTAAATAGCGCGCCGGACCTTCCTGCCGAAACTCAATGATCGTTCAGGGGAAGCTTGGCCAGGATCTTGTGTGCCTCGACCATGTGTTTTCGGGCAAGGGTCTCGGTGGTGCCCGTGACCCGGGCGACCTCCCGAAACGACATTTGACGCATTGTCCTGAGCCAAAGCGTTTGAACCAGGACTTCTGAATGACGGGCGTCGACATCCAGATCTTCTGCATTTGGCTGGTTCTCTTCGCAAAAGCCCGGAAGAGAACTCAACCGGGGCGTGGGCTGGTATCGAATGGCGAGAATGCTCATATCAATTCCAATCCTTTAAAAGACACCGACAGCCCTTCAGCGACGATGATGTGGTCATAGATCGAGATGTCAAAGACCTCCGCCGCCTCCACAAGCCTGTGTGTCATCAAGATATCGGCTTGCGACGGTGTGGGATCGCCTGACGGATGGTTGTGAACGAGGATGAGTGCTGATGCGTGATGCAGGAGCGCGCGTCGCATAACTTCCCTGGGATAGACCGGCGTATGGTCGACGGTTCCCTCCTGTAAAACCTCGTCGACAATCACTTCATTTCTCTTGTTCAGAAAAACGACGCGGAACTGTTCGCGGCGCAGATTGCCCATCGCTGTTTGAAGGTAGGTGAGAAGATCCGTCCAGCACTCGATCACGCATCTGTTGGACACCTCGGCACGGGTGCATCGCAAGGCACACTGGCGCGCAATGACAAGTATGTCTGCAAGACGCTGGTCTACGCCCTCAACTTGCAAAAGTCTGTGCCGTGCTGTGCTGAGGACGCCCGGCAGGGACCCAAAGGCCAGAAGAAGATGGCGAGCGATCGCATGAGCGCCGTCCGAGCTGCAGGCCGGCTCCAGGAGAAGGGTTAGAACGTCGAGGTCGGTTAAGGCGTTCGCGGTTGATTTTCGGCATCTGAGCTGAAGTTCAAACCTGGAACTGAAGTCATGCTCTAATGCCAGCAGTTCATTTGCCGTCGCGTGCTGTCTCCAAACCTCATCCGACACCAGACGCCCCCCAACTCACACCGCAACTGCCGTTTTAGCCCCACAGCAATCGCTCTACTTTTAAGTGTATATTGACGAGATTTTTAAGAAGTACAACTTAAAATTGCCGTACAGTTACATGCGTCATTTGGAGTCGATAAAAATCGGAATGGCGCAGAATATTATCTGGCCGCCGGTCACATAGCCATGTGAGGCGAGTCCGGAGGAGAGAAGATTTTATCGGCGCGGCGAACGCATATGGCAACTGAAGATGAGCAGAGCTACGAGCAATTTGTGAAGGCGTTTCGACGTTATTGCCTCATGCGTCGCCAGCTCACGGTGTTTCAGTCAAAATCGAAGGACGCCATCCGGGACCAGCGATACAGCGACGCTGAATATTGCATTGCCTGGATCGAAAACCTGGAAGTGAGCGCCGACGATCATCGGGAAAGAATGCTTGATGCATTCGACGAGCTCGAGGTGGTTGCACAGGCGGAAATCGTCTGTTTGTTGAAAACTGCAGTCAATCGGCAGCTTCAAGTGTAGAGCCACTAAGTTCCAGAATGGAGTTATCGGAGATAGCCTTCGGCTCGGAACGGATCTTCGCTTGCCAATAGAAATGCGGCAATGCGGCCAAGCTAACGAGTCATCTGATTTAGGATTGTAATCCGGCAACTGTGGTCGTTTGATAGTATGACGATTGCTAAGGTGATTAGGTTACCAATGATGGATGAGCGTGGCAGCGTTGAGCTTGCTGAAGCGACCGACGATTATATCGATATAGCTATTGTGCAGATGGCACTTTGCGATGACAAAGACCGTAGGCTTTTTGAGAAAGACTACAGGGTCGGAGGCGAGATTTGGCGGGTGCACAAATTCGACGCCGACCCGTTTCTTTCAAATCCTCATGCTCACTGTATCGACGGCAGCAAACGATTTGTGGGCCTTAAAATGCATCTCGGAAATGCGGAATTGTTTCGCGGCGCCAACTCGACTGGTCGATTTCTCGACAAGAAGCAATTCGAAAGCCTGATCAACCTCATCCGTCCAAAGTTCCCTGACATAATTTTTCCGTTAGAAAACAATTGAGTTTGCGGCCTAAATCGGACGTTCATCTGCCAAAACGATGCTGCTGCGCAATCCGCCGAACCCATCTTATCGTACCGTTGAAGACCTTTTCCGCAAGATGCCGTCAGTGCAGAAAAATTGCCATTGTCTAGGGGTCGCACCACATCACCAATTCCTGCGGGCGATAGCCTGCAAAATGACTGAACTTCTCCCCTTGGAGATCGCGTTTTTTAGTTCGCTCTTTTTAGGGTAGTGGGTGTCTACGGATCTCGGGGCTATTCGCTTCGCGTACGTGAGAGCGCGCGCCTCTTGTTGATCTGGGCGGTAGCTAGGGTCTTGAGGAAGTTTGGCGGGGTCTGGTCGCCCAGGTCGCCCTTGAGTGCGGTTATGAGGCTAATGGTCTGGTCGAAGGCGTCGACCGCCCGATCCAGCTTCTGCATACTCTGAAGCGCATTACCCATGTTCATATAGGCGGTAGCGAGGGAATTGAGGAAGCCCGGCGGGGTCTGGTCGCCGAGGGTGTCCTTGAGGGCGATCCTGAGGCCAATGGCCTGTTCGTAGGCGTCGACCGCCTGATCCAGCTTCTGCAAACCTTGAAGCGCATTGCCCTTGTTCATATGGGCGGCAGCGAGGTCATTGAGGAGGCCCGGCGGGGTCTGGTCGCCCAGGTCGTCCTTGAGGTCGGTCATGAGGCCAATGGCCTGTTCGTAGGCTTCGACCGCCTGATCCAGTTTCTGCAAACCTTGAAGCGCATTACCCATGTTCATATGGGCGGTAGCGAGGTCATTGAGGAAGCCCGGCGGGGTCTGGTCGCCGAGGTTGTCCTTGAGGGCTCTCCTGTGGCCAATGGCCTGTTCGTAGGCGTCGACCGCCCGATCCAGCTTCTGCATACTCTGAAGCGCATTACCCATGTTCATATAGGCGGTAGCGAGGGAATTGAGGAAGTTCGGCGGGGTCTGGTCGCCCAGGTCGCCCTTGAGGGCGCTCCTGAGGCCAATGGCCTGTTCGTAGGCGTCGACCGCCTGATCCAGCTTCTGCAAACCTTGAAGCGCATTGCCCTTATTCATATGGGCGGCAGCGAGGTCATTGAGGAAGCCCGGCGGGGTCTGGTCGCCCAGGTCGTCCTTGAGGTCGGTCATGAGGCCAATGGCCTTTTCGTAGGCGTCGACCGCCTGATCCAGTTTCTGCAAACCTTGAAGCGCATTGCCCATGTTCATGTGGGCGGCAGCGAGGGAATTGAGGAAGTTCGGCGGGGTCTGGTCGCCCAGGTCGTCCTTGAGGTCGGTCATGAGGCCAATGGCCTTTTCGTAGGCGTCGACCGCCTGATCCAGCTTCTGCAAACGCTGAAGCGCATTACCCATGTTCATATGGGCGGCAGCGAGGTCATTGAGGAAGCCCGGCGGGGTCTGGTTGCCCAGGTCGCCCTTGAGGTCGGTCATGAGGCCAATGGCCTTTTCGTAGGCGTCGACCGCCTGATCCAGCTTCTGCATACCCTGAAGCGCAGTACCCTTGTTGATCTGGGCGGTAGCTAGGGTCTTGAGGAAGTTTGGCGTGGTCTGGTCGCCCAGGGTGTCCTTGAGGGCGGTTATGAGGCCAATGGCCTTTTCGTAGGCGTCGACCGCCTGATCCAGCTTCTGCAAACCCTGAAGCACATTACCCTTGTTGATCTGGGCGCCAGCGAGGTCATTGAGGAAGCTCGGCGGGGTCAGGTCGCCCAGGTCGCCCTTGAGGTCGGTCATGAGGCCAATGGCCTGGTCGTAGGCGTCGACCGCCTGATCCAGCTTCTGCAAATCCTGAAGCACATTACCCTTGTTGATCTGGGCGCCAGCGAGGTCATTGAGGAAGCTCGGCGTGGTCTGGTCGCCCAGGGTGTCCTTGAGGGCGGTTATGAGCTCAATGGCCTGGTCGTAGGCGTCGATGGCATCGCGGAAGTTGAAGCTTTTTTGTTTTAGGTCGGCAACGAGCCCCCACGCATGGGCCTTCAAAATTGTTCCGTTTGTATCAATATCTTTTTCGTATTATTGCAGGGTTAAATCGCAGCAGTGAAGAAGCTCCTGGTCAGCAAGATCGTTGGGATTTTCCATGCAAGTCTTCAACAGTGCCTTTAAAGCGTCTTCTGCGGCTGAGGGAGGCTTTACAAACGTTCGGATAAAACTTTCTGCGATCTTTTGATAAGGCCTTTGAACAAATTCGCTGAGGCCAAACGCTCGTCGTTGAATGAAACCGAAAGGATCTTCGCTTCGTTGAAAGATGATGCTTTTATTGTCTACTTGATGGTCTGCGTTCAATTTTGCCTGGAGTTCCTCTGCAAGCCTTTCAGAAAACTCCATCCCTTGAATGCCCCCTAGAGCGAGGAGTTGGTACACTTCTGGTCCTGCGGCTCGGAGACGACTTTCAATAACCTTTTCAAGCTCTAGCTTTTCAATCTCGTCTAGCGCCCCAGGTTCCAACGCGCCCGTCTTGTCAAAATCTATAAAGAGATCTTCTCGCGTATCTAGGTGGAGGAGCAATTCATCGAGGAAACGGGGATTGCCGTCCGCATGATCCGACACCGCTTTGCGTTGAGTGGTCGTCAACCCAGGGAATTGCGCGCTGACAAGCGGTTCAAGGCCTGGGTCGTCTTCGGAGCTTCGCAATGGCGTGACCGGTATGACTTTGAGATTTTCAGCGCGAATGTACCGCTGGTCGCGGGAGTCTTGCAGTGCTGCGATGAGCAAACAGGTTTGGTCGCCTGAGGCCCATTCCTTTTGCCAGCTCGTCGCTATGACCATTAAGGGCCAGTGGTTTTGTCCCGCTTCGGCAACAAGTTGGCGGGTCAGTCTGGAAAGGCTCCATTCCCCCTGAGAGAACTGGATATCGTCGAGAACCAAAATGAGTGGCAGTCGGTGTTTTTTTGTCTGTTCGAAAACAATTCTAATGGCTGCGAGGGCGATTTCATGAGGTTCTGGTGGTACACCGCCTTCGGAGCCGAAGTAGCGTTGATAAATGTCCAGAGCGGTCTTGGCGACGCCAATAGGTGTGCCGACGACGGGCAGTGCTCCCGCAAGTTGCGCTGCGACGTCTAAACCCGTAGCGACTCCTTTGTTAAAGTGGTTCCTCCGCTTCCCTGCCTGCTCCACGAACGAATTTAGATGACACTGAAAGGCCTGCATTTCGGTTTGCAAGGCCTCTCCGTCACGTATGCTGTTGTGCTGCCCGGTATCCAGACACCTCACGCCGAGCCAAAGATAGCTGATTTCATTTGCAGAATTGCATAGGTTTGGAGCAGGACTGACTTCCAGACTACGTCCGGATTTTCCGAGGGCGTCGGGCCAGTATCCGTTTTTACCGGTGCCTTCCGCATTGATGGATAGCCAGTTGTAGAACTCCTGCACGATCCGAGTTTTTCCCAATCCGCTCTCTGCTGTCAGTACATGAACTTCCGGGTGGTAGGAGGGATCATTCTTAAGGCGATGCCAGCTGTCTTTAAGCAGCTGCAGTTCCTTTAGCCGACCGCAGAAAATCGAATGGTCCATGAAAATACCCTAGTGAAAAATCCTGATAGATTTAAACCATAGGTAGACGCTGACTTGCTAGACCCCTTCGCTTGAAACGAGTGAGATCTGTGTCAGCGTATCAAGGCCTGATTTCGGCTATTGTTGGAGAAGTTCCATAAATGGCGTTATCCGCTTCACGGTCTCGGCTTGCACGTTCGAACGATCAGTGGGGAGTGGCTTGATGCCGCCAATGTGCTGGAATTCCGGACTTTCCGCGTTTGCTGACAGGCGACGTGCGCGCAGAGCCAACTTCGTTTTGCCTGGACCAGTTTGGGATGGGAACGAAAGCTCTTATAAACCGCCAATAATTGTCGTTTTAACGCCATTTGAAATTTAGACGCGTCGCCAGGCAGGGCGGTATTTTTGGCGTTGACGAAGGGATGCTTGTGTCAAACGAGCGCGGGGCCTCGGGTCACTGGAAACTGGCTATGCCTCTGAACCCGCAAGCCTTTCCACCAAATCCCGCCTTACCCCGGTTATTCCCGTCAATTCCAATTCTGAGTGTCAAACAACAAGCGGTGCCGCGCCTAAATTTAGGAAACCGCACTCGGGGCAATTCACTTGGTATCTCGTTGCTTAGCCCTCAGTTTTCGTTAGCGTTGGATGCACTGGAACTTCGCCCTGATAATCTGCCGCTGGCCATTGGCATTGCCGTCCATTGTCATTGAGAGTTGCGCGCCTTGTTGTTCAAGATCGATTTCGAATTTGGTACCAGCAAAAGCATGGCCCACATCAGATCTCCATTTGCCAATTCCTGATGCCAGAGAGGTGTCGCCGTGGGTCGAACGCGCTTCAGCAGTCCAGCCGTTGCTTGCAACTATTCCATAGTAGTGTCCCCCACCAAGGCTGCTGACATCGATAAAACAATTTCCGCACGCTCCGGCATTGGACTGTACCTGCTTGTATTTTTTACAGAACTCAGCCTGAGCCGCGTTCGAAAGGGTGAACAAGGCGATGGAGGCGACGGCAAATTTGAGGAGATATTGGCGAAAACCCATGGTGGTAGTCCTGGTCAATGAGAACAATTGAAAGGTTCCATTGTGCGAAACCTGGTGTGGTAAGAACGGTGCTGCAAAACTTGCTGGTGAGGAGAAGGATCAGAGTTCAACAGAAGTGCTTCAGGCAAAGCCCGTTGCACCACTCCATGCCTGAAGTACCCATGCGTTCGTTAAGTATTTAATTCACTGCACAGTAGCCATCTGATCCTTTTGCAAAGCGTGGGTGATAATAATAATTTGAAATCCATGGACTAGGCTCTTCCTGCCGCTTACCATTTACAAACAAGGCGTAAACGCGGTTTGGATAGACCGCGACAGCGTAATTGCGATGGGGAGTCGTGTCGCAATTACGAAACTTTACATATTTTATCGGCTCGACACATCGTCCGTTTTGCAAATCAAGGATAGCCGGACAAGTCGTCGTCGCTTTTACGGCTGGACGCACACAATCGGTACCGTCCGCATTGGGCACCAAGGGTGCGATGCATTGGACGATAATCTTGGGCATCTGCGCCTGAGCGGGTGTGGACGATAGTGTTCCTGCGCCAGCCTCAAAAACAAGAGCGGCTGCCAGCGCGAGCTTGCCTAGACGGTGTGAAAGTGATGCGTGCTCAAGTTTCATAATTCTCTCCAAAAACAATTTGCGTGCTGCGCCACCGCATGGCGGCTGTTCATTTATTCAAAGCAATTGTCGACGCCGCTTGGATGCTGCAGCGTTGCGGAATTTCCCTTGGCAAAAAGGGTGAATCTGCCGTTGGTGTACTGGCTTCCAGAGCCGGATGGGACCTGCTCAAGGCGTTCCTCCGGCGAACCATCGATGCTGAAAATCGCATGCCCATTGCCGCTGGTCACAAAAGTGACTGTCAGAGGCAGGCCTTCCGCACAGGTGTAGCGAACCGTGGTTTCACTAGCTGGTTGCGGCAGCTCGCCGCCGGTCTGGGCTGAATCCGCTTGGGCAAAGGAACCTGTAATTTGATAGAGAGCCCTTTTGGGTTCAGCGCCTAAGCCGTAAAGCACTTGCCCGCGATGGAGATCCAGCTGGATGCCAACGTTGCGGGAGGCATCAAACAGGTAGACCGACCATTCGTCCCGGGATTTTTCCTGAAAATGAAAATTGACCCGTCCTTGAGCATCGGTTTCCTGCCACTGGCCATTCCCCGTATTGGTGAAGCTGCCGCCGGAATGGATGACCGCGCCGACGGTAAATCCGTTGGCCCCGGCTGACGCAGTGGGCTGTGAGATCACCGGCGGATTGTCGCGAACAGGTGCCTCTGTCTGGAGACGCGGGCCATCGCAAACACGAAAGATGGTTGGATAGGGGTTTTGCGAGCACATGATCCCGCCCCACTGGTAGCCGGTGCGGCCATTTCGGTAGCGGATCTGGAACCATTCATAACCGTTCATCATGGCGCCGGTGCCATTGAGAATGAGAATATCGTCGCCTTCGCGAAGACTTCCAATCTGCCTGTAGTTCATGCCGGGACCACCGCGAACCTTACCGCCATAAGAATATCCAGGTTGCGGGAAGTCGACATCGGGCGAGGCTTGACCGCTTGTGGGTAAGACCATCAAGGCGGCAAAAAGAAAGGCAGGTAAACCGCGCATAACAACTCCAAATTGATGCAATAAATTCCAGATTTGACCCCAAGCCAACTCTGCTTCAGAGGCCTTTGGGGACGTTTAGAACGCTCCACCTGAATGGAAGATGAACCATCACCTCCTGTTGCCGACCCGTCGCAATACACCTGGCTCCAGTGGGGGTCGGATTTCAGGCGCTGGGTCGATTTTGGGCGTTGCCGGAGCCTTTTCTGGTCGAGGTCCTGACACTCGACCGAAAAATTGCCCCTATTCCCTTGCGTTACGGCTGCGATCGCGTTGTAAACTCAAATGAAATTGGTAAGCGGGAAATGTTGTAGAAATATTTGCGGAGTTTGATATCGGCAAAAATACTGCTTACCACGCGGAAATTCTGAAAGTGATTTGGCAGGAAATCAATTTTACATGAGACACACAATCCGGCTCGGGTCTCTATGCTTTGACGAGAGTTTTGTCTCGGCCGTTTCTGACGGCGAGGCTCTCGTAACCTTCACAAGAGCGGAAACGAGGCTGATCAAGTATCTTGTTCAATATCCCAACCAGGTCCGAAGCCGCGCTCAACTGCTTGACGCCGTAAGTCATGGAAATGAAGAGAAGCTGGATCGCAGCATCGACTTCCTGATCAATCGGTTAAGACAAAAATTGGGCGATGATGCCAAGAACCCGACTTTTATCGCCACGCGATATGGCGAGGGGTACATCTGGCTTGCGTCGCAAGCGAAACACCAGTCTTTGCCACGCGATTGCCATGCCGTCGTTGGTCCCGTGTTCGGCTTGAGCCACATTGGTCACAAACGGACTTCGGCCGAACTCTTCGCTCAACAGTTTCAGCAGGCTTTTCAAAACCATTTCAGCGACGACTTGGAGGTTGTGTTCGATCCGGATTGCCCGAAAGCCGACGACCTTGGTGAAGACGCGCCGAAGATCGGTATCGAGCTGAGTTTTGTGCTTGTCGGGGACCAACTGGAATGCGTGTTTCGCGGATATCTGTTTCGCTCCGATAGAACGGTTTTTGTAAAAAGAATATCCGCATCCAATGCATCACCAGCGGACATTGAAGTGATATCGGGCGAAATCTCCAGCGCTTTGCGCACTGGCCTGGCGACGGAGGTCGAAGCACAGATGCCGCTTGCGGTTGGCATGATCGAGGCGGGCAAAACCTTCACCGGAATAAAGGGGCATTGGTCTGAGAACGACCAGGGTCTACGCGCCCAGGTAAACGGCAATCCAACGGACTATCGCGCGAAAATCATGCTCGCGACAAACATCCACACGAAGTACCTGCAAGACAGTGTACAGATCTTCATGTCGAATGCAGACCCGCGAAAAGACGACGAAGATGAAATCGAAACACTTGTAACGGAAAGCCTGCCACACCTTCAAAACGAACCGACATTCCTGCTGCCAGCCGCCAAATTGCTGTTCTTCATAGATCGCGGCTACAACGAGATGGCCGTCAAGATGGCCGAACGCCTCCACAAGGAGAGCACATCGTTGGCAGCCTCGTTGCCGGTTGTCGGGCAAATGCGTGTGTTTACCGGCCAAAATGAAGATGGACAACGTGCGCTTGATCAAGCCCTGGAACTTTGTGAGCAGGGATCCCAGTTTGAAATCTATCTGATGATCCTGAAATGCGAGGCCTTGGCGGCGGTTTCGGATCGCGATGGGTTGGATCAGATCCTGGATCAGGTCTGCGCGCGTGTGCCGCAGATTGAAGTTCTCATGCAGGTCTTGTTTACCTGCTCAGAGCGGCCGTCAAAGATTGCACAGCAGGCGCTGGTCAACATGCCGCCTGCACAGGCAAGAGGTATGGTAATGCTCATGCATTATGTTTACGGGCGGTTGCTTCAGAACCGGAAGCACCGGGCGAATGCCTATCGGACACCCGTGTCCCTGTTCTCCAAACAATTCGGCCCGAACATCATTCCAGATGAAGTCAGGCAGGTGTTGAGACCTTGTGAAGACCCAGATGCGGATAATAACAATTTGCCGAAAACCGCCTGAATTGTTTTCAAGTTCCTGACTACAATCGCAGTGTCCTTCAAATCCCGTTAATTCGCCATACGGGCGTCCTTCAGCGCTCAGTTTGAGATGATCGCTGGCCATTCGCTTGGAAGAGCTGCGATCGGCGTTTACGTCTCACAATTGGACGACACCTATTCGCCTCGCTTTTTTCGTGGTCGATTTATCTGCTTTCACAATGTGATCAGACACAGTAAGCATCCTGATCTTTGAATTTTTGGGACATGTCATGGCGCAAAATGCCGCAATTTATAAAGTCGAACTTTCAGTCTCCGACATGGATCGTCACTATTACGAAACCCATAAACTGACCGTTGCTAAACACCCCTCAGAGACGGATGAACGGCTGATGGTGCGTATTGTAGCTTTCGCGCTAAACGCCCATGAGTATCTGGAAATGACAAAGGGCCTTTCAACGGATGACGAGCCAGATATTTGGCAGAAAAGCCTGAGCGGCGAAATTGATGTGTGGGTGGCCCTTGGGCTTCCCAGCGAAAAAGTGATGCGCCAATCCTGCGGCAAAGCCGACAAGGTGGTCGTCTATCCTTACGGCGGCAGGACGGCCGAGATGTGGTGGGACAAGATCAAAAACAGCACCTCCCGTTTTGAGAACCTTCAAGTGATTAACTTTTCCGAGAAAGACACGGGTGAACTGGCAAAACTGGCAAGCCGCGCGATGAAGCTCCAGATAAATATTCAGGACGGCGATGTGATGGTGAGCGTTGATGATAGCATCGTTTACGTTACCCCGTTAAAATGGAAGAGTGCCGCATAACGCACGGGTTTCTGGCGCAAAAATGGACTTAAGTTGCTCGGTGGCGTCATCATGATCAGATGTGGCTTACCGATGTCCGCACCTTAGAAGCGGTGCCGCAGCGCCGAGAGCTTCCGCCAACAGTAGCTTCGGCCCGACACTGACCTTCTCACTCCAGAAGCACCAAGGGCATGAATGCGTTCAGCACGGCCTTCACGGACCCGGCGGTAAAACTCCCGCCATTGGGCTTCAGCAGCCACAGACAGCTGTCACCGTCTGCGGCTTCTGGCGGAGCCGTCAGATCGCCGTGCGGCGGCTTTCGGTCAGATAGGCTTCGCGCAGGGTGCTGGATACTGCGCCGGGCACGCCATCGCCGATCGCAAGGCCATCGACGTCGACCACGGGATTGACGAAGCCGGACGCGGAGGTGGAGAAAGCTTCCTTCGCGCTCTTGAGTTCCTCGATGGTAAAGGCCCGTTCAATCACCTTCATCTGGTGCAGCTTTGCGACCTTCAGGACGGCGCTGCGGGTGATGCCATGCAGAATGTCGTTGGACAGCTCGCGGGTGATGATTTCGTTGTTCTCGGTGACGATATAGGCGTTGTTTGACGAGCCTTCGGTGATCTTGCCATCACGGCAGAGCCAGACATCATCGGCGCCGGCCTTCTTCGCCCGGGTTTTCATCAGGGACGAATACAGCAATTGCACCGTCTTGATGTCCGAGCGGCCCCATCTGAGGTCGTCGGCTAGGATGATCTTCTGCCCACGCTGCGCGAGCGTGCTGGCGATCAGGGGCTTGGCCTGGGTGAACAGGACAATGCCCGGCTCGCCGGTCATTTCGGAAAAGTCAAAGTCACGGTCCGCCGCGCCGCGGGTGAGCTGCAGATACACCAGGCCTTCCTCGAGGTCGTTCTTCTCGACCAGGGCCTTGTGGATTGCCAACAGATCTTCGTCGGCATAGGGAAGCGTCATGTCCAGCTCGCGCATGGATCGCTTGAGGCGCGCCATATGCGCTTCGAAGTCGAGCAATTTTCCGCCCAGCACGGCGGTGACTTCATAGACGGCGTCGGCAAACAGAAATCCGCGATCGAAGATCGAGATCTGGGCCTGGTTTTCGGGCAGATACACGCCGTTCACATAGACAGTGCGCATGAGTATTTCCTGAGGTCGATTAGAGAATTTGGCCAAGGAATTCCTTGGTCCGTGGGTCAGAGGCACTTTCGAAGAAGGTCTCGGGTGGGCCGTGCTCGACGATCACGCCGCGGTCCGTGAAATAGATGTGGTCGGCCACTTCACGGGCAAACCCCATCTCATGGGTGACAAGGATGCAGGTCATTCCATCGGCGGCGAGTTCCTTGATGGTGAGCAGCACTTCCTTGACCGTTTCCGGGTCCAGGGCTGCGGTGACCTCATCAAAGAGCATGACGTCCGGGTCCATGGCCAGGGAGCGGGCGATCGCCACACGTTGCTGTTGGCCTCCCGACAGCTCGCCGGGGTAGGAATCTTCTTTTCCTTCCAGCCGAACCTTCTTGATCAGCGCGCGGGCGCGGACCTCGACTTCGTCCCTGGGCTGTTTCAGCACCTTGATCGGCGCCATCATGACGTTTTCCAGCGCGGTCTTGTGCGGAAACAGATTGTACTGCTGGAACACCATCCCGACCTTCTTGCGCAGCTCCAGCTTGTCGAGCTTGGTGTCATGCACCTCCTGGCCCTCGATGGTGATGGAGCCGGCCTGGATGTCGTTCAGGGCATTGATACAGCGGATCAGGGTCGATTTACCTGATCCGGAGGGGCCGATGATACAGATCACCTCGCCCTTCATGATGTCCATGGAAACGCCCTTGAGCACCTCCAGGGTTCCAAAAGCCTTGTGAACGTCCTTGATCGACACGATGGGCTGTTGGTCTGTCCAGTCTTGATCTGACATGCGTATTACCCCTTTACGGCGTATTTCTTTTCCAACCGCAGCGTCAGCCGGGCAATCGGATAGCAATAAGCGAAGAAGATGATCAGCGCGAAACCGAAGAACGGCATCAGCAGCGACGGGTTGTTGCCCTCGGCCTCCATCGCCTGGCGCGACAGGGTGACAAGTTCCGTGACGCCCAGAAGCGAGACGAGGGGCGTTGCCATGGTCATGATGGCGTACCAGTTCATCCAGGGCGGGATCATCCGTTTGAAACACTGGGGCAGAATGATCTGCCACATGATCTGACGTTTGCTGAAGGCCAGGCTTTCGGCCGCTTCCCACTGAGCGGACGGCACAGACTGGATCGCGCCGCGCACGATTTCGGCGAGGTTCGCCATGATCGGCAGGCTAAGGCCAAACACCGCTTTCATCCAGTCCGGCACGGCGATGTAAGTGCCGGCGATGCGGATCTCGAAGGGAAGCGTCAGCATCACGATGAAAAGCAGCACCAGCCAGGGCGAATTGCGGAAGAGCTGGACAACAAGCCAGGAAAATCCGCGGATGCCCGAGTTGTCAGACACACGGCCCAGTCCGAGGAACAGCCCTGCGATGGTCCCGAAGAGCATCGTGAAAAAGCTGATGATCACGTTCATCAGGAAGCCCTGCGTGATCAGCAAAGGCAGCCACTTGGCCATGATGTCCATGATCTTTTGGGCCGAATAGACGGTCTGGGCTTCAACGACCGTGGGCCAGATCAGAAACACAGCTGCGATCAGCGGCAGGACCCAGACGGGCATGCGGCCAAGCCAGCGGGAAAAGCCAAGTTCGTCAGGACCTTGATACCTGGGTTCCAGGGTCACGGGCAGGTCGGTGGATGTGTTGAAAGACCTGGTCATCGGCGCGCCTTCCCAAAGCCGGGGACAAGCAGTTTGGCTTCCCAGCGGTTCATACCAAAGGCGAGGACGCCGACCAGTGCGATATAGGTGAAGAACAGCACGGCCATGGCCGCATTCTGTGCCGATGCATAGTCGTTCCAAATCGACACCATCTCGTACAGCAGTTCGGGTACGGCGATCGCGATCGCTTGCGTTGTCGTCTTGACCAGGTTGATCAGGTTGTTGTTGAGCGCCGGCAGGCTCACACGCAGGGCCAGTGGAAAGGTTATGTTGGTATAGGTTTGCGCGCGCGTGAAGCCGAGTGACTCTGCGGCCTCCAGCGTCGACTTCGGAACGGCTTCAATGCCCGAGCGGAAGATCTCGACATTGAACGCGCCTGCGAAGAACGACAGCGAAATGATGGCCCAGCCGACATTCGATATGATCGGTTGCTCGGTCCAGCCGTCCGGCCCGGTCACGGTTGGTGTGAATTGGCCAAGCGCGAAGTAAAAGAACAGGAGCTGGATCAGCGGCGGGGTGTTGCGAAAGAACTGGATGTAGCCCTGGACAATCCAGCGGATGGTGCGCGAGGGAGACCCCTGCGCCCAGGCGCCGACGATGCCGATGATGACGCTCAGGATGACGCAGGCCACTGACAGTTGCAGGGTCACAAAAAACCCGCTGACCACACGGTCCCATTGGGCCGGTTCGTGGAAAAAGATGAAATTCCACTTCGGATAGGTGTCCGCCATGGTGCGGAAAAAGTCTTGGATGGTCTCGATCATGGGGGACCTCAGCAGGCGAGACGGGAAGGGCGCCGTCGATGACGGCGCCCCCACTCACAGCGAGGCTTACTCAGCCAGCCAGTCTTTGAAATGCGCCTGCTGGGCTTCGAGGAATGCGCTCTTCTGGATGCCCCATTTTTCTTCCAGCTCAAGCAGCTTGCCCGACTGCAGCCAGTTGTACTGCATGCCGGACATGAAACGGCCGAAGACACAGCTCTGCTCGGCGAGCGGCACGGCCAGTCCCCAAGGGTTGTCGTCTTCGGTCTGTAGCGGCATTTCGTAGTCGTCATACTCGCCTGAAGCGAGGTCGGCCGCGATCGAGCTGTCGTCGTAAACCCAGGCCACGCATTTCTTGTCGCGCAATGCCTGTTTGGCTTCTGCATTGCCGGTGAAGGCGATGATCTTCGCGCCGTAACGCTCTTCAACGATCTTGTTGTAGAAGGCGCCCTGTTTGCCGCAGACCGGCTTGTCCGTCAGGTCGGTCCATTCGGTGATGCCGAGTGCCTTTGGCGCCATGATGTTGGTGCCAGAGGTGTAGTAGTTCGGCTGAACAATGCCCACGATCGCGCGGCGGTCGGTGCGGTCAGACATGGTGGCGATCATCAGATCGATCTTGCCCTGTTCCAGAAACTGCATCCGGTTGGAGGACTGGACGCCAACCAGTTCCAGCTCGACACCCAAGGTCTCGGCCACTTCGGCAGCCATGTCGGCTTCCATGCCGACGAGCGCGCCGCTGCTGTCCAGAAAGCCCCAAGGTTTGGTGTCGGCTTTTACGCCGACAACGATCTTGCCGCGTTCGTTGATCTTGTTCCATGTGTCGTTGGTGCAGGCCGCAAAGGCGGTGCCGGATGTGGTCGCAACGACGGCTGCAGCCGTCAGCAATGCTGTAAGTGTCTTCATGGTGTTCTCCTGTTGGAAGGCAAATTTTTTGCTCTTATGGAAAAATACTGGCAGGAATTCACCGCGTGATCTAATGCTGTTTTTTGATGGGTTATGCAATAAAGGCATAAAGTTGGAAATCACTTGGCTCGAAGACCTTATCGAACTTGATGCAGCGCGGAATTTTTCTGTTGCTGCGGCTGCACGCAACATCACGCAGCCTGCGTTTAGCCGCCGCATCAGGGCGCTGGAAAATTGGGTTGGGACCCAATTGATTGATCGCAGCGCATATCCGGTCAAACTCACGCAAGCGGGCGAGATCGTGCTGGAAAATGCGCGCACGCTCTCAAAGGAGATCTATCGGCTGCGCGACGAGTGCCTCGACCTGTCGAGCCCCGGAGCCGACACTTTGAGCGTCAGCGCAATGCATTCCATTGTGCTTAGCATCTACCCAGAATATGCGCTCAATCTGCAGCGTCTCATCGGTCCTTTCGCCACGCGGATGACGGCGACCGATTATTACGATTGCCTGGAAAGTCTTTCTCTTGGCCGGTGCGAACTGGCTATTTGCTATGCCCATATCCTGGGGCCGAAAATACAGAGTTCCGGTCAATTCCAGACGCAAGTGCTGATGAAGGACTCTCTTGTCTTGGTCACAACACCCGATCTCGCAGAAGAGATGGAGACGGCACTCGCAGCACCGTCCAGCGGCGCAACATTGCCCCTGGTGTCCTATTCATCAGGCTGTTTTCTTGGCAAGATGCAGGAGGTCCTGACCAAGCACTACAATGCGCGTGGTCTTGGCTTTCATACGGTTTTCGAGAATTCGATGTCTGAAGCCGTCAAACGCATGATCCTGGTCGGTGCTGGTATCGGCTGGCTGCCGGAAAGCGTCATCAAGGATGAGCTGAAGCACGGAGCGCTTTCGGTCCTGACCGGGAGTGCCGCTGAACTGGAGCTGGATGTTGCCCTCATGCGAAAACACGCCGCAGGATCGCCGCTCATGGAGCGCATCTGGGATCTTGCCGTCGCTGGCGCTGTATCGGCGGAATAGACATTCGCTCTTTTCGAGTGGCGCACTGCAACAAGGCAAGACGCAAAGCTGCAGGTGAGGGTTAGACCAGCACGTCCATTTTTTCCTGCGCGCCGACGCCGAACACACGCTTGTAGCGTGCGATTTCTTCGTCGGGACCCATGGCCTTGTTCGGGTTGTCGCTGAGTTTCACTGTGGGCTTGCCGTTGGCCGAATTGGCCTTGCAGACCAGCGAAAACGGAGCGAGCGAGTCTCCATCGGTGAGGCCGCGGAAGTCGTTGGTGAGCAGAGTGCCCCAGCCGAAGGACGTGCGAACGCGGCCGGCGAATTGCTGATGCAGCTCGATGATCTTGTCCGTATCCAGGCCATCCGAGAAGATGACCAGTTTCTGGGTCGGATCTTCACCCTTTGATAGCCACCAGTCGATCGCCGTTTCCGCGCCGGTTGCCGGGTCGCCGGAATCGATGCGAATGCCTGTCCATCCGGCCAGCCAGTCGGGCGCGCGGTCGAGAAAGCCCTTGGAGCCGTAGGTGTCGGGCAAAATGATGCGCAAGTTGCCGTCATGCTCGTCCTGCCAGTCGCGCAGAACATCATAAGGAGCCTGGGCGAGTTCGTCATCCGTGTTCGCCAGAGCGGAATAGACCATGGGAAGCTCATGGGCGTTGGTGCCCACGGCCTCCAGATCTCGCTGCATGGCGATGTGGCAGTTGGAGGTCCCGGGGAACTTGTCGCCGAGCCCTTCCATCATGGCCTGGACGCACCAGTCCTGCCACAGGTAGGAATGGCGGCGGCGGGTGCCGAAGTCGGCCACCTTGAGGCCTTCGAGAGGCTGCAGACGCTTGATCTTTTCCCAAAGCTTGGTCATCGCACGGGCATAAAGAACCTGCAGCTCGAACTTCTTCATGGAGTTGATCACGGCGCGTGAGCGCAGCTCCATCAGAATCGCAAGGGCCGGGATTTCCCAAAGCATGACCTCGGGCCAGGAGCCTTCAAAGCTGAGCTCGTACTGGCCATCATGCTTTTCCAGGTGATAGGCGGGAAGGCGCAGGTTCTCGAACCACTCCATGAAGTCGGAGCGGAACATCTGCCGTTTGCCGTAAAACATGTTGCCGCGCATCCACGTGCTTTCGCCGCGCGAAAGGGACAGGGAGCGGACATGATCGAGCTGCTCGCGCAACTCGCCCTCGTCAACCATTTCGGCGAGGCGAATATCCTTGGAGCGGTTGATCAGGGAAAAGGCGACCGTGGTGTCCGGCTTGTTGCGATACACCGATTGACACATGAGCAGCTTGTAGAAATCCGTGTCGATAAGCGAGCGGACGATCGGATCGATCTTCCATTTGTGATTGTAGACACGGGTTGCGATGTCGACCATGTGCTTGGTTTTTCTCCATTCGGGGCAGTCATAAAGCAGAAATACAGCCTCGATGACAAGCCCGGTTCGCGCGCCTCCGTCAGTTGATTGGCCGGCCGAGCGTAAGGCCGTCGATCTTCTCGATGATAGACGCTGTGTCCATGCCGAAATGGCGATAGAGGTCGCCGATGCTTCCGGTCTGGCCGAAATGCTCGACGCCAAGCGGGATTGTCTGATGACCAACGACACTGCCAAGCCAGGACAGGGTTGCGGGGTGGCCGTCGATGACGGTCACCAACTTGCAATGCGCGGGCAGGCCACCCATCAGTGTTTCGATGTGTGATCGTGCGGCTGTGTTGCCGCGGGACCGGGCGCGCTGGGCGGCGGTCCAGCCCGCGTTCAAACGGTCTGCCGAGGTCACGGCCAAAACGCCGACATCACGTCGGTTGCCCGCCAGAAGCCCAGCTGCCTTGATCGCTTCAGGGGCCACCGCGCCCTGATAGGCGATGACAACCTCGCAGTTGGGGCCTGGCTTGCGCAGCCAGTAAGCACCGTCAATCGCGCCCTGACGGAAAGCATCATCACCGCGTTTGCCCGGCTGCTCGATCGGATTGGTGGTCAGCCGCAGGTAGACCGACCCACCGGTCTCGTCGCGCAGCCAGGTACGCTCGTCCGGGTCGCCATCACCGTCGCGCTGAAGGTAATCAAAGGCCCATTCCATAATGACGGCCAGCTCGTCTGCAAAGGCCGGTTCGAAAGCGGCCAGACCGTCCTGGCTCATGCCGATCAGAGGTGTACCGATGGATTGATGCGCGCCGCCTTCCGGGGCGAGCGTCGTTCCCGATGGCGTGCCGACGATCATGAAGCGGGCGTCCTGATAACAGGCATAGTTCATGGCATCGAGGCCGCGGCAGACGAACGGGTCATAGACGGTTCCAATGGGGATCAGGCGTTTGCCGAACAGCGAATGGGAGAGGCCCGCCGCGCCCAGCAGCAGAAACAGGTTCATCTCCGCAATGCCAAGTTCGATATGCTGTCCGTCCGGCGTGAACTCCCATTTGGCCGTTGATGGGATCCGGTGTTCGATGAAGGCATCGCCCTGAACCGTGCGGGCAAAGAGCTTGCGCCGGTTGACCCAGGGCCCGAGGTTGGTGGTGCCGGTGACGTCCGGGGAGGTGGTCACAATACGCTCGGCAAGTTTGCTGTCGCCCTTGGACAGGTCGTCGAGGATCTTGCCGAAAGCCATTTGGGTCGACTGATCGCGGTCTGTGGCGAGTTCGATCGCCGGAACGGAAATCTTGTCATCCTGGTAGCGCCGGGTCCCTCTGGCGAAGAACGGCACCTGGTTCAGGAAGGTCGTGAAGCTCTCCGTGTCCTCCACAGTGGCGAAGGGTTCCCATTCCTCGCCGGTGGCGACGCCCATGTGGGTCTGCCATTCAGCCATCTGGGTCTTGTTCATCAGGCCGCCATGGTTGTCTTTGTGACCGGCAATCGGTGTGCCCCAGCCCTTGATCGTGTAGGCAAGGAAACAGGTCGGACGGTCGTGGTCGATGGCGGCAAAGGCTTCGGCCATGGTCTGGGTGCAATTGCCGCCGAGATTTTCCATCAGCTCGGCCAGTTCGCCGTCGCTGCGCCGGTCGATCAGTGCGGTGACATCGCCCTGGTCGCCAAGGTCGTTCATCAGTCGCTGTCGCCAGATCGCTCCGCCCATGAACGTCAGCGCCGAATACTCCTGGTTGGAGCAGTTGTCGATCCATTGCCGCAGCTTCTCACCGCCCGGCTCTTCAAATGCTGCCTGTTGCAGGGCGCCGAATTTGACGCGCACCACGTCCCAGCCGAAAGCATCGAAGATCTTCTCGACCCGGTCAAAGAGGCCTTCGCGCACAATGCCGTCGAGGGATTGCCGGTTGTAGTCGATGATCCACCAGCAGTTTCGAAGATCATTCTTCCAGCCTTCCTGAAGGGCTTCATAGACATTGCCCTCATCCAGCTCGGCATCACCGACAAGCGCGATCATGCGCCCCAGCGGAACGTCACCTGACCAGCTCTTCGCTGCGATGTAGTCCTGGACGAGCGATGCAAAGGACGTGATCGCGACACCCAGCCCAACCGAGCCGGTCGAAAAGTCGACGTCATCTATGTCCTTGGTGCGGGACGGGTAGGACTGAACACCGCCGTAACCGCGGAAATTTTCCATCTTCTCGCGGGTCTGATTGCCCATCAGATATTGCATCGCGTGGAAGATCGGCGAGGCATGCGGTTTGACGGCGACCCTGTCTTCCGGGCGCAGGGCTGAGAAGTAAAGTGCTGTCATGATCGAGACCATGGACGCAGAGCTTGCCTGATGTCCGCCTACCTTGATTCCGTCGGCCTTTGGGCGAATGTGATTGGCATGATGGATCATCCAGTGGGAGAGCCACAGGAGGCGTTGTTCGACAGTTTTCAGATGATCCATGAGGTTCCCCGCATTTGGTGTTCCGAGGATTCTAATCAAACGTTGGGGAAGATTTTCGGCTATATCACTCGCAAATACGCTTATGCGCGATATAATCCTCTTTATGGTGGCAAAAATTAGAGAATATCTGCAAAATGGATGAATTTGACGCTCGGATACTGCGTGCGCTGCAGGCAAATGCGCGCATGTCTCTCAATGAGCTGGCTTCTCTCGTTGGCTTGAGCCCCACCCCGGTTGGACGCCGGCTTCGCCACCTGGAAGAGGCGGGGATTATTGAGGGCTATTCAGCGGTTTTGAACGAGGCGGCCCTTGGTTTCGGTGTGTCTGTCTTCGTCTCCGTTCAGCTCGACAAACAGGTCGATGAGGCGCTGGAGATCTTCGAGAACGCCATCCAGTCTTTCCCTGAGGTGGTGGACTGCTGGCTGATGACGGGCAACCGGGATTATCTGCTGCGGATCGTCACCACGGATCTTTCGGCCTTCGAGCGCTTTCTGGTCGGAAAGATGACCAAGGTCGAAGGCGTGTCCTCCATCGAATCCTCGATCCCCTTGCGCCGGGTCAAGACTGGACTGTCCCGCTGCGTTTGAGCGGCGACGATCCTACTCGTCCAGCGGCAGTTCGCTGGGAACGCTTTCGGGAACACCGAAGGGGGGATTATCCAGTGAGCTTCCGGTCAGGGCATTCAGGAAGGCAACGAGCTCGCTGATGTCCCGGTCGGAGAGTTCGGTCGGCTGAATGTCCAGGTGACGCTTCTGCCGCGCCAGTTCGCGCTTGTCCTGCCAGATAACAAAGTCCGTGGCCGCCAGCCACGGTGCGGGCGGAAGCTTTGCGTCTTCGGGCTTCCAGGCGGCGAAACTTGCCACTGGATCGGCGTGGTGCCTTATGATGCCCTCAAGCGTCGCATAGGCGCCATTGTGGCCATATGGCTGGGTGATGGCGACATTGCGCAGCATGGGCGTGCGGAACCGGTAGGCATCTTCCAAGCGATCGCTCTCACCCATCAGACCGACATCCCTTGCGGTTGGGTCGAAGCGTCGTGTGCGGCCGGGCCCGAAGGGAGGCAGCGCGAGGGCGTGAAATTTCTGGTCGCTGAAGAGATTGCCTGAGTGACATGTCGAGCAACCCGCCTCGCCGTAAAAAAGCGACATGCCCTGTTGCGCGACGGGATCCAATGCATCCGTCTCGCCCGCCAGAAAACGGTCGAACGGGCTGTCGAAGGATTGCCACTCCAGCGCCATGAAGGCGGCCAGTGCGTTGGCGATCTCGACAATCGTGACCTGCTCCGGCTTGTCGATGTGATCGAAGGCTCTCACGAAAAGCGCGCCATACTCTGGGATCGTGCGCACGCGCTTGGCCAGGATCGGCCAGGCGGCATCGATCCGGTCATGAACGGCGCCGGCGATCTCGTTTTCTTTCGGATTTCCGGCCATCTCGAATTGCGCGACCAGGGGAAACAGGGCCTGCACGGCCAGAGGCGAGCCGAGACCATCGGGCAGCCACTCTTCAGCGGGCGAATTGAAGCCATTTCCGTAGCTGTTTTCCGCGCTCAGGCGGCCGTCGTGAAAAAGCACCTGAATGTCTCTTGCTCCGAGATTCCAGAGCGCCGGCGCGTTGCGTGGGATGCGTTTGCGAATACGGCTGCCGCCCGTGCCGGCGTGGCGGGCCGGTCCGAGACCAACACCGCCCTCTCCAATTCCGAGCGAGAGGCCGTCCGAGGTGCCGAATTCGGGATGATGACAGGTGCTGCAGCTGATATTTCTGTTGCCGGACAGGATCTTGTCGTAAAAAAGCAGCTGACCGACCGCCGCCTGATCCTGGTCGAAGGGGAGGAAGTCCTTTTGGGAAAGAGGCGGTGGTAGCTCGGTTGCGCCCGCCGGCTGAAAGGCCATCATGAAGACGCAGACTAGTGCTGCCATGAGCGATGGAGGAGAGAACCTTTGAAACACAAGACCCTTTTGGCGGCCGGATGGCTGATTTGCGTCGTGCTTTCTATTGGTCCAGCGCGCGCGGAAATCGAGGCAGCGCGCGACCTGATGGAAGAGGGGAACTTCGCCAAGGCGATGGAAGAATTGTGGCCGGCGGCACGGTCCGGCAATGCGGATGCCGAGGAGCTGATCGGCGTGATGTACGCCATGGGACTGGGGGTCGAGCGCGATGACCAGAGGGCGTTCGAGTGGTATCTGCGCAGCTCTCTGAAGGGGCACCCGGGCGCGCAATCGGGCATTGGCTGGTACTATGAGGTTGGCCGAGGTCTGCCGGCTCCGGACCTTGTGCGTGCCTACATGTGGTACACGCTGTCGGCGATCGGCGGTGATCCCGACGCTGCGATCTCTTTGGAAGAGGTGGTCAAGAAGATGACCCAGGAGGAGATCGATAAGGCGCATGTTCTCGTCAATGACTACAAGGTGTGGATGTATCCGTTCCGGTAAAGCCCGGCGCAGCTTTTCGCGATCAAGCTTCGCCGCTGCCGCGCTCCAAGGTCAACCTGGAACGTCGAGATCGAAGACCACAATGCCGTCAGCGCCGCCTTCGCAGAGATCACACAGACGGCCGCCAAGAGCTCTGTGGACCGGGTGGTTGGCGTAAGCCTCCAGTGCGGACACATCCTTAAAGCGGATGACAAAGCCCTCGTCATAGGCCTGTGATTTCCGTTCGAAGTCGAGGTTTGGTCCGAATTCGAAACCGAGCACGCCGTCCAATGTAACGCTGAAGTCCTGGAGTTCCTGAAAGACTTTGCTGCGCTCGGCAGGGGGGCTGTCAGCGCGAAAGTTGCAGAAAACACAGTGCAGGATCATCGCTTGCTCCAAGAGCGGGCTAAAAGGTCAGCGGTACGAGCAAAAAAGGGCGGGCATTGGCCCGCCCTTTTCGCTGGTATCGATCAGCTTCGAACGGATCAGTTCAGGTCGGCGTCGCGGTCTGCGTTGATTTCCGCTTCGGCCTCGGCAACTGCGTCTGTCAGAGCAGTGAAGACCTCGTCACCACGAGCGACATTGCCCTTGAACCAGTCATAGACCGGGCTTGCGGCTTCCTTGAAAGCAGCTTTTTGATCAGGGGTCGGAACGTAGAGATCGCCGCCACCGGCCACGAAGTCTTCATAGGCCTTGATCGACTTGCGCTTAGGCGAAGCGAAGGTTGCCTGCTGCAGGGCATAGAAGCCGTCGACGACAACGCGGCGCATCTCTTCCGGCATGGCGAGGAACTTCTCGTTCGACATCCACCACAGGGCGCCCATGTAGGCGTGTCCGTCGAGGGTGACATACTGAAGGCCTGCATCAGGGAACTTCATGCCCATGATGTCGGTGATGCCGTTCTTGGAGCCTTCAACAACGCCGGTCTGGAAAGAGGTGAAGAGTTCTGGCCACGGGATCGGGGTCGGGGAAGCGCCCAGGGCCTTGACCAGTTCCTGCGGCAGATCGGCGACGACCGTGCGGATCTTCAGGCCTTCCATGTCGGCAGGTTCAGCCACGCGGCGCTTGGTGTTGGCAAAGTTGCGCCAGCCGCCAGTGTTGCCGATGGTCATCAGGCGGATCAGGCCGTCGGAATCTTCCAGAGCCATGTCCCGGACCTTGCGGGTGAAGTCGCCGGACAGAACCTTTTCAGCAACGCGGTCGTCAGCCATCAGGTATGGCAGATCGAGGACCTGCACATAGGGGAATATGCCCGATGCGCCGCCCGAGGTGGAGATGTAGACATCGATCACGCCGCCTGCGACACCCTGAAGGCATTCGGCGCCGTTGGAGCACAGCTGGGTTCCGATGAACAGTTCCACCTCGATGGCGCCATTGGAGGCGGCTTCGACGTAGTTCTTGAAGACGACGAGGCCGTCGTAATCTTCATCATTTTCGTTGGAGTTGGCCGTGGCGCGGATGGTGTAATCCGCAGCAACAGCGCTGAGCGCCGAGCCTGCCAGCATGGCCGCGACCGTCAAGGTCTTCAGTGTCTGTTTGAGCATTTAAGTTCCTCCCTTTGTGCTCAGGTCAGTCAGTTGGCAAATCCGGTAAGACGCGGAATTGTCATTGAAATCGCAGGAATATAGGTGATCAGGAAGATCACGACCACTTCTACTGCGAGAAACGGCAAGATCGCCTTGGAGATGGTTTCGACCCTTTCGCCGGAGACGGATGCTGCGACGAACAGCACCAGCCCCATGGGGGGCGTTGCCAGACCGATGGTCAGGTTGACGCTCATGATGATGGCGAAGTGGATCGGATCGATGCCAAGGCTGACGAAGATCGGCCCAAGGATCGGGCCAAGAATGATGATCGCCGGACCGGCATCCAGGAACATGCCGACGACGAAGAGCAGCAAGTTGATCAGGAACAGCAGGATCAGCGGATTTTCCGACAGGCTGAGGATGAAGCTCGCCAGTTGTTCGGGTGCGTGGGACAGGCTGACCACCGTCTTGAAGGCCATGGCCGCACCGACAAGCAGCAGCACCACGGCGGAGGTCATGCCCGCGCGTGACAGTACATCCGGCAGGTCTGACAAGCGCAGGGTGCGCAGCACGAACAGCCCGATGACGAGTGCGTAGGCAACAGCGACGGCCGCTGCTTCTGTCGGTGTAAAGACACCGCCAAGGATGCCGCCGAGAATGATCACCGGGGTGAGCAGCGGGAAGAACGCCTTCAAACTGGCCTGGCCACGTTCCGACCAAGTGTGCTTTCTGGTCGCGACAGGAAAGTCATATTTGTCCGCGAGGACCTTGACCATCACCATCAGGCCGGCGCCGACCATGATGCCCGGTACGATGCCCGCGAGAAACAGCGCGGCAACGCTTTCGCCCATGACATAGGCATAGATGATCATAATGCCGGAGGGCGGGATGATCGGTCCGATGACCGAGCTTGCCGCCGTGATGGCGGCAGCAAAACGGCGGGTGTAGCCCTGCTTTTCCATGGCCGGGATCAACATGGAGCCGAGAGCTGATGTGTCGGCAACGGCAGAGCCTGAAAGGCCCGCGAACAGCATGGATGACAACACGTTCACATGGGCAAGGCCGCCGCGCAGATGGCCCATCAGCGCCTGGCTGAATTCAACCAGACGCATTGTAATGCCACCACGGTTCATCAGTTCGCCAGCCAGCATAAAGAACGGGATCGCCATTAGGGGGAAGCTGTCCATGCCATTGTAGACATTGCGATATAACAGCGTGATGTCGCGTTCCTGGCCATTCAGCCAAAGCAGCAGGCCCGGGGCCGCTAGCAGCCCGAAGAAGACGGGAAGTCCGACCGCAAGGAAGACAAGGAAAAGGGGCAGAAACCAAACGAGCATCATTCGGCTCCAGATGTGTTGGACGTCAGGATTGGCTTCAACCGGTCACGACCGCCGAAGAGCGCCACGAGCGTGCGCAAAATCAGTTCTATGTTGACGGAAATGAGGAGCACGATGCAGACGAGCATGGAGGCCATCATCCAGCTGCGCGGCACGCGCAGCCACTCGGACAAGTCGAGGCTGACCGGTACGAAGAGCGATGCAGTGGCAAAACGCCCACCAAATCCAGTGACCTCGCTCCAGCCGATCTTGACGGCGGTCAGGAGGACGGCGAGGCAGATCGTCAAAAGGAAGAGGTTGAGCAGTGTTCCAAGAGTTCTGGGCAGCAGGTTGCACAGCATGTCGATCGCAACGAAACCGCCACGTCTGAAAGCGGTTGGTGCCATCAGGCCCGTCATCCAGAGCATGCAGAACCTGGCGGCCTCATCCGGCCAGGGCAAGGCGTTGTTGAAAACGTAGCGAAAGACGACCTGAATCAGGATGGCTGCAACCATCGCGGCAACTGCGATTACACCAATGGCACGCCCGATTCCCAGGACTTTTTCATTGATCCACCCAAGTGGCGAAATGATCGCCAAGACTATGCCCATTGAGGGCCCTCCCACTTATTGGCCTGTCCTCCAACCGGCCTTTTATTTTAGATGCGCGCAAGCATTTTCTTACGCGCGTCCCGTTATTTGTCGTCTGCGGCCGGGTTCGCGGCGTGGCCAAGCTTGCCCGCGAAGAAAGTCAGGGCGTTGCCTTCGCGCATTTCGGCGCGAACGACCCGGCCGAGTACGATCAGATGGTCGCCACCTTCATAAGCTGCAACGCGGGCGCACTCGAAACGGGCGAGGCAATTCTCGATCAATGGAACGCCGCGTTCATTGATGGAATGCTCCAGGTTCTCAAAGGCATGGGCGTTTTTGGCGAAGCCCTGGCAGAGTTCGCCTTGCTCATGGCTGAGCACGTGAATGGCATAGTGTTCGGCCGCTTCGAAATAGCCGAAGCGGCGCGATCCCTTGTCTGGTGCCCAAAGCACAAGCGGCGGGTCCAGAGAGACCGACGAGAAGCTGTTGGCGGTGATGCCGACCGGCCCATCCTGCGAGGCTGTGGTGACCACGGTGACGCCGGTGGCAAAGCGGCCGAAGGCATCCCGAAGCAGACGGGTGTTTTCGGTGTCCGGGGCGAAGCTGACGGGATGGCTGCTGTTCTGCATGTTCATCAGGGCACCTCTGTTCCAAGGGCGGCTTCGTAAAGCCGATACCAGCTTTCACGGTCGAGTTTTACCTTGAGAGCGTCGGAAATGCGTCCGATCCGGTCCAGGTTGTTGGTTCCCATGACGGGGATCAAACGGGCCGGGTGGGCGAGCAGGAAGGCAACGGCAACGGCAGACCGGTCGACGCCAAATTCTGCGGCCAGTTCATCCATGACCGCACCAAGCGCACCTTCGTCCTTGATCAGGGTGCCGCCACCAAGCGGTGACCATGCCATGAGCTTGGTGCCGAGTTTTTGATGGAAGGCCAGATCGCCATTGGTGAAAGGGGAAATCTCGCCGAGGCTGATCTCGATCTGGTTGGTGACCAGTGGCGTGTTCATGGCGGACTGAAGCAAATCCCAGTCCCACGGACGGAAGTTGGAAACGCCGACGCTGCCGATCTTGCCGCTCTTGACCAATGCGTCGAGCGTTGCGCCGGTCTCATTATGGTCCATCAAGGGATCTGGGCGGTGGATCAGCAGCAGATCGATGTGCTCGATCCCCATGTCCTTGAGCGACATCTCGACGGACTTCTCGATGTGCGCGCGCGAGGTGTCGTAATGCTTCACCTTTGCCGAGGCATAGCGCCCCATCGGCGCGACAATGTCGCATTTGGTGATGATTTCCATCTTGCCGCGCAGGGAAGGATTGGCCTTAAGGGCTGTACCCAGAATGGCTTCGGCCTGATAACCGCCGTAGATGTCTGCCTGATCGAAGCTGGTGATGCCCTGATCGAGACAGCTTTGAATCTTGGCTTCAACATGCGCGGGAGAGGTGTCTGCATCGTCGCCGATGCGCCACATGCCATAGACAAGCCGGCTCAGTTCCAGCGCTGGTGAAAGGGGAATGCGGTCCATTAGCGGCGAACTCCGTTTCCGAGCGGTGTGGCCGGCGTTTGCGCGGGCACCCGTCCGTAGGCATGTGGCAGGGAGCAGGTCTTCATGTTCGGCAGCACGCGGGAGCCGAAATGTTCTGCTTCTTCAATGTGAGGGTAGCCGGAGAAGATGAAGGCCCGAATGCCCATCTTCTGGTAGGCTTCGATTTTCGACATGACCTGATCGGTCGATCCGACAAGGGCAGCACCGCAACCGGATCGGGCGCGGCCGACGCCTGTCCAAAGGTTCGGTTCGATGTAGCCATACTCATCGGCGATTTCCCGGTTCTTGGCCTGGTGGCTGACGCCGAGAGAGCTGGAATCGAGCGCACGTTCGCGGATGGCCCGGCCATAGTCGTCGTCCAGCTTGGAGACGATATAGTCGGCGTATTCCTGCGCTTCTTTTTCCGTGTCACGCACGATCATGTGCACGCGCAGGCCATAGTCGAGGGTGCGGTCATAGCGCTCGGCAACCGCGTTGACCGCTTTCATGCGACCTTCCAGTTCCTCGACCTTCTCTGGCCACATCAGATAGACGTCACAGTGCTCGCCACAAAGTTCCAGAGCGGCTGGCGAGTAGCCGCCGAAATAGAGCAGCGGGCCGCCTGTCTGATAGGGACGTACCGGATCGGTTGTCAGGCCGGAGAACTGGTAGACATCGCCCTGATGGTTGATTTCGTCCTGCGTCCAGGCCTGCTTGAGGATCTGTACGACCTCGCGTGAACGCTGATAGCGGTAGCTGCTCTCCGCCTTTTCTCCCGGAAAATCGGAGCTGATGATGTTGACCGTGAGCCGGCCCTTCAGCATGTGATCGAGTGTCGCGATGGTGCGCGCCAGCATGATCGGCTGCATCTCGCCGCAGCGTACGGCAGCGAGCATGTTGATGGTTTCCGTGATCGGCGCGCAACCGGCCACAAACGATAGTGTGTCTTGCCCGACCTGATAGGAGGACGGGCACAGAATGTTGCGGAAACCCTGTTTTTCGGCCGTCTTCACGATGTCGGAGCAGTGTTCCCAGGAAGAACGCAAGTGACCTTCCGGGACACCCAGGAACTGGTAGTCGTCCGAGCAGAGCGCGGCGAACCAGGATACCTCGGCTGCGTCCAGATCTGCTGATGTGATCGGCACGACTGTCATGCGTGAATTCCTCCCAAAAGGACTGTTGCTTTTTTTCTTGCGTAGCAGGAGCATTGATGTAAATCAATAGTGTATCAATTTCGAAAGCGACAGGTCGACGCAACCCATGGCGGGGGCTCCCCACAATCCCAATGCATTGCCGATCTATATCCAGATCAGCGAGCTTCTGATCCGCGACATCGCGGCAGGGCGGCTGATTGACGGTGAGCGTTTGCCGCCAGAACGGGATCTCGCGGCAGAACTGGGGACGTCTGTCGGCACCTTGCGCAAGGCACTGGCGGAGCTCACAAAAAAAGGTCTGCTTGAGCGGATTCAGGGTTCCGGAAACTACATTCGGCAGAAGGCGCAAACCGAAAGCGTCTACGGGATGTTCCGGCTGGAACTGCCCGAAGGCGGCGGACTTCCGCGCGCCGACGTTCTGGATGTGGCCTACCTCGAGAAGTCTGACGACTTGCCGGCATTCGGGACGTCACCATTTGCATCGCGGGTGCGTCGCCTGCGCTACTTGAATGACACGATTATTGCGGTGGAAGAGATCTGGCTCGATGGCTCTGCGGGTGAAATCCGCGCCGAGCAAATGTCCGATTCACTCTACCATTACTACCAAAAACAACTGGGTTTCTGGATTGCGCATGCGGAGGACAGGGTCGCCATCGGCAAAGTCCCTGACTGGGCTCCTGCTGCTTTCGAAAAGCCGGCTGGGACCATCACCGGCTTTATCGAGCGCTATAGCTGGGCAGAAGCGGCCGAGCCCATCGAGTTTTCCAGAACCTGGTTCGACACGGACAAGGCGCTCTACGTGCAGCGCCTGAAATGAGGAGTTGAGTATGTCCGGCACGATAAACTATGGCGTTATTGGCTGTGGGATGATGGGGCAGGAGCACCTGAGGAACATCGCACTGCTGGCGGATACGCGCGTTGCGGCGATCTTTGAGCCTGATGCTGAAATGGCCAAGCGCGCGACCGAGTTCGCGCCCGATGCGGTTCTCGCGCCCTCCGTCGAGGCGCTGCTTGAGGTTGAACAGCTGGACTGTCTTCTGATCGCCAGCCCGAACCATTGCCATGTGGCGCAGATGGAAGCGATCCGGGCGCAGCGCCCGCTGCCGCTCCTGGTCGAAAAACCGCTCTTCACCGACTCAGCCGACCTGGCGCAGATCGAGGCTTTCAAGGCGACCTATCCTGCCCCCGTCTGGGTGGCTATGGAGTATCGCTACATGCCGCCGGTCGCAGCTTTGTTGCAGCAGGCTGACGATGCAACAGGCGGCATTCGCATGCTGACGATCCGCGAGCACCGTTTTCCGTTCCTGGAAAAGGTCGGCAACTGGAACCGTTTCAACCGCTATACCGGCGGTACTTTCGTCGAAAAATGCTGCCATTTCTTCGACCTGATGCGGTTTGCACTGAAGTCGGAACCTGTGCGGATCATGGCATCGGCGGCCCAGTCCGTGAACCATCTGGGCGAGGCCTACGGCGGCGAAACGCCCGATATTCTCGACAATGGCTATGTGATCGTTGATTTCGAGAACGGCAGCCGGGCGATGCTGGAACTTTGCATGTTTGCAGAAGGATCTCGGTATCAGGAAGAGATTTCTGCCGTTGGCCCGACGGGCAAGATTGAGGCCCTGGTTCCAGGACCAGGTCGCTTCTGGCCGGAAAACCTCGGCGAACCTCCTGTGCCTCAGGTCATCGTCAGCCCTCGCGATCCAAAGGGGCCGCGCAGTCTGGAAATCCCGGTCGATCCGGCCCTTCTGGATGCGGGCGATCACAACGGCTCGACTTTCTACCAACACGAGGGCTTCCTGAGAGTGGTGCGCGGGGAGCAAGCCAGACCGGATGTGTCTCTCGATGACGGTCGCATGGCTGTGCTGATGGGCATCGCCGCCCAGGAATCTGCCCGTACAGGACAAGCGGTTATGCTTGCAAACAGCCCCAAGCAGTCAGCAGCCTGATATCTGATGGCGCTCGGGCGCTGAGACTTCTTCATCCGACTCCAGACAGGCCGCCGATTTCGGCGGTCTGTCTCTGATGTTCTGACACCTGCGGTTTTTTGCGCCTTGACCTTCCAGTAGATGGAAGCCCTATCTGTTTCCTGGAACGTGCTCACAGGAAATGGCCCAGGAAATGAAACGCGAAGACAACAGCGCCGAAACTGCATCCGATGCCGCATGTTGCGGTGGTCATGAGGGCCAGGCGCCCGGTTCAGGTGCGGTGGCCATTGATCCTGTTTGCGGCATGACGGTGAAACTGGGTGCGGGAAAGCCAAGCCTTGCCTACAAGGGCAAGGACTATCATTTCTGCAGTCAGAAATGTCACGACCGCTTCGACGCGGATCCCTATTTCTTCCTTTCTGGCAACAACAGGCGAAAGCCGCAGAAAGCGTCGGCCAACGCTCCGTTTACCTGTCCCATGGATCCGGAGATTGTTCAGGAAGGGCCGGGAACCTGTCCGATCTGCGGCATGGCGCTGGAGCCCATGAGCGGCGCGTCCGACGAGCCGAACCATGAGCTGATCGACTTTACGCGGCGCTTGTGGGTCAGTGCTCTGGCAGCGGTGCCGCTGCTTCTCCTGACCATGGGGCCGATGGTGGGGCTCCCGACCCGCGACCTCCTGGGTGAAACCACGTCGGTCATCATCGAGTTCTTGCTGGCGACACCGGTTGTTCTTTGGGCCGCTGCTCCGTTTTTCCAGCGGGGCTGGACGTCGCTGAAGACTCGGAACTTCAATATGTGGACGCTGATCATGCTCGGCGTCGGCGCAGGCTATCTCTACAGTACCGTTGCAACGTTTTTCCCCGGTCTGTTTCCGGACACCATTCGAAGCGATAGCGGCCATGTGCCGGTCTATTTCGAGGCGTCGGTGGTGATCGTTGCGCTGATATTCGTTGGTCAGGTGCTAGAGCTCAGGGCGCGTGAGAAGACGGGCGATGCGATCCGGGCTTTGATGGATCTTGCGCCCAAAACGGCGCGCCGGATTACGCCCGAAGGCGATGAATATGACGCGCCGCTTGAGAACATTCTTTCAGGCGACAAATTGCGTGTGCGCCCCGGAGAAAGCGTGCCGGTCGACGGTGAGGTGCTGGACGGGCGCTCATCGGTGGACGAGAGCCTGATCACCGGGGAGCCTGTACCCGTTGAGAAAGAGACCGGCGACACGGTCACGGGCGGCACGATCAACAAGAACGGTACGCTCATCATCAAGGCGGTCAAGGTCGGTGACGAGACGGTTCTGGCGCAGATTGTTGATATGGTTGCGGCCGCGCAGCGTTCTCGAGCTCCGATTCAAGGCCTGGCGGACCGGGTTGCGTCCTACTTCGTGCCGGCGGTGGTGGCCATTGCCGCGATTGCCTTTGCCCTGTGGTGGGCGGTCGGGCCCGAGCCAGCGTTTACCCATGCCGTTGTTGCCGCCGTCTCCGTGCTGGTCATCGCTTGTCCTTGTGCTCTTGGCCTTGCGACGCCCATGTCGATCATGACCGCGACCGGTCGCGGCGCGCAGGCCGGTGTCTTGATCAAGGAAGCGGCGGCGCTCGAACGTATGGCCAAGGTCGATACGCTCGTCGTCGACAAGACCGGAACCTTGACGGAGGGGCGGCCAGTTTTGAGCGATGTGGTCTCTCTCGGTGATGCGAATGAGACGGATCTGCTGACCATTGCGGCCAGTCTGGAGGCGGGGTCGGAACATCCGCTCGCTGAGGCAATTGTTGGCGGTGCCGAGGAACGCGGGATCAAGGCGGCGGCGATCGAGGATTTCGAGGCGATCACGGGCAAGGGTGTCATCGGTCGGCTGAAGGATGAGCCTGTCGCGCTGGGCAACGCCGCGTTGATGGCGGACCTTGGTGTCGATACTTCTGGCGCGGGAGACGCGCCGACCGAACTTTCCGATGCAGGCAAGACTGTCATGTTCCTGGCTCAGGCCGGGTCGCTCATTGGTTTTGTCGCTGTTGCCGACCGCATCAAGCCAAATGCTGCCGAAGCCATTCGGGCTTTGAAAGCTGAAGGCTTTCATGTGGTCATGGCCACCGGAGACACGGAACGCACCGCAAAAGCGGTGGCTGCCGAGATCGGTATCGATGAGGTGCGCGCAGGCGTTCTGCCTGAAGGCAAGCAGACGCTGGTCGACGAGCTTCACGCCGCAGGGCGTTCTGTGGCCATGGCTGGTGACGGGGTCAATGACGCACCGGCCCTCGCAGCAGCGGACGTTGGAATTGCGATGGGGACGGGCGCCGATGTGGCCGTGGAAAGCGCTGGTATCACCCTGCTTCACGGAGATCTGGACTGCATCTTCAAGGCGCGGCGCCTGGCGAAAGCAACGCTTGCGAACATCCGGCAGAATCTCTTCTTTGCCTTCATTTACAATTCACTTGGTGTTCCCATCGCAGCGGGTGTCCTGTTTCCGCTCACGGGCATGCTCTTGTCGCCGATGTTTGCTGCGGCGGCCATGAGCCTGTCATCGGTCTCGGTCATTGCCAATGCCCTGCGCATGCGCAGACTGAAGCTGTGAGAAGAACGCCATGAACATCAGCGCTGCTGCCCAGCTTGCCAGCCTTCCGCCCAAGACAATTCGCTACTATGAGGATATCGACCTGGTGCGCCCAGGCCGGTTGGACAACGGCTACCGGGATTATTCCGAGAGCGATGTCCATCGCCTGCGTTTTCTGCAGCGGTCGCGAAGCCTGGGCTTTACGATTGAGGAATGCAGGCTCTTGCTGTCGCTCTATGACGATGACCACCGGGCAAGCGCTGACGTCAAGGCGATTGCGAATGCCAAGATCCTGGAAGTCGACCGGAAAATTGCGGAGCTGCAAGGTCTAAAGACGACCTTGAGTGCGCTTGCACGCGATTGCCACGGGGATGATCGACCCGAATGTCCGATCATGGATGATCTTGCGGGGCATCATGAACAATAGGATCCCGATCGCCATCGCCGGTCTTATGCTTGCCACCGGCTTGGTCTGGCGGTTTCTGGCAGCGCAGCCGGAGGACGAGCCGGATTTTGGAACGCCACTGGTTGAGGTGCAGGTTCCGCAGCTCTTAGGCGAGGCTATGGAAGGCAAGGCCCTTTTCAACGACAACTGCGCTACCTGTCATGGCGCCAATGCCGCTGGCCGCGAAGGCGTGGCGCCGCCGCTTGTTCACCGCATTTATGAGCCTGGCCACCATGGCGACGAAGCATTTGTCCTTGCCGCCCTGAGAGGCGTTCGTGCGCATCATTGGCCTTTTGGCAACATGCCGCCGGTCGAAGGAATAACGCAGGAAGAGGTGGTCAAGATCACCGCCTATGTACGCGCGCTCCAGAAGGCAAACGGAATTTTCTGAGAGCATCAACAGGCGGCTGGTCATCGCATGATTGTCCGGGAGGAGAGAAAATGAGCTTGGCGAAATTGAGTGTCGTGACTGCCATCGTCTGCGGCTTCTGGTTGTTTTCGGCAGATGCACCAGTGGAGGCCCATGGCGGTGCAAAGGGCGTCGTGAAACAGCGCATGGACGGGATGGCGGAAATGGCGAAAGCCATGAAAACCGTCGGCGGGATGATCCGCGGCAAGACACCTTATGATGCCGCGGCGTTGGCGCGAGCGTCCCGCATGCTGGGCGGCCATGGTGGTTCGGCGCTGACGGATCTCTTTCCGGAGGGGAGCGTCGACGCTCCCAGCGAGGCCAAGCCCGAGATCTGGCAGGACTGGGCAGACTTCCAGGCTCTTGCAGACCAGCTTGAAGCCCGCGCTGCTCTCCTGGACGAAGTCTCCGGGAATGGTCTTGGGCCGTCAGCCGAAGCGGGAGTGCCGTCTGTTCGCGAGCTCTTTGGCATGGTTGGCAAGACCTGTTCCTCCTGTCATGAAAAGTATCGGCTGAAAAAGGACTGAGGCCATGCGCATTTCTCGGCGTGACTTCCTCGCAGGGGCTGGTTCCTCTGCTTGTCTTGGTATCTTGCCCGCTGCGGCCACAATGGCGCTCGCGGACGACGGATTTGTCGAGCTTACGGCAGGCCCCTCTCTGCAGAAAATCTATAAGGAAAGCGGTCCGGCTTCATCGCTCTGGACCTACAACGGTGGCGTGCCGGGGCCCGAGATCCGTGTGAAGCGCGGCGAGCGGGTCAAGGTTCGGCTGATCAACCAGCTGGAAGAGCCGACCTCCATCCATTGGCATGGTGTGCGGATTGATAACGCGATGGACGGCGTTTCTGGACTGACGCAAGACGCTGTGCCTCCAGGCGAAACATTCGAATATGACTTTGTCGCCCCCGATGCCGGCACCTATTGGTACCACGCTCACAACAAGAGCTGGCAGCAGGTCGGGCGTGGCCTCTACGGTCCCTTGATCGTTGAGGAAGAGGAGCCGGCGTTTGGCCTTGATCAGGATCTGACGCTGATACTTGATGACTGGCGGCTCGATCGAGAGGGAGCTCTGGATCTCGAAAGCTTCGGATCGCTCATGGACTGGTCTCACGCCGGGCGGCTGGGAAACTGGCTGACAGTGAACGGGGCTAGTCTGCCGAGATTTGACCTTGTGGCTGGGGCTGCTCATCGCGTGCGGTTGATAAATGCCTCCAATGCCCGTGTTCTGGAGCAGGATCTTTCGGATCTTGGCGGGAAGCTTATCGCTCTAGATGGTCAGCCGCTGAAAGAGGCGATGGACGTTCCAAGTGGCGGATTTCTGATGGGGCCTGGCCAACGTGCGGACCTTGTGGTGGTGCCGGCCGAAGGCCGCGAACTCGCACTGAGAGAGATCTCGGGTGCCGATCCGTTTGACGTGGCACGTTTTGTCATTCTGCCAGAGGGCACTGTTCGCGCCTCCCATCCGACGCTCATGGCCAATGTACTGCCCGAACCGGATCTGACCTCGGCGCGCAAGCTTGTGCTGGATATGACAGGTGGCGCCATGGGGCAGATGGCAGGCATGACCCACGGCGGCGAACCGCTGACGCGCGAGAGAATGCGTGAGACCGGTCAGCTCTGGGGCTTGAATGGCGTCGCGGGTATGCCGGAGGTACCCTTTTTCCGGACCTCTTCTGGAGAGACTGTTCTTCTTGAGATTGTCAACGATACGGCCTTTCCACATGCCATGCATACGCATGGCCATCACTTTCGTATTGTCGAGCAATCCCGGGCCATGGTTGAGGACACGGGAGCCTTTCGCGATACTATTCTGGTCGCTGCCGGAGAGACCGTACGAATTGCATTCGTCGCAGACAATCCGGGGAAATGGCTGCTGCACTGTCATATGCTGGAGCACGCGGCTGCTGGAATGATGACCTGGTTTGAGGTTCTTTGACTGTTTCAGGAGCTAAATGCCGAAAAGTTCGTTTCTGATGAACTGCTTTGTTATTAGAATTTCCTACAGTGATATTTGTTGGTTGTCTTCGTAATGTTTAAGCACTTATTTCAATAGTTAATTATGTAAAGTTTGTATTTAGAAATAATTTTATTTTTCGCGTCAGATTTTTCCTGAAAACTGCTTTGGGAGGTCGGCGTGCCACATTTTCTACACGAGGATTGCGATCCTTTGGTCCTGTTGAAATGCCTGGCGTCGAGTGTTCACCAGGGCATTACGGTGATCGACAAAGATCTCAACCTTGTCATGCTGAACCAGACCGCGCGGGAGTTGCTGGACCTGCCGCTGGACCTTCTGGATGACGATCCGAGCCTTGCCAATGTGTTCCGATACAATGCGCAGCGAGGGGACTACGGGCCTGGTGACCCGGAACAGCAGGTTGCCAAACGGATCGACTTGGCGAAGCAGTTCGTCGCCCATGATTTCATCCGCGAGCGGTTGGACGGGACCGTCCTGCGTGTCCAGGGAAGCCCAATGGACAATGGCGGCTTCGTGACGATCTATACGGATGTCACCCAGGAAAAGCGGCAGGAGGAAGAGCTCAGGAACGCACGCCAGAGGCTGGAAGGCACCCTGACGCAGCGGGATATCGAGCTGAAGGCCAGCCGTGACCTGATGCTCAACACGCTCAATACGATTTCGGACGGCGTCGGTGTCACCGACAAAGACGGCTATCCCATGCTTGTGAACAACAAGCTTCGCGAGATCTATCCGGCGTTGGACAGGACCACTGAAGAAGGCGGTACCATTCTTGATGTGATCCGCACGGTCTTTCCAGAGGAACCTGATCGTCCCATCGACAATTTTCTAGACGACCCGGACATGTGGACGGAGCGCGAGTTTCCCGATGGCAAGTGGTACAAGATCACCAGGGCGCGCACCGTCGATCAGGGGATGATCTCGGTCTATTCCGACGTCACTTCCTACAAGCGCCAGAATGATGTGCTTCGGAACCATACGGACGAATTGGTGCGTCTGCTGGGCCGGGAAAAGAAGCTTACCGGGATACAGCGCGAGTTCGTGTCGATGGCCTCGCATGAATTCAGAACGCCATTGGCCATCATCGACAGCAATGCGCAAAGGCTGAAGCGCCGGATCGACAAACTCGAGCCTGATGTCGTCCTTGAGCGCGTCGAACGCATTCGCGAAAGCGTTGAGCGGATGCAATATCTGATCCATCGCTTCCTTGATTTTTCCCAGTCCCAGTCGGGTGAGATGGAGCTGGAAATCAAGAGCGCGCCCCTACGTCGGCTGGTGGAGACTGTGTGCTCGCACCATCAAAGCGTCGCCAAAAAATTCAAGATCCACGCAGATATTGACGATCTGCCGGAAACCGCGGAGATCGACCGGGGCCTGGTCGAGCAATGTCTGTCCAACATTCTCTCGAACGCGATCAAATATTCGCCCGAGCGCAATGACATCTACGTTTCCGGCCGTGAAGATAAGGATTATGCGGTGATCTCGGTGCGCGACGAAGGGGTCGGCATTCCCGAAGAGGAAATCCCGAAGATCTTCAATCGCTATTTCCGTGCCTCGACGTCTAGCGGCATTGCCGGAACCGGTATCGGTTTGAACATGACGGAAATGATCGTCTCCAAACACTCCGGCAAGGTCGAAGTGGAGAGCCAGGTCGGAGAAGGCACGACAGTGACACTGAAATTGCCGATCAAGGCGAAACGCAAAAAGAAAATGTCCGAGGTTCAGATCTCGGGTGAACTCGCTGGTGTGATTTGACGGAGGAGCTACAATAATGTCGGAAAAAGCGACAATTCTCTGTGTAGAAGACGAGACGATGTTGCTCGAGGACCTCAGGGAGGAGCTTGAGGACGCAGGATATCGTGTGCTGACTGCAGAAAACGGGACCGAGGCGATGCGCGTATTGCGCAAGGAAAGGCCTAACCTGATCCTGTGCGACATGATGATGCCTCGCATGGATGGCCCGACGATGTTGAAACACATCCGGACCAATCATCCCAAGCTGAGCGATGTCCCGTTCGTTTTCCTGACGGCCAAGGCGACCCGAGAGGACCTGATTGAGGGCAAGCGGCTGGGCGTCGACGACTATCTGACCAAGCCGGTGGACTATGATTTGCTTCTGGCGACGGTGGAGGCGAGCCTCGGACAGATTCACCGGATCGAGGAACGCAACAAGCAGAAGCTTGTGCAGCTCTACAACTCGTTCCAGAAGCAACGGCCCGGCACGAGCGAGAAGCTGCGTGTGTCGTTCGTGACATCAAAGCCGGCTTCAATCCTTCCGCTGACGAATGCGCTTGCCGAGCTTGGATGTGAAGTCTCGCTGATCCCGGAAGAGCAACTCGCGCAGAAAGAGTTCTCCGTGAAGGACATCGACATCCTGTTTCTCGTCTACAGTCGGATCGTTCACTACTATCTGAAGTTCGTCGTCAGCGGACGGCCCAAGGGCTGGAAGGGCGAGATGGTTCTACTCGCGCCGCAGAATTTCACGCCTGATCAGAAGTCATCGCTCAGCGAAGGTGGCATTGAAGACTATATTGAATATCCCTATCCGCCGGTGGAGATCTTCAAGCTGGTTCTGAAACGGATTCAAAACGGTGGTGCGGCGGCTCAGCCCTCATCTGCGGGAGGGGAGGCGGTGTCCTCATCGGCCTTGTAGCTGACGAGAAAGGTCCAGACGGCATAGCCTGTGATGGCGAGGGTGATCCAACCCCAGCTGTTGTTGCCGTGATAGAATTCGAACCCGGCCCAGCCGGCGCAAAAGACGATAATGGCCAAGCGCCGCCAGAGCGGTTTGAAGAACGGGTTTTCAGTATCGGAGATCATGCGCCACCTTGTTGTTTGGTCCCGAAGCCTAAACGATCACGTTTTGATTTGCACCTTGTCCCGTCTTCGGCGAACAGGTTCTTGAAGGCCTTCGCTGGCTGTGTGACCTTTCCCTCCGCAGAGTTGGGAGGGGGCAGTGATGAAGTTTTCGGCTAATCTCGGTTTCTTGTGGCATGACCGGCCTTTGCCGGAGGCCATAAGGCTTGCCGCAGCCGCCGGATTTGACGCGGTTGAATGTCATTTCCCTTATGAAACAGACCCGGCGGAGGTGCGTGCGGCGTTGTCGGACACCGGGTTGCCGATGCTCGCGCTCAACACCTTGCCCGGAGACCGCAATGCAGGAGAGTTCGGACTTTACGCATTGCCCGGACGAGAGGAAGATGGGCGCCGCGTCATCAGGCAGGCTGTTGACTATGCAGCGCTGATTGGCGCGCGCAAGGTGCATGTCATGGCCGGTCTGGCGAGCGGAGAGCCGGCGCATCGCACTTTCCTCTCTTCGTTGGTATTTGCGTCCGACCTGGCGGCAAAGGCGGGGCTGACAGTGTTGATCGAGCCGATCAACATGCAAGATGTTCCAGGATATTTTCTGAACACCACAGATCAGGCGCTGGAGATCCTCGCGGAGCTCGACCGGCCGAATGTGAAGCTGATGTTCGATTGTTATCATGTGCACATCATGGAGGGCGATCTTGCCTCCAGGTTGAACGCCTGCCTGCCGATGATAGGACATGTCCAGATCGCTGCGGTGCCCGGTAGGGGGGAGCCCGATCAGGGCGCGATCGATTATGTAGCGGTCATGAAACAGCTTCAGCAGATCGGTTATGACGGTTTCATCGGCGCTGAATACAGACCGCGCGCCACCGTCGAAGAGGGGCTTGGCTGGATGCAGAGACTTCGGGTTTGAGCTGACCGCGTTTGACCAATGTCATCGACCGATCCCCATGGCCCGTGGTGAATGGGAACGTCGCCGGGCACTGCAATCTGGCCATGGCGGCTGCAGCGTCCAGGCTTGAGGGGTGTTCATGCGCGGTATCTGGCTCATTGCGATCTATCTGGGGATCATCGTTCTGCCGTTGATACTGGCAGCTGTGGGTGCCAAGCCGCCGAGGCCAGTATGGGATGAGATCGCGTCAGGGGCAGGCATGGTCGCCTTCGCGATCCTCCTTGCTGAGTTCCTGTTGTCGGGGCGGTTTCGGGCCATCTCGGGCGGTGTCGGCATGGATGTCACCATGCGGTTTCACCAATTGCTCGCCCGTTCGGCCCTGGCGCTGGTCATCGTGCATCCCTTTCTCTATACGACGCCCTTTGGCTGGGCTTTGCCTTATGATCCAAGCCGACAATTAACCCTTGTGCAACCGGGGCCGGCGTTGATGGCGGGGGCTGCCGCCTGGATCCTGTTGCCGGCCTTCGTTCTGGTTTCCATTGCCAGATCGGATTTGTTCAAGCGCTATGAAAACTGGCGCTGGGCGCATGGCCTGGGTGCCGCGCTGATCGCGGGATTGAGCTGGTATCATGCGACGCAGGCGGGCAGGTACTCGTCTGACCCGGCGCTCTACTGGCTTTGGACGGGCCTGTTCGCCGTCGCGATTTTGTCGCTTGCCTCGGTATATGTCCTGCGCCCGATCACAAAGCTTCGGCGCCAGTGGAAAGTCTGTGAAATCAGCAAGGCTGCCGATCAGACATGGGCAGTCGACCTGGAGCCGGTCGGGCATGACGGTATCAGCTACAAGGCCGGTCAGTTCTTCTGGCTCAACATTGGCCACAGTGCGTTTTCACTCTCAGAGAACCCTTTCTCTGTGGCTTCTGCGCCGGCTCAAAAAGGCAAGCTGTCTTTCGTGATCAAGGAGCTGGGTGATTTCACCTCGACTCTGAGTAGCATTCCTCAGGGCACCAAGGCCTATGTCGATGGGCCCTTCGGTCACATGACGATCGAGAGACGGCATGAGCCGGGTATCGGCCTTATTGCGGGAGGCGTGGGTATTGCACCGATGCTGTCGATCTTGCGCGAGCTGGATGCTACCGGCGACACGCGGCCCGTAAAGCTTGTGTATGGCAATCGCAACGAGGGGCAGATCGTCGCGAGTGAAGAACTCGATCGCTATGCTCAGCGCCAGGACGTCGATGTGGTCCATGTGATTGCTGAACCGGGCCCTGACTGGTGCGGTGAAACCGGAATTACCGATGCTGGGTTTATCAGGCGGCACTTTGGCCGTCCCGAGCAACGGGACTGGCTCTACGTTCTGTGCGGACCACCTGCGATGATGACCGGCGCGGAAGAGGTTCTCCTGGCTTTGGGCGTTGCCCCCAACAACATTCTATCGGAGCGCTTTACTTATGACTGATCGCGAACCGGACAGGGGCGCTAGAACGCCGACACGCAATCGACGAATGGTTCGTTTTTGGTGGTGGATGAATGGTATTGCAATCCTCGCTCTAATTGCCTTTGCGTCACGTGGGGTCTTGGCGTTCTAAAGGGCAATTGCTTCGGTGATTTGCCTTGCCAATGGCTGAAATCCGGTTGAAAGTCAGGGCCTTCGCGCAATCCAAGGCGCGGATGAGACCCGTTAGACCCTTGAACCAGGTTCGCCTGAATGCTGTCTTCTCTCGACCTTCTGACCGCAAATGACGCCCGCGGCGTTCACGCCCCTTCCTACTATGCAGCAACCGCAAATCGCCAGACCGAACACCCCGAACTGACGGGTGAGACGAGCTGCGATGTCTGCATCGTTGGGGGCGGCTACACCGGGCTGTCTAGCGCGCTGCATCTGGCCGAGCGCGGCTATGACGTCGTCCTTCTGGAGGCAAATCGGGTTGGCTGGGGGGCATCCGGTCGTAATGGCGGCCAGGTCGGCACCGGACAGCGGGTCGATCAGACGGTTCTGGAGAAACGTCACGGTCTTGAGCAGGCAAAGGTTCTTTGGGACCTGGCGCTCGAGTCCATGGATGTGACGCTCGGCCTAATCGGCGAGCACGGCATCGAATGCGACTACAGGCCCGGCGTCCTGCATGCGGACCATCGTAAGGCCTATGTGCCGGAGACCAAGGTCTACGTTGAGCATCTGAACACGATCTATGGCTACGACAAGGTTCGTTTTGTCGACACGGACGAAGTCCGGCAGATGGTCGGCAGCCCCTGCTATCACGGCGGCTCTCTCGACATGGGCTCAGGGCATGTTCATCCGCTCAATCTGGCGCTCGGCCTTGCAGGTGTCGCCGAGGCGAAAGGCGCGCGGTTGTTCGAGACCACTCGTGTGCTGTCCTACACGCCGGGCGAGACGGTTACGGTGAAGACGGAAAAGGGCACCGTGCGCGCCAAGCATCTGGTGCTCGGCTGCAATGGCTATCTCGGCAAGCTGGACAAGAAAACGGCGGCGCATGTATTGCCGATCAACAACTTCATCGTTGCGACCGAGCCATTGTCGGATGCCGATGCGAAGGCGTTGATCCGTGACAATGTGGCGGTCGCCGACAGCAAGTTCGTCATCAACTATTTCCGCCTTTCGGCGGACAATCGCATGCTGTTTGGCGGCGGCGAAAACTATGGCTATCGCTTTCCTGAAGATATCAAGTCCTTCGTGCGTAAGCCGATGAGCGAAATCTATCCGCAGCTTAAGGATGTGCGCATCGACTACGGTTGGGGCGGAACGCTGGCGATCTCACCCAAGCGCATGCCCTATTTTGCAAGAATTCATCCGAATGTTCTCAGTGCATCCGGCTATTCCGGTCATGGCGTCGCCATGGCGACCTTTGCCGGCAAGGTACTGGCGGAGGCGGTTTATGGTACGGCCGCGCGGTTCGATGCTTTCGAGCAGATCAGGGTGCCTGCCTTCCCGGGCGGTGACAAGCTGCGCTACCCGTTGCTGGTCCTGGCGATGACCTGGTATTCACTGCGCGACAAATTGGGAATCTGAGATCCATGGCGCATATCGGCGAACAGGACGGGATTACCATCGGCAGCTATTGGGAAGCCTCTGTCGGTGAAATCAAGGAAGACCGGCAGCTGGTCGGAGAGGCGCGCTTCGATGTTGCCATTGTCGGCGCGGGCTATACCGGCCTTTCGGCGGCTCTTCGTCTGGCCGAGGCCGGGCTTTCGGTCTGTGTCCTTGAAGCCAACCGGGTTGGCTGGGGGGCGTCGGGGCGCAACGGCGGTTTTTGCTGCACGGGCGGAACCAAGCGGTCCGACGCCCAACTGATTTCGAAGTTTGGCTTGGAGGAAGCCAAGCGCTTTCTGGCCTATCAGCTTGAGGCCATCGATACGGTCGACGACCGGCTCGCCCGCTGGAACCTGGACGCAGATCGTCACTCGAAGGGCGAGATCATCCTTGCTCATCGGCCCAGGGATTATGCCGGTTTTGCTGCGGAGGCTGCCTTCCAGGAGGAGACCTTCGGTGTCGAGGCTGCGGTTCTTGGGCCTGATGCCCTCAAGGAGCGCGGCCTTGGCGGCCCCGAGTTCCATGGCGGTCTGCATCTGCCTTATGGCTTTGCGCTCAATCCGATGAAATATGTTCAGGCTCTAGCGGCGCAAGTTCGGCGCCGTGGAGGCCGGATCTTTGCCCATACGCCTGTCACCCAGTTTGAGCAGGAAGGGCCGAACTGGCGGCTTGCGACCCGTTATGGCAGCGTGCAGGCGGAAAAGGTCATCCTCGCAGGGAATGGCTATTCCCGAGAGAATGCGCCGAACTGGTTGAACGGCAGGTTGCTGCCGGTGATGTCCTCGGTTCTGGTCACGCGCCCCTTAAGCAACGTGGAGCTGAACGACCAGGGTTGGACGAGCGACCTGATGGCCGCTGACACCCGCATCCTGCTGCACTATTTCCGCCTCCTGCCGGATCGGCGCATGTTGTTCGGCACCCGTGGCGGCATTTTTGAAACTCCGGACAGCCTCAAGGCCATGCGGGCTCGGGGCAGGGCGGATTTCGACAGGATGTTCCCGGCCTGGGCTCACGTGGAGGCCGACCACCAATGGCATGGCCATGTGTGTCTCGCACGGGACCTGAGCGCCTATGTTGGTGCTGTTCCGGAAATGGATGGCGTCTTTGCGTCGCTGGCCTACCATGGCAGTGGCATTGCGATGTCGTCACTCTCTGGCGAAAAGGTCGCGGATCTGGCGCTTGGCCGGATCACGCAGGCGGATTTGCCTGCGGTGATTTCGAGGCCCTTGCGCAGATTTCCGTTTCCTGCCCTGCGCCAGCTTTATCTGCAGGGTGCCTATTGGGCTTACGGGCTGAAGGACCGCTGACCCGCACGCGGTCTTTTTCCAACTCCAGACGTCATCCCCGCCTTGTGCGGGGATCCATTGGTTCTTGTATCAGTAGTAGAAGCGGAGAAAGCGAGACGGGGTTAGGTCAGCTCATACTCACATCTGAACGGCGGACAGCCAAGTGGTCTGGATCCCTGCACGAGGCGGGGATGACCGTTTTTGGGCGAGGGAGGGGCTGTTGGATATCAGACGTCGCAACCCTCCCGGCCGTCGTTGCAGGACTTGATCCTGCAATCCATGCTGTTTCATGTCTCCAGATCGAAGTGGTTCTGTGTGGCAAAGTCACGGCATGGATGCCATGGTCGAGCCATGGCATGATGGAGTGGGGTGGTAAATGCCCAAGTGCGATGCCTTCCCTGCGCAGGCATGGGGGGCAGTAGTCGTAGACTGTGCTGCATGACCCGTGAGGTTCCGGCATATTGGGTCCCGGATCTCCGCGTCGCTGCGTCCGGGAAGGCATGGAGTGAGAGGCCCCGCCACATCCTAACCACACACACCAGCGTCATCCTCGGGCGTGTCCCGAGGATCCATTCTCATGCCCTTCGCTAGCTTGCCAGCCGGCAGCCCGCTTCACTCACCGTTGTCCGAAGGGTCTCCAGTAGGGTTTCGAAATCCTCCTTGCGGGGCGAGGACTTGCGCCAGACGAGGCCGACGGTGCGGGCGGGCTGGGGGCTTTCGAAGCGTTGCAGGACAACCCGTTCGTCGCGCACTTCCACTTCGGCGCAGATCTCGGGCAGGAGCGTGACACCATAGCCGGCGGCAACCATCTGCATGACGGTTGAAAGCGAGGTGGCGCCCAGGGCGTTCTTGCCCGGTGCCGGCAGGTTCTGGCAGTAGTTCAGCGCCTGGTCCCGCAGGCAGTGGCCTTCCTCCAGAAGCAGCATGTTCTCACTTTCAAGATCCCTGGCCGAGACGCAGGTCGCTGCATCATGGCTGCTGCCTGCCTTGCGGGCCAGGAGAAAGCGGTCGGTGAAGAGCGGCTCGCTGACCAGTGCCGGATGAAGGACCGGCAGGGCAACGACGATGGCGTCCAGATCTCCGGTCAGAAGCTCCTGGGTCATGGGATCGGTCAGGGTCTCGCGGATGGTGAGCTTCAGATCCGGGTGGGAGAGGCTGAGCGCCGGCAGGATCCGCGGCAGAAGATAAGGCGCGATGGAGGGAATGATGCCCAGACGCAAGGGGCCGGCAAGAGGCTGGGACATTTGCCGGGCATAGTCGGTGAGGTCCCGCACGTCCGTGAGAATCTTGCGCGCGCGCGCGGCAATTTCCTCGCCCTCCCGCGTCAGGCGCACGGAGTTGGGCTGGCGTTCCACCAGCTTGACGCCCAGCTCTGCCTCCAGATCCTTGATCTGCATCGAGAGCGCGGGCTGGGAGACTGAAACTGCATCGGCCGCCTTGCGGAAATGCAGGTGTCTGGCGAGGGCTTCAAGATAACGAAGTTGGCGAAGAGAGATCATGACTGATAAGATAATCTGATCGTATCTTAGAATCAATCCAATTGGACCTGATCGCGGACCGCGCCTATCTTCTGGCCAAGCCACCGGGGGTGCGCCGGGATGACATCCTGTCAATCGGAGCACGGACGGTACCATCTGACTGACATCAGGTTGTGTCACGATGGGCCCGGCTGGTGCAGAGAATTAATGATTGCCTGGAAGGACTGGAGAGGAACTATGACCGCTAAGCTGAAAGATGTGAATGACAGCTCCGGCAAATGCCCGGTGATGCACGGTGCCAATACGGCTGCCGGCGTGGCAAACACCGATTGGTGGCCGAACGCCCTCAACCTCGACATCCTGCATCAGCATGACACGAAGACCAACCCGCTGGGCCAGGACTTCGACTACCGCGAGAAGCTGAAAAGCCTCGATGTGGACGCGCTGAAGAACGATCTGCGCGCCCTGATGACAGACAGCCAGGACTGGTGGCCGGCTGACTGGGGTCACTATGGCGGCCTGATGATCCGCATGGCCTGGCACGCGGCCGGTTCCTACCGTCTGGCCGATGGCCGTGGCGGCGGCGGCACGGGCAACCAGCGTTTCGCTCCACTGAACTCCTGGCCGGACAACGTCAGCCTCGACAAGGCACGCCGCCTTCTGTGGCCGATCAAGAAGAAGTTCGGCAATGCCATTTCCTGGGCCGACCTGATCATCCTTGCCGGCAATGTGGCCTATGAGACAATGGGTCTGAAGACCTTCGGCTTTGCCTTCGGCCGCGAAGACATCTGGCACCCGGAAAAAGACGTCTACTGGGGCGCCGAGAAGGAATGGCTTGCGCCTTCCGACGAGCGTTATGATGACGTCGACAACCCGGAAACCATGGAAAACCCGCTTGCCGCCGTGCAGATGGGCCTGATCTATGTGAATCCGGAAGGTGTCAACGGCAAGCCGGATCCGCTGAAGACTGCGGCTCAGGTGCGCGAGACCTTCGCCCGCATGGCCATGAACGACGAGGAAACCGCGGCGCTGACCGCTGGTGGCCACACGGTCGGCAAGACCCATGGTAACGGCGACGCAGAAGCTCTTGGTGCAGAGCCGGAAGCAGCTGGCATTGAAGAGCAGGGCCTTGGCTGGAGCAACCCGAACCAGCACGGCAAGGCTGCCAATGCGGTGACCTCCGGTCTGGAAGGCGCCTGGACCACCCATCCGACCAAGTTCGACATGGGCTTCTTCGACCTTCTGTTCGGCTACGAATGGGAATTGAAGAAGAGCCCGGCCGGTGCATGGCAGTGGGAACCGATCGACATCAAGGAAGAAGACAAGCCGGTTGATGCAACCGATCCTTCTATCCGTCACAACCCGATGATGACCGATGCCGACATGGCCATGAAGGTGGATCCGACCTATCGCGCAATCTGCGAGAAGTTCATCGCCGATCCGGCTTACTTCCAGGACACTTTTGCCCGCGCTTGGTTCAAGCTGACCCACCGCGACATGGGGCCGAAGGTTCGTTACATTGGTCCGGAAGCGCCGCAGGAAGACCTAATCTGGCAGGATCCAATCCCCGCCGGTTCCATGTCCTACGACGTCGATGCCGTCAAGGCGAAGATCGCTGCCAGCGGCCTGAGCCTGTCCGAGATGGTTTCCACTGCCTGGGACAGCGCCCGCACCTACCGTGGGTCTGACATGCGCGGCGGCGCCAATGGTGCCCGCATCCGTCTGGCACCGCAGAAGGACTGGGAAGGTAATGAGCCAACCCGTCTGGCCAAGGTGCTCGGCGTTCTGGAAGGCATCGCTGCCGAAACCGGTGCAAGCGTTGCGGACGTCATCGTTCTCGCAGGCAACGTCGGCATCGAGCAGGCCATCAAGGCTGCGGGTCTCAACGTCTCGGTTCCTTTCGCACCGGGCCGCGGAGACGCGACCGACGCAATGACCGACGCGGAGTCCTTCGAGCCGCTTGAGCCGGTTCATGACGGTTATCGCAACTGGCTGAAAAAGGACTATGTCGTCAGCCCGGAAGAACTGATGCTCGACCGCACTCAGCTGATGGGTCTGACCGCCCATGAGATGACCGTACTGGTTGGCGGCATGCGCGTCCTTGGCACCAACTACGGCGGCACCAAGCATGGTGTCTTCACCGACCGTGAAGGTGCATTGACCACGGACTTCTTCGTCAATCTGACGGATATGTCCAATACGTGGGCGAAGGCGGCTGACGGGAATTATGAGATCCGCGACCGCAAGACCAACGACGTCAAGTGGACAGCCACGCGTATGGATCTGGTGTTTGGATCGAACTCGGTCCTGCGCTCCTATGCGGAAGTCTACGCTCAGGATGATGCCAGCGAAAAGTTCGCCAAGGACTTCGTGGCGGCCTGGACCAAGGTCATGAACGCGGATCGGTTTGACCTCGCCTGATCAGGCAAGTTATTATTACGATATTGAATTGGGCGGCCTTTGCGGGCCGCCCTTTTTGCTTGTCTGAAAGGTGGCGCTAAAGATCAGTGGAGCGACGCTCCGGATGACTGCGCTGTCCATGCCAGCCGACGGTGGCCTCCGGCACCGAGTCATTGCGGGGGAAATAGGGCTTGATGTCGATCAGTGGCGTGCCGTCAAGACAATCAAGACCCCGGACCTTCAGCGCGCAGCCGTCAAGGGAGACAAGTTCGACCACGGAGAGGGAGACGGGATTGGGCCTCACCGGAGATCGCAGAGCAAAGCAGCCGTGGGTGACGCTGTCGAAGGCCGGTGCCTGAACGATGATGTCGCGTCGCGCCTCATGCATCCAGTAGAGGATGATCAGGTGTGAACAGCTTTCGACGGACTTGAGGCCGTCCTGATAACGTGGGTTGAGATGGATCGTGCAAATGTCGTCGTCGCGTCCGCCGCTTCTTGGGCAGGCATGACGGTCCTGCCAGGGCGTTGCGATATGGCCGATGAACACCAGGCCAGCGTCGGCTGGCATGTCTGCCGGATCTTGGGGAAGGATCTTTTCGCCGGATCTGGCGGAATCAGGCATGATTTGACCTTTTTCAAGTTGGCATTGAATTGAGTGCCTTTGTCAGGCTTCGCGCAAGCCTGCAGAGTGAAACAAAGGGAAACAAAAAAAATACCTCGGAAATATAACAATGGAATTCGCTGGGTGAACGCGGCAAAATTTCTGATTTTTGATTTTAAATCAATGTCTTATGGCTCATTTTGTCAATGCTGATAGAATTGTTGTCAAATTTTAGCAAAAGACAAATTTATTCCTCCCTTTTCCGTTTTTTCCTTCTTCAAAACTCACCTTCATGTTCGCCTTACGGAAACTTCTCAATCAGGTAATGCAGCATGACACAGGCGTTGAAAACCGAACTGGTGAATTTCCAGGAACTGGACGGCGGGGCGGACAGCTCTCGCAGCGCGGAACTGGCCCGGCATGTGGCAAGCCTGTTTGCCTACACCTCGGATCGCTGCACAGCGGAACAAGTCGACATTTACGACAGTGTCCTGTTGCGGCTGATCAGTATGGTCGAGGTCGAAGTCCGCAGCTTCGTGGCCGAACAGATGGCAGGTCTGCGGCGCGGGCCGGAAGGGACCATCCGCAAGCTTGCCGAGGATGAAATCGTCATTGCAGAGCCCATTTTGCGGTGTTCAACGGTGCTTCGTGATGCGGATCTCGTAAATATCGCGGAGAAGAAGGACGACAGCCATCGCCTTGCCATTGCGAAGCGCGAAGTGCTTTCCGAAGCTGTGACCGAAGTTCTGGTGAATCGTGGCGATGTTCATGTAAAGCGTCAGGTGGCGGGCAATTCCGGAGCGACGTTCTCGGATCGTACCTTGATGAAGCTGATTGGCGACTCCACCGCTGACGCCACCATTCAAATGTCGCTGAGCGAGCGCGCAGATCTGGCCGAACACCATATCAAACAGCTTGTCGGCGTTGCCTGCGAAGAAGTTCGCAAGGCGCTCGTGAAGCGCGGCGAAATCGCCGATGCCGCACGGCTGCCGGAAGCTGCCGACATCACCGCCCAGCGGATGACCAACGAATACTGGCTCGCCCGCTATGACTTCGAGACGGCTCGCAACCGGGTTTTGCTCCTGGCAAAACGGGGCATGGTCACGGAAGCCACCCTGCGTCGCTTCGCCATCGAAGACCGCTTTCCTGAATCTGTCGCAGCCTTTGCCTGGATGGTCCGCTGCGGGGTTGAAGAGGTCAGCCACTGGATGGTCCGCGCCGATCCGGAGCCGTTTCTGATCATCGCCAAAGCGAGTGGCCTGTCCTCCATTACCGTCAATTCGCTGCTCTCCATCGGCCCATGGCGCCATCGCCTGACACCGGAGATCCGTGCGACATCTATGAGAACCTTTGACCGGATGAGCGTTGGTGAAGCCGAGCGCCGCATGGCGCATTGGGGCAATGTCATGCTGAACTAGTGTTTGGCCTATCCCCTTGTTTCGGCTCAACTTGTGTTTTGGCGGCGGTTCGGTAAACGGACCGCCGTCTTGTTTTGTCTGGACGTCGTCATACTGAAACCTTAGACAAATCAGAATGCCGGGCGTCAAAGGGGGACGGAAATGACCATCAAGGCGGAGACGTTGCATCAAACGACACTTGAGCTTTCATCGCGCATGATGGGGCTTCTGCTCCTGCTGGTGGCAGCTGTTTTCTGGATGGCCCTTTTATCTTCCAATGCCGATGCGCAGGGCGCGCTCGGCATCTTGACGGACCTTTCAAGCGACAAGACCGAAGCATCTGCCCCTGCGGAGCCAGCTCAGCCGGCGGCTGAAAATGCTGCGGCTGGCGCGGAAGAGCAGTCCCGAACGATGGAGTTTTATGTCGCAAGGGCGCTCAAGGCGCGCGATGTGGTCTTGCAGATCCTGAAGAGTGCTCCGGACCTGCATGAAACCATCGGCGCGACGCTGCGATCCAAAGGCGGGCACGGAGACATGGGATGGCTTTGGGCAACGCTGCCTGGGGTGGTCGTGGCGATCGGTCTTGGCCTTTTGGGCTATCGGCTGGTTCTTATGTGGGGGCGCAGGCACTTTGCCCATCGTTATTCCGAAGGCGTGCAGCCGCGGGCAGACAAACTCAGCTACCTGTTCTTGCGCGGCCTGCTCATGCTGGCGGGCCTTGTGGTGTTTGTCGCGATCGCTGGCCTCATTTTGTTGTTCCTGAACCGTGGGCCGGTCAGCGCGCATCAAACGGCCATTGTGATTTTGAGCGTCACGACACTGTTCATGGGGCTGCGCATTGTCTTCCTCAATTTGCTGGTGCCAAATGTGCCCAGCCACCGTGTCTTTGCCCTGTCTGACAAGGATGCGCTTGGCCTTTACCGCAGCCTGATTGTCGGGACTGCGGTTTCAGCCCTGGCACTGGCCCTGTGCAACTGGATGGACAAGCTTGGCTTGCCGAAGGATGCGCATAAGCTTGCCCTGATCGCCTCGGCCTTGCTGTCGTGCCTTATCCTCACCGGCATCGCGGTGGCCTATCGGTATGCCATAGGCGCACTCATTCGCGGTGAGGCAGGCGAGCAGGCGCCCTTGTGGCGCCGGGTGCTCTCCAGATCCTGGCATCTGGTTGCTGCGGTCTATTTTCTGGCTGCCTGGGCGGTTTCTTCGATCCGTATCCTGCTCGATCTTCCTGATGCGACCGGTCTTGTGGTCGCGCCTCTGCAGGCGCTGCTTATGGCGATCATCGCCTATGGTCTTCTGGTTCTTCTGATTGATCGCGTGTTGCTGCCGCGTCTCGACACGCCCAAGGTTCAGGCCTCACTCGCCGCCGACATCGAACGGGCGGAAGCCACGGAAGGCGAGGACGACCTGGATCCCCAGGTCACTCAGGCCCAAGCCCAAGCAGAAGCGGCCGACATGGAAGCGCATCGCTCGCCTTTCCGCCATCTGCTCGATCATGGTGCGTCCATCCTTGCCTGCTTTGGCGGTCTCGTGATCCTTGCCCGGCTTTGGGGCGTTTCGATCACCGATGGATCGACCTATGTCGGTGGGATGATTGAAATCCTGCTGATCATCTTCCTCGGCTACATGGCCTACAAGGCGGTCGAGGTGGCGATTGACGGGCGTATTGCCAAGGAAGGGCCCGGTGAGGAAAAGGATGAGGAAGCCGAAGTTGGCGGCGTGGGCGAAAGCCGGATCGCAACCCTTCTGCCGATCTTCCGCAACTTCCTGCTGATCACGATCGTGGCGATTGCGGCGATGGTGGTTCTGTCCGAGATGGGTGTGAACATTGCCCCGCTCTTCGCCGGTGCCGGCGTGGTCGGGCTTGCAATCGGTTTTGGCGCGCAGACGCTCATTCGCGATATCTTCTCAGGCGCCTTCTACCTGCTTGATGATGCCTTCCGGCGCGGTGAGTACATCGATATTGGCAGTGCAAAGGGCGTGGTCGAGAAGATCTCGATCCGTTCCATGCAGTTGCGGCATCACCGCGGCGCGCTGACGACCATTCCTTTCGGCGAGATCCAGCACGTTGAAAACTTCTCTCGCGACTGGGCGATGATGAAGCTGGCCTTCCGCGTCACCTATGACACGGACGTCGAAAAGATGCGCAAGATCATCAAGAAGTTCGGGCAGGAGCTTCTGGATGACGAATACTATGGCCCGATGTTCCTCCAGCCGCTGAAGTCCCAAGGCATTCTGGCGATGGAAGATTCTGCGATGATTGCGCGGGTCAAATTCATGACCAAGCCTGGCAAACAATTCGAACTTCGCAAGGTCGTTTATGCCGGGTTGCAGGACCTCTTTGAAAAGAACGGCATCAAGTTCGCGCACAAGCAGGTCACCGTGCGTGTGGCGACTGGTGATGAAGAAGAGGGGCCACAGCCGGGCGATGCTGCCGCCAGGGCTGCTGCTGCAGGCGCTGCGGCGGCCGGTGCTCTGGAAGAGGCAGTTCAGGACGGCGATGACCCCGCCGATCAGCTCTAGTCGATAGCATTTCGTTGAAACGTCAAGCCGTCGCCTGGGTCTTGCCAGGCGGCGGTTTTTTATTGCTAGCCCTGCCAGAACGGCTTTGCGAGTTCACGGCGCAGGCTTTGCCGATCATAACCGGCGTCCTTCAGGACGCTGTCTGGCTGCCCCTTGAGTTCGCGTTCCAGTTTTCTTCGGCTTTGCCAGCGTTGATGCCAAAGGGCCAAACGCGACCTGGGGGGCTGGGCTCTTCCAGCTTCTCTAGCGTCTTCTGGATTGCCGGTTGTGTGAGAAAAAGTTGACGGGTTGTCACTGCTGGCGACAAGCGTCAGGTGAGTTTGTGATTGGGGCTGAGCGTGCTTGAAGCTCAGATTTCTATCTGTTTTTATGGCTGTGAGTTGCATTTTCTTTTCCTCTCTGCACGTATCATGTCAGGAGAGCGGGTTTTGCAAAACCGAATTAATCTCGCCAATATGTGAGGAAAACGAACCGATGGGACGCAGGCTCCTGCCACCACTATCTGCTTTGCCTGCCTTTGAGGCCGTCGCGCGGCTTGGCTCGATGAAAGCTGCGGCTGATGAATTGGGCCGGACCCATGGCGCGGTCAGCAAGCAGGTAGCTCATCTGTCGGAGGACCTCGGCATTCCGCTTTTCGCCAAGGAGGGGGTTGGTGTCGTTCTCACCAAGGAAGGACGAGACTTCGCGGCCACTGTTGCTGACATCCTTGATACATTGGCCGAGAGCCGCTCACGGTTTCAGCGGCGTGCAGATGATGCGGTCATTGAGATTGGCATCAGTGCGACCTATGCGATGCGCTGGCTGATGCCGCGCATGCCGGATCTCTATCAGTCCGTGCCCGGCATCGAACTGAGCTTTCGCATGACTGGGCGCGAACAGGTTCCCAATCGCGAGCTCGATCTGATCCTGACCTGGGACCGGTTGAACTGGTCGGATGGGTTTTACGAGGACCCTCATATACGTACGCTAGGAGACGTTTCGTTCGGTCTTGTTCATGCGCCTGCGGTGGTGCTTGAAAAGACATCGGCCGGGTATCACTGCGACACGCGTTTTCTCCAGGAGATCGCACCGCACACCTGGGCGGGCTGGGAGGAAATGACAGGCATCCGCGTTTCGGCTGAGCACGACCAGGCCTTTCCGCATCTTTTCCTTGCGATCGAGGCGGCGGTGGCCGGCCTTGGGGTTGCGCTTGTGGAGAAGCGATTGGTGGCGGAGGAACTGTCCTCGGGACGCCTTGTCGCTCCTTTCGGGTTCCACCGTATCGAGCGCGGGTTTGGTGCGATCATAACGGGCCGAGGCCGGGATCGCAGCAAGGTTCAGGCACTTTTGGACTGGCTTGAGCGTCAAGACTGAGCGTGTTTTAGGTGCGTCTAACCTTTTCTAGAGCCTTTCCTGCTCAAATGATCCCGTGCTGCACCGAGGCGATGTAGGTGCTTTTCCGCGTGCCTTGCGATGAGCGCGGGCCATTGTTCCTGATGCATGCGCTTGAATTGAGTTATTTTATCGTATAAAGATATCTTTATATCAAAATTCGACTTAGCAGACTTGGACGGCTTGATGATCGATCAGGACACTTTATCGGTTGAGGCGACGCTGGCATCGCTGCGTGCAGTGGGGGAGGCGACGCGCCTGCGCCTTGTTGCTCTGCTCGGGCAGAGTGAGTTGACCGTCAAGGACGCGACCGCGATCCTCGGTCAAAGCCAGCCCCGCATCTCCCGACATTTGAAATTGCTGGCGGAAGCCGGGCTGATCCTGCGGTTTCCGGAAGGGTCTTGGGTCTACTACCGCCTGGCGGACGGACCTGCAGCGGATTTTGCCCGCGATCTGGTCAAAAGGATCTCGGCAACTGACCCCGTATTGACCGCAGACCGTGAGCGCTTCCAGGCAATTCGCAAAGCGAAGGCAGAAGAAGCTGCGGCCTATTTCGCGGCGAAGGCCGCGACCTGGGATACGGAGCGTTCTCTCCATGCCGCCGACAGCGACGTCGAAAAGGCTTTGCTCCGCGTTTTGGGCGAGCGCCCGTTTCAGAGCTTTCTGGATTTGGGAACCGGGACCGGACGGCTGCTGGAACTGCTTTCCGACCGCTATGTCTCTGCGCTTGGAATTGATGCTTCCCATGACATGCTTTCCGTCGCTCGCGCCAATCTGGCGCGCATCGGTCTGAGCAATGCTCAGGTTCGCCACGGCGATATCTATGCACTGAATGTTCCGCCGCGGTCCTTTGACGTGGTGGCGATCCATCAGGTGCTACACTTCCTTGACGACCCGGCGCGTGCGCTTGCGGAGGCAGCAAGAGCGCTGCGGCCTGGTGGCCGGCTGCTGATCATCGACTTTGCGCCGCACGAACTTGAGTTCCTGCGGGAAACCCATGCGCATCGACGTCTTGGCTTTGGCCATGACCAGATGAAGCGTTGGCTGGAAGCTCTGGATCTGGAGATGGAGCAGGTCACCGACCTGGCCCCCCAGTCCGACGAAAACACCAATTTGACTGTGACACTGTGGCTTGCCCGGGATCCGCGTATCGTGACGGACCTGCCGGTGGCCGAACCGACCCGAGAGGTTGCCTGAGCATGACACATACATTGACCAAACGGCGTTCGCGCCAGGCGAGCGTTGCGCCGATCACTGCGTCTTTCGAGTTCTTTCCGCCCAAGAGCGAAAAGATGGCCGAGTCGCTCTGGACGACAGTTGGGCGTCTTGCGCCCCTCGCGCCGTCCTTCGTTTCCGTGACCTATGGAGCGGGCGGGTCAACGCGGGAGCGGACTCATAAGACTGTCGAGCGCATTTTGAATGAAACGGACGTCCTGCCGGCGGCGCACCTGACTTGCGTCGGTGCCTCCAAGGCTGAGGTCGACGCCATCATTCAGGATTACTGGGACATGGGCGTGCGCCATCTGGTTGGTCTGCGCGGTGATCCGCTCGAGGGCATTGGTGCAATCTACCGTCCGCATCCGGAAGGCTACGCCTATGCGTCTGATCTGGTCGCGGGAATCAAGTCGATCGGCGACTTCGATGTTTCGGTGTCCGGCTACCCGGAACGCCATCCGGAAAGTGCGGGCTGGGACGTTGAAATCGACAATCTGAAGCGCAAGGTGGATGCAGGCGCAGACCGGATCATCACCCAGTATTTCTTCGACAACGACCTGTTCGAGACTTATCTGGAACGGATCGCGAAGGCCGGCATCAGCATTCCGGTTATTCCCGGTATCGTGCCGATCCATAATTTTGAGCAGACGATGGTGTTCTCGGCCAAATGCGGAACATCGATCCCTGACTGGCTGGCGCGGCGCTTTGCCGGCCTGCAGAATGATCCCGACACGCGCAAGCTCGTGGGAGCTGCCGTGGCTTGCGAACAGGTCATGGACCTGGTCGACCGGGGTATTTCCGACTTCCATTTCTACACCATGAACCGCGCCGATCTGACGTATGCGATCTGCCACATGCTCGGCATGGGCAATCATGCTCCTGAACAACAGGCCGCCTGATCGGACCGGAAGGGTATTCTCGTGAAAAAAACTGATGTGTTTGATCGCCTGACCGAGGCAGCGGCTTCTCGTATTCTGGTCCTTGACGGCGCCATGGGCACCGAGATCCAGCAGCTGAAATTCGATGAAGCGGCCTATCGCGGTGCGCGCTTTGCCGACTGGCCTTCGGATGTGAAGGGCAACAACGACCTGCTGAGCCTGACCCAACCGGACGCAATCCGGCAGATCCACGTTGATTACCTCAACGCGGGCGCCGATATCGTTGCCACCAACACGTTCTCCTCGACCACCATCGCCCAGGCCGACTACGGCATGGAGGAGCTGGCCTATGAACTGAACGAAGTCAGTGCGCGGCTCGCTCGTGAGGCCTGCGATATCGTTGAAGCGAAGGATCCTTCACGCAAACGCTATGTGGCAGGTGGCCTCGGACCGACCAACCGGACGGCGTCAATCTCTCCGGATGTGAACAATCCGGGCTATCGGGCCGTGAGCTTCGATGATCTGCGCATTGCCTATGCGGAGGCGGTACGTGGTCTGATTGCAGGTGGTGCGGATCTGATCCTGGTCGAGACTATTTTTGATACGCTGAACGCCAAGGCGGCGCTTTTTGCGATTGACGAAGTGTTCGATGAAGTGGGCAAAAAGCTGCCGGTGATGGTCTCGGGCACGATCACTGATTTGTCGGGACGTACCTTGTCTGGCCAGACGCCGGAGGCGTTCTGGAACTCGGTTTCTCATTCCGAACCACTGACCATCGGGCTCAACTGCGCACTCGGTGCCAAGGAAATGCGCGCACACGTGGCCGAGCTCGGACGGGTTGCGGACACGCTGGTCTGTGCCTATCCGAACGCCGGCCTTCCCAATGAATTCGGCGAATATGATGAGAGCCCTGAGCATATGGCCGGGTTGATCCGGGAGTTCGCAGAAGCGGGGCTGGTCAATGTGGTCGGTGGCTGCTGCGGCACGACCCCTGCGCACATCAAGGCGATCGCGGAAGCCGTTGAAGGACTGGCGCCGCGTGCGATCCCGGATGTGCCAAGGCACATGCGGCTGTCCGGCCTTGAGCCTTTCGTGGTGACGCCGGAAGTCAATTTCGTCAATGTGGGCGAGCGTACGAATGTCACGGGCTCTGCACGGTTTCGCAAGCTGATCAAGACCGGCGACTACAACACTGCGCTGGATGTGGCGCGCGACCAGGTGGAGAACGGCGCGCAGATCATCGACGTCAACATGGACGAAGGGCTGCTCGATTCCGAGGAAGCCATGGTCACCTTTCTCAATCTGATCGCTGCTGAACCGGACATCGCCCGCGTTCCGATCATGATTGACAGTTCCAAGTGGACCGTGATCGAAGCCGGCCTGAAGTGCATTCAGGGCAAGGGTGTCGTCAATTCCATCTCCATGAAGGAAGGCGAAGAGGCTTTCATCGAGCAGGCAAAGCTCGTGCGCCGGTATGGTGCTGCGGTCGTGGTCATGGCGTTCGATGAACAAGGTCAGGCCGACACCTATGAACGCAAGATCGAGATCTGCGAACGGTCCTACAAGATCCTGACCGAGAAAGTCGGCTTGCCGCCCGAGGATATCATCTTCGACCCGAATATCTTTGCCGTCGCGACCGGCATCGAGGAACACAACAACTACGGCAACGACTTCATCGAGGCGACCGGCTGGATCCGTCAGAATCTGCCGCACGCTCATGTCTCCGGCGGGGTCTCCAACCTGTCATTCTCTTTCCGCGGCAACGAGGGCGTACGCGAGGCCATGCACTCGGTGTTCCTCTATCATGCCGTTGCGCAGGGCATGGACATGGGGATCGTCAACGCCGGACAGCTGGCCGTCTATGACAAGCTCGAGCCGGAATTGCGTGAGTTGTGCGAGGACGTTGTCCTCAATCGGTCGCCGGAAGCGACCGACAGGCTTCTGGATGCTGCCGAGCGCTGGAAAGGCGAGGGTGGCAAGAAACGGGAAGCTGACCTGACCTGGCGGACCTGGGGCGTTGCCAAGCGTCTTGAGCATGCGCTGGTCAACGGCATTGACGATTATGTCGTCGAGGACACCGAGGAAGCCCGCCATAATTTCGACCGGCCACTGCATGTGATCGAAGGTCCGTTGATGGACGGCATGAACGTGGTTGGCGACCTTTTCGGCTCCGGTCAGATGTTCCTGCCGCAGGTGGTCAAGTCTGCTCGCGTCATGAAAAAAGCCGTCGCGCATTTGATGCCCTTCATGGAGAAGGAAAAGGAAGAGAAGGGCCTTGAGGGCCATTCTTCCGCTGGCAAGATCCTGATGGCGACGGTGAAAGGCGATGTCCACGATATCGGCAAGAACATCGTCGGCGTGGTTCTCCAGTGTAACAACTTCGAGGTGATTGACCTTGGGGTGATGGTATCGGCTGCCAAGATCCTTGAAACGGCGAAGGAAGAGAAAGTTGACATTGTCGGTCTCTCCGGCCTGATCACGCCCTCTCTCGATGAAATGTGTCATGTGGCGGCCGAGCTTGAACGTGAAGGTCTCGATGTTCCGCTCTTGATCGGCGGAGCGACGACCAGCCGTATTCACACGGCGGTCAAGATTCACCCGAACTACGAGCGTGGCCAGGCGATCTATGTGACTGATGCCGGCCGTGCGGTCGGTGTTGCGTCGAGGCTCATGAGTGAAGGCCAGCGCGCGCCTTACTTTGCCGAGGTGCGCGAGGAATACGTCAAGATCGCCGAGGATCACGCAAAGAGCCGTGGCGGCGCGCAACGTGTTTCCATCGAAGTAGCACGTGACAACCGTCTGCAGCCGGATTTTGCCGCTCATGCGCCGGTCAAGCCGTCCTTCCTCGGAACGAAGTCGTTCGACTACTTCCCTCTCGAAAAGCTTGTTCCTTTGATCGACTGGACGCCGTTCTTCTCGACCTGGGAAATCAAGGGCCGGTATCCGGATGTTCTGACGGACAATCGCTATGGCCCTGCGGCGAAGGCGCTTTACGACGATGCCCGTCGCATGCTGGATGAGATCGTCGAGAAGAAACTTCTGACGGCACGCGGTGTCGCAGGCTTCTGGCCGGCAGCAGGCCGTGGGGATGATATCGTCCTTTTCGCGGACGATGCGCGGTCACAGGAGCGGGCGACCCTGCACAGTCTGCGCCAGCAGATGAGCCGCACGTCAGGCGGACGGGCCAATGTCGCGCTGAGTGATTTCATTGCGCCTGAAGCGAGCGGAGTTGCTGATTATATCGGCGGTTTCGCGGTGACAGCGGGTCATGGCGAAGAAGAGCTGGCCGCGCGGTATGCCCGCGAGAGCGACGACTATAACAAGATCCTCAGTCAGGCTCTTGCCGATCGCCTTGCCGAAGCCTTTGCCGAGAAGCTGCATCAGATCGTGCGCAAGGAACTTTGGGGGTATGCCGCCGATGAGACGCTCTCAAATGAAGAGCTCATCGCAGAAAAATACCAGGGCATACGTCCGGCCCCGGGCTATCCCGCGCAGCCGGATCACACGGAGAAAGCGACCCTGTTCGAGCTTCTCGATGCGGAAAAGGCGACGGGCATCCGTCTTACGGAAAGCTATGCGATGGCACCTGGATCTTCCGTGTCAGGGCTGTATTTCGCGCATCCGGAAAGCCATTACTTCGGCGTTGGCAAGATCGAGCGGGATCAGATCGAAGACTATGCAATGCGCAAGGGATGGGATGTTGCCCTCGCCGAGCGCTGGCTGGCTCCGATCCTGAACTATGACCCACGTCGGCTTGAAGCGGCCGAGTGATCGTAGAAATACGATGGAACGAACGCAGTGTTCACCAATCCGGTCCTAGTGGGTTCGGATTGGTCATACTATTTCCAGGACGAAGCGGTGCATGGCACCTGCGCTAGTCCATGGAGATACGAATGTCCGCAAATTCCAAGACAATCTTGAAGATCGATGCATCGGCGCGCAAGGAAGGGTCCATGACCCGCGAACTGGCCGATGAGCTTGTTGCACGCCTTGTCGAAGCTCGCCCTCAAGACAAGGTCATTACGCGCGATGTGGCGGCAGGCCTGCCTTTTCTGGATGAGGCGTGGATCGGAGCGAACTTTACCGACGCCGCCGAACGCAGCGATGAGCAAAAGCAGAAACTCGCGCTTTCCGACACATTGATCGAAGAGCTGCGCAGTGCGGATGTTCTGGTCATTGGCGTACCGATCTACAACTTCGGTGTTCCTGCGACACTGAAAGCCTGGATCGACCATATTGCCCGTGCGCGTGAGACGTTCCGCTATTCGGAAGCGGGTCCGGTCGGCCTTTTGGAAGGCAAGAAAGCCTATGTGATTGTTGCATCCGGCGGCACCAAGGCAGGGTCCGAGATTGATTTTGCAACAGGGTACATCAAGCATGTGCTTGGTTTTGTCGGGATCACGGATGTGACGCTGATCGCAGCCGACCAGCTGATGGAAAACGCTGCCGACAAGCGCGCCGCAGCGTTGGGTCAGGTGCGCGAAGTTGCAGCTGCAGCCTGATCGCATGTGAGCAGAAGGTTGCCGTTCAAGGTTGGCACTTCCGCCCGATCAATAAAAAAAGGCAGTGACGGTTCTTCCGTCACTGCCTTTTTGTAAAAACTACACGCCACTTTTTTTACTGAGAAACAGGTTCTGTCTCAGGTGGCTCTTGATGTGACCGCTTTCAAACGATCCCCAGCACGATCGCGCCCAAAAACGCGAATGCGGCGAAGAATGCGAGCATGTTTATGTTGCGTGTCAAGGTCATGTTGGCCTCCCAATAACCGCTCCAACCCGACAGCGATATTAGGCGAATGCAGGGTTAACACGAAAGCGAAAAAGTTGCTGCACTGCAAAGCATACGCATTTTTCATGTCCCAGATTGCGCAATTGTCGTAATATTCTATTTTAAATCAGTATCTTACTGTGTGTGTCGGTCTTGTGAATATCTGCCGACGGCTCAGCTTCTTGAAATATTCATTGAAAAATACGGGCGTTCATTTTTGGCATTCACTTGCCAAACCAGAGATATTGTCACTTTTAACTATTAGTTATCTGAGAGGGATTATGCTTCCTTAAGGTAGTCTATTGTTAAATATAAGATGTTAGGCATTTTAGTGAAAGTCAGCTGAACGAGAGGGTGCGGATGCTGAGCTTAAGCAAGCTGGCGGAACTTGCCAAAGATGGCAGTAAGGGGGGACGGAAGAGTCTGGTCAGTGCATTGATCGACTTGTTTGTCTCGCCTGAACGCGAGCACGCCGAGCAGGTCAGCATCATGTTCGGCGAGATCGTCATGAGCGTTCTCGACCAGCTGGAAGAAGAAACGCGGATGGCACTCGCCCAAAGGGTCGGTACGCTGCCTACGGCGCCCCGCGATCTGGTTGTCAAACTGGCCGCTGATGAGTTCAAGATTGCGGAGCCGGTCTTGAAAGAATCCCCACTCTTGACCGAGGAGGAGCTGGAAGCGATTGCCCTCGACGGATCAATGGAACACCTCGAGGCGATTGCGACACGCGATGTCCTGGATGAAAAAGTGACCAACGTTCTGGTGGATCGCGGCAATCGCAAGATCTTGGAGAGCGTCGCCAATAACGAAAACGCGCGGATGGCTGACCAGACCTTCCTGAGGCTTGTTGAGAAAGCGCGGGCGTGTCCCGAAATCCAGGAAGCGCTCATCCAGCGTCAGGACATGCCGGCCGAGTCCGCCAAATGCCTTTTGAGTTTCCTCAGTGCAGAATTGATGGAAAGGGTCAAGGCGCTCGGCGGCGACAATGTGCTCGCCGAAGTGATGGCGGAACGCGCCGCCGAAGAAGTGAAGGCGCGCGCCAGCCACCTTGAAGCCAGCCGGAATGAAGCGGCTGAAATCATCGATGCCGTTGCCAACAAGAAGAAGACCCTGGACGAGGCCGTTTCCCAATTTGCCCGGTCGGATCGGGCTGCGGAACTAGGTATTCTGCTTGCCAAGGTGGGCGAACTTCCGGCTGCCGCTGTGTCACGGCTGATCTACAGCCCATCGGACAAGCCGCTGATCATTGTTTGCAAGGCCCTTTCGGTTTCGGATGCGGCTTTCAAGGACATTCTGACCATGCGGGCGAGAAAGCTCCAAAGTGGTGGCCTTGAGCTTAACGATGCGATCAATCGCTACGCGGCCGCATCTGTCGCCGGTGCAAAGCAATCGCTCGAGGCGATCCGTGCGACTGGTGCGAACATGGCCAAGAAGGACGAGCCAGAAGTTGTCGAGGAGCGCGGTGCCTTCATGCGCAGCAAGAAAAAGCCGAAAGCGGATTAATCCGCGACCCCCTTCCTCAGTTGCGTTGCAAGCTGGCAGTCATGGCCGCCGCTGACATCAAAAATCCACCACCGATGCGATTGACCAGACGCATGAATGCAGGTGACCGCATCCGGTTGCCGACTGCAGATGCGGCGAGCGCATATACGGCTGCATTCAAGACTCCAAGCACCACGAAGGTCGCACCGAGCAGGAACAATTGCGGAGCGACGGCTGCATCGGGCGCGATGAAGTGGGGCAAGAAAGCCATGAAGAAGACGATGCCCTTCGGGTTCAAGGCTGTCACCACATAGGCATGCAGGAAAACCTTTCGCGCTGGCGCTTCAGCAACCTGATGCGGTTCCAGCGCTTCGGGTCGGTTGCGCCACATCTTGATGCCGATCCAGAACAGATAGATTGCTCCCACCCACTTCAAAATGTCGAACATATAGGCCGATGTCGCCAGGATTGCGCCAAGTCCGAGGAGGGAGGCTGCTGCAGCGGTCGCATCACCAAGACCTACGCCCAACACGCTGGCGGAGGCCGACTTGCGTCCCTGTGCCAGAGCGTAGCTGACAACCAGCATGATGGTGGGTCCTGGAATGGCCAGCACGATCAGGGTCGCGATGACATAGGCTGAATAAAGTTCGAGAGTCATGGTCGAAAAGCTTTGCGAAGTGGTTCAGTGTCGCGAAGAGTAACGTCTTCAGACCAAGGAGAAAATGGTGAATTGCGCAATGCGGCTTCGAGGCAACCGATTGCAAGAGCTATGGCAGGGCGCGTGGCTCCTGGGCGTCTTTTTCCTTGCAGCTCTTGTTTTTGCGGAGCCAGGGTCTGCAAGCGACGCTCCGGTTCCCGTTTCCAAGCCATCTCTGCCGACAGATCAAGATGATAAGCTTGCAGATGATGAGACTGTAAAGGCTGAGAACAGGCGCGAGAGCACTGCGAACGAGGCAGTGTGTGAGATCGAGCTTGCCGAGATCGAAATTGTCGAGAGCGTTGAGGGCGAAAATGGCTGCGGCGTTCCGGCTGCGGTCAGCCTGTTGGCGACCACCGGTTCTTCGCCGATCAGCTTGTTGCCGCCGCCCACCGTGGGATGCGCCTTTGCTGGCAAGTTTGCCGAGTTCCTTTCCGGGCCCGCTGTGAAGAAAGCGAGCAAGGAAGTTGGAAGCGATCTTACGGGGCTTAGGGTCGGGCCGGGATATGTTTGCCGGCGCCGGAACAATCTCCCCGATGGAAAATTATCTGAACATGCGAAAGGCAAGGCACTGGACATCACCACCTTCGTCTTTGCCGATAACGTGGAGGCGTCAATTGCAGAGGACTGGGGGAAGGACACGCCTGAAGGCCGTGCGCTGAAGCATCTTCATGCTGGCGCTTGCGAGGTCTTCACCACGGTTCTGGGGCCTGATGCCGACCCCAATCACAGTTCTCATTTCCATGTCGACACCGGATGTCATGGGCGTGACTGCACCTACCTGATTTGTCAGTAGGGGCCGTAGGAGAGCTGCGCACAAGAGCCCGCCGGAAGACCGGCAGGCCCTTGCTTCTGTCAGTGTCGGTAGGTGGGTCTACCTATCCCAGATATCGGGCCGGGGGCTGGTCACTGACAGAACTTCTGCTCACCGCGATAGGTTGTGTATGTTCCCGTCGACGGCTGGAAAGAGCGGAACTTGTCCGAGCAATAGCGGTACCAAGCGGGGCTCCAGGGCTGGAGGCCATAGCCAGCGCCATGAACGCGTCCAGGAGCTGGTGCCGGCGGATAATAGTTTCGTGCCGGGGCTGCATAGCTACGCTGGCTGGTCGCGCCGAGGATGATGGCGCCTGCGGCCAGGCCGATGATGCCGGCGGCGACGGCGGCGCCTGCATTATTGTTGTGCTTCTTTGGTGCATGGCCGCGATGAGGACGATGCTGGCCGTGGCCGCCAGAATGTTTGTTCCAGCCTTTGCGAGGGCCTGCTTCGGCCATGGAGATTGCCGGCAACAGCATGGCGCCGGAAAGGGCAACTGCGAGAATGCGCTTGGTCTTGGTCATGTCATGCTCCTTCGTCTTCTGGGCGGCGCCTTGGCGTCTTTGCCGTGCGCCTCTTGATCTGATGGAGGCACTATGACGTGCGGCCACTGAACCGGTTCTGAGACCGGCATTCATCTTCCGTTCAGGTTTGAATGCTGGGACGTTTCGCTCATCGCCTGGTCAGGATATCAAGGGACTGAGGGAGATTCGGCGCGCAGGAGAATGGACATGACCTCTGAAACGGGTGGCAAGAAGAAAGACGTGCTCCGGGAAACCGATGATGAGGCGAGGCGGCTTGCCAAGGATTTGATGCGCACTGCGCGTTTCGGAGCGATTGCGGCCCTCGAGCCTGAGAGTGGCCATCCCCTGGCAAGCCGGGTCGCCGTTGCAAGCGACATGGACGGGACGCCTTGCATCTTGATCTCGACTCTATCTGGTCATACGGCTGCGCTGCATGCCGACTCGCGCTGTTCTCTTTTGCTTGGAGAGCCCGGCAAGGGAGATCCGCTGGCACACCCTCGCGTGACCCTGTTTTGCCGCGCAGATCGGCTCGAACGGGGAGGTGCGGATCATGAGCGCGTCCGCCGCCGTTATCTGGCGCGTCACCCGAAAGCCGCGCTTTATGTTGATTTCGGCGACTTTGCCTTCTTTAGGCTGAAGGCTGAACGGGCGAGTCTGAACGGTGGTTTCGGCAAGGCCTATGCCTTGAATGAGGGCGACTTCATCTTGCCCGAAGAAAGTTGGTGCGATCTTGCTGGTGCAGAGGAAGGGGCCGTTGGCCACATGAATGAGGACCATGGCGACGCCATCAAGCTCTATGCCGAAGTTCTCTTAAAGCAGTCGGAAGCGAACTGGACGCTGACGAGCCTTGATCCGGAGGGGCTGGATCTGCAGGCTGGTGATCGGACTGCGCGGCTTTGGTTCGACGAGCCGCTCACCAATATGGTAGCGCTTCGGCCGGTCCTCGTGACCTTGGCGAAATCTGCGCGGGCGTTGCAGGAGGCCGGTGCGACTTCCTGAGCATTGATCTCAAGCTGCGCGGATGGTCGTTAGGAAACGATCCAGCTCGCCGTTCAGCATGTCTGACTGATGGGAAAGATTGGCAACCGTCGAGCGAACCTGTTCGGCGCTTGCGCTCGATTGGGTTGCCGCTGTGCTGACATCAGTGATGTTGACCGAGATATCTTCGCTGCCGGCGGCCACGCCGTTGGTGTTGCGAGCGATCTCGTCGGTCACTGCATTCTGCTCCTCGACTGCGGAGGCAATGCCGGTGACCTGCTGGTCGATGTTGGAGATGGCAGTCACGACCGTCTGGATGGAATTGAAGGTGTTTTCCGATCCACTTTGAAGTTGGGCCACCAGTTCGCTGATGTCCTCTGTCGCTCGGCCGGTCTGAGTGGCAAGGGCTTTGACCTCTGCGGCGACGACGGCAAAGCCCTTTCCGGACTCTCCGGCTCTGGCTGCCTCGATCGTTGCGTTCAGGGCCAGCAGGTTGGTCTGTTCGGCGATGTCGTTGATGAGTTTCACCACGTCACCAATCCGCTGGGCGGCCTCCGACAGATTTGTGACCGATGCGGTCGACGCCTCTGCCTTTTCACGGGTGACGGTGGTCTCGCTCATGGCCCGGGACACTTGCCGGCTGATTTCCTGAACCGAAGAGGACAACTCTTCGGTCGCCGAGGCAACGGTCTGGATGTTGGTCGATGCCTCATTGGCGGCCGCTGCGACCGTATTGGCGCGGTCAGAGGTCTGGATTGATGTCGCGGACAAGGAGTTGGCGGTTCCTTCAAGCTCGTGAACCGCAACTGAGATTTCATCGGAGACGCTTTTCACCGTGCGTTCCAGCTCGTCCGCCAGGCGCATGGTGGCCTCGCGTTTTTCCTGGACGATCCGTTCTTCCTCTTCCTTTGCTTCCAGGCGCAGGCGCTCGATTTCGATCATGGTCGCCTTGAACTTTTCGAAGGCTTCGGCGACCTGCCCAATTTCGTCCCGGCTTTTGACATGGACGCTGGCGCTCGTATCCCCTTTGGCCAGACTGGCGAGAGCCGATGCGACTGCGCGCAGCGGCCGGGCAATCCCGACTGCAGCGAAAACAAAGGCAATGACGGCGCCGACGATGGTCGAGAGGATCGAAAGGATTGCGAGTTGCTTGATGCCTTCCTTTTCATGGGCAACGGCGGTACGGGCAGATTCGCTTGTGGAATTTTCCAGCTCCTGCTGCAGGTTCACAAGGGCATGGTCCAGATTTTCTTCCTCGATCTCGATCTTGCGGGCCATGAGGCTGGCTTTTTCAAGGTCTCCCGCCTCGATCACCTCTATGATCTCTTCCACATGCCCTTCGTACACGGCGTGCTCGACTTCGATGGCTTTCAGCCTCGAGAGCACGGATTTGAACTTCTCGCGATCCTTAGAAGCCTTTGAGTTTTCAAGAGCACGCTCGGCGAGGTGTTCACTCTCGATGATCTCCTGGTCCACTTGCCGGGCGAGGCGCATGAACTCTTCTTCCGTATGAAGGAGAGCTGCATGGTCCCTGTTGTCCTTGACACCGGCCATGCGCAGCATCCGCTCGAGCAAGATGGCCTGTTGGAGTTGGTGCGAGGTCACGGCGCTGACCGTCTTGGTCAAGGGGATGTCATTTTCAGAGATCGAGCTCAGCTCCTGGCCGATGTTGTTCATCTGAACAATACCGATCGTGGCAACGGCTATCGTTGCTGTGCTGACAAGCCCAACCAGGGCAAGAATTTTGGTGGAAACGCTGCGAGGTTGAAAAATGCGCATTTGTTCAAAACCTTCTCGTGCAGTGACTTGAGGTCGCAAGTTTCACGCAAGGTAGAGATTGAACTATTTACAACTGATGAATCTAGCATGGGTAAAGATATCAATTACAGGAAATATTTACGTATTTTTATTAAAATTTCGAGAAGTTTTTAAGTTATCCTAGAGTAATTTTTGTATAATTTTGTGATATTTACAAATATTACTTATCGAAATTATGTGAGTGTTTTTATATTTCTATATAAAATATTTTTTATTTCATTTACTTGCGTATTTAATGGAGATTATTTGATGGTTTCAGTCGTCTATTTTATTATTTCGGGAAAATAGAAGTATTAATAGAGGATCGAGCGCAATTCTGGTACAATTTAATGCATACAGAATTGCGCCCAATTTCGTGTGTCGAACTATTGCGGGGAGGTCTTGCCCCAGCCGCCTGCGGTTGGCGTGATCACCGTGACGGCTTCACCGACCTCGAGAACGGTCTGGTCGCAGCCCTCAAGCTTTTCGACCTTGCCGTCCAGGCGCCGGACTTCGGTGCTGCCCAGTTCGCCGTTCTCACCGCCGGCCATGCCCTTCGGTTCGATCGTGCGATGTGACGCCAGGATCGCGCAGTCCATTTTCTCCAGGAAGCGAAGCGTGCGTCTGGTGCCGTCGCCGGCATGCCATTTGCCCTTGCCACCCGAGCCCTTGCGGATGTGGAAGTCTTCCAGCAGCACGGGGAAGCGGAACTCCAGCACTTCCGGATCGGTCAGGCGCGAGTTGGTCATGTGAACATGAACACCGTCGGTGCCGTTGAAACCCGGGCCTGCCGGAGAACCGGAGCAGATGGTCTCATAGTACTGATAGGTGTCGTTGCCGAATGTCAGATTGTTCATCGTGCCCTGGCTGTTCGACATGGCACCAAGGGCCGCAAACAGCGCATTGGTGACGTGCTGGGAGGTTTCCACGTTACCGGCAACCACAGCAGCCGGGTAGGAGGGACGCAGCATGCAGTCGTCCGGCAGGACGATGTTGATCGGCTTCAGGCACCCGGCGTTCATCGGGATGTCGCCTTCCACCATGACGCGGAAACAATAGAGAACCGCCGCGCGGGTGACAGGTTCCGGCGCGTTGAAGTTGTTCGGTTTCACAGGCGATGTGCCGGTGAAATCGACCGTTGCTTCGCGGCTTTCCTTGTCGACCGTGATCTTGACCTTGATCACAGACCCCTGGTCGGTCGGGTATTCATACTCACTGTCGGTCAGGGCGGAAATCACCCGACGAACGCTTTCTTCTGCGTTGTCCTGCACATGGTTCATATAGGCCTGAACGACATCCAGACCGAAATGACCGACCATCTTGCGCAGTTCCTGCGTGCCTTTTTCGTTGGCTGCGATTTGCGCCTTGAGGTCGGCCACGTTCTGGTGCGGGTTGCGTGCCGGATACTTGTGATCGGTCAGGAGGTGCACCAGCTCTTCTTCGCAGAAGCGCCCTTCATCGACGATCTTGAAGTTGTCGAACAAAACGCCTTCTTCATCGACGGTCGTGGCGCGCGGGGTCATTGACCCAGGTGCAGATCCGCCGACATCGGCATGATGCCCGCGAGAGGCTGACCAGAACAGGATCTCCTTACCGTTGTCGTCAAAGACTGGGGAGACCACGGTGATGTCCGGCAGGTGCGTGCCGCCATTGTAGGGGGCGTTCAGGGCGAAGACGTCGCCCGGTTTGATCTTGCCCTTGTTCAGCTTGATGACGGTTTCGACCGAACGGTCCATGGAACCCAGGTGCACCGGCATGTGCGGCGCATTGGCAACAAGGGCACCAGAGGCGTCAAAGACGGCGCAGGAGAAATCCAGACGTTCCTTGATGTTCACCGAATAGGCGGTGTTTTGAAGTGTCACGCCCATTTGTTCAGCGATGGACATGAAGAGGTTGTTGAAGACCTCCAGCATGACCGGATCTGCATGGGTGCCAATGGCGTCGGTGCGATCAAGCGGAACCACCCGGTTCAGGATCACGTGATCCTTGGCGTTGATTTCCGCTTCCCAACCCGGTTCGACCACGATGGTCGCATGCGGCTCCATGATCAGGGCTGGGCCGGCGACGCGAATGCCCGGCTTCAGCACATCACGGGAGTAGATGTTGGCGTCATGCCATGCGCCCTCGGAGAAGAAACGCGTGGCCTTTGTTGCTGCGACATCGCCCGAGGCCAGGCTGTGGTCCGGCTCGGCGATCCCAGCGCCGCCGCCGAAGGTTTCCACTTCAAGGGCTTCCACGACGACGGGCTTTTCCTCATAGGCAAAGCCGAACTGTTTCTTGTGAGACACTTCGAAGGCATCGCGCATCTCTGTAACGCTGCTCAGCGCAACGGGTAGAGGCGTGTCTGTTCCGTCATAGCGCAGATGTGCAATTGCACGGGTCTCGCGGCCGTCAGCGCTGATGCTTTGCGCTTCCAGCTCAGCCTCGGTCAGAGCCGCGAGTTCATCGCGCAGTTTGCCAAGTTCTGGGATCAGGGCCTCATCCAGCGTCTTGACCACAGCCTGCTGACGGTTGGCGCGAATGTCCGCCAGACCCATGCCGTAAGCCGAGAGAATGCCGGAAAACGGATGCAGGATCACAGTCTTCATGCCGAGGCTGTCGGCGACGCGGCAGCCAGCCTGTCCACCGGCTCCGCCGAAGCAGGTGAGGGCGTATTCGGTGACATCATAGCCACGCTGGACCGAGATCTTCTTGATCGCATTGGCCATGTTCTCGACCGCAATCTTCAGAAAGCCATCGGCTACATCCTCAGGTGTGCGGCCGCCGCCGATTTCCGAGGCCATGGCGGTGAATTTCGATGTGACCGCATTCTCGTCCAGCGGCTCGTCCCGGTTCGGCCCGAAGATCTTCGGAAAAAATTCAGGCGCAAGCTTGCCGGTCATCAGGTTGGCATCAGTGACGGTGAGGGGGCCGCCGCGGCGATAGCAGGCAGGGCCTGGGTTGGCACCTGCGCTGTCCGGACCGACCTGGAAGCGACCGTCCTTATAGTGCAGGATCGAGCCACCGCCGGCTGCGACCGTGTGGATCATCATCATCGGTGCGCGCATACGCACGCCGGCAACTTCGGTCTCGAAGGCACGCTCGTAGTCGCCGTCGTAGTGGCAGACGTCGGTTGAGGTGCCGCCCATGTCGAAGCCGATGATTTTGTCGAAACCGGCCATGCGCGAGGTTTCAACCGCGCCGACGACGCCGCCAGCCGGGCCTGAGAGGATTGCGTCCTTGCCCTGAAAGAGGTCCGCTGCGGTGAGGCCCCCGGAGGACTGCATGAACATGAGGCGCGGGCCTTCTCCAAGTTCATCTTGAACCTGTTTCACATAGCGGCGCAGGATGGGTGACAGATAGGCATCGACAACTGTTGTGTCGCCACGGCCGACCAGCTTCATGAGCGGCGAGACCTTGTGGGAAATGGAGATCTGCGGGAAGCCGATGTCACTGGCGATTGCGGCCAGCGTCACTTCATGGTCAGGATAAGCATAGGCGTGCATCAGGACAATCGCGATGGAGCGGATGCCATCGTCAAAGGCTGCCTGCATCTGCGTGCGGGCACTGTCTTCATCCAGCGGAGTCTCGGCTGTTCCTTCGGCGCGCACGCGCTCGGTGATCTCGTAGACTTTTTCGTAGAGAAGCTCGGGTTTGATGATTTCCTTGGCGAAGATGTCCGGACGGGCCTGATAGCCGATTTCCAGCGCGTCGCGGAAGCCTTTGGTGATGAACAGCGCGGTGCGTTCACCCTTTCGCTCGAGCAAGGCGTTGGTGGCGACGGTCGTGCCCATTTTTACCGTGGCAATCTGTTCGGCCGGAATAGGCGCTCCCATTGCGATGCCCATGAGTTCGCGAATGCCCTGGATCGCCGCGTCGCGATAGGCTTCCGGGTTTTCAGACAGAACCTTGTGCGGGTGGATGCTGCCATCAGGCGCGCGGCCAACGATATCGGTAAAGGTGCCGCCGCGATCAACCCAGAAATCCCACTTGGCCGTCATCTTGAAAACCCTCTTGTTATTTCCGGACGCGTTTTGATCCGGTTTTGGAATGTGATGAACTTGAGCCTAGAACAACGATTACAAAATGTCGATAAATTATCGATGTAAATTCTTGTTGGCCGTTTGGAGGTAAATTTGCCGATGGTTTAGAGGATCTTCAGAGCCGCCTCCTAAAATAGGTGCCATTGCGTGCGGGCCGGTGGTGAGGCCACAGATTTCGGAGCATATCAATGGCTGTGAACGACGATGGCAAGACAGGCTCTCAGTTAAAGAGCGCGCGTAGCGGTTTCGAGGTCGCCATCGAGCGGTTCCTGACCGGTGAGGCGGCCAAAGGCGTTGCGGCCTTTCTTGTTGTTGCGCTTGTGGTGCGGCTTCTTCTTGATATTGCGAACACCTACATCGGTACGGGGAAACCCTTCTTCGCAGATTTCATTTCCTTTTGGACGGCCGCGAACAGTGCGGTGAACGGCGATTTCCTGCTTCCCTATCATTTCGAGGAGTTTTCTGTCCGGCAGGTGGAGTTGTTCGAGCGGGGCCAGTTCGCGTTTTTCTACCCACCCACATGGTTGCTCTACCTACTGCCCTTTGGTTTGCTGCCCTATGAGGCGGCAGTCATCCTTTTTGAAGCCATCACGCTTAGCGCAGCGTGTCTCGTGCTTGCGCTGCTGGCACGTCGAATGAATGCGGTTTGGATGGTGTTTGTGTTTCCGGGCCTGGCATTCGGCGTACTGCACGGTCAAAACAGTCTTCTGAATGTTGCGCTTTTTGGGGGCGCACTTGCGGCGCTGGACCGGGGGCGGCCCATTCTAGCCGGAATCTTGATCGGCTTAATGGCCTACAAGCCGCACTTTGGCGTCTTGATCCCTTTTGCGCTTCTCGCCGGTCGTGAATGGCGTACCTTCTTCGCCGCTGGAGTTACCACGGTGGTGGTCGCATTTATCAGTTATGCGGTCTTTGGGCTGGCGACATGGCAAGCTTTTCTAGATCAGGCGCCTGAAGCCAACGCGTGGATGCTGGAAGCCAAGGTCAGCATGGCGAAATATGCGTCTGTGTTTGGCTGGTTGCGGCAATATGATGTCCCGGTTGATGTCGCCATGGCAGCTCAAGCTCTTGTCTCCGCCCTTGCTCTTGGCTCCGTGGTCTGGATCTGGTCGCGGAATGTGAGCATCAGCATCAAGGGGGCCGTTCTGGTGAGTGCTGCCTGTGTGGCCACGCCTTTCATTCTGGACTACGATCTCGCTCTTCTCGCCATTCCGCTGGTCCTGATCGTTCGCCAGGGTTTGGAAACCGGCTTTCTTCGCTTCGAACGCGAAGGTCTCTTGATCGCCTCTTTGTTGATGCTCACAACCAACGGCTGGGGCCTTGGCCTTGAGAAGACGCTTGCACCCCTTCCTCCGCTCCTGTTCTTCGCGCTCAGTCTGCGGCGCGCGGTGGTGTCAGTCACCACTTTCGGCGTCGAAGCGGAGCAGGGTGAGGCCACTCTCGCCCCAGCCGAATGAGCGCCAGCGGCCGGTTTCTTTAAACTGAGAGGGCATGCGCTCCTGAAGCTCGATCATTTCGGAACGACTGGCGTGGGCGAAGAGCAACCAGACCAGGGGCTGCAGGCTGTTCGCTGACAGGTCCTCCGGCTTGGCCAGCGGCTGAAAGGCCGCTTGGCTACGCAGGTAATAGTCGAGCGCGGGCGCGGAAAATCCCTTGTAGAGATAGAGTGCGTCTGTGTTCTTTCTCTCTGTGAGATAGATGGACGAAATCTCCCGCCATTCGGGACGGATCTTCTGGAGCAACGTGAAGCGCAGCGGATGGATGGTCAGTAATACGACCGCCGTAAGCAGTGCGACCGGCCCCAACCTTGGTAGGAAACGACAGGCACCGGCGCTGGCAAGCAGGATGAGTACAGGCCAGGCGGCAATCAGGTATCGATCGAAGAGGATGGGCCTCAGCGTGATCGACAGGCCATAAGCAATGATAAATGGAGCTATGGCGAAGGCAGCCAGGAGTGCTGCCGCTCGGTGATCCACATCTGTCTTCGCTGACTGTTTGCGCGTAGGGATCAGGACAAGAAGCGCGGTGGCGGCAAGCGCGAGGAAAAACGTCTCGGATCCCGCCATATCGCGCATCATGGTCTTGAGGAAAGGCCCGTCGGGGTAGGCTATCCAGAAGCCATTGTTGACTACATCCTTGGCCCGTACGGCGAGGACTGCGAGCCAGGGCAGGAACAGGAGACACGACGTGCAGAAGGAAGCAAATGTGCGGGTATTCGCATCCTGGTAGCCAAAGGACTGGGCCCTGACTGAGCGCACCTGCCAGAGAAGCAGTAGCACGCCGATGCCAGCCATCGAAAAGGCTGCATAGATGTGGCTGTAAAGAAAGAGCGCACCAAAGACGGCCGCGAGAATTGGCCAGCGTAGGCGATCTCCCTCAAGGGTTCGCACCAGAGCGATCAGAAACGCCAATCCGGCCATCGCGAAAAGCGCGTACATGCGCGCCTCGGTCGAATACCAGATATGAAAAGGCGAAATCGCGAGGATGGCCGCGGCAAGAAGGCCGGTGTTTCGGGTGAAGACCAGACGCCCAAGCTCATAGACCAGCCAAATCGACAGGATTCCGGCGATGGCTGAGGGGAGGCGCAGCGCCGTTTCGCTGTCTCCAATGATCGGCATCGTCAACCAGAGCAGCAGATTGTGCAGAGGCGGATAATTGTCGGCCGCGACCAATGCGATCAGCTCGCCAAGGCTTCCTTTTGATTGGCTCCATGACACAGCTTCGTCGTACCAGAGACTGGTGCGATCAAGGTCCCAGAGACGAAGGGCTGCGCCAACAGCGATGATACCGGCCAAGGCCATTTTTTGCAGGCCGAAATGCTCGCGCCCACTCTGCCCGTTGATTTCACTCTTCATGCTTCCTCCCCAAGGAAAGCGGAGAGTGGCAGAGGTTCTAGCGAATCAAAAGGGGCATTTCCTGCATGTCCGTCCAGGTAAGATTTCCCGCTTCATCCTGAAACAGGGTTGGGAAGTGGCCGGGCACTATGATCTTGCCGCGCCGCAGAACCTCCTGGATCGATGCCTTGCCACGTTTTTGCGGATCGATCTCCATGTCCGGGATGCCGCTGAGTGCTTCCCGGGCTGTCTTGAGTGCATCTGCGGCCAGAACCACCGGGCCGTCCTTTGTCTCCAGCTCAAGGGAGACATGCCCGGGTGCGTGGCCGGGCGTCGGGAACATTGTCACTCCGGGCAGAAATTCCTTTTCGCCGTCAACCAGATCAACTGAGCGCTGGGCGAGAAGGGCAGGCAGGTAGCGCGGCGTCGCGGGGTCATCGGCGAAAGGCGCCTCGATATAGTCTGCTTCATCTCGGCTCATCAAGATCGGAGCGTCCGGGAACAGGTCCATGTTCAGGACATGGTCGAAGTGGGCGTGAGAGAAGATGAGCAGATCAATGTCCGCAGGGCTCAGTCCGCGCGTGGACAGTGCGTTCAGCAGCAAGCCCCTCGTTGTTCCGTGGCCACAGTCGAACAGCGCGCGCTTGCCGCCGGCTTCCACGAGGCAGATCGAGGAAATGCCGAAAAAACCGCCTTCGAAGGCAAGGCTTGAGCCCGGTACGAGGACATCATAGGTGGCTGGCATCTGAGGTTCCTTCATTTCGCCGTGCAGGGCAGTTTAGGGTCATTGATGATAATTTGTCGATAAATTGTTGATGTTTGAGAATTGTGGGTCTAGCGTAGGGGATCACGTTGCGGTCCAAAAGGGTGGCGCGTGAGCAATGAGGACAAAGTCCCGCTTCCAAGAGGAGAATAACATGCTGCATTCACATCGTATTTCGGTGGCGGGCGCCCGTCTGGTCGCTGCCGCTGCCTTTGGTCTTGCTGGTCTGAGCCTTGCTTCTGCCGAGACCAAGTGGGATATGCCAACGCCTTATGGCGATAGCAACTTCCACACTCAGAACATCGCAAAGTTTGCCGAGGAAGTCTCGGACAAGACCGGTGGATCCCTTACGATCCAGATCCATTCTGCCGGATCCCTGTTCAAACATCCCGAAATCAAGAACGCTGTCCGTAAAGGTCTGGCTCCGATTGGCGAAGTGCTGATTTCGCGCCTGTCCAACGAAGATCCGGTTTTCGGCGTCGACAGCGTGCCTTTCATGGCGAACTCCTATGACGCTGCCTGGGACCTTTATCAAGCTTCCAAGCCAGTTCTGGAAGAAAAGCTCGCTGCCCAGGGCCTGCAGCTTCTCTACACCGTGCCGTGGCCGCCCCAGGGCATCTACGCCAAGAAAGACATCAACACGATCGATGACTTGAAGGGTCTGAAGTTCCGCGCCTATAACGCTTCCACAGAGCGTCTGGCCCAGCTTGCTGGTGCTGTTCCGACCCAGGTTGAAGTGCCTGATCTGCCGACCGCTTTCTCTACCGGTCGCGTAGAAGCTATGATCACGTCTCCTTCGACGGGTGCAAATGCCAAGGCCTGGGACTTCCTGGACCATTATTATGACACACAGGCCTGGCTGCCGAAAAACATGGTCATCGTCAACAAGAGTGCCTTTGATGGTCTAAGCGATGCGGAAAAGGCTGCCGTTCTGGAAGCCGCTGCCACCGCGGAAACGCGCGGCTGGGACGCCTCCAAGGCTGAAACGGCTTCCAAGACCCAGATCCTGAAAGACAACGGCATCGCCGTTGCTGCACCGTCTGATGCGCTGCAGGCTTCCATGAAGGAAATTGGCGCCACCATGGTTGGCGAATGGAAGGAAAGCGCTGGAGCGGACGGCGTCACGATCGTGGACGCTTTCTCCAAATAAGCTCTTTTCGAGTTGGCCGGTTCTTCGGGACCGGCCATTTTTCTATTCCCGCCGGCACTGGAGACCCTGCCGATGCGCGCCTTTCTTGACGGGCTTTACCGGCTCGCGGGCGGCCTTGCCGCCGCATGTCTTGTTACCATCGCTGTTCTGGTCGTTGCCCAAGTCATCGGCAGGTTGATCGACGGCGCCCGGAAGATCGTCGGGCTCGAGCCGTTCGGCTTGCTCGTGCCGTCACTGGCGGAGATCGCGGGCTTTCTACTGGTCGGAGCGTCTTTTCTCGCGCTGGCCGCCACTTTGCGGATGGGAGACCATATCCGCGTTTCCATCCTGCTGCAGAACGTGCCTGCAAGTGTTGCCAAGATTCTGGAGATCTGGTCGCTCGCAGTGGCGCTTGTGCTGATCTCCTATTTCGGCTGGCATGCAGGCTGGCTTGCCTATGACAGCTATGTCTACCACGAGGTTTCCTTCGGCATCATTCCGATCCCGCTGTGGATCCCTCAGGCAGTTATGACCTTCGGCATCAGTGTCTTCGCACTGTCTCTCGCAGACGATTTTCTGGCTGCGCTGACTGGCCGGGCTCCAAGCTATGCGAGCGCCGATCGTGGTGACGCCATTGAGGGAGTTGAATAATGGATCTCTCTCTCGTTGCTTTTTGCCTTGGCGTTGGAATGCTTGCGGCTCTTGCCACCGGTATCTGGGTTGCCGTGGCCCTGTTCTCCGTTGCACTTGCCGCGATGATGCTTCTGGTCTCTGCTCCTACCGGTCCCGTTTTAGCGACCACTGTCTGGGGCGCTGCCAACTCCTGGGACCTGACAGCCTTGCCCATGTTCATCTGGATGGGGGAGATCCTGTTTCGATCCCGCCTTTCGGAGGACATGTTTGCAGGCCTGTCGCCTTGGATGCGCAATCTGCCCGGGCGTCTCCTGCATGTGAATATTCTCGGCTGCGGGATCTTCGCTGCGGTGTCGGGATCCTCCGCCGCGACAACAGCGACAATCGGGAAAATGTCCCTGCCGGAGCTCAAACGCCGCGGTTATGATGAAGTCATGGCCATCGGCACGCTTGCTGGCTCCGGTACGCTCGGTCTTTTGATCCCGCCTTCGATCATCCTGATCGTTTACGGGGCCGCCACCGAGCAATCCATTGCAAGACTGTTCATGGCAGGCGTTCTGCCGGGCGCCATGCTTTGCGTGCTCTTCATGGGCTATGTTGCGGTCTGGGCGCTGCTGAACCGATCGAAAATGCCAGAGCGGGAGGAGCAGATGCCCTTTCTGGAAAGGCTCAAGGCCACTCGGCGCCTGTTTCCCGTCATCGGCCTGATTGCAGGAGTGATCGGCTCCATTTACGCGGGCCTCGCGTCACCGACAGAGGCCGCTGCGATCGGCGTGCTTCTCTCTCTCGTGTTGTCCTGGGCGTCAGGAACACTGTCACGGGAGAGCTTCACCAGCGCGCTGATGGGGGCGACACGAACCTCCTGCATGATCGCGTTTATTCTGGCAGGCGCTGCCTTCTTGACCGTCGCCATGGGCTTTACTGGCATTCCACGCGAACTGGCCGGCTGGATCGGATCACTTGGTCTTTCGCCTCTGCAGCTGTTGGTCGCCCTGACGGTTTTCTTTGTGGTTCTCGGCTGCTTCCTTGATGGCATTTCCGTTGTCGTTCTGACCACCTCGGTGATCCTTCCGATGGTGGAACAGGCCGGCATGGACCTGATCTGGTTCGGCATCTATCTGGTACTGGTCGTCGAGATGAGCCAGATCACGCCGCCGGTCGGCTTCAACCTGTTTGTTCTGCAAGGCATGACGGGACACAATATCTTCAAGGTTGCGAAGATGGCGCTGCCGTTCTTCCTGCTTATGATCCTGGCCGTCGTGCTGATTGTCGCCTTTCCGGGACTTGCTCTGTGGTTGCCTGAAACCATGCTATCCAACTAGCAAGAATGAGGAGATTCGGCAGCTTCTGACGCCGGATGTAAGAAGACGAAGAGGTTCGAGGCATGAGTGAGGACAACACGCAGGAGCGGCAAGGTATCGGGCCGGTGGTGTCAGCAGCTCACTTGGCTTCCGGCGCCATGCCTGCGCTGTCGGAGATCGAGTTCGCTGTCACGATGATGGTGAATGCCTATCACCGCTGGATGGTGCGCTGCATGGCCGCCAGCGGCTCCGAGGGCCTCAACGCGCTGGATGTTCAAGTGCTGCATTCCGTCAATCACCGCGGACGGGCCAAGACACTCTCCGATATCTGCCTCGTGCTGAACATCGAAGACACGCATACGGTCACCTATGCGTTGAAGAAGCTGGAAAAGGCCGGGCTTATCGAGACCGGGCGCCGTGGCAAGGAAAAGACCGCCGGGATCACGAAGGCGGGGGTCGAGGCATGCCTTGAGTACCGGCGCCTGCGAGAAGCACTCCTGGTCGAGCCCATGAAGGCTCTTGGTCTGGATGAAACCGAGCTCTCCAAACTTGCTGCCACATTGCGGCTCGTCTCCGGCAATTATGATCAAGCAGCCCGCGCAGCTGCGGCCATGTAGGTTCGTTTAGCTCCAGGGACGACACAGTTTCTCTTCGAAACAAGGGAGAGCACATCTTCTTTGTGATTGTATTCTACAAGAATTCTTGTATTATCGAATTATGAGAGATGATCTGGCCGTCGAGAGCCTTTCAGCACTTGCCCAGGAAGATCGCCTGGCCGCGTTTCGCCTGTTGGTGAAGGCGGGGCCAAAGGGACTTGCGTCTGGAGAAATCGCCGAAAAACTGGCGATCGCGCCGACGCGAATGTCCTTTCACCTCGCGACGCTTGAGCGAGGCGGGCTTGTGGTCAGTCGCAGAGAAGGCAGGCGGATCGTCTACTCGGTATCTTTTGACAGGATGCGCGGACTTCTTGAATTCCTCACCGAGGACTGCTGCGCCGGACATCCTGAAATTTGCGGCGTGTCTCGCCGCCTCAATGAAGAGGACTGCTGACCCGATGGCCATCACCATCTACCACAATCCGAAGTGCGGAACCTCGCGCAACACGCTTGCCATGATCCGTGAGGCCGGCGAAGAGCCAACGGTGATCGAATACCTCAAGACACCGCCAAGCCGGGATGAACTTGTGGACCTGATCAAGCGCATGGGTATTTCCGTTCGCGATCTCCTGCGCCAGAAGGGCACGCCTTATGACGAGCTGGGCCTTTCGGATGACAAATGGTCCGATGATCAGCTGATCGATTTCGTGATGGAACATCCGATCCTGATCAATCGTCCGATCGTGATCTCGGACAAGGGCGTTGCGCTTTGCCGTCCGTCAGAAAAAGTCCTCGAGTTGCTGCCGGAAGGTTCGGTCGGGACTTTCACGAAAGAGGACGGTCAGGTCGTGAATGGCGAGGCTGGTCAGTGAGTGATTGGACGAACGACAAGCAAGACCTCCCGGCGCTGAATTCCGATTTGCTGCCGGGCGTTGATGAAGAGCGGCTTTTGGCGCCTGCGACGGCAGACCATGCCCCGCGTGTGCTCATGCTCTATGGCTCGTTGCGAGAGCGGTCCTACAGCCGGCTTTTGACGCAGGAGGCCGCCAGGCTGCTGACGATGCTCGGCGCAGAGGTGAAGATCTTCGACCCGTCAGGCCTGCCGCTTCCAGATGATGAAGGCCCCGAACATCCCAAGGTGCAAGAACTTCGGGACCTTTGCGCATGGTCGGAGGCACAGGTCTGGTGTTCTCCCGAGCGCCACGGAGCCATGACCGGGATCATGAAGGCGCAGATCGACTGGATCCCCTTGAGCCTCGGCGCGGTGCGTCCGACCCAGGGCAAGGTACTGGCGCTCATGCAGGTGTCCGGCGGCTCGCAGTCGTTCAATGCGCTCAATCAGATGCGCGTTCTGGGTCGCTGGATGCGCATGGTGACGATCCCGAACCAGTCTTCCGTTCCCAAGGCGTTTCTGGAATTTGAGGAAGATGGCCGGATGAAGCCATCAGCGCTCTATGACCGCGTCGTAGACGTCATGGAAGAGCTGATGAAGTTCACCGTGCTGCTGCGTGGCCGATCGGACTATCTGGTCGACCGCTATTCGGAGCGCAAGGAAACAGCAGCCGAGTTGTCCAAGAGGGTCAATCAGCGGTCCATCTGATCTGTGTGGGCCATTGCGCCATCGCTGAGGTGATCACGCGGTGGCGCTGCCCCGTGGACGCGAGCCAAGGTCAGGGTCAGGTTCCACGGACTCTGGTTCGTTCGCCGCCTGGCGTGCAGCGGGCTCAGGCACATCGGCCGGCGCGCTGACTTCCATCCGCTTCAAGGGCGCTGGGATCGAGGATGTTTCCGACCAGCGCGCACGGTGGGTTTCATGCGCCTTCACGGTGTCCGGGCGGCCGAACAGGTAGCCTTGGACCAAGGTACAGCCGGCGGCGCGCAGCAGCGTGACCTGCTCCTGGTTCTCGACGCCTTCAGCCGTGATCGTGACATCAAGCGAGCGCCCCAGGCCGATGATCGACGTCACGATCGCGTCGGTTCCCGTATCCTTGCCGAGGTTTTTGATGAAGCTGCGATCGATCTTGATCTTGTCGAAGGGAAAGCGGCTCAGATAGCTGAGCGAGGAGTAGCCTGTGCCGAAGTCATCCATGGCGATGGACACACCCATGGAGCGAATGTGGTTCAGCGTTTCGACAACCGCGTCCGTATTGGCGATCAGCAGGCTTTCGGTGATTTCGATTTCCAGCCGTGAGGGATGCAACCCGCTCTCCTGCAGGGCCTGCGCGACCTTCAATTCCGTGATGCCGGGGCTGAACTGCGCGGCGGAGACATTCACCGCAACGCGCAGGCTCTCGTCTTCCCACTGGGCTGCTTCCTTGCACGCATGGAAAAGCACCCAGTCGCCGATCGCTTCGATGAGGCCGGATTCCTCGGCGACGGGAATGAACAGCTCGGGAGAGATCTGACCCTTTGTCGGATGCTCCCAACGGATCAGGGACTCATAGGCTTTCAGCTTGTTATCGATCAGCGAGTATTGGGGCTGAAAGAGCACCTCGAATTGGTCCAGACGCAGCGCCTTCGTCAGACCGTCCTCGATTTCCTTGCGCTTTTGGGCATCTGAATCCATCTCCGCCGTGTACCAGGCAAATTGCGACCGTCCGGAGAGCTTGGCCCGGTAGAGCGCCAGATCGGCGCAATGCAGCAGCCGGGAGGAGCGCCAGCTGCCGTCGCTCGCGCGGGCAATGCCGATGGAAAGGGAAATCCGCATTTCCTTACCGTCAATGATGCAAGGTTCTTTGGTCGCCGCGATCAAGTCGGAGGCAAGTTTGGTCAGGCGGGCGACGTCGGAGACGGACTTGATCATCACCGCGAATTCATCACCGGACAGGCGCGCGACGAGATGGTCCGAGAAGACGGATCTTAACCGGTCGGCGATCACCTGAAGGAAAATGTCACCGGTGCCGTGGCCGTGTGTGTCGTTGACTTCCTTGAACTTGTCGACGTCGATCAGCATCACGCCCATGTTGCTTGCCTTCGCATGCACAAGGCGGAGCGCTTCGGTGAGCTTGGCGCTGAAGACAGCCCTGTTGGGCAGGCCTGTCAGCGGATCATGATGCGCGAGGAACTCGATGTCGCGCGTGGTCTTTACCTGGTCACGGAACCGTATCCACAACAAGAGACCTGCGATCAGGAAGGACGCGACGCAAAGCGTGGCGGTGATGTAGCCGATGATCTTGGTGATCATCTCAAGACTGGCGATCTGTGGCTCGTGGTCGGCCACGAGGATCATGGCGCCATCGAGCTTGCCGTCGGCGATATGTGGAACGATCACAAAGGACCGTGTGTCCACTAGGCCCGACCAGTTCCTGTAAAGGTGGGTGAAGGGCCTTGTCTCATTCGGCAGTTCCTCCAGCGTCTGGCGCAGAAGGTTCTCCGGCAGGCCTGAGGCCTTCACGAAGGTGGCCAGCGGTTCGGATAAAGCCTCGCCGGACCGAAGGTCGTCTCTTCCGGCGACAAAGATGCTGTCGATGAGTGAGGGGGCCAGTGCGCCTGCAAGGGATGCGTTCAACATCGCGGACGGCATAACGTCCGGTGTTTCCGTTGAAACCGGCTCTTTCGTCTCCTGCGAGGTCACAGCCTCTTTGGTCCCTGGGCCGGAGAGACGCATCCCGAGTGTGGGGTCTGGCATCGGGCCCGGCTTTGAAGCGACCTCTTTCGGCTGAATTTCGGCATTGCGCTTCTGAATCAGAGCGTCGAACTCTTGTGATCGCCCGGATGCAGCGATGGCAGGTGAGATCTGAGCGAGCGCATTGTTTACATTGCTCGTGACGAGCCAGTCATTCAGGGCACGATTGACCCCATAGACGCCAAGCGCGAGCCCGACAATCAAAGATGCCGTGACAAGGAATAGTGCAATGTTCCTGCGCTGTGAGACCTGTCTCATGCGAGCTCAAACTCTGTAAAAAATGACAATTGATGAAAACCTACATGTGATAGGTTTAGTCATCGTGAATCTCCATGCCGACATTCCGTGGTATCTCTTGCTTTCGCGGCGATTTGACCGGAGTTTGTGGCTGCGCTTCCAATCCATTGGTTCTCTGGGTAAGACTGTGGCTGTAAACAGAGACCGACGTATGATTCCGCCTTCCTCCAGCGCATGCCTTTTTGAGAACCCGGTCAGGAGTATTCCTTGAGCGTTTGGAGCAGTCTTGCCAGCATTGTATCAGCGATCGGCACGGGCGGCGCCCAGGTTGTCGACCGTCTGGTTCAGCTCGTCCTGGCAAAGCCCGAGGGCGCCAATACGGTTGGTTTCACAGTCGCCATGATCGCGCTTTCGGCCAAGATGGCGAAGGCGGATGGAGTGGTCACTGCAGACGAGGTGCTGGCCTTTCAGGAACTTTTCGATGTTCCCCAGGGAGAAGAGCGCAATGTCGCGCGGCTGTTCAACCTGGCGCAGGAGGATGTCGCCGGTTTTGATGTCTATGCCAAAAAGCTGGCGGACCTGTTTCCCTATGACAGGATCACTCTGATCGACATTCTCGATGGGTTGTTCCACATCGCCAAGGCCGATGGTGTCGTTCATGAGACCGAGATCGCCTATCTGGCGCGCGTTGCGGAAGTGTTCGGTCTCGATGAACGCGAATTCAAGCGGCTACTGGCACGCCATGTGCGCGAAAGCGGCGACCCTTATGCGGTGATCGGTCTTGGTCCGGAGGCCAGCGACGCTGAGCTCAAGACGCATTATCGCAAGGAAGTCCAGGAAACTCATCCCGATCGCCTGATCGCCCGGGGGGTGCCTGAGGAATTTGTCCGCATCGCAAATGACAGGCTCGCCGCGTTGAATTCGGCGTGGTCCCAGATTTGTGCCGAAAGAGGCCTATGAGTGTTGCCACCGATACGGGCGTGACCGCCCGGGTCCATCCGTCTCCTAATCACGGAGAACGTGCGCCCGGTTCGCAGATCGACATGTTGATCCTCCATTACACCGGCATGCAGGATGGAGACAGCGCGCTTCGACGGCTGTGTGATCCGCGCAGTGAAGTCTCTGCGCATTACTTTGTCTACGAGGATGGCAGCATCCTCCAATGCGTGCCCGAATCCCGTCGCGCCTGGCATGCAGGCAAGAGCAGCTGGCAAGGCCAGGCAGACATCAACTCCAGATCCATCGGCGTGGAGATCGTCAATCCGGGGCATGAGTGGGGCTATCGCGACTTCCCCGATGTCCAGATTGAAGCGGTTGCGGATCTGTGCGCCGACATTTGCCGCAGGCACGATATCCAACCTCGAATGGTCCTCGCGCATTCCGATGTTGCGCCCGGCCGCAAGGAGGATCCAGGTGAGAAGTTCCCCTGGGCCTCACTCGCTCTTCGTCGGGTCGGTCACTATGTCGAGCCCGCGCCGATCACAAGCGGGCTGTTCATGCAATTGGGCGAGAGCGGTCAGCCTGTCGAAGCCGTTCAGTCCATGCTGGCCCTTTATGGATATGAGGTCGGCATCAGCGGGTCTTTTGATCAGGCCACCCAGGCAGCCGTCACTGCGTTTCAGCGCCATTTCCGTCCCGCGAAGGTCGACGGTGTCGTCGATCAATCAACCGTAGAGACCTTGCACAAACTTCTGAGCGCGCTTCCGGCGCTTTGAAGTCATCAAGCCTTCGCTGGAACCATATCGCAGGTCTCGCGTTTGGTTTCGGTGGGCTCGTTCTTGTGCAATTGGTGAGCGCGGTCTCTCAGGCGTCCTGTTCGCGTTACCTGCAGCAGCTTCACTGACTGCGTCCGCGCAGGCTTCATTTTCGCGAGACTTTGAATCAAGTTCAAAAAGACGTTTCATTCAATCATCGCACTTTGGCCTCTTCTGGACAGGTTCCTGCTGTATTTCGGCCGCAATCTGCATGATCTGCTAAGAAATTGCCCGAAACAGCAGTGTTTTTCTGTAATAATTTGAAACATTTCGTGATCTGTGGCGGCTGATTTTCGTCCCATACGCGGGCCATTCCTCCTCCCCACAAACGAACCCATTCCATCACCAAGAAAAATAAGGGCTCGACGCAATGTTGAAGTCGACGAAGACGCTCGTAAGAGCAGCCTGCCTTATCCTCTCCACGCTGGCTGCTATCGGTCACGCCAATGCATCTGCGGGTGCGATTGTGCGCCCGGAGCCGATCGTAAAGAAGAAGGCCGTCAGCAAAGACGATGTGCCTGTCGCTTTTGATGTGAAACGCAGCAGCGGTGACATCATCCGCTCGGTCAACGCGGGCAAGTCGGTCACTGAAGACGCCAAGGAAACGAAGACAGCCAAGACCAAGGCCGTCTCCAAGACACGCCACAAGAAGACCGCGTCAAAGCGCACCAAAAGCACGAAGAAGACCGTTTCGTCACGCAAGTCTTCCTACACCCGCATGATCCAGGCAGCTGCACGCAAGCACGGCGTGCCAATCAAGATTGCCAAGGCCGTTGTTCAGGTCGAAAGCAACTTCAACCCAAGTGCCCGGGGCGGTGCAGGTGAAGTCGGCCTTATGCAGATCAAGCCGGCAACGGCACGCGGCATGGGCTATCGCGGCTCAACCCGGGCTCTTTATGACCCGGAGACCAACCTGGAATGGGGCATGAAGTATCTTGCTGGCGCTCACAAGCGTGCATCGGGTGATGTCTGTGGCACGATCCTGCGTTACAACGCTGGCCACTATGCCAAGCGCATGAACCCGATCAGCCGTCGTTACTGCTCCAAGGTCAAGACCATCCTGGCCTCCAGCTAAGGGTTTGGACTTCGAGTCCTTTGGGCTCATGAACCACGCAAGACAATCGGAAACGGAAAACCCCGCGCAGCAACGCGGGGTTTTTGCATTTCTGGCAGGTTCGCGAGACGCGATCGTCTTATCAGGCGAACTTGCGCTTGGCAGCCTGAAGAGAGGCGGGAACAGGCTGATCCGGCTTGACATATTGGTCCGCCAGCGGCTGACCAATCGCGGTTGCGACCGGAAGAACACCTGCCCAGACATCAAGCTCAAGGTCTTCCTCGTCGTCGGCGGGCGGTCCAGACCGGACCTTGGTCGCCACGTGTTCGATTTCAACCGCGAGAATTCCTGTCGCCTTGAGCTCTTTGGCGAGCATGGGGCGGCTTTCGTCCCAGCGTCCCGGGAGCATGTGATCGGTTATCGCGGCCATAGCTTCTTCTTTTTCAGCATCGCTGTGGACCTGCCGAGCCGTCCCATGGACCACTGCGCTACGGTAGTTCATCGACAGGTGAAACGCTGCGCGTGCGACAACGAGACCATCCAGCAATGTCACAGCCATGGTCACTGGCGCGCCGTCCTGCTGGCTCTTGACGATACGGGTTGTGCTGGCGCCATGAATGTAGAGTGTGTGCCCTTTGCGGGCGTAAACCATGGGAATCACCATAGCCCTGTCATCTGCCAGGAAACCGAGGTGCCCGATCAGTCCTGCGTCCAGAATGGAAAATGCGAGACCCTGATCATAGCTGCCGCGGTTCATCTGCCTGATCTTGGCGTAGGAAGGCCGATCTGATGTGCGTCCCTTGGGGGACTGCTCGCTGGATACCTGTTCGACGGGCTCTGGCTGGCTGGGACTGTCCATGAGTGTCTCCGATAAGTGGCTTGAACTTGTCAGACTCTCATTTGTGGCATAACCTGGTTCTGTCATAGATCCGGATTTTAAAAAATGAAGGTACCAGATTTACTGGAAGGGGTGTTGAGCCTCGACCGCTCCAGCTCGCTTTCTCTGAGCCAACAGATTTACCGCCGTATTCGCGAGGCAGTGGGGAACGGTCAGTTGAAGCCGGGGATGCGTCTGCCATCTTCCAGGAAGCTTGCCAATCGGCTTGAGGTCTCGCGCAATACGGTGAATGCGGCCTTTGAGTTGCTGCAGGCAGAAACCATCATAACCGTCGAGCCTGGATCTGCTCCGACGGTTTCCGGCGGAGTGCAGATTGACGGTGCGCCGGCACAGGTTGGCGAAGCACCTGTTCGTGGCAAGCTTTCGGCAAGAGGGCGGTTGCTTGCCCAGCACCTGCGCGGTGACAGCTGGGCTTTCCGGCACGGTGCCTTGCAACCTGGCGCACCAGCGCTGGACGCGTTTCCACACGATCTTTGGGGCAGATATCTGCGCCGCGCGGCGCGCTCCAGTCCGTGTGCTGAACTTCTCTATGAGAACGCAACAGGCCATCCGGCCCTAACGCGTGTTCTGGCCGACTATCTGGCAAGTGAACGAGGGGTGAGGACAGAACCGGATCAGATTCTGGTAACGAGCTCCATGCAGGCGGCCCTTTCCGGATTGGCGCAGGCGCTTGCAGACCCGGGCGATCACGCCTGGATGGAGGATCCCGGTTATATCGGCGCCCGATCTGCGTTCCATGGAGCGGGATTGAAAATCTGCGGCATCCCAGTAGACCGGGAGGGGGCCGTCATTGAAGCCATGACGGGTCGGCGTCCGTCTCCGCGTCTTGTCTATGTCACGCCCTCGCACAGTTACCCATTTGGCAGTCGTATGCCGCTGTCCCGCCGTCTTCAGCTGATCTCTGCTGCGCGCGAGATGGGAGCAATTGTTCTCGAGGACGACTACGACAGCGAGTTCCTGTTTGAGGGTCGACCGATCGCAGCCTTGCAGGGGCTGGCAAGTTCCGGAGAGGTGATCTATCTGGGCACTTTCTCCAAGAGCTTTCTTCCCGGTCTCAGAATTTCCTATTGCGTCCTGCCGAAGCCGCTGGTCGAGGGCGTTCGGTCCGTGTTCCGGCAAACGGGGCGTTTGTCGAACGTTCATGCACAGATTGCCCTTGCCGACTTCATGTCGTCAGGCGAGTACAGGGCGCATCTCAAACGCATTCGGGATCTCTATCAACAACGCGGCCTTGCCTTGGTCGAGGCGTTGCGGGGACGCCTTGGCAACAGGATCGAGGTGGATACTCCGACGGGAAATGTTCAGGTCGCGGTTCGCTTCCGTTCAGAAATAGATGATGAGAAGCTTGCAAGAGACCTTCAGGCCAGGGGCTTTGCTGTCTCGCCATTGAGTCCCTGTTTTGTGGAGCGCGCGCCCGAAAAAGGGCTCGTCATCGGCTTTGCTGCGGCAACCGTGCCACAGATCTCGCAGTTTACCGATCTTCTGGCGGACCATCTCGGGGGCAGCTGAATTTGCTCATGTGTCTCCGAGCTTGCTTGACCTCGTTCCCAATCCCACATAAGGCAGCGAAGCCAGTCGGCCGGACAGCCGCTGCCGCAAGTGCCGAAAGGCCGCGGGGGAGGAAAGTCCGGGCTCCAAGGAAACACGGTGCCGGGTAACGCCCGGCGGGGGCGACCCTAGGGAAAGTGCCACAGAAAGCAAACCGCCCCGAATGCAGGTCTTGAATCTGTTGGCGGGGTAAGGGTGAAAGGGTGGGGTAAGAGCCCACCGCGCGGCCGGCAACGGACGCGGCACGGTAAACCCCACCGGGAGCAAAACCGAATAGGGGCGACGCGGGCTCAGAAGCGATTTTGAGACCAGGCCGGTTTCCGGGCCAGTCGCTCGGGTAGGTTGCGAGAGGCGTTCGGCAACGGACGTCCCAGATGAATGGCTGTCACGTATGAGGCTTCGGCCTCGTGCCATACAGAACCCGGCTTATAGGCCGACTGGCATTTTTCATCCTGAGATCGCCGCCCAATCCGTCTTGAGACTCAGTTCTCTGTCCACAGATTTGCATGGCTGTCCAAGGCCCTGTCGGAACTCTCCATGGGGAGTTTTACGAGGCTGAGGACTCCGATTCTCCTTTATTGTCAAGCCTTCGTTAACCATAGGCATGTCATAACTGACGCATGGGCATTAAAGGGTGCGTCGGACGGTTTGAATCCGGTCGATTCCATTGACCTCCCATGAAATCCCATGTTATCCCATAAAGACCCAGAACGGGGAGCGGCGTCCCGTATCGTGTTGGCGCCGACGGATCAGATGTGAACCGTCTCAGGCCCAAGGCCTTTCTCTTCGTGTTTTGGATGATTTTGGGGTTCGTCAGGCTGTTTCAGCCTGTCCAAAGGGGAATTCATGGCCGGCTTCGTGTCGCACTTTACCAACCGGCTGGATGCCAAGGGTCGCGTGTCGATCCCTGCACCCTTCCGTGCGGTTCTGGCGCGCGACGGATTTGAGGGCCTCTATTGCATTGCCTCTCCCCACAATCCGGCCATTGATGCCGGCGGCAATGAACTTCTCGGCGAAATCCAGAACCGCCTTGACGCCTTCGCGAAACTGTCTCCCGACCATGACGATCTTGCCATTGCGCTCTTCGGCGCGAGCGAGACGCCAAAGATCGACAGCGATGGCCGCATGATGATCTCCGACCTGGTGCGCGAGAAGACAGGGGTGACTGATCACGTCACGTTCGCCGGGCTTGGCTACAAGTTTCAGATCTGGGAACCGGAAAAGTTCCGCGAGTACCGCGCAGAGGCCACCAAGCGCGCGCTCGCAATGTTGTCGGGTCCAGTTCCCCCGACGCACCTGCCAGGAGGGCCGACATGACGGCGCGCAGCGAACAGGACATTGCTCCCGACGCTGGCGGACCAGCGCGCCATGTGCCGGTCCTCCTCGAGCCGGTTCTGGAGTATCTGGCGCCCAAGCCTGACGAAGTGATCATCGACGGAACATTCGGAGCTGGCGGCTACAGCCGTGCTCTGCTGGAACGTGGTGCGCGGGTGATCGGCATCGACCGGGATCCGGATGCAATAAGGGACGGGCAGGATCTGGTTGCTGCCTCAAACGGCAAGCTGACGCTGGTTCCCGGACAATTCGCCGACCTCGACCAGCACGCGCGGGCATGCGGTTTCCGGGGTGTCGATGGTGTTGTCCTCGATCTTGGTGTTTCATCGATGCAGCTCGATCAGGCCGAGCGCGGATTTTCCTTCCTGCGCGACGGGCCGCTCGACATGCGGATGGAGCAGGCAGGGCCGTCGGCTGCAGAAGTGGTCAACGAGCTGCCGGTGCGCGACCTGATCCGGATCATCGGCCTGCTCGGTGAAGAAAAGCGGGCAACCAGTGTGGCGCATGCCATCGACAATGCGCGCAAGGAAAAGCCCTTCACACGAACCATCGAGCTCTCGGCCTTGATCGAGAAGGTGCTCGGCCGCAATCCGAAGAAGGCTCAGATCCATCCTGCGACCCGGACGTTCCAGGCACTGCGGATCTATGTGAATGGCGAATTGCACCAGGCGGCCAAGTCGCTCGGTGCGGCAGAGCAGATCCTGAAGCCAGGCGGGCGTTTGGTGCTCGTGAGCTTCCACTCTCTGGAAGACCGGATCGTAAAACGCTTTTTCGCAGATCGCAGCAAGACGCGGGGCGGTGGCTCGCGCCACATGCCCGAAGAGGATGTGCCGCCGGCCACATTCGAAATGCTGACGCGCAAGGCGGTTGATCCGACGCCAGCAGAGGCGGAAGCCAATCCACGCGCACGGTCCGCAAAGCTCAGGGCCGGAAGGCGCACGGATGCGCCCGCCCGCACACTCGATATTCACTCCGTTGGCGTGCCGCGGCTCGCCGCGTTTCACGGGCTAGGGGGCTGACCATGGTTCGTTACATCAACATCTTTTTTATACTTCTTGTCGTCGTCGGCGCAGCTGCGGTTTACGATATGAAACTTGCGGCGAAGAAATCGGCGTCTCATGTGGCCGAACTGCAGCGAGAGATCGATGCAGAGCGGGAGGCGATCCGCCATCTGAAGGCGGAGTGGAGCATGCTCAATCAGCCCGAGCGTCTTCAGCGCCTTGTCGAACGCTACAACGAGTACCTGCAGCTTCAGCCGCTCGATGTTCATCAAATTGTTTCGCCGGAAGAGTTGCCGGCACGGCCGGTCATGCTTGAACCGATCGGTGGAGAAGATCCTCTGGGGGGCTATGCCGGCTCTTCCTCGGTGATCAGGTGAGGACGCGCTTATGACGATGACAGCGGAAACCACCTCCTTCCTGCAAGTGCGGCAGCGCCGCCCTCGCGCAACGGTTGGTTCGATCTCCTCCGGGGCTGTGAAGTCCAGGGTCTATGTGGCCATGGCGGCCTTTGTCTTTGTCTATCTGGCCATTGGCGGACGGCTGGTGCTGCTGGCGCAGATGGATGAGGCGCCATCTTCTGCCTGGATCTCCGCGCAGGATTCTGTTGCCGCGTCGCGCCCGGATCTGATCGACCGCAACGGTGAAATCCTCGCAACCGACATCAAGACCGCTTCGCTCTATGCCGAGCCGCGCCGCATTCTGGACGTCGATGAAGCCGTCGAAGGCTTGATGAAGGTTTTGCCTGAACTCGATGCGAATGTGGTGCGCCGGCGACTGGACAGCCGCGCTGGCTTCGTTTGGCTGAAGCGCGAATTGTCGCCGGGCCAAGCGGATGCGGTTCATGATCTCGGGTTGCCGGGCATTGGCTTTCTATCGGAAAGCCAGAGGTTCTATCCCGGCGGTCCGACTGCCGGTCATATCGTCGGGTCGGTGAATGTCGACAACGCCGGGCTGACCGGTATCGAGAAATACATCGATGGCGAGTGGCTTGGTGATCTTCAGGATCTCGGATTTGCCTCCGATCGCTCGATGGAACCTGTTCAGGTGGCCATGGACCTGCGGGTTCAGCACGTCGTACGCGACGAATTGATGAAGGCGATGGATCGCTACAAGGCGATCGCCGCCGTTGGCATTGTTCTGGATGTCAAAACCGGCGAAGTCGTCGCCATGTCCTCGCTGCCAGATTACGATCCCAACAACCGGTCGCAGGCGCTTGAGCAGGATCGTCTGAACCGCGCCACCGGCGGTGTGTTCGAGATGGGGTCGGTGTTCAAGACCTTCACCACGGCGATGGCGCTCGATTCGGGCAAGGTCGGCATCAACGACAGCTTCGATGCAACGCGCCCGATCCGTGCCGGCGGGCGTACGATCACGGATTTCCACGGGAAAAATCGCATCCTGTCGGTGCCCGAGATCTTCATCTATTCATCGAATATCGGCACCGCGAAGATGATGCTGGCCACCGGCATCGACAAGCAGCAGGAGTTCCTGGGCCGCCTGGGATTGACCTCTCGCCTTCAGACCGAGCTGCCGGAAAACGCCAGGCCTCTGCTGCCGCCGAAATGGAATGAACTTGCTGCCATGACCATCTCCTTTGGCCACGGCATTTCGGTGACGCCGATGCAGACGGCAGTGGCAGCCGCAGCGCTCGTCAATGGCGGTACCTTGTTGCAGCCGACGTTTTTGCCGCGTTCCCAGGAAGAAGCTAAGGAACTGGGAAAACAGGTGATTTCGCCAGAGACAAGCCGCATCATGCGCTATCTCTTCCGCCTCAATGTTCTTCGCGGTTCCGGCCGTCGTTCGGACGTTCCGGGCTACACGGTTGGCGGCAAGACCGGGACCGCGGAGAAGATCGAGAACGGACGTTATGTCTCCGACAAGCGGCGGAATTCCTTCCTGTCGGCCTTCCCGATGGATGACCCGCGCTACGTTGTTCTGACCGTGATTGACGAACCAAAGCCGGAGCGCAGTGGCGTTGGTGCCACCGCCGGCATGAACGCCGCTCCGATGGTCGGGGCCATCATTCGCCGTGCCGCGCCAATGCTCGGCGTCATGCCGCGCTTCGGCGAGGGAGAAGAACCGATCGAAATATCCTATTAAGGGCGAGGAAAGACCGGCGGGGTCGCAGCCGAAATCCGGTCTTTCCAACATCGCTTGAGACGACGCACAAACCGGACTGACGTATGATATGCAACTTGAACAACTCGCCTCGGGCCTGACGGTCGCGGAAGCATCCTGTCCGGAGGAATTCGGCGGGCTTTCCATTTCCGGGCTGACGGCCGACAGCCGGCAAGTGAAGCCGGGCTACCTCTTTGCCGCCCTCAAGGGCGTGCAGGTTGATGGTGCCCAGTTCGTGCCCAAGGCTGTCGAGCAGGGCGCGGTTGCCATCCTTTGCGCGCAAGACAGCGTTGACCAGCTTCGCAGCGAGTTGCCGGACACTGTCGTCGTTCTCGGTAGCGAAGAGCCGCGTCATGCGCTCGCGCTGATGGCGGCACGTTTCTACAACAAGCAGCCCAAGGTCACCGTCGCTGTCACCGGCACCAGCGGCAAGACCTCCGTCGCCCATTTTGTGCGTCAGATTTTCCAGTCGGCCGGCCACGCGGCCGCGAGCCTTGGAACCATCGGTACTGTGACGGCCGATGGACGCGTCTATGGCGGACTGACGACGCCGGACCCGGTGGCGCTTCACGCCGAGCTGAACCGTCTGACTGAAGAGGGCGTCACCCATGCGGCTCTCGAAGCCTCCAGTCACGGCCTTGACCAGCACCGCCTCGATGGTGTGCGCATTGCGGCTGCCGGGTTTACCAACCTTGGCCGTGATCACATGGACTACCATCCGACGATCGAGGACTACCTCGGCGCCAAACTGCGGCTGTTCAAGGATCTTCTGCCGACAGGCGGTACAGTGGTCGTTGATCCGGGTGAGAAATACGCTGATCGTGTGATCGGGGTCGCGGAGGCTCGTGGGCTGCAATTGCTGACGGTCGGTGAAACGGGCAAGGATCTCAAACTGACCGGCTTGCGCCAGTCTGGCTCTGCTCAGGTTCTGACCCTTGCGACGCCACGCGGTGATTACACCGTCACGCTGCCGCTGATCGGGCGCTTCCAGGTCTCCAATGCGCTGGTTGCAGCCGGGCTTGCCATTGCGGTTGGCCATGAGACCGGGCCGGTCCTGCGGGCGCTTGAGAACCTCAAGGGAGCGCCGGGACGTCTCGAATTTGCCGGACACACCCAAAACGGTGCCCTGGTCGTTATCGACTATGCGCATAAGCCGGATGCTTTGGAAAACGTGCTGGCGGCCCTGCGTCCAGTTACGGAAGGGAAGCTGTCAGTTGTGATTGGCGCAGGCGGTGACCGGGATCCCGGCAAACGTCCGCTGATGGGCAAGGCCGCTGCGGAACGGGCTGACTTCGTCATCGTCACCGATGACAACCCGCGCAGCGAGGACCCTGCGGCGATCCGAAAGGCGGTTAAGGAAGGGGCTCCCGAAGCACTGGAAATCGATGATCGGGGCGAGGCTATCTTCGAGGCGATCAAGCGGCTTCAGCCGGGGGATGTTCTGTGTGTGGCCGGAAAAGGCCATGAAACGGGCCAGATTGTCGGCGAGACCATTCTTCCCTTTTCCGATCACGAAGCCGTGGCTGACGCCATCGCCAAGGGAGGCAACGAATGAGCGAGCCGCTTTGGAACCTGACAGACTTTCTGGACGCTACAGGCGGTGAGATGCTTGGAGAGCCTGGTGAAGCGATTTCCGGTATCTCCATTGACAGCCGCACCTTGCAGCCTGGTGAAGCCTTTGTCGCAATCAAGGGCGATCGTTTCGACGGCCATGATTTCGTGGGAACCGCGCTCGAGGCTGGAGCATCCCTTGCTCTTGTTGCTGCCGAACGTCTTGATGATCTGCCAACTGACGGCCGCTATGTCGTGGTCGAGGATCCGTTGGAAGCCCTTCGCCAGCTTGGTGTGGCGGCAAGAGCCCGAACCGAGGCCCGGATCGTTGCGATCACGGGCTCTGTTGGCAAGACCGGGACCAAGGAAGCCTTGCGCTTGTGCCTTGAGCGGTCCGGCAAGGTCCACGCATCAGTTGCTTCTTTCAACAATCACTGGGGCGTGCCTCTGACGCTTGCCCGGATGCCGGCGGATACGGAATTCGGCGTGTTTGAAATCGGTATGAACCATGCGGGCGAAATCACACCGCTGGTGCAAATGGTACGGCCGCATACAGCGATCATCACCACGGTTCAGCCTGTGCATCTGGAGTTCTTCGGTTCCGTTGAAAAGATTGCGAAGGCCAAGGCTGAGATCTTTTCGGGGCTGGAGCCGGGTGGGGTCGCCATCCTGAACAAGGACAATGCCCAATTTGATCTGCTTTCCTTTCTGGCCACAGCAGCCGGCGTCGCGAAGGTGAAGACCTTTGGCGAAAAGGCTGATGCGGACACGGTTCTGGAAAAATCTTCGCAGCAGGTCGGTGGATCAAGCGTTCAGGCGCGTATTCTCGGCCAGGAAATCACCTACAAAATCGGAGCGCCCGGACACCATCACGTGAAGAACAGCCTAGCTGTTCTGACCGCGGTGGTGGAACTGGGCGGAGATCTCGCTCTGGCCGGTCTTGCCTTGTCCGAGATGCATGCGCCGAAGGGGCGCGGCGAGGTGACGACCCTGCAGACCCCGGGCGGTTTCATCGATCTGGTGGATGAGAGCTACAACGCCAATCCGGCGTCCATGCGCGCCGCACTTGCGGTGCTCGGCGAAACTCCGGTCAAACGGCCCGGGCGGCGTATCGCGGTCATCGGCGATATGCTCGAGCTGGGTGCCGACACAGACGCGCTGCACGCCGCACTCGCCGAACCTCTTGAGGACGCCGGGATTGATCTTGTGCTCTGCGCCGGGGCGCATATGCATGCGCTGTGGGAGGTCTTGCCCAAGGCGATGCGCGGGATCTACTCCGATGAGGCTTCCGGTTTGGAAGAGACACTGCTTGCAGACGTTCGCCCTGGCGACGTCATCATGATCAAGGGATCACTCGGAACCCGCATGGGACCGTTGGTCGAGGCCTTGAAAAGGGAATTTCCGCCAGCGGACGAAACCGAGGCGGCTTGAGGACGGCTGAATGTTTTATTTTCTCGGCGAATTCGCCGACCAACTCTCTGCTCTGAATGTTTTCAGGTACATCACCTTCCGAACCGGTGGTGCCATCATGACGGCGCTGCTGTTCGTGTTTCTGTTCGGGCCCAAGATCATTTCAAGTCTGCGGATGCGCCAGGGCCACGGCCAGCCCATCCGTGAGGACGGCCCCGCAGGCCATCTCCTGACGAAAAAGGGCACGCCGACAATGGGGGGTCTCATGATCCTGTCCGGGGCGCTGGTTGCGGCGCTGTTGTGGTCGGATCTGTCGAACCCCTACGTCTGGATTGTCATCGCCGTGACCGTCGGCTTCGGTGCCATCGGCTTTTACGATGACTATCTGAAGGTGACGAAGTCTTCCGACAAGGGCTTTGGCGGCCGGGCGCGGCTTGGCCTCGAGTTCATCATTGCCGGCGCGGCGGCCTTCGCCGTTACTGTTCTGGACAATGAGCCGTTCTCCACATCGATCGCCTTTCCGTTTCTGAAGGACCTGACACTCAACCTCGGGATCTTCTTCATTCCCTTTGCAGCCTTCGTCATGGTCGGGGCCGGCAATGCGGTGAACCTGACCGACGGGCTTGATGGTTTGGCGATCGTTCCTGTCATGATCGCCTGTGCGTCCTTTGCCTTGATCGCCTATCTGTCGGGCAATGCGGTTTTTGCCAACTACCTGCAGATCCATCATGTTCCGGGAACAGGTGAACTGGCGGTCATCGCCGGGGCTGTGATCGGCGCGGGGCTCGGTTTCCTCTGGTTCAATGCGCCGCCGGCGGCGATCTTCATGGGGGACACCGGTTCCCTTTCGCTTGGCGGCATGATTGGTGCGATTGCGGTGGCCACCAAGCACGAGATCGTCCTGGCGATCATTGGCGGTCTGTTCGTTCTCGAAGCGGTCTCGGTCATTGTTCAGGTTGTTTCGTTCAAGCTGACCGGAAAGCGGGTTTTCCGCATGGCGCCGATCCACCACCATTTCGAATACAAGGGCTGGACGGAATCCCAGGTCGTTATCCGCTTCTGGATCATTGCCGTGGTGCTTGCACTGATCGGCCTTGCCACGCTGAAGCTGAGGTAAGTGCTGATGATCCCGCTCACGTCGTTTTCAGGCAAAAAGGTTGCGCTCTTCGGTCTCGGTGGATCGGGGATGGCAACCGTTCGTGCGCTGAGTGCGGGTGGTGCCGATGTTACGGTCTGGGATGATGCAGAACCCCGTGTGGAAGCCGCGGTTGAAGCCGGCTTTACGGCTGAGGACCTGCGTGAGGCCGATTGGTCCAGCTTTGAGGCCCTGGTGCTCGCACCAGGGGTTCCGTTGACTGATCCGGCGCCGCACTGGACTGTCGACCGGGCGCGGGACGCGGGCATCGAAGTCATCGGCGATGTAGAGCTTTTTTGCCGCGAGCGGCGGAAGATCTGTCCCGAAGCACCTTTGATTGCCATTACCGGGACGAACGGCAAATCCACAACGACCGCGTTGATCGCGCATTTGTTGCGTACTCTCGGGTTCGACACGCAGATGGGCGGCAACATCGGAACGCCCATCCTCGATCTGGAGCCGCCAACACCGGCGCGCCGCTACGTGATTGAATGTTCGTCCTATCAGATCGATCTGGCACCGAGCCTTGATCCGACCATTGGCGTCCATCTGAACCTGTCACCCGATCATCTCGACCGGCACGGCACGATGGAGAACTACGCCGCCATCAAGGAACGTCTGATCGCCGGTTCGAAGATTGCTGTTGTCGGTGTCGATGATCGCATGTCCGCTGAAATTGCAGATCGGCAGGATCTTGCGCGGATGCCGGTGCGCCGGATTTCCGGCGAGATGGAACTGCCGGACGGCGTTTTCGCCAAGGGTTCGGCGTTGATCGAGGCCAATGACGGTGCCCAGGTCAAGGTCGCCGACCTTGGCGGGATCGACAGCCTGCGCGGGCAGCACAACGGCCAGAACGCAGCGGCTGCCTTTGCATCGCTCAGCGCTCTTTGCATCGAAGGCGAGCGGATCGCAGAAGCCTTCCGGAGTTTCCCGGGGCTGCATCATCGTATGGAGCTGGTTGCGCGCTCCGGGCGAGTTCTGTTCGTCAACGATTCCAAGGCGACCAACGCAGACGCTGCGGCGCGAGCGCTCGACAGTTTCGAACGAATCTACTGGATCGCGGGCGGCAAACCGAAGGCCGGTGGCATTGCCCCGCTTGATGAGTATTTCGGCAAGATCGCCAAGGCCTACCTGATTGGTGAAGCTGCCAAGGATTTCGCCAAGACCCTGAAGGGCAAGGTAGACACCAAGATCAGCCGCACGCTGGCAAAGGCCGTCGTCCAGGCGGCTGCAGATGCCTCCGCCGACGGAGCGTCCGAAGTTGCTGTTCTCCTGTCTCCCGCTTGCGCGTCCTTTGATCAGTTCCCGAATTTTGAACTGCGCGGGGAAGCCTTCTCCAAGGCGGTGCTCGAGCTCGACATGGTCCGAAAAAGCCGAGAGGTCGCCTGATGGTTAGCCGTGCAGATCGCAGCCGCGTCGCCGAATGGCTCTGGACAGTGGATCACTATCTGCTTGCGGCCTTCTTTCTGCTGATGTTCGGCGGTGTGGTCTTGTCCTTTGCGGCCAGTCCACCGGTGGCCGAACGGCTCGGCGTCGAAACCTTCTTTTTTGTCAAACGCCAGGCGATCTACCTGATCCCGGCGATCGGCATCATGCTGGCGGGGTCCTTGATGACGCCGCGCATGGTTCGGCGGATGGCGCTGGCGGTGTTTGTCGTATCGGTGGTGATGCTGGTCGCGACGCTGTTTCTCGGCATGGAAGCCAAGGGATCCCGCCGTTGGATCTACATTGCCGGTTTCTCGCTTCAGCCTTCGGAATTTCTCAAACCCGCATTTGTCGTGCTGATCGCCTTCCTGTTGTCTGAGTCCGGCCGGCGCCGGGAAGTGCCAGGTGTGTTGTTCGCCGTGCTCCTGTTTGCAATATGCGCGGCGTTGCTGATTGCTCAGCCGGATTTTGGCCAGACCATGCTGCTCGGACTGGTGTGGGCCGGGCTTTTCTTCCTCAACGGCTTGCCCTGGTTCGCAATCGCGGGACTTGGCATCGCGGGCATCAGCGGTCTCATGGCGGCCTATTTCTTCCTGCCGCATGTGACCAACCGGGTGAACCGGTTTCTGGATCCCAGTTCAGGCGATACTTATCAGGTGGATACGGCGATTGAATCCTTTCTGGCGGGCGGCTGGTTCGGACGCGGGCCGGGCGAGGGGACCGTGAAGCGGATCCTGCCGGACAGCCACACGGATTTTATCTTTGCGGTTGTCGCGGAAGAGTTCGGGATCATCGTCTGCCTGTTTCTCGTTTCTGTTTTTGCGTTCATCGTGATCCGCGGGCTGTCCCATGCGAGCCGGGATCAGGACGCCTTTGGCCGCCTTGCGACGGCGGGCTTGGTCGTTCTCTTCGGGCTTCAAGCCACCATCAACCTCTCCGTCAATCTCAATCTGATGCCGCCCAAGGGGATGACCCTTCCGTTCATCTCCTATGGCGGCTCTTCGCTGATGTCTTCTGCAATGGTTGCCGGGGCCATTTTGGCCCTGACCCGCAAGCGACCCCGCCCCTCGCGCGGAGATGTCGTGACTGTCAGTCGTCTGTCCCCGTCGAGCCTGATGTAAGGACACAAGCAGGAAGCCGATGACCAAGACTATTTTGCTAACAGCGGGCGGCACTGGCGGCCACCTCTTTCCTGCCCAGGCGCTTGCCAGCGAACTTGGTCGTCGCGGCCATATTGTTGAACTGGCAACGGATGAGCGCGCCGACAAATACGGCGATGCGTTTCCCGCGCGAAAGGTGCATATCGTTGCCTCCGAGACGCTTCGCGGCAAATCTCCCGTCGCACTCGCGAAGACGGCACTCAGCCTGTTTCAGGGAACGCTGCAAGCACGCGGGATCGTCAAGCGATTGAAACCGGATGTCGTGGTCGGCTTTGGCGGTTATCCGACCTTTCCGCCCATGTTCGCCGCGCGGCTGACCGGAACACCCTCCATCCTGCACGAAGCCAATGGCGTCATGGGCCGGGCCAACAAGATGCTGGCACGTGGGGCGACCGCAATCGCGACGAGCCTAAAGCTATCTGGTCTTCATTCGGCTCTCTTGGCCAAATGCGTCCAGACCGGAAATCCCGTTCGTGATGCGGTGGTCGAGGTTGCACAGGCGCCTTATCCGGAATTGGATCCTGAAAGCCCGTTCCACCTTCTCGTGTTTGGTGGATCTCAGGGCGCAAGGTTCTTTTCTGACGTGCTGCCGCCGGCGTTGGAGAAACTGCCAGATGCTCTGCGGCGCAAGCTGAAGCTGGTGCAGCAGTGCCGTCCTGAAGATCTGGCCCGTGTCGGCAAAGCCTATGCGGACATGAAGGTGGACGCAGAGTTGCAGTCCTTTTTCAAGGATATGCCAAAACGGATTGCAGACAGCCATCTGGTGATCAGCCGCTCGGGAGCCTCCACCGTGAGTGAACTGGCCGTCATCGGCCGGCCAGCAATTCTGATCCCATTTCCTGGAGCGCTTGATCAGGACCAGTTGGCCAATGCAGAGACGCTCGCGGCCGTGGGCGGTGCCTGGCCGATCCGACAGTCGGAGCTGACACCCGAAAAGCTGGCAGATGAAATCGCGCGCCTGATGAGCGCGCCAGATGTTTTGAAACAGGCGGCAGAGGCCGCTGTTGGCGAGGGCAGACCGGATGCCGTCGGCCGTTTGGCCGATCTGGTGGAGCAGGTCGCCGCGGGTGCAAATACGTTCAAAGGAGACGGCACATGAAAATGCCGCAGGATATCGGGCCGGTGCATTTTGTCGGCATCGGGGGCATCGGCATGAGCGGCATCGCCGAAGTGCTGAAGACGCTTGGCTATACGGTTCAGGGTTCGGACATGGCTGAAAACGCCAATGTTTTCCGCCTGCGTGAGCACGGCATCAAGGTGATGGTCGGTCATGCTGCCGAGAACCTCGGCAATGCGGAAGTTCTGGTGGTGTCTTCTGCGATCAAGAAGGACAATCCGGAGCTGGTTGCCGCACGCGAACGCTTGATCCCTGTCGTGCGCCGGGCCGAGATGCTTGCCGAGCTGATGCGATTCAAACAGGCCATTGCAGTTGGCGGAACACATGGAAAGACCACAACCACATCCATGATTGCGGCGCTTCTGGATGCGGGCAGTCTTGATCCCACCGTGATCAACGGCGGCATCATCAACGCCTATGGTACCAACGCGCGCATGGGCGATGGCGACTGGATGGTGGTCGAAGCCGACGAAAGTGACGGCACCTTCGTCAAGCTGCCGGCGGATGTGGCGGTGGTGACGAACATCGATCCTGAGCATCTGGATCACTACGGCGACTTCGCCGGCGTTCGTGCGGCCTTCAGCCAATTTGTCGAGAACGTGCCTTTCTATGGCTTTGCGGCCATGTGCCTTGACCATCCTGATGTGCAGACCCTGATCGGCCAGATCGAGGATCGCCGCATCGTCACCTATGGCACGAACCCCCAGTCAGATGTCCGGTTCACGGATGTCTCGATGGACGGTGGCAAGTCCACATTTTCAGTTGCGATCCGCGACCGGCGCAGTGGCGAGACCGTCGCGCTGGAAAATCTGGTTCTGCCGATGCCGGGGCTGCACAATGTTTCGAACGCAACGGCGGCCATCGCTGTGGCCTCACAGCTGGGCGTCGGGCCTGACGATATTCGCAAGGGGCTGGCCGCGTTCGGCGGGGTCAAGCGGCGCTTCACGCATACGGGCATCGCAGGCGGGGTCGACGTCTTTGATGACTACGCCCATCATCCGGTGGAAATCCGCGCGGTGCTGCACGCGGCCAGGGAGTCGGCCAAGGGCAAGGTGATTGCCGTCGTTCAGCCGCACCGCTATTCACGGCTGGAAAGCCTCTTCGATGATTTCTCAAGCTGCTTCAACGATGCGGACACGGTGATTGTCGCGCCTGTGTATGCAGCAGGGGAACAGCCTATCGAGGGCGCTGGCCATCTGGATCTCGTGTCCGGTCTAAAGACGCGTGGACACCGTTCTGTGTATGCGATCGAGGGGCCGGAAAAGCTGGCTGATCTGGTGCATGAAATGGCAGCACCTGGCGACTACGTCATTTGTCTTGGGGCAGGGAACATCACTCAGTGGGCCTATGCCTTGCCGGATGGTCTCAGGCGCTTGCAGGGGGGCGGTGCGTGAGTTTTCCCGACCTCCTCGAACTTCACCCCGGCCTTGGCGAGGGCATTCGCGGCAAACTGACCGCCAATCAGCCGCTGTCGGCGGTGACCTGGTTCCGCGTCGGCGGCCCGGCGCAGCTCCTGTTCCAGCCTGCAGATGAAGCTGATCTTGCGACCTTCCTGTCGCGGCTTCCAGAAGACATTCCTGTCCTGCCGGTTGGCCTTGGTTCCAATCTGCTGATCCGGGACGGGGGCCTTGAGGGCGTGGTGATCCGTCTCAGCGCCAAGGGGTTTGGCAGCATCGAAGAAGTCGGAAACCATCGTCTGAAAGTCGGTGCAGCCGTGCCCGACAAACGGCTCTCGGAGGCTGCGGCAAAGGCCGGGCTTGGCGGCTTTGCCTTCTACACGGGAATTCCGGGCGGTGTCGGAGGCGCCTTGCGCATGAACGCAGGCGCTCATGGCACGGAGACGCGCGACCGCATGGTTGAGCTCATCGGCATCGACCGGCAGGGGCAGCGCCATGTGTTGAGCAATGCGGACATGAACTATGCCTATCGGCATTCCGAGGCGCCGAAGGACATGATCTTCACCGAAGCGGTCTTCGAGGGCGAGGCCGTATCGGAGGAGGTGATCCGCCAGGAGATGGACGAGGTCGTCGCGCATCGCGAGCGCGCCCAGCCGATCCGCGAAAAGACCGGGGGATCGACCTTCAAGAACCCGCCGGGCACTTCTGCCTGGAAAGAGGTCGATGCTGCGGGTTGCCGAGGTCTGACCGTCGGCGGTGCGCAGATGTCCGAGATGCACTGCAATTTCATGATCAACACGGGTCAGGCCACCGGCGCCGACCTTGAGCGTCTCGGCGAGACCGTGCGCAAACGCGTGTTCGAGCATTCGGGCATTCGTCTCGAATGGGAAATCAAACGGCTTGGCCATTTTGGTGAAGGCGATGCGATCGAGCCCTTTTTGGGTGCATACAAGGAGCAAGGCTGATGTCCGGCAAACATGTTGCTGTCCTGATGGGCGGCTGGGTCCATGAGCGGCCTGTCAGCCTTTCAACCGGAACAGAGTGTGCCGACGCCCTTGAGAAGGCGGGCTATCAGGTCAGCCGGATCGATGTGGACCGTAATATTGCGGCTGTTTTGAAGGAACTGGCGCCCGACGTGGTGTTCAACGCGCTTCACGGTCCTTTCGGCGAAGATGGATGCATTCAGGGCGTTCTGGAGGTGCTTGATATTCCCTACACCCATTCGGGTGTCATGGCCTCGGCGCTGGCGATGAACAAGGTCAAGGCCAAAGCGGTCATGTCGTCGGCCGGTGTTATGGTTACTCAACACTTAATTGTGAATCGTCACGATGTGGGTAATCAGCACCCCATGGACCCTCCATATGTGATCAAACCGATCAACGAAGGATCGAGTTTTGGTGTGCTCATCGTGAAGGAGGATCAGGCCCATCCACCACAGGAGCTGACCGGCTCGGATTGGCCGTATCCCGACGTTTTGATGTGCGAACGCTACATCCCCGGGCGGGAGCTGACCTGTGCCGTAATGGGGGATCGGGCCCTTGGTGTGATCGACATCGTCCCCACCGGTCCAGGCTTCTATGACTTCGATGCGAAATATGCGGATGGAGGATCAAAACACATCCTTCCTGCAAAAATTTCACCGATTGTTTACCAAGAAGTACAGACACTGGCACTGAAGGCGCATCAGGCTCTTGGTTGCCGTGGTGTTTCGCGAGCGGACTTCCGATTCAACGAGCGGGAAGACGGCACTGGCGAGCTGATATGCCTCGAAGTGAACACACAACCAGGCATGACGCCTACTTCTCTGGTGCCCGAACTTGCGGCGCATGAGGGGATCGGTTTCCAGGATCTGGTCAGTTGGATGGTAGAGGAAGCAAGTTGCTGTCGCTAAGGCGCAAATACGAACGAGACGAGCTCACTCCGATGGAGGCCGAACTGGCTCCGCGGGGACGTGGCGTGTCACGTTTGCATCGGCAGCCAGTCTGGCGCGCGGCGGGTCGTTTGGCCCAGCTGCCGAGCTGGACCGGTTCTGCGGCGGCGCTCGCCTTTTTGTCCCTCACCATCGGTTACGGTATCGTCCTTGGCGGGTATGGCAGGGAAGTGTCTGACGCACTTCTGTCTGCAGGAGGCCTCGGCATCGAGACCGTGAAGCTTTCCGGCCAGCGTGAAACCAATGAATTTCAGATCCTCGAAGCGCTCGAGATTCAGGAAGGGTCGTCTCTGGTTCTCTTTGATGCCGAGGCTGCGCGCGAGCGTCTGACCGATATTGCCTGGATCAAGCACGCTTCGGTCATGAAGCTTTATCCAGGAACGCTGCAGATCAAGCTCGACGAGCGGATTCCCTATGCGCTTTGGCAGCGCGGAGAACTCGTCTCTATCATCAATGAGCAGGGTGACGTGATCACCGATGAAGTGGATGGACGTTATGCCAATCTGCTTCTGGTGGTGAACCATGGCGCACAGCGCAGGGCCGGTGAGATCATGGCCGCGCTTGATACGGTGCCTGAACTTCGCTCGCGCGTCCGGGCTGCCTTTCTGGTTGGACAACGCCGCTGGGATCTGATGCTGGAAAACGGCATTTCCATTCGCCTGCCGGAAAATAACGTCGAAACTGCCCTGGCCGATGTGGTCGAGATGGATGCAGAGTCCGGTCTTCTGGCACGCGACATAGCCGCCGTCGACATGCGCCTTGCCGACCGGGTGGTTGTGCGGCTTTCAGACGATGCGATTGCACGCAGAAAGGCCGGTAGCGGCAGTGATGAGAAATTGGTGAAACTGGAGCGAGATACATGAGCCGCTCCGGATCCTCCCTTTACCTTCCGCGCATGCGTCCGCTTCCCGGACGCCGCGCCGTTGTCATGTCTGTGCTCGACGTCGGCTCGACCAAAGTGTGCTGCCTGATTGCGAAGCTGACGCCGCGCGAAGATTCCGACATTCTGGCTGGCCGGTCTCATTCCGTCGAAGTTCTTGGCTACGGCTACCAGCGCTCACGTGGCATCAAGTCCGGCGTCGTGGTCGATATGGATGCCGCCGAACAGGCAATCCGGCTTGCGGTGGACTCGGCTGAGCGCATGGCCGGCGTGACGGTTGAGTCCCTGATCGCCAATGTGAGCTGTGGCCGCCTTCAAAGCGAGATTTTCTCCGCAGGCGTTCCGCTTGCCGGCGACGCGGTCACGGAAGCCGACATCCAGCGGGTTCTTTCGGCCGGGTCTTCCCATTCGGTGACCGAAGGCCGGGCAGTGACCCATGCCTTGCCGATTTCCTACTCGCTCGACGGCAACCGCGGCATGCGCGATCCGCGCGGCATGATGGGCCAGAAGCTGGGCGTCGACATGCAGGTGGTGACGACCGAAGTCGCACCTGTCCGCAACCTCGAGCTCTGCATCAACCGTGGCCACCTTCACGTCGAAACCATGGTCGCAACGCCTTTCGCAAGTGGTCTGTCGACCCTTGTCGATGACGAGACCGAACTCGGCGTTGCCTGTATCGACATGGGCGGCGGGACGACGACACTGTCCGTCTTTGTCGAAGGCCACATGGTGCACCTTGATGCCATCGCCGTTGGTGGACACCACGTTACAACAGATATCGCACGGGCCTTTGCCACGCGCCTGCAGGACGCAGAGCGGCTGAAGACCCTGCATGGATCGCCTCTTGCCAGTTCATCGGATGACCGTGACATGCTCACGGTCCCGGCTCTGGAAAGCGACAGCGATCTGCCAAACCAGATTCCCCGCTCGGCGCTGACACGTGTCATTCGTCCGCGTGTGGAAGAAATCCTCGAACTTGTGCGTGATCGCCTGACTGCCTCCGGCTTTGCCGGCCGGGTTGGCAAGCAGATCGTTCTGACCGGCGGTGCCAGTCAGCTCACGGGTTTGAGTGAAGTTGCGCGCCGGGTCCTGGGGCGTAACGTTCGTCTTGGCCGGCCGCTTGGCGTTGCCGGTCTCCCGGAGGCTGCGAAGGGCCCGGCTTTTGCCGCAGCCGTTGGCCTCCTGATCTACCCGCAAGTTGCCCAGATCGAGCAGTTCGAGCACAGGAACCGCAGATCCGGGTGGACAGGGCAATCTGGCTATCTGGCCCGTGTTGGCCAGTGGATCAGGGAAAGCTTCTGACGAAATGAGCGCAGGACAGGAACCGCCGGTAACGGCTGACGAGATTAGGGAAGAAGAGGGACATCCCGTTACGGGAGCCCCAGAGGGTCGCGAGGACAACATGACCATCAACCTGAAGATGCCCGACATTCAGGAGCTGAAGCCGCGTATTACGGTTTTCGGCGTCGGCGGAGCGGGCGGCAATGCCGTCAACAACATGATCACTGCAGGCCTCCAGGGTTGCGACTTTGTCGTCGCCAACACGGATGCACAGGCGCTGGCCATGAACCACTCGGAACGTCTCGTCCAGATGGGCGTGGCTGTGACCGAGGGTCTCGGTGCCGGCTCCCAGCCGGAGGTCGGTTCGGCAGCCGCTGAAGAGGTGATCGACGAAATCAACGATCATCTTTCCGGTTCGCACATGGTGTTCATCACCGCCGGCATGGGCGGTGGCACCGGTACAGGGGCAGCCCCGGTTATTGCCCGTGCGGCTCGCGAGCAGGGCATCCTGACCGTTGGTGTTGTCACCAAGCCGTTCCAGTTCGAAGGTGCGCGCCGCATGCGCATCGCGGACAGTGGCATCGAAGAGTTGCAGCGCAACGTCGACACGCTGATCGTGATCCCGAACCAGAACCTGTTCCGTATCGCCAATGCGCAGACGACCTTCGCGGACGCCTTCGCCATGGCCGACCAGGTGCTCTACTCCGGTGTTGCCTGCATCACCGACCTGATGGTCAAGGAAGGTCTCATCAACCTCGACTTTGCTGATGTGCGCTCGGTCATGCGCGGCATGGGCAAGGCGATGATGGGCACCGGCGAAGCCAGCGGCGAGAACCGCGCTCAGCAGGCAGCTGAAGCGGCGATTGCGAACCCGCTGCTCGACGAGTCCTCCATGAAGGGCGCAAAGGGTCTGCTGATCTCCATCACGGGCGGCAACGACCTGACGCTGTTCGAAGTGGATGAAGCTGCGACCCGTATCCGCGAAGAAGTGGATTCGGACGCGAACATCATTCTCGGCGCGACCTTTGACGAGAGCCTTGACGGCATCATCCGCGTTTCCGTCGTGGCGACCGGTATCGACCGGGAGGCCGAAGCGGAGTTCCTGGGAAAGTCTGAGATCAAGCCAGCGATCGCGCCCAAGCCGGTCGAGATGGCTGCTCCGGCCGCTGCGCCTGTCGCAGCCAAGCCGCGGGTTGAGGATGTTGCAGCCCGTGCGGTTGCCAGCCTTGAACGCGAACTTGCGATCCCTGCGCCGGTTGCAGCCGAGAGCGATCCGGAAGTCGAGATCAAGCCGTTTCAGCCTTCTGAAGAGCTGATGAACGAGAAGACACCTCTCGTGAATGTCGAGGAAGAGACGCCGGCACCTAAAATGGATGCCGAGCCGATCAGCAAGCCTTACATTCCGCCGGTGGCCGAGCAGCACAGCCCGGCTCCGCGGATGCCTCGGGTCGAGGATTTCCCGCCGATTGCTCAGCGTGAGATCCTGTCCCAGCAGGCGCCTGCCGCCGCTCCGGCTCCGGCACAAGCTAAGGCAGCCCCTGCAGCTCAGCCCGCAGCCACATTCGACGGCGAGTTCGACGAGCATGATGACGAGCGTCGCCCGATGGGCCTGCTGCGCCGTCTTGCTAGCGGTCTCGGCCGGAAGGATGAGCTCGATGAGGAGCATGAGGCTCTGCACCATGAAGAGCAGCCGCATATGACTGCTCCGGCTCCGGTTCAGGCTGCGCGCCCGGCACCTGTTGCTGCAGCGCCGGCACCGCGTCCCGCCCCACGGCCTGCTGCACATGGTGCTGCCGGTCAGCTGGACACAACCGGACGTGCGAGCCCGAAGGCTCCGGCACCGATGGATGATGATCAGCTTGAGATTCCGGCCTTCTTGCGGCGTCAGTCAAACTGATTCCCTGCCAGATCCGGACCTGACAAATCAGACGGCTCGATGCGAATGTATCGAGCCGTTTTTGTTTCTATAATTTACGCATAGAAAACAAGTGCTTGCATCTGTAACAAGCGTTACAAAGCGTAATAAAGCTTTATTTCAAGTCAGGCTGTCTTGTGGGTATGTTCTGCCCAACTCGTGATCGTTAACAAATCGTAAGGGTTTCAAAACTCCACCGAATTGTTGACGAGGTCTCAGACAAACCGGGCAGCCATATGACACAGCACATCGATCGCCAGACCACCCTTGCAGATCAGATCACTCTGACAGGTATCGGTGTTCATTCGGGGAAACCGGCATCGATCACGCTAGTGCCAGCAGACGCAGGGACCGGTATCGTGTTCCAGCGGACCGACGTGGAAAACGCACGCGAAATGCCGGCGCTCTGGAAAAACGTGACACAAACGTCTCTGCAGACAGTCCTCGGCGATCCTTCCGACAACGGCATGTCCACGGTTGAGCATCTCATGGCTGCGCTCAGCGGTCTTGGCGTTGACAACCTTCTGATCGAGATTGATGGCCCTGAAATGCCGATCATGGACGGCAGCAGCGCAGCTTTCGTGGAAGCGATCGACCAGGTTGGGCTGAAACGTCTGGATCGTGGCCGCCGGTACCTGCGGGTCAAGAAGACGGTTCGCGTCGACAACGGCAGCGCCTGGTGTGAGTTGCAGCCCTACAACGGCATCCATTTCGACATCACGATTGATTTTGACACGCCGCTGATCGGCAAGCAGCAGTTCGCTTCCGACATGAAGCCGGATGTGTTCCGCTCGGATCTTTCGCGCGCACGCACCTTCGGCAACGTCAAGGACGTCGAGCAGCTCTGGAAGATGGGCTTTGCCCTTGGGTCCTCGCTAGAGAATTCCGTCGCGATTGCGGACGACAAGGTCCTCAATCCGGAAGGCACCCGCTGGTCGGACGAATTTGCCCGTCACAAGGCGCTTGATGCGGTGGGAGACCTGTCGCTTGCAGGACTGCCGATCCTGGGCCTCTATCGCTCCTACAAGGGCGGCCACAAGATGAACCACGCGATCCTCGTCAAATTGTTTGAAGACAAGGACGCGTTCGAAATCGTGGAGGCGCCTGCTTTTCGCGAAGCTGGCCATGCCGAGACTGTAGGGCTTGCAGCGGCCGCATTTGGTCCGGACGTTTCCTGATCGGGCTCATAACTGCGCTCTCACCTTGCGTTCATCAGACTGCCGTTTTTCGTGCTTGCCACAAAAAAGCTCAAAAAAAGCGACACATGGCTGTTCTGGGGCGTGACGGAAGCAGTCGATTTCCGCTAAACACCTTCAGTCATAATTGCCAAATGAACCTGTCGCGAAGCTTGCGGGCCGATTGAACAGGCGAGGAGTGCTTGGGGTGAAATTGATGAATTGGCGCCAGAAGGATGAACAGGTTGCCCTGGAAACAGGCCAACCGACGATCGGCATCCTGAAGATCGCGGCGCTTGCGATTCCCCTGGCTCTTGCAGCCTGTTCGTCGAAAGACGACCTTGATGATCTGGCGCTGAACGATACGCCGCCGGAGGTTCTCTACAACGAAGGCCTTGCGCTGCGTGCGCAGGGCAAGCTGGCCCCGGCCAGCAAGAAGTTTGAAGAACTCGACAAGCTCTATCCCTATTCCGAGTACGCCAAGAAGTCCCTGGTCAACATGGCCTATGTGAACTTCTCGCGCGGCAAATATGCGGAAGCGATCAGCGCGGCGCGGCGGTTCCTGACGCTCTATCCGGGCAACGAAGATGCGGCCTATGCGCTTTATATCATCGGACAGAGCTATTTCCGTCAGATGCCGGACATCACCCGGGACCAGGAAACCACGGAGAAGGCCAGAGCTGCCTTCAACGAGCTGCTGCAGCGCTATCCCGATTCGGAATATGCCTCAGATGCGGAAGCCAAGCTGCGCATCGTCCAGGATCAGCTGGGCGGCAAGGAAATGCAGGTTGGCCGCTACTACCTGGAAAAGCGCAATTACATTGCCGCCATCAACCGCTTCAAGACAGTGGTCATCCACTATCAGACCACGCGACACGTCGAAGAAGCGCTGTTTCGTCTGACCGAGGGCTATTATGCGCTTGGTGTTGTGAGCGAAGCGCAGACGGCCGCGGCCGTGCTCGGGCACAACTTCCCGGACAGCCAGTGGTACAAGGATGCCTATTCACTGTTGAACAAAGGGGGATATGAGCCCTCAGAAGACAGTGGAAGCTGGATCAGCAAGGCATTCAGGGGTATCAACGTCTTCTGATCTTAGTGCACTGCTGACCTGGATCCGGAGCTTCCTGCCCATGCTCGTGACGCTGGCCATTCGCGACATTGTCCTGATTGACCGTCTCGATCTCGATTTTTCCAACGGAATGTCCGTGCTCACCGGGGAAACCGGCGCGGGTAAATCGATCTTGCTCGACTCCCTGTCTCTGGCGATCGGCGGGCGAGGGGATGCAGATCTCGTGCGCCATGGTGAAAGCCAGGGCCAGGTAACCGCCGTTTTCGATGTTCCGGGCGATCATGCGGTCCGTCAGTTGTTGCGAGACAACGATGTCGAGGACGATGGCGACATCATCCTGCGCCGGGTTCAGACCGCCGACGGGCGCACGCGGGCCTTCGTCAATGACCAGCCGGTCAGCGTCGGCCTGATGAAGCAGGCAGGCGCGCTGCTGGTCGAAATTCATGGTCAGCATGACGACCGGGCCCTGGTCGATCCGGAAAGCCACCGCCAGCTTGTCGATAGCTTTGCAGGCCTCCAGGACGATGTGATGCGGGTCGGTGACGCCTTTTCAGCTTACCGGCAGGCGGAAAAAGCGGTCCACGACCACACGGCAAGGATAGAGACCGCGCGCCAGGAGGCGGATTACCTCAAGGCGGCCGTCGATGAATTGACGCTTCTGGCGCCGCAGGTTGGCGAAGATGAAGAGCTGGCGGCGCGACGAACCACCATGATGCAGGTGGAGAAGATTGCCGGGGATCTCAACGATGCGTTCGAGACCCTCAACGGCGGCGCATCGCCAATCCCCGAGCTGTCCAGCCTTCTGCGCCGCATGGAGCGCAAGGCGGATCAGGTGCCGCATCTGCTCAATGCGCCGGTGAGAGCGCTGGCCTCAGCGCTCGACAGCCTCGAGGATGCGCGCGGCGGGCTGGAAACGGCGCTTCGCGAGACGGATTTCGATCCAAGGGAACTGGAAACCGTCGAGGAGCGCCTCTTTGCTCTGCGGGCTGCAGGACGCAAGTTCTCGGTTCCGGTCGATGAGCTTGCAGCGCTCTGCGCCCGTATGAGTGCCGATCTTGCGGATCTGGATGCCGGTGAAGACAAGCTTGCGGCCTTGGAGGCGACGGCGGTCAAGGCAAAAGAGACTTACGACGCCAGGGCTTTGAAGCTCTCGGACAAGCGCCAGAAAGCGGCCCGTGCCCTGGAGAAGGCCGTGGGCGCAGAACTGCCGGCGCTGAAACTGGAGCGGGCTCGCTTCATCGTTGAGACAACGCGAGATCCGGAAGCGCGTGGAAAGTCTGGCATCGACCAGATGGAGTTTCACGTCCAGACCAACCCGGGAACCCGGCCCGGCCCGATGATGAAAGTGGCGTCTGGCGGGGAACTGTCGCGGTTCCTGCTGGCGCTGAAGGTGTCTCTGGCAGACAAGGGCTCTGCGCCGACGTTGGTGTTCGACGAGATCGACACCGGGGTCGGCGGTGCCGTGGCCGAAGCCATCGGCGTGCGGCTGGCGCGTCTTGCCGCCAATGTTCAGGTTCTCACCGTTACCCATGCGCCGCAGGTGGCGGCACGGGCGGCCGGGCATTTCCTGATTGCCAAGGAAGCTGCGGACAAGGAACGGGTCGCAACCCGTGTCCGCCTGATCGACGAAGATCACCGGCGCGAGGAAATCGCGCGGATGCTTGCCGGCAGCACCATCACCGAGGAAGCCCGGGCGGCGGCCAGCAAGCTGATGGCCGAAGCAGCGCAGTAAACGATCAACCGCGCCGCATACAGGTTTTTCCGGCCCGGCCGTTAGCCATCGGTGCCCGGAATTGGTGTCGTGATTGTCTTCGTGTCCAGGTTCGGCAGGTTCAGTTCGATGCTGACTTCATCGTCCGAGGCGAAATAGCCATTGGTGTAGAGAATCCCACCGATGATGAGGGCCACAGCGAGGCCGCCGGCGATGAACCAGCCTGCGCCGAGAGCTGCGGTTTCCGTCCTGGAGGTGTCGCGGTCCTGATAAGCCATTTCAAGATCTCCTGTGCTCTTGCCGGGAACCGGTTGCTCCGTCCGACTTCTTGAGGGATCAACCCTTGAGACTGGACTTTGGTTCCGTTAAGCGATCAGCTGTTCAGATTGGGACAGCCAGATTCCCAGCGGCCCCGCCCTCGATTGCGTGATGAGATCATGACCGAAACTTCTGCTGCAAAGACCGCTGTTGAGGCCCTCTCGGAAGAGGAGGCAAAGGCCGAACTGGAACGGCTCGCAGACGAAATTGCCGAGAACGACAAGCGCTACCACGGCGAAGATGCCCCGGTCATTTCCGACGCCGAATACGATGCGCTGCGCCGGCGCAACCAAGCGATCGAGGAGCGGTTTCCAGATCTTGTGCGCGAGGACAGTCCCTCGGGCCATGTGGGCGCAGAGCCTTCCGAGGGCTTTGGCAAGATCACCCACAAGGTGCCTATGCTGTCGCTGGACAACGCCTTTGACGATGATGATGTGCGCGACTTCGTTGGCCGGGTGCGGCGGTTCCTGAAATTTGATCCCTTGATGGGCGCGCTCGCGGTTACCGCAGAGCCGAAGATCGATGGCCTGTCCCTGTCGCTGCGCTACGAGAAGGGAAAGCTCGTCAGCGCGGCAACGCGCGGCGATGGCACGGTGGGAGAGAATGTCACCGCCAACGCGCGTACGATCGCCGATATTCCAAAAGAGCTTTCCGGCGACGTTCCGGACGTGGTCGAGATCCGCGGCGAGGTCTATATGGCCCATGCGGATTTCACGGCGCTCAATGCGCGCATGGAAGCCAATGGCGGCAAGACCTTCGCCAACCCTCGCAACGCGGCGGCCGGCTCACTGCGTCAGCTTAATTCCGAGATCACCGCCTCGCGGCCCCTGCGCTTCTTTGCCTATGCCTGGGGCGAGATGAGCGAGATGCCGGCCGACACGCAGATGGGCATGGTTGAAGCCTTCCGGGACTGGGGCTTTGTGATCAATGACCGCATGAAGCGGTGCGAGAGCGTCGACGAACTGGTCGAGGTCTATCACGGCATCGAGGAAGAACGGGCGACGCTTGGATATGACATCGATGGTGTAGTCTACAAGGTGGACCGTCTCGATCTGCAGACGCGGCTCGGCTTTATCTCCCGTTCCCCTCGCTGGGCAATTGCGCACAAGTTTCCCGCCGAACAGGCCTTTACGCTGCTCAACGATATCGAGATCCAGGTCGGCCGGACCGGGGCGCTGACACCTGTTGCCAAACTGGAACCGGTCACTGTTGGGGGGGTGGTGGTCTCCAATGCAACGCTGCACAACGAGGACTACATCAAGGGCATAGGGCCTAATGGCGAGGCGATCCGTGAGGGCAAGGACCTTCGCGTCGGCGACACGGTGAAGATCCAACGCGCTGGCGACGTCATCCCCCAGATCGTGGATGTAGACCTTGCCAAGCGTTCGGAAGGGGCGGAGCCCTTCGAGTTTCCGACGGTTTGTCCTGCGTGTGGGAGTCATGCGGTGCGTGATGAGAACGCCAAGACCGGTCGGCGTGACGCGATCCGGCGCTGCACGGGTGGTCTGATCTGCCCGGCCCAGGCAACGGAGAAGCTGAAGCACTTCGTGTCGCGCAATGCTTTTGACATCGAGGGTTTCGGTGACAAGCAGGTCGATGCTTTCTATGCCGACAGCCTGGTGACCACTCCGGCGGAGATTTTCACCCTGGAGGCTCGCGACCGGCAAGCGCTGACCAAACTGCGCAACCGGGAGGGATGGGGCGCGGTCTCGGCGCGCAATCTGTTCGCGGCCATCAACGAACGCCGCTCCATCGATCTGCATCGTTTCATCTTCGCGCTCGGCATCCGCCATGTGGGCGAGGGCAACGCCAAGCTGCTGGCGAGGGCCTATGGCTCCTGGGAGGCCTTTTCGCAGGCCATGGTGAAGGCTGGAGACCAGACCAGCGACGCCTGGCGCGACCTCAATGACATCGACGGCATCGGCGGTATCGTCGCCGAGGCGCTGACGGAGTTCTTCGCTGAGGAACACAATCTGGAACAGCTGAGAGCGCTTTTGGCGGAAGTTGCGCCGCTGGATGCGGAGATTGTTGATGCCGGTGACAGCCCCGTCGCCGGCAAAACGGTTGTCTTTACCGGGTCCCTGGAGCGGATGACGCGGGATGAAGCCAAAGCCATGGCCGAACGGTTCGGTGCCAAGGTTTCAGGATCGGTTTCAAAGAAAACCGACCTGATTGTGGCTGGGCCGGGTGCAGGCTCCAAGTTGAAGAAAGCTGAAGAACTTGGTTTAGAAGTTATTAGCGAGGATGACTGGTTCAGCCTTGTGGGGGCCTGACCCTGACTACCCCTGATTGGTGGAATGGCCGAATCAAGCCATTTGTCAAAGAAGTTTTTGAAATCACGTGGAAAATCAGCCTGGCGCGAACCCTTGGTTGTATTGACAGGGGTGCGAAATGGGCATTTGCCCACGCTTTTGGGTAATCTCTCATTTTTCAGGGGTTGCCCTTAACTAAATTAATTCAAATGAAATAATTCTCGACAACTCTCCTAGCGGAATAAGTTATTCCCGACTTGGAGGGGCCAAATGTTCGGAAGAATTAAAGTGCAAATAGTAGCACTGGCAATACTACCTATGATCGCTGTGTCTATATTTGCAGGGGTCTCCGTTTATGAGAAGTATGTGGAGCTTAGGCATCATGATTTCATGGTGCCTCTTTCGCGCATTGCCGAGGATGCCGGCAACGTGATCCACGAGGTCCAGAAAGAGCGCGGCAAGACCGCCAGCCTGATCAAGTCGGGCTATGACAGCAAGCTTTCGGCAGAGGTCATGGCGCAACGTTCGAACGTTGATGCGGCCATCAAGACCTTCGACGATCACATTGCAAGTGCCGACTTGCACAATGAGCATGTCGAAAAAGAGCTCGCCTATGTCTCCGATGCCATTCACGAAATAACCGAACTTCGCAAGCAGATCGATGCGAAGTCCCTGAAGGCGGGCAAAGCGGTCGCGGGCTATTCAAAAGAAATCTCGGCCATGATTCACCTGATCGGTGTCGTGGTGGAATCGAGCCCATCCTCTACCATCACCGCCGAGTTGTTGCCCTTCCTGGCTTTGACCGAAGCCATGGAGTCGGGCGGTCTCGAGCGTGCGATCGGGGCCAATTTCCTCGCTGCGTTCAGAGACACCGGTGAGATCGACAATGAGGCGTTTCTGGGCTTTATCTCCCGTTTCGGCGCCGAGCAGGCCTTCCTGAAGGAATTCGAAGCCATTGCTCTGGCTGAACAGAAGGAACTGTTCAAGAAAACGGTTACAGGTCCTGCTGTCGCTGAAGCTGTTGCCATGCGCGAGACCTTGCAGAAACTGCCGCAGACCATGGATGCAGGCGATCTGCAGCCGGCCGTCTGGTTTGCAAAGGCCACAGAGCGTTTGAACCTCATCAAACAGATGTCCGACGAATTGATCCACCGGGCAGAATACGCTGCAGATGCAGACACCGGGAGCCTGCAAACGCAGATCATAATGCTCTCCATTTTTGCCGTTACGGCATTGGTAGGCAGCGGTCTGTTCGTGTTCTGGCAGGTTCGCTCGATTTCCGGCCTGCTGGCCAGTCAGCGTGACACGATTTCCAGTCTTGCTGAAGGTGAGCTTGATGGTGAAATCCGGTTCACGGACCGTCCGGACGAGATCGGCGATATCGCGCGCGCTGCTGAAGTGCTCCGTGACAATTCGATCGCCCGTATCCAGCTGGAAGAAACCGCCCGCAAGGAACAGACCCTTGAGATCGAGCGCAAGCGCCATATGGAAGGTGTCATCGAGATCTTCCGCACGTCGGTTGGCTCGATCCAGGAAGTTCTTGGCAGTGAAACGAGCTCCGTGAGCGAGACAGCGCGTCAGCTTGTGCAGATTGCGGACGATGCAAGTGGTGCGGCTGAAGCTGCTCACTCGGCAACTGGCATAGCCTCGACCAACGTTCAGACCGTGGCCTCGGCCGCGACCGAGCTGTCGGCCTCTATCCAGGAAATCTCGCGTCAATCATCGACGGCGTTGAATATCGCTTCGGAAGCTTCCGATGTTGCCAAGGCGACGGACCGCGATGTTGCGACACTGGCAGAAACGGCAGACAAGATCGGCGAAGTCGTCGGCATGATCCGTGCGATTGCCGAGCAGACCAACCTCCTGGCTCTGAACGCCACCATCGAAGCGGCACGTGCCGGGGAAGCCGGCAAGGGCTTCGCGGTTGTTGCGGCCGAAGTGAAGGAACTGTCTGACCAGACTGCAAAGGCGACGGATGAGATCGCCACGCAGATCACGGACATCCAGTCCTCGACCAAGAATGCGGTCGGTGCGATCCAGGCGATCGTTGAGCGTATCGGTGAAGTTCAGGATGTGACGACCGCAATTGCCGCCTCTGTTGAAGAACAGGATGTGGCAACGCGCGAGATCACCAAGAGCATCAACCTGGCAGCGGAAGGCAGCTCCACGGCCGCCTCCAACGTTGACGGAGTTGCCGGTGCGATCGGTCAGACGAAGAACCAGTCTGCCGACGTGAACCAGTCTGCGGATCGTCTGGGCGCTGTCGCCACCGAGCTTTCCACTGCGGTCGACGCCTTCCTCAGCGAAGTTGCGACCGACGAAGGACCTAGCAGCCAGGCTGCCTGATCTCCTTGATCTTCACTATCTGAAACGGCGGCAGGCCCCTCTGCCGCCGTTTCTGTTTCTTCTTCCGGTCCGGGCCGCCCAGGTCTGCGCATCTTCCCCACCGAAAACTCCGTTTCGCGCCTCGCCCTTGCCGCTTTTGTTGCTATATTGTTCTTGACTGGACACTCTAGAATCGCAGCGCGGTGCATATGGCAGACCCGAACGGGTATCACGACGATATTGGCGACACATTCGTGGATGGCTTTGATGGGGACGGGTTTCCCGGTGACCGCCCGTCCCGGATGGCGTCTGTCGAGCCTGCCCCGCAGCCTGCTGGTGGTGGCATTGCGGCGCGCGCCATGGCAGCGCGGCAGTCTAAGGCGCCCGATTATCTGGAAGGCCTCAATCCGGAGCAGAGGCAGGCGGTCGAGACGCTGAATGGTCCGGTGCTGGTGCTGGCGGGTGCGGGAACCGGTAAGACCCGTGTTCTGACCACACGCATCGCTCATATCCTTGCCACCGGTTCTGCCGGACCGGCCGAGATCCTTGCGGTGACCTTCACCAACAAGGCCGCACGGGAGATGAAAGAGCGGATTGCGCGTTTCATCGGCGGCAATGTGGAAGGCATGGCCTGGCTCGGCACGTTCCACTCCATCTGCGTCAAGATCCTGCGCCGTCACGCCGAGCTGGTCGGGCTCAAGTCCGGCTTTTCGATCCTCGACACGGACGATCAGCTGCGACTGCTCAAGCAGATCATCCAGGCCGAAGGGCTCGACGACAAGCGCTGGACCCCAAAGGCCTTCGCAGCCATGCTTGATGGCTGGAAAAACCGGGCCCTGACGCCAAACGAAGTGCCCGAAGGCGAAGCGCGTGCCTTTGCCAATGGCTGGGGCCGCAAGCTCTATGAGGAGTATCAGGACCGCCTGTCGATCCTCAACGCTTGCGATTTCGGTGACCTGTTGTTGCACGTCATCACGCTGTTCAAGACCAACCCGGATATTCTCGCCGACTATCAGCGCCGGTTCCGCTATATGCTGGTGGACGAGTATCAGGACACCAACATCGCCCAGTACCTGTGGCTGCGGCTCCTGGCGCAGGGCAATCCCAACGTCTGCTGTGTGGGCGACGACGACCAGTCGATCTATGGCTGGCGCGGCGCCGAGGTGGACAACATCCTGCGGTTCGAACACGATTTCCGCGGCGCGGTGGTGATACGGCTGGAGCGCAATTATCGCTCGACCAGCCATATTCTGGCGGCCGCCTCCCATCTGATCTCCCACAATCAGGGTCGGCTGGGCAAAACGCTGTTCACGGATTTTGACGATCCGGAAAATGAACTCGTTTCGGTCGCTTCCTGCTGGGATTCGGAGGAAGAGGCGCGGTCCATCGGTGATGAGATCGAGGCGCTGCAGGCCAATGGCCATGCGCTCAACGACATTGCCATTCTGGTGCGTGCGTCTTTCCAGATGCGCTCGTTTGAAGACCGGTTCGTGACGCTGGGATTGAATTACCGGGTCATCGGCGGACCGCGCTTTTACGAGCGCATGGAGATCCGCGATGCCATGGCCTATTTCCGCTGCGTGGTGCAGCCGGCGGACGATCTTGCCTTTGAGCGCATCGTCAACACGCCCAAGCGCGGGCTTGGTGAGGCGACGCTGAAGCTGGTGCATGAACTGGCGCGGGCCGACCGCATTCCCTTGATGCAGGCTGCCAACCAGCTGTGCCAGACCGAGGAGATCCGTCCCAAGGCGCGCAATGCCCTGAAAGAGGTTCTGGCGAATTTCGAACGCTGGCGCGGGCAGGTGGACAGCCTGTCCCATACGGAGCTTGCCGAGATCATTCTGGATGAAAGCGGCTATACGGAAATGTGGCGGCTGGACCGTTCCGCCGAAGCGCCAGGACGCCTGGACAACCTGAAAGAACTCATCCGCTCCATGGAGGACTTTGAGTCCATGGCCGGGTTCCTGGAGCATGTGTCGCTGGTGATGGACCGGGACAGTGTGGAGGGGAATGACGCGGTGTCGATCATGACGCTGCACTCGGCCAAGGGGCTCGAATTCGACACGGTGTTCCTGCCGGGTTGGGAAGAGGGCCTGTTTCCGCACCAGCGGGCGCTGGACGAAAGCGGCCGGGCCGGGCTCGAAGAAGAGCGGCGTCTCGCCTATGTCGGCGTGACCCGGGCCAAGAAGCGCGCCAAGATCTGGTTTGCCTCCAACCGGCGCATCCACGGCCAATGGCAATCGTCGATCCCCTCGCGGTTCCTGGACGAGTTGCCCGAAGAGCATGTGGAGATCGTCGAGCAGTCCTCCAACTATGGCGGTTATGGCGGCGGTGGTTACGGCCGCAGCGGTGGCGGTGGCTCGCGTTTCGACAATCGCGATCCGTTCCAGAACACCTACTCGACCCCCGGTTGGCAGCGCGCCCAAAAGGCGCGGGCAGCCCAGGATGCTGTCTTCGAGCGCGGCGATTTCCGCTCGTCCCGGAGCAAGAAGCAGGGCCCCTTGACCATCGAGGGCGAGCTGGTGGCCAAATCGGTCAGTGAAGCCCCCTCAGAGTATTCCATGGGCGAGCGGGTGTTCCACATCAAGTTCGGCTATGGCGCGATCATTGCGATCGAGGGCAACAAGCTGACGATCGACTTCGAAAAGGCCGGCCAGAAAAAGGTGCTCGACAGCTTCGTCGAACGGCACTGAAGTTTCCAGGGGGCTGGGTGATACACCGGCCCGCGCGCCGCGTAGAGAGGAAAAGGCAGTCTCCAATAGGGAGAGCTTGCTGCCGTTTCTCTTGTCGGAGCGCTTTTGGTGCCTGTTCGCAATCTCATCCTCATTCTCGGTGACCAGCTGACGCCAACGATCAGCTCCCTGCGCGGAGCCGAGAAAGATCGTGACCGGATCCTGATGGCGGAGGTCGCCGAGGAAGCGACCTATGTGCGTCACCACAAGAAGAAGATCGCCTTTGTCTTTTCCGCCATGCGGCACTTCGCCGAAGAGCTGGCAGAAGCCGGTTGGACCGTCGACTATGTCCAGCTGGGAGATGCGGACAACAGCGGCAGCCTGAAAGGCGAGGTCGAGCGCGCGGTCAAGCGCCTGAAGCCCAGCAGCGTGAGCGTCACTGAGCCGGGCGAATACCGCTTGCTGGCGGATTTCAAAGGCTGGGACGCGGAGCTCGGTGTGCCGGTCGACATTCGCCCTGACGCGCGTTTCCTCTGTTCAAGATCCGAGTTCGAGGGTTGGGCCGATGGCCGCAAGCGGTTCCTGATGGAAGACTTCTGCCGGCACATGCGGGTCAAGACAGGCCTCCTGATGGACGGTGACAAACCGGCCGGCGGCAAGTGGAATTTCGACAAGGACAATCGCAAGCCGGCGGCTCAGGATCTGTTCATGCCGCGTCCGAGGCGGTTCGAACCGGATGAGATCACGCAGAATGTGCTTTCACTGGTCGAGACGCGGTTTTCGGAGCACTTTGGCGCGCTCGATCCGTTCTGGTTTGCAGTCACGCGGGATGAGGCGCGCCAGGCCTTCGATGATTTCCTCGACAGCGGCCTGCCGCGCTTCGGCGATTTCCAGGACGCGATGCTGCGCGGGGAGCCGTTTCTCTATCATGCCGTCGTGTCGCCCTATCTCAATGCCGGGCTGCTGGATCCGATGGAGTTGTGCCAGGCGGTCGATCAGGCGTATCGGGACGGCAAGGTGCCGATCAATTCTGCAGAAGGCTTCATCCGCCAGATCATCGGCTGGCGCGAGTATGTCCGTGGCATCTACTGGCTGAGAATGCCTGACATGGCCGACGAGAACTTCCTGGGCGCGACGCGGGACCTGCCGTCGTTCTACTGGAGCGGGGAGACGGACATGACGTGTCTGAAGGAGGCCATCACGCAAACTCGTGACGAAGCCTATGCCCATCACATCCAGCGGCTGATGATCACCGGCAACTTCGCCATGCTCGCAGGCATCGAGCCGAGGCAGGTGCATGAGTGGTATCTGGCGGTCTATGCGGACGCTTACGAATGGGTCGAGATGCCCAACACGCTGGGCATGAGCCAGTTCGCCGACGGGGGTTTCCTGGCCTCGAAGCCCTACGCTTCTGGCGGGAACTACATCCGGAAGATGTCCGACTACTGCGGATCCTGCCGCTACGACGTTGCGCAGAAGACCGGCGAGGACGCCTGTCCCTTCAACGCGCTTTACTGGGATTTTCTTGATCGCAACGCGGAGCGTCTCAGGGGCAATCGACGGCTTGCAACCGCCTACAGCACTTGGGAGCGCATGGGCGAGGCGAAGCAGGACAGCTACCGCGACAGCGCGCACGTTTTCCTGCAAGGGCTGTCATAACGGCGGGAAGAGCTGCCAGTTTCGAGGTGCCTGGAAGCAGCCAAAAAAGAGCCGGTCACCACGTGGGTGACCGGCTAAGCCTTGCGGGTCATCAGGGGAGATACCGGCAAGGAAGTATCAGGCGAGGTAATCAACCAGCAGGGAGGAAGTTGCGCTGGATGTGCTGTCGCCGGATTCCGAATAACTGCTGGTCGAGGACGTGAGCTCTTCGAGGAGCAATGCAACCAGATCTTCGCTGGAGCTGTCCGAGCCGGAAGCCTCGCCGCCGGGGGGAGGGGGTGGTGGCGGACCCATTTCTCCGCTTTCGAACATGGCGGACAGCTCATCTGCCTGTTCCTGGGTCAAGGTGCCGGCGTCAACCTGGTCGCTCAGCAGACCTTCCATCTTCTCCTGCATTTCTTCCTTGCTCGGAGGAGTGGACGAAGGACCGCCTTCCGGCGCCATATCGTCATGGATGGCTTCCAGAGCCGCCAGCATGGCGTCTGAATCTTCGGACGTGATTTCGCCAGCTTCGACCTGCGCGGTCAGCTGTGATTGCATGGTTTGTTGCGGTGGCGGTGGCGCCGATCCGATCGACATCATGAGTACGGTCCTCGCTCAAAGTAAAAGATGCGAGAGTCACCCTGTTTTCTTTGTGTTAACATTAAATTAACGAAACATTTCAACAAAATTTCTGATTGTTTCTTTGTTCTGTTTAGAAATGTGCAGAAACAAATTGCTACAATTTTAGAGGTGAAAAGCAAAATGAAAGCTGCATATTGGCGGTATGACCCGCGTTGAACACATCCTCGTCGTTGAAGACGATTCCGAGATCGGTGCCCTGATCGACAGGCACCTTTCGTCAAATGGCTGGAAGGTCAGCCTTGCCCGTGATGCCGCCGAAATGGATCGGGTGATCGCAAATGCGCGCATCGATCTGGTGGTTCTCGACCTGATGCTGCCCGGCGAAGACGGCTTGAGCATCTGCCGGCGGTTGCGCGGGCAGGGCAACATGCCGATCATCATTGTTTCGGCCAAGTCGGACGACTTTGACCGCGTGGTCGGTCTTGAGGTCGGGGCAGACGACTACCTGGCAAAACCTTTCAATCCGCGTGAGCTGATCGCACGTATTCGTGCCATGTTCAGGCGCATGGACATGGGCATGGCCAGCGCAGCGGTGTCCGGCAAGGTTCTGGCCTTTGAAGGCTGGCGGCTGGACTGCGCCCAGCGGGACCTGCTCAACCCTGAGCAGGCCGAGGTTTCGCTGACCCCTGCCGAATTCGACCTCCTGCAGGTCATGGCGGAACGGCCGGGACGGGTGTTGAGCCGGGACCAGCTGAGTGATCTTGCACATGGCAGCAACCCGACCGGATCTGGCCGCAACATCGACATTCTGATCAGCCGAGTACGCAGCAAGCTTGAAGCTGGTGGCGCCGCCTACCAGTTCATTCGCACTGTGCGGTCGGGCGGTTATGAATTTGTCGCTGAGGTGAAGGCTCAGTGATGCACCGGATCCGCCGGTTTGGTCCCCAGCGCATTGCGACGCAAATGCTGCTGATCATGCCGATCGGCTGCGCCGCGATGGTGATGTTTATTCTGGCTCTTTTGTGGGTGATGCGTCCTGAACCCACATCTGATACCGGGGCGACGGTGGGGCTAAAACATGCGATCGCGGTCGCCCGCCTGAATGATGCGGATGAAGGCGAGCGTGCTGACCTTCTGGAGCAGATGCTTGCTGCCGATGCGTCGCTTGATCTGACGCTGGTTGACCAGGCGCCCGCAGCGGACCCCAGTCAGGAGCGGCGATCGCCGTTCTGGCCTTTTCAAGAAGGTGTTCTTGCGCCGGGCATCAGCCTCGTGGCGTCGTGGCCGCTTCCGAATGGCGAGGGCGGCAAGCGCATTCCAAATTTGTATTTTCAGCTCGCAGATGGACAGTATGTGCTCGCCAAGATGGCCGCGCGCAAACCGCCGCCCTTTCTTGGCAATCCTTTGGTCTTGCTGTTTATCACGCTTGGCGCGAGCCTTCTGCTGCTGCTCGTTTGGGCCGCGCGCACCCTCGTCCGTCCCTTGTCCAACCTTTCGGCAGACGTGGCAAAATTCGGGAAGGATACAGCACGGCCGGTGCCGGTTGCAGAGGCCGGGCCGCGTGAGGTTCAGCAGGTGGCCCAGGCCATCAACCGGATGCAGGGACGGATCGAGGATCTGGTCGAGCGACGCACGCGCATGCTGACAGCCGTTGGCCATGACCTTCGGACGCCCCTGACCCGATTGCGGCTGCGCATCGAATTGATGAAAGACGAGGACCACAAGCAGCGAAATCTCGCCGATCTGGATCTGATGGAGGTCCAGCTCAACGGCGCCTTGTCATTTCTGAAGGAAGGGCGAACCGGAGAGGCCTGGAAGCGGATCAACTTGCCGAGCCTCCTGCAGGGGCTCGTTGATCAATACGAGGACATGGGCGTCGCGCTGGTCCTGTCGTGTCCTCAAGGCGTGGTTGTCGAAGGGCGCTCCAGCGAACTGACCCGGGCCTGCGCCAACCTGATCGACAATGCCCGTCGCTATGACGATCAATTGTCGCTGCATGTCAGCGTGGCTGGATCCGAAGTGCATCTTGATGTGGTGGACCATGGCCCCGGCATTCCCGCCGGGGATCAGGAGCGGCTGATGGAGCCCTTCGAACGGGGTGATGAGGCGCGCCAGATCGACAATGGCACCAGTTTCGGCTTGGGCCTTGCAACGACGCGGGCCATTGCAGAAGCCCACGGCGGCCGGCTTGAGCTGAGCGACACGCCCGGCGGCGGACTGACCGCGCGCATTGTGTTGAACCTCGGCTAGACTATTTTCGGTTTTGCTTTCGCCGGTCCCGGCACTCGTCTAAGAAATCAGTAGATGTTTCTTGGGGGACGGGGCTGGCATGGATGCTTTTGTAACGGGAATAGCCCTGATCGGACTGACCGGGATCGGCGCGCAATGGCTTGCCTGGCGCTTTCAGCTGCCGGCCATTGTTCTCCTGCTGGTCTTCGGTGTCCTGGCCGGGCCGGTGACAGGCGTCCTGCAGCCGGATCAGATGTTCGGCGATCTCATGCAGCCGCTGGTCGGACTTGCCGTCGCGATCATCCTGTTTGAAGGCGGGCTTACGCTCAATTTTCACGAAATTTCCGGCACGTCCAAGGCGGTGCGCCGTCTTGTCATCGTCGGTGCGACCGTTGCGTTTCTGTTGGGCGCGCTCAACGCCTATTACATCGCAGGCCTGTCGATCTGGTCTGCGGTCATTTTCGCCGGTATCCTCGTCGTGACCGGCCCAACCGTCATCATGCCGCTTCTGCGGCAGGCTTCGCTGGCGCAACGTCCGGCGTCCCTGCTGCGATGGGAAGCGATTCTGGCAGATCCGCTCGGCGCGCTGATCGCGGTGCTGTTCTACGAAATCTTTCTGGTGACCACCGGCGCGCACCATCTTGAGGAACTCGCCATTCGCGGCGTGTTCGCCCTGGTCCTCGGCCTTGGCGGAGGCTGGGCAATTGGCCAGCTGCTCGTGCGCCTGTTCATCGGTGGTCATGTCCCTGAATATCTGAAGGTCCCGGTCATTCTGGTCACGATCCTGGCGGCTTACGCCGTGTCGAACCTCGTGCTGGAAGAAAGTGGGCTTCTCACGGTTACGGTGCTTGGCGTTGCGCTCGGCAACTCCAAGCTGGCGAGCCTGACCGAGGTGAAGCGGTTCAAGGAACTGATGACGATCCTGCTGGTCTCCGGCGTGTTCGTGCTGATGACAGCCTCCCTGGACCTGGCGACGCTCGCGGCAGATCTTGATCTGAGAGCCCTGGCCTTTCTTGTCGTTCTCCTGTTTGTCGTCCGTCCCATCTCGGTTCTGGTGGCGACCATCGGCTGCGATCTGCCGCTCAAGGAACGTTTCTTCATCGGCTGGATCGCACCGCGCGGTATCGTTGCCGTGGCCGTGTCCGGCTATTTTGCAGGACTTCTCATGTCGAGGGGCGTTGAGGATGGCGGCCGGTTGACGGCTCTTGCCTTCGCTGTCGTGGTGGTGACGGTGGTTGCGCACGGGTTTTCCATCGGGCCGCTAGCGCGCGCCCTTGGGCTCAGCGCTGGTGGTGGTACGGGATTGCTGATCGTGGGATCAACACCCTTTTCCGTCGCTCTCGCGGAACGCTTGAAGAGCCTCGAGATTCCCGTGCTCATTGCCGACAGAAACTGGCATCGCCTGCGACGCGCAAGGGCCGCGGGGATCGACACCCACTATGGTGAAGTCCTGTCGGAAGTTGCTGAACACTCCTTGCCGCTCTCATCCTACAGCTACATGCTCGCAGCGTCAGACAATGACGCCTACAACACATTGGTCTGCACCAACTATGGCCCGGAAATCGGCCGCGCGAATGTGCTGCAGATCAGGCGAGATGTCACGGAGCAGGGTGAAACAGAGTTCGCTGTTACGCTCGGCGGCCGCTCCTTCCTGTCCTCCGTCGGCGGTTATGGGGCACTGAATAGCCGTTTGCAGGAGGGGTGGAAATTCAGGGCAACACGTTTGAGCGACGACTATGGCCCGGAGGACTTTGAACGGGATCGTCCCGAAGACACGGCCAATGTCCTCGTACGCACAGCGTCCGGACGATTGCTGGCCGGGCCTTCGTTGAAGGCCCATAGCCTCAAGTCGGGTGATCTGCTCTTGAGTTTTGGCGCGCCAGGGACGAGCAAACAGCCCGAAAGCGAGCCGGCACAGGGCTGAGCGGGCCTGAATTGCGGTTGCCGCCAAAGCGGTCTATACGCCTTGCACCTATCCCCCAGCTTGAGGACATCATGCAGACCGTCAGGGTTCGGATTACCGCAGAAGAACTGGAAGCCAAGCGCATTGCCGATGTGCTGGAGCGCGCGTTCGAGGACGACGGCAATCCGGTGACCATCTATGAGGCGTCTCCGGATGGAAAGATCTGGGCCGCAGAAATCCTGCTTTTCGAGATGGAGCCGGAGGAGGCTGCCGAGACGGTTCGCGACCGGGTCGGTTCGGATGCCTTCGCCGCACCGATTGAGGCAGAGATCCTTCCGGACATCAACTGGGTCGAAAAGAGCCTCGAGGGCCTGAAGCCTGTCAGTGCCGGACGTTTCTTTGTTCACGGATCGCACGATCGCGACAAGGTGCCCGGCGGCGGCATCGGCCTTGAAATCGAGGCTGCTCTTGCTTTTGGCACAGGACATCACGGAACGACCGCAGGATGTCTGGAAGAGATCGACCGTCTCTTTTCGATGCGCGAATATTACCGTGTCCTGGACCTTGGAACGGGAACCGGCGTTCTGGGAATCGCGATTGCCCGCATGAACCGGCAACACGTGCTGGCGACCGACATTGACCCGGTCGCGACCGAAACGGCGGCGAAGAATGCCCGGTTGAATGGCGTCGCGCCGCTGATCAGCACATTTACAGCCAACGGCATGGAAGACCGGCGCTTTGGCGAGTTCGGACCGTTCGACCTTATCGTCGCCAATATTCTGGCAAGGCCGCTGATGAAGATGGCGAAGTCCATCGCGGCGCGCATGACACCGACGGCGACCCTGGTGCTGTCAGGCCTAAGGATCGAGGATGGCCCGCGAATCCTTTTTGCCTATGGCTGTCAGGGGTTTCATCTTGCCCGGCGGCAAGAGAAGGAGGGTTGGCTGACCCTGACGCTCGTGCGCGGCCGCAAGCACGCCTAGTCCCGGTATTTCGTCCGTTTCACCATTGAAGTAGACAAAAAAAGAGCGCGGAGGAGTTTCCATCGCGCTTCTTTTCTCAAGATTTTCGGCGGTGATCTTCTTAGAAGATCATGCCTGCAGTACCTTCGCGTTCCAGTTCGCTGCGCTCAAAGCCGTGTGCGGCAAGAGTGGCATCGTCCAGGGACAGAAGGTAGCCGTTGACGTAACGACGGGCCTGCTTTTCGCGGGCTTCAACCATACGGCCGAATGCGCGACGTACGAAGCTGTCGGAAGAGCGGTTGGTGCCGCCGATGGTGGTGGTTGCAGTTGCCATGGTCTTAAAACTCCAAGCAAGGGGTTGATGGGGGCGCGTCCTCGAGAGCTGCTGCCTCTTTATTTGTCACGATCAATATGAGGTCATTCGCATTTTTTGAGTAGAGACGATCTTGCATGACAGGCCTGCGTTTCTCGCATGTGCGAAATAGATGGTGCGTCGCAAAATTGTAAAACTCATCCTGTCTATTGGCGGTCTGCGGAATAGTTTTCCGTCTTGAACGATTCGCCTGATCAACCTAGCTTCGGGCCATGTTTCAGACCTTCGATGATCTCAGTGATCCTTCCTGCGGGGCGCCGCATGCAGCGCTGCTCAGGGCCGAACTCAAGCAGCTGTCCCTGGATGGGTTCCTTGTGCCGCGTGCAGACGCTCACCAGGGTGAATATGTTCCGCCCCATGACTGCCGGCTTCAGTGGCTGACAGGCTTTTCCGGTTCCGCCGGGACCGCTGCCGTGCTGATGGACGACGCTGCGATTTTCGTCGATGGCCGCTACACGATCCAGGTTCGCGAACAGGTGAATATGGATGTCTTTCCAGCTCAACACCTGATCAATGAACCGGTCACGGACTGGTTGGCTGCGCGGCTCAAACCGGGCCAGCGTATCGGCTATGACGCGATGCTTCACCCGGTTCGCGAGGTGCGCCGTCTCCAGAGTGTCTGCGACAAGGCGGGAGCTGAACTGGTCGCGCTTGATCAGAATCCGATCGATGCGGTCTGGAAAGACCGCCCGGAAGCGCCGGTTGGCGCTGTGGCACTGCACAGCGAAAAGCTTGCGGGACGTTCGGCCAGCGACAAGATTTCTGAAATTCAGACCGCCATCGCTGCGAAGGATGCTGGTGCCTGCGTGCTGACGCAGCCTGATTCCATTGCCTGGCTGTTCAATATTCGCGGGTCCGACGTGACGCATAATCCGGTCCCGCTTTCCTTCGCCGTCGTTCCGGCGAGTGGCAAGCCGAGCCTTTTCATCGATGGCCGAAAGCTGTCGAATTCGGTTCGAGAAACTCTTCATGCGCTCGTTGATGTCGAGGGGCCGCAGGGCTTCAAGGCGAAACTCGCCGATCTGGGGAAGGATGGCGCGTCCGTCATGATCGACCCGTCGCTTGCAGGGCAGGGGATTGCCGACGCGATCGTCAACGCCGGCGGCAAACTGGTCGAAGCGGCCGATCCGGTGCTGTTGCCGAAAGCGATCAAGAATGATGCGGAAATCGAGGGTGCCCGCGCAGCGCATCTGCGTGACGCGGTCGCCTATGCGAAATTCCTGTGCTGGTTCGATGATATTGCCCCGTCCGGTGAGCTGGACGAGATTGGTGCGGCGGAAAAGCTGGAACAGTTTCGCCGCGAAACCGGGGTTCTGAAGGATATTTCCTTCGACACGATTTCAGGTGCCGGTCCCAATGGCGCCATTTGTCATTATCGTGTGAGCCGCAAGAGCAATCTCATGATTCCGGTCGGGCGGCCCTTCCTGATCGACAGCGGCGCCCAATATGAAGACGGCACCACGGACATCACGCGTACCTTGGCGGTGGGGGAGCAGAGCGCCGAGATGAAACGGCACTTCACCCTGGTGCTGAAGGGGCATATCGCCATCTCATCCGCGCGCTTTCCGCTTGGAACGTCAGGTGCTCAGCTCGATACCCTGGCGCGCATCGACCTCTGGAAGGCCGGTCTCGACTTTGATCACGGCACGGGCCATGGCGTCGGCGCCTACCTGTCGGTTCACGAAGGCCCGCAGCGGATTGCCAAAACCGGCACGGTTCCCTTGAAGCCCGGTATGATCCTGTCGAATGAGCCGGGATATTATCCGGCAGGTGAATATGGCATCCGTCTGGAAAACCTCGAACTCGTGACAGAGCCTTCGGGGATCGAAGGCGGCGAGCGGCCAATGCTCGGGTTCGAGACCCTGACGCTTGCGCCCTTCGACCTTCGACTTGTGGACAGGGACCTCCTGAGCGATGCTGAGCGCGATTGGCTCAATGCCTATCATGATAAGGTTCTTTCCCAGCTTTCGCCTCTGCTGGATGACAAGACATTGACCTGGCTGGAAGAGGCTACGGCCGCTATTTGATTGGGGCCTGTTGCGACAGGTCCATTGTTTCAAGGCAGTTTTTATGCGCGCGATTGATATTTTGAAGACACCTTTCTGGGCGGCGGAATTGGCCAGTGGCGCCAAATCCTTTGCCGACAATCCGATCATCGGCAGCCGCCGGTTGAACGAGAAGGGCCTTCATGTTGCGCGTATGCGCCTTGCGGAGCGCATGAGCGACTGGCGCCGGGAACGGCTCGCCAAACTGGTGAGCGAGGAGGACCGCCGGCAATATGCAGAGCAGGGCTATATTTGCCGTAAGGATGTGCTCGGCCCCGAAGAGCTGGCAGGTTTGCGGCAAGAAGTGGAAGCCAACACTTTTGACGCCTATGACATGCGGCAGGGCAATGCGATCACGCGTTTCGTGCCGCTGCCGCCGGAAGTCCTGAAGGACAAGCCCTGCTTAAAGCGGTTTGTGAACGGCTCCTTGTTTCAGAACACGTTGCGCTACGTGGGGTCTGTCAACGCGGATTCGATTGTCTATCTGCACATCGTCATGACCGAGCCGACAAAGGGCAAGGTGGATCCTCAGACGAGCTTCCATTCAGATACATTTCAGCCGACTGCGAAGTCCTGGTTCTTTCTATATGACGTGGCTTTGGAAGACGGGCCGTTCAACTATATCGCCGGGTCGCATCGGCTGACGCCAGAGCGGGCTGCCTGGGAGCAGGAGCAGAGTGTTCAAGCTGCGGACGCCCGAAACAAGCTTCATGCCCGTGGATCCTTCCGTCTTACAGCCGAAGAGGCGAAGCAGATGGGGTTCTCTGATCCGGTTGCTTTCAATGTTCCGGGCAACTCCCTGGTCGTCGCAGATACGCATGGGTTTCATGCCCGCGGCAAGAGTGAGCGTCCTTCGGTGCGTGTGGGCATCTATGGTTCCCTGCGCCGCAACCCCTTCCTGCCGGTAACGGGTCTCGATCCGTTCTCGCTGCCCGGTATCAAGGGCCGCCAGGCTCAGATCCACATGAAGGAACTGCAGTTGAAGGCAAGATGGCGCGGCATTAAAGGCTCGCACAGATATGCCGGCAAGATTTCGATCACGGAGCCGTCGCCGTTCTGAGCCTGCACTCTCAGACCTCAACGGTGGGCTTCTTCGCTTTCCTTGATCAGCGCCGAGTTGAAGTAGCGCAGGGCGCGGACATGGCGGGCGATGCCGACAATCCTGGTGGCATCACCGCTCTCGACCACCGGCAAGCTGATCTTGCCGCTTTCGTCAAAGGTCTTCAGGGCGTTTTCAAGTGAATTGCCGGCATGCAGGTAGGCACCGTCGGTGCCGGGGTTGAAGGTTCTTTCTTCTTCATTCTCCGGCGGAGCGTCCATGAAGTCGCGGACTTTCACGCTTTCACCCAGATAGGTGTGGCTGCCCTCGTGCAGGCAGACACCGCGCATGCCCAATTGCCAGTGGAAATAGGACTTGCCGTGAATGGCCTGGGTCAGGCCTGCGGAGATGGAGACCACGATCAGAAGGGCGATGGACAGGCCATAGCCGCCCGTCAATTCGAAAACGATCATGGTGGTGGACACCGGAGCGCCAAGAACGGCGGCGGCAACGCCTCCCATGCCCAGGATCGCGTAAAGGCCATGGCTGGAGGCCATCTCCGGGAAGGCAGACGCAGCGATCAGGCCGAAGGCGCCGCCGGTCATGGCGCCCAGATAGAGCGACGGCGAGAAGATCCCGCCGCCGAAGCGTGAGGCCAGTGTGATCGCGGTCGCTGCGGTTTTTGCGACCAGAAGCGCCAGCAGCATGGTGATCGGCAGCTGATGCTTCAACGCCATATCCGTGGCTTCATAGCCAACGCCGAGCACCTGGGGGAAGGCGATCGCGATGGCTCCGACCGCAAGGCCACCGGCGACGGGACGCAACCAGAGAGGCATGGTGATGTTGCGTGCTGTCCAGTCGCTTCCGATCAGAGCAAACTGGAACAGGATCGCAACAGCGGCACAGGTCAGACCAAGCAGCGCAAAGGCGGGGATCTCGAGATACGAGGTGATGTCGTAGGTCGGAATGATGAAGGAGGCCGATTCCCCGAACCACAGACGGGAAAGGACGGCTCCGACGGCCGAGGCCAGCACAATCGGAACAAAGGCGGACACGGCATAGTGGCCGAGCACTACCTCATGAGCGAATAGAACGCCGGCAATCGGCGCGTTGAAGGATGCCGAGACGGCGCTGGCGACACCGCAGGCCAGCAACATGCGCCTGGCCGAATCAGGCAGTGAAAACGCCCGGCAGACAGCTGTGCCCAGAGTGGCGCCCAGGTGGACAACAGGCCCTTCGCGGCCCGCGCTTGCCCCGAACCCGAGTGAAATTACCGTGATCAGCGCCGACGTCAGGCCAGCGCGAAGGGGCAGGCCGCGGCCGCCCAGGGCCCGCGCCTCGATCACATCGGCAACCCCGCCCGCGCGTTGCTTTGGTTGATAGGTCTGAAGCAGCCAGCCCACGATCAGGCCGCCAAGCGCGGGTGTTAGCAGGATGACCCACCACGGCTGGCTGGCGGCGGCATCGATGATCCGCTCGGAGGTTGTGCCGAGCCATGGCCATTGCAACAGGCCGATGGCCGAGCGGAAGGCAATGGCTGCTGCGGCAACGAGTGCGCCGATGCCGAGAGCGAGCAACCAAACGATCGGAAGCCGGCTGGTTTTAAACAGGCGAAGATTGGGCGTGATCCAGCTGGAAAGGATCTCGGGGAGATGACGGACAGTGTCGAATATGACGCGCATCGGTCGATACCGCTGGAAACTGCTCAAATGAACGAGACGGCGGACCGTCCCGGATCGGGCTGTTCTGGCAAGTGGCTGCCTGATTCAGCCGTGTGACTGAACTCAATATGCCAGAAAAAACATGATCTTTGCCGACAATCTTGGAGTTTTTTCCATTTTCCGCGATCGATCTGCCGTGGGGCTTGCGATCAAATGGCGCGACAAGGTCGATTGCCTTTGACCTTTACAAAACTGCCTAACATATTTGGACCTTCAAGAGATTGCCCAACACAGAAGAAGAACAGGATCTGGACCATGTCCCTGAGTGCCCTCCAGGCGCCCGTCGCGCGCGACGAAGAGAAGTCCTCGCTCGTCGTCGATATTTTGACCCAGCGCTTTGGCGAGCGATGCTCTCGCTCTCAAGCGGTGCGGGAGCAACACGGGCATACGACGACCTGGCTGCCGAATCAGGCGCCGGACGCTGTTGTCTTTGTCGAGAGCACTGAAGAAACGGCGGAAGTTGTCCGCATCTGTGCCGAACACAAGGTGCCGGTGATCCCATTCGGCACAGGCTCGTCGCTGGAAGGTCATCTCAACGCGCCCGGTGGGGGGATCTCGCTGGACCTGTCCCGCATGGATGCCATTCTCCAGGTCAATGCGGATGACCTTGATTGCCGGGTCCAGGCAGGCGTGACCCGCAAGCAGCTCAACAGCTATCTGCGCGACACCGGTCTGTTCTTCCCGATTGATCCGGGGGCGGACGCCAGCCTTGGCGGCATGGCGGCAACCCGTGCATCGGGCACCAATGCCGTGCGCTATGGCACCATGAAGGATGCCGTTCTGGGGCTCACCGTCGTCACGCCGACCGGTGAGATCATTCACACGGGTGGCAGGGCGCGCAAGTCAGCGGCCGGCTATGATCTGACCCGGCTTTATGTCGGCTCCGAAGGAACACTTGGCGTGATCACCGAACTGACCGTTCGGCTCTATGGCCAGCCGGAGGCGATTTCGGGCGGGGTTTGCCCGTTTCCGGATATCGATTCTGCCTGCAAGGCGGTGATTGCCACGATCCAGTGCGGAATCCCCGTGGCGCGTATCGAGTTTCTGGACACGCTTCAGGTCAAGGCCTGTAACGCCTATTCGAAGCTCGAGCTGGACGAACAGCCAACCTTGTTCCTCGAATTCCACGGATCGGACGCGGGCGTGCGCGAACAGGCAGAGCTTTTTGGTGCGATCGCCGAGGATCTGGGCGGTGGCGATTTCAAATGGGCGACCCAGGCCGAGGAACGGACGAAGCTCTGGTCGGCCCGCCACGATGCCTATTGGGCGTCCTTCGTCCTCAGACCGGGGGCGAAAGGCGTCGCGACTGATGTGTGTGTCCCGATCTCACGGTTGGCAGAGTGCGTGACCGAAACGTCCAAAGATCTTGAAGACGCAGGGTTGCTTGCGCCCATCGTCGGTCACGTCGGTGACGGCAATTTCCACGTTCTGGTGTTGGTCGACGAGGACAATCCGGAGGAAATCGCCAAGACCGAAGCTTTTGTTGAACGTTTGAATTGGCGTGCGATTGAGCTGGAAGGCACCTGCACCGGAGAACATGGTGTGGGCCAGGGCAAGATGAAATATCTTGAACGCGAGCATGGTGGCGGACTGGATGTCATGCGGTCGATCAAACAGGCACTGGACCCGGACAACATCATGAACCCGGGCAAGATTGTTACCATGTCCTGAATTTTGCCGTGAGACTTTTGGGGCGGACCTGTTGTATCGGTAACGGGTCCGATTTTCCTCGTGTCATGATATCGTTTCGAATCGTGACAATACCCACATGAAGGTTGGTCCGGTGGCAGTATGTCGATCGGACGCATTTGGAGAGTTGATCTGAATTCGGTCTACATCACAGTTGGGGTTGCGGTTATTCTGGTGCTGATCACGGCACTGGTCGGGCCCTTCTTTGTCGACTGGACTGTCTATCGCTCGACCTTCGAGACCTACGCGGAACGTGCTCTTGGCCACAAGGTCACGGTGCTGGGCGAAGCCGACATGAGGCTGCTGCCCTCGCCAACGCTGACCTTTTCCGATGTGCGGGTGGGCGAGGCCGAAGATCCGCTGCTGGTGGTCTCCAGGTTTCAGATGCGGGTCGAGTTGCCGCCCTTGCTCAAGGGTGAAGTCCGGGTGCTCGAGATGGAGCTCGAACGGCCGCATCTCAGCCTGTCTCTGGACGAGGATGGGCGCCTTGATTGGCTGACCGGCATGAGGGGCGGCGGCGCCCTTGCAGAACTCTCCGATGACAACATTGCCTTTGACAGCATCACGGTCGTTGATGGCGCCGTGTCCCTGGTCGATGCCCGTTCTGGCGAGACCCATATGGTCGACCACGGCAACCTTCAGGTTAGCGCCAGAACACTTGCCGGTCCGTTCAAGGTGGACGGCAGCCTCGACTATGGCGGGGAGGCTTATTCGCTTCGCGTGGCCACGGGCAAGCAACAGGAAGATGGTGCGATCCGTCTTAAGGGATCAATCACGCCGACGATGGTTCCGGTCGAGCTGTCAGTCGACGGCACGCTGAACCACGTCGAAGAGTCGCCGGTTTACGACGGCAATTTCGATCTTGTCTCGATTGTTCCCGAGGAGGAGGCTGATCGAGGCTGGCGGGCGACCGGTGAATTCAATGCCGCGGCGAGCGGGGTGGACATTCCTGCCTTTCAGTATCGCTTCGGCCCTGAAGACCGACTGCTTGGCCTCGATGGCCAAGGTAATGTGGTCATAAATGGCGAGCGCAGGTTCGAAGTGCGCGCCAGGGCCAAACAGCTGGATCTCGATCGGCTCTACGGCGGTGGGCCTCAGGCTCCCGTTGGCCTGACGGAGGCGGGCAACGCGTTGATCGGGGCCCTGAGGTCTTTGCCCGTGCCGGATATGGACGGCGTGATTGCGCTTGATGTGCCGGCGGTGGTTGTTGGCGGTGGTCTGGCGCAGGACGTGCGCCTCGATCTTGAGACCATGACCGGCGGTTGGCGTATTGCGCGCTTGTCAGGGCGTGCACCCGGCCGCACCACCATAACGACCCAGGGCGATCTGGTTGTCTCCGATACGCCGACCTATCGCGGCAATCTTGCGATCAGCTCGGATCAGCCTGGCGCTTTTGCAGCCTGGTGGCAGCAGAACGACAGCGGCAGCAGCTCGATCCAGCCAATGACGATCGAGGGGCATCTGAATGTGGTGCCAAGTGGCGCCGCGCTCGACAATTTGCGGCTGACGCTCGCCGGATCTGAAGCGACGGGCGGGTTGTCCTATCGCAAGCCGCGCCAGGGCAACGCCATCTTTTCGCTCAGCCTCGATGCGGACACCCTTGACCTTGATGAGCTTGAGAAACTGGCTGGGCTGTTCGACCGGCCAGAGGCAGGTCTGTCGGATCTCGACGTGACGCTCCGTATGCGCGCCAAACAGGTCAGTGTGCGCGATGTCGCGGGCAAGGGACTATCGCTGGAAGCAGAATATTCCGGCTCAGGACTGCGGGTCGACCGGCTGTATGCCGAAGACCTTGCCGGTGCCGAGATCGATGTTTCCGGCCGGATTGACGATCTTCTTACTGCCCCTGTCGGTGGTCTTTCAGGAACGCTGGATGCGCGCGACCTGACCGGAGTGGTTGCGCTGCTGCGCGGTGTTCTTCCGGGCAACCCGGTTGTCGAACGCTTGGAAGAGGCTTCCGATTATCTTGTACCCGCCAGATTTCAGGCAGACCTGAAAGCCGCCGCTGCCGGTGATGCCAGCGATCTGACGTTTGTTCTGGACGGGATCGCGGGCGGCGTGGATGCCCGGCTAAGCAGCCGTTTCAAGGGCCGTGTGGACAATTGGCGCAGTGCAGATGTTGATCTTGGTCTTGAACTGGCAGGCCCGGACGGCGGCCAGATCCTCCGGCAACTGGGCTTCGAGATCCTGCCGGTAGATGACCTCGGGCTTGGCTACATCGAGCTTTCGGCCAAGGGCCGTCCTGAGGATGGTCTGGAGGTCGGCGTCGAAGCGAAAGCGGGCGCTGCGGCTCTGACAGCGGACGGGGAGTTGCGTCTGGAAGCTGATGAGAAGCCGAATTATCGTCTGGATGTGGCGACAAGCGTGCCTGATCTTGCTCCATTCGCCTTGCTTGGCGGCCGGATCATGCCGATTATGGCAGGGGATATCGAGGTCGATCTTCGCTTCAATCTGTCCGGCACCGGCACTGAAATCACGGTTTCCGATCTTGGTGGGACCGTTGCTGGTGTGCCGATCGACGGCACGCTCCAGGGAGACCTGATGCCGACGACGGGTGAAACCAATCGGCGTCTGAAAGGCTCGCTCTATGTGGGCAGTCTCGATCTCAGATTCCTGTCCGAAGCTGTCCTTGGTCCCGACCAGTGGTTTTCAGCTGGCGACGGGTCCAGCATCTGGCCAACCGCGTCCTTTGGCAGCCCGATGTTCACCGAAACGGATCTGACGCTCGATCTGCGCACGGATGCGCTTGCGGTCGGTGGTGAGCAGGTGATTGAGGGCGCGCGCAGCGAATTGCGCGTGACGCCCACGATGTTGCGCCTGGATGGGCTGTCCGGCAGCTATGGCGGCGGGTCTCTTTCGGGCGCTTTGGCGTTTCGCAGGTCAGGGGCCGAAGGGTCGGTGTCCGGACGTCTCAAACTCGACGAAGCAGTGCTGCAGTCACTTGTCTGGGAGCGAGAGGGCCGCGCGGTTGCGACCGGCAGTCTGGATCTCGTTCTGGACTTCGAAGGCGCAGGCCGATCCATCGCTGCGATGGTTTCTGGCCTGACAGGCGGCGGCACGTTTTCGGTCGCCCAGGGAGAGCTGCGCGGGATCAATCCCCAGGCGTTTGGCCTTGTGATCCGCGCCGCGGATGCAGGCCTTGATCTACGCGACGAGAAAATCCGCGAGGTCTTCGTCAGTCATATGGCTGCCGGCAACCTCGATTTTGACGAGATGGAGGGCGCGATCACGCTCATCGGCGGGCGGGCGACAGCACGCAATGTTGTGGTCGACAGCGCGACGGCGGAGGTCTTCGGGTCTGCGGAAGTTGATTTCAACACCTGGGAACTCGACAGCGATTTTTCCCTGACCGTGGATGCGGGAGAGAACGCAGTGACCGGGGCTGAACCTCAGGTTGGTATGCTTTTCTCTGGGCCGCTGGAAGCGCCGGAGCGCAGCGTCGACATAACGCCTTTCACCGCCTATCTCACGCTTCGGGCCTTCGAGCAGGAGGTCGAGCGGGTCGAAAAACTGCAGGCTGAAATTCTGGAGCGCGACCGGCTTTTGCGCGAGTTGAAGCGCCAGAAGGAGCAGGCTGCGCGGCGTCAGCGAGAAGCCGAGGAAGCGGCAGCTCGTGCTGCTGCAGAAGCGGAAGAAGCGGCCCTGCGCGAGGCAGAGCGCCTGAAACAGGAAGCAGAGGCGGCGGCTGAAGCCTCTCGCGTGGAGACGGCGCCCGTACCTGCTGCGCCCGGGCCAGCTACCAATGACAATTCAGCTGCAGATGCTCCCGCCAACGACAATGCGGCGGCAACGCCCGAGGGTGACCGGAGCTCTGTTGCGCCCTTGAATCCTGCCGACTTTGCCAACCAGATACGCTCTGTCATCAACGCGCCTGGTTCTGATATCGGTGTGTCTCAGGATCCGAGTTCGGAGAGCACCGGCTCCCTGCCACCTCTTGAGGCGCCGCAGTCGGTTGAAGATCTTCTGGCCCGGGAAATCGGACTGCCGCCAAGCGCGCTCGAAGATGGGCCTCTGGAGCTTGCGCCAGAACCGGCACCACCGTCGACAAGCCGGGTTCAGCCGCAGCGACAGCAACCCGCAGCACCGGCGCAGCCACGCTATCGCACATTGCCGAACGGGCTGGTGGTCGAAATCCCGTCGAACTGAGGGCTTTCTGGCGGCTTTCTGACGGCTCTAGTGGTTTTGAACGTAGGCGAGGGCGTAGATGCGAACGGATGACGAGAGCGCATCGTCCGGATCCCGGTTGTCATCAATCTCTGCAATGAGGGACGCGAGGGAAAGTTCTCGATCTCGGGCGGCCTGATCAATCACGGCCCAGAATTCGGGCTCAAGAGCGAGGCTTGTGCGGTGGCCATGAAGAGCGAGTGAGCGCTTGGTCAGGGCCATGCTCAGTCGCCGTCTTCCGGATCTTTGGTGCTGCCCGGACGCGTCTCGCCGCTGCGTTGATGTCCGTCAAGCCGGGCAGAGGTCAAGGTTTCGGTCTTTTGGGAAAGCTGCTTTTCCGCCTTCGAACGACCAAAGGTCGTCCGGTTCTCGGCAGCTTGTTTTTCCCGATCAGATCTGGCTTTTTTCTTGCGCGCCTGCCGCAGATTGACGATGTCGGCGCTCATGACCGGCGTCCCTGATTGGTCTTCAGGTCTTCTTGCGGAAGGCGTCGAGGGAAACAACGTCTCCGCCGCCGTCTGCTGCAGGGGTCTTGTCGCCGCTGTCTTGCTTGTCCGCAGAGGCTGCTTCGGCGCCATCTTGCACGGGCGATACGCCCTCCGAAGTCACATCTTCGGCAAGCTTTTCAGCCTTCGCGAGTTCCTCGACTGCCTCGAGAAGCTCTTCCGGCAGTTCTTCAGCGGTCTTGCCCGGATCGAACTCGAGCGCGAACTGGACGGACGGATCAAAGAAACCCTTGATGGCGCTGTAGGGCACCAGCAGTTTTTCTGCGACACCGCCGAAGGATAGGCCGACCTCAAAGGCATGTTCGCCGATCGCCAGGTCCCAGAACTGGTGCTGCATGACGATGGTCATTTCCTGCGGATAGCGCTCTTTGAGGCGGCTGGAAATGCGCACACCAGGTGCTGTCGTGTCGAAGGCGATGTAGAAATGATGCTCTCCGGGAAGACCCGTGCGGCCGACTTCGGCGAGGATCTTCTTGACCGCGCCACGCAGCGCGTCCTGGATGAGGATATCGTATCGGAGGAGGTCTTCGGCCATCTTCTCTTCGTCAAAACTTGTCGGAATCGCGGATTTGCTGCCAAGCACCTTGACGGCTGGAGCGGCAAAAGGAAAGTACCCAAATGGCCGAGCCGGAAAGATTTCCCGAGTTTGTCCTTGTATGGACAACAGAAATCCGGTGCTGAACTGACGTCTGTGAGCGGTTCCTGTACCTGGGCAAGTGGGGGAATGAAGTGGAGGCTTCTGTTGCCAGGTGCCTCCGAACCCCGCCTTACGGTGCTAACCACAAGGACTTAAATGGACTACCGGTACTGCGTTACGCAGCAACAGCCATGTCCGAAGCAGTGTTGTCATTTGCAACTACTGATATGGTCCGATATCGGTGGTACCATGCCGAGCAAAAGCGCAGTCTTTACACCCTCGTCGATCCTATTTCGCCCCCGCCGAAACGCACCAAGTGACTGACTTGCCGCGGTGCGCTTGGGTGGAGGCGCCGGGTACCGCCCCCGGGTCCGATAGGCTTATTGCACTGTCCATTTATCGCCATAGCCGGAAAACCAGCATCCTTGATATAGTCCTATGTGGCCGTAATTAAAAGGGGTATGGCCCTAAAAGCCGGGTATTGCGGCGTTTGCCCAGGTGCCTGAAGCGTGCTTCAGACGCTTGGAAGAGCAGGGGACAGAGACGCTGAAACCGGGCCATGGGCCTTGCAAATCGTTGTGCTTGACTGCGACATAGACCCAAGATCAAAAGGCTGCAGACGTGCGGCAAGAAAACCTCGGGACGGACGACGTGGACCAATATCTCACCCTCATGCGGACCATTTTGGAGACCGGCGTTGATCGGGGAGATCGCACGGGAACCGGGACACGTTCGATCTTTGGCCACCAGATGCGGTTTGACCTGTCCGAAGGGTTCCCATTGGTCACGACCAAGAAGCTGCATCTGCGGTCGATCATTCACGAGCTGCTCTGGTTTCTCGCCGGCGACACCAACATCGGCTATCTGAAGGACAATGGCGTCAAGATCTGGGACGATTGGGCCGACGAGAATGGCGAACTTGGACCGGTCTACGGCTACCAGTGGCGCTCATGGCCTGCGCCGGACGGCCAGTCGATCGACCAGATCAGCAACCTGCTTCGGATGATCCGGGAAACGCCGGAAAGCCGCCGTCTGATCGTGTCGGCCTGGAACCCGGCTCTGGTGGACGAGATGGCGCTGCCGCCCTGTCATGCGCTGTTTCAGTTCTATGTGGCCGACGGGAAACTTTCCTGTCAGCTCTATCAGCGCTCGGCGGATGTCTTTCTGGGCGTGCCCTTCAACATCGCGTCCTACGCGCTTCTGACCATGATGGTAGCACAAGTGACGGGGCTGAAACCGGGCGACTTCGTGCATACGCTTGGAGATGCGCATCTTTACGCCAATCACTTCGATCAAGCCCGCGAACAGCTGACGCGCACGCCACGGGCCCTGCCGGTCATGACGTTGAACCCGGATGTGAGCGATCTCTTCGCGTTCAAATATGACGACTTCACGCTCTCGGATTACGACCCGCATCCGCATATTGCCGCGCCGATTGCTGTTTGACGCCGGTGTCTGATCCTTCGACGGGACATTCGGTGAGCCTTCCCGACACCATCCACACCGACCGGCGCGGGAACCTGCTCGGCAGCCTGTGGATGGTTGGCGCGATGGCGGCGTTCGCGCTGGAGGATGCCTTTCTGAAGGGCGCTGCCGCCGAGCTGCCAGTCGCCGAAATCCTGCTCCTGATGGGAGGCTGCGGAGCCTTTGTCTTCGCTGTGCTTGCGCGCCTGAGGGGCGAGAGACTGGCCAATCGCGACGTCACATCGCCGCCAATGCTGATCCGCTTCGTGTTCGAGTTCATCGGCCGGCTTTTCTATGTTGTCGCGCTGGCTCTGACGCCCCTGTCTTCGGCCACGGCCATCCTGCAGGCAACGCCGATCGTGGTCATCCTGGGTGCTGCCCTGATATTCGGTGAGACCGTGGGCTGGCGCCGCTGGACAGCCATCATCGTCGGCCTGATCGGTGTGATGATTGTCTTGCGTCCGGGCGCCGAGGCGTTCTCTGCCTTGTCGATCCTGGCAGTTGTCGGAATGCTGGGCTTTGCCGGACGCGACCTTTCCAGCCGGGCTGCGCCTGCGTCCATCAGTACAAATGTGCTGGGATTCTATGGCTTCGTGACCATTGCGGTGGCGGGAGGTGTTTTCCATCTGTGGGAGGGGCGGGCGCTTGTGATGCCGAGCCCTGCGGCCAGTCTGTCGCTGCTGGCGGTCGTGACGGCTGGTGTTCTGGCGTACAGTGCCCTGATGAAAGCGATGCGCACCGGACAGGTTTCTGCCGTCACGCCCTTCCGCTATTTCCGGCTTCTGTTCGGCGTCGGACTGGGTGTTTTCGTCTTTGACGAAAGGCTTGATGCCTGGATGGTGGCGGGCTGCGTCCTGATCGTTGCATCGGGATTGTTTATTCTTTGGCGCGGCACCCGCAAGGCGGCGTAACTTGGACAAGACTGGAGGCCGAATGCCTGACATCATGATGATCGCGGCCGTGGCGCGCAACGGGATCATCGGGGCAGACAATGACATGCCCTGGAAGATCTCTTCGGACCTCAAGCACTTCAAGGCGCTGACGCTTGGCAAGCCGATGATCATGGGCAGGCGGACGTTCCAGTCCCTGCCGGGCTTGCTGCCGGGCCGTCCGCACATCGTAATCACGCGGGATGAGGGCTTTGAAGCGGAGGGCGTCGAGGTCGTGTCATCGCTGGACGCTGCCGTTGAATTGGCCGAGACGAAGGCGCTTGAACTGGGCGTCGATCAGGTCGCCATCATCGGCGGCGGTCAGATCTACAAGCTGGCGATGGATCTGGCCGAGCAGCTCGAAATCACAGAGGTGCAGGCTGAACCCGATGGCGACACGCATTTCCCGCCAATCGATCCCTCAGTTTGGGAAGAGGTGTCACGGGTCCCGGGCGAGAGAACCGAACGGGACAGCGCCGATTTCGATTTCGTCTCTTACCGTCGCAAGACTTCCTAGGAATTGGTCCCTCGGGGCAGGCTCGTGTGCGTCGTTGCTTGAGGCGGTTTGAGATAGAACAAGCGTCGGCTTTTCCCACGATGCTAGGGTCTGCGTCCTGGCATATCCGTGCCAGCTGCTGGCATTTTTTGTTGAACGGGAGTCTCACATGTCCTTCAAAACGATATTGGCCGTTGCCGAGTTCACCGAGGACGTGAAAAGCCGGCTCAAAAGCGCTGTCGACCTGGCAAGGACGCAAGACGCGCATCTTGCCGTGCTGCTCGTTGGCGAAGTGCCGAGCCTTCCCTTCTATGGTTATGGCGGCGCGGGCTACACCAAGGTCTGGATGGAAGAAGGCGAGGAGTGGGCTGCAGCGTTGAAGGCGGTGCAGGAAGACGTTGAGGCGGCATTGGCGAAGGAAGGGATTTCCTTCGACGTTCGGGCCCATCAGGCCATCGTTGCGCGTGAAGACAATCTGGTCGCGCGCCACACGATCTATTCGGATCTGGCAGTGATCCTCCGCTCGGGCGAGGGCGAACTGAACACGGTGGAGCGCCAGGCCATTGATGGCGCCCTGTTCGACAGCGGCCGTCCCCTGCTTTTCCTGCCGAAACCTGACGTTCCGCAAACGGTCGGGCAGAACATTCTTGTGGCCTGGAACTCGAGGGCGGAAGCCGCTGAAGCGTTGTCGGATGCCATGCCGTTTCTGGTCGGCGCGGGCAAGGTAACGCTTTTGCTTGTGGATCCGGTGTCAGGGCCGGATGATCACGGTGAAAGCCCGGGCGCGGACATGGCGCTTGTTCTCGCCCGTCATGATGTCGAGGTCGAAGTCCGGCAGGTCTCTTCCAATGGCAGTACGATCGCCGAGGTTCTGAACCGGGAAGCAAAGACGCTGGGCGCCGATCTGATCGTCATGGGGGCCTATGGTCATTCGCGAATGCGCCAGACGATACTTGGCGGTACAACACGGGAAATGCTTGAAGAGACCGCGTGCCCGCTGTTTCTTGCCCATTGACGAGCATACACTTGAAACACGCTGATCCAGGATCTTGAATGACCATCACAAACGCTGCTGCAAACGCCCCGGCGAACCTCGAAGGGGACTGGCTTCTATTTGATGACCTGAGCGGCCGTGACGTGCATGACCTTCTGAAGTTGCGTCAGGATGTCTTCGTGGTCGAGCAGGACTGCGCCTTTCCGGAAATCGACGGTCAGGATCCAGATGCCCTGCATTATGTTCTGAGGGATCAGGCAACTGGAGCCCTGGCCGGTGCGCTACGGGTGTTTCTGGCGGACGCCGACAGCGCTGGCGGCAATCAGGCAAGCCGGATCGGCCGCGTCGTGATCGCGCCCTCTCACAGGGGGCTGGGTCTTGGGCGAAGCCTGATGCAGGTGGCCCTTGATAAGTGCCGCTCCGCTGTGCCCTCCGCCCCGGTGAACCTGTCGGCTCAGGCGCATCTGGAGGAGTTTTACGCCAGCTTTGGTTTTGCACGCATTTCGGAGAATTACCTCGAGGACGGCATCTGGCATCTGGATATGAGGTGTGCAGCTGGCTCGCAGAGCGAAACAGCTGTGTAAATGCGCCACATCAGCCCTTGAAAGCTTGGTTGGCCCGTCCCACCTGCCATGTGAGAAAATCTGCAGTTTTTCGGGAGGTTGATTGCAGGCTCGGCGTTGAAAGCCTTCGGTAACCTCCCTATAACCTGCGGTGAGTCAGAACAGGCAAACTGTAACCCCGGCGGATTCTGGGCAGCGATCACTCGTCTGCGGAAAAGAGCCGGGACCTTGGAAAAAGGAAGTCTTGATGCCTTGGAGCAATCAGTCAGGCGGCGGCGGTCCCTGGAAGGGCGGCGGCAATAACGGCGGCCCATGGGGCGGCGGTGGCGGCGGAAACAACGGCGGTCCGTGGGGCGGTGGTCCCAACAGGAGTGGTGGCAATCAGCCGCCGGACCTGGAAGAGCTGCTGAAGCGTACGCAGGACCGCATGAAAAACGTCCTGCCGGGCGGTGGCGGCGGCGGCCTTGGTATCCTTGGCGTCATGCTGGTGATTGCCGTGGTTGTCGTTGTCTGGATGTTCACCGGTCTTTACCGGGTGGATCAGGGCGAAGTCGGCGTCGAGCTTGTGCTCGGCAAGGTCACCGATCAGACCGCTCCTGGCCTGAACTACAACTGGCCTTATCCGATCGGCGAAGTTTACAAGCCGCAGGTCGAGCGCCAGCGCGAGCTTACAGTTGGCGTGGAAGAAATCGTCCGCGGCAGCTCGGTTTCGACGCGTGATGTGCCTCAGGAAAGTCTGATGCTGACCGGTGATGAAAACATCGTCGATGTTGGCTTCAAGGTTCAGTGGCGTATCAAGAACACCCGAGAAGGCATCGCAAACTATCTGTTCAACATCCAGAACCCTGAGGGGACGGTGAAAGCCGTTGCCGAGAGCGCCATGCGCGAGGTTGTCGGGGAATCGAACATCGATGCGATTCTGACCGAAAACCGGGTGTCGATCCAGAACAGCGTTGATGAGCTGATGCAGACGACCCTCGACATGTATTTGGCAGGTATTGAGATCACCGAAGTGCAGATGCAGAAGGTGGATCCGCCGCAGCAGGTCATCGACTCGTTCCGCGACGTTCAGGCGGCCCGTGCCGACCAGGAGCGTATTCAGAACGAGGCCCAGTCCTACGCCAACCGGGTTGTCCCGGAAGCTCGTGGTGAAGCTGCCCGGGTCACGGAAGCAGCCAACGCCTACCGTGATCAGACAGTTGCCGAGGCAACCGGTCAGTCGCAGCGCTTCACGCAGGTCTATGAGCAGTACAAGAATGCTCCTGATGTGACTCGCGAACGCCTTTATCTGGAAACTCTGGAAAAGGTTCTCGGGGCGAACAACAAGATCATCATCGACAGCAAGGCTGCGGGTGATGGCGTTGTGCCATACCTGCCGCTGAATGAGCTGACGTCACGTGGTGCCGCACAGTCCGGCCGTACCGGAGGGACCCAGTAATGCGTAGTGGTATTCTTGCCGTATTCCTCGCCATCGTGGCCATCGGCCTCTATGCGTGCGTGTTCATCGTCAATCCGACCCAGCAGGCTCTCGTCCTGACATTCGGTAAGATCGACAAGGTCGTGACCGAACCGGGCCTGAACTTCAAGCTGCCGGCTCCGTTCCAGAATGTGGTCTATCTCGACAAGCGCATTCTTGATTTGAACATGCCGCCTGTGGAAGCAATTGCTTCCGACAAGAAGCGCCTCGTGGTCGATGCATTTGCACGTTACAAGATCTCTGATCCGGTGCTGTTCTTCCAGCGTGTGAACAACATTCGTGAAGCCAATCAGCGTCTGTCGACGTTCCTGCAGTCTTCGCTTCGGTCGGAGCTTGCAAAGGCGTCCTTCACGGCTGTCGTGCGCGACAATCGTTCGGGCCTGATGGAAAACATCCGCCGCGATGTCAGCAACAGCGCATCTGAGCTGGGCATTGAAGTGGTCGACGTCAAAATTCGCCGTGCGGATTTGCCGGAAGCCAACTCTCAGGCGATTTACGCCCGGATGCAGACCGAACGTCAGCGTGAAGCGACTGAGCTGCGTGCGCAGGGTGAAGAACAGGCCCGCCGCATTCGCTCACGTGCTGATCGCAACGCGACGGTTCTGGTTGCTGAAGCCAAGCGTGATGCTGAAATCATGCGCGGTGTCGGTGACGCGGAGCGGAACAAGATCTTCGCTGACGCCTATGGCGTTGATCCGGATTTCTTCGCTTTCTATCGGTCCATGCAGGCCTATGAAGCTGGTCTTCGTCAGGGAGACACCAGCCTGGTTCTGTCGCCGGATTCCAGCTTCTTCCGGTACTTCAACGACCCGATGGGTGCCGATGGAAATGCAGAAGGTAGCTCTGGTGCGCGTTTGCAGGCTCCTGCCGCGCAATGAACGACCTGATCGTGGCCCTTGGCCTGGTGCTGGCGATGGAGGGAACCCTCTATGCGCTGGCACCGGGCGGAATGAAGTCCATGATGCGGTCTGCCCTGCAGACATCTGACCAGACCCTCCGGATTGCCGGCCTCGTAGCGCTGGCACTTGGTGTGGTTCTGGTGTGGGTCGTGCGGGGATAAGCTCTGCGGATAACGCAAATGTGGCGCAGAGGGGCCTTCCAGGGCTCGTCTGCGCCATTAAAATGTATAAGCTCAGGTTTGAGATTAAGGGCGGCGTCCGCTGCCCACACCGATCCGTCAGGGATGGAGGATATAGGCCAATGGCTTTCCAGTTCTTTCGCCGCAATGTGAGATCCATGGCCGTTGCGGCCATGCTCGGCAGTGCCGTTTCCTTGCAACCGGCTGCGGTTGCAAATGCACAAGGTCCGGTTTCCGTCGCCGATCTGGCGGAGAGCCTTGGCGATGCCGTGGTGAACATTTCCACCTCGCAGACCGTGCAGGCGCAGCGCTCCGTGCCGATGCCGCAGGTTCCGGACGGCTCGCCTTTCCAGGAATTCTTCGAAGAGTTCTTCAACAAGCAGAACAAGGGTGAAGACCGCGCCCGGCGCGTTCAGTCGCTCGGCTCCGGCTTTGTGATCGACGGTACGGCCGGCATCATCATCACCAACAACCATGTCATTGAAGGTGCGGACGAGATCACCGCCAACTTCAATGACGGCACGAAGCTCAAGGCCGAGCTGATCGGCACCGACGAAAAGACCGACATTGCGGTTCTCAAGGTCACGCCGGAAACGCCTCTGAAGGATGTCAGCTTCGGCGACAGCGACGCCATTCGCGTTGGCGACTGGGTTATGGCCATCGGCAATCCCTTCGGCCTTGGCGGCACCGTGACCGTCGGGATCGTGTCGGCGCAGAACCGGGACATCAACTCCGGCCCTTACGACAATTTCATCCAGACGGATGCCTCCATCAACCGGGGCAACTCGGGTGGTCCGCTGTTCGACATGGACGGCAATGTGATCGGCATCAACACGGCGATCATTTCTCCTTCGGGCGGGTCCATCGGTATCGGCTTTGCCATTCCGGCGAAGACCGCAACTCGCGTGATCGCGCAGCTGCGCGAGTTCGGCGAGACGCGCCGCGGGTGGCTGGGCGTGCGTATTCAGGAAGTCACCGACGAGATTGCCGAAAGCCTTGGCATGGATGAAGCCTATGGCGCGCTGGTGGCAGGCGTGTCCGACGATGGCCCGGCCGCTGCTGCGGAAATCGAGCCGGGTGACGTGATCCTCGAGTTCGACGGACAGGAAGTCGAAACCATGCGCGAGTTACCGCGTATGGTCGCTGAAACGGCAATCGGCAAGGCCGTTGATGTGCTGGTTCTGCGCAAGGGAGAGGAAGTCACGCTGCAGGTCACCCTTGGACGTCTGGAAGAGGTCGCTGCTGCCGAAACCGACGAGGAAGAGGGCGAAGCTGGCGAGACGGATGCGCCTGAACAGAAAGAAGTGCTGGGGATGATCCTGGCCGAAATCGATGACGCGGCGCGCGAAGAATTCGGCATCGAGGAAGATGTTACCGGGGTTGTCGTCAAGCAGGTCGCGCCGGGCAGTTCCGCTGAAGAAAAGCGTGTTCAGGCTGGCGATGTGATCAAGGAAGTGGCGCAGGAGCCGGTGGCAACGCCGGAGGACGTCATTGAGCAGGTCGAGAAGCTGAAGGAAGACGGACGCCGCTCCGCTCTGCTGCTGCTGTCCAACCAGACAGGCGAACTTCGCTTCGTACCGGTGCGCATCGAAGAGTGATCTTCGCGCACGCTTGAACAAACAGAAAAGGGCGGTCCGATCGGGCCGCCCTTTTTCGTTTAAATGAAGTGCTTGGTTCAGCTCAGCGAGAAATCGGCCTGGGCATAGCCTTGCAAGTAGAGCAGGGCGGTCAGGTCGCCATGGTCGACGCGGGCGTCGGCAGCGGCTGCAACGGCTGGCTTGGCGCGATAGGCAATGCCAAGGCCGGCCTTTTCGATCATCGCCAGGTCGTTGGCCCCATCACCGACCGCTAGCGTCTGGCTGAAGTCCAGGTTCTTCTCGGCCACGAGTTCCTCGAGCCGCTGGCGCTTGGCATCGCGGCCCAGGATCGGCTCCTGCACCCGTCCGCTCAGCAGGCCGTTTTCTTCAAGAAGCAGATTGGCCTGGTTTTCGTCAAAGCCGATCAGCGCGGCGATGGCACGGGTGAAATGAGTGAAGCCGCCGGAAACAAGCGCGCAATAGGCGCCGTTGGCTTTCATGGTCTGGATCAGTGTGCGCCCGCCGGGCATCAGCTGGATCCGTTCGCGCAGGACCTTTTCGATGGCATCGACCGGCAGCCCCTTGAGCAGGGCGACCCGTTCACGCAAGGCCGGCTCGAATTCGATCTCGCCGCGCATGGCCCGTTCCGTGATCTCGGAGATCTTGTCCTTCAGACCAAGTTCGGCAGCCAGTTCGTCGATGCATTCCTGGCGGATCATGGTGGAATCCATGTCCGCGATCAGGAGATGCTTGCGCCTGCCTTCGATGGGTTGCACAAAGACGTCGACGGGAGCCTCGCCGAGGGCCTGGCGCAAGCTGGTCTCGGCTGCGACGGGATCAGGCCCGGCAAAGGTGACCTCGGCGGCAACGCCGGCGCTGAGCGTTGACGGGTTGCCGGCGCCTTCGAGACAGGAGCCGACGCGCGCCATCAGGGCGTCGTCGACAGCCGGGCGCGTCGGATTGGAAACGAATGTGGCGACAAAGGACATGAGCGCGACCTTGAGTGAGAAGGATGTGTCGCCCGCAAACGGGCACCGCGCGGTTCTGATAGCCGGAGCGACCGCCAGCGGCAAGTCGGCTTTGGCCATTGAATTGGCTCGCCGATGGAATGGTGTCGTGATCAACGCCGATTCCATGCAGCTTTATCGCGAGCTGTCGATCATCACGGCCCGCCCGCCGGCCGAAGATCTCGCCCTTGCTCCGCACCGGCTTTACGGGGTTCTTGGCGCCGAAATCGCCTTTTCGACGGGCGAATGGCTGCGCATGATGGCCGTGGAACTGGATGCAGTGCGCGCCGTAGGCAAATTGCCCATTCTCGTTGGCGGCACCGGGCTTTATTTCAAGGCGTTGACCGAGGGCTTTGCGGAAATTCCCGAGATTGATCCGGAGATTCGCAGCAGCTGTCGACAGCTGGCGGACGACGGCGGCGTCGAAGCTGTGGTTGCTGCGCTGACACCACTCGATCCAGTTGGCGCCGAGACACTCCAGGATCTGCAAAGGCTGACAAGGGCGCTGGAGGTTGTGCGTTCGACCGGCAAGAGCGTTTCGGATTGGCAGGCAGAGGCGCAAAGCGCGCCCCTGATCCGGCCGGATGAGGCTCTTCGCATTGTTCTGGCACCGCCCCGCTCCTGGCTTCATGCGCGGATTGAAAAGCGGGCAGGGATGATGTTGTCGGACGCGGGCATCGCAGAAGTTCGAGCGCTGTTGGAGCTTGGCCTGCCGAACAGCGTGCCTGCCATGCGGGCCATTGGCGTCAAGGAGGTGGCGGAGTTTTTGTCTGGCGCGTGTGACCTGGAAGAGGCGGCGCAGCGCCTGACCATCGCGACCCGCCAGTATGCCAAGCGGCAGGAAACCTGGTTCCGCAATCAGATGGCAGACTGGAGGCGACTGGATCCGGCCGCTTCAAATACCGGGGATCTGGCGAGCCAACTACAACATACCTGACAGGACTACCTATGATGCAGTGCCAATCAGGGATTGTGCATCGCACTGTGGATTTCCCGCGCTAAATGTCCGTATAAGCACGGATTTTCCAAGTTCAGGCGTGAAATTAGACCTTGTTGCCTTGGTCCCTTCACAATCTTGAGTTAGGGCTTCCCGTAATTGATCTGGAACGGATCAGCGCTTCAGGGAGGCTCATTTGCAGCATATCGTCATTGATACGGAAGGGGTCAGGCTCACGCCTTTGTCCGCCACCGATCTGTCGTTGCTGGCGGATCTCCATGCGGACCCCGCGGTTCACCGCTATCTTTCCTCTGTCCATGGTGCCTGGTCGCTCGACAAGGTGTCGACCTTTCTTGACGACACTTTGGCAGACCAGGAACGCCACGGTCTCAGTGCGTTCAAGGTAACGGATGAAAACAACACGTTCCTGGGCTGGGCCGGCTTTTCGCCCCTCGAGGAAACCTCGGAAATCGCCATGCGCTGGTGTTTTTCCAAGGACGCTTGCGCCAAGCACGGCGATCTGACGCTGAAGGTGAGCCGGGAGCTGATCGACTGGTTCTTCGAGAACACCTATTTCTCCCATATCGTCGTGCCTGTTCGCACGGACGACCGCAATGCCCGCAGCACGGTTCAGGATCTCGGTTTCGTCTACCGCGAAAGCCGACGGATCGAGGACATGCCCTGCGACGTCTTCCAGCTTCTCAGCCCGTCCCTGCGCTCCTATCTGGTGAGCGCCTGAGGGCCAAGCCAGTTTTCGGGCGTTCCGTCTCACGATTGCGGGCACCGGAAGCTGTGTACGCTGAAAAACCCGTATAGGCTTATGTCGATGAAGGCGAACTTTGTTTCAGGTTCGGAACCCTGGCGACGGACGGCCATGAGCGAGACCGATTCTTCACCGCCGATTACGGGCCGTTGTTATTGCGGAGCCTCGACAATCTCTGCCAATGCGCAGCCCAGTGCGATTGCCTATTGCCATTGCACGGACTGCCGCCGTGTGACGGGGGCACCTGTCTCGGCGTTTGCGGCCTTTGATGCCAGTGCAGTGACGATTTCATCCGATGTCCTGCAAAAGGTCACGGCGAACCCTGGCGTGACAAGGACATTTTGCGGAAGCTGCGGATCTCCCATAGCAGGCAGCTATGATTACCTGCCGGGCCAGACCTACATCTCACTTGGTTTGCTGGATCAGATCGATGCGTTGTCGCCGCAGATGCATGCCCACGATGAGGCGCGGCCGGATTGGCTTTGTATCAAGGACGACCTGCCCAGGTTCTCGAGCAGTTCACGTGACAAGCTCAAGCAAAGCTCCTAGGCGATGCAGAAAAGACTGCTGGTCCCGACCCGCAGTGCACGGCCTTAGAGGTCTTGGAGGGCCGTGGTGGCCGCATAGGCCACCGCGGATTTAGCTCAGCTCGCCTTCAGTGCGCCCGGGTTTCCGGTCTGCTGGCGCATGGCGAGCTTGTTCATGGCAGAGACATAGGCTCTGGCGGAAGCGACCAGCGTATCCGTGTCGGCACCCTTGCCGGTTGCGATCCGGCCGTCGGCTTCCAGACGAACGGAGACTTCCGCCTGGGCGTCGGTGCCTTCGGTGACGGCATGCACCTGATAGAGCTGCAGGGTCGCCTCATGGGGCACGATCGCCTTGATGGCGTTGAAGGTGGCATCGACCGGGCCGTCGCCCGTGGCTTCGCGGGTCTCGTGCCTGCCGTCGATATCCATGGTCAGGATCGCCTTCTGCGGACCACCTGTCCCGGCAATGACGGTCAGGGCGATGACCTTGGTGTTCTCGCCGGCGATGGAGATCTCGTCCTCGACCAAGGCCTCAATGTCCTCGTCATAAACGTGCTTCTTGCGGTCGGCGAGATCCTTGAAGCGCCGGAACGCATCCTGCAAGGCGTTGTCGCCCAACTCGTAACCCAATTCCTTCAGCTTGTCCTTGAACGCATGGCGGCCGGAGTGCTTGCCCATGACCAGAGACGTGGCCTTCACGCCAACATCTTCGGGACGCATGATCTCATAGGTCTCGGCGTTCTTCAGCATGCCGTCCTGGTGAATGCCGCTCTCATGGGCGAAGGCATTCTTGCCGACGATGGCCTTGTTGTGCTGAACGGCAAAGCCTGACGCCCCGGCGACCAGTTTGGACGCGCGGGTCAGGAATTTCGGATCCACATTGGAGGCATAGGGCAAGGCGTCTGAACGGGTGCGGATGGCCATGACAATGGCTTCCAGCGCTGCGTTGCCAGCCCGCTCTCCCAGGCCGTTGATGGTGCATTCGATCTGGCGCGCGCCGCCGGCCACACCGGCCAGGGAGTTGGCGACTGCCAGGCCGAGGTCATCGTGGCAATGGACCGAGAAGATTGCCTTGTCGGAATTCGGCACCCGCTCGATGATGTCGGCGAACATCTTCTTGTATTCGTCGGGGGTCGCATAGCCGACCGTGTCCGGCAGGTTGATGGTGGTCGCACCGCATTTGATCGCCGCTTCCACACAGCGGCAGAGGTAGTCGATCGGTGTGCGGGTTGCGTCCATCGCCGACCATTCCACATCGCCGATCAGGTTGCGCGCGCGGGTCACCGTGTCGGTGATGATGTCGAGCACCTGTTCCTCGGTCTTGTTCATCTGGAACTGCAGATGGATCGGCGAGGTGGAGACAAAGGTGTGAATGCGGCCCTTTTCGGCGTGTTTCACAGCTTCGGCGCAGCGGTCGATGTCGGCGTGAATGGCACGTGCGAGACCTGCGATCACAGAGGTCTTGGCCTGTTTGGCGATTTCGCTGACGGCCTCAAAGTCACCATTTGAGGCAATCGGGAAGCCCGCCTCGATGATGTCAACGCCCATTTCGTCGAGGATATCGGCGATCTGGAGCTTTTCGTCCAGGGTCATGGAGGCGCCGGGCGACTGCTCGCCGTCGCGCAAGGTGGTGTCGAAAATGAAGACCTGGTCTTTGTCTGCGGTCTGAGAGGCGGTCATCGGTCTGGTCCTTCCTTGAAGATCCGCTGCCGGTGAGGGGCTTGTTCAGCTCTGTCCTCGGGCACGGCGCGCGATCATGAGTTCTTGATCTGGTAAATGCGCTTCATCCCCCAAGTGTCCGTTCCGTCAAATACGGATCAGCCGACGCTCAGGGGCATCTAAGTAGAAGGAGGTCGCCAATTAGGATAAGGCCGCCGCGCGGGGAGTGCGCGTCGCTGGAGATGCCGGTCATGTCGCACGATGCGATCATCGGGGGTCTCTGGCCTTGTCTGTTGCCACAGTGTCTTTGGCGCTAACTGGTCAATTCAGAATCGTGCCGCAGAAATGTGACTTGAGCGTTAATGACGAGGTTTTAGGGGATCGGGCAAAAGGATGCAAGAGGATTGACGCAAGGTTGATTCCGCCCGCCTTCATCGCTGGTCTGGATGTGTCGAGACCAGTTGAGCGCACGGATGCGGGCGTGATGGGAGAGGTCGTTATGCAAGGAGGCCTGGTTCTCCATCCTGACCTGCACAGAAAAGCGACCCAGCACCAATCTCGCCGCAGGATGTCTCCCCGGCGTTTTGGCTGTTTGGTTCTCCCGTTCAACGGGATGGCAGGCGCTCCGGACTTGCCGGGCGTTGGTTGGGAAGTTGGGATATGACAAGGCCGTTACGCCTGCCCAGATTTCGTGTCCCAAATGACTGAACTTGCGTCTTTCTCTTTTCTGCGCGCCGGAAGTAGAGCGTCCTCCGGTTTGCCAGACACGAAACGCGCCTGAGATCTACCGCGTCACTCCCCGCTGCAGGTCCAAGCTGCCAGTCACCGGATAGGGGCTGGTCCGTTCCACCAGACCTCATCCTCGAAACCCGGTCCCCACCACCGCGAACGCACGGTCTGCACTCGGCCCCGTGATGGCAGGAACGGGAGCGATGATACGACAGGTCCGGCCAGGGAGGATAAGTTTCGGCTATTCATAGGCTGTGGGTGTTTTTTCAATGCCTTGCGAGGGGTCTATCCCTGCCCGAATGGGGGATAAGCTCGGTTTCCCGCTCTCTTTGCCTTCCCTGCGCAGGCAGGGATCCTGTGTGTTGGAAGTGTGTTTTGAAGCGGGCGGGGGCTGGGCCAGTAAGCGGTCTTAAAGACCAGGATCCCTACAGCCTCCCGCCCGCAAGCATCTAAACACACTTCCAACACACAGGATCCCGGATCTCCGCGTTGCTGCGTCCGGGAAGGCGAGGAGCGGGAGGCAAGGCCTTGCCACATCCACCGGCGTCATCCTCGGGCTTGTCCCGAGGATCCACCCTTCCTGTATCTTCTGAGAGGTCCTTTGGATTGCCGGGACAAGCCCGACAATGACGAACGAGAGGTGTGTCTTCAGCGGTATGGGTGATTGTCTTTCGCAACACCTCTGCCGTCATCCCCGCCTTGTGCGGGGATCTATTGGTTCCCGAAGTCTCAAGATCCACGCAGAGTACGCGGCAGTTTCTCGCCCTCTCACAAACGCCCGGCTGGCAGCAATGTGAATTGGATCCCCGCACAAGGCGGGGATGACCGTCGGTGGTCAAATAGAGAGGTGGCGCTTTCAGGCCGATCCCGGTGAGGGGCCGCCACGTAGCCAATGGTGCACAAAATCAAGCTTTCGGCGGGATGGCTCCGCGAGCACGAAGGGATAAAGATCCTGCAACCCCATGGACCTGTTCACGTGGTTGATGCCAACGGCAATCGTTGCGGCCACGCTCGTCGTTTTCGACGGATCGGGCTCCTGGTAGGGGTCCCAAGTGGGCCCTGGTAGATCCGGCCCGGACAGTCCGGCTGCCAGGAAACTGTCGGTGAGGTCGACCAGGTGTAGCAAATGCGCCGTGGTCTCAGCCCAGTCCTCGTGCGGATGAGCGGAGGCATAGGGTGTCAGGTAGTGATCCTGCCAGTCGCCCGGTGGTCCATCGTTGTAGTGCCTTGCCAGTGCATCGGCGTAGTCAGAGCGTTCGTCGCCGAACAGGGCGCGAAAGGCCTCGAGAAAGTCGGGCAGGATACTGAGCCGCCACCACAACATGTGCGCGATTTCGTGGCGCATGTGACCGATCATCGTTCGGTAGCGTTCGTCCAGTGCTTCGCGTCTTTGGGTGCGGAGCACATGATCTGTCTCCTCAATGCTTATGGTGACGACGCCCTGTGCATGGCCCATGACGACCGGTCTCGCGCCCTCGGCAAGCATGTGGAACACAGGGCGCGGGCCGGTGTCATCGGGGCAGAACCAGTTCCATTGCCGCAGATTGGTCAGCACCCACCGCTTGGCGGCCTCTGCGCCTGCCCAGTTCTCAAACACGCCTGGCATGGATGGGTCCGGCGAAAGCGTGGTCATGGCGCAGGCGGTGCAAATTGCCCCAGGCGCTGACGAGACCCAATTGCAGCCGATAAGATCCCGGTTGGCGCAGAAGGGAGTATCGCAGACAAACGACTGTGTGCCCGGATCGTAGGCGACAGCTGCGCCTTCGGGCGATGTCAGATTGTCAAAGAAGAGTGTGCCGTTGCCGGCGGGGTTCGGAAACAGGCGCATGGGGCATCCTACTGCCGAAACGGTCGAGGGTCGAGCGGGCAGCCCGCTTTGGCGTGAGATTCCATCTGCTGCATATTCGTGTCTGGACTATGTGCGTGGCCAACGCTCAAGCAATGTCCTGAATGCCGCCTATGCGCAGGCAGGACGCCATTGGTCGCAGGCGCTTCGGTATGAGCCATGAGATTCCGGCGTACTGGATCCCGGATCTTCGCGGCGCTTTTTCGGGAAGGCGAGGGGCTAGGTTCGGGCCCGTCGCACCCACTGGCGTCATCCTCGGGCGTGTCCCGAGGATCCATTGCTCCATGCTTCGTGGCCAGTTTTCTTGGATTGCCGGGACAAGCCCGACAATGACGACGGAGAGTGTGTTTTCAGCAGCATGGGCGAGGCCCCGCAACATCCTCTGCCGTCATCCCCGCCTTGTGCGGGGATCCCCAGACTTCGTACGTCTCCCCGCTCAGGAAAACGTCAGCACTGCGAGGGCGATGGTTGTGAGGCCGGTGAGGGAGGCGGCGAGGGCGAGTTTTGGCATGTGGGGCGCAAGCGGGGCAGGCTTGCCAGCCTTGATCTTGCGGATGGTCAAGCGGCTGGCAATGACAATGAGCGTCAAAAGCACGGCGCCGAGCATCTTGGCGTGAAACAGCGGGCTGAGGTGCGCGCCGCCATTATAGGCCAGCCAGAGTAGAAGCGGTCCGGTGACCCACAGCAGACCAAGGGAATGGACGCTGAGCATACCGATGCGCGGGGTGATGCCGCGCAGGGCCTTTGCAGCTTCCGGATCTGCGGAGCCAGCGGCGCGGATAACCACCAGATTGGCCAGGCCTCCTCCAATTCCCGCGGTGAAGGCAAAGACATGCAGGATTTTCAAAAGCTCGATCATGATGGGGTCCGCGTTGGCTCTTGGCTGTGGCTACGGGTTTTTACGTGGCGCGACTGTATGGGCGGGGATGCTGCGGCGCAATCCGGGCTTTTGATAATCTGCAGATTCGTCAAGGAAAACCGGTGGAGGTGACGCTCATCGGCCGATCCATAGGGAACGACTGAATACTGCTTTGGAAAATGCACCCGAAATTAGGTCTGAAAGCGGCTTGCATCACGACGGAAGGAACAATCGATGCGCCTTCCGCCGTATGCTGTGCTCAATTCCCCAGAGCGATGCCTTCGCGGCGTGGATCGGCACCGCCTTCAAGGCCGTCTGAGGTGATGGCGATGGCGTGGAGGCCGGAGGTGAGGGCGCGGGGATTGACCTTGTAGCCAAGAGCTTCGAGCGGTGCGGCAAGCTCCGTTGCTGCGGTGTTTTCCTCGACATCAAAGGTGCCGAAACGGTTGACCAGGTGCGGGTAGGCGAGGGCCGCCTGGATATTCATGTCCCAGTCGAGATGGGCGATGATGGCACTTGCCACGTAACCGATGATGCGGCTGCCGCCAGGGCTGCCGACCACAAGTTCGGGCTTGCCGTCCTTCATGACGATGGTGGGTGCCATCGACGAGCGGGGACGTTTGCCAGGCTCCAGCCGGTTGGCGATGGGCAGGCCGTCTTTCTGGGTGCGGAAGGAGAAGTCGGTCAGCTCGTTGTTGAGCAGGAAGCCACGGACGAAAAGCCGCGCGCCGAAGCCGTTCTCGATAGTGGTGGTCATGGACAGCGCGTTGCCATCGGCGTCGACGATGGAGATGTGCGAGGTGGAGGGCAGTTCAATGCTCTCATCGTCTGCCATCAGGCGTGCGTGGTCCCAGGGCGGCGTGCCGGGTGCAACTTCGGGCAGAGCGTCGTCGCCTTTCAGAAGGTCGGACCGGGTCTTTAGGTAGGCCGGGTCAACCAGCCCCTTGGTGGGCATGGGGACGAAATCGCTGTCGGCCATGTAGCGGCCGCGATCGGCAAAGGCGAGACGGGACGCATCGCCGATCAGGCGCCAGGCTTCGGCGCTCTTGGGGCCCAGCTTGGCGAGATCGTAGGCGTCCAGGGTTCCCAAGATCTGCCCGACCGTGAGGGCGCCGGACGAGGGCGGGCCCATGCCGCAGACCTTGCGGTCACGATAGTCCGCGCAGACGGCCTTGCGCTCCTTGATGTCGTAGATCTTCAAGTCAGTGGCGGACAGAAGGCCCGGATTGCCGGGCGCGCCGCGGACGGTGTCGACGATGTCCGTTGCGATCAAGCCGTCATAGAAGTCCTTGGTGCCATTGTCGGCGATGGAGTTGAGGGTTGCAGCATAGTCCTGGTTCTTCAGGGTGTCGCCTGCCTTGATGGGCTCGCCGCCGGGGAAGAAATAGGCCTTGGTGGCGTCGAAGCGGCCGAGCCGGTCCGCGTCACCTGCAACCAGGGAGGCAAGGCGCGGCGAAACGGTAAAGCCACCTTCGGCGAGTGCGATCGCGTCCTTGAAGAGCGGTGCCCATTCGAGCTTGCCCCAGCGTTGGTGGGCAGCTTCCATGAGTTTCGGCGTGCCCGGCGTGCCGACGGACCGGCCGCCGACGACAGCATCCCAGAATTTCAGAGGCTCGCCTGCCTCGTCCTGGAAATAGGTCGGGTCGGCTTCCAGTGGCGCGGTCTCACGGCCGTCGAGGGTGGTCAGCTCGCCGGTCTGCGCATCATACCAGACCAGAAATGCACCGCCGCCGAGACCCGAGGATTGGGGCTCCACGAGACCGAGGACGGTCTGAACGGCGACCATGGCGTCTGCGGCGCTGCCGCCCGCCTTGAGGATTTTCGCGCCGGCTTCGACGGCAAGTGGATTGGCCGCGGCAATCATCCAGTCCTTTGCCTTGACCGGTTCGCCTGCTGTCTTGGCGGCGAGCGCGGCTGCGGCTTCGGGCGAGAGGTTTTTGAAGGCGGCGGGCATCGCACTGGCGCTTTCCGGGGAGACCGTATCGGCCGCCTGTTGCGCCATCGCGGAAGACGCCATGAGACCTGCCAGGAGCGCGCCGGCGACGCGCACGGGAAGGCGGCGCGACATGGTGAGGCTGAAAACCGATGATCTGGACATGGTGATGACTTTCCCCTGGGACCGGCTGCCTGGAGAGGCGAGCTCTTGGTAAAATCTGCGGTTAGGTGGGAGCGTAACGTGCTTCGGTGGCGTGAGAAAGCAGCTTTGCAGGCGCCTGGATCAACTATTTCTGATATGTTTCTGTCATTCTTGCAAACTAAGGTGGTGGTTATTTGCAGGCTTGATCAGGGGAGGCGGGATCATGCGGATTGCAGCATTCAACGTGGAAAACCTTTTTGACCGGGCACGGGTGTTCAACGGCCCGGAGAAAGACGCGCACAAGGATGTGCTCGATGCACATGCCGAGCTGAACAAGCTTTTCGAGCATGAGGTCTACACGGACGCGGACAAGGCGCGCATGCTGGAGCTGATCGATCAGCTCGGCATGCTCAAGCGTGACGAGGGACGCTACACCCGCATCCGCAAAATCCGCGGCTTGCTGATTTCCCGGCCGCGCGCGCCGAAAGTTCCCTACATCAAGGCGAAGGGGCGTTCCGACTGGGTGGGCTGGTGTGAGCTTCGGACCGAGGCGGTCGATGAAGTCGCCATCGCCAATACGGCGCGCATGATCCGTGACCTCAAGGCCGATATCCTCGCAGTGGTCGAGGCGGAAAGCCGGCCTGTGCTGCTGTCGTTTCAGGATCTGATGGTGGACCGGCTGGGGCTCGATGAAGCCTATCGGCATGTCATGCTGATTGACGGCAATGACGGCCGCGGCATCGACGTTGGCCTTGCGACCCGCAACGGCTATCCGATTGGAAATATGCGTAGCCACGTGGATGATCTCAAGCCGGACGGTCATCGGATCTTCAGCCGTGATTGTCCCGAATTCGAGGTGACAACGCCGGGTGGTGAAACGATTGTGGTTCTGCCCAATCACTTCAAAAGCAAATACGGTGGCAATGATCCGGTGAGCAAAGCCAAGCGCCTGGCGCAGGCAAATGCTGTCGCGAGCTACTACAATCGCCTGATCGCAGACGGTTTCGAGAATGTTGTTGTGCTGGGCGATTTGAACGATACGCCAGACAGCCCGGAACTTGCACCTCTCCTGGCGGATACGGACCTGAAGGATGTCTGCGAGCATCCGAATTTTACCGAGTTCGAGTTCAACGTCGACAACGGCAACCGGGGGATCGGCACCCATGGGCTGGGCAATGACGACGACAAGATCGACTATCTGCTCCTGTCACCGGCGCTGTTCGACAAGGTGACCCTCGGCGGGCTGGAGCGCAGGGGCGTTTGGCCCGGGTCGCGGCCGCCGCGCTGGGAAATCTACCCTGAGCTCGAGGAAAAGCATCACGCGGCTTCGGATCACCACGCGATCTGGGCCGAGATTGATATTTAAGCCTGCGTCCGGCGGGCGGGTGCTTGTCCCGCCCGCCGGCGATGCTGAATTGCCTTAAAGGTTCTGACCGCCGGAGACTTCGATGCGCTGGGCGGTCATCCAGCCCAGGTCTCCTGCGAGCAGGCTGGAAATGGCGCCGCCGATGTCGTCGGGAAGTCCGACACGGCCCATTGCGGTGGTGCTGGCGATCATCTTGTTCATGTCCGGATTGTCTCGCACCGCACCGCCGTTGAAATCCGTCTCGATGGCGCCCGGCGCAACGACGTTGACGGCAATCTGGCGGCTGCCGAGCTCTTTCGCCATATACCGCGACATCACCTCGACCGCGCCTTTCATGGTGGCATAGGCGGAGGAGCCAGGCAGGGTGAAGCGCGCAAGGCCAGAGGAAATGTTGACGATCCGCCCGCCGTCGGCGATGAGCGGCAGCAGGCGCTGGGTCAGAAAGTAGACGCCCTTCACGTGGACATTCATCAGCTGGTCGAACTCTTCCTCGCTCGTCTCGGCAAAGGGTTTGGCAAGGCCGGTTCCTGCATTGTTGACGAGAAAGTCGAATGTGTGGCGATCCCAATGGCCCTTCAAGACGGCCTGCAGATCGTGAACAAAGTCGCCAAACTCGGATGTGTCGGAGGTGTCCAGCTTCATCGCGACGGCGGTGCCGCCAATGGCTTCGATTTCGGCAACGACCTTGTCAGCTTCCGCTTCGCCGGATCGATAGGTCACGATGCTGTCGATGCCCTTTTGCGCAAGCTGAAGGGCGGTGTTGCAGCCAAGGCCCCGGCTGGCGCCGGTGACAAGGGCGATTTTGCGTTGAGTGGTCATTACAGGTCTCCTGATTGGCTGTGACAGGAACCTAATGCGCGGGGGAGCTCCGCACTTGCTTCATTCTCGCTGGTACTTGCCTGATTCTCCAGATCTTCCGCGGGTGGGGATTGCGGAAGATATGTATGCGGCGTAGGGATGAGGTCTCAGGGAGCTGAACTCATGCCGATTGAAGATCTTGTCCGCGATGTTCAAGACTATGGCGATCGACGGTGCATAGGCGAAGATCCTCTAGCAACCGAAGTCGCGGGTTTGAGCGTCGCCATGCGGCGCCGGGCGACCGATATCTATCCTGTGCTCTATCAGCCGATCTTTTGCCTTGTTCTCCAGGGTGTCAAGCAAACCTGGCTTGGTGATCAGGCCGTGGACTTTGGACCACAGCAGTCCCTGGTGGTCGGTCTGGACCTGCCGACCCATGCAAGAGTTCTGAAAGCCGACGCGTCGCGGCCTTATATTGCCCTGGCGCTTGAGGTGGATATGGCGCTGGTTCACGAGCTGCTGACGGAGATCGAGCCGCATGGACGCGCGGGTCAACCCAGTGGGGCCATCGGGGTGGCTGAGGCGGATGCGGAAGTGGTCGATGCCATGGGCCGGCTGTTCCGCCTGACCGGCAAACCGGATGCGGCGCCGGTGCTGTCGCCCTTGATCCGCAAGGAGATTCATTTCTGGCTGCTGAAGGCCCGTCATGGCCAGATCCTGCGGCAACTGGCGGAGCGCGACAGTCATGCGTCGCGGATTGCGCTGGCGGCGAGGCTGATCCGTCGCAGCTATGCGTCGTCCCTGAGTATTGAAGACCTGGCCGGTGAGGCAGGGATGAGCGTGTCCGCATTTCATGCCCACTTCAAGGCTGTGACGGGATCGACGCCGCTCAACTATCAAAAGCAGTTGCGGTTGATGGAGGCCCGGCGGTTGATCGCCGCCGAGCGTCTTTCGGTGGCCAGCGCTGCGTTCCAGGTCGGATACGAGAGCGCTAGCCAGTTCAGCCGCGAGTATTCCAGATATTTCGGCCACTCGCCCCGGCAAGACATGGGGGCAGGCGTGTTGTCCGTGGCCGGTTGAGGCGAAGGGCGTCGGTCAGCCGTCCTTGTAGTAGTAGCTGTAGCCGTTGAGCGCCGGTGCGCCACCAAGGTGGGCATAAAGGATCTTGGATCCTTCAGGGAAGAAGCCTTTCTTGATGAGATCAACCATGCCCTGCATGGATTTCCCCTCATAGACAGGGTCGGTCATCATGGCTTCGGTGCGCGCGGCAAGGCGAATGGCGTCGTTGGTCTCATCGCTGGGAACGCCATAGGCGGGGTAGGCGTAATCCGGGTTGATGACGATCTCGTCGTCACTGACCTTGCGACCAAGTTTTACCAGCTCGGCGGTGTTGTCGACGATGCGGCGAACCTGTGCCCTGGTCTGGTCTGGCGTGCCGGAGGCATCGATGCCGATGACCTTGTCGGCGCGGCCGTCCTTTGCAAAGCCGACGATCATGCCGCCCTGGGTCGAACCGGTGACGACGCAAACAACGATATAGTCGAATTTGAAACCAAGCTCGGCTTCCTGCTCGCGCACTTCTTCGGCGAATGCGACATAGCCGAGGCCGCCGAACTTGTGCTCCGAGGCGCCTGCGGGAATGCCGTAGGGCTTGCCGCCTTCGTCCCGAACGGACTGCATGGCGTCTTCCCAGCTGCTGCGAATGCCGATGTCAAAGCCGTCCTCGACAAGCCGGCTGTCGGCACCCATCAGGCGTGTCAGAAGGATGTTGCCGACCCGGTCGTAAACCGCATCATAGTGAGGTACCCACTTCTCCTGCACGAGACGGCACTTCATGCCGATCTTGGCGGCGGTGGCCGCGACCATGCGGGTGTGGTTGGACTGAACGCCGCCAATGGAAACGAGCGTGTCCGCGCCTGAGGCGATGGCGTCGGGCACGATGTATTCCAGCTTGCGCAGCTTGTTGCCGCCAAAGGCAAGGCCGGAGTTGCAGTCCTCTCTCTTGGCGTAGATTTCAACTGAACCGCCAAGTTCCGCGGTCAGGCGGGGCAGGTGTTCGATCGGGGTCGGGCCAAAGGTGAGGGGGTAGCGGTCAAAGTCGTCTAGCATGCGTTTCTCCGGTGTCTGATCTGTCGAAATGCTAGCAAGACGTGCGCCGAAGGTGCTTTCAAAGATGGATGAAATTTCGCGTTACTTGATGTAAATAGCGTTTAAAAGATTTTATTACTCTCGGAATGGATCTGAAAAATGGAAGAATCTTTCACAGCGGAACTCGATCGCACGGACCGCAAGATCCTGCGTCTGCTGCAAGATGATGGCCGGTTGACCAACGCGGAATTGGCGACGCGGGTGAATGTCAGCGCTGCGACTTGCCACCGACGCACCCAGCGTCTGTTTCAGGAGGGCTTCATCAAGTCGGTGCGGGCGCAGGTCGAGCCGCAAAGCGTTGGTCTTGGCGCGCTGGTGATGGTGGGCGTGGTTCTCGACCGGTCCACGCCCGAGAGCTTTGCGGCGTTTGAAGCAGCCGTTGTGAAGATGCCGTCGCTGCTCGACTGCAATCTGGTTGCCGGTGACTTCGATTATCTTTTGAAAATCCGCGTGAAAGACATGCCGGATTTCAATCGTCTTCACGCCCGGGAGCTGATCACGCTGCCTGGCGTGCGCCAGACACGCACCTTCTTCGTCATGAAGGAAGTGACGGACAATGCGCCGCTGGTCTTTTGACCGCGCGGCGCATTGAGATCATGGGTCTGGATCAGATGAACAGTTCGCCGCGGGCGACGATGGTTGCCTGACCGCCAACGCGAACTGCGTGGAGCTGCTTGTCCTCGACGTCGATCTCCAGGTCGATCAGAGACGGACGGCCCATGACGAAGCCCTGCTCGATGCGAAAGACGTGGCTGCCACCGGGTAGGCGGTCGAAGTAATGAATGGCGCCGGCGAAGGCCGAGGCCGCAGATCCTGTTGCCGGGTCTTCCGGAATGCCCATCTCGGGCGCGAACAGCCTTGCCTGAAAGGCGCTGTCGTGGGAGCGGGTTTCGCGGCAATAAACGTAAGCGTCGTTGTGCTCGTCCTGGTCGAAGGCCGCGCTCCAGCGCTGGAGATTGGGCTTTGCGCGGGCGAGCGCATCAAGGTCCCGGACCGGGATGAAGTTGAAGGCAGGGCCGACCTTGAAGCGGGACGGCTTGTGGTTTTCAAAGCCGATGTCGGTCGGGTCGAGGCCGAGGGCTTCCGCGATCAGCTCGTTGTCCTGGGTCGGGCCGGCATGCTCGGGAAGCTTGGGAACGTCGAATTCGGCGAAACCGGCTGCGTTTTCGCGCAGGATCACCGCGCAGCGCACGGCGCCGATCTTTTCCTTCAGGACAACCACGGCATCCTGTTCGCCTGAAATCTCGCCGAAGCGCTCGGTCGCCAGCAAGATGGCAGTGCCGACGGTCGGGTGACCGGCAAAGGGAAGCTCGGTGCCCGGTGTAAAGATCCGGAGCGTTGCGGAATGGCCGGGGTTTTCCGGCTGCAGGACAAAGACGGTTTCCGACAGGTTGAATTCACCTGCGATCGACTGCATCTGCGCGTCGCTCAGGCCTTCGCTATCGAGCACGACCGCAAGGGGATTTCCGGAAAGTGCAGTGTTGGTGAAGACGTCGAGGATGGCGTAGCGGCGTCCCATATTGGCAGTCTCCTGAGAGGTGTCAGTGGTCAGTGCAAGAACGGTCGGCGGACTGTTGCACGGAAAGCCGGTGGTCCGCCAGTCCGGAAGCGGTGTGCATGGTTAAGGAAGTGTAAGCGACGGTTTGTCCAGTCAAATTGGCAACAGGTGCCGGGCCAGGGTCCGGGCATAGGAAACAAGGTCGGGACTGCAGAGATCGCCTTGGTTTCTCAGGATCCGCATGTCCGCCAGTTCCTGTTCCTCACTGACAAGAGAGAATGCGACAACGTCGCGGGCCAGATCTTCAGCGGGTTTGTCCACATCGAGGACCTGGGCAATTGAAATGCGTGGGCCATCGAAAACAGCGAACCGTTCGCCGGGGGACACATCGGACCGGCTGAGGCCTGTTTCTTCTTCCAGCTCGCGGAAGATGGCACCATCCACGTCAACTGTGCCGTCGGCAAGGAAATCGGACGGATCCAGGTTTCCGCCCGGTGGATAGACCTTGCCCGCGTTGGCGGTCTTGTCCGACATGACGCCATAAAGAAGCGCGCCGTCGCTGGACCTGAGGATCGCCGAGCCGAAGAGGTTGAAGGCGGTCAAGTCGGGGGCGCCCCAGTCCCTCCAGGTGAGAAAGGCGGCGAATGAGCATTCGAGGCACGAGCCCTCAAAGACGCCGTCCTTGAAGGAGTGCCCGGAGAGCTTGAGCGTCCGGCCGTTCCAAAGGTGCGGATTGTGGCGCAGGGCGTCCTGCCAGTGGCTTTCAATGGCCGCGTGATTTTCGGTTTCAAAGCACCAGGATGTGCCGCGATCCAGTTTCAGCTTGATGTCCTGGAGGGGCACGATGCCGGTGGGAATGGCTTTTTCCAGTACCGGAATTTTTCCGGTTGGGGCCATTTTGCTGGGGCGGGTGCCGACGGGTTGAAAACCGTTTTGTTCGTAAAAACCGACAGCGAAATGGTCGCTCTCCAGCCGCAGCAGGGTTGCGCCTCCCGCGCGGGCCAGATCGCTCAAGCGCGTGAGCAAGAGCTGGCCGAGACCCTGTTTCATGCCCTCGGGTGCGATGAAGAGATAGATAATCTGGTAGACTTGGGGCTCCTCGGCAGAACCCAGTCGGCCGCCGGCAAAGCCAACCGGTTTGCCGTTCCGTTCGGCAATCAGCATGTCGCAGGCGGAAATATCAGGCTGGCAGATGCGGAAGGCACTTCGGAACCCGCTCATCTTGTCATCGTCATAGCCCCAGGAGGCCTTGCTGCGATGCATTATGTCGGTCAGTGACGTCGTGTCGCCCGGATGGGCCTGGCGAATCTTGATTGTCATGAGCCCTCGGGAAATGGCAGGCGAGGCTCAACGGTTAGCTTGGTTGTTTGACGAGGGCAAGTCCGGCCGGACGCCCGTTCTGTTAGACGCTCCGAGCCAGTCGCCGGCTCGGAGCGTTGCGTGTCAGGTCGTCAGCGGATGAATGTGCCGGCGCGCAATTCGCTGATGGCCTGCCGCAATTCGTCCTTGGTGTTCATGACGATCGGGCCATGCCAGGCAACCGGCTCCTTGATCGGCGCGCCGGAGACAAGCAGGAAGCGGATGCCCTGATCGCCCGCCTGCACCACGATTTCGTCGCCGGTGCCGAAGATCACCAGCGTCCGGTCTCCGGTCTGGTCGCGGAACTTCAGTTCCTCGCCGCCGAATTCCTTTTCGGTCAGAACGCCGAAGGGATCGGATGCACCCTCGAAGGAGCCGGAGCCTTCGAAGATATAGGCAAAGGCCTGCTTGTAGGTGTCGACCTTGAAGCGTTTCTGCCGTCCCGGCGGAACCGAGATGTCGAGATACTGCGGTTCGGCTGCAATGCCGTCGACCGGGCCGGACTTGCCCCAGAAATTGCCGCAGATGATCCGCGCAGCGGTGCCGTCGTCATCGACCACGACGGGAATGTCGTTGGAGGTGACGTCCTGATAGCGCGGCTCCGTCATCTTTTCCGAGGCCGGCAGGTTGGCCCAGAGCTGAAAGCCGTGCATCCGGCCGTTGGCGTCTCCCTTCGGCATTTCCTGGTGCATGATGCCGCGGCCTGCGGTCATCCATTGCACATCGCCGGCGCCAAGGTTGCCGGTGTTGCCGAGGCTGTCGCCGTGTTCGACCGTCCCGGCCAGAACATAGGTGATCGTCTCGATGCCGCGATGGGGGTGCCATGGGAACCCTGCCAGATAGTCCTCCGGTCGTTCATTGCGGAAATCATCGAGCAGCAGAAACGGGTCCAGCATTTCCGGATCCTGGAAGCCGAAAACGCGGTCAAGCTTTACCCCGGCGCCTTCGAGCGTCGGCTGGGTTGCTCCAATATGGGTGACTGGGCGAATGGACATGGGAAATCTCCACGAGTGGCCTTTGTTGCCTTTAAAGATAGCAACCTTGCCCAGAATACCCATATGGATCGGCGCGACGCACTGTTCAGTCTGCGGAAACAACCGTTCAGGCCGTCGAAGGTGTCAGGAGAGGGGCTCTGCCCTCTTTTCAAGCAATGTCTGCTCTGTCAGTGTGCGGACAACTTTCGGTGCGTTGGCGCGTTGCCCTCGTCCAGATGCAGTGTTTTCAGTGCATCGCTTCCCTTTTCTGTTCTCAATTGTGGGATCCCATGGCTCCGATCATTTCCGTTCGTGACCTTCAAAAGACCTATTCTGGAGGTTTTGAGGCACTGAAGTCCGTGTCGCTGGAGATCGAGGAGGGCGAGGTGTTTGCTCTTCTTGGTCCCAATGGTGCGGGCAAGACAACACTGATCAGCACGATCTGCGGACTGATCATTCCGACATCCGGTTCCATCTCCATCGGCGGCTTCGACACCCAGGCAGACTTCCGGGCCGCGCGCCGTCTCGTTGGGCTGGTGCCCCAGGAAATGCCGACGGCGCCGTTCGAGGTCGTCAAGGATCAGTTGAAGTTCAGCCGGGGTCTCTTTGGCTTGCCGCGCAACGATGCTCTCGTGGAACAGATCCTCAAGGACCTGACCCTGTGGGACAAGAAGGACAGTCCGATCATGGCGCTGTCTGGCGGCATGAAAAGGCGGCTTCTGGTGGCCAAGGCGCTCGCCCATGAGCCGAAGGTCCTGTTCCTCGACGAGCCGACGGCAGGCGTTGACGTGGAGCTGCGGCACGACATGTGGCGGGTCGTCGAGGGGTTGAAGGAGAAGGGCGTCACCATCATCCTCACGACGCACTATATCGAGGAAGCCGAGGAGATGGCCGACCGGGTCGGCGTGATCAACAAGGGCGAGATCATCCTGGTCGAGAACAAGGACGCCCTGATGCGGCAGCTTGGCCGCAAGCAGCTGACGCTAGACCTTGCCGAGCCTTTGAACGAAATTCCCGAGCCGCTTCTCACACACGGTCTGTCGCTGGAGGACGAGGGTCGGCGACTGGTCTATATCTATGACACCCAGGGCGAGCGGACCGGTATCGCCTCCCTGATCAGCGCTCTTTCGGACGCAGGCATCCGCTTCCAGGACCTGCACACGACCCAAAGCTCGCTCGAAGACATCTTTGTTGATCTGGTGAAAGTGAAATCATGAATTATCACGCGATCAAGGCCATCTACTATTTCGAGATGGCGCGGACCGTGCGCACGATCATGCAGTCTATCGTTTCGCCGGTCATTTCCACCGTGCTCTACTTCGTCGTCTTCGGCGCGGCCATCGGCTCGCGCATTTCCGAGGTTGATGGCATCTCCTACGGGGCGTTTATCGTGCCGGGGCTGATCATGCTGTCGCTGATGACCCAGAGCCTGTCGAACGCCTCCTTCGGGATCTACTTTCCGCAGTTCACCGGCACGATCTTCGAGATCCTCTCCGCGCCCGTGTCGTTTCTGGAAATCACCATCGCCTTTGTCGGGGCCGCGGCGACGAAAGCGGTCTTGGTCGGTGTCATCATTTTCATCACCGCCTCGTTCTTCGTGCCGTTGGAGGTTCAGCATCCGGTCTGGATGGTGACCTTCTTCCTGCTCACGGCGATCACCTTTGCGCTGCTCGGTTTCATCATCGGGATCTGGGCAGACAATTTCGAGAAGCTGCAATTCGTGCCGCTTCTCGTGGTGACGCCGCTGGCCTTCCTCGGTGGCAGCTTCTACTCCATCAACATGCTGCCGCCCTTTTGGCAGAATGTGACGCTGCTCAATCCGGTCGTCTATCTGATCTCCGGTTTCCGCTGGAGCTTCTACGGTCAGGCGGATGTGAGCCTTGGGCTGTCACTGACGATGACACTGGTGTTCCTAACAGCCTGTCTTGCGATCATCTGGTGGATCTTCAAGACCGGCTACAAGCTGAAAGCGTAAGTCGATGCGCATCACACACCTGGCGCGGGGCGGAGCAGCCTTGCTTGTGGCTGCCTCGCTGGCAGCCTGTCAGACGGCACCATCCACCTCGACCACCCCAAGTGCCGTTGCTTCCCAGCCGGTCCCGACTGTTGCCGCGGTTCCCTATGCGCCGGCGGCAACGGCCGTGGCACGCGGTTATTCCGAGCTGGTGATCGATATGGCGAGCGGGGCCGAGCTGTCCTCGATCAATGCGGATGAGCCGCGCTACCCGGCGTCGCTGACGAAGATGATGACGCTCTATCTGCTGTTCGAGGAAGTCTCTTCGGGGCGCTATTCCCTCTCCACGCCTTTGACTGTCTCTGCCAAGGCGGCGCGTCTGCCACCTGCGAAGCTGGGCCTCAAGGTCGGGTCGACGATTACGGTGGAGCAGGCCGCGCGGGCGCTTGCGGTGAAGTCAGCCAATGACGTGGCCATCGTGATTGCGGAGAATATCTCGGGAAGCGAGAGCGCCTTTGCGGCAAAAATGACCTCGAAGGCCCGGGCGCTGGGGCTTTCGCGTACGCGTTTTGTCAATGCCAGCGGCTTGCCGGATCCCGCGCAAGTCACGACCGCGCGGGACATGGCCAGCCTTGGACGGGCCTTGAAAACCCGGTTCCCCCAATATGGGTCCTACTTTCGTGCGACATCCTTCAGTTTTAATGGCCGCTCCTATCGCGCGACCAACAATCTGCTGGGCAAGGTCGCCGGTGTGGATGGTCTGAAGACCGGCTACATCAGCATGGCGGGCTATAACCTTGTCGCGACGGCGCGGCGTGGTGGTGCCCAGCGATTGGTGGTTGTCATGGGTGGCAAGAGCGAGGGCGCCCGCGACCGTCAGGTCACGAAGCTTTTGGAGCAGAGCTTTTGATCAGAGCCGGTGGCGTGCTGTTCCACTCGTCATCCTCGACGATGGTGAGCGCGTCGGATCTGGTCAAGGAGACGCGGTTGCGTCCTGCATGTTTGCTTTCATAGAGACCATCGTCGGCCAGCTTCAGAAGCTGTTTGTGGTCCATGCCGTCGCCCTTGCCGTGATAGATGCCGGCGGAGAGCGTCAGGCGAACGTCTTCAGGCGCAAAGTGCAAGGGCGTATCAGCAATCGTCGCGCGGATGCGTTCGGCGATCTCAAGGGCTTCGGAGTGTGAAATTTCCGGCATGAGGGCCGCAAATTCCTCGCCTCCGACGCGGGCCAGACAGTCTTCCTCGCGCAGATGCCACTGCATGATGTCGGTGCAGATCTGGAGGGCCTCATCGCCGGCGCCATGACCAAAACGGTCGTTGACGGATTTGAAGTGGTCCAGATCGAATTGCACCACGGCGAAGTTGCCCCGCTCGGGCCGTTGCAGCAACTCCTTCAGCCTCAAGGTGAACTCGCGGCGATTGAAGGTGCCGGTCAGGGGATCTCTATGGGCGGCGTCCTGCTGCTCTGCGGACTTGCGCTCGAAAGCCAGGGACAGGGAGAATGCGCCGATGGTGGTCACGAACACCAGGGCGATCATGAGGTGCACGGACAGCAGAAACTCATCCGTCAGACCGAAAAGCAGGTTGCTTTCTGTACCGATGCCTTGCGCGACGCGCAGCGCAAAGGACGCCGCCATGAGCATGAAGCTGAACGCGAGGCCGTATCTGGATGACAGGCCGTCGGTGCGGCGCGACCAATACTCCGCGGCGGTAGCTGTCGCCAAAAAGGCGAGCATCAGATTGGTGACCGTATAGGTCAGCGCATAATTCTGGCTGATGTGCGCGGGCAGGCTGGTGGCCAGCATGATCCCCATCGGAATCAGAAGACGCAGATAGCAGACCTTTCGGTCATTAAACTGCATTGCGCCCTGATTGTAGCGCGCGAAGGCCGCGATCATCAGGCCATTTGGAACAATGAACGCCAGCATTTCCGGCAGGCCGGTGTCAAAAATGTAGAAAAATAGGGCCGCTGCGAGAAACAGATTCCCAGAGACCCAAGTGCGCCAGAAACGCTCGCGCTTCATGTCGTGGAAGGCCGTCAAAAACGAAACCGAAAATACGGTCAATATCAGACAATTGGCGGCAAGGAGTGAGAACTTGTCCATAACGGAACGCTCTTTCTCGGTAATATTTCTTGGTAAATTCAACAATGCGATTTGCGGGAGACTAGGTAGCGCGGCTTTCCGGCTACTTACTCGTTTCCCTAAAATTTTAGTGATTTTCTAAAATACCGCGTGGGGAGTTGCGGGGCAGTTGCAAAAGCTATTTTGAATCAGAGCAGTGTTGGAAATTATAACAATGCACAGGCGCTTTCTTTTTTTGTGGAGTTCGTTTTTTGCGAGGGTTAGGCGGCTTTGAAGAGGGTCCTGAGCGGGCTGTCTCAGCCCAGCCTGCCTTGAACGCAAAAAGGGCCGGAATTGTTTCCGGCCCTTAAGGTTTCTGCGATCTGATGACCGCTTAGTTCTTTGTCTTGTCGACCAGTGCGCCGGACTTGATCCCCCGCGACCTGCCTTCGGCAGGCGCAAGGTTCTGATGTCTTGGCCAAGTCCGGTGCCCGGGTCTTAGTTTTTGGTTTTATCAACCAGTGCGCCGGACTTGATCCAGGGCATCATGCCGCGGAGCTTTTCGCCGACTTCCTCAATCTGGTGCGCGTCGTTCAGGCGGCGGGTTGCCTTGAACTTGGCAGCGCCAGCGCGGTACTCCTGCATCCAATCGGACGTGAACTTGCCGTTCTGGATGTCGGTGAGAACGCGCTTCATCTCGGCCTTGGTCTCGGACGTCACGATGCGCGGACCAGTGACATACTCGCCCCACTCAGCGGTGTTGGAGATGGAGTAGTTCATGTTGGCGATGCCGCCTTCGTAGATCAGGTCGACGATCAGCTTCACTTCGTGCAGGCACTCGAAGTAGGCCATTTCCGGCGCGTAGCCGGCTTCGACCAGGGTTTCGAAACCAGCGCGGATCAGCTCGACGAGACCGCCACACAGAACAGCCTGTTCGCCGAAGAGGTCGGTTTCGCACTCTTCCTTGAAGGTGGTTTCGATGATGCCCGAACGGCCGCCGCCAACGCCACAAGCGTAGGACAGGCCAAGATCATGGGCGTTGCCGGATGCGTCCTGATGAACAGCGATCAGGCACGGCACGCCGCCACCTTTCTCGAATTCACCGCGTACGGTGTGGCCCGGGCCCTTCGGTGCAACCATGAGAACGTCGATGGTGTCTTTCGGCTCGATCAGGCCGAAATGAACATTGAGGCCATGGGCAAAGGCGATTGCCGCGCCGTCGCGAATGTTGGCTTCGATGTGGTCCTTGTAGATGTCGGCCTGCAGTTCGTCAGGGGTTGCCATCATCATCAGGTCGGCCCACGCAGCGCCTTCAGCCACGGTCATGACCTTGAAGCCATCGGCCTCAGCCTTCAGAGCAGTGGTGGAGCCTTCGCGCAGGGCGATGGCGATGTCCTTCTGGCCGCTGTCCTTGAGGTTCATGGCATGGGCACGGCCCTGTGAACCATAACCGATGACGAGGACTTTCTTGGACTTGATCAGGTTCAGATCGGCATCGCGATCGTAATAAACACGCATGGGTATTCCTTTCTCCCGTTGTGCCCGGGGCCTGCTTTTGTAAGGCCGGTGCCCGGAAATGTGCTGAACTTGTTTTGGCTAGCCGGCGTCAGGCGCCGAACAGCGAATAGAACCGTTGAACCGCGTCCCTGGCCTGTCCTTCCAGGTCGCGTTCTGCTGCGCTGGCGGTTTCGCCCAGCAGCAGGCGGATATGGACGTCGCGCACGGCCAGGCCGTAGAGAACCTGATAGGCCTCCTCCGCGTCGTCAAACTTGAGATAGTTGCGGTGCCGGCCGGCCTCCAGCAGGGCGCGTGCCTTGGCGCTGATCATATGCTTGCCGCGCACCAGCAGCAGCCGGCCAAGCCGGTTGTCGTCGCGGTTGGACTGGCCGATGGACAGGCGATTGAGCGCCACGGAAGTTTCGCCGAAGAGAACCGCAAGAAGCTCTGTCGCAAAGGCGATCAGATGGGTGCGGAAGGTTTCCGCGTCCGCGGTCGCACCGCTCTCGGGCGGGAAGTGCACCTTGCTTGCCTGATAGGCCACGACCGCAGCCAGAAGTCCGTCGCGGTCACCGAACCACTTGTAGAGGCTTTCCTTGGAGCAGTTGGCGGTGCGTGCCAGACCGGCTGTCGTCAGGGCTTTTTCGCCGCCCTCCACCAACAATCCGAGGGCGCACTCCAGCACCGCTTCCTGGCGCGGGGTGAAGAAGATATCTTCGAATTCCGTGTCTATTGCAGGGGCGAGGGGCATGACTTCTGTCTCGGGGTTCTTCGGCGCGTTTCCAATGGTGGCAGGCTGTCCGGACGGGTCCGCGTCTGCCGTTTGTTTTGTCTTTGTACCGTACGGTACGGTTCGTATTCATAGTTCCCTTCGGTGTTTGCCGTCAAGCGGGATTTTGGGCGTCACCGGCAGTTTCTTTTCAAACCGGCTTTGAAAAATGGGGAGAGAGAAACTAAATATGATTTTCATATTCATGTATAGGATACCAAATGGCGCTCCCAAACCGCAGAAAGACCCGCGTTCTTACCGTTAAATCAGCGTCTTATATCACGCCGCATATGGTCCGTGTGACGCTGACGGGTGACGATCTGTCTGACTTTCCCGATCATATGGAAGGCGCGCATTGCAAGTTGGCGTTTCCGCGCGAAGGCGAGGATCTGGCCAGTTTCACCGCTTTTCACCAAGCCATTTTGCCGAAAAAGAAGGTGCATCCGGTCAGAACCTACACGGTTCGCTCGTTCCGCCGTGAGGGGCTTGAGCTGGACATCGACTTCGTTGCGCATGGCGACAGCGGCCCTGCGACCCTTTGGGCCCAGGCTGCGAAGCCCGGCGATTTTCTTGCCTTCATGGGACCTGGTCCGGTGAAAGTGACGGATTTCTATGCCGACTGGTATCTGGTCGCGGCAGACATGTCCGCGCTTCCTGTGGCGGCAGCCACCCTGGAGGCAATGCCGCGCTCGGCAAAAGGCGTGGCCGTGTTTGAAGTGCATTCCCTGGACGATCGTCAGGACATCGATCTGCCCGAAGGGATCGATGTTCACTGGCTGGTGCAGGACGATCCGCACGCATCCTCCACGGCTCAGCTCGACTTCGTTCAGGATCTGGACTGGCCGGGGGGGCGCATTCAGACCTGCATTGCCGGTGAAAGCGGCCTTATTCGTCAACTGCGTCAACTGGTGCAGGTTGATCGCGGCGTAGACCGGAAGGATGCCTATATTTCGGGTTACTGGAAGGTCGGTCTGGTTGAGGACGAACATCAGGAAGCAAAGCGCGCCGGCGCTGCCGGGTAGGGCGGCCTATCAGATGGGTCATTGTAAATATTACTGATGGTTCTGGATGCAGAGGTATAAGCTTTTCTTCGCAGAGTTTAGGAGAGTTTGATCTTCTGCTTTGCGGGGGAAGGAACTGCCTTTGCATTTGATCTGAGAGTTTATCAAAAAATTAGAGCATTTTTCCGAATACTGCCTCTCAAGTCTATTTAGAGGTTAAAAGATGCTCAGAGGCGCCCTGGTCTTTGCTTTGCTCATCCTGTTTGGCGGGTCGATGTTTCGGCTCGCCCAGTCAGGCTTGAATGACACGGTCGATACGGTCATCGAGCAGAACGCAGAACGCAAGGCGCGCAACTGGGCAATGCATCTTGCCACGACGATGCCGGACCTCGAGGGGTTGATCGAAGGTGGCACTCCGACACAAGAGCAGAGAGATGCCATCGACACGGCTGTTCAAGTTGGCGATGTCTTCCGCTTCAAGCTGTTTGACGGCAATGCCAACCTTGTGCTGATTTCCGATGAGCTGGGGGCACCGCTCGAGCCCGGGGCAATGGCGGATCACAATGGTCACGCTCAGATGGTCATCGATAAGGGCTCGGCCGTCATCGATCTGAACGATGGGCGCGCCAAGGCCAATCGGCCGGACCTCTATGTCGAGGCCTATGTGCCCGTGGAAGCCGCTGGCGGTTCCGTCCTTGGGGTCGTCGAGGTCTATGTTGACCAGACCATGGTCGCATCGCTGTTCCGGCGCAATTTCCTGCAGCTGGCGACCACCCTTGGCGCCCTGGTGCTGCTGACGTTCGGTGTGCCTTTCATTGCCTATATTGCCAAAATGCGGCAACAAGTGAAGACCGGCGAGAAGGTGCGCATCCTTTCATCGGTCGACCAGATCACTGGCTTGCACAACCGGGCCACCTTCTTTCAAAAGGTCGAGGACTACCGGAAGTCGGGACGTCTGGACCTTCGCAAGACCGCGGTGATGTTCGTCGACGTGGACAAGTTCAAGACCATCAACGACACCTTCGGCCACAAGGTCGGCGATGCCTTCCTGCGTCACGCCGGCAACGCGATTTCCGGCCAGCTGTCACGGGGCGACCTGGCTGCCCGTTTTGGCGGAGACGAGTTTGTCATTCTTGCCGCCAATCGCTCGCCTGAGCAGCTCGAGCAGATGATCGAAAACCTGCGCGAGGCGGTCAGCGAGCCGGTTTGGGTCGACGGGATGGCGGTCACGGGGCATCTCAGCCTGGGTGTTCATATGGATACGGATCACGAGCTGGACCTGCACGATCGCATGAACAAGGCAGACGTCGCGCTCTACCAGGCCAAGCTGATGGGCCGGAACACCTGTGTCACCTTTACGCCGGATCTGGAAGACAAGGTGGCCCGCCGCAGGCACGTTGAAGAAAGTGTCGTCCTTGGACTGGCGACAGACCGGTTTGAAGTTCATTTCCAGCCTCTGATTGACCCGACGAGCGATCAGGTCGCAGGCTTCGAGGCACTGCTGCGCCTCAAGGATGCAGACGGTTCTTCCATTTCTCCATCGGAGTTCATTCCGATCGCCGAGGAAAACGGCGAGATCATGCGCATCGGCGCCTGGGTGCTCGAGCAATCCATGAGAGCTGCGTCCAACTGGCCGGAACACCTCTTTGTGTCCGTGAACCTGTCTACCCGGCAGTTTGAAGATGGCAAGCTTGTTGCGCAGATCACTCACCTCCTGAAGCAGACGGGGCTGGCTCCGACCCGGCTGGAGCTTGAGGTGACCGAAAGCCTTTTGATCGAACAGGCCGGCAATGTCTCAGGTCAGCTTGATGCGCTGCGTGATCTGGGCGTTCAACTGTCCATGGATGACTTTGGTACGGGCTACTCGAGCCTGGGCTATCTCTGGAAGTACAATTTCAACAAGCTGAAGATCGACCGGTCCTTCGTCATGTCTCTGGGCGAAAGCGACGAGCGCACCCAGCATATTCTCGACACCATCATCATGCTCGGCCACAAGCTGAACATGCAGGTGACTGCGGAGGGGATCGAGACAAAGGAGCAGGCCACCTACCTTCGGTCCCTGTCGTGCGATCATTTTCAGGGCTTCTACTATGGCAAGCCCATGCCGGAGTCCGAGTTGGCGCCTTACCTCATGGACAACACGGTGCTGCCGTTGCTGGAAGGCCAAATGCAGGACAAAAGCCTGGAGAGCGCAAGGCGCCTCAAATACGGCAGTTGAATTGCGCCGGTCAGCATGTGGATCTTCTGCCTCGCGGCAGGAATGTAGTAAGGACCTAATACCCGCTGGCTGACGGCTTTTGATAGCTTCCCGGAGTTGACTGTTGCTCTGGGAGGATAACATGAGCTCCAAGAAAATTCTGATGATCACCGGTGATTTCACTGAGGACTATGAAACCATGGTTCCGTTCCAGACGCTGCTGGCCGTTGGCCACAGTGTCGATGCGGTGTGCCCTGGCAAGAAAGCTGGCGAAACCGTCGCCACCTCGATCCATGACTTCGAGGGTGATCAGACCTATACGGAAAAGCGTGGCCATAATTTCGCGCTGAACGCCACTTTCGCCGACATCAATGTTGCCGATTACGATGCGCTGGTGATCCCGGGTGGCCGTGCGCCGGAATACCTGCGTCTCGACAAGGACGTGATTGCTGCGGTTGAACATTTCTTCGAGACCGGCAAGCCGGTTGCCGCGATCTGCCACGGCGCCCAGCTTCTGGCTGCTGCCCGCGTGATCGAAGGGCGGACCGTTTCTGCCTATCCGGCCTGCCGTCCTGAAGTGGAACTGGCCGGTGGCACCTATGCGGAGATCGCCATCGATGGCGCCGTGACGGATGGAAACCTTGTCACGGCTCCGGCCTGGCCGGCCCATCCGGCATGGTTGTCGCAGTTTATGGCCGTCATGGCCGGAGAAGCTGCCGGGACGCTGGCTGCCTGAGCCGGCTCTGACCAGTCTGACTGCGACTTTCCCAAGACCACGTGTCCGGTTCCCCCGATCCGGACACGTCTAGCCCTGCTTTGAACGCAGTCCCGATTTTGCGCAAGAAGCAGGGCTTTCGGTCCGTATGTCATCGCGGTAGGCTGTTTCCTCTTTACCTGAACAGGCCGTGAGACTTCGCCATGTGCAAACTCTTCATCCAGGCAGATGCCGATCTATGGGCGAGCAGCACCCGTTCGCTGAGGATCGACGGCATGGTGACCAGCGTTCGACTGGAAACCTTCTTCTGGACGACCCTTGAGGAAATCGCCACACGCGATGGCATGACCGTGATCCAGCTGATCACGAAGCTCCATCACGAGAGCATTGATGCCGGGCATGATCTGGGCAACTTCACGTCGTTCCTGCGCGTATGCTGCGGCCGCTATCTGGCCCTGCAGCTCACCGGCGATGTGCCGACCGACAAACGGTTGCCGATCGCCGGTCTCGACGCGGATGATATTCTGGACGCCGAACGGGGCCGGGTGCACTGAGGGAAAGACGCTCTAGCGGCTTGCGGTCGCCAGGGCCGCACCGAAGCCGACAAAGAGCCCTCCGGTGATGCGGCGGGTCATGGACAGCCGCTTCTCGGAGGTGAGAAAGCGCCGGACGTTTTCGCCTGCATAGGCGATGGCCGCGTGATTGGCCCAGCACAGCACCGCATACGTCACCGACAGAATGATGGTCTGATCCAGGTGGAACCCGCTCTTCGACATGAACTGCGGGAAGAGCGCGGTGATGACCAGAATGGCCTTCGGGTTGGTGATCGAAACCAGAAACGCCTGGCCGAAGAGCATGCGATAGCTCTTTCGGCCTTCCAGATCATTTTCCAGGGTGTTGAATGAGCTTTTGTCGCGCCAGACTTTCACGCCGATGTAGATCAGGTAGGCGGCGCCGATCAGCTTGAGCACCGTGAAGGCCACGGCGGAGGTCGCCATCAGGGCGCCGAACCCAAATGCGACCGCAAAGCCAATACAAACGAGGCCGAGCGCATTGCCGGAAGCGGAGGCCAGCGTCGCATTGCGGCCGAAGCGCAGGGTGTTGTGAATGGCCAGCATCACGCCCGGGCCGGGGCTGATGGCCGGCACGAGGGAGACGGCAATGAACAGGAGCCAGCTTTCAATCGACATGCTCAGATCTCACCCATGGCCGTTCTGAAACGCCTGACGCTTTCGGCAAATCCGTAGATCAGGGCGTCGGCCGTGAAGCCGTGGCCGATGGACATTTCGCGGATGAAGGGTGCGCGAGCAATGAGGGCAGGGATGTTCTCGACCGTCAGATCGTGCCCGGCATTGACGCCCAGGTCCAGGCCGTGGGCAGCCTGCGCGGTCTCGACCACCTTGGTGAGTTCGATCTCCGCCTTTGCCGGGTCGTCGTAGCAGGCACCATATGGTCCGGTGTAAATCTCGATCCGCTCGGCCCCGAGGCTTGCAGCGTGTTTCGGGGCGGACGGATCCGGGTCACAAAACAACGACACGGTGACTGCCCAGTCCTTGGCCGAAGCAATGGCATCTGCCAACCGGGAGGTGTCACGGTCGAACTGCCAGCCGTGGTCCGAGGTTGTCTGATCGGGATCGTCAGGCACGAACAACACCTGGTCCGGCCGGGCTTCCTTCACCAGTTTCAGGAAATCGTCCGAGGGATAACCCTCGAGGCAAAGTTCCTTGTTGGGGAAGCGGTCCTCGATCATCTCCGAGAGCTCGAACACATCCGTCTTGCGAATGTGGCGCTCGTCCGGACGGGGGTGGACCGTGATGCCCTTCGCGCCGGCTTCCATGGCGATGGCGGCGAGGCCTGTCACGCTCGGCCAGGGCAGGTCCCGGCGATTGCGGAGCATGGCGATAGCGTTGACATTTACCGATAGGCGCGAAGGTGTCATCGTTTCAACTCAGGGCTGTTAAAGCTTGAAGTCAGGCGCCTCCCAAACAGGATGAAGCGCTTGAGGGCAGGTTGGAGAAACCTGTGCCTTTGTTCCAAAATTGGCGCAAAACCCCTTGGAGTCAAACGGGAAATTGTCCCTAGGGACAAAGAAGGAGAGGCAGACCGAGAGCCTTTTGCCAGCGATACCTGTCAGCGCCAATCGGTGGACTGCGGGAAATCAGGCTTGCGAAGGAAACGGGAAACGAGTTATCAGTAATGTAATAACATTACAAAATGAGGTTTCCAATGACTGACGACCGCCTGCCCGTCACCGTCCTTTCCGGCTTTCTCGGTGCCGGTAAAACGACCCTCTTGAACCGGGTGCTGAACAACAGGGACGGCCTGCGCGTTGCGGTGATCGTCAACGACATGTCCGAGGTCAACATCGACGCGGACCTCGTACGTGCCGGCGGCGCGGAGCTCAGCCATCCAGATGAGACCCTCGTTGAAATGTCGAACGGTTGCATTTGCTGCACCCTGCGCGATGACCTGTTGAACGAAGTGCGGCGCCTGTCCAGCGAGGGCAAGTTTGATTACCTGCTGATTGAATCGACCGGGATCTCCGAACCTTTGCCGGTGGCGACCACATTCGAGTTTCGCGACGAGGAGGGCCAGAGCCTGTCGGACGTGGCGCGCCTCGACACGATGGTTACGGTTGTTGATGCGGTGAACCTTCTCAATGATTTCTCCAGCCATGACTTCCTCAGTGACCGCGGTGAGACCCTGGGAGAAGAGGATGAGCGCACGCTCGTTCATCTCCTGACCGATCAGATCGAGTTTTCCGATGTCGTGGTGCTGAACAAGGTCAGCGCTGCCAGGTCCGAGCAGGTCGATGCTGCGCGCAAGATCATCCGGAGCCTCAATGCGGACGCCCGGATCATCGAGACGGATTACAGCGAGGTCGCGCCATCCGACATTTTGAACACCGGGCTCTTTGATTTCGAAAAGGCACATGAACATCCCCAGTGGGCCAAGGAGCTTTACGGCTTTGCGGATCATGTTCCGGAAACGGAGGAATATGGTGTCCAGTCTTTCGTCTACCGCGCCCGCCGTCCTTTTGATCCTGCGAAGATCCATGCGCTTTTGAATGCGCCGCTGCCCGGTGTCATTCGCGCCAAGGGGCATTTCTGGATCGGCTCGCGGCCGAACTGGGTGCTCGAGTTTTCCCTTGCCGGCGCCCTGTCGAGCGTCAGTCCGCTTGGGAGCTGGTGGGCGTCGATCCCGCAGGAGCGTTGGCCGGACGACGAGAGGGCCCGGAGCTACGCCAGGTCGCTCTGGGTCGAGCCCTTCGGCGATCGGCGTCAGGAGATCGTCTTCATTGGCGCAGGGATCGACTGGCCGCAGTTGACGCAATGGCTGGACGCTTGTGTCCTTGGAGAAGAGGCGGGCAATGACCTCAGGGCCTTTGCAGGTCTTGCCGATCCGTTCCCCGCCTACCAGCGGTCCGAGGCGGCGGCATGAGCGGCGCGCGCGAACTGGCTCTTGACGTTCCTCAGGAGCGCGCAGCTGCAGCGTCATGGAAGCCATTTGTTGCGTGCGATGTGCTCCACAGCCGTCAACAGGAGGTCCTGCATCAGATTGCGGAACCCGGTGTTGCGGCAGCCATCTGGCAACGACCCGTCGATCCGGGTTTTCAAAGCTGGATCGACACTCTGGCCCAGGACGAGCTGCCCACGCTTCGGACGGTTGTTCCGGCGCATCTGGCCAAGGCTGCCCTGCTTCATGCCTGTGAAATGGTCGGGCTCGAACCGTCGCCGGAGAGGGAATTCTTGATCGAGGATGCAGGAAACCTTGCGCTTGCCGTCGGAAAGACCCTGAATGTTCGTTATGTGCGGATCCGCCTGGACGTCACCAGCGGGACGATGTGCCCCAAGTTCCACGTCGATCAGGTGCGGGCGCGGCTGCTGTGCAGTTATCGCGGCGCGGGCACGGAGTATGTCGCTGAAGCTGATGCCGCCGATCCCGCCCGTCACAAGCGGATGGCGACGGGCGAGGTGGGGCTGTTCAGGGGCGCGCTCTGGTCCGATGAGGAGACCTGCGGGCTCTTGCACCGGTCACCGCATCAGGACGCGGGCGATGCCGCGCGCCTGCTTCTGGTCGTCGAGCCTGCGGAATAAGAAGAGAGCCTATGGAATGAAAAAAAGCCCCGGCATCTGCCGGGGCTTTTGACTTTGGTCTCGATGAATGCCGGATCAAACGCGGTTCAGCAGCCGGGCCCGGATGGTGTTGGGCAGGGCGCGGATTTCTTCGAGGATCGCTTCAGGATCTTCCACATGGCTGTCAACGTCTGTCACCACGTAGCCGATATCCTTGAAGGATTGCAGGTACTGGGAGCAGATGTTGAAGTCGTGCCGGGTGAAGAGATCGGTCAGGGTGCGCATGGCGCCCGGGGCGTTGTGGTGCACCTGGATGAAGCGGGTCGCGTCCGTGCCCTTGGGCAGCTGAACTTCGGCGAAGTTGACGGCGCCAACGGTCGAGCCGACATCGGAATATTCCACCAGACGCTTGGAGACTTCCTCACCGATGCGGGCCTGGGCCTCTTCGGTGGAGCCGCCCACGTGAGGGGTCAGGATGACGTTGTCGAGGCCGCGCAGCGGGCTGACGAACTCGTCGTTGTTGGACTTGGGCTCGACCGGGAAAACGTCGATGGCAGCGCCCGCCAGGTGCTTGGCTTTCAAAGCTGCCGCCAATGCGTCGATGTCGACGACCTTGCCGCGGGCGTTGTTGATGAGGAAGGCGCCCTTCTTCATCTTGGCGATTTCGGTGGCCGTGATCATGTTGCGGGTCTCGGCCGTGTCCGGCACGTGCAGGGACACCACGTCCGATTGCGCCAGCAGTTCGTCCAGGCTCTCGGTCGGTGTGACGTTGCCGTGCTGCAGCTTGTCGGTCATGTCGGAGAAGATGACCCGCATGCCCATGGCTTCGCCCAGGTTGGCGAGCTGGGTGCCGATGTTGCCGTAGCCGACGATGCCCAGGGTCTTGCCGCGCACCTCGTGGGAGCCGGTGGCGGTCTTCATCCATTTGCCCTCATGGGCGGCGCTGGACTTGGGGAAGATGCCGCGCATCAGCATGACGATTTCGGCAATCGTCAGTTCTGCGACAGAGCGTGTGTTGGAAAACGGTGCGTTGAAGACCGGAATGCCGCGCCTGACGGTCGCTTCCAGGTCCACCTGGTTGGTGCCGACGGAAAAACAGCCGACGGCGACCAGGGTGTTGGCCGCCTGCAGGATCTCCTCGGTCACCTGGGTGCGCGAGCGAATGCCGAGAATATGAACGCCCTTGATCTTCTCGATCAGGGCGTCCCGGTCGAGCGCGGTGCTCAGAACCTCGAAATTGGTGTAGCCGTTTTTTTCCAGGATCGCGGTGGCGGTGGGCGAAATGCCCTCCAGCAGCAGCCAGCGAATCTGGTTCTTCGGTCGGGAGAGACCGTGGATCATGGCCCTGTGCCTTTTGTCATGTCTAAACGGAGAGCAAAGACGACGTGGGAGCGTCTTTGACGCGCGTGTCGTATACGCGCTGATCCGTGTCGCGTCCAGCGGCAGGTGGCAATTGCGGCAAGACGTCCAGACCAGATGACCGTTTTGGTGATTGAGAGAGGTGAGAAAAGGGAAGGGGGGAGTGTTTTGGAAGCGCTCTCACTCAAGCGGGCGTTCGAACGTGTAAGATCGAAAGTCGCTTTCGGCCCATTCCAGTCATTCGTTTGTACCGCAGCGAACGGCTGAATTCCGCATCTCGGCCATTAAATGTGGTGCAGAAAATAACCGCTTCGGGCTGGGCGCTGATATTCTCGATGCGTCTGCAAATGACACAAAGTATCGCGTTTGAAATCGCCGCTGACTCTGACTTTGCTCATCACAGCCTCCTTCCTCAAAATTAGGAAAGAATGCGTCTACAATTCTAGGGGCTATTCATACCGTAGGTTTCGCGGAGTAATGCTGTCCCTCCTATTTAGCGAAGGAGGTTTCTACAACTCCGAGACAATTCAGGCCATATTGCCATTGCCTGAGATTCTTACCCGCATGTGAGTGTAAGAAAAAATCAGTTGGAGATGACTTCTCCTTGTCTGCTTCCATGAATTCCTTGGTAACAAAAGGCGAGGTCATCGCACGCAGCAATGCGCTGTAATTGGGTTGAAACGCAATCTCGGAACCTACCTTTACTGGGTGTGCGCTTGTGTCCAACATCAAGTGATCGCTGCTCGCCCCCAGAAGTCTAATGCCTTTCGGCGGAGTAAGACCTTCGGGATCGATGTCCTGGCGGCCGATGGCCAGAATTGATTGGCCAATTGTGCCGAGATCCACGTTTTCCAGGGCGTACCCAAAGGCTGTCTGTTCGATTTTCCCCCAAGGTTGTGACGGCTTTACCTTGGACTCAATGACTTCCGCGACCAGTGAGACAGCATCGGTGTGCAAGCCTGCAATTGGTAACCTTTCAAGAGGATCCAACCCAAGCAAAATTGCCTCGCCCAGCCTCAAGTCATTGATGCGAACAGTGTCCGCCCCCGATAATGCCCACTGGAGATTGCTGGAGTTGCCGCCCGACACGATGCTGGTGACCAGACCGCAAGCGTTCTCAAGCACGTCTGCCAGGCGAGATAGCTCGCCCATATTCCTGCTGTCCGGGGACACGCCGCTGAGGCAGGCTAGATTGGTGCCGATGCCTCTAATGTCGATGTTCGGAAGACACAGGGCCTTGCGCGCAACCTCTTCGAGGTTTTCCGGCATGATACCCTCGCGAAGGTCCCCCAGCTCTATCATAAGGACGACACCATGCCGCCGTCCTGCTTGACCTGCGGCATTCGATAGCGCGGTGACGACATCGAGTTCGGTGTTGAAGCTTATGTCTGCGTGCCTGACGACACGGTCGACCTGACTTGGCATTGGCGAGCGCATGAGCGTCATGGGCGCCGTTATGCCGTCGGCGCGCATTGTCTCGATATTCTCAATCCGGGAATCGCCCAGCGTTTTGACGCCTGCTCGGAGCAGCGTCTTGGCGAACCGGGGATCTCCCATACAGGCTTTGGTAACGCCGGTGACCGAGATGCCCTGAGGTCGCAATCGCGACACTAGGGTCGAGGCATTGAAGTGGATCTTGTCAAGATCCACTACCAACCGTGGTGCTGTCACTGGGCAGCCGCAATTTGCTTTCTTTCAAGTTCTGGGAACGATGACAAGACCATGTCCAGCAGATGTTCGGTTGGACGGGTCAGGGCATCCGTCACCGGAATGCCGAGTTTAGCTTGATATGCGGTGATCGCGTTGCTCACGTCCATGTCAGACATGTCTTCATGATTGATCGTAAGACCTATGACCCTTGTGTCGGCAAAAGCCTCTATGAGGTCGATCTCGGATCGGGGGGAGGGCATCTTCATTTTTTCGAAGTCGCATCGATGCGCTCTGCGCGGCGCATGCTGCAAAATGACACCGTCCGGGACGCTGCCCCGCAGGATGAACGCCGAGGTGCAAAACGCAGGGTGGCTTAAGGCTCCTTGCCCTTCGATAATGATCACGTCTGGGTTTTCGCCCTCACAGGCTTCAATGATGGTGGCTTCCAGCTCGCCGCAGCAAAATTGCGAAGGCACTGCGTCGAGTGCGACACCGTAGCGTGAACCCTGGATTTTTCCGGTCTGGCCAGTGGTGACCATCACTGCCTTGATGCCATGCTCGACAAGTGCACGGGTCAGGACGCTCGCTGTGGTGCGCTTGCCAATGGCACAATCAGTGCCGAGCACTGCAATGCGAGGGCAAGTGAGGTCATTGATGCGACCGCTGAACAGGCGTAGGTCGTTTTTGGCCCGCGGCTTACGAATGTCGAGGATCTCTACGTTTGCCGCTTTGCAGGCTGCGGCAAATTCCGGATCGTCATTGAGAAATTCATGCAGCCCGTTGACGATATTCATGCCCCGGCTGATTGCGTCGAGGACGATCGCACGATCAAACTTCGACAGCACGCCTGTTGCCGGGGCCATTCCATAAATGAAATAGTCGGGCATGCGCTCGCTGTGGTCCAGGGCATCGTCCAGATCGCTAAATATCGGGATTGCATTAGGTTTTTCGTCAAGCACAGCGCCAGCATCGAGACCGGCTTTCTTGCTGTCGATGACTGAAAGGATTTGGTATTTTTCGGAGTGCCGCACCAGGCCGTTGGCCGTCTTTCCATCAAGCAAGCCGAAGTTCGCTTCGCAATAGACAATTGCAGTCGCGGCAGCGTCTTCCTTTAGCACAGGAAGCACATTGTTCGGCATTGCTGCAGTCGTCTTGACGACGGGGAGGTGAATGATTTCGCTGGCAACTTCTGGTCCAGTAAATGGAATAGTAGACATTGTAGCTCCTTGGGCGGACAGTTAGAGCGCGCCTCGTGGTCGTTGAACCACGTGACACCCCCTGACATATTGTTTTGACGCTTATTCAAACTGAGAATTCGGCTTCCACTTTCCTGAATGCGCTCTGCTCGAGAAGGCTTTCGATAGTGCAAGATTGCACAAGCCAACCTTCAGCCTTGGCGCCTGCTGCAGGCGTTGCGAAGGTGCGTGCGATATGGATAGGGCTGCTGCTTTGTCTCCCCTTGGCACCGTGTCGAAGCAGCTTTGAGTGCCGCTTCAAAATTGCCTTGGGAGAGTTCTGTAGAGTGTTTGCGTCGAAGTGGACGCCATCTTGAGCCCGAAAAGTTCTCTTCACGGGCATTGTCTTCGTTATTTTCTGGGAAGCGTGGTCGCCGCCCTGTTGGTTGCCTTGTCGACTAATTCAAATCGTTGAGGATCTCAGCGCAGGCTTTTGCGACGCCTGATCCCGACTTTTCGTTACCGGGTAAAATTGCCCAGCCACCCTCTTCGATAAAGTTGACTTGCTTATAAGTGGATTCTTTCTTGAGGCTTTCCAGATTGCTGGCAGCATCATTTGCTGACTGGAACTTGTCTGCGCAGATCGGCGCCAATACCGCAATGACTGCGTTCTTTGCACCATCAGCAGTCTGTTGTGCAGCCGTGCCGCCTAATACCCAACCACCCCAGCTGAAACCAACAGTTATTGCGAGGCCAGCGCCTAAAGCCGCTCCTTGCAGAAGACGGGTTAGAGACTCCCCTTGAAGTGAGGATGGAAATTGCATGAATTATCCTTTCGCTCGACTGTCGCCGAAACGGGAAAACCGGCGCCAAGATTAGCAGTCGGCTGAATCGTTCTAATTTGAAGAATATTTGGATTTATTTTGATTTTCGAAAAATACAATATCCGATAAATTCGACTATGTCTATTTATTTATTTTGGTTATATTTATTAGTGAGGGAGCTTTTTTTAAATAAATTATCTACACAATCTTTATAAATATTATCATATGTCTATTTTTTTTGATAAAATACTTGTTTTTATTCGTTTTAAAAAAATATAAATAAAATTATATTTGGCTGGAAGTTGGCTGGCATGCTTGATCTCGTCACGAGCGGTTAGCGTTCGGAAGATATCAACTGCCCGACCAAGCCAGGGCAAATTATGCATCCCGCATCCGGGCCCGCGCTCATCTATCAACCTGACTTGACCCGCGATGCAATCCAGGTTGCCGTATTTTCTGCCTCAGACCCGTTGTGGTCATTCTTATTGACTGCAGCGAAAGCCCATTCTCCGCTCATTCAGGGCATTCAATCAGTTTGCGACGAACGGCAGGATTGCAGATCAGACCGAGAAGCGATGAGCTTCCTAACCAAGCGCGCATAACTGCCTAGCAGCCCCTACAGGGTGCAAGGCAGCGCAGAACAAGTCACAAAAAGCCCCTCGCACCGACTTCTCTCGGCCCGGACTGCCGAAAGGGGCAAACCCCACCGTCGTCATGCTGGCCGAGTGCAGCGCGAGCCGGGGTCGGTGAGCCCCCGGGGTGTCCTGGGACGTACGGCTTGGGGGATGTTGGCCTCAGGATCCTGCTTGAAGAAGGCTTCGGCTCTCCGATCCCGGATCTTCGCTTTGCTGCGTCCGGGATGACGAGGAGGTGAGGCGGGTGCAAAAAGCCCGCCGCAGTTTCCGGCGACAGGCCCCAGCGTCAGGCACTAAGGGAAACGCTGTCCTTGCCGCCCCGGACCTGATCCGGGGCCTGACTCATGAGGGGGGAAGGTCCCGGTTCGAGCCCGGGACAGCGGCGTTGTTGCGAGCGATCGCCGATGAAAACCCCTCAGCACCACGCTTGCTGGCGACCCGCCCATTCAGGGCTTTAGAACAGCTTGCGGCGAACGGCAGGTTTGCAGATCAGACCGAGACGCGATGAGCTTCCGAACCAAGCGCGCATAACTGCCGAGCGGCTTCTCGGGGTGCAAAGCAGCGCAGATCAAGTCACAAAAGCCCCTCGCGCCGACGTCTCTTGGCTCGGACGGCCGAAAAGGGGTAAACCGCATCATCGTCATCCCGGCCAAGTTCAGCGCGAGCCGGGATCGGTGAGCCCCGGGGTGTCCAAGGACGCGCGTCTCGGGGATGTTGGCCTCAGGATCTTGCTTCACGAAGGCTTCTGCCCTCCGATCCCGGATCTTCGCTTTGCTGCGTCCGGGATGACGAGGAGGTGAGGCGGGTGCAAAAAGCCCGCCGCAGTTTCCGGCGACAGGCCCCAGCGTCAGGCACTAAGGGAAACGCTGTCTTTGCCGCCCCGGACTTGATCCGGGGCCTGACTCATGAGGGGGGAAGGTCCCGGGTCGAGCCCGGGACGGCGGCGTGGTTGTGAGCGTCCGGCGGTTAAACCCCTTAGGACCGCGCTTGCTGGCGACCCGCCCATTCAGGGCTTTCGATCAGCTTGCGATGATCGGCAGGTTTGCAGATCAGACCGAGAAGCGATGAGCTTTCTAACCAAGCGCGCAGAACTGCCGAGCGGCCCCTACGGTGTGCAAGGCAGCGCAGATCAAGTCACACAAAGCCCCTCGCACCGACGTCTCTTGGCTCAGACCGTCGAAAAGGGGCAAACCCCACCGTCGTCATCCCGGCCAAGCGCAGCGCGAGCCGGGACCGGTGAGCCCCCGGCGTGTCCTAGGACGCACGGCTTAGAGGATGTTGACCTCAGCACACCGCTTCACGAGGGCTTCGGCTCTCCGATCCCGGATCTTTGCTTTGCTGCGTCCGGGATGACGAGGAGGTGAGACGGGTGCAAAAAGCCTGCCGCAATGTCCAGCGACAGGGCCCCGCGTCAGGTTCATGCAAAGGCAAACGCTGTCTTTGCCGCCCCGGACCTGATCCGGGGCCTGACTCATGAGGGGGGGGGGCGGTCCCGGGTCGAGCCCGGGACGGCGACGTTGTTGTGAGCGTCCGGCGATGAAAACCCCTCAGCACCGCGCTTGCTGGCGGCCCGCCCATTCAGGGCTTTCGATCAGCGCGTGACGATCGGCAGGTTTGCAGATCAGACCGAGACGCGTTGAGCTTTCTAACCAAGCGCGCAGAACTGCCGAGCGGCTTCTCGGGGTGTAACGCAGCGCAGATCAAGCCACAAGAAGCCCCTCGCACCGACGTCTCTTGGCTCAGACCGCCGAAAAGGAGCAAACCCCACCGTCGTCATCCCGGCCAAGTGCAGCGCGAGCCGGGACCGGTGAGCCCCCGGGGTGTCCAAGGACGCACGGCTTGGGGGATGTTGGCCTCGGCATTCCGCTTCACGAAGGCTTCGGCTCTCCGATCCCGGATCTTCGCTTTGCTGCGTCCGGGATGACGAGGAGGTGAGGCGGGTGCAAAAGCCTGCCGCAATGTCCAGCGACAGGCCCCCGCGTCAGGCTATTGCAAAGGGGGAGGGTGTCTTTGCCGCCCCGGACCTGATCCGGGGCCTGACACATAAGGGGGGAAGGTCCCGGGTCGAGCCCGGGACGGCGGCGACCTGCTCTGCGGCCCAAGTCGGTTCGTGGCTGATCTTCGCACCGGATTGGAGGACCTGGGTGTCCCAGCTTCGAACATACACCTCGAAACCTTCGGACCAACCGGATGAGGTGACCTTCCGTTCGACCAGTGCTCTGCGGTGTACGCCCGAAAAGAGCCAAACCGGGCGCGCGCATTTGGCACATCGTGAAGCGTCGACTTTATCAGCGCAGGACGCTTCCCCCGACCCGATCAGAGCAAAAAATGACCCTGACACCCGATTCATGGGGTGCCAGGCTCATGCTCTCATCATTTACCAGGTAAATAGGCGTCTACTTGATGTAGAGCATTTCCTGGAAGGTCGGAAGCGGCCAGAGGTCGTCGGCAACCATGCTTTCGAGTTCGTCAACGGTAGCGCGAACAGCAAGCATCTGACGCAACACCTCGTCTTTGATGAACAGGGTATGTGCAGCCACATCACCCTGACTGTGTTCGGCTGCCTTTAACGCTTCCAGGTCAGCAATGCCGGACTGCAGATCTGCGATCAGCGCCGTGATTTTCTTGAGCGTTTCGGAATCAGCCTCAATGCCCACAGCCTTGAGGTTGGCCAGGCTCAGGGCCAATTCCCCCTGATAGCGGATGGCTGCAGGGAACACGACCGTTTTGGCGATCTCAACGACGAGATTGGATTCAACGTTGACCGATGCGATGTATTGCTCGGCATACACCTCATAACGTGAGTGCAGCTCGCGCTCCGACAAGATGCCGTATTTGCCGAACAGTTCAGTGTATTTGGGCTCCAGCAGAACCGGCAGTGCGTCGGCGGTCGTTTTGAGGTTCGGCAGGCCGCGGCTTTCAGCCTCTGCGTGCCACTCGTCAGAGTAACCGTCACCGTTGAACACAACAGTTGAGCATTCCGCCCAAACCGTCTTGATGTAACCCTCTACAGCGGTGCCGAGTTTCTCCGGTGAGCTGGTATCCGCCCCTTCCAGATAGGTAGCCGCCTCGGCGAGCGCCTCTGTCATGATCGCGTTCATGGCAACCATTGGGCCGGCGATCGACTGGTATGAGCCGACTGCCCGGAACTCAAAACGGTTGCCGGTGAAGGCCATCGGGCTTGTCCGGTTACGGTCGCCTGAGTGCTTTGGAATGGTTGGAATAACGTCCACACCCAGGTTGAGCGTGGCTTTCTTGGCAGAAACAGAGCCACCGCTGACAATTGCCTCAAACACGTCATTCAGCTCGTCGCCCAGGAAGATGGACAAGATGGCGGGCGGTGCTTCATTGGCACCCAAACGGTGATCGTTGGAGGCCGATGCCACCACGGCGCGAAGCAGTTTGGCGTGCTTGTAAACCGCGCTGATCATGGCGGTGCAGAACACGAGGAACTGCGCATTTTCCGCAGGTGTGTCGCCTGGATCAAACAGGTTGCCGGCCTTGGAGGAGCCCATCGAGAAGTTGACGTGCTTGCCCGAGCCATTGACGCCTGCGAACGGCTTTTCGTGCATCAGGCAGGCCAGGCCGTACTTGTTCGCCACTTTCTTCAAGATCGTCATGATCATCTGCTGATGGTCAGTGGCAATGTTGGCGTATTCATACACCGGCGCAATCTCAAACTGCCCAGGAGCCACTTCGTTGTGGCGGGTCTTGGTCGGAATGCCCAGTTTGAAGCACTCGCGCTCGACTTCAAACATGAAGGACTGAACGCGTTCCGGGATGGCTCCGAAATAGTGGTCATCAAACTCCTGTCCCTTGGGCGGGGGCGCGCCGAACAGGGTGCGACCGCAAGCCAAAAGATCAGGGCGTGCGTAGAAGAAGTTGTTATCGACCAGGAAATACTCCTGCTCGGCACCTGCTGTCGCCGATACGAACGGTCCGTCGGTCCCGAAGAACTTCAGAACACGCTGGGTCTGTTCGTTGAGCGCCTGCATGGACCGCAGAACCGGGGTCTTTTTGTCCAGCGCTTCACCCGTCCACGACACGAAAGCCGTTGGAATGCACAAGGTGGTGCCGTTCGGGTTCTCGATGATGTAGGCCGGGCTGGTGACATCCCAGATCGTGTAGCCGCGAGCTTCGAATGTTTGGCGAATACCACCGTTGGGGAAGGATGAACCGTCTGGCTCACCCTGGATCAATGCCGTCCCGGAGAAAGTGGCTATCGTTCCGCCGTCACCGTCCGGATCAAAGAATGAGTCATGCTTTTCAGCTGTCAGACCGGTCAGGGGATAAAAGACATGCGCGTAGTGCGTAGCACCCTTGGAAAGGGCCCAGGTCTTCATTGCTTCGGCAACCGCGTCGGCGGTCGAGATATCCAAAGGCTCGCCTGAAGTGATTGTGTTCTTCAGCGATTTAAAGATGGCTTTGGGCAGACGCTGCGCCATTTCATTGAGGGAAAATACATTCTCGCCCCAGACACTGCTGGTTGGGCTGCCTGCATAGTCAATGGTTGACTCATAGCCAGGCGCGGTGGCGATGGAATGAATGGCGTTCAATCGTGCTGCGTTTCCGCTCATATGAATATCCTTTTTAACACTTTAGGGCCGGACGAACCAAAGCGCGCCTCGAGCTCTTGAAGCTATGCGTGGCAAAATGGATGCCACATTCACTATGCGGGAGAAGCTTCGGGAAAATTCACGATATGTGGCCGTTTTGTGGACGCTTCGACCCGTAGCGGGACGCTCTATTCGTCGCGGTCGGCTGATCAATTGCGCCATCTAAGGTCATCTGGCGCATTCCTAGGCAATTGGCAGCCGCTATTTGAGCCTGCTGCCGGGTTGAGCGGCCCTTTTGGGGAATGACCAATGAGCGGCTCAGCAAACTCGTCTATTGGAACGATGGTCGCCTTGTCCGCATCTCCGCCATTAGTTCTGAGTGTCGCGAGCGCTTGCTGGCGACCCGCCCGAGCCACGGCCTGGCGATCAGTTCAGGACGGAGACGGCACGCAGGCGTTGCCTGGCGAAATCGATGAAGGTCCGAACCTTTGCGGGCGCGCGTCTGCCTTCGAGATGGACCAGATGGATCGGTAGCGGTTCCGGTTCATGCTCTTCCAGAATAGGTTGGAGCGTTCCGTCCTGAAGATCCGTGCCGATCTGGTAGGACAGGACCCTTGTCAGCCCCCAGCCTTGCCGGGCAACGGAAATGGCAGCCGCGACACTGCTGACCCGCAGGCGGGGCGTGAGCCGTACGGTCTCTGACTGGTCCTTGCCGAAGCGCCAATCGACAAAGGGGCTGACGGGCGCGGCTGCTACAATTTGGTGCTGGACCAGATCAGCAGGGGTCTTTGGCAGGCCGTTGCGTTTGAAATAGTCCGGTGTTGCGCAGACCATCCGGCGAACCTGTCCGACCCGGACCGCCACCAGTCCCGATGAGGGCAAAGGCCCGATCCGGACGGCAATGTCGAAGCCTTCCTCGACCATGTTGACGACCCTGTCGACCATGACGACATCGGCCGAGACATCCGAGTAGGTGTCGAGAAAATCCGTCAGCACGGGCGCGACATAGATCCGTCCGAACTCATTCGGGCAGGTCAGCCGGAGCACGCCAACTGGGTTTGATGCAGCGCCCGCGGCCGCATCGTCGGCGGCCTGGAGCTGGGCAAGGATGTGGCGGGCGTCCTCCAGGTAGGTCTTGCCGACATCGGTCAGGCGCACACGCCTCGTGGTGCGGGTAAACAACCTTGCGCCCAGACGGTCTTCCAGCGCGTTGATCCCCCGTGTGGCTGACGGTGCGCTCAGGCCCACCCGACGGGCACCTGCCGAAAAGCTCTCGGCCTCGGCGACAGCGATAAAGACCTCAAGGCTTTGCAGTCGGTCCATCGGGCAGCTCATTATTATCATCTGGCGAAACAGTATATTTTGAAATGGCTATATTAATTCGATTTTTGAAACAAGTTACTTCTGAGGCAGAGGCAAGTCAGCAGCGTTCGGAGATGTATCCCTCTTCGCGCTCTGACGCCTTAGCAAAGAAGGATCCAGTCAATGACCACTGCCATAAAGCTTTACCGCAATCCAAAGTCCGGCCACTGCCACCGGGTCGAGCTGATGCTCGCCTTCCTGGGCTTGCCCTATGAGACCATCGATCTGGATATGGCAAATGGGGCGCACAAGGCTCCGGAGTTTCTGAAAATCAGTCCTTTCGGCAAGGTGCCCGCGATCGACGATGGCGGCTACACGCTGGCCGATAGCAACGCGATCCTGACCTACCTTGTGAAGACCTACGCCGCGGGCTCGACCTGGTTGCCGGACGAGGCGAAAGCTGCAGCCGAGGTGCAGCGCTGGCTGACGATCGCAGCGGACAACATCTATTCCGGACCTGCTTCTGCCCGGTTGGTGAAGCTCTTCGGGGTGCCCCGTGATCATGCCGCTGCCGTGAAGAGCGCGCATGACCTCTTTCAGGTGATGGAACCGCATCTCGAAGGGCGCCGCTGGTTGGCCACCGAGGAAATCACCATCGCGGATGTCGCCGGCTACAGCTACATCGCACATGCGCCCGAAGGCGGCGTTGATCTTGCCCCGTATCCGGCCATTCGCGCCTGGCTGGCACGTGTCGAGGCACAGCCGAATTTCGTTGCCATGGCGGCGTCTCCAATCCCGGAACTGGCTTGAAGGGAAACAGGCGCCGGGGCCTCTCTGCCCCGGCAGCATTCTCAAGGACAACCGCAATGACGAAGCTGGCAGAGCGAAATCCCTTTCACGCAGGTGAGCGTGCCGCCCAGCGGCGCGCGGGCGTGGGAGATGTGGCGCAATGGGCGGGCGGTTTTGTGCGCGATTATCTGCCCGAGCAACACCGGGACTTCCATGCGTCCTTGCCGTTTCTCGTTGTCGCAAGCGGTGACACTGCAGGGCGTACCTGGGTCAGTGTGGTCGAAGGGGAAGATGGCTTTGTTCGCTCCCCCGACCCGCGTAGGCTGATATTGAAAACCGGTATGGATCCAACTGATCCGCTGGCGGGCCGGTTTGAAGAAGGCGGCGACATCGGCTTGGTCGGCATCGAATTGGCCAGCCGCCGCCGTAACCGCTTCAGCGGACACTTGCATCCGGTGAAAGACGGCTATGGCATCGACATCCGCCAAACCTTCGGCAACTGCCCCCAGTATATCCATGAGCGCAATTGGACGCGGGTTCGCGGCGCAGCGCATCAGGAGCCTGTGCACTCAAACCAGCTGAGCGACCGGCAGATCGCTCGTATTCGCGCGGCGGACACGCTGTTTATCGGCTCTGGACATCACGCTGCGCAGGGGTGTGAGCAGGGAGGCGCGCAGGGGGATGCCGCCAACGGCTATGATGCCTCCCACCGGGGTGGGCCAGCCGGATTTGTCCAGGTGGTGAGCCCGGTGCAGGTTCAAATCCCCGACTACCCGGGCAACAACTTCTTCAACACGATCGGAAACCTTGTGTCCGATCCGCGCGTCGGGCTGCTCTTCATCGACTTCGAAACCGGTGGGCTCCTGCATCTGTCGGGCCGCGCGAGCGTCGACTGGTCGCCAGATGGGTCAGTAAACCCGGACGCCAGGCGGATGATCACCGTCGAGATTGAGGCGGTGGTCGACAGGCCGGGGGCATTGAGCTTGCGGTGGGAGAGGCTTGACGATCTGTCGCGAAAGCTGCGTCTGGTGCGCAAGACGGCCGAGACATCGGGCATCACGTCCTTCTATCTCGGGGCCGCGAATGGGCGTCCGCTCGATCCGTTTCTGGCCGGGCAGCATCTTCCCGTCACCGTGCAGATCCCCGGTCAGACCGGGATGTCGGGACGCAGCTATTCGCTGTCCGGTGCAGCCTCGGACGGCTCGCATTACCGGCTCAGCATCAAACGCGAAGAGCACGGACTGGTCTCTCGTTTCCTGCATGATCATCTTCACGAAGGGGATGTGATCGAGGCACGGGCACCGTCGGGTGCTTTCACCCTACCGGCAGGGGATGGGCCTGTGGTTCTGGTCAGTGCTGGTGTCGGTCTCACACCGATGCTGTCCATGCTTCATGAATTGGCGGCGGGGTGCAGAACCGGCTGGTACGTGCATGTAGCCCGAAACGGGCGGGAGCACGCGTTCCAAGATGAGGTCGACGCCCTTGTGGCCGGCAACCAGAACATTCGGCAGAAGATTTTCTACAGTCAGCCGGGCGGAGGCGATGTTGCAGGCCGCGACTATGACGTCAAAGGGCGAGTGAAGGCTGCGCAGCTGATCGCGTTGAACCAGGGCGCAAATGCCGATTACCTGCTCTGCGGCCCAAGTCGGTTCATGGCTGATCTTCGAGGCGGATTGGAGGAGCTGGGTGTCCCGGCTTCGAACATACACTTCGAAACCTTCGGACCGACCGGATGAGGTGGCCTTCGGTTCGACCAATGTGTTGCGGCGCCACAGCCTGCTTTGAGCCCGAATCTGATTTTTCCGCAGGACTGCGTTAGTGTCCTCCGGTTGCCAGATCGGGGTAAGTGATGAGCAAAGACTACGACATCAGACAGGCACAGGCGGCGGATGAAGCGGCCGTTCGAGCCTGTGCCGAGGACGCCTATGAACAATATGTGGAGGCGATCGGGAAAAAACCGGCGCCCATGGTCGCGGACTTCGCGTCCCTGATCACGGCGGGATGTGTGCATGTCGCGGTTGAAGGCCCGGCCGATGTCATCGGATTTATTATCTTCTTTCGTGAGGGTGACCACGTCTTGCTTGAAAATGTGGCTGTTCGCTCGGACGCGACCGGACGCGGCATTGGAAAGAGCTTGATTGCACTGTGCGAGCGGACGGCAAAGTCATCAGGGGCAGGATCGGTCAAGCTTTACACCAACGAGAAAATGTCCGCGAATTTGACGATCTATCCGCGTCTCGGATACCGGGAGACAGACCGAAAAACCGAAGACGGATTTCATCGTGTCTACTTCGAAAAGCGCATCTGACGAACGGCTGCAAATCCGGCAGAACTGCGGAGCAGCTTCTCCAGAGTGTAAAGCAGGGCACATCAAGCCACCAAAAGCCCGCCGCAATGTCCAGCGACGGGCCCGCGTCAGGCCGATGCAATGGAAGAGGGTGTTTTTGCCGCCCCGGACTTGATCCGGGGCCTGACTCATGAGGGGGGAAGGTCCCGGGTCGAGCCCGGGACGGCGACGTTGTTGTGAGCGTCCGGCCTTAAAGCCCTTCAGGACCGCGTTGAACGGCAGCGACGCCGGTGCGGGAAACCTCGACAAGGCCGAGGGGTTTCATGATCGAGATGAACTGTTCGATCTTGGACGTGCGACCGGTGATCTCGAAGACGAAATGCTCGGTCGTTGCGTCGATCACGGTTGCCCGGAATGCGTCGCCCAGGCGCAAGGCTTCCAGGCGCTTTTCACCGGTGCCTGCCACCTTGACCAGTGCAAGCTCGCGTTCCAGCGGCTTGTCCTGACTGGCAAGCTGCGCTTCCACGGTCAGGTCTGTCACCCGGTGAACGGGAACGAGGCGATCCAGCTGGTGCCGGATCTGCTCGATCACCATGGGTGTGCCGGTGGTGACGATGGTGATGCGCGACAGATGCTTTTCGTGCTCGGTTTCCGACACGGTCAGGCTGTCGATGTTGTAGCCCCGGCCGGAGAACAGGCCGATGACGCGTGCGAGCACGCCCGGTTCGTTGTCGACCAGCACCGAGAGGGTGTGGGTTTCGTTCTTGTCGCTGACCTCGGCCATGAAATAGGCAGAAAGCGCGCTCGGATTGTTTTGTGCGTTCATGTTCGGACCGTCCTTAAACCAGGGCCTTGCCTTCGGAGCTGATGGCATTGGCCACCGCTTCGTCGTTGGCTTCATCGGGCAACAGCATTTCGTTGTGGGCCTTGCCGGAGGGGATCATCGGAAAGCAGTTGGCAAGGTTGGCCACGCGGCAGTCGAACAGGACCGGCTTGTCGATGGAGATCATTTCCTCGATCGCGCCGTCCAGATCACCGGGCTTTTCGACCCGGAAGCCGACACCGCCATAGGCCTCGGCCAGCTTGACGAAATCAGGCAGGCTGTCGGTGTAGGAATGGGACAGACGGTTGCCGTGCAGCAGCTGCTGCCACTGACGGACCATGCCCATGTACTGGTTGTTCAGGATGAAGACCTTGACCGGCAGGCCGAACTGAACGGCCGTCGACATTTCCTGAATGTTCATCAGGATCGAGGCATCCCCGGCAATGTCGACGCACAAGGCGTCGCGGTGCGCGACCTGCGCGCCGATCGCGGCAGGAAGGCCATAGCCCATGGTGCCGAGACCGCCGGAGGTCAGCCAGCGGTTCGGCTCTTCGAAGCCGTAGAACTGCGCCGCCCACATCTGGTGCTGGCCGACTTCGGTGGAGATGTAGGTCTCGCGGTCCTTGGTCAGCTCATACAGCCGCTGGATGGCGTACTGCGGCATGATGATGTCTTCGTTCGGCCGGTAGGCCAGCGAATTGCGGGCACGCCAGACATCGATCTGCTTCCACCAGTCCTTCATGGCTGCCGGATCCGCCTTCAGGGAGGACGAGCGCCAGATGCGTACCAGATCCTCCAGAACATGGCCGACGTCGCCAATGATCGGCAGGTCGACCTTGACGGTCTTGTTGATCGAGGAGGGGTCGATGTCGATGTGGATTTTCGTGGCGTTCGGCGCAAAAGCGTCGATGCGGCCGGTGATGCGGTCGTCGAACCGCGCGCCGACACAGACCATGACATCGCAATCATGCATGACCATGTTGGCTTCATAGGTGCCGTGCATGCCCAGCATGCCGAGCCAGTTGTCGCCGGACGCGGGATAGGCGCCCAGACCCATCAGGGTCGAGGTGATCGGGAAGCCGGTGAGCTGAACCAATTCGCGCAGCAACTGGCAGGCCTGCGGGCCCGAGTTGATCACGCCGCCGCCGGTGTAGAGCACGGGCTTCTTGGCCTTGGACATGAGGTCTGCCGCGATGCGGATTGCCTGGGCATCGCCCTTGACCTGCGGCCGGTAGCTCTTGTGGCTTGCGGACGGGTTGCTCGTCGGGCCCTGATAGGTGCCGGTGGCGAACTGAACGTCCTTGGGAATATCAACGACGACCGGTCCCGGACGGCCCGAGGTCGCGACATAAAAGGCCTCATGGAGGACACGGGCCAGATCGTCGACGTCGCGGACCAGCCAGTTATGCTTGGTGCAGGGGCGCGTGATGCCGACGGTGTCGCATTCCTGAAAGGCGTCATTGCCAATCAGGTGGGTCGGAACCTGGCCGGTCAGACAGACAAGCGGGATGCTGTCGAGCATGGCGTCGGTCAGCGCGGTGACCATGTTGGTCGCGCCGGGCCCGGATGTCACCAGGGCAACGCCCGGCTTTCCGGTCGAGCGGGCATAGCCTTCGGCGGCGTGGCCTGCGCCCTGTTCATGACGCACAAGAATGTGCTCGAGGCCTTCCTGCTGAATGATCTCGTCGTAGATGGGAAGCACTGCGCCACCCGGGTAGCCGAAAACCGTGTCGACGCCCTGGTCCTTCAACGCCTGGATCACCATTTCGGCGCCGGTCATCTCCCGTGTCATTCTTGCTTTCCTCGCATTGGCCCTGAGCTTCAGGGGCTTGGCTCGTCTGTGTTCTTTCTTGGCTCGCATCGAGCAGGGATGGTGGGTTTGCGCCTTTCCAAGGGACCGGTCAACAGAGAGTGAGGTTCGGGACGGGGAGACACAAAAAAAGGCCCCGAGGGACCTTAGATGCGCGCCAACCTGTTCCGAACGGATTACTCCGTTCCGGCGGCGCGCCTTCCTACCACTAGAATGAGAGACGTCATCAGACTGTCTGCCCTCTATCCTTCGAAGATCCGCGACCTGCGCCGATCCTCAGCCCGTTTCGATACATTTTGGAACCTTTAAGCCACTCACAACAGGATTTCGAGCGGGCTTGAAGCTTCCAACAACACAAACGGGACAAGCCCCGTTCGTGATGCGGTGCACCCTAGTCAGCCGCTGCAGCAGGGTCAAGGGCAAAATTTCATTTGTTTCGTTGAGTGCGCCGTTGCTTTCTGAATCTTGCTTTCCGCCAGATCAACGGGCTTCACTCGCTCGCACCCTCGACGTTGGTCTGAGGATCGATGGAAACGGTGAAATTGGGCTCGGCGTAAGTCGCGCCCTCTGTCTTGTTATAGGCGTCGATGATCTGATCGACAGCCCCTGCATAGGGGGCCTTGCGCGCAGGCGTCGACAAGGTGGCCGGGACATAGATCGGCCTTCGCAGGCCTGAGACAAATATTTCACATTTCTGCTTGCGTAGAATATCGCGCATCGATATACACCGCCCATCGACGCGCTGCGGCGCGAACGATCGATCCGTCGATGGCGGATGTGGGTGTATAGCTCAGTTGGTAGAGCAGCTGACTCTTAATCAGCCGGTCCTGGGTTCGAATCCCCGTGCACCCACCATTTCTCTCTTCTCCCAGTTTCTTTGTCGTGTCGTCTTTGAATGCGTTGATGCGCTCAATGTCATAAGTCTGCGAATTTGCGCTAGCATTTGAGTGAGAATACAACCTGAAGAAGAAATAGGTTGCGTAGATTTGATATTCCCTTTTTAATTGTATCTAAGGTTGTGGTGTTGGTAGCCGCTGGGCGCGGCATGCTGTTGCAGCTGTTCTGTCTTGATCAATGAAACGCGACATGTGCCGCACCGGATGGGTCAGCCGGCCAAATCCAAGAATTAATTCACACGCATAATTTCCTAGCGTCTTTGGCTGGAAAGAAATGCAACCTTAAGATGAATTGGAGGGTGAGTTCGTGCCAGATTCCGAAGATGTGAATGACGGGCCCGCCTTGCCCTCTGCGGGGATCTGGATGAGCTGGATCGAGGATGGTCTGGTTTTGCGCAGGCGAGCCCTGAGGTTGACGCGTGGCAATCGCGAGGAAGCGGAAGATCTTCTGTCTTCGACCCTGGTCAAGGCGGTCAGCCACGTGGAGCGACACGATACGGAAGTGCGCGAGCCGCGGGCGTTTTTGCTGTTCGCCATGAAAAACGAATATATCAGCCGTCTGCGCCGTCAGAATTCGGAGCGGCAGGTGCGTGATTTCCAGGCGGATGTCTATCAGGATCACACGCATGGGCTGGCAGACCGGCAGCCGGACCAGGAAAACCAGCTGCGCCATCAGGACGCTCTCCGCAAGGTGCTGAAGGCGGTCGACGGCTTGACGCCCGACTTTCGGGATATTTTCAGGATGCGGTTTTGCGAAGAGTGCAGCTACCGCGAAATCGCCCGTCACCTGTCCATTTCAGAACCGCTTGCGCGCAAGAGGGTTCAGCACTTGCGCGGGCATTTGCGCAGCGTTCTGGATGAGGAAATCGATCCAGAAGACAGGATTTCAGGAAAAGACGTTTCACAAGTGTCCAGCTGATGCGTCTTAACAAACAGGGAATTGCAAGGTGCGGTGCGATTGGCCGATGAACGGTTGATTGGCTTGCGACCCGGGGAAGCTGCGAACCCGAGCCTGATGGGAAACAAACATGGTCGACAGTGTGAATGCCCAAGTAACCGACGCGGTAACGCAAACCAATGTGAAGGTGGTCGCCGAGGCTCCGGCGCAAGCCATCGCGAGCCTCTACCAGGTGGCGAGCCACGCGGCGGGCCTGTCGGTTCAGAATGCGGTTCACAGCCAGCAGGCGATGAACCAGATCACGACGGCGGTGGTGTCCAAGGCGTGTCAGCTGATCATGGATATTGGCGAGCCTTCGATAAAGTAACGATTGGTATCGGCGACTGTAGGGAGTTTGGTTATGTGGCTGGATGGCTGGTTCGGAAAACATGGTCCCGACGACGCAAACGCGCCGCAGGAGGACAACCTGACATTGACCCGTGACAAGGATGGTACACTGCGGCCGGACAACTCGGGGCCCGGAAAAGGCAACAGGGGGGAGGACATGATGTTGGGCAGCAATCCGAACTCAAAACCCGGCGCGCCTCCAAAGCCGCCTTCTTCGAAATCACCTACGCCGGACGTTTCGGCCTTGAACAGTCAGGTCGTCCAGGCTGTTCAGTTCGCGAATACGGAAAACAGCAACTACGCGAGCGAGCTCGTGGCGACGCCGCCGGATATCATGGTCAGCACGACCACTGGCCTCGCCGTTCAGGACGCAAAAAACTACATGAATGCGATCATGCAGATTGCGGTTGCTGCCCAGGCGGTTGCGATCAAGAAGGCAGCCGAGGGACCTGAGCCGGTCGCGGCCTTGAAGGAAATTCCGTTGCTTGCGGAAATCCAGAACATGGTGACGCAGGCTGTTGGGGTCTATGGCTCCGTCAGCACGGCAGCTGGAACATCAGCGAAAACCGTCATCGGGGATTTGAAATCGGGTTAGACCGCAGCGCGAGGCGGCTGGAAGCGGGAAAGGGTATGTCATGGGCGATCTGCTGCATGTTGAAAACAACGGCCTGACAGGGGGGGCAGTCTGGGCCTCAGGTCAGGGCGACCAGGAGGGCGGGGGTGCTGGATCCGGAGGAAGCGACGCTGGCGGCGGTGGTTCAAGTGATGGCTCTGGAGATGGATCAGGTGATGGCTCTGGCAGGGGCAATGATCCCAAGAGCCTGCTCGAGGCGTTCAACACGCTGCGGGATGACGAGCAGGAGGAGATCCTGTCGGCCCTGTCGCAAGTTCTCGGACGCCGCAAAGCTCCTGGTGAAACCTCTCCGGACGGTGCGAAAGACGTTGGTGCGACGAGTGCCCGAGGCAAGCCGGGTGCCGACGATGAGGGGACCTGACGCATGTGCGCAAGATGCGGCCGGGGCGGGACAGGTCGTGGCGAACGGTCGAGCCGCTGCAGGGATGAGATTTTGAAGGAGACCGCCGAAATGGAAAATGAACTCGATCTGATCTGCAAGGACCTCGATACAGTGTTGCAGACCACTCTGGTCACCTGGAGCGAGGCGCTGAATGAGGCGCGCGAGACGGGTGGCGACCCGCAGGCTCTCTATTGCCTGTATCCCAAACTCGTTTCTCATGTGTCCTGGGCGCGGGGGACACTTCAGGGTGCCGAGGCGTCGCTTGCCCAGATTGATCAGCGCCGGAACATCGATCAATCGCATGTCAGGTCGGCAGCAATGCATGCGCTGGCCTCAGGTTGCTGTCCATGCTGTGGCGGCGCGGGCGCAGCTGCTGCCTGCAGCTGTGCAACTGCCGGCCATCCGGACGGCGGCCAAAAGGAAAATCACACGGAAACTCACATCGTCAGGGAAACGACAATCGAGGAGACAAGCGATGGTCGAAGCGAAGAAACCGGGCGGTCCCGGCGCAGGTCCTAGAAAGACACCAGCCAAACCGGCTGAGGTTCTTGAAGCGCTTCTGGAGGGCTACCTCAAGACAGCCAGCCTTCAGACGGACTACCAAGGCCTCTATCAATCTCTTCCCGGTGTTCTGGATCTGGCCGGCGACATCCTGAAGAAAAAGGAAGAAAGCGAACAGGCTTTCGATCAGGGGATCCAGGTGGTGGAGAAGGTGCTGACCGATGCCAGCGAGAAGGCAGACCAGCTCTCCAAGGCCATGTCAGACCAGCATGATGCGTTGAAAGCCATTTTGGCAGACAGGTCGCTTCTGAGCGATATTCTGAAGTCGGGGAAGGAGGCGACCGCGGCGTCATCGCGAAAAGCGGCCCGCGGGGCAGATCCCAGAGCCGGGGTCCTCGGATTGGCCGACGCCCAACTTGCCGGTCAGCTCAATTCGGTCATGAGCAACATCCAGTCGATGATCTCGCGCGAAGTGCAAAGGCAGTCCGAGGTCTTGCGCAGTCAGATGGCCTCAGGCGCTCAGCCCACGGAAAAAACTGGCGGTCGCGGTTGAGGTCACAAGGCCTCAAAACCATACCCATGGATCCATGCCAGGAGCCGGTCATTGAAAAATGGCCGGCTATCTTTTTGATAACACGATAATAATTCGTTCCTGCGGCTGTCACACCTTGCTGGCTTTGGCGTCCTAGAGGGTGTCCGTAGCCGGCGTCGGTGCTGGCCCAGCATAAGGAGTGTGGACAATGGTTGAATTGGTAAATCCGATGATCACGGATGCGGTGACGCAATCCAACGTGAAGGTTGTGGGCGAGTCTCCGGCAATGGCGTTGAGCACGCTTTATCAGTCGATGGCGCATTCGACTGGCGTGTTGTTTGAAAATGCGGTGTCGGCTCAGCAGCAGCAGAACATTCTGGCGCAGGCTGCGGTGAACCAGGGCGTGATGCAGATCTACAGCCTCGACACGACCGCGGCGGCTGGGGCCAGCGAAAAGGTGGCTCAGACTGGTGTGTCCGACAATTTGAGTTCCATGCTGGCCGTTCTTCAGGCCTTCAGCAATCCGCAGCGATAAGCGGCTTTCCTCCATCCTTCAGGTTCCGTTCCAGACTCTGGAACGGAACCTTTTTTGCGTTTTGACTGAGTATTAACAACTTCAGGTAGAGTATCTGTGCTGATACAGTCATGAGGCGCGGCGCAGATCGCGATAAACGGGCTGTTTGGCAGGCAGGCAATCCGATCGTAGCTCGCCGGTGATGAGCACCGGCAAACCTGAAGGATGAATCATGCCTGCTCCCAATCCGGCCACCGATGTGGTCAATGCCGACGTGCTAGCGCTTGGCTTGTCGCCAGCCGTGTCCATGGCTGCTGTCTACCAGTCGATGTACCACTCCCTCGGGATCCTTTACGAAAACGCCGTCGCGAACCAGAAAATCCAAAGCATTGCGGCTGATGCCGTGCTGGTGGAGGGGCTTGTGCAAGGGCTCGCGAACACGGCGATTGATGTCGTGGAAGATGTAGCGGCTGCTGCCGATCCAGTCGCTGAACTCGCAGCTCTGCTGAAGGCCTTGAACAAGGGCCATTGAGCCCACGGATTTTGGGTGTTGAGAGCGCCGGGGCGGGTATCCGAGAAAATGCGGACTTCTCTTTCCCGGCGCAGTGGCGTTATAAGCGGCGCGAAGACCCGCTTTCCACATCAGAACAGCCAGTATGTCAAAGATCCTGATTGCCGCCCTTTACAAGTTTGCGCCGCTCGACGACCACGAGGTCCAGCGGGATCCACTCAAGAGGTTTTGCGAGGACCGCGATGTGCGCGGCAGCATCCTGCTTGCGAGCGAGGGCATCAACGGCACGATCTGCGGGCCGGAAGCTGGCGTTCGTGAAGTTCTCGCCCATTTGCGCAGTGACCCGCGCCTTGCTGAGCTGGAGCACAAGGAGGCCTGGTCGGATCGGCATGTGTTCAAGCGCATGAAGGTGCGGCTGAAGCAGGAAATCGTTCGTCTGGCTGTTGACGGCATCGACCCGAATGAAATCGTCGGCACCTATGTGAAGCCGGAGAACTGGAACGAACTGATCTCCGATCCGGATGTGGTCGTCATCGACACGCGCAATGACTATGAGTTTGCGTTCGGAACATTCGAAAACGCGCTCAACCCTGAAACCCAGTCATTCCGCGAGTTTCCCGACTGGGTGCGCGAAGCGGTCGCGCTGGAAAGCAAGCCCAAGGTCGCAATGTTCTGCACTGGCGGCATTCGCTGTGAAAAGGCAACTTCCCTGCTGAAACGGGAGGGCTTCGATGAGGTGTTCCACCTCGAAGGCGGCATTCTGAACTACCTGGAAACTGTGCCCGAAGAGCAGAGCATGTGGAAGGGCGAGTGCTTCGTCTTTGACGACCGGGTATCCGTCGATCACCAGCTGCAGCCCAAGTGGGGTGAGTGGATCCCCGAAGAAGCGCGCCACATCATCAACGAAGACACGGACTACGATAAGTAGGCCTACGACAAACAGGCGTCTTCGCCGCCGCGCGAACTTCAGTCTTTAACAAATCGTTAATTTTCCCTAAGGTCAGGGCGGAGGCTAGGTCCTCCATCTGACAGGGGGTTGTTACGATGTTTCGAACTGTCGTTTCCAAATATGGAGTTGCGGTGCTTGTTGCGGTGAGTGCCGCAGCTGTTTCCAGCGGCGCAAGTGCCGGTGGCAAGGCGTTGCAATGTTACGAGCAGGCCGTTGTGCCGGCGGCCTATCAGACTGTTCAGGAACGGGTTCTGGTCCGGCGTTCAACGACGCGGGTTGTCGAACATCCTGCCGTCTATGCCTATCAGAGCCGCCGGGTCGTCGTGCAGCCGGAGCGCGTCAGCTATCGCACCGTCGCGCCGATCTATGAACACCGCAGCCGCAGGGTCCAGGTTCAGCCTGCCAGCGTTGGCTGGGAATATCAGATGCGCAAGGGGCGCAAGATCCTGTGCAAGGTCAAACGCCCTGCCATCTATCAGACGGTCAGCGAGCGCGTGCTGGTGAAGCAGGGCGGGCGTGTGGCTGTCACCCAACCTGCCATTTACGGCACGGTGAAGGAAAAGGTCCTGGTGCGTCCCGCCAGCAGGCAAAAAGTCCACGAACCTGCCATCTACAAGACGGTCTCCCGGCAGGTCAAAGTGCGTGACCAGCAAGTCGTCTGGCAGCCGGTTTCACGAAAAGCCTACTGCAAGCGCTAGACAGGGATTCGTCGTTTCTGGGGTCTAGAGGGCGGTTTTGAACCTTGAGCTCAAAACGCCCTTGGAGCTGTGGCCTTCAACAAGCAGGAGCGAGCCGGACAGGCTTTCGGGGCCTTCGCCGCCGGGTTGCAGACTGGTCACGACCAGCTGGTCGAGGTCCGGGCCGCAGAAACATGGCATGGTCGGCTTTGGGACGGGCAGGGCGATCGCATGGGTCAAGCTGCCGTCCGGTGCGAAGCAGTTGAGCAGACCTGCGGAAACGCCCGCACTCCAGTAGTTGCCGTCAGCGTCCACCGTGGCGCCGTCCGGGCGGCCGGTCTCATTGGTCTGCTGGGCGAAAAGCATCTTGGCGCCGAGCGTGCCTGTCGTCGGATCGAAATTATAGGCTTCGATCCAACCGGGGCTTGAGTCCGAGTGATACATCCACAACCCGTCCGGGGACCACGCCAGGCCGTTTGAGACCTGCAGCTCGTTGCGGATCATGTCGACCTCGCCGCTGGCGCTGACGCGGTACAATCCGGCGATCGGCTCGCGTGGGCTGGAGGTGTCCATCGTGCCGACCCAATAGGCGCCATCGGGACCGATTTTACCGTCATTCAGGCGGGTCTGCGGCAGGTCGGTCTCGATCTCCGCAAGGGGCTCGCTGGTGCCCGTCTTGGGGTCGAAGAGAACCACCTTGTCCCAGACGCTGACAATGAGACGTCCGTCATCTGTCAGGCCGAAGGAGCCGACTTCATTGTCAAACCGGTAAGTGGTGATTTCACGGCTTTCCCAGTCCATGGACTGGATGCTGCAGCCCTGAATGTCGGTCCAGAAGAGCCGGCCGTTGATCTCGTCCCAGGTCGGGCATTCGGCAAGCTTGTAGGTCGGCTCGATGAGACGGGAAATCTGGAAGGACACCTTTTTCTCCGGTGACTATTTGCAAGAGGCGGCGACTATAGCTTGCAACATGCCTAGCGTCGACACGCTTGTGGGCCGCAATGCTAAGTCGTCTCGGTCTTCATGGGAAAGGCGGTCTTACGAACGATCGGCCGGATTGCGAAGGAGGATTTCATCCTGAGGACGCCCGGCAGGCGCGCCAGGTGTTCCCGGTGGATCCGCTCAAAATCGGTTGGATCGGCGGCTGTGACGCGCAGGATATAGTCGGCATCCCCGGCCATGAGGAAACACTCCATGATTTCGCTGGAGCGGCCGACTGCCCGCTCGAAATTTTCCAGAACCTCGTTGGATTGCCCGACGAGTGAGATCTCGACGAAGATGTCCATCTTGCGGCCGAGTTTGCGCTGATCAAGCAGCGCGACGTATTTGTCGATGATGCCGGCCTCCTCCAGCGCGCGCATGCGGCGCAGACAGGCTGAAGGCGACAGGCCAACCTGATCGGCGAGATCGGCGTTCGCAATCCGACCGTCCTCCTGCAGGACGGTGAGGATCTTCTGATCGATGCGGTCCAGTTTCAAATTCCAACTCCGTCGCATAAAATTCGAGTACTTATTATTTTAGCGCAATTATCTTGCAAGAAAGTGTTCTTGTGAGCCTAACATGCAATCTCATGTCGTCGTTTTTGCACTATGATTTTCTCATAACAACCGCTTAAACCAGCGAGGGGAAGTCATGCGTATTGGTGTGCCGAAAGAAATCAAGAATCATGAGTATCGGGTTGGTCTGACCCCTGACAGCGTGCGTGAGATGATCGCGCATGGCCATGACGTCTGGGTCGAGACCCAGGCCGGGAGCGGGATCGGTGCGGATGACGCCGCCTATGAGGCGGTCGGCGCAACGATTTTGGCGACTGCGCGCGAGGTCTTCGACGTGGCCCAGATGATCGTCAAGGTGAAAGAGCCGCAGGCAGTGGAACGCGCCATGCTGCGTCCTGACCACATTCTCTTCACCTACCTGCATCTGGCGCCTGATGGAGACCAGACTGCCGACTTGGTGAAGTCCGGCGCGACCTGCATCGCTTACGAAACGGTTCTCGGTGCCCGGGGCGGTCTGCCGCTGCTCGCACCCATGTCGCAGGTTGCCGGCCGGCTCTCCGTGATTGCAGGCGCCAAGGCGCTGGAAAAGGAAGCCGGTGGATCTGGCGTTCTGATCGGCGGCGTTCCTGGCGTTGCTGCAGGCAAAGTGGTCGTGATCGGCGGCGGCGTCGTGGGGGCCCATGCGATCACGATGGCGCTGGGCCTTGGAGCGGATGTGACGGTTCTGGACCGCACCGTGGATGTGCTGGACGATCTGTCCAAGACGTTCGGTTCGTCGCTTCGCACTGTCTATTCCACCAAGGCGGCTCTCGAGCAGTATGTGCTGGAAGCGGATGTCGTCGTTGGCGCGGTTCTGGTGGCAGGCGCAGCAGCGCCGAAGCTGGTGACTGCCGAAATGGTCAAGCGGATGAAGCCGGGATCGGTTCTGGTGGATGTGGCGATCGACCAGGGTGGTTGCTTTGAAACCTCGAAGGCGACGACCCATTCGGATCCGACCTACATTGTTGATGAGGTCGTCCACTATTGCGTCGCCAACATGCCGGGCGCCGTGCCACGGACGTCGACCTATGCACTCAACAACGCAACCTTGCCCTTCGCGCTCGCGCTTGCAGACAAGGGCGCGGAAAAAGCGCTTCTTGAAGATCCTCTCTTCCTGCCAGGGCTGAATGTCCACAAGGGGCAGATCACGTGCGAAGCCGTCGCCGTTGCACTTGGCTATGACTATGTCGAGCCGGCGACCGCGCTGAAGGCAACCAACGCAGCTGCTGCCTAGGCTGCAATCGCGTTTCAAACGAAAAGGGCGAGGCCGGAAACCGGTCTCGCCCTTTTTTGCATTTCGTTTTGAAGCTCTGCGTCAGGGGCATCTAACCTTGTAAGGCGTGCCATCCTGATCCCGGGCAATGCAGTTCCTCGGGGTGGTGACAATGCCTACAAGGCCACCGCCGACGGCACCAAGAGCGGCGCCAGCGAGGGCTGCGCCTGCTGTCGAGCCTGCGACTCCGCCGATCACTGCACCGGTTGCGGCGCCAAGGCCTCCGCCGATGAGCATACGGTCGCGCTGGCTTTCCGTGTTTGTGACACAGCCTGCCAAAGACATGGCAAGCACAGCCGCAATCAAGGTGATCTTCATCCAAGGTCTCCCGTAGATGGGGTTCGAATCAACTGAGTCTACAGCGGATTAGCGCGCTTGTCGGGCTGTAGATTTTACGGGCAGACGACGCGATAGGGGCGACCATACTGGTCGTAGGCCACGCAGTCTTTGGGAGCCGTTGCCGATCCGATGATGGCGCCACCGGCCGCGCCGATTGCCGCGCCTGCCAATGCGGGGCCGACACCGTTGCCAGCGGCTGCGCCGACAATCGCGCCGGTCGCCGCGCCAAGACCGCCGCCGACAAGGGCGCGGTCACGCTGGCTTTCGGACTGACAGCCGGCCAGAACAAGGGCAGACGCCCCGATAAAGAAAAGCTTTTTCAAAACAATACTCCCTCATAAAGCGAGGCTGGAGCCTAATGGGCTCCAGCCTGCGACTTGGCTTATGGGCAAGCTACGCGGTAGGGATTGCCGTTGCGGTCATAGGCAACGCAGTTTTTCGGGGTTGTGGCAGAGCCAACAATCGCACCGCCGGCACCGCCAATGGCAGCACCAACCAGGGCTCCGCCGACACCATTGCCGGTTGCTGCGCCGATAGCTGCACCGGTGGCAGCTCCGAGACCACCGCCCACGAGGGCGCGGTCGCGCTGGCTGTCGGACTGGCATGCTGCGAGCAGCAGGGCCGAGGCGGCGACCACAATCAATTTCTTCATTTCCAAGTCTCCCAAGTGAACATCACTCATATGCAAACGTCTGTTCCGCATCCCTGTCCATGAGATAAATCATCCGGGCCGGGTCATTTTGCATTCGTTCCCAAGCGTAAAGCCCTTGGCAAAGAACGGCAATAAACCATGTGCGATTCCAACACAGATGACAGCATATGGTTGCGAATAACGAACGAATTAAGGCGCAAGACAGATGTCCCGCGCCTGATTTCGTCAAATTGAACAAGGAGACAGCCCTGTCGGTGCCGCCGATTCAGCTCGTCAAGGTCGCCAGGAGGCCACGCGTCGAGCTGTCTTTTGCCTCGGCGCTGGCCTCACCTTTGACCATCGGCAGGAGCGCGGTGGCCAGTTCCTTGCCGAGTTCCACGCCCCACTGGTCGAAAGAATTGATGCCCCAGATGGTGCCCTCGACAAAGACCCTGTGCTCGTAAAGAGCAATCAAACGGCCGAGCGCAAAAGGTGTGAGCTGGTCATGGACGATGGTGACTGAGGGACGGTTTCCCGGAAAGACCTTGTGCGGAGCGAGGCGATCCACCTCGGCATCAGACAGGCCGGACGCCTTCAGGAGCGCCTTGGCTTCCTCGAGCGTTCGTCCCAGCATCAATGCTTCGGATTGGGCGAGGCAATTGGCAACCAGCATCTCGTGGTGATGAGCAAGATCGTCCTCGTGGCCCTTGGCCGCGACAATGAACTCACAGGGGATGACGGTCGTGCCCTGGTGCAGCAACTGGTAAAATGCGTGCTGACCATTGGTGCCTGGCTCGCCCCATACCAGCGGACCCGTTTCCTGATCGACAGGCGCGCCGGAAAGCTTCACGCGTTTGCCGTTGGATTCCATGTCGAGCTGCTGAAGGTACGCGGGCAAACGCGCCAGACGCTGGTCATAGGGCAGGACGGCACGGGCTGAATGGCCGAGGACATCCCGGTTCCAGACGCCGACCAGTCCCATGAGCACCGGAAGATTCTCGCGCAGAGGTGCGTCGGCGAAATGCTGGTCCATCGAATGAGCGCCATCGAGGAACTCGTTGAAGGCATCTGGGCCGATTGCGATCATCAGCGGAAGGCCAATGGCGGACCAGACAGAGTAGCGTCCTCCGACCCAGTCCCAGAAGCCGAAGACACGATCTTCCTGGATCCCGAAGGCCGCAACCTTGTCGAGCGCAGTCGAGACCGCGGCGAAATGATCGCCCACGGCGTCCTCGCCCAGGGTTTCCGCGATCCACCGGCGCGCCGTTTGGGCGTTGGTCATGGTCTCGATCGTGGTGAAGGTCTTGGACGCGACAATGATCAGCGTCGTGGCGGGATCAAGCTCGGCGAGCGTGTCGGCAATGTGTGCGCCGTCGACGTTGGAGACATAGTGGAGCGCGGGGCCATCATGATAGGGCGAGAGCGCAAGCGTGGTCATGACGGGCCCGAGATCGGAGCCGCCGATGCCGATGTTGACCACATCCGTGAAGGCCTGACCATTTGCAGCTGCGATGTCGCCGGAGCGGATGCCATCGCAGAAATCGGCCATGGCGTTCAGAACGGCGAAAACGTCCGGCATGACATCTTGGCCGTCGACCATGACAGGCTCGCCCGACCGGTTGCGCAGGGCTGTGTGCAGCACGGCCCGGTCTTCGGTCTCGTTGATTTTCTCGCCGGCGAACATGGCGTCACGGCGCTGAGGCACATTGCTCGCCTCCGCCAGTTCGATCAGCAGATCAAGTGCGGTGTCGTCCAGCAATGTCTTGGAGAAGTCGATCAGGAGATCGTCTTGCTTGACCGAGAATTTGGCGAAGCGCTCAGGATCCTGAGCAAACAGGGTGCGCAAGGAACGATCTTCAAATGTAGCGGCATGAGCTGCCAGCTTTTCAAAGAGAGAGGACTGAGCCATGGAGCACTCCTGCGTTAAAACGATTTAATGGAGGATTTGGAGCAAATCGACCGTCATGGCAAGGGCATAGCACAGGTTGATCGGTTGGCTGTAGCTGCTGTTCCGATAAATGAAGCGACTCTCGCTATTCGAGCCGCTCATGGCCCCTCTGGTTTGGAGCAGGCGAGGCTTCCAGGTGGTCTCGGGAGCGCGATGGTCAAGGTGGAAAGGGCGCGACGTGCGCACGCCCTTTCGCCTGTTTGCAGTCAGTTGATCGGAGCCAGAAGCTCGGGAGCCGTCACAAGCTGACGAACGCCATGGGAATGATCTTCCTCGAAGACGTTGCCCACAGCGGCCCAGACATTCAGGGAGTTGATATCGAGTTTGGCGCACTGGGGCCGCACGCTCCAGGTCACCTGAAAGGGAGAGCAGGCTTGCTCGGTGTAGCTTGGTCCGGTTGTCGATCCGGCAAAGACGACTGGCTCGCCGGTGCCTGTCGGCAGGGCTTTGGCCTGGTGAAGACTGTTGGACATGTTGCCCTGATAGGAAAAGTCCATGAAATTCAGGGCGTCCGGGTCATTGACGACAAGGAAGACCTGGGTCTCGACACGCAGCTGCGGATTGGCACATGTGTCGCTCAAACAGGAGCCAAGCCCCTTGCCGGGCTCGACGTCACAGGAGCTGTGGACCCAGTGGACTTCGATCGTGTCGCCTGGCTTGACCCCATGATAGGCACCGCCGCCGTGCTCAGGCTCGGCGAGCTCTGCAGCTGTCAGACTGGCGCTTTCATTGCACTTGTAACCGCCATGCTCGCCCGAACCGGCGGAGATCGAGAAGTCCGGGCCTTTGTGTTCTGCGTTGGTGTGGGTGTGGATGTTGCAAAGGTTCAGCTTGGTTGCACTGGGAGCCATGGCGAAAAGACGGGTGTTGCTGCCGAAGGTTTGGGAGATGTCGCGTGGTGTCTGTGGCCCATATCCCGAGCACAGTTCTTGAGCCATGGCGCTCCCGCAAAACAATGGACTGGCAAGCGACAGGCTGACGGCAAAATTTAAAAGTGTATGCATGAGTTCAACTCCCGATCTTGGGCAGCAGCGCTGAAGCCTCAAGGCATTTTCTTTGATGGTTCAACGCCGCGATTACAAAGTGATAGCGTGAGATTAAGACAACTAAAATGATGCACTTGGCAGGATAAGCACTTTTGCCGCGAGAGGTTGATTGATCCTTAAAAGAAAGGCCGATATTACCAGCTTATGCTTACCTTTCTCGCTGCCGTTTTCTTTCTCCTTATAACGCCCGGACCTGGCGTGCTTTCAATCGCAGGTGTGGGCTCGGGCTTTGGCCGTCCGGCCGGGCTGCGGTATCTGATCGGATTGTTCCTGGGGACCAACATGGTTGCCCTGGCTGTGGTCTCCGGATTGGCTGCGGTCGTCTTTTCCATCCCGATTGTGCGTGACGCCTTGATGTGGGCGTCGGGGGCTTATCTTCTGTATCTGGCGTTAAAGATCGCGTTTTCGGGAACACGTATCGCCTTTATTCATTCCGAGCGGCCACCGGGCATTCTGGGCGGATTGGCGCTACAGGCCATCAATCCGAAGGCCTACGCCGTCAACACGGCGCTTTTCACGGGATTTGGCTTCTGGCCGGAAAGCCTGATGACCGAGACGGTGCTCAAGTTCTTGATGATCAATGCGATCTGGATTCCTGTTCACCTTGCCTGGCTTGCGGCCGGGATCTATCTGCACCGCCTGGATCTCAACGAACGCACACACTTTGCAATCAACGTCGGGATGGCTCTTTCGATGCTGATGGTCGTCGTTCTTGCCGTTCTCGCAGAGCTTTAGGCCGCCGCTGGCGATGGATCAGGCGAAAACTTTCAATAAAACGTCATAAAAGCCGCAAAACCACGCCAAGTTTAAACGACTGGAAACCGTGCTCTGGTAAAAACGCCCGAGTTAAGGAGAGCAGTCGATCATGAGCCATGGCTTGGAGCATATGCAGGATAAACCTGATGCCAAGGTTGACGTCCTGGCGATTGACTTTGACAATCTCACCTGTGTCAAAGCGGTCCTGTCCAATGTCAGCCAATGGGGCTGTAGCCTGACCTCTGAAGACGCAAACGACCTGCGAAAGAATATTGGTATCCGGGTCGAGGATAAACCCAAGCTTATTCGCGGCACCGTGACAGCGGTCAAGGGCCATGTCGCTTCAGTTGTTTTTCCAAAACAGGAAAGCGTGGTTCAGGACAAGCGCCGTGAACGACGCAATCAGGTGTCCATTCCGGTCACGATCTCGGATCGCGGTGGCGTCACCGAGATTTCCGGCCTGATCGTTGATGCCGGGCCGAATGGGTGCCGGGTCAGCGCCAAGGGGCTGACCACTCTCCCTGAGGATGTGGTCCTCAACCTGAAGAACTTCGAAAAGCCGGTTCTGGGCGAATTTGCATGGCGCAATGCGAGTTTTGCCGGTCTGCGATTGCTCTGGGATGCCCCGGACTCCATCGGCTAGACCCTGCCGCACTGATCAGATGAAAAGAAAAAGCCCGATCGTTTGACCGGGCTCTTGTCGTTTCGTGCGCTCACCAAGTGCCTTTCTTAGGCACTCAGGGCAGCTGCAGCGCGGGCGCGTTCCTCGATGCCGGCCCAGTCTTCAGCTGCAATGGCCTTGGCATCTGCGATCCAGGACCCGCCAACGCAAAGAACATTTGGCAGGGATAGGTAACCTGGTGCCTTTTCGAGGCTGACGCCGCCGGTGGGGCAGAATTTGGCTGCGGTCAGCGGGGAGGACAGGGACTTCAGGTAAGACGCGCCGCCTGCCTGTTCAGCCGGGAAGAACTTGAGACGTTCATAGCCGCGCTCCAAAAGCGCCATGACCTCGGAGGACGTCGCTGCGCCGGGCAGCAACGGAACATCGCTCTGTTCGGCAATGTCGAGAAGTTTCGTGGTTGCGCCCGGCGAGACGATGAACTGGCTGCCGGCAGCAACGGCCGCTTCGTATTGTGCCTGATCGAGAACCGTGCCGGCGCCTGGAATAGCGCCTTCCACATTGTCCGCGACCAGCTTGATGGCTTCCAGTGCGCGCGGTGTGCGCAGGGTGATCTCGATGGAGGGAAGGCCGCCGCGCACAAGTGCTTCTGCCATTGGAACGGCTTTTGCCGGGTCTTCGATCACAAGGACCGGGATCACCGGAGCTGCAGTCATGACACGTTCGATCAGGGCAATATTTTGCGGCATTTTCGTTCCTCGGTTCCGGTGTTTACCGGTTTCTATCTTTATAGCGGCCATTCGCCAATGCGTCCGGCCCCATCGAACCGGATGATGGCAAGTGGGTCGCGGTGTTTAGGCGTCAAAGACATGGGCCCCGGTGTCGGCGCTTCCCACATTGGCGCGGAACGCTGCGAAGAGATCGCGGCCAACGCCAACATGATGAGCCGACATGTCCTGGGTTGCGGGTGTACGGGCCGCGAGCTCTGCGTCTTCGACCAGCACCGTAAGCTCGCCAGTGACCGCATCAACGCGGATCATGTCTCCGTCGCGAATGAGGGCCACCGGGCCGCCATCGGCCGCTTCCGGGGTCAAGTGAATGGCGGCTGGGATCTTGCCCGAAGCCCCCGACATGCGGCCATCGGTGATCAGGGCCACCTTGTGGCCGCGGTCCTGTAGAATGCCAAGGGCCGGTGTCAGCTTGTGCAGCTCGGGCATGCCGCAGGCCTTGGGGCCCATGAAGCGCACGACGGCTGCCAGATCGCCGGTGAATTCCTTGTTGGAGAATGCGGCGAGGAAGTCCTCCTGGGAATGGAAGACGCGGGCTGGCGCCTCGATGACATGGCGCTCCTTGGCGACCGCGGAGATCTTGATGACGGCTTTGCCGAGATTGCCTGACAGCACCTTGAGTCCGCCGTTGGGTGAAAACGCTTTCGCGAAAGGTGCGACGACGTTTTCATCTCCCGAGATTTCGGGAACAGGGGTGCGGACGACATTGCCGGTGCTGTCCAGGCCTGCCTCGACGGTGTAGCCGGACAGGTCCGTGCCGTTCACGGTCTTCACATCCTGATGCAGATAGCCTTCGCTGAGCAGTTCACGGATCAGGAAGCCAAGTCCGCCGGCGGCCTGGAAGTGGTTCACATCTGCTTTGCCGTTCGGGTAGACGCGTGCCAGAAGCGGAACGACGTCCGAAAGCTCGGAAATATCGTCCCAGGTCAACTTTATGCCAGCGGCATAGGCCATGGCGACAAGGTGCATCGTATGGTTGGTGGAGCCGCCGGTGGCATGAAGGCCAATCACGCCATTGACGACCGCTTTCTCGTCAATGACCTCGCCGACCGGCGTAAATTCATTGCCGAGTGCCGTGATCGCGAGCGCGCGTTTGGCCGCTTCGCGGGTCAGTGCTTCGCGCAGCGGCGTGCCCGGGTTGACGAAAGACGCTCCGGGCATGTGCAGGCCCATGATTTCCATCAGCATCTGATTGGAGTTGGCCGTGCCGTAAAAGGTGCAAGTGCCTGGGCCGTGATACGACTTCGATTCAGATTCGAGCAGTTCGGCGCGGCCGATCTTGCCCTCAGCGTAGAGCTGGCGTGTCTTGGCTTTCTCATCGTTCGAGATGCCCGTGGTCATTGGCCCGGCCGGGATGAAGATTGCCGGCAGATGCCCAAACGACAGGGCGGCAATCAGAAGGCCGGGAACGATCTTGTCGCAGATGCCCATGAAGACGGCTGCATCGAACATCTGGTGCGACAGGCCGACCGCGGCCGACATGGCGATGATGTCGCGCGAGAAGAGCGACAGTTCCATGCCGTCCTGGCCCTGGGTGACGCCGTCGCACATGGCCGGCACCCCGCCAGCGACCTGAGCCACCGCGCCGACCTCGTGGGCGGCCTGGCGGATCAAGTCCGGATAACGTTCATAGGGCTGATGAGCCGACAGCATGTCGTTATAGGCGGTGATGATGCCAAGGTTCGGGGCAACATCTCCAGAGAGCGCTGCCTTGTCGCCGGGCGCGCAAGCTGCAAAGCCGTGGGCCAGGTTGCCGCAGGCGAGGCGCGAGCGCTGCGGCCCCTTGTCTGCCGCCGCGCGAATGCGCTCGAGGTAGATAGAGCGGCTGTCATGACTGCGCCTGGCGATACGTTCGGTCACTTCGCCGATACGTGCTTGGATCGTCATGTCTTCACATCCTTCTTGTCCGCTTTGGGGTGTCGATGATCCTCAGGTGACGAGTTGGTCGACGGCGGAGTTGAACCAAAGAAGGGAGCGGGCTCGGTTCTTTGGCATTTCTTTTCAATCGATTGAAATTCGCATCGCAGTATGACCTTGAAATGTCACAACAATACAAATCTCGACGGACGTCCCATCTTGGGGAAATGCCCGGCCTGACGCATGGCCGGCCGGGCAGCCTGTCAAAGTCCGTCTTCGGCCCATGTGCGGCCGTCACGCTCCACAAGCGCGATGGAGGCCGAGGGTCCCCAGGTGCCGGCGGTGTAGCCGCGTGGCGTTTCCTTGGAGTTGGCCCATGCGGCGAGGATCGGATCGACCCATGCCCATGCGGCGTCCACTTCATCGCGGCGCATGAAGAGCGTCTGGTTGCCACGGATGACATCCATGATCAGGCGTTCGTAAGCGTCCGGATTGCGGACCTTGAAGGCCTCGGCGAAGCTCATGTCGAGCGGGACTTCGCGCAGACGCATGCCGCCGGGACCAGGGTCCTTGATCATCACTTTCATCTGCACGCCTTCGTCAGGCTGCAGGCGGATGATCAGTCTGTTGGCCGAAATGGTGCCGGCTTCCTCGTCGAAGATTGAGTGCGGGATCGGACGGAACTGTACCACGATTTCCGAGACGCGCTGGGCCAGCCTCTTGCCCGTCCGCAAATAGAACGGGACACCGGCCCACCGCCAATTGGCAATCTCGGCTTTCAGCGCGACAAACGTCTCTGTGGTGCTGTCGTCCCGGCCCAGTTCTTCGAGGTAGCCGGGCACAGCGCCGCCGGCGGAGGCGCCGGCCTTATACTGTCCGCGCACGGTCAATTTGTCCGCCGTGGCTTCCGTGATCGGGGCGAGGGCTTTCAGGACCTTGAGCTTTTCATCTCGAACGCTGTCGGCGTTCATCGATTCAGGCGGTTCCATGGCCACAAGGCAAAGCAGCTGAAGGATGTGGTTTTGAACCATGTCTCTCAAGGCGCCAGCCGTATCGTAGTAGCCGGCGCGGCCGCCGGTTCCGAGAGCTTCGGCGACAGTGATCTGCACATGATCGATATGGGCTGCGTTCCAAAGCGGCTCGAAGAGCGCATTGGCGAAGCGCAACGCCATAAGGTTCTGCACCGTTTCCTTGCCCAGGTAGTGGTCGATACGGAAGATCTGGTGCTCATCGAAGACGCCGCCGACGTTGTCGTTCAGCGTCTTGGCAGATGCGCCGTCCTTGCCGATCGGCTTTTCAATCACGACTCGCGTCTTGTCGGTCACAAGGCCAGCGTCACCAATGCTCTTGCAGATGGTGCCGAAGAGATCCGGTCCAACAGCAAGGTAGAAGGCACGGATGACATCCGGGCGTTCGTCCAGGATGGTCCTGAGATCATCCCAGCCTTCTCCGGATCCAATGTCGATGGTGACATAGTGCAGGCGGGCGAGGAAGACTTCGAGGGCGTCCGCGTCGACGTCGCCGACGTGTTCGCTGAGTGCTTCGCGCGCCCAGGCCTTGTAGTCATCATCGGAGTACTTGCGGCGGGAAGAGGCGATGATCCGGGCGTTCTCGGGCAGCTGACCATCGCAGCAACGATGGTAAAGCGCGGGGATCAGCTTGCGGTGGGCAAGGTCTCCCGATGCTCCGAAGACAACCAAGTCGAACTCATCGACTTCTATGACGCGTACTGCCATGCGTGCGGTCCTTGATTTGAATTCTTTCCGGGTTTTTAAATCGGTTTAATCAGCCTGTCAGCAAGCAGATCATGTTTTTTGCAACTTGATCCTGATTTTTTTCGGGATCCGAAGAAAATATAACATGATTGCGTTGGGCGGACACTCCTGCATGCGAAACTTTCCGTCAAGCGGTCTTGCTACGGGCGTGGGGCTGTTGCCACGTATCGTTCTGTCTGTTTGCTCTTGCTTGACGCTTGAGCCGGGTCCTCGCGTGGTGCCGCTCCAGCCGGTCCTCTCAGCACTCCGCCGGTCAAGATCGACGCACGGGGCGAGAAATTGAAGAACATCGGCAGGCTGGCTGCGCCGATCGCGCCTGCGTCCTGACCGAAACTGCCAAACAACAATTCCGGTGTTGATCGGGCTTCTGGAGCCGCTTCGGCCAGTGCTGCTTGAAGGTCGCTCGCCAATCGTTCGCAGAATGCGCCGTTGAGATCTCCATCTATTATGACGAGCGGAACATCCAGTAGAGCCAGAGCCGTGCTGATCGCAGGGGTCAAGGCTGCGACGCAGTCATCCAGCCATTCTGCAGCCAGCGGATCGTCTCGATCGAATGCGGCCTGCAGGTCGAGGCGGCCATTGCTCGGGAAGGTGTCCGGCGCCAGGTGTCGATCAAGTGCAACAAGTGAGGCGCGCGTCAGGAGAAGGTCCCAGGCCTTCTTGGGTTTGGGCGCGGTCGACAACGTGCTTGGGGGAACCGGGATCATCGCCACATCGCCGGCGTTTCCGGCGGCGCCTCGTATGACGTCGCCGCCGATACAGAGCCCGCCACCAATCGCCGGTCCGATGAAAAGATAGAGGAAATCGTCGCGCTGGCGGCCGTGCCCGTAAAAGACTTCCGCCACCGTTGCTGCTGTGCCGTCGTTTTCGCGAAACACCGGAAGGCCCGTGGCATCTTCCATCGCTGCGGCCATATCAAAATCGTCCCAAAGCTTGAAGTTTGCTTCGGGAAGGCCAAGCTCATGGAGCCAGGCGCCAAGATTGAAAGGCTGGGCGAGACCGACACCTGTCACCCTGCGTCGTTCCTGCTCGCTGAGCAGGCTCATCAGGTTTTCAAGATCCTTGCGGATGAGCTCCAGTGCAGCTTCGGGAGCTGGCAAAATAATATCGTGGGTGCTGCGGCCGATGAGCTTGCCCTCAAAATCGACGAGAACCGTTTCAAGGTTGGTGCGGTCGATGCGAACGCCGAATCCAAACGCTCCTCTGGGCGCCAGGCGCAGGAGGGTGGCAGGTTGGCCGCGGCCGCCGCCATGATGCTTGCCGATTTCTTCAATCAGGCCATCTTGTGCCAGGGATTGAATGATCGCGCCGACGGCTGCGTTAGTCAGCTTGGCTGCTCTGGCAAGATCCGCCTTGGAGGCTTTTTGAACACGTCGGAGAATTTGCAGGACAATGCGCTCGTTATAACGGCGGAGCTGCACCGAATTGGAGCCTCGGGCCTTAGGTCGGGTGAGGGCCAAAGAAACAGAACTCCTGCAAAATGATCGTTTTCCGCGCTTCCGGCACGAGCGGGCCGAAAGACGCGGAAAACAAGGTGCCATTGTCGATGGGGGGGACACGGCAAAGTCTTATTAATTATTGTTGATTTAATTATTCTCGAAAAGACTAGTTCTGTCAATTTGAAAGTTATGACGCAGTGCGCATATTGAATTATGCATTGCGGCAAGTAATTGTAATCTATAATATTTTACTTTGGTTGTTTTTATAATTTTTGCTCTAATTGCGCGAAAAATGCGAAGATGGCTGAGCTTTTATTGTCTCCACAATTCGAATTTAAGCTTGAAACAATCCCGTTTCGCCGACTTTTGTGCATGGTACGGGCTCTTGTCCGGACAGGCTTTGCTTTGGTGCCAATCACCGCTTTAGAATGCCGGTCATGTGAAAACAGCGTTGCGCACGCGCACAATCATCGGAGTTGACCATGTCCGAAGGGCAAGCACGGCACGGGGCGGAGTTTCTCGCCAAGGCAATCGCGGCAGGGGCAGGCGAAGTGCCTTGTGATCTCGTCATCAAGAATGCGCGGGTGTTCTCCGTTCTGGATGGATCAATGCTCGAGACGGATATCGGGATCGTCGGCGATCGTATTGTCGGGACACAGGGCGCCTATGAAGGCGACGGGGAGATCGACGCCGAGGGCCGGGTCGTGGTTCCGGGCTTTATCGACACGCACCTTCATGTGGAATCGTCTCTGGTGACGCCCTTCGAGTTCGATCGGTGTGTTCTGCCCCACGGTGTGACGACCGCCATCTGCGACCCTCATGAAATTGCCAACGTGTTGGGCACTGAAGGGATCCGGTATTTTCTCGAAAGTTCGCTCGAGACGCTGATGGATCTTCGTGTGAACCTGTCCTCCTGTGTGCCGGCGACAGCCTTTGAGACCGCGGGAGCCTGTCTCGAGATTGAGGACCTGTTGCCCCTGCGCGATCATCCGAAGGTCATTGGCCTGGCTGAGTTCATGAATTTCCCTGGTGTTCTGGCGCGGGATCCGAAAGTACTCGCCAAGCTTGAGGCCTTTCAGGGTGGGCACATTGATGGTCACGCGCCACTGCTCGGCGGAATGGCGCTCAATGGCTATCTCGCCGCCGGCATTCGCACCGATCATGAAGCGACGACGGCAGAGGAAGCGCTCGAGAAACTCTCGAAAGGCATGACGATCCTGATCCGGGAAGGCTCTGTCTCGAAGGATCTGGATGCATTGGCATCCATCCTTCAGCCGGATGTGTCCGCCTTCGTTGCGCTCTGTACGGATGATCGCAATCCTCTGGACATCGCCGAAGAAGGCCATCTCGACAGTATGATCCGGCGGTTGATCGCCAAGGGCATTCGCCCGCTCGACGCCTATCGCGCCGCGAGCTGGTCCGCCGCGACGGCGTTCGGCCTCAAGGACAGAGGCATGATCGCCCCGGGTTGGCGCGCCGATCTCGTGCTTCTGGATGATTTTGAAGATTGCCGTGTCGGTTCGGTCGTCAGCGGAGGCCGCCCGGTGGAGGCCGTCCAGTTCGACAAGCGGAAAATTGTCGCCCCTGTCGGTCTCGACAGCGTCAAGGCGACGCCTGTTACGGCAGAAGCGTTCTCTGTGGAGGCTAAGGCCGGCGAAGCTGACGTGATTGGTGTCGTTCCGGGCCGCATTATCACCGAACATCTGAAAATGACTTTGCCCGCAGCAGATGGTCTGGCGCAGATCGACCTGGCGCAAGACGCGTTGAAAGTGGCCGTTGTCGAGCGCCACAAGCAGACCGGCAACATAGGATGCGGCTTCGTTTCGGGCTTCGGGTTAAAAGAAGGCGCCATCGCCTCCTCCGTTGGCCACGACAGCCACAACATCTGCGTTGTCGGAGCGAGCGAAGCTGCCATGGCCAAAGCCGTCAATCGGGTGATCGAATTGAAGGGCGGATTTGTCGTTGCTGACGACGAAGGCATCAAGGCGGAAATGGCGTTGCCGTTGGCCGGGCTCATGAGCCTTGAGCCCTTCGAGACGGTCAAGACCCAGTTGGAAACGCTCCGCGTGGCCGCAAAAGACCTGGGGTGCGTTCTTCCAGAGCCTTTCCTTCAGGTCGCCTTCCTGCCGCTTCCAGTCATTCCGCATCTCAAAATCACGGATTTCGGGTTGTTTGACGTCAATGCCTTCAAGTTGATCGACAGGGCCTCATGATCCTGAGCTTTGCCGTTTCGGGATATCGATCCCTTCGCAATCTGGTGCTGCCGCTTGACCGGGTCACGGTGGTCACGGGTGCGAACGGCAGTGGTAAGTCGAGCCTCTACCGCTCGATCCGGTTGCTCGCGGATGTCGCCCAAGGACGAGCGATTTCTTCTCTAGCGCGCGAGGGTGGCCTGACGTCCACGCTGTGGGCGGGGCCGGAGATCATTTCACGAACCATGAAAAGCGGAGAGGTTCCGGTTCAGGGGACCCGAAGGACGTCGGTAGTCAGCCTCAAGCTGGGCTTTTCTGACGAGGACTATGGCTATGCCATTGATCTTGGTCTGCCTGTTGGTGACGGCACGTCCTTTTTCAATTCCGATCCTGAAATCAAGGCGGAAGCGCTCTGGGCGGGCGAGGCGCTGACACGGCACAACGAGATTGCCAGCCGCAACGGACCGAGCGTCCGGGTCTTGAACGGCCAGGGGTATCGCGTTCCGGTCATGCGGAATCTGGTGAGCTTTGACAGCATGATGACCCATGCGGCCGACCCGCGGGATGCGCTCGAGCTTCTGGTGATGCGCGAACGTATGCGGAGCTGGCGGTTTTACGATCATTTGCGCACTGATCTCGACGCCCCGGGCCGTGTGCCGCGCATCGGAACGCGCACGATCGCTCTTTCCGGCGATGGTGCCGATCTGGCGGCCGCCTTGCGTACCATCCAGGAAATCGGCAATCCGCGGCTTCTCGATGAGGCGGTTGAAGATGCCTTTCCAGGATCGCGGATCGAGATACGCGTCACGGATGGCCTGTTTGAGGTGCTGATGTATCAGCATGGGCTGCTTCGACCTTTGCGAACCTCCGAGTTGTCCGATGGCACCATGCGGTATCTGCTCTTGATTGCCGTGTTGCTGACGCCCCGTCCGCCGCCGCTTCTGGTGCTGAACGAGCCGGAGACCAGCCTGCACCCGCGTTTGCTCGAACCGCTCGGCCGTCTTGTGGCGACTGCGGCGGAGAAGACGCAGGTCATTTTGGTGACCCATGCCCATCAGCTGGCGGACCAGCTTGCGATCTGTGACGGGTGCCTGCGCTATGAACTGCGCAAGGAACTGGGCGAAACGGTCATAGATGATGTCGATTCGCCGCGATGGAACTGGCCAAAGCGCTAGACGATCCCCAAATAAGCATTAGAGACGGCCAACTTGCCGAAAATCCGAAGTGATGCCTTTGAATCCAAAAAAACTTGGGGGGGTGTCGTTACGTCGCGAGTTGACGTTTACGGAACCATATGTGCAATTCATGAGGCAGAAGGCCACGAAATGGCCTCGCCTGACAAAAGGCAGTTCCGCGAGGAGGCGGCAACACGGTCATTCCATAGGAAAGACCTTGTGCTGAAGGGGAGCTCTGGTCGTCAGGTGTAAATAAAACGAGCGAGTTGGAGATCGCCATGACGACTGCGGAGGAATGGTGCGAGGCGTTCACGCCGCGCCCGGTGCACGAATATCTCGAAGACACGATCAACAACCTGGGGGACAGTCCGGCAGCCGACTTTTTCGGCAAGGTCTGGACCTATCGTGAGTATGGCGAGATGGTCGAAAAAACGGCTGCTGGCCTGCAGTCGATGGGTGTTAAGCCCGGCGTTCATGTTGGTTTGTGCCTGCCGAACACGCCTTATTATACGGTGTTCTACTTCGCGATCCTGAAGATCGGCGGCACCGTCGTGAACTTCAATCCGCTGTATGTGGAGCGTGAATTGGCGTTTCAGGCGCGTGATGCCGACGTGCGCATCATGGTCACCATGGATCTCTGCCAGATTTACGACAAGGTCGAGGCGATCCGTCAGGAAAACGTTCTGGACAAGATCATCGTTTGCCCGATGACCGCGATCCTGCCGCAACCCAAGAAGCTGCTCTTCAGCCTGTTCAAGCGCAAGGAAGTCGCCTCAATTCCCGATGATGCGGCTCATATCCGCCTTGAGGACCTTCAAGCGGTTCCCGGCAAGGCAACGCCGGTGAAGATCAATCCGGAAACGGATATTGCCGTGCTGCAATACACCGGCGGTACGACCGGTGTTCCCAAGGGAGCGATGCTGACCCATCGCAATCTGGCGGCCAACATCGAACAGATGCGCTGCGTTTTTGAAAAGGCGGAGAAGGGCAAGGAGAAGATGCTCTGTGTCCTGCCGTTCTTTCACGTCTTCGCGATGACAGTGGCGCAGAACCTGGCGGTGGTGCTGGGCGCTGAAATGGTGCTTCAGCCCCGTTTCGAACTCAAATCCCTGCTTGATGCGGCCAAGCGCAAGAACGTGACCTTGTTCCCGGGCGTACCGACGCTGTTTACCGCCATCAACAACTCGCCTTTGACGAAAAAATACGATCTGACGTCGATCAAACTCTGTCTTTCTGGCGGTGCTCCGCTCCCGGTCGAAGTCAAAAGCAACTTTGAGAAACTGACCGGCTGTATTCTGGTTGAGGGATATGGCCTGACTGAATCTTCGCCTGTGGCTGCGGTCAACCCGCTCGACCGCACAAGCGTTGCCGGATCCATCGGCCGTCTCGTTCCTGGCACAGAGGCAAGATTCTGCGATCTGGAAGATCCCAGCAAGGATGCCGTGCCGGGTGAAAAGGGCGAGCTTTGCCTCAAGGGGCCCCAGGTCATGCTAGGCTATTGGAAGCGTCCGGACGAGACCGAGCAGACCATCGAGAACGATTTTCTCCACACGGGGGATGTCGGTTATCAGGATGAGGATGGTTTCATCTATCTTGTCGACCGGATCAAGGATCTCATCATTTGCTCGGGATACAATGTTTATCCTCGGGTGATCGAGGAGGCGGTGTACCAGCATGAAGCGGTCGACGAGTGCATCGTTATCGCGATTCCCGATCCCTATCGCGGCCAGTCCCCCAAGGCCTTCGTCAAGTTGAAGGATGGAGCCGAGGTGAGTGCTCAGGACTTGAAGGAGTTCCTGAAGGATCACCTCTCGACCATCGAACTGCCGCGTGAGGTCGAGTTCCGCAGCGAGCTGCCCAAAACAATGGTCGGCAAACTGTCGAAGAAGGAACTCGTTGAGGAGGAAATGGCGAAACGGTCCGAACTGGCCGCAACCGCCTGACCGGCTTTGCGAAAAGCTGCTGCTTGCCTGTTGACGTCGTTCGGGGTACCGACAAGGTGTCCCGAACCGACCTTCGAAGGCGAGCGAATACATGCTGGAAGACCTGCCACGCTATCTGACGACCCGTGAATTGGCTGATCTGATCCGGGTCAAGGAGCGGAAGGTCTATGATCTGGCGGCGACCGGCGATGTTCCACACAGCCGCGCTACCGGGAAACTCCTGTTCCCTCGTGATGCCGTTTTGGCCTGGATCGACCGGGCAGGTGATACGGCGGAAGATGAGGCCGAGCGCCCGCAAGTCGTACTCGGAAGCCATGATCCGCTCCTGGAATGGGCCTTGCGCGAGTCAGGTTCTGGTCTTGCCAGTCTTTTCGACGGCAGTCTGGATGGGATTGAGCGCTTTGCCGGGAAGGAAGGCATTGCTGCCGGAATGCATGTTCCCGACAGCGAAGGCGACAACTGGAATATCGAACAGGTCGAGCGCCATTTCTCCTTCAAACCTGTTGTGCTGATTGAGTGGGCCAAGCGCCGCCGCGGGCTCATCCTGCCGGCAGGCAACCCTCTTAAGATCCGAAGCCTGACGGATATGGTCGGACGGCGATTGACGCGGCGCCAGGAAGCCGCCGGCAGTCATGTCCTGCTGCAACGGAAACTGAGCGAGATGGGCATCGATCCGAGTTCTGTTGTCCAGGACGGGCCATTGGTTCGCGACGAGCGCGAGGCGGCTCTTGCTGTCTTCTCTGGTGAGGCGGATGCAGCCTTCGGGCTGGAAACGGCGGCACGGCAGAGCCGGCTCGAGTTTCTGCCTGTCTGCGAGGAAAGGTTCGACCTTCTGGTCGGCCGCCGGGACTATTTTGAGGCTCCGTTCCAGAAACTCCTTGCCTTTGCACGTTCCAGCAGCCTTGCCGCCAAGGCCGATCAACTTGGCGGCTATGATGTCACCAAGCTTGGAACCGTTCGCTTCAATGGCTACTAGAGCCTAAATCCCAGACCAGCTCTTGTCAGTTGTTGTAGCCGCGCCCTTCGGCGGCGCGAGCCAGCTGACGTCCGCGCACAGCTTCGCGCCTGACCGTGTACATGGAGGCGGCGATGATGATGCCGGCACCAATCAGCGTTTCGACGCTGGGCCACTGGCTGAAGACCAGCGCACCAATGATGGTGGCATAGAGCAGGCGGGTATAATCCAGAGACGCGATGGCGGTTGCTTCACCGGCACGGAAGGCCTTGATGTTTGACATCTGCGCGGCCCAGGAGACCACGCCGATCATGATGAGCAGGCCCCATTCCTCCAGGCTTGGCGCTTTCCAGGTGTAGATCGCCGGACCCGCCATGATCAGGCCGACGAAGACCGCCTGATAGGTGAGGATGGTCGTCGGACTGTCGGTTTTCGTCAGGATGCGCAGGATGACCATGACCAGTCCCGCGCAGGCCGCCCCGATGATTGCCAGCAGCGCAAACGGGTCGATGAAGCCGTCCCCTTCAGGACGCAGCATCAACAATACGCCCAGAAAACCGACGATGGTGGCGCCCCAGCGGTGGATGCCGACGGTTTCGCCCAGGAAAAAGATGGCGAAGATGGTGAGAAAGAAGGTCTTTGAAAAGCTGAGTGCTGTGACATCGGCGAGAGGCAATTCAATGATGGCGGTGAAGCCGCAGAGCATGGCCGTTGTCGCGAAGATGATACGGGCGATCTGCAGATCAGGGCGCTTGGTGGCCAGCGACGTTGGCAGGCCGCGAATGATCCGAGGCGCGACGATGAGCACCATCACGGCCTGACGCACTGCCAGAATCTGGAACACGCTCAGATCACTGCCCGCCAGCTTGATCAGCGTCGACATGATGGTGAAAAGAAAGGCCGCCTGCAGGATCCAGAGAGCGCCGATGGTGTTGGTGGGCAAGGCGGCGAGCCGCTGACCAAGGCGCGCCGTCCAAGAAACGCCAGCGCGCTCGTCGGCGCCCGTTGGGGAGTTTGGGCCAGCCGAATTGCCATTCTCTGGATCTGGCTTGGAATCTGATGAAGACGGATCAGCGTCCCCGGCTTCAGAGCTAGGGGCCTTGTTCATGGTGCTTCCTTGGCGGTTTCATGCGCATGACCAGCAGCGGGCGCTGTGGCGTTCCGAACGACGGGCGGCAGAAGATGAGACCGACAATACCCCTTTTGCCGAAATTGGAAAGGGCAGCTACTGTCCGCTGCAGGGAGAAGACAGACTGTTTACCTGCTGACAGCTTGCCGGTTCGGGCTTGCACGGTATAGCCAGACAGGAAGAGATTTCGACCAAATCGGGAGAGCGATCATGAGGAAGATCCAGACGCAGGGGGTGCACCACATCACGCTCGTTGGTGCGGACCGGCAGACATCCATCGATTTCTGGGAGGGCATGCTGGGAATGCCTTTCGTTTTTGAACAGCCCAATCTGGACAACGCCGAGGAGAGCCATCTCTACTTTGATCCGGGTGACGGCCGGTTGATCACCATCTTTACCGATGAAACCCGCAAGGCTGATCCGTCGCCTGTTCCCCAGTCGAATGGCTGTGTGCATCATCTGGCGCTGAATGTCTCGCAAGCGAGCTTTCTACAAATCGCCGAGCGTCTTGACGAGAGAGGCGTTCGTCATAGCGGCCCGAAAGACCGTGGTTTCATGGATTCCATCTACTTTCGCGATCCGCTCGGCTTCCTGATCGAGCTTGCCTCCTATCGTTTCGAACCGCCGGAAGGGGTCTCCCACGGGGAGGTGATGCTGGAGGCGCACAAACTCCGCGTAGCGCGCGGGGATTACAACATTCAGGAAGTGCATCTGGCCGATGCGATCGAGGCGTTGGTCCGGGAGGGCCGGCGGAGCCTTTCGGACGACCGGGAACCTAAAAATCCATACGGCTAAGCTTCGCGAGAGCGCTTTCTTGTTTCAAATTCTTGCATTCACGGCAAAGGTGATGTTCCCTAAAGGAAGTCGGATGGTTGAAATTCCGCATCTTTTTGCGGTCCCATTGCCGATGTGGCGGCAACATGCGCTTCCCTCGTCCTGCATGGACTTGCGTTTCAGACCAGTGAGCACATCATTGCTGTCCCAATTATAAAAATCGGGAGGTTAGGCATGTGTGAGATTTTTGCAGGACAGGATCCCGCTGATTATGAACCGGAGACGAGGCGCCTTCGGCTGAATGGGCAGAGCACGAGCATTCGTCTTGAGCGCTCTTTCTGGCAGATCGTCGACGAAATTGCCGCGAGTGAAGGCGTCACGACGCCGGCGTTTGTGTCCAGGCTGCACTCCGAGGTTCTGCAGCTGCGCGGCGAGGCCCGCAATTTTACATCCCTGCTGCGCTGCGCCTGTCTGATCCGCACCCGTCGGACACTCGGGCACGTCGAAACGATCGCGGCGGAATGACGATATTGAAGAAAATTTGAGTGTAGTACTTTAATACTACCAGCAAGTTTAAGAAACGGCGCACTCTTTCCTCATGGTCGCAAAGACGGCCAAATAGGAGGAAGCGTTGGCAAAAGCTATTCATGCGATGTTTCGCGTGCTGGATGAGGCACGGTCTGTTTCCTTTTACAAGGAAGCATTCGATCTAGATGTCGCAGATCGACTTGATTTCGACAGTTTTACACTCGTTTACATGAGAAATGATTCCGCTGACTTTGAAGTGGAATTGACCATCAACAAGGATCGTACCGAGCCGTATGACCTGGGGGATGGCTATGGTCACATGGCCTTTTGTGTCGATGACCTGGACGGCGAACATGCCCGTTTCGAGGCTGCCGGATTTTCACCGAGAAAAATTGTCGAGTTTGAGCGGGATGGCGTCCTGCTGGCCCGGTTTTTCTTTGTTCAGGACCCTGACGGTTATCAGATCGAGGTTCTGCAGAGGCACGGACGCTACACCTGACGCGATTGCCGACGGGAGGAGAGGACATGACAAAGACGATGGAACGACGCGGCATGACGCGTCGGGAATTGCTGACGCGTAGCGCGGCCGTCACAGCGGCTCTCATGATCGGCCCCAACCTGGTCGCCGGTGTCTCGGGCGCCTGGGCGATGGAGGTGAGCCACGTGTCGCCGCAGACGATGGCCACATTGATCCAGATGGCGCGCGACATCTATCCACATGACCATGTTGCCGACGACTACTACGCCGTGGCGGTCAAGAGCTACGACAATGCCGATCAGGCGGCGATGATCGAGGAGGGCATTGCCTCGCTCAACAGCGCTGCGCAGGGGCTTGGGCATGGCAGTTACCTTGATACCGGCTGGGAGCGCGACCGGGTCGATATTCTTCGAGCGATGGAGGCAAGTCCCTTCTTCCAGACCATCCGGGGCGGGCTCGTGACCAGTCTCTACAACCAGAAGGCCGTTTGGCCGCTTTTTGGCTACGAGGGTGAGAGCTACTCCAAGGGTGGCTACATCGACCGCGGCTTTGACGACATCAACTGGATTTAGGGGCGCGGATCATGGCAGCACCATTTGACCTGAATGATGACACGGTAGTGGTTGTCATCGGTACTGGCGCCGGTGGCGGCGTATTGTCCAACGAACTGGCCCAGAAGGGCGTGAGCGTGGTGGCTCTGGAGGCCGGCGGGAGGTACCTGCCGGACGACTATATCAACGACGAGTGGGAAAGCTTTGGCCAGCTGGCGTGGCTGGACAAACGGACAACGTCCGGCGACTGGCGGGTCGCCAAAGACTTTTCCGGTTTGCCGGCCTGGATCGTCAAGGCTGTCGGCGGCACAACAACCCACTGGGCGGGTGCATCGCTCCGTTTCCAGGCGCATGAATTCAAGACGAAGACGACCTATGGCGATGTCCAGGGTGCAAATCTGCTCGACTGGCCCATTGACTTGGCCGAGATGGAGCCCTGGTACGAGAAGGCCGAAACAAAGCTGGGCGTGACGCGTACCGGTGACCGGGCAGGCCTGCCTGGCAACAACAACTACAAGGTCTTCGAAGCCGGAGCGAAAGCTCTGGGATACGAGCAGGTCCATACCGGCCGTATGGCAATCAACAGCGGCGACTACGACGACCGTTTGGCCTGTCAGCAGACCGGGTTCTGTTTTCAGGGTTGCAAATGGGGGGCAAAATGGTCGGCCGCCTATACCGATATTCCACGCGGCGAGGCGACCGGAAATCTGGAAGTGCGCGAACATGCTCATGTCCTGAAGATCGAACATGATGCCTCGGGCAAGGTCACAGGCGTTCTTTATGCCGACAAGGACGGCAACCAACACCTGCAGAAGGCCCGGGTCGTCTGCGTGGCGGGCAATTCGATTGAAAGCCCACGGCTGCTCTTGAACTCCGCGTCCGCCATGTTCCCGGACGGACTTGCAAACTCATCCGGTCAGGTGGGACGCAACTACATGCGGCACATGACCGGTTCGGTCTACGCAGTGTTCGACAAGCCCGTGCGTATGTGGCGCGGCACCACCATGGCCGGGATCGTCCAGGATGAAGCCAAATACGATCCGTCGCGCGGATTTGTCGGGGGCTACGAGTTGGAAACCCTGGCGCTGGGCTTGCCGTTCATGGCGGCTTTCCTGGACCCGGGCGGATGGGGACGCGAGTTCACGACGGCACTGGATTCCTATGAAAACATGGCCGGTCTCTGGATCGTCGGCGAGGACATGCCGCAGGAGACAAACCGGATCACACTGAACCATGACGCCAAGGATCAGTATGGTCTTCCGGCTCCAAACGTCCATTTCGACGACCATCCCAACGACATTGCCATGCGCAAACATGCCTATGAGCGGGGCATGGCCCTTTATGACGCGGTCGGAGCGACGCGGACCTTCCCGACGCCGCCTTATCCGTCGACGCATAATCTGGGAACCAACCGGATGTCGGAAAAGGCGCGTGATGGTGTGGTCAATCGGTGGGGGCAGACCCATGATGTCGCGAACCTCTTCGTTTCCGACGGAAGTCAGTTCACGACGGGGGCGGCTGAGAACCCGACCTTGACCATCGTGGCATTGGCGATCCGGCAGGCGGACCGGATCGCATCGGAATTGAGCAAAGGCAATCTCTAGCAGCCGGCTGCATTGCGTTTGTTTCAATAGGGGCGGCCTCTCGTGAGGCCGCCCCGAACGCACGTCTGAAGACGTAACTGGGAGGAAGTAATGAAGAAGATTTTATTGGCTACAGTGAGCGTGCTCATGGGTTCGGGGGTGGCTTTGGCCCAGGCCCCGGTGCCTGACAATCTGGAAAAGCTGTCCAACTTTCAGTCCACGGGTGTCACCGAGTTCACCTACATCGAGCAAAAGGGCGAGTATGCCGACGGCATCAAGAAGACCCTCGAGCGGATATCCCTGCCGGACGGGTTCAAGATCGGACTTTATGCGATTGTTCCTGACGCCCGGCACATGGCCGTTGGTCCGCAAGGCATTGTCACCTTCGTCGGCACCCGCAAGGACAAGGTCTGGTCGGTCACCGACCGCAACAAGGACCGGGTGGCGGATGAAGTGAAGGACTTCGCGCCTTCACTCAAGTTCGCGATCCCAAATGGACCGTGTTTCTCCAAGGATGGCTTTCTCTATATCGCCGAGCAGAACCGGGTTCTGGTCTATCCGGCCGCCGAGTTTTTCTATGAAAGCCCGGATGTGGCCGCCTTCAACGTGGTCAAGCAGGGGGATCTGATCCCGCAGTCGGAGGAGAGCTACAACCACACGGCCCGCGTCTGCAAAATCGGGCCGGATGGCAAGATCTATATTTCGCTCGGACAGCCCTTCAACGTCTCGCCGCCCGAAAAGCTGGACCTCTACAAAGAAACCGGCATCGGCGGGATGATCCGGCTGAACACCGATGGCACCAACCGTGAAGTCTATACCTACGGTATCCGCAACTCGGTCGGACATGACTTCCATCCTGAAACCGGAGAACTCTGGTTCACCGACAATCAGGTGGATGGCATGGGAGATGACATCCCTCCTGGCGAAATCAACCGCCAGACCGCCATGGGCCAGCACTTTGGCTTCCCGTGGTATGGCGGCGGTGACACCCGCACCAACGAATACAAGAACGAAGAAGTGCCGGTGGATGTGGTCATGCCTGCTGCCGAGCAGGTCGCTCACGCCGCCGATCTTGGTATGAGCTTCTACAGTGGCAAGATGTTCCCCGCGAAATACAAGAACGCCATCTTCTCAGCCCAGCACGGATCCTGGAACCGGACGACACCGGTCGGGGCCCGCGTGATGGTCACCTTCGTTGATGACGAAGGCAATGCCACCACGGAAAGCTTCGCCGAGGGATGGATCGACGAAAACGATGAGTATCTCGGCCGCCCGGTGGATGTCGTGCAGTTGCGTGACGGGTCCATTCTGGTGTCCGATGACCTTGCCGGAGCGATCTACCGCATTTGGTATGAGGGCAACTGATGCTGTTTCGACGTGCATGTGTTCTGGGCGGGGTTTTCCTCGCCCAGGCGTTCGCGAGCCACGCGCTGGCTGATGAGGCGATTGTCGGTGATCCGGCAGCCGGGCGAAAGGCAGCGGGCATGTGCCGGACCTGCCATGGCGTGGACGGCTATGCCCGCATTCCGATCGCGCCTCATATTGGCGGCGAGCCTGCGCCCTACCTCGTTCATCAGCTGACGGCTTTTCGGGATGGAACGCGTACTCATGAAATGATGAGTGTCGTGGCCAAATCCCTGACGGATCAACAAATTGCGGATTTGGCAGCATGGTACGCCAGTCAGATAGCGCTTGCGTCGCTGCCACAAGGTGTTTCCGAAGACGCAGCGCCGGAAGCCTGCGTTGCGTGTCACGGTGCGGCGGGGCTGTCGGAGCTCGAAGATGCTCCAAATCTCGCCGGCGAGACGGTGATGTATATCGATACGCAGCTGAAGGCCTTCAGAACCGGAAAGCGTAGCCATGAGATCATGTCGGCAATCGCGGCCGACCTCAGCAATGAGGACATTCGCAGCCTGGCAGAATGGTATGCGGACATCGACCTGACGATCGAGCCCGCAAAGTAGTGAGCTTTCAACACACGGGGCGTCGATCATTCAGGGGCATTTGGCGTTTCACAGCTCCCGTCGAGGAGCTTCTCTTAAAGCCTCGCAAGGCACCAGGTGACTGCGATCACCGAATTCCCAATGAAAAGCTGCTTCATTCGACCGGGCTGACGCACCGCTTGCGATGCCATGCGGGCTGTCTTCCTGCGTGCCGCCCCGGTGCTCGACGATTGTTATCTGTAATTCCATCCAGATGTCTGGTGGGAACTGATTTTCCTCACATTTTCACATAAAAATTTTACATAGACAAAATAATTTTATCTATGTAGATAAAATCTCATGAGTGAGTCAGCGGAATTTATCGAGCAAACAGTTGCCAAGCTTGTCGCGCTTTACGATCAGCCTTTTGGCGGAACGGGGAAGAAGGGCGGGCGATATCGCATTCCGGCAAAGCTTGTGCGTGATATCGCGGGTAGACGTCGGCTGTATGAGGACGACGTGAAAGAGCTGACCCGCGCGATGCTCGAGAAGGGATATGTGCTGATCGACATGGATAGCTTCTTCGTTGTCACGAGCGCGAACACCTTCGTGAACTATCGTCGAGCCAATGAGGATTGCCTTGAATGAGAGAGGGCAAAGTCGGGCGATCAAGAAGAGAGCCGGACGTCATCGGCTGGCGTGAAATCGTTGCTCTGCCAGAGCTTGGGGTCACGGGCATGCGAGCAAAGATCGACACAGGCGCAAGAACCTCTGCGATTCATGCGGACCAGCAGGAGGTCTTTGAGCGCGAGACACGAAGATGGGTTCGTTTTCGCGTGCCTGGTTCGAGATATCACCGGGACATGCGGATCGAAGCCCCCATCTTCGACGAGCGCTTGATCAAGAATACCAGCGGCATTCCCGAGCAGCGCCTTGTGATCGAGACACTTCTGGTTCTCGGCAGGCACCGCTGGCATGTCGAAGTCTCGCTGGCGAACAGGGAAAACATGGGGCTCGACATGATCCTAGGGCGGACTGCAATCCGCAATCGGCGGGTGCTCGTCAACCCGGGTAAATCATTCCTTGCAGGCAAACCTGTTGAGCTAAAGCAGCCATCTGATCGACTGCGTAGCGCTGTGTTGGTGCCAGTAGAATAAGTCGCGACACCCGACGGAAGACTTTCTGAAGGAGAAAGCCTGTGAAAATTGCAATGATGGCACGTAACCCTGACCTATATTCGCACCGTCGCTTGAAAGAAGCAGCCGAAGAGCGTGGTCATGAGCTGGACATCATCAACACGCTGCGGTGTTACATGAACATTGCATCGCGCCGTCCAGAGATCTTTTACAATGGTGAGAAGTTGATCGGTTATGATGCCGTGATTCCGCGTATTGGTGCCTCTGTCACTTTCTACGGTCTGGCAGTGCTTCGCCAGTTCGAGATGATGGGCGTCTATCCCCTCAACGAGTCCGTCGCCATTGGCCGTTCGCGCGACAAGCTGCGCTCCATGCAGCTGCTTGCTCGCGACGGAATTGGCCTGCCTGTGACGACCTTTGCCCATGACCCGAAGATGACCGAAGAGGTTCTGAAAACGGCTGGTGGCGCACCTGTGGTGATCAAGCTGCTGGAAGGTACCCAGGGGATCGGTGTGGTTCTTGCCGATACTGAGCGTTCTGCAAAGTCCGTGATCGAGGCTTTCCGCGGTGCCAACGTGAATATCCTGGTTCAGGAGTTCATCAAGGAGTCCGGCGGTACCGACATTCGTGCACTGGTCGTCGGCGGCAAGGTGATCGCGGCCATGAAGCGTACTGGCGCGGAAGGTGAATTCCGTTCCAACCTGCACCGGGGCGGCAGCGCCCAGGCGATTAAGATTTCACCGGAAGAGCGGTCAACTGCGGTTCGTGCTGCGAAATCCATGGGGCTCAATGTCTGCGGCGTAGACATGTTGCGCGCGAACCACGGGCCGGTGGTCATGGAAGTGAACTCTTCTCCGGGCCTGGAAGGCGTGGAAAAGGCCACTGGTATTGATGTCGCGGGCAAGATCATCGAGTTTATCATGAAGCATGCCGAGGCCGGGAAAACCAAAACCCGCGGCAAAGGATGACAAAGGCCCGCGAGCCGTTTGAGATCGGCACACATCGAATTGCGCCTGTTACCCGGGTGACGATCGATCTTCCGGTAAGTGTGCTTTCAGATCATACGCCGGTGACCATGTCTGTGCATGTGGTGCACGGCCGGCGGCCTGGTCCCGTTGTCTTCGTCAGCGCTGCGGTGCACGGCGACGAGGTGATTGGAGTCGAGATCGCGCGCAGGATCCTGCGCGCACCCAATCTTGACAACCTTAAAGGCACACTGCTGGTGATCCCGATTGTGAATTCATTTGGATTCTTGAACCATTCCAGGTACTTGCCAGATCGGCGCGATCTCAATCGCAGCTTTCCAGGAAGCGTTCGGGGTTCACTTGCAGGTCGCCTCGCGAACCTGTTCATGACTGAAATCGTCAGCAGGTGTGATTGCGGCATCGATCTTCACTCAGCTGCCATTCACCGGACCAATCTACCACAGATACGTGTCTCACCATCACGGCCGGACACGATGCTGCTCGCCGAGGCTTTTGGCGCGCCGGTGATCCTGACTTCCAAACTGCGTGAGGGATCCTTGCGTCAGGCGTCTCAGGAGAAGGGGGTCGACATTCTGCTTTACGAAGCTGGAGAGGGCCTGCGCTTCGATGAAATGGCCATCCGTGCAGGTGTTTCGGGAATACTGCGCGTTTTGCGCAAGCTGGAAATGGTGTCTGGAAAAGGTATTGCCCGGCCAAAGGTTCCTTCGATCCAGACCTCGGCCAGTTCCTGGGTGAGAGCACCTGCAGGCGGTCTCTTGCGTACATTCAAATCCATCGGCGAGGTTGTTTATGCTGGTGATCTGCTTGGGATTGTCTCCGATCCTTTCGGCGAAGTCGAAAAGGAAATCGAGGCGCCTGAGGATGGCTTGATCATTGGCCGGACCAATTTGCCCGTCCTTAATGAAGGGGACGGCCTGTTTCATATTGCCGAAGTCCGGCGCAAGGATGATCCGGAGCGCACGCTCGATAGCCTGAACTCGCAGCTGGAAGCGGACCCGCTATTCGACGAGGATGAGATTATCTGACTGTGCACTGCGGGAAAACGCATCGAGCCTCTGGCTTGAAGCCTTTGCAACGACTATGTTTTGACTAGTCAAAACTTGGCCGGTGCATGTTTCGAACCTTAGAGGCGCCGGCGCTTTTCAGTCAGAACAGCAGGATGCCATCTTCATGGACCAGATGATCCCGGCCAAATTCGGTATTGGCGCGCCCGTGCGCCGGAAGGAAGATGCCAAGCTGATTACCGGCCATGGTATCTATACGGATGACTATGCGCCGGCTGGTGCGCTTCACGCCCACGTTCTGCGGTCCGCCATGGCCCATGCGAAAATCTCGCTGAGCGGCCTGGAAGAGGCACGCGCGGTTCCTGGTGTCGCGATGGTGCTGACGGCAGAGGATGTATCGGACCTGAAACCGATGCCGACCAAGGCGGTGATGAAACAGGTCGACGGTACGTCTCACGCCTGTCCGCCACAGCCTGTCTTGTGTTCCGACACGGTTCGATATGTTGGCGATGCGATCGCCTTCATTGTCGCTGACAGCGTGAACACCGCGAAGTCTGCGTCCGAATTGATCGAGGTGGACTACGAGCCGCTTGATGTTGCCGTCGGAATTGAGACCTCACTTCAGGGCGATGCGCCGCTGGTCTGGCCTGAATACGGGTCAAACAAGGCGTTTGTTCTTGGCCATGGCGATGAAGACAAATGTGCCGCGGCATTCGAGGCTGCCGACCGTGTGGTCTCCATCAAGCTGATCAACAACCGTCTGGTCGCCAATTACATGGAGCCACGCGGATGTGTTGCCGAATTTGATCCAGAGCAGGAGCGTTTCACTCTGACGGCTGGAACCCAGGGCGGTCATGGCATGCGCAGTGTGATCTGCAACGACATCCTCGGCATTGACGAGGACAAGCTGCGGATCGTTACCCCTGAAGTGGGCGGCGGCTTTGGCACCAAGATGTTTACCTACCGGGAATATCCGCTCTGTCTGACGGCTGCGCAGCGTCTTGGCAAACCCGTCAAGTGGACGGGCGAGCGGATGGATCATTTCGTCACCGACGCCCACGGTCGTGACAACGTCACATATGCCGAACTGGCGCTTGACAAGGACGCGAAGATTGTTGGCCTGAAAATCGACGTTCTGGCCTCCATGGGGGCTTACCTCCACCAGTACGCGCCCTTCATTCCCTTCGTCGGCACCTCCATGTCGACCGGCCTTTACGACGTGCCTGCGCTTTGGGTGACGGCGACCGGCGTCTATGAGAACACCGTGCCGACGGATGCCTACCGTGGAGCAGGGCGGCCTGAAGCGGCCTATCTGATCGAGCGGCTGATCGAGAAGGCCGGGGCGGAGACAGGACTGGGGTCAGCGGAAATACGCCGCCGGAATTTTGTTGCCGCCGAGAACCTGCCCTACACCACACAGACGGGCCGGCTCTATGACACGGGTGATTTTGCCGGCCACATGGACAAGGCCATGGAGGTGGCGGACTGGTCCAGGTTCGAGGCGCGGCAAAAAGCGAGTGCAGACAACGGCAAATTCCGCGGCATCGGCATGTGTTCCTACATCGAGGCCTGCGCTTTCCCCGGTGGTGAGGAAGCGACTGTGGAACTCAACGGCAATGGAACCGTGACGCTTTTGATCGGAACCCAGACCAACGGCCAGGGACACGCCACGTCCTATGGTCAGATCATTGCGGAACAGCTCGGACTGGATCTTGAAAAGATCGAGGTCATCCAGGGCGATACGGACCGCGTGCGCAAGGGCGGCGGGACCGGTGGTTCGCGGTCCATTCCGCTTGGCCTTCCTTCCGTGAATGAAGCGTCCAAGACGCTGGTGAAGAAGATCAAGGACCAGGCGGCAGAACAACTCGAGGTGGGGCCCGAGGATCTGGAGCTGGTCGGCGGCGATGTCCGGGTTGTGGGAACGGACCGCCAGGTCACCCTGGCCGAGGTTGCAGCCAATGCGCCCCAGAAACTGTTTGGCCAGGAAGAGGTCAAGCAGGTTGAGGCGACCTATCCCAATGGAACGCACATTGCTGAGGTTGAGATCGACCCGGAGACGGGCAACGTTTCGGTTGAGAACTATGTGATTGTCGATGACTTCGGCGTCACGGTGAATCCGATCCTCCTGGAAGGCCAGGTTCAGGGCGGAACGGCACAGGCGATCAGTCAGGCCTTGTGCGAGCGCACGGTCTACGACGAGGAAGGTCAGCTGCTGACAGCGTCACTGCTGGACTATCAACTGATCCGGGCCGGAGACCTGCCAGACTTCAACTTCCAGACCCGTAACATTCCGTCGACCACCAACGCGATGGGCATCAAGGGGGCCGGGGAGGCTGGCACCATCGGTGGATGCGCGTCCATCATGAATGCAGTCCAGAAGGCGCTGCGCGATGGGGCAGGTGTGGACCACATCGATATGCCGGCAACCCCGTCACGCGTGTGGGAAGCGATCCAGGCGCAGAAGTCCTAGGATTTTGCCTTGCGATATTTTCGAGGCGAGAGGGGCCTAACTTTCGCCTCGATATACGTAATTCTCCATAGTCTGGATACGAAGTCTTAGTAAACTGAGTATACCGTCGCGTGTAGTGAGGTGCCGGCGATCAAGGGAGGGAGGCCGCTCACTTCTCTCGTTTCGACAGGGCGCTCTCCTTATGTTTTTAGTACTTTCTTGCATTGCGGTTGCGCATGAAGCTCGGTTTACGTTGCTTGCCGCGCTTGTTTGTATTTTGGGTGCATTTCTCACCGTAAATCTTTATTCGCGGCTCCGGTCGAGCCGGGGAAGCAAACGCTACCTATGGCTGTTTCTCGTCGCGCTAGTTGGCGGAGCAACGATCTGGACGACACATTTCTCTGCGATGCTGGGCTATATCGTTCCGCTCGGCAGAACCTTTGAGCCGACTCTCACCCTCATCTCGCTTGGCTGCGCAATCTTGACCAGCGGCTTGGCCTTTCTGCTGGCCTCCCAAGGCAGGTCGATCGGTTTTCCGTTGATAGGAGGGGCCGTGTTTGGGATGGGCATCGCGGTGATGCACTACCTTGGGATGGAAGCCTATCTGGTCACGGGCATCCTCAAGTGGGACGTGTCCTTTGTCGCCTGGTCGGTGGTGCTTGGGGGAGGGTTGGGGGCCGCGGCCCTCGTTCTCGCGCATACGGGCAAGGGTGTATCTGGCATTGTCCAGGCTGCTTCGGTCATGATCCTGGCGATCGTGCTGATGCATTTCATCGGTATGACGGCCATCACCGTGGTGCCGCTTTCCGGGGTCTCGATCCCGGCGCAGGCGTTGTCGGATGACGTCATGCTGGCTGCGGTCGTTGGTGTGACCTTGGTGATCATCGCCACGGTTGGCAGTGCGTTCGTGATCGACACGCGGAATATGGCCGAGGCAACCGCGACCTATCAGCATCTGGCGATGCATGATCCTCTGACCCAATTGCCGAACCGCACCTATCTCCGGCATCAGCTGGAAGAGGAACTCTTGAACGTCCGGGACAGCAGCATGCTCGCGGTCCTGGCGATCGATCTTGATCGCTTCAAGGATGTGAACGACCTGCATGGGCATGGTGCTGGAGACGCTCTTCTGGCCGATCTCGGCCGGCGGCTGAAGCTGCTGCTTGGCGACGGGGAGTTTGTCGCACGGATCGGGGGCGATGAATTTGTCGCCTATAAGTCTGGCGTTGCCGATGAAGCGGAAATTCTGCCCTTTGCAAACAGGTTGCGCAGTGAGATTGCGCGCCCGTTTGATTGGCAAAATCAGGTGGTAAAGATCGGTGGGAGTGTTGGCATTTCCCGGGCGCCCCGCGATGGTTTGGCGGCCGATGAATTGCTGACGAGGGCCGATTTGGCTGCCTATAGCGCGAAGACTGATGGCGGCGACAGACTGGCGTTCTATTGCGAGGGAATGGAAGAACGAAGCCGTTCGCGTGCCTCGATCGCGCTTGACCTCAAGTCGGCCATCCAGAACGGCGAGCTTGAGCTTTATTACCAACCACAGAATGACACGCGAACCCGTAGCCTGAAGGGCTTCGAGGCGCTGGTGCGTTGGAAACATCCCGAGCGCGGATTGGTGTCGCCGACCGAATTTATTCCGATTGCCGAAGAGACAGGCCTTATTCTCGACATTGGAGCCTGGGTTCTGGAAGAGGCCTGCACCGCGGCGGCTGCCTGGCCGGAGCAATACTCTGTGGCTGTGAATGTCTCGGCGCTTCAGATCGCTCAATCGACGCTATCCCAGCAGGTTGCGGCTGTCCTGGCACGGACCAGTCTGGCGCCAGCCCGGCTCGAGATTGAACTGACGGAGAGCGGATTGATCGCCGATCAGGCTCATGCGCTCAAGGTCGTTCTCGATCTCAAGAAGCTCGGCGTCAGTGTCGCGATGGATGATTTCGGCACCGGTTATTCGTCGCTGTCGACCTTGCAGAATTTCCCGTTCGACAAGATCAAGATCGATCGCGGGTTCATAATGAGCTTGACTGCGAACAAACAGTCCGCCGCAATCGTCAAATCGACAATACTGCTCGGAACCAGCTTGAAGATCCCGGTCCTGGCGGAAGGTGTCGAAACAGAGGATCAATTGTCCTTCCTGCTCCAGGAAGGCTGCCAATCCGTGCAGGGCTATCTTTTTGGAAAGCCGCTGCGTCTCGATGAATGTATCGCGCTTATGGATTCCGAGCGCGGCGAAAAAGAATCCGTCCTGCCGAGCGTGGATCTGGTCGCCACACCGACATAGATTTGGCAGGCGCTATTCTGCTGCCATTTCAACCGGCTCGCCGCCGTTCTTTTCGAATTCCCAGATATGGCCTTCAAATGCGCGCAGGCGTTTGTAGACCGATATCAATTCGACGATGGTGGTCCAGGCGTTGACGAGATACTGGAACGAGCTTTCCACGCGGCCAAACGCGCGAACAATCTGCTGCATTACGCCAAGCGTGATGGCGCCGCTGATGATCGTGGGGCCGAGTGCGATATAGGGGACGAGAACCGTCGCCTGCAGGTAAGACCAGCGCGCAACATCGAAATAGAGATAGTGGAAGTAGAGGCGAAAGTAGTTCTTCCGCACATTGCCGAACAGTTCGGCGACCGAGGGTGGATCCGCACGTTCCTCATTGTCCTCGCCATAGACGAGTTCCTTGCGATAGGCCGCTTCGACCTTCTGGTTCTGGAATTCAAGGCCGGGCAGTTTGAAACCGACTGCCGCCAGCAGCACGGTGCCCGAAGCCGCTGACAGAATGGCGACATAGACCAGCGAGTGCGAAACAGCTCCGATCCAGGGCAACTCGGTGACATTTTCTGACAAGGTCCAGAGCAATGGCAAAAACGCGATCAGGGTCATGATCGAACGCATGAAGGAAACGCCAAGCCCTTCCATGATGCGCGCAAAGCGCATGGTGTCTTCCTGAACGCGTTGGGATGCGCCTTCTATGTGCCGCACCACCTGCCAGTGGCTCATGTAGTAGTTGTTCATCGCCGTGCGCCAACGGAAAATGAAGTGCTTGATGAAGAAATCCAGGATCACCGCAATGACGATGTAGATCCCTGCGATGCGGAAGAAAGTCATCATTTCCGCCATATATTCGGGAAATGTGATGCTGCCCGGTTCGCTGAGGGATTTCTGGACAATATCGTAGAAGCTGCCGAACCATTCATTGATCTGAACGTCGAGCTGCACCTTGTACCAGGTCACTCCGAGGATCAGCACAGAGCCGATGTATGCCCACAAGAACCACTTTGGATTCTGGAAGAAGGAACGAAACATGCGGGCTCATCCTTTCGATTCGTCATTCGCACTTGCAAAGCCTGCGTAAATATAGGCGCAAGGACCATGGCCCCAAGTCGGCAAAACTTCACTTTTTCGCGGAAAGCTGTGTAGAACCGGGAAGATTTCAAAGTTCGGTGATGATCGCGGCGCACATTGCACCGCGCGCAGGGCTTGGCTATCCTGATTGTGATCTGGTGTGCAGACAACTGCTTGCCGATTTCCCTCCGGATTTTCTCTGGTGGTTTGCTGCGGCAGTCTGCCCAGAATTCAGGTTCCATCCTCGCTGACAGTTGATTGCCAGCTCGGCCATCAGATTTGAAAGACAGAGTGGCTCTACGGGCCCGACGCCCCGCTCTGACTCATTGATCTCGCGTCGGACCCTTTTGGATGTGACTTATGGCGCTCTCCAGCGCAGCCTCGAAGTCTTCGGACGCTCCTGCATCGGCGGGCCTTACACGTGTTGCCCCCCTCCTTGGAATTTCCCTGAAGTTGGCATCCACCCTGGTCTTTTCGATCATGGTGGTGGCGCTCAAGGTCGCCTCTGAGACCATCCCGATCGGCGAGATTGTATTTGCACGCAATTTCTTCGGAATGTGGCCTGTTCTGATCATGGTCGCGTTCAGAGGCGAGCTCGTGATCGCCTTTCGAACGAGCCGCCCGCTCAGTCACATGGGGCGCTCTGCCGTTGGCATTGCGGCCATGATCTTTGCCTTCACGTCGTTTTCCCTGTTGCCGCTGCCCGATGCCACGGCGATCGGCTTTGCGACGCCGCTCATCGTGGTTGTTCTCGCCTGGGCGGTGTTGGGCGAACAGGTCCGCGTCTACCGCTGGTCTGCTGTCGGGGTCGGCTTGCTTGGCATCTTGATCATTCTGTCTCCGCACCTTGGTGAAGGCGAGTTTGGCGACAGTCAGACAATCGGCGCCATGTGCGGGGCCATGGCTGCGCTGTTTGCGGCCATGGCAATGATTTTCGTTCGCAAGCTTTGCGAGAGCGAGCGCACGTCAACGATCGTAACCTGGTTCTCGGGGTCGGCGACTGTGTTGTCGTTCGTAACGATCCCGCTCGGCTGGCTCATTCCATCTCAGGCCTGGGTGATGCCTGACCTTGAGACCTTCGGGTTGTTGCTGCTCGTCGGTCTGTCGGGAGGTGTTGGACAGATCCTGCTGACCCAGAGCTACCGCTTTGCGGACGCCTCGACCATCGCGCCCTTCGACTATGCAAACATGATCTGGGCCGTTGCTTTGGGCTATTTCCTTTTTGCGGAAATCCCCGTGCCGGAGGTGCTGGCAGGAGCTGCAATCGTGATCGCCGCAGGCGTGTTTGTCATCTACCGCGAACACAGGCTCGGACTGGACCGGACCAAGAACCGGCGCGCCTCTACGCCTTCGAGGTCTTAGGGCGGATGCTGTGCTGAGGGTTTTAAACGGCCAGCTTGTCAAAATCGCTCTTGCGCAGGAGCATGACAAGGTCCTGCGCAGGGGAGAGCTGGAAAGGCCTGCGGCACGCTTCAATCGCAAAGGGCAAGATGCCCTCTATCTGAGTCCTGACGAACTCAGCGCAAGAGTGGCCATCGGTCAATATGTGACGCCGGAGACGTCAGAGCGCGTGCTGCTGACCTTCGATCTTTCCGATTGCCGGTTGTGTGACCTCCGTCATCCAGATGCAGCGGAACTATATGAACTGGCGCGTCAGCCTTGGATTGCGCCACTTGAGGCCGGTGCGACGCCTCCTTCATGGAGTGCTGCCGACGAGATCAGGAAGGCTGGTTTTGACGGGCTTATCGACCCGTCGCGCCGCAGGCCGGGGCTTTGGCACGTTACACTGTTCCGATGGAACGAAGGTGATGGGCCAAAGGTTCGTTCCATCGGTAGTCCGAAGCCAATCCGACTCACGTGCGACTTCAGCTGACCTCAAAACGCCTTGAAGGTGATGACTGTCTTGGTGTCATGGATGCCGGCTACCGGATGGACCTTTTCGTTGACGAAGTGGCCGATGTCGGCGCCATCTTCGACGTAGAATTTGACGAGAAGATCGTAGTCGCCGCTCGTGGAATAGATTTCCGAAGCGATCTCTGCATCCGCGATGGCATTGGCCACCTTGTAGGTTTCGCCGAGTTTGCATTTGATCATTACGAAGAAGGGCGTCATGGCGAGCTCCAGAATGTGTCTGTTGCCCTCGGCATGACCGATTTGGCCGTGGCAGTCAATTCCGGCTGCATACCTGGTGCTCGGTGCGAGGGCTTGCATTCGATCTGACGACTTGCTAGCTGTCTCAACATCTCATGGGGGTGCCCGGCGTTACGGATCGGGCTGAGAGGCAAACGGCCAACTCCTTGAACCTGATCCGGCTCATACCGGCGGAGGGATTTGAGATGAGTATGCTCAAGGCTTCGGCCCTATCAATTTCGTCTGGTGTCATGACCTATCCCCTTAACGTTTTACGGGGAGGGGTTCTTTGATCGCTATGACCTCCTCCCTTACGAGTGACCGTATCGCCGAAGCCCTCGGGGCTTTACGACGTGCGACACCGCGCATCCACTGCATCACAAATGCAGTCGCGCAATCCTTCACGGCAAATGTCCTGCTGGCCTTAGGCGCAGTACCATCGATGACGATTGCTCCGGAGGAAGTCGCCGGCTTCGCCTCAAGCGCGGATGCCCTGCTGATCAATCTGGGAACGCTAGACGAGACCAGGCGGCTTGCTATCCCCATTGCTCTTCGTGCCGCGCAGGAAGCGAAGCGCCCGATCGTTCTCGACCCGGTTTTTGTCAACCGCTCTGAAATTCGCTGCACTTTCGCCCGGGATCTCCTGCAGGAACGGCCCACGCTCTTGCGGGCCAACAGGGATGAAATGGCGGCGTTGTTTCCCTCTCGTGAACCGTTCGATGCGCTTGCAGAGTCTGGTGCCATCCTTGCGATGACTGGTGCGGAAGACGTGGTGGGGGAACGTGGCCGTACACTCCGGCTTGGCAACGGACATCCGCTTCTTGCCCGGGTGACGGCGACCGGATGTGCGGGCGGCGCGGTGATGGCTGCGTTTCTTGCGGTCGAGACAGATCCGGTCATCGCCGCCGCCATGGGCGTTTCGGTTTTCAATATTGCCGGCGAAATCGCAGCCGAACAGGCAGCTGGCCCCGGCTCCCTGGTGCCAGCGCTTCTGGATGCGCTTTACCTGCTCGACGGGCAAGAGATCTCCAAACGACTGAATATCATCGAACAAAGAGAAGGGAGGCATGCATGACTGCGATTGCCGTCACGATCGCGGGTTCGGATTCTGGTGGTGGTGCCGGGATTCAGGCCGATCTGAAGAGCTTTTCCGCAAATGGTGTTTATGGCGCGAGTGTCCTGACAGCCCTTACTGCCCAAAATACCCTCGGCGTGACCGGCATCCAGGATGTTCCGCCCGACTTTATTCGCGCGCAGATGGATGCAGTATTTTCCGATCTTGCCGTCAACGCCACCAAGATCGGTATGTTGTCGCGACCGGAAGTGATCCAGACAGTCGTTGATGGCCTCGCCGCGCATCAAACCGGACCTGTCGTCGTCGACCCGGTGATGGTGGCGGCCTCAGGCGATCCTCTGCTCGCCGATGAAGCGGTTGAGGTGTTGATAGAGCGTCTGGTTCCAGTCGCTGATCTCATCACGCCGAACCTTCACGAGGCTGCGCGGATGCTTGGATCCGATATGGCCGAGACCGAAGCAGACATGGCGAGCCAGGCCGAACGTCTTCTGGCGGCGGGCGCGAAGGCCGTGCTTGTCAAAGGAGGGCATGGCACGGGTTCCGAGAGCGCTGACCTTCTGATGAGTGAAGACGTCACGCACTGGTTCCGCGCACCGCGAATAGAGACGTCGAATACCCACGGTACGGGCTGCACGCTTTCGTCGGCCATTGCGGCCGGCTTTGCAAAAGGTCTCGGGCTCGTCGACGCGGTCTCTCAAGCGAAGGCCTACGTCAGCGCGGCGATCTCGTCCGCCGACCAGTTGAACATCGGCGCAGGCCACGGCCCCGTCCATCACTTCCATGCATTCTGGAGATCGTAACATGAGCGGCAAGTCTCACACCTCACACCTTTCGCGCAGAACGGCGCTTGGGCTGGCCGTCGGGGCCGCTGGTGGTGCATTGGCGTCCCCTGCGCTGGCAGATGAGGGGGGCGCAACCATCGAATGGAAGATGGTGACGTCCTGGCCGAAGAACCTTCCAGGTCCGGGCGTGACTGCCCAGCGGATTTGCGACCGGATCGGTTTGATGTCCGGCGGCCGCATGCGTGTGCGTCTCTATGCTGCGGGCGAGCTGGTGCCAGCGCTCGGGGTTTTCGATGCGGTGTCGTCGGCGACTGCACACATGGGCCACACGGCCTCTTTCTTTTGGCAGGGAAAAGCACCCGCTGCCGTCTTCTTTACGGCAATCCCCTTTGGTCTCCTGCCTCAGGAACACATCACCTGGATCGAACAGGGCGGCGGCCAGGCGCTTTGGGATGAGCTCTATGCGCCGTTCAACATCAAGCCCGTTATGGCCGGAAACACCGGGGTGCAGATGGGCGGCTGGTACAAGCGCGAAATCAATGGCCTTGCGGATCTGAAGGGTTTGAAGATCCGTATGCCCGGCCTTGGCGGTGAAGTCATGCGCAGGCTCGGTGCGACACCGGTTAACCTGGCGCCGGGCGAACTTTATCAGGCCCTGCAGACCGGGGTGTTGGACGCAACAGAATTCCTCGGCCCCTGGAGCGACCGGGCCATGGGGTTCCAGAAAGTGACCAAGTCCTATTATGCGCCGGGTTTCCATGAACCCAACGGCACCGGCGAGGCACTCTTCAACAAGACGGCGCTGGAGGGCTTGCCGGAAGATCTCAGGGCCATCGTGCTTGAAGCCTGCCGGGCCGAGAACGGCAGAGCACTTGCCGAAAGCGAGTGGGAGAATGCCGCGAGCCTTCAGGCTCTACAGGAAAACGATGGCGTCGAGATCAAGTTTTACCCGGATGAGGTTCTCGATGCCCTGCGGTCGACCTCGGTCGAGGTGCTGGAAGAGTTTGCTGCGAAGGATCCGTTGAGTGGCAGGATCTATGCCAGCTTCCTAGCGGCCAAAGCTCGGCTGTCGCCCTGGAGTGAGGTTGCCGTGCGCCGGTTTCTCACAGCGCGCGATGGTGAGGCCTGATCCTCCATGTCTTGCCGCCGGAAAACCTCCGGCGGCTTGTCAGCAATTTTCTGGCTGACTTTGCCTCTCCCAGCTGCCGCAATCCAAGGGCTGACGCGGCTTTTAGGGCAAAGGATCCCGTGTCATTTCCGAGCCCCGAGTGTGTCCAGCGCGAGAAACTCTCTGCAATATTGTGGCCTTTCTGCAACTTTTCCGTGGAAAGTGAGCTCGGTAAATTACAAAGAAAATTTGCCTATTAATTATGCAATTGTTATGAGTTGCGTCAACCTAATGGTAAATACCGACGGTTTTAAGCGTAAGTAGAAATAGATATCGCCATAAGTATCGGTAGGCTCCTTCATCGATCCTTCATATTGCATCGCAGCGTAAAAAGGTGTGTCGTTACGTAAACGTCATATGCCTGTTGATCTGAGCCCTGAACCCCCGCAAGACTTGAGACATGTTTGGAAATCCTCCGTGGGAGGGGGAGTTTGGGAGCAACAAAAATGTCGTGGGCAACGAACAAAATAACTCTCTTTACGTCGACAGCTATCGCGGCGTCTCTGGTCGCCGGCTCTGCTTTTGCAGGTGGCTTCGCTCTGCGTGAGCAGAGCTCGTACTATCAGGGCACATCCTTTGCCGGTAACGGCACAACCGGTCCTTCGATCTCATCCGTTTTCTGGAACCCGGCGACAATTACCGGCGCCAAGGACGGTCTCACCTTCGAGGCGCATAACAGCTTTATTGTGCCGCAGGCGGATATCGATGGAACGAATACGGTTCTTGGCACGCCTGTCGGTGTCGCCACGGGAGATATCGGCTCAGATGCATGGATCGGGGCGACCTACACGGCCTACAAGCTCAGTGACACAACGTTCATTGGCCTTGGTATCAACGCTCCATACGGGCTTTCGACGAAGCCGAAAGACGGCGATTGGTCCGGCGCTGGCTATAACCGGTCCTCGAAGGTTTTCTCAATCAACGCGAACCCGATCGTCGGCTTTAAGTTGAATGAAATGGTTTCGGTCGCCGTCGGTGCGCAGGTTCAGTACATCGATGTGCGTCTCACCAATTCGGCTGCTGCTCCTAACTTGTCTCCGGGGACAACCGCACTTCAGGGCACCAGCATGGGTGTCGGGTTTACAGCTGGTGTGACGGTGAAGCCGCTGGCTGGAACGGAAATCGGCTTGGGCTTCCGGTCTTCTGTTGCTCATGACCTTGGTGGAACGGTTTCCTTGCCAGTCGCAAGCGGCGGTCTTCCTGCAGGCACATATGGCATCAAGACCAAGCTGATCACGCCCGAGATGGTTACCCTGTCAGCGAAGCAGCGGATCACCGACAATTTCCGTCTCTTGGGAACGTTCGAATGGACGAACTGGAGCCGTCTCGAAGCGCCTAAGGTGCTTTTGTCAGATCTCGGCGATGCCCAGCTGACGACGCTGCCGTTCAACTATGACGATGGGTATTTCCTCTCGATCGGCGGTGAATACGATTTCAACGACAAGATCACGCTCCGCGCCGGTGCTGCCTACGAGTGGTCGCCGATTTCAACAGAGATCCGTTCGGCACGGCTGCCGGACAACGATCGCATCTGGGTCAGTGCGGGTGGATCCTACAACTACAACGACCATCTTTCCCTGGATATCGGTTACACGCATATCTTCGGCACAGACACGGACATCGAAATCGTTCCGGGTCATCAGGACTACTCGGCCACCAAGGGTAGCCTGGTCGGTTCGGTCGATTCCTCTGTAGACATTTTTTCTGCTTCGTTGCGCTACACGTTCTAAGCTGAGCGAGACACTGAAAGCTAAAAAGCCCGGCGCGCTTGGCGCGCCGGGCTTTTTGTCGTCGGTATGCGTGTCTTCAGAAGGCGCCGGGATAGAGACCGCCGTCAAGGAGGACGTTCTGTCCGGTGATGTAGCCGGCGTGAATGGAGCAGAGGAAAGCGCAGGTCTGGCCGAACTCCTCGGGATTGCCAAAGCGTTTGGCGGGGATCTCGGCTGCTTGTGCCGCTCGGACTTCGTCCATGGTCTTGCCGCTCTGCTCGACCGCACGTTCAAAGCCGCCGCGTAGACGGTCGGTATCCATCTTGCCGGGCAGGATGTTGTTGATGGTGACGCCCTTGCCGGCGACCTGACGGCTGACGCCGGCGAGGAACGCTGTCAGGCCGGCGCGAGCGCCAGAAGAAAGGTCGAGACCTTCAATCGGCATGCGCACCGACATGGAGGTGATGTTGACGATCCGTCCGAAGCCCTGGTCGCACATGTTGTCGATGACTGCCTGCACCAGTTCGATTGGTGTGACCATGTTCTGAATGACGCCTGAAACCATCGCGCCGCGATCGAGCGTGCTGTAATCCTTGCGCGGCGGGCCTCCGTTGTTGTTGACCAGAATGTCCGGGTTTGGACACGCTGCCAGGAGTTCTTTTTGCCCTTCTGCGGTGGAGACATCCGCCGCCACGGCGGTTACGGTCACGTCGAATTTTGCGCGGATTTCCTCAGCTGTCGCATTCAGCGCGGCTTCGCTGCGTCCGTTGAGAACGACATCGCAGCCGGCTTCCGCGAGCGCCATGGCGCAGCCCTTGCCGAGCCCCCGGCTTGATGCGCAGATGATGGCCTTCCGGCCTGATATGCCAAGATCCATTGGATCAGCCTCCCTGAAAATGGAAAGAAAGCACCTGTTTGGTGCTTCGTTCGCCCTTCTCATACGTCTGGCGCAGCAGGACATGCAAGTGCATCGACCTGGGTATAGGCCCCGTGAACGAGCTGGATATCAGGTTTTATTATCGCTCTTCCCTAAGGGAAATTTGGTGGATTGGCGCACTGTCATAATTGTGCAACCTGAATCGCGTCTAAAGCGCCCCAATTAAATGATTGGAGTGAAGCCAATGGCGCAGCCATCGGAGTCGCGGCACTACCGGGCCCTGTTCATATCAGACATTCATCTTGGCACACGAGGGTGCCAGGCGGACATGTTGCTTGACTTCTTGAAGTCCAATGATGCCGAGACTGTTTATCTCGTCGGCGATATTGTGGATGGATGGCGCCTGAGGCGGGCTTGGTACTGGCCCCAGGCACATAATGACGTGGTGCAGAAGATCCTCCGCAAAGGCCGGAAGGGCGCGCGCGTCATCTATATCCCGGGCAATCACGATGAATTCCTGAGAGGCTTTCTCGGGACGCATTTTGGCGGTGTTGAAGTCACTGACAGCATTGTTCACGAAAGCGCGGACGGCCGCCGGTATCTTGTGATCCACGGCGATCAGTTTGACGTCGTCATCCGCCACGCCAAGTGGCTCGCCTTCTTTGGCGACAAGGCCTACACGACCGCCCTTGGTCTCAATACCTGGGTTAATGTCCTGCGCCGCCGGCTCGGCCTGACGTATTGGTCCCTGTCTGCCTGGGCCAAGCTGAAGGTGAAAAACGCCGTCAGCTTCATCGGCCGTTTCGAAGAGACATTGTCCGACGAAGCGCGGCGCCAGGGTGTTGACGGCGTGATCTGTGGCCACATCCACCATGCTGCTGATCAGGAAATGAACGGTATTCACTACATCAATACTGGCGACTGGGTGGAAAGCTGTACTGCGGTTGCTGAACATCACGATGGTACATTCGAGGTGATCCGATGGGTCAAGCCGACAACGGCAGGAGAGGTGGTGCCGGTGAAGGAACAGTCGGTCGCCGCATGAGTTCTATCTTGATCGTCACGGATGCATGGCATCCTCAAATCAACGGCGTCGTGCGTTCACTCGAACGCACTGCGGGTGAGCTCGAAAAAATCGGCGTGCGTGTGGAATTTCTCACGCCTGCTGATTTCCGCACGCTGCCGTGTCCGACCTATCCTGAAATTCGGCTGTCGCTCGCTCACAAGGGCATGGTGCGCCGCCGGATTGATGCCCATGGCTGTGACCACCTTCACATCGCCACGGAAGGTCCACTCGGCCTGATGGCAGCGTCCATCGCGCGCAAGCGGAATGAACCGTTTACGACCAGCTATCACACGCGTTTCCCGGAGTATGTCTCCGCTCGCCTGCCGGTCCCGCTGTCCTGGTCCTATGGCTGGCTGCGCCGCTTCCACAATTCCGGTCAGGGCTGCATGGTGGCCACCCGGTCACTGGAGGATGATCTTCACGCCAGGGGGTTCACAAACCTCCAGCGCTGGTCACGTGGTGTCGATGAGAACCTTTTTCATCCAGTTGAAGGGTCTGTTTTGCCGGCCGATCTTCCCCGCCCCATTTTCATGAATGTTGGCCGGGTTGCTGTTGAGAAGAACATCGAGGCCTTCCTCGAGCTGGACCTGCCTGGCAGCAAGGTTGTCGTTGGTGACGGCCCGCAGCTCGAAAGTCTCAAGCGCAAGTACCCTGATGCACATTTCACTGGGTCAAAGGTCGGCGAAGACCTTGCCGCGCATTACGCGTCCGCTGATGTGTTCGTTTTTCCATCCCTGACCGACACATTCGGCAATGTGCTGCTGGAAGCTCTGGCTTGCGGAGTGCCGGTCGCGGCATTCCCTGTGATGGGGCCGCTCGACGTGATCGGAGAAACAGGTGCCGGCGTCTTGTCAGAAAATCTGGAGGAAGCGGCGCTGGCAGCGCTTGATATTCCCGCAGATCATTGCCGACAGGTTGCGCTGAATTACACCTGGGCCGCGAGCGCGCGGCAGTTTCTTGAAAACGCAGAAGCTGCCCATTCCGTGAAACCGCCTGCGAAAGCCGCCTGAAAGCCGCACGATTGAAAATCGGCTTTCGGCACTTAACCTGATGCAATGTTCGGTCTAAGGTCAGGCTTGGGCTCGGCGGCACGTGCCGCCGGGTTTCCCCTTCCTGACTGAAATCTGACATTGATGAAAGGTCGCAATGGCCATGATGGTTACACGCGAGGACATCGACGCTGCTCGGGGCCGGCTGCAGCAGTATGCTGTCGAGACGCCGTTGCTGCGCTCTCCTGCACTTGATGAGGCCGTTGGCGGCACTGTCCTGATCAAACCCGAGTGCCTGCAGCGCACGGGGTCGTTCAAGTTTCGTGGCGCATTCAACCGCCTCAGCCTGATTGCGCCTGAAGACCGGGCAAGGGGTGTGGTGGCGTGTTCATCGGGAAACCATGCCCAGGGGGTGGCTGAGGCTGCCCGGATCCTCGGCATGAGTGCCACGATCGTCATGCCTGCTGATGCGCCTGAAATCAAACTGCAGCGCACGCGCGCCTTCGGTGCAGAGGTCGTGACCTTCGACAGGGGCAAGGAAGACCGCGACGCAATTGCCGCCGAGATCTGTGCGCGGACCGGCGCGACCTTTGTTCATCCCTACAATGACCCGGGTGTAATCGCGGGCCAGGCGACCGTGGGGCTGGAAATTGCGAAGCAGGCAAAAGCGATGGGCCAGGTGCCCGAGGCTGCCCTGGCTTGCACCGGCGGTGGGGGCCTGGCTAGTGGTATCGCCCTTGCGCTGCACTACGATTTGCCGGATTGCGATTTTTACACCGCAGAGCCCGCCGGCTTTGATGACTACGCCCGCTCCCTGGCTTCGGGGAATATCGAGACAAATAGTCAGCTCAGTGGATCTGTTTGCGACGCGATCCTGACACCGTCGCCCGGCGAGGTTACCTTTCCGATCCTCAAGGAGTTGGCGCGTGACGGCCTTGTCGTCAGCGACGACGAGGCCTTGCAGGCCGTCGCATTTGCCTTTCGCGAGCTCAAGATTGTGGTCGAGCCTGGCGGCGCAGTCGCGTTGGCGGCAGTCTTGTCGGGGAAACTCGATGTCAAAGACCGGACTGTCGCAGTGGTGCTGACCGGCGGGAATATCGATCCTGCAATGCTGCAGAGCGCGCTCGCGCTTTAGTGCAGGTTCACTGCCCCCTCAAAAAAAGAAAAGGCGCCAGAGTTGGCGCCTTTTTTGAACGTATCTTTGATGTGACTTAGTTGAAGAGAGCCTGGCGCTCGGCTTCACTCAGCTGGGTGAGGGGGTCGTTTGCCTCATTGAGCTCTGTCTCGGCTTCGGTCTGCTCCCAGGCGTCATCCGCTACAGCTTCCGTCATCTCGGCATCAAAGAGCTGGTCGACTGCCGCCTCGTCGAGTTCCTCGCCTGCGTCTTCTGCGACCGGCGGGATGTCCTCAGCTTCGGCGATGGCTTCAGCAACATCGGCTTCGCCGCTGTCTTCCGTCTCAGGCTGATCGAACATCGCGTCGATGGCATCGGAGTCCATGGGCTCGCCCGCGTCTTCACCGGCAGCTGCCATGATCGCATCGACATCGGCTTCACTGGCTTCTGCGCTTTCGGCTGCCACGTCTTCCGCGTCGGTTTCGATCTTGTCAAAGCTCATCGTATCAGCGGTTTCCGCTGTCTCATCGCCTTCCGAAGCGCTGTCGTTGCCGGAAAACATGTCGTCGACGTTGTTCTGTGAGACGCCTTTACCCTCTTCCTGAGGGCCATTGAGCAAATGAGAATCTGGGCGGGAATCGACAGGACCCGCATTCGGGTCGCCTTCCATTTCCTCGATGCCCCAGATGTTGATCATCAGGTTGATACGGCTTTCCAGATAGCGCAGAACCTGAACCACTTTCGTCGTTCTCTGGCCTGTCAGATCCTGGAAGGAGCAAGCCATGAAAATCTCGGTGGCTTTCGCGTCGATCTCATCGCAGGTTTCGTCGCTGGCGCCGGCTTCGCGCAGTTTCCAGGCCTCTTCCTGAATCTGCTCGGCAGCCTCAAGGATGGTCTGGGTCGCGCCTTCGGTCTGGCTGACGATCAGGTCGAGTTCATGCGATGCATCGACGAAGCGGTTGGAGTCCGCGCCTTCCGTCTTGATGTTCGCGATCTCGTTCTTGGTCCGCTCGATCGCATCATGCATTTCGCCGATATCAAGGCGGATCTGATCGAAGTTCGGAACCTTCTTCTGACGCGTCATCGTCGTTTCGAGACGCTGGATCGCCGTCAGGATTTCCTTGGTCTCGGGGGTTTTCTTCCGCCTCAGAAACTCGGCAAGAAACCTCCGTCCGCGATCGGATTCCAGAAGGGTCTGTTCTAGCGTCTCATATTCGGCTTCCCCGATCGGGGCTGGCTCGTCAAGTTCTTCTGCTGTTTGCATATGTTGACTATCTCGGCTTGCCATTTGATCACGAATTGCCGTAACTCAGACGACTTTCCAAAAAAGCCTAGGGGGCAAATCGTTAACATCCCTTTAGGTCAGCTAAGTCCGGATCAGAAAAATGTCTTTACCCGCAGCGAGCCTTTCGGCACGCGTCGGCGGCCTATTTGCCAGCCATTTCCTTGGGTTTGGCTTGTTTCTGCCGTTTTTCCCGCTTGTGCTGGAGGATCGCGGACTGACAGTGGCTGAAATCGGCTACATCCTTAGTGCAGGAACAATTGTGCGTATCGCCGCCAATCCTGTCATGACAGGCCTGTCAGATCACAGTGGGCGGCGGCGCTTGTCGATCTTTGCCTACTCTATGGCGGGTGCGGCGTTCCTCGGATTTTTCATAGCCAGCAGCGGCATGGTCACCGCCCTGATCGCGGTGATGGGGCTCATGATCTTCTGGTCGCCGATCGTTCCGCTCAGTGACGCCTATGCCCTCGATGTCGTGCGTAATCATGGCGCGGACTATGGGCGCATGCGGCTATGGGGATCGGTTGGCTTCGTGGTGGCCAATGTCTTTGGCGGATGGCTTGCGGGCATGGGCAACTCGCAGCTTATCGTTATGGGCACCGTTCTCGGCGTGATCTCCACCGGCTTCGTTGCGATCTCACTGCCGCGTCAGGGACGAGATGAGGACACTGATGAACCTCAGCAAAACCAGCGCCCGAAGCTTTTTTGGTCGCCCTGGTTCCTGGGCATCCTAGGTGTGATCGGATTGCTCCAAGGCAGTCACGCCGCCTTTTATGGCTTTGGGACGCTGTTCTGGCTTCAGGCCGGCATCTCGGAGTTTGCCATCGGCCTGTTGTGGTCCATCGGCGTGCTTGCCGAAATCGCGCTCTTCTTTGTTGCCGGGCGTCTCGGCTTGAGTTTCGGGCCCTTGACCTTCTTGCTGGTCGGGGCTGCGGGCGGAATTCTCAGGTGGCTGTTGTTCCCGCTGGCGGACAGTTTCGTCACCATGGCGACGCTTCAGCTGATGCATGGACTGAGTTTCGGCGCGGCGCACCTTGGCTCAGTTGCCTTTCTGTCGCGGCTGGTTCCGCCGAAATGGGGGGCAACCGGTCAGGGAGTCCTGGCCGCGTCAAACGGTATCCTGACGGCGCTTGGCCTGGCGATCTGTGGTCCGCTTTTTGAGCAGAACCCGGCATACCCGTTTTGGGCGATGGCGGGCGTCTCGATGGTTGCGACGCTCGGTCTTGCCCTGCTGCACCCGTTTATGTCGAGAAAGCTGGCCGCAGGCGAGGCTTCGCCCGCGGTCTGACTTGTCCTTAAAGTTCAGCCCCAAAGCTCTGCATTTGGCGGATGCATGGTGCTGCCCTCGAAGTGCAGGCCCGGTTTCCGGTCCTTGGCCAGAAGAAGCGGGCCGTCGAGATCGACAAAGTCGGCTGTTTGGGCCACAAGCGTGGCCGGGGCCATTGCGAGCGACGTGCCGACCATGCAGCCGATCATGACCTTGAAGCCGAGTGCTCTTGCCTTCTCTTCCATCAGCAGCGCTTCGGTGACACCGCCGGCCTTGTCGAGTTTGATGTTCACGGCGTCATAGCGGTTGCGGAGGCCTTCGAGATCCTTGCTCGTGTGAAGGCTTTCATCAGCGCAGATTGTGACCGGTCGCTCGATTTCGGCCAGCATGTCATCCTTGCCCGCTGGCAGCGGCTGCTCGATCAGAGCAACGCCTGCAGCCTGACAGGCTGCCATGTTTACCTCGAAACAGCTTTCGTCCCAGGCTTCGTTGGCATCGACTATGAGGGTCGAGTCGGGAGAGTTGGTGCGCACGGCAGCGATCCGCTCATCGTCACCAATGCCCTTGAGCTTGACCTTCAAAAGTGGTCGATGTGCTGCCTTTGCGGCTGCCTCGGCCATTTTCTCCGGTGTCTCCACGCTCAAGGTGTATGCGGTGGTCACTGGCTTCAGTGGCGGCAGACCGGCAATTTCGGCTGCCGATTTTCCAGAACTTTTGGCCTCGAGGTCCCACAGGGCGCAGTCGACGGCATTGCGCGCAGCGCCTGCTGGCATGGCGGACTGGAGCGCCATACGGCCGATGCCGGCTTCCAGCTGAGCCTTTACGGCGAGGATTTGCTCGCTGACGCTTTCAAGGCTTTCGCCGTAACGCGCATAGGGAACGCACTCGCCATGTGCGGTTATCCCGCCGTCGCGCAGGGTGACCACCAGCACCTCGGCATGGGTGCGGCGGCCACGTGAGATGGCAAAGCCGCCTCCTGCCATTTCAAAGCTTTCTGTTCGAATGTCGAGTGACCGGGTCATGGCGCACCAAATTCGGACGCCACGCGGTCGACAACATTCTCCATGCCAAAGCGGACCGGGTCGGTTGCAGGCAGACCGTTGTGGTCTTCAGAAACCTTGGCGAGATAGGCTTTGGCTTCTTCTTCGCCGAGGGCAGATGTGTTGACCGCGATGCCGATGCAGCGGATGTCCGGGTTGGTCAGCTGCCCGCACTGGATCGTCAGGTCGATGACCTGCTGGACAGTTGGGAGGGGTGTTGGCACGCCGCGCATCGTCGTGCGGGTGGGTTCATGACAGACGATGAAGCCATCTGGCTGAGAACCGTGCAGCAAGCCAAGTGTGACGCCTGCAAAGGAGGGATGGAAGAGCGAGCCCTGGCCTTCAATGATCTGCCACTGGTCTTCGCCGGTTGCAGGAGAGATCCATTCAGCGGCACCAGAAATGAAGTCGGCAATTACGGCATCGAGTGCAACACCGCGGCCTGAGATCAAGACACCTGTCTGACCTGTTGCGCAGAAACTGCTCTTATAGCCGCGATCGTTCATGGCCTTGTCCATGGCAAGGGCAGTGTATTTCTTGCCCACGGAGCAGTCGGTGCCAACGGCGAGAATGCGCTTGCCGGAACGCTTGGTTCCCTTGCCGGTCGCGAAGGTCTCGGTGTTCTGACGGACATCGAAAAGGTTGCAGCCGTTTCGATCGGCCGCTTCCTTGATCTCGGGAATGCTGCCAAGACGCACGTGCAGGCCGCTTGCCACGTCTAGGCCGGCGTCGAGTGCTTCGACGATTGAGGCCACCCAATGATCGGGCAGGCGGCCGCCAGCGTTTACGGCACCGACGACCATCGTCTTGGTGCCCTTCTCCTTGGCTTCGGCGATCGAAATGTCCGGAAGTCCCGTATCGGCAGCGCAGCCCGGCAGGCGCAGCTGTCCGGTGCACCAGTCCTTGCGCCAGTCGACCACACCAGTCGCTGTCTTGGCCGCGAGTGCGTCGGGCACATCACCGAGGAACATGAGGTAGGGATGTTCGATTTTCATGAATTGGGCTCCAGGTGAGATCCGGCCGGGGAGGCGGCTGGACGATGAACTCCTTCGCAAGGTATACGAGGGAGTGGAAGCGAGCGGCAAGGGGTTGGATCGTCCGGAATGGCATTCTTGGAGAAAAATACTCCTCCTGGCGGTAAAGTCGTTACGGATGAAGGGGTTCAAAGGATTGAGCTGAGCGGCGACTGGGCAATCAACACCCTATCGGCGGCTGAAGCGATTCTGACGAGCCTGCAGTTTTCTAAGGAAAAGCTCACCTGTATCGATGCTGGCGGTATCGATAATATCGACACCTCCGGCGCGTGGCTTGTGCATCGGCTTCGTGGATCTCTTGAGTTCGGCGGCCGCCGAGTGGAGATTTCGGGTCTGGATGAGAAGCGCAAATCGCTTTTCAATGAGCTGGACCAACATCACCCGCCGCGCTGGACGCCGGAAAAGCGGAAGTTTTCGATCTTCGGTTTTTTGGAGAACACCGGCCGCCAGATGGAAGGCATCTGGCTGGATGCGCTCGCCATGCTGCACATCCTGGGTTCGCTCGGGATGGTCATCGCGACGGTGGTCTTCCAGCCGAAGCGGCTTCGCGGCATTTCGGTTGCGGTGCAGTTCGACAAGTCCTGTATCGGTGCCGTTCCGATCGTCGCCTTGATGAGCTTCCTGATTGGCGCGATCGTGTCGCAGCAGGGCGGCTTTTACCTGCGGCAGTTTGGTGCTGACCTTTATGTGGTTGATCTTGCAGGTATTCTCGTGCTGCGCGAAATCGGCGTGATCCTGACAGCGATCATGGTCGCCGGACGGTCCGGTTCAGCCTTCACCGCCGAAATTGGCTCCATGCGGATGCGCGAGGAAATCGATGCTTTGCATGTGATCGGCCTGAGCGTCACCGAGGTATTGGTTCTGCCGCGCATTCTTGCGTTGATGCTGGCCTTGCCGGTCCTGACCTTTGTCTCCGATCTTGCGTCGCTGTTTGGCTCCGGCCTTGTGTCCTGGGCCTATCTGGACATTCCGCCGGCGGCGTTCCTGGCACGGTTGCACGAGGCGATCACGATGGAAACGCTCATGGTGGGGCTCGTGAAGGCGCCGTTCATGGCGCTTATCGTCGGGCTGATCGCGTGTGTGGAAGGCCTCAAGGTTGCCGGCTCGTCGGATTCTCTCGGGCGCCATACGACCATGTCGGTTGTGAAGGCGATTTTTCTGGTTATCGTGGTTGATGGTCTTTTTGCCATCTTCTTTGCCTCCATCGGGATCTGACGCGTCAAATGAGTGAACAGTTTGCCGAAGATCAGAAGGTCCACGGTGTGCCCTCAATCGAGCATGATGGAGACATTCTCCTGTCCGCGCGTGGCGTGACGGTCGGTTTCGGCCCGAAGATCATTCTCCAGGATTTGGATCTCGATGTTCGAAAAGGCGAAATCCTTGGATTCGTCGGCGGTTCGGGCACAGGCAAATCCGTTCTCATGCGCGCGATCCTGGGGCTGACGCCGAAGCGCACAGGCACGATCAAGGTGTTTGGCTACGACCTTGCCAAGGCCAGTGAGCAGGAGCGGAAGACCGTTGAACGCCGCTGGGGCGTGCTGTTCCAGCAAGGCGCGCTGTTTTCGTCGCTGACCGTCAAACAGAACATTCAGGTGCCCATGCGGGAGCATCTGAATCTGTCGCCGCGTTTGATGGACGAACTGGCCGGTTTGAAACTTGAACTTGTCGGTCTGCCCCAGGATGCGGCAGACAAATTTCCGTCGGAATTGTCGGGCGGTATGGTAAAACGTGCCAGCCTGGCGCGTGCCCTTGCACTCGATCCTGATTTGGTGTTTCTGGATGAGCCGACGTCGGGTCTTGATCCGATTGGAGCGGCGGCCTTTGACAAATTGATTGCCAACTTGAGCGAAACGCTCGGACTGACGGTTTACATGGTGACCCATGATCTCGACAGTCTTCATTCGATCTGTGACAGGATCGCAGTGCTGGGTGAGAAGAGGGTTTTGGTCATCGGCACCATTGATGAAATGATGAAGAATGAGCACCCTTGGGTGATGTCCTATTTCCGGGGTGAACGTGCCCTGCGCCGCTTTTAAAGGCTGACGAATGGAAACGCGCGCGAACTACATAATCATCGGCGCCTTCATGATGGCGACGCTGGTGAGTGCGTTCGGCTTCGTCTATTGGCTGGCCGCAACGGCGGAATCCCGCGAAAACGTCTTTCTCAAGATTGTCTTTCCAGCTCCGGTGACCGGTCTTCCGGTTGGCGGACAGGTGCTCTTCAACGGGATCAAGGTCGGGGATGTCAGCTCCCTGGATTTCGACCCGGACAATCCCAAGGTTGTTATCGCGACTGTCCGGGTGAAGCCGACGACGCCACTTCGCGACGACACGGTTGCGACTTTGAACTTTACCGGTTTGACCGGCGTCGCCTACGTGGATCTCAACGGTGGCAGCCTCGATGCGCCGCTGTTGCTTCATCCCGGTTCTGATGAGGTGCCGACCATCAAGGCCGAGCGGTCGCTGTTCGACGACATCGTCGGCGGTGCCCGGGATGTGTTGACAAAAGCCGAATCGACCATGTCGACGATCGATGAGCTTTTGCAAGAGAACGGCCCTGCGATCGGGAAAACGGTCCAGAACATCGAGACGTTTTCGGGTGCGCTCGCCTCCAATTCCGATGGCATTTCCGACTTCATGGCCAGCATGGCGAGTGTGAGCGACGCGGTTTCGAAGCTGTCCACGCGTATGGAAGGGCTTGTTGTCGAGGGTGAGCGGATCCTCGCGGCAGTGCCCTCCGACAAGGTCACGGCGATCGTCACTGACCTCGAGAAATTCAGCGCGAGCCTGGGTCAGGCTGGCGACGGCATCGATTCCATCATGAACGATGCGCAGTCGGCCATGAGCGAGGTACAGACATTTACCGCAGGTCTGAATTCAGGCCTGTCGGATGTCCAGAAACTGGTCCAGGCCATCGACCCGGCGGATGTCGACAAGGTCGCAAAGGGGGCGGCTGCGCTTGGCGAAATGCTTGAAAAGCGCACGCCTCAGCTGGATGCAGTCATTGTCGCTTCGACGACGACGATGGAGAACCTGGCGCAGGTGTCCGACACCATCCGCGAACATGATGCCGATATCGGCAGCGTTCTGACCAGCAGCCGCGACGTCATGGGCAAGGTCGTCACGCTCATGGCCCGTGGTGTCGAGATCGCTGCTGCGGTTGATCCTGCGACGGTGGCCAGCGTGGTTGCTTCGGTGGACACGCTCACGCGAGATCTGAACACCTCATTGGCCAAGGTCGATGCGATCGTGGCGAAGGTTGATCCCGAAAAGGTCGGCAGCGCTGTCGACAATGCGTCGAGCATTGTTGCCAACATCAAGGCGCAGGAAAACCAGATCAACGAGATCATTGCGGCGACGAACTCGACCATTCAGAACTTCGAACAGGTTTCTGCCACCGTACGAGACGAAGACGACCGGATCATCGCTCTTGTCGACGATGTTCGGGTCGCGGCGGAACAGTTCACGCAGACGCTCAAGGGAGCTGACGGCATCTTGAGGGCTGTCGATCCTCAGAAAGTCTCCAGCATTGTCGGATCGGTCGAAACTGTCACCGGAGGACTGTCCGGTCAGAAGGAAAGCATCGACCAGATGATCGTGTCCGCGCGTACGGCTGCCCAGAACGTCGAGAAGATGACGGCTGACCTGCAGAAGCGGACACCTGATGTGGATCAGATCATTTCCGACGCCAAGGAGATGACCGCGACGCTCAATGCCACATCTGTGCGTGTTCAGAGCATCGTCGATCAGGTTGGTACCATGGTCGAAGGCGATGGAGAGGGCCTGATCGTGGAAGCGACCAAGGCGGCGACCTCCATTCGCAAAGTGGCGAGTGCGTTCGAAAGTAGGGCGGATTCGATTGCAGGTGGCTTGTCCAAGTTTGCCAATCAGGGGTCTTCGGATTTTGCGGCAGCGATGTCGCAGATCAATCGCACACTGGTTTCTATCCAGCGTGCGGTCGAAAACTTTGATCGCAGTCCGAACCGGATCATCTTCGGCGGCGACGAGGTGCCGACCTATACAGGTGGACGGCGGCGCTGATTGATGACGGTATTGAAGCTGGGGCAAGCAAGAGTGCCGAGAGTAGGGGCGGGGCGAAAATGGTAAAGCGTAGTGATGCACCTGGTAGGCGCCAGGTTCTGGCGCTTCTGGGCGGCGGCGTCCTGCTTGCAGGATGCGCCGGCAACGCACCTTCTGCTCTTTATGGTTTGAGCGCAGCGACCTTGCCCGAAGCCTCAGGCCGTGCGCGTGGCTCACAGATTCTCGTGCCTCGTCCGCGTGCGCTGAAGGCGCTCGACAGCAATTATATCGCTGTCGTCAACGACGGACCGGTCTACAGCTACTATCCGCAAGCGGCCTGGGCAGATGCGCTGCCGAATGTGGTTCAGTCCAAGATTGTTGAAACCTTGCAGGGCACAGGACGTCTACGCGGTGTCGGTTTCCCTGGTGATGGCCTGCTGATTGACTATCAGCTGCAGACCGAAATCCGTTCCTTTGAGCTGAAAGTCGATGGCGCAAATCGCGGCGTGGTGGAGATTGCCGCCAAGCTGGTCAATGACCGCAACGGCCGTGCGGTGGCCACGCAGGTGTTTCGGGCAGAAACCCTGTCAGGCGGTTCAAGCGTCGATCAGGCCGTCAAGGCGCTGAACTCGGCCGCCGACGAGGTGTTTTCCGACATGGCTAGCTGGATCCTGCAAAAAGTCTGACAGGCACATTCCTGCCCTTCCTGCTGTTTGACCGTCGCTCGCCGGCCTATTTTCTTGGCGGGTTCGGGGCAACGGCAAAGCGTGTCGCAAAGGCCCGCAGCACCGGACTTCTGACCGAAACGTTCGACCTGCTCTCACGCCAGACCACGAAAATACCCGATCCGATAATCACGGCTGAGCCGACGCCGACGTAAAAATCCGGGCTCTCTTGAAAGAAGAAAAAGCCGAAGACAGTCGCCCACAGGATCTGGCTGTACTGCATGGGCGCGATGACTGCGGCGGGTGCTGCCCGGTAGCCGGCAATGATGCAGAGCTGGGCCAGGACGGAGAGAAATCCGAGACCTGCCATCAGCATGAGATCAGTCAGTTCCATGGGCCGGTAGACGCCAGGGAGGGTCGCCCCCATGACCAGCATGGACAGCAGCATCGGATAGAGGATCAGGACGGCAGACCGCTCTGCACTACCGATCTTGCGCACCACCACCGACGCCAGTGCACTGGCACACGCGGAGGTAACGGCAGCAGCGTGGCCGAGGGTGAGATCCGTTGTGCCGGGCCGCAGGACGATCAGCACCCCGACAAGGCCTACGACAACGGCTGCCCACCTTTGCAGCCGAACGACTTCGCCAAGGATCGGAATCGAGAAGACCGTGATCAGCAGGGGCGCTGCAAAGAGCAGGGAATAGACCTCAGCAAGCGGCAGCACGGTGAAGGCATAAAATCCGCAGGAAAGCGCGACGATGCTCAAGGCCGAGCGTGAAAGCACCAGAAAAGGGTGCGCCGGGCGGAAATTGTCTGTCTTGCGATCTGCGAGCATCATGATGGACATGGGCACAAATGCAAAAAGCATCGCGAAAAAGATGATCTGAAAGACTGAATACTCGGCGCCCAGATGCTTGGTGATGGCGTCATGGGATGCGTAGAAGGCAAAGCCGAGAAAGGCGATGCCCAGGCCGACGGCTGGCGAAGAGGTCTGCGTGGTCATGGGCTTCGTTAGGCTTGCTGAATCGATTGAATTGATCTTCAGGATTTGCCGGATGCCTGCCTTGGTCAAGGGAGATCTCGAAATGAGGCCGGTTGTGAACGGAAACCACTCGAAACAACCCGGGAACCCATGTCTTTATTGGGTTTGTTGATCGTCCATTTTGCCAAAATCGATCGCGGCCGCGAGAGGCTCGTCTCTTAGCAGCCGATAGCTTAGCGGGCTGTCAGTCATACGGCAAACTGAGGGCTTCCCACCGCCAGCGCGGAATTTCCTCGCCAACGGCGTAGGCGAAGGATTGAACTTCCCAGCCTTCAAGTATGACCCGGCAATTGTAGTGCAACTCGTACCAGCGCCCGGCTCTTCTGATTGCAGCGCCGGGCGCCTCTACGTCCAGGCCATTCAGCGAGATCTCCTCGCGCGCATAGGCGATGACCTTGTCCGGAACCTGGCCCGCATTTGAGGCCGCAAGCTGTTCCATTGCTTCGCTGTTGCAAACCTGGACCATTTGTTCGTCGGATGTGCTTTGGCGCAGCACCGATCTGGCCTGTTCGCCTCGAGGCGAGGTCAAAAGCGCTTGGGCATAAAATTGTGTTGCATGGGTCAGGCCATCTGGAGGGAATTCTAATGAAGGAGGATCCCGGCGCCGCGCCGGAGGGGAGGGTGCCGGGAGAGCCAGCTCACCTCTTGGCATCACATCTTCAGGCGCAGCTTCTGAGGGGAGAGCGGTCGCGGCAGGTGCATCGGTCGGGAGTGAGCTGCGGTCAATGAGTTCAACCTCCATGGACGCAACGGGCGGTGGCGGCTTCTGTGAGTGGCGTTCGAAGATCAGAAGAAGCACGGCGGCGAGCAGGTGCAAAAGCACTGCGAGAAGGATGCCAGTGATCGGCGCTTCCAGTTGCTCGCGATCAAGAAAATCTCGAGACACATCCATCGCGATGGTTCCCGTCAGGAGGCTTCCAGATTGTCCTAAGCAGGTATGAGGGCACAAAAAAGGCGGGCACATGGCCCGCCTTTTTCAATCTGGTCTGGTCGTCCCGATTAATCGAGACGCCCGCTTGCGTGGGCCAGCATGGTGTAGACCTTGCCGGTGTCGGAACTCAGATAGGTCTGTCCAAGCATGTTATCTCGATCGTTGCGCGAGACCTGCGACAGGAGTTGCTCGAAGTCGGCAACATAGCGTTCGACTGCTGAGCGGAACTCAGGGTCGCGTGCGTACTTCTGGCGGATCTCGTCGAAGGTCTGCTGACCCTGCAACGTGTAGAGACGACGGGTGAACACATGGCGTTCACCGCGCTTGTAGCGGTCCCACAGGTCCACAAAGGTCTCGTGATCGATCGCCCGTGCAATGTCGACTGAGAGCGAGTTCAGGCTTTCGACCGTGTGAAGGGGGGAGCGTGAGGGATCACTGGCGCCCTGATCTTCATCGCGGGAGGCGCGGCGCAAAAGGTCGGAGACCCAGCCCTTGCTTCCGGCATCCGGTGTTTCTGCCGCTGGTGCCTGACGACGCGTCTGCACCGGAGCCCGCTGCGCGGGTGCCGGGCGCGGATCAGCTGCTCGCTGAGGCGCAGGTGTGGCGGCGGGTGCAGGAGCGCTGTAGCTCGGCGCAGCTGCCGCAGATGCCTGTGCTGGTGCAGCACGTTCCTGGGGGCGTGAGATGTCCAGTGCATTCGACTGCTTGGCAACGATGTCGGACAGCTCGGTCAGCGCCCGGATCTGTTCATTGACAACCTTGCGCAGTGCCGACGTCGATTCCTCGGCTTCTTCCGGAAGGTTGAGTACGCCTTGCTTCAACTCGTTGCGTGTTGCTTCCAGCTCGCGGTGAACATCGCGGGCAACGTCACGCATGCGGGTTGCCGCTTCGTTGAACCGATCGGAAGCGTCGGACACGGTCCGGGACATTTCCGACATGATGTCGTCCTGGGCAGAGCGAATTGCGTCGCGTGCCTTCTGGCCTTCCATGCCCGCTGTCAGGCGCATGGATTCGAACTGCTCAGTAACCTGGTTGGTGGCTGCCTCTGCGGCTGCGCTGAGCATGCGGGCTGCATCGCGGGCCTTGTCGTCAGCGGTCTCCAGCGTTTCCGACAGGGTGTTGGTGAAGGCACGCATGAGGCTGTCGACAGCTTCTGTCTTGGCCAGCAGCGTATCTGCCACATCCTCGATAGCGGTCTTGCGGTCTGCAACGCGGCCTTCGACCGAGCGGTTGGTATCCTCAAGATGCCGGGCCGCTGCAGAAAGTTCGCCTGCCTGATCGCCAAAGCGTGCGGTCAGGGACTGGATATCCGCAAGCGTGGTCTCCGTGACTGTACGCAGGGCATCAACCTGATCGCCGATAACATTGGTGGAAACCGTCGTCTCGGCAACCGCACGATCTACAGCCGAGCGGAACTCGCCAGCACGGCGACCCAGGTTGATTTCAACCTCATTGAGGTTGGCTCCGGCAGTCGTGACGACATCCTGAAGCGTCGTGTTGGACTCGTTCAGCTTGTCGAGAATGGTTGTGACGTCAGCCTCGAGCCGGCGCTTGGTATCAACCAGAATGTTGGTGGCATGTTCGCTCCGTTCGTTCAGGCTTGCGATGATGCGATCACCAGCCTCAACGAGGGAGCGGGTGGCTTCCAGACCGTTCTGGGCGAAATTGTCGCTGACTTCACGACCCTTGACCGTGATGGCCTCGAGGATTGCCTTGTGAACCTCGGAAACGCGACCCGTCAGGTCGGTTGCGCGGTGTTCAATGGCGGCGATCAGTTCATTGCCATCGGTGCCGATCAACTTGGCCAGCTCGCCAGACTGCGCGCCGAAGGCTTCGTTCAAGGTTGTGGCCTTTTCAAGAAGCTCGTTGGCGACCGCGTTGCCGCGGGTGGCAAGGAGTTCGGCAGCTTCGTTGACTGCGTTGTGAACCCGTGCGCGTACCACGTCGGCTTCGCCCGACATCTGGCCACGGATTTCCTCGAGCGTCTTGCCGAGGGTGAGGCGAGCCTGTTCGCTCTCGGCGGACAGGTTGCCGGAGATCTCTGCGATCGTCCGGGAGAGATCTGTGCGAACCTTCTCACTTTCGCCTGTGAGCGAACCGGAGAATTCAGCAAGCGTGCCAACGTAGAGTGCGCGTGCGTTCTCGCTTTCGGCTGCCATCGAACGGGCTGCGTCGGCGACGGCGGAGAGCACAAGTTCGCGGATCTTCGAGCTTTCGCCGGAGATGGAGCCAGAGGCCTGTTCCATCGCGGCTGTGATCGCGTCGGCTGCCTTCTGGCTTTCGCCGACAAGGACGCCTCGGGCTTCGCCAACAGAGCCAAGAACGATCTGGCGCATGCGCTCACCTTCGCCCGAAAGCTTGGCGGTCGCATCGCTGACCGATACGGAAACGAGATCAACGGTCCGTGTGCGTTCTTCGGCAAGGGTGTTGACGGCTTGTTCGACCGCTTCCTTGACCATGTCCCGCATGCGGGTGCTTTCCGACGACAGGGTGCCGCCAGCTTCGGCAATCACGCCTGTGAGTATGTCGCGTGCCTTTTCGCTTTCGCCGCTCAGCGTGCCGGAGATGCTTTCCAGGCGATCGTTGAGAACGGTTTCCAGCTGGCTGGCACGTGTGTCGAGGGTTTCGGCGACTTCGAAGACCTTCGCGCCCAGCGAGACATTGATCTCGGCGATGCGCTCGGACAGGGAGTCGGTCAGCTGTTCGCTCTGGCGCGCCAGCACCGTGCCAGCCTCAGCCAGACGGTTGTCCAGGGCGGAGGTCATCTCATCCTGGCCCTCGACGAAGGCATTGGCGATTTCGCGTGTGCGGCTGATCAGGGTTTCACTGATCTGGCGCGCGCGATTGTCCAGGGTCTCGTCGATCCGGTCGGTGCCTGCCGTCATGGTTGTTGCCAGATGCTCTGCCTTGTCGGCCATGGAGCTGGCAGCAACATCAACCCGTTCGCTGAGGTTCTTGCCGATTTCTTCGGCACGATCAGCAAGGGTGGTGCCGGCTGCCTCAACCCGTTCACCGAGCTGAACAGTGATGGCGTCGGAGCGATCCGCGAGGATTTCGGAGATGTTCCGGGTTTTTTCCTCGAGCGCTTCGGTGATGCCCGATGTGCGCTGTTCGATGGCATCGGACAGCAGCGTTGTGCGGGTTTCGAGAGCTGCCTCGAAGGTCGCGGTGCGCTGATCGAGGGTCAGATCAAGGGTGTTGATCCGGCTGCCAAGGGAGGCGTCCATGTTGTCGATGCGCGCGGCAAAGGTGTTGTCCAGAGTGGAGATGCGGGAGTCCAGTGACTCCGACAGCAGCAACGTCTTGGTGTCGAAGGATTCGACCAGCTGGCCACCACGGTCGGTGACGATGCTGTCGAGTTCGTTGAGGCGTGCTGCAAGTCCTTCCTGAAGAACCTGGCCGCGGACCTCGAGGGTTTCGGAGAACAGGTTGCCGGCAGCGCTGATGTCCTGAGTCACCCGCTCACCACGCGTGCCGATCAGTTCCGCCAGCGATGTTCCGGTGTCTGCCAGTTTCTGGGTCAGTTCCGAAGTCTGGTAGCCGAGGGTTGCCGTAATCTCGGAGGAAACGCTCTCGAGCGACTCACGGAAGCCGAGGGTCTGCTGTTCCATGATCGCGGCCATTTCGTTGCCACGTGCAGCCAGACGTTCGTCCAGCTCGGAGCCGTTGACTGAGATGGCCGTGTAAATGCGATCGGAGATGGTATCGAGCTTCTCTGCCAGTTCGCCGCCGCGGACCGTGATGGTTTCGGTTAGCGATCCAGCCGTCTCGTCGAGCTTGGAGGCGATTTCGCCGCCGCGCAGGGACAGGTCGACAACGATGGATTCGCCGGTTCCACGAAGGATTTCGGCAACTTCCGTGCTGCGCTCGGACAGGGTCTCGACAATCTCCGCGCCCTTGACGGAAATCGTGTTGGTGACGTCCTGTCCGCGCTCGGAAATGCTTTCGACGACGCGATTGCCGGTGGCGGCAAGGGATTCATCGAGGCTGGTGACGCGGGTATCGACCGTGCCGATCAGCTCCTCGGTGCGTGCGGTTACCGTGTCGATCAAGCGGCCGCTGGTCAGCGACAGGTTCGCGTTGATCTCTTCGCCACGCTGGTTGATCGTGTCGCCAACGCTTGCGCCAGTGGTTTCCAGAGAGGTGCGGAACTCTTCGGCCTTCTGGTTGAGCGTATCAACAACCGTATTCGAGGAGTTAGAAAGGGTCTCGTTGATCTCGGTGCCGCGAGCTGACAGCGTTTCGACGAAGGAGTTGGCCGTTGCCTCGAAGCGTTCATTCACTTCGTTGCCCCGTGCATACAGGGTCTCCCACATGTCCGTGCCGCTCTTCGACAGATTGTCGACAAGCTCATTGCCAGTAGTCGTGAGACGAACGACATAATCATCAGCGCGAACGGTCAGGGCTTCGACGAGCTCATTGCCGGAAGACGACAGGCTGCTGCTGAGCGTCTCGATGCGGCTGTCGACGGTGGAGGTCAGTTCGCTGACGCGAGAATTGACCGCTTCAACCATGCGTTCGGTCGCGGAATCGACAGATGTGCCGAATTCGCTGGATGTGGTGGTTAGCTGCGCTGCGAAGCTCTCGTGCGCGCCGGAGATGGTCTCGCGAACGCGGTCGGCGTTCATCACGATGGACTCACGCTGGCTGACGAGCTCTTCGATAAGGGAGCGGATCTTCAGCTCATTGTCGTTGTAAGACCGCTCAAGGGAAGAGACCTCGTTGTGGACGAGGACTTCAAGCTCGCTGGCACGTGCTATGGCGCGTTCGATGCCATCGCCCATTGCCGAGACTTCGCGGCGAATGGCCTGTCCAACGGAGAGAATGGATTCCTTGGCCATGTCCTCAGGCTCTGCAAGACGCAGGGCGACCTCGGTCATGCCGCGGGCGACGATGCGCATTTCCTGCGCACGCCAGATCATCATGGCCATGACCCAGAAGAAGGCGATGGGCACGAGAATGGCGACAGCGGCGAGGATCAGGGCCGGCGAATTGGTCAGTGTGCCGAGATCGGTGATGCCGGAAAGCTGATCGCCGAAAGAGGAAAGGGTGAGGCTTGTGCCAACGAGACCCCAAACCACGGACAGAACGAGCGCGCCCCAAAAGGGAGCGGAGGAGGGGCGGCGCTGGAGGGAAAAGATCAAGCTGCCGATGTTGCGCCGGTCATCGTTGGCTGCCGGTGGTCTGCCACCGCGGCCGCGCCGGCGGTTCGGAGTGCTTTCCTCGCGAGAAGGCTTGGCCTCAGCCTTTTGCGAGGGCGCAGGACGTGTCGACGTCGCGCGGTCACTTGCCGAGGCTCTCGGCGCGCTGTCAGCAGTCTCGCTGCTCGCATCGGGACCACCGAAGTCAAGCTTGAGGGCCTCTTCGACAGCGGACAGTGCCGCTTCCGCAGGATCTTTCACCTTTGGGGGATTCGCCATGATTGGATCGCCTCAGTTCCGTACTCGTTACTATCCGACAAGCAACCGTATAGGGGTCGCCCTTCGAATGCACTGGCTTTGAGAAGCGCCGCACGCAAATTGGGTTCGATGCTTCTCGTGGCCTGGCTCGGAAGGGGGCCGCCGCTGACCAGCTCCCAGCGATATCGCTAAAGAGCCTTTTCCCCACCTTGCCGCATCTCATTACCTAATGGCACACTCTCTCCTAACGAACAACAAACAGCAATCGTTTTAAGGACGTACAGGAGGCTGATAATGGCAAATGCGAAGGCGAGGCCCCCTGCATCGGGTGGTCAAAAGACAGGTTCAGGCGGATCCCAAAAGAAGGCTGTGCCGTCCGCTGCACAAAAGCGTTGGTTGCAAAAAGGCCTCGATCAGGCGGGCGGGAAATTGCCTCTCTTTGACGATGAAGGACGGCAAATTCCGGCACGGACGATCAGGAGCTGTGTCGCTGCGGGATGGGCAGAGCCTTGGTTTTCCAATCCAATCAAGCCTGACTGGCTGGTCTGCAAGCTGACCGCTGCCGGTGCAAAAGTTGCCGGTGCGTCCTCACCCGCGAAGGGTTCTTAACCAAATTTCCCACAGGACTAGCGCGTGTTTTTGCCGATCCTCCGCCAACCATTTTTGTGAGGTGGCATCCAAACGTTAAAATGCAGCTATCTGCATTAACCATTAATTCATTTTATTGGGGACATCGCGCATTCGAAGGCGCAGCATTGTCAGGGAGTTTGCCGTCTTAACGGCTCGTTTGTCCTTAAGGCGCACACTTCTATCTTCAGCGTCGGTTCGCTGGGGGAGGCGGACCGCTCCTTTTCGCAGCTCATGCGGGGAATAGAAGAGATGGCAATTGCATCTTTGGCGCGGCCGGAAAGCCGCCCGGACACGACACCTCCAATCGATCTGGTCGCTCTGGCCGGAAACACACTCGGCAACCGGGACCTGGAACGGGAAGTTCTGCGCATGTTCAAGGCGCAGTCACGTTCGATGATGTCGCGGATCAGCAGTGAGATGACCCCTGCAGTGCGCAGTGACCTCATTCACACGTTGAAAGGATCTGCGCGGGCGGTTGGAGCCCTTCAGGTCGCTCTCGTCTGCGAGGGGATCGAGGCGGAGCTGGCAGCGGACCACGATCCGACCCTGATCAGCCTCAAGCAGGCAGTCGCGGACGCCAACAGCTACATTGAAGATCTTTTGGATGGCTAAATAGCTCTCGCTCAAGATCTTTGGTCAGCCTGATGCGTTCTTGTGCGCGCATCTGAAATGAGCAGCCCTGCGGCTATTGTGCTCACTGTCTGCCCTTGACCTTTTACCGGTAACCGTTATGTCGAAAGGAAGCCATTCCCTTCCATCTGATCAGACGCGGATCATGCCAAAAATAACCTTTGTTTCAGCCGACGGCACTCGGGCCGACGTGGATGCGCCAAGCGGCTCCACTGTCATGGAAAATGCCATCAAGAACATGATCCCCGGGATCGAGGCAGAATGCGGCGGGGCATGTGCCTGCGCGACCTGCCATGTCTATGTCGATGAAGCCTGGGCCGATAAGGTCGGCCAGCCAGAGGCGATGGAAGAGGACATGCTGGACTTCGCCTATGATGTGAAGCCAACGTCCCGTCTGTCATGTCAGGTCAAGATCAGCGACGATTTGGACGGTCTGGTTGTCCATGTGCCGGAACGGCAGGCCTGATCTAATACGTTCGATCTGACGTTCAGCCGATGCGGGAGAGGCATTGGCGATTGTCTGTCGGTTTCGGACGATGAGTTAAAAAGCCCGCAGCGAACATCGCGCGGGCTTTTCTCGTTTGTGCCTGGCCGTTACTCGGCGGCTTGCGGCAACGGGCGTCGATACCAGAAGTCGACTTCACGCCCTGCATCCGGATTGGATGGTATCAGGCTTGAGAGGATCAGACTGATCACCGCCATGCCGGCACCGGCGAGGAACACGGCAGCCGGCGAAATCAGCCAGATGAGGCCGAAGATGACCGGAATGGCGACCGCTGCGATGTGGTTGATGGTGAAGGCCACACCTGCGGTGGGTGCGATATCTGCCGGATCTGCGATCTTCTGGAAGTAGGTCTTGATCGCAATGGCAATGGCGAAAAACGCATGGTCGATCACGTAAAGACTGGCCGCCACCGTCGCATTGGTCACGAAGGCATAGCTGACGAAGACAAGGATCAGGCCAACATACTCGACCATCAGGGCCTTACGTTCGCCGAAACGGACAATGAGGCTGCCGATCTTGGGGGCCAGGATCATGTTGAAGGCGCCATTGAGCAGGAACAGTCCGGCGACCTCGTGAACGTGATAGTCGAACCGCTCCACCATCAGGAAACCCGCAAAGACCGTGAAGATCTGACGCCTGGCGCCTGCCATGAAGGTCAGCGCGTAATAGAGCCAGTAGCGCTTTCTCAAAATGAGTTTCTTGTGCTGGGGGACGCCCTCCCTGAAGCTCGGGAAGGCGATGATCACGAAAGCCAGAACGGCGATGGTCAGGCTGCCGGCAATCAGGAAGACGGTCGTGAACGAAAGGTCGAAGGTCTTCCAGCCTGCGAAAATAAGTCCGTAGGCGATAAGCTGGGCAAAGGCGCCGACCGAGATGATCTTGCCCATGGAGGCCGCGGCTGTGGCCTTCGGCAGCCATTGCAAGGACAGCGACTGGTTCATGGTCTCGTAGTAGTGGAAGCCGACCGACATGACGAAGGTCGTGATGTAAAAGCCCATGGCCGTGGGGAAATAGCCTGTGACGGCGACGCCGATTCCGAGCAGTGCCAGAGACACATAGGCGAGTGTCTGCTCACGCATGACCAGCAGGAAATAGATCGCTGCAAAGCTCAGGAACCCCGGAATTTCGCGGATTGATTGCTGAATGCCGATTTCCTTGCCGGTGAAGGAAAGTTCCTGCACCGCGAAATTGTTCATCAGGTTCCACCAGGCCGCAAAGGAGAGCTGCATGGCGCCAGCCATGATCATCAGCAGCACCGCAGGCGAGCGCCAGCCGGTCTGGGTCGCTGGATTGGCGCTGAGAGTGAAATAACTCATCAGGTGTGATGCTCCTGGGAGGTTTTTGCGGCCCGATGGTGGTCTCAGAAACTGAGCGGTCACGAAGCCATAAGAAAGACTGGCTCCTTCTAGCGCACTCGCTTTCTTGCGTGTTAGCGTTGTTTTGTCAGGAATTGTCTTTCACACGCCAATTTTAGGGCTGCTGTCATGGTTATTCATCCGGATTTGTTTGAGGTGCCTGGCAGGACACTCGGCCAGGTCATGACCGGTTTTGCGCGTACTCAGGTTCGCGGCACGGAAAATCGCTGGCATTCCCATGAAGAGGGACAGTTGTTCCACGTCATCCACGGGGCGGCTGCTGTGGACACGGAGATCGGGACTTTTCATGCGCCGCCTGAGCGGGCGCTGTGGATCCCGCCCAAGGTCGCCCACCACGCCCGTTACCTGTCGGAGACGGAAATCCGGTTCCTCTATGTTTCGCCCGAGGCCGCCAGTGCCCTGCCGGACAGGCCGCAGGTCATTCAGGTGACCCAGTTGCTGCGCGAGCTGATCCTGGAGTTCATGTCCTTTGGACGCGGCGAGACGCAAGAGGGCCCGGCTGCCCGGATCGCCGCGGTCATTCTGGATCAGCTGAAAGTTCTGCCGGCGGCACCGCTTCAATTGCCGATGCCAAAGGAAAAGCGTCTCCGTACTGTCTGTGAGCGGATTGTTCGTTGTCCGGCTGACATTCCGCCGTTGACGGCGGCCGCCGAGGCCTGTGCCACATCTGTCAGATCTTTCGAACGGCGGATGAAATCCGAGACCGGGCTCAGCTATCGCACCTGGTGTAGGCAGGTGAAGTTGTTTCGCGCCCTTGAGATGCTGGCGGAAGGATCAGGTGTCTCGGAGGTGTCGCACCGGCTTGGCTACGAGGGGCCAAGTGCCTTTGTTGCGACCTTCAAAAAGGCCTTCGGGGTGACGCCGGGACGATATTTCACCTGAGCGCCAGGCAATTGATTTGGCTCATGGCAAGTCCTTTCCCTTGAGGCCAGCATCGGCGGCGAAACGAACAAGGAGGGACACATGTTCAAGAAAATACTGGTGCCGATCGATCCTGCTGAGCCTGCTTTTGCCGATCCGGCCGTCGAAAAGGCTGTTCGGTTTGCCAAGGATTATGGCGCTAAAATTCATCTCGTGGCCGTCTGCCCTGAAGTGCAGACCTTTGTCGCAAGCCAGCTGCCGGAAGGTTTTCAGGACCGCGAATTCACGGAAACCCGGAACAACCTGGATGCCATCGCTGCCAAGTTGGAACTCGCTGGTGATATGATCGACAGTCAGGTCCGCGTCGGCTCGGTCTACCATGAAGTCTTGGAAGAGGCTGAAAGCTCAGGCTGCGACCTGATCCTGATGACAAGCCACAAGCCGGGGCTGTCGACCTATTTCATTGGTTCGAACGCGGCCCACATCGTGCGCCATGCACCTTGTGCCGTCATGGTGCTGCGTTGATCTGGCAGTTGTTTTATTGATCGATGAAAGAACCCCGGTCTGAGCCTCAGGCCGGGTTTGTGTTTGCGTCGACGGCCGCTAGCGGGCCAGCTCCTTCATGGCCTGGCTCAAACCTTCCACGGTCAGAGGAAACATGCGCTCTTCCATGAGCTCGTTCATCATCTTGATCGAGTGGGTGTAGCCCCAGTGCTCCGGTCGGACTGGATTGAGCCAGACGGCGCTCTTGTAGAGGCTTGTGACGCGTTCAATCCAGGCGGAGCCCGGTTCCTCATTCCAATGCTCGACGGACCCGCCGGCATAGGCGATTTCGTAGGGGCTCATCGAGGCGTCGCCGACGAAGATGACCTTGTAGTCGGCGGGGTATTTATGCAGCACGTCCATGGTGTCGATGCGCTCGGCATGGCGGCGGCCGTTTTCCTTCCAGACATATTCGTAAAGGCAGTTGTGGAAATAGAAGTGCTCCATGACCTTGAATTCGGTGCGAGCCGCTGAGAACAGCTCTTCGCAAACCCGGATGTGGTCGTCCATGGAGCCGCCGATGTCGAAGAACAGCAGGACCTTGACCGCGTTGCGTCGTTCGGGCCGCATCTTCACATCGAGCATGCCCTTGTGCGCCGTTGCGCGGATGGTGTCATCCAGGTCCAATTCTTCGGCAGCACCGGTGCGAGCGAAATTGCGCAGGCGCTTTAGGGCGACCTGAATGTTGCGCGTGCCGAGCGCCAGGGTGTCGTCGAGGTCCTTGAACTCGCGCTTGTCCCAGACCTTTACCGCCCGCCGGTGCCGGCTCTCCTTCTGGCCGATGCGTATGCCTTCGGGATTGTAACCATAGGCACCGAAGGGCGAGGTGCCCGCCGTTCCGATCCACTTGTTGCCGCCCTGGTGGCGCTTTTCCTGTTCCTTCAGACGTTCGCGCAGGGTTTCCATCAGCTTTTCGAAACCGCCCATGGCTTCAATCTGCGCCTTTTCCTCATCGCTCAGGTGTTTTTCGGCGAGCTTGCGAAGCCAGTCTTCCGGGATGTCACCAGCGGGTGCCTCACTGAGAAGATCGAGGCCTTTGAAAACATGGCCGAAGACCCGGTCAAACCGATCCAGATTGCTCTCGTCTTTCACCAGGACTGTGCGGGCGAGATAATAAAAGTCTTCTACCCGTCGCTCAGCCAGGTCCTGTTCCAGTGCTTCCATCAGCGCCAGATACTCGCGCAGGGAGACGGGAATGCCGGCAGATTTCAGCTCGGTGAAGAATGTGATGAACATGGATGGGAAGGTAGCGAGACGAAGATGGAGTGTCGAGAGGACAGTTTTCGCTCTGCCTACTTGGCCATGTCCTCTTTTTCCGCCCGCTGAACCAGTTCACCCATGAAGTCAGTCACGCTCGGTCCCTTGGTTGCGACAAAGGGAGCTGGACGGCAGACGGCGATGGCAGCGATGCCGATGCGCGCCGTGAGAAGGCCGTTGATGACACCTTCGCCAAGGCGGGCCGACAGACGTGCTGCCAAGCCGTGGCCCAGCACCTGGGATGTCAGGCTGTCTCCGGCTGCCATCCCGCCGGTCAGAGCAAGATGGGTGACAACCTGGCGGGTGAGTCGAAAGAAGCCGAGAGTGCCCGGACGACCGCCATAAAGAGCCGACAGGCGGCGTATGGTGCGGATGTTTTCGAAGAGCACCGCGAGAAGATCGACGAGCGCCCGGGGGCTAACCGCGGTGACCACGGATACGCGCTTGGCGCTGTTCATGACAATGCGGCGTGCTTCCAGATCGAGGGGCGCGAGCAGATCGCGCTCGGCCAGGATCACCAGATCCCGGCCATCGATCACTTCGCGCATATGACCGGCGAGTGCCCTGCGGCCACGGGCGGTTTCAGGCCGGCCTTCGTAAAGGGTGATCAGATCCTTGAGACCAGCTTGGGCAGCCTTGGCATCATCTGCCTCTGCCGCATCTGTCAGAGCGTCGCGCAAGTGATCGATCTTGCCGACCCGCAAGATGCCAAGAAATTCTCTCAGGGCGAGACCAAGGAGCCCGAGGACGGCGACGGCGGCGAGGCCGGTCGCGGTCCAGCCGAGCCAGTCGGTGCGGGCGAACAGGTCGCGGATCAGATTGTCTATGGCCAGGCCGATTGAAAGGCTGACAAGGCCACCCAATCCGATTGCAATCCACTTGCCGAACGAGAAGCTCTTGGAGGGTTTGCTGGCCTCAGCAGGCAGGCGCGGAATGGTCTCGTCATCGGCTGCCATGGAGATCAGAGCTTCTGCGCTCAGAACCTCATCGGGATCTTCGTCAGCGTAGCGAACACGCTCGTCATCCAGAGAAAAGGCAGCTGGCTTCCTTGCCGGGCGGGACGGGGAGTTGGAGGCCCGCCGGTCGTTGGGATGGTCGGTCATCGCAGACGATCTCCGATCAGAAATTCGATGGCCCGGTCGAGGCGGATGTGGGGCAGCGAGAGTTTCATGCCTTCGGCCGTGCGGTCCAGACGTGGTGGGCGAAACCTGAGGAATTGAAGTGAAGAATCAACTTCAACTGAGTTTGGAGATATTGATTCAACTGTCTGAAAGACTGATTCAGGATCTTCGGGCAAGTCCCCGGGAAACATGGCGATTTCCGACTTTCCGTCATATCGCTCACCGTCCACGCCTTCGCCTGGAAGCGGCGTTCCCAGGATCGCGGGCAGCTCCTGGCCGCCATGCTTGACCGTTGCTTCGCGGGTGGCACGCACGGCGGCCAGGGCAAGAACATCCACTTCGGCGCCCTTGAATTGTGCGTGTTCCATACCCGTTGCAACGAGCTTTCGCAGGATGGCCTGAAGCCGATCATGGTCTTCCCTGTGAAGATGATCGGCCTTGGTCGCGGCAAAGAGGATTCTGTCGATCCGGCGATTTACAATGGACGCCAGCCAGGACTTTCGCCCCGGGCGAAAGGAGGTCATGACCTCGCCCAATGCGACTTGAAGATCGGTCAAGGCATCGGGGCCGGCGTTCAGCGCATGAAGGACATCGACCAGGACGATCTGGCGATCAAGCCGCGCAAAATGATCCCGGAAGAAGGGGCGAATGACATGGGTTTTATAGGCCTCATATCGTCGCTCCATCATGGCTCTGAAGGTGCCTGTCCGGGCGGGGGCAGCATCGAATGGAATGTCGAGTGGGGCAAATGTCAGGGCAGGAGAGCCGTCCAGATCGCCGGGCATGAGGAACCGGCCGGGCGGCAACATCGATAGTGCATGGCTATCCTGCCGGCAGGCGGCGAGGTAGGCCTTGAAGGTCTCAGAGAGCGTTTGGGCAGTTGTTTCGATTTCCGGTCCGTCCGGATCAATACCGGACAGCTCGGCCAGAAATGGCGCTGCGATTTCACTGCGGTTGGCCGCGCGGGCGCGCTTGAGAGCCTCTGCTGAGAACTCTGCATAGGAGCGTTTCAACAACGGCAGATCAAGCAGCCATTCGCCGGGGTAGTCGATGAGATCGACGTTGAGTTTTCCGGGCCCGAGCTTGCGGGCCAGATAGGATGCGCTTTCGTATTCAATGGTCAGTCGAAGTTCCGAGACCTGACGGGTCGACCGGGGCCAGAGGCGATCCTCGAGCAGTGCGGCAACATGAGCTTCATAGTCGAACCGTGGAACGGCATCGTCTGGTTGGGGCTGAAGAAACGCGCGTGTAAGCCTGCCCCCGGCGGCCGCATTGAACACGGGCAGGCGTCCGCCATGGATGAGATTGTGGACCAGTGCCGTGATGAACACGGTTTTGCCGGCACGCGCCAGGCCCGTAACGCCAAGGCGAAGGTTGGGAACCGCCAGATCGCTGGCCGTGTCGGCGAGGTTGGCAAATGTCAGCCGGGCTTCGTCGGCAATATTGAGCAGTCTGTTCAAACTTTGATCTCCTGACGCTCATGTAGGGGGTGCCCCCGGTATTCGCAATCAGGAGGTTTCTGCCTGCAGGCTGCGCGGTTTGATGAACTGTTCCAGCTGAGCCGTTCCAGCCTCCAATGACGACCAGTCGGTGATCGGGCAACTGTAGATCGCCAGCGCTCCGGAGGGGTACTTCAATTCCATATCCGCCTTGAGGACCCTGTCGCCTTCGGCGAACAACGCATGGGCGGTCTGTTCCGTTGCCGGGTTGTGGCCAATGACCATCAAGCTTCCAGCGTTCCCGCCCCTGGCCCGGATGATCGGAAGATAGCTGTCCTCGCATTCGTCGTAGAGAGAGTTCAGGAGGCGGATCTCAGTCTGACGACGAAGATGGGGCAGAAGCTTGGCGAGTGTTTCGCGGGTTCTTTGGGAGGAGGAACAAAGGATCAGGTTCGGTTGAAGCTGGTTCTTCTCCAAATAGGCGCCCATGGTGCGCGCGGCGGTCCGGCCGCGGCTGTTCAGGGGGCGGTCGAAATCCTTGAGCTCAGGGTTTCTCCAATCGGATTTGGCATGGCGGAGCAGGAAAAGTTGCAGCACGGGGATCCTCCGGTCATCTTTTCAAGGACCCTAAAACAAAACCCTATACGTTGAACCGAGCCAGATCAAAAAAGATGGATATTTTCAGGTCGAGTGTTTGGACGCGTCAGTTTTGTCGATTGAGGATTTCTGTAAAGGCGTCAATTGCCGGGCCGACGTCGCCCTCCTGTGTTGGCAGCGCGTAGGCCATCCAAAGGGTGAAATCAGCATTTCTGCCGGAAAACCGCCAAAGGGTTTCGCATAGGGTCGTTGGTGTCCAGTCACGGGTCTTGAAGGAAATGCCGCCAGCAGCGACGCCCGACAGAGAGACCTGAGTAAAACCCGATGCTTTATAGGCTGTTAGGAAATCGGCGGCAGAACCGGCACCGGTGCCGGACAGATGCTGGCGTAAAATTGCCCGGAATCCGTCTCTGCCCGAATAGACGCAGCCTGCCATTCTATCTGCATCTGCGGCCAGAACTTTGGTGCGAAAAAGGCTGCCGACCATGTCCGGGCAGCGCAAGCCATTGAAATGGCGCATGCCCAGGACATCGCTGACCCAACCCACTTGTTGTTGGGTGTCCGGGGTTTGGGCCTTCGCAGGAACGACAGCGAACAGGCAGAACAGGCACAAAGAGAGACTGCGCCAAGGGAGGCTGTCGAAGGAACTACCTTTGCTCATCTGCCGATCTCCGATCTCAGAATCGAACGTTATTGTCGTTCACGGCGTGTCATGAAGGCAAGCCTCTCAAACAGATGGACGTCCTGTTCGTTTTTCAACAACGCGCCATGCAGAGGTGGGATCAGATTCTTCTTGTCGTCCATGCGCAGTGTCTGGGCATCCACATCCTCGTTCACGAGCAGCTTGATCCAGTCGATCAGTTCCGACGTCGAAGGCTTTTTCTTGAGGCCTGGAACATCGCGTACATCATAGAAGAGGTTCAGGGCTTCCGACAGCAGGCGCTGTTTGAGCCCGGGAAAGTGAACCTCCACGATCTCGGCCATCGTTTCCTTGTCGGGAAATTTGATGAAGTGAAAGAAACAGCGGCGCAGGAATGCGTCCGGCAGGTCCTTTTCGTTGTTTGAGGTGATGATCACGACCGGACGCCTGATCGCCTTGACGGTTTCACCTGTTTCGTAAACGTGGAACTGCATCCGATCGAGTTCCAGCAACAGGTCGTTGGGGAATTCAATGTCGGCCTTGTCGATTTCGTCGATCAGCAGGACCGGGCGCTCCGGTGCCGTGAAGGCTTCCCAGAGTTTGCCTTTGCGAATGTAATTGTTGATGTCCTTGACCCGCTCATCGCCAAGCTGGCTGTCGCGCAGGCGGGAAACCGCATCATATTCATAAAGGCCCTGTTGCGCCTTGGTTGTGGATTTCACGTGCCACTCGATCAGCGGGGCTTTCAATGCTGCGGCAATCTGCTCAGCGAGGATGGTCTTGCCGGTTCCCGGTTCGCCCTTGACCAAGAGAGGCCGCTCGAGAGCGACGGCCGCATTGACCGCGATCCTGAGATCTTCGGTGGCAATATAGTCCTCGGTGCCTTCAAAGCGCATGTGAGCATCCATTCCTTCTTCTTTGCGTGGACCTTAGGGGCGGGCGTTCTGCGGTGCAAGAAGGTCGCGTCAGCGAAGGAGCAGAGGTCGCTGATTTGACGCCAAAGGGGATCGGATTTGCCTGATGGGGCAGGAATCTTTTGCCTGCTGGTCTCTTTCTGCCGTGTTTATTCTTCTGCTTGTTTCGCTGGAAAAAATTTAAATCATTGAAAAGTAACAGGAAAAAATATCGCCTGGCAGTTGGCATGTCCCTTGCGATCCCTCCAGCAAACGAATTGTGGGCGTCTGCCTAGACCTGAAGAGGAAGTAACATGGGTATTTACGGGGCTATTAACTCGGCGGTTTCCGGCCTGGCGGCTCAGGCAACCGCGCTTGAGAATATTTCCGGTAACGTCGCAAACTCGCAGACGACCGGTTACAAGCGGTTGGATACGACCTTCTCTGATCTGGTGTCTGGCGGTGGCTCTGTGCAGGCGGATCAGGTCTCTGGAACCACCTATTCAACCTCGCGTGCAACAAACACCGTGCAGGGTGATATTTCTGCGAATGATGTTGATACTTATATGGCGATCAATGGTGAGGGCTACTTTGTTGTCACCTCCGCCGGCGATGTCGTCGATGGTCAGACCACGTTTGCCGATACGAATTATTACACTCGTGCCGGCGATTTTGAGATCGATGAAGACGGCTACATGGTCAATAGTTCAGGCTATTACCTGATGGGCTACGAGCTTGATCCGGACACTGGTAACGCGGTTGGCGATGCGACCGGCGTGATTCAGATTGATGACCAGCCGATTGCTGCTGAAGCGACTTCTGAGATTGAATACCAAGCGAACCTGCCGACAGTTCCGCAGACGGAAGACTATGACGGCTCCGATCCAACGACCGCGCTGCTCAATACAGCGACCGTTGGGACAGATGATGTTGCGGATGCCAATGATCAGGCATTTCTGGACAGCTCTATTTCCGGCGGGTCGGTCACGATCTACAACGATAATGGTACCGCGCTAAACGTTGAGGTTCGCTGGGGTAAAACCGCGAACGCCCCGCCGGCGGCTAACAACACCTGGAGCATGTTTCTAAGCAGCGGAGGAAACGATCCGGCTTGGCTGGAAGTTGGCAATGTCAATTTCGACACCGCTGGTGATATGGGCACGCTTACAGCTGGCGATGGTAGTCTTACAAGTGTTCCCAATGGCACTTCTGACGGTTTTGAGATTACGGGTGGTCTAACAATTGGCGATGTAACCATTGATAGTGTGAACATCTCCTTCAGCAACGGTTCTCTTACGCAGTACTCGGACCCTAACGGTGTCGCGACCTCTGTTACGCTGGATCAGGATGGTTACGCTGCAGGTGAGATCGTCGGCGTTTCGATCGATGAATCTGGCCGGATCGTTGCAAGCTATTCCAACAGTCAAACGCGCAGCCTGTATGAGATTCCACTCGCGACATTCGATGCTGAGCAAGCGCTCGAGCGTGTTAATGGTGCGGCTTTTGCCGCGACCCCAACGTCGGGTGAACCTGACCTCACTCGTGGCGGGTCGATTATCTCAAACGCGCTTGAGCTGTCCAATGCCGATATCGCATCTGAATTCTCCAAGCTGATCGTGACGCAGCAGGCCTATTCGGCGAACTCCAAGATCGTGACTTCCGCGGATGAGATGCTCGACAGCGCTCTGAATATGGTTCGGTAGCCCATTTCAAATCGGCGGAGCCAGCCGCTCCGCCGAACTTCCTTGATGTTCTGAAAGTGTAGGAGGCAAAGCCATGGGACTGACATCCGCTCTGAACACGGCTCTTTTCGGCATTTCCTACAATCAGAAGCAGATCGACGTCACCGCGTCGAACATTGCCAATGCTGATACGGTTGGTTACTCAACCAAGTCTGTCGAGGCCAATGTCTTCTTCGATGGGCAGGGCAATGTATCGGGGATTCTGTCGAGCGAAGTGAAGCGTTCGGTCGATGAGAGCATCCAGTCCTCCTACTTTGCCTCACTTTCCGAGACCAACTATGCGTCTCAGATCTCGACGTTCACCACGCGCCTGGATGATCTGTTCGGCACAATCGACGACGGCTCCGGCCTTAACGCGTTGATGACCGATTTCTCGACTGGGTTGTCCTCGCTGGTAAATGATCCGAGCAGTTATGCTGCTCAGCAGGAAGTTGTTGCCGCAGCGGACAATCTCGCGCGCCAGCTCAACAGTTCCTACGAGTCGATCAACGAGCTTAGAGAGAACGCTGACACCCTGCTCATCGGCCAGACCGAGGATGTGAACCAACTCCTTCAGAGCATTCAGGATATCGACGAGAAGATCCAGGAGGCGCGGGTTGCCAACAACTCGGTTGCAGACCTTTTGGACCAGCGCGACCGCTACGTCGAACAGCTTTCCGGTTATCTCGATGTTGAGGTGACCGAAGAAAGCAATGGTATGCTGCAGATCAAGTCCCACACCGGACAGCAGCTTTTGGCGAACAATCAGGCTTCAGTCCTGTCATTCTCGCCGACGAACTACTTTCAGCCAGGCGAGCCAGGCAACTCCGTTCTGGTCACCACGCCCGGCGGCACCACGTTCGATCTTATCTCTGGTTCGGAATCAGGGTCACTGGTCGCGCTTGCCGAGGTTCGGGACGAGGTGTTGGTTCAGGCGCAAAGCCAGCTGGACACCATTGCAGCTGAACTGTCTCTCGCCATGTCGAACGTTCCTGTTGAAGGCGTTGAGACTACCGTGGGTGCCGATGAAGGGTTCGTGCTGGATGTCTCTGCTCTTCAGGCGGGAAATACGGTCTCTCTGACCTACACGGACTCTGCCGGGGATACTCAGAACGTTACATTTGTGGCGGTAAGCGACGCGACGCTTCTGCCGTTGGATGACAGCGCGACAGCGCGGGCCGATGACACGGTTTATGGCATCGACATCTCGAGTGGGACACCTGCAACCTATGTGACGCAGATGATTGCGGCTTTGGCCGCCACAGATCTTCAAGTCACGGACGATGGCTCAGGAAATCTGCAGGTTCTGGGCGATGTCGGGGCTCCGGCTTCGGTCTCAAGCTTGACGGCGAGTGTGACGCCGACTGCAGACACGGATCAGGGGCTGGGGCTTTCGATCTTTGTCGACCAAAGAGATGGCAAGGAACTCTTTACCGATGCCCTGGAAGACGGTGGGCAACGTGTTGGTTTCGCTCAATCCATCGCGGTGAACTCGGCCCTTACGGCGGACAGTTCGCTCTTGGTCTACTATGAGACGACGCCGGAAACGAATTCGCCCAACGATTCCTCGCGGGCAGAGTATCTGCTTGAGCAACTGTCTCAAGCGGGAACGACATTTGATCCGGATGCTGGCATTGGCAATGCAGCGACGCCTTATGAAGGTACGCTGATGACCTACGTTAACCAGGTGGTCGCCTACCAGGGCAATCAGGCGAGCGATGCGGCGACTTATGCTCAGGCCAAGGAAACCCTGACGACAAATCTCGCGGTTCGCTACGAGGAAAGCTACTCGGTCAACGTCGATGCCGAGATGGCGTTTCTGATCGAGTTGGAAAATGCTTATGCGGCCAATGCAAGAGTTATGCAGGCCGTGAATGAGCTGTTCGACGTCCTTCTGAATACAGTGTAGGTGCAATATGGCCGTTGATACGATTGCCACATCCAGGTCCTATATGACCAAACAGGTCACGAGCCTGAGCAAAACGCTGACGGAAAAGACCACGCAGCTTGCGACTGGCAAGGCTTCGACAACGTTTGGGGGTATCGGCAACAACCGTCTGCTCGATCTGGAACTTACGCAGAAGGTTGGGCAGATCGACTCTTACAAAGAGACAATTGTCAGCGCGAGCCTTCATATCGAGACATTGAACCTGACGCTCGAACGTCTGGAAGAGATACGCCGGGATGCGAAATCGGCTCTCGATCCCAATGAATTCGTGCTGCAGTCCGATGGGCAGACGCAATCCCAGGCCACTGCCGAGGTGCTGCTTTATGAAGTTGCCAATCTGTTGAACACGGAAGTGGCAGGTCATTACCTGTACGGCGGCAGTGATGCCTACTCCAATCCGGTGGCGGCCATTCAGGTCATTCTGGAAGGCGCGGATGGACTGGATGGCCTCAAGACGGTGATGGATGAATTTGCTCAGGCCAATCTCGGGGTCAATGAAAACGGCCGCCTCGATATTTCGTCATTGACGACCAACTACACACTTGGTGTTCCCACGGACTCCACCTTCACGATCACGGAAGACGGCGCGCACGACTTCGGTTTTGACATCTCGACGGTCACATCAAGCTTGAGCAACGTTGCGATCACGGGTCCAAGCGGCGGGGATCCAGACACCTTTGACGTCCAGTTCACCGGGCAACCGACGTTGGGCGAAACGATTGCCGTCGAGTTCACCCTGCCGCCAGATCACACAGAGACCTTCACGATCGAACTCGAAGCGACATCCGGCGGTGGTGAGGGAGCCTTCGCGGTCGGCGCCGATCTTGAGGAAACGGCGGAAAACCTTCGGATAGCGATTTCCGAGGCTTTGGAAGAAGAGGCACAGACCAATCTGAAAGCCTTGTCGGACGATTGGGCGGCGGACAATTTCTTCGATACCTTTGGCGGCGTGGAGCCAATGCGGATCGATGGTCCGCCCTATGACACGGCTACAGCCCTAACGACAGGTGGCGCCACGACTGTGGCCTGGTACACCGGCGACAATTCCGCAACGACGAATGCGCGGGAAGACAAGAGTGCCGTGGTCGATACCAATCTCACGGTCAACTACGGCGCGCGCGCAAATGAGCAGGGATTGACCGACTTGATGAAGTCGCTTGCGACCTTTGTCAGTGCAGATTTTTCCGCTGGAACGGATAACGACAAGCTCTACCACGCCGCCCTTGCAACAGAGCTGCGCGCGGTTTTGGAGCCAGACACTGCAGATCAGTCTGGCATCGTTGATATTTCAACGGAAATAGCCATCGCCCACCGGGCTGTCGAGAGCGCGGATGATCGGCATGATCAGATGAGGTCCAGCTATCTGACGACAATCGGCGAAATTGAAGGTGTCGACAACGAGCTTCTGGCAGCGGAAATCCTTCAGCTTCAGACCAACATCGAGGCCTCCTACAGAGCATCTTCGATCGTTTATAACCTTAGCATCGTCGACTACCTCTAAGGTCTTCGCAGCAAGGCTTTAGTCGAGATTGCAAACGAAAAAGACCGGCAGCTTCTGAGAAGATGCCGGTCTTTTGTTTTGATCTAAGCTCTGCGTTCTTACTCGGCTTGCGCCCGAAGACCTTCCGCAATGTTGCGGTTTATGGAAATCAGTGTCGCCAGTTTTTCCGGAACGGGGTCAATCATGATCGCCATTGTGTGTTTGAAGACAAACACGCCAAGAGACGCCAAATTGTTCTTGATGTCTTGGGGAAGCTGGCTTTCGGCACTCGTGGCTGAAGTTGCCAGGATCGTCCATAGCTTCCGGTTATACGCAAGCGCCTCGTCCTTTTCGGCGAAGGAGCTTTCTTCCCATTCATCCTTGATCAACTGAAGTCGCGCTGCCGCCTTCATCAGAAGGGTTGCTTCCAGTTCCCTCGGTGACACCGCCACCTGACTCGTCTTCTGGTAAGCCTGCGCTGCCTGTTTGTACATGGCCGATCAGCGTCCTCTCGTACTCGATAAGCTTACGTGCTTCTTTCAGGGCTTTATAAAAGGCACCGGTTATTATCGAGTTACTAATCCGTGTGACATATGGGATTGTACTCGGCGCGGCCTTTACGATATCATTTACAAGAGTGAAGTAATTATCCTGAATTCTGTCTACTTCACTTGAAAGATACATCAGTTGAACGGCCAGGTAGACGCGTTTGGCAGGTGTATCCGCGGTGGCCGGCGTGAGAATGTCTTTCTCTCGCAGGATTGGCGCCTGGCCTTCTATAAACAGTCGGGTTCTTTGATTGTCATTGGTGATGATTGAATCACCGATGATTATCCGCTCACCCGGTTTAAGCTCGACCTTGAGCGCCATTCCTTGACCTCCACCTGCAAAGTATCCGGCAGCAATATTGCGCAACAGTTAACGCGCAAACCAGAAACCTTAACGTATTTTCTGCTGTTTTTAACCGAAGAGGCTAAGCACGCTCTGCTCGGCCTGGTTGGCGAGAGACAGGGCGGTCGAAGACAGCTGTTGACGTGTCTGAAGAGCAAGCATGTTCGCGCCTTCCTCGTTCATGTCAGCAATTGTCAGTGCGCCAGCGCCGACCTCAAGCGTGTTGATAAGCTCTTCGGTGAAACTCGTTCTGATCTCGACGGTCGACAGGCTCGTACCTAGTTCGCCAGCCGCAGAGCGTAATTCATCTAGTGCCGAGTTGATCGCCTGAAGAACACGCTCGATATCGGTGTCGTCTTTGAAGCCGGAGTCGGTGGCTGTCAGGTTTACGGTGCCGTCCGTCGTCGCGAAGTCATCAATGTTGAAGTCATCGTTGCTGCTGGTAATTGCCCAGGAAACATCGCCGACCATGGAAATGCTGCCAGATGCAAAATTCGCATCGAGACCCTTGATCGATTTGATCAGGCTGACAAGATCGCTGACGGTCGTGTCGTCATCGATCTCGATCGAGGCGGCTTCGAAGCCATTGCCGTCGGTGATGTAGAGGACGTCATCAACTTCAAATCCGCCGGAAGAGGTCAAGGTTGCGGCAGCTGTCATGACCGAGGTCGCGAGCGTGGTTGATCCCGCGCCGATGCCACCGTTTGTCGCTGTGCCGCCGCCTGAAGTGTCTTTCGATATCGAAAGTGTATAGGCCGGATTGAGGCCGGAAGTTATCGTAATTTCGTCGTCTGTTTCGTCAAAAGAGGCCTTGATGCCTTGCACGTCATTGAGAGCATTGACGTAATCTTGGACTGTCTCAATCTGGCCGGCGCCGGTTCCAACTGTGAATGTTGTGGGCGGGTTTACACCGTCTGAAACAGTTACAATATCGCCGTTTTCCCAGTCCGGGAGATCGGAGAGATTGGAAGAAGCCTGCAGTGTAGATAGATCAAGGGTAGTTGACCCACTTGCAACCGTAAACGACGAAGTTGCGCCAGCACCGTTTTCAAGATCTGAAAGCGCAAGGCCCGTCGAAAGCGTGGTGTCGGTGAAATCTACCGGATCAACCGTGAGGTTCGAGGTGCTGTCTTCGTTGAAGATCACCTGGAGTTCATTGCCAAGACCAGCGAGAAGGTTCTTGCCCTTATAGTCGGAATCCCGTGCGAGATCCTCGATTTGCTCGAGAATGTCATTGTATTGCTCGGTGTAGGTCTTGCGCTGGTATTCGCTTTGGGTCTGAAGCGCCTGGTTGGCGATGGCCTTTGCAGACTCGACCAGCCGGGTGATGCCGGTGAGGCCGTCGTCTGCGGCGCGGATCGTCTGAACCGCCTGTCCCATGTTGTCGAGCAAGTTTGCCAGATCGCTTGCGCGATCATTCAGGCCAGCTGCCGTAAAAAATGAATTCGGATTGTCCAGGGCCGAGTTGACCTTGAGGCCGGTTGCCAGCCGGTTTTGGGTCGTCGACTGAAGCTTGGCCGTGCTTTTCAAGGAGAGCAAGTTTTCCCGAACGGCACTAGAAAGGACAATATCGCTCATCTGGGGTCACCACATCATTTACAGGCGCCTTAATCGAAAGGCTTACGTTTCCAATACCTTCGGCTGAAGGTGATTGGAGCGAAGTGTAAATGGAAAGTTAACCGCCAGTGCACCTGTTAATGGTTTGGTAGGAAGAGTTACCAAAAACTTTCTTTTAACTATCTGGAAATAAAGGGAAAAATTTGAAGGTAATTTGGGCGTTGGAGCGAAAAACGCCGAAAACGGCGAGGCAAAGCCCCGCCGTTCCTGAGTGTCAGCCGGTGAGTCGTGCGTTCGACTGATTCTTCTTAGAAGAGGGATAGTACCGTCTGATCCGCCTGAGAAGCGAAGGAGAGGGACGTTGATGCGAGCTGCTGGCGTGTCTGAAGAGCCAGAAGGTTCGCGCCTTCTTCGTTGGTATCAGCCAGAGTCAGCAATCCTGCACCTTCAACGAGCGTGTTGACCATCGACTTGGTATAATCCTGCCGAATTTCCACGGTCGAGAGATTGGTACCAAACTCGGATGCCTGAGCCCGCAGGTTTTCGAGAGCATTGTTCAACTTGTCGACGACGCGATTGATGTCGTTGTCAGTTGCGAACCCGCTATCAGTTAGAGCTGCTATCGTGACCCCATCGGCATCTGCAGTAAACGCCGATGCATTGAAGTCGGCATTGTCACTGGTGAGATACAAGTCGGTCTCGCTCTCCAGAGCCAGTTTACCTGTGGTCGTGTTGAAGGAGGCGCTTACACCAGCGAAATCATCGATGAAAGTTGTCAGATCATCGATGGTTGTGTCTTCTTCAACTTCAAGAGAGCCCAGTTCGAAGTTGTTGCCGTCAGTCAGGGTGATGGTGTCACCAACCTTATAGGAGCCTGAATCCGACAAGTTAGTCGTCAATGCCGTAAATTTGGTTGCAGCGAGCGTTGATAGGGTTGCTGTACCGGAGCCGGTGCCGGCGCCGTCATTACGCAAGCTCAGGTCGTCGTTTGAGACGATTGTCAAGGTGCCGGTTGCTTCATCAAATTCGGCGCTCACGCCGGCGGTATCCTCAATTTGGTTTATGAGGTCCTGAACCGTCGTATCCGAGGCTACGGTTACCGTAGATCCTGCAATTTGCGCTGATGCCGTCGTTCCATCGTGGAGGCTTATGTTGTTGCCGACATTGAAGGCTGTAGAGTCGCTCAGAAGAGAGCTTGAGTTAAGGGTTGTTGTGCCGTCAGTCAGAACAAATGTGGCTTCACCACCTTCGAGTTGGAAGGATGTTGCGCCGCCTTGACCTTCGACAAGGTCAGACAGGTTGAGCCCGGTTGACAAGGCTGCGTCTGTGTAATCAACAGCGCCGATCTTCAATTTGGAAGTGGCATCTTCGTTGAAGATTGTTGTGAGATCGTTTCCGTCGCCAGCAAGAAGGTTCTTGCCCTTATAGGAAGAATCCTTGGCAACGTCTTCAATCTGCTCGAGCAGATTGTTGTACTGCGCTGCAAACTTTGCGCGTTCGTACTGGCTCTGTGTCTGGAGCGCCTGATTGGCCTTCGCCTTTGCAGACTCGACCAGATCGGTGATGGTCTGAATACCTTCATCGGCTGCTTTGATCGTCTGCAGCGACTGACCCATGTCTTCCAGAAGATTGTTGAGGTCACTCGCACGGGAATCAAGTCCAGATGCCGTGAAGAAGGAATTCGGATTGTCGAGCGCTGAGTTCACCTTCAGACCGGTCGCCAGTTTGTTCTGGACGCCGGACATCATATCCGCGGTTGACTGAAGTGTGAGGAGGTTCTGCCGCACTCCGGCGGAGAGGGTGATGCTATCCACTTGTGTTCCCTTTCCTGGGTCCCAAAATTTGATCCGCTCGTCCTGAGCAGCTTGATTAGGATCATCTTCTGTTAACCCTAATCAATGGTTAATCAGTCGCACTTTTAGGGTTAATGACTGGTTAACGCATTGAATAAGATGACTTTTGTGGGGGAAGGGGAGGGATGCTGTCGCCATGGCACAAAAAAACGGCAGGCCGCTGGGGCCCGCCGTTCATGGTGTCGGTATCTGCGTTTCTTAGAAGAGACGCAGAACGTTCTGATCCGCCTGGGATGCCAGAGAAAGCGAGGTTGAGGCCAGAGACTGCTGGGTCTGCAGAGCCAGCAGGTTCGCGCCTTCCTCATTGGTGTCAGCGAGCGTCAGCATGCCGGCACCTTCTTCCAACGTGTTGATGATGTCGTTGGTGAAGCTCTGACGGCTTTCCACGATGGACAGGTTGGTACCGAATGTGGAGGCCTGCGCACGAAGTGTGTCTTGTGCGCTCTTCAAGCTGGACAACGCTGCATCGATATCGCTGTCGCTGGCGAAGCCTGAATCGTCGCCGTCTGTGTCGGCGACGGTCAAGCTACCGCTCGAATCCGAGCTCAGCACGAAGTCGGAAGTGACTGTGATAACTCCGGCGGCGTAGGCCGTGCTTACACCATCGATACCATCATAGAGGTCTTCCAGATCACCAATGGTCGTGTCAGCTTCAACTGTGATGGATCCGACTTCTGTACCGTTGACGTCGGTCAACGAGATGACGTCACCTTCTGCAATGGATGCAGAATCTGTCAATAGAGAGGTCGTGGTTGCACCAGCAGAACCGACTGTAGCAGTCGTCGTGCCTTCAGTGGCTTCAGTCAAGTCTGACAGAGCAAGACCAGTGGATGACGACGAGTCGGTGTAGTCGACCGCTGAAATTGACAGACTGGAAGAACCGTCTTCGTTGAAGGTCACCGAGAGGTCGTTACCCGTGCCACCCAGGAGGTTCTTGCCCTTGTAGCCGCTGTCCTTTGCGATGTCCTCAATCTGCGTAAGGAGTTCGTTGTACTCTTCTGCGTATTGAGCGCGTTCGGATTGGCTGGACGTCTGGGAAGCCTGGTTGGCTTTTGCCTTGGCCGCATCGACGAGGTCTGAGATTGCCTCAATTCCCTTGTCAGCCGCCTGCAGGGTCTGAACCGACTGGCCCATGTCATCCAGCAGGGAAGACAGATCGCTTGCGCGGTTTTCCAAACCCTTTGCGGTGAAGAAAGAGTTCGGATTGTCGAGGGCGGAGTTTACGCTCTTGCCTGTCGACAATTTTTCCTGAACGCCGCTCATCAGTTGAGAGGTCGCCTGCAGTGCGTTCAGATTGGAACGCACGGCGCTGGAAAGTGTAATGTCAGCCATTTCTAGATCCTTTCTAGGATTACTCAAAACAGGACCCTTCCTGGGTCCGACAGGCTGACAATGGCGTTCGGGTGGTAACGGTTTGTAAAGAAGTATGGTTAGTGGAAGTTAACCTTAATAGATTGTTTCTTTTAAGAAAAACGGCGCGCCGCAAGAGCGCACCGTTTAAGTTGTTGAGGTTTGCGTATCTTAGAAGAGGCGCAGTACGTTTTGGTCAGCCTGAGCCGCCAGCGAGAGCGAGGTAGAAGCCAGAGACTGCTGTGTCTGCAGAGCCAGCAGGTTCGCGCCTTCCTCGTTGGTGTCTGCCAGCGTCAGTTTGCCGGCGCCTTCTTCCAATGTGTTGATGATCGCATTGGTGAAGTCCTGGCGACCTTCCACGATCGACAGGTTTGTACCGAAGGTGGATGCCTGCGAGCGAAGCGTGTCTTGTGCGCTCTTCAAGCTGGACAGCGCTGCATCGATATCGCTGTCGCTGGCGAAGCCTGAATCGTCGCCGTCTGTGTCGGCCACGGTCAGGGACCCTGACGAATCCGAGCTCAGCACGAAATCGGAAGTGACTGTGACCACTCCGGCGGCGTAGGCCGTGCTTACACCATCGATACCATCATAGAGGTCTTCCAGATCACCAATGGTCGTGTCTGCCTCGACGGTGAGCGAGCCGACTTCCGCACCATTGACGTCAGTCAGCGTGATGACGTCGCCTTCTGCGATGGATGCAGAATCTGTCAATAGAGAGGTCGTGGTTGCACCAGCAGAACCGACTGTAGCAGTCGTCGTGCCTTCAGTTGCAACAGTCAAGTCGGAGAGGTTCAGACCTGTCGAGGAAGACGTGTCTGTATAGTCGACCGAGGAAATGCTCAGGCTAGAAGAGCCGTCTTCGTTGAAGGTCACCGAGAGGTCGTTACCGGTGCCGCCAAGGAGGTTCTTGCCACCGTAGCCACTGTCCTTCGCGATGTCCTCAATCTGGGTCATCAGCTCATTGTACTCTTCTGCGTACTGAGCACGTTCGGACTGGCTGGAAGTTTGCTGGGCCTGGTTTGCCTTCGCTTTTGCGGAGTCAACCAGATCAGAGATTGCCTCAATCCCCTTGTCCGCTGCTTTAAGCGTCTGAACCGACTGCCCCATGTCGTCGAGCAGGGTGGACAGATCGCTTGCCCGGTTTTCCAGGCCCTTTGCAGTGAAGAAAGAGTTCGGGTTGTCGAGGGCCGAATTGACCTTCTTGCCTGTCGACAGTTTTTCCTGGACGCCGCTCATCAGCTGCGAGGTCGCCTGAAGAGAGTTCAAGTTGTTGCGCACTGCGCTTGAAAGAGTAATGCCACCCATTACAGAGTTCCTTCTGTTTTCCCTAGTCATTCTTCCTGAACGACAAGCGAACTCTGCCTATGAAAATTGTATCGAATCCTAATTAACAAGGTTACTGGATTTTAAGTTTAAATATATCTGAAGTTTTAGAGTTAATAAGTGTGGTTAATTATTTTTGTGATCTATATATATTTTTTTAATATATTTTTTTACTTTTGTTTACCATGGGTGCTGGCTGAGTTGAAGCGCGAAAAACCGCTCACGCAAAGCGTGGCGGTTGTGTCGTGCCGGCAGTCATATGTTGGATGGCCCTCAGCGCCGTTTGTGGGGTGAGGGCGCGCAAATAGCTTTAAGCTGAATGCTCAGGCCGTCTTGACGATGTTCTCCGATCGAGCCTCGTTGGCTTGGTCGGAAATCGTCTTTGCATAGGCGCGAAGGCGGCGCAGAGTTTCGCTGGGGACCTGCTGGACCACTTCGCCCGTATCGCTATCGGTCGCGATGTAGATCAGGCTATCGCTCTCAGGATCTCGAAAATTTCGTCGATCGATCTGCTGGTTTTGAGCAAGAGGTTCTTGCGAGCGCTGATTGTCAGACGCGCGACGTCCCTGATCTGCTTCCGCAGATGGGTTCACTGTGCTGCCTGCGGGCAGTTCAGTCTTTGCTGCAGGTTCAATGCGCTCTGGAGCGCGTGCTTCCGGCGTGATCGCCGTATAAGACGGCAAGGGTGGCCGGACGAGTGCCGATTCCATCGTCTTTCCCTCCGGGTTACGAAAAACAATACCCGATGAAAAATGAGGATAACGTAAGGGAATGAATCCGACGTTAACGGAACAGTTATAATTTTATCGAAGTGCGAATCTGGTTGATTCGTTTTTTAGATCAACGGCATGCGCAAGAAGCTAATCTCGCAAATGGTACTTCAAAAATGCCCTTGCGGCAACTTTGGCGAAAATCCGCAGCTTGACGCCACGGTTTCGAAGCCATCGCTGTAAGCTTTGGCTTAGATGCGATTGAGAGGGGACTTTCGCCCCCTGAGCCTCAAAGCGACTGGTTGACCGCGATGCCGCTTGCTGCCCTTGGTCCGGAGGCAGACCCGCCGCCAGGTCCATAGGTCGTGCTTCTCTGCTGCGCGCCGACGGCCTTTGCCACGCTCGAGACAACGCTGCTCGCGACCTCGCGCGCAGTCGACAGGACGGCAAGGTTTATTCTGAGCACTGGCTGGAATTCCGCGTGTTGCCGCTTGAGGTTCTGCGCCGCGGCCGGAGCCATGTTGCCAAGCGCAACGGCGTGTTCCTTGGCGCACATCATGCCGCGCGTGTATTCGTGGATCAGTCGGGCTTTTTCAGGCTGCAACGTGCCTGCTTCCTTCAGCTTCCCGCCTCTGACCAGATCGGTCTCGTTTTCAATCAGAGCCAGCAGCGTTTCCATGGTGCTGCTCAACGTGGAGCAAAAATGGTTCGCTTCTGCTGGGCTGGTCGGACGCTCAAGCGAGAACGGCATATTCTGGGTTTCCGTATGAACGGTCATTGCGAGTTCTCCTGGAGTTCCAACAGTTGCCGTTCGATGGTGTCGGCAAGGCCAATGCCGCCGGCGTCCGAGACGGATTTTGCGTATTCGTCGATCATCATTCCGCGCCAAGCTTCGGCGCCGTTGCCGCTTCCCCAGGTCCCGCCTTCTTCAAGGCCGGTGAACATGGCTTCAAGCATGTTCTTCAGGAAGACGGATTCATATTTCTCGGAGGCGTCGCGGACGGCGGTCTTGTTCGACCTGTCCACGCCGGCGAGCGCATCAATCGGATTGGACTGTGCAGAGACGGATTGAGCGGGGTTGAACATTATCAAAGCACCTCGATTTCGGCCTGCAGGGCACCAGATGCCTTGATTGCCTGAAGGATTGAGATCATGTCGCGCGGGCCGATACCAAGAGCATTCAAGCCGTCGACAAGTTGCTTAAGCGTTACCGCTTCGGGGACGATCGCGAGTTTGGCGTCGGGATCGTCGTTGACGAAGATTTCTGAGCGGGGAACGATCGTGGTCTGGCCGTTGGCGAAGGGCAAAGGCTGCGAGACTTCAGGTGTCTCGGCGATTGTGACCGTGAGATTGCCCTGAGCGACAGCGACCATGGAGACTTTGACGTCCTGGCCCATGACGATGATGCCAGAGTTTTCATCAATCACGACCCGCGCTGCGAGATCTGGTTCCACGATGAGCTGCTCGATGTCGGTCAGCAGATCAACGATATTGCCATCATATTCCCGGGGCAGGTCGATGCGCACCGTGCCCGGATCGAGAGGTTCGGCCGTCGGCATGCCGATCAATTCGTTGATCGAAAGCGCGATGCGGCGAGACGTCGTGAGGTCCGGATTCCGCAGGGCCAGGCGCAGTGTCGTCAAAGATGCAAGTTTGAATTCGACTTCACGCTCGACGAGGCCGCCGTTGGAGATGCGTCCGGCGGTGGGAACGCCGCGGACCACGGAGGCTGCATCGGCCTGAGCGGAAAACCCGCCGATGGCAACTGAGCCCTGGGCGATTGCATAGACTTCACCGTCTGCGCCCACGAGCGGCGTAACCAACAAGGTTCCACCCTGCAGCGAAGCGGCGTTGCCGAGTGCGCTGACAGAAACGTCAATGCGTGTTCCCTGAGTTGAGAAGGGCGGCAGATTTGCCGTCACCATCACAGCGGCAACAGTATTGGTGTTCAGATCCACGTCACGGGTGTTGACGCCGAGCCGCTCCAACATTGCCTGCAGACTTTGTTTGGTGAAGGGAGCGTTTCTGAGCCCGTCACCGGTTCCGTTCAAGCCAACAACGAGGCCGTATCCGATCAACTGGTTTTCACGAATTCCCTCGAAGTCTGCAATGTCCTTGATGCGTGACGCGGACAGGGCAGCAGTCGTCAGGAGCGTCATGCAGAGCACGACAGCGAAGAACCTGAAGAAAATGCCATTGGTCATGCGATCTACCTATGTCCAGGGCGTTTGCGGAGCCGGCAACATGCTGCCGATGTTTTCTGGCTCTCATAATGCGAGAGATGTGCCAAACTCGGTCAGGCAGTCGAAATGAGGGAAATCTTCAGCGTTTTTGCGATTTTCCCGCTTTCTGCCCGAGTTGAGGAAAATGAACGGTGCGAAGTGAGCGGCAAATATTGCCGACTGCACTCGGATTCATTTACCCTTCAGGGAAGATTCTGACACTCGGCGGTGGGCACTCGGCAATGAGGCCGGTGCTAACGGAGCGGACACACCATGCGAATTACCGGACAAAAACCTGTCTCTGGCGTGCAGGGGCGCGGGGCGAAAAAGCGCAGCGGGGCCGCTGGCGATGCTTTCACGCCAGAGATGGGTGATGAAAGCAGCCCGACCGCGGCGACGACCAGCGCGATGGGGGTTCAGGGCATGGATGCGCTTCTGGCGCTTCAGGAGGTTGGGGAAGATCCTGAACGCCGGCGCAAGGCTGCCCGTCATGGTCATTCGCTTCTGGATGGCCTTGAGTCCATAAGGGCCGATCTGCTTGGCGGTCTGGTTTCGGAAGATCGGCTGGAAGCCCTGGCTCATGAAGTTGGCAACCAGGTTGATAGCGGCGACGAGGAAGTGGATTCGGTGCTTCGCGAGATCGAATTGCGTGTCAAAGTCGAGCTCGCGAAACTCGGTCGATTCACGGACTAGCAAGTGCTCTTGCAGCAGCGGCAGGGCTCCCGAAATCCGCCTGAAAACACAAGCATTTGAATTAACTATGTTTTTTGTAACATCATTTTTAACAAAACGACCGTTGTCGGTTCGAGGTCGCGGAGATATATTGCCCGCGGCCTAACGGGAATCCGGAGCTATCGATGACGGTTGAACTTGAGTCTGAATATCGACCCACCGAAGACGAGCCGTTTATGAATGACAGGCAGCGTGAGTACTTCAAGAACAAGCTGCTTGCCTGGAAAGACGACATTCTGAGGGAGAGCAAGGAGACCCTTGTGATCCTGCAGGAAGAGAGTCAGAATCATCCTGACTTCGCCGACCGTGCTTCCTCAGAGACGGATCGGTCAATCGAGCTGCGCGCGCGTGACCGGCAGCGCAAGCTGATTTCCAAGATTGATTCCGCGCTAGAGCGGATCTCGGACGGTAGCTATGGCTACTGCGAAGAGACTGGAGAGCCTATTGCTCTTCGGCGTCTTGAAGCGCGCCCGATTGCGACGCTGTCGATTGAAGCTCAGGAAGCGCATGAGCGCCGCGAGAAAGTCTATCGCGACGACTGAGCCTGGCGGCACGGCTTTGACTTGAAAAAAGGCCCTCCCGAATTTCGGGAGGGCTTTTTTGTGTCTGTGGCATAGGCGGCTTCTGCAGCCACCCTTGGGTCGTGCTCTGAAAATGAAAACGGGCACGGCACTCGGGGAGCGAGATACCGTGCCCGTTGTCAGCGATCGAACGAGGCTTCTAGAACGCCTTGATCGATCGCCGGGGGAGCTTGACTGATTGCGCTTCTTAACCGCGCATCAGAAGGGGAGCATGATGTCGAGAACCTGGCTGCCGTAACGTGGTTGCTGGACATCGGTGATCTGGCCACGTCCGCCATAGCCAATGCGTGCCTCGGCAATCTTCTCGCTGACGATCGTGTTCTCTGAGCTGATGTCTTCTGGACGGACGATGCCGGCGACGACCAGTTCGCGAACCTCGAAGTTGACACGCACTTCCTGGCGCCCTTCGATCACGAGATTGCCGTTGGGAAGGACCTGCAGAACAACGGCAGCAACGCTTGTCTCCAGGGTTTCTTCCCTGTCGACGCTGCCTTCACCGGAGAAGTTTGAGCTGCTGTCGACGGACGCGATGTCACTGGCGGCAACGCCGGAAGGCATGAAGATTGTATCGATCGCGGTGCCCAACGCGCCGCCGACACCGTTGGAGCTGCTGTCCGATCGGGATCTTTCGGTGGTGTTGTCGAATTCCGCCTTGTCGGAGATGGTTACGACAACGGTTAGAATGTCACCGATCTGCTTGGCACGCTGGTCCTCAAAGAAGGCCCTGTTGCCCGACCGCCAGAGCGAGTTGGCGTTGTAATGCGCCTTCTGCGGTTCGGGCATCGGCATCTGAACGGGGCGGTAGCCTGCAGTTGTTGTCGGATCCTGGATGGCATTCAAGGCTGGTTGCTGTCCGACCTGGGCCAGGCGGTCAGGTGCGCCACAGCCAGCGGCGAGACTTGCCACGGCCACGCCGAGAAGAAGAAACTTTGCGGACTTCAGAGTGCTCATTGATTGCCCCCATTGAGGCTGGCGACGACCGGATTGGACCGAGCGATGCGCACGTGTCCGCGAGAGGTGACGATGGCCGGGATAATCCGCCGGGAGTCCAGGTTCATGATGTCGATCACGTCACCCTTGGCGCCGCTGTCGATTGCCTGGCCGCGGGTTGTCAGCTTCATGCCCGGGATTTCGAAGTTGACGGTGACCTTTTCGCCTCTGGCGATGATAACCGGCCGTTCAAAGTCGTTCCGGGTCAACGGGCTGTTAGCGCGCAGGTTGCTGCGAGCAGCGAGGCCCGCAATGTCTTCGCTCGAGACCAACGCGTTTGAGGGTACCTGCAGGCGTGGAAGGCGAACTGTGGTGAGATCACCGGCTTTCAGAATGCCGCCACGGTTCAGGGGGCGTGCAAGAGCAACAACGTCCATCATCTCGCGGGCAAAGCCGGTCAGCTGAACACTGGACCTTCCCCTTGCGCCATCGACGCTGAGATAGAGCGTGAACCGTCCGTCGGTGCGGGACCAGAGAACGCGGTCAACCACAACAGGTTCCTGCGAGGAAGGGTTTGCATGTATCTGGGAGGGCGCGCGGTAGAAGGTGATCTCAAGATCTCGGGGCGCAAGGCTCGCATCCCGCCCGGCAAGTGTTTTGCTCGCCAGATCCTTGAGGCGTTCGAGGTCATAGACGTCAGCACGTCGGTGAACCACGACTTCATTCAAACCGTCAGTGCCAGCGGTGATCAGGCCAGCAGCACGTGCGCGGCGCGCAACGGTTTCTGCCGGGACATTGCCTGATGTTCCAAGATCCGGAGACCTGAACAGGGGAACCTGTGCGAACTCGCCGGCAGAGGTGTAGAAGTCGCCAACGGTGACAATCTGATCGAGTGTTGAGATCTCGGACCGGAGGACCGGTCGAAGCTCGCTCTGGGCAAAGGCAGGCGTTGCCAATGCGGCAATTGCAAGTCCGACAAGGACTAGAAGGCGTTTCATGACGCTGTCTCCTTACCGGATGTTGGTTGTGGTGGAGTACATTTCGTCAGCGGCCTGGATGATCCTTGAGTTCATCTCGTAGGCGCGCTGGGCGGAAATCAGGTCGGCAATCTCGGTAACAGCGTCCACATTCGCCATTTCCAGGTAGCTCTGCTGAAGGTCGCCATAACCGTCCGTGCCGGGACTGTCGATCTGGGGCGCACCACTGGCGTCCGTCTCGAGATAAAGGTTGTCACCGATGGCTTCGAGGCCCGATTTGTTGACGAAGCGGGCAAGCTGGATCTGGCCGAGATTGTTGGTCGCGCCGTTGCCGTCGATCACCTGAACCGTTCCGTCAGACGAGATGGTGATGTCTCGTGAGTCTTCCGGAATGTCGATGCCGGGATCCACGGTGTAGCCATCAATGGTCACGATGGTGCCGTTGGCGTCGCGCTCGAACGACCCGTCACGGGTGTAGCCGGTGTTGCCGTCGGGGAGCTGGATCTGGAAGAAGCCTTCGCCACGGATTGCGACATCAAGCTCCTTGCCAGTCGCCTCCAGCGTGCCCTGGGTCATGATCCGCGCAGTTGCGGCGGTCTTTACGCCAGAGCCGATCTGGACACCGGTCGGGACGATGGTACCCGTGGTTGAGGTCTCAGCGCCCATGCGGCGCAGGTTTTGATAGAGAAGATCCTGGAAGTCGGCGCGCTGCTTCTTGTAGCCGGTCGTGCGCATGTTGGCGACGTTGTTCGAGATGACCTCGACATTCAGCTCCTGGGCTTTCATGCCGGTCGCAGCGATATGGAGTGCTTTCATTTATCGTGTCCTTCGGTGCGATCAGGCTTCAAGTCGGCCAAGTGTCTGGATGGCCTGTTTGCGCAGGTCATCCGTGTCTGCCATCAGTTTGGAAACGGTCTCATAGGCGCGGGTGATGCGAACCATGTGGGCGATCTCGATCACGCCGCGCACGTTCGATTGCTCAAGCGCGCCCTGAAGAACCCTCGGGTTTTCTGCCGGGAGCGGTTCCTCATGCGTGTAGAGGTTTTCGCCGAGTGCCTTGAGGTCTTCCGGGTTATCGAAGTCGACAACCCGAAGATTGCCGCGAATTCCCAGTTCGGAGACGATCGTGCCGTCTTCGGCAATATCGACCTTGCCGTCTTCAGTGGTGAAGCTGATTGGGCCGCCGTCTGTCAGCACCGGTCTGCCGTCCGCGGTCGTCATCTGGCCGGTCGGTGCGATATGAAATGCACCGTTGCGCGTGTAGGCTTCGGTGCCATCTTCATTTTGCACCGCGAACCAGCCATCGCCGTCGATCGCTACGTCGAAATCGTTTCCAGTCAGCCGGACACTTCCCTGAAGAAGATTGAGGCCTGCACCGTAGTCCTGCACATAGGACAGATTCTTGTCGCCCTGCATGAACTCGGTCGCCTCTGCCAGGGGCATCAAGACTTCCTCAAAGACCATGCGCTGGGTCTTATAGCCCGTTGTCGTCAGGTTCGCCATGTTGTTGGCGACGAGGTCCATCTGATTCCTCAGGGACATCTGACGCGACAAGGTTATGAGCTGTGCATTCTCCATATTAACAAATCCCTTTGCTCCCCGATGAGCCGACAATCTCCCCAGACCGCTGGCTCGGGACCCTAATTGCACATGCCGTGCCAGAAAATAAATCATTGAAAAAACTGGGTAAAAGGGAAATTTGCCAAGTGCATCCGGCAAGAGTTTCCGGCAGATATTAACCACTTGGTAATTTCTGCCGGGTTAGGCTTGTTAACGATTTGGTAACCATTCGTTAACCATTAAGGGCTTTAGAAACAATAAGCGCGCGTGAAGCGTTGCAGGCAAATCGGAGTGCTTGATGGCGGACGAAGATGCTGGTGCTGCCGACGACGAAACAGACGGCGAAGCCGAAGGTGGGGGCGGCAAGAAGAAGCTGATCCTCTTTGGAGGCATCGGCGCCGTTGTTCTCATAGGGGCCGGTGCTGGCGCCTATTTCTTTCTCGCGGGCGGCGACGCTCCGGCTCCGACCGTGGATGGCGAACAGCCTGTCGTGGAAGAGCAGAAGCCGGTGGTGTTTTACGATCTGCCGGAAATGACCGTGAATTTGGCGACCGACGGACGCACCACCTACCTGAAGGTGCGCATCGCGCTCGAGGTTCAGGATCGGGGGATGGTCGATCAGATCTCACCCTACCTGCCGCGTATTCTTGATGCTTTCCAGATCTATCTGCGAGAGCTTCGCCCCGCGGACCTAGAAGGGTCTGCTGGTCTGTTTCGTCTGAAGGAAGAATTGCTCAGACGCATCAATCTTTCTGTCTACCCAGCACGGGTCGAGGGTGTCCTGTTCAAGGAAATTCTCGTTCAGTAAGTGCAGGCTCCTGATGGTGCGAAATGGCTGACGACGACGATCTAACCGAAGAAGATATGGCCGATGCCTGGGGCGCTGCCCTGGCAGAGCAAGGTGCGGGCGACGACGAGGGTGATGACCTTGCGGCGGCGTGGGGTGCTGCGCTTGAAGAGCAGGGCGCCGGTACTTCGGATGACATGGCGGCCCAATGGGCTGCGATGATCGATGACAGCGAGCCTGATCTTGAAAACGCCACCCGGGGCGCCGACCGTGTTCTGAACCAGGAGGAAATCGATAACCTCCTCGGCTTCAACATCGACGACACGATTGCAGGCGACCAGAGCGGAATTCGCGCACTTATCAACTCGGCAATGGTGTCCTACGAACGCCTGCCGATGCTGGAAATCGTCTTCGACAGGCTCGTTCGTCTGACGACCACATCCTTGCGCAATTTCACCTCCGACAACGTTGAAGTTTCGCTGGATTCCATCAGTTCGGTCCGGTTTGGTGACTACCTCAACTCCATTCCTCTGCCTGCCATTCTGGGTGTCTTCAAGGCGGAAGAATGGGATGGATTTGGCCTGATCACAGTTGAATCGAGCCTAATCTACTCGATCATCGACGTGCTTTTGGGTGGTGGGCGTGGAACCACGGCTGTGCGTGTCGAGGGCCGGCCCTATACGACGATTGAAACCGGGTTGGTGCAGCAGATGGTGTCGCTGATCCTGCAGGATGCGGAGCAGGCCTTCGCACCTTTGAGCCCGGTGCATTTCAATCTGGAGCGACTGGAAACGAACCCGCGTTTCGCGGCTATTTCTCGTCCGGCAAACGCGGCCATTCTCGTAGAGCTGCGGATCGATATGGAAGATCGCGGCGGCACCGTCGAGATCATGATGCCCTATGCAACACTGGAGCCGATTCGCGATCTGCTGCTCCAGATGTTCATGGGCGAGAAGTTCGGCCGTGATGCGACCTGGGAAGGTCACCTGGCGTCGGAAATTCACGCTGCGGAAGTGGAGGTGGATGCGGTGCTTTACGAAACTCACCTGCCACTTGGGCGGGTTTTGAGTCTGGATGTTGGGCAAACATTGATATTCGACGTCGACCCGTCGGATCCGGTCTTGATAAAATGTGGCAACATCCCGTTGACCGAAGGCACACTCGGCAAGGTCGAGGATTCGATCGCAATTCGTGTCGCCAAGAACCTGCGAAAACCGAAAATGACCCTAGCTGCGTTTGAGCGGGCCATGCAAAACGAAATGGATGCACAATGAGCCCTTTGCCCGTCGGAATGATTATCGAAGGTCTGGTCGCCGTTCTTCTGCTGGTCACGATCGGATATTGCTTCACCTTGAACCGCCGCCTGCAGCGCTTGCGAGCCGATGAGGAAACTCTTCGTGCGACGATCTCCGAGCTGATGACCGCAACAGAGATTGCCGAGCGGGCGATCCTTGGCCTCAAGGCGACGGCATCGGAAGCAGACAAGACCCTGGGGAGCCGCCTGGTTGCGGCGGAGCAGATGTCAGCTGCACTGGTTGGTCAGGTCGCCGAAGGGGAGAAGATCTTCACGCGGATCAGCCAGATCGCCGAGGCTGCGCGGGCTGCCACTGCCGAGCGAGACGCTTATCAGGCCCCGCATGCAGGCTATGGGCATCCGGACCCCGCTCCGTATCCCCAAGGCGGCTATGTTCCGCAGCAGCCTCAGCAGGCCTACGCGCCGGCGCCGCCTCAATATGGGGTGCACCCGCCAGCAGCTCCGGCCGCGCAGTCTGGCGCAGGCGGTTCCCAGCGCCGGTCGGGCCGTACGGATGACATCAGAAGCGCGGCGGCCGAGGCAACGGCCAGGCTGGAGCAGTTCCGCAAGCGGTCTGGAGGCGCAGCTGCATGAACCTTCGCCTGCTGCCATTGTTAGCCATTTCAGCCAGCGCCCTTTTGGCGCTGAAGCTGCTTGGGCTTGTGATGGACAGCGGTGTTGGTGTCGCCCCGATCAAATCTGCTGTGGCGCAGGAAACGCCCGCAGAGACAGCTGGCGAAGGCATGCCGCCGGCAGCCGAGGGCGAGATTGAGCCCGCGGAAGAAGAAAGCCCGGCAACGGACGGACCGCCGCCACTGCCTGACTCCCTGGAAATCGGTGGCTCTGCTGCCGAAAGAGCCGTCCTCGAAAGCCTCGGCAAACGCCGGCAAACGCTCGAGAAGCAGGAGGGGCAGCTTGACCTGAGGGAGAAGCTCCTGCAGGCGACTGAAGAACGCATCCAGAAACGTGTCGATGAGCTCAAGCAGCTTGAGCAGCGGATCGAGGGTGTTGTTGAGGAGAAGCGCAAGCAGGAAGATAGCGAGATCGCAGGCCTTGTCACCATGTATGAAAACATGAAGCCCAAGGACGCCGCTCGGATCTTTGACCGCCTTTCCCTGCCGATCCTGCTCAAGGTGGTGCGGCAGATGAAACCCCGGAAGATGGCCGATGTCCTGAGCAAGATGTCGCCTGAGGCGGCAGAGAAGCTGACCGTTGCCATTGCAAGCGGTGCTTCCAATCCTCAGCCGACTCAGCAGGAGGCTGCCGGTGATCTGCCGAAAATCCGCTCAAACTGACCGATATGCCTGCATTTAACCAGGCAGTGTAAGGACGCGTTAAGACCGCATAACTAAAGGTAAAGTGTTAGGCGGCATCCAAAGGACGAAATTGTGCTGAAGCACTTTGGGCAACAGGAAATGAAAGGCGAGGCCTTTCTGCTTGCCGCCGTGCACAAGTTGCTGCGCGGCGCGTTTGCCCTCCTGTGTCTGATCGCCTGTCCTTCCTTTGTTGCGCCAGCCTTCTCTCAGGCGCTTGAGCCCGTTCAGTTCAAGGTCCTTCCATCGCCCGGTTACGGCCGCATGGTGCTGACATTTTCCGACCGGACGCTGCTTCCCCACTATGACGCCGTTGTCACCGGCGGCGTTCTGCGCATTTCCTTCGAAGAGCCGATCGATATCGACGTCGATGATGTGCCACTGGATCTTGGCGACTACATCACGATCGCCCGTCGCGATCCGGATGGCAGCGCCATACGGTTTGCTCTGAAAGGGCAGTTCAAGATCAACACGCTTGAGGCCGGTGAGAAACTCTTCGTCGACATTCTGCCGGCCAACTGGCAGGGGCTGCCGCCCGGCCTGCCGGACGATGTGGTGCGCGAGCTGGCCAAGCGGGCCGAAGAGGCCATGCGCAAGGTGCGGGCTCTGGAGCAGGCGCGGCTGAAGGCGAAAGAAGGTCCGTCCGTGGATCTGCACATCGGCGAGCACCCGACCTTCACGCGGCTCGTCTTTGACTGGTCGATCCGGTTCGACACGGCATTTGTGCGTGAAGACGATATCATCAAGCTGACGTTCAATCATCCGGCTCAGCTGGATATCTCGGAATTGCGGGCCCATCTGCCGCAAGGCGTGGTGGACGCCACGTCGTTCCTGGACAAGGGCAAGCTGAAGTTCCTGATGCGGATCGAGCCATCGGTCGACATCCGGGCGTTTCGCGAAAACCAGACCTATGTCATCGACATCACGCCCGAGAACAAGGAACCGGTCGACCCGGCCAACCAGCTGATCAATGAAGAGCTGAACACGACCCAGGGCGGCTCGCGTAAAAACATGATCACGGCGCCGGGGGTTCGTAACACCGAGCCGGAAGCGGCTGCCGCGCCAAGCGCTGCTGCACCTCAGCCCGTCAACGTGACCGCTCCGGCCCCTGAACCAGACGTGCCGCAGATGTCCGACGAGGCGGCTGCGTTCGGCATGATCCCCTTCGACGGCAGCGCACCTGCAGCTCACGAGCCTGCCCCGACACAGCCTCAGCCTGCGGTCGAGAGACAGCCGGAACCTGAAGCCGCTGCTCCGGCAGAGCAGGAGGTCAAGGCCGAGCCAGAGGTTGCCGAAGCGCAATCCGTAGACGTGGCCGAGGCTGCCGAGGAACCTGCGGAAACAGAAGTTGCCTCGAACGTCCCGAGACCGAAGCCGGTGCCGGCAGACGCGCAAGATGCTCCTGGAGCCGCGATTGACCTGGCATCTGCGGCTTCGGAGCCGGTGGAGGAACCTGACGCGGTCGATCCTGCTGAAGCTCAAGTTACGGAGACTGAAGCACGCGAAGTGCTGGAAGAGATTGAGAACGCTGTCGCCGAGGCCGCTGAAAACATGGCGCCTTCGGAAGTGGTTGCGGCAGTGCCCGCGCCGGAATTGTCCGCAGAGCGAATACCAGTTGCCGCCGCGGACGGACTGGAGCTGACCTCGACCATTTCCCCGACAGAGGTGCCCGGGGATGTCGGGGGAGCCGCGATGCCGCTCGTCGGTTCGATGGAAGAGGCGCAGCCGGTGACCCGGACGATGCAGCCCGCGTCTGAAGTGCCCATGCCCGCCCCGGCGCCTGCGTTGGAGCCCGTTGAGGCCGAGCCGGTTGAAGTGCAGCAGGTCTTGCCAGCGTCTGGTGCGGCTTTGCCGCCCGCGATGGTTCTGGAGAACGCTGGCGGCGGTGAGGAAGCCTGGCGTGCCCAGGGCGGAGCCGAGCTTAGCCAGATCCAGAATTCGCCGGAACAGCCGCCAGCCGACTTTGCCGAAGAGATCCGGAACTTCGTGTCGGCTGAGGCGCGCCGGATCGGCAACACGGTGCGGATCGTCTTCCCGTTCCTTGAGCCGGTTTCCAGTGCTGTCTTCCGACGCAATGACAGCATCTGGATGGTGTTCGACACCGGTGCCACGATTGATACGCGTGGAATGGTGTCCGCTCTTGCCGAAACGGCTGAGAACATCCAGGTCGAAGAGCATGACGGCTATCAGGTGCTGCGTCTCGACCTCAATGATCCGGTTCTTGCGACTGTCGGACTCGATGGCAACTCCTGGAGCCTGGTGATTGGGGACATGATCCTGGAACCGTCGATTCCGCTGCGGCTTGAACGCAATGTGCGCGGAGATGGTGGCTCGGTCCTGCGCGTGCTTTACAAGGATCCGCAGAACATTCGTGAGATCACCGATCCCTTCGTTGGTGACAAGATCGCGCTGGTAACCGGTTTCGGCCCCCCACGCGGTCTGTTGAAACAGCAAAGGTTCGTTGATCTCGACGCCCTGAGTTCTGCGCAGGGCATTGCGATGGCGCTGAAGTCTGATGGCGTCACCATGGAGCTCCTCGGTGATGACGTCATCATCGAGAAGGTTGGCGGGTTGTCCCTTTCCAGCCGGCATTTGCGCGGTGGCACGGGTGCTTTCAATTCAATCGTCGATCCGAACGAGCCTGGCTATGTCGAGTTCGTGTCTCTGGCGACCAACGGACCATCGACTTACCGCGAACGACTGAACAAACTTCAGACGGACCTGACCAACGCTCCCAAGGGCAAGCGCCGCAAGCAGCTCATGGATCTGGCGCGCTTTTACCTTGCGCATCAGTTTGCGCAGGAATCGCTGGGTCTGATGCAGCTGGCGGTCGAAGAAGAGCCGGCGCTGGCCGAGGACAGTTCCTACAATCTGATGATGGGCGCGGCCTATACGCTCGCAGATCGGCCGGATGAGGCCTATGATCACCTGAACCGGCCTGAACTCAAGAACAGCCCGGATGGCGCCGTCTGGCAGACCATTGTTGATGTTGCGCTTGGCAACTGGACAGCCGCACGCATCGCGATGCCGCGCGGGCGCGCCGTGATTGGCAATTATCCAAAGGCAATCCAGGCGGAATTCAACCTTGCTGCCGCCCATGCCATGGTCGAGGCGAATGACTTTGGCGTGGCCAACAGCATTCTGGCCGAGATTGAACCGAGTGAGGTCTCCAAGTCCCAGGCGGCGCGCTACGATATTCTGCGCGGCCGTGTTGCCGACGCCTCCGGCCGGTCTCAGGAAGCATTGACCGCCTTCGACCTGGTGGCGAAATCCGATGACCGTCCCCGCGCCGCGGAGGCGGAGTATCGCGCCTTGCGCATTCGCTATCGCGACGGCGAGATGAACATCGAGGAGGCGATCGATCAATTGGCCGCGCTGGCAACCACCTGGCGCGGTGACGAAATCGAACTCCGCACGCTGCGCTTCCTGTCTCAGCTTCACGCGGAGACCGGAAACTACCGCGAAGCTTTTGAGTCCATGAAATCGGCTGTGCAGGCCGATCCGGAAGCCGATACGACGCGTTTGCTCCAAGAAGAGATGAACGGTCTTTTTGCGTCGCTCTTCCTTGACGGCAAAGCCGACGAGATGCCGACAGTAAAAGCACTGTCGCTCTACTATGATTTCCGCGAGATGACACCCATCGGCCGCCTTGGCGATGAGATGGTCCGGGGATTGGCCAAGAAACTGGTCGAGGTGGATCTTCTGGACCAGGCTGCCGAACTGCTGCGCCACCAGGTGGACAACCGCCTGAAAGGTGCTGCGCGTGCGCAGATCGCGGCGGACCTTGGGGCCATCTATCTGATCGACCGCAAGCCTGAGCAGGCGCTCAGGGTGTTGAACCAGACGCGTCAGGCGAGCCTGCCGTCAACGCTTGAGCGTCAGCGCAACATTGTCGAGGCGCGCGCCTTGACGGCCAGCGGGCGGCCGGATCTCGCTCTTGAGCTTGTCCGCAACATGCGCGGAAGTGACGTGGACCGCCTGCGCGCGGATACCTTCTGGGCCGCGCAAAGCTGGCGTGATGCTGGTGAGCAGCTCGAGGCCATGCACGGGTCGCGGTGGTCAGACAACATTCCGCTCGACCCGCTTGAGCGCCGCGATATCCTGCGCGCAGGGATCGCCTATTCCCTTGCCGGTGACCAGCTCAGCCTGAACCGTCTGCAGAACAAATATATGGCGAAGATGACGGACAGCCCTGAGGCGCTCGCCTTTGAGGTCGTGACGCGTCCGATTGAAGCGCAGGGCGTCGAGTTCCTTGAGGTGGCCAACCGGCTGGCCGGCACCGATGAACTCGAGACATTCATGGAAGAGTATCGGCGCCAATACATGACACCGGACCGCTCGCCTGATCAGGCAGCAACGGAAGGCGTCGACACGACAGACGCCGGCTAGCCTCGCCTGCCGAGTTGGCCCTGCCGGATGTCGCTATGAGATCCGCCCGCGCCAGAGCGTTTAAAGGGTGAATTCTCTTCCCTTCGGCCTTTCGTGACTTTTCAAACAGCCACGAGCGCAATCAGACGTAGCGGATCAGATCGCGATCTTTTGGCCAAAGTCCTGCATGTTGAGATGCATTGAGGCCTCGGCCCTGTAGCGCTGAACCAGCTCGTGAATGTTTCTCGTGCTGCGCCCCAGCCAGGTGCCTCGGGCTTTCAGAAGATCTCGATAGGTCGTGTCACTGACACCGGTTCGCAGCATCAGCATCATGACGGCAGCGTCGGAGTCCGACCTGAACGTATCCATGATGACGTTGCATTCCAGATTGACGTTGCGGCTGATGAGCCACGCAGCCGCGTCGACGCGTCCTTGCTGAAACAGCGTCAAAAGGATTGCGTCGAAGGAAAGTTCACCGCTGGCGATATTGATGTTCGCCTCGTGGCGGGACAAAACCTGACCGTCGATCTCAATTTCCTCGTTCTGATCCAGGTCGGCGACGCTTTTGGCCAAGGGTTCGAGCGCGTTCCTTTCCATGGCCTGTTTCAGGGGCTCTGGCACCAATGGGCAACCGTTCTCGATGACCTGGGAAAGGGTCTCATGGAACCCCTCATCAACCATGGCGCGGCGGGCGAGTCCTGCCAGAACGCGCGCCTCGGTATTTGCGAAGATCAGCAGAGCCAGCGTTGCTTTGATGGACAGGGTTGCGGTTGTATTGGCCACAAGAGCATTGGTGACGGGGCGCGGTGCGCGGGCAATGAGCTTGTCGGCAACGTCTTCGCTCAGATTGCGCCGGCGCGCCAGAGAGAGGCGGTGCTGGTTGGAGCCATGCATCGCCAGCTTCATAAGGGCTTTCTGGCTGACGACCGGGGAGGATTCGATGACCGGCTCCGACAGCTCATAGTTTTCCTCTGCCAGGCGATCCGCAAGCTCGGACGTAATGCGATTGGTCTTGGCAAGGCGAACAACCAGCTCGTAGCGAGCTTCCAGGTCGAGCTGATCGAAAACGGAGAGGACAATCTTGCAGAAAAGCTCCCGTTCCACTGCGCTCGGCTCGTGATCCTCGGACTTGGCATATTCCGCGACGAGGGCGCGGATCAGGCGTGAACGCGCCTCGGGCTCACGCGTTTTTGCAAGTTGCTCAAGGTTGTCACGAAGCACGGTGATTTCAACTCTGTTTGTGTAGAAAACCATCCACGATGGCTGGAACCACCATCCAAACAGGAATCGATTAATTTTTCACAAGCTTCCCCTAAGTTGTATTAAATAATGCGTACACTATTTCTGCTTCAAGGTGGCGTGGCTAAACAGCGCCGAAACTCTTGACCAGACTGCCGGCCACCATGTTCCAACCGTCTACAAGCACAAAGAAAATCAGCTTGAACGGCAGTGAGATGACGACGGGCGGCAGCATCATCATACCCATGGACATCAGCACCGAGGCGATCACGAGATCGATGATCAAAAACGGCAGGTAGAGCAGGAAGCCGATCTCGAAGGCACGCCGGAGCTCGCTGATCATGAAAGCGGGCACAAGCGTGCTCATGGCCAGATCTTCAGGGCTCTCAGGTGCATCACTGCCCGACAGCTCCTGAAACAGCGCGAGGTCTTTCTCCCTGACCTGGGACAGCATGAAGGTGCGGAAGGGATCGGCGGCGCGTTCATAAGCCTGTTCGAACTCGATCGTTCCGTCAACCAACGGTACGACGGCCTCGTTGTAAGCGGTCTGAAGCGTCGGGGCCATGATGAAGGCGCTGAGAAACAGCGCAAGCGAGACCATGACCATATTGGGCGGGGCGGTCTGCAAGCCAATCGCCGAGCGCAGGAGTGAGAGAACAACCACGATCCTTGTGAAGCTCGTCACCATGACCAGGATCGATGGCGCCAGGCTCAGGATGGTCAGGAGCGCGACAAGCTGGACGGCGCGCTCGGTGAGGCTCGCGTCCTCACCAAAGCCGACGGTTATCTCCTGGGCGAAAGCCGGGCCGGCCAGGAGGAACAGAAAGGTCCCTAGGCCGGCTGCCGCACAAAGGTTCAGCCGCGAAGCTTGGCGGCCGAGAGTTGGGGTCATTGTTTTTGTGGTCCGTGAATTTCGTCGAGAAGCTTGGCCATCTCGTCCTCGATGGGGTTGGATGCTTGTGATGCCGGTGCCTTGTTCTCTTCCTCGGGTGTTGAGGTGTCGGCACTCGCTTTTGTTTCCGGCTCGGACGGTTTTTCGATGTCCTGAGCGTTGTTTTGCGGATCTATGTTCGCTTTCGGCTGCTCTGCAGGCGTGTCGGCTTGCGGCTCCACCTTGATTGGTGGGGCTACGTCAGCCGTGGCTGGCGGCGTCGGGATTGTGGGCGCTTGCTTTGCCTCGTTCGTGGGCTCGGCGGGAGCGCTTTCGACAGCTGGTGGGGTTTCCACAGGCGGAACTGCTGGAGCGGCAGGAGGTATGATTGCAGTCTTGGCGCGGGCTGCGGGTCCAGAGGACGGCGGCGATACAGGCCGGCCGGGCGCAAGCGCTGCTCTGAGGGCAGGGGTGCCGAGGCCGTTTGTCGCCTGCTGACCTGCTGGCGCGCTTTCTGAACTGGAACCGCTTCTGCCAGCCAGCGGTTGAGTCCGCTGCGGGGCAGGGCGGGCAGCCGGAAGAGGTGCTGGCGCAGGCCGCGGCGGCATGACCGGGGCCGTGCGTTGTGACGGCTCGCCTTCCGGTGCTGGTTTCTTCTCACCAAAGCCTGCAGTCAGCTTCCCTGCAGCTGCCGCCTTCAAAAGCGACCTGGCCGGATTAACAGGGGCGTCGCCACGGACATTTTGCGGCGCCTTGTCATCCGCCGTTGCTTTCGGAGCGGCCTGCGCCCTTGGGTTTTGGGGACGGGTCATGCCGACCGGAGGCGTGGGGGCGGCTGGCGCAGCCTTGGTTGTCTGTGCTGGAGCGGCAGCGCGTTCGGGATGGCTTGCGCGCAACGCTGCATGAGCCACATCGACAGGAGCGGCAGAATGTGCCGGATCGGCTAGCGGGGAATCGCTGCTGGTTGCTGCCGTGGTGTATCCGGCGGCTGTCGGCGCAATGACCTGACCCGAGGCCTGGGGCCGTGGGCCGCCTGCCGTGAGTGGTGCGGTCTTGATGATGTTCTGCTCAACCACGACGTCGGTTGGGCCGCCCACCAGAATCAGATGTTCAACGTTGTCGCGGCGGATCAGGAGAAGGCGTCTGCGCGTGTCAATGTTGGTGGCGTCCATGACCGCGATGCGCGGCTGGCGGTTGCGGCCATTGGCAATTCGTGTGCCCGTAAGCCGTTTCAAGATCATGACGAAAAGAGCGATAAGAATCAGAACGATGCCTAGAGAAATGGCGAAGGCGAGGCCTCTGGCCAAACCGTCCGAGACGCCAAATGTCTCTGCAATCCAAGTGTACATGCCTACCTCGTTTAGTGCCCGCACATGTGTTCGCGGTCCGGACATGTCGACCTGCAGCAGCAGGACGTCGCCTTCTTGTTCCGCTCGTCGCGCCGCCAGTCGAACGCCTTGATGAAGTAGCGTCTCGTCAACGTTGCTTCTGGTTCGTTACACTCCGTAAGGTCAATTCCCTGTGGAGCGGTTGGCGCGAATCCTTCATTCTGGCAAAGTTAACAGAAGTGGGAAAAAACTGCCTGCCAACGAGCTGGTAAACTTTACGAATTGCAAAATGCGAAGAGCTCATCCACCGATTTCTGCTGGCGTTTCCTTGGGTGCCCCATATCGCGTTAACCATTCGTTAACCTTTAGATCGGCAATGTTTGCCTAGATTGTTAACGAATGGTGAATCGCATGGCTCTGACAGACCTGCCTGTGTTCCAGGCCTTGAAGTCCAAAATGCAGTGGCATCAGACGCGTCAGGGGGTTCTCGCCGAGAACATTGCCAATGCAGATACGCCGAAGTATCGCGCCAAGGAACTGAAATCCTACGCTTTCTCGGACCATATCGGCGCAAGCAGTTTCGGCATTCAGGCTGAGGTGACCAAGTCCGGGCACATCAGCGGCACGATTTCTGCAAGCTCCAACGGCAAGGTGGACAAGCAAGCCATGTTCGAGGTCACCCCGAGTGGCAACAACGTGGTGCTCGAGGAGCAGATGATGAAGGTCACCGAAAACCAGATGGACTTCCAGGCGGCCTCAACCCTCTATTCCAAGAGCCTTGGCCTGATCAGAACCGCCCTTTCAAAGTCCGCATGACCACCGGCTCGCGGCTAACTGCTTGAGCTGTCAGGAGAACTAAAATGGATCTCATCAAGTCGCTGTTTGTCTCGGCATCGGGTCTGAAGGCCCAAAACGGCCGCATGCGGATCATCGCGGAAAACGTTGCCAATGCGGACAGTACGGGGCGGACGCCGGGCGAGGATCCCTACCGGCGCAAGATCGCGACCTTCAAGAGCCACTTCGATAAGGAAGTTGGCGGCGAGATGGTCCAGCTTGGCAAGCTTTCAGAAGACACGACGCCGTTTGAAGTGCGCTATGAGCCAGGCCATCCAGCTGCCGATGAAAAGGGCTACGTGAAGGCGCCGAACGTCAACACGCTGGTCGAGACCGTCGACATGCGCGAGGCGCAGCGGTCCTACGAGGCGAACTTGAACGTCATCGAGGCAACGCGCCGCATGGTGCAGAAAACGATCGACATCCTGAGGGCCTGATAGCCATTCGGCTGGCGGGCCCAAGAGGTCCGGTCCGACGTAAAACTCCAACAAAGGCGAGGGCATCATGTCTACTCCATCGGTTGCAAACAATGCCTATCAGATGGCGGCGAAACTCGCGCAGCAGGCTGCATCTCCGGGCGACATGCCTGCGGGACCGGAGAGCGTCGACTTCGGCCAGATGGTTCAGGAAGCCGTCGAGAGCGTTGTCGACAAGGGCCGTGACATGGATTCCAAGTCGATCGGTCTCATCGAGGGCCGCACGGACGTTGTCGATGTGGTGACTGCGGTTGCTGAAACCGAAATGGCCTTGGAAACCATGGTCTCGGTTCGCGATCGGGTGATCTCTGCCTATGAAGAGATCATGCGGATGCCGATCTGACCCTGACCGCGAAAGGCTGCGCATGACTGGCGGCGAGGTACTTGATATCGCTCGAGAGGGCGTCTGGACGATGATCCTCGTGGCAGGCCCGACCATGATTGTCGGGCTTGTGGTTGGTGTTGTGATTGCGCTGTTTCAGGCGCTGACGCAGATCCAGGAAATGACCCTGGTCTTTGTCCCTAAGATCCTGGCAATTTTCGTGACGCTTTTGATCACGATGCCCTTCATGGGCCAACTCCTGGCGAGCTTCACGGCAAGGATCGGCGAGCTGATCCTTCAAACCCCGGCGTGACCGGGAAGCTCATGACTTGCGCCAACCGCAGGCCAATGACAGGGAAGGGGGCGGCATGACACTGCAGCTTGACTTCCTGCCTGAAATTGGCGCGATCTTCATGCTCATGTTTGCGCGCATCGGCACCATGCTGATGCTCATGCCGGCGTTGGGCGAAACATCGGTGCCCATGCGGGTACGCTTGGTTCTTGCCCTGATGCTGACGCTGGCGCTCTACCCGATCGGTTCCACGACCTATCCCGCTAACCTGATGGATGATTTTCCGCGTCTGCTGTTGCTGATGGGCAGCGAGTTGCTGCTCGGTTTCGTGATCGGCCTGTGCGCGAAGATGATTACCTTTGCATTGCAGACCGCCGGCGTGATCATCGCCAGCCAGTCGAGCCTCGCAATGGCCCTTGGTACGGATGTGACCAACTCGGGTCAGCAGGGTGCGTTGGTGTCCAACTATCTGTCGATCCTCGGCATCACGCTGATTTTCGTGACGGACACCCACTACCTGATCATCGCGGCCATGCACGACAGCTTCGTCATGTTTCCGCCCGGCGGTGCGCTGCCGATTTCTGATCTCGCGGCAATGGTGACGCAAACCGTTGCCGATGTGTTTTCCATCGCGGTGCGCATGAGCGCGCCATTCATTGTGGTCGGCATCGTTTTCTATTTCGGCCTCGGCTTGCTCAACAAGCTGATGCCGCAGATGCAGATCTTCTTCATTGCCATGCCCGTGAACATTGCGATCGGGTTGGGGCTCTTGCTTGTGCTGCTTACGACGATGATGACTTTCTACATGAGTCACTTCGAGCAGGCCGTCGGCAAGCTGACGCTGGGCTAGGAGAGCGCCATGGCAGAAGGTTCCGATGACTCGGAGAAAACCGAGGACCCCACGCAAAAGCGCTTGAAAGATGCGCATGACAAGGGGGACGTACCGAAATCTCAGGAAGTCAGCACCTGGTTCACATTGGCCGGGAGCGCGATGGTGATCGCCATCTTCTCACCGACCGTGGCCGCATCGCTTTCGGGGCTGCTGCGCGGCTATCTGGAACACGCCCATCAGATCCCGATGGACGGGTATGCGCTGCGGGCCTTGTGGCGGGACACGGGGCAGTCGCTCGCGCTGATCGTGGGGCGTCCGCTGCTTGCCCTGGTGGCCATGGCCGTGGCGGGCAATATGGTTCAGCACCAGATGGTCTTCACGGCTGAGACGATCAAGCCGAAACTGTCGAAGATCTCGCCTCTGTCCGGCTTCAAGCGCTTGTTCTCCTCCGAGAGCCTGGTCAACTTTGCCAAGGGCGTGGCGAAGATCGCGACGGTGGGAACCATCATGGTTCTGGTGCTTTGGCCGCACAGGGACGAGGCCGACACCATCATTTTTGCAGAAACGGTGATCCTGCTTGAGGAAGCGCGGGTGCTGGTGCTCCAGCTTCTTGCAGCGATCCTTGCCGTGATGACCCTTGTTGCGGGCGCGGATTTTCTCTACCAGCGCCACAAGTGGTTCGAAAAGCAGAAGATGTCCCTTCAGGAAGTGAAGGAAGAATACAAGCAGACCGAGGGTGATCCGCACGTCAAGGGCAAGATCCGGCAGTTGCGCATGGAGCGCAGCCGCAAGCGCATGATGGCAGCGGTGCCGCAGGCGACGGTGGTGGTCACCAACCCGACGCACTATGCAGTGGCCTTGAAATATGAAGATGGAATGGGCGCGCCGACCTGTCTCGCCAAGGGCATCGACGCGGTTGCCTTGAAGATCAGGGAAGTGGCCAAGGGACATGAAATTCCGGTGATCGAGAATCCTCCGCTCGCGCGTGCGCTTTATGCCAGTGTCGAAATTGATCAGGAAGTGCCCGAAGAACACTTCAAGGCGGTCGCGGAAGTGATCGGCTTTGTCTTTAAAATGCGGAAACGCTCTGGATGGCGCTCGAAATAGGCGTGGATTGGTTGAATTTCCGGGCATTGCACAGAATGCTGGGACGAGGCTCGGCGATCTGATTCGAGCCAGGGAGTTTTGGGAATGAATGATCTGGACGGCGCACCGAGCGAGCCGATGATCGACCGGCCTGAACGGGGCGGCAATATCGGGCTGCTGATCGCCTTGGCCGTTGCTCTGGTCGCGGCGGCGGCGGGGTTTGCCATTGTCGGCAAAACCCAGTCTCAGCCTTTCGTTCTGGCGCTGCTCGGCATTCTTGCCGTCGTCGGTGTGTTTTGTCTGTTCGCAGGGGCTATCGGCTTTTTGCGTTTCGGCACCGGCCGGTCTGGCAACCCGATTGCCTCGGCCTTTCTGAATTCTCTTGATGACGGAGCGCTGATCACCGATTCCGAAGGGCGCCTCGTCTATGCCAACCAGGCCTATGCGGATCTGACCGGCGCGGAAACCGCAGCCGACATCCGGGTCATGGAACGTGTGTTTTCGAGCGATCCCGACGCGGCCGACGCGATCTTTCGCTTGTCTCAGGCCATGCGTGACGGGCTGCGGGCTCAGGAAGAAATTCGCATGCCGATGCCGCTTGGTCGCAGCGAAGGCAGCCCGCATTGGTATCGTGTCTCAATCCGGCCGCTCTTGCTGCCGCGCAAGGAGGGGGGCACAGGCCGCCGTCTTGCCGTGTGGCAATTGGCCGACATCACCCGCGACCGGGCAGAACAGGAAAACTCCTTCCAGGAGCTGCAGCGGGTCATCAACTTCCTCGATCATGCCCCTGCCGGTTTCTTCTCCTGCGACGGGGAAGGGCGCATTGTCTATCTCAACGCGACGCTGGCCGACTGGCTGGGCTACGACCTTGCCCAATTCATGGCGGGCGAACTCGATCTCGGCGAGATCGTGCGTGGTGACGGCACCGAGTTGATCCGTTCGGTCAAGGGCCAGGCGGGCGAAGTCAAGAGCGAGACCTTCGACCTTGATTTCGTGGCGCGCAACGGCCGCAGTTTCCCCGTGCGCCTGCTGCACAGGGTTCCCTTTGGCGACAATGGCCAGGCGGGCGACAGCCGCACGCTGGTTCTCAACCGCTCACGCGGCGAGGAAGCATCGGAAGCCCTGCGGGCCGCAGAGGTTCGCTTCGCGCGCTTCTTCAACAACACGCCTATCGCGATTGCCTCGCTCGATACGGAAGGCAGGGTGCTGCGCACCAATGCGCCGTTCCTGAGACTGTTCGGTGCGGTCGACCTGAGCGGTGAGCCGCCGAAGCTGGAAAACTATGTTGCGGAGAGCGGGCGTGAGGATCTTGGCAAGGCGCTGACGGCCGCTGGCCATGGCATTGGCGAGATCGCGCCCATCGACATTCCGCTGAATGACGGCAATGATCCGCGCTCGGCCACCTTCTATGTGTCTGCCGTGCAGGAAGGCGAAGGTGATGGCGAGGCGGCCATCGTCTATGCGCTGGAAACGACCCAGCAGCGGGCGCTCGAGGCTCAGTTCGCCCAGAGCCAGAAGATGCAGGCCATCGGCCAGCTGGCCGGCGGTGTGGCGCATGACTTCAACAACGTCTTGACCGCGATCATCGGTTTCTCCGACCTGCTGCTCGCCAGCCATCGTCCGACCGATCCGTCCTTCCAGGACATAATGAACATCAAGCAGAACGCCAACCGTGCCGCCGGCCTTGTCCGGCAGCTGCTTGCGTTCTCGCGCCGTCAGACCCTGCGGCCACAACAGCTTGAACTGAATGATGTTTTGGCCGACCTGTCTATTCTGCTCGACCGCCTGCTCGGCGAAAAGGTCGAGCTGAAGGTGATCCATGGCCGGGATTTGTGGCCGGTGATGGCCGATCTCAATCAGCTCGAGCAGGTCATCGTCAATCTGGCAGTGAATGCGGGCGATGCCATGGCCGATGGCGGCAAGCTGACCATCCGCACATCGAATGTGACCGAGGCGGCCTCGACGCAATTCGAAAACACGCGCGGCATGCCGCCGGGCGAATACACGCTGGTCGAAGTGACGGACACCGGTCACGGCATGCCGCCCGAGATCATGGAAAAGATCTTTGATCCGTTCTTCTCGACCAAGGAAGTCGGCAAGGGAACAGGCCTGGGCTTGTCCACGGTTTACGGCATCGTCAAACAGACTGGCGGATTCATCTTCTGCACCAGCGAGATTGATGCCGGCACGACATTCCGCCTGTTCCTCCCGCGTCACATCCCGGCCTTCGTCGAAGAGCCTGTTGTCGAGGCCAAGCCGGAGCAGGAGAAGGTCGCGGATCTGACTGGCTCTGCCTCGATTCTCCTGGTCGAGGATGAGGAAGCAGTACGTGCCTTTGGAGCGCGTGCGCTAGCCTCGCGCGGCTACACCGTCTTTGAGGCGGGCACGGGCACGGAAGCGCTCGAGGTGATGGAAGAAGTCGACGGCAAGATTGATCTTGTGGTCTCCGACGTGGTGATGCCGGAAATGGACGGGCCGACGCTTCTCGTCGAATTGCGCAAGACCCAGCCGGATCTCAAGATCATCTTTGTCTCGGGCTATGCTGAAGACGCGTTTGAGGAAAATCTGCCGGAAAACGAGAAGTTCTTCTTCCTGCCCAAGCCCTTCACGCTCAAGCAGCTCGCGACCACGGTCAAGGAAGTGCTGAACAGCTAGGGATTTGCGGGTCGGAAGGACGTTTCAAGAAGCATCTTAATATATGAGTTTAATATTCATATATTTCTTGGCTTATCCGTAGGCATGGAGTAGGACGCTAGGGCAGACAATCCAATTGGAGACCGTTATGTCCCTAGCGACGAGAATTAGCGGCTTCCTTGGCGCACTTGCAGCCAGCGCGACCCTGATCGTGTCAGCCACCAATGCTCAAGCGGAAGCTTTGACTTTCACCGACATCGCGGGCCGCGAAGTCACCCTTCAGGAAATGCCCGACAAGATCATCCTCGGCGAAGGCCGGATGATGTACGGCATTACGCCGTTGATCGAGGGCAATCCCTTCGAGAAAATCGTTGGCTGGAACAACGACCTGATCCTTTATGATCCTGATGGCTTTCGCCAGTTTGAGAGCGTCTATCCCGACGACACCGCCCGACTGATCAACTTCGGCAACCCCTATGCCGGTGACTTCAGCATTGAGGCCGTTCTCGAATCGGAAGCTGATCTTGTGCTGCTGGAATCGGGCAGCCTGTTCAAGGCCGAAGAGACCGGTCTGATGGAAAAGCTCGGGGCTGCTGGCGTTCAGGTTGCCTTTGTCGATTTCCGACGGAATGCGACCGAGAATGTCGTGCCGTCGCTGCTGATGCTTGGCCGTATCTTCGGTGAAGAAAAGCGCGCGGCGGAATTTATCGACTTCTACATTTCCCAGATGCGGAAAGTCACCAACATCATCGACACGATCCCGGCTGAGGAACGTCCGCTGGTGGTGGTCGAGAACGCGGCCGGTTGGCAGGTCGACTTCTGTTGCTGGTCGTTCGGTCCCTACAACTATGGCCGTTTCGTCGAGCTTGCTGGTGGCACCAACTATGCGTCGTCTTTGGCCAACGCCTATTCGGTCACGCTGAGCCTGGAAGGCATCATCGAAGCCAACCCGGCCCACATCGTTGCGACCGGTGCCAACTGGTCGGAATCGCGTCCTGAGGTGACCTCTGTCCTGCTGGGCTATGATGCGGAAACGGAACCCAATGTGGCGCGCATCGATGCGCTTGCGAGCCGGGCCGGTTTCGCGGATCTGGAGGCGGTGAAGGCTGGCAACTACCACGCCATCTTCCACCAGTTCTACAATTCGCCTTACCACTTCGTGGCCATCCAGCAGCTGGCGAAATGGTTCCATCCTGATGATTTCGAGGATCTGGACCCCTGGGCGACCTTCGTCGAACTGCACGAACGCTTCCTGCCGTTTGACGCCAAGGGCACCTTCTGGATGTCCGCACAGGCGGCTGACTAGCCAGACAATGGTCCGTGGCCTGCGGGCTGCGGACCTTTCATTTCCGGATTTTGAACATGTCTGACCTAACCCAGGGCCCGAATGCCGGTGCTCTTGTACAGGCTTATCGGCTTCGATCGGGCCGTCGGCTTCTTCTCGTTCTGGGCGCGATTGCGTGCCTGGCAGCCCTGGTGATCTTCGATATCATCACGGGCCCTGCGAACCTGAGCTTCGGCCGCGCCCTTCAGGTGATCCTGGACCCGTCCATTGCGACGCCCAAGGAGGACGTCATCATCTGGAAGCTGCGCCTGCCGGTGGCTCTGATGGCGGTTCTGGTTGGCGCGATGCTCGGCGTGGCGGGTGCCGAGATGCAGACGATCCTCAACAATCCGCTCGCCGATCCCTTCACGCTAGGGCTTTCGTCGGCTGCAAGCTTTGGAGCTGCGCTTGCAATCGTGCTGGGCTGGTCGGTCGTTCCAGGTGTCGGCGGTTTGTTCGTGACCATGAACGCTTTCGTCTTTGCGCTGGGCACCTCCTGCGCGCTGTTTCTCTTCACGCGTTTGCGCGGTGTATCGCCTGAAGCGATGATCCTGGTCGGCATCGCCATGCTGTTCACCTTCAACGCGCTGCTTGCGTTTCTGCAATATGGCGCCTCCGAGATGCAACTGGCGCAGTTGATTTTCTGGCAGCTCGGGTCGCTCTCTCGCGCCACCTGGGAAAAGGTTGCTATCTGCGCCGGGGTGCTCGGCGTCATCCTGCCCTGGTTCCTGCATCAGTCCTGGGCGTTGACTGCCCTGCGCATGGGCGAAGACAAGGCGGCGGCACTTGGCGTGAACGTCGGCCTTCTGCGGCTGACCGTGCTCGGGGGGGTCTCACTGCTTGCGGCCGTTGCCGTATCATTTGTCGGCGCAATCGCCTTTGTCGGATTGGTCGGGCCTCACATTGCCCGTATGATTGTCGGCGAAGATCAGCGCGGATTTCTGCCGCTTTCAGCCCTGTGTGGCGCGCTGATCCTGTCGGGAACGTCCATCGCTTCAAAGGCGATTACCCCCGGGATCGTCTATCCGATCGGCATGATCACGTCCCTCATCGGCATTCCGTTTTTCATCCTGCTTATCCTTGGACAGCGCAAGAGGCACTGGCAATGACCGGCTTGAGCGCACAGGGTCTCTGCTTTTCCTACGGTCGGCGTCAGGTCCTGTCGGACGTGAGTTTTGACCCGCTCGAACGCGGCAAGCTCACGGTCCTGATCGGACCGAATGCGGCGGGCAAGTCGACGTTGTTCCGTCTGATCGCGGGCTTGCTCGCACCTTCTGCCGGCAAGGTTCATATCGCCGATACCGACCTGGCACGTCTATCGACCCGTGAGCGGCTGAAGAAGGTTTGCTTCATGCCGCAATTCTTCACGGCCAATGCGGCTTTGACGGTCTTCGACGTGATGATGATGGCGCACAAGCAGCTCAAGGGCTGGCGTGTGTCCGAAGATGACATGTTCGCCGTCGGCCAGGCGCTGGAAGACGCGGGCATTGGCCATTTGGCAGAGGCCTATGTCAGCGAATTGTCCGGAGGGCAATCGCAGATGGTCTCGGTCGCCCAGGCCCTCATCCGCAAGTCAGACGTCTATCTGTTCGATGAACCGACGTCTGCCCTCGATCTGCGCCATCAGCTCGATGTTCTGACCCAGATCAAGACTGCGGTTGCCGGACGGCAGGCTGTTGGCATGGTCGCTCTCCATGATCTGAACCTGGCGGCCCGCTACGCCGATAATCTGATCCTTCTGGGGGAAGGGCGCATCCTTGCCCAAGGGAGCCCGGAAGAGGTTTTGCGCTCGCCCGCCATTTCCAACACCTATGGCGTGGAGATCGAGATCACCACCGGTCCACGGGAGAACCTTCTTGTCCATGCTTACACGTCGTAACTTCATTCTCTCCATGGGCGTTCTGGCTGGGAGCTCGGCGGCCGCTGCTTGCCCGCTTCCTGCAATGGACGGCGGTGAGCACGCGGTATTGATGCTGAATGCCAATTGCGGGGACAGCCAGACACCGAATGTGTTCGAGCCCGCAATCCTGCACGTCAACGTCGGTGACAGCGTGACCTTTGTTCCAACGGACGAGGGGCACAATTCCGCGTCCAAGCGCGGCATGATCCCCGACGGCGCCAGTCCCTAGAACGGTGCGCTCGATGAACGGCTGCGGGTTACATTCGACGTGCCGGGGATCTACGGTCACATCTGCCTTCCCCACTATGAGTGGGGCATGGTTGGTCTGATCGTTGTGGGCAACGACCTGTCCAACCTGAAGGCCGTCAAGAAGATCCGACACCCGGGGTCCGCCCGAAAGACCTTCAGGGCGCTGCTGAAAGAACTTGAAGCCGCATAAGGTTTGGTGTGCCCTACATACATCTGCGCCTGCGCTCTGCCCGATGGCGGCCAATGAATGATTGGTCCTGGAAATGATGTAGTCTGGCTGTCCGTCGACGCACAACTGGAGCGCAGGGTGTCCCGATTTCTGAAAATTCTGTTTCACATCTGTTTTGTGTTGATCGTGTTGGGGGGCGTGGCCTGGACTGTTACGGCTCTGCGGTTTCACCTTGAAGGGGTGGCCCTATGGGCGGCACTCGCAGCGCTGGCGGTCGCAGTCCTTGGAACCGTTTGGCTGAGGTTCCGCTCCCGTCGTCTGTCCTGGCTGGCGTTCGTTGCGTCAGGCCTCATCGTTGCAGGCTGGTATCAAACCATTACGCCTCAACAGGACCGGGACTGGGCCATGGATGTCTCGCGCGGCGTAAAGGCCCGGGTGGCAGGAGATCAGGTGACGCTCTCCGATATCAGGGATTTCAACTGGATCTCCGCGCAGGATGCGGATCCACGCTGGACCACTCAAAGCTTCGATCTGTCGAAGCTCGAAACCGTCGACATGATCACGTCAGTCTGGGACAGCCCGGATATCGCCCATCTCCTTGTCAGCTTCGGCTTTTCAGGCGGCGACCACATCGTGTTTTCCGCTGAGATCCGCCGTGAGGCCAATGAGAGCTTCAACGAGATTGGCGGTTTTTTTCGTCAATTCGAACTGGTGCTGATCGGTGCGACGGAACGGGATATCGTCAAACTGCGAACCAATTATCGCGGGGAGGACGTCAGCGTCTACCCGGTCGAGCTTTCACCTGAACAACGCCGGACGATGTTCCTGTCCTTTGTCGATCTGGCCCAGGATCTCGAAGAGCGCCCCAAATTCTACAACACGGTGACTGCCAACTGTACGACAGTCGTCTATCAGTTGGCCAAGACCCTGCAGCCGGACCTGCCGCTGGACTGGCGTGTGGTCATGTCGGGGCATCTGCCCGAGTACATGGACAGCCTTGGCGTTCTGGGCGGAGACGGGCCAGTGGAAACGCGCAGGTCGTCGGCGCAAATCTCGAAAGTCGCGCAGCAATTGCCAGATGGAGTGGATTACTCCGATTGGATTCGGCAGCGTTGAGCTTAAAAGGCACATCACGGGCTGTCCGGCGGCTTAAGAATCCGCCGATCGCACTTTAAATGCGGTTGTCGATGGCGCTAGCCGATCACACCGGCGGGCAGGTGCTGCCCTGTTCGGCACGGGATTTCAGGCCCTGAAGGCTTTGCATCGTGTTCGGATTTCCCGGCAGGACGAAGCTCTGTTCAAGAGCGGTTCGCGCATTGTTGAGAACGGCAAGGTCCTGAACGGCGAGTGTCTGGCAAGGGGCTCCTGTGAAACGGACGCGGATCCGCACGACCCTGATGCCATTGTCGGAAGGGCCGAACTCGGCGTCGAGTGCCGGATTCGCGCCGGCCATCGTCCGCTCCATGACCACCATGTTGGTCTCATCCTGGATGACGGTTGTGCCTTTTTCGGTTGCGCTGGAGACAAGCGCTGCACGCACCGCGGCGGGGGAGGCTGCGATCGTGACACTCTGCGCACCTGCCGGCACATCCAGGGTCGGCTGCTCAGGCGCAGCTGAACGCCGGGGCGAGCTCTGGCAGGCCGCCAGGGCCAACAGAAGGGCTAGGGTCGTGAGCTTGCGCATGGCGCTATCCTTCGACTTGGCTTTGACGGTCATGGTGTTTGATAGGATACAACCTAGTCAACAACATGATTAAGAAAAGGTTGCATCGGCCGCGGCGTTATCTGCTCAATTGGCTGTGAAAGCCGGCATGAACGGCAAATCGGTGACGCCGATATCGTGTCCCATCTGGGAGAGCAGGGTGCCGATCTGGCCGCGGTGATGGGTCTGATGATTGAACATGTGAGTGACGAGCACCCAGCTTGGACGTGTGGTCGTACGTGTGCCGTCGCTGCTGGTCCAGGTCAGATCGAGTGCGAGCCAGTCGGGAGAAAGGTCTCTGGCCCAGGCTTCAATATCTCCGGCCATCTCCAGATGGGCGGCGCGGAGGTCCTCGAAGCTTGAGTAGATGTCGACGCCCATGCCCTTGTGTTCATAGACTTGGCTCGAAAAGCGGGTCATCCAGGCGCGATCGGCAAAAAGGATGTGGTTCAGCGTCGAGTGGATCGACTTGAAAAACGCTCCCTTGTCCGCCTTGCGTTCCACATCGCTGATCTGAGCGCAGGTGGCATAGAGCTTGTCGGTCATCCAGCCGTTGTAGACGGCCATGGTCTGGTAGAGTTTCGGATCAATCATGTCAAAGGGCCTCAGAAGGTGTCGCCGGTCTTGAAACCGCCGCCGCCAAAGCTGCCGCCGGAGCTGAAGCCGCCACCTGATGATCCACCGCCCGAAGAGCTGCCGCCGCCAAAACCGCCGCCGCTGAAGCCGCCGCCGAGCCCGCCACCCATGGAGCGGGGCAGGCCGGAGCCTTTCGGAAAGCCGACCCGTCCACCGCGCGGCTTGCGGCGCTTGTGAGATTTTTTTGCGCGTGCCCAATAGTTAGCACCGGTGATGGCGCCCTTGACCAGTTCGCCCAACAGAACCGTCGTCAGGTTGTTGTCGGAGAAGGTGGAATCCCAAGTGTCATAACCGCTGCGGCGAAATTTCTGGGTCACCTGTGACAGCTCGGTGCGCCGACGGGCAATGTCGCGCAGAAGCTGGCGATCCTGACGGATCTCGCGCTGGAGTGTTTCGGTCCGCTCCCGCTGGTCTTCGATGCGGCGAATGATCTTTTCATCTTCCGGAGAAGGGGTGTTCAGCGCCTCCCGCCACAGATCGCGTAGGTCGTCGGCCTTCAGCGACTGGGACAGTTGACCTTCGGCCTTGTTGAAGCCGTTATCCTCGCCATCGGCAAAGGCTTGCAGGGCCTCGTTCAGGGTCTCGATGGAGCGTTCCTGTGCATCGAGTTCACCGTCAAGCTCTTCGATCTCCTTGCCGAGACTGTCGATCTTCGCTGCCAGATCCTCGCCTGCGGTGCGGGTCAGTGCGGCTCTGCTCAGCTCGGCCAGCTTTTCCTCTTCCTGGACCGCCAGTTCCTCACAGCGTTCCGCGTGACGGGCCATGCGCTCGGGGATGCTGGTCAGCATGGCGTAGTTGGCGCGCGCGTCCTGATAGCGGATCAGGCCCGCGACCCAGCGATCGAGGGCGCGCACAATGCCGCGCTTGTCATACTCCGGTGTGCCGAAGCCACGCTCCCAAAGATACATGAAGAGCCGGTCGTCCTCGTAGGCCTTGCCCTTGTCTTCCCGGTCCTGAAGCGAGGTCTGGGCCTTGGCAGCGGCGGCCTGCGCGGTCTTTGCCGACTGTTCCGCCCGCTCGCGCTGGGCGAGAAATGCCGTGTCCTGTTCCAGAAGGCTGTCGACTTCCTCGAGAAGCTCATCCATGCGGCTGGCGGCCGCTTCAGCTTCGTCGGCGAGGGCGTCGCGGCGTTTTACGCTCTGGGTATGCGCGGTTTCCTTTTCGCGCAGCTGATCGGCAAGAACGTTGTAGTCTTGGGTGCGCTTTTCCATCAGGCGGCGTGCTTCGCGTGCGGCGGCATCCCGGCGTTCGTCAAAGGTTTCCGCTGCATGGTTGTCGAGCCGAAAACGCGCCAGTTCCTTGTAGGCGTCGCTCTGCTGGGTCTGCAGATCTGTCAAGGAGCGTGTCGCACGCTCGATCCGGCTGCTGAGGTCGGTTTCCTCGCGGCGCAGATCAGCTGTTGCCTGTTCGATGCTTGAAAGCGTCTGGCGTCCGGTCAGCATGATGTCTCGCCCTCCCGGTGCCGCTTTGATGCCCGTCCTACCATTCGGTAATCGCCCCTTCCTGGACACCGCTTGCCCAGTCGATCTCGCGCTCGCCGCGGCGTTTCTCGCCGATCAGAGTTTTCTGGACGATGCCATCGTTCTCCTTGTCGCGGCGTACGGCGTCAAAGGCGGCCTTGCTGACGCGCTGGGCCCAGATCGTCACACTGCTGGTCTTGCCGTCCTCTTCGGAGACAATGGGTCTTGCAATGGCCTTGCCGTTCGGATTGATGGCCTCGACCACCAGATAGTAGTTGTTGACGTTGCGATTGACGTCCGGGATGCGGGTGACGCCGGTCGGTGTGCCGGGCCGCGAAACGATGCGCACCTCGAAGACAGCCGCCAGATCAGTCGCAAGCCTGTCCAGATCGCTGGCGGCCTTGCGCGCGGCCTCGACCTTGCCGTCGCCGGCTGCCGTGATGCCGTCTGTTTTCAACCGGTCGGCATCGGCGAGCAGGTCGGAATTGTCCGTGAGGCCCGCAACGCGCTCGACCAGGACTGACAGACGGTTCGGCAGTTCTTCGGCAAGCTCCACCTGAAGCGCTTCTGCGGCCCGCTCCCTTGGCGCGACCACCAGGAACTGCCAGCCGGCTCCGGCAATGACCAGAACCACAAGCACAATGGCCAGCCATTTTGACCAGGTCAGGCGCCTGACATAGGCAAGAGCCAGGAAACGCGAGAAGCCGGACGCTGGCGGATTGTAGACGAAACGGTCTTCTTTCAGACCCTGGACGCCAGCCTCGAGAATGTGATCTGGAACCTCAATGCCCTGCGCGGCGTAGATTTCCCGCAGGCGCTCGATCATGCCGGCGTCGCGGTCTTCTGCGCCGAGCTCTTTCATCACGACAGCATCGTCGTGGCGGAGCGTGTCCACCACATCCATCGCCATCATCAGATCATCGAGCGGGGCGTCTGCCTTTTCCGCCATCAAGCGTCGTCTCCGCTAGAGCACTTACATTCAATCAGAACATTCGACATTTCCCGGAAGCTTGCGTGAAATCGGCCTCACACGCGTTCGGGAACAAGTGGACCGCCCAGCTGTTACCGGGCGGTCGACATCGTCAGCTCATAAGGGCATTGCCTTCAGCGGCAAGCTTGGCGAGGCGGCGCTTGCCGTCTTCGACCGCGGTCCGGATTTCCTCGGAGTTCTTGGTCGACATGTCGCGCATCTCGTTGATGATCTCGCGTGAGTGAACCTGGAAGTTCACGACGGAGTCCACGAGTTTCTTGACGGAGGCCGCCTGAACTGTCGGTCCGTAACCTGCCTTGAGAGCCTCGGTCTGAACAGCGTCGCCGATTTCGGCAAGCGTTTCGAGACTCTTGTTGACGCCTTCTTTCATGGCGTTCAGCGTCTCGGTGGATTCGTGCAATCCCTGAAGGCCGGTGAAGGACGCGTTGAGCGCCGTCAGAACCGATTCATTGGTCGAGAAGAAGCTGACGGACTGGGCATAGACCCGTTCCTTGGCATTGGTCGTCTGCATCAGGCGCGCCATGATGATTTCAGACGTGTTGTAGCCGATGGTCAGGTTGTCGGAGAGATCCTTGGAGATCTGATAGCGCTTTTCCTCGTCCTGCATTTCGCGCAGGCGCTCGTCGCGCGCCAGTTCGAGCCGCGCCTTGGCAGCCGGATCATCGCCCGCATAAGCGGCAACTTCGTTGGACGAGGCTTCAAGCGCCGCCTTGGATGCATCGAGCTTGCTCGTCGCGATGTTGAGAATTTCGAGAGCCTGAACCTCTGCCTGCTTCAGGGCGCCACGGAAGTCGCGGTAGGAGTCGAGGATCGTCTGTTCGCGCTCGATCTGGTCCTTCGTGGCCCTGGCGACTTCCTTGTAGGTTCCGCGAATGTCGTCGAAACGGTCGGAAATCGTGCCGCGGCGAATGTCGCGCCATTTGTTGGCGAGGCCTTCGGTGAAGGAGATCTTGCCGTCGGCAAGCTGATCGACCAGCGCCTTGGCATCGTCGCGGATCGAATTGAACGCGTCCGTGATCTCTTCATAGCGCTCGCCGATGTCCATCTGCTGGACCTGGGCGCGTACGACTTCGTTGAAATGGGAGGCCTGGCCGAGGGTGCGGGTGATGATCAGGACCTTGTCGGGCGACAGGTCGGAGATCTGCTCCAGAAGCGCATTGATCGGCGCGTCGGTTTCCGTGTCGGCTGAAATGCCCAGGTCACGCAGCTTTCCAAGCGCACGATCAAGGTATTGCAAGGGGCTGATGCTCGTTGCCGGTGCCGCCACTACGGCGCCGGTGGTGTCCTGTTCTGTCGCTTCCGCCATCGACATGTCTCCCGCTTTTGGTCTGCGTGGCTCTCTGACAGACGGGCCGTGCCCGTCCATTTATTCCGCAGCGCGTCATCTAGGGCAGGGTGACGCCATGGAGTCAACGGGTTGCGAAACCTTAACTGTCAATCCCGCAAACCTGTTACCCCATTGTGACACTCGCCTTGGCAATGCCTTCGATGCTTCGGCATTTTCGACAGGGTTGCAAGCCCAATCGCGTATCTACCCGCTCGAAGTTGCCGGTCAGTCTTTCGCGGCGGCCACGGCGATCTTCGCTGCAAGTCTTGCGTTGTTGCGCACCAGGGCAATGTTGGTGACGAGCGAGCGTCCGCCGGTCAGATCCAGAATGGCTCCAAGCACATAGGGCGTCACATCCTTGCCCTTGATGTTGTCCCGGTTGGCCTGGTCGATGGCGGTTGCAATGTGACCTGCCATCTCGTCCTGGGGGATTTCGCTTTCTTCAGGCACCGGGTTGGCGATGAGAACGCCGCCGTGTCCGCCAAATCCGGCCCGGACCTTGAGCAGGCGCGCAATCTCCTCCGCCGTGTCGAGGCGATATGGAGCGCTCAGGCCGCTTCCCCGGGACCAGAAGGCCGGCAACTCGTCCGTGCCATAGGCAATCACCGGCACACCGCGGGTTTCAAGGACCTCAAGGGTCTTGGGAATGTCGAGAAGGGCCTTTGCGCCGGCGCAGACCACAAGAACGGGCGTTCTGCCAAGTTCATCGAGATCGGCTGAAACGTCGAAGGTTTCTTCTGCGCCCTTGTGGACACCGCCGATGCCACCTGTGGCGAAGACAGCGATCCCTGCCGCCTCTGCCGCCATCATGGTGGCGGCGACCGTGGTCGAGCCGGGACGGCCGCTGGCCACGGCGAAGGAAAGATCGGCGCGGGAGCATTTCATCACGTCGTCGGCCTTGGCCAGCCGGTCTAGATCATCGTCATCAAGGCCGATACGGATCTTGCCGTCCAGCACGGCGATGGTCGCGGGGATGGCGCCTTCCGCGCGAATGTCCGCTTCCACCTGGCGGGCGGTTTCGACGTTGTCGGGAAATGGCATGCCATGGGTGATGATGGTGGATTCCAGCGCAACAACAGGCTTGCCGTCGGCGAGGGCCTGGCGCACTTCCGCGGTCGGGGCGATGAGGTGGTTCGCGGTCACGGGCAATCTTTCTGAAAATGGAGGGCGTGTGTCTGGCCGTCTTATAGGATCTGGATGAGGGCCGGGGAAGGGGTCAGTCGGGGTGGATCGCGGACCAGGACAAAGTGTCTGCGACCGCGCCGGAGGCTTGAAGGGTTTCGAGGGCCGCCTTTTGGCCGATCTGGAGGCTCACGTCGAGCTCGAACCCGCGGGCAAGGCCCGCAAGAGTTCCGGCAATCAGGGCATCACCGGCACCCGTGACATCGACAATGGAAGCGGGGGGCGGCGCGTGATCGAGGCTCTGGCCAGAGTTGCGCATGTGCAGCGGCTCGTGTCCGGAGGTGATGACGACTGCGCCGACGCCCCGGCTCAGGAGCTCTTCAGAAAGATTCTCTGCGGGCGTGTCTGCGGACGCATCAAGCAGCGCGGTGGCTTCGGCGCGGTTGAGCAGCAGCAGTTCCAGTTTCGGAAGAAGGCTTTTCAGGCGCGGCGCCTTTGCAACGGAAACCGCGTCGGCAACAAGTGCGGCCTTTGGGGCAACCTCTGCAAGCGCGTCCAAGATCGCGACCGGCAGGTTGGCGTCGACAAACCACAGGGCATCGACTGGCATCTGCCGGGCCGTCTCGATGAAGAAATCGGCGGGTGCGCTGGTGAGCACCTTGTCGTCGATGCAGGCTGCAGCGAGACCGCCGTCCGGATCATGTAGCGCCAGATATTGTCCGGTCGCCTGACCGGACCGCTCAAGAAGATGAGGTTCAACTCCGTCGCGCTCAAGCTGCGCGCGGATCGAGGCGGCCGCCGGGTCGGCGCCAGTAACACCGATGAGCGTTGTCGGCACGCCGAGCCTTGCCAGCACGCGCGCAACATTGGTGGCCACGCCGCCGGGCTTCTGGTCGAGGTCTGCCGGCGTTGACGTGTCGCGGAGGATTGGCCGATCGGCATGGGCGATGATGTCCCAATGGACAGCGCCGAAGCAGGCAATCGGGCGCGGAGGCGAAGCTTGAGGGCGGGCTGTAGGCATGGTTTGTCTTTTTGGCGCAAAGCACCGGCTGGCGGGGCGTTTTCGTTTATGGGTCTGTCAAAGGGCCTAGCAGCGCCATGGCGGCAGCACAAGATTGCCGCTCGAGCCGGGGTGATTCTGGGTATAACTTTTCAGCGCGCGAATATTACCTTACGTAAGTTTTGCGTTTGCAAAATGAGAACATTTGACGAACTTATTGAAAAATAACCATAAAAAACAACGTTCCTGCCGGACTTGTCAAATGAGAACAAAAAAGGTACAAAAGCTCAGTTTGAAACGGCGGTTCCATCGTGGAATAAGGAGCGAGAGCCATGTCGCAAAGTACACTTCGTCTCGTAGAAAGCAGCCAGATGGATAAGAGCAAGGCGCTGGACGCAGCGCTATCGCAAATTGAACGGGCCTTCGGTAAGGGCTCCATCATGAAGATGGGGGCCGGGCAGGTCGTTGAGATCCAGTCCGTGTCGACCGGGTCGCTTGGTCTGGATATCGCCCTTGGCATCGGCGGCTTGCCGCGCGGCCGGATCGTTGAGGTCTACGGGCCGGAGTCCTCGGGCAAGACGACATTGGCGCTGCACACGGTGGCAGAAGCCCAGAAGGTGGGCGGCATCTGTGCCTTCATCGACGCCGAACACGCACTTGATCCGATCTATGCGCGCAAGCTGGGCGTCAACATCGATGACCTTCTGATTTCCCAGCCCGATGCGGGTGAGCAGGCGCTGGAAATTGCCGATACACTGGTGCGCTCTGGTGCCATCGACGTTCTGGTGATCGATTCAGTCGCGGCGCTGACGCCAAAGGCCGAGCTTGAAGGCGAGATGGGCGACAGCCTTCCGGGCCTGCAGGCCCGTCTCATGAGCCAGGCGCTGCGCAAGCTGACCGCGTCGATTTCCAAATCGAAGTGCATGGTCATCTTCATCAACCAGATCCGCATGAAGATCGGTGTGATGTTCGGGTCTCCCGAAACAACGACCGGCGGCAACGCCCTGAAGTTCTATGCCTCTGTCCGTCTTGATATCCGCCGCATCGGCGCCATCAAGGACAAGGATGAGGTCGTGGGCAACCAGACCCGGGTCAAAGTGGTCAAGAACAAGCTGGCACCTCCCTTCCGTCAGGTTGAGTTCGACATCATCTACGGTGAAGGCGTTTCCAAGATGGGCGAGCTGATCGATCTTGGCGTCAAGGGCAACATCGTCGAGAAGTCCGGAGCCTGGTTCTCCTACAACAGCCAGCGGCTGGGGCAGGGGCGTGAGAACTCCAAGCAGTTCCTGCGCGACAATCCGGAAGTGGCCGATGAAATCGAACTGGCGATCCGCCAGAATGCGGGTCTGATCGCCGAGGCGATTATTGATCCGGAAGGTGGCAAGGACGACGACGAAGATTGAGGCCGGCGGCTTCTGTTCTTGCCCTGATTTCGACTGTCAGAATTCACCCCTTCGCGCGCTCGGCGCGGAGGGGTTTTTGCTTTTGGCGCTCGCCTGTCCGCTGTCTTCGTTTCACTGGAGCAACAGCTTGCAGAAACCGGACGCTTGCCGAACTCGGTGTTCTGGACAGCCACGGAGCGGAAAGCTAAAAGGCTGGTTCGACCGGGGGACGCTTTAGAGACCCGGCCCAAGAGATATTGGCCTGATCAAACGGACAGGCAGGACCGAGGCGAGACACCGCATGACCGGCGTGAATGAAATCAGATCCGCGTTTCTGGACTATTTTGGCAAGAACGATCACCAGATTGTCGAATCTGGCCCGCTCGTCCCGCGCAATGATCCGACCCTGATGTTCGCCAACGCGGGCATGAACCAGTTCAAGAACGTCTTCACCGGCCTTGAAACACGTGACTATGCGCGCGCGGCCACCGCCCAGAAGGTTGTGCGGGCCGGCGGCAAGCACAATGATTTGGACAATGTCGGCTACACCGCCCGTCACCACACGTTCTTTGAAATGCTCGGCAATTTCTCTTTTGGCGATTACTTCAAGGAACGGGCCATCGAGCACGCCTGGACGCTGATCACCCGGGAATACGGCCTGCCGGCGGAAAAGCTCTTGGTCACCGTCTACTCCGAAGATGAAGACGCCGCCGTCCTGTGGAAGAAGATCGCTGGTCTCACGGACGACCGCATCATCCGAATTCCGACCAGCGACAACTTCTGGACCATGGGTGACACAGGTCCTTGCGGCCCCTGTTCGGAGATCTTCTACGATCATGGCGATCACGTCGCCGGCGGACCTCCGGGCAGCCCGGATGAGGACGGGGACCGATTTATCGAGATCTGGAACCTGGTCTTCATGCAGTATGAGCAGACGGCGGACGCGCGCCTCGATCTGCCGCGGCCGTCCATCGATACAGGCATGGGATTGGAGCGCCTGGCGGCGATCCTTCAGGGCGTTCACAACAACTACGACATCGATCTATTCAAGGCCATCATCGGTGCATCGGTCAACGTCACCGGCGTTGAGGCAGAGGGCGACGCGCTGGCCAGCCACCGGGTGATCGCCGATCACCTGCGCTCGACCGCCTTCCTGATCGCCGATGGCGTTCTGCCGTCCAACGAGGGCCGTGGTTATGTGCTGCGCCGGATCATGCGCCGTGGCATGCGCCATGCCCATCTGCTGGGCGCCAAGGATCCGGTGCTCTTTAAATTGATCCCGACCTTGATCCGCGAGATGGGTCAGGCCTATCCGGAGCTTGGGCGCGCCGAAGCGCTGATCACGGAAACACTGACGCTCGAGGAAAAACGCTTCGGCAAGACCCTCGATCGCGGCATGGGCCTGCTTGAGTCAGCGACATCCGACCTGGGCGAGGGCGGCCAGCTGGACGGGGAGACAGCCTTCAAGCTCTATGACACCTATGGTTTCCCACTGGATCTGACCCAGGATGCCCTGCGTCCGCGCGGCATTCAGGTTGACACCGACGCGTTTGACGCGGCCATGGCGCGCCAGAAGGCCGAAGCACGGGCCAACTGGTCCGGCTCGGGCGGCACGGCAACCGATACGATCTGGTTCGGCCTGAAGGAAAAATTCGGCGCGACCGAATTCCTCGGCTATGAAACCGAAAAGGCTGAAGGTGTGGTTCTCGGCCTTGTTGCCGATGGTGAAGAGGTCAAGACGCTTGCGACGGGTGCCAGCGGTTTTGTCATCCTGAACCAGACACCTTTCTACGGCGAGTCCGGCGGTCAGATCGGCGACACGGGCGCGATGTCGGCCTCTGGCATCAAGGTCAGCGTCACGGATGTTCAGAAGAAGGCCGATGGCCTCTTCGTGCACGCGGTCACGGTTGACGAAGGCACACTGACGCTGGATCAACCCTTGGAGCTGAGTGTTGATCATGCCCGCCGGGGCGCGGTGCGCTCGAACCATTCGGCTACCCACCTTGTGCACGAGGCGCTTCGCGAGGTTCTCGGCACTCATGTGGCGCAGAAAGGGTCGCTGGTCACATCCGAACGGCTGCGGTTCGACTTCTCTCATCCCAAGCCCATGAGCGATGATGAGCTGGCGGTGGTCGAGGGCTTTGCCAATGAGATTGTCCTGCAGAACGCGCCGGTCGAGACCCGCCTGATGGCCGTGGACGATGCGATCGAAAGCGGCGCCATGGCGCTCTTCGGCGAGAAGTATGGCGATGAAGTACGTGTCGTGACCATGGGCACAGCGCTCCATGGCGACAAGGCGGGCAAGGCCTATTCGGTCGAACTGTGCGGCGGCACCCATGTGCGGCGCACCGGCGACATCGGCCTGGTCACGCTGGTGGCCGAGGGCGCCGTTGCCGCTGGTGTGCGTCGGATCGAGGCGCTGACCGGCGCGGCAGCCCGGGCCTACCTCGATGAGCAGGACAAGCGCATGCGCGCGCTGGCAGGGCTCTTGAAGGTCGGTGCGGCTGATGTGCCGAACCGGGTGGCTCAACTGGTCGAGGAGCGCAAGCGCCTCGAAAAGGAACTGGCGGACGCCAAAAAGAAGCTGGCTATGGGCGGCGGCGGTGAGGGCGGCGAAACGCCGGTCAAGACGGCCGGAGCCTTCCAGCTCATGGCCCGGGTCGTGGACGGCATCAATCCCAAGGACCTGAAAGGCCTGGCGGATGATGCCAAGACCAAGCTTGGCTCCGGCGTGGTCGTTCTGATCAGCGTCGCCGATGATGGCAAGGCTGCCATCGTGACGGCGGTCACCAAGGATCTGACCGAAAAGGTCAACGCGGTTGATCTGGTGCGGATTGGCTCGGAGGCTCTTGGCGGCCGCGGCGGTGGCGGCCGGCCGGACATGGCCCAGGCAGGTGGTCCCGACGGCGCAAAGGCTGATGCAGCGATCGCGGCGATCGAAGTCCATCTCGCCGGGCTTTGAACCAACGACATTTCGACAGCAAGGCGGGGCAGTGCTCCGCCTTTTTCGTCTCTGCTTTCTGCTGCTGAACAACGGTCTGCTTTGCAGGGGTCGGAGGTTCTTGTAAGGATGGCGGTCGACGCGAAGCGAAAAGGTGCAGCTGGGTGACGGCAAAAAAGACGCTGAAGACGACCCTCTATGACCTTCTGGAGGACACGGGGCAGGCCCGCGGTGCTGCCCGCGCGATCCGTCATTTCCTTGTCGGGCTGATCGTCGTCAATGTAACGCTTGCGGTGATCGAGACCCTGCCTGCGGTTCGAGCCGGTTATGGCGGTATCCTGACCCACATCCAGATGGCATCAGGCGCACTTTTCATTCTGGAGTATTGCGCGCGCCTCTATGTCGCCGACCTCCATCCGCCGCTGCGGCGCTATGGGCCGTTTGGTGCGCGGCTGAGATACGCCCTGCACATGGATGCGATTGTCGATCTGATCGCCGCCTTGCCCCTGATCCTCGTGTTCATGCTGCCACATCATGCCTTCACGGTGGTGGTGATCTTGCGCCTGCTTCGCTTCCTCAAGCTCGCCCGCTATTCGCCTGCGATCCGGTCTCTTCTTCAGGCGATCGCCAGTGAACGCTGGGCTCTGATGGGGGCGACGCTGATCGTCTCGGGAGTCATTTTGTTTGCCGCGACGGTGATGTATCTGATCGAAAAGGATGCGCAGCCGGACAAGTTCCAGAGCATACCCCATGCGATCTGGTGGGCGATCGCGACAGTCACCACGGTGGGCTATGGCGACGTTGTGCCGATCACGGGGCTCGGCAAGACCATCGGCGGTTTTTTCATGCTGCTTGGCTACGGCCTTATTGCTCTGCCAGTCGGCATCATCGCCTCTGCCTTCGCGCGAGAGATCCACAGCCGGGACTTCGTTGTCAGCTGGTCGATGGTGGCGCGCGTGCCGCTGTTCGAGGATCTGAAGGCTGCGGAGATTGCTGAAGTGGCCCGCTTGCTCCAGGCGCAGAAGGTGCGCGCCGGCCATGTTATTGCGGAAAAGGGGGACGTCGCGGACAGGATGTTCTTCATCTCCGAGGGGACGGCGGAAATCGCGCTCAAGGACAAGAGCATATATCTGGATACGGGGGACTTCTTCGGCGAGCTGGCGCTGATCCACCAGCGGCCACGCACGGCAACTATCAGGGCCTTTCATGATTGTGAGCTGCTGGTGCTGGAAGCTCACGCGCTGCAGCAGATGATGGAGAAGAACCCGGCGCTGGCCACCAAAATCCTGCAGGAGGCAGAGCGGCGCGGCGAGGAGGCTGTCCAGTCCCTCGGCGATCTGGTCAGCGAGGAGCTGGCCATGGCCGATGTGGTCGCCGACGGCGGTGATGGCGACACTGAGGAGCCCGACCTTTTCGTTGAGGAAGAAGCGACAGCGGGCGAAGAGCCTTCACCGGACGAACCAAAAAGCTGAATTCGCTAACGGTTGCGGCAGCGCCTTTCAGGTTCAACGCAGGTAGCCGAGGTCGACCATGGTCGGGGCAAGGGCACGGCTCAGCCTTGAGACCTCTTGCAGCGGCAGTTCCTCGGTATGACTGCCGACACGGCCGGAGCGCATGTGGCGGATCCTGTCCGCGTTGCCGGCCTCGAAGTAGCGGGCGCGGGCCTTGTCGAAACTCTGATTTTCGACCGCTTTGACCAGCCTTTCCGAATCGAAATCGAGACCTGCGTCTGTCAGCAGGCGAGCGAGTGAGGCTTCCGTGTCGGCGAGAAGATCCTCATAGCGGATGAGCGGAATGCCGGCGGCCAGAAAATCCTCCACATAGCCGGCCCAACTGCGCCGGTTCCAGTAATGGCCGTGGCGCTCCGTGGTCATCAGGGAGACCATGTCGGCAGCCGCGCCGGGCTGGTTGTGGAAGTGATAATGCGCGCCGGAGGCGGCGACATCGCGCGGGTCACGGACAATACTGATCATCTTGACGCGTGGGTGCCGGACCCGGTCCCAAGTCGCGCGCACATGATGGGACTTGAGCAGGAAACGGTTGGAAGCACGGTCATCGCCCTCGACGGCGATATCATGGTTGCAGGGGATTCCGGCATAGCCCTTGGAGGGGCAATTGAGGGTGTCGGCAATCAGGCGCGTCAGCCAGGTGTTGCCGGATTTCGGATAGCCCACCACCACGATGGGTTCCTCAAAGCCGTCTTTCTCGAGCTGGCTTATGTGGTCCGCGATGAAACGGGTCTTCTTCCTGATTTTCCGGAAGGTCCGGGCAGCGAAATAGATGTTCTTCATGGTCGGCAGCAACTTGTTTGAACTGCCGACCGGGATGATCTTCAAATTTGATCAAATAAAGAAGCTTTGATTTCCGAAATTTGGAGATTCAATTCCGCTGAAGTCTCATTGTTTCAAGGACCTTCAGATTGTCTCTGACATGGTATGTTGGCGCTTTTGCAGCACTCCAAGCCGTCAGCTGGAGGTGTCCAGGCGGCCTTCCTGAGCCTTGTAAAAGAACTGGCTCGCGACCAGCCAGCCTTTCAGGGGGCGCAGCGGCGGGATGCATGTGAGCAGGATCAGCGGCAAGGTCGTCACCAGATGCACCCAGTAGGGGGCGGTATGTGCGACCTCCAGCCAGATCGCAAAGGCGACCGCGGGAATGCAGCCGAAGCAGATGATGAAGAAGGCTGGTCCATCGGCGGGGTCTGCAAAGCTGTAGTCCAGATCGCAGACTTCGCATTTGGGCTTCAGGGTCAGGAAACCGTCGAAGAGGTGGCCTTCACCGCACCGCGGGCAGCGGCCGCGCAGGCCGGTCTGGACCGGAGAAAGAGGCTTCCAGGTGCGCTGAGTTTCCATGTATGTCCCGCCTTCGTGCGATAGCCAGGATCCTGGGCTGTTGCCCATCTGGCTGCGTTCAAGTCCGCGTCGCCCTGTTCTGAGCGACCGGCAGAAGATAGGCGGCATGGCGGTCAGCGCAATCACGCGTGCCGCGGCATTTTGGCGTTGGGCGGCCGGTTTCTGGCGCTGCGTCCGTCCCGGTGGTGCTTGCAATTGCTGTAAAATGCAAGAAAGGCGGCCGTTCGGCCGCCTTTTTGACTGGATCGACTGTCGGTCACCGCGGCCTTATGCCGCCATGGCCTTTTGGAGGTTCTCGTCGATCTTGTCGAGGAACTGCGTTGTCGTCAGCCAGCCCTGTTCCGGGCTCATCAGGCCGAGCGAGCCAAAGCCCTGGCCGGCGATGTCGGACTGGACGTCACCATCATAGTTCTTGCATGCAAACGCCTATACGACTGCTGAAACTGTCATCGACCTAGTCGATACACAGCTTGCGCCATCCCTTGCTTTTCGGATGCGGGTTTTTGCGTAGATAGGCAAGATCCGATGTGCAGGATTCCATCACGCGATCTTGAAAATCCTCGACATTCTTTACCCGCAAAACTTTGACGTAGGGCTTATAGCCGCGGCACTGCGGATATTTGGTCTGCACTTTGGCGCGATAGTCTAGAAGCCTTTTCTTGAACTCGGCCTGAAGCTTGCCATCGAGCTTCTTATGGATGTCTCCGTCCGCGTCCAGGCGATTGCCTTCGAGATGAAAGATCATGGTCTCGTCATCGATTTTCTGGCCGCAGCCGGGAAACGAGATTGTCGATGTGTAGTTAAAGACCTGGACCGACTTGGGTGGTTCCAGGCCGACTATTTGATGGCCATACCAGTTCGGGCACCGCTGTGAAAGCACGAGAGCACACGTATCCCCTGACGCGACGGCCTGCGGCGCACCGCTGACGTTTTCCGCCTCAAAGACGACGGTGAGGTCTCTGGTAGAACGGGTGTTGCAGATCCAGCCCTTGCCGCCGCCGCAAGAATTGCCGCCGTTGCGGGTGCGGCATTCCTGTGCGGCCCGGGACTGGGCCGCGGCCTGGTCGCGGTTGACGCCCCAGCCGTAGGGCGAGCCGCCCTGTTCATAGGCGTAACCGGCGCAGCCCCGGCCTTCCAGGATGAGTTTCGGTGCGCAATTGGCGCCATTGCGCTCGCGACATTCGGCAAGGGCACGCTGCCGGGCGGCTTCCTTGCTGTCCTGGTCGTAGGACCAACCGAAGGCGGCATCATCGACGGAAACAGCAAGGCCAGCATAGACCGGCCTGTCCTCGAGGGCGGCGATCACTTTTGCCTGCGCCTGACGCTCTATGGCGAGGTCTTTTTCATAGGTCTTGATGTCCTTCTCGGCAACATCTTCCTGTGTTGCTACCTGGATCAGCGTTTCGGCCCGGTCGAGATCCTGCTCGAGGAATTCTCCCCTGGTGTATTCGCGCGCCAGATAACCGGCCGCACGGCCATAGCCTCCACGAGCTGCCTGCTCCATCAGCCTTACGCCGGCTTTCGAATCCCTTTCGAAGCCGTCTGACCCCTTGAGACGGGCGACGCCAAGATTGGACTGGGCGATCGGGTATCCGAGCTCGGCGGACTCCATCAGGAGCTTGCGGGTGTAGTCGCTTTCCCCATCTCCATAGCCGCATTTCTTGACGTAGTGGGTGATCCGGAGCGAATTCATCGCCGCCGGTGAGCGGTCGACTTCCGCCGCTTTCTTCAGCTTGTTGTAGGCGGCCTGATCGCCGCCGCAGGCGGCCTTGTAAAGCGCCTGATAGCGCTCGCGCTCCACTTGCCACATGGCGGGCAGCGGGTCGGCAAGGGCGGGTAAAACAAGCGCTGGAAGAAGGGCGATGGCGGCGAGAAAACGATAAAAAAGCTGATGTAGATTCATGACAAACCTGAATGTATGCTTTTACTTTTTGGAAGATGGCTATGTGTTGCGGCCAGAATGATGTGACTGTTGAACCGGACCATCGCAAAGCCTACAGCTGTTATTCGACGCAGAGCTGTTTAAATTCGCCCTTGCGGTTGCTGCGTACGGCTTCGAGGCTCGTCGTGCATTTGGACTTCCTTACACGCTCGTGGTTTTCTTTTTTCTCCGGCGTGAAAATGAGCAGACGAGTGCCTCGGTCGCCGCACTCCGGATACTTTGCCTGAACCTTTTCCCTGTGAGCAAAGAGCATTTTTTTGACCATGCTCTTTTGCTCCTCGTTCAGGTGGTTCTGACCGCGGCTTGAATCCCACTTGCCTTTGTACCAGCCAATGACATGAGCATAAGTGCTGTCTTTGTTCACGCCGCAATTTTCATAGGAAACGGTCTTGCTGAAGTCTGAGATAATCATTTTTCCCATGACTGTCCCACTCACCCTGCCCCCGAACCAGTTTTCGCAGAACTGCATGATTTCGACAGGACAGACGCTGCCGGATGCGACGGACTGCGGCGCACCGCTGACGTTTTCCGCCTCAAAGACGACGGTGAGGTCTCTGGTAGAACGGGTGTTGCAGATCCAGCCCTTGCCGCCGCCGCAAGAATTGCCGCCGTTGCGGGTGCGGCATTCCTGTGCGGCCCGGGACTGGGCCGCGGCCTGGTCGCGGTTGACGCCCCAGCCGTAGGGCGAGCCGCCCTGTTCATAGGCGTAACCGGCGCAGCCCCGGCCTTCCAGGATGAGTTTCGGTGCGCAATTGGCGCCATTGCGCTCGCGACATTCGGCAAGGGCACGCTGCCGGGCGGCTTCCTTGCTGTCCTGGTCGTAGGACCAACCGAAGGCGGCATCATCGACGGAAACAGCAAGGCCAGCATAGACCGGCCTGTCCTCGAGGGCGGCGATCACTTTTGCCTGCGCCTGACGCTCTATGGCGAGGTCTTTTTCATAGGTCTTGATGTCCTTCTCGGCAACATCTTCCTGTGTTGCTACCTGGATCAGCGTTTCGGCCCGGTCGAGATCCTGCTCGAGGAATTCTCCCCTGGTGTATTCGCGCGCCAGATAACCGGCCGCACGGCCATAGCCTCCACGAGCTGCCTGCTCCATCAGCCTTACGCCGGCTTTCGAATCCCTTTCGAAGCCGTCTGACCCCTTGAGACGGGCGACGCCAAGATTGGACTGGGCGATCGGGTATCCGAGCTCGGCGGACTCCATCAGGAGCTTGCGGGTGTAGTCGCTTTCCCCATCTCCATAGCCGCATTTCTTGACGTAGTGGGTGATCCGGAGCGAATTCATCGCCGCCGGTGAGCGGTCGACTTCCGCCGCTTTCTTCAGCTTGTTGTAGGCGGCGCGGTCACCCCCGCAGGCGGCCTTGTAAAGCGCCTGATAGCGCTCGCGCTCCACTTGCCACATGGCGGGCAGCGGGTCGGCAAGGGCGGGTAAAACAAGAACAGGCAATAGGTAGGCAAGCGCAGCAGGAACAGCACGGAACATATGGCTAAAACTCTTAAAGTTTCAAAAAATGCTTATTTATCAAGGGATCACGTATCTGAACATCCTGTCAAGTTGCGATGGCGCCCCACGCAATGAAAAGGCGGCCGTTCGGCCGCCTTTTTGACTGGATCGACTGTCGGTCACCGCGGCCTTATGCCGCCATCGCCTTCTGGAGGTTCTCGTCGATCTTGTCGAGGAACTGCGTGGTCGTCAGCCAGCCCTGGTCCGGACCGACGAGCAGGGCCAGATCCTTGGTCATGAAGCCGCTTTCGACCGTGTCGATGCAGACCTTTTCCAGCGTCTCGGCGAAGGCTGCCAGCTCCGTGTTGTCATCCAGCTTGGCCCGGTGAGCGAGGCCCCGCGTCCAGGCGAAGATCGACGCGATGGAATTGGTCGAGGTACTTTCGCCCTTCTCGTGCTGGCGATAGTGGCGGGTCACCGTGCCGTGGGCCGCTTCCGCTTCCACAGTCTTGCCGTCTGGTGACATCAGAACTGAGGTCATCAGGCCGAGCGAGCCGAAGCCTTGCGCCACGATGTCGGACTGGACGTCACCATCATAGTTCTTGCAGGCCCAGACATAACCGCCGGACCATTTGAGCGCACTGGCGACCATGTCGTCGATCAGGCGATGTTCGTACCAGATCTCCTTCTCGGCATAGGCGTCCTTGAATTCGGCGTCGAAGATCTCCTGGAACAGGTCCTTGAAGCGGCCGTCATAGGCTTTCAGGATGGTGTTCTTGGTCGACAGGTAGCAGGGCACGCCGCGCTGCAGGGCATAGTTCAGGGAGGCCCGGGCGAAATCGCGGATCGAGTCGTCCAGATTGTACATGGCCATGGCAACGCCGGAGGAGGGGGCATCGAAGACATCGCGCTCGATGGTCTCGCCGTCTTCACCGACGAACTTGATCGACAGCTTGCCCTTGCCGGGGAAGAGGAAGTCGGTGGCGCGGTATTGATCCCCAAATGCGTGACGTCCGACGATAATCGGTTGGGTCCAGCCAGGGACCAGGCGCGGGACGTTTTGCATGATGATCGGCTCGCGGAAGATCACGCCGCCCAGAATGTTGCGGATCGTGCCATTGGGCGAGCGGTACATGCGCTTGAGGCCAAATTCCTCGACCCGGGCTTCGTCCGGCGTGATCGTGGCGCATTTGACGCCAACGCCATGCTTCTTGATCGCCTCGGCGGCATCCACGGTGATCTGGTCGTCGGTTTCGTCGCGCTTCTGGATCGACAGATCATAATACTCAAGGTCGATGTCCAGATAGGGGTGGATCAGCTTGTCCTTGATGAACTGCCAGATGATGCGCGTCATCTCGTCGCCGTCGAGCTCAACGACCGGGTTCGCTACCTTGATCTTCGCCATGGCTTGGGCCTCTTTCCGGGTGTGGATAAAATTGTGTGCGTTCGTATACAATCATCTGTGCTGCGGCGCAACGGTCGCCGGCGAGCTTTAGCAGAATCGCGGGGAAATGGGGAGGGCAAGGCGGGGGGGGAATGTGGCTGTCGAGGCATTTCGACAATATCTGGTTTGTACGCCTTGACATGCTTTCCTGCGTCACCATCGGCGGGCAGCCTTGCCGATCGCTCCTGGCCTTCCCGAACGAAGATCCGGCATGCCGGGACCTCGAGGATCATGCAGCACCGGCTGCGTTTTCTGCACCCCGGACTGCGCCGGGAAGGCAGAGGGGGAGGGCGGATTGGGAAGGCGGCATTGCCAGCTCTGTTCGCCCGGCCTTGGTCTGGCAAATGAGACGGGTCAAGTGATAGGGTCTGTCATCCAACCAGAGAGTGAGAATTCAAGTCGTGACCACACCCGAAGACAGACTGGCAGCGCTTGGTCTGAAATTACCACAGCCGACGAAAGCGCCTGACGGCGTTCAACTGCCGTTCGTATTTGTCAATGTCAGGGGCCAACGGGCCTTGTTTTCCGGTCACGCAAAAAGCGCAGAGGATGGCCGTATTGTGGGGCCATACGGAGTTGTCGGGGCCGATTTCACAACAGACCAAGGCTACGAGGAAGCCCGCGGAGTGGCGCTGTCCGTGCTTGCAAATCTCAAAGCGGAAATCGGTGAATTGTCGCGCATAACGGGATGGGTGCGGGTTTTCGGGATGGTGACATCCGCGCCCGGCTATAGCGAACAACACCTCGTGGTGAACGGGTTCAGTGATCTGATCAATTCCGTTTTTGGGCCGGACGTGGGGCGCCATTCGCGTTCTGCGCTCGGGGTGTCCGGATTGCCGTTTGGATTTGCCATGGAAATTGAAGGCGAGGTCCTGATCAGCGAATGAGCAGCCAGAGATGGCCTGGGGCCGCCTGGCACTGGGGCACCACAGGAGCTCGGGAAAACGCCATACGCGTGTGCTGTCTCGAAGGTGGGACCCGCATTGGGCTGCCCTGAGGATGAGGCGCTCTAGGCGGGCTTGTCCCTGAACCACCGGCGGTCATCCCGGCCTTGTGTGGGGACCCAATCCATCCTGCTGCCAGCCGGGGCGTTTGTGAGCAAGCTGGAAGTCGCCGCGCATCTGCTGATTTGACCTTTATGCTTCGGGAGCCAATGGATCTCCGCACGAGGCGGGGATGACGGCAGAAGATGTCGTGAGGCTCTCGCCCATGCCGCGAAAACAAACCTCTCCGTCGTCGTTGTCGGGCTTGTCCCGGCAATCCAAATAGCCTTAGCCAGAAGACTGGAGGAGTGGATCCTCGGGACAAGCCCGAGGATGACGAAAGCGGGTGTGGTTCGGCATTTCCACTATCTCCCTGCTTTCCCGAACGAAGATCCGGGACCCAGTACGCCGGGATCTCTCGGGTCAAACCGCGCCGCCTGCGGCTACTGGATCCCTGCCTGCGCAGGGAAAGCAAAGAGGAGCTGCGCGGCGCGACGGGCCGTCTGCTGCAGCGCTCTTGACAGAAGATATATACCTGACTTAAGTCAGATAATATGCTGACCGATATTTCCCGCTTTCGCCGTTTCAGCCGTGCCGTGACCTCAGAGGTTGGCGCGCTCGACACGTCTTTTCTCGGGCTTGGCCGACCGCTTGGCTCTGCCCGGGTGCTCAATGCCATTGGCCAGGGGCGCAGTGATGTTGCTGAGGTGCGCAGCTATCTCGGCCTTGATTCCGGATTGATGAGCCGCCTGCTTCGGTCCCTGGAAGAGGAGGGGCTGATTGAGGTGTCCTCAGACAAACAGGACGGCCGAAGGCGGCAGGCGAAGCTGACCGAGGCGGGCAAGGCTGCGTTTGCCGACTATGAGCGCCTGTCAAATGAACGGGCGGCAGATCTCCTTTCAGGTCACTCGAAGCCCAAGGCGCTGCTGGAGGCCATGGACCTGATCGCTTCTGCCCTTGGCCGGCAAAGGTGGCAGTTTGAGGAACGCGATCCACGTGACCCTGAATGCGTCTACTGCCTTGAGGAATATTATGCGGAGCTAAACCGTCGGTTCGACATTGGATTTGACGTTGCACTGTCTGCCGATCCTGAAGCCGAAGATATGCTGGCACCCCGGGGCTGCTTTATTCTGTGCCTGTCAGATGGGCTGCCGATTGGCTGTGTCGGTTTGAAAGGCACGGACAAGGGCTATGCGGAAATCAAGCGGCTTTGGGTGTCGCCGGCCGCGCGTGGGCTCGGCATGGCGAAGCGGCTGATGGTGGAAGTCGAGGCGCGGGCGCGCGAGCTTGGCATCACGCTTTTGCGCCTGGATACGAACTCAAAGCTGCCTGAGGCCGTGAAACTCTACCAGACGTCCGGCTGGACCGAGATCGACCGCTTCAACGAGGATCCTTATCCGGACTTTTTCTTTGAAAAGGCACTGTAAACGCAATCGGAGCTCGGGGAAGCCTTCACCTTAAAGCTCAAACAAAAAGGGCGGTCCGGAGACCGCCCTTTTCAGATTTCTGCGTCAACAAGGCCTTAGCCGATGATGCCGTTCAGCGTCGCGCTCGGGCGCATGACGGCCGCGACCTTGTCGGCCGGGGCGTGGTAGTAGCCGCCGGTGTCAGCCGGGCTGCCCTGGACGGCATTGAGTTCGCCGACGATCTTGTCTTCGTTGGCGGTCAGGGCTTCGGCGATCGGTGTGAAATGCGCCTTCAGCTCTGCGTCCTTGTCCTGGGCCGCCAGTCCCTGCGCCCAGTAAAGCGCGATGTAGAAATGGCTGCCGCGGTTGTCGAGACCGCCGACGCGGCGACTCGGGGACTTGCCTTCATCCAGCAGCTTTTCCGTTGCCAGATCCAGCGTTTCGGCCAGGATGGCCGCCTTGGCGTTGTCACGGGCCTGGCTGAGGTGTTCCAGAGACGCGCCCAGCGCGCAGAACTCGCCAAGGGAATCCCAGCGCAGGTAGTTTTCTTCCTGAAGCTGCTGAACATGCTTGGGTGCAGAGCCGCCGGCGCCGGTTTCAAACAGGCCACCGCCGTTCATCAGCGGCACGATCGAGAGCATCTTCGCCGAGGTGCCGACCTCCAGGATCGGGTAGAGATCGGTGAGGTAATCGCGCAGCACGTTGCCGGTGATGGAGATCGTGTCTTCGCCGCGGGCGATACGCTCGGTGGTGTAGCGGGCCGCTTCCGTCGGAGCCATGATCTTCAGGTCGAGACCGGAGGTGTCATGCTCCGGCAGATAGGTGTTGACCTTTTTGATCAGCTCCGCGTCATGGGCGCGCTTTTCGTTGAGCCAGAAGACGCCGGGCATGCCGGAGAGGCGTGCGCGTGTGACGCCGAGCTTGACCCAGTCACGGATCGGGGCGTCCTTGGTGCGGCAGGCGCGCCAGATGTCGCCGCCTTCGACTTCATGCTCGATCAAGGTCGTGCCGGCCGCATCCACGAGGCGCATGGTGCCATCGGCTGGCGCCTTGAAGGTCTGCGGATGAGAGCCGTATTCCTCGGCCTTCTGGGCCATCAGGCCAACGTTAGGCACGGTGCCCATCTTGGCTGGATCGAGCGCGCCGTTCTTTTTGCAGAACTCGATGACCGCATCATAGACGCCGGCATAGGAGCTGTCCGGAATGACGCATTTGGTGTCGGCTTCCTTGCCGTCCGGGCCCCAGCCCTTGCCGCCTGCGCGGATGAGCGCTGGCATGGAGGCATCAATGATCACGTCGGAAGAAACGTGGAGGTTGGTCAGGCCCTTGTCCGAGTTGACCATGTACATGGCCGGACCGTTGTCCAGGGCCGCCTTGAGATCGGCTTCGATCTCGCCAGCTTTTTCGGCCGGCAGGGTGGCGATTTTCGCTTCCAGATCGGCAATGCCGAGATCCGGGTTGACGCCGATCGCTTCCAGGGCATTGCCGTGTTTGGCAAAGAAATCTTTGAGGAAGACTGAAACGACCTGACCGAAGATGATCGGGTCGGAGACCTTCATCATCGTGGCCTTGAGGTGGACGGAGAAAAGCACGCCCTTGGCCTTGGCGTCAGCAATCTCGGCTTCCAGGAAGGTGCGCAGGGCCTTCATGCTCATGAAGGTGGCGTCTACCACATCGCCTTCGTCCAGCGGAAAATCGTTCTTGAGAACGGTGACCGCGCCATCCTTGCCGACGAACTCGATCTTGGCGGTGCCGGCGGAGGCCGCTGTGATCGTCACCGACTTCTCGTTTGAGGCGAAGTCGTTCTGGCCCATGGTGGAGACATGGGTCTTGGAAGAAGGCAGCCATTCGCCCATCGAATGCGGGTTCTTCTTGGCGTATTCCTTGACGGCCTTGGGCGCGCGGCGGTCGGAGTTGCCTTCGCGCAGAACCGGGTTCACGGCAGAGCCCTTGATGGCGTCGTAGCTCGCCTTGATCGCCTTTTCCTCATCGCTTGCCGGGCTTTCCGGGTAGGACGGGATCTTGTAGCCCTGGGCCTGCAATTCCTTGATGGCCGCATTCAGCTGCGGCTGCGAGGCGGAAATGTTCGGTAGCTTGATGACATTGGCTTGCGGCTCTTTCACCAGCTGGCCAAGTTCGGCCAGGTCGTCGGACTGCTTCTGGCTGTCGGTCAGATACTGGGAGAAATTCGCCAGAATGCGGCCGGCCAGAGAGATGTCCTTCGTGCCGATGGAAATGCCGGCTTCCTTGGTGAAGGCGCGGATGATCGGCAGGAACGAGGCGCTTGCGAGTTCCGGCGCTTCGTCGACCTTGGTGTAGATGATGTCGGCCATGTCTTTGAGCTTCCTAAGGCTTGATCAATCGTCGGAAGGGCGCTCAGACGTTGCGGCAGGCAATGCGCGCAAGCGTTCGACCGTCCTCCACGGTTCGGGCTTCCGGCGGTGTATACAATTGTACGCAATCAATTTCCAGCCCCTTGATTGCGGGGTAACCGGTGAATGCTGGCGGACCCTATCAAAGCTGGCTGCAATCGCCAACAGAAGGAGCGAGGTCTGGGCCCGCCAGCATTGATTTTCGCGTCTGGGTGGAAGAGCCCAGACGCTGCCGTTGTCCCGCCTAGCGCGAGAGAACCCGAATGCGGCTGTCGAATTCGCCGCGGTCCACGTAGCAGCCACGCAGGTGGCGGAAGCCTGTGGATGGATCGAAAGCGGCACGGCCATGAAGGGCCCTGCGGTTGTCGAAGATCACCATCTCGCCGCCCTCCAGCCGGGTTGTCATGACGTAGTCATCGGAGCGGGTCATCTGCATCAGCTTGCGATAGGCGGCATAATAGGCCGCCATGACGTCTGCCTCGAGATCCAGGGTCGCGGCGATATGCGCATTGAATCTGAGCTCGCGGACCTGGCCGAGATGATTTGTCTCGATGGTCAGGTGACGGCTGCGCAGGTCATAGTCCTGATCCTGGAACCGGAAAGGGATCGGGATGGTGTTCAGAAGTCTGAAGGCTTCCGGGTCGCTGGCCTTGAGATCTTCGGCAATGGCAAAGCCGTCACAGAAGGTCGATCCGCCGCCTTCGGCCTCATTGGCAAGGCAGTGGAGGAACTGGAAGCCCGGCGCCAGTTCCTGGTTTGGAAGGTCTGTGTGCAGCGGCAAGGCGTGTGACGTATAGGCCAGGTTGTTGGGGTTCGGCTTGGACTGAACCTCGAAGGTCACGCCAAAGTTGGTCTCGCGCAGGAAGCCGATCCGGCGGGCAACGGTCATGCCGGCATCGACGTCGTCGGCCATGCCATCGACGATGGCGAGGCCCGTGCGCTTGGTCGCGACGAGAAAGTCCAGAAGTGCGGCATCATCCGACAGAAGATCCGACGCGCTGGCGCGTGGGAGCTCGGCCTTGGTCAGGTCGCCGCGCCACAGGGTGGGCGTGACATCGGCCGGATCAGACAAGGGCATGCCTGGCTTGTTGGCGGCGAGCCAGTTGGCGTCAAAGCGGCTGGTGTGATCCTCGGACTTCCAGCGCAGGACGAGATTGCCGTCGTCGACGCTGGCATCGCCGATTTCGATGTCGAGGGGAACGCTGGTCAGGTCGAATTGCCGCTCGAGGGTTTGCGGGTGGAAACCGCTCGGGCAGCTGTCGCGCAGGAAGATGGCAGGGAAGGTCGTTGCGCTGCCGTCCGGCCACGCAATGTCGATCGCACGGGCGTCGCCGTGCAAGGTTGCAGTCATCATCAGGAATATCCAGTTTCATGTCATGGGGATCCGGCCCGCAGGCCGGGCGGTTACATGAAACGGGGAGGCGGCCACCACCATTGGGCCTTGGCATGGGGCAATCCGTGATTGCGACCAACAACGGATGTCATGACGGCAAGGCCTCTTGGAACGCTCCAGCGAGCGCTAACGGTGAAACATCAGAGCGTGATGATACACAAAATGTCTGCCCGCAGACAGCCTCATCTGCGGGCAGGAAAGCGGCGGTCTGCCTAATTCGATTTCATCGACTTGGCGGCCAGAGCAACGGCGATGTAGCTCCAGCCGTTGAAGATCACCGAAATGCCGGCAACAAGCCCGAGCGCCCAGGCCGCGGAAGAGGGCAGTTCCAGCCAGATCATGAGGCCGGCGAGAAGCGACATCAGGCCCGCAAACCCAATCCAGCCCCACCCCTGGTTCGGGCGCAGGCGGTAGGCGAAGAGCAGCTGGCTGATGCCTTGCGCAATGAAGACGGCGGCGATCACGAGGGTCAGTGCAAAGGTGCCGGCCAGCGGGTTCGCGTAGATGACGATGCCGCCGATCACGGCGATGATGCCGGTGATCAGGCTCCAGAGGTAGCGGTTGCCATCCTTGCTCTTGAAGGCCTGGTAGATCTGCAGCGCGCCGCCGACAACGAGCACCGCCGCGATCAACAGCGTCACTGCGACGGATGAAGCGTGAGGTGCTGCAATCAGGATCATCCCGCCGATCAGGAGGGCGATCCCGAGCGCCAGGAACCAAATCCAGTTGTCTTCGATCTTGTCCAGGACGGACTGGGCCGTCTGCTGTGTGTCGCCTGCCATGTTGGCCTCCCCAATGTCTGTGTCAGGTGTCACGATAACGTGGTTGCGACTTATGCGATAGCACCTGATCGATGGCATTTGAACGACCGCGCATGTTGACTTTCGTGTATCTACACATCTATCAGGAGACATGACGGATGATTTTACGCTTTGCATGTTGATGAACGCGCGCCGGGCCGCGCGGGCCGTATCGCGTCGGTATGACCGGCTGGCACGGCCTTATGGCCTGACCGCTGTCCAGTTTTCGGTCATGGGCGCAGTGATCAATGGCGCCGGCAAGACAACAAGCGAACTTGCCGATGGGCTCGGCATGGAGCGAACAACGCTCGTGCGCAATCTGGCGCTTTTGGAAAAGCAGGGGCTGATCAAGGGCGAGCGGCTTGAAAAAGGCAATGGCCGGTGCCACGTGCTGACCGAGCGCGGCGATGCGCTGGTGGACACTTGCCTGCCGATCTGGCGTAAGGCCCAGGCAGAGTTGGCGCAGGAGCTGGGGCAGGCCGAATTCCTGGAGACGGTGCGCGTGCTGCAGCGTCTGGCAGAGGTCGATCAACCTGAGGCCTGAACGTGAGTGAAGACGCAAAAAGCGGGCAGGAAGCAGATCTTTCTGTCTAATATCGTGTATATACACAAGGAGTTTTCCGGTGAACAAGATTGTCGTGACGGGAATGGGCGTGGTGTCGCCTTTGGGCGTTGGCGTGGAGACGTTCTGGGAGCGTCTGAGCGTGGGGCAAAACGGAATTCGCGCGATCACCCAGTTCGATACGGAGCAGCTTGCCTGCAAGGTGGCGGGCGAAGTGCCGGACAAGAGCGAGGATCCGGCGGGTTTCGATCCGGACCTTTATATCGAGCCGCGCGAGCAGAAGCGCATGGACCGCTTCATCCACTTTGCGATCGCGGCAGCCGCGGAAGCGCTGGCGCAGGCCGGTTGGGCGCCTGAGAGCGATCACGACAAGATCCGCTCGGGCACCATCATCGGCACGGGCGTTGGCGGTTTTCCGGCCATGACGGCGGCGGCGCGGCATGTGGCCGAGCGCGGTCCGCGCCGGGTGTCGCCGTTCCTGGTGCCGTCTTTCCTCGCCAATCTGGCAGGCGGGCAGGTCTCGATCCGCCACGGACTGCGCGGTCCTCTTGGCGCGCCGGTGACGGCCTGCGCTGCCAGCCTTCAGGCAATCGGCGATGCGGTGCGGATCCTGCGCAATGGCGAGGCGGATGTGATGGTCGCCGGTGGCACTGAAGCCTGTCTCGACCCTGTGTCGCTCGCAGGCTTTTCCGCCGCGCGCGCCATGTCCACCAAGTTCAACGACGATCCGGCGAGCGCGTCGCGGCCGTTCGACCAGGCGCGCGACGGTTTCGTGATGGGCGAGGGCGCAGGCATCCTTGTGCTGGAAACCGAGGCACATGCCAAGGCGCGCGGCGTGCGGATCCTGGCGGAGGTCTCCGGCTATGGCACGTCGGCGGATGCCTACCACGTGACCTCCTCTTCGCCGGACGGGGAGGGTGGGCTCAGGGCCATGAAATTGGCGCTGGCCATGGCCGGACTGACACCCGACGACATCGGTTACGTCAACGCTCATTCCACCTCGACGCCCGTGGGCGATGCAGCCGAAATCGCGGCGCTGACCACGCTGTTTGAGGGTCGCGGCAAGGATCTCGGTGTTTCGTCCAGCAAGTCCATGTTCGGGCATCTTCTGGGCGCGGCTGGCGCTGTCGAGGCGATCGCCTGCATCAAGGCGCTGGAGACAGGTCTGCTGCCGCCTTCGCGCAACCTGGAACAACCGGATGAAGCGATCGAGCGGTTTGACCTGATCCCCGGAAAGGCCATTCAACGGTCGGTGGATCATATCCTGAGCAATGGCTTCGGTTTTGGCGGGGTCAATGCCAGTGCGGTCTTCTCCAGGGTCTAGAGCGCGAGGCGGATCCAGCCTTGGAAGAAGATTCAGAGTGGTTTTGGCTTGCATGTGTCTCTTAAATGGGATTAATTCCCAAATATGAGAAGTGAGCAAACAGAACCGAACACCCTCGACATGCGGCTTGCCGCGCGGCTGACCGGATTGCGGCAGCAGCGCGGCTGGTCACTGGACGAAATGGCAGAACAGTCCGGCGTCAGCCGGGCCAGCCTTTCGCGGATCGAGCGGGGCGAAACCAGCCCGACCGCCGCGGTTCTGGGCCGTCTGTGCAAGGCGTTTCAGCTGCCCATGGCGGTCCTCTTTGCCCAGGCCGAAGACCGGGGTGCGGATTTTGTCGTCCATGATGACCAGACGCTCTGGACCGATCCGCAAACAGGCTTCCATCGGCGCAGCCTGTCGCCGGCACGTCCCGGATACCGGGGCGCAATGATCTTCGGCGACCTTCCTGCCGGGGCAACGGTCTCTTATGCGGACACGCCGATTCCGGATCTGGAACATCATCTCTGGCTTCAAAGCGGCACCCTTGAGGTGACACTTGCCGGCAGTGCGGAAGGGGCAGATGGCAATGTGACCCATCGCCTGTCAGCCGGTGACTGCCTGCGTTTCAAGCTGAACAGTGCCAACAGTTATCATGCGCCCGGGCCCGATCCTGCGCGCTATCTCCTTTGCGTGGTGACACCATGACGTCTTTTGCTCCCGAAGCTCCCCTGGCGCTTTTGATGGCCCCGGAAGCCAAATCAGAATTGCCGGATCTTGGCGCGGTCCTGCACGCCTGCGTCGCCGATGGCGCCGGGGTCGGCTTTGTCCTGCCGTTCTCGCAAGAGGCGGCCGAAGCCTTCTGGGCCTCACGGCTCGTGGGCATCGAAAGCGGAGAGCGGTTCCTGCTGGTGGCGCGGCTGGAAGGCCGCATTGTCGGCACGGTGATGCTGGAGCTGGCGGCGCAAGACAATGGCCGCCACCGGGCGGAGGTCGCCAAGCTCCTGGTGCATCCGGATGCCCGCCGCAAGGGCCTGGCGAAACAGCTGCTCACTGCTCTCGATGGCTTGGCGATCTCTCTGGATCGAACGCTTCTGGTTCTGGACACGGTCACCGGCGATGTCGCCGAAGGGCTTTACCCCAAATGCGGCTACACCCGCGTCGGCACCATTCCCGCCTATGCATCCTCGCCCCACGGCGACCTCGATGCGACGACCGTGTTCTACAAGCAGCTTTAGCAACAGGCTGTCGATCCCGCCTGTCCTCCGCCACGCCCCACATACACCGCCGTCATCCCCGACTGGATCGGGAACCCATGCCGGAACGGCGCTCCTCGTGAGGCCTGCGCGTGATGTGAGGAAACGGCATGGATCCTATGGTCGGGCCATGGGATGACGGCGGAGGGCGTGGTGGCGTTGGGAGACTTTGGGCGAGGTGGCACTGATTCCTCCTCACACTCCTTTTGATGATCCCGGACAGTTCTCCTCCACCTCAGCGTCATTGCCGGACTTGATTCGGCAATCCATGCCGTGACGGATCTCCTCGGGAGGCCTGTGAGTGGGGTGAGGGAGCGGTATGGATCCCATGGTCAAGCCATGGGATGACGACGGAGAGCGTGGCGGGGCAGAGATTTTCCACCGGGACAAGCACCACTTATCGTTGCAATTTCAAATCGCTCCGGCCAGTCTGCCTTCGGATCAAGGGGCGTTATGGCGGACTTAAAATTCAATCGTGACGAACTTGAAGCGTGGCTAAAGACTCAGCCGCGTGAGGTGTCAGTTGTGATTGCAGCGCGGGCAGCGTTGAGGACCTTGCCGCTTTCGTCGCGGGGTTTGAAACAGGATGCGGGCGTGGATTTTGACCTCCTACTCCCTGTTTTTCGCGCTCTGGCTCTGCCCAGGGCCGCGAGCATCGGACCGACCCAGGGCAGACTGCTTTTGGGTTCAAAAGCCGCCTATGCGGCCTGCACCTATGCCGAAACGACAGTCGTTGCGTCAGCCGCCGCCGCCGCCGCCACCGTTGCTGCCGGCCAGACCGCATTGACGGCGGCCGCTGCCGCCGTCAATGCTACCCGCTTCGCCGCCACCGCCTTCGCCGCCACTGCCGCCGCCAACTCCGCAGACGCCAACGCCCTCCTTTCCGACCGAGAGCATATTGAAACCGGGAGAAGTGTCGCCTCCCTTGCTGCCAAGCCTCTTTGGCATAGCGAACCAATACCCGAAGAGCTTGGCATCTTGTGGAAACGTCTGCGGACCCAATTGCTCGCTCGCAATGAAGGCTGGGACGTCTGGACCGATTGGTACGAGGCCCGGCTTCAAGGCAGCCCGGCCAATCCGGATCTGGAAGTGGCGCGGGTGACCCTGCCGGAAGACCTTTGGGAACAGGGACCGGTGGCTGTCAATGCGCGGATCAGGGAGCTGATTGAGGAGTATGAGCCGGCGATTACTGCGGCAAAGGCAGAGGATCTCGAGCAACGGCCTGCTCCTTATGGGTTCAGCTGGAGAAATGGGCGGATCGAAGCCGAGCCGATGCGCGAGGCGCCTCTTGATCTTTCAATCGCGGAAGACATTCTTGACGAGCTTCGCCAAAAAGGAGCGGCAGCACTCGCGGGACTGACAGGCAATCACGCTGATCCCCGGCTGATCGAAACGGTTTCCTCCTTTCTCGAATGCATTCAGGGCAAAGCCAGCGAGATTCGCGAAGGTCGGCTGTTGATGCGATTTCGGGTGCTTGAGGCTGATGCCGGCGCGTTCGTTGACCCGTCATCCGATCGAGAACGTGACATTCGCTCGATTGTTTCGGATTTCGCGGCAAGCGCAGAGGATCTGATCAGTCTCTATCCGGCCCTGCGAACAATGGAAGCCAACCGGTTGGCGTTGCGTTTCAAGTCTGATGAAACCACCCAGAAAACGTTCCAGCAGACGGTCGAAGAACTGACCGAGATTGCCGAGGCATCGACGCTCGTCGGTGCAAGCGCAATTGAGGCATTGAAAGAAGGCACAGTCGAGCAAGCGTCCCTGACTGAGATCATTGATGGCACTGGCGATGAGAGATCGCGCGCAGAAGCCCTGGAAAAACGGGACATGATCTCTGGTCTGCAGGCGCTGGATGTTCGGAACTTTGTTTCGTCCGGGCTGAAAAAGTGCGGAGATGAACTCGGACCAGTCGTGAGTGAGAGTTGGAATGAGGCCAAGGGAGCTATTCCAAGAGGTGTTGGAAAAGGTGTCGAAGGCGCTGTTTCCGGATCGGTCAAAGTAGGTGTTGCAGCCCTTGTTGCCAGTTTCGCAGGGCCTGTCGCAGGTCTCGGTGTGCTAATTGCCAGCTTCGCTCCCCTGGGCAAACGCGCCGAAAAAGTCAAAGAGGCGGTCGAGGATCAAAAAGATGATCCCGCTGATGATGACGAGCTCGTTGATACCTAAGTGCTGATCATTCAGGACCATCGGGGGCCATATTATTCCGCACCTGGCCATGCCGCCGAGCCTGCAAACGGACTGCAACGCAGCAGCTCGCCCTTTTTATCTTCATTCGCCATACCTTCTGCCGTCATCCCCGACTGGATCGGGGATCCATGCCGTGACGGATCTCCTCGGAAGGCCTGCGCGTGAGGCGAGGGAACGGCATGGATCCCATGGTCAGGCCATGGGATGACGACGGAGAAAGTGGCGGGGCGCGGAGATTTTTATCGGTCAGTTAGCATTCGACCATTCCTCAAACACCTTTTGATCATGCTGGAGCTCTAATCATGTGGCAGGTGGGGGCTTTGGGGTCTGCCTCTTTCCAAAAATCGGTTGATCGGCTAAATCGCTGGCCATGACTAGAAATGCAAATATTCGCGATGAAGCGCGCAGGGTGGATGTGTGCCCGCCGGCTGTCATTTTGTGTGAGCCGCAGCTGGGCGAGAACATCGGCACCGCTGCGCGGGCGATGGCCAACTTCGGCCTGACGGATCTTCGGATCGTCAACCCGCGCGACGGCTGGCCGAGTGACAAGGCGCGGGCAGCGGCGAGCCGCGCCGATCACGTCATCGACAAGGTGCAGGTGTTCGACAGTGTCGAGGCCGCGATTGCGGATCTGAGCTTTGTCTATGCGACCACGGCGCGCTCGCGCGAAGTGCCCAAGCCCGTGCGCGGGCCGGATGAGGCGGCGGTGAAGCTGACGGAGCTTGGCGCCGGGGGGCTTGGCACCGGCTATCTCTTTGGCCGCGAGCGCTGGGGGCTGAACAATGACGAGGTGGCGCTGGCCGACGAGATCGTCACCCTGCCGGTGGACCCGGAATTTGCCTCGCTCAACATCGCCCAGGCGGTGCTGGTCTGCGCTTATGAGTGGCGCAAGACGGCGACGCAGGGCGCACTGCCGTTCCGCCTGAGCGAAGAGGAAAATCCGCCAGCTTCCAAGGAAGATGTGGTGCGTTTCTTCGAGCATATCGAAAGCGCGCTGGACCATGTCACCTTCTTCCGCCCGCCCGAACGGCGGCCGCATATGGTCCGGACCTTGCGCAACATTTTTCAAAAGGCGCAGATGACGGACCAGGAAGTGCGGGCCATGCGCGGCGTTGTGGCGGCGCTGGAAAAGCGGCGCACCCGGCCTCGGCCAGACGAGGGCCGCGATGAAGAATCCGCCGGGGACGACAGCTGAGATGCGCGACCACCGCCCGATCCTGATCCTGGACTCCGGCGTGGGCGGCCTGACGGTGTTGCGCGAAGTCCGCTTCAAGCTGCCGTTCGAAAGACTGGTCTATGTTGTTGATGATGCGGGCTTTCCCTATGGCGCGTGGGGCGAGGAGCCGCTGACTGCGCGGTTGATCGGTCTGGTCGGCGCCTTGATCGAGGCTCATGATCCCAAGGCCATTTTGATTGCCTGCAACACGGCGTTCACGCTGGCGGGCGAGGCGCTGAGAGACGCGTTCCCGGCACGGGTTTTCGTCGGCACGGTTCCGGCGATCAAACCGGCGGCACGGCGCACGCGATCCGGTCTGATTTCCGTGCTGGCGACGCCAGGTACCGTGCGCAGGGCCTATACCCGCGACCTCATCGATACCCATGCGCGGGAGTGCCATGTGCGTCTGGTGGGCTCCGACCGGTTGGCGGCGATGTCCGAAGATCATCTGCGCGGTGAGGATGTTGGTGACGCGGCTCTGCTTGCGGAAATTCAGGACTGTTTCCTGGAAGACGGTGCAAGGCGTACGGACATCGTGGTGCTCGCCTGCACGCATTATCCCTTTCTGGTCAATCGCTTTCGGGAGGTTTCGCCCTGGCCGGTCGACTGGATCGATCCGGCTGAAGCGATTGCCCGGCAATTGGCCCGGGTGGTGGCCGAAGTGGCCGATGCAAGGGACCGGGAGGCGCCGGACACAGCCATCTTCACGTCCGGCACATGCAATGCAGCCAGCCGGCAGCTGATGGCGGGCTTTGGTCTTCTGGTCTGATTGGGAAATCCTGCGGCTGAGAGACCTGCCGGCCGGATGAGACTATGAGTTCAGGCCGCCAGGGTCTTGACGACAAAGCCATCGTCGGAGCGTTTGGCAGCGCGTTTGAGACTGGCAATTTCCGTGTTGATCCGGTCGACCGGCAGGCCCGTCTCTGGTTCCACGGTGATCATGGAAATCGAGCAATCCAGCAGTGCGAAGGTACGGGCCGCGCCGTAGCGGTCTGAGGCCTGAATATAGCCCTGCTTGCGGTGCTCTGGCGCATAGAAGCTTTCGACATCCGACTTGAACGCGCGCTTCAGGGTCAGCAGCCGTTCGGCGATCTCGTCCTGTTCGCCCATCATGAACCCGGCGAAGAAGTCATCGCCGCCGATGTGGCCGCAAAATGTGCCGATGCCGCAAATGTGGCGCTGCATCAGCTCGCTGAACAAGGTGATCACCCGGTCCCCCTGGGGATAGCCGTAGGTGTCGTTGAAGGGTTTGAAATTGTCGAAGTCGAAATAGCAGAAATGGCGCGCCGTGGAGCGGGCGTGGGCGGCCTTGTCAATGTAACGTCGGATGGCGCCATTTCCCGGCAGGCCTGTCAGCGGGTTCTGATCCTGCGCCTCTTCCAGCCGCTTGTCCTGCAGGATCTTCAAGAGAGAGGTCGCCGACAGGAAGCCAGCATAGCGGAAATCCTCGGTAATGATGATGCCGTCCGAACTGAGCGAGGAGGCGAAGGTCACCAGCAGCGTGTCGATGTCCGAGTTGATGTCGGCGATCGGGCAGGAGCGGATGAAATTGTGCAGCGGCAGGTCCAGGGCGAGCTTGTGGCCTTCATCGGCGAAACCGGCGGCGTAGAGATAGGCCTTCAGGTCGCGTTCGTGGATCAGGCCGCGTGGCTCGCTGTTGGTGTCGAGCACTGGCAGAAGGCTGAGGTTCTGGTCTGCAATGAAGAGATCCACGAGTTCGCTGATGGAGGCGCTTGAAGAGACCGAAGGCAGCGTCTGGATGCCTTCCTTGATCTTGCGCTCTTCCTCGGTCTTCTTGTTCTGCGCCAAATCAGTGCGGATATGATCGTAGAACAGCCTGGCATGGGATTTGTCGGTGAAGGGTCGGGCGACATAATAACCCTGAACAAGGTCGCAGCCCGCATCCCGGCAGGCCTTGAACTCGCCCTCGGTCTCCACACCGCCAGCGATGACGCGGGCGCCAAGGACATGGGCGAGATTTGCGACGGTGGTCACGAAGAGCTTCTGCCTCGGATCCTTGTCGATGTCCTTCAGGAAAAAATGGTCGATCTTAATGTATTGCGGTCCAAGATCATGGATCAGGCGCAGTTCGGAAAACCCCTGGCCGAAGTGGTCGAGCGCCAGCATGAAACCGTCGCGTCGCAGGTTCTTCAAAATGTGATCCGAAAGACCTGATTGGTTGTCCTGATGGTTTTCGGACAGTTCGAGGCAAATCTGGCTGGGATCATGGCCGTTGGCCCTGACGATGGCTGTTAGGTCCATACGCGGATCGTCAGCGAGCCCCAGACCACGTCCATCGACATTGAAAAAGAGCTTCGAGCCGCAAGCCTTCTGGAATTTCCGGTGGTACTCCAGCGCCATCATCAACAGCTGCGGCTCAAGGTCTGCCAGGTAATTGTGCTGCGCCGCGTGGTTAAGCATGTCCGCAGGGCTCGAAAAGCCCAATTGATCGACATTCCTAATTAATGCCTCGTGACCGTAGACCACGCCGGTGTCGAAGTCGACGATGGGCTGAAAGGCATACCGAACGGCGTCGAGAGTCCGCGCAACATATTCGCTATCGCCGGCGAGATAAAATTCACCGACCTCATCTATCTGCTGATGAGTTGTTTCCATTGACGATCTCCGGATCGAATCCAGGCGCGGGCAGTCTAAAAAGAAAGTGTTATGCGGTCCCAGAAATTACCTAGCGTGAACTTACGAAGCCATAGTGAAAAATTACAATTAAATTTTCCCTAATAAATGCATTGATTCACGCATTAAGTCCTTTTGGTTGTATTTGCGATCTCTTTGAACAATTCTAAAAACTGCAGAATTGCGCAAAAAAGTCTCATTCTTTCGAGATGAAGAATGGAGATGCAAGTTATAAGTGCTTTTTTGTAAGTTGCTCTTTTGTGTGTCTGCCGCTCATTCTCTGCTGGCAATTGACATTCGGGCCGGTGTTCGGTAGTACCGCGCGATCTGTAGAAGGAGACTTTTGCAGGTATCACGCACCCGTGGGTTTTCAGCCGGCGCCGTCTAGCTGAAACCCTGTCGATCCACCGGCTTGCCGGAAGATAAAGGAGGGCGCGTTTCCTTGAAGAAAAACAACGCGTTATACAAAGGAAACCGCGATGTCAAAGCGCCACAGCGTAAAGCATAAACTCGACCGTCGTATGGGCGAGAACATTTGGGGCCGTGCCAAGAGCCCGGTCAACAAGCGTGAATATGGTCCTGGCCAGCACGGTCAGCGCCGCAAGGGCAAAATGTCCGACTTTGGTGTGCAGCTGCGCGCCAAGCAGAAGCTCAAGGGCTACTACGGCGACATTTCCGAAAAGCAGTTCCGCAAGGTTTACGATGAAGCGTCCCGTCTGCGCGGCGATACTTCCGAGAACCTGATCGGTCTTCTGGAGCGCCGCCTCGACGCGATCATCTATCGCGCGAAGTTCGTTCCGACTGTTTTTGCTGCTCGTCAGTTCTGTAACCACGGCCACGTCAAGGTCAACGGCAAGCGGGTCAACATCCCGTCCTACCGTGTTCGTCCGGGCGACGTTGTCGAAATCCGCGAAAAGTCCAGGCAGCTTGCTCTGGTTCTGGAAGCTGTTCAGTCTCCTGAACGCGACGTTCCTGACTACCTGGACGTCGATCACAGCAAGATGACCGCGTCCTTCTCCCGCGTTCCGGCTTTCGCCGATGTGCCGTACCCGGTGCAGATGGAACCGAACCTGGTCGTCGAATTCTATTCGCGTTAATCCATTTCCCGTTGGGGATCTGGAAAGGCCGCGCCTCTGGCGCGGCCTTTTTTTATTGTGATCCCACGCTTATTGCTTTTTCTCTTTCGAACACCCGGTTTTCCTTACATCTGGCCTCACCGCGAAGACTGGCCTGAGAACATCTTGCAACATTAATCGAATTGCAGGCTCTCAGCGTACATCATCAGGTGTCTGTCTAACTCTTGAAAGGCAGAGGCGGATATCGCCGCACTCAAAGACGCTTGGTGAGCAGATGAAGATCAGCACTTTAACAAATTGGGCTTACGCGATCACCGTTGGCCTGACGTTCTTCTCAGGGCTCGCCTTCATCCTGTCCATCTATAAGGCGGAAGAGGAGAGGGCGGTTGTTGAGGTGCATTTGGCGCTTTCCAATCTCGGAACGCAGTTGGAACTCGATGCGGAACTGAGAGCCGATGAAGCCCGCCTCTTTGTGATGCGTGGTGATCTCAGTCACCTTGCCGCCTTTGAAACCATCAATGAGGAAGAACACCGTCTGGAGGAGCAGGCGCGCCATGTCGAAGACTACGGCGGGACGCCAGAAGAGCTCGCATTATTGAACGAAATCAATGCGCTCATCGATGATCTGGAAGTGCTTGAGAAACAAGCGATTGAAACATACCAGTCAGGGGACGCTGCGGGTGCGCGCGATATATTGTTTGGCGATACGCATTACAAACAGCACCTTCGTTTGATTGAGCAGATCAAGGGCTTCTCTCAAGCGGTCAATGCACGCACCGAGCTGGCGTTGCAAAAGGCAACATTCCAAAGTGACCTTTACAACATTGTTGCGCGGGTTCTTTTGGGCCTTACAGCGTTGTTGTTTCTAGGTGTTCTCTATTTCATCTTGCGGCGCAGAGTGGCTTTGCCGCTGACGCATATGTCTTCGATTGTACGTCGCCTGGCCAAGCAGGACTTTGCGGTTGAAGTTCCCGATGATAGCCGCAGAGATGAAATTGGTGATCTGAGCGATGCGATCCGGGTCTTTCGGGAAAACGGCTTGGAACGCGAGCGTTTGGATGCCGAACGCAAACGCGATCTGAAGATGAAAAGCTTGATCCTCGAAATGATGCGCCGGATGCAGGCGTGTCAGGAAATTGAGGAAATCGCCGATGTCGTTGGGCGTTTCGGGCCGCAAATTTTTGCCGATCTCGGCGGAGGTTTTTACCTGTTCAACGAAACCAAGACGGAACTCTGGTGCGCTTCTCAGTGGCAAATGCCGGAAGGTCTGCCTGAGCGTTTTGAACCGGATGCGTGTTGGAGCCTCAGACGTGGTCGGGCACATCTAAGTCTACCGGGTCAAAAAGACGTCGACTGCCAGCATTTTGCGACCTCCCACACGACTGATTTGTGTATCCCGCTTATGGCGCATGGAGATGCGCTCGGTCTGTTGATGTTCACATCGCTATTTGATGATCGAACCTCGATGGACGACTACACCGCATATCTGGGGATGATCGCGGAAAATGTTGGGCTCGCCCTGGCCAATTTGCAATTGCGCGAACGGCTCAGGAAGATGGCTATCTGTGATCCTTTGACCGGCTTGTTGAACCGACGGTCTCTAGACAAGGCGCTCGCGACTTTCAGCAGAGAGAAAGGCGATACGCCACTCACCTGTCTGATGATCGACATTGATCACTTCAAGCGGTTTAACGATGAATTTGGGCATGATGCTGGTGACGTGGTTATCGAGACCTTCGCCGAAATACTGAGCGATACCGTCGGCGACCGTGGACTGTGCTATCGATACGGCGGTGAGGAATTCTCAGTGCTGTTGACAGGCGTTTGTCCCGAAGAAGCATATGAAATTGCGGAACATATTCGCACCCGCACTGCCACGACATCACTCTCCCATTCCGGGCGGATTCTCGGCACGATCTCGGTATCGATCGGATTGGCAGATACGCGAGACAGCGGGACTTTCTCCACCGTCAGGACACGTGCGGATGTTGCCCTTCTAAGAGCCAAAGAGCTGGGACGGAACCGTACGGTATCTGATGCGGATTTCGCAGTCGATCAACGGGCAAGCTGAAGCGAGCCTGGCTAAGGCGGCGCCTGCATCGTTCTTGGTTGCTTCATGCATTATATAAACCCTTGATAGAAAGTGCTTCCCTTCCTGTTTTCCCTAAGGCAAGCTTGACCTGTTGGCTGAGTGAAGACTGAGCCGACTGGGAGGAAAAGGGGAGGAAAACATGAGAAGACTGTATTTAACAGGTCTGGCTGCGATGCATGTCGTCCTTTGGGGAGGGGCTTCGCACGCCGATGACGTGCAATGCGAGGCGTTGAACGAGGTGGTTCTGAGCAGCGGTTTCGTGACCAGCGCCAGAACCGTTGCGGCCTCGGACGGTCTGCCATCCTATTGCGAAGTGCGTGCGCGGGCGTTGCCGGCAATTTCCATTGAAGCGCGATTGCCCCTGGAAGGCTGGAACGGCAAATACTATCAGGCAGGCTGCGGAGGCTTTTGCGGCATTCTCGGCCGTGCGGATAGTGGCAAAGGCTGGATCAATGCCATGCGTCCGGGCCTGGAACGGGGCTATGCCACGGCAACATCTGACAGCGGACATCACGGACTTTCGGTCGTTGATGCAGGGTGGGCAGACAACAATCCGCATGCAGAACGGGACTGGGGCTGGCGGTCCATCGGTGAAACCAACCGGATCGCACGTGCTCTTATTTCGGCGTTCTATGGCCGGGAGGCAGAGCAGGCGGTGTTTCAAGGGTGTTCCACCGGCGGTCGTATGGCCCATGTTGCAGCCCAGCGTTACCCGGACATGTTCCAGGGGATCATCTCGGGCGCCCCAGCGATGGATTACTCCGGGCTTGTGGGGACCAAGATGAGCTGGCTGATGCAGGCCAACACGGGAGAGGAAGGCGAGCAGATCCTGAAACCGGGCAAGGAAAAGCTGATCGGAGATGCGGTCATGCGGTCCTGTGACGGCCTTGACGGGGTGGAGGACGGTCTGATTTCCGATCCGCGCCTATGCAAGGCGGATCTGTCCGAACTCTTGTGTGAAGGGGCTTCGTCGGATCAGTGCCTGACCAAGGCCGAGCTGGGTGTGATAGCGAAATGGCGCCAGCCACCCGTGAATGCGGCAGGCGAGGAGCTGTATCCGGGCGGTATTCCCGCCGGGTCTGAGCCTTTCTGGGGATTGTGGCTGACAGGCTTCGAGAAGGGCGGCGGAAAGCTCGTGAATGCTTTTGCCAGCAATTTCGGCGCCTACATGGCCTTTCCTGAGGATCCGGGAACTGGCTGGTCACCGCAGGGCTTCGATTTTGAGACCGACCCTGAGCGAATGAAAACGGCGGCAAGTCTCTACAATGGCGACAACCCGGACCTGTCTGCCTTTATCGAAGCCGGCGGGAAGATGATCGTCTGGCACGGCTGGTCGGATGCGATCGTGACGCCGTTCAAGACGGTGGATTGGTATGCCAAGGCGTCAGAGGCAGCTGGCGGGGAAGATGTCCTCAAGCAGAATGTCGCCCTGTTTATGGTGCCAGGTGTTGATCATTGCGGCATTCAGAGCGGACCTGCAGGCGTCACGCAGATGGATCTGGATCCAATGACGCCGCTTGAAGCATGGCTTGAGACCGGTGATCAACCGCAGACGATCATGGCGGGGAAGTAGCACGTATCCGTGTCCTGGCATGGACCGCCGGCAAGGGTCGGCGGTCCAGCTTTGGCCCGGCTGCAACCAGTCGGGGCACTTGGATCACTCCTAGTGCGCGTGCATCTCCTCAACGATCTGCTGACCAGTCAATGAGGCCGCGTTTCCGGTTGGCCTGATCCTGTCGATCCGCTATGTCAGGGCAAAGCCGAAAAGACACAACGCCAAGGCACCCGAGATGAATGATATCGCCGCCACAGCCGACGTAGATGTTCCGATGCTGCTGCGCAATGCGCCCAAAAGCGTCGAGTTCAAGAAGCTGCGCAAGCGGTTGTTGCGTCAGGCGCGCCAGGCGATGGACGACTTCGCGATGGTTCCCGAGGCGTCCAGCAAGTCCCCGCCCAAGTGGCTTGTCTGCCTGTCGGGGGGCAAAGACAGTTATGCGCTTCTGGCTGTTCTGGTCGAACTCAAGTGGCGCGGCCTTCTGCCGGTCGAGCTGATTGCCTGCAACCTGGACCAGGCCCAGCCGGGTTTCCCGGCCCATGTGCTGCCGGAGTTCTTTGAAAAGAACGACATCGAACACCTGATCATCCGCGAGGACACCTATTCGATCGTAACCGACAAGATCCCGGCGCATCGCACCTATTGCTCGCTTTGTTCGCGCCTTCGCCGCGGAATTCTCTATCGGGTTGCGCGCGAGCAGGGCTGTGAGGCGATTGTGCTTGGCCACCATCGGGAGGACATTCTCGAGACGTTTTTCATGAACCTCTTCCACGGCGGGCGCCTGGCCTCGATGCCGCCAAAGCTCGTCAATGACGAGGGCGATCTACTCGTGCTGAGACCGCTTGCCTATTCAGCTGAAAGCGACATTGCCCGCTTTGCCGCGGGAATGGAGTTTCCCATCATTCCCTGCAATCTGTGCGGCTCTCAGGACGGTCTTCAGCGCGATGAGGTCAAACGCATGCTGCAGGGCTGGGAAAAAACGAACCCTGGCCGCCTGGGTGTCATGGCGCGGGCACTGGCCCATACACGGCCTTCCCATCTGCTGGATCGCTCGCTCTATGATTTCGTCGGTCTGCGGCCGGGGGAGGTCACGAAAGAAGGTGAGGGCGAGGCTGAAGAACCCTGCGGGGCGGGGCTTGCCATGACGGCGGGCTTGTTTGCCGCCGAGTGAGCCGTCTTCAGCTTGCGGCGTAGGACCGATCAGCGAACGGAATTTTGACCTGAAAAACCGCCCATCGGCTGGTTGCGCACCAGAATGACCAGACCTTCGTCGCTGGGCTGGGCGTCTTTTTCGGCGACGCCGCCGTAGTTGCGGCAAAGATCTTCCGCAGCTTTCCCGTTGCTTGGTGCGAAAACGGCAATCTCGACACAATCAACCCGAGTGAGCTTTGCATCCTGCGGATCTTCGAAGGAATTGAAGATCAGCGCGGTAAAGGCGCAGCACAGCGTTGCAACAGCGATTGTTTTCATAGTCCCCGTTCCCATTCCCCGGCCTTTTCTGGCCGTTAAGTCTGGACGGAGAATGGCGGTACGCGACTGTACTAACCCTGAATCCGGCATTCACCTGTTGTTCAGGTTAGATGATTCGGCAAAATTTTCCGAGTGATCGAGGCCAGATGATGAAGGCGAGCTTGGATAACTTTCAATTTTGCGCTGAAATCCGCCAAACGCTTGGCGCAATACCAGTGCGGTCATGCGCGTGTCTGATCGCAAAAACAGGAAAGGGCGAGTCCAAGGACCCGCCCCGTCTTTTGTCTCTTGTGCGAGCTGCCGAAATCAGGCGCTCTGCTTGACCTCAATGCCCTTCTCGGCGAAAGCGGACTGGAGTTCCTGGTTCTGGAACATTTCGCGGATAATGTCGCAGCCACCAACGAATTCGCCCTTGATGTAGAGCTGCGGGATGGTCGGCCAGCTGGCGAAGTCCTTGATGCCCTGACGCAGGTCGTCGTCTTCCAGAACGTTGATGCCCTTGTAGGGAACGCCGACGTAGTCGAGGATCTGAACGACCTGACCGGAGAAGCCGCACTGCGGGAAGTTCGGTGTGCCCTTCATAAAGACCACCACGTCATTGGTCTCGACTTCGTTCTTGATCCAGTCCTGGATGCTCATGATGTCCTGTCCTTGTGTTTCACCGGGACAAACTGCCGGTATGTTTTCGTTGTGAGCCTGGTGGCTGCCCGCAGGATCCGCACATCCATGTCCAGCAGAGCGCCGATGGAAATTGCGAGGATGATCCAGAGCATAACGCCTCCTGAAAGCTCTAGTCTGGTGCCTTGGTCTGAAGGGCGAGGGCGTGCAATTCACCGCCCATGTTGCCCTTCAGCGCCTTGTAGACAAGCTGGTGTTGTTGAACCCGGCTGATGCCCCGGAACGATTCAGACACGACATTGGCAGCGTAGTGGTCACCGTCGCCGGCCAGATCCCGGATCTCGACCTTTGCATCGGGCAGTTCTGCCTTGATCAGGGCCTCGATCTCATTGGCGTCCATTGGCATCTTGGTTCTGTCCTCTTCCCTCTTGTCACTGAGCTCCCGGCAGGGGCCTGTTTCAGGCGCCAGCCATATAGTTCGGGAACCAATTCTCGTGCGCTTCCTTCAGCTTTGCAACGGATATGGTGAGGATACCCTCAACAGTCAAATCCGTGCCGCCGGTGTTGCCGATATGGTGAGCCTCGATACCTGCATCAATGAGGTCTTCCAGAATGAGGTCGAGTTCGCCTGACGCAACGCTGATGACGTAGCGTCCCTGGTCTTCTCCAAAGAGCGCTGCATGGGCGGGACCGTCGAGCTTGACGCTGGCGCCGATGCCGCTGGCCATGGCCATCTCGGCCAAGGCAACGCCAAGGCCGCCTGCGGAAATATCATGTACGCTGGAGACGCGGCCCGCGCCGATGAACTGGCGCACGAGGTTGCCGCGGCGTTTTTCTGCATCGAGATCAACAGGAGGAGGAGCGCCTTCCTCGCGGCCGAGAATGTCGGCGAGATACTGGGAACAGCCCAGATGGGTGCCCTTGCCGCCGATGACCACGATGGCTTCACCGCTCGCCTTGAAGGCGGCAGATGCGCGCACGGTGACATCGGGCAGAAGGCCAACGCCGCCGATTGCCGGGGTCGGAAGGATGCCCGTGCCGTGGGTCTCGTTGTAAAGGGAGACATTGCCCGAGACGATCGGGAACTCGAGCTCGCGGCAGGCTTCACCGATGCCCTTGATGCAGCCGACCAGCTGACCCATGATTTCAGGCTTTTCCGGATTGCCGAAGTTCAGGTTGTCGGTGGCAGCCAGAGGTTCCGAGCCGACAGCGGTCAGATTGCGCCAGACTTCGGCAACCGCCTGCTTGCCGCCTTCGAAGGGATCTGCCTCACAGTAGCGCGGGGTGACGTCCACGGTGAAGGACAGGCCCTTGCGGCTGCCCTCGACGCGGATGACACCGGCGTCGCCGCCGGGCGAGGCTGCAGTGTTGCCCTGGATCAGCGTGTCATACTGCTCATAGACCCAGCGTCGTGACGCGCCGTTTGCATTTCCTACCAGCGTCAGCAGTGCTTCAGCGTAGTCAGCAGGCTCCGCGACATCGTCGGCATCCAGGAGTGGCCGCTTCTGGCTTTCGACCCATGGACGGTCGTATTCAGGCGCTTCGTCGCCCAGTTCCTTGATCGGCAGATCCGCCACGGTCTCGCCGTCGTGCTTGACGACGAAGCGCAGGGTGTCGGTGGTGACGCCGACGATGGCGAAGTCCAGACCCCATTTCTTGAAGATGGCCTCTGCCTCTGCTTCCTTTTCGGGACGCAGAACCATGAGCATGCGCTCCTGGCTTTCCGACAGCATCATCTCGTATGGGCTCATGCGCTCTTCGCGCACGGGAACCTTGTTGAGGTCGAGTTCGATGCCGAGGTCGCCGCTGGCGCCCATCTCGACCGCCGAACAGGTCAGGCCGGCAGCTCCCATGTCCTGAATCGCGATGACCGCGCCGGTCTTCATCAGTTCAAGGCAAGCTTCGAGCAGACATTTTTCGGTGAACGGATCGCCAACCTGAACAGTGGGGCGCTTTTCCTCGATGGTGTCATCGAATTCGGCCGATGCCATGGTCGCACCGCCGACACCGTCACGGCCGGTTTTTGCACCAAGATAGACAACGGGCAGGCCGACGCCTTCAGCCTTGGCCAGGAAGATCTTGTCGGAATCGGCAAGACCGGCAGCAAACGCATTGACCAGGCAGTTGCCGTTGTAGCTGGAGTGGAACTCGACCTCGCCGCCGACTGTCGGAACGCCGAAGGAATTGCCATAGCCGCCGACGCCGGAAACCACGCCGGAGACGAGATGCCGGGTCCGGGGATGCTCAGGCTCGCCGAAGCGCAGGGCGTTCATGGCCGCAACAGGTCGTGCGCCCATGGTGAAGACGTCGCGCAGGATGCCACCAACGCCGGTGGCTGCACCCTGATAGGGCTCGATGTAGGACGGGTGGTTGTGGCTTTCCATCTTGAAGACAACGGCCTGACCATCGCCGATATCCACGACGCCGGCATTCTCGCCCGGGCCGACCAGAACCCGTGGGCCGGTCGTCGGAAGGGTCTTCAGCCACTTCTTGGAGGATTTGTAAGAGCAGTGCTCGTTCCACATGGCCGAGAAGATGCCGAGTTCGGTGAAGGTCGGCTCGCGGCCGATCAACTCCAGGATCCGGTCATATTCGTCAGGCTTGAGGCCGTGGGAGGCAATTAGGTCGGGCGTGATCTTGATGTCGTTGGGGATCATGTCGGTCCGGATCTCTGCGGCGCTCAGCGCCTGAGGCTGATTTGTCGCCGGTTTAACAGATCGGAACCGCGATGGGGAGGGGGCAAAAGCAGCTCATGCCTGCGGAAATGACAGTTTTGCGTGGCCAATGAGCTTGTTCGCCGCCTTCAGTGATCACTCAAAGCTGTCATAGGCGGCAATGCCGTCATCGAGCAGGTTTTTCAAGGTGGCAAAGGACGCGGCAACTTCCGCACGGGTGAGCGGGTTTGTGAAGCCCATGCGCACGCGGTGGTGGGTTCTGTCCGGACGGCCGGTCTTGAACTCATCCTCGTCATCAATGAGCACCTTGGCCGACGCAGCGGCCGCCTTGAAGGTGCCGGGCAGCCATGGCTCGGGCAATTTCAGCCAGAGGAAGGGCGAATCCTTGGCCGATTCGAAGTCGAGGCCCTGGAATTCCTTGAGCATGATGTCATGCCGCGCGTCGATTTCTGCCAGGATTCGCAGGCGCAGATCATCCGCAGCGCCACTGAGAACCAGTCGGGCGGAGAGTTCGGCCAGCAGAAACGAGATGCCGCCTGTCATCATCTTGTGGGCGTTCGCGATGCGCTGGGCGTGTGACAAGGGACTTGAGACCCAGCCGCCGCGCAGACCCGCAGCGACGGTTTTGGACAGAGAGCCTACGTGGAACGTGCGTTCGGGCGCGAGGGCGATGAGCGGCGTCAGCTCCGTGTCGCGCAGAGAGCCGTAGACCTCGTCCTCGATGATCCAGAGATTGTGCTCACGGGCGACGGCGATAATCTCCCGGCGCCGGTCTTCCGGCATGGTCGTCAGGGTCGGATTGTGCATGGTCGGCATCATGAAGATGACCTTCGGATGCTTCTGCGCGCAGATTTTCGCCAGCTCGTCAGGCAGGGGGCCGCGCTCGTCGCGGGCGACCGCAACGGGCTGCCGGCCCATGAGCACCGCGCCGCGTGCAATTGAGCTGTAGGTCAGCTCTTCGAAGACGATCCGGTCGCCTGGAGATGTGGTGGCGCTGATGACGGACATGATCGCCGCCTGAGCGCCGAAAGCAGGGACAATGGAACCCGGGTCGGGGGTCCAGCCACCGCGCGCCAGCCACCGTTGGCCGGCCTGGCGCCAACTGTCCGGAATGATGCGTGTGTAACTGGCGATCTCATAGGGAGAATCGCTGGTGATCTGCTGCATCAGGTTTCGGACGATCTCCGACTGCCCGATTTCCGGGGCTGACGTGCTGTCTAGACGGGCGAGCTCGGGATGAGGAACAGCCGTCCGGGTGCTGCCGAAATCAACGTCACCGGCGAGCACTGGGGCGGGGATCAGTTGAATGGCCGGCGCTGTCCTGCTGTGATCGGTCACAATCTCCGGCACAGGCGCAATCGTTCCAAGAACATAGGTGCCGCGTCCGACTTCTCCGCTGACTAGACCTTTTTCCCGCACCAGCGCATAGGCCCTGCCCACGGTGCCGACCGTGATCCCAAGGTCATAGGCGAGCTCGCGTTGCGGCGGCAGCTTTGCGCCCGCCGGGAGCGTGCCGGCGACAATGTCTTCTGCGATCTGGTTTGCCAGGCGCAGATACATGGGTCCCTTGCCGGCGGGGATGTTCGGAATCCAATTTGTCATGGTGACAATTTTCTATCTTGCATCGAATAATGAGTCAATTCATATGAATGAACCGAGACAATCGTGCTTTGAACTCGAAATTGTATCGAAAAGAGGTTCAATATGACTGTGATTGACGCAGATCTTCAGCTGAGAGGCGACCATGGGTCGCTGAGATCGGCATTCGTGGCGTATGTGTATCGCAAACTGGTGTTGTGGCAGCACATGAGACGCTCGAGAGCACAGCTCTCACAGCTCTCCGATGAGGCGCTGGCCGACATCGGCGTGAGCCGTGAAGTGGCAAATGGCGAGGCCTACCGTCCCTTCTGGGCGACCTCCAAGCGCCCTTACTGAGATAGCCGCCACGCTGTTCTGATGCGGTCCGGCTCCGTAAACTGCTCAAGCTTTCCTCGCAGCCTTTGGGAAGTTTCGGCAGGATTGATATCCCTCATTCAGCCGTCATGGGTTTGCGCATAGCTTTCGAAACGGGAAGAATGCGCCAACCGATGGGAGGCTTGAAATGCAGGGTATCAAATGGGGCCGGTCCGCGACTTTCGCTCTTATGCTTGTCGTCGCTTCGACGCTGTTTACGGGCAAGGCAGCCGCGCAAGGCCAGCTTCTGGAGGTCTATTCGGCCTATCTGGGATCAGCGGACCATTTCAATTCCAAGGGCGCACGCCTGACACAGCCCTGGCAGATCATCCGCCAGGACCGTGCCAATTTTCACAAGTTCGGTCTCCGCGACCCGGGAGACGAGAGCGATCGCTATTTTGCATCCGCTGCCAACCGAGGCCGGATGGAGCGGATGATCCTCAATGGCACCATCGAACGGTCGGCGGCCAGACGCATCGTGAACAGCAATGTCTGGATCACGGTCGAGATCTACAGCGACTTCGTCAATGTGACCGTCCAGTAGCTTCCAACGCTGGGATGCCGGCTTGGCATTGCGGGTTCACTGCAGTGCCAATTTGCCGAGATACAGTCCGTAGAGACCGAGCAGGGCAGCGCCCTCCAGGCGGCAAATGCGATGGCCGGTGCGCGCGAAAATCATCAAGAGCGCTGTTGCTGCCAGCATCACCCAGATGTCGAAACTCAGGATTTGCTCGGGCATTTCGATCGGTTTCACCATGGCCGTCACGCCGAGAATGCCGAAGATATTGTAGATGTTGGAGCCGAGGATGTTGCCGAAGGCAATGTCTGTCTGACGACGTAAAGCGGCGACCACCGACGTCACGAGTTCGGGGAGCGACGTGCCAAGGGCAACGACGGTCAGGCCGATCACGGCTTCATCGATGCCCATGCGTGTTGCCAGGACGACCGAGCTGTCGACCAGGAATTTCGCGCCGAGCATGGTCATGATCAGACCACCTATGGTCAAAGCAGCCAATACCGGTGCGGATTGCGTCCAGGGACGTGCGGTCACAGCCTCGCCCTCGGCGCGGTGCATATCGGCGGACGGTGTCTGTTGGCCGCTTTCTGCGCGGTAGGTGAAGACAAGATACGCTGTGAGCGCGAGAACAAGCAGACCGCCCGACAACCGGCTGACATTCCCCAGGTAGGCCAGGGCAAGGCAGGCGAGTGCAGCTGCCGAGACCACCAGACCGTCACGCATCAACGCCTTCGTATCGGCCTTCATCGGGAAGATGATCGCCGCAGTGCCAAGGATGAGCAGGATGTTGGCGGTGTTCGAGCCAATGACATTTCCGACGGCAATGCCTGGCGAGCCATTCAAGGCGGCCAGAAGGCTGGTCATCAGTTCGGGCGTCGATGTGCCGAAGCCGACGAGAACGATGCCGATCAGCAGTGGCGATATTTTCATGCGCTCGGCAAGACCGACAGACCCGCGCACCAGTAGATCGCCGCCGAGGACCAGAAGGGCCAGACCGGCGACAAGCTCAAGAATGAGCATTTCGCAAACTCCAATGTGAGAGACGCGAATGTGGTGCGGGCCGAGCGTTTCAACAAGGGGAGATCTGCGAGAAGCTCCGGCGGGCAGGTTGACCTGTCCGCCGGAGTGAGTGTTCAGGCTTGAAAAATTAGACGGCGCCGGTGTATTCGCCGCGGCCCGGGTAGTCGTTTGCCTTCACGAAGTCGAGGGCTCCAACCATTTCCTGGAAATGCGGGCGAACGAAAGGCATCGTCTGAACGGATGCGAAATAGAGTTCGCCATTGGAGCGCACCAGGAAAACGCCAGGCTCGGAAAAGAGAGCAGGTTCTTCGATGCCGATCGACGTGGTGCCGCGGCTCGTGGAGATGTAAAGACCCCAGTCCTTGGCAACGGTCAGCGGCACGGAGTGGCCAAAGCGCAGGTTGTCGGCACCGACCTTTTCGGCCATCTGTGTCGCACGATCCGCATCATCCGAGGACAGGGCCACAGTCTTGACGCCACGCTTTTCGAACTCAGGTGTCAGGCGCTCGAGTTCCTTCAGATAGGTCGCGCAGATCGGGCAATGCAGGCCACGGTAGAACACGACAAGGGTGCCCCACTCGGCGCCGTCGTTGGCCAAATCAAAAGTGCCATGGGAAATTGTCTCGGCAGTAAGGCCCGGGACAGGCTGTCTTGGAATAAGCATCTAGGTCTCCATTCGATTTGTGCTTTTGCAAAATCTCAGATTAGATTATAGAACTTTGGGCAATTATTCGTTCGAGATATATGATCTGGAGTTCGGCTCATGAACGTTCACGCCACTAATATCTTCGGCGGACGCCTCGACAGGCTGTCGTCTCTCATCGAACGTTTCAGGGTTCAGGCAGACCTTGTCGCTCCTGATGAGGCTGAAGCGCGGGGCGCGAATTTTGTCGTTCTTCGGGGCGCTGATGATGCGTTGCGGCTCGTGTTTGTGCCGAATGGCTCCGGCGACTGTGCGGCCTGCGATCACTTCTCTGTCGAGGAGAGTGAAGCGCTGTTGGTTGCGGCGAAGATCGAGATTGCCGGTGCAGGGCATCACCTCGTTTTGGCGCTGCCCAGATGCATCTCGGTGGCCCTCGTTGATGCGCCAGATCTGAGGACGGTTGTGTCCCCGTTGGTCGAAGAGGTGGTCCAGCCCCGTTGTGGCGGGCAGGCCGTGTTCCACCGGCTGGCCGAAGTCGTGGTGATCCGCTTGTTGCGCCATGCGCTGGAGAGTGACGCCGCCGATGTGGGGCTGCTTGCCGGTCTTTCTCATCCCAGGTTGGCGGCCGCGCTGGTGGCTATGCATGAACGCCCGGGTGTGGCTTGGAACCTGGAAAGCCTGGCAGCGGAAGCGGGCATGTCGCGCACGCAATTTGCGGTGACTTTCAAGGAAGTGCTTGGAATGACACCAGGGGCCTATATGTCCAACTGGCGTCTGGACATCGCGCGGGCAGAGCTCGAATCAGGAGTTCAGGTCAGAGCGGTCGCGCGCATGTGCGGGTTTACCTCGGCGGCGGCGTTTTCCAGAGCCTTTGCGCGCCGCTATGGTCATGCGCCAAAACTGGAGCGCCGAAAGGCAGTCTAGGTCTCTAAGGAGAGCTTGCGTCTACCGGTCGACCGGATGGACGCGTTCCATGGCATAGAGCTCGTCGGCCATATCGTCTGCCCGGCGTGCGAAGAGGGCAGAGGCGTCGCGCAGGCCCTTGTTGTAGAAAACCGTGCCAAGAGGTCCGATCAGACGGTCGAGCAGGAACCCTGCTTCCATGTTGCCGATGTCCTGATCCAGTTCGTCCCGCGCATAGTCCTGCACCAGACGGGTCAGCCGTTCGCGGTCTTCCTTGGACACTTCCAGCTCGGCCATTGGCGTCTCCCGATCGACGTCTGGGAAATTAGCTTGTCGTCAGGCAGCTTTTGCGAGCAGGCTTTCAAACAACAGCCGCCCTTCGGTTCCGCCGTTGAGATCTTCAATCAGGTTTTCCGGATGTGGCATCATGCCCAGAACATTGCCCTTGGCGTTCATCACGCCGGCAATGTCGTTGATGGAGCCGTTCGGGTTGGTGCCTTCACCGTAGCGGAAAACGACCTGGCCGTTGTCCTCAATCGCCTTCAAGGTGTCGGCGTCGGCGAAGTAGTTGCCGTCGTGGTGAGCGACCGGGCAGCGCCAGACCTGGCCCTTTTGGAAGCTTGAGGAGAAGCGGGTCGCGTCGTTGACGGTCTCGAGCTTCACTTCCTTGCAGACAAAGTTGAGGCCCGCGTTGCGCATCAGGGCGCCGGGCAGGAGACCTGCCTCTGTCAGAATCTGGAAGCCATTGCACACGCCCAGAACGGTGACGCCCGAATCTGCCTTCTTCACCAGATCCTTGAGGATCGGGGAGCGCGCCGCAATGGCGCCGGCGCGCAGATAGTCGCCGTAGGAAAAGCCGCCGGGCACGATGACAAGGTCGGCATCGGGAAGTTCGGATTCGGTGTGCCAGACACTTGCGGGCCGGGTGCCGGTGATGAACTCCAGCGCGTGGAACATGTCGCGGTCGCGGTTGGAACCCGGAAAGACAATTACAGCGGTTTTCATGGAGCGATCTCCAGCTTTGGTCAGAGCATGACCAGGACGGTTACGACAGCGACGAGGGCAGGGAACACGATGAATATGGCGGCCTTGAGGGCCATGAAGCGGAGTGCTTTCTTCGCGTCGCTATCCATCAACGGGGTCCTTGCCCGGTCGTCGTCAGTCGATTTCGATGGCGTAATTCTCGATGACCGTGTTTGCCAGAAGCTTTTCGCACATCTGCGCGATTTCCGCTTCGGCGGCGGCCTTGTCGGTTGCTCTCAGGTCTAGGTCGAAGACCTTGCCCTGGCGGACCGAGTCGATGTCGCCAAAGCCGAGGCCGCCGAGCGCGCCTTCAATGGCCTTTCCCTGAGGATCGAGAACACCGTTCTTCAAGGTGACGATGACACGTGCCTTCATGGTCTGTCTTCTCCGCTGAAACGCCCGACCGGTCAGGCCAGCGTTTCAAATTGATCTAAAGAGCCTGTTTGGCTGCTGCTTACACCAGCTTGCCGGCAATTGGAACGGGGCTGAAAGCAATTGGAGGCTATGAGTTGCGGACATCTGTGTTTTAGGCGCTAATGCGCCTGTTCTCGACCTTGGGCGATGATTTGCGTCTCGCAGTTTCTACTTTTTGGGAATATGCGATTTGTGTTTAAATGAATATACCAATTTGGTATTGAAAATTTGGCTCAGTTGCCTTATTTTCTGATCATAGATACTCATGATCGACTGAAAGAGTATCCCCGCTGCTTTAGGTAGTCCAACCGCAAGGGTAGATAGGCGTAAGCTTAAGAGGTTGTCGAGTTAGCCAAGGGGTCCTCAAGGACCCCTTCGGTGTTTTTAGCGTTTATATTTGACCATTTTCCCTTCTCGGGCTTTGCCAATCACTGCCCGCAAGCTGGTTTTCATGCCTTGTTCTTGCTGAGAGCGGAGATAAGCACTTTCGACAAAGAGCTGAAATTGATGCCGAATTCCGTCAAATCGGCCCTTACTTCTACGAATAGTGAAGTAGGCAGTATAAAAACGGCCGCTCTCATCACTTCGTGTCGCGTTGTAGCACCCATAATTTCGGTCGCTGCGCGTTACGTAGATACGATTCTGCGCAAGATCCGCCATTAGTGCTGTCAATTGAAAAGAGGCTTCATATCTTGTCGCATCAAAGGCTCGTGGCCTTTTGTTGTCCATAATACGCGTTTGCGAATTATGGATTGGTTTCTCCCATTTACATGTCCAGCAATGGCAAGAATAGCGTATAAGAATTTTGACTTCTGAGGTGCCGTCGAGCCGAAAGGTTTCGACGTGCGGAGGGAGATGTTTTGCAACTATTTGAGTGGCATCAATCTCTTCTTTTGCAAAGGGCTCATTCCCCTCACTTAGTATAAGTCCCGACTTTGAAATGTAATAGTGAGCCATAACAGCGAACTACCATCGACGCCTTCACCGAATGGCCGGTGAAGGCGTTACTTGTTTTAGGAAGTGAAATTTACTCCTAACAGATCGGCTGAAGTCTAACTTACTGAACCAGCGTCGGGCCGGAGCCTGCCGGACGGTCATTCTCGTTGAGAATTCCCAGGCGCTTGGCGACTTCCTGATAGGCTTCCAGCATCCCGCCCATTTCACGGCGGAAACGGTCCTTGTCCATCTTCTCGTTGGTCTTGATGTCCCAAAGGCGGCAGCTGTCCGGGGAGATCTCGTCAGCAACCACGATGCGCATCATGTCGCCTTCGAACAGACGGCCGCACTCGATCTTGAAGTCGACAAGACGGATGCCGACGCCGAGGAACAAGCCAGAGAGGAAGTCGTTGACGCGGATGGCCAGTGCCATGATGTCATCGAGTTCCTGAGGCGTTGCCCAGCCGAAAGCCGTTACGTGTTCTTCAGCCACGATCGGGTCGTCCAGCTCGTCGTTCTTGTAGTAGAACTCGATGATGGACCGAGGCAGCTGGGTGCCTTCTTCAATGCCAAGGCGCTTGGCGATGGAGCCGGCGGCCACATTGCGCACCACCACTTCCAGCGGAATGATCTCGACTTCGCGGATCAGCTGCTCGCGCATGTTCATGCGGCGGATGAAGTGGGTCGGAATGCCAATGGCGTTCAGGTTGTTGAAGACGTACTCGGAGATCCGGTTGTTCAACACGCCTTTGCCGTCGACAATCTCGTGTTTCTTGTTGTTGAAGGCAGTTGCATCGTCCTTGAAATGCTGAATCAGCGTTCCAGGCTCCGGGCCTTCATAGAGGATCTTGGCTTTGCCTTCATAGATGCGACGGCGGCGATTCATTGGCACGTACCGTGAATGTTTGAGAAAATCCATCGAACGGGGTTCTTCCAGTTGGTCGTTCTTCCCCCCGTTCGCCTTCTGCCGGGCGCCGTCGACAATTTCCCGTATTGGGGGTGAGTCTTTGGCATGCGCCCTGCATCAGCGGCGCGGAACTTACCTGAATGCCTGGAAAAGTACAATCGGCTGAACTGTGCCAAATCGCGCAATGCTCATGCTTTTGGGGCATATGGGCTTTCCCGCGTTGATTTGGCGGCGGTTGGGGGATATGGAAGAGGCAAGATCGTTCCTATATCCGGGGCGTAGAGGCTATCCGCAGTTCAGGAGACACCAGGATGAGCACATTCGACAAGCGCGAAGATGGATTTGAAGGCAAGTTCGCGCATGACGAGGAGCTAAGGTTCAAGGCGACCGCACGGCGCAACAAGCTTCTCGGCTTGTGGGCTGCGGAGAAGCTTGGCCTGGAAGGCGAAGCCGCTGAAGGCTACGCTAAGGAAGTTGTTCGCTCTGATTTTGAAGAGCCGGGCGATGAAGACGTCTTCCGCAAGATTCGCGGCGACTTCGACGCCAAGAACATCGAACAGTCCGACCATCAGATCCGTCGCACCATGGACGAACTGATGCATACGGCGGTTGATCAGATCCAGAACGATTGATCACAGCCGATCAGCTTGAAAGCGTTTTTAAAGGCCTTCGTGACAGCGGAGGCCTTTTTCTTTGTCTGGTGCGGAAAAGCTTTAGCCGAGACGCTTCATGAAATGGGCGAAGGACATCATGCCTTCCGGCCAGGGACCGTGGCCGCTGGCCATGTTGATATGGCCGGCTTCGCCTGCGTCCTGGATGGTTGTTCCCCACGCCTTGGCGAAGGTTTCGGCGCGCTTATAGGTACAGTTTTCATCCGAGCGGCTGGCAACCACATGGGCATGGAAGGGCAGCGGAGACTGGGGCAGGGGCACAAAGGTCCCCACATCGAACTTCGGCTTGGGTTTCTTGCGCTCCAGGTCGGTCGGTGCCACCAGAAACGCGCCGCGCACCTTGTCTTTCGGCAGGTCGTGGACCGCGTGGGCGATGAGCGTACAGCCGAGGGAATGCCCCACCAGAACGACGGGTTTCGTTGTCTTTTCCAGCCGTGCAAGAAGGGTGTCCTGCCAGATTTTCCGGTCGGGTTTGAACCAGTTCTTCTGCTCGACCACCCAGGCGTTGGCCATTTTCGCCTGCCATCGCTTCATCCAGTGCCCATCCGGCGTGTCGCCATACCCTGGCACGAGAAGAATATCGGCTTCGGAGATTTTCATGGGTGAGAACTTCTGGTCTGAACGAGAGTTGGGAGCTGATCCGTCTCTTGGGACGCGGGGGCTCTTTTGTCAAATCCTGTTCGTCATGGTTTCAGGGCCAGACGTTTGGAGCCCGTCCTGAAACCTGCCATGTCTTGTAATCGAACGATCAGCGACCCGCGAAGGGAGACACGCACTGACGGCGCGGGCCATTGTAGGGTTGGAAGGTGTTGTCGCTGGTCCGGTAGGAGCGATATTTGCGGGCGCACCAAGTGTAGTGCTCGGGCGTAAACCGGCTTGAAGCTCGGCTCGGAGCGCGCGCTTTTGAAGGCGTTGGCTTTGCCGTCAGGCCCTGACCCAGGACTGCGCCAGCTGCAAAGGCCGCCAAGGGAAACCACCAGCCATTGTATTGCTTGTAGCCAGGACGCGCGTTCTTGTAGCCCTGCTGGCCGTTGTAATAGGTCTTGCCTTTGTGGGTGTAAAAGCCGTTCCGGTTCTGAACCTTCAGCAGCATCCCATCCGTGATCTGTGCCGCGTTGGACAAGCTCGCGCTGCCGGGCAAGGCAGATGAGGGCGCGACGGCGGCCAAGGTGATCGCTGATGCTGCCAGGGTTGCTATGGCTGTTCGTTTCAGGGTCATGCTCGTCCTCATTCCTTTAAAACTGAACGCCTTTTCAGCCCTGCCGCTTGCGGGCTGAGAAGAGGCGTTTCCGCGGTGAGATTCAACGTGGGAGGAATAGGTGTCCACAGCGCCTAAAATGAGGCGATGTTGTTTCTGGACTTATCTCAAGGCAATGATCTAACAGACGTTTTTTGCATCTCTGACCGCCTGTGCGGCGTAGCTGTCCGGGCTGACCTTGGCTCTTTGCAAAAGAAAAGGCCAGCGCAGGGCCGGCCTCTCCAATATTGAAAATCTCGGCTTTCGTCAGCCCCAGAAGGGGGACCTGCAAGGCCGGCGACGTCCCTGATAGGGCTGGAAGGTGTTGTCGGCAGGACGATAGGACCGATACTTGCGCACACACCAATCGTAATGGGCCCGGGGCAGACCGCGTACAGCCGGTGGACGATAATATCCCGGAGGTGGCGGCGGGCGGCGATAACGGGGTGGCGGCGGTGGGCGATAATAACCTGGAGGGGGCGGGCGGCGATAGCCTCCTGGAGGCGGTGGCGGGCGACGGTATTGGGCGAGCAGCAGGGCCCGTTCGAATTGAGATGATACGCCTGGCGCCGTTGCGGCGAGAGCCGAGGTGGCAGGAGCTGCAGAAACACTGGCGCTAAACGCCATTGTCATGCCGGCTAGGGTGAAAAGCGCCAATATGGCGCGCTTGAAAGACATTGCGCTGTCCTGGGCTAAGTTGAAAAGGAATTCATTGATAAATTAACTGCAATACGTCTCGACCGATGGGATTTCCGGCGAGGAAATTTCGCAGGATATCAATCGTTTACGTCAGGTCACACTCGAAAACATTGGTGTCTAAAATATGTCGAATATATTTCCTGATATTTCTGAGGTGATGATTTTGTTTCCTGGATTTCTCAGGCATGTTTTTGGAGCGCTGACAGTCGCTTGATCTCGAACCATTGTCAGCGGGGATAAAAGCCCGTCGACAAGGCGTGTGCCCAGCCCTCCCGGCCGTTGCGCCGCGCCTGTTTTGAGGCCGCTGCCCAGTCGTAGTCGACGGCCTTATGCCGGTAGGTCCAGAGCTGACCGGTCTTTTCCAACAGGCCGTATCGGGCATGGGGGCTGCCGGCCTCCATCACGTGGTGGTTCGGCGTTTCATCGCTGTAGGCAGGACAGCCGACGCTGCCCGGATTGAAGATGGTCTGCCCGGTCGGAAGGGTGATCAACCTGGGAATGTGGGTGTGGCCGCACAAGAATAGCGCTGATGTCGCGTTGTCTCCCAGACGCCCAAGGATTTCAGCAGCAGAGGAAAGCAACGCGTCCTCGCCGGTCACGGTTTCCGTCAGATAGAGATCGTCTTGGTGTGGGGTCGCGTGAAAGATCGAGACACCTTGGTCAAGGTGACAGCTGAACGGCAGTGCCGCCAGCCAGTCGATGACGGTCGAAGAAAGGGCTGACTGGGTGAAGTGATCGGTTTGATTGTCTGGATGAACAGGTGGCCCGACGGCGATCCGGTCATGATTGCCGCGCACCGTCAGCCAGGCCTTTTCCATGAGCAGGTGGCCGGTCTCGTCGGGCCAGAGCGGACCGGAGACGCAATCACCCAGGTTCACGACCATGTCCGGGCTTTCCCTGGCCATATCGGCGATGACCGCTTCAAGCGCAGGGAGGTTGCCATGAATGTCGGCGACGACGGCGATTTTCATGAGGGCGGGTCCTGGTCGCTGGTGCCGCGGAACGTCAGATGCAGGACACAAGCCTAGACATGACAACGCCCCGCCTCAAGCACTGCGCGGTGGCAGGTTGGGGCGGGGCGTCGAACGGTCGGGAAAGCTCTTGTTCCGATTGGATCGGAATCTGTTTTCGCCAGATATCAGAGCGAGCCCCTAAAGCTTTTCAGCATTTGCCCGAGTCGCTGGAGCAATCAATTTCGGTGACGTACCTCGGGCGGCGAATGAGGTAGTCACTCAGAGTGAATTCGCCACTGAGCTCGCCGACAATTGCCGGGGTGTATTCTGTTGTAAGAGACGAGATGATCGCCGTATCGCCTTCCTGCATCGAAGGCAGCGTCATTGCATCTATGTCGTCTTGGGTCAAAACGGCTGAACTGTCGTTGCTGATGCTCCAGCGAAGATCGATGTCCGGGTTTTCCTCCGAGTCCCAAGTGTTGCGAACACTCGTCAGGACGAGGGTGAAACCATTGTCGACATATTTTCCGGCAAGTGCCTCGGCGATCGCGATCAGTTCGTCGAGATCATCATCATCGATGGCGCCCTGTTCGCGGGTCAAAAGGTCCAGAACGACCGTGTTTGTGCGCGAAACCACTCTATCGCCGCGAAATCCATCAAAGAACGACACCGCGTTGATGAGCACGACAACGAGGAAGGGAGCCACAATGGCGAATTCTACAGCCGCGGCTGCGCTGCTATCCCGCCAGAACCCGGACTGCTGAAAGATTGTTTTTATCGACATCTCAGTATGGTTCATTCCGGAAGGCCGTTGAGGAAATCAGCTCGAAGCGATCGGTTGATGTCTTGGTCAGGGCGAGTCCAAGGCCGAGTCCCGGCGTCAAGAGATCTACCGTGATGCAAACGCGCATGAAAACATTTGATCCCGACCCTCCGGGGTCGAAGGTTACGGCCGGGTTGAACTCCAAATCCATGGAGTCGATGCACTCGACATCTGAGGTCGGCAAACTGTCGAGAGACGTGACTTCGGTCAACTCGACCGTGATGTCTTCGTCACAGCTTGGCATGACGACGTAGACCTCTTCGCAGACCATCTTCTCAACATCGTCCTGAGAGATCGTGCCGTCATCAATCCCGTCTGCGAGAGCGCCGATGTAAATTGACTTGGAGAGGATGCTGACGGCGTTGTCCAGCATCGCAAGTCGGGTAAAGAGGAGGCCTGCTTCAAAGGTCGAGAACAGGATCATGAAAAAGACAGGGGCGATGATGGCGAACTCAATCGCAGTCACGCCGCGCTTGTCCGTTACGATGCGCGTCCCGGCCTCGGGAAGGCCTTTCTGCGCTTTTGGGCCCGGTCGGGAACTGCCTGCCGACATCATCCTGATATCCTCAGGCTGTTGATTGAGGCCGCTATGGAGTTGAAGGCGTCGTCCAGATCCAGACCTTCTACGAAGTAATAGTTTCCTGATGATGACGCGCAGTACTCGAGCAGGGTGTCGGCGGTTGATCCAGATGTAATTTTAAAGCCGATTGTGTATATCTGAATGCCATTGTCATCCATATCCTCACAAATCCTCTTGAAGTAGGCTATGGCGTTGTTTGACGAGCTGCTGCTGGAGCTTGTGTTGCCTTTGTTCACGACAGTTTGACGCTTGCTGCTGTTTTGAGCGTCCATCGCGTCCGCGTCATCTTCGGGCTCTTTGGGTCTGAACTGGGCGGTGATATCGCCGTCAGACATGATGACAGCGATCTTGATGGTCTCAGGATCATCGAAGTCGGCTGGGCGATCGGAAAAATCGCCACCGAGATCTCCTCGGAGCGACGGCGATAGAGCCTTCGCGCCCCATAAGACACCGATGTCCATGCCTGTCCCATCCGACAATTCGAATGCGTTGATATGGTCTGTCAGACTGTCAGCGTCATTGGTGTTGAGGACAACTTCTGACTCTTCTGGTGGGCACCAGTCGTTCTTCGCGCTGTAGCGCGTGAAATGCGGCACCTGAGCGCGGCTATTTGCGGCGATGTCGTCGAGGTCGAAGTCCTGATCCTGATATTCGATACAGTAGCCGGCGTTCGGGAACAGATAGTTATTGTAGGGAACTGACGTTCCTACGTTGTATTGAGATTTGCTGGGGTAGGTTATCGCGCTCGAGGACGCGTTGACGTAACTCTCGTAAATCGACTTGCCAAGATTTACGGTTCCACCAAAGGGGACCAGGTTGATGGAGGTGTAATCCTCGTCCTCGTCATCGAGCATTATTTCAACAAATTCACTGGCAGCGCTTTTTAGGCTGGTGAGCTTTGTCCCGCTCATTGACGAAGAGATGTCCAGCACCATTGAAATTTCGATGTTGCTTGCGGACTCAACAGCTGTGGAGTCTGCTGTGACGGTTGAGGTGTCAATTCCGATTAATGACAGGAACGGGGTCTTGACGGTGACGGTTGCGGAAACCTGCACCTCTTTCGCGTTCAGACTGCTCGTGAGTATTGACGATTCATAGGTAAGTGTGTCCCACGGCGCTTCGTCAGGTTGATTGGCACCCATGTATTCGTCGATGGCAAGTTCCATATCGGCGCTGTTAGACAGGGATGCCGCTGCCAGCGTCGCCGAGTCCGCCATGGCCTGAAGCCGTTGTTTCGCGCTCGTCATGCGGACAACGTCAACGCTGCCGCAGGCCAGGACAATAAGAGGCGTGGCGCAGAGTGCTGTCATGATGCCGAAGTTGCCTGATGCGTTGTGCCAGAACGCAGCGCAGCTTGAGAAAAATCGAGCCAATGGTTTCATTTTGTCCCAGGGGAGAAATATTCAATGAAGTAAATATATTATTCTCGAAGCAATTGTCCTGTCTAGAATTTAAATATGTGTTAATTTCGAGAAGTAATAACGTAAATATATGGTTTATTTCTATTTTGTTTTCTGTTTACTTTAGTTGTGTTTCTGATTGTTTCTAAATATTCTAATTTGTCCGATTGTCTCTTTAGGGCAGAGGCGATCGCGGTCTCGCGACTGCAAGCATTTTCGCCCTGACACGGTGGCCGTTTGACACGCTGCTTGGGAGCGCTGCTTTCCAGACATGACAACGCCCCGCCTCAAGCACTGCGCGGTGGCAGGTTGGGGCGGGGCGCCGAATAGTCGTAAAAGCTTACGTTGTGGCGGTATCAGCTTGTCCCGAAGACACGCTTGAAGATCGTGTCCACGTGCTTGGTGTGATAGCCCATGTCGAACTTTTCCTTGATGGCGTCTTCACCAAGGGCCGCGACCACTTCCTTGTCGGCGAGCAGCAGCTCCTGGAAGTCGAGACGCTCTTCCCAGACCTTCAAGGCGTTGCGCTGGACCATGGAGTAGGCATCTTCGCGCGACACGCCGGCCTGGGTCAGAGCCAAGAGGACCCGTTGTGACATCACCAGGCCCGGGAACTTGTTCATGTTCTCCAGCATGTTGTCCGGGAAAATCAGCATCTTGTCGATCACGCCGGTCAGGCGGTTGAGCGCAAAATCCAGTGTCACTGTCGCGTCCGGACCAATGCTGCGCTCGACGGAGGAATGGGAAATGTCGCGTTCATGCCAGAGCGCTACATTTTCCATGGCCGGGACGACCGCCATGCGAACGAGGCGGGCGAGGCCGGTCAGGTTTTCCGTCAGAACCGGGTTCTTCTTGTGCGGCATCGCCGAGGAGCCCTTCTGGCCCATGGAGAAGAACTCGGCGCCTTCCAGAACCTCGGTGCGCTGCATGTGGCGGATCTCGATGGCGACATTCTCGATCGAGGACGCGATGACGCCTAGGACGGCGAAGAACATGGCGTGACGGTCGCGCGGGATCACTTGGGTCGAGATCGGCTCTGGCCGAAGCCCGAGTTTTTCGCAGACATGTTCTTCGACCCTGGGGTCGATATTGGCGAAGGTGCCGACGGCGCCGGAGATGGCGCCTGTCGCGATTTCTTCGCGAGCCTGAACAAGGCGGGCCTTGTTGCGATCCATTTCAGCATAGAAGCGCGCGAAGGTCAGACCCATGGTGGTGGGCTCAGCGTGGATACCATGGCTGCGGCCGACGCGGACTGTGTTCTTGTGCTCCATCGCGCGCTTTTTCAGCGCGGCAAGCAGGTTGTCCATGTCCTTCAGCAGGATGTCTGCCGCGCGCACGAGCTGAACGTTCAGACACGTGTCCAACACATCCGAAGAGGTCATGCCCTGATGAACAAAGCGGGCCTCGTCGCTGCCAACGTGTTCGGCCAGATGGGTCAGAAAGGCGATAACGTCATGCTTGGTGACAGCTTCGATCTCGTCGATCCGGGCGACGTCAAACTCCACGTCCTTGGCTTTCCAGACCGCGTCTGCGTTCTCACGCGGAATGACACCGAGATCGGCCATGGCGTCGCAGGCATGGGCCTCGATCTCGTACCAGATGCGGAACTTGGTTTCCGGCGACCAGATGGCGACCATATCGGGGCGGGAATAACGCGGGATCATCGCGGGTCCTCATTTTGGGGAGCTGTTGTGCGCGGTCTAGCAGGAAGTCGCGCCGTTCTCAATGGAGGAGGCAGGTGTTTCCAGATCCAGAGTAAGAACCGTTCGGCGCTGTTTTCCCGTGCTGGCGGTGCTAGGCTGAGGGCAATGGCCTCTGCGACCTGCTTCCCACCCATTTCTTTTGTTTTGACCAAGGCGATCATGATGACAAGTTGGCGACCTGCCCAGAAAATTGTGGTGAAGGCGCTTGCCCTGATCCGACGTGGAGACGCGGTTCTGGCAGTCGAAATCACCAATGACGATGGAACCGTGAAGGGTGTGCGTCCACTTGGCGGCGGTGTCGAGTTTGGCGAGCGGTGGCAAGATGCGCTGTCACGAGAGTTCATGGAGGAGCTGGGCGCAGAGATCCATGTTTCCGGCGACCCTGTGGTTCTTGAGAATATCTATGCTCATCACGGTGACCGAGGGCACGAAATTGTTTTTCTCTCAGAGGCCAGGTTTGCAGATGAGGCGCTTTACGATCAGGCGGTGTTCGAATTCCTTGAAAGCGATGAGACATTCGCCACGGCGAGATGGTTCAACCTGGCCGATCTCGATGCTGCGGGGCTCGACCTCTATCCGACAGGTTTGAAAGAGCATCTGGAACGCGAGGAAGGTTCCCGGTCGCTCAAGTAGTCCGGCTAGACCGAGCGTAATCCCAGGCTGCGGCGAAGAGCAGGGCGAGCCCCCAGGGCAGCAGAAGCTGCATGCCCTGAACGGTGAAGATATAGGCCGAGCTGGCGCCGGTCATGATGATCTCGACAAGCCTGTGCAAACTGCCGAATTCGCCATGCCATTGCGCGTAATAGGCGGAAAAGTGAAGGTAGTGGATGAATGCCGTCAGGCCGGCCGTTCCAACTGAAAGGCCGATGAAAAGGCTCGCGAAACGTGCGCTGGGCGTCTTGCGCCAACGGCAAATCAGACCGGCGAAACAGCGGGCGAAGATTGCGCCCAAAAAGCTCCCTGCGAGGAACATGAGCGCAACGGCAAGAGTGCGTCCGCTCAGCGCCTCGCCCTTTAGGAAGAGTTGAAGCCCGGCAAGTCCGCTGATCATCAAGCTCCAGGTGAGGGCAAACCCAAGAACAGATCCGGCAGGCGCAGTTCGTGCGCTTCGGCTTGTCTTTGACTTTGCCACGTACCCGCGTTTGCTCTGCCCATGCGTGACTGGCTCCGACGTGACTTCGGACGTCGTGGAGGAAGGCTCATGGGTCTGGACAGGGGCCGCTGCGATCATGAGCTGAACGCTAAAGCCAAAAGATTGAAAAACCTTTGGCAGGGCTGCTGGAGTGGAAAGGGCATTTGGCTGCCAATTCGAAGAGTTGCATTTACCAAGTCTTCAGCGGAGGTGTGCTGAAACTTTCTCCGCGTGATCTGTCATTGTTTTCAAGAAGAAAGCATTGTTCTGATGTCTTAACTCAGCAGAATGCAGATCGTGGATTGAGAAAGCGAACAGGAAGATAAATGACGATTAAATCTATTGCTGCCGGTCTTTGCCTTTTTGCTCTGGCCGCATCGGGAAGCGCCCGGGCTGATGACGTGGATTTTGCCCGCTTCATGAAATATCCGGCTGGTGCCTCCGGCATTGCTGCGGCCATCGGCGGCCTCGGCAACTGCGATACGCCGCTGTGGTGGGGCTATGCCTATGACGAAGCCAAGGGCGAGGAAAACAAGGATCATCTCTTTTTCGCCTGCCAGTTTTATGACCGGGTCGAAGAGGACATGTTCGACAAGAGCGTCGTCGCAAAGTTCGTTTTCTGGGACGACAAGCTGGTGCAGCTGGAAAGCCTGACCTACCTGCCGTAAGCGGCCTCGTCACCTGGCGATATAGCGGTCCCGGCGATGATTGAAGGCGATGATGCCGTTCAGAATGATCGAACCGGCGACCGACCAGGCAACCACTTGCCAGGGGAAGAAGAACAGCGCTGCGGCAAAGATCAGCGCATCCGTGATCTGTTGGACGTAGCCGGCCCGAAAACCGGTTGCGTCCTGGACCATCAGGGACACTGCGCCGAGCCCGCCAAGGCTCCCCTGATGCCGGATGATCGCCAGAATGCCGAAGCCTGCCAGCGTGCCAAAAGCCAGGACGCCGAGAAGCGGATCGAGATGGTCAAACTGAACCGCTGGCTTGATCAGCTCGACGACGACGGACAGTGCAGTGACGCAGAGCACCGACTTGATCGTGAACTCCAGACCCAGACGCTTGTAGGCAAACCAGTAAAACGGCAGGTTCACCGCGAAAAAAGCGACCCCGAAGCTGATGTCCAGCGTATAGGAAAGCAGCAGGGCAAGGCCGGCTGTCTGACCCGTCAGAAACCCGAGATGGGCCAGAAACACCACGCCGAGAGCGCAGGCAAAGACGCCAATGGAAAGGCCCTGAGCGTCTTCCCAAACAGAGTGGCGCATTGTCTTGTCATCTCGTTCGGCACTGGCGGACATCTGTTCTCACTTGCGAAATCAACCGGCGTGGCATTTGCCTAACGCCATATTCCGCAAGAGCTTAGGAGATGCTGCGCCGCAACGCCAGAGGCGCTATGCCTCTTGAGCCGCCTTACGGATTGCCGCAATGTTCGCGCCGTAGCTGTCGATCGTGCCGCCTTTGAAGACCGCCGAGCCTGCAACCAGCACATTTGCGCCAGCCGCTGCAACGAGGGGAGCTGTTTCGGGGGTGACGCCACCGTCAATCTCGATATCGATCGGGCGGTCACCGATCATGTCCTTGACCTTGCGAGTCTTCTCGACCATGGCGTGGATGAATTTCTGGCCGCCGAAGCCGGGGTTGACCGTCATGATCAGGACCAGGTCGAGCCGATCGAGCACATACTCCAGAACGCTTTCTGGTGTGTGCGGATTGAGCGAGACACCGGCTTTCTTTCCAAGGTTCCTGATGGCCTGCAGCGAGCGGTCCAGGTGTTTGGTCGCTTCCGCATGAACCGTGATGATGTCTGAGCCGGCCTTGGCGAAGGCTTCCAGATAGGGATCGCAAGGTTCGATCATCAGATGGGTGTCGAAGATCTTGTCGCTGTGCGGGCGCAGTGACTTGATGACATCTGGACCAAAGGTGATGTTCGGCACGAAGTGCCCGTCCATGACATCCAGGTGAATCCAGTCTGCCCCGGCTTCAGCCACGTCTCTTACTTCCTGTCCAAGCTTGGAGAAGTCAGAGGCAAGGATCGAAGAGGCAATCAGGATGTCGCGGCTCATAGTCGGCTCCAGGTTGAATTGGTCCGCCGGGCGCTATCACGGGCCGGGAAGGTGAGCAAGTCTGAGGCAGCGCTTGAATCGGTTTAACCGTCAAAACTGGCCGGTTATGGCGAGATAACGTCCGTCTGGACCTTCAAAACCGTGGGTTTCCATGAGCACAAGCACGGCGAAGACCGGCGGGCGGGCCGCGGGGTAGTAGGTGATCGCCCGCTCGATGCGGTAGCGCAGGGGGCAGCCACGGCTTGAGGGCAGGGATGTGTCGTCGTTCAACACGCGCTCCGAACCCTCAAAGCTCAAGGTAAGTCGGAAGCCGCGCGTATCAGCGCCATAGCTTGCGCAGTCTCCGGAGGGCAGGGGATATTCTTCAAGGGAGAACTGCATGGGGTTGTCGGCGGGCGGTACGATCAGCCGCGGATTGACGGTGAGCTGGTGTGGATCGCTGCCGATCTCGGTGACCGGATTGTGGCCAACGGTTCGGCCCCTTCCGGAAATACGGCTGTTGGCGAGTGTCTCCACCGCGCGGCTCAGGTTTTTCTCGCGGGTGGCGTCAAGCTTTTCATCGGGCACCTCATAGGCGACGTCGATTTCCTCCTTGAGCCGAAAGGGCGAGGGCTTGAACCAGCTGTCGGTTGGCACGTCGATGACGAAAATGTCCGAATAGGGAACGCCCGAGCCTGCCTGAACGCCATATTGTTCAAAGGCAAAACGAAAGCCTTCATCGGAAAATCCGAGGATTTCCACATCGGCGTAGTCGCCGGCAACTGCGACCGGTGTGGCTGCCAGCAGCAAGACGGCCTGGCACGCCAGACCGCGAAGATGGGTGAGAAAAGCCATTCCTGAAACTCCACCGAAGTTGCGCCAGACCGAATGATCCCAGGCCAGATAACCTCGGGGTATTTAAGCCTATTGCGGCGCTGACGTCAGGAGTTTTCGAGCTGTTTTTTTTCCGGCTTGGCGATCAGCCGACGGACAAGAGGCTTCAGGATCATCGGAAGCATGTAGATCGGCAATTGTCCGAGGGCGAACCAGAGCCAGGTGAGTTCCGGCAGAGAGCCGCCGAGTGCGGCAACCATCAGGCCCATGTTCCTATTGCCGGCCGAATGGGCGATGGCAAAGGCGTCTGCCCTGTCGACCCTGTAGAAGACCAGCATGGCGATGCCAATCTGAAAGAAGGCGACGACGAAGGTCAGCGCTGCGATGGCAAATGTCAGGCCGGGACGCGTAGCAAAACTTGCGGCCACGCCATCCATGGCCGCGACGGCAAAAAACAGCAGTACCAGCACATTCAAGCCATCGATATTGGACTTGCCGGCGACGATGCGAGCCGAACCGACGACCTTGCGGATCACAGTTGCCACAAGGAGAGAACCGCCGAGCAGAGTGCCCAGGCTGAGGGCAAGGCCGAGGCTGTCGAGATCTAGCGCGTCCCCGATCATCAGCTCTGCCATGAAGGGAGCCGTCAGAGGGGTGAGAACCGTGGAGGCGATCAGTATGGTCAGGCTCAGGGCGCCGTTCAGCCCCATGAGATAGATGAAGGCCGGCGCGGACATGACTGGCGGCGCTGCGCTGACGATGAAGATCGTCAGGATCACCTGTGGATCGAGTGTTTCGCCGCCGAAAAGCGCAAGCGCCGCCGCTGCGAACAGGGGAACGGCAATCATGATCCAGCAGCTTGCCAGAATGAAGATGACCGGGCGCTTTGATCTCTGCCGGACAGCGTCGGGGTCGACCCTGAGAAACGCCAACACCAGCAAGGCGAAAACCGCCTCGGTGATGAAGGGCCGCGCATAGGCCGACAGGAACGGCAATGTCATGCCGATCAGAATGCTGGCCGTGAGGGCAAGCGTGCCGCGCTGACCGATCCAGCCGAGGGCCGACATCGCAGATCTGATCATAACCGGTGTGCTCCCGAAAGCAGGGCAGGCGAGGAAGGTCTGATTTGGCGGCCGAACCGCTTTTATCAGATTGTTGATTTAAGCCATTGTAGGGTAAGAGCAAAGAGGGGTCTTTTCCAAGGGGCAGATTTGCAGCAGGTCGACGTCATTGTTCTGGGTGCCGGAATTGTCGGTGTTTCGACCGCTGTCCATCTTCGCCAGCGAGGGCTGCAGGTTGCGCTGATCGACCGGCGCCATCCAGGCGAGGAGACATCGCATGGCAACGCCGGCCTGATTGCAAGGAACGGCTTTTGCCCGGCCCGTTTTTCGAACCGGGCCGCCGATCTGGCCGATATTGCGATCAAGCAGTCGACCGCAGTCCACTATGATCTGGGCGCAGTCTTTCGAATGATCCCCTGGTTTCGGCGTTTCGCGCAGCACAGCGGCGCCCAAGGGATGCAGCGTTACGCCCGCACCATGGCACCGCTGCGCGAACTGGCGGTGAAAGAGCACCGGGCTCTGTCCATGGTGTCCAATGGCGAACGGTTTTACCGCAAAAGCGGCTGGCTGCAGGTCTATCGGTCAGAAGCCAGCTTCCGTGCGGACGAGCGTGAAAGGCACTATGCCCGCATTTTCGGCGTCGATTATCGGGAACTGTCTGGCGGTGATGTGAATACGGTCGAACCAGGCCTGAAGGCGGACGCGCTTTTGGGTGTGTTCTGGCCGGAAAGCGAATCGGTCACAAATCCGTCCGGTGTGGTCGAGGCCTTGTGGCGCTATTTCATTCAGGAAGGCGGGCTTTATTTCACCGGCGAGGCAGCGGCGCTTGAACAGCGGCGGTCTGGATGGCGGATCTCAACGCCGCGCAAGGAATTGACGGCAAAGCAGGTGGTCGTTGCGCTCGGTCCCTGGTCCGCCGACTTTGCCTCTAAACTCGGCGACCGATTTCCCCTTGCTGTGACGCGGGGCTATCTTCAGCACTATCGCCCCAGGTCAGGGGCTTCGCTTTCCCGTCCGGTGATGGATGTGGACCACGGCTATGTGTTGACGCCGATGGAGCAGGGCATTCGTTTGACGACGGGCATGGAGATTGCCGAGCGCGATGCACCCGCCAATCCCGTGCAGCTTCTGCGCGCGGGCAAACGGGCCGAAGATATCTTCCCGCTCGGCCAGCCGGTTCCCGGAGGGCTGTGGATGGGAAGTCGGCCGCACCTGCCCGACTCCCTGCCGGTGATCGGCTCTTCGCTCTCCCGGCCAGGCCTTTGGTACAATTTCGGCCATGGGGCTTCGGGGTTCGGTCTTGGCCCTCTCAGTGGCCGTCTGCTTGCCGATTTGATCACGGAGCGTGATCCGGGCCTCGACATGTTGCCGCTTTCACCGCTTCGTTTTCTGGCCTAAGCGTCCTGCCGTTTCGGCGCGGCGCTTCCTTTAGCTTTCGCGCAGGGGCAGGGCGACGGTATCCTTGACCGTGTTTACGACGATGCGCGACTGAACATCTGAGACCAGCGTGTTGTCGAGCAGCTTCAGGCGCAGGAAATTGTCATAGGTCTTGATGTCATCGGTCACCACCTTGATCAGATAGTCGACCGCGCCGGTGATTCTTTCGCAGGTCACAACCTCCGGCCAATGGTGGACCAGCTTGTCAAAGGTCTCCATATTTTCGCGGCTCGGAACCGCCAATTTCACGAAGGAATAGGCCACGAAACCAAGGCCGACCGATTCGCGGTCGATTATCGCTGTGATTTGGCGAATAATACCTTGTTCCTTGAGCTTCTTGATTCGACGCCAGCAGGGTGTTTGGCTCATGCCCGCTTCCTTGGCGATTTCGGCAATGGAGAGCGAAGCGTCCCTCTGCAGGACGCGCAAAACCCGAATATCGGATGGATCGAGAATATTTTTTTCGGCCATTGGTCCAACTGGAAATAAAACTGCGTTATTTTGGTTCTAAGTGGTGACGATAGCACAGAAATCGCGACGTAGAAGGATGATATTGATCGAGAGGTAGAGGGCTGTTTCGCGGCTCGCTGTTTTTGAGTGGAGAGGAGGAACGTCGAATGAATGTCCATGTGCCCAATGTCACGCTGGATGACAAATATGTCGCGACACAGGGGCAGGTCTATCTGACCGGCATTCAGGCTCTGGTGCGCCTGGGCTTCGATCGGGCACGGCTCGACCGGGACGCTGGCTTGAAAACGGGCGGCTTCATCTCCGGGTATCGCGGCTCCCCACTCGGTGGGTATGACACCGAACTGACGCGCGCGAAGCGCTTCATGAGCGCGAACGACATTCATTTTCAGCCAGGCGTCAACGAGGAACTCGGCGCCACCGCGGTCTGGGGCTCGCAAAAGCTGAAGGGCCACGGCAAGGGCAGCGACTACGACGGTGTATTCGGCATCTGGTATGGCAAGGCTCCGGGTGTCGACCGTGCGGGCGACGCGCTGAAGCAGGCCAATGCCTCCGGCACCGATCGCAATGGCGGCGTTCTGGCGTTAGCCGGTGACGATCATCTTGCCAAGTCCTCGGTTCTGCCAGGGCAAAGCGAATTTTTCTTTCAGCACGCAGAAATGCCTGTGCTCAACCCTTCTGATATTCAGGATGTGCTCGACTTCGGCCTGCATGGTCTGGAAATGTCACGCTTTGCCGGACTGTGGAGCGCATTGATCTGCGTGGCCGACACGATGGACGCGTCGGCGACGATCAACATTGATGACGCACGGCTCAATTTCATTCGCCCGCCCATGGGAGATCCGCGCAAGGATTTCTCCATCAATCGGGATCTTCTGCTCGGCAACCGTCTCGAGACGGAACGCCTATTGCGTGATCTGCGTCTTCCTGCAGCGCAGGCCTATGTTCGGGCCAACGGCATCGACCGGGTCGGCTTCGGCGCGGACCGGCGCGTGCGGCTCGCCCTGGTCGCGACGGGCAAGGCTTACCGCGATCTGATGCAGGCGCTGGATCTGCTTGGGATCGATGAGACGCGGGCCAAGGCACTTGGACTTGCGGTCTACAAGGTCGGCATGGCCTGGCCGCTGGATCCTGAAGGGATCATCGATTTCGGTCGCGGTGCGGAACGCATGCTGGTGGTTGAACACAAGCGGGCGTTTCTCGAGCCGCAGATCAAGGAAGCTTTCTACCATGTTCCCGAGGCGAGCCGCCCGGAGATCTGGGGCAAGAAACGGCCGAACGGTGCGCCTTTCATCTCGGACGTTCTCGAACTTTCGATTGCCGAGATTGTGCAAGGCCTGCTCGGTTGGCTTCCCGAGGAATCGGTCACTGACGACATGCGCGCTGTTGCGGAGCGCATGAACAAGCAGGTCATGTGGGCCCAGGGCCACGCAGAACGGGCCGCTCGTATTCCCTATTTTTGCTCCGGTTGTCCTCATTCGACCTCGACGCTTGTCCCCGAGGGCGCGCGTTCCATGCCAGGCATCGGCTGCCACGCCATGACCGAACTGGCGGGGCGAAGCACGGATGGTCAGATCCAGATGGGCGGCGAGGGCGTGCTCTGGGTGGGGCAGAAGCCATTCTCCAAGGACGAACATGTCTTTGCCAACCTGGGCGATGGCACCTACTTCCATTCGGGTATTCTTGCCATCCGCCAAGCAGTCGCTGCGAAGGTGCCGATCACCTACAAGATCCTCTTCAATGACGCCGTGGCCATGACAGGTGGTCAGCCCGTTGATGGACAGCTGACCGTGCCGCAGATCACCCGGCAGCTGGAAGCGGAAGGCGTTGAACGGATCGAGGTCCTCAGCGAAACGCCAGACCTTTATGGCGCGTGGAGCGACATGGCTTCGGGCGCGCGGATCAGCCACCGGGACGAATTGATGACCGTCCAGAAGGAGTTGCAGGACTTCGCTGGTGTTTCGGTCATCGTTTACGATCAGACCTGTGCGACCGAGAAGCGCCGCCGGCGCAAGCGCGGCCTGATGGCCGATCCGGACAAGCGGCTTTTCATCAATGACCGGGTCTGTGAGGGCTGCGGAGATTGTTCGGTGCAGTCGAACTGCCTGTCCGTCGAGCCGTTGGCAACGCCTTTCGGCGAAAAGCGCCAGATCAATCAGTCGAGCTGCAACAAGGACTTTTCCTGCGTGAAGGGGTTCTGCCCCTCTTTCGTCGAGATCGAGGGCGCAGCGCTCCGCAAGGCCGACAGGGCCGAGGTCGACATCGATGCGCTGGTGGCGGCGATCCCCGAGCCGCAACTCCCCGATCTGGAGCGCACGCGAAACATGCTCGTTGCGGGCATTGGCGGCATGGGCGTGACCACGCTCAGCGCGATCCTCGCCATGGCCGCTCATATCGATGGCAATCAGGCATCGACGCTCGACATGACCGGTCTGGCGCAAAAGGGTGGTCCGGTGACCTCTCATGTGCGCTTTGCCGCCGGCAATCGAACCATCGAAGGGCCCAAAGTGCCTACCGCAAGTCTTGATGTGCTGCTGGCGAGCGACATGATCGTAGCGACCAATGCGGAACAGCTTGCACTGGCCAGCCGCATAGCAACGAATACCTTTGCCAACACGCGCGTCGCACCTACGGCCGAATTCGTGATGAAGCAGACGCTTTCCTTCGATGAGATCCGGATGGATGCTGCGTTGAGGGAAGGCTCCAAGGCCTATCTTGCGATGGATGCCGCCGGGATCGCCGAGAAACTCTTGGGCGATGCGATCTTTGCAAACATGACACTGGTCGGCATGGCCTATCAGTCCGGAGCCTTGCCGGTTTCAGGTGAGGCGATCGAGGCCGCAATCAAGCTGAACGGCACGGCGGCTGCCGCGAATGTACAGGCCTTCCGGGCCGGCCGCGTACTGGCAGCTGATCCTGAGGCTATTCTGTCCCATCTGCCGAAGCCGGCATCCACTGCGAAGAAGCCGCTCGACGCCCAGATTGAGGACTTCTTCAGCGAACTCAGTGGTTATCAAAGCGCGGCCTATGCCCAGAGCTACCGCGATCTGGTCTCGCGGGTGAAAGCTGCGGATGAGGCACATGGTCCGGGAACGCTGCGTCTGACCGAAACCGTCGCCCAGCAGCTTTACAAGGTGATGGCCTACAAGGACGAATATGAAGTCGCGCGGCTTTATTCCGATCCCGCGTTCAAGGCCAAGCTTCTCGAGCGGTTCGCCGATCCGAAGAAGTTGAAAGTGCATCTCGCGCCGCCCTTGATTGCACGCAACAAGGATCCGAAGACCGGACGACCGGAGAAGATTGCCTTCGGACCCTGGATCTTCACCGCGTTCAAGGTGCTTGCAGGCTTGAAAGGCCTTCGTGGCAAATGGTTCGATCCTTTCGGCCAGACAGACGAGCGAAAGGCGGAACGCAAGCTCATCGAGACCTACCGGTCGGATCTGGAGGAAGTGCTCCGACGTATCGACGGCGGTAACTACGGTCTGCTGGTCGAGCTGGCGAGGGTTCCAGATCTGGTGCGAGGCTTTGGCCCGGTCAAGGAGGCCAATCTTGCAAAAGCGGCTGAAAAACGCTCGGAACTTCTGGAGCAGCTGATCCGCCGGTCTGGCAATGATGATGATGGCCGCGAGAAGGACTATCTCGAAGCTGCGGAATAATTGAGCCAGGTATTTTGGTGTTTGAGGGCAGCTTCGGCTGCCCTTATTCGTTTGGTGCCGCCGCTATCGGCCGAATGTGTCGCGCCAGGTCGGAACCGGGTCGCCGTCAGCCGCCTCGGCGTAATAGATGCCGCGGGCAATGGCGCGCGCAAGGCAGGAGGCAGCAGCTGCGCCGATCTGGACCATATCTTCAAGGGCCTGTTCCATTGGCTGCCGTCCCGTCGACATGGCGAAGACCAGGTCACCGTCGAGCGGTGTATGCGCCGGCCAGAGGGCACGTGCCAATCCATCATGTGCCATGACCGCAAGGCGCTTTGCCTCGGACTTGGTCAGGACTGCGTCAGTTGCGACCGCGGCAATGGTCGTGTTGGCGCCCGCCTTGAGCCCGTCGAGCTTGGTTTTGACGTCGACCGCGTTTGCCGGCAGGGGGGAGGGAAGTCCAAGGCCGCCGAACTCGAGCCCCTGTTCGAATGGAGCCGCCCAGAAGTGGCCCGTCTCTCCGATCGTTGCCCGGCCGAGTGCATTGACCGCAACGAGTGCTCCGACCGTTATGCCATTGTCCAGAACGATGGAGGCAGACCCAAGGCCGCCCTTCAGATTGGCTGTTGTCGCACCTGTGCCGGCGCCGATGGTGCCAAGGGCGAAATCATGTCCGGCATTGTCGAGCGCCGCGCGGCCAAGGTCCCTGTAGGGTGCTGCCGAGCCCCAGCCCTTGTCGCCGCCGTTCAGGAGATCGAACAAAATGGCCGTCGGGACGATGGGCACGCGCACTGGCCCGACCGCGAAGCCGTAGCCGAGCTCGGCAAGGCGTCCCTGAACACCTGCGCCAGCATCCAAACCGAAGGCAGAGCCACCGGCGAGGACGACGGCATCGACGGCATTGACCGTCTGTTCCGGCTCCAGAAGTGCAATCTCGCGTGTGCCGGGTGCACCGCCGTGGATGGCGACGGATGTTACCGCCGGCTCGTCGGGAAACAGCACCGTTGCGCCCGATTTAAGCTCAGGATTGCACGCGTGGCCGACTTTCAGGCCCGGAACATCGGTGATCAAATTGCGTGGACCTGGCATGGCGTACCCGCTTGGACCTTTTGCGCAAAACCGTCTGGCGCGCTTCGCCCAAGCCTAGACCGAATTGTCGGTGCGGGTCGAGGCGCTTGGAAGAAATTGCGCGGCTTCGGTTATCCGTGAAGGGCGTGATAGCCGCGGCGAACGTAAAGGAGAGAGCCTCCGGGCTCGTTCATGCGCAGATCCGCCACGGTCCCGATGATGACTGAATGGCTGCCCATTTCGGTGATGGAGTGGACGTCGCAGTCGACGCTGAGCAGGGCATCTTCGAGTGCTGGACAGCCGGTCGCAAGCGGCGTCCAGGCTGTACGTTGAAACCGTTCGTCCATGCCCAGGTTGCCGCGGCCGGCAAACACATCGGAGATGTCCTCATGGGCGGTGGCGAGCGTGTTGATGCAAAAGACCTTGTTTTCAAGGATTGCAGCGTGGACGCGGCTGGACCGGTTGACGCAGACTAGAACGCTTGCAGGGTCGTCGGAAACAGAACAAACCGCAGAGACGGTCGCGCCCATGCGTCCAGCTGGACCATCTGTGGTCACCACATGAACAGCGGCCGCGATCCGGCTCATGGCTTCGCGAAACGTGGCCTGATCGAGCGGATGGGCTTCCGTCTGCTCGCCAGCCGAAGTGTCGGCGCGATTGCTGTTCAAAGGTTCCGATCCTTGTGTTCACCGGCCATTCCGCCTTGCATCCACCCTCATATAGGCGAGGTTTTCAGCGTGGCGACCTGTTCAAGCCTAACAAACCGCGCTTAAGGAACTCTTGTTGGAAATGTCATGTGTTCCAGGGCCAAGCAGGTAACAAGGGACCGCTCGCCGAAAGCCAAGGCGTGCTTGCAGCCGAGCTGGAAAGACCGATAGGGTGGCGCCAGAATGCACGTGCTCACAGTCGGGACAGTTGAATGATCAGGACCTCTCTTCGCCTTGGTGCAAGAACTCTCGCGGCAGCGGCGGTCTTTGGAGCTGCGACTGGTCCGTCCTTGGCTGACATTGTGATCGGAGCAGCCGGGCCGATGAGTGGCCAATATGCGACCTTTGGGGCGCAACTGCGCTCCGGGGCCGAGCAGGCGATTGCCGATATTAATGCTGCCGGCGGGATCAATGGCGAGATGCTGGTTCTCGAGGTGGGTGATGACAGCTGCAAGCCCGAGCAAGCCGTCGCGATTGCAAATCAGATGGTCGGCAAGGGCGTGGTCTTCGTGGCCGGGCATTTTTGTGCGGGCTCATCAATTGCTGCCAGCACCGTCTATGCGGAAGCCGGCATTGTTCAGATTTCGCCAGCGACCACCGATCCGACGTTCACCGACGAGCGGCCGGGGCCGGGCATTTACCGGATCGGCCGTCGGGATGATCAGCAGGCCGAGATCGCCGGGGCCTATCTGGCAGAAGCCTTTGAAGGCCAGGACGTCGCGATTCTCCACGACAAGACCGCCTACGGCAAAGGTCTGGCTGATGCGGCCAAAGCGGTGATGAATGATGCGGGCAAGACCGAGACGCTCTACGAGGCTTTCGACGCTGGCGCGAAAGACTACAGTGGTCTGGTGTCGCGGCTGAACTCAGAAGGCGTCGAGGCCGTCTATCTGGGTGGCTATCACAATGAGGCCGGGCACATAAAACGCCAGATGACCGAGCAGGGCCTTAGCGCAGTGCTGATCACCGGGGATGCGGTCGCGACCGAGGAATTCTGGTCAATTGCAGGCGAAGCCGGGGCCGGCACGCTGATGACGCTTGCGCTTGATCCCCACGACAATGCGCAAGCCAAGCCTGTGATAGAGGCCCTTGAGGCTGCAGATAAACCCGCAGATGGCTACACGCTGTTCACATACGCCGCTGTTCAGGCGTTCGCTCAGGCTGCGCGCGAGGTTGGGACTGGTGACCATGCCGCGCTGGTCGATGCGCTTGATACGGGCGCTTTCTCGATGGTTTTGGGCGAGGTTTCCTTTGATGAGAAGGGTGACTCCACTCTGCCGGGCTTTGTCTGGTACGAATGGCGCGATGGCAAATATGACCCTAGGTGAGATCTTCGGCTGATCTTGGAAGGAAGGCCTGCTAAGCGGCGCCGCAGGCTTAAGGTTAACAAGAGGTTTCCTCGCCTGAGCATTTCACAGGCGTCGTTGGTGACCTAGTTTGGGCAGATCCTGTTCCCGTTAAAACGGTTGATCTGTTATGCGTTCCGGTCTTGCTCTTTGCGTCATGGCTGCCGTTCTCGGCCTTTTTTCCGGTGCTTCACATGCAGCGGAGCTCGTGGGCTTTCATGAGCGTGGCTATCGTCCGGGAACCATCGTGATCCGAAACTCCGAGCGGAAACTCTATCTGGTTCTTGGGCGGGGGCAGGCGATCCGTTACAAGGTGGCCGTTGGAAAGCGGCAGAAGTCCTGGACAGGCTCTGCCCACATCACAGCAAAATACGTGCGGCCGGACTGGTCTCCGTCTGCGGAAGTGCGCCGGGACCATCCGAACCTGCCGAGGCTGATCAAGGGCGGTGCGCCGAACAATCCCATGGGCGTTGCCGCGATGACGCTTTCAAATGGCAATTACGCAATCCATGGGACCAACCGGCCGGGGTCCATCGGCCGGGCCGTCTCTTACGGCTGCATCCGCATGGCCAACAGCGACATTGCCGACCTGTTCCAGAGGGTGGGCGTTCGTACGCCGGTCATCGCCGTCGATTGACGATAAAAAGCGCCAGATTTTAGTCCTTCATTCAGGCCTGAGCGCCCTGAAATCTGCGATTTTGTGCAGGTATCCGTGTTCTTCCTGATTATATATTCGTAAAGATGAATATATAAGTCCATATGCATATCCTGAAGTGTTCAAGGAGGGCAAAATGGACATCCTAACCAAGAAATCCTGGTCGCCATACGCGGCTGGTGTCGTGATTGGCCTCTTGCAAATCCCGGCCTTTCTTCTGGTCGACACCGCGCTGGGCGCATCCTCGTCCTTTGTGACGGCTGCTGCCTGGGTCGCGGGTCTCTTCGATCCGGCGGCAGCGCAGATCGACTATTTCGCGAAATACATGACCAGCTCGAAATACTATTGGCAGTCCGCACTTGTCATCGGGATTGCGCTGGGCGCTTTCCTCTCGGCCAAAGCCTCCGGGACGGAACGGGCCAATTATGCTCCGAGCTGGACGAAAATGACCGGTATTCGGTCCCTGGCAGCGCGCATGGTGATGGGGTTTGCAGGCGGGTTCGTCCTGCTGATCGGCGCCCGGATTGCAGGCGGCTGTACGTCCGGCCATGGAATTTCCGGCATGGCTCAGCTTGCGGTCGGCTCGACCGTTGCCGTTGCCACCATGTTCGCTGGCGGCATTCTCATGTCGCTTGCTTACAAGAAGATCTGAGGAGGATCCGATATGTCCTTGTTTTTCATGATTGTCCTCGGCCTGGTCATGGGGCTGGTGTTTGGTGTCGCCCTGGAAAAGAGCCGCGTCATGGAGCCAGGTGTGCTCGTTGGCCAGTTCCAGTTCCGCAATTTCATCATGCTGAAAATGTTTCTGGCAGCGACCGCCACAGGTCTTGTTGTTCTGGCAGTCTTGAACGGTGTCTTTGATGTGCCGCTGCATCCGAAGGCGGCCGCTTGGGGACCGGTCATCATCGGAGGCCTGATCCTGGGGATCGGGATTGCCTTGGCGGGCGCCTGCCCGGGCACCGCGCTGGCCCAGATCGGGGCAGGCTACAAGGATGCCTGGGCCATCGTGGCCGGTGGCATCCTGGGCGCGATGGTCTATGGCTACAACATCAACTGGTTCAAGTCGGTTCTCGATTTCGGCGACGCCGGCAAGATCACCTTTGCGGATCTGAACCCGCTGCCATTCTGGGCGCTGGCCCTGCTTGCGGCAGCTGGTCTCATTGCCCTGATGGTTGTGCTGGAGAGACTATCGCCAAGTGCGATCGAAAACGGCAGATGCGACGTTCCCATGGAGGGAGCGGACGATGATCGGCTGGGTCATCAGGTGCACGGCCAGCCTGCCGAATAGGCGCTGATCGACATTTTGGAACACCGGGCCCGCCCGGTTTGAAGGCCCGCTTTTGCAATGGCAGCCCCAAGCCCTGCAGAAGCGGGCCATCTTTTTAGCCCAAATACAAAGGCGGTATCATCGCGGCCAGCTTGCGTTCTTTCTGTACCGGCAGCACTCTTGCTGCAACAAGGGCAGCGGATTCGGGGTGGCCTCCATGATTTTTTACCTGACTTTGATCTTCGCCTGTCAGCTGGTCGGCGAGCTTCTCAAAGTCGCACTCGAGTTGCCGGTGCCTGGACCGGTGATCGGCATGGTGCTGCTCTTCGCCGGACTGATGATCAAGCGGGGAATTCCCGAAGATCTGGCCGAGGTTGGGTACACGTTCCTCTCCAATCTCTCGCTCCTGTTTGTGCCAGCTGGTGTCGGCGTCATGCTGCATATTGCACTGATCGGGGAGCAGGCGCTGGCAATCACCCTCGCGCTGGTCGGCAGCACACTGGCGACGATCGCGGTGACGGCCCTTGTCATGCGAGCGATGAGCCGCGCCGAGGACGCTGATACGGGCAGATCCACGGATGGATAAGGGCTTCAGCGAAATCTGGGTTTATCTCTCCGCCAGCCCTTTGCTGGCCCTGACTCTGACGCTTGCCGCTTACCAGCTCGGCAACTGGGTCTATCAAAAAGGCGGAAAAAACCCTCTGCTTAATCCAGTTTTGATTGCGGTCGTGGTTCTGGTGGCGACCCTGCTTGTGACCGGGACGGACTACGCGACTTATTTCGAAGGCGCTCAATTTGTACATTTCCTGCTTGGCCCGGCGACGGTGGCTCTCGCCCTGCCGCTTTACCGGCAGATCGAGCGGGTCAGAAAGTCTGCACTGGCCATATCAGTCAGTCTGCTGGCGGGATCCCTGACCGCGACTGCGACTGCCGTCAGTATCGCCTGGGGCTTTGGCAGCAGCCAGGAGATCCTGATCTCGCTGGCGCCAAAGTCCGTGACTGCACCCGTTGCCATGGGCATTGCCGAGCAGCTGGGCGGGCTTCCGTCCCTGACAGCAGTGCTGGTGATCCTCACCGGGATCATCGGCGCAGCGCTCGGACCGCTTCTTCTCAACGTCATGGGCGTGAAGGACATGGCTGCGCGGGGCCTTGCCATCGGAACCGCCTCCCACGGCATCGGCACTGCGCGAGCCTTTCAGGTGAGTGAAGTGGCAGGTGCTTTCGCTGGCCTCGCCATGGGCCTCAATGCCCTGGCGACCGCGATTCTTCTGCCATTGATGTGGAAGTGGGTGTTTTAACCAGCCGGCTTCAGCCACCGCTTGGGATCGCTGAGCGAAGAGGTGGCGCCGTCCTTCGACAGGACCTTCACCAGATCCTCGACCGCGTTCAGGGAATGTGCGGCGCGGAACTCGTCGACATGGGGCAGCATGGCCCGGATGCCCTTGGCCTTGGCCTGGAAACCGTCAAACCGCAGCAGCGGGTTCAGCCAGATCAGCCTGCGGCAGGACCGGTGTAGCCTGTCCATTTCCCGCTCAAGATCTTCGTCCGTGTCCCGCTCCAGACCGTCGGTGATCAGGAGAACGGTCGGACCTCCCGACAGGACACGGCGGGACCAGACACGGTTGAACTCGTGCAGGGCTGTGGCGATGCGCGTGCCGCCGGACCAGTCCTCGACGCCGGCGCCGCAGGCCTCCAGCGCCTCATCCGGATCCTTCATCCGCAATTGCCGCGTGACATTGGTCAAGCGGGTGCCGAACAGGAAGGTGTGCACATCGCGCCGCTGTTCCTTGATGCCATGGAGGAAATGCAGCAGAAGGCGGGAATACTGGCTCATGGAGCCGGAAATGTCGCAAAGCGCAATGAGCGGCGGGCGCTTCTCCTGCTGTTTGCGAAACTTGAGGTCAATGATGTCGCCGCCTGCGCGCATGGACGCCTTGAGCGTGCGGCGTGGATCGATCCGCCCGCGCAGGGAGGGCTTCAGGCGGCGCTGACGCACTGTGTCCATGGTCAGGCTGAGAGAACGCAGCGCCTGTTTGGCTGTCTCCAGCTCTTTTACGGTCATCTGGGCGAAGTCCTTGGCCTGAAGCAGCTCCTTGCCGGACACCGTGAATTTGGCGTCTACCTCCACCTCCGGCCGCGTCTGGTCGCTTGCGCGGTCCTTGGCGGATTGAAACGCCTGGGAGACCCGTGTCTGTCCGGCCTTGGGCTTTTCCGGATTGGACCGTGGCGGGGCGACCGGAGACAGAATGGCCAGCATCTTCTCGATCAGGCCGCGGCTTTGCCAATAAATCCGGAAAGCTTCGTCGAAGAGAACCCGGTGCTCGCGCTTGCGCACAAAGACCGCATGGAGGGTCCAGTAGAGGTCCTCCCGGTTGGTGATGCCGGCAACTTCCACTGCTTGTACCGCATCGACCACCGAAGAAGGGCCTGCGGGCATCCCGGCCTTGCGCAGCGTGCGGGCAAAATGAACGATGTTGTCGACGATCTTGCCATGGGACGTGGCGAGCTGTTCGGCGGCGGTCATGAGCCGTGCTCCGCATGCGCGGATAGCGCCTGTTCGCTTAGGTTTCTCCCCCCTCTGTCTCCTGCGGAGACATCTCCCCCTCCAGGGGGGAGAGGAGCGCAAGCTGTGAAACCAGCGAGCCGACGCGCAACAATTGGTGTGTAGTCCCGGATTTTGTTGGAGGATACATGGATACCTATTCTCCCCCCTGGAGGGGGAGATGTCCGCGAATGCGGACAGAGGGGGGGGAGCTCCTGAACCAGTCTGGTGTCCGCTACCATCGACCCACTCACACGTTCGGCATGGCAGCGGCCGCCGCAATGGGAGCATCCTTGCGGATGTCATCGATCATCTGGCGCACCTTGGAGCCGCGGACACGCTCGATGTCGTCCTGGTATTTGAGCAGAACCCCGAGGGTATCGGAGGCCATGTCCGGATCGAGGGCAATCTCGTTGAGTTCGCTGAGGGCCGTGGCCCAGTCGAGTGTTTCGGCAACGCCTGGCTGCTTGAAGAGGTCTTCCTCGGCGCGCAGCGTTTGCACGAAGGTGACGATTTCTGCGCTCAGCCGTGCGGCTGCGCCAGGCACCTTGGAACGGACAATCTCGAGCTCCCGTTCCGCATCTGGGTAGTCGACCCAATGATAGAGGCAGCGGCGTTTGAGGGCGTCGTGGATCTCACGTGTGCGGTTGGTGGTGATGATGACAATCGGAGGCTCATCGGCTTTCACTGTGCCGAGCTCGGGGATCGTGACCTGATTGTCGGAAAGGACTTCCAGAAGAAAGGCCTCGAAGGCTTCGTCTGCCCGGTCCAGCTCGTCGATCAAAAAGACCGGCGGGCCGGAAAGGGAGGGTTCCAGCGCCTGCAGAACCGGGCGCTTGATCAGGAACCGTTCGTCGAAAATGGATTTGGACAGGTCCGAATGGTCTGTGTCCCCGGCTGCCTCCGAAACGCGGATCTCGACCATTTGGGCCGGATAGTTCCACTCGTAAACTGCAGAAGCGATGTCGAGCCCTTCATAGCATTGCAGGCGGATCAGATCCCGGCCGAGGGTTTTTGACAGAACCTTGGCGATTTCTGTTTTTCCGACGCCTGCCTCTCCTTCGAGAAAAAGCGGGCGTTTCATGCGCAGGGCCAGATGCAGGACGGTCGCCAGCGAGCGGTCAGCCACATATCCAGCGCTTTGCAGGAGATCCAATGTTTCGGCAATGGATGCGGGCATCGAAGCGGGCAAGGTGGTCTCGGTCATAGGGTCGGCTCGTTCTGGCTACTGGACGATTGGCTCTCTTCGAGAAGCATATAGGGTCTTTGACAATTGCGACACGGCGGATGGGGCAGGAACCGATTTGGGTCGGCGCAATTGTCTCAATCCTGGGGCAGGATCGCAAAATTTCCGCGATACGCCGTGGGTGTGGTGCCGAGCTCACGGCGGAAGTGATGCCGCAGGTTGGTGGCTGAACCGTAACCGCAGATCTCGGCAATGCGGTCGACCGACCTGGTGCTTTCTTCCAGAAGACGGCGAGCCTGTGTAAGCCGTTCGGCTTGAAGCCATCGAGCTGGTGTTGTTCCCGTCGCGCCCTCGAAGCGTCTCAGCAGCGTGCGTTCGCTCATGCCCGCAAGCTGGGCCAGCTCGCGCAAGGGAACTGCCCGGTCGAGATGTTGCCGCATATGATCAAACAGAGGGCTGAGGCGGGAACCTTCGTGGGCTGAGGGGACCGGTGTTGCCATGAATTGTGCCTGGCCGCCGTCTCTGTGTGCCGGAACCACAAGGCGTCGGGCGACGGAATTGGCTGCTTCCGGCCCCTTGTCCCGGCGCACGAGATGAAGGCAGAGATCAATGCCTGCGGCGCTTCCGGCCGATGTCAGAATCTGGCCGTTGTCCACGTAAAGCACATCCGGCTCGATGGTCAGTTCGGGATAGCGGGCGGCGAGTTTGTCGGTGTAGCGCCAGTGGGTCGTCACTCTGGCGTCCCGCAGCAATCCGGTTGCTGCAAGGACGAACACGCCGGAGCAGATTGACAGAAGCCTCGCGCCCCGGGCATGGGCCGCGCGCAATGCGTCAGTCAGCTCTTCTGGCACCGGTTCATCCGCGCCGCGCCAGCCAGGCACAATGATGGTTCCGGCTTGCTGCAGCAGTTCGAGCCCGCCATCGACCTCAAGTCTCAATCCCGCTGTGGAGCGGATCTCTTTCTGATCTACGGAAGCGATCGCAAAACGATACCAGTCGGGTCCCATTTCCGGGCGGGGCAGGCCAAAGACCTCGACCGCCAGTCCGAACTCGAACATGCACAGACCGTCGTAGGCGAGGGCAACCACAAGTGAGGAAGGTGGGGAATTCGAGTTTGTCATGATTTTTACGATAGGTGGCAATGCAGCCAGGCGTCAAAGAGAATTTGTGGAACTAGGGTCAGCGCAGTCAGCCATTTCGATTTCAGGAACCAAACGATGAGCCTTGTGAGTGACTTTCCAGCAGCAGCCTCAAGTGACGCCAACCGCCATTTCGGTGGCAAGCTGGCCTTTGAAACCGATTGCGATGACGTGGCCACGGTGTTGAGGGATGGGCAGCCGGATTTCGTGTTGCTTCATGTGGTTGGTACGCCTGAGGCCTATGCCAAGCGGCATATCCCAGGTGCCATCCACCTGCCTCATCGTGAAATCACCGAAGAGCGTATGGCAGACTGGCCGAAAGGGACCCTGTTTGTCGTCTATTGTGCCGGTCCTCATTGCAACGGCGCGGACAAGGCAGCTTTCAAACTTTCTGGTCTGGGCCGACCCGTTAAACTGATGATCGGCGGCATTACAGGTTGGGAAGACGAGGGTTTTCCATTCGCAAGTGGCGATCAGCCCGGCCATCTCTAGGCGGAGTTTCTATCTGCTTGGCCGTATTGGTCCGTATGGTTTCATGTGCCTCGGTCTTCTAAAACACTTTGGAGACCAGTGGAGAGGGGACGTGGCACATGAAACGCATTTGGAGCTCAGCGCTTTGCGCTGTGGCGGGCAGTTTGTTCTTTGGGGCATTTCAACCTGCCCACGCAGCGGGAAATTATCCAAGTGATCCGATGAGCGTTGCCAGTGGGCAGGAGTTGGCGGAAATCCACTGCGCGGCCTGTCATGCAGTTGGCCCGGAAGATGCCAGTGCCCAGCCTGGCGCGCCTGCGTTCCGTGAGCTTGGTCAACGTTATCCCGTGTCTAGCCTTGAAGAGAGCCTCGCCGAGGGCATCGTGACGGGGCATGAGGGCATGCCGGAATTCGCCTTTGCGCCTGATGATATCGATGACTTCCTGGGGTATCTGACGTCTCTGCAAGCCAGGTGATGTTGGTAGCACTCATTCGGAAATGCTGCTAACATATTGTTCTGAAACGTGGAATATATTGGCGTTTAGAATTTGTTAACCAGTCGAGCGCGATCCTTTTCTTGTCAAAGAGAAAGCGAGGCGAACATGTTGGTTGGTTCCGATTTTCAAAAACGCATCCTCGGATATGGCCTGATGACGGCAGAAATCCTCTACAGGATTCCCGATCATCCGAAATTCCTGCAGAGTTTCCTTTGGCAGACCGAGGACCTTGCGCCGCATTTCCCGGAGCTGAACAAGTTTCTGGCGTTCTGGGAAAAGGAAATCGAAGCACGGATCCACACGGTTCGGGTCGCGCATCAGGACCTTCTTGAGCCCGTCGACTATCGATATGCCAAGGGCGAGATCTGCGTCCATTAAAGCGGTCGTGGTTATCTGCGGCTGGGGAGGCCCAGGCCGGCGCCGTCGCGCATGACCGTGCTGGCCTGGTCGGTGAAATTTGTCCCGTTTCCCTCGTGGATCACAAATCCTGGCAGCAGCTGAAGCGGTGCCTTGCTGCCACGTACTCCGCGCAGGAGAATGCGCGTGGCGGGGAGATCCTGCCGCGGATGCAGCGGAACAATGTCGATCGCGCCAAAACGGCTTTGAACCACGTCCAGAAGCTCAGGCAGACCGTCTGCGCGAAAGACTATGGTCAGGCTGCCACCGACTTTCAGAACATCGGCTGCTGTGCGGATCCATGGCTCGACCCCGCGCTCGTCCAGCATATGGGCGTCGGCGCGGGCTTCATCGGGTGATGCGCGAAAACGATCGGCCTCGTAGTAGGGCGGGTTGATGATCACATGGTCAGCCATGTCGGGCGGCAGCCCGTTTTCATGGCGTATCTTGCCCTTGGCAGTGACATCGGCCTCCATCACCTTGACCCGATCTGCGAATGCCTTGTTTGACGGCTCATCGATGTTTCGACGGGCGAGGGCAAGCACAACGGGATCCAGATCGACCAGGGTGACATTGACGTTCGGCAGTCTCGCAGCAGCGCACAGGCCAGCGGTTCCGACGCCGGAGCCCAGATCCACCACATGCCCCTTTGTGCCGTCCGGCAAGGCGGCGGCCAGGTAGACTGCATCGAGACCAGCCCTGTGCCGGCCCTTGCGCGGTTGGAAGACATGCACTTGCCCGCCCAGGAACGCGTCGTGCGTCGTATCCAATGCTTGGGGGCTATCGAAGTCGGGCTCGGCCGGTGTGTCAGTCATCGGGACGAAGCATTGTTTTCCGGCCGCAGCTCATTCTCGAGTCCTGCGTCGACGATGAGACGGCGTGCCATGGCCATCTGATCGGAATCGACCAGCACGCGCCGGGGCAGCATTCCCAAAGAGCCCTCCAGGACACTCATGTTGCCGTCTGCGACAAAATGCTTGATGCCAGCCTCGTCGAGCAGTGATTCCAGAAAGGAAATCAGCACAGGATCGTTGGTTCTTACCAGTTCTTCCATTGACGCTCGCGCTCTCTTCAGGGGCTGACCGGATATTTCATACAAGCAGACCTAATAAAATGCGCTCCTGAAAGCATTTCAACAGTTTGTCAACTGATTGCTCCCTTGCCGGAAGTGCATTCGCGCCATATTGTCCGCTCAACTAAACACAGGAGTGCCTTTGGTGGCCGTGGTCGCATCCTTGTCCGAGAACAAGACCCTTCAGCCCTCAGTCCAGTCGCTGGTCGATTTGGTCTCCGGCGATATGGAACAAGTCAACCAGATCATCTTGTCGAAGGCCGGGTCGAATGTCGATCTGATCCCGGAGATTGCCAAGCATCTGATTTCGTCAGGCGGCAAGCGGTTGCGCCCGATGCTGACTCTCGCCTGTGCCGACATGTTTGGCTATCGCGGCGACGGTCATGTCACGCTTGCTGCCAGCGTGGAGTTCATGCACACCGCGACGCTCCTGCATGACGATGTGGTCGATGAAAGCGATATGCGGCGGGGGAAACTCGCTGCGCGCAAGGTCTGGGGCAATCAGGCCAGCGTTCTGGTTGGCGATTATCTGCTCGGGCAAGCCTTCAAGATGATGGTCGATGTGGGCTCGCTTGAGGCGCTTCGCATTCTTTCAGAGGCTTCTGCCATCATTGCAGAAGGCGAAGTTCTGCAGCTCGGCGCTGCCAAGAACATCACGACCACCGAAGCCGACTACCTGCGTGTCATCGAAGCCAAGACAGCTGCGCTGTTTGCGGCCGCTGCCGAAGTTGGGCCGGTGATCGCAGGTGAGGGCGCCGAGATGAAAGCCGCGGCGCGCAGCTACGGCATGGAGCTCGGTCTGGCCTTCCAGCTGGTCGATGACGCGTTGGACTATGGCGGGTCGAGTGCCGACCTTGGCAAAGACATTGGTGATGATTTCCGCGAAGGCAAGATCACGCTGCCGATCGTTTTTGCGGTCGCGCGTGGTTCAGACGAAGACCGTGTGTTCTGGCGCCGTTGCCTGGAAAGCGACGGCATTGAGGACGGTGATCTGGAGCATGCGATTGAGCTGCTGCGCAAATATGATGCGATTTCAGACACGGTCCAGCGCGCAAAAGACTATGGCGATGGCGCCTTGAAGGCGCTGGACAAGCTGCCTCAGGGCGCGCATGCCGACGCCCTGGCAGAGGCGGTTGCCTTCTGTATTTCGCGGGTCAGCTGACAACCAGCTTTCAGGTCACAGAGTTCGAAGAAGCCACCCACCAAGCCGGGTGGCTTTTTTGTATCCGCGCCGCCAGACCATCCTCGTCGCCGCTCCGGCACAGGGCGAAGCAGGTGGCACCGGAGCCGGACATTCGGCTCAAGAGTGTTTGAGGTTCGGCTGACAAGGCCGCGAGCACCTGGCTTATCACGGGGCAAAGACGCTCGGCTGTCGCCTGCATGTCGTTCCGAGTGTCTTCCAGATAGCTGATCAATGATGTCAGTGTCTCAAAGCCCGCGGGAATTTCAGGAAGGCAGGAGTTGTTGCGATTTTCCAGGCCCTTAAAAATGGCAGGCGTGGAGACCGCGACACGCGGATTTACAAGGACAATGCCGAAGTCGGGCAGCCTGGGCAGATGAGACAGGCTCTCGCCGATCCCTTTCAACCGAACTGCGCACTGGTCGAGGCAGACCGGGACATCTGCGCCCAGCTGAAGGGCAAGCCTTTCAAGCTCCAGCGTGGGCAGTGTCATTCCCGCGATGTTTCTCGCAAGCCGCAAGACGGCTGCTGCGTCAGCCGAGCCACCGCCAATACCTGATGCAACAGGCAGGTTCTTTTCGAGCGTCAGGGCCAGTCGGGGTTCAGGTTGGCCGCACGCGGTGGCCAGACTGCGTATGGCCTTGAGAACAAGATTGTCGCTGTTTGGAGCGAGACCGACGGCGAAAGGACCGGTGATTGTCAGACTGAGACCATCCGCGGCTTCAGCGTGAAGTCTGTCGCCGATGGCGGGAAAGACCACGAGGGAATCCAGCAGATGATAGCCGTCGTCTCGCCGGCCGGTGATGTGAAGCGCGAGATTGACCTTCGCGCGGGCGAACTCGCCCGCGCTGCCTGACATGGAAAGGTCGCTCATCGTCTCGGATCAGCCGCCGTTCTTGGTCTCTGACGCCTTGGCTTCATCGGTTGCCGGCGTGTCGGAAAGGCCGTTCGCGATCTTCTCGAGGATCTTCGGCAGCTCGTCTTCCTCAGGGTCCAGATCGCGTGCGTGGTTCCACTGGAAACGGGCCTCGTTGCGACGGCCGACCTTCCAGTAGGCGTCACCGAGATGGTCATTGATGACAGGGTCCGACGGGCGGAGTTCGATCGCGCGCTCCAGCTGAACCACTGCGTCTTCATACCGGCCGAGGCGATAGAAAACCCAGCCAAGGCTGTCGACGATATAGCCATCGGTCGGACGCAGCTCGACGGCCTTCTTGATCATGTCGAGAGCTTCGTCGAGCTTCAGGCCCTGATCGACCAGAGAATATCCCAGATAGTTCAACACCAGGGGCTGATCTTCGGACAGTTCGAGCGCCTTGCGGAAGTCGGCTTCCGCACTTTCCCATTTGTCGAGACGTTCACGGCAGATGCCTCGGAAATAAAACAGCAGCCAATGCTCCTGACCAACCTCCGGGATCGTCGCGAGGCCCTTCGTGTAAATCTCCTCGGCCTCCGCGAACATCTTGTGCGTGCGCAGAACGTTGCCAAGCGAAATGATGGCTTCAAGTTCGGAAGGGTCGGCTGCGATGAGCGCGCCGAGATGGTCTCGGGCCTCGTCAATCTGCTCAAGAGCGTTGTAGTTCAAGCCAATCTGAATTTCCGCGTCACGCTTGAGAGGCGAGTCAATCGGCACTTGCTTCAAGACGGCGATCGCACGTTCCGGCTGGCCCATGCGCTCGAAAAGGCCGCCAAGGGCGACGGCTGCAAATTCGGCATTGGGATCAAGATGCAAGGCCATCTGCAGATAGGCCGTAGAGAGTTCCTCCGCGCCATCGCGTCCAATTGCGGATCCGAGGCCATAGAGGATTTCCGACATGCCGGCGGCTGGTGTCGCGACAAGCGGCTCCAGCGGATTCCCGGCCTCGATCTCGGCTTTTGTATGGTCAAGCAGGGGATGACCGCGCAGGAGGCGGTCGTATTCGGCAAGGATCTCAAGTGCATCGTCCTTGCGGTCATTGTCCGCGAGAATGCGTGCATAGGCGTCAATCACCCGGATTGCGCCGCGATCCTGCTTGTAGGCTTCCTCAATCTGCTCGAGTGCCTGCTCGTTTCGCCCGGCGGCATATGAAATCAGAGCCTGATGCGTGGCCTTGAAGACCTCGAACCATTCGGGGCCCTTCAGCTCATCAATGACCTTGAGCGCATCGTCGGTTTGCCCAGCGCCCTGGAGTGCCCAGGCTCTTGAGATGTCCATGGAAAGCTGTGCAAGAGGTCCTGCACCGGTTGGGGCGAGAAGTGTGATTGCTTCGCCATATTTGGCGCGCGATACAGCGTCTGCGCCGCGGGCGAGCCTGGCGAGAAAGTTCTGAACGCCGAGCCTTTCAAGCTCGGTGGCATAATTGACCGCTTCAATGATGTCGCCATTGGCGAGTTTCAGGATAAAGGTCCGTTCCAGAAGCATTTCATTGTCGGGATCAGCGACCAGTGTTTCCTGGAAAAACGCGGCGGCGAAGGAGAAGTCGTTCTCAAGGCCTGCGAGCCGGCCTGCCAGATAGCTGCCGGAGAGCGTGATCGGCAGATCCAGCGGTGTGCCATAATGCGGCGTTTCGTCGCCGTTGGTGTCAGCCTGGGCGCTCAATGAAAGCGGAAGTTGCACGGCGAAAAGCGCAACGGCTGTCGTCAGCGCAAGGCGCTTCAACCGGGACTGGGCCGGCTTTGCCCTCAGGGCGGCCTTGTTGCTTGCGCTGGTCAGATTGTTCATGGCACCTCGCATCCGTCCGTCGCTCTATGACGACGCGGTTATTGTTTGCGTTCGACAATGGCGTCTTTAAGGCCGTGCGGCAAGTGAAAGAGGATCAAAGATCTGTTGGCTCATTTAAATCCATTTGATTGCTGTCGTTCCTCGATTTCGCCAAATTGGCCCGGCTTCCCCTAGGGTCTCCGCCTAAAAAATAACTTGAGTCCTTTGGACTGCCATAGCAGGTATGTGCGGCGCACAAGGCCAGGTGCAGCGGCTGGGCGCAGCAAACTTATACAGGTGGAGACGACCAGATGACCAAATGGGTCTTTAATTTCGGCGACGGCAAAGCGGATGGCGCAGCCGACAAACGAAACTTGCTTGGCGGCAAGGGTGCAAACCTTGCGGAAATGAGCAACCTCGGCCTGCCGGTTCCCCCTGGATTTACGATTACTACCGAAGTCTGCACCTGGTATTATGATCACGACAATTCCTATCCGGACGACCTTCGCGCTCAGGTAGAAGCCGCGCTGGAGCATGTGGGCAGCATCACCGAGCGTCGCTTTGGCGATGAGAAGGCTCCGCTTCTTCTGTCTGTGCGTTCAGGCGCGAGAGTTTCGATGCCCGGCATGATGGACACGGTTCTCAATCTCGGTCTCAACGACGTTACCGTGAAGGCGATCGGCGAAGAGGCGGGCGACATGCGCTTTGCCTACGACAGCTACCGTCGGTTCATCCAGATGTACTCCGACGTGGTGCTTGGCGTTGATCACCACGAGTTCGAAGAGATCCTCGAAGAACACAAATCCCTCAACGATCTGATGCTCGACACCGAGATCACTGCCGACGACTGGGTCGGCATCATCGAGAAGTTCAAGGCGCTCGTTGAAAAAGAACTTGGAACGCCGTTCCCGCAGGACCCTCAGGTCCAACTCTGGGGCGCGATCGGCGCGGTGTTTTCGTCGTGGATGGTGCCTCGGGCGAAAACCTACCGCCGTTTGCACGACATCCCCGCAACCTGGGGCACTGCCGTCAACGTGCAGGCGATGGTCTTCGGAAACATGGGTGAGACTTCTGCCACCGGTGTTGCCTTCACGCGCAATCCTTCCACCGGAGAGAAGGCGCTCTACGGCGAGTTCCTGGTCAATGCGCAGGGTGAGGATGTGGTCGCCGGGATCCGGACGCCTCAGGACATCACCGAAAAGGCACGTCTTGAGGCCGGTTCGACGAAGCCGTCTCTCGAAAACCTCATGCCGGAATGCTTTAGCGAGTTCCAGGCGATCTGCGATCGTCTCGAAGCTCACTACCGCGACATGCAGGATCTCGAGTTCACCATCGAAAAGGGCAAGCTCTGGATGCTGCAGACCCGTGCTGGCAAGCGGACGGCGAAAGCAGCTTTGAAGATTGCGGTCGATATGGCTGCAGAAGGCCTTCTCACCGAAGAGGAGGCGGTGCTGCGCGTTGAGCCGGCAGCACTTGATCAGTTGCTGCATCCGACAATCGATCCGAAGGCAAAGCGCGACATCGTCGCAACCGGTCTGCCAGCTTCGCCTGGCGCTGCTTGCGGTGCCATTGTCTTCACGTCCGATGAAGCGGAAGAAGCCAAGGCTGCGGGGCGCAAGGTGATCCTTGTTCGCGTCGAGACCAGTCCGGAAGACATTCATGGCATGCATGCGGCCGAGGGCATTTTGACAAGCCGCGGCGGCATGACCTCTCACGCAGCCGTCGTGGCACGCGGCATGGGCAAACCCTGTGTGTCTGGAGCTGGCATGGTGCGGATCGACTATCGTACCGGGACAATCTCGGCCGGTGGCCGTGTTTTGAACAAAGGGGACGTGATCACGGTCGATGGTGCGACCGGTCAGGTGCTCTTCGGCAAGGTCGACATGCTTCAGCCTGCGCTTTCGGGGGATTTCGGGACCTTGATGGGTTGGGCCGACAAGGTTCGCCGTATGAAGGTTCGTACCAACGCCGAAACTCCTGCGGATGCCAAGGTTGCACGCGAGTTCGGTGCCGAGGGTATCGGCCTGTGCCGGACCGAGCACATGTTCTTTGAAGGTGAGCGTATTGTTGCCGTGCGCGAAATGATCCTCTCCGAGACTGAAGATGGACGCCGCGCAGCACTGGCCAAACTCCTGCCGATGCAGCGACAGGACTTTACGACGCTGTTTGAAATCATGAAGGGCTTGCCCGTCACCATTCGTCTGCTGGATCCACCGCTTCACGAGTTCCTGCCCCATAGCGACTCTGAACTGGCTGATGTGGCCAAGGCGATGGGTGTAGACCCGGACAAGCTGCGTGAGCGTGCGTTGTCACTCCACGAGTTCAATCCGATGCTGGGTCATCGAGGCTGCCGCCTTCTGGTCTCCTATCCCGAAATCGCAGAAATGCAGGCGCGTGCGATTTTTGAAGCCGCGGTGGAGGCCGGCAAGGTGACCGGAGATCATGTGGTTCCGGAAATCATGGTGCCACTGGTCGGTCTCAAGGGAGAGCTCGACCTCGTGCGCGCCAGCATCGAGAAGACCGCCGAGGCGGTTCAGAAGGAAGCCGGCGTCGAACTGACCTATCAGATCGGCACAATGGTAGAGTTGCCGCGGGCAGCGCTTCAGGGCGCGGAAATCGCCAAGTCCGCAGAGTTCTTCTCTTTCGGCACAAATGATCTGACACAGACCACCTTCGGCATCTCACGCGACGATGCGGCGTCTTTCCTGGGCACCTATCAGTCCAAGGGATTGATCGAGCAAGACCCATTCGTGTCTCTTGATCAGGACGGCGTCGGCGAATTGGTCAAGATCGGCGCAGAGCGAGGCCGCTCGACCCGCAGCGATATCAAGCTCGGCATCTGTGGCGAACACGGCGGTGATCCGGCCTCGATTCAGTTCTGCGAGAGCATCGGGCTGGACTATGTGTCCTGCTCACCGTTCCGCGTTCCCATCGCACGTCTTGCCGCGGCTCAGTCCGCACTGAACGCCAAGAGGTGAGTCTTGCTGGCCGGTGACCGGAGACTGACGGGCGCGGGGAGGGGGTGATATGCAGCCACTACCCAGTCTGGATGAGCTCAGGCAAGCGGGAAAACGGGAGCTGTCACGGCTGCTGACGCGGCTTGAAACCTCGTCGGCAGATGCGGAGGTTGCGGCCTTTCTGGATAAGGCCTGTCGCTGTGAGGCCGGCATGGTCCTTGGTCTGACCGGGCCTCCCGGCGTTGGCAAGTCCACACTGACGGATGCGCTTATCCGTCAGTCGCGCGCAGCAGAGAAGCGGGTTGCCGTCTTGGCAATTGATCCGTCCTCGCAGCTGACCGGCGGGGCGCTGCTGGGGGACCGGACGCGTCTTCAGACCGATCCGGAGGACCAGGCGGTGTTTGTGCGCTCGATGGCGGCACGTGATCGTCTGGGTGGTCTTTCTGATCACGCGATCGCTGCGATCGCAATGCTGCGATCGGTCTTCGATCTGGTGATTGTGGAATCGGTTGGAATTGGTCAGTCCGAGGGCGATCTCGTCCATGCCTGTGACACGCTGGTCCTTTGCATTCAGCCAGGTTCCGGCGACAGCCTCCAGTTCATGAAAGCCGGGATCATGGAACTGCCGGATGTGGTGACAGTGACCAAGTCCGATATGGGGGCAGCGGCCCGGCGGGCGGCTTCCGACGTCGTTGGCGCTTTGTCACTGGCGCAGCCGGATAGCGATCAATGGACTGTTCCGGTGTGCGAAATTTCAGCACGAACCGGATCTGGCATCGAGGATCTCATGCGGGCGATTGAAAAGCACAAGCTGTTTCTCGATCAGAGCGGCTGTCTGCAGACTAGACGCGCAGCACAGCATGAGCATTGGTTCAAGGACATGGTTCGAACCCGCTACGGCACAGCCGGGCTCGACATTGCCAAATCAGATCCGGGCCAGCGGTTCCTGGTGGGGGCGTCTGTTGCACCGTTTTCGAGCTACCGTGATTTTTCAAGGCTGATCAAGCAGCGGTTGTTTGATGAACCTGCTCGATAGTGTGCCTGGATTGTCCTAGCCCTTGGCGAGCTTCAGCGGCAGGCTCGGCTGCTGCTCTTCGTTTGCCGCGACAGCCATTGCCTGTTTCATTGCGCGATCGTCCAGGAATTCGGCCAGGGCCTCATCGGCAAGAGGCCGTGAGATGTAAAAGCCTTGCATCCTGTGACAACCGTTGTCCGCAAGGAAGCCGATCTGATGCCGAGCCTCAATACCCTCAGCGACAATGGTCATTCCAAGGGCCTGACCCAGTTGGATGATCGACGTCAAAATGGCTTCTGCTTCGAGGCTGTCATCCATGTCCGAGATGAAGTCGCGATCGATTTTCAGCGTGTCGAACGGGAACTTGCGCAGATAGCTGAGGCTTGAGTAGCCGGAGCCGAAATCGTCGAGTGCAATCTTAACACCGCGATCCTGCAAACGTTTCATCGACTTGAGGATGGTCATGTGCTGACCGGCAAAGACGCTTTCGGTGACCTCGATTTCCAACCTGTTCGGCGCCAGATTGAAATCATCCAGCGTCTCCAGGATCATTTCGACGAACCGTGGATGCTTGAACTGGGTCGGGGAAACATTCACCGATACCAGGAGGTCGGGCCAGCGATGGGCGTCGCGGCAAGCCCGGCGCAAGATCCATTGGCCAAGATCATTTATCAGACCGGTTTCCTCAGCGAGAGGAATAAAACTGGAGGGAGAAATAGATCCCATCTCGGGATGGGTCCATCTTGCGAGTGCCTCGACTGCGATGACCTCGTTCGCGCTGGCATCACACTGTGGTTGATAGGCGACGTCCAGAGCGTCATTGTCGATGGCTCTGCGCAGTTCTCTCGACATCTTGTCCTTGGTCTGGACGGTCTCCTGCATGGAGTTGTCAAAGAATGACCAGCGGCCGCGGCCGTTCTCTTTTGCGTCATAAAGGGCAATGTCGGCCTTGCGCAGGAGTTCACCGGGATCGGTGCCATCGCGGGGCGCAAGTGCGGCGCCCATGGAGAGGCTGACGAACAACTCGTTGTTGTCGATGCGTATCGGCCTGACCATCTGATCCTGTACGCGGGTCAGGATCTGCTCGACGGACTGCTGATTTTCGCAATCGGCCAGCAGCATGGCGAATTCGTCGCCGCTGATGCGTGCAATCACCCCGGTTTTCGGGGCAATGGCCTTCAATCGTCCTGCGACGGCGCGAATGACTTCGTCACCTGCGGCATGGCCGAGCGTGTCGTTGATGTCTTTGAAGCGATCAAGATCGATATAGACGATGGCGGAGCCGACCGCTTCATCTTGCGTTTTCTTGAGAGCCTCGCTGAGCAACGTCGAGAACTGCTCGCGGTTCGGCAGGCCTGAAAGGGAGTCGTGGCTGGCAGTATGCACTGCCTGAGCCTGGCTGCTTGCCAGCCGGCGCGTCGTTTGCCGGGTAAAATCGATGACGCCGATCGTCAGTCCGACGATGGCCAGCGCGAGGATCAGCAGCACCGGTGCGACCCGGCCAAGCATGTCTGTGCCCGGCTTGTTTGGCCGCCACTGCAGATTGCCGATGACGACGCCTTTGGGCGAGCGCAGTTCGACCGTCGCAAGTCGCGGAAGCAGTCCGGCGTTTTCCGTCAGCCTCAGGTCGGCGAGACCGGAGATGTTGGCGATCTTGGCAAGCGCCTCGCTGTCCAGCTTGTCGAAGCTGACGAGCACGGCAGGCGGCCTGCGCACGGCAGTGATTGTATGCACTTCCTGAGTGATCGCGGCTGCGCTGAAAAAGTAGACGTGAGAGCCCATACGGACGAGGCCCGTTTCCGCAAGGATGCGGCCGTCATTGGTTTGATCCTGCTTGAAGCGGTAGAGACCTGACGGCGTACGTTGAAACGATGTGATGTAGTGGGCACGCGTTCTGGCGATCGCAGTCGAAAGCTGGTTCTGGATCTCTGGCGTCATCCAGTCGCGGTTCAGTTTTTCATCATAGATGAAAACCGGTTCGCGATCGCGATCGACGATCAACGCGCGGGAAAAGCCGTAGGTCGATTTCAGCCAGTGTCCGATGTTGTTGTAGAGCCAGGCGTGGTCGAGTTCCTCGCCCACCGTGTTGAAATAGGCCTGGTCCCAGACGACGGTGCCAACCTGTTGTCGTGCCATCTGGTCAAGCTTTAGCTTCAAGGCACCGTTGAGCAGTTTGCGCTGACTGTTCTCAGCGCTTTCATCGGAAATCTGCGAGGACCAGATCATCAGCCCGCAGACACAGGCAACGGCGAGAACAACGACCGCGATCATCGGAATGATGATTGCATTCGCAATTTTGCCACCGGACCCTTCCGCCACCACTTTCATTCAACGCTCCCAGCTCACTTTGCGCCAGTATCCACAAGAGCTGTTAATGAATGCCGGAGAAGTCTGGTTAACAGAGAATGACAGGGAGCATTTTAGTCAAAATATTTGGTTGCCGCGTTCAAAAAACTCACGTTTTCGTTGATCCATGGCCGGAATCGCGCGGTTCTAGATCAGCTGCAGTCCGCGAAAGCTCACCTGGCCCTCTCTGCCCACAATAATGTGATCGTGAACTTCCACGCCCAGAGGCTTTGCGATCTCGATGATCTGCTTTGTCATCTGGATATCGGCACGCGAGGGAGTTGGATCGCCGGAGGGGTGATTGTGAACGAGAATGATGGCCGTGGCAGAGAGTTCAAGCGCGCGCCGAATGACTTCGCGCGGATAGACCGGGGTATGGTCCACCGTTCCGGTTTGCTGCACCTCGTCTGCGAGGAGGCCATTGCGTTTGTCGAGGAAGAGTATTCGAAACTCCTCGACGTCAGAAAAGGCCATCGCGGTTCGAATGTAGTCAATCACCTTCGACCAGGATGAGAGCGGCGCACGGGTGTCAACTTCACCGCGGGCAAAGCGCAATGCCGTGGCCTGTGCAAGCTTCAGCGTATCAATGACCTTGTCACCAACGCCATCAACTTCCTTCAGTCTTTTGCGCGGAGCGGCAAGAACGCCGGAAAAGGAACCGAACTTGCCAATGAGCGCCTTGGCAATGGGTTTGGTGTCCCGGCGCGGAATGGCCGAGAACAGCAGAAGCTCGAGTAATTCATAATCGGCGAAGCCGTTCGGGCCATGATCGCGGAAGCGCTGGCGTAATCTTTCTCTATGGCCTTCGTCGTCCGACTTCTTCGATTTGTCGGGCTTTACGGCCTTCTCTTCAAAACCGTCCGGCGTTTCCGCCATAGGCATTGGTCTCCTGCGCCTTAGTTCTCCGGCGGCGTGGCCTCACTCTTTCGAAAGACCGGGCGTGTGCAGGCCGGAAGGGGAGAGGGTGAAGATTTCGCAGCCATCCTGGGTGATGCCGATGGAATGTTCATATTGTGCCGAAAGAGAACGATCCCGTGTGACAGCGGTCCAGCCATCGCTGAGGACTTTGACCTGCGGCCGGCCGGTGTTGACCATCGGCTCGATGGTGAAAATCATGCCAGGCTTCAGTTCGACGCCTTCGCCCGTACGTCCGTAGTGAAGGATGTTCGGTGTGTCGTGGAAAAGCTTGCCGACGCCATGACCGCAAAAGTCACGTACGACAGAGTAACGATGGCTCTCGACAAAGGTCTGGATCGCAGCGCCAATGTCGCCGGTGGTGTTGCCAGGTTTGGCCGCTTCAATCCCCAGCATCAGCGATTCATAGGTGATCTCGAGAAGCCGTTCCGCCTTGCGATTAATCTGGCCGACCGGATACATGCGGCTCGAATCGCCATGCCAGCCATCAAGAATGAATGTGACGTCGATGTTGACGATGTCGCCCTCGCGCAAGGGCTTTTCATTCGGGATGCCGTGACAGACGACGTGGTTGATCGATGTGCAGGACGACTTGGTGTAGCCGCGGTAGTTCAGTGTCGCGGGAAGGGCGCCGTGCGATTCTCCGTAGGCGAAGACGAAGTCGTCAATCTCCTGGGTGGTCACGCCGGGTTTCACCATTTCCGCAAGTTCATCGAGGCAGGCGGCAGTCAATTGACCGGCCTTCTTCATTCCGGCGAAATCGTCCTGGTCGTAGATGCGGACCTGGCCGGTGTTTTTCAAAGGGGCTTCAGCGGCGTCGATATAGGTGACCATGAACTGTCGTTGCTCTTTGTCGTGGGCCTCAAGACGCGACAGGGTCGATAGTCCGCCGTCAAAGCGTCCGGCCTTAAAATGGGCCATTGCAAGATTGTTACCTTCCCAAATATCGCCTTGTGCTGCGGATTGCTAGAGGCGCGGTAAAAGGCTTTTAAAAACCTGGCGAGGCGACTTGCGGTTTTCAGGGCCAAAGGGTACCCAGATGTTGAATGCGGGCGTGGCGAAATTGGTAGACGCAAGGGACTTAAAATCCCTCGGCCTTAGGCTGTACGGGTTCGAGTCCCGTCGCCCGCACCAGGCTCTCGAGAGCCGGAGATTGGCAAACGCAGCTCTTCAGTGTAGGGAAGAGCTTCGAGCGTTCCGCAAACGGCAACGCTGACGATTTGCAGATTTCAAGATGCGGGGCCAAAGACACCCCGCCGGAACAGCGCAGCCGCCGGGAAGCATCTTTTTGATTTCACTCCGTCCAGTCCTCAATGTCCTGGGATTCCTGTATGTCGGGCTTGCCACCGCCATGCTAATCCCCGCGATCGTCGATGTCGCCGCCAAGAACGCGGATTGGCAGGCCTTCGTGTTTTCGTCGCTTTTGACCGGGCTTGTGGGCATGCTTTTGTCGATTGCGGTCGGGGGATCGCTGTCGAAGGGCCTCGACACGCGCCAGACCTTCATTTTGACGACGCTTGCCTGGGCCAGCCTACCTGCCTTCGGAGCATTGCCATTCCTGTGGCTTGGCATCGGTTATGCGGATGCGGTGTTTGAAGCTGTTTCCGGGTTCACGACGACAGGCTCCACGGTCTTGAGCGGTCTCGATAACCTGCCTCCGGGCCTGCTTGTCTGGCGGTCGATCATGCAATGGATGGGCGGCGTCGGGATCATCGTTATGGCGATTGTTTTGCTGCCGTTCCTGCGGATTGGCGGAATGCAGCTGTTTCAGAGTGAAAACTCCGATCGCTCCGAAAAGATCGTCAGCCGATCGGTTGAATTGATCCGGCTGCTGGGACTGGCCTATCTTTTCCTGACAGTGCTTTGCATCGTTGCCTATCTGGCCACCGGCTTTGATCTGTTCGACGCCTTCAACCACGCGCTGACCACGATCTCGACAGGCGGTTATTCCACGCACGACCAGTCCTTTGGCTATTTCACAAATCCGGCGTCTGGCTGGGTTGCGGTTGTCTTCATGCTGATCGGGGCGATGCCGTTCGTGCTTTTGATCCAGGCGCTGCGCGGTCAGCCGCTGGTGCTCTGGCGTGACCCGCAGGTCCGCGCCCTGGTTGGTTTTCTCATCATTGTCTCGCTGCTTCTGACGGTCTACCTGGGCGTCAAGATGCGCTTTCCATTCGATGAGGCGTTGCTGCGGGCGACCTTCAACGTGATTTCCATCGTCACAGGGACGGGCTATGCGCTCGGCGACTACACCGAGTGGGGCCCGCCGGTCATCGGTCTGGCGCTCTTGTTGAAATTCGTCGGTGGCTGCACCGGCTCAACAACAGGTGGCATCAAGGTTTTCCGCTTTCTGGTGTTTTTCGGCACGGTGCGCGCCCATTTGCGCCGCATGGTCCGTCCGAACCGGGTCATGTCGGAAGAATACGGCGGAACGCGCCTGACGCAGGAACTTTCCTTCTCGGTTCTGGCGTTCCTCGTGGTTTATCTCGGCTCTGTTGGCGTGATCACGCTGGCGCTGTCCTTCTTTGACCTCGACCTTGTGACTGCTGTTTCGGCCGCTGCCACGTCTGTCGGCAACGTCGGTCCGGGCCTGGGGCCGATCATCGGACCGGCTGGGAATTTCGCACCGCTGCCGGATGGGGCAAAGTGGCTGCTTTCCTTTGCCATGCTCATGGGGCGTCTCGAGCTCTTCACGGTGCTGGTGTTGCTCGATCCGGACTTCTGGTCGCGCTGAGTCAAGTCTCTTGTTTCTCTTTTGTTCTCGCGCTAGACAAGAGCCATGAAGTTTCCAACTCCCCTTGTCAGCGGCCGCCTCGTCAAGCGGTACAAGCGCTTTCTGGCCGATGTCATTCTCGATGAGGATGGCTCCGAGGTGACGGCGCACTGCGCCAATCCGGGTTCCATGCTGGGCCTGAAGGAACCGGGCTCACGGGTTTGGCTGTCGAGCTCGGACAATCCCAAGCGCAAGCTGAAATACTCTTGGGAAGTGATGGAGGCGGACGGTGCGCTCGTCGGCATCAACACGGCCCACCCCAATGGCCTTGTCGAGGAAGCGATCCGGGCGGGCAGGGTGCCCGAATTGGCTGATTTTGCCAGCCTTCGCCGTGAAGTGAAATACGGCAAGAATTCCAGGATCGATATTCTTCTGGAATCGGCTGATGGCGCGAAGACCTATGTCGAGGTCAAGAACGTGCATCTGATGCGTGAGGCGGGACTGGCAGAATTCCCCGATTCGGTGACCGCGCGCGGAGCAAAGCATCTTGCCGAGATGTCCGCCATGGTCGCCGAGGGACATCGGGCGGCGATGGTTTTTCTCGTGCAGCGACCTGACTGCGCCAGGCTGTCTCTTGCGGGAGATATAGACCCCAACTACGCGGCTGCTTTTGCAGCTGCGCGGTCTGCCGGGGTCGAAGCCTATGCCGTCGGTTGTGATGTTAGGGTCGACGGCATCGACGTTGACAAGATCGTCGAACTCACGGTTTGAACGCGCACCGTCGCATGCTGGCTGACCTCAGGCCTGCAGGACGACGATGTTGGTGCCGTTCGGAACGCGATTGTAGAGATCGATCACATCCTGATGCATGAGGCGAACACAGCCTGACGATACGGCCTTGCCGATCGAATAGGCTTCAGATGTGCCATGCAGCCGGTACAGCGTGTCGCGATTGCCCTCGAAAATGTAGAGCGCGCGTGCGCCCAGAGGGTTGTCCAGGGCCGGGGCCATACCATTCCGGTATTTCTCCAGTTCCGGCTCGCGCTCGATCATTTCCGCAGGAGGTGTCCAGGTCGGCCACTCGCGCTTGTAGGCGATACGCGCCTTGCCGCCCCAGGCAAAGCCGGCCCGACCGATGCCGACGCCGTAGCGCATTGCCTTGTTGTTCTCCATGGTGAGGTAGAGAAAGCGATTTGGCGTGTCGACGATGATCGTTCCGGCAGGGTGCTCGGAGCGGTAGTCGACGTATTGACGATAATAGAGCGGGTCGACCTTCGTCAGATCAACAGCCGGTATCGGGAAACGCTCTTCCGGCATGGCCCTGTACATTTGCAGATATTCGGGTGCGATCCGACGGCCCGCAGGTGGTGCCGCCTCTGGCAGGCGTGGCGACTGGCGCGTGTAACTGGTACAGCCAGCGAGGGCGGCAGCGGAGGCAGTCAGACAAAAGGTTCTGCGTGTCAGGGACATTCGGTGGCCTTGATGATGCGACGGGCATGGTGGCGGGTGGGCGATGTTGCACACCCTCAAGATGGGTAACGCGGCTGGAGCGAAGCTGTTCCATGCGTTTGATGCGTTGCGTATCAGGAAAAATAAGCCAAGAAAGTGGCAAAGGCCTCAATCCCTTGCGTGCTCACGCAGGATTGAAGCCTTTTTTGATCTGGTGTGATTTTGCGGTACCGCAGAAAGGTCAGCCAGCCGTGTCTTTTGAAAGCGGCGGCTGGAACTGCCACCCCATATCCCAGGGGAAATAGATCCATGTGTCCTGGGAGACCTCGGTGATGAAGGTGTCGACCATCGGCACACCAACGGGCTTGGCATAGACTGTTGCGTAATGTGCCTTGGGCAGCATTTCGCGCACGACCTTCAGCGTCTTGCCCGTGTCAACGAGATCGTCGATCACCAGGACGCCGCTGCCTTGGCCGCCTTCAAGATCAATCACCTTGGGATCGACTGGCTTGATGACCTTCAGCTGACCCTGGTTTTCGTAGTCGTGATAGGAGGCGATGCAGACGGTCTCGATCGTGCGAATTCCGAGCTCGCGGGCAACGATCCCGGCCGGCACCAAGCCGCCGCGGGTCACGCAGACAATCGCTTTCCATTCGCCTTCGCTCGAGAGCCGCCACGCAAGGGCACGCGAATCCCGGTGAAACATGTCCCAGGAGACGGGAAAAGCTTTGTTTTGTGCTGGGTTTTCCATGTGGTGTCCTTTGAAACTTTGTTCTTTTGAGGCGCCTTACGCCAGCGCGCCCGCGACGGCTTCGCGCACAGCGGCTGTGGCCTCTTCGAGTGTGTCTTCATCGCGTGAGCGGATGACGATCTGAGTGGTGAAACGGCCATCGTTCGTCCGCGGATAGGAACCGATCAGCGTTTCGGGGAAGCGGGTCTGGATCTCGCCGACCTGGTCCGCAAGCCGGCTTTCCGGCACATCCGCGTCGACGTAGCGCGACAGCATCTTCCGCCCGGTTTTCAGCGTCGGCGCAATGGCATCGACCATGGCCTGCATGATCGACGGCACGCCGGCCATGACATGGACGTTCTCGATCCGGAAACCGGGTGCCTTGGAAACCGGGTTGTCGATCAGATCGGCGCCTTCGGGGATCCGTGCCATACGCAGACGGGCGGGTGTCAGCTGACCGGGAGGATAATGGGCCTCAAGGATCGCCTTGGCGCGGGGGTCAACATCAATCGGGACCCCAAAGGCGGCTGCAATGCTGTCAGCCGTGATGTCGTCGTGGGTGGGGCCAATGCCGCCGGAGGTGAAAACATAGGTGTAACCGGCACGCAGCTCGTTGACGGCATCGACGATTTTTTCGGTCACGTCGGGGACGATGCGCACTTCGCGCAGGTCAATACCAATGGTGGTCAGGTAATCGGCGAGAAAGCCGATGTTCTTGTCTTTGGTCCGGCCGGAGAGAATCTCGTCGCCAATGACGAGGAACGCTGCGGTTACCTCTTGATCTGCCTCAGCTGTCGTCATGGCCTGCCTCCCGGGAGTGATTGGACGATGCCTTTAGCCCAAGCGCGGCGCAGGCTCAAGGTTTGAGGCACTGTTTCACGGCGAAAGGGCGAATTGGTAGCCGTTCAGGACGGTGGCGTCCAGCCGTAGATCCAGTCCATGCGGGCAGAAAGACTTTCAGGAGAGGACATGCGCAAGACGGTGTCACGGCCAAGAGCCAGCGGCCCACTCATGTGATAGATGCGCCCGTTTTCCTCGGCCGTCTTTTGAACCTTGCGCACCCGTTCGCGTCGTTGACGTTCAAACGTACGTAGGGCGTTTGCAATGTCTGCGGTTTCGGGCGTGAGCACGCTTGCAAGCACCAGCGCGTCTTCGATGGCCATGGCAGCGCCTTGTGCAGCAAACGGCAACATGGCGTGCGCGGCATCACCAATCAGAACTGTCTTGCCTTGGGCCCAGTGGCCGGTTGCCGGCACGCCGCAAAGAGCCCATTTCAGCCAGCTGTCCGGCGTTTCAAGAAGCTGTCGCGCATCTGGCGCCCACTGCGCAAAGCGCCTGAGAAGGGTGCTTCGGTCTGCCGGCGCTGACCAATCCTGTTCATTCCAGTCTTCGGCAACGAGCGCAACGATGTTGAAGGCGCTTTGCTGGCGGATGGGGTAGTGGACGAGGTGGGCGTCCTTGCCGAGCCAAAGGCCGGTGTCTCGAAGAATCCCAGGATCGACCTGATCCGCGCGCAGCGTCGCACGATAGGCCGTCCGGCCACTGAACCGGGCCGTTGCATGTCCGTTCAAGGTTTCGCGCACCCTCGACCAGACGCCATCTGCGCCGACAAGAACCTTGGCTTGCAGAGTGAGGTTGCGACCGTCTTCAGCCTGGAAGGTCAGGCCAAGATTGCCAGCCTCGTCGACATAGCTGCCAATGAAGCTGTGTCCAAAGCGAATTTCAACCGATGGAAAAGAGCGGGCTTTGTCGTAAAGCGCTTTTTGCAGATCAGCGCGGTGGGACAGCAAGTAAGGCGCACCATACCGTGCGGACGCCTCCGATCCCAACGGGATGCGGGCAAGCGCTTTGCCGCTTCGGGCAGATCGGATGCGGATTGCTTCCGGCGCCGAAGCTGTCTTGAGAACCGCTTCCAGAACACCGATCTGGTCCAGGCATTTGCAGGCGTTGGGAGAAAGCTGAAGCCCTGCGCCGACTTCCGATAGGGCGCTTGCGCGTTCAAGCACAAGAACTCGATGGCCGGCGCGCGTGAGTGCGACCGCGGCAGTGAGGCCGCCGATCCCGGCGCCGGCGATCACGAGCGGTGCGTTCATCTGCGTCGCGTGCTCATCGGCAAGCCAATCTCAACGTCAAGGATATGATGATGTCTGACGTCAGGCCGCTTTGGGTGTCCAGACACAGTCGGCTGGAGATGATTCTGTCGGCTTCAAGGTCGCGTCGAACTTGTAAAGCGTCGAGCAATAGGGACAGACGATCTCGTTTTCCTCTCCCAGGTCGAGAAAAACATGCGGATGATCGAACGGTGGATTCGCGCCAATGCACATGAATTCACGAGCACCGATCGCGACCGAGTCGTGGCCGCTTGCGTTCTGGAAATGCGGGACAATGTGATCCGCCATGGGTCCATTCCATTCCATCAAGGTTTGTCTTGCGCGAGACCATACTCATTTGCGTGGCACTTGTGTAGGGGCAAGACGCCGCGATCCCCATCGCTTGATAAGGCCAGGAGGAGGCAGTCCTCCATTCGTTGCTACGGGGCAGTATTGATGAGATGAAAACTCCCCGAGCCAATCAAAGCGGGTTTCCCCGGCGCTCCATTCGACCTAATGTTGGTGGAAACATTGATTACCCTTTACGTAAGAGTAAGGTGAGGGAATGCCGAAATTTGAAAAAGACGGGGTCGCAATCTCATTTCTGGATGAGGGCGAGGGCGATCCGATCCTGCTCATACATGGGTTTGCGTCAAACAAGTCCATTAACTGGGAGTATCCCGGTTGGGTGGATCTCCTGGTCAAGGACGGCCGCCGCGTGATTGCCCTGGACAACCGGGGGCATGGCGAAAGCTCGAAGTTCTATGATCCCGAGGCGTATGGTGCGCCGGTGATGGCAGAAGACGCTTTCCGTCTGTTGAACCATCTGGATCTGCAGACCGTCGACGTCATGGGGTATTCCATGGGCGCGCGCATTTCCGCTTTCCTGACCCTCAATCATGCTGATCGTGTGAAAAGTGTGATCTTCGGCGGACTTGGCTATGGAATGGTTAGTGGCGTCGGGGATCCTGAACCGATCGCCTCCGCGCTCGAAGCCGAGCGGCTGCAAGATGTAACGGACCGAACCGGGCGAGCCTTCAGGGCCTTTGCTGAGCAGACGAAGTCAGATCGACTGTCCCTCGCCGCCTGTATGCGTTCGTCCCGTCAGAAGATTTCCGAGGAGGATATCTCCCGGATCACACGTCCCGCACTCGTTGCCGTGGGAACCAACGATGACATTGCCGGTTCGCCGCACCGCCTTGCAGACCTGATGCAGGATGCGCGGGTGCTTGATATTCTGGGACGCGATCACATGGTTGCGGTCGGTGACAAAGTCTACAAGAAAGGCGTGCTCGAATTCCTTCATGGTGAGATGGAATGACCGCGCAGCGTGTCACCTTCACCGGCGCTGAGAAGAATGCGCTTGTAGGTGACCGCTACGGCGACCACGGCCGCCCCGTGCTCATGCTCCATGGAGGCGGACAGACCCGCCACTCCTGGGACTCCGCAGCTGAGCGAATTTACAGACTCGGGCACGTGGTCTATTGCATCGACCAACGTGGTCATGGTGAAAGCGCCTGGGTTTCCTCCGGGAACTATGCCTTTGTCGATTTTGCCCGCGATCTTGCCGCCGTCTGCAATGACGTCACCGCTCAGACCGGTGAGAGACCGGTTCTGGTCGGAGCTTCCCTTGGTGGTCTGGCTGGCATTCTGGCGGAAGGCGCGATTGCACCTGGTTGCCTCTCCGCGCTTGTTCTCGTCGATGTTACGCCGCGGCTTGATCTTGGCGGTGTTTCAAAGATCCTGGGCTTCATGGGCGCCCGTGTCGAAGACGGATTTTCGAGCGTTGAAGAAGCAGCTGACGCCATAGCAGCCTATCTGCCAAACCGATCGCGGCCGCGTGACCTTTCCGGCCTGTCCAAGAACCTTCGTCTGCACGAGGATGGTCGCTACCGCTGGCACTGGGATCCGAGGTTCATTGCCGCCAAGGATGCATCTGGAGGCGCAAAGGCGGCTCTGCTCGAAGCCGATCTTGTTGCCGCAGCCGAGAAGCTCACCCTGCCAGTTCTGCTGGTCCGAGGCCGCAATTCCGAACTTGTCTCGGAAGCTCATGCCGCCGAGTTCAAGGGCATGGTACCTCACTCTGAGTTCGTGGATATCAAGGGCGCAGGCCATATGGTGGCGGGTGACAAGAACGATGTCTTCGCAGAAGCGGTTGAGGCGTTCTTACTCCGCTTGTCAGAAGCTGAGAGTGTCTGACTGATTTTCTCTTTTATTGCAGTACCTTGCTCTCATTTTTGCAAGTCGATGCGGTTCTCGGTTTTTGTCTGTTCCGTCGGCTAAACATGAGTCGCGCCAGTGCCTTGCGTTGTGGTGCTCTGAAGTTGATTCAAGTGCCTGAAAAGTTCGGCTGGCGTTTCTCAAGGAAGGCGTCTCTGCCTTCCGCAAAATCCCGGCTTTCATAACAGGTTTCAGCAGCCTTTGCGGCAAGGGCCATTGCATCATCCTGACAGCCACCGGCTATGGCATTGATCGACATTTTCGCGGCTGTCTGGGTGAGGGGGGCATTGTTTGTCAGATCCGCGCAGAGCGCGGCAATTCGAGCGTCGAGATTCGCTTCAGCCACGGCTTCGCCGATGAGCTGAATGCGCAGAGCTTCCTCCGCACCAATTCTCTCTGCGGTGAACAAGAGCCGTTTGGCGGTTGTCGGTCCGACGGCCTCGACAATGTCGCTCATTGCGTCAAGCGGGTAAGCGATGCCAAGCCGTGCGGCCGGAATGCCGAACACGCTGCCAGCCGCCGCAATCCTGAGGTCGCAGGCGAGTGCAAGGCCAAGACCTCCACCGAGGCAGTGGCCCCTGATCATGGCAATGGTCGGTTTGGCCGCCTGCTTCAGCGCCTTGAAAGCTGCAACATTGATGACGTCATAGGCTTTTGCCGCGGCGGCCGTCGAGCGCGTTTGTGCAAATTCCGAGATGTCCGCGCCTGAGACGAAACTCGTTTCTCCAGCGCCCCTGACGACGATCACGCGAATGTTTGGATCGGCCACAAGCCTGTCGACAGCGGCCGGTACTTGTTTCCACATGGCAAGCGACAGGGCGTTGCGCTTGGCGGTATTGTCGACTACGAGCCAGCCAACAGACCCTTCAACCCTGGTGGAAATGGTGCCTTGATCGCTCGCAAGGGGCGTGTTCACAATTGTGTTCTCCAGAATTTGGCGGACGCGCCAGGGCGGGTTCTTAAGGCAAAACAAACCAGCTTGGACATGCCCGGGCAAGTTTGACTTTGGAATTAGACCGAACACCCCTATCTTAGGGGCAAGAACGGACGGCTTGAAAAGGAGACAAGCCATGACGAACCTGACACCTCGTCAGAATGCTGCACATCTGGCCCTGCATGACCCGGTTTGGCGTCAGCTCCGGGACGAGGCAGAAGCGATGGTTACGGCCGAGCCGGCCTTGTCTTCGTTTGTCTACGAAACAGTCCTGAATCACCAAACCCTTGAGGAGGCGGTTGTTCATCGCCTCGGTGACCGTCTTGGCCGTGATGTGGTCTCAGCGTCCCTGATCCGGCAGACTTATCTGGAAGCCCTGTCTTCCGAGCCAGAGCTCGCCGAGATTTTCCGCGTCGACATGGTGGCTGTCTACGACCGCGATCCCGTTTGCGATCGCCTGCTCGAGCCCGTGCTCTACTTCAAGGGATTTCATGCCCTGCAAACGCACCGCCTGGCCAATTGGCTCTGGCGGCAGGGACGCAAGGACTTTGCGCTTTATCTTCAAAGCCGCGCTTCTGAGGTCTTTCAGGTGGATATTCATCCCGCTGTGCCCGTGGGTCGCGGGATCTTTATCGACCATGGAACCGGTCTTGTTGTCGGCGGAACCGCGTCCATCGGCGATGACGTTTCCATCCTGCAGGGCGTCACCCTGGGCGGGACGGGCAAGGAATGCGGTGATCGGCATCCGAAGATCGGAAATGGTGTGCTTATTGGCGCGGGCGCCAAGATCCTCGGCAACCTTCAGATCGGCCATTGCTCACGGATCGCGGCCGGTTCGGTGGTCCTGAACGAAGTTCCGCCGAACACGACCGTCGCCGGTGTTCCCGCCAGAATCGTCGGCAAGGCTGGCTGTTCAGAGCCTGCACGAACGATGAACCAGCTACTGGCGGCAGACAACGTCATGCGTGTTGATCACGAAGGTGAGGAACACGGGGATAGCTGAATTGGGCTGTTGGCATGCTGCGGCATTGCTGTAGGGTCCGCGCTCGATAATTTATTCACGACCGAACAGGAGTGAAAACGTGAAACCAGACGAAATCCGCAAGCTCGAAGTCTACCTTCGCAAGAAGTTCGAATTGGAGAACATTAAGGTGAAGGCGCGTCCCCGTAAGGACGACAGTGCGGAGGTCTACATCGGCGAGGAATTCATCGGCGTCATCTATCGCGACGATGAGGACGACGATGACCTGAGCTGGAACTTTCAGATGGCCATTCTCGAATTCGACCTCGAAGAAGCCTGATCTGACACGTTACGGATTGTGTCCGTTTCTAAAAGGCCCGGAACCGAAAGGTTCCGGGCCTTTGTCGTTCTGGGCCGCAGCTTAGAAGAGTTGTGCCTGGCGTAGTGGCACCCGCGTTATTGGCGAAGGGCTTCGATCAGATCATTGACCCGCCGGTCCAGACGACCCCAGCTGGACAGCAGTCCGCGCTCGAAGCGATAGGAGACGGCAAGGTCACCGTCTGCGCTTGCTGCGCGGTGGCAGACCGCGTTCGTCCCTTGCGCGGCCTTGCACCGTGCGATGAAGCCATTCGCGCGGTTCGGCTCAAACACCACCTGATCCAGCTCCAACGCGACCGGTGATGACAGGGTGAGAACCTTGAGGCCGGCAGGGCCATCTGTTTCAGGGCCGCGGGCCAGCCGGCGGTAGACTGTCTCCAGCCGATCGCGCATTGTCTCTGCGCCCTGGTTTGCCGTTATGTCGATCAGGACAAGATTGGATCCGCGCTTAAGGTCTGTAGACGTCGGATGCTGTGCGCTGCGCGCAGCTGTCATTGTCGGCCAGATCGCGGCAAGCTTTAGGTTTGAAAGCCGTTCCCTGCCATTGCTCAGTGCAATCTTTGCCATCTGGCTTCGCATCAAGCTCGCCGGCACGAGGAGGTCCTGATCGTTGACGCTAACCGCGACCTCCGTTCTGTCGTCGGTCCAGACAATCTCGCCGCGCCAGTATCCGCTCCATCTCGCTCCGACATAGGCCATATAGGCGAGCGTCAGAACGACCAGAGAGGCTGTAAGGATCGTGAAGTGAAGCGGGCGAATGCCGCTGGCGCGGGGCAGCTCGATCGGAATCATGCTGCCAACCCCGGCAGCAAGGATCCGGAGGTGCGAAACGTGAGCTTGGCCTTGGATCTGTCCCGTAGAGACACGGATGTCCCGGATCGGGATGGCCAGATTTGAGAGTTGTCTCGCATTCGTCAGGGTTACTGCCAGGTTAACGCCGATATCAAAAACGGCACGGCGTTTGCTATTGACCCTTTGAGTTTCATCAAGCAGCTTCTGCCCTCAAGGGTTAACGAAAGGTTAATAGTGTGTTGTTCGACCTATTCGTCGCTTTCTACATCGGGTCAGCGGGATTCGTTTCTGCAGGGCTAATTGGCAGCTTTTATCAGCTTTTGACCGATCAGCCACCCCGTTTCAACATCGCGGTGGAAAGCCTTTTCGGCGCCATTGCTGTCGTCACGGTTTGCCTGCTTGCCGGGCCCTTCATCATTATGCGCAATGCCATCCGGGGACGGCGAATCGAAGGCCGTCCGCTTGGCTGGCTGGTTGCGTCGTCAACGATCGCGGGCATGTGGAGCCTGTGTTCGGGGATGTTTGTGACACATTTTGCGTTGGGGCTGACAGGCTTCATCTGATTTCAGCGGGGGAGGCATTATGGCTGTTTACGAGCTGGAGGGCACGGCGCCGAGTTTCGGCAATGCCGAACGCTACTGGATTGCGCCGAACGCTTGTGTGATCGGCCGAGTGAAGCTCGAAGAGGACGCCAGTGTCTGGTTCGGGGCGGTCATTCGGGGCGACAACGAGCTGATCCATATTGGTGCCCGTTCGAATGTCCAGGATGGCTGTGTCTTCCATTCCGACATGGGCTACCCGCTGACCATCGGTGCGGATTGCACGATTGGCCACAAGGCGATCCTTCACGGCTGTACCATCGGGTCCAATTCTCTGATCGGAATGGGCGCGACGGTGCTCAATGGCGCGGTGATCGGGTCGAACTGCATTGTCGGTGCAAATGCACTCATTCCGGAAGGCAAGGAAATTCCGGACAATTCCCTGGTCGTTGGCATGCCGGGGAGAGTGGTGCGGCAACTGGATGAAGCTGCCGCCAAATCCATCACCAAATCAGCCGAAGGCTATGTTCGGAATTGGAACCGTTTCAAGGCCGGGCTTAAGCCGATCTAGTCAAGATCCCGAAGCTCCACTGCGATCGAAAAAGCGGGAGCCGGCCTGCGGGGGCTGGCCGACTCCCTGGATCCGGTCGTGGTAGGGATGGGGAGGGTGGGGACGCGACCGGATCTTCCCTTTTGCCTCCGTGGAGGCAAATCCCTGTTTGTATTCAGTTGCCGACGCTGCCCACGGTGGTTACGCGGGTGTCGGAAATACCTGTCCACTTCGCGGGTTCGCGTGTCGACTGGCGCTTGATGTAGCGATAGGGCGTTGAGTACCAGGGCAGAACGGCCTCGATCTGATTGTCGAGGATCATGTCTCCCTGATCTGTCCTGACGGTCAGGACTGCGTGACCGGCGTTTTTCACATCCTTTGCCACGGTTATGAGAAGGGCGCTTTTGGGCCAGCCTGCGGCCAGAAGCGCTCGTTGCTTCTCAAGCACATACTCCTCGCAATCACCGGCTCCGCCACGCGGGTAGGTCCAGTATTCCAGTTTACCGAAGAGCTTTTCGTCGGTGACCGGTCGGATCTGCCGGTTGATGCGAGTGTTCAGGTCAATCAGCTCGTTCCAGCGCGCTTCCGTCAGCTTGACCACCACTGGTGAGTTGTCTCGCCCCCTACAGGCGCTTCTGTTTTCCTCACAGAACTGGATGTGGCCCAAGGGCGCTTTCACCGAGTTTCCCATCGCCATGAAACGGGCTGGTGCGGCATAGGTGCCGGTAGCCCATGACATGCTGGATAGTGCGAGAACAGTAATTGCGAAGGTTGAATTGCGTAATTTCATCGTATTGCCCTCCCCAAGGCTGACAAAACGATGACATATGCTTTTTTATTGCACGATAATTGCGCAAGTAAAAATGTATATGTACTTGAATTTTATTTGATTTTATTTTTAATTTGTTTTGATTTTACTTTAAATAAAACTCGAGCGGTATTTGTTTCAAATTTGATGGAAGTGGCGAAAGATATTGAATTTATGAAGGAATTTGACTTTTCAGGAGGGCGAACCGTTCTGCGCTAGATGAGTGCAACCAAGTGCTACGAAGCCTAAAGTGACGTTGCGGCAAATGTTTCCACGCGAGAAAAAAATGCAAAAAACTTTGTCTGACCGACGATGCAGCTGCCGGCACTGGCTGGATGCTTGACAGATTTGACAGGGGGCGTCTGATGCGAGGTGGCGGCGTGGCCGCAGGTGTCATGCGCGAAGGCGTCTATACGCGCTCTTCATGTCGTGCCGGGACCTTGAAGTCGAACGAGCTAGATCGCGCAGCGCCGGATGTCAGATGGGGGTGGTCGAAAGGGCCGGCCGACTTGAAGCATAGATGCGCATGGCAATGGCCGCCGTCGCATTGCTCTTTATCTGTGCTGGAGGCACGGAAGGTGCGTTAGGAAGTGGTTTCGCCGGTGATGTGGTGTTCCAGAAGTTCACGGTTCTGGATGGCGGCGAATTCGACGGCGATGCCGCCTTCGATCTGGCGCACGACGCGCGCGCGCATTTTGCCCAGGGCAATGCTGTCGCCCATTTCAGGGACAACATCGGTGGCGAGGGCAGCACCTGAAAGAGAAACGTCTACAATCCGGCAGACATGCTCCGAGCCATCCGGCAAGACGATCTTCGTGATCGGGTTCTTCGGCACGAAGCGGTCGTGGCGACGGTCTTCGGGAAGATTCAGCTCATCGCGATTGGCCAGCCAGGTCAGGATGTTTGCAATCTTGTCGCGCTTGCGCGGCGTGTTTCGAAGTTCGACAGCGAAACCGCCGTCAATCAGGCGAGAGATTTTGCCCTCAACGCGGCTGAGGTGATCGAGATAGGCGACAACACGTTCGCCCACCTGACCCGAAACCGGGGTGATCATCGCCAGCCCGCCGGGGGACATGTCGACAACCTGACAGGGATATTCGCGGCGATCTTCCAGCATGAAACGGCCGAGAATATTGACAGCAACACGCTGATGCCGCCGTCGATCGGCAGCTTGAAGCGGTTTGCTTCCTTCAATCTCTGTCGCTAAGCCGGCATTCATGCCCGATCATCCACCGTTCCGCATGTGAGACGCCTTGGTCTCCATTCAACTTATTCTAGAGGATGCAGAGTTAATGATCGGTAATGCTGCCAAGTGTGTTGATCAGGATTTTCCACCTTCATAGACGGTCAGATGTCCCACGCGTCGTTCTGCACCCTGCGGCATCGGCGCCATGGCACCGGCCGGCATCGACATGCCTTCAGCCGTGAAGCGTGGCAGGATCGGATTGACGCCGGTGGTGTGGCCTTCCGTACGGTTCATGAAATAAGGTCGTTCGTCCGGCCATACGAGGCGCAGGCTGGTGATCGACTGTTTCATGATCGGGTGAAGACCAAGCCAGTAGGGGCGCTCCATGGGGGTGCAGCTGCCGAGGATTCGAATGCGGCCTTCGCCCGGCACATTCAACGGCAAAAGCAGCATTTCCATGTGGAGCTGGTGCTCGTGTTCCGTATGGCCGGCAATGCCGACAACAGCTGCTGCAGCGTCTTCAGTAATCGCGGCGAGCAAGCTGGACATGGCTTCACGATCTTTCTCGCCCCAGCCACGCAGGAAGTTGCGCCCTTTCAGCTCGCGGCAGTGGGCCGAGCAAAGGCGCGTGCCCGCAAGGCGATATCTGGCCGTGTGTGCATCCGTGACTTCCAGAATGAAGGTGTCGCCTAGAAGGGCACGAATGCTGCCGGGATCGATTTCGCTCCGGTTCGGCGCCGGGCGCACTCCGCGCAAATCGTCCCAGTAGCTATAGAGTGTCTGAGTTACGCCGTTTTTCATCTGGAACGCCTCTTCTTCCGCTTGGAGATCGTCGTCAGCCGGGCAGGGGAGTTTTCCCTCCTGTCCAAAATCGGGACACCGATCATCCAGTTGTCTTTCGTGGCCTTAACTAAGCAGAGGGCATGCCAAACCGAGGAAATGAGCCGAAATCGCCTGTGATATGAAGCATTAGGGTTAACCGGGTGAAGCGCTTGCAAAGGTCCCTGAGGGATGTGCAGGTTAAGGAAATGTTAAGCAGATGCCCGCTTCTGCGAGATCAAGCTGGACCGACCGGTTGAGCAGCGCGGCAATCAGATTTCCGAAATGGGGCGCGTGGGGACGCGACCTGATGCGCTCGCTGCCCACAAGGCAGCGGGCGTATCTGTTTCAAGACGGCACTTTTCAGACAGTTGGCCCATGAATGGGACATTGAGGCCGTCTCGGCCAGCTCTCGTTACTTTTTGAGAAAGAGCGCAAGAGTAAACGGGCGGCGAGACACTCTTGCCCCATTAAGCCTGTTTGCAAGGAAAGGCTTGTCAGGACGCGCCAGCGACGTACATCAGGCAGGAAAGTATTTCGAGGAATTCTGATGAACCAGCATTTTCCCAATCCCGGTCGCCCGGTCGACCAGCCTGCCTTCAATCTGCCATCCGTGGTGTTCTGGCTGGGCGCGATTATGATCGGCATTCACATTCTCCGGGTTTTGGTGCTGCCGGACAGCTGGAACTCGCAGATCCTGCTGTATTTCGCCTTTTGGCCCGTGCGCTATGATCCTGAGTTGCTTGCTAGTGGCATGGCACCGGGTGGGCTTGCCGCGGACACCTGGGCTTTTGTCACCTATGGCCTGCTTCATGGCGGTGCGACACACATCATCTTCAATTTGCTTTGGATGGCGATCTTCGGCAGCGCGGTTGCGCGCCGGTTCGGAACATGGCGTTTTCTGGTGCTTTCGGCGCTGTGCGCCATAGCTGGGGCGGCGACGCATCTCCTGTTTCATTTCGGCGAATCCACTCCAATGATCGGTGCTTCGGCGGCGGTTTCGGGACATATGGCTGCGGCTCTGAGGTTTGTCTTCGAGCTTGGCGGTCCGCTTGGAGCATTCAGAAGGCAGGATCTCGGAGCTTACCGGATGCCTGCTGTCAGCCTGCGTGATTCTCTGGAAAACCGTCAGGTTCTGGGGTTCATGGCCGTCTGGTTCGGGCTGAATATCCTCTTCGGGATCATGAGTACCCCAGTTACCGGCGGGTCCGCATCGATTGCCTGGGAAGCGCATATCGGCGGTTTTCTGATGGGGCTCCTGCTGTTTCCGCTGCTTGACCCGGTTCCACGCCGGCTGCGCTAACGCAACGGCAAGGATCTATTTGCGTCAGCGTGAATTTTTGTCATGATGAAAGGCCGGGCGGGCAATGGCTTGTCCGGCAACGCCATGGGAGGACATCGCTGATGACGGTTGCTGCAATCTTGAACGGAAAAGGCCGGGACGTGATCGCCGAAAAAAGCGGCACGCTGCTTTCGGGAATTTGCAAGGTTCTGGCTGAAAAGGGGATCGGCGCGATTCTCGTAACTGATGATGAAAGCCGCATCGAAGGCATTATTTCCGAGCGTGACGTGGTGAAGGCGATCGGACGTCAGGGGGCAGGCGCACTGGATCTGCCGGTCGGAGACGTGATGACTCGTTCGGTCGTCACCTGCGTGGAAAATGACAGCATCAACGATGTGATGACCAAAATGAGCCAGGGGCGCTTCCGACATGTGCCGGTCGTCAAGGATGGAAAGGTCGCAGGCCTGATTTCCATCGGGGATGTGGTCAAATACCGGATCGCTCAGGTTGAGCAGGAAGCCGAGCACATGCGCAGCTACATCACTACCGCCTAGAAATAAAAACAGCGGCAGGGTTCCTGCCGCTGTCGATGCCTGATCCCGCGCCTACCGACTTGGGCTTATTTGTTGCCGTAGATATCCTTGGGATCATAAACGCGGCCTGCCTCGGTGCGTATCAATTCGACACGACCGTCCTCGTGCTTGACGATCTTTCGGAAAAAGCAGGAGCGAAAGCCCACGTGGCATGTCGCGCCGTTGCCTTTGACAGATACTTTGAGCCAGATCGCGTCCTGATCGCAATCGGTACGGATCTCCTGAACTTTCTGCACCTGACCAGAGGTTCCGCCCTTTTTCCAGAATTCTTGGCGTGACCGGCTCCAGTACCAGGCCTCGCCGGTATCGATCGTGCGTTTCAGGGCCTCGGCATTCATATAGCCGACCATCAGCACTTCGCCAGTTTCAAAGTCTGTCACGACGGCCGCAATGAGGCCGTCGCTGTCGAATTTCGGCTGAAGGCTGGTGCCGGTCTCGATCTCGGATTTGTCGCCGCGCTTGGCGAAAAGGGGGCTCGTCGTCATTGTCATCCTACCCTATTGGCAGGATGTCAAAGACCCCCGCCGCGTACCAGGGACATGAATTTGGCCTGCTCGGCCGCTTCATCCTGGAAAATCCCGGTAAATTGAGTGGTAATCGTCGAAACGCCGGGCTTCTGCACGCCACGCATTGTCATGCACTGGTGCTCGGCTTCCAGCATTACGGCGAGCCCGCGAGGTGCGAGCTGATCGTCAATGGCCGATGTAATCTGCGCCGTCAAGTTTTCCTGGGTCTGCAGGCGCTTGGCGAAAATGTCGACAACGCGGGCCAATTTCGACAGCCCAACAACCCCTTCAGCTGGATAGTAGGCGATATGGGCAGTGCCGATGAAAGGGAGCATGTGGTGTTCACAGTGAGAATGGAAGGGGATGCCCCGTACCATCACGATGTCCTGATAGCCGCCAACGTCCTCGAAGGTCCGCTTGAGATGCTCGGTCGGGTCCTCGAAGTAACCGCCAAAGATCTGGCCATAGGCCTTGGTCACGCGTTTGGGCGTATCCAGCAGGCCTTCCCGGTCCGGGTCGTCGCCCGCCCACGCAAGGAGCGTTCTCACCGCAGCTTCGGCTTCTTCGCGGCTTGGGCGTGCCAAGTCGTCCTGCGATTTGCGCTCCAGCTTCTTGCCGACGGTTTTCAGCATAGCGTCCATCGTGACCCTCGTTACCTTGTCGTGACTGCCTGCCATACATGACGCCCCTGTCAGCGCCGTATGGTAACGGAGCCTCTACGAACCAGCCTATCAGGCAGATCATGGCGCATGGGTAAATGCACCGATCTTTTTGTTGTGGGGCTTGATCTTGGCAGAATTTAGCCTGCGACGTCCAAGACCCTTGCAGAAATCATCTTGCGACTGATCTATATAGGTAAAAGGAGCCGTGCTGCAATGAAGCCCGGATCACGAAGAGGCGAGAATGCTCGACGATATCTACAACGCGAAGATCCTTGAATTCGCTGGAAATATTCCGCGGCTGGGACGTCTGGATGCCCCGCAGGCCTCTGCCAAGGCGCATTCACGGCTTTGCGGATCCACCGTTGTCGTTGATCTGAATGTCGCAGACGGCAAGGTCAGCGACTTTGCGCATGACGTCAAAGCCTGCGCTCTCGGTCAGGCCTCTGCCTCCATCATGGCGCAACATGTGGTCGGCGCGACACCGGACGAGCTTCGTGAGTTGCGCGAGACGATGCGGGCAATGCTCAAGGACAACGGCCCTGCTCCGGAAGGTCGTTTTGAAGACCTGAAATTCCTCGAGCCGGTGCGTGAGTACAAGGCCCGTCACGCATCGACACTCCTCACGTTTGATGCGGTGGTTGATGCGCTGGACCAGATCGAACATGGGCTCGACGAACAGCAACGGGCAGATGGCGCGGCTGTCTGACAGTCCTTTGGGAGCATAGGTTTCGTGTGTTCTGACAAGGGTCATTGCTCCCCTGAAAAGCCTGCACAAGGTCCGCCCTCGCTTCCTGCGCGCTTCGGGCTCCTCCTGATCTGGGTCTATCGCCATTCGCTCTCGCTCGTCATGGGGCGGGGCTGCCGATATGCGCCAACCTGCTCCGACTATACCGGAGATGCGATCCGCCGCTTTGGCCTTTGGGCTGGCGGATGGGTTGGCCTTGCGCGCATTCTGCGCTGCAATCCCTGGGGACCGTCGGGCTATGATCCGGTGCCAGACCAGCTTCCCGAAAGCGCCCGCTGGTATCTGCCCTGGCGCTATGGCCAATGGACCGGCGACCATATGGAAGACAGCAGCCGTCTCTCTTAGCCGGGCATGGCAAGCGTGACCAGGAAGAAGTGGCGGTCGGCGGCCTTGGTGCGGCCTAGTGGCCTGACAAGGTTGCCTCTTATGTTGAAAACCCTTATGTGAAGCGCACTTGAAAACACCAATGCTTACCTGCCTTGTCTGCAGGAGTGAGCCGGAGACATGATATGATTCACCTGACTTTCCCCGACAATTCCGTTCGCGATTATGACGATGGCACCACTGGCGCCGACGTGGCCGCCGGTATTTCCAAGTCGTTGGCCAAAAAGGCCGTTGCGGTTGCCTTGGATGGAGAGCTGAAAGACCTGTCCGATCCGATTTCCGCTGATGCCAAGATCGAGATCGTGACCCGAGACGACCCTCGTGCGCTGGAACTGATCCGCCACGATGCAGCCCACGTGATGGCCGAAGCTGTGCAGGCACTGTGGCCGGGCACGCAGGTGACGATCGGACCGGTCATCGAGAACGGGTTTTACTACGACTTCAAGCGGGTTCATCCAGATACGAAAGAAGATTGGCCCTTCACGCCCGAGGACCTTCCGGTCATCGAAAAGAAGATGCGCGAGATCATTGGCCGTGGGGATGCGTTCACCAAGGAAGTCTGGAGCCGTGACGAGGCCAAGGCCTTCTTTGCTGAGAAGGGCGAGGACTACAAGGTCGAGCTGATCGACGCGATCCCGGACAATCAGAGCCTGAAGATCTACAAGCAGGGCGATTGGCTCGATCTGTGCCGTGGTCCTCATATGGCCAATACCCGCCAGATCGGCAATGACTTCAAATTGATGAAGGTGGCCGGCGCTTACTGGCGCGGAGACAGCAACAACGAGATGCTGACTCGCATCTACGGCACTGCCTGGTCCTCGGAAAAGGAGCTGAAGGGCTATCTCCACATGCTGGAGGAAGCCGAGAAGCGCGATCACCGCAAGCTTGGCCGCGAGATGGACCTGTTCCACTTCCAGGAAGAGGGACCAGGCGTCGTCTTTTGGCATGCGAAGGGCTGGAGCCTTTTCCAGAGCCTCGTTTCCTACATGCGTCGCCGGCTCGCCGACGACTACCAGGAAGTCAATGCTCCGCAGGTTCTGGACACCTCGCTCTGGGAAACGTCAGGTCACTGGGGCTGGTACAAGGAGAACATGTTCTCGGTACAGTGTGCCGACACGGAAGCAGAAGACACTCGTATTTTCGCGCTGAAGCCGATGAACTGTCCGGGTCATGTCCAGATATTCAAGCATGGTCTGAAGAGCTACCGTGATCTGCCGCTGCGTCTGTCCGAATTCGGCACAGTGCATCGCTATGAGCCATCGGGCGCCATGCATGGCCTGATGCGCGTGCGCGGATTTACACAGGACGACGCCCATATCTTCTGCACTGAAGAGCAGATGGCGGATGAGTGCCTCAAGATCAACGACCTGATCCTGTCCGTCTACAAGGACTTCGGCTTCGAGGAAGTAGTCGTCAAGCTGTCGACCCGCCCGGAGAAGCGCGTCGGGTCCGATGAACTCTGGGATCATGCCGAAGCCGTCATGACCAAGGTTCTCAAGACCATCGAGGAACAATCCGAGGGCCGGATCAAGACCGATATCCTGCCGGGCGAGGGCGCCTTCTATGGTCCCAAGTTCGAGTACACCTTGAAGGATGCCATCGGCCGTGAATGGCAGTGCGGCACGACCCAGGTCGACTTCAACCTGCCGGAGCGGTTTGGTGCTTTCTATGTGGACAGCGACGGCGAAAAGAAAACGCCGGTGATGATCCATCGTGCTATCTGCGGATCCATGGAACGGTTCCTTGGCATTTTGATCGAGAACTTTGCCGGTCATTTCCCACTTTGGATGTCGCCGCTGCAGGTGGTCGTTGCGACGATCACGTCCGAAGCTGACGACTACGGCCGTGAAGTTGCCGCGGAGCTCAAGAAGGCGGGCCTCAGCGTGGAAACGGATTTCCGCAATGAGAAGATCAACTACAAGGTCCGTGAACACTCGCTGGCGAAGGTTCCGGCGATCGTGGTCTGCGGCAGGCGTGAAGCGGAAGAGCGGACTGTGAATGTCCGCCGACTGGGATCCAAGGATCAGACGGCTATGTCTTTGGAGGAAGCCGTTGCGGCCTTCAAGGCCGAGGCTGTTTCGCCGGATCTTAAGTGAATTGTGATGATAAATACGAAAAGCCGCGGGATTTCCTGCGGCTTTTCTTTTGCTCGGTCTATGCTGTCACGAAACCGCAATAGATAACCGGCTATCGGTTCGGAATCATTTTACGCTGCGTTCGAGAGAATTGGATTCGTAATGGACTACGCTGAATTCAGCTATGCCAATCCAGATCATCCCCCTTTGAAGCGGTGGCTCATCCGCTCTATCGAGGGACTCTCGGGCCGTCGTCAGATCCTCAACCTCTACGAGATCTGGAAAGCCTCGACTGTCGGGACGTCTCCACAGATCTGGAGCGACCTGCTCGGGCTGATCAATCTGAATGTTTCTGTTGCTGATGGGGAGTGGCCGCCGAAGGCTCTGCCAGAAGGTCCCCTTGTTCTGATTGCAAATCACCCCTATGGCATTGGCGACGGCCTCGCGATCCTGTCGCTGGCCGAGCAGTTGGGTCGTCCCTTCAAGATCTTGATCAACAACGAGTTGTTGAAAGTTCCCGAAGTGCGGCCTTTCTCGCTGCCGGTTGATTTCGAGGAAACCAAGCAGGCCCTCAAAACCAACATGGAGACGCGCCGGGAGGCTTTACGTCTCTTGAGCGAAGGCACGACCATCATCGTGTTTCCGGGCGGAGGGGTGGCCACAGCGCCCAAGCCATTCGGCCGGGCAGAGGAGCTTCCCTGGAAGACCTTCACCGCAAAAATGATCCGCTCTTCAAAGGCGACCGTGTTGCCGCTTTATTTCGACGGGCAGAATTCCTGGCTCTTTCACCTGGTTTCGCGGTTTTCACTGACGTTGCGATTGGCACTTTATGTGCGTGAGTTCCGGCGAACCCTTGGCACAGCGATTACGGCACGGGCCGGCGCTCCCATTCCGTTCGAGACGCTATCTGGTTTTCGCGACCAGAAAGAGATCATGGATTTCCTCCAGGGTCAGGTCATGCAGCTGGGCAACCCGGACCGGCCGATTTCCTGATGGGACATTTCGCGCTTTCCTCAAGCTGCTGATTGTATTGGATTTATTTTTAGTTCTGACTTTGGATCTGCGGTTTCTTTTCTGACCTGTTACACTTTTTTGCCCTCGCCAGTTTGCCTCTCCACCAGCGCATTGACTCTGATCAAGGCTCTACGATAGGCGCAGCCTAGGCTGCCCATCGGACACCTTGGAGAGCAGAGCAATGACAATCGAGAACATCAGTGGATGCATTGGTTGCGGCCGATGTGTTCATGCCTGTCCGTGTGACGTGATCCGGATAGACAAGGAGAGCGGCAAGGCCGCAATTGTCTATCCGGCCGATTGCCAGATTTGCCATTTGTGCAGAATGAACTGTCCGGTCGATGCCATAACGCTATCACCTGAAAAAACAATTCCGGTCGTCGTGTCGTGGGGATAGAGCCATGAAGGTGATGCTCAGGACATCTGTAATCGTCATTGCCCTGATGGTTTTTCTGGGGCTGCCGATATTGTTCTACTGGCTGGGTGAGTTTCCACGTCGTTCGGTCTTGAAAGAAGCGATCTCGCTGCTGACGCTCTTGGCTTTTTCGCTGATGCTGTCTCAGTTCTTTATGGCGCGTAGCAACCTGAAAGTCATCCAGCTCTTTGATCTGCGGCAGGTTCAACTGGTGCACAAGTTCATTGCCTACGCTGTCATGACCGTCTTGCTCCTGCACCCAGTGCTGATTGTTTTTCCAAGGCTCTTCGAGGCAGGAATTGGTCCATGGCAGGCCTTCAGAACCATGCTGACGACCTTTGAAAACCCTGGAATTTTATTGGGGTTGGCGGCTTGGATCTTGCTTCTGGTTTTGACGCTGACCGCGATTTTTCGCCTGAGGCTAAATTGGGCGCTCGGCATCAAATATAGAAACTGGCGCTATTTTCACGGGCTCTTGAGCGTTCTCGTGACCGCGGTTGCAGTCCTGCATGCGATCAAGCTGGGACGTCATTTCAACCCTTCAATGGTCTTCTTTTCGGTCTCCGTCGCGATCACCGGGGCCGCGATGCTGTTCAAGATGTACCTTTTTCCGCCGACCAAGCCGACCGTGTCAGCAAAACAGACCGTCGGGAGCGAATAAATGACGACGACAGAGCAACAGAGTGGTCCCACGCGCCGTGCGTTTATGGCGATGGGGGGAAGTGCGGCGGGCATGGCGGCGTTGGGCGTCAATGCCGGATGGGGGCAGAACACCTCGGTATCTGATGCAAGTGCATTTACAACGGCGACGCATGATTGCGATGTGTTGGTTATCGGCGGTGGCATGGCAGGGCTTTTTGCTGCGGTGAAGGGGCATGACGCTGGTGCGAAGATCCGAATTGTCTCAAAGGGGCGACTCGGATCTTCCGGTCTGACGCCTTTCGCGAAGGGATTTTTTGCCTTTGATCCGGCGCAGGAAGAGCTCACGCTGGATGAATATGTGGCCGCTGTCTCAAGGTCAGCTCTTGGGACCAACAATCCGGTCTACACGCGGCAAACTGCGGAGCATTCACTTGCGCGTGTCGAAGAGCTGAAAGCCTGGGGTTTCTTTGACAGCAATCTTTACAACAAGTCTTTCATGACGCCGATCGAGGCGCGTGGCATTCCGCTGCATGAGCGCGTGGTTGTGACCCATCTCCTCAAGGACGGTGAAAGGATTGCCGGCGCGGCCGGGTTTCGCCTGGACGCAGAGGAAGTAGTTATCTTCAGGGCCAAGAGCGTGGTTCTGTGCACGGGCGCAGGCGCTTTTAAACCGAACGGTTTTCCGGTCTGTGACCTGACACATGATGGCACCGTGATGGCCTATAACATCGGTGCGAAGGTAACCGGCAAGGAGTGGAACGACGGCCATGTCGGGCGGGCAAAGAACCCGGCGGCCACCTATGATGGCTGGGGGGACATGTTTGATCGCCGGCCTTCATTGGAAGGTGTTGGGATCCGGCATGATCTGGGTGTCGACGCAAACTATCTCGCCTACAAACTTGGCAACCCGGTTGAAGCAGGACCTGGATCTGGACCAGGGAAAAACGTTGCGGGTGGCCCCTTCAGGCCCGTGGAATTTGCCGATAATGGTCCCCCTCCTGGACCTCCGGAAGCCGCTGGGATGGGCGATGGCCCTCCTGCCGGGGGAGGTCCTGGCATCGGCGGCGGACCTCCGGGGATGCGTGGCCCGGCTATGGGGGGGGCATCCGCCGGCATGTCCATTCACAAGTCCGAAGGCCTGGTGCCGATCAATGACCGCTGTGAATCGAATATACCCGGTCTATTCGCGGCTGGTGATGCTCTGGGGTCCCATATGTGTGGCGCAATTTACACTCAGATCGGTTCCTCCTTGGCAGGTTCAGCAGTGCAGGGTGCGGTTGGCGGAGAAGCTGCTGCGGACTATGCCCGCGATGTCGAAACACCCATTCTTGAAGAAACCGAACTTGCTGCCGTTGAGGAAGAGATTCTTGCTCCTCTACGCAGGAAGGCCGGGTATGGCCCGGCATGGGTCACGCAGACCTTGCAAGGCATCATGATCCCGAACTTCGTGCTCTACATTAAGAAGGAGAGCATTCTGAGCGCCGCGCTCGCGTATATCGAGGAGCTGCGCGATCATCATAGCCCCATGTTGCGGGCGGCCGACATGCATGAGCTGCGGCTCGCGCATGAGACTTCAAACATGATTATCAGCGCAGAGATGAAGCTCAGGGCATCGCTCATGCGTAAGGAAAGCCGCTGCAGTCACTACCGTCTGGACTATCCCGATGTAGACGATGAGAACTGGCGGGCATGGATCAATATCTACAAGGATGAGAGTGGGGACATGCGGCTTGAGAAGCAACCGTTTGACACCTGGCCGGCCCAAACATAAGGCTTCGGCCGTTGCGTTTGACCTAAAGTCACGTCGTAGGGTCAGTTCGACAGCTGCGACTTGCTGCTTGCCGTGACAACTTCGACTTCGCGGTTCTCACCTGACGCGACAGAGAAATTGCTGCGAAAGGTCTCGCCGTTGTTGCGGGCGATGACTTCGTATTCCCCGGCAGCCAGAACGAAATCCGGGAAGGCGCCATTGGCTTCAACGACCATGTCTCCGCCTGGGCTGAGAACCGACCAGGATGTGTTTGCGATGGCTTCGCCGCCCGGAGCGTTGACCAGCTTCAAGGTGATATCGGCGGCCTTGTGATAGATCGTCGCCTCGGTCAGCTTGCCCGGAATGACCTGAATGTCCGCGCGCACGACTGCGTTGACCGCGCCGTAGCGGCTAACGACATGATAGGTGTCGGAGTTCAGACGAATGATCTTGCCGGAGTGAACGTCGCTGGCAATCAGATTGCGTTCGCCGCGTTCGTTGAACTCCATGCCATAGATGTCGAAGGTGATCGGGCCTTCGGCCAAAGCCACATCGTCGCTCAAGGCTGCGTCCAGCTTGATGCCGCCAGCGTTCAAGATCACCATCTTGGATTTTACATCGCGGCCCATGACGATGCGATTGGTTGCCGTTGCGTGGCCATAAGCGGTGTGAATGAGATAGGCGCCAGGATCGAGCCTGAATTCGGCATCGCCGCCCTGGGCCGTTGCCACCAATTCAAGACGCCCCTCGTCATTCGTCGTTTCGCTGTAGATGCGCCAGATCAAGCCGTCGTTTAGCGGCTCGCTGTCGCGGGTCAGCTTTGACATCAGGTAGAGCGCGCCTTGCTCGGTCGCCGAGCCGCTGCCCGACAGACTGCGCGTGGAAGGCGCATAGGGCACGAGCGTATCTGAGAACAGTGGCTCAGGTGCTCGGTCCAGCAAATTCTCGATTGCCTCTTCCGGCTCCGTCACGACCGCGTTCGGGTCGGGTTTGGGAGCAGGGGGCATCGGATTCGCCTGGGCCACGGATTGCGCCGAGGCCAGGCCCACTGGTTGCGTTGCGAGCAAAAGAATTGCCAGAAGGCGGAAAACGATATGTGCCGGACTTCTCACGCCGCTTAGCGAGCCTCTTGTGGTTTCAACCATCGTTCCGAATGAACGCAAATATCAGTAATAGCATGCCAGAGCCATACCCTGCACCCGTCTTGTGTGCCGGAAAATCGGACAAATTCAAGTCATAACTGGAAAGTTGACAACTGCGGTCAATGAATTAGGTGAAAGGCACGTTGTTCTCAATTCCTCAAGACAGGCTGCTCCGCGATGTCAACATATTCGCCCCGGCGCCAGGAAGCTCTTGACTTCCTGCTGACCCGTCGTTCGCACCCCTGTGTGACCATGACCGAGCCAGGGCCAGGCGAGAGCGATCTTCGCGATATTCTGACTGTGGCAGCTCGTGTGCCGGACCATGGCAAGCTCGCGCCATGGCGGTTCGTCATCTACCGCGAGGCCAAGCGCGAAATCATCGGGCGAAAGCTGCTGGAGATTTGCGAAGCGGAGAATGGTCCGCTCGATGAGGCGCGCAAGGAACAGGAACTTTCCCGCTTTAGCCGGGCGCCGCTTGTGATCGGTGTGATCAGCACTGCGGCGATCCACCCGAAGATCCCGGTCTGGGAACAGGAGCTTTCCGCTGGCGCGGTCTGCATGAACCTGGTGAGCGCAGCCAGTGCAGCGGGCTACGCTTCGCAATGGCTGAGCGAATGGTATTGCTTTCACGAGACGGCAGCCCGGTATCTGGGCTGCGGCGAAGACGAGCGCTTCGCCGGTTTCATCCACATCGGTACCCCGACACAGGCGCCATTTGAGCGCCCCCGTCCGGATCTGGCCGATATCTGCACTGACTGGTCGGAGACCTGACGCCCAATGTACTACGAAACATCCAAGAACGATCACGGCTTGCCCCACAATCCCTTCAAGGCAATCGTCGCGCCGCGTCCAATCGGCTGGATCTCCACGATCGACAAGGAAGGGCGTCCTAATCTGGCTCCCTACAGCTTTTTCAATGGCATCGGTGACACGCCGCCCATGGTCATGTTCGCATCGACCGGGTTCAAGGATTCCGCGGCCAATATCGCAGAGACCGACGAGTTCGTTTGCAACATGGCAAGTTATGACCTGCGTGATGCCATGAACATCTCCTCTGCGCCGCTGGAGCATGGGGTCTCCGAGTTTGAGCGCGCCGGTCTCGAGATGGCGCCGTCGAAACTGGTGAAAGCGCCGCGTGTTGCTGCGGCCTATACCGCTCTTGAGTGCAAGCACCTGAAGACGGTGCGCATGCAGGATCTGGAGGGCAATGACACCCAGTCGTGGGTGACCTTCGGCCAGGTCGTTGCGGTGCATATCGATGACAGCGTTTTGGTCGACGGTTTGCTGGACCTGACCAAGGTGCGTCCCTTGGCCCGTCTGGGATACAAGGACTACTCCGTTGTCGACGAGCTTTTTCAGATGAGCCGTCCGGCGGTCTAAAGCGACGCGTTCTGCCTCGACAGAGAGGGAAAGGCCGGTGTGCTTGGCGCACCGGCCTTTTTTAATTTTCGCTTTTCCAGGCCTCGGGTGAGACTTGCTGCCGCCCGATTTGTCCGGTTGCCGCTTGCTCATGACATTACCCGCAAATCCACCGCGTTAAGGTTTTGTTAACCTTCTGAGCGCGAAATTAAGGAAATGGTAAACTTTTCATCGGGGAGATTGGTTCATGCTCATAGCTGACACTGCCTCGATCGCGTCTCGGATCGAGCAAGCATTTCAATCAGCAAGCACCTCTACAGGTACGTCCTTCGACTATCTGGTGAAGACAGCTGCCCGCGAATCGTCGTTCAATCCAACAGCCAAAGCCGCGACCTCCAGCGCCACCGGGCTCTTTCAATTCATTGAATCCACCTGGCTGGAAACAATGAAAGAGGCCGGGCCAAAACATGGCCTGGAAAAATATTCGGACCAGATCCAGCGCACCGGCAGCGGCAAATACCGGGTATCTGATCCGGCGGTGCGTCAGGAAATCCTCGACCTTCGCAAGGACCCGGATATCGCATCGGTGATGGCCGGTGCGCTCACTCAGAAAAACGCTGCGCACCTCAGTCGCAAACTCGGACGCCAGCCGAGCGAAGGCGAACTCTACATGGCGCACTTCCTGGGAGCTGGCGGTGCCAACCGTTTGATCCGTGCGTCCGAGGATAGTGCCGAGATGCGGGCGGACAAATTGTTTCCGTCCCAGGCGCGGGCAAACAAGTCGATTTTCTATCACTCGAACGGTGAGGCTCGAACCACTTCGGAGGTTTATGACGTCATCACGAGCAAGCACAGCAATGTCACGATGATTGCGAGTGCCGTGCAGTCCGGTGGCGGTGCGCCTTCGCTGAACGATGTTGCGGCCTTGCCGAACCAGAAGCCCGGGGCGGGGGGGGATGGTCTTGAGGGCGGAGAGGATCTTGCGACGCAGCGCGTGGTGAACGCCTTCCGTGCCACGGAAACGGCTGATCCTTTCGAAGCCTTGTTCCGAACGGGCAACACTTTCGACGAAAAGCCTCTCGGATCCAGGTTCTCCTCTGCCTTTACCGCGGTTGAACAGGCCAGCGCGTTCTCAGCGCTCGGTGCGTCAGATGCCAAGGTTGCGGCTCAGCAATTTGCCTCGTTGGGTTATGAGGGGCCTTTGGACCTGACACGTTTTCTGTCCTACCGGGAAGACCGGGAACAAAACGACCTTCTTCCGCCGGCTTGAAGGCGCCGGCAATAGGCAGCCTCTAGTTTCCTCGTCATTTTTATGGTGAACCGAACGTTAAGTCTTTGATGCCAGCATGGGATCAAAGACTTAGGGCTGTAGTGCGTCATCATGATCATTCACGATTTTCTAAACTGGGTTGAGACTGCGCCGGATGGACCGCGAGCGGAGGCTGCGGGCGCACTTGCGCGCGCCTGGCTTTACTCCGAATTGGATGATGACAGCCGCAAGGGCGCATCTGCGGCGCTGACTGTTCTGCTCGACGATCCTTGTGTCGATGTGCGCATGGCAATTGCGCACAATCTGTGTCGCAGTTCAGATGCCCCTCGGCATATCCTTCTGTCGCTGGCTGAAGACCGGCAGGAGGTTGCAAGCATCGTTCTGGAGACGTCACCGCTCTTTTCCGATGTTGATCTGATCGATGTCCTGGCGAACCCACAGGAAGACCTGCAGCGGGTTGTCGCGAGCCGTCGGGAACTGTCGGCCGCAGTGTCTGCTGCGATCGCGGAGATCGGTGCTGAATCCGCTTGCCGGGCGCTGTTGTCAAACAACTCGGCGAACATTGTGCCAACCAGCCTATTGCGGCTCGCTGAGCGGTTCGAGGACGTCGCGGATCTGCGCGAAGCCTTGCTCAAGCGTCCAGACCTGCCGATGCATATGCGTCATGCGCTCCTGCTTCGTCATGCCAGATCCATCGGAGAGACTGCGCGTGCGGCCGGCGAGCGGGATCAAAACGACGACGAAAATCTGTTGGCGGACGCCTCAGACAAGATCGCCCTTCGCTTGGTTCATGGCGCGTCACATGCCGAGCTGCTCGAGATGTCAGAGTACCTGCGCGCCAGCGGGCATTTGAATACGCGGCTGATGCTGCGGGCTGTCTGCTGTGGCCGGTTCAGGTTCTTTGCAACCGCTCTCGGGCTCTTGTCGGGGGTTCCGGAAGAACGGATTTTCCGGGCGCTCATTGCCGCGCGTCCGTCCGCTTTGCGGGCGGTGATGCGGAAAGCCGGACTGCCGATGCGCTCTCACCAGGCGTTTCTGTTGGCGATTGACATGGCAAGGGAAGGGGGCGCCGATCTCACGGCCGATCTTCCGCTTGATCTTGCTCGGATGTTGACGGAATGCCTGCTTGGCGAACTGCAGGATGAGGCGCTGGGCGCCGACGGCGATATCCTCGCCTTCCTGAGGCGGTTCGCGCTTGAAGTCGCGCGTCTTGAAGCTCGGGCCTATATTCACGGCACGGCACAAAGAGCACTCAGCGCAGCCTAGACCGCAACTTGGCCAGGAGCCCGCCAACTGCAGCGGGCGTCAGCTATTTCTTGAGTTGTGCGAGGTAGTCTTCAGTGACTTCGGTCAGCCGGTCGAGCAGCGCCGATCCCGTCTCGTTCTGATCGTCTTTTGCGCCTTCGGCCACCATCGCACGGATCGCCACGACATATTGCTCGACGAGAGGCAGCGGCAGGGCGGAGGGCGATGGCACTGTTTCAATCAAACGGCAGAAGCTGGCTGCGACGGAGCCGACCAGCGGATAGCCCAACGTTAGTGCCTGACCCTTGATGTTGTGAGCGGACTGATAAAGCGTGTCGAGGTTTTCGGCGGTCAGTCCTTCGCTCTGAACCACATCCCAAGCGGCCATAAGTTCAGCTGCTTCATTGGACATCCAGCCGCCGAAGTTTTGGGAGAGGCGTTCCAGCGCGATTTCTGCCGCTTTGACCGGATCGAACTTGGCTGCCTCGCGCTTGTTCATGATGCGAACCTTCTTGCGCAGGTCACTGGGAGGCGTGACAAGTTCATATTCCTCGCCCTCAAACAAATCGGCAGACATCTCGAATTCCTCATACCGTTCCCGGAGCGTTCATGGAGAAATTGAACATCTGCTCGACGCGCCGACGACGCTTTTCCCCACGACAAGTTGAAGCATTATTGCGCGCGGAGCTTAACAGGGGCTTGTCAGTGAGAATTTGGTAAGGACAAAATTCTCAATAGCGGAACATCTCAGCAAGAATGCGTTCGTCCCATCCGTGATCGGAGTCGAACATCATCAAACCTTCGACTTCGCTGTCCTCGTGAACCGTGACCTTTGCGACATTTCTGATCTCGGTATGATCGGCGGCGGCACTGACTGGTCGCTTCAGCGAATCAAGGACTTCTATGTCGACCTTTGCGCGGTTCGGTAGGAGGGCGCCGCGCCACCTGCGGGGGCGAAATGCACTGATCGGGGTCAGAGCAAGAAGCGACGCCGAGATCGGCAGAATCGGCCCATGGGCAGACAGGTTATAGGCTGTGCTGCCTGCAGGCGTGGCCACCAGACAGCCATCGCAGATCAGCTCCTCCAGGCGAACGCGGTCATCGACCGAAATCTTCAGACGCGCAGCCTGGGATGTCTGCCGTATGAGGGAAACTTCATTGATCGCACGGGCAACGTGGCTGTATCCAGCGTGGTCAACCACCTCCATGCGCAGAGGATGGATCGTGGTGATGTCGGCGCTTTGAAGGCGCTCGCGCAGGTCCTCTTCACGGTATTCGTTCATCAGGAAGCCGACCGATCCCCGGTTCATGCCGTAAATCGGTTTTCCCGTTCCCATGAAGGCGTGGAGGGTTTGCAGCATGAGGCCGTCGCCGCCGAGCGCGATAATGACGTCGGCCTCTTTGGTACGGGCATTGCCATATAGCGCGGAAAGCTTTTGCAGGGCTTCTTGCGCTTCTTCCGTTTCACTGGCCAGAAAAGCGAGCTTGTCACATTTTATCGCTCTTTTTACTTCTGCCTCGAGCTGGCTCATTGCATTCCCCGGTTGGTGGACCCGAACAGATGTTCAAAGGCCTCTTAGCGGCTAATAAACAGCACGAAGCCCTTGAAAGCCAACGCCGATTTTAGGCAAAGCTGTGCTGTGGCCCATTTTTGGCCCACGGGCCATGATCTGCGACCTCTCAAGGGTCAGAAAATATGTGCTGCTCGGGCATCAACTGCCACATTCAGGAAACTCTGTATCAGCCGCAATTCGCGCTTGTCAGCGGACAGGGCAATGCAGTCCCGGTATTGCTCGGACATTTCCTTGATTGGTATCGCGACGAGTTTTTCCGACGGGTAAAGACTGTTTTCCAGCAAGATGCCAAGTCCGAGACCATGGAGGATGGCTTCCTTGACCATCGGAAAGGTCGTTGTCTTGATGATCCGCGGGAACTCAAAGCCGAATTCGCTGATCTTGGCGCGCACCACTTTCTGGGTGAGTGATCCGTCTTCCGGCAGGATCAATGTGTCTGCCTGGAGATCGGCTAGTGAAAGACTTTTTCTCCCGGCCAGCCGGTGATCAGCGGGCATGTGCGCCATATAGGTCGTCCGGCGCAGCTCCTGGGTAAAGAGCGCGTCGCTTTCCTCCGGTTCCGTGACGATCGCTATATCGACATGGCGGTCCGCAACAAGCCCCATCGCTGTGGTCCAGTTGTAAAGTGTGAAGTCGATCTGCACCTTTGGGAACAATTCTCCATAGCGCGAAATGATCGGCATTGCCGGGCGTGGAGCATTCGCGATGATCCGGATGTGCCCGTCTGTCAGTGCGCTGTAATCATTCACCTTCTCCGTCACCAGCTGATCCAGTGTTGCCAGCCGATCCGTGATTCGAAAGAGCTCGCTGCCGGCACGGGTCATCTCGAGACCGTCGCGTCTGCGGACGAAAAGCTGCGTCCCCATGCGCTTTTCCAGGTTGGCGACGTGCTGGGTGATTGAGGACTGGGTGACGGACAGAACGCTTGCGGCTCCGGAAAAGCTCCTTTCGCGGGCAACATAGGTGAAGGCAGTGATTTGGTAGGGGCTTGGACGGTTGTTCATGACAGTTCCATGTTGAACTTCATGAGAAACTCTATCCGTCATTAGCGACGCTAATATTACGTCACAGGCAATTCAATTGAGCTGCATATGGTGCCGCCCGAAAGAAAAGGGAATGGTGTCATGTCTGCGATCAAATTGCGCTCTATCGGCAAGTCTTACGGCACGACCTCGGTTCTTCAGCGGATCGATCTCGACATTCGTTCGGGGGAATTTCTGACACTTGTCGGTCCTTCGGGGTGCGGAAAGTCGACGCTGCTGAGGATCCTTGCTGGTCTTGAGGTGCCGAGCTCCGGTGAAGTCGAGATCGGGGGCATGCCTGTTACTGACGTCCGTCCAGCGAACCGGAATCTGGCGATGGTGTTTCAGTCCTATGCGCTCTACCCGCATCTGACGATCGCCCAGAACATGATGACACCGCTTCGTCTGCGCGATCTGTCGACAGCCGAGCGGTTGCCTTTTGTCGGGCCAATGCTGGGACGCGTGAAGTATCAGCAGATTCAGCAGCAGGTGCAGGAGACGGCCAAAGTTCTAAGGATTGAAGCGCTTCTAGACCGCAAACCGGGTCAGTTGTCGGGCGGTCAACGGCAGCGTGCAGCTCTTGGGCGTGCGATGGTGCGCAAGCCAGTCGCCTTTTTGATGGATGAGCCGCTGTCCAACCTGGATGCAGCGCTGCGCATTCACATGCGCTCCGAGCTTGCGGAGCTCCACCGGTCACTTCAAGCCACCTTCGTTTATGTGACCCACGATCAGGCGGAGGCGCTGACCATGTCTGACCGCATGGCGGTGATGATGGATGGCAACATCCTGCAGCTCGGCGCACCGGATGAGGTTTACAACGATCCGCAAGACATTCGTGTTGCCGAGTTCGTCGGCGCGCCAAAAATCAATCTGCTCGCAGGCAACCTGGACAGTGATGGCCACGCGCGCTGCGGCGAGGTTGTCCTATCAAGGGTGACCGCGTCGCGAGCCTCCGAAAAGGTAAGCATTGGCTTGCGGCCTGAGCATCTGGCGCTTTGCGCCGCGAGTGAGCCCGGATGCCTGTCAGGCCGGGTCGTTCACAAGGAAAACCTTGGCGCTGATATCTACCTGCACGTGGCCATTGATGACGGGCTTCATCGCATGGTGGTGCGGACCACGCCGCAGGAAGGCGTCTCCGTTTCGCTGGGATCGGATGTCTCTTTCCATCGTCTGCACGGCCAGGCGATGGTCTTCGGCGCGGATGGAAAACGCATTCAGCTGGCCGACGCCATGTCATCCCAGGTGCCGGAGGTCGCATGATGCCCCGCTCCAACGCGCATATGTGGTTCGTCGGACCTGCGCTTATCTTGATGTTCGTCATTCTGCTGCTGCCGATCGGCATGGCCGGGGTCTTGAGCCTGACGGACTATAGTCTCGGCAACGCCGGTGCCTCCTGGGTCGGGCTGGACAACTACGAGAAGATCTTCACGCGCTCGACCTATGCAAAGATGTTCGGCGCGACGTTCCGATATGTCTTTGTTGTGGTGCCTCTCTCGGTTGGTCTGGGGCTTGGTGCTGCTCTGCTCATCCATTCCACCAAGCGCTTCGGTGATCTCTACAAGACGATCTACTTTCTACCGGTCATGGCTGCGTTGATCGCGATGGCGATCGTGTGGGAGTTCGCGCTTCATCCAACCATCGGTCTGGTGAATTCTACGCTTGAGCAGGGCTGCGGCACGTTTCTGGAAAGTTGGGGCTGGTTCGCGCAAGGGTGTGAGCGCGGCTTCCCACTTTGGCTGACGGACCGCAAATATGCGATCTGGGTGGTCTCCTTCATCGGCGTCTGGCAGGGCTTCGGCTTCAATATGGTGCTCTACCTCGCCGGCCTTACGTCGGTGCCACGCGAACTCTATCAAGCGGCCGAAATGGATGGAGCGAAGTCCAGTTGGGACCGGTTCCGCCTTGTCACCTGGCCCATGCTTGGCCCGACGACGGTCTTCGTCGTGACCATTTCCTTCATCCGCTCGTTTCAGGTCTTCGACACAGTCGAGGCCTTCTATCCACAGGGCGGCGGACCGTCGAAGTCGGTCTACGTCATGATGTTCGCCATCTACGAGAAGGCCATCCAGCAGAATCTCATGGGAATCGGTGCCGCCATAACGGTCGTCTTCCTCGCCTTCGTCATGATCCTCACCATCATCCAGAGATGGCTGGTGGAAAGAAAGGTTCACTACACATGACCGATCTTTCAATGGCCCCTTCGGGCTTGGCCGGTCGCTCGACTTTTCGTTTCTCCACGACGGAGACGCTGAAGCACGTCGTGCTGATCCTTGGCGCGATCATCGTGCTGATGCCGTTTTACGTCATGGTCAGCTACAGCTTGAAGAGCCCGGCCGAGATCATGCAGAACACTGGCGGGTTCTTTGGTTTGCAAGAAGCTTTCCGGGATGACTACTGCATCAAGCTCGGCAATGCCGTGGCCGACTGCATGGTGACGCCGGCCATCTACAACTACACGACGGCCTTCGCGAAAGCGCCGCTGCTGCGCTACCTGCTGAACGGGGTCGTGATTACGGCGTCCATCTTCTTTATCCAGGTGCTGGTCGCGCTCCCTTGCGCCTATGCGCTTGCCAAGCTGCGCTTCTGGGGCAGGGAGGCCGTGTTCGGACTGGTGCTGTTCTGCCTGCTGATCCCGGTACATGCCATCGCGCTGCCGCTTTACATCATGCTGGCCAAACTGGGGCTCACGAACAGCTATGCGGCTCTTGTGGTGCCCTGGAGCATTTCCGTTTTCGGCATTTTCCTGATGCGCCAGTTTTTCATGACGGTTCCGGACGATCTGATCGACGCTGCACGGATGGACGGCATGAGCGAGTTTTCGATCATCTGGAATGTCATGCTGCCGACGGCGGTTCCAGCGCTCCTGGCCTTCGCCATCTTCTCGGTGGTGGCCCACTGGAATGACTACTTCTGGCCGCGCATCGTCATCACCGGCAACCGCGATCTGTTCACGCCGCCGCTCGGATTGCGGGAGTTCAAGGGCGACGCAGACGGAGACAACTTCGGTCCGATGATGGCGACGGCGACGATCATCGTCACACCGCTCATTGTTGCCTTCCTGATCGCGCAACGGCGCTTCATCGAAGGCATCACATTGAGCGGGATGAAGTGAGCGAAAGAGAATTCGGGGCCGCCGCGTGGCAGCCCCGCTACCGAAATCCCGAATGGGATCAACCGGGAACGGGCGAGTTTGGCGACCTGACCGCTCCCACGGCAATACCACGGAGAGTTCCATGAAAAAGTGCCTGACTGCAATAGCGTTTCTTCTGGCCGCCGGCACGGCGAACGCAGAAGAAAAGATCACGATCGAATTCGCGTACCCGTACAGCCATCTTTTCGATGTCACCTACGAAAAGATCATGCCGCTTTTCAACGAAAAGTATCCGAACATCGAAGTGAAGATGCGTGCGGCTTATGAGTCCTACGAAGACGCTTCCAACACCATTCTGCGTGAAGCTGTCGCTGGCGAACTGCCGGATGTCACCATGCAGGGTCTGAACCGTCAGGCGATCCTGGTCGAGAAGGGCATTGCCAAGTCTCTCGAGCCTTTCATCGTGCGCGAAGAAGACTTCGCCAAGGACGGCTATCACGACGCGATGCTGAAGCTGGGCACGTTCAACAACGAAGTTCACGGCCTGCCGTTCTCCGTTTCCCTGCCGGTCGGCTATTACAACATGGACGTGATGGCCAAGGCTGGCATCACCTCTGCCGATCAGCTGCCGAAAACCTGGGATGAAGTCGTCGCAACTTGCGGCAAGCTGCGTGAAGCTGGCGTCAAGAACCCGATGTTCTGGGGCTGGAACATCACCGGCAACTGGTTCCTTCAGGCTCTGATGTGGTCGCAGGACAAGCCGACCATGGAAGGCAACGAGTTCCAGCTGGCTTCCGACGAAGGCCTGACAGCTCTGAACACCATGAAGTCCATCTTCCGTGGCTGTGAAATGCAGAACATCGAGTGGAAGGCTGCGCTTGCATCTTTCTCCGCCGGTGAAATCGGCATGATGTTCTGGTCGACGTCCGCTCTGGGTGCCGTTGAGCGTTCAAAGGGTGACTTCGAACTGAAGACCAACGAATTCCCGGGTCTTGAAGCGACTGGTCCTAAGGGTCTGCCGGCTGGCGGCAACTCCGCGATGCTCGTTTCCACATCAGACGACCCCAAGGAACTGGACGCTGCCTGGAAATGGCTGAAGTTCATCACATCCGGTCAGGGTGCTGCTGAAGTTGCCCGCACCACAGGCTACATGCCGCCGAACAAGGCTGCCAACGAAGTGATCCTTGCCGATTTCTACAAGGAAAACCCGAACAAGGAGACAGCTGTTCGTCAGCTGCCGCTTCTGCGCGACTGGCAGGCCTACCCAGGCGACAACGGTCTGGCTGCAACCCAGGTCATCTATGACGGCCTGGAAGGCATCGTTTCAGGTGAATACGACGACATGAGCGAACTTCAGGAGCAGATCTCCGAAGAAGTTCAGGACCTGCTGCCTTCCAGCAACTAAGTCCCTCCGAACTGAGCGCCGTCCGGTTTTCCGGGCGGCGTTTTCTTAAAAAAGACAAATAATAGGACTGGCCTCATGAAGCTCGTTCAAATGACCGACATCCACCTCACAGCGCCCGGAAAGACAATCTCAGGCCGGGAGCCGACCGAGAACTTCAAGAAGGCGCTCGTGCACGCGCTGGACAATCACTCGGATGCCGACGCACTGGTGATCACCGGTGATCTATCCGACTGGGGCGATCTTGAGGACTACCAGCGCCTGAGGGACATCTTGTCCAGCGTGCCGATGCCGGTCCGCCTTTGCATTGGCAACCACGACGAGCGTGAGACGTTCCTTTCGGTGTTTCCTGATCTCGCCGGCGAGAATGGTTTCGTTCAATCAGCCTTTGACTTGCCCCTGGGCGTGGGGATCACGTTGGATACTTGGGGTCCAGGAAGCCACGCAGGTCATTTTTGTGAGAAACGCCTTTCCTGGTTGGATGAAAAACTATCCGCAACCGACGGAAAGATTTGGATTTTCATGCATCACAATCCGGTTCCGATCGGTATTGCTCCAATGGACAAGATCATGTTGCAGGATGCCGAGGCTTTCGCTGCGGTCATCGCCCGGCACGCTGACAAGATCGCGCATATCTTCCATGGTCATTGCCATTTGCCACTGTCCGGATCTTTGCACGGCGTTCCGTTCAGTGCGCCGCGCGGGACCAATCACGCTGGATGGCCTGATTTCAAGGCCGAGCGCTCGCTCAGCAGTTCCGATCTGCCGGAAGCCTATGCGGTGATCCTTGCCAATGAGACCAGCACCATGGTGCATATGGTCGAATATGGCTACGCAGGGGACATCCGCAACGAAGGGTCACCAGACTATGCAGACTGGGACCGGCTGACGATGATCCGATAAGTCTGCCGTGAATGCCGGGGAGCGCCTGAACAACGCTGGGCGCTTCTAGGTGGGCGTCTGCGTTGGCTGGCGTGTGAAGCCGGAGATGTCCGATGTCTCTTCCAGATCCCGTTCGATTTCCACCGGACTGGCGGCAAATGCGCAGATCAGGCGGGCGACGGACTCCAGCGCATCGTAGTGAATGCGCTCATAGCCATGCGAAGCGTCGACGCCGAATGTGATCAGCGCGGTTCGAACATCTGCGCCAGCCTCCAGTGCACTGGCGGAGTCTGATCGGTAGTGACGGAAGACATCCTTCTGATAGTCAATGTCATTTTCGATGCAGAGGTGCTTCAGTTTCTTCGTCAGATGATAGTCGAAAGGGCCCGTCTGATCGGCCATTGAGATGGTGACGCCGAACTCCCTGGAGCTTTGGCCGGGGGCTGTCGTGCCGTTGTCGATGGTCAGCATGGAGGCGACTTCCGGCGTTAGGATCGACGCGGCCCCTACGCCGACCTCCTCGGCGATGGTGAAGAGCCAATGGACTTCGACCGGAGGCTGGATGTCGGATTGTCTGATGGCCTTGAGCGCGGCGAGGGTTGTTGCGACACCTGCATTGTCGTCCAGGTGACGCGATACGATGAAGCCGTTTTCGAGAAACTCGGTCTGGGGATCAATGGCGACGATATCACCGACCTCGATGCCCAATGCGGCTGTTTCATCGAATGACGACGTGATGTCATCAATCCTCAGCTCGACGTGCTCCCAGCCGACAGGTTGGGTGTCGATTTCCTCGTTGAACGCGTGACCTGAGGCTTTCAGCGGCAGGATCGTGCCGCGGGATGGGCCGGCTTCGGAAAAGATCGTTGCTCTGGCGCCTTCTGCAAACCGTGCAGACCAATGGCCGATGGGGGCGAGCGACAGCCGGCCGTTTGCCTTGAGCTGCCGAACCTGGGCGCCGAGCGTGTCGAGATGGGAGACGATCGCCCTGGCACCACGTTCTTCGGGCGCAGGCAGCACAGCCCTGATGGCACCACGCCGCGTCAGTTCGACCGTCAGGCCGAGCTTGCCGAGTTCGGCAGAGACGAACCTGACGATGGTGTCGGTGAACCCTGTGGGACTCGGGATTTCAAGCAGCTTCTCGAGCGTTTCTATCAGATATTGCCGGTCGATTGGAAGGGGCTTGTCCTTAGATGATGTCACTGTCTTGCCACTCTTGTCTTGCGGGCTCAAAGGGAGGGGCGGGCAGACCGTGCCGTGGTGAGCGGAAACAGCAGGTCAATGAACCGCTCTGCGGTCGGGTGCGGCTCATGGTTGGCGAGTCCCGGGCGTTCATTGGCCTCAATGAACCAGTTGTGCGGCTGATCTGGTGCCTTGATCATGAAGTCAATGCCGGCAACAGGGATGTCGATGGCCCTGGTCAGGCGAATGGCATCTTCCACGAGCTTGGGGTGGACGATGTCGGTGACGTCATGAATTGTCCCGCCCGTGTGAAGGTTCGCTGTCCGCCGCACCCTCAAGGCTTCAGCCTGGGGCAGGATGTCATCGAGAGAATAGCCTTGCGAGGCAATGGTGCGTTTGGTTTCTGCATCGAAGGGAATACAGGATTCACCTCCCGTGGCCGAAGCCCGCCTCCGGCTTTGAGACGCGATCAGGTGCCGGATCGTGTCCCTGCCGTTGCCGACCACCTCCGGCGGTTGCCGGACCGCCGCGGCGACCAGCTGGTGGTTTATGATCACGAGGCGCAGGTCGGTGCCGTTGATGCATTCTTCCATGATCACCTGTGAAGAGACCGCACGTGCCTCCTTGGTGGCGCTTGTCACTTCGTCCAGGGAGGTCAGGCCGACGGATACGCCGCGCCCCTGTTCTCCGCTCGTCGGTTTGATCACCACCTTGCCGTGCTCGGCGATGAAACGTTCCAGCTCGGGCGCAGGTGCATCCGCATTCATCTGAGCGGGAACTGAAACGCCCGCAGCCTCGGCGACGCGCCGGGTTGCGCCCTTGTCGTCGCACAGAGACAAGGCAACTGCGCTGGTGAGTTCCGAGAGGCTCTCACGGCATCGGATGCTTCGCGCACCGTGGATCAGAGTGAAATAGCCACGCTCTGGATCGGAAAGCTCGACATGTATGCCTCTGAGGCGCGCTTCCTTAACGATGATTGCGGCATAGGGGTTCAGCTCGTCGTCCGTTGTGGGGCCGACAAAGAGCTTCTCGTTGATGGTGTTCTTGCGCTTCACCGCAAAGAAGGGGACGCGTTCGAAACCGAGTTTCTCATAGAGGGCGATGGCTTCTTCATTGTCATGAAGAACCGAGAGATCCATGTAGGCGCGGCCGCGGGTGGTGAAATATTCTGCCAGGTGGCCAACGAGGCTGCGTCCCACACCTGAATGGCGGGCCTGCGGGTCGACCGCAAGGCACCATAGGGACGAACCGTTTTCCGGGTCATCAACCGCTTTGGCATGATCAATGGCGGTCGCCGTGCCGATGATCTCTCCGGTCTCCTTGTCTTCTGCAACGAAGTAGCTGATCGAGCGTGCATCACGCTGTTCCCAGAAGAACTCGGGCTCGATCTTGACCATGCCGCGCGCTGCATAGAGGCGATTGATGGCGTCCGCGTCATCAATGGACGTCAACCGGCGAATGAAGAACCCCTTCGGCTGATGCCTTGAGGCGCGGAAGGTCGAAAGCTGCAGGCGGTAGGTATGGGAAGGGTCGAGAAAGACTTCTCCCGGTGCCTGGCCAAGCAGCACCTGGGGATCGCGCACGTAGACGGCAATGTCCCGTTGATCGTCGTGTTCCTCCCGCAGGCAATCGAGAAGCTCCGCCGGTGAATTGAACCCTTGTGCAAACAACAGGCGGCCCCAGCCGCAGTCGATCACATTGCGGCTCGTGCCTTCGTCCTGGGCTTCCTCGCCAACCGTGATAGGCGGTTTCAGCCCATTGTCCCGCATCTTGCGCAACCGATGGGCATAGGCGCCGTCACGGTCGCGAGCGTGTTCGCGGTGTCCGCCTTGAGATGTGGTCTTGCTCTTGCGTGTCGTCGACATGATCTTCCCCTAGATGCCCTGCGCCTGAAGCCACATTTCCAGCAACGCGACCTGCCAAAGCTCGGAGCCGCGCAGGGGGGTGATGTGGGCGATCGGATCTGCGAAGAGGCGGTCCAGATACGCCTCTTGAAAGAGCCCGCGTTCCCGGGCCTTCTTACTGGTGAGCGCGCCGCGCACCAGATCCAGGTAAGGACCTTCGATGTACTTGAGCTGCGGAACGGGAAAGTAGCCCTTCTTGCGGTCGATCACCTCGTGGGGAACAACGAGCCGGGCCGCTTCTTTCAGGACGCCTTTGCCGCCCTGGGCCAACTTGTGTTCACCAGGGATCCGGGCTGCCAGTTCCACAAGCTCATGATCCAGAAACGGCACGCGCGCTTCCAGGCCCCAGGCCATGGTCATGTTGTCTACCCGCTTGACCGGGTCGTCGGCGAGCATGATCTGGGTGTCGAGTCTCAGCGCCTTGTCGAGCGGATCCGACGCGCCGGGAATGCCGAAATGGTCGTCGACAAATTGCCGGCTGACATCTTCGCCTGCGATCCAGTCAGGATTGAGCTGGGTCTTGAGGACCTCGTGCGATCTGTCGAAAAAGACGCTGGCGTAGTCGGATGTCAGGTTCTTTGACGCGGTGAGGGGTGGGTACCAGTGATACCCGCCGAAGATCTCGTCTGCCCCCTGGCCTGACTGCACCACATGGAGGTGTTTCGAGACTTCTCTGCTCAACAGGTAAAAGCCGATATTGTCATAGGACACCATGGGTTCCGACATGGCAGCAATGGTATCGGGCAGGGCGCCCATCAGATCGGAAGACGGAACAAAGATCTTCTCGTGATTGCTGTCATACGTCTTGGCGATAAGGTCTGAATAGAAAAACTCATCTCCCTTTTCGCCGTTCGCTTCTTCGAAGCCGATCGAGAAGGTGCTGAGATTTTGCTGACCGCCTTCGGCCAGAAGACCGGTGATGATGCTCGAGTCCACTCCGCCAGAAAGCAGGACGCCGACCGGCACATCCGCCACCATGCGCCGTTTCACTGCGGTTCTCAGACTGGAGAGCACTTCGTCGCGCCAGTCATTGGCGGTCTTTTTCAGATCGTCGGAACTGCGCTGATAGGAGGGCGCCCAGTAACACGTGTCCCTGGTTTCGCCGGTAGGGGAGATCACCCTGACAGTTGCGGCAGGGAGCTTGCGCACGCCGTTCAGGATCGTCCTTGGAGCCGGAACGACTGCGTGGAAGGTCATGTAATGGTGAAGGGCTATCCGGTCGATGGACGTATCGATTCCACCGGAGGACACTAGCGCTGGCAGGGTGGAGGCAAATCGGAACCCGCTGGAAATTTCGGCGACATAGAGCGGTTTGATCCCGAGACGGTCGCGGCCGAGGATGACTTCATTGCTGCGCTGATCGAAAATGGCGAATGCGAACATGCCATTGAGCTTTTCGACGAAGCCCTGTCCCCAGGCGTGGAACGCCTTCAGGATCACTTCCGTGTCGCCGTTGGAGAAAAACCGGTAGCCCTTTGCGGAGAGATCGTCCCGCAATTCCTTGTAGTTGTAGATGCAGCCATTGAAGACGATGGTCAGGCCAAGGTCTGAATCTACCATTGGCTGCGCAGAAAGTTCCGAGGTGTCGATGATTTTCAGGCGCCGGTGCCCAAAGGCAATTCGCCCGCGGGAATGAACCCCGGTTCCATCTGGTCCGCGTGTCTCCAGAGACCTGGTCATTCGAGCGACGGCAACGTCGTCGGCAAAGCTTCCGTCCGTGCGAATTTCGCCGGCTATCCCACACATTTGATCATCTACCTCATTGGTCTTCGAACGAAGAATGGCGGCCCGCTGGAGCGGGCCGCCTGTTCAGTCCTGATGGCCTGATTAGGATCCAAGCAGCATGTTTTCGCGCTGCTGCTTGTAGGTTGCGGCGTCGTAGGTCGCCGCGTTCTCAAGCTCTTCCTTGGTGAACGGTGTGGCGACAAACAGGTCACCGTCATCGTTCTGGTAAATCTTCAGGTCTTCGAAACCCACGGCGACAGGCTTTTCGCCCATGCCCAGGAAGCCGCCGATGTCCAGAACTGCGGCGTCAATCTGGCCGTCCGTCTTGACCAAGGCCTCGCTGACTTCGCCGATTTCTTCATAGCCGGCGTTGTAAACGCTCGCGCCGATCAGGTTGTCCGTGGTCACGGCAGCGTTTTGAACCGGCGTTTTGCCGTCCATCCAGCGCTCTTCCATGGTGATCGTGTCGGCAGCACCATTCATGCTGTCTGCCGCTTCGTTGCGAACGGTGTTGTAGGTGTCCTTCGTGGCTCCGGCGACCTTGTCCATCTCGTCACGGACAGAGCCGGAGTTGGCCCAGCCGGGCACGTGGTTAGGACGCTCATACTGGCTTGCGCCGTCGAGCTCTTCCTTGGTGACGTCAGAGGTCACGCGGATTTCGTCGTCTTCGTTCGCGGACATGCTCAGGCGGTTGAAGTCGATCGCGACGTCTTTTTCGCCGATGCCGAGGAATCCGCCGACACCGACGATGACAGCCTGGGTCTCACCGTTTTCACCGATCACGATGTCATTGATGTCACCCACGGTATCAGCGTCGTCAGCAGACGAGGTGTAGATGTATTTGCCGATGAGGTTGGATGCCAGGTAGCCCTGGGAAGGGCCTTCAGACAAAGTGTCGAAATCGAAAAGATAGACGTTGTCGTCACGCATTTCGCTCTGGACCTGTGTCTCCTTGGGGAGCGGCTTGGTCTCGGCCATTACGTTGGTCGACAGAACCGTTGCGAGGGCTGTGGTTGCAAGAATAGTGCGAAGCATGGTGTGTTCTCCCATTCGTGTTTGAACTTTGATGACACGCTGTCTTGCGTCGTCGGGGAGTAAATGATCTAGCTCGTTCAAGGTTCCGACTTATTTTTTCTAATTTTTATTTGATGAATACACGACGAGAAAAAGCTCCCAGGCGCTGCCTGGGAGCTGATTTGGTCAAAGCTGAGTTTGCGTGTTGCTTTCAAACTCTGTCCGCGTCTTAGGCGACAGAGGTGGAGCCGCCGCGAGGGCCTGCAAACAACCAGACGATGAAGCCGACAACCGGGAAGATCAGAATGCCGAGAACCCAAAGTATTTTAGCACCGGTTGATGCTGAACTTGAGAGAGTCTTGATGACTGCATAAATATCGGCGATCAGGATAATTAGACCAAGAATACCATATTCCATTTTTATTCTCCTGCTCAGGTGTTGTGATGGATCAACGACCTTCGGCAGGAAAGGTTCCTGCCAACGCGGGAGAATTTTTGTTTTCCTCGCCTGGTGGTTTGTTTTCCTGGCAGAACGCCCCAAACCAAACCCGATGCGTCGGTGCGATCGTGTCCTGACGATTTCATTCTCGTTGCGTTGTCACGGAACCCGATTCTTGATCGTGCATTTCCTTTACTCCAACAGAGAAAAGGAGCGGACACCATGAATGATGCCAAGAACAGTGATCGCAAGGGTGAGCGTCAGGCACAGCTCGAGGAACCTTTAACCGTGGCCGAAGATGTTGCTCTCGAAGGCGGCCGATCGGGTGGCAATCTTAACCGGGATATCGGCACACGTGATCATTTGAAGCGAGCCTTTGAACGCCCGGCAGGACATACGCGCGTCAAGAAAAGCTACGAGGTCGATCAATAATTCCTGACATTCAACTGGAACGATCAAGCTGTTCGTTCGTTGTGTGATTGTGATTTTTGAAATCTACAGACAGGAGTTGGTAAAATGTTGAGTTGGGCAATTCTATTCTTGGTCGTTGCCATTGTCGCGGCCGTTCTGGGTTTTGGTGGTATCGCTGGTACTGCCGTTTCGATCGCCAAGCTGATCTTCGTGGTCGCGCTTGTTCTGTTTGCGATCTCCGCGCTTGTTCATCTGCTGCGCGGCCGGGCCTGATCCGAGCCATAATTTGAAAAAAGACCCGCAGCCTGTGCTGCGGGTTTTTTTATGGGCGCGTGTCAGTGGTGGAGGGAGAGGACGCCGGACTAGACCTGTGCGAGCGTCTTGTTTGCCGACGACAATGCCCTGGCGATTTCTTCGCGGTCCGCATGACTGATGAGTTTCTGACGGGCGTCGCTTGCGATGCGGCGGAGGTGCTTTTGAAGGATCGATTTGTGACGGGGCAGGCAGACGAGAGCCATGCGGCCGAGCGCCTGGATCAAACGCTCGCTCACAAGCACATTGCCGCACGAGGCCTGACGCAGTGGATTTAGAGCCGCATCGAGAATGTCCGATACCGACAGGATGCTGAGCCAGACCCTTGGGGTGTCCTGCTTGTCGCGAATGATCGCCGTGGGGGCTCCGCGCTGTACGATACGGCCAAGCGATGCGGAGAGATGATCGATGGCACTGATCGCAGTGTAGGCGTCGTTGATGCCCGGTGACAGTGCGCGCAATGCAATTTCGACGTTGAGATGGATCGAGAACTGAATGTCGCCCTCCGGCGCGCGGGCGTAACGTGTCTGAAACACCGTGCGCAGGGTCTCCGGATCGATCTCACGGCCCCCCTGGTAGAGCCGCAGGATTGCCATGCCTTCGATGACATAACTACCGGGCTGGACCAGAACCTCGATAAAACCATCGTTTTCCTCTGCCAGCTCCATCAAACGCTTGCCGTTGATGGCAGTGACATAGCCGCTGGCGCTGGAGGTGACTTCCGTTCCTGCCGTTTCCGGAATTACCTTTCGGTCGTCCGCATTTTCTTCCGGCTCGGACCGCAGGAGCAGGTCAATCGCGGCTCTAAGCGATTTCTGGGTGCGGCCGATTTCATTGTCGACCATGATCCGCCGGGAGACGTCATTGACGAAATAAACCAGCCAGAAAAAGCTGATCACGGCGAGCGTAATCGCTACTGCCACAGAAATATGCGGGACGGTTTCTTCGCCGACCACATAGAGGACGATCAGTGCGTAGAGAAAAGTCGCTCCCAGCAGACCGATGGTGATCTGATTGACGCGGTTGTTGGCGAAGGTTTCGAGCAGTCGCGGACCGATATTGCCCGCGGCTAGGGTGAAGACAACGAGCGTCAGCGAATAGACCAGACTGATCACCGACATCATTGCACCCGCAATGGTCGACAGAACGGACCTGGCTCCATCCGTACTGATGTCCAGGAACGACGATAGCGCTGACCCAGGTTCAATCACCCCTGACCTGTCTGCCCAGATGGCGATCAACGCCATGATCGCGCCGGAGAGTGCCAGCAAGACCGGAATGAAGAGAAAACCGCGAAAGAGCTTTTGCAGGAACTGGACCGATCCGCTCTCATGATAGCTGGCAGACATCAAATCTCCTCTCGAACCTGGGCATAGGCCAGGATCGCAAACAGGGCGCTGCCGCCGACAATGTTGCCGGCGAGGGTCGGGACGAGAAACCCGAAGACCGCCTGAGACCAGCTGATCGCGCCCTCAAAGGCAAGCATGAAAGCTTCCACGGACCCGGCAATGACATGGGTGAGGTCGCAAAGCGCGATAAGATAGGTCAGGACCACGATCACTCCGACAGGATTGGCCTCCGCGCTGGGCAGGAGCCAGACGAGAGTCGCGATGATCCATCCTGCGATGATGCCGCGCCAGAACATGTCGGGAGACGGTATCTCCATCATGTGATGGGCGATCTCTCGAAAAGCTTCTTGGGCAGCATCAGGGAAGAAGACGCCCGTGGACAGGCCGTACGCGAAGATCAGGGTTCCCGTCATATTGGCAAGGAATACGATGCTCCAAAGCCGGACAGTGCGTTTGAAGGTGAGAAGCTTCGGCGTGCCGACGACCGGTAGAACGGCTGTCAGGGTGTTTTCCGTAAAAAGCTGCTGGCGGGCAAGGATCACGATCAGAAAACCGACGCTGTAGCCGAGATTTTCGATCAGCGGACGCCAGGAAGCATCAGGCAGGTAGCTGTGCAGAAGGCCTTCGGCAACGATGGAAAAGCCGATCGAAAGACCCGCGGCGACGCCTGACCACCAGAGGCGTACCGGATCCCGCGCCAGTTCCTCTTCGCCCTCCTGGCGGATGATCTCATAGACCACGGCAGCGCGGAGGCGGAGCCGGTCCTCGACTTCTGCAAGGTCTTCGCGGGTGAGCCTCGTACCTTTTTCGGCGAGCCGTTCCTCGGTGATCTCGCGGGTATTTGTCGGATCCTTCGGGGTTCCATTTTCCCGATTTGAGTGGGTCTCGGCCATCTGCGCCCCTTTTCTATAGACCCTGTGAAACGGCTGACGAAGGGGAAGGTTCCACGGAACGTGTTCAGCACTCGCGCGTTCTCTAACGAGACAACCCAAGGAGATGACCATGACACCGAGAAATCTGATTGTTGGAGCAGGCGGCCTTCTTGCCGGAACGTTTCTCGCCGTGAGTGCGCAAGCTGCAACCTGTCTGGAAGAGGTTGAACATGCGCGGCAAGCGCTGGCCCACCAAACGTTGACGCAGGACCTGACGGCGTCTTCGGCAACCGTCGAGGTTGAAACGGGCGGCAAGACCGTGGAAGTGCCGGCGGCCGATGCTCAGCCGACTGAAAGCTGGTTTGGTGTTCCGCCTGGAGATGAGAGTGTCAAGCGCTACCTTGAAGCGGCATGGATCGCAGGGAATAAGGGCGATGAGAAAGCCTGCATGGAGCAGCTTGAAAATGCGAAGGCGGCGTTGCCGAAGTAAGGATGCCGGTGGCATGTCGGTTGACGTGGCACCAGCTTTTTCGGTTGCTTGACCGCAGACAACAAAAAGCCGGGGCATTTGCCCCGGCTTTTTTCGAGATTTTCAGAATCAGACCGAAAGTGCCTGCTGCAGCATTTCCGCCGACTGTTTGATCGCATTCTCATCGTGTTTGAAGTCTGAGGACCCGTTCATCAGTTCTTCCAACCGCACACGAGCGCGGGAGACACGGCTTTTGACGGTGCCGACACGGGTTCCTAAAATCTCGGCAGCTTCCTCGTAGGAGAACCCGCTGGCGCCGATCAGGATGAGCGCTTCGCGCTGATCTTCAGGAAGTGACTGAAGAGCGCTCAGAAAGTCGGTCATTTGAAGATGACCCGGCTGCTGAGGCACAGCTGTGAGGCTGGCTGCGTGTATGCCGTCACTGTCGGCGACTTCGCGCTTCCGTTTGCGGCCTTCGGTGTAATACTGGTTGCGGAGGATGGTCACGAGCCATGCCATGAGGTTGGTGCCGGGCGTATAGCTTTCGCGCTTGGCAATCGCCTTGGCCAAGGTTTCCTGGACGAGATCGTCGGCGCGGTCACGGTTGCCGGCGAGCGATCTTGCGAAAGCGCGCAGGGAAGGGATCGAGGCAACGAGATCCTTCTTGAAGGTGGCATCACTCACTGTGTGCTCTCCTCTGAATTGGATTCGGTTGCCGACGCATTGTTGTCGAGCTGGTCGAGCAACGACATCATGTCGTCCGGAATGTCTTCGGTCAGGGCCTCATCATAGATGCGCTTCAATTGGTTGCCGATCCAGTCCTCCTTGGACTTGCCGACCTTGCTTGGAACGATAAGTCCCTCAGTCGGGTTCGGATCGGCTGATGCTTTTTTCTGCGCCATGTCTTCTCCTTGGCCCTGGGTCCACCGTTGAGGGTTGGCAATTTCGGGCTGGTCTATATCTCGCTACTGGGGATTTAACGGCGGCCGAAAAAAAAAGTTCCCTATGTTCGGAACTTTTTTTTCCTACGCAAGTTTACGCATTGGGTTTGGTGCCCATGACGTCCGCAATCGTTGGGATTGGCCGGACAGGACGGAAAAGGAAAAAGAACTCATGCCCGGTAGTCTTTCTCAGGAAATTGCTCCTCATCTTCCTTACCTTCGTCGTTATGCAAGAGCTCTCGCCGGATCGCAGAAGAGCGGGGACGCCTATGTTCGTGCGTGCCTGCAGGCCATGGTCGCAGATGCCTCTGCCTTCGACATGAGCCGGGGAGCCAAGATCGGCCTCTATCGCCTCTTCCATGTGCTTTGGAATGCAACCATGATTGCGCCGGCCTCCCAGGATGGCTCTGCATCTATTTTTGAACAGACCGCGCAACAGCGGCTGGCGAATATGACGCCGGAAAGCCGGCAGACCCTGCTCTTGACCACACTGGAGGGCTTCAAGCTCCATGAAGCTGCTGCCGTGATCGGCAAGAGCGAAGAAGAAGTTTCCGGTCTGATCAAGGACGCAATCAGCGAAATCGACCGGCAGACGGCAACTCAGGTCCTGATCATCGAGGACGAACCGCTCATTTCCATGGACCTTGCAGACATCGTTGAGGGGCAGGGCCATCGCGTCACTACGGTCGCACGTACCGCTGCCGAAGCGGTCAAATCCGCACGTGCCGACAAGCCCGGCCTTGTTCTGGCCGATATTCAGCTTGCCGACGGTTCGTCGGGCATTGACGCTGTGAAAGAAATCCTTGGCGATTTCGATGTTCCCGTCATCTTCATTACATCTTTCCCGGAGCGTCTGCTGACCGGTGAACGCCCGGAACCGACCTTCCTGATCACCAAACCTTTCGACCCCAACACGGTCAAGGCAGGTATCAGTCAGGCGTTGTTCTTCAATTCGACTTCGTCGATAGCAGCTTGATGCCCCCCAGCCCTTGCTATCGACATTAGGGTTCTGACCTGCAAATTAGACCCGCTTGTCGGTCCGAACCCCAACCCCGGCCTTCTGGCCGGGGTTTTTATTTGGTATGGGAACCTCCGGTCATCGTGATGGTTTGCCAAGGTCCTGCGGGCTTTCTGTGCGGGGCTGATTGAGACCCTGAGCGTGTTGCTCGCAAGAGAGTGGTGACGTGATGCCTGGCCAATCGATCGAACAAGACGAGCAAGATGCAGACCCTGGTGAGCACCACAAAGGGGCGGCTGCGCTGATCGCGCCGTATCGCAATGGCGCGGTTCTGGGTATTTTTTTGATCTTGCTGGTCGGCGGCCTGAAGCTTGGCCAGGCGCTTCTCGTTCCCGTTTTTGCAGCCCTCCTGACGGGCCTCCTTTTGGGCAAAGTTCAAGACTGGTTGGAGCGGTTGGGTGTCAGTCCGGCCCTTGGCGCAGGTTCCATCATGGCGGTCTTGCTGGCAGTCGTGCTTGGTTCCGTCCGTCTGCTGTTCATCCCCTTTGAGGAATGGTCGGCTGCCCTGCCTGAAATCTATGCGGCACTGAAGCGGCAGCTGCTGAGCGTTCGTGAGCTGCTGCTAACGATTGAGCAGGCGACTGACGCTGTGCAAGAAACAACCGGGATCGATGCGTCCGGTGAGGCCATGGCCGTATCAGCTCCTGGGATCCTCAGCGGACTTGCCGTTAGTGTGCCGGCAACAATCGGCCAGCTTGTCCTGTTTTCGGGGGTGCTCTTCTTTTACCTGGCATCGCGAAGCCGGTTGTCAAAGCAGCTCGCAGAAGCGGGGCAGTCCTATCCCAGTCTTTCAAATTTCAAGACTATCTCGGAAGCAGCTGAGAATTCCGTTTCGACCTATCTTTCGACGGTGTCGTTGATCAACCTGGGCCTCGCGGTTGCCACGGGTGTTCTGCTGGCGCTGGTCGGGCTGCCTAATGCGTGGTTCTGGGGGACGCTTGCGGGGTTGCTGAACTTCGTTCCCTATGTCGGACCGCTGTTGCTGACGTTCCTGCTCTTGGGGGCTGGGCTTTTGCAGGAGGGGACATTTCTCCAGATCATCTCGCCCGCCCTGGTGTTCTTTGCAGTCAATTTTCTCGAAGCGAACTTTGTCACGCCGACCGTGCTCGGGCGCAGTTTGCTCATCGAACCCCTGTTCGTGTTCCTGTCGCTGGGATTCTGGCTCTGGCTGTGGGGACCGGTTGGTGCCTTGATGGCCGTGCCGCTGCTCCTGGTGATCCAGGCGGTGGTGTCGCATATGCTGTCGAAGGCTGACTTTTAGTTTGGATTTCTGAACACGAAAAAGCCGGGCAAAATGCCCGGCTTTTTTCATGTCTTTTTGAACCAGCGATGCCAGCCGAACGAGGCGGGGGCCTCGTTCGGACTGTCAGCTGATCAGATGTTGGACATCCAGGTATCAATTTCCTTGCGGGCTTCTTCTTCGGTCTTGCCGTATTTCTGTTGAAGCAAGCCTGCAAGCTCTGTCTGGCGGCCTTCGATGCGGTCCAGCTCGTCGTCGGTGAGCTTGCCCCACTGCGACTGAGCCTTGCCCTTGAATTCCTTCCAATTGCCTTCGATCTGGTTCCAGTTCATCATTTGCTCCTGGGTTGAAGTGTCAGACGAAGAGAAAACGCGGCGCCCTCGCGAGAGTTCCTGAAATTTTCTTTGGAACCAACGACATCCAGACACGTTAGAGATACTTCTAGCACTGTGTTTTATCCGGCTCGCTTGAACTGGATTCGCGCACACGCGAGTTCCCTGTCTGTCTCTCGTTCAGAGACGCCCAATAGCCCATGCAATCCGATTTGAGCGCGCAATGAATGAATTACTTGAGCTTTTTGAGGGGAGAGCGGGAACTGGACCGTCCACTCCAGGCCTGGATGCTCCGCGAGAGCTGACCGCGCTTCTCGCTGTTTCAGATGTTCTGATCGGCCTTGCCTTGATCGTGCTTTCGGCGGCTGTCTTTGTGTTCGTCAGCAAGCGGAAGAGTCTCGATGGCGGTGGGCTCAGACTGGCCTATCTCTTCATCGCCTTCATGGTTGCCAACGCGGTCGTGCATTTCGCCGTGGTCGTGACGTTTTTGATGCCGGCAGATGCATCGGCCCATCTCTATGGTGCAATCGGCTTCATAAAGGCGATCACAGCGATTGCTGCCATACTGACTGCGCTGGCCATTTGGCCGCAAATCCCAAAGATTTTGGCCACGCCGTCTGCTGGTGAGCTCGAGGAAGCAAATGCATCGCTCTCGCAAGCCAATAGTGCGCTCGACAAGGCGCTGGCTGGTCGCAAGGCCGAGCTGGATCGTGCCAATGAGAGATTTGAAACTGCGCTGACGGGTTCGAACATCACGGTTTTCACGCAAGACACGGCTCTTCGCTATACGTGGATCCATCACCCAAGGCTCGGCAACACGATCGAGGAGGTGATCGGCAGCACCGATACCCAGCTTCTGCCTGCTGCCGCTGCCGCGGTGACCATTCCCTTGAAGCAGGAGGTTTTGGATACGGGCGAGACCCGCTCGACCTATCTCGCGGTGGAGACGGACGATGAGGGAACGCTCTATCTGGATCTGACCATCAATCCAACGCGCGACGACGACGGCAAGATCGACGGCATCTTGTGTACGGTTCTGGATATGACCGAGCAGAACCTGTTCGAAGTAAGGCTTGCGTCCATGGCGTCGCAGCTAGCTGACGCAAACCGCCGGTTTGAAGCCGCGTTGCAGGGTTCGCTGATTACCGTTTTCGAACAGGATCTCGATCTGAACTATGTTCACATCGTCAACCCGCCGCCTAACACCGTGGCGGAGGACTTCCTGGGAAAAACGGACTTTGATCTCTTCGACGAGGAGGATCAACTCAAGGTCGTTTCGGCCAAGCGTCAGGTGTTCGAGACAGGCGAGGTTCAGGAACTCGAGATTGATGTCACCGTAGATGACAAGCAACGCCACTATGATCTGCAGCTGGAGCCCAAGACCTCCAGCGAGGGCGAGATCGTGGGGGTGATCGGTATTGCGGTGGATCTGACCCACAAGCGCGAGAACGAGAAGCAGATGCACCTGGTGATGCGCGAGCTGACCCATCGCTCAAAGAACCTGCTTGCCGTCATTCAGGCCATGGCCCGCCAGACAGCTGCGCGCACTGCGGACAAGGAACAGTTCGTTTCCAGTTTTTCCGCGCGTTTGCAGGCGATTGCGGCCTCTCATGACCTGCTCGTCTCACACTCCTGGTATGGCGCGGAAATCGGTGAACTTGTACGTGCCCATCTGGCCCAGACCATGGATCCGTCGAGTCCACAGATCCACATGGAGGGTGAACCGCTACAGGTCACGGCAGATGCTGCGCAAAATCTTGGACTTGCCTTGCACGAGTTGACCACCAACGCCTTGAAATATGGCGCGCTATCGGTTCCGAGTGGTAAGGTCGACATTGAATGGAGACGGGCGGAAGGCCAGGTGACGCTTGACTGGAAAGAACAGGACGGTCCGGCTGTCGCAGCGGTTCCCGACAGGCGTGGTTTTGGACGGGTTCTGCTGGAAAGATTGGTGGGAGCGTCCCTCGATGGTGATGTCACCCTGTCTTTTGATCCGGATGGGCTGCGCTGCAAGATCACATTCCCGGAAAGCCAACTGGCGACGCTTCGATAAACAATTGGTCCGCCAATAAAGACAAAAGAAAAACCGGCTATCGTGAGATGACCGGTTTTTTGGTGCTGGGTCGCTATGAGGATTTGGACAAACGCAAGAGCGCCATTTCAATGTTCTGGCGCAGCTCGAGGTTGGCTTTGCTGTACGAGCCCTTCAGGTCGCTGAGCCATGTCCTCAGTATTGTCGCCTTTTCGCTGGTCTTGAGGTCTGAGGCCAGCACGTCCTCAACCGTCGCGAAGTCAGCCGATAGAACAAGATCTCGTGGCGGGACTTCGTTTTCATTGTGGGCGGAATAGAGCCACCGGCCGTAGGCCGTCCGTTCAGGATTTTCGAGCGCGATGAGCGCCTCGTCGATTTCAACGGTGAGCTGTTTCTGACGCTCTTGATTGATTGGCTTAATCCGCGCCATGCGGGCAAGCGCGGCGCGCCAGTGGAGAAGGGCGGTCTGTTTCTGGCGCGTGCTTAGGGAGACGTCCCGCAGGATCGCCTCAGGGGACGCATATCCGGCGAAGGTCTTCGGATTGGGCATTGACCGAGCGCTGCTTCATTTGAGGTGGCAAATAGGAAGGGCAAGGCAGGCGAACCTGCCTTGCCGGGATTGGTTTTATTCCGCGATCAGGGCCCGTAGCATCCATGCTGCCTTTTCGTGGAATGCAATGCGTGCGGTCAGCATGTCTTCGGTCACCACATCGGCGTTGTCGCCCGCATATTCGGCCATATCGCGCATTTCTGCCGCGATACGCTCATGGCTTTTGACGAGATCTTCAACCATGGAGTGGGCATTTGGCATGCCATTCTGCGGCGTGACAATCTTCAGATCCATGCTGATTTCAGCTGCATTCACCGGAGCGCGGTGGCCCAGGGCACGAATACGCTCTGCGATGTCGTCAGCGGCCGCAAACATGTCTTCGTAATGCTCTTCTGTCAGGTCGTGAATCGACTTGAACAGGGGACCGACCACATTCCAGTGGTAGAGGTGCGATTTGATCACGAGCAGATAGGTGTCTGCCAGAATGACCGACAGATGTTTCGCGATCTGCTCGCGCACATCCTTTTCGATGCCGGTGTTGACCTTTTCGGACTTTTTCGTCGTGACATTCAAAACATTCGTGTTGGCCATTGTCGGGTCTCCATTGGTTTGGAAAATTGCGTGGTTTCTCCCTGGACGAAGCCATCGCTGGCCTGGTCCCTGGATAGTCGTGGGGTTAGGTCGATTGGTTTCGGGAAGCCGCTAGTTGGTTGCGGTTTCACTCTGAGGTTCAATCAGGCCGATGGACAGCATGTCGCCATCCGCATTCAGCAGGCCGATTGCCACAAAGGCACAAACGACCAGGGCAATGCTGACCGTCAGGATCGCGAGGATCGGCTTGCCACGTTCCGCCTGCCGGGCTTCGGTGGCGGTCTTTTCGAGCTTTGGCTCGGTCATATCTCAACTCCGTCTTAGCGTTGGTCCAGAAGCCTTCGCAGCGTTCGGTGTCAGAGGGGAAACGAGTGACCCGGCCCAAAGTTCCAGAAAAATTTGACGTCGTGATCAGCGCGCAGGCCGGTCAGCCGAGATTTCACAGCTCATCGGAACCAAACGGCAGTTTCCCGGTTTACAAGGCGGCTCGATGTGTCCGAAGCAGGGGCGCATTGCCTAAGAATTCCACGCGGTCGCTGCCGCTCAGATCTTGGGGAAGTTCCGATGTCGCGATTGGTCGTTGTTTCAAACCGCATGCCGCTTGGCGATAAACCGTCCGGTGGGCTGGTTGTCGCCTTGAAAGATACGATGGAAGAACGCGGTGGCCTCTGGGTAGGCATCACCCGCGAGGACGCGTCGTTCACGGGTGCAGAGATGCCTCGCTCTCAGGGTCTGGAAAACCATCCAGGTGGTCCGTTCGAGCGGAAAAGCTGTTCCATCGAGGCATCGCTCTATGACGACTATTATCTCGGCTATGCCAATTCGGTGCTCTGGCCACTGTGCCACGGCCGAACCGATCTTCTGGATCTGCGCCTGAGTTTCCGGGAGGCCTATCTGGAGGTCAATCGGCAGCTCGCCGATGCTTTGGCGCGGGAGCTTCGCCCTGACGACGTTGTCTGGGTTCATGACTATCATCTGTTTCCCCTGGCGGATGCGTTGCGCCGTAAGGGCGTTTTCAATCCGATCGGGTTTTTCCTGCATATTCCCTTTCCATCGTCCGCCAATGTCGGGGCGCTCTCCAATGCGGGGGAACTGGCCGAATGGCTGTCAAGCTATGACCTCGTCGGCCTGCAGACAAACCGCGACGTAGCGTCCTGCCTCGAGGTGTTCCGCACCTTGAAGGAAAGTGAATTCTTGATGGATGGCTCTGTTCGCTATCGCGACCGGACGGTCGATCTCAAGAGCTTCCCGATCGGGATCGAGGCAAGTGCATTTCAGAAGATCGCACAAAACGCCGAACCTTTGCCCAGAGCAGCGCACGGACCTCAGAAATTGATCATCGGAGCTGAACGTCTCGACTACTCCAAAGGGCTACCGCATCGCTTCAAGGCTTTCGGTCATCTGCTTGAAACGCGAGAGGAATTGCGTGGCGAGGTGTCGTTTGTTCAGATCGCATCGCCGACCCGCGAAGATGTTCAGGCCTATCGCGAGATCCGAGAACAACTGGAGCAGCTATCCGGCTCCGTGAACGGCCGGTTTTCGGACATCAACTACACGCCGATTCAATATATCAATCGCATGATTGACCGAAACCGACTGGCGGGCCTTTATCGCCACGCTCAGGTCGGCTTGGTAACGCCCCTGGCAGACGGGATGAACCTGGTGGCGAAGGAATATGTCGCCGCACAAGATCCTAGCGACCCTGGCGTGCTTGTTTTGTCGAACTTTGCAGGTGCAGCGGAGCAGCTTGGAGATCACGCGCTGACAGCCAATCCTTATGACGCGGCGCAAATGGCAGACTGTATCTCTCAGGCACTCTCCATGGAGCGCGCCGAACGGATCGAGCGACACTCGGCCATGCTCGAAAATGTTCTGAATGAGGATGTTGATTGGTGGGCGTCTTCCTTCCTCAGGCACCTGGAAGACAAGTCGATGGGAACGGACTTTCTGAGCCTCTTGCAGAACCTGCCTGATGACGGGATCGACGCAGAGAAAGCGGACGCCTAGCGCGGCGCGGTGTCCCTCCCAAGAGGGGCGCGCTATCTTGCCGACCATACACTTCAGAGGATCGAACATAAAAAGCCGGCGCATTCCAAATGAATGCGCCGGCTTTTTTCTCGTCTGTTCAAATGAGCGTTAGCTCGCTTTGGAGACGCTTGTTACGGAGATCGGGTCACTGGCCGGGAAGCTGTCTTCAAGACCTTCTTCCAGTGCCTGCTCTTCGTCACTCTGTTTCGTCGCGTCGCCGCCATTCATCTGCTGAACGGTTTTCTCGGCCATGCGCCGGGTTTCCTTGAGCGCCTGGCTGCCGGCTTCCGTCGCCTTGTGAAACAGATCGTCGCGTGTCGCGCCGACGGTGCCGTTCTCCATTTTAGTGCGCGGCAAGAGGGCGCCGAGTGCAAAACCGGCCACGAGACCCATGGCGCCGACCGCGAAGGGATGTTCGCGCGCAAAGTCGGATGTCCGTGTCGCAGTCTGGCGATAAGCCTTTTCAAGGTCATGACGTTTCTCGTCGACGACGCGGCTGGTTGTTTCGGCTGCTTCGTTCAAGGTCTGTGCTGCGCGCTCGCGCGACGACTTGAGCGCGGCCTTTGCCCGTTCCGCGGTGCCAGGTGTCCCGGACGCTTCCGGGTGCGGAGTTGGCGCGATGGTCCGGTTCTCGGGTGTTGTGGAGGGTTCCGGGGTGCGAATGTAATCAGACATTGTGGTCTCCTTTATTGGTCGGTGGAGGAAATGAAACGTGCGGCGAGAAAACCGATGGCCGCTGCCCCGATGGCAAGGGGGACAGGGTGTTTGCGAGCGGTTGCGCCAAGCGTTTCGATGGAAGCGGCTGCATCCGCTTCACGGATCTTGTGGGCCGACGCCGAGATATAATCGGCGGCCGTCACGCTCAGGGCCGCGGGAGCATCATTCTTGCCCGCCTCGCGCTCTCGCAGGGTGTGGGCAATCTCATCCAGAATCGAAGATGATCTGTCTTGCTGGCCCTCGACGAAGCGGAGTGACTCGCGCTTCAAAGTCTGGGCCAAGCCAAGCGCTTCAGAGCGGGCCGTTTCCAGAAGAGGGCCCAGGGGATCCGCGGACGCCTCCTGCGTATTCCAGTTTTCAGAGTGTGGTGATCGATGTGGAGCTGGGTCAGTCATCTCTCTGTCCTCCTGTTGTGCCAGGTAAACGTTGGACGGGGAGAGAAGTTCCTGATTTTCAATTTTAATTTGATGCTTTTATAGTTCTCTGTGTGAAGTAAAAAAGCCCGGGCGTGTTGCCCGGGCTTTTGGTCTTGTTTTACGAAACCTAATGCGTCTTGGTGGTTTTACGATGTGCTGCCTGAAAGTCGATCAGACTTGCGTCCGTTGTGGTCACGCACGCCCAGGTAAATCATTGCGCCGAGAGAGCAAAAGGCGAGGGCGCTGGCGACCGGATGGCTGCCCAAGACACTTTTGGCGTTTCCAACGTAGCGGTCCGCGCGGCGCCGCGTCTCGGCTTTGATCGCTCTGGCGGCCACCGCGCGGGGAGCCAGTTGCTCGGTCGCGATCGAGGCGAGCGCGGCGATTTTACGGCGGGTGTCCTCCAACTCGGATTCAAGGGCGTCTGGTGACAGATCTTGCTTCGTCTTCATTTGACCAACTCCTCAATCAGTGCCCGGTCCTGCTTGAGCTGGTCAAGTGTGCGGGTCGGTGTCAGATGCTCAAGTGAGAGCTTCGTCAGTCCCAGCCAAGCCAAAAGGCCAGAGACAAGCAATCCGGCGGCGCCAACGCTCAGCGCGGAAAGGGCTGGGCTCAGTCCGGCAGCGATCAAGCCGTAAACCCCCGCAAACATCAAAATGAAAAGAGTGGGCAGGGCAAGGACAAGCGCGACTGCGATCAGCGCCAGGCCATTCTTGGCGGTGCCGAGCTTTTCCTGAACTTCCGCCTTTGCCAGGCGGACCTCGCCGCGCAGGAGCTGTAAAACCTCCCGGAACAGGTCCGAGATGAGTGTTTTTTCCGTTTGAAACGGCTCTGATCCAAGCATTTTCCCAGCCTTCGGTTCCAAGCTTTGGCAGGTCGAACGCCGGATGGTACAAAACAAGCATCGGCGGTCGGGCTTGGTCAACTAATGCGCAGGACTGGCCCGGGTTCCATCGATATGTGACCCGGTCAGGCGTCTCTGGCCACGATTTCGGTCAGGAAACCCCGAGAAAAGGGTATGGGCCTTCGAAGTCGCCGACCGGCAGCCAGTGACTCAGGAAGCGATCTTCGCGCCACTCGTGGAGCATGAAAGCGCCGGGTTCCATGGTCAGGCTGTTTTCAGAATTTTCACGTTGATCCAGGGTGACCGCGTGAGAGGTTCCCGGGCAAACTTGGCAAATATGACCGGCGAAAGAGCCGACAATCGAGCGATGGAGGTGACCGCACACGAGGCGGATCTCTCCGTGATAGCCCGAGATTGCCTGGCTGAAAGCTTCGGTCTCGCGAAGGTTCTGCGCGTCCATGGGCGCAATGCCGACTTCGAATGGCGGGTGATGAAACCCAATCAGGACCGGTTGGCCGTTCAAGTGATCAAGGTGGGTGGAGACGAAGGAAATGGTCTCGTCTGTCAGAGCGCCGTGAGCCTTGTCTTCAACAAGACTATCGAGGCCAAGAACCGAGAATTGTTCCAGGTCCAGGTGCCAGTTCAGGTCACCCGCTCGTGGCATCCAGTCGGCGTCTGCGAAAGCTGCACGCATGGCGTTCCGCTTGTCGTGGTTTCCCGGCACAGCCTGATAGGGAATCTTGAGCGGGTCCATGAGCTGTCGAAACAGTTCGTATTCCTCGGCGTTGCCGTGCTCGGTCAAATCACCGGTGACCAAAACGAGGTCGATCGGTCCGAGCTGATCCACGATCCGGTTGATGGTCGCAACGGTCTTCGCCAATGCCGTCGAGGTATCGACCTGCTGATAGGCGAGCTGGCCCTTGGGGACGATATGGGTGTCCGTGATCTGAAGAATTTTAGTCATGCGATTGGCAACAGCTCTTAAACAAGAATGAGGTGAGATGGATCTATCGACAGGCGTACCTGTTGGCCGCGCTTTGGCGTTGTGCGGCTTCGCAGATGGGCATGAACAAGCGCACCATCGGCGACGACGCCACGTATTCCGAGCCTATAGTGGCCGCCAGAAAAGGTGATGGTTTCGACGGTTCCTGTCAGCGGGCCTGTGTCATCGACCTTTATGTTTTCTGCGCGGACGTAGATCTGCTTGTCGTTCGCAACGTCTGACACGTCGAGCTTGCCTCCGGGCAAGAGGAGGTCATTGCCAACGCGCTGGCCATTCAGCGGCATGGCGTTTCCAATGAAGCGGGCAACGAAGTCGGAGGTGGGGGCGTGATACAGCTCTTCCGGCGTTCCGATCTGCTGCAAGGTTCCCTCTGACATGACCGCGATGCGATCGGCGATGGCCATGGCTTCGCCCTGGTCGTGCGTGACGAAAACCGCCGAGATTCTGAACTCGCGCAGCATGGCAGCAAGCTCATCACGAAGCTGATCACGCAGTGCTGCGTCCAACGCGGACAAAGGTTCGTCGAGCAACAGGATGCGCGGACGGGGCGCCATGGCCCGGGCGAGCGCCACGCGCTGTCTTTGGCCACCGGAAAGGGCGGTCACGGGCCGCGTCGCTTGTTCAGTCAGGCGGCAGAGCTCGAGCAATTCATCCACACGTTTGCCGCGTTCCAATTTGGGAACCTGCCGCACCTTCAGTCCGTAGCCGATGTTCGCGCGAACCGACATGTTCGGAAAGAGTGCGTAGGATTGGAAAACCATGCCGACGTTGCGACGCTCTACTGCCATCTCCGTGACATCCGCGTCCCCGAACACGAGGCGGGTGCCGGCGTCAGGTTGTTCCAGCCCGGCGATGATCCGCAGCAATGTCGTCTTGCCGCAGCCAGATGGGCCGAGCAAGGAGAGGATCTCGCCTTGCTCCACGGTCAGACTGGTGGGTTTCAGTGCGCGGGTCCCGTCGGCAAAGGTCTTCGCCGCGTTTTCGATCCGGGTGGTCATTGGGCGATCCTTTGCGCTCGGGCAGAGGCCCATTGCATGGCCATGAGCAGAGGGACGATCATCACGAAGAAAATGAGCGTGTAGGCGGAGGCAATCTCGAGACGCATGGAGGCATAGCTGTCGGCCAGGCCGACCGGCAGGGTTTTCAGATAGGGGGTATGCAGCATCCAGGTGAGGTTGAATTCGCCAATGGAGAGCGTCACCACGGTTAGGGCCCCCGCCAGAATGCCCGGCATGGCGTTGGGAACAACGATCGTGCGGAACCGGGTGAAGGGCGTCGCGCCGAGGGTGGCGGCGCTTTCCTCAAGGGTTTTGAAGTCCATTGCCGCGAGCACGGCCAGGACTGAACGCACCATGAAAGGCAGGGTGTAGAGCACATGACCGACCAGGATGAAGGCCCATGAAGTTCTAAAGCCCTTCATGGTGCCATAGAGCTGCAGCAAGGCCAGGGCGAGTGCGAGACCGGGAACGGCCAGGGGCAGGGAGATGAACTCCTCGAGAGCGCGCGAGATGCGGCCAGGATTTCGGGCCAGCGCATAGGCTGCGGGTACACCGATCACGAGCGTTGCGATCAAACAGGTGAATGCCAGCCAGAGCGATAGGAAGATGCTGTCCGCATAGAGTTCCCAAACCTGGCCAAGCCATTTCAAGGTGAGGCCGGACGACAATCCCCTGAAGTAGTTGACTGTCAGGCCCGCAAGGATGGACTGGATCGCGGGGACGATGAGGAAGGCAGCGGTCAGCAAAGTGACCCAGAGCTGCAAATGCCAGGTGAGGCGACGCTGCATTTTATCCTCCTGCCGGCACGGTCGTGCCTGCAAGGCTGCGGGCGATGAGCAACAGGCTCCAGGTCACCAGTCCCAGAAGAATTGAAAGCGCTGATGCCATGGCGATGTTCGCTGAAAGCGTGAACTCGGTGTAGATGACCATGGGCAACACATCGATGTTGGTCGCCAGTGTGAAGGCCGTGCCGAATGCGCCCATCGCGGTGGCAAAGGCGATAGCGCCAGCGGCAACAAGGGATGGCGCTAGGCCGGGCAAGAGCACGTCGATGACAATGCGCATTGGCGACGCCCCAAGGGTCCGGGCTGCCTCTTCCAGCGCAGGGTCAAGTTTTTCAACGGCTGCCATGACGGTCAGAAGAACCCGCGGGATTGAGAAATAGAGATATCCGAGAAAGAGGCCGAGGAGCGAATAGGCGAAAACCACATGCCCGGGCAGCAGTTGGTTCACCAGTCCTTGCCGGCCGCCCAACAGGATGATCAGGAAACCGATGACGACGCCTGGAAATGCAAGCGGAAGTGTCAGCACCGACAGGAGCAGACCCCTGCCGAAGAACTGGTTTCGCGCGAGAAACAGACCGGCAGTCGTGGATATGATCAAGGCCAGCAAGCTGACTGCGAGCGAGACCAGCACGGTGTTCAGCAGGGTTTCCAGATAGCGCGGCGTTTGCAGGATCTGAAGATAGATCTGCCAGCCAGCGGGGGATTCCGCAGAGGCCTGAACCAGGCGGATCAACGGCAGCGCAAGAAACGCGAGCGTGAAGATCGCCAGGGGAACGAGGCAAGCGGCCACAAAGAGACGAAGGGACATGTTTGGACTATCCGGAGATGGCCAGCCGGCGCGAGTATGCGCCGGCTGGCCAGGTCACGAAGTTACTTGACTTCGTTCAGGTAACGCTCGCCAAAGCCAGCTTGGGCGCGTTCCATATGGGCGTAATCGACCGCAACTGCGCGGGCATAATCGCTGGCCGGGAGGAACTTCTCGGCGACTGCGGCCGGCAGTTCAACCGGACGGGACGGCTGAAGGTAGGCGTTGGTCCAGATGGCCTGGCCTTCGTCGGACAGGATGAAGTCCAGAACCTTCTTGCCGGTTTCCTCATGCGGCGCGCCCTTGACCAGGCTCATCACGTAAGGAACGCGAACGGAGCCTTCGCACGGCAGAACGAATTCGAAATTGCCGTCTTCTTCGTACTTGCCGCGGTAAGCGTTGAAGTCATAGTCGAAGAGGATCGGAATTTCGCCGGACACGACGCGGGCGTAGGATGTCTGCTTGGGAACGATCGGGTCGTTCTTGGCCAGGTCCTTGAAGTAGGTGATCGCCGGGTCGAAGTTTTCCAGATCGCCGCCGAATGCAAGGTTGGCGGCAACTGCGCCAGCATAGCCCACGAATGCGGAAGACGGATCGAGATAGCCAACCATGCCGCGGTATTCAGGCTTTTTCAGATCTGCAAAGCACTGGGGAACCGGGGCGCCGGCGAGGGCGTCGACGTTTACGAAGAAGCCGAGCGTGCCGTAGTGAACGGCAAACCACTTGCCTTCAGGGTCCTTCAGGCCAGCAGGAATTTCATCGAAACCGGTTGGCTTGTAGGCGGTCACGATGCCTTCGTTGCCAGCCTTGATGCCAGTCGTGACACCGTAGTAAGCGACGTCTGCAACCGGTGCTTCCTTTTCGGCAAGAAGCTGGCTCATGGTCTGGCCGGAGTTCTTGTTGTCATGGGGCAGCTTGATACCAAGCTTGTCGTCGATGGCTTCCAGCATGGACGCCCAATCAGCCCACTGTGGAGGGCAGTTGTAGCAAACTGCATCTTCAGCCTGTGCCGGAAGCACGGCGGCCATTGTCATCGCCATAACGAAAAGTGTACGTTTCATGTCAGTGTTCTCCTGAAGCAACTCAGCAAGTTCTCGGGGTTACGCTGTAGATGACAGAGAAGTTGCCGCTTCTCTGTCATCCATTCTTCCAGCTGGGGGCGGCCCGAGAGTGCCGCCTGGCCGGAAACGGAAAGTCTGGGCCGGATCTGGTTGTGCCGGCTTTTCATCGCCTGAAATTTCAGCCAACACTGTCTGAACGGCACCGCGCCCCATAGCGCGGGGGTCGGTCTCGATGGTCGCGAGATTGGGATCGACGATCAGGCCGGTGGAAATGCCGTCGAAGCCAATCAGCGACAGGTCGTCTGGGATACGAAGGCCCAGGTCACGAGCAGCCTTCATGGCGGCAAGTGCCAGGAAATCATTTGAAGCGAAAATTCCGGTCAGGAACCTGTGCTCGCTCAAAAGGGCGCCAAGCAACTCCAGCAGATTGCCGTCCTGTTCCTCGATTTCCAAGAGGACAGGTGGTGCCATTCCCGAGTCTCGGCAGGCTTTTGCATAGCCTTGATGTCGCTCGCGAGACCGGTCTGACCGATTGAACCGAAGAGCCAGGAAGCCGGTGTTGCGATGGCCTTCGCAGGCGAAGGCTTGTGCGACGCGCGCAGCGGCCGCGCCGTTATCCACTGCCCAGGTCGGCAGGCCCATGACTTTACGATTGTAGACGAGGCTGCATGGCAGGCCGTTTGACCTCAGCAGACCAAGGCCCAGGCTGTTTTCTGCGCTGTTGACGGTCGCAATCAGTCCGTCGACCCGCTTTGCAAGCAAGGTTCTAATGGCGCTGGTTTCCAACTCGTCATCATATTCAGAGCAGGCCAGGATCAGCTGGTAGCCGGCAGCGTTGGCTTCCTGTTGGGCTGCCTGAACAACATCCGCGAACACGGGGTTCGCGAGCGATGGCACGACGCAGCCGATGGTCTTGGTCGAGCTCGACTGCAGGGAGCGGCCAAGGGCGTTGAATTCGAAGCCAAGGTCATTTGCCGCCGCCAGGACCTTTTCCCGCGTGTCCGCGCTGGCCGGACCTTTCTGGTTCAGCACACGGCTGACCGTTGCAATGCCGCATCCGGCCCGGTCGGCAACGTCCTTGATTGTGGGCAGGCGAGGTTTCAAGACAGGCAGCTTTCAAAGGTCTCTGGAAACGTTTCCAGTCACACCTACACTGGCCGAATGTCACTTTGATGAAAGTGGGCGCCGGAACCGGCAATCTGCTGCCGTCAGTCGAAAGCACTTTTGAGCTTCGCGTCTTCCTTAGGGGAAGTGACGGGCTTTGAGTCCTCTTCAAATGCATTCAAGTGCAGCCGGATACGCCACAGATGGTAGGCGACCCTTTGCAGCCAGCGGAGCGCGTCAAGCCGGATGAGAGCATCCTCGTCCGAAATTGCGCCCGTGACGGCGTCGGACACAATCTTGTCGCGGCGCACTTTTCGCTGACGGCGCATCAACCTGCGGAGCCGGTCGAGCAGGGTTTCGCAGGCTTCAGGGTTCTCAGGTCGGGCATGCTGCAAAGCCGTGCTGGCAAGAAGGCGCTTGAGGCGCAACAGCTGCCTGTCTTCCTCAAGCGCTGCGATCCGCTCAGCCTGGTTCGAGCGGTAGAGCAAGCGCTCCAGATGATCGAGCGCATGGAACATGCCTTTGCTCTTTTCTGAAAGCTCCTTGCTATCTGCGGGTATCTTGATCTGGTCGAGAAAGTCGCGGGTTTGGCTCAGCGCCTTTTCGAGTTCCTGACTGTCGTAGGTTTCCTCCGCGATTGGCGGCGATGTTCCGATCTCGGCACAAAGGTGATCAGTGACCGCTCTGGACAGTTGGTCGACGGCGGTGATGGCCAGTTCGACTGCCGCTTTCGGGTCGCGCAGCACCACGGGATCCAGAGACTTTGTAAGCGCGTGGCCTTTTTCTGGCACCAAGGCTTCCACCAAGCGGGCGAAGGGTTTTGTGAAAGGAAGCACAAGGATGACGCTGAGGAAATTGAACAGACTGTGGAAAGCGACCAGCGCGACCTGTTGGTTTCCGGCGCCGAGGGTCGGGGAGACGAGCGCGGTGAAGGGCCCGACGAGGAGGAACGCCATCAGGCCCGTGAGCACGTTGTAGATCACATGCGCGAAGCCTGTGCGCTTGGCCATGGTGCCGCCGCCGACTGTTGCGAGGACCGCCGTGAACGTGGTGCCGACATCCATGCCGATCACGAGAGCTGCAGCCTGGGGGAAGTTGATGGCACCTGCTCCCAAAGCGGCAAGGGCCGTCGCGACACCGGCGCTGGAGGATTGTGTGACGAGGGTAATCAGAACGCCGATCGCAACCATCTGCAGGCGGCCGAAGAGCGTATCTGCGGGAAAGTCTGTCGGCGTCACCACGCCCTGGAAGGCGGTCATGCCATCCTTCATGTAATCAATGCCGATGAAGAGAAGACAGAAACCGGCGAGGGCCTGTCCCAACATCGCGACCCTGCCGCGAGCGGCCAGTCGGAGCAGGGCGCCGACAAAAACCAGCGGCAGCACAAGTTCACCCAGATCAAGCTGAAAGCCGAGGATCGCAACGAGCCAGCCGGTGAGTGTGGTGCCGATGTTGGCGCCGAAAATGATGCCAAGTGCCTGAGGGAAGGTGAGAAGTCCGGAGGCTACGAAACCGACTGCAGTGACCGTCGTGGCGCTGGAGGATTGGATGGCGGCTGTTGTCAGCGCGCCTGTCGTTGCGCCTGACAGCGGTGTTGCGGTGAACCTTGCCAGAACCTCGCGCATTCTCGTGCCAGCCAGGGTCTTTAAACCCTCGGTCAGCATCAACATGCCGAGAAGGAAAAGGCCAACACCTCCCAGTGCCGACAGGAAACTGAATATCATTTTGTAATCATGCGCCTTTTCCGGCAGATGCTGCAATAGAACAGGCTGGAAAATCGACGCTGTAAGAAGTTCTACGTGTCCGCGAGGATGTCCTTGAGGGACCCGTCATGATGCGGCCGCTCTGTCAGGTTGAGACCTGAATGAAGGTCGATGATGTGGCTTTTCTGAATCTCTTCGGCGGCGGTGGCATCGCGTTCGGCAAAAGCCTTCATCAGCGCGTGGTGCGAGTGACTTTCGCAGGCCGTATCCGGCCGCTTCCAGTAAAGGGCGATAATCAGGGACGATCTTGAAATCAGGGAGCGAACCATGTTGGCCAAGACCTGATGGTCTGAAATATCGGCGATGGCGGTGTGGAACAGGCCTGAAAGTGAAAGGGCCTTGCCCATGTCGCCTGCGGCAATGGCTTCATGCTCTGCATCGATATGCGCCTGGAGGCCTCGTAGATCGGCTTCGCTCGCGGTGGTGGCCGCCATGCGGGCAATGCGCGGTTCGATCAAAGCGCGGGCCTCGAACACTTCATGCGCTTCACGAATGGACGGCCTGGCGACGAATGCGCCGCGGTTCTTCTCGATGGTGACCATTCCGGAATGGGCCAGGGCCTGAAGGGCCGCGCGGACGACGGTTCGGCTTGCACCATAGATCTCGCCAACCTCGTCTTCAGACAGTTTCACGCCAGGCGCCAGCCGATGTTCGAGGATCGCTGTGTGAAGCTTCAGGCAAATGTCCAGCGTTCGTCCTGCGGGGAGCGGGAAGATGCCGTGCAGCCCTCCGGCTGTGACGTGGTTGGGATCGCGAAGTGGTTGGGTCATGGGGCGTGTTTGCGCAAAGTGTTGATCATGGAACTCAGCATAATCCGATCAAACATGCACGCAATGATTATCGTATACAATTATTGTCTAATTCGTATTCGATAAGACTAATAATTGTGCACTTGGAACCCCGGCGGAGTTCCCGTACATCCCTGGATGGGCCTTGAAATGGCTGGTTTCAGCCAAACAGTGGAGTTGGCATAGCGGTTGCAATCTAGCGGGTCGTTGACTGTCCGGCACCCGAGAGCCCCACATTATGCCAAAGAACCTAAGCCTTGAACTTGTAGCCACCACAAAGCGATACGGCGAAACGACCGCGGTCGACGCCATCAATCACAAGTTCCAGGCGGGAACCTACTCCTGTCTTCTGGGTCCCTCCGGCTGCGGAAAGTCCTCGACCTTGCGGATGATTGCTGGCCATGAACATGTCAGCGAGGGCGACATTCTTCTGGGTGATGCCAATATCACCGATCTGCCGCCCGCCGGACGCGGCACTGCCATGATGTTCCAGAACTATGCCCTGTTTCCGCACATCAGTGTCGCCGACAATGTGGCCTTCTCCCAGAAAATGAAGGGCGTCGAGCGGTCGGTCCGCTTGACGCGGGCGATGGAGCTGCTCGATCTGGTCGACATGACGGCCTATGCCGACCGGCTGCCTGATCAGTTGTCAGGGGGGCAGCAGCAGCGTGTTGCCCTCGCGCGCGCCTTGATCACGGAACCGTCCGTCCTGCTGCTCGATGAGCCGCTTTCAGCGCTCGATCCCTTTTTGCGGATCAAGATGCGACTGGAGCTGAAGCGCCTTCAACGCGAGCTCGGCATCTCGTTCATCCATGTGACCCACTCCCAGGACGAAGCGCTGGCCCTTGCCGACGACATCATTGTCATGAACGGCGGCCAGATCGAGCAGGCCGGATCGCCGCGCGATGTGTTCAACGCGCCTCGGACCGAATTCGTCGCGAAGTTCATTGGTGGACACAATGTTCTGCAGGTTGGTGGGTCTCCGGTCGCAGTGCGAGCCGACAAGCTCAACGTGGCCCGAACCGCAGGGGAGGGCGATGCCATTCTCAGCGCTGCGGTCAAGGACGTCGAATACCTCGGTTCGACCGTCAATCTCGCTCTGGACGCGGGCAGTGCTGGCGATCTGACGGCATCGCTGCCGGACGCAGCCTTTTTTGCAGACCCGATTGAAATCGGCACCACCGTCTTCCTCGGTTGGAAGCGGGAGGATGCGCATGCTTTGGCAGCGTGAGCTGCCGGAAACGCCGGCTTGGGACGCCGGCACAAAAACCTAACAGGGGAATTGGAGAAGACGTTATGACTAAGCAGATCGAAAACAAGGGCCTCAGCCGCCGCAGCATCTTGAAGGGCGGCGCCGCAGCCGCGGGCGCAGCCATCGGTTCGGGCGCTGTGACCGGCTTCCCGACCATCTGGGCTCAAAACATCAAGGATGTCACCCTGCGCCAGTTCGGCACCGGCGTGTCCAACATCAATGAGGTCGCTCAGAAAGTTAAGGAAGATCTTGGTTTTACCCTCGAGATGACCGCACTCGACAGTGACAGCGTCACACAGCGCGCTGCCACTCAGCCAAAGTCCTTCGACATCGCCGATATCGAATACTGGATCTGTAAGAAGGTCTGGGGCGCCGGCAATCTGCAGGCGATGGACACCTCCAAGATCAAGAACTACGACAAGATTGTCGGCACGTTCAAGAGCGGCAAGCTGACACCGGAAAGCGTCATCGCCCAGGGCACCGCGCCCCATACGGTTGGCTTCACCTCCGGCCCGGACGGCAAGGATTTCGTCCAGGAAGAATCCGGCTGGATGACTCTGATCCCGACGATCTACAACGCTGATACCCTGGGTATTCGCCCTGACCTCATCGGCCGTCCGATCGACACCTGGGCCGAGCTGCTGAACCCGGAGTTCAAGGGCAAGGCATCGATCCTGGACATCTCTTCCATCGGCATCATGGATATGGCCATGGTTGTCGAGGCGATGGGAGAGTACACCTATCCCGACAAGGGCAACATGACCAAGGAAGAGATCGACATGACGCTTGGCATCTTCACGGAAGCCAAGAAGAACGGTCAGTTCCGCGCGTTCTGGAAGTCTTTCGATGAGAGCGTCAACCTGATGGCTTCCGGCGAAGTCGTCATCCAGTCCATGTGGTCACCGGCAATCACCGCTGTTCGCTCGAAGGGCATTCCGTGTGTCTATCAGCCGCTGAAGGAAGGCTACCGCTCCTGGGGCGGCGGACTTGGTCTGTCGAAGAACCTCTCCGGCCTCGAACTTGAGGCAGCCTACGAGTACATCAACTGGTATCTCGACGGTTGGGTCGGCGGCTTCCTGATGCGCCAAGGCTATTACTCCGCTGTGCCGGAAACCTCCAAGAACTTCATGAGCGAAGACGAGTGGGGCTTCTGGTTCGAGGGAAAACCTGCAGAAGGCGATATCAAGAACCCATTTGGCGACGTCATGGAAAAAGCCGGCGCAGTGCGCGATGGCGGATCCTTCTACGACCGCATGGGCTCTGTTGCCTGCTGGAACGCCGTCATGGACGAGAACCAGTACATGGTTCGCAAGTGGAACGAGTTCATCGCGGCTTAAGGCCCTCCGAACGTACAACTCTCCCTGTCCGGCACATTGCCGGGCAGGGACCCTCACTTTCATTCAGGCCGACATTGTAGCCCATGACCAAGACAAAGACCGACCCGTCCAAGCGCGCAGAGCGCATCAGCTGGCTGCTGGTGACGCCGCTGACCTGCGTTCTCGGGTTCTTTCTGCTGCTGCCGATCCTCACCATCGTGACGGTCAGCTTCTGGAACTACAATGAGTGGTCGTTTTTCCCCGACTTCGTTCTCGACAATTACGCCTTTCACCTGACCTCGGCTGTCACCTGGGCGACCTACCTGAAAACCCTTAAATTCATGGTGCTGACCTGGATATTTTGCGCGGGGATCGGCTTTACGGTGGCCTATTTCCTGGCGTTCCACGTTCAGTCCTTGCCGGCGCAGGTCGCCCTTTTTCTGGTGTGCACCATTCCGTTCTGGACCTCGAACATCATTCGCATGATCTCCTGGATCCCGTTCCTTGGTCGCAATGGAATTGCAAATTCCAGCCTTATTCACCTCGGCATCATCGATGAGCCGCTGGAATGGCTTCTCTACTCTGACTTCGCGGTCGTCCTTGCCTTCGTTCATCTATATGCGTTGTTCATGGTTGTACCGATCTTCAACACGATGATGCGGATCGACAAGTCTCTGATTGAAGCGGCGCGCGATGCAGGTGCCAGCGGCTTTCAGATCCTGACAAATGTCATCATTCCGCTGGCCAAGCCGGGGATCATGATCGGTTCGATCTTTGTCGTTACCCTGGTGATGGGGGATTTCATCACCGTACGCCACATGTCCGGGGGGCAGAGCGCTTCGGTCGGCCGGATCATTTCCAACGAAATATCGCTCTTGCAGTATCCAGCAGCAGCTGCCTCGTCCGTGGTGCTTCTGTGCACGGTTCTCCTGATGATCGGCGTCATGATGCGCTTTGTCGACATTCGCAAGGAGCTCTGAGATGGAGCCGCGTTCCCGCTCTTTTTATCTTCTTGCAGCGTTTTTCACGTTGTTCGTGATCTTCCTCTACGGCCCGGTCATCACCATCGGAATTCTGTCGTTCCAGGGACCAAGGGGCGGGCTGACCTTTCCGATGAACGGGGTTTCGCTGCACTGGTTCTTCGACCTCTTCGAGCAGCAGGCGGTTGGCGACATCTGGGGATCCTTCCGTCGATCCTTCGCGCTCGGCCTCATGGTCATGAGCGTCACCGTGGTCCTGTCGGTCATGGGCGGGCTGGCTTTCCGCCGGAGGTTTCGTGGTTCCACGGTGCTGTTTTATCTGATCATCGCCAGCCTGATCATCCCATCCATCCTAGTGTCGCTGGGGGTCGGCCTGATCTTCAACATTCTGGATCTCGAGGTGCACTGGGCCACATCCGGTTTCGGTTCCCAGCTGACATGGACGCTGCCGTTTGGTCTTCTGATCATGTTTGCCGTGTTCAATCGCTTCGACAAATCCTATGAGGAAGCGGCGCGAGATCTGGGGGCGTCGCCGTGGCAGACCGTGCGCCATGTGGTCCTGCCGATCATCGCTCCGATGCTGATCGGGGTGGCGCTCTTCGGCTTCACGCTTTCCTATGACGAATTTGCGCGCACGCTGCTGACAGCCGGGTCCTATAACACTTTGCCGCTGGAAATTTTCGGCATGACGACCAATGTCACATCGCCGGTCCTCTATGCGCTGGGCACGCTCACAACCGTCTTTTCCTTCGCGATCATCGGCACCTTTCTGCTGGTGGTCGTCATCCTGCGGCGCCGGAGGACAAAAAGCGGATCCGACGCCGGTTCGGGACTGGTGTGAGCTCCATGCAGCAGGGCGCACGTCATTTCCTGGTGATCAATCCGAACACGACCGCATCGATGACGCGAAAGATTGGCGAGGCGGCGCGCGCGGTCGCAGGGGTCGAGACCCGTATCACGGCGATCAATCCAACCCATGGTCCGGCGGCTATTCAGGGTGCGGCCGACGGAGACGCTGCGCTTCCCGGGCTTCTGGCTCTGGTCGATGCGACGCTTTCGGGCGATCCGGGGATCGACGCGGTGATCATCGCCTGTTTCGATGACACCGGGGTTTGGCAGCTGAAAAGCCGGTGCAGCGTGCCAGTGATCGGCATCGGCGAAGCGGCCTGCCACATGGCTTCCCTCCTCGTCGAACGCTTTTCGATCGTGACCACACTTTCGGTTTCCATTCCCGTTCTTGAAGACAATCTTGCGCGAAACGGGCTCGCCCGTCGCTGCGCGAAAGTCCGTGCGTCAGATGTTCCCGTTCTGGATCTTGAAGATGCCGGAAGTGATGCGCGCAGCAGGATCACGGCGGAAATGTCCAGCGCTCTGGCTGCAGACGACATTGGCGCCATCGTGCTTGGCTGCGCCGGCATGGCCGACCTCGCCAATGAGCTCTCCGACCAGTTTCAGGTGCCCGTCATCGACGGCGTCGCCGCCGCCATAGGTCTGGCAGAAGCCCTACCTGCAACCGCCCGACTTGGACGCTGTTCAGCGGCACATTGATCTATTATTTTTACAAAAGTGGTGCCGGCAGCAGGCGTCGATTTTTAATAAAACACCAATTAAAACAATGAGATAAAAATTCAATCCTGAAAATTGTGGGACAGTTTGAGGGACAATTTGTGGGACAGTCAGACTTCGGGACCATGAGGAGTTTTTTAGACGCGCCGGTTTACAGCGTCGGCAGGCGATAGCCTCGGCGCATTCGGGGAGCGGGGACGGTTCCCTTTAATGTCGCGGGTTGAAAAGGGCAGGGGCCTTTAGGAGTCAGCATTCCGAATGCGCGCTTCCAGATGGTCGACAGCTTCCGCGAAGGAGATTTCTCGAACCGGGTCATGCTCAAGATAATGGCTGTAGTCGAAGTAAACCGCTGCGAACAAGGCCTCGAGAGAGGCCGGCTCGCGCCGGTTCACTTTCTTGGTGTTGCGTTCCTGAGTAAGGCCCCAGCCGGCATAGAAGGGCACGCCGAACGTATGAACCTCACAACCGGCCAATAAGGCTTCAAAGCCCAGCTGGCTGGAGACGCAATAGACCTTGGAACAGCCTTCCAGCAGGGCCCAGGGATTGATGGGTTCAGGCGTAAGCCGCAGCCGGTTTTCTTTAAGGGCTCGGGCGCAGACCGGGTCGGTCTGCTCGATTGAGTGCAAGGTTTCAGGCGTGAAGTGTCCGGCCTTCCGACCGATCATCGTTTCCGGGTGGACCTTGATGAGGATCTCGGCCTCCGGGTTCTCACGAATGGCTGTCTGGAGCATCAAGAGGAATGTTTGCTCTTCTGCAAAGGCACCCGGGATCGACGCGTCACCTACCGTCTGGTCGACGACAACAACGCGGTCCTGCCGGTCCGCCGACCGCAGTTGGAGATCAGATATGTCTGAGACCGTGAAGCTGTTGTATTTTGAAAGGTGCTTGGACCTGAGCAGATTGATCGCTTCGTGAACTCTGTTATGCGACGTCGGCTTCGCGATCTGCTGATGAATGTGACGTTCCAGATCACTTGGCTGGCGTGCATCGTAATAGATTCCGCTTTTGTCCAGAACCAGAGAGAGTGGCTTCTCGTCATTGCCCGGGCGAACAGACCGCAGGAACCCATCCTCAAATGCCAGATAAGGCAGACCGCGTTTGGCAGCGATCTTGCGCGCCCTTGCGGCGGTCGGTTTGTGGCCCCAGCCCGCAATCGCATCCAGGGACCAGCCGAAAAGACCCGGACGCCCTGCCTCATATCCCGAAATTAGTTCAATGGCCTCTTTGAGCTGCCAAAGTCCTGAGGTTGCCAGTCCGATCTTCATAAAAGCGTCAATCCAGATTTCTTTTGCTACATTCGATCACTTCAGCCGCGGACGGAGCGAGCCGCCAGGCGCTCCCCGCCACATGTGTCTGAGCGTGCTTCTCTGTGACATCTTCCGCCCGCTACCGCAACGTGACGAGGCTTTAGAGTCTTCCGTTTCCTGGTTCAGAAACCGATGCGCTGCCAAGCGTTGCCGATGAGCCCATCATGATACGAGGAAGTGAACTGGTCTTTCTGTCACATCACTCAGGTGAAATCCTCAAATCCATTAATCGCCGTTAACCTTTGGGCAATGCCGTTAGGGCATGTTTCGTCTGTCGGTGAAATGGAATGAAGAACGATGTGTCAGCTTTGCCAAGCGCTCGGGATCGAGCCCAAAACGTCTACGGTTGCAGGCTTCGTTTGCGAGGAAAGCAAGTCACCATCAGACGGTAACTTCATCCTGAAGGCGGCGCTTGTCGAAAGTGGTGATGCGGCCGCCAGCGTCGCGACCTCCTACTCGATGAATGTTGGCGACGCCTTTGCCGGATCCCTGTCCGCCGGTGACCGCGATTGGGTTGCAGTCACTCTTGTTGGCGGGCAAAGCTACAGCATTGAACTGACCGGAACAGGTGCCTCGCCTTTGGCTGACGCCTATTTGCGGCTGTACGATTCTTCCGGAAATCAGATCGCCTCTGACGATGATGGCGGCACGGGATACAACTCGGCCCTTCGGTTTACAGCAAGTACGAGCGGCACTTATTTTCTCGGGGCAGCCTCCTTTGGGGACACCTATGCTGGAAACTACACTCTCGATCTAAATCCATATACGCCGTCCGTTTTTTCAAACGACCAGATTGCCGATCAACTCACAGACGGCTTTGGGCAGTACAACGGTGGTGCCCAGCGTGCCTTTAACGTTGCGGTTGGCGGGACGATTTCGGTCAATATCACGAGTTTGCGGGCAGCAGACCAGCAGCTGGCCCAAAACGCCCTGGCGCTCTGGTCGGATGCGACGGGCCTGAATTTTTCCTTCACGAGTGGCAGCGCCCAAATGGAGTTCGGCGATGGTGATGCCGACAGCGCCTACAGCTGGTCGTCTGTCAGCGGCTCGAACATCACCTATTCCTATGTGAATGTCGGGACGGGCTGGGTCGACTACTACGGTACAGGGCTCAACACTTATTCGTTCCAGACCTATATCCATGAAATTGGCCACGCGCTGGGTCTCGGCCACGGCGGCAACTACAATGGCTCCGCGACATATGGTGTCGACAATCACTATGTGAATGACTCCTGGCAGGCGTCGATCATGTCGTACTTCAGCCAGAGCGAAAACACATACATCAATGCGAGTCTGGCCTATGCGATCACGCCGCAGATCGCGGATATCATCGCGATCCGCAATCTCTACGGCACCGCGGGCAACACTCGGACGGGTAACACCACCTATGGCGATAACGCCAATTCCGACGACCTCATGGCGCAGATCAGTGGCTTGAATACCTACATCACCTACACAATTGTCGATGACGGTGGCAAGGATACGCTCGACTTCAGCAACTCATCCGCCAACCAGACCATCGACCTGCGCGAAGAAGCTATCTCCAGCGTTAGAGGCTACACCGGGAATTTGATGATCTCCCGTGGATCTGCGATAGAAAATGCGATCGGGTGGAGTGGGGACGATACGCTGGTGGGGAATGGATTGAATAATATGCTTACCGGCAATGCCGGTGCGGATACGCTCAATGGCGGCGGCGGGTTTGACTGGGCCGTTTATAACAACTCAAATGCTGCAGTCACGGTAAACCTTGGTGACGGCCTCGCCGAAACCGGTGGCCATGCCCAAGGCGACGTGCTCTTAAGCATCGAGCGTGTTCTCGGCTCGCAGTACAACGACACACTTACAGGCGACACCGCCAACAATTACCTCAGCGGACACAATGGCGACGACACGCTCAATGGCGGCAGCGGCCACGATATCCTCCGCGGCGAGGCCGGTGCCGATACCCTCATTGGAGGCGCCGGGAATGACTGGGCGTTTTACAACAACTCCAATGCCGCTGTGACCGTTAATCTCGGCGATGGCCTGGCCGAGAGTGGTGGCCATGCCCAAGGTGACACGCTCTCCGGTATCGAGCGTGTTCTCGGCTCACAGCACAGGGACACCATCACTGGCGATAGTGGCAATAACTTTCTCAGTGGACACAATGGCGACGACACGCTCAATGGCGGTAGCGGACATGACATCCTCCGCGGCGATGCTGGGGCCGATACACTCGTTGGCGGGTTAGGAAACGACTGGGCTTATTATGACAATTCGAATACCGCAGTGACGGTGAACCTCGACGACGGCTTGACGGAAACCGGTGGCCATGCGGAAGGTGATACGCTCTCTGGCATCGAACAGGTTTTCGGCTCCAAATATGACGACATCATCATCGGCAGCTGGGTCAGGAACTACCTTAGTGGTCACACAGGTAACGATACCCTAGATGGCGGTGACGGTGACGACGTTATCAGAGGCGACCAAGGAAACGACACTCTTACCGGCGGCAGTGGTAGCGATACGTTTTTGTTTCTGACCGCTGGTGAAGCAGATACCATTACAGATTTCGAAGACGGGTTTGATATAATTCGTATCGGTCTGGGCTTAACATCCTTCGTTGATCTTGCCGTTTCCGACAGTGGTGCTGACGCGATTTTGACCTTTGCGAGCAACTCCATACTGATTCAGAATTTCGACTACAATCTCCTTTCGTCAGACGATTTCGCTTTCGTTTAGGTTTCTCGATAGCGACTTCAAACGCTGATAGATGTAACTTCGCGTTTTAGGCGATAACTGACGCTCAGCTGCTTCTGCATTTTTGGCGAATAGCGATTGGAGATCGACGCGACTTGACGACGGACAATCAAGCAAACGAGATTCGTTGGCGAGCATATCATCGGCATTTTGAGCCTGCCCCGAATGCTGGACCATTTTGAGCTGGAATTTTCCATTTATGATCCCGAGTGCGGGAGAAGGAGAGTTCCATGAAGAAGAGCAAGTTCACAGATGCGCAGATAGCGTTTGTGCTAAAGCAGGTTGAAGATGGCACGAGTATCGCCGAAGTATGCCGGAAGGCCGGGATCGCTGAGGCGACGTTCTACAACTGGCGCAAAAAGTACGCTGGTTTGATGCCTTCTGAGATGAAGCGTCTGAAGATGCTCGATGAAGAGAATGCCAGGCTAAAGCGGCTGGTGGCTGATCTCTCGTTGGACAAGGCGATGTTGCAGGACGTTCTCAAACGAAAGCTCTAAGGCCTGCTCGTCGCCGGGAACTGGTTGATGATCTGCGAACGATCTGGGGTATCAGCATTCGTCGTGCTTGCGGCGTTCTGGTAGCCCAGAGATCGAGCTACCATTATCGACCTTGTGGCGATGACCAGGCCGAACTCAAGAGGCGTATCAAAGAGATCGCACAGACGCGAGTACGGTATGGTTACAGGCGTATTCATGTCCTGTTGCGCCGGGAAGGCTGGCCAGTAAATGTCAAGCGTGTGTACCGGCTCTACAATGAGATGGGTCTTCAATTGCGGAACAAAACGCCCAAACGTCGTGTAAAAGCCAAACTGCGGGAGGATCGCATGGAGGCGACGCACAGCAATGAAACATGGGCAATGGACTTCGTGCATGATCAATTGGTGACGGGCCGCAAGATCAGGATCCTGACCATCGTGGACACGTTCTCGCGGTTCTCACCGGCAACCGACCCTCGCTTCAGCTACCGCGGAGAAGACGTGGTTCAGACACTTGAACAGGTATGTCGGAAAATCGGCTACCCCAAGTCGATCCGTGTCGATCAAGGGTCGGAATTCATCTCGCGCGATCTGGATTTGTGGGCGTATCAAAAGGACGTTATCCTTGACTTCTCTCGACCTGGAAAACCAACGGATAACGCCTTTATTGAGAGCTTCAATGGCAAGTTCCGAGCTGAATGTTTGAACACGCACTGGTTCATGAGCCTTGACGACGCCCGGTCCAAAATGGAGGAATGGCGTAGGGACTACAACGAAGTTCGTCCCCATAGCGCAATCGGAAACAAGTCACCGATATCGCTGATAAACGGCCCAAAGGCGGCTTTTCCGCCCTGAGCCTTAACACCCGGAAAATTGCCGGCCGGGTGGTCCAAACAAGGGGAGCAGGTCATCCTCCATTTTCCTAACTATAGGGGTGGACCAATTCAAAGGGGGAGGATCAAGGTAAGCTTGCCTATGCCCGGGCAGAAACTTGGGAAGTTGACCGCAGCAATGTGCATTAGAATTGGTTCCGCGACCAAAAAGCGGCCGATTGCGTATCTCAGCAAGCCGAAGCCTTCAAGCTACAGGGTGGATTCCGTTCATGTTCCTTGGTATCGCTAGCACCTTATTGTTCCGATGCTGGGGTCTCTACGCTGGTAATAGGGAGCAAGAAATAAGCCTTTTTGTTTGAAATTGTTAATACGAAAATGGTGGGAGTCAGTTTACTTTGGTGCATGCGAATTGGTTTTGGAAAATAGTTTGAGCTTTTTCGTAACCTCTGTGAATCTCAGCGTCTAAAAAGACTGTACGACCCTTGGCGCTAATGCCTAGTTAGACTGAAAGAAATGAATGGTTGCTGTAAAAGAATTATCTATACCCGCTGTCAAAATTATAGTGCTTAGCAAACATAATGATGAGCGAGGGTTCTTTTCGGAAGCCTACAATAAGCGCTGCTTTTCAAATGCTGGCATAGACATAGACTTTGTTCAGGATAACCATGCTTTTTCGGCAAAGAAAGGAACGGTGCGCGGTTTGCATTTTCAAATTCCCCCGTTTGCTCAGGACAAGCTCATTCGCGTTGTTAGCGGCTCGATTCTTGATGTTGTCGTGGATCTCAGAACAGGGTCTTCGACCTATGGTCAACATGTTTCCACGCTGTTGTGTGCTCGTGGCGGGAACCAGATTCTCGTGCCGGTCGGATTCGCTCACGGGATGGTGACCTTGGAGCCAGACACGGAAATTTTGTACAAGGTATCCAATTATTACTCACCGTCGCATGACAGAGGGGTTTTGTGGAACGATCCGGAACTCGCCATCGATTGGGGGGTGTCTGGTGCAGACGCTCATTTGTCAAAAAAGGACAAAAACCAACCTAGGCTTTCGGAACTGCCTGCCTATTTCACACGTTCAGGGGAAGAGTAGGCTATGAAGGTCGTTGTCACAGGCGGAGCGGGATTTATCGGATCGGCGGTCGTCCGAAAGCTCGTTCTTCAGGAAAATGTCGATGTGATCACAGTCGACAGCCTCACCTATGCTGGAAACCTGAACTCCCTATCGCTAGTTGAAAATAAGCCCAATCACAAGTTCATCCGTGCCGATATCCGCGACGGTGAAGCGATGGCCGATCTTCTAGCCCGGGAACAACCCAAGGCCATCATGCATCTTGCCGCCGAAAGCCACGTCGACCGTTCTATCGACGGGCCCGCTGCATTCATCGACACAAATATCATTGGAACCTACCGCCTGTTGGAAGCGGTGCGCGATTACTGGGAAAATCTGTCGGCCGCGCGCCAGAACGCGTTCCGATTCCATCATATTTCAACGGACGAGGTTTACGGTTCGCTAGGGCCAGTCGGCGCATTTAGGGAATCCTCGCCTTATGCGCCCAATTCGCCGTATTCGGCGTCGAAAGCGGCATCGGACCATTTGGTACGTGCCTGGCACCACACGTACGGCCTGCCGGTCGTAACGACCAACTGTTCAAACAATTACGGCCCTTATCATTTTCCCGAAAAGCTCATTCCTTTGATGATCCTTAATGGCCTAGAGGGCAAGGCGTTGCCGGTCTATGGAACGGGCGAGAATATAAGGGACTGGCTGTTCGTCGAAGACCATGCTGATGCTCTGTGGCAGGTTGTCATCAACGGTACGCCGGGCGAGGTTTATAATATCGGCGGTGAAGCTGAACGGACAAATATTGCCGTCGTTCAAATGATTTGTGATTTGCTCGATGAATTTGTTCCGGCTGAACAGCCGAGGCGTGAACTGATTACTTATGTCGCCGACCGACCGGGTCACGACGCGCGCTATGCTATGGAAATTTCGAAGATAACAAGGGAACTCGGTTGGCGGCCGAAGCATACGTTTGAAAGTGGATTGCGGCAAACCGTTGTCTGGTATCTGGAAAACCGATCCTGGTGGGAAGCGACCCGGAGTGGTCAATATGCTAGAGACAGGCTAGGCCTCGGGTCGAACTCCCATAGCGCGCCGCTAGTTCCCTTAAGGAGCCACTAGTCGTGGAAGTCCTTGTAACAGGCGCTGAAGGACAGCTCGGCTTCGAGGTTGCAGGCCTTTGTCGCGAGCGTGGTTTGACTGTTGCTGCATTGGCTCATCGAGATCTTGATATCACCGACCGTAAATCGATCGACGCCGCCATATCCCGGTACAGGCCGAAGGTGATCGTCAACGCAGCTGCTTTTACTGCGGTGGATAAGGCGGAGGCCGACAGAAATATGGCTTTCGCCGTCAATCGAGACGGCGCGGGCGATTTAGCGATCAAAGCGGCGGAAGTCGACGCATCGATCATTCACATATCGACCGATTATGTTTTTGACGGCAGCAAAAAGAGCCCGTATTCCGAGGACGATCCAGTGGCACCTTTAGGTATTTACGGTCATAGCAAAGCGGCGGGCGAAAATGCCGTGCGCACCTCGAACGGTCAGCATGTTATTCTCCGAACTGCTTGGGTCTATGGCATGCGCGGCAAGAATTTTGTGAAAACGATGCTGCGGCTCGGGGCCGATCAGAAAGAAATTTCTGTGGTCAATGACCAATGGGGGTGCCCGACCTACGCTAGGGATTTGGCCGAGGTGATTGCACAGTTAAGCGCGCGCCTGCTGTCGGGTAGCTTCAATCCCACCGGCTATGGAACGTTTCATTGTGCCGGCGGCGGTGGCGTCAGCTGGTATGGATTTGCAGAAGAAATTTTTAGGCTCGCAGCCGAACGAGTCCGGGAGGACTTGCTTGTCAAGGCAGTCTCATCATCAGGCTTTCCGGCGATCGTCCGGCGGCCCGCCAACTCGATTCTCGATTGCGGCCATCTGGAACGGATCCATGGTCTAAAATTAAGGCCTTGGGACGTGGCTTTAGCTGATATGCTTGGCCGGTTCCAATTACATGATCGCCCCGGGCTCCATTTCGAGCCGGGCTCAATTGTCTAAAGTGGAGCGGGTGCGATGAAGGGCATTATACTTGCTGGAGGAAGCGGGACACGCCTCTTTCCGATAACACGCAGTATCTCCAAACAGCTACTGCCAGTCTATGACAAGCCAATGATCTATTATCCGATCAGCGTCCTGATGCTTGCTGGTATCCGGGATATTCTTGTCATCACGACTCCGCACGACAGCTCGGCTTTTCAAATGTTGTTGGAGGACGGATCGCACTGGGGGATCAACATAAGCTATGCGGTTCAGCCAAGTCCTGATGGGCTTGCACAGGCATTTCTGATTGGAGAAGACTTCATAAGCGGTGACAGTTGTTGTCTTGTCCTTGGTGACAACATCTTTTTTGGACATGGTTTGACGGATAAGCTCGCTCACGCTGTTCAAAGACCCTCAGGAGCAACGATTTTCGGTTACGAGGTAACCGATCCCGAGCGCTATGGGGTTGTGACGTTCGACGCGAACGGTCTTGCGACATCGATCGTGGAGAAACCGAAGGCTGCAAAATCTCCTTGGGCAGTCACGGGTCTCTATTTTTATGATAAGGATGTCGTTTCCATTGCTAAGGAGGTTCGGCCAAGTTCCCGGGGCGAGCTGGAGATCACCGATGTCAACACTCGCTACTTGGAACGCGGGGACCTGAATGTTGAACAGTTGGGCAGAGGATATGCTTGGTTCGACACAGGCACTCATGACAGCCTAGTTGAGTCCGCGGTTTTTGTTCAAACGATTGAAAAACGTCAGGGCCACCGGATCGCAGTTCCAGAGGAGATAGCCTTTTTGAAAGGCTGGATCGGCAAGAGCGATTTGGAGCGAATGGGACAAGAGCTGTCGAAGAACGGATACGGTAGGTACCTTCTGAAGGTCGCACACGAATGAGACCGGTATTGTGAGCCGTAAAATCGCCGGTGCGCAATAAAAAGCGCTTCAGGCTATCAATCGCGAGATATTAGATGCGGGGCTTGAAAGAACTGGTCCGTCGCTTCGGTTTGAGGGGGAATTTGAACCGTCGCGCGCTACGTACCGACATAGAAAAAAAACTTGGCGTCTATCGCAATCTCCTGGACGTTCAGTCTCAACCTGACCGCGTTCCTGCGCGGCCTGTAGATTACGGTCGTCTGCAAATAACCTGGATTATCCCTGATTTTTCACCCGGCGCCGGCGGACATATGACAATCTTCCGTATCGCGCGCTTGTTGGAAGAATTCGGTCACGAGATTAGGTTCCTCATTCACAACCCGGTCCGCCATCGCAGCGGGGCGTCAGCTCGGCACACAATCAATCGGCACTTCCAGCCGTTTCAGGGGCACGTGGCGATTTTGGACCACGATTTGCCTGAATTGGAAGGTGACGCCTTGATCGCCACAAATTGGTCTACCTGCTATCCAGCGAATGCGATGGGTGGCTTTTTTCGGAAGTTCTACTTTGTGCAGGACTATGAGGCCATGTTCTATCCTGCGGGGTCCGACGCTCTGCTGACAGACGTCACTTACCGGTTCGATTTCGATTGCTTATGTGCCGGCGAGTGGCTCAGGCGAATTATGATGGAAAAATTCGGCCGGTGGGCGGCGTCATTTCCACTTGCCGTAGATCATGCCGTTTATAGCATTGACGAAGACTTTGAGCGCAAAGCCGATCTAATTGCAGTCTATGCCCGGTCAGGAACGCCGCGCCGCGCTGTGGAACTCGCAATTTTGGGCCTAGAGGCATTACATCGGCGCGGAGTGGAATTCGAGGTCGGCTTTTTTGGCGGTCGCAAGGGAAGTTTCGAAGTACCTTTTCCCTATAGGAATTACGGGACCGTCAAAAATGAGAGCCTAGCGAATATTTATCGTCAGGCATCAATCGGTCTTGTGTTTTCGGCAACCAATCACTCGCTGGTGAACCAGGAAATGATGGCGTGCGGCTTACCTGTGGTAGACCTCGATATTGATACCGTTCGAAGCATTTTCGCGGAAGGCGTTCTGGAGTTCGCAGCGCCGACACCTGCTGGAATAGCGGATGCTCTTCAAATACTGCTGGAAAACCCGGCAAGACGCGACGAGCTCCGACGGAAAGCCCTTCAACGAATAGGCCGTGTTAGTTGGCCGGAAAGCGCGCGGGTTGTCGAAACGGCAATCAAGGAACGCGTCACAAAGGCCGTCGAAGCAAGCCAAATCTCAAAATAGCCTAGCCACCGCCACGTCCTAGATTCCTATTCGTGCTCTGGAACAGCCGGTTGTGGCTAGAATGGACAAAGAGCTGGACGGCAGGGCTCCTTTATCGTGATGCAAAGCGCCGCCAAAGAACCAGTGGCAGCGTTTCGGCTTGCACAGCGTGCCTATGCAAGCGCATAAGGCGCAATTTCACGAGAGATAAGGCGAGCCGAGCCCATTTCACTTCTTTGTATCCCAAGGGCTGGGTGCTGGCTTCCAGATCGACATAGTCGAAAGGGGAGGCGTATGAATTCGAAAGCATTCGGATGCGTGTGCCAATTTGGTCCTCGAGCCGCGAAAGTGCCTCTTGTTCGCCAGTCATCGATTTCGGATCGACCTTGCAGCGAGTTTTGACCTCCACGTTTTCATACTGGTGGCTAACAATCCCCGAATTGAGGGGCCGATTGCGGCGCGGGATCCGTTTGACCTCGCTAAACAGCAAAAAATAGATCTGGGGGATGATCCTGCCGAATCGCGATGCGGTGCCGTATTTCCAGAAGCTTTTTCCGATTTCCCGGCGAGCTGTTTTATAGTTCGTAAGCCAATGACCGCTCTTCTTATTGCCCAATGAAATCATTTCAGACGACCCCAAGTCCGATACATTACGCAATTGAAGGAAAATTTCTGCTTCGTCTTTACTGGGAAAGCGGACCAGACGGTTCAAGGCTTCGAGTGCATAGGAACGAGTGTCATCTGCCCGAATTCCGGCGAGTGCTGCGGTCGTGGCATAGTGGTCAGCATATTCGAAGAGCGCCATTTGAATATGGCACAGGAACGGATCATCTTCGGCCTCAAATATCCGGCTTTCTAAGGAATCTGATTTGAAGACAGGCTCTACAGTGCCGTCTTCCGCTTGTTCGTAGCCGAGAACGGTGCCGTGCGGAGAACGCACAACGGCTTCGAACAGTTGAGGAAATAGTAGGCAAGCTTGGGCGTACCAATCCAATTGGCATTCATCGGCGAGCACAGGCTCGATCCAGTTTCGAGATGTCTTGCGCCAATGCGCTGGCAAACGGGTACCCATGTAGAAGCCGAAGATTTGCGGGGCATCGGATCTATGCTTGATCGCTTCGTGGAGGAATTCCTGTATCCGTCCCGACCAACCGACATCTATAAGTGCAACTCGGCTATGGTTGAAAAATCCAAGCCCGTCCAAATATCGTCCCAGAAGCGCATTGGAGGCAGAGTGCTTCGCCTGAATGGCTTTCGAGATCCGCGGGTCCTCGAGCAATCTTTGAAAAGGCGGCCAGTCGCGGAAAAATGGTGGCAATGGTGATCTCACATCCTCAATCCCATGGCTTGCCGAAATCTTCGACAATTCATCGGCCGACAATTGCAGGAACGACAACAGGTTGACAATCGTCGGCGGCCCGTTTGCTGCGGTTGCCGAAAGTTCGCGCAAGCCAAAGTGTCTAGCAGATGCAGTCAATGCCGATAGGCGTGAAATTGGTAGGTAGTCGGCGGTCGGTTTGGGACCATCATTGAAAACAAGCGGCGCAAGACGATTGAAAAGTTCCTTTAGAACATAGCCTTCTCGCGCGCAGAAATATATTTTTTCGATTCCGTGGTCCCGACATCGCTCCGCAACCTTATGGATGAAATAGCTAAATATTGGGCCTAGCAGGCGCAGTGTTACGGCGTGTTCTCGGGTTCCGATTTCACCGGCCATTGCTTGAGCGGAAAGTGCAGCCAGATACCCGCCCCAATCTCGATGTTTTTTTACTGCCGAAAATGCCAAGTCCATGCGCGAACGTCGCTGCAAAAAGCCCTTGTCCTCGATCACAATGGCGTTCAGCCCAGATTTTTTCGCCATTTCGCCATCGGCATGCTTATTGTCGCCAATGTGCAAAATGCGGCCCAGTTCAGCACATTCCAGCCTAGCGACTTTCTTGAATAGGTTGCCTGTTCGTTTCAATAGGCCATGGTCGCCGGAAACATAGCCAGCATCGAAGAAATGCAGTAAACCACAAGCGGCCAGTATCCGTGAGACGCACCGGTCGCCGATATACATGTCGGAAATGTATATGATACGGCACTGTCTTTGTTTGAGATCTTCTAGCAATTCTAGCACATGCGGCGCAGCATAGGTTGTTCGGATTTCAATTTGCTCGAAATAGGCCTCGATCGCCTTGCTGAGCTGGTCGCGCAGCCGTTGGTTGGCATGGTCTTCGAGCACCTCGTCGATCCACAAGGCATATAGTTCTGATGTGTTCGCCTCTTGATCCAGCCCCTGGCGCGTATTGCTCTCGCAGCTGGTGCGATAGGCCTTGGTGAAAGACGATAAGGCCTGTTGCTTCTGCTGGAGGCCGCGTGACTCGATATGTTGGTCAAGCCATCGTGCAGCGCCCGCCAACACAAGGTCCGGACTGACACGGCGCTGCAGGAGCGTATCGAATACGTCGAATGAAACAGTTGGTACTTTGCCTGAAGAAATTTCCTCGTCTACGAACTGCAAAATATGATGGAACGCGTCCCGGTAATCGGTATGTATCTTAAGCATTGGAAGGTCCGATGGGCCTTTTACGATCCTTAGTGGCATTCTCAGCGACGAGCCGACGATAAAGCCACAAATGCTCGCGGAGCATTTTGGCTTGAGCGAAGCGGGCGACGGCAGCGTCCCGAGCCTGAGCGGACCAGTTGTCAAAATCGCCATTTTCCCAGGCCTGGGCTATCGCGGCAGCCAACTGTTCGATATCGCCTTGGGGAGCCAGATATCCAGTCTTGCCCTGGGATACCTGTTCCGGGATCCCGCCGGTCGCAAATCCAACAACACTGGTTCCCGATGCGAGCGCTTCGATAACGGACAGCGGCTGATTGTCCGCGGTCGAACAAAACAGGAAAACATCGGCCACGCTATAAAACCGGTTAAGCTGCGACCGATCTGAAATATAGCCCACCGCGAGGTAGTCGAAGCCCGAAAGCTTTTCGAAAAATGCATCATCGGCGTTACCCATGACAACTAGGAATGGGTCGATATGCCTTAATCTTTCAATAGTCTCGAGTGCAAACCGAACGCCTTTGCGTGGATCTACGATATTGCCGGCGGAAAGTAGGAACACCGGCCGTCCATTTTGTATCCCCATCTCGGCACGAAGTTTGGTCTTGTTCAGTGGTCGGTAAAAATCGGTATCAATCGAGTTGCTGATAACAAGCGGCCGCTTCTTGAAGATCATGCTACTCATAGCCATGTCGGCCATCCATTCCGATGGCGTAATGGCGGTTACATTGCCCTCCTGCACGTAGCTTTTAATCCTGCGCATGAGCTGTGTGTTGTCGCGCTTGGTGTCGATTGGCCACTGGCCGATTTGCGGACAGTCGCCGCACCCGCGGGCGCGTGCAAAATGCCCACACCCCATTGGATAGATACAGCCTCCGGTGAAGGGAGAGCAATCGTGTAGTGTCCAAACCACAGGCTTATGCCTGGCCAAGTACGCCAAGGTTAACGGCGAGATCGCCGATGACAGGTCGTGAAAGTGAAAGAGATCATAATTTTTTAGCAGCCCCATTTGAAGCATCGGCCACAATTCGAAAGGGACTAATTCGGGAAAACCCGCTTTCTTTTGGCGATGGTGAAGTTTGCGCAGCAATCCCCCGTGCTTGCCATAAAGCGGGCGTCTGGTTCCCTTGAAACCTTTCCCAGCCCAAGAACAAAAATGATGGGCATGATGACCGGAATGATTGATGAGCTGAGTAAGCTCTTCAGCGACGCGGCTTGCACCGCCGCCATGACTATCGGCCTTCGAAATGACGGCGACACGAAGCCTTCGCCGGCGTTCGGGGTGTATTACTCCATCAATGGAATAATCGGAAAGTATGAGAGGTTCTAGAGCATCAATAGGCATGGGAACTCGGTTGTCTCGCGGCACAACGACGCCATTGAACGGATCGCCAAATCTGGCTCGGCACGATAGCAAACGGTGTATCGGTTGCAACATACATAGATTTGGTGGCGGTGGGGGGGCCAAAATAATCATCAGCCCCATTTTTATACCCGTTTGAATCGTAAATTAAGGACGAAAGATGCTCTTCCACCATGCCAGAAACGGATTCCATTTCAACATTCTTACAAGTCTTTCGAGATCCCGAATTCGGTCTCTCCGCTTGTTGAGTTCCGTTAACCGCTGTTCGGCGGTGGCATAAAGCTCGTTGCGTTCCTTGCGGGCCTGTTTACGATCTTGCACGACAAGCCTGACGAGTCTCACCAAAGCGTCCTGGTCCAAGTCGCCGACCACAGGCCAGACGGACTGCCCATCGAAGGCCTTATCCAAGCGTTTAAAGTCGTTCAGCCCGTAGGCTTCCGCGAGAGCGCAATTGCTTTCGTGCACGTCGGACAAAATCTCGCGACACTGCGCAAGGCTCAAGAAGCGTTGCTTGGGGACTGGTTCGAATGCTTCGGTGACCTCGTCTAATCGTGGCAGGTCTAGAGGACTCTTCTCTGGATTCTTCTTGTGCCCCAGATTTAAGCGGCGGATCAGTTCTACTCCAGCTAATGGCGGGCTCTTGTTGATATACACTTCCTTCGCGCTAACCGTGCTCTCAGGCTGAAAATCCGCAAGCCCGGCATCGTTTAAAAAGGCGTTAATAATCCCCCTTTTTTTCTTTTCAGCGTCGTAGGATCGCACGATCAGGTTTTCTTTCCCGAATGCTTTCTCCCACGGGGCCAACTGCCGAGTATAATCCAGCTTTTCACGATTTTGGAAAAGCTCGAAGCGGGCAATTGACTCGCTGGCAAGCGTATGCGGACCTTTAACAGCTTCAACGTAACAAGATTCTAGCCATTGATCCTGGCGGCGAAGATAGATGGTAACCTTCGCGTCGAATGCCGAAAACATCTTGCGCGTAGCGTCTGCCACATTGAGCCCTTTGTGCGGTTTGAAAAGAACTTCCGAGGACAGGCAGAAAAAGACCTCGGAGCTAATCACAACCGTGTGGGCGCCTGTCTGCTCGACCTCCCTGGTCAGCCTTTGCAGGATTTCTTCTTCGGTCGTGAGTTCTGTTTTTGGTCCGATGGACCAAATGCCGTCATGCGGCCCGGCTTCGCAAAAAGGACGTGCGAAAATATGGTGGAGGCACGCCTGTTGCATTCCCAAACGCGGATACAGTACACCTCGATCCAAGAGCCGATTACAAGATCGTTCGAGAACCGATTGGAGCGAAGTCGTACCAGTTTTCGGCGCGCCAATATGCAGGAATAAGCGGGTCATCCGGCTTCACTTAGTTTTGAAAGCCAATTGAAAACTATTTCTTCAAACATGTTAAGAACGCCTTCAGATACCCTTCATCGTAGCCGCTTCGGGCTTGGTGTCGAAACGTTTGGTGAACGTGTAGTTGTTGTCCCCAGTATCACCTGAGGGGCGCGAGACTATAACGTGACGGTTGAACGGCGCCATTCACCAAGAGCGATACGCCCCATCCACATGAGGGGATCGATTACCGAAAGGCCCTCCACCGGAACGAATCCGGGCGTTGAATATTCGAGTGGAATGGGCTCATAAAATTCCAGCTCAACGCCATTTTCAGAATAATAGGTCGGATCAAACAGGTCCCGGCCGCCAGGCGCATTGGAGTAGATATTAGCGCCGACTTCCTTGGAAATTAAACAGGCCCACTCGCCAGGTCCGGCGGTTTCCGGAAGACGAATGTCCAATTCCGATAGCCTGTGCAATTCGGTTTCAATGCCGAGGTGCTGGCAGGTTTCTTGGATGATAGCAGTGTTGAGATCGGCTATCGTTCGCGTTGGCTCGTTAAGGCAAACCTCGATGAGACCCATGGTTTCATCAAAAAACGGCGCCGCTTTTTCATAGACGCGAAGCTTATCTTTTAGTTCGTTGCGCCAGTCGTTTTGCAGTATTTCGGCCTCACAAATCGCGTCGTTGCTGGCACCCTTGACGACCGGAACCGCAACATAGCCCCACTCGGTATCTCTGTTCAGAATTCGGTTTCGGCTCACCCACGATTTGCGCGAAAATTTTGGTGTATCAAAAATGATCCAGTGATCGCACTGTCCAATATGCCGGAATTGTTGAGCATAGGGAAAGAAATAGGGTTGCATTATGCCTAAGCGATAGGTCACTTGATGTCCTGCATTGTCCAGAAACTTTGTTTCGGGGTGTATTGGAGCAAAATCAATATGGATCTAAGTTTTTAGTGTTCATGAGCAAAATATTTCTGTATTTTTCGATGCGGTTCCCGATTTTTCAAGTATTTGTAATAGAATATCTTCGATTTGATTGTCAGAAAGCCGTTTCATGCCCGGGTGACTTGGCACATTGACAATCCGGTCAAATATATCTGAAGCGACCGTAAGATCGGCGATCGGCCGATAGTATTTTCCAATAACGAAGAGGTCGTTGGACAGGCATTCACTTTGAACGCAATGCGGCGCGACGAGCGGGAAGCCCATCGTGACTAAATCGCTTTCCAGGAGTGGAGCATATCCGAGCTTCTTCCCGATGTCCCGAATTCTGCGATTTTGTTCTTGGTAAAGGGGCAGCCAGCGGGGGGAATCTTCAAGGCGCATCAAGAGCGCCGCGCATGCGACTTCGGACAGTTTTCCATTATTCACCCAGAATCGTGCCTCGTGCTCGGAGAGCGGTTGATACTCGATCAGGCGCAGAAAGTGTTCGTAATCTTCAGCCGGCACCACGGCAAGGCCGCCTTCGCCAAAACCATATGGTTTTGTATGGTGCAAACTGAAGGATTGATAGGGGAGGTCGGGGATATCTGTATGAATACCGGCAGCGTTATCAATCAGAAGGGGTTTTCCGGTCGCCGCACGCCAATCCACAAAAGGCTGAAAATCATCCAGGAGGCCGAACGGATTGGTTACCACCAGGCCATCGAAACTGTTCGGATCCAGACGGGCCAAGGATTCTATGGACAGCACGCCACGATGATCACAGTCGACTTTAATTGAATCAGCGAAGAGGCCTCTATTGGTGTTGGCAAATCCGAATGCGCTTACGCACCATTTCAAGGGCCGACCCGCGCGAACGTTGTGAATTCCAGCCAGCGCCTCAAGTGCAATGCCGCCATTCGCACAGGGAATGACTCTTTTGTCAATCAGCCCTTGAAACAGATCTTCATACGATTGTGTCAAAGCATACCAAGCCGGACCACGGTTGGACCAGCGGTTAAAACGCTGAGCCCCCTCAAGAAACCGAGCCAGATCGGAGGCGTCGAAGGCCTTTTTCTCTGCAAAGGAAATAACGCCCGCAGCCTCGATGAGTTCGTTTGCCGGGAAATGCCTGAGAGCATTTCTCATGGCCATATCGACACATGCAAGCTTCTCAGCTCCTTTTGCTTGATATTTGTAGAGCGACGGTCCAACGACCATAAAAAATCCTCCGATTACGACTTCGTTACCGAACCGTCGCCAAATCAATTGGTTCCGGCGCGCTCAATATTCGAGCGAAATAAGCTCTACTGGCGTTGATCATAGGTCAAAATATCGCCCAAAGCGCGTAACGCACAATTCGGAATGAACCGATCTGGCCGATATCCTCAGATTTTCGGATAATCAAATAGCTCAAAATCTTCTGCATATATAGCTTCGATTATGTGCCTTTCTTGCGTGGTGTAATAGTCGCCGACCCTCTGCGACGAAGAGGTTTTATGTGGTGAGTTCTCCTCAATTACTATGTCTCTTGTAATATTTGTTGGAAAAATTTTACTCAAGACATATGCGATATCCTCTTCAAAATTTTCGATTTTCCCGATGAAGTCGTACTTTATGATAGAACAGCACAGATGGGCCGCTTGTGGGCGCCAGTGCTGATCAAAAGCAAACAGGTTTTTTGGGAATGATTCCTTTTTTAACGCGAGCGCCTGGCAAAACTCGGAAAAAGAAACATCAGTCAGAAGCCCCTCTTCATCCTCAACGGAGATTTGGCGGATTTCCGCAAGTTCTTTTCGAAGATTGCGCATGACATTTAACTCTTTTCCTCGGGCAAATTTGTCGAGATAAGCGGAAAGGGCTCTCGAGTATGGGTCACGCACAAAGGCAAATTTTAGAAAGTCTTTGTTTCTGATGATGCGGTCGAAATTGTCCTGGCCCAGCTGATAGGGCTTTACGAACACACTTTCATTGATTGGCCTATGCGGTCGCTTGACAACGGATTCAAAATGGTCGGGAAGCTTCTCGTCTTTAATTTCGAGCTTGGATAAGTTGGACTTCAGCGTTGTGCAAGCCGCCTTGGATACTTCTACAAAAACATACTGATTTTTTATCGAGATATTGAAATGATAATTAAACTGCTGAGGAGACATAATTTTTTTTAGTTTTTGATAGGGCGATTTACTGGGTATCATTTTCTGTTCTCGGTATGAATCAGTGTAAAGAAGTTTCGGTAGTGTGCCTGCGCTGTTCATTCGCTCCTTTCGAAACACTTAACGTCTCCCCGTAAAGCGGGACGGTTTAACCGGATCATTTCTTTTGCGGGCCGGTTTAACTTTCTATCAGGAGTGGGGCTGACCGTCTGGACTTGCAAAATCCGTTATGCAATATGCTGCGTGAAGGGTCCATCCATAATTGGGGCCCATCAAATAGTAATGTGAGGAATTCGTCCGAAGCGACACCCCGTCTGGATTTCTGAAAACGATGATTTTAATGACTTTCCAAGTGTTTTCCCTTTCATGCCAATGCCGACGGTGGTTGATTTGAAAGTCCTGATCCATTTCGGCTTCCCTAAAACAGGGTCGTCGACCCTCCAGTATGGCCTGTTCAAACCGCTGCATGATCGCGGCATCCTGAACCTGAAGACTTGGCGTCAGGAGGATTCTACAGAACACTTGGACCGCAGACCTAGTAGCTGCCTGTTTGCCGGCGGTAAAATACTTCCAGAGTATTTGGATTTCTCTGAAAATCGCCTGAATATATTAAGCGATGAAAGCTTCACGGCTCCGATTAAGCTGCGGCAAAACAACTACGGCAACGAAATTTGTGATCCCTTCAGTTTCCCACAAAAAATTAAGGAGCAAATCGTAGCGCGTTACGGTGGGCAAATAGAATTCATTCCAATGATTGTCATTCGGAATCAGCCACAACTGATCTTTTCGCAGTATGTCGAAGAATACAACCTGAAGAAATATAAGGGGGTGGACCTTATTTTCGATGAGAGTAATAACATATGCATCGAAGGATTTGAAATATATCAGTTCGCCAAATATATCGATATTTTGGAAAATGTATTTGGCCAAGGAAAGGTCGAAGTCTTTTTGTTTGAGGAATGGACCCGCGACCTTCAATCTTTCTGCGAAAAGCAGTCGCGGATCATTGACGTGGATACTGCTACGATTGCAGGACTTTTGTCCAAATCTCACGAAAATAAAAAACACAAGGCCAGCGGGGGCTATTTCACCAAAGACGGCGAAACGCTTATTCCACATCTTAACGACACCCAAATAAGTGGAATCCAAACCTTCTTTGAAAAGGATAATAGTCAGCTCAAGCGATTCATTGATGAAGCGCGATTGATAAAGTTCGGATACTTGTAATGCGCGATCACTATCCAACCTGCTTACTTATCGGCGACAACTCAGAAAGCTTCATAGAACTTTGCCGAAGCCTTCGGTTTTCGACGCATTGTGCGTATAAGATATTGGCGTCCGAAGCTCCGTTTGAGTTGGACAACTTCATTCACATGGAATGGAGTAAACTGGGTGCACTGGCGATAAACGCTTTGCCGGTGCGCGAGACCGTCCTTTTCATTTCCCTCATTGAGGGTCGGTTGTCTGTGAACAGCGTCTTTGTTGAGCATCAGGAGGACTATAACAAAATCCTGTGCCGGGAACTGAAGGCGGTCGCCGAAACGCTGCAGGCCACAAGCGACCAATCAAAACAGTTCTTGAAGGAATTCGTCGAAATGAATTTCTCGGGGATCAAGCGAATTCTTGATGCGGCGCCGGGCGAGCTTCGTCTTGATGTTTTAATGGATTTCGAGAGTGATCCCGTCCTTTTATCTGGTTTCGTTCGTCGCTCAAACGGCCGCGTAAGTTTGTTAGGAAATAACGAACGTGAATTATTGGTTTTTGGGACAGGCAACGAAGCAGACAAACGTTATCTATCCGAAACAATAACTTTTTCTTTTTCAAAAGACGAACGGGCAAACGAGATTCACAGCCGAATTGTTCACAATGAGTTCCAACGGCATTGGAAAGCCTACCGTGCGGCTGGTATAAATGTCCCACTGATAATGGTTCAAAACCTGCTCGGTAGAAAAGTCCGAACCCGTTATTTTATCGATCCCAATGATATCGCATTTCTAGATGAAGAAGTGCCTAGATATATTTTTGACTACGATGTCGTGTATTTTGACCTCGATGAGACATTGATTTGTAAAGGCAAACCTATTCAGGACTTGAGGAAATTGCTCCATGACTATCGCGATGTGAACTACGTTTTGAAGCTCATAACTAGGCACAAATTCGACATTAAGGATACGCTCGCGAGCATCGACGTCGATCATTCGATCTTTCATGAGATTATTCCGGTGCTTCCCGATGAGAAGAAGTCATCGTTCATCGATGGGCGGGCGATCTTCATCGATAATGAATTTCCCGAGCGCCTTGATGTCAGCCAGAAATCCCAGATACCTGTTTTAGACTTGGATCAAATCGAATTTCTGCAACGTCCCTGACGCAATCTGCGTTCTCGGTCGCACCGCCCGTAGTTCAGTAGAGGTGAATTGGGATAGGGCTAAACATGTGCTCGAGACTTTTGTCATATTGACCTGAGACCCAACTCTCTTCCAGCTATTTGGAGAGTTCGTCAGTTTGTTATTGGCCTTATGCGGCCTGTTTTTCCAGTGCCATTTTCATGGCGAATTCGATGGGCGTGATGTTGCCCAATGAGGAATGTGGCCTTTCTCGGTTATAGTCCTCCTTCCAGTCGGTGATCTGTTGGCATGCCTGGGGCAGCGAGGAAAAGAGCGTCTCGTTCAGACACTCATCCCTAAAACTGCCGTTGAAGCTCTCTACAAAGCCATTTTGCATGGGCTTGCCGGGAGCGATGTAATGCCATTCGACGCCCGTCTCCTGGCACCATTTGAGCACCGCCATACTCGTCATTTCGGTGCCATTGTCGCTGACAATCGTGTGGGGCTCTCCGCGCCGTTTGACGATGGCATCCAACTCACGTGTCATGCGCAGACCTGACAAGGATGTATCGGCCACGAGCGCCAAGCAGTCCCGGCTGAAATCATCGACGACTGCCAGAACACGGAACCGACCACCGTCCGTGAACGCGTCGGATACGAAGTCGAGGCTCCAGCGTTCATTGGTTCTTTGGGGCAGAACAATGGGCCGCCGCGTTCCCAAAGCCCGTTTACGACCGCCGCGTTTGCGCACTTGCAACTTCTCTTCACGGTATAGCCGCCGCAGTTTCTTCTGGTTCACGCAGAAACCCTGGCGTTCCAGCATTACGTGAATGCGCCTGTAGCCAAAGCGCCGACGTTCCGCGGCTACCTTCTTTATGGCCTTGCGCAAATGTGTATCGTCAGACCGAATGCTCGTGTAGCGCACGCTCGAGCGGTCAACTTGCAACACGGCACACACCCGCCGCTGGCTCATACCATGCGTCTTGCATAGATGAGCCACCGTTTGCCTTCTGGCGGCGGGCGTTACCACTTTTTTGAATTCACATCCCTAAGCATCGCATTATCCAGCATCTGTTCAGCAAGAAGCTTCTTCAACTTCGCGTTCTCATCCTCCAATGCCTTCAGCTTCCTTGCGTCTGAAACGTCCATGCCACCAAATTTGGACTTGTACTTGTAGAACGACGCATTGCTGATGCCGTGCTTGCGGCAAACCTCGGCTGTCGAAATGCCGCTTTCCTGTTCCTTGATCATCGAGATGATCTGCTCGTCGCTGAAACGTGAGGATCTCATTATTCGTCTCCATTCATTGGGACGAACTCTACTCAAAAATGGAGGAAGAAGCGGGTCGCAGGTCAGACGCCACGCTCATTATGGTAAACGATTCCGGAAGCCAGTTTTCCTCGCTAGTCCGAGCGTGCTTTTGTCTGCTTGTTTGACCATAGTGCCTATGTTAACTACGTTGGCATTGTGCTTACAGCTAGCATCGAGGCGGGGAAACATTGAAAGCTTTAATATTTGGCGCCACGGGAAACTGCGGCACTTATTGTGCTCGGAAGTTTTTAGATGCCGGCTGGACGGTAGTCGGTGTGGGCCGTTCGGAAGCGAAGATTTGCAATGATCAATTCACCTTCGTGCGTGGCGACATCCGGGACGACGCGCTCTATTCTGACTTGCCAACAGATGTCGATCTTGTGGTGAATTTTGCCGGGGTCCAGCCAAGTATTTTGTCGACCTCTGAAAAGACTGACTTTGCCAGCACGATGGACCAGTACGTAGGTGTCAATATTGCCGGCGTACTAAAAATCTTGGAATTCGTCAGGCAGAGCGATATCAAGTCCTACGTTTATACGACGTCCCATCGAGATTATGAAAATTATTGGAGTAACGATCACTTTCTTGAAAATGATTTGCCCCCGTCCATTAACTATAAGGGGGATCATGTCATGTACGCCATTACAAAGACGTCCGCTAAAATGATGGGCGACTACTATGGTGAAGCCTTTGATATTCGCACCTTTAACTTACGGCTTCCGATGATTTTTCTTGTGCCGGACGCGCCTTATTATCTGCATCATGGGGAAATGACCACGATGCCCTTTCTCCAGGTCATTCGCAACGCCCTTGATGGAAAGCCGCTGGAAATATGGGGCGATCCGGAAATGGTGCGGGATTACGTGCATGTCGATAATCTGTTTTCACTGATAATCCGCTGCTTCGATTCCCAACTCGAAAGAGGCACCTTTAATGTCGGTACAGGTGAAGCTGTGACGACGGAACGCTTCATTAAAACGATTGGCGCGACTTTCGCCCCTGATCCCGAAGCGATCGACTACATTTACCGACCCGAGAAGCGGACCTATAAATGCGCGATCTATAACGTCGAAGAACAAAAACAGCTGTTAGGCTATGAACCTGTTTTACTGGAAGATATGCTGAAATGTTTGAAGAAAACCCTAGTTGATGGAAAGTATCTGGAAAAGTGGGGATGGGTCTAGTCGGCGGCCGATAAATGGGTTGCTCGCAGTAGCGCAAAAGCGTCCGCCAATCTAGGGTTCTATCTTGACATTAAATGGTGGCAGTGAGCCGGCACGGCTTGATTGCCCTGTATGGCAGGGTGAACGAACTGAATGGTAGAAGCATGTTTGAAGTATTGATCTCATATAGTCGGCGCTGGCATATGAGATTGAGCAGGTTCCGACGCGAAGCCAAAAAAGCTGAAAGTCGAAAATACAATACCTTAGCGAAAAAGTATTCCCACATGAATATGTGGCAAGAGTGCATAAAAAATTGTGATCTGGCTCTGAATATAAATAAAAAACAGCCTGAAACGCTTCGGATCAAAGGTGCCGGCCTTATCGAGTTGGGCCGATTTCTTGCCGCGGAAACAAATTTCCGGGGTCTAATTCGTCAGTATCCTGACTTGGCGCAGGGCTATAATGGCCTCGCGGCTGTCTATTTGAGGCAGGAACGGTACGACGAGTGCGTTGCCGCGTGCAACGAAAGTATCCAGAGATTCCCGCCAAATACGAAAGTCGTTTTCACAAAAGGTAAGGCGCTTCTCGAATTGGGCCGAGCCAACGAGGCGGAGGCCTTCATATCCGATTTTTTGCGTGAGAATGGATACATGGTGGAAAACCGTATAACGGACAAATTGCTTCAGGCCCACCTGCCGTTAGAGATCGCCATGTTGAGAATTATCTGGCAAGCGCAACTAAAGCAGCAAAAATTCGAGACGGCGGCGGAAACCCAATACGATGTCATGCGAATTTCCGAGCGAGCGGCGCTTATCGGTTTGTTCGGTGGCATTGGATCGCTCGTCGTCCCTTTTGACAATTCGATTATGGGCGTGTCGACATGAGTAATTCACTCGAGGACATCGATTTTTTGGAGACCTCCCTGGAGGTTGATCCGACTCAAATATTCAATCTTGCGCAGATATTGCAAAAAAAAATGCGATTCCTTGAAATCGCGGATTTGCGTCAGCGTATCCGCGAGGATCCATATTTGCCGACGCAGGGCGCCAAGGGGTCTTTTCATACGGCAAATGTAATTCAAAACAATTTAAACTTGATCGCCTTCCTTTGTAAGTCGGCCCTGCGGCTCGGGCATTTGGAACCGAAGGTCTATAACCTGCTCGCCGAGGCTCTCTACAAGCTGGAACGGCATGACGCAGTTTTAGAGGTCGTCAAATATGCAAAGGGTTCCGGGAAAAACGGATCCGCGTTGGAGGAAGTGCATATCTTATCGACCTTGGAAACCTGTGACATTGATCAAATCCGCTCCGATATCCGCGGCGGTGGCGCCGACGCGGGTTCTGACTTGCGTCGGATGAAGATTTATGACTACGGAGAGTTTTCGGAATGGATCCGTTCGATCGGTTCGGAGACATTCGTTGTGACCGAGCGTAAAAGCAAAGCCAATACCACATATCGTCATGTACATCATGCTGACCGTATTGAGATCTATGAAAATGAAATCGAGGCGACGCCGTTATTGGGAGCCCGTGTCGATCGTCTTCAGGTGTTGATCGGTTCTATTTCCTTTGTTGGAGAGAATGGTTTTTACGACGAGCATCTGCTGCCGACCCGCGCGCGGGAAAATGTCGTCAAGATTTCGAAAAGGCATATCCTTTATTCGGATAAAGATGCCGTTCATACAGAATTTAAAGGAAAGTATTTAGTCCCCTCTGCTGCTAACAACTATTTCTCGAATTATTTTCACGTTATATGCCAAATCTGCGTGCGACTCATTTTTTCGCTTGAGAGTGGCGAATTCTCCGACCATAAAATACTGATGCCAGACAATACGCCCAGTTGGGTAATAGACTTTATGGAGATTGCCGGCATTGATCGCATGCGTTTCGAATTTATGCCGACAGTTGGGATATCGACAGTCGAACATGCCGTTGTCTTGCCAATGAAATGGGACGTGTGTCCAGCTGAGATTGAAGCAACGCGTCAGGCAATTTTCAAGAACATTCCTAGGGAACACCCGCAAAAGGATTACTATCTCGTTCGCCGCGACGTCAAGAATTTCACGCGTGCCCTTGTGAACGAGGAGGAGTTCATAAAGATTTGTGAAAAACGCGGATTTTCTATTGTCGATCCTTTGGATTATTCCCTGGAAGAACAAATACGTATGTTCTCCAATGCCCGTACCATTGTTTCAAGCGGCAGCTCCGCAATCACGAACATGCTCTATGCCAATGCGGGCGCCGAGATAGTCGTTATCGGCCCAAGGTTGTTCTGGGGCATGCTGTTTCCAGACCTAGCGACCGCTTGCGGTCACAATTTCTCGGTCGTCTTCGGCGAGTTCATTGCCGGGAATGAGAATACAAGCCATCCGCACAATCCTTATGTGGCCGAACCAAAAGCGTTGGAGGTCCTTCTCGATCAGCATCTGGACCGCGTGCGCTAACATGGTTCTCTGATCGAAAGTTCGCAGCCGGTCGCGGATGTGGGGTTTGAAAACGGCAGTTGAAATTTAAATATCAAGCCGTGCAACTCCGTGGCGTCAAGTCGAGGACGCCGTGCCACCAGTCAAATTGCTTTCGCATAGATCGGGCGTTAAGTTGCTCAAGAGCCTCTCGGCTTTTTTTGTAGCGTCGGTCAAGGCCGTTTTCGGCTAGCTTTCCAATTGCATCGGTCCACTCAGCTATATTGTTGTTCAGCACAAGACCGATATCATTTTTCTCAATCAAGTCGGCGTAGAACCAGGTTCGGCTGTAAAGACCCAAGCTGCCATAAACGGCATGCTCCAAGATCTTATTGATAGAGCGGGCTTTGTTGAAAGCCGTTGGCATAGTTGGGTATAGCGCGACATGAAAACGCAATTTTGCCAATCTTTTTCGATGCTTGTGCCAATTTAGAGGGTTCAATATCCGTAACTGATGGTGGTCAGCGAGATGAACCGGCACGTCGGCAGATCCAATCACAGTCAGTCGCATGTTGATACCCCGCCGAGCCAGTTGTTCGAAGACCTGGAAGGTGAATGCGCGATCTTCTGCATGACTTGCGCTGCCGAGATATCCGATTTCAAGCGGTTCGCCTTTAGCGAGATCGCTAAAGTGACGGCTGTCGGGCAAGGGTTCGGGCCAGTAGGGTGGCAAGCTTACCACATCGTAGCCCTTGGATTGGTAGATATCGGCCAAGATCGGCGAGGAAACGACAATGGTGTCGGCTCGTTCGCAAAGAACACGGTGCTGGCCTTCGCGTAGGGCAATCAGCCGCTGTCGGTAAGCCTGAGGCAGGCTATGGTCTTCTTCAGCGGCCCAGAGATCGTCATCAATTATGTAATATAGCTGTCCGATGTGGCTTTGGAGGAGGCGCTGCACAACTGTTTCATTGTCTCGTCTAGCGACAATGGCGACCTTGCCGCAGGAAAAGGAGTTCGGCCCTTCCTGAACGATCGGTCTTGTATGAAATGGAAAACGGCGCAGCCAAGGACGGCAGACATTCAAAAAATATAGATCGGTCGTTGGGATTATTTGCGCAGCAGTGCCGCTCCAATTACCGATCGATAAGGCAGCCGCCCAACTTATCATGGAGTTTCTCCCTGAAACCGTAATTTTAAACCATTTGGAAGCCCGCGCCTCTGTCGGTCAATAATCTCATTGTGTTTGGACGGGCGGTTCGCTCGCCGGAAACGGGATGACCATAGTGAAAATAAGAGGCGGTGCCGTTCGTTTAGATGACTTTGAGGCGCTCTGTCAGCGGGTCTTCCGTTCAATTGCGCCGCGACCGTGATTAGCCGAGCTGGTCTTGCGACGAAAAAGGATCGGACAAAGAGGGAAAAATCCATCCCAATGCACCGTTCAGATGTCCAGCCTCCCTCCTATGTCTCAAAGAGCGTCTGGCGGTTAGGTTCGATCGCGGACATTGTAGTAGATCAACACCAAGACCGTCCAAAAGCCGGCAAGCATTAAAAAAACGGCCACGGAGTAGAGAATGCGGTGCGGATATTGAGCTTCTTGCGAAAGCGTAGGCTTGATAAACGTTGCAAGATACATGTGCTTCTGATCGGCGTCTTGCCGTGCCTTTTCCAGCCCGGCTAAGGCCGTCGTATAGAACTGATTTGCGAACTCCTCTTCCAGCTTGAGGTCAGAGTAGTCAGATATGCGAACTGCAAGGCGGTTATCATTGGCGCTCGTGCCATCAATTCCGGCCGTCCCTCCGCCAAGACGTTGGCGTTCGGTAGTGATTTGGGCCTCAAGGGCCTTGATCTCTTCGTATAGAAGGCGAATTCGTGGTGAATCGGAATTCAGGTAGGTCGCAAGCGTCTTCATTTCTGCTTGCTTGGCGACGACCTGCTGGTCCAGTGCGGAAATCATCTCCATCGCGATTTTTGCGTTGTCTTCCGGGCTTACCTCTTGCGTCGCATCCCGATAGGCGAGCATTTGTCTCCGGATAACTTTCAGTCGCGCTTCTGCACGAGCGACGGTTTCCTCTGCAAATCGGACGGATTGTCGTCGGTTCACTTCCGACAGCTTGTTGACCAGGACTTCGCTGCGCTGAAGAATCGCGCTCGCGAGCGTGACTGAATCATCGGGGTTGAATGTTCGCACTTCGACATAGATGACGCCTGAGGTCGCATCGAAGTTGATATCGACCATTCGGTTCCAGTAGTCGATCTTTCCTTCAATTGGCAAATCCGTTCCGAGACGGAAAAGCCAATCGGCCTGGTCACGGTTGAAGATCGCCTCAAGGTCGATCGTGTTTGGCAGGTCCTCGATGATTGCCTGGCTCTGGAGGTAGTCATTGACTATGTAGCTGTTGGATGTTGGAGACTCGGAGCCGCTGTCAAACATCATTCCGAGTATATCGGTCGCTGCGGCTTGGTTCGAGCTGCGTACTGCGAAAGCGGTGGTGCTGTGGTATTGGTCGCTTGTCCAGAAGATCATGTAAGCGGAAAATGCGGCTGATGGCAGTGCAACGAACAGGAGAAAACCAATTAGAATCAAACGGTGACGGAGTCTTGTTATCGACTTGGTTGCCGAACCAGGGCGGGCAATATCTAGAAGTTTTTGAGGGTCCAGTCCTGACTTCTTCAGGCGATCGATCAACGGCGGATTTTTACCGCGATTCTTTGTAAGTGGGTCCTGATTTTGACGTGGTACGGTAATAAACGTTCCTCCAGAGCGGGGAGCGTCTTTTATTTCAGGTGTTTTGTTGGGTGCCGTCATGTCCTGAGAAAACCTTTGCGAGTTGCACCTGACAGTCTAACGGCGTGCCATGTTATCATTGTGTTGAGAAATCGCATCATCGATGTTTGGGAAATAGGTTAAAGATCCATCTTCCAGGACGACACCTGTCGTACAATATTCCTTTAAAGCGCCATTGGAGTGGGATACCATAATTATATCGGATTGTTGCAGCTTCCGTCGAAAAACCTGCTGACATTTCTTTTTAAAGTTGGCGTCGCCCACGGCTGTGATCTCGTCCACGAGGTAATAGTCGAAATTAATTCCCATGCTTACGCCGAAGGCGAGGCGTGCTTTCATGCCTGAAGAGTAGGTCTTTACAGGCATTTGGTAAGATTTTCCAAGCTCTGCGAAATCCTGCACATAGTCAACAAGCTCTTGGGTATCATGGCCATATATGCGAGCTACAAACCTTACGTTCTGCTCGCCTGTCAAAGAGCCGTTAAAACTTCCCTGAAAACCAAGCGGGAAGGAAACATTTGCCCGGCGAATGATGCGGCCCGAAGTCGGTTTGATCGTTCCGGCGATTAGTCTCAAAAGCGTGGATTTTCCTGCTCCGTTGCGCCCGAGCAGGCCGATACTGTCGCCGCGAGGTATCGTAAAGGAAACATCTTTTGCGATATAGCGGGTTTCACCTTTGAGCTTGAAACTCTTAGTGACACGATCGAGGCGGATCATTTTTGCTGCTCCCGCAACTGGGCATCGAACAACCACACAAGAAATAGTCCAAATACGATCGAGAAAATGGTGAGGCCGACAAGGTATGGCATGCTGACATAGTCAGCTCGATAGGTTGGATAAAAGCCTTTTCGAAAAAGCCCGACTATGTGAACCAAGGGGTTCCAGAGAAGGAGCTCTTTGTAGGGGGGAGGCATGCTTTCAGGTAGAAAGAACACTCCCGAGACGATGAAGGCAGGCCGGTTGATGATTCCCCAGACCTGCTGATAGGTGCTGCTCAAGTGAAACCAGACAATATTTGCAGCGCCAACGCCTGCACCGAGCGCAATGGCGATCAGAGATGCCAATAGAATCGGTCCGAAGTCTATCGATGGAAATGGCACCAGGAAATATAGACTTCCAAACAGAATGATATTGACGACAAACAGTGTTGCTACCTGCAGGGTCACGCGGCCAATGACCGTATCGTACGGTCGTACCACAGGGTAATTCAATAAGGTGCGATTTGCCTCAACAGCCGAGCTCACTTGGTCGGAGGTGGAGCGATACATATAAAAGGCTGCATACCCGGTCGCAAAAAAAAGCGTGAAGCTGCGCCCTAAAGGCGGCACATGTGCGATCGCGGAAAACACGGACGTCATGATAGCGATGAACAGGACTGGGTCCAGCACTGCCCACATGTAACCGCCGAACTTGTTGCCGTAGCGGGTCGTCATTTCTCTGACAACCAGTGCGAAGGCTATCGCTAACTGTCGTCTGAGGGCGTTTGAGAACGTTTCTGAGTGCATCGAATGCCATCGGCCTATGATTGAGCTAAAGCAGTATGCGCCACGGGTGCGATTTCGAGTGCTTTGAACTACAGTACCAAATCATAAACATAAACAACATCCTAAAGCGGTCCGAAATATGGCGCGTGTCTGCGTCCTGCGGTCGTGAATGGCCCCGTGGGGCAGGGAGTGCCTGAAAGGACCCGCGCTTTTTGGGCTCAATAGCTCCATTCGAAGTGCCTTTGGTGCTGATTTTCACTCTGGATCCTGACGCCTCCTGCGCCTTGTATCCAGGCCCTCCAACCACTTGTCCAGATTCAGTCCCGACGATTGTTGGATGGGTTTTTTCCGAGACGGCTGTGTTTGAATAGGCTCCGCTGACTGAGTAGCTCCAGTGCCGGCTACTCGTGCCACTGATCCGGCGAACTTCGATTTTGGGTTCGTATGCTTCTGTTCTGATTTCCGCGTCTGTTCTTCCACGCGCCGTTCCGCTGCTTTCCGTGCTTCCACAGCATTGACGATGGCCTTGGTGAAATACGCCAGACTGAACGGTGCTGTCTTGGCGCGTGACAGGACCATCTCAATCGTTGGCAGTACATCGCGATCAATGTCGGCTCCACAAGCATACCAGGCAATGACGGCATTGACGCCTCCGACCATGTGAGGTGCGTCGGGGTTTAATCCGAACATGAGCAGTTCGCTGCGAACGCGCTCAATATAGTCGCGCGCGTCTGCCGTATGTACATGGCTATCCTTCGCTAGACCGTTTTTCGTAGATGCTGCGATGGGTGGTTCTGGGCTGGCTATGTCCAGATAGTCGCGAGTGTCCTTATTATCTGTTTTTTTATTGTTTGGTCTTGATGGATTGATCTTATAGGTGCCGCCCTGGACCGGCACCCCCTGCCTGTCTGGCTCGGCAGGAAGTGCCGTTTTGACGGTGTCGACTGTTCCGGATGTCGACAAGCTGTCGGGCCGATCCGAACACAGTCCTTTCTCCCGGTGGATGATGTAACCGTGAGAACAGTCCCCGCCGTCCGGGCGAATGTTTTCGACCCGTGTCAGCCACCCAGCATTGATGAGTTTTTGACGGCGGTTTGAACTGTGGAGCGGGCCCATTCAAGTTCCCGCGCCATCCTGGCTTGTGACCTGACAGTGTGCCCGTTTCGATCTGCGTTACGGGCCAGCATGCACAAAACATGAATATCCCGTGGTTTGAGATCCGGGTCGGTAATGGCACCTGCAGGGACCATGCAGAATTGCGGCTTCTTCGATGGTGAAGGCATGACGTCTTCCTCCGCCGTCCGGACATGGGGGATCGTCCGCACGCCAAAGGGCGCCGGAGGATGCATCAACCGGACAGGACTTTAATGATCGTGGGGAAAGCGGCTACGCGATAACAGGCTGCTTGCTGATAATGTTCGGGAGCGATCTCAAGGACGGGGCGCAAACAAAAATGCCCCGGCGTTTAGGCCAAGGCGTACGAATCCCGAATACAGAATAACTACCACTTACATCACGGGTGATGCAAGTGTTGGAGCATCATGTAACTCGTTTTCTACGGGTCGTGCGTGACTTTCCAACAGGCTTTGCGTCCAGCAAAGTGAAAAGATCCGGTGGAAATGGAAGTTCAATCTTCTGAAGTTCCTGCCGGCGGAATTCCAGCGATCCGCCGTCGCCATATTCCGGACGGTCAACGGAGTGGCCCATCAGCTTACACCTGAGGCCATAATCAAGCCCTGCCTCCAGCATGCGTTTTTCAAAGGCGTGGCGCAGCGAATAAATCCGGTGGGCGTTTGTCGGGAACAGTCCTTTTTTACGGAAATTCTGCATCAGCACGGCCGAAAGATTGGTTTCCTTGTCGCGATAGCGCGGGAACCCTTTTGGCGCGCGCTTCATGGCTTCCAGGGAGACGCCGATCAATGGGATGCGGCGCACGCTTGCGTCCGTTTTCACCGCCCGGTTCGGTGAGAAGTCGATCACGATATGCGGAACCTGAGCGTCCAGCTGGATACGGTCCGCAGTGATGTTGCAGAGCTCCGACGGCCGGCATCCGGTCTCGATCAATACCAAAAGAATAAGAGCTGCGTCCCTGTTGAGGTTGGTGAGAGCGTCCGGAACAAAAATCCTCTCCCTGATCCATGAGGATTCGAAAGGAGGGATTTCCTTCTGATCGATCTTCCGTTCCTTGAAATTGAGATTGCGGAAGGGATTGTCCCGGTTCTCTTCTCCGATGCGAACGAAATACTCCCGGTAGAGCCGTCGCATGTTGCCGAGGTCCCGTCTCGCCGTGCTTGCCGACATGGAGCGACCCTTCTTCCCGGTTACACGGTCCTGCCACCATTTGTGATATCGGATGGCATCTTCGCGGGAGATGTCTTTCATGGGCTTGTCGCTGACCACCTTGATGAAGTTGGCAACGGCGCGTTGTTTGACCTTCGTGTAGTGCTTGATCTGGGTGGGGCTCTTGCCCTTCAACTCCAGCGGGGCGATCTGCGTCAGGAATACGTCGAGCGCCTCTGAGACCGAGGTCTTTGGAATGGGAACAGTCCCGAGTACCGCTTCTGCGTCAGCTTTGAGCTGCAGACCTGTCTTGCCCTCAAGGGACAAGACCCGTCTCAAGACCTCCTCGAGCGGCGCTTCGTTGAGAAGATAATCCATATGCTTCCAGGCAAAGCCTAACGCGAGGGCGCGTTTCTGTGCAGCCTCGTATCTCAGGCGTCCGGCATTCGGGGCGCTTTCTCCTTGGGCCAGGAGCGATGCCCAATGATGGTCGTCCGCTTCTTCGACCGCATCGCGGCGAATCCGGGCGGTTTCCAGGGAGTGAGTATTTAAAGAAACCTGCACAACGTCCCGCGGGTCAAGGTGCTTAACCCGGTTCGGAACCCGGCGCCGGTAGTGCCAGCGGCCACCGCGCCGGTAGAGATACCGGTCCGCGTCGCGCATCCATCCTCACTAATTGTGGGGCAATTTGAGGGACAAATTGTGGGACAATTTCTGCGATTTGGCAAATTAAAAACCGGCGTGAAGCCGATTTCATCAGCTTTCTCAATACTTAAGCCGGGAAGTTGAGTGGTGCCGGCAGCAGGATTCGAACCCGCGACCCCCTGATTACAAATCAGATGCTCTACCAGCTGAGCTATACCGGCTTGCGCTGCGCCTTTGGCACGCGAACAACGCCCTTGTTTCCGATTTTTCAGACGCGGGCAAGTGAAAATGTCGGCTTTGCCGCATTTCCTTCGCGCGTGCGCCCTGCGGATGTGGAAAAATGGCGGGTAGGGGCGTTGAAGATGCGTCTGCCGAGCCGCGAAGTCATAGGTTGACCGGCTCATTTGGATAAAATATGAGTTTTTAATTCATGTTAATGAGTCGCCCTGCAGCGATACCGGAGGTTATTGTGTTTCTTGCCATGAACAGGTTCAACGTCGTCAAAGGACAGGAAACGGCTTTTGAGGAAGTCTGGAAAAACCGGGACAGCCAGCTTCAGACCATGGCGGGCTTCAGGAGCTTCCACTTGATGAAGGGTCCGGAGGATGAAGAGGCCGGCACCGTTCTTTATGCCTCTCACACGATCTGGGAGAGCAAGGCGCATTTCACGGACTGGACAAAATCCGAAGCCTTTCGCGCGGCGCACAAGAATGCGGGGTCCAACAAGGGGCTTTATGCCGGACCTCCGCGCTTTGAAGGTTTCGAGATGGTTGAGGGCGCATGAGCGCCATCGACGATGAGATGCGTGTGGAGGTCATCCCGACGTTGCCGTCACTGGATATGGCGGTCACACGCCAGTTTTACGGTGACGTCCTGGGTTTCAACGTCGATATCCATGCCACGGACAACTACCTGATCGCGCGCAAGGGCGAAATCGAGGTTCATTTCTGGCTGACGGACAATGAAGAGCTTTGCCGCAACACCTCGATCTATGTTCGTGGCGCTGGGGTTGACGGGATTTATGCCGAATTTGCGGCCTCGGGTGTTCCCGATCTTGGGGCCTATGAACTCAAGCCCTGGGGCATGAAGGAGTTTCATCTGCTCGATCCGCACGGGAACCTGCTGCGTTTTGGCCGCATTCCAGCTGAAGAGAGTGGTTCGGAGAGCGCGGCTCCAGAAGATACGGGGCAGGTCGACTGATGGCGCCGCGGGGCAGGGTAGAGCCGCCAAACGGCGTGCAATCTGAATTGCCGGATCGGACCGATCAGGCACTGCTTGAAATTCTACGCTGTTATTGCTTCAGCTACGCACGCCCAAAGAGCCAGGCTTGGGAAGAGGCGTTGCTGGCGGCTGAGGTGGCCTTCGGGCCGGAGCTTGGCGGCGTGGTTGCCAGCGGCATGATGCGCAGCTTCAAGGCCATGAGGCATGCGCGAAAATCCTGCTTCGAGTTTGCCAATCCATTTTGCGCCTGTTGCCGTGGTCAGCTGCGCGTGGATGAAAGAAGAATGATTGGCATCATTTCTGCGGTCAGAAGCGGCAACAGGAGCTCGGTCCAAAGCGAAGCACTGATCTTGTGCGAGGGCTTTGATCCGCAGCCGATGCTTCACGAAATCGAACGACTGGCGCAGCACCTGCCGGGCGCAAAGGTCTCACGCCGGCGGATGGTCTTTCGCTAAAGCCAGAGAACGGCTGTCAGATAGCAGCGGCCTGGGAGCTGCAGTCTGGCGCTAGAGGTCCATTTTCATGCGGGCGACATAAAGTGCGAGCACGGCTGCGTTCGAAACGTTGAGCGAGCGGAGCTTGCCTGGCATGTCGAGCCTTGCCAGCGTATCACATGCTTCGCGCACGCCGTGGCGGACGCCCTTGCCCTCGGAACCAAGTACCAAGACCGTCTTGTCGGTGAAGGGCGTGTCTTCTAGGGCTGCCTCGCCATCACTGTCGAGGGCAACCCGGAAAAAACCCTCGTCGCCCATCTCGGCGATAAACCGGGCCATGTTCTTCACCCGCACATGTTTGATCATGTCGAGGGCGCCCGATGCGGATTTCGCCAGGACCGAGCCTTCCTCGGGTGCGTGCCGTTCGGTTGTCACGACTGCATCGGCGTCCAGCGCCACGGCGGAACGCAGGATCGCGCCGACGTTGTGCGGATCGGTCACCTGGTCGAGTGCGAGCACAAGCCTGGCGCCGGACAGGGCCTCGACGCCATAGGCGGGCAGGGGATCGGCTTCCAGGATCATGCCTTGATGGACGGCATCCTTGGTTACCATCTTGTCGAGCGCGCGCGGAGGCAGATTTTCGACCGGCACATCGACCCTTACGCCCCGTTCAGTCAGCCGGTTCAGAGCGTTCTCTGTCGCAAACAGCTTCAGGCGTTTCCTGTCGGGATTGTTGAAAGCCGCTTCCACCGTATGAAGGCCATAAAGAAGAATGGGGCCTTCAGGTGGGAGGCCTGGGCGGCGAGGTGCAGGCTTCCCACGTCCACCGTGAGGCCGCTTGCTGTTTTTGCTTGGGCGATGAGGCTTATCAGTCATGGCCCCACATACTGCCAAATAAGGCCGGCCAGCAAGTCTGAAAGGCGCGGGAACCCATAAAGCGATTTCAAATTGCCTGTTTCTGGCGACGGCGTCATGGGGCCTTTTGAAAGACGCGGTCAGCGTCGACGGTGTGACCCGATGCAGGCTGTAGGCGCTGTCACAAAGACAGTCTTGAATCGGGCGCTGGTGGCGAATGTTGTTTTCCCGGGTGCATTTCACAATCAGAAAACTCATCCACAGGCGTGCGCGCGCTTGAGGTTGGCAAAAGGCGCTTGTCGGAAAGCTCTTGGTCTGGCCTTGAAAAAGGCTGGAAATGGCGGTCTTCGCAGGGTCATCCAGCCCCTTACGCAACCTCCAACCATCTGCTTCGGCACAAAGAATGCGTTTTTCTGATTTAACCGGCGAAAACGGCGTTGACACCCAAGGTCCTCATCTGCATAACACGCGCCACGGGATTGCTCGTCCCCTTCGGACGGGCTCTTCGGTAAGCCATCCTGGCCGTTTCGGCGTGAAGCTGGACTTGATGGAGGAGTGCCCGAGTGGCTAAAGGGGGCGGACTGTAAATCCGCTGGCTAAGCCTACGTTGGTTCGAATCCAACCTCCTCCACCATAGTCCTGCCAAATGTCGTGCGCGGGTGTAGCTCAATGGTAGAGCAGCAGCCTTCCAAGCTGACGACGAGGGTTCGATTCCCTTCACCCGCTCCAAATTGGGTGCTGATCGGAGTGTCCGGAGCGGAGATCCCTTCGCCTGGAAAATCCTGAACAGTTATACGGGAAGCAATTCGTCGACTGCGGCAGAGACCGAAGCGCCGGAAAGCGTCCCGCCTCGAGCCTTTATCGATTAACGCGTATTGGACAGAGAGCGACGCGATGGCGAAGGAAAAATTTGAGCGTAACAAGCCTCACGTCAACATTGGCACGATTGGCCACGTTGACCACGGCAAGACGACGCTTACGGCTGCAATCACGATGACGCTGGCTGAAGCTGGCGGCGC